>CAVROK010000001.1:0-258752 GCA_963722835.1 uncultured Actinomycetota bacterium
ACGACCTCGGCCGGCATCCTGCGACCGGAGCAGCTCGCCCGCCACGTGCGGGTCGACCGCCAGTCCTGCTCCGAGGCGCTGAGCCCCTGGGTCGAGCACTACTGGTCGCTGGCCTGGGACCTGCCCGCCGGTGCGTCGTACCTCAGCTCGACGCTGCCGCACCCCGCCTGCAACCTCAGCGTCGAGCGCGGCCACCAGCGCGAGGCCGTCGGCGACGACCCGGTCGTGGTGACGGGCGTGGTGACCCGGCGCTTCGACGTCACCGTGCGCGACCACGGCTGGGTCTATGCCGCGAAGTTCCGCCCGGGTGGGCTCGCCGCCCTCACCGGCGTGCACGCGCGCGAGCTGCGGGACGCCACGGTCCCCGCTGTCGAGGTCTTCGACCGCTCGGTGACGGACACTCTCGGCGAGCTCGGACCCGACGACCCCGACGCGGAGTGCCGCGAGCGCTTCGACGGGGCGCTCGGCGCACTGGTCACGACCCCGAGCGCCGACTACACCCAGCTCCTCGAGGTCATCGGCATGATGCTCGACGACCGTTCGCTGCTGCGCGTCGCGCAGGTCGAGGAGGTGTGCGGTCTCGGCTCCCGCTCGTTGCAGCGACTGTTCGAGCGCTACGTCGGGGTCAGCCCCAAGTGGGTGCTCTCGCGCTACCGGATGCACGACGTCGTGACCGACCTCGACGCCGGGTACGGCGGGTCGCTGGCCGACCTCGCCGCGAAGTACGGCTGGTTCGACCAGGCCCACTTCACCCGCGAGTTCACCAGCCTGGTCGGCGTACCCCCCGGGGCCTACCAACAGGCAGAGGGCGACGGCTGACGGGTCACCGACCGTGGTGACCGGGCACGCCCCGTCAGTGGCCACCCGCGTGCACGAGCTCGTCGAGCTGATGAGCCGCGGCAGCGATGGTCGGGGCAAGGGTGACGACGTCCGGGGCGAGGTCGGACCCCGAGGTGCCGCCGACGCACACCAGGGAGCCTGCGCTCTCGTCGAGGAGCCGCTCGGCGACCTCCACAGCCGCCTGGCGGTCGCCGGGAGTGACGACGGCCATGACTGCCGCCCGCGCCGAACCGCTGCGGACGGCGGCCTGCCAGCTGGTGATCGGGACGTCGGCCCCGAGATAGATCACGTTCAGCCCCCTCCTGCGGATCGCCGTCGCGAAAGCCAGGGCGCCGAGCTCGTGGTGGCTGCCCGGCGGCAGACCGACGATGACAGTAGGCCCCCGAGACCTGCTGCCGGCAGCCTGGAACGCCGCCGAGAGCCGCCGATGCACCGCGTGGCTCGCGGTGTGCTCACCTGCCACGTCGACCTCTCCGCGGGCCCAGCTCTCCCCAAGGGCTTCGAGGGTTGGAAAGAGCCAGGAGTCGACGACGTGCTCGAACGTCCCGAGCGCGAACCCGCCGTCCAGGCTCTCCTCGATGCCGACGGCGTCCATCCGCGCCGCCGAGGCCACGAACCGTTCCGTGTAGGTGGCGGCTTGCGTCTTGCCCTGGGCCGCCGAGGTGTCGTCTCCCGCCGCGATCGGTTCCAGAGTCGCGGGAATCGTCCCGCTGCGCACCGCCTCGGCGGCCGCAGCGGGCGACCACCCGTCGTCCACCAACCGGCGCATGGTCGAGAGCACCGCCAAGGACTCCACGTCGTAGAGCCGGTATCCAGCGTCGCTGCGCTGCGGCACCACCACGGCGTAGCGGCGCTCCCACGCGCGCAGCGACGCTTCCGAGACGCCGGTGAGTCGAGATGCCTGCCGGATCGTGTACATGGTTTGTTTACCCTACTGGGCAAAGAACCTTGTGCAAAGCCTAGACATCAGGGCGTGTCGCTCGTACGGTAGGCCGGGACCGCGCCCGACCCCGCACCGAAGAAGCGAGACCCACGATGGAAACTGCCACGGAGCAGTCCGTCCCACGCGAGGACGTGACGTTCACTCGTCCACCGGACACTCGCCACACCGCTCGGCGCGCCGAGGACCTGCTGTCGGACCACGGACGCGCCGCCTTCGCGCTGGCGTGCGCGCTGCTCGGAGAGGAAGAGAAAGCGGCGCGTGCCACCGCCCTGGGGATCGTCGATCTCGCGTGCTCGCCTGCGGCTGCGGCAGCCGGCACCCGCCGTGCCCTGGCCCGACGCGTCTACTGGCGTTGCGAACAGATCGCCGGCGAGACCACCGGAGCGACGCACCAGCCGGCCACCATGGTGAGGCTGCGACAGCTCGCCCAGCTGCAGCGCAGCTGTCTGGCTCTGTGTGCCTTCGGCGGGCACACTTACCGCGAAGCCGCCAGCCTGCTCGGGGTGCCTGCTCTCACCGTTGCCAGGTCGCTCACCTCGGGCCTCAAGGAGCTGGGGCACCTGCCCGCCAACGCCATCGTCGTCGTCGACTGAGCGCACCCTCGGTCGGTGCTGAACACCGGCATCGTGCTCTGCCGATGAGTTCCGTCATCATCTCCAGTCTCAATGGGTGAGGGCAACGAATGACTGAGGAACACACACCGGGAGGTGAGCACCATGGCCGCAACCATCGACATCGAGGTCGAGTCGGGGGTGTTCACCGGGCCCGTCCAGCGCCACCGGGGCTACTACGCCGGCGACTTCAGCCAGCGCCCGCTTCCGGGCGACTCGGACTGACCCGCCAGCGGTAGACCTGCCCGTCCCGGACCTCCACCTCGTGGGGCGGCTTCGGCGTCGGGACGTCACGCAGGTGAGCGAGCACGTGGGTGCGTCCCCTCAGCTCACCGTGCTTGTCCTGCCAGTGCACGTAGGGGTGCAGCAGCGGCCGCAGCTCGGCCCAGTCCCCCGAGTCCATCGCCGCCCACGCCGCGGGGACGGGCGCCGGTTGCTCGGGGAGGTCGTGCAGCATCCGCGGCACGCACATCCGCCAGGCGTCGGTGACCAGCTCGCGCATCTCCCGGTCGTCGAGACGGGCGAGGTGGGCGCACACCCACTGGTAGCGCAGGTCCGAGGTCGGTGGCAGGAAGAACGTCTCGGGGTCCGACTCGACCAGGCTGTCGCGGGCGTCGCGCGGGTAGCCGAAGCCCATCGCCGACTCGTCACGCGGAGAACGCGACGTAGACGAGCTGGCGCACCTTGAGCTTCCAGCGTCGGCCGATGAACGCCTCGTAGCTGCGCGGCAACGCGAGCCCGACGCGGCGTACGGCGTCGGCATCGACCATGTCCGGACGCTAACCCCGGCCACCGACAGCGCGAAACGGTCAGGAGGTCCAGGTCACGACGGCGCGCAGCTTGCCCTTCTTGCGCACCGAGAGGGTGCCGTGCTCGAACGTCGCCTTGATCCGGTTGCCGGACCGCACCGGCCGCGTCATCGGGAAGCCGAGCTTCGAGGTCGCCGCACCGCGGTTCACGTAGGCCGTGAGCACGCGGCCGAAGACCTCGTGGGCACCGGCGTTGGCCTTGTAGAAGATCCGACCCTTGGCGAAGCGCTTGGCGCGACCGCCGGCGATGGAGTACTCCGCGCTGCGCTGGCGTCCGACCACGGACTGGGCGCCACCGATCGCCTTCCAGCGCTTCATGATCGGCGTCAGCGGCTGGCTCGGAGCAGGCTGGCTGGGCGCCGTCGAGCCGGAGCCGAACCGGAACCAGTTGGAGCGCAGCCCGAACTTCGAGCGGAACGCGTCGCCGGTCAGGGTGACGTCCCCCTTGGAGCCGTCGAGCCGCATCTGCTCCACGCGGCCGTACCAGTCGCCGTGGCCGTTGCGCCGGGTCACCAGGACGCGGTTGAGCGTGCCCAACGAGGGATAGGCGTTCTGGATCGCGCCCCGGGTCAGCGTGGTGGTCCAGGTGTGCATCGGGTTGCCGCTGTGTCCGTCGTACGGGTCGGACTTCGCAACGAGGTAGGGCTGGCTGCCGGGCGAGAGCCAGCCGCCGCTGCTGGAGCTGAACTGGGTGAACGCGGGCTTGCCGCCGTGGCGCAGGATCTTGCCGGCGGTGGCCGTCACGGCCGCGTTGCCGCGGGAGTCCTCGTCACCGACGCCGCCGTAGACCTGGCACTGGGTGGTGTCGCAGGTGTCGTAGTAGCGCGTGGTGTGCGCGTAGCGGTCGAAGACGCTGTACGTCCGCGCGGCCACGGCCTGGGCCCGGACGGCTGCGGGCTGCCAGGACGTGGGCATCTCACGGGGCACCACGCCCTTCACGTAGTCGTCGAGGCCGACGACGTTCACCGTGTTGTTGCTGGCCAGCCGCATCGCGCCGCGGTAGGCGCGCGTGGTGCCCGCGACCCGCAGGGTGAGCGCGCCGGCACGGAAGAACTCCGCATTGCCCGGGATGGTCCGCCAGGCACGCCACCCGCCGTTGGCGTACTGCACGACCGTGTTCGATCCGGAGGCCACCAGGCGCCAGGTGGTCGCGCCGACGTTCGTCGGGACGGTGTACGACGTCGCGCTACCCGCCTGGCGGACGGCGAGACCGCTCGCAGGGAGCACCCGGACGTCGTTGTCGTTGTCGGCGGTGATCAGCACCCGCATCGAGCCGGTGGCGTTGCCGAGCACCGTGCCCGGGTAGTAGAAGGCGAGGATCTGGTGGTAGGCGAGCCCCTGGAGGGCGGCGCCCTGCGCGCCGTACTGCGACATCCCGTGGCCGTGCCCGAAGCCGTGGCCGGTCAGCGCCAGACGTCCGTTGGCCGGGACCGGATAGACCTCCGAGACGGTGCGCGACGCCTCGACCGGAGGTGCGGCGACGAGCAGGGTGGCGACCATCGCGAGGCCGGCAGTCGCGGCCGGGAACAGCCGTGCTGAGCGTGACATCTGTGACCCCAGTGACCCGTGTGAAAGTGCGAACGGGCTTCAGTATGCACGGCTGAAAATGCGATTTGCCGGGTTTCGAGAAAGGCCTGGGAATGCGCGCGTAAATGACATCGATGTCATTCAGCGGCGCATTTCCCGGCCCATTTCGGCGGTCACTCGGGCGAGTGGTGCAGCCTCCGCGCCGCCTCGGCGATCGAGCCGCTCATCGACGGGTAGACGGTGAACGCGTGCGCCATCTGGTCGACGGTGAGCGACTCGGCGACCGCGATCGAGACGGGGTGGATCAGCTCGCTCGCCCGGGGTCCGACGACCACGCCGCCGACGATGATGCCGGTGCCCGGCCGGCAGAAGAGCTTCACGAAGCCGTCGTGGACGCCCTGCATCTTGGCGCGCGGGTTGCCGGCGAGGTCGAGGCGCACGGTCTCGGCCTGGATCTCTCCTGCGTCGATGGCCTTCTGCTGCCACCCGACCGTCGCGATCTCCGGGGCGGTGAACACGTTGGAGGAGACCTGCTTGAGGTCGAGCGGGGTCACGGCGTCACCGAGGAAGTGCCACATGGCGATCCGGCCCTGCATCGCAGCGACGCTGGCGAGCATCAGCACGCCGGTGCAGTCGCCGGCGGCGTACACCCCGCGGGCGGAGGTCCGGGAGACCCGGTCGACGCGCACGAAGCCACCGTCGTCGACCGCGACGCCGGCTTCCTCGAGCCCGAGGTCTCCGGTGCGCGGCACCGAGCCGAGCGCGAGCAGGCAGTGCGATCCCTCGACCGTGCGGCCGTCGGTGAGCGTCACCGTCACCTGGTCGCCGTCGCGCTTCACCGACTCCATCCGCGAGCGCGACAGCACCTCCATGCCACGCCGGGTGAGCACGTCCTCCAGGACGGTGGCGGCGTCGGCGTCCTCGCCGGGCAGCACCCGGTCACGCGAGGAGACCAGCACGACCTCGATGCCGAGGGACATGTAGGCGCTGGCGAACTCGGCACCGGTCACGCCCGAGCCGACGACGACCAGCTTCGTCGGCGCCTCGGTGAGGTCGTAGACCTGCTCCCAGGTGAGGATCCGCTCGCCGTCCGGCTCGGCGGTCGGCAACGTGCGGGGCGCGGCCCCGGTGGCCAGGAGCACGGCATCGGTCTCGAGCGTCTCGGTCCCGCCGTCGGCGAGCTCGACGAGGACCTGGCCGGTGCCGTCCAGCCGACCGAATCCGCGGACGACGCTGACGCCTTCCTTCTCGAGCCGTCGGCCGATGTCGGCGGACTGGTCGGAGGCGAGCTTCTTCACCCGGCGGTTGACCCGGTCGAGGTCGACCACGACGTGGTGGGCGGCGTCGCCCTCGTGGTCCTCGAAACCGACGCCGAGCTCGGGCGCCCCGGCGAGGTCCGTCATCAGCTCGGCCGTGGCGATCAGCGTCTTGCTCGGCACGCAGTCGGTGACCACCGCGGAGCCACCCAGGCCGTCGGAGTCGACGACCGTGACCTCCGCGCCCAGCTGCGCCGCGACGAGAGCCGCCTCGTAGCCACCCGGACCGCCGCCGATGATCACGACCCGGTTGGCCTGCCCGAAGTTAGGAGTGCTCACCGGGTCATTGTGTCCCATTGCGATGAGCCGTAATCGGCCCCTTAGTCTTGCGCCGTGACGCTGTACGCCGCCTACGGCACCAACCTCGATCCCGCCCGGATGAGCGAGCGCTGCCCGCACTCGCCACTCCGCGAGACGGGCTGGCTCGAGGGCTGGCGACTCACCTTCGGCGGTGAGGAGCTCGGCTGGGACGGCGCGATGGCGACCATCGTGCAGGACAGCTTCGAGCAGGTCTTCGTCGCGATCTACGACGTGACCGACGAGGACGTCTCCGCCCTCGACTCGTGGGAGTCGGCCGACACCGGGTTGTTCCGCAAGACCAAGGTGCGGGTCTCCACGATGAACGAAGAGGTCGTGGCGTGGGTCTACGTCCTCGACGCGTTCGAGGGCGGGCTCCCGTCGGCCAGCTATCTCGGCGTACTCGCTGATGCGGCGGAGGCCGCGGACGCCCCCGCCGACTACGTCGCGGCCCTGCGATCGCGTCCCTGCCGGTCGAACTTCGGCGGTTGAGCGGCACTACCCTCGTCGGGTGACCCAGGACCGGACCCAGACCTACGCCGAAGCCGCCACCGAAGCCGCCGTCGTCCTCGCCGAGAAGACCGGCGTGGAGCGCCACGACATCGCCCTGGTGATGGGCTCCGGGTGGTTGCCGGCGGTCGACGCGCTCGGGGAGGCGACCGCCGAGATCAGCAGCACCGACCTGCCCGGCTTCGCACCCCCCGCCGTGGCCGGTCACGCCGGCAAGATCCGGTCGGTGCGCGCGGGCGAGCGGAACCTGCTGGTCTTCCTCGGTCGCTCCCACTTCTACGAGGGGCTCGGCACGAGAGCCGTCGTGCACGGGGTCCGCACCGCCGCGGCGGCCGGCTGCTCCACCGTCGTCCTGACCAACGGGTGCGGCGGGCTCGACGAGCGCTGGTCGCCGGGGACGCCGGTGCTGATCAGCGACCACATCAACCTCACGGGGACCTCGCCCATCGAGGGGGCGAACTTCGTCGACCTCACCGACCTCTACAGCCCGCGCCTGCGCGCGCTGTGCCGCGAGGTCGAGCCCTCGCTGGACGAGGGCGTCTACGTGCAGTTCCCCGGACCCCACTACGAGACACCGGCCGAGATCGGCATGGTGCGCGCGATCGGCGGCAGCCTCGTGGGAATGAGTACGACGCTCGAGGCGATCGCGGCTCGGGAAGCCGGGATGGAGGTGCTCGGCATCAGCCTGGTCACCAACCTCGCGGCCGGCATCACCGGAGAGCCGCTCAACCACGAAGAGGTGCTCGAGGCCGGACGCTCCGCCGCGACCCGGATGGGTGAGCTGCTCGGCCGCATCGTCCCGCGCATCTGAGGAGACCTGTCCGCCGGGCGCCTGCCCACGTTGACATCGTCTCGACAGCACCGATACCCATGGGGGACACAGACCTCGGGAGGGGCCCAGATGAGCGACGACGAGAAGGATTCCGGCGACGAGGGCAAGAGCATCCTCGACGACGGCGGCATCGACACCGACGAGCGAGCCGGCCGCAGCCTCGGCATCGAGCCCAACAAGGAGCCCGACGACGAGACCAAGCAGGACATGGAGGAGGAGCGCGACCGCCGCCTCGACCCCGACAACCGCCCCGACGGGGCCGAGGTCGACAACACGGGCCGCACCTTCGACCACGAGCACGGCCAGTTCACCGACTCCGACGACTACGACGAGAGCGCGCCGGCTCCGTTCAGCGACCCGGAGGACCCGAACAACCCCGACAACGACGGCGACTCGTCCGGCGACGACTCGGATGACGACTCCGACGACGACTCCGACGAGTCCGACGACGACTCCGACGAGGACCCGGACGCCGACCAGGAGGACTGACCCCGCGTCGCTAGCCTGACGCGATGACCACGGTCCTGCTCACCGGCGCCTCCGGCGCGATCGGACGCGTCCTGGCCACCGGCCTCACCGATCTCGGGCACGAGGTCGTCGGCCTCGACCTGCCCGGCCGCGGCGCCGCGCTCGAGGTCGACTGCACCGACCCGGCCGCGGTCGACACCGCGGTCGCCCAGGTCCGACCCGGGGCGATCATCCACCTCGCGGGCATCCCGACGGAGTCCTCCCTGCCCGACGCGTTGAGCTCCCACGTCGTCTCGACCGGTGCGCTGCTCGAGGCGATGCTGCGGTACGACGTACCCCGCATCGTCTACGCCTCCAGCAACCACGCGGTCGGCCGCACGCCGCGCACCGAGCGCCTCGGTGCCGACGTGCACGCCCGGCCCGACACCTTCTACGGCGTCGCCAAGGTGGCCGCCGAGTCGCTCCTCCACCTGTACGTCGACCGGCACGGCATCGACGCGGTCAGCACCCGCATCGGCTCCTTCCTCGACAAGCCCACGACACGGCGGCAGCTCTCGACGTGGCTCTCCCCGGGCGACGCGGTGCGGATGTTCGACGCCGCACTCACCGCCCCCAGCCCGGGCTTCGCCGTCGTCTACGGGATCTCGGCCAACACCCGCGGCTGGTGGGACCTCGAGCCCGGCCGGGCGCTCGGGTACGACCCGCAGGACGACGCCGAGGCGTTCGCCGCGGAGGTCGAGGCCGAGCCGGAGAGCGAGACCGACCGGGCCGAGGCGGCGTACGTCGGCGGCTCGTTCGCGACCACGGAGTACGACCGGCCGGCGTTCGACTGAGACTCTTGACTTCGAGTGCGCTCGAAGGTGGAGACTGCTCGGGTGAGCTCCCTGACCATCGCCGAGGCCGCCGAGCAGACCGGGCTGACCACCCACACCCTGCGCTACTACGAGCGCGACGGGCTGATGCTGGGCTCGGTCGAGCGCTCCTCCTCGGGCCACCGTCGCTACTCCGAGCGCGACCTGACCTGGATCGAGATGATCACCCGGCTTCGCTCGACAGGCATGCCGATGCGCGACGTACGCCGCTACGCGGAGCTCGTGCGCGCCGGCGACGGCAACGAGCTCGAGCGCCTCGACCTGCTCGTCGGCCACCGCGACCGGGTCGAGCGCCAGCTCGCCGAGGTGACCTCCCACCTGCGCGCGATCGACCACAAGATCGGGATCTACGAGGGAAAGCTGGAGCGCGCGTCCTGACCCCTTGACTTCGAGCGCGCTCGAAGGAGTTGGGTGGGTGGCATGACGATCACAGCACGCACTCTCGGAACCCACGACCACGCACTGACGGTCTCCACCCTCGGCCTCGGCTGCATGGGGATGTCGGAGTTCTACGGCACCCCCGACGAGCAGGGCGGGATCGCGACCATCCACCGCGCGCTCGACCTCGGCGTCACCTTCCTCGACACCGCGGACATGTACGGCCCGTTCACCAACGAGCAGCTCGTCGGCAAGGCCATCAAGGACCGCCGCGACGAGGTCCAGCTCGCGACCAAGTTCGGCAACGTCCGAGGCGAGAACGGTGAGCGGCTCGGGATCGACGGTTCGCCCGACTACGTCCGCCGGGCCTGCGACGCCTCGCTCCAGCGGCTCGGCGTCGACCACATCGACCTCTACTACCAGCACCGCGTCGACCCGTCGGTGCCGATCGAGGAGACGGTCGGCGCGATGAAGGAGCTCGTGGAGGCCGGCAAGGTCACCCACCTCGGGCTCTCCGAGGCGAGCGCGGCCACCATCCGGAAGGCCCACGCGGTGCACCCGATCACCGCGCTGCAGAGCGAGTACTCCCTGTTCACGCGCGACCTCGAGGACGAGATCCTCGACGTGGTCCGCGAGCTGGGCATCGGGCTGGTGCCCTACTCCCCGCTCGGGCGCGGACTGCTGACCGGGACGATCACCCGCGACTCCGGTGCCGACGGGGAGAGGGACAACCGGCGTTCGTCGTACTTCCCGCGCTTCCAGGGTGACGCCCTCGACGCCAACCTCGCCCTCGTCGACCAGGTCAAGGAGCTCGCGGCGCAGAAGGACTGCACCCCGGGCCAGCTCGCCCTCGCCTGGGTGCTCGCGCAGGGCGACGACATCGTCCCCATCCCCGGCACCAAGCGGGTGCAGTACCTCGAGGAGAACGTCGCCGCCAGCGACGTGAAGCTCTCCGCCGAGGACCTCGCCGCCCTCGAGACCGCCATCCCCCGCGACGCCGTCTCCGGCGCCCGCTACGGCGACATGTCCTCCATCGACGCCTGATCCCTGGTGCCGCCCGCCGCAAGGTTGGACCCCGGACGAGGGGTTGGACCGGCCCCGTTAGATTGGCGGCATGGCTACCACTGCACTCGGAGACGCCCCCGCCCACACCGTCGGAGAGCTGCCCGCCGTCGGCGACAAGGCACCCGACTTCACCCTGGTCGACGCCGACCTGAAGGAGTTCACCCTCGGCGACCTGTCCGGCCGCAAGGTGCTGAGCATCTTCCCCAGCATCGGCACCGGCGTGTGCCAGGCGGCGCTGCGCAAGTTCAACGAGCTGGCCGCCGGGCTCGACAACACCACGGTCGTGAACGTCTCCAACGACCTGCCGTTCGCGGTCAAGGACTTCTGCGCCGCCGAGGGCATCGAGGGCGTGCACGTCGGCTCGTCGTTCCGCTCCTCGTTCGGTGACGACTACGGCGTACGCCTGCTCGACAGCAAGTTCGAGGGACTCCTCGCCCGGGCGATCGTGGTCCTCGACGAGGACAACCAGGTCACCTACACCGAGCTGGTCCCCCAGATCGGCCAGGAGCCCGACTACGACGCCGCGGTCGCCGCTCTCGGCTGAACCGGCGGCTCGAACCTCTCGCGCAGCCCCTGCTCCGCACCGCGCATCATCCGGCGGTGGTTCCACACGAGCACCGGCCGCACGACGTACGACGCCAGCACGAACGACGGAGCCTCGGCGCGGACCTCCTGCTCGAACCGCAGGGTGGTCACGCCGGGGCTCTGCTCGTCGAGGTGGAACTTCGCCCACCCGCGGATCGGGCCGTCGATGCCCACCTCGAGGCAGTCGAGGTCGCGGCTGACCGCGGTCAGCACGAGCTCGAGGTCGTAGGGCAACGCCGAGCGGCACACGACCAGCGCGTGGTCGTCGTCGATCTTGCCGACCGCGCGCACCTGCGGCCACCACTCGCTGTAGAACTCCAGGTCGACCAGCACGTCGTGCACCCGATTTCGGGCCGCCTCTAGGGTGAAAACGCTGGAGAAGCGGTAGACGCGCACAGCCACCCGCCCAGTATGGCGACCCCCGAGGAGACACCCGTGAAGCTGGCAGTCCACTGCGCGAACCTCAGCTGGCCGGGCGGCCCCGAGGCACTCGGCCCGACGCTCGCCGACGTGGCCCGCACCGCCGACGAGGGCGGCATCTCGACGCTGACGATGATGGACCACTGGTTCCAGATGGAGTACCTCGGCGGCCCCGCCGAACCGATGCTGGAGGGCTACACCTCGCTGGGGTTCCTCGCCGGCCGCACCGAGCGGCTGACCCTCGGGCTGCTGGTCACCGGCGTCACCTACCGCCACCCCGGGCTGCTCGCCAAGACCGTCACCACCCTCGACGTCCTCAGCGGCGGCCGGGCCTTCCTCGGCATCGGCGCCGCCTGGTACGAGCGCGAGCACCAGGGCCTCGGCGTGCCGTTCCCCGGCACCTCCGAGCGGTTCGAGCGGCTCGAGGAGGCCGTGCAGGTCTGCCGCCAGATGTGGAGCGACGACGACGGCGCGTTCGAGGGCCGGCACTACCGGCTGGCCGAGACGGCGTGCGTCCCCCGGCCGATCCAGCCCGGCGGCCCGCCGATCCTGATCGGTGGCAGTGGCGAGCGCAAGACGCTTCGCCTGGTGGCGACGTACGCCGACGCCTGCAACCTCTACGGCTTCGAGCCCGACGAGATGAAGCACAAGATCGACGTCCTCGACAGCCACTGCGCCGACGTCGGCCGCGACCCCTCCGACGTACGACGCACCGCACTCGCCAGCGGCGACCCGTTCGACGACGTGGACGCGTTCCTGCGCCGGATGGAGGCGTACGCCGGCCTGGGGATCGACCAGGTCTGGGTGATGCCCTCGAAGGACGACCCGGTCGGACACGTGGCCCGCCTCTGCGAGGAGCTGCTCCCCCGCCTGCGCGAGCTGGGCTGATCCCCGTCTAGATTCGGGTCCATGACCGATGCCGACCTCCTGGACCGCGCCCGCGCCTGGGCAGCCGACGACCCCGACCCGGTCACGAAGGCCGAGCTCGAGCAGCTGATCGAGGCCGAGGACACCGCCGAGCTGGCCGACCGGTTCGCCGGCACCCTCGAGTTCGGCACCGCCGGCCTGCGCGGGGCGCTGGGTGCCGGGCCCAACCGGATGAACCGCGTGGTCGTGCTCCGAGCGGCGGCCGGGCTGGCGGCGTACCTGCTGGAGAAGGGCGCCGGTGAGGACGACACCGTCGTGATCGGCTACGACGCACGGCACAACTCCGAGGTGTTCGCCCGGGACACCGCCGAGGTGATGACCGGCGCCGGGCTCAAGGCCGCCGTGCTCCCGCGGCCGCTGCCGACTCCCCTGCTGGCCTTCGCGATCCGCGACCTCGGCTGCGTGGCCGGGGTGATGGTGACCGCGAGCCACAACCCGCCGGAGGACAACGGCTACAAGGTCTACCTGGGCGACGGCAGCCAGATCGTGCCGCCGGCGGACGTCGAGATCGCCGAGAGCATCGCCGCGGTCGGCGCCGTCGCCGACATCCCGCGCGGTGACGGTGGCGAGGTGCTCGGCGACGAGCTGCTCGACCGCTACCTCGAGACGGTGGTCGCGCTCGCCGGAGGCGGACCGCGCGACCTCACCATCGTCTACACGCCCCTGCACGGAGTCGGCGGCTCCACCGTGGCCACCGCGCTGAAGGACGCCGGCTTCGCGGCGCCGCACGTCGCCACCGCGCAGGCCGAGCCCGACCCCGACTTCCCCACGGTCTCCTTCCCCAACCCCGAGGAGCCCGGCGCGATGGACCTCGCGATGGCGCTCGCCGAGGAGGTGGACGCCGACATCGTCGTGGCCAACGACCCCGACGCCGACCGGTGCGCCGTCGCCGTGCCCGGCCCGCACGGGTGGCAGATGCTCAAGGGCGACGAGGTCGGGGCGATCCTGGCCCAGCACATCCTGGGGCTGCGCCGCGAGGGGGTCTACGCGACCACGATCGTCTCGTCGTCGCTGCTGGGGAAGATGGCGGTCGCCGAGAAGCAGCTGTACGCCGAGACGCTGACCGGCTTCAAGTGGATCGGCCGGGTCGAGGACCTGGCGTTCGGCTACGAGGAGGCGCTCGGCTACTGCGTGGATCCCCGGCACGTGAAGGACAAGGACGGCATCTCCGCGCTGATGATGGTCTGCGACGTCGCGGCCCGGGCCAAGGCTGCCGGTCGCACCCTGCGCGACCTGCTCGACGACCTCGCGCGCACCTACGGCCTGCACGCCACCGACCAGCTCTCGGTGCGGATGGACGACCTCGACGCGATCCCCGCCGTGGTCGACCGGTTGCGCGACCAGCCGCCGACCTCGCTCGGCGGGCTCGCGGTCGAGCAGGTCGACGACCTCTCGCTGGGCTCCGAGCACGTCCCCCCGACCAACGGGCTGCGCTTCCGGCTGGCCGACGACGGGCGGGTCGTCGTACGCCCCTCGGGGACGGAGCCGAAGATCAAGTGCTACCTCGAGGTCGTCGTACCGGTGGAGAGTGACGAGGAGGACGGCGTCGACGCCGCGCGCATCAACGCGGTCGGCCGGCTCGACGCGATCCGCGGCGACCTGCAGGCCGCTGCGGGGATCTGACCTCAGTCGCCCTTCGGGACGTGCTGCGGGCTGCGGCCACGCAGGCCCGCCCGCGTGACGACGCGCTGGATGGTCAGGTTGCGGGCGTCGGCGTTCGCGACGAACCGGATCTCGCGCAGGCCCTGCTCCTGGGCGGCCGACTCGAAGGTGAAGTGCCCGTAGTTGAGGATCCGCCCCTGCAGCGGCTTGTCGACCGAGATGTCGAGGATCCGGCTCAGCGGCATGGTGGCTTCCTTGCGGTTGAACAGGCCGTGCACGCGGAACACCCGCTGGTTGGTCACCACGAACCGGTCGATGTTGCGTTGCAGCGCCCTGAGCCCGCCCCACGCGATCAGGCCGAGACCGACGAGCATCGGCGCCCAGCCGAGCTCGACGGAGGAGAACGGCACCAGCATCCAGCAGATCAGCCCGGCGCCGGCGAGCAGCGCGGGGACGACGTAGACGACCGGGTGCTTGTGCACCACGTCGACGATGTCCTCGTCCTCGTCGCGCAGCAGGCGCTCACCGATGTGCGGATCGGTGAGCCAGCGCCAGACCGAGCCCATGACGAGGACTCAGGAGCTGATCGACTTGAAGAAGCTGATCACGCCGTCGAACAGCTGGACCAGCAGCTCCCAGATGGTGGTGGCGGTCTGCTTGGCGCTCTCGCCGAAGCCGTTGGGGTCCTGCACCAGCCAGAAGCCGAGGAACAGGATGACGAGGAGGACCACACCTTTCTTCAGTGCGCCGTCCATCGGGTGCTCCTTGCGTCGGGGGAAGAGTCAGCGCACGCCGGAACTCACGTGCACAACACGTTCTTTGTACCAAGTTCGCGCCCCGAATCGGGTCAGGCGCGCGCGGAACCCTGTTCCAGGCTCTCCAGCAGCAGGTCGGCCGCCGCGTAGGGATCGCTCTCCCCAGCGATCACCTCGGCCGCGAGCTCGTCCAGCGCCGCGTTCTCGTGTACGCCGCGCCACTGCTCGCGCAACGCCGTCACCGCGATCGCCTCGATCTCGTCGCGTGCCCGACGGAGCCGGCGCCGGTCGAGCTCGCCGCTCGACGACAGGTGCTCGTGGTGCTGCTCGAGCGCAGCGACGACGTCGTCGATGCCCTCGCCCTTGCTGGCGACCGTCTTGACGATCTCCGGCCGCCACGCGCCCTCGGGCCGCTCGGCCAGGGCGAGCATCGAGCGCAGCTCCCGGCGCACCTGGTCGGCGCCGTCGCGATCGGCCTTGTTGATGACGTAGACGTCGCCGATCTCGAGGATGCCCGGCCTTCGCGGCCTGGATGCCGTCGCCCATCCCCGGCGCGAGCAGCACCATCGTGGTGTCCGCCATCGCGGCGATCTCGACCTCGCTCTGGCCGACGCCGACGGTCTCGATCAGGATCACGTCGCAGCCGGCGGCCTCGAGCACGCGCAGCGCCTGGGGCGTGGCCCACGACAGCCCGCCGAGGTGGCCGCGCGAGGCCATCGAGCGGATGTAGACCTCCTTGTCGAGCGCGTGGTCCTGCATCCGCACCCGGTCGCCCAGCAGCGCCCCGCCCGAGAACGGCGACGACGGGTCGACGGCGAGCACGCCGACGCGCTTGTCCTGCTTGCGGAGAGCGGTGACGAGGGCGTTGGTGGAGGTGGACTTGCCGACACCCGGCGATCCGGTGATCCCGACGATGTGCGCCGCGGCCCCCTGCCCGGCGTACGGCGCCAGGCCGGCCATCACCTCGCGCAGCAGCGGCGAGGCGTCCTCGACCAGCGAGATCAGCCGGGCGACCGAACGCGCATCCCCCTCGCGGGCCTTCTCGACCAGCGCGGGGACGTCCCCCGTCGACCGCCTGCTCAGGAGGCTGGCACCTTGACGACCAGGGCGTCACCCTGGCCACCACCGCCGCAGAGGGCGGCGACGCCGGTGCCACCACCGCGACGCTTCAGCTCCAGGGCGAGGTGCAGCACGATCCGGGCGCCGGACATGCCGACCGGGTGGCCCAGGGCGATCGCGCCGCCGTTGACGTTGACCTTGTCCTCGGGGATGCCGAGCTCGCGGGCCGACTCGATGCCGACGGCCGCGAAGGCCTCGTTGAACTCCACGAGGTCGACGTCGTCGATCGAGATGCCCTCCTTCTCCAGCGCCTTCGCGGTCGCGTTGGCGGGCTGCTGCTGGAGCGTGGAGTCGGGGCCGGCGACCTGGCCGGAGGCACCGATCTCGCAGAGCCACTCGAGGCCGAGCTCCTCGGCCTTGGCCTTGCTCATCACGACCACGGCGCAGGCGCCGTCGGAGATCTGCGAGGCGGAGCCCGCGGTGATGGTGCCGTCCTTGCTGAAGGCGGGGCGCAGCTTGCCGAGCGACTCGGCGGTGGTGTCGCCGCGCACGCCCTCGTCGCTGTTCACCACGATCGGGTCGCCCTTGCGCTGCGGGATCTCGACCGGCACGACCTCGTCGTCGAAGACGCCGTTCTTCCAGGCGGTCGCGGCGAGCTGGTGGGAGCGCGCGGAGAACTCGTCCTGCTCCTCGCGGCTCAGCTTGGTGCCGTCGGCGTTGGCCTGCTCGGTGAGACCCCCCATGGCCTGCTGGGTGATCTGGTCGTAGAGCGCGTCGTAGGCCATCGAGTCGACCAGCGCGGTGTCGCCGTACTTGAAGCCCTCACGCGACTTCGGCAGCAGGTGCGGGGCGTTCGTCATCGACTCCATGCCACCGGCCACGATGATGTCGTGCACGCCGGCCTGGATCAGCGCGTCGGCGGTCGCGATCGCGTTGACGCCGGAGAGGCAGACCTTGTTGATCGTGATCGACGGCAGCGACAGCGGCAGTCCGGCCGCGATGCCCGCCGTGCGCGCGGGGTTCTGGCCGGCACCGGCCTGGATGACCTGGCCCATGATCAGGTAGTCGACCTGGTCGGCGGAGACGCCGGCCTTCTCGAGGGCACCCTTGATGGCGACGCCGCCGAGCTCGGCTGCCGAGAGGCTCTTCAGGCCTCCGAGCAGGCGTCCGATGGGGGTGCGTGCGCCTGCGACGATGACGGAACCGGACATAGGTGCCTCCTGAACGAGCAAATCTGGGTCGACTCGACACTACCCACGAAAGTCGCGCGACAGGAGGGGGGTCTGCGTCACACGCGAGCGGCGCGCGGCAGGTATGTTCGGGCGCCATGGACGACACCGCAACCCTGGTCCCCGACCTGGTCGAGAACATCGTGGAGCAGTACCCGGTCCACCGGGGCTTCCTCAACCAGGCCGTGAGCGGGGGTAGCGAGGAGGAGATCGCCCGTCTCGGCACGTACCTCGAGTTCTGCCTGAGCAAGGGGCTCACGCTCGACTACCTCGCCGAGTGCTACCTGACCATCCTCGGCGACACCCTCGAGGAGCAGCTGTACTTCCGCGACAACGGCAGCTACCGGCACTCGACCTTCGACGAGGTGGCCGCCTCGGTCTACCACGACCGGGACTACATGGACCGCTACATGTACGGCCTCGCCATCACCAACTTCCTGTGGCCCAACCACCTCGCGATGGCCCGGTTCCTGCGCGAGACCCTGCCCAAGGACCGCCCCGGCCGCTACCTCGAGATCGGGCCCGGGCACGGGTTCCTGCTGCTCTCGGCCATCGAGGTCGGCAGCTTCGACGACGTGCTCGCGGTCGACCTGTCGGCCGCCAGCGTCGAGCAGACGCGCACGATCATCGACCACTTCCACCCTGACGCACCGGCCCGCGTGGAGGAGCGCGACTTCCTCGAGGCCGCCGACCTCGAGCCCGGCTCCTACGACGCCATCGTGATGGGTGAGGTGCTCGAGCACGTCGAGCAGCCGGACGTGTTCCTCCGCCGGATCGCGGAGCTCGCCAAGGACGACGCCTACATCTTCGTCACCACGTGCATCAACGCTCCCGCGGTCGACCACATCTACCTGTGGCGCACCACCGACGAGCTCGAGGAGATGATCCGCGACAACGGTCTCGACATCGTCGAGCCGCTGCGCCTGCCCTACGAGGGCAAGACGCTGGAGGAGTCGCGCGAGCAGGACCTGCCCATCAACGTGGCCTACGTCCTGGCGAAGTCACGCGGCTGACGAAGCCCGTCAGGCGTCAGCGCGCTTGACGCCCATCAGCTCGACCACGAGGCCGCCACGACGCTGCACGAAGGTCACCGTGGAGTCGAAGGTGACGGCGTACGTCGGCGGGACGAGCAGGACGGCGTCGTTCTCCAGCTCGCGTGCCAGTGAGGCGTCGAGGTCCTCGACCCAGAAGCAGAGGTGGTCCAGGCCCCCACCGCGACCGAGTCGCGCAGCGACCGGGGAGTCCTCCGCCCCCGCCAGCGGGGAGACCAGCTCGACGTCGACGCCTTCCGGCAGCCGCAGCAGCGCGCAGGTGACGCCGAGCAGCGGGTCGTCGGTCGGACCGACCACGAGCTCTGCCGCCCGCGTCCTGGAAGCGACGGATGCCGCCGTCCATGTTCGCGACGACGTAGCCGACGTGGTGCAGGCGGGGGCCGGTGCTCTCGTTGTCCATCAGGGCTCCTCAGTAGCCGCCGTACACGAACCGGATGGCGCTGCTCGACGCCCAGGCGACGAGCAGCAGGACCGCCGCCAGCCCGACGCCGATGACCAGCTCGATCGCCAGCCGGGCGGGCAGGTCGGCGAAGCGGCTCCCCGACGGCTTCGGCTCCGCCTCGGCGTCCCGCTCGCGCTTGATGGTGTCGCTCATGATCCCTCGCATCCCGTGCGGTGGTCGGTGTCCTCGAGCAGTCGGCAGAGGTCGCCGGTGAGCACGTCGACCTCCGGCCCCGGGTCGAGCTTGTGCACGATGTCCTTGTACTTCGTCGGCGGGACCCGGTCCTGGAGCCCCTGGGTGTCGAAGCGCACCTTCTCGCTCGTGTGGCCCTTGGCGACGTCGGCGAGCTGGTCGCGCAGCTGGTTGATGTAGCGCGCGCCGTCGGGGTCCGCGTAGACGTCCGGGGCGATCGCCGGCACGTAGAAGTACGCCTCCACGCCCGCGCGACGCACCATGTCGAGCATCTGCTGGACGATCCGCGCGTTGAGGCTCGACTCGGAGTTGACCCCTCGGTGCAGGATCGAGAGCTGCTTCTGCATCAGCGAGGCATCGGGCGGCACGCCGCCGTAGTGCTGGTGCCAGAAGTCCACCGGCCGGCGCAGGGCGAGCTGGCCGAGCCCGGTCGGGGCCGGCTCGGCGCCCCCCTTGACCTGGTGCAGGAACGACAGCTTCGAGGTCTTCTCGGTCATCTCGGTGCCCCAGTGGAGGCGGTCGGCGACCACGCCCACCACGCTCGACAGGCCGCGCCAGCCGGCATCACCCGGGCTGACCAGGGACGCCGCCACCGGCCAGCTGGACGGGGGCCACAGGCTGCCCTTGGCGAGCATGCCGTCGAGATAGCCCCACTGCTGCACCGCCAGGTCGTTCAGCACCCAGACCGGGTTGAGGCTGACCACCACCAGGTCCGGCTTGGTGGCGAGCGCGCGTTCGAGCGAGGCGAGCTGGTCGGCGAGCCGCATCGCGTTCTGGAAGTACACGTCGGTGTTGGTACGACGGCCGTCGACCGTCTTGATCCTGTTGTTCACCAGCCCGGGGATGATCGACGCCTTGCGCGGAGCCACCCCGAGGACCTCGGACCCTCCGATCCAGGCGATCCGGAACGAGTTCGGGCTGGCCGTCGGCCGGTAGCCGCGCGTGTCCCCCAGGGTCAGGCTCACCACGTGGGACTTGTTGGTGCCGTTGACCTTGTTCCAGGGACTCGTCAGCTCTCCGGGGTGGCGGCCCAGCGCGAGCGACACGAGCACCAGGCTGACCGCGACGACGCAGGCGATCCGCACCAGCGACCAGGCGGTCGCGGCGTAGCCCAGTCGACCCAGCCGGTCCAGCAGGCGGTCGGCGATCACGGAAGGAGCCTTTCGTAGAACTCGGGCAGCCGGGAGAGCGGCAGCATCAGCAGCGGAAGACTGATCAGGTAATACCCGAAGAAGACCACATTGGCCCCAACGCGGCGGGGCAACGGCCGCGGCGAGGGCACCGGGTGTCGGGCGACCCACATCCGGTGGATGACCAGCCCGGCCGAGTGGTAGAGCCCGAAGATCACCAGCGGGATGCTGAGGCCGTGCCACAGCGCGATCACCATCATCGTGGCGACGATCGCCATGTACTGGGTGCGCGCCCGCATGCCGCCCATCGGCACGAAGACGTTGCGCTGGGCGAACCGGGTCAGGCTCATGTGCCAGCTGTTCCAGAAGTCCTGCGGGTTGGTCTTCAGGTACGGGTTGTTGAAGTTCGGGGCGAGCCGGAAGCCGAACATGCGGGCGGTGCCGATCGCCATGTCGGAGTACCCGGAGAAGTTGAAGTAGAAGTACAGGGCGTACAGCGCGAGCTCGAGCCAGTACTCCGCGGCCGAGCCGTCATAGGTGGCGAGCAGGAAGACGTCCGAGCTGCCCCGGAGCAGGTAGGCGAGCAGGAAGACCTTCACGGCGCCGATCGCGATGGTGAGGACACCGGCCAGGAAGTCACGCGGGTCGAACCGCACCCGGCGCTTGAGGCCGTCCTCGATCTCGGTGTACTCGATCACCGGGCCGATGACCTGCACCGGCGGGAAGAACCCGAAGGCGAACTGCTGCAGCCCGTTCAGCGGAGCCAGGATCTCCAGGCGCACCTTGATGATCTGGTCGATCGCGCGGAACGTCGCGAAGCTCAGGCCGATCGGCAGGATCAGGTTGCGCACCCGGTCGATGGCCCCGAGCCACGCGCTGACCTCGTTGACGCCGGTGTTCATCTTCAGGTTGAACTCGGTGACGAACCACTCCGGCCACAGCTTCCAGATCACCATCGGGGCCAGTGCCAGCGCGATGAGCAGGGTCGTCCACACCCAGCTGAACCGACGGTCGCGGAGCAGCGTGGCGGCGTACTGGAGCACGAAGACCAGCACCCAGAACAGCACGTAGAACAGCAGCAGCCGGGGCGCGATCAGGAAGATCAGGTAGGCGCCGGTGACTCCGAGCAGCAGCTGCCGGGCCCACGCCCACGGCAGCAGGAAGTACGCAGGCAGGACTCCGACCAGGAGGACGAGCAGATCGGAGAAGTAGAGGAACGGGTCGCCGTCAAGCATCGCGCTCGATCGTGACGTGGTCAGGCGTCAACGTGAGCGGCAGCACCGCCTCGAACCGACCCTCGCCGAGCTCGGCGAACCCCAGCTCCGGGTAGAACGTCGCGACCTGCGAGTTCTTCGCGGTGGGCAGGTAGGTGCCGCTGAGGGTGCTGGCACCGGACGGCGGCGGCGTCGTCGGCGATGCACTGGATGATGGCGTTCTCGACCCCGCGCCGCAGCACCCGGCAGCTCATCAGGAACGTGTCCACGTCCCAGGCGTCGTCCCCGGCCGCCACGATGGCCACCGCCACCAGGCCGTAGCCGCCGAACCGGTCCGACACCTCTGCGGCGTAGACCCGGTGGTCGTCGGAGGCGACGAGCGAGGACACCTCGGCCTCGTCGC
Organism: uncultured Actinomycetota bacterium; assembly: GCA_963722835.1. Classification (GTDB taxonomy): domain Bacteria; phylum Actinomycetota; class Actinomycetes; order Propionibacteriales; family Nocardioidaceae; genus Marmoricola. The sequence continues at coordinate 21,479 of CAVROK010000001.1, forward strand.
GCCGGATCGTGGTCAGGTTGAACTGGTTGGTCTTGTTGATCAGCTGGGTGACCCGCCCGACGTGGGCCGGTCCGGGGCGGAAGACCCTGACGGTCAGCCCCAGCGAGGCGAGGAACTCCTCGTGGGACTGCGCCTGGGTCGCGGCCGCCTTGCGGCCCACCTCGGTCTGCATCATCGACGTGCGCTGGCGGTCCTCGTCGGACACCTTGGCGAACCTGAACGCGGTCAGCCCGGCGGTGAGCTCGGCGATCTCCGACGGCTCGTCGGTCACCTTGAGCACCGAGACCTCGGGCAGGCGCTGCCTGACCTCGTCGAGCTCGACGTCGTTGTCGTCGATGAAGACGAAGCTGTCGACACCGAGGTTGAGCTCGTCGGCGATGCTGACCAGGTTGTCGGCCTTGCTGTTCCAGTCGACCCGCATCGTGGCGAAGTGCTTCGAGGTGAGCACGAGGTCGCCGTGACGGGTGTCGAAGACCTCGGCCACGTCGGTGTCGTTGTTCTTGCTCAGCATCACCAGCAGCGTGCCGTTGGCGACCTGGTAGGCGAGACCGTAGTGCAGGGCCCGGTAGCCGTTGCCCGGGAAGCTGTCGCCGATGAGGATGCCGTCGGCGCCGTCCTCCCCGACGATCCCGCCCCACAGCGTGTTGTCCGCGTCGACGGCGATCACCTTGGGGACGGCGGTCGTGAGGCTGTTCAGCGCCTGGCCCAGCAGCTCACCGAACGCGCGGGCGAACGTGCTGGAGAACGGCTGGTGGTACATCAGGTCGTTGCGGGTGTCGTAGGCGTGCGCGGTCCCATGGGTGCGCACCAGGGCGTCCAGGTCGACGAGGGTCACCGGAGCCTGGTCCAGCCCCTCGAGGAACGCCTCGAGCAGCCGGCCGTGCAGGGCGGTGAGCCGGACGCTGCTCCTGGTGTCGAGCGGGTCCAGCCACGACAGGACCGGGACCGGAGGGGTCGTGACGACCACCGGGATGCCGGTGGTGGAGGCGACCTGCTTGACGAGGCCACCCAGCTGTCGCACGTCCTCGACCAGCCCGGAGGGGTCGGCGGAGTCGACCAGCCAGTCGACCAGCGACTGGCTGAAGATGTCCTCCACGCGCCACAGCACCAGCAGCTGGTCGGGCAGCTCGCCGAGGCTGGCGGCGGGGTCGAGCAGGGTCTGGTGGACCTGGTTGAAGTCGGCCTCGACGATCTCCGCCTCCGCGTCGGCCACGCGAGCCGCCAGCATCGGGCGGAAGAGGGGGTTGGCCGTGAAGCTGGCCGTGACGCCGATCCGGGTGGGCTGGACGGGCATCCGGAGTCAGATGCCCTCGACGCCCTTGGAGCGGAGCACCGTGCGGGCCAGTCCGATCGAACGCATCTTCATGATCTCGGCGGTCTTGAGCCGGACCGCGAACGCGTCCTCGATGATCGTGACCATCTCCATGGCGGCCAGGGAGTCCCAGGCCGAGGTGTTGCTCGGGCTGGTCTCGTCACTGAGCTCTTCTGCGGGGATCCCCAGCCCCTTGGAGAACAGCTCGAGCAGTTGATCGGACAACGGGATCACTCCTGGGCGCGACGTCAATGCAGCCGTCAACATATATCAACGGTGCTCGGGCCGATCGCTCCGTGTCCGGGTGTCGCACCGGTCACACCACGTTGAGGGTCGTACGGCGCTGCGCGAGGATGCCCCCATGACCGCTCCGCAGACTGTTCCCCTCAACCTCCCCGCCCACCTGTTCACCTGCATCGACCACGTCGGCGTCGCGGTGCCCGACCTCGACGAGGCCATCGCGCTGTACCGGGACGCGTTCGGGATGGAGGTCCAGCACCAGGAGACCAACGAGGAGCAGGGCGTGCGCGAGGCGATGGTCGCGGTCGGCGACATCCGGGTTCCTGCATCCAGCTGCTCGCCCCGATCGACGAGACCTCCACGATCGCGAAGTTCCTCGACCGCTCCGGCCCGGGGCTCCAGCAGCTCGCCTACCGCGTCACCGACGTGGAGCAGGTCTCCGCGATCCTGCGCGAGCGCGGCCTCCGGCTGCTGTACGACGCCCCGAAGCGGGGCACCGCCGACTCGCGGATCAACTTCATCCACCCCAAGGACGCGGGCGGGGTGCTCGTCGAGCTGGTGCAGCCGGCGGGCTAGGAGCTGCCCGCCGTCCGGCAGCCCCTCGCCCCTTCACCGCCTGCGGACTACCGTTTTCGTCATGCGGGTCCGACACGGCCCGCGCTGGCCGAGGAGACGGACCGCCCATGAGCGACGAGCAGCCCGAACGCGTCGAGCACCATGCCGCCCTTCTCGAACGGGCACTCTTCGAGGTCAAGCGGGTGCTGGTCGGCCAGGACGCCATGGTCGAGCGGATGCTCGTCGGCCTGCTGGCCCGTGGTCACCTCCTGCTGGAGGGAGTCCCGGGAGTCGCCAAGACGCTGGCCGTGCGCACCCTGGCGGAGATCACCGGCGGGTCGTTCACCCGGCTCCAGTTCACGCCCGACCTGATGCCCGGCGACATCGTCGGCACCCGCGTCTGGCGCCCGTCGACGGAGTCCTTCGACACCGAGCTCGGGCCGGTGTTCGCCAACCTGGTGCTCGCCGACGAGATCAACCGAGCGCCGGCCAAGGTGCAGTCGGCCCTGCTCGAGGCGATGGCCGAGGGCCAGGTCAGCGTCGGCGGTACGACGTACGCCCTGCCCAAGCCGTTCCTGGTCCTCGCGACCCAGAACCCGATCGAGTCCGAGGGCGTCTACCAGCTCCCCGAGGCGCAGCGTGACCGCTTCCTGATGAAGGTCGACGTCGGCTACCCCGACGAGTCCGAGGAGCTGGCGATCCTGCAGCGGATGAGCGTGAACCCCCCGAACGGTCGCGAGGTGCTGACCACCGAGCAGGTGCTCACGCTCCAGCAGGCGGCCGACCAGGTCTTCGTGCACCACGCCGTCGCGCAGTACGCCGTCGCCCTGGTGATGACCACCCGCGAGCCAGCCCGTCGCGGGCTCGAGGCGGTCGCGCGCCACGTCGAGTTCGGTGCCTCGCCACGCGGCACCCTGGGGCTGGTGGCGGCGGCGCGGGCGATGGCCCTGCTGCGCGGGCGCGACTACGTGCTGCCGCGCGACATCGGCGACGTCGCCAGCGACGTCCTCTCGCACCGGCTCGTCCTCTCCTTCGACGCGATCGCCGAGGGCGTCGACCCGCGGCAGATCGTCGACTACCTCGTGTCGGTCACCCCACAGCCGCAGATCGCCCCGCACGACGGGCGATCCGAGTCCGCCGAGCCCCCGGGAGCCGGTGCGGCGTGAGGTCACTGGCCGACTCCCTGCACGCCTTCGCGGCCCTGGACCTGACGGTGCGCAAGCGGCTGGCCGGACTCCTGCACGGCGACCACGAGGGACTTCGGCTGGGGTCGGGCAGCGATGCCGACGAGGTGGTGCGCTACCGGCCCGGCGAGGACGACGTACGCCGCATCGACTGGAACGTGACCGCCCGGAGCTTCGAGCCCCACGTCTGGCGGACCCGCGCGGAGCACGAGGTCGAGACCTGGGTGCTCGTCGACGAGACGGCGAGCATGGACTTCGGCACCACCGACGTGGAGAAGGGCGACCTCGCGACCTGGGTGACCGGCGCGATCGGCCTGCTCAGTGACGGGCCCGGCAACCGGGTCGGGGTGGCCCACCTCGGCGCCGACGGCGTGCACTGGTCGCGGCCGCTTCCCCCGCGGCGGGCAGCAGTCCGGATGATGTCGCCCGACCGAGGCCGCCCCTCCGCCTCCACGCCCGCCCCTGGCCTCGCCGAGGCGATCACCCTGCTCGACGCCCGCTACCGCCGGCGCGGTGTGCGCGTCGTGGTCTCCGACTTCGTCGAGCCCGACGGCAACGTGGAGCGCCCGTTCGCCTGGGAGGCCCCGCTGCGGCGGCTCAGCGCCCGGCACGAGGTGCTCGTGGTCGAGGTCCTCGACCCGCGCGAGCTGACCCTGCCCGACGTCGGACCGGTCGTCCTCGTCGACCCGGAGACCGGTCACCAGTGCGAGGTGTGGACGTCGGTCCCCGGCCTGCGCGACCAGTACGCCGCCCTCGCGGCGTACCACCGGGCGGCCGTGGCCCAGGCGGTGCTCGCCGCCCGCGCCCACCACCTCGTCGTCCGCACCGATCGCGACTGGGTGGCCGACCTGGCCCGGTTCATCACCGGACAGCGCCGTCCCCGGCACGGCGCCCGGCTCCCCGGGAGCCCCCGGTGAAGCTCCTCTCCCCCGTCTGGCTCCTGCTGCTCGTCCCGGTGGCACTGCTGGCGATCGCCTACTTCATGCAGCAGCGCCGTCGCAGCCGCTACGCCGTGCGGTTCGCCTCGCTGCCGATGCTGCAGCGACTTGCGCCCAGCCGGCCGGGCTGGCGGCGACACCTCCCGGCGGTGGCGATGCTGTTCGCCTTCGCCCTGCTCGCGCTGGCCGCGGCCCGACCCGAGATGGAGGTGCGGGTCCCCCGCGAGAACGCCACCGTCATCGTGACGGTCGACGTCTCGACCTCGATGAAGGCCACGGACGTCGAGCCGAACCGTCTCGACGCGGCCGCCGAGGCTGCCCGGCGCTTCGTCGAGGGACTCCCCGAGGGGTTCAACGTCGGCATCGTGACGTTCTCCGGCCAGACCACGGTCCGGGCGACGCCGACCGCCGACCGGGCCACCGCCCTGGCTGCGCTGCAGGACCTCACCCTGGCCGGCCGCACGGCCATCGGCGAGGGGGTGTTCACCTCCCTCGACGCGATCCGGGCCCGCGCGCGGCTCAGTGGTGAGAAGAAGGTGCCCGCGCAGATCGTGCTCCTCTCCGACGGCACCAACACCACGGGCCGCACCCCCGTGCAGGCCGCCGCGGCCGCCAGCGCGGCCGGCGTACCCGTCTCCACCATCGCCTACGGCACGCCCGAGGGCGTCGTCGAGACGCAGGGCCAGCTCGTCGGCGTACCCGTCGACGAGGTGACCCTCGCCGAGCTCGCCGAGGGCACCGACGGCCAGGCCTACACCGCGCAGAGCAGCGACGAGCTCAACGAGGTGTACGACGACATCCAGTCCTCCATCGGCTGGCGCCTCGAGCCACGCGAGGTCACGCCGTACGTCAGCGCGATCGCGTTGTGCCTCGGCCTGCTCGCCGCAGCACTGTCGCTGCGCTGGTTCACCCGCATCCCCTGACCGCCCGACGACCCGAGAGGACGAAGATGCCGACACCGCCCCGTTGGCCAGGTCTCGGAGTCCCCGCCGGTCCAGACTTCATCCGCCCCAGGCTCGACCCCCGGCCCACCGGCGCGCCCGACCACCAGGCTCCGGTGCTCCCGCCGCTGCCCGACGCGTCCCCACCCGACCCGGTCGCCGGTCCGCGGGCCGTGGCGCCCCTCCCGCCGTTGCCGCCCCTGGTCGAGCCGACCGGCGGCGGTCGGCGCGGGGTGGCGATGCTGCTCGCCGCCGTGCTCGTCGGAGGTCTCGCCGGCATCGGAGGGGCGTACTGGCTCGGCCCCGAGGGGTCGACGATCACCCAGGAGCAGCCCTCGAACCGGGCACCCAACGCGCGCGCCGGCACCGAGGAGTCGGCTGCGGCCAAGATCCTGCCGAGCGTGGTGCAGGTGCGCAGCGACGCCGGCTCCGGCTCGGGCTTCGTCTTCGACCGCCGCGGGCACGTGATGACCAACGAGCACGTCGTGTCCGGCGACGAGCGGGTGGTGCTGCAGCTGCAGGGCGGGCGCCAGGTCACCGCTGACGTCGTCGGCACCGACCCGGCCAACGACATCGCCGTGCTCCGCACCCGGTCCGGCGGCCTCGACCAGGCGACGATCGGCCGCTCGGCCCTGGTGCGGATCGGGCAGCCGGTGATCGCGATCGGCTCGCCGCTCGGCCTCAACGGCACCGTCACCGCAGGCATCGTGAGTACGACGGACCGGCGGGCGCGGCTGGGCGGCCGGAACACCCAGTCGGTGATCCAGACCGACGCCTCGATCAACCCCGGCAACTCCGGTGGTCCGCTGGTCAACCTCGACGGCCAGGTGATCGGCGTGAACACCGCGATCGCCACCGTCCGGGGCCCGGGCGGGAACGCCGGCAACATCGGCATCGGCTTCGCCGTCCCCATCGACCGTGCCCTGCGGGTGGCGAACCGGATCATCAACAGCTGAGGCCGACGGCCCGTGGGCGCCCGTCGCCCTCACGCGCGCGGTGGAGCAAGATAGGTCACACCCGGCTGACACCTGCCTTACTCGTCGGTAGATTCCGCCGCAGCCCACCCGTGAGACCCCAGGAGCCCACGTGCAGCAGATCCTCGACGCCATCCTCGCCGGCGACACCAGCGGCGAGGACTTCGCGAACCTCGAGCTTCCCGAGTCCTACCGCGCGGCCACGGTGCACAAGGACGAGGTCGACATGTTCGAGGGCATCGCGAGCCGCGAGAAGGACCCCCGCAAGTCGATCCACGTCGAGGACGTCGCGCTGCCCGAGCTCGGCCCGGGCGAGGCCCTCGTCGCGGTGATGGCCAGCGCGATCAACTACAACACCGTCTGGACCTCGATCTTCGAGCCGGTCTCCACCTTCGGCTTCCTCGAGCGCTACGGCCGGATCTCTCCCCTGGCCAAGCGCCACGACCTGCCGTACCACGTCGTCGGCTCCGACCTCGCCGGCGTCGTGCTCAAGACCGGCCTCGGCGTGCACTCCTGGAACCCCGGCGACGAGGTCGTCGCCCACTGCCTCTCGGTGGAGCTGGAGAGCCCCGACGGCCACAACGACACGATGCTCGACCCCGAGCAGCGCATCTGGGGCTTCGAGACCAACTTCGGCGGCCTGGCCCACGTCGCGCTGGTGAAGTCCAACCAGCTGATGCCCAAGCCCGACCACCTCAGCTGGGAGGAGGCCGCCTCCCCCGGTCTCGTGAACTGCACGGCCTACCGCCAGCTGGTCAGCAAGAACGGCGCCGGCATGAAGCAGGGCGACAACGTGCTGATCTGGGGCGCCAGCGGTGGCCTCGGCGGCTTCGCGACGCAGTACGCCCTCAACGGCGGCGCCGTCCCGGTCTGCGTGGTCTCCAACGAGGAGAAGGCCGCCATCGCCCGCAAGATGGGCGCGGAGCTGATCATCAACCGCTCCGAGGAGGGCTACAAGTTCTGGAAGGACCCCCAGACCCAGGACCCGCGGGAGTGGAAGCGCTTCGGCGCCAAGATCCGCGAGCTCACCGGCGGTGAGGACGTCGACATCGTCTTCGAGCACCCGGGCCGGGAGACCTTCGGCGCCAGCGTCTACGTGACCCGCAAGGGCGGCACGATCACCACCTGCGCGTCGACCTCGGGCTACATGCACGAGTTCGACAACCGCTACCTGTGGATGAACCTCAAGCGCATCATCAGCTCCCACTTCGCCAACTACCGCGAGTCGTGGGAGGCCAACCGGCTGATCGCCAAGGGGATGATCCACCCGACGCTGTCGAGGACCTACTCCCTCGACGACGTCGGGCAGGCCGCGCTCGACGTCCACCAGAACGCCCACCAGGGCAAGGTCGGCGTGCTCTGCCTCGCCCCCGAGGAGGGCCTGGGCATCCGCGACGAGGAGCTCCGGGCCCGGCACATCGACCGGATCACCGCCTTCCGCGGCGTGTGACCGGATCCCCTTCCTGATCACTCCTGCATATCGGCGCATTTGGGCGGCGCGTCGCAGAGGGTCGAGGTGGGTTTCGTCCACCTCATGGGTGACACTGGCGTCGTACGTCGGACCAGCGACCCGACCCACGACCACGGGATAGAGGATTGAGAAGCATGAGCAACCAGGGCCTGTCCATCTTTGACCACGAGCCCGACAACTCCGCCGACGAGCCCACGCAGGTGATCCACCGCGACTCCGGCGAGCAGGGCGCCAAGACCGCCCAGAAGCTGGCCGAGAAGCCGGCCGAACCCGCCGCCGCCGCGAAGCCCGCGGACAAGCCGGCGCCCGTGCAGGCTCCGCCCCGGGCACAGGCCCCGGCCCAGCGCTCGCAGGCCGACGCCACCCCCACCCGTCAGAGCGCTCCGGCCCCCGCGACCCCGCCGCCGGCCGCCCAGCTGCCGTCGATCCCGACCGTGCGTCGCGGTGGCTACGACACCGCAGCGGTCGACACGCACCTGCGCACCATGGGTGCCGAGAAGGCCGGTCTCGCCGCGAGCCTGACCGAGGCCCAGTCACGGCTCAAGGCGCTGCAGGCCGAGGTCGAGTCGCTGCGCACGGAGATCGACGAGAACCAGAACCCCACCTACGCCGGGCTCGGCGGCAAGGCCAGCGAGATGCTGCGCCTGGCCGAGGAGCAGTCCGCCGAGGTGCTCGAGGAGGCCAACGCGCAGGCCACCCAGATCCGCGAGCAGGCCCGGCGTGACGCCGCCGCCGTCAAGACGGAGGCCGAGCGCGACGCCGAGGACATGCGGGTGGTGCAGCTGCGCGAGCTCGACGAGAGCCGCAACCGCATCACGGCCGACATCGAGTCGCACCGCGTCCGCTCGATGGCCGAGGCCGACGACGCCCTGGCCGCCGCCAAGCGGGAGGCCGAGCAGACCCGCCTGGCCGCCGAGCAGGAGACCAACGCCCTGCGCACCAGCGCCTCCCGCGACTCCGAGCAGGCTCGGGCCGAGGCCGAGCGCGAGGTGCAGGAGGCGCGTCGCGCCCTGGCCGTGGAGAAGGAGCGCCTCACCCGTGAGGCCGCCGAGAACCACGACGCCGCGGTCACGGAGACCAAGCGCCTCGTCGAGGAGGCCGAGCAGCGCTCGAAGGCCGCCGAGGAGCGCGCCCGCGAGGCGACCGAGGCCGCCGCTGCTGCGCGCGAGGCTGCCGAGCACGAGGCCGAGCAGCTGGTCAGCCGTTCACGCCGCGAGGCCGAGCAGATCGTCAGCGCCGCGAAGAAGCAGGCCGACGCACTGCGCAACAGCGGTCACGCCGACTCCGAGCGTGAGCTCCAGGCCCTCAAGGCCGAGGTCACCCGGTTGCAGCGTCGCCGCGACTCGATCACCGCGCAGCTCTCGGCGCTGCGCGACGTGGTGGCCGGGTTCGGCGACGACGAGAGCTGACACGTGGCGGTTCCCGGATCCGGCAAGGGCAAGGACCGGTCGGCAGACGTTGCTGCCCCGGTGCCCCCCGGGTCCGGGAACACCCCGGCCGCGCGGGTGCGCGGCCCCTGGAACCACAACCCCTTCGTCACCGGCTTCATGCTGGCCTCCGGAGGGCTCCTGGCCTGGTGGTTCGGCGGGCTGATCCTCCAGGCCAGCTCGGTGCTGATCCTGGTCGTGGTCTCGCTGTTCCTCGCCTTCGGCCTCAACCCGGTCGTGCAGTGGCTGATCCGCCACAACATCCGCCACTCCTTCGCGGTGCTCCTGGTGGCCCTCGGCTTCGTGGCCGCCCTGGGGCTGTTCGTGCTCGCGGTCGCACCCGTGGTCGCCGACCAGATCTCGACGCTGACCAAGAACGCTCCCGGCTACTTCGACCAGCTGCAGCACAACCGCCAGATCGAGAAGCTCGACGCCAAGTACGACGTGATCAACAAGGCGAAGGACTACGTCACCAGCGGTGACCTCACCCAGCAGGTCTTCGGCGGGGTGCTCGGCGTGGGGCTGGCGATCCTCGGGGCGCTCGCCAACACGTTCATCGTGCTGGTGCTGACGCTCTACTTCATGGCCTCGCTCGACAAGGTGAAGGGCAACCTCTACCGCCTGGCCCCCGCCAGCCGCCGCGAGACCGTGGCCGACCTCGGCGACCGGATCCTCGCGGGCATCGGCGGCTACGTCTCGGGCGCCTTCATCGTCGCGCTCTGCGCGGGCCTGTCGACGCTGGTGTTCCTGCTGATCGTCGGCCTGGGTGAGTACGCCGTCGCGCTGGCCCTCGTGGTCGCGATCCTCGACGTGATCCCGATGATCGGGGCGACGCTCGGTGCCGTGGTCGTCAGCGCCATCGGGCTGGCCACCGACCTCAAGGTCGGCATCGCCTGCATCATCTTCTACATCGTCTACCAGCAGGTCGAGAACTACCTGATCTACCCGCGGGTGATGTCCCGTTCGGTCGACATCTCCGGCGCGATGACCGTGATCGCCGCGCTGATCGGCGCGTCCCTGCTCGGGGTGATCGGCGCGCTGCTCGCGATCCCCACCGCCGCCGCGATCATGCTGCTGGTCCGCGAGGTGTTCATCCGCAAGCAGGACACCCGTTAGCTAGGCGGCCAGTCGTCGCACGACCTCGACGACGATGTCGGGTTGCTGGGCGTGCACCCAGTGTCCGGCGTCCTTGACGACCACCTTGCGGGTGCGCGGGAAGAGGCGGCGCATCGCGGGCTCGTGCTCGGCGCGCACGTACCTCGAGTCCGCGCCCGCCACCCACAGCACCGGGCCCTCGTACGGCGCCACGTCGCCGAGGCGGTCCTCCGGCCAGCCGCTGAGCGCGTCGAGGTCGCGACCGAGCACGTCGAGGTTGACCTGCCAGCGCCACTCGTCCCCGTCGCGCCGCAGGTTCTGGAGCAGGAAGTCGCGCACCATCCGCTCGGGCACGGCGGGCTCCAGCGCCGCCTCGGCGTCCGACCGGCGGCGCAGTGCACCCAGGTCGAGCGCCTGCATCGCCTCGACGTACCCCTCGAACTCGCCGCGGGACCCGTAGTCGACGGGCGCGATGTCGACCACGCACAGCCGGCGCACGCGCTCCGGTGCGCGCAGGGCGGTCACCATGCTCGCCTTGCCGCCCATCGAGTGGCCGACGAGCGTGGCCGGGTCGTCGTCACCGAACAGCTCCGCGAGCAGGTCGGCCAGCTGGTCGGCCACGTCGACGTAGTCGAAGCTGTCGGACCAGGGCGAGCGGCCGTGGTGCGGCAGGTCGACCAGCACGGTGCGGTGCTCGTCGGCGAGCGCCTTGGCCACGCCCGTCCAGTTCCGGCCCTGGCCGAAGAGGCCGTGGCAGAAGACGATCGGAGAACCCTCGTCGCCGTACGTCGTGGTGTGCAGGCTCACCCGGTCATTGTGTCGCGCTCCCCCCGTTGAAGCGCGACGCGGGTCAGGCGGACCAGCGCACGGACTCCTCCACCACGTCGGCGAACGCGTAGACACCGCGCAGGTCGGTCCGGACGGCGTACAACGAGCTGACGCCCTGGAGATGGCGGCTGGCCAGGTCGCGCTGGGCGGGGCTGCGGGGATAGTCGTGCTCGATGAGAACGGTCATCGGGTCCATGTCCACTCCTTCAGGTCTGATGGGCGTACCTGAATCGTGGCCGAGCAAGGTCACCGAGAGGTTGACGCTCGGTTACCAGCAGATCACCAGTTCTGCGGTGGCGAACCGGTCAGAAGTCGAAGCCGTCGAACATGTCGCCGATGCCGTCGAACATGCCGCCGATGCCGTCCCCGATCGACCCGATGCCCTCGCCGAGGCCCTCACCGATGGCGCCGATGCCGTCGCCCAGACCGTCGAAGCCCCCGCCGAACAGCAGGCCCATGAACATCCAGTCCATCGGGCCGAAGGAGCCGAAGTAGCCGGCGGCATAGGGCTGGTAGGCGCGACCGCCCTGCCAGTAGGGCACTCGCCGCGAGCCGACCATCACCTTGCGGATGTCGGGCTCGGCGCCGGCCCGGACCCGCTCGGCGTCGAGGGCGCAGGCCGGTACCTCGCGCGGGGCGCCGCCCGGCGGCGTGTAGGGGACGTCCTCGACCGACAGCCCGTGCCGCGGGTCGAAGAAGCACGGCGGACGACGGACCGGCAGCGGCTCGCCCGCGACCCGGGCCCGGACGCACGCCATCGCGTAGCGGCCGTCCTCGAGGATCTCCGTGACGTGCTTGACGTGCTCGGGCTCGTGGATGTTGTCGGCCGCGGTCTTGGCCGACTCGTAGGAGTCCAGCGCGCGCTGGTAGTCGGAGTTCTCGCCGGGCTGGAGCTCCCGCCCGGCCAGGTCCATGTCGAGCACCTGGAGCTCCTCGCCCAGGGCCGTGACGTCCTCGAAGGCGAGCTTGCGCACCGGCTCGAGCTCGGCCTGCTTGCGCTCCAGCGCCTTGCGCTTGTTGCCCTGCACGACCGACCTGACGACGAGCGCGGCCACCGCCAGCAGGCCGAGGAAGACCAGGAACTCCATGTCGCCAGATTACGTGTCGGCCCCCAGCGGCGACCGTCCCCGGCGTCGTGCCACGATCGCGCTCATGGACACACGCATCGAGGTCAGCCGCGACATCGCCGCCGAGGCGGGCCAGGTGTTCGCCGTGCTGTGCGACCCGCAGGGCCACGTGGCGATCGACTCCTCCGGGATGCTCCAGGGCGCCAGCGGGGAACCGGTCACGGCCGTCGGTGACTCCTTCGCCGTCCAGATGGACCGCGAGGCGCTCGGCGACTACGACCTCGGCGAGTACGACGTGACGGTGACCATCGCGACGTACGAGCAGGACCGTGAGATCGCGTGGACCGTCCTCGGCCGGGTCCGTCCGCAGATCGGGCACGTCTACGGCTACCGGCTGGAGCCCCTCGAGTCGGGCACGCGGGTGACGTCGTACTACGACTGGTCGGACATCCACGAAGAGTGGCGCGAGGCCGGCATCTTCCCGGTGATCTCCGAGGCCGCGCTCAAGGCGACGCTCGGGATCCTCGACCGGACCGTCCGTCGCGGCTACCCGCGCGGCTGACCCTTGCGGCGGCGCGGCGTGACCAGCCGCGGCGAGTTCTTGTCGAGCAGCGTCGGCAGCATGGCGGTCAGGCGGATCGGGGCGTGCATGGTGTCTCCTCGGGTGGGCGGTCCGCCTCTGGGCCGGCGGGCCGTTCACGGTCGAAGAGCAGGAAACCGCGCCGGAAATACGTTGCGCGAGTGGTTTCCGACCGTCACCTGGCGCTGTAGTCGCGGAATCCGCGCTTGGTCTTGCGGCCGAGGTAGCCCGCCGTGACCAGGTGCTCGAGCAGCGGCGCCGGGGCGAACCCGGGCTCGCGGAACTCGAGGTAGAGCTCGCGCTGGATCGCCAGCGAGACGTCGTTGCCGACCACGTCGAGCAGCTCGAAGGGGCCCATCGGGAGCGCACAGCCCTGCTTCATCGCGGTGTCGATGTCGTCGGCGGTCGCGTAGTGCGCCTCGAGCATCTTGATCGCGTCGTTGAGGTAGGGGAACAGCAGCGCGTTGACGATGAACCCGGCGCGGTCGCCGCACGAGACCGCGACCTTGCCGAGCTTGCCGCACAGCGCCTGGGTCGTCTCGGTGACGTCCTCGGAGGTCGAGACGGTGGAGACGACCTCGACCAGCTTCATGATCGGGGCCGGGTTGAAGAAGTGCATGCCGACGACGTCCTGCGGGCGGCTGGTCGCCTGCGCGCACTCGATGATCGGCAGCGACGACGTCGTGGTGGCCAGGATCGCGCCGGGCTTGCAGATCTCGTCGAGGTTCTCGAACAGGGTGGTCTTGATCTTCAGGTCCTCGGCGATCGCCTCGACCGCGATGTCGACCTGGCCGAGGTCGTCCAGCGAGGTGGAGCCGGTCAGTCGGCCGAGCACGTCCTCCTTGGCCGACTCGTCGAGCTTGCCGCGCTGGATCGCCTTGTCGAGGGAGCGCTCGATCGTCGTACGCACGCCGTCGACCTTGTCCTGCGAGCGGCCGACGTAGACCACGTCGTACCCGCTCTTGGCGAAGACCTCGATGATGCCGGTCGCCATCGTGCCGGTGCCGACGACGCCGACGAGGTTGATGTCGTGCTTGAGCTGCGGCTTGTCGTCGGCGGACGGCGTCTTGTCGTCGGCCACGATCACCGGGCTGTCGGCGCCCTCGTAGGTGTAGAAGCCCTTGCCGGTCTTCCGGCCGAGCATCCCGGCGGTGACCATCTGCTTGAGGACCGGGGCCGGCGCGTGCAGGCGGTCGCGGCCCTGGCGGTACATCGTCTCGAGGATCTCGTACGCCGTGTCCAGGCCGATCAGGTCGAGCAGGGCCAGCGGCCCCATCGGGTAGCCGCAGCCGAACCGCATCGCCGCGTCGATGTCCTCGCGGGAGGCGTAGCGGCCCTCGTACATGGAGACCGCGTGGTTGAGGTAGCCGAACAGCAGCGTGTTGGCGATGAAGCCCGCCTTGTCGCCGCAGACGACCGGGTTCTTGCCCAGCGCCTTGACGACCGCGGAGACGTCCTCGAGCACGCTCGGCTCGGTGACCACGGTCTGCACGATCTCGACGAAGCCCTGCACCGGGGCGGGGTTGAAGAAGTGCACGCCGATGACCCGGCCCGGGTGGGAGTTCGCGGTCGAGATCTCCGTGACCGAGAGCGACGAGGTGTTGGTGGCGAGGATGGCGTCCTCGGAGACGATCGCCTCGAGCTGCTTGAAGATCTGCTTCTTGATCTCCAGGGACTCCACGACGGCCTCGACCACGAGGTCAGCGCCCTTGAGCTCCTCCATCGAGGTGGCGAAGCTGACCCGGTCGTGCAGCGCCTTCGCCTCGTCCTCGCTCAGCTTGCCGCGCGAGACCGCCCGCGCCGTGGAGTGCTCGAGGTGCTGACGTCCGCGGGCCACCGCGTCGTCGTCGACCTCCACACCCACGACGGTGTAGCCGTTGCGGGCGAACACCTCCGTGATGCCGGCACCCATGGTGCCCAGTCCGACAACGCCGATGGTCTTGATGTCACGTGCCATGCGCCGCATCCTGCCACATGCCTCCGCCCGGGTGATTGTGTGTCCGATCACGTGAGAACGAGTAGGTGGAGGGGGCTGTCACCGGGTGACAGTCAGACTCCTCCGACCCTCCGTCCACAGGAATGAAGGTCGGTCTGGCGTGACACGGGCGGCCACCCCATCCTCGCGCCGTGGACGACGCACGCATTCTCAGCGACCAGGCAGGCGTGATCTCCCGGGGTCAGGCGCTCGGTGCCGGGCTGACCGAGAACGACCTGCGTCGCGCGCTGCGGCGACGCACGCTGGTGACCGTGCACCCCGGGGTGTACGTGAACCACACCGGAGAGCTCACCTGGCTCCAACGAGCGTGGGCAGCCGTTCTCTTCGCCGATCCCGCCGTGCTGAGCCACGAGTCCGCGCTCCGGATCGCGGACGGTCCGAGCAAGCACAAGGAGGAGATCATCCACGTGGCCGTGGGTAGGAATCGCCGCATCACCGGGCCCGCCGGCGTCCAAGTTCATCGGATGACCCATCTCGAGCAGCGAGCCATGTGGAACCGGTCTCCACCGCGCGTTCGATACGAGGAGGCGGCTCTCGATGTCGCCATCTCCACTCAGGACGATATGTCGGCTCTTGCTGTCCTGGCCTCGGCCGTTCAGTCGCGGCGGACGACTGCAGCTCGGATGAGCACCAGCCTGGCAGGTCGCGAGCGCAGTCCGCGGCGCGCCTGGCTCTCCGGTGTGCTCGACGACATTGCGGCGGGCACGTGCTCGGTGCTCGAGCACGGCTTTCTCCGACTGGTCGAGCGACCGCATGGCTTCACGCCGGCTGAACGACAGCGGCGGGCCATGGCGACGCTGGGCGTGGTCTATCGGGACGTCATGTACGAGGCATGCGTGGTCGAGCTCGACGGCCGGCTCTTCCACGACACCGCCGCTCAGCGTGATCGAGACCTGGACCGAGACCTGGATGCCGCTGTTGAGGGACGCGGGTCGATCCGCCTCGGCTACGGGCAGGTCTTCGCTCGCCCCTGCGCGACCGCAGATCGGCTGGCGAGGGTCCTGCACCGGCGAGGATGGACCGGTACACCGCACCCGTGCGGATCCGGGTGCCCCGTCGGAGGAGTCCGGCTGTCACCTGACGACAGCCAGGCTCCACCTAGCGCTCAGCCCAGCTCCCCGACCAGCGCGGTGACCTCGTCGGCACAACCCCAGCTGACGGTCACGCCGGCGCCGCCCTGGCCGTAGCAGTGGACGATCGCGGCCCGCTGCCTCGAGGCGGACCTCCGAGCGCACGGGGCGGAGGCCGACGCGGTGGCCGGCGACGCGCGCGCGGGCGAGCTCCGGGACGAGCGCAGCTGCGCGCTCCAGGATCCTCGCGGCCGTCTCCGGCGACGGGGTGCGGCTCCAGTCGCCGTCCTCGACGGTGCCGCCCACCACGACGGTGTCGGCACGGGGTACGACGTACGTCGGCCCGTCGGCGTCGAGCCACCAGCGGTCGAGGTCGATCCCCTCGAGCAGGACCACCTGGCCCCGCACCGGGCGCACGTCGAGGTCACCGGCGAGGCGGCGCGAGCCGAGCCCCGCGCAGTTGACCACCACGTCGTCGGTCTCCGGGAGCGCGGCGAGGCTCATCCGGGTGATCGTCCCGCCGAGCTCGTCGAACCGGGCGCGCAGCCAGCGCAGGTAGACCGGCATGTCCACGACCGGGGCGGTGAAGGTCCACGCGTCGACGTACCCGGCGGGCGGGCTGGTGCGCGCCAGGTCGGGCACCGCGTCGGCCCACCACGGGTCGCCGGTCGGCCGCGCCAGCGCCTCGGTGCCGGGCAGCATCCGGACGCCGCTGTCCGAGGAGCGGGCGAGCTCCGCGAAGGCGGCGTACGACGTCGCGGACCAGGCGGTCACCCGGTCCTGCGGGAGCGCCTTGTAGGGGTACCAGAGCGCTGCTGCGACGACCGACGTCGTCTCCAGCGGCAGGTCCCGGGCGAGTACGTCGACCCGGTGCCCCGCCTCGGCCAGCCGGACGGCACAGCTCAGGCCGGTGACCCCGGCACCCACCACGACCACGCGACCCACCGGACCAGCATGGCAGGCCGGGGTCGAGGTAGATTCTCCGCTCGTGAGACTCGTCGTGGCCCGCTGTCAGGTCGACTACGCCGGACGGCTGACCGCTCACCTCCCGATGGCCACCCGGGTGCTGATGCTCAAGTCCGACGGGTCGGTGCTGGTGCACTCCGACGGCGGCTCCTACAAGCCGCTGAACTGGATGAGCCCGCCGTGCACGGTCAAGGAGGGCACCTCCGAGGACGGGCAGGCCGAGTGGCTGGTCGAGGCCAAGTCCGGCGACAGCCTGCGCATCCTGATCGAGGAGGTGCTGCACGACTCCAGTCACGACCTCGGCGTCGACCCGGGCCTCCAGAAGGACGGCGTCGAGAAGCACCTCCAGGAGCTGCTCGCCGACCACCCGGGGACGCTCTCCGAGGGCCTGACGCTCGTCCGGCGCGAGTTCCCGACCGCGATCGGACCCGTCGACCTGATGTGCCGCGACGCCGACGGCAAGTCCGTGGCGGTCGAGATCAAGCGGCGGGGGGAGATCGACGGGGTCGAGCAGCTGACCCGCTACCTCGAGCTGCTCAACCGCGACCCCGCGCTGGTCCGCAAGGGCGCCGTCCGCGGCATCTTCGCCGCCCAGGAGATCAAGCCGCAGGCGCGCGTGCTCGCCGAGGACCGCGGCATCGCCTGCGCGACGGTCGACTACGACCTCCTGCGCGGGATGGACGACCCGAGCCAGCGGCTCTTCTAGCGCGCCGTACCGCTGATGTTGGCCGACGCGCTGCTCCAGTTGCTCGCGCCGTCGAGGGCGTAGACCTTGTAGGTGTACTTCGTGCCGGCCCGCAGCCCGGTGTCGACGAAGCTGGTCACCTTGCCGAGCAGCCGGTACTTCGCGTTGCCGCGGTAGAGGTAGTAGCTCGTGACGCCCACGTTGTCCGTCGACGCGTTCCAGCTCACCGTGATCTGTCGGGTGCCGGTCGCGCCCACCGTGGCGCGCAGACCTGTCGGCGTCGAGGGTTTCGTGGTGTCGTTCGGGACGGCGGCGCTGACCGACGCCGACGCCCCACTGAGGTTGCCCGCCGCGTCCCGCGCTCGCACGGTGTAGGTCGACGTGCGCCCGAGCGGCGCCGCGCTGTCGGTGTACGCCGGCGTGGTGCTCGTGCCGATCGCGACGCCGCCCCGGTAGATCGTGTAGCCGACGACGCCCACGTTGTCGGTCGAGGCCGTCCAGGTCAGCCGGACGGTGAAGCCCGAGAGCGTGCGGGCCAACCGGGTCGGCGTCGAGGGCGCTGTCGTGTCGGACAGGGTCCGCACCACCTCGTTGCTCCTCGCGCTCTCGTTGCTGCTCGCGTCGCGTGCGGCGACCCGGTAGCGGTGCAGGGTGTTGCCGGAAGGCGCGCTGTCGGTCCAGCTCGTCGCGGTCGCCCCGGGAGTGGCGACCGGCAACCCGTCGCGGTAGACGACGTAGTTCGAGACGCCCACGTTGTCGGTCGCGACCTTCCAGGTGAGCGCCACGCTCGCGGGTGCGGAGACGGCCGTCAGCTGGGTGGGCGCGGTCGGCGCGGTCGTGTCCTCGGTGGTGACCACCGCGGGCTCGCTCAGCCCACTGGTGTGCCCGGCCTCGTCGTAGGCACGCACGCGGTAGGAGTACGTCGACGCGTCGTCGAGGCCACCGTCGAGCAGGACCGTGGTGGTGCCGTCGACCTCGGCGTGCAGGGTGCCGTTGCGGTAGACCCGGTAGCCGGCCACGGCGGCGTTGTCGACGGACTCGCTCCACGTCACCATCGCCTCGTCGGGGCCGCTGAGCGCGACCGCCGCGATCGGCGTCGTGGGCGGGGTGTCGTCGCCGGTGACGACCTCGACCCCGTTGCTCGGGTCGCTCTCGTTGTCCGCGGCGTCGACGGCAGAGACGGCGTAGGTGTAGGTCTCGAGGTTCGCGACATCGGTGTCGACGTACTCCCGCGCCGCGGGACCCAGGGTCGTGACGAGCTCACCGTCGCGGTAGACCCGGTAGCCGGTCACCGCCCCGTCGTCGTCGGAGCCCGACCATTCCAGCGTCACCTTGTTCGGGGTGCCCCACGTGCCGCTCAAGCCTGATGGCGCCGTCGGCGGCTCGCTGTCGGTGTTCTCGACCGTGACCGTCACCTCGTCGGAGACCGCCGTGTTGCCGGAGGTGTCGCGGGCCCACAGCCGCACGGTGTGCGGGCCGTTGGGCACCGCTGCGGTGTTCCAGTCGAGCGTCACGTCTCCCTCGGCGTCGACCGCGGCCGTCCCGGCGGGGTCCTCGTCGACGAGGAGGTGCACCTCCCCGAGCTCGACGTCGTCGGCCGCGGTGCCGGTGATGCTGACCGTCCCGCTCACGGTGGCGGCGTCCTCTGGGCTGGTCAGCGCGACCGTCGGCGGCGACTGGTCGGTGGGCTCGGGCACAGCCGTGCCCTGCAGCAGCGGGTTGTTGGCGAAGGCGTTGTAGTGCTCCTGCTCGACGGGGTCGAGGACGTGGTTCGTCGTGTAGCCGACTCTGTCGTCCTGGCTGCTGGAGGTCCAGTTGTCCCACACCACGTAGGCCTTCAGCTTCGGGTGGACTCCGTTGGCAATCGCTCGCGCCGCCTCGTCGTACATGGCGTACGCCGCGTTCTGGCTGCTGCCCGCATAGCCGAACTCCGCCAGACCCCACGGCTTGGACAGAAAATCGTGCTCGGCATCGTTGTTGCTGGTCAGGTAGTTGTAGAACGAGTTGACCGTCGTGGTCCAGCTGGCGGTGTTGGGATAGGGGTCCCACATCACCCAGTCCACGTAGTCGTTTCCGGGCCAGAGATCCTTCGTGAGGCAGTGTCGCGTGACATAGCCGGTGTAGTTCATGACCCAGACGACGTTGCTCACACCGAGCGCATCGAACCGCTCGCGCACGTTGTGCCACATGTTCACGTAGTCGGCGGTGGTGCCCGAGGTGCCGTTGAGGTTCGCTGTCGGGCAGCTCGACGAACCGCCCGGCGAGATGTTGGGCTCGGGCTCGTGGTGGATCGTGAGCATGATCTTCGTGGATCCCAGGCTCTTGATGCTGGTGGCCATGGAGTCGATCTGCGAGTTGATGGTGGCGTTGTCTCCGCTGGCGGCGGCCCAGCTGAACGAAACTCGCCAGTTGTAGAGGCCGATGGTCCCCGGCCGCTTGGCCATGGCGACCATGTCAGAAGACAAGCTGAGGGCTCCCGCAGCGAGATACGCATGCACGAGGTCAACTTGTCGACCGGTGCGGGCCTCGTGCTCGAGCATCCGTGCCTTGAAGGCCGAGGCACCCAGACCACCGTAGTTCCCCGACTCGGCACCGAGCCACGGACGGCAGGAGTTGACCAGCTTGGACGAGATCGTGCAGACCGGCTCCGCCGCGGTGGCGGTCGGGATCGTGGGGGCCGCCGAGGAACCGAGGACCAACCCCGAGGCGACGAGCAGCACCCCGAGAAATGCGGGAAAAAGACGCAGGAACGAAGGCCCTGCAGCGCTTTTCCGGTCCCCGTGCACGCGATTCCCCGACCTGTTGTTCACGAGCATTTCCCGAGAAATGCGTATTCCGCTCTTTGTACGACACGGCCCCCGGATCGACAAATCGGCGGCGCCACTGTTCTAGCGCGCCGTGACGCTGATGGTGCCCGAGGAACCGCTCCAGTTTCCGGCCGCATCGAGCGCGTAGACCTTGTAGGTGTAGCGGGTGCCCGCAGTCAGGCCGGTGTCGACGAAGCTGGTCACGTTGCCGAGCAGGCGGTACTTGGCGTTGCCCCGGAAGAGGTAGTAGTTCGCCACGCCCACGTTGTCGGTCGAGGCGTTCCAGGCCACCGTGATCTGGCGTGACCCCGCGGCTCCCACCGTCGCCCGTAGCCCGCCCGGGGACGAGGGCGCCGTCCTGTCGGCGGGCACGGTCACGCTCACCGCGCTGGAGGCGGGACCGAGGTTGCCCGCCGCGTCCCGCGCACGCACGGTGTACGACGACGCTCGCCCGCGCAGCGGCGTGGTGTCGGTGTACGCCGGGGTGGTGCTCGTCCCGATCGCCGTGCCGCCGCGGTAGACGGTGTAGCCAGTCACCCCGACGTTGTCGGTCGCCGCCGTCCACGTCAGCCGGACGGAGGCACCGGACATCGCGCCCGTCAGTCGGGTCGGCGCCGTGGGCGGCTCGGAGTCCGTCAGCGTGCGCGCGACCTCGTTGCTCTTCGCGCTCTCGTTGTCGGCCGCGTCCCGGGCCGTGACCTGGTAGCGGTGCAGCGTGTCGTCCACGAGCGCGCGGTCGGTGTAGGACGTGGCCGTCCCACCCAGCGTGACCAGCGGCAGGCCGTCGCGGTGGACGACGTAGTCGGTGACCCCCACGTTGTCGCCTGCTGCCCGCCAGGTCAGCGCCACGCTGCCCGTCGCCGAGGAGGCGCGCAGGTCGAGTGGCGTGCTCGGCGCGGTGACGTCTTCGGTGGTGACGGCGACGGGGTCGCTGGCGACACTGTTGCCGGCCGCGTCGTAGGCCTGCACCCGGTAGGAGTAGGTGACGCCGTCGTCGAGACCGTCGTCGACGAGGCTCCCGCTGCCGTCGGTGACGGTGCCGACCAGGCTGGAGCCGCGGTAGACCCGGTAGCCGACGACCCCGACGTTGTCGGTCGACTCGGTCCACTCCACCGTCGCCTCGTCGGGGGCGGTGAGCGACACCTGGGCCGTGGGCTTGGACGGAGGCGTGTCGTCGCCCGTGTTCACCACCGCCTCGCCCGGTGCGCTCTCGTGCCCGGCGGCGTCGATCGCCGTCACGCCGTAGGTGTGCGGCGTCTGGTTGGCGACGCCCGGGTCGACGTGGCTGCGAGCGGCCGCACCGAGCGTGGTCAGCAGGTTGCCGTCGCGGTAGACCTTGTAGCCGGTGACCGCGGCGTTGTCGGTCGCCGCTCCCCATCCGACCGTCACCTTGCTGGGCGTGCCCCAGACCGCTGTGACACCGGGCGGTGATCCGGGCGCCTCGTCGTCGACGTTGTTCACGGTCACGGAGACCGTGCCGGAGACGCCGGTGTTGCCGGCGGCGTCCCTCGCGCGCAGCTGGAGCGTGTGCGAGACCGTTGGCGATGCTCGCGCTGTTCCAGCTGAACGTCACCGAGCCGTTCGTCGCCGGCGCAGTCGTCGCCGCGACCTCGCCGTCGACCAGGAGGACGACCGACTGCACGCCGACGTTGTCGGAGGCCGAGCCGTTGACCTCCACGACGCCGTTCAGGGTGCTGCCGGCCGCCGGAGCCGTGCGTACGACGGTGGGTGGCGTGCTGTCGACCGCCTCCGGCACACCACTGCCCATCAGGAGCGGATCGTTGGCGAAGGCGTTGTAGTGCTGCTGCTCGATCGGGTCGGGCACCCCGTTCTCGTCGTACCCGACCCGGTCGTCGTGGCTGGACGACGTGTCGTTGTCCCACACGACATAGGCCTTGAGCTTGGGATGTACGCCGGTGTTCAGGTTGCGTCGTGCCTCGTCATAGATCCCGTACCCCCACTGCTGGTTGGCCCCGACGAAGCCGAACTCCGCCAGCCCCCACGGTTTGGACAGGAAGTTGTGCTCGGCGTCGCTGTTGGCGACGAGGTAGTTGTAGAAGAGGTTGACGAACGTGGTCCACGTGGCCGTCTTCGGGTAGGGGTCCCACATCACCCAGTCGACGTAGTCGTTGCCCGGCCACAGTCCCTTGGTCGTACAGTGCCACGACGTCCACCCCATGTAGTTCATCACCCAGACAACGTTGTTCACCTCGAGCGCGTCGAAGCGGGCGCGCACGTTGTGCCACATCCCCACGTAGTCGGCAACTGCGCCGGAACCCCCGTTGAAGTTGACGTTGGGACAACTCGGGTCGCCGTTGGGCGAGATGTCGTTCTCTGGTTCGTGGTGCAGCGTGAGCATGATCTTCGTCGAGCCGAGCGCCTTGATGCTCCGGCCCATCGCGTCGATCTGGCCATTGACGGTCGCGCTGCGTCCGGCACCGTCGAGCCACCGGTTGGCCACCCGCCAGTTGACCAGGGCGATCGTGCCGGGGCGGCGCGCCAGGGTGAGGACGTCGTTGGGCAGGACGACGTTCCCGGAGCCGAGATACTCGTGGACGATGTCGAGCTGGCGACCGATGCGCGACTCGTGCTCGAGCATGGCCGCGCGGAAGCCGGTGGGGCCGTAGCCCCCCGACTCGGCACCGAGCCACGGGCGACAGGAGTTGACCAGCTTCGCCGAGATCGTGCACACCGGGTCGGCTGCCCTCGCCTGCGGCGGCGAAGGCGTCGCGACCGTCGCCAGCAGTGCGCAGGCCAGGGCCAGGACCACTCCGGCGCCAACGACCCGAGTCGAACGCCGGGCAAGCGCTCTTTCGTTGTTCTTCCGCATTCCCATCCCCAATGAGCGGTAGATACCGGCAAATCCCCGAGGAAAGCGGTGCCTTTGTCTACGTCAGCAACCCATCCGCGGCAACACGGGCTCACATGTTGGTGAAATCACGGACTCAGCAATTCGGTCAATGCCCGACAAAGGCTGAGGAATAGCGGCGTGTCATCGCCGAACTGGTGTAGATCAGGCAGCAGGGCCGGAGGGGCGCAACGGGAACGTCATCCGGAAGGTGGTGCCCTCCGGGCCGCTCTCGACGACCTCGATGGTGCCGGCGTGCGCCTCGACGATCGCCAGGGCGATGGTCAGCCCGAGACCCGCCCCGGGCGTCTGCTGGGCCACCGCCGCCTGGGAGCGGAAGAGGCGTTCGAAGAGCTGGTCGGGGTCTTCCTCGCCGATCCCGACACCGCTGTCGATCACGTCGATCTCCGCGGAGTGGCCGGCCGTGCGGAGCACGACGCGCACCCGCCCGTCGGTCGGGGTGAACTTGATCGCGTTGGAGAGCAGGTTGTCCATCGCCTGCCCGAGCCGGTCGCGGTCGCCGTACATCGGCACCGCGATGCCCGGCGTCTCGAGGGACAGGTTGAGCTGGGCCTCCTCGGCGCGGGGCCGGGCTGCCTCCACCGACTCGCGGACCACCCGCTCGAGGTCGATCTCGGCCGAGCGGATCGCCAGCCCCGACTCCTCGATCGCCACCAGGGTGAGCAGGTCGTCGACGAGCCGGAGCTCGCGTTCGGCACTGCGCACGATCACCGAGAGGAACCGCTGGCCCTGCGGGCTGAGCTCCTCCAGGTCGGTCATCAGCTCGCCGTACCCGATCATCGAGGTCAGCGGGGTGCGCAGCTCGTGGGAGACCGTGGCGAAGAACTCGTCCTTGACCCGGTCGGTCTCCTCCTGCATCCGCCGGCGCTCGGAGATGTCACGGACGGCGGCCGAGACCAGCAGTCCCTCGTCGGTCTCCAGCGGGGAGAGCGTCACCTCGACCGGGAACTCCGAACCGTCCTTGCGCCGCGCGTGCAGGTCGCCCGCGAGGCCCATCGGCCGGGTGCGGGGCTCACTGACGTAGCCGGAGCGGAAGGCCATGTGCATCCCGGAGAAACGGTCGGGCACCAGGATCTCGACCGGCTCGCCGACGAGCTCGGCGCGCTCGTAGCCGAAGAGCCGCTCGACCTGGGCGTTGACCAGGACGATGACGCCGTCACGGTTGACGATGACCATGCCGTCGGGCGCGGCCTCGAGGAGCCCGCGGAACAGCTTGGTCTGGCGGTACTTGTCATGCGGCTCGCGCAGCCCGATCGCGACGAGCGGTCCGCGGTCGCTGTTCACCGGGGTCAGCGTGAGGTCGACGGTCGTGTTGGTGCCGTTGGTGTGGCGGAGCTTGGCCTCGCGGACGGTCACCTCGACCTGGTTGTCCACGACGGCGGCCACGGCGACCTTCTGGAAGGTGTGCATGGCCTCACGGCCGAAGTCCTCGACGGTGTGCCCGGGCATGGCCTCGTGGGGTACGCCGACGATCTCGCCGGACGCCTTGTTGGCGAGCACGACGACACCCGAGGGGTCGGTGAGGACGATGGCGTCGTCCGACGTGAGCACGTGCTCCGAGAGCGCGTCGAACTCCCACTGCTCCTCGTCGTGAAGCATCTCCATGTGCTGATCCGCCTTGCGTCGAACCCGAGGCAGCCGAGTCTCACGGCCGCACGTGACGTCCTGACGCACACTACGGCGAAGCGACGGCCCAGAAGGCGCAACACTGGGGCAAGTCCGGATTGACCGGGCCCTTTTCTAGACCAGTTCGTGAGCTGTCCGGATGGCCCGGACGATGCCCGCCATGGCCTGGGTCAGGCTGAAGTCCTTGGGGGTGAACACCTCGGCCACACCGAGCTCCTTGAGGGCACGGGCGTCGCGGTCGGGGATGATCCCGCCGACGATCACCGGGATGTCCTCCAGCCCGGCTGCCTTCATCTGGTCGAGGACGTCGGGGACGAGCTCCATGTGCGAGCCCGAGAGGATCGAGAGACCCACGCAGTGCACGTCCTCGGCGACCGCAGCGGCGACGATCTGCTCCGGCGTCAGCCGGATGCCCTGGTAGACGACCTCGAAGCCCGCGTCGCGCGCCCGGACGGCGACCTGCTCGGCACCGTTGGAGTGCCCGTCCAGGCCCGGCTTGCCGACGAGCAGCCGCAGCCGTCCGCCCAGCTCCTCGCCCGTCAGGCGGACCTGCTCGCGCACCTCGGTGAGCTCGTGACCGGCCTCGGCCACCCCCACGGCACCCGAGACACCGGTCGGCGCACGGAACTCCCCGAACACCTCGCGCAGGGTGCCGGCCCACTCCCCCGTGGTCGCCCCGGCCCGCGCGGCGACGAGGGTGGCCTCCATCAGGTTCGCGTCGGTCTTGGCGGCCTCGGCGAGTGCCCCGAGGGCGCGGTCGACCTCGGCTCCGTCCCGCTGCTCGCGCCAGGCCTCCAGACCGGCGATCGCCGACCGCTCGGCCTCCGGGTCGGCTGCCTGGATGGCGGCGTCGAGGTCGGCGGTCAGCGGCGACGGCTCGGTGGTCTCGAACCTGTTCACCCCGACGACGATGTCCTGGCCGCTCTCGATGCCGGCGCGGCGGGCGGAGTGGGAGCTGACCAGCTGCTGCTTCATGTAGCCGGACTCCACGGCCTGGATGGCGCCGCCCATGGCCTGCACCCGGTCGATCTCGGCACGGGCGTCCTCGACGAGCTGGCCGACCTTGGCCTCGACGACCTTGGAGCCCTCGAAGAGGTCGTCGTACTCCAGCAGGTCGGACTCGAAGGCCAGCACCTGCTGGAGCCGCAGCGACCACTGCTGGTCCCACGGGCGCGGCAGGCCGAGGGCCTCGTTCCACGCCGGCAGCTGTACGGCGCGGGCGCGGGCGTTCTTGCTGAGGGTGACGCCGAGCATCTCGAGCACGATGCGCTGGACGTTGTTCTCCGGCTGGGCCTCGGTCAGCCCGAGCGAGTTGACCTGCACGCCGTAGCGGAAGCGACGCATCTTCTCCTCGGTGACGCCGTAGCGCTCGCGCGTGATCTCGTCCCACAGCTCGACGAAGGCGCGCATCTTGCACATCTCCTCGATGAAGCGCACGCCGGCGTTGACGAAGAAGGAGATCCGGCCGACCACCTTGGCGAAGTCCTCCTCGGCGACCTGGCCGGAGTCCTTGACGGTGTCGAGGACGGCGATCGCCGTGCACAGCGCGTAGGCGAGCTCCTGCGTCGGCGTCGCGCCGGCCTCCTGCAGGTGATAGCTGCAGATGTTGATCGGGTTCCACTTGGGGATCTCGTTGACGGTGTAGGAGATGACGTCGGAGATCAGCCGCAGCGAGTGCTCAGGAGGGAAGACGTAGGTCCCCCGGGAGAGGTACTCCTTGATGATGTCGTTCTGGGTCGTCCCCGCGAGCTGGTGGGCGACCTCGAGCGGCTCGAGGTCGGGGTTCTGCTCCTCGGCGACGACCTGGTAGAGCGCCATCAGCCACATCGCCGTGGCGTTGATGGTCATCGAGGTGTTCATCTCCGTCAGCGGGATGTCCTCGAACAGGCGGCGCATCTCGCCGAGGTGCGGGATCGGGACGCCGACCTTGCCCACCTCGCCGCGCGCGAGCGGGGAGTCGGGGTCGTAGCCGGTCTGCGTCGGCAGGTCGAAGGCCACCGACAGGCCGGTCTGGCCCTTGGCGAGGTTCATCCGGTAGAGCTTGTTGGACTCCGCGGCCGAGGAGTGGCCGGCGTAGGTCCGCATCACCCAGGGACGGTCCTTCTCGGGCCTCGCGGCAGGCGTGTCGCTCATGGGGCTGAGGGTAGGCCCGATCCGTACCGGCGGGTAAGGCTTGTTGGATGAGTCACGCTGCGGGATGGGTCACACGGACCGGCGGGGTGCCGGAGGATCAGCGGGCGGCGTCACGGCCACCGACTCGGGTGGCTCCAGCGGGATCATCCAGCGCATGTGCGAGAGGTGCAGCAGGCGGCGGATGCCGGGTGAGGCGCCACGCAGGATCACCCGCCGCGCCTGGCGCTCGGCGGTGCGGTTGGCGACCGCGATCATCTTCAGCGTGGTGACGTCGATGGAGTCGACCCGGGTGATGTCGACGATCACGTCGCCGGTGGTGCGGGCGAGCAGCGCGTAGATCTCGGCGCGCAGGTCGGCCGTGCGGCGTACGTCGAGCATGCCCGAGAGCACCAGCGCCGTGCTGACGGTGCCGTCCTCACTCGCATGCTCCATCGGGGCCTCCTCGCCGAGCCCTTACTATCGGCGCGCGTCGCGCCTGTTCACAGACAAGACGCGCGGAGCAGTATCGAAAATACTCCTCTTCGGCAAGAAGACCGAGGAAACGCCTCAGTCGGGCAGCCTGCTGACCTGGGCACCGACCGACGCGAGCGCCTCCGCGAACCACGGGTAGCCGCGGTCGATGTGCTGCGACTCGGCGACCTCGGTGGTGCCCTGGGCCGCCAGTCCGGCCAGCACCAGCGCGGCTCCCGCGCGGATGTCGTGGGCCACGACCGGAGCGCCGGAGAGCATCGGGACGCCGCGGACGACGGCGTGGTGCCCGTCCGTGCGCAGGTCCGCCCCCAGGCGCGCCAGCTCCTGGGCGAACATGAACCGCGCCTCGAAGACGTTCTCGGTGATCATCGCGGTCCCCGCGGAGACCGCGGCCAGGGCCATCGCGAACGGCTGCAGGTCGGTCGGGAAGCCGGGGTAGGGCAGCGTCGCGACGTCGAAGGAGGTGAGGCGCTGGTGGGTGCGGACGGTGAACCCGCCCTCCCCCAGGTCGATCGTCGCCCCGGCGGCGACGAGCTTGTCGAGCACGATGTCGAGGTGGTGCGCCATCCCGCCGCTGATGTGCAGGTCACCGCCCGCGATCGCGCTGGCGAACACCCAGGTGCCGGTGACGATCCGGTCGGTCACGGTCGTGTGCTCGACCGGGTGCAGCCGGTCGACGCCCTCGACGACCAGGGTCGAGGTGGAGACGCCGTCGATGCGCGCGCCCATCGCGACGAGCATCTCGCACAGGTCGATGATCTCCGGCTCGCGGGCGACGTTGTCGATGACCGTGGTGCCCTCCGCCAGCACCGCCGCCATCACGAGGTTCTCGGTCGCGCCGACCGACGGGAAGTCGAGCCACAGGTTGGCGCCGCGCAGGCCGCCGGGCACCTCGGCGACGACCTGCCCGTGCTCGATGCGTACGACGGCCCCGAGCTCCTGGAGCCCGAGGATGTGCATGTCCAGCCCGCGCGACCCGATCGCGTCGCCACCGGGCAGGGCCACGCTGGCGCGGCGACACCGGGCGACGAGCGGGCCCAGGACGGCGATCGATGCCCGGAGGCGGCGTACGAGCTCGTAGGGGGCCTTGTGCTCCAGCTCCTCCGGCACCTCGATCCGCGCCCGCCCGGCGGTCGGCTCGGAGGTGGGGTCGGCGTCGCCCGGGTAGGCGATCTCGACCGTGCAGCCGAGCTGGCGCAGCAGCTGGCCCATCACCGCGACGTCGAGGATGTTCGGCACGTTGTGGATCACCGTCGTGCCCGGCGCCAGCAGGGCCGCCGCCATCAGCTTCAGCGCGGAGTTCTTCGCGCCGCCGACGTGGACCGTCCCCGACAGCGGTCGGGTCAGCGGACCCTCGGAGACCACACAGAAGCTGCCCACGTCGGTCACTCTAGTGACGCGGCTCCTACGCTGGAGCCATGGTCAACCTGACGCGCATCTACACGCGCACCGGCGACGCCGGCACCACCCGCCTCGGCGACATGAGCGAGACCGGCAAGACCGACCTGCGGCTCCAGGCCTACGCCGACGTCGACGAGACCAACGCCCACCTCGGCGTGGTGCTGGCGACCGGGGACGTCGACGACGATGTCGTCGCGGTGCTGACGCACGTGCAGAACGACCTCTTCGACGTCGGCGCCGACTTCTGCACGCCGGTCGTCGAGAACCCGGAGTACCCCCCGCTGCGCATCGAGCAGGACTACGTCGACCGCCTCGAGGGCTGGTGCGACCACTACAACGAGGACCTGCCGAAGCTGCGCTCGTTCATCCTCAACGGTGGCACCCTCGCCGCTGCCCACCTCCACGTCGCCCGCACGGTCTGCCGCCGGGCCGAGCGGTCCGCCTGGGCGGCGTACGGCGAGTACGCCGACTCGATGAACGTCCTCGCGATCACCTACCTCAACCGCCTCTCCGACCTGCTGTTCATCCTGGCCCGCCACGCGAACCGGGAGAACGGCGACGTCCTCTGGGTCCCCGGCGGCGAGCGCGGCGAGCTCCGACCCCCTCCGACTGAGCGAGGCGGATCGAGCCGGCACTCGCTACCGCGAGGGCCGCGACCCCGGAGGCCCGGCCTCGAGCCACGACTGCAGGCCGGTGAGCGAGCTGGGGCTCATCGCGAGCTCGGCCTCACCGCGCGGGGTCCGGCAGGTCACGACGACGTGGCCGGCGTACAGCGCGTACTCCTCGGCGCCCTGGGGCTCTCGCTGGGAGAGCACCGTGAGGTCGTTGCGGCGCCAGGTGCGACGGGGGCCGGGGAACGGCGAGAAGATCCGGTACCACTCGAGGGAGTCCTCGCGGTAACGCCCCATCCCGAGCACCCAGCCGCGGCCGTCGGCGTCGACGCCCTCGCGGACGCTGAGCTCGAAGGTGCCGCCCTTGCGGGAGAGCACCCGGCGTCGCACGACCAGGAGCAGGCCGAAGAGCAGGATGAGGAGCAGGATGGCGCCAGCTGAGTCGAGCAGCCACTGCCATACCGGCATCCGTTGCCTCGATCCGCCGTGCCGAAGGGTGAGGTCACAGAGTAGGAGATGTGCGGGAGTGACCGAGGGCCGCCCCGGTAACCGGGACGGCCCTCAGCAGGTGGATCAGTGGCGGGTCGGCGTCAGGAGACCCGCTCGGCGGCCCGCACCCGGGCCTGGAGCCGGCGCACCTCGGCGTCGCTGCCGCGGTCATCGCCCTCACCCTGCGCCTTCTCGAGGTCCGAGCGCGCCTGGCTGAGGTCGATGTCCTGGGCCAGCTCGGCGTGGCCGGCCAGGATCGAGACCCGGTTGGCGGCCACGGAGATGAACCCGTCGGCCACCGCGGCGACGAGGGTGTCGCCGTCGGCCGTCTCGACCTCGACGGCGCCCGCCTCGAGCAGCGACAGGATCGGCATGTGGTTGGCCAGGATGCCGATCTCGCCGCCGGCCGTCCGCGCGTTGACCAGCTTGGCCTCGCCGGACCAGACGAGCCGGTCGGCAGCGACCACCTCGACCCGCAGGGTGTCGTCGCTCATCAGTCGTCGTCGCTCTGGCCGGTCGACTTCTGGATCTCGCTCCACTTGCGCTCGACGTCCTCGAGGCCACCGCACATGAAGAACGCCTGCTCGGCCACGTGGTCGTAGTCACCGTCGGCGATCTTGTTGAACGCCTCGATCGTGTCCGCGACGGGCACGGTCGAGCCCTCGAGGCCGGTGAACTGCTTGGCGACGTAGGTGTTCTGCGACAGGAAGCGCTGGATCCGGCGAGCGCGGGAGACGATCACCTTGTCCTCTTCGGAGAGCTCGTCGACACCGAGGATCGCGATGATGTCCTGGAGCTCCTTGTTGCGCTGCAGGATCTGCTTGATCCGGATGGCGCAGTCGTAGTGGTCCTTGCCGATGTACTGCGGGTCGAGGATCCGCGAGGTCGACGTCAGCGGGTCCACCGCGGGGTAGATACCGAGCGAGGCGATCTCGCGCGAGAGCTCGGTGGTCGCGTCGAGGTGCGCGAACGTGGTCGCCGGCGCCGGGTCGGTGTAGTCGTCCGCGGGCACGTAGATCGCCTGCATCGAGGTGATCGAGTGACCACGCGTCGAGGTGATCCGCTCCTGCAGCACGCCCATCTCGTCGGCCAGGTTGGGCTGGTAGCCCACCGCGGAGGGCATCCGGCCCAGCAGGGTGGACACCTCCGAACCCGCCTGGGTGAACCGGAAGATGTTGTCGATGAACAGCAGCACGTCCTGGTTCTGCACGTCGCGGAAGTACTCCGCCATCGTCAGCGCCGAGAGGGCCACGCGCAGCCGGGTGCCCGGCGGCTCGTCCATCTGACCGAAGACCAGGGCGGTCTGGCCGATGACGCCGGCCTCCTCCATCTCCACGATCAGGTCGTTGCCCTCACGGGTGCGCTCGCCGACCCCGGCGAACACCGACACACCACCGTGGTCCTTGGCGACTCGCGCGATCATCTCCTGGATCAGCACGGTCTTGCCCACGCCGGCGCCGCCGAACAGGCCGATCTTCCCGCCCAGCACGTACGGCGTGAGCAGGTCGATCACCTTGATGCCGGTCTCGAACATCTCGGTCTTGGACTCGAGCTGGTCGAAGGCGGGTGCCTTGCGGTGGATGCCCCAGCGCTCCTTGACGTCCAGCTCCTCGCCCTCGTCGAGGTTGAGGCACTCGCCGAGGGTGTTGAACACACGGCCCTTGGTCACGTCGCCCACCGGCACGCTGATCGGGCCACCGGTGTCGGTCACCTGGGCGCCCCGGACGAGGCCGTCGGTCGGCTGCAGCGAGATGGCGCGGACCATGCCGTCACCGATGTGCTGGGCGACCTCGAGGGAGAGCACGCGCTTCTCGCCCGCGAGCTCCATCTCGACCTCGAGCTTGTTGTACATGTTGGGCATCGAGTCGGAGGTGAACTCGACGTCCACGACGGGCCCGATGACCCGGGCGATGCGACCGGTGCCGGCGGCGCCGCTCTTGGTCTCGTTCTCTTCAACGGTGGCAGTCATGTCTCTCACTCACTCCCGGATTGGGCATCGGCCAGCGCGTTGACGCCACCGACGATTTCGCTGATTTCCTGGGTAATACCGGCCTGGCGGGCCTGGTTGGCCACACGGGTGTACTTCTTGATCAACTCGTCGGCGTTGTCCGTCGCGGACTTCATCGCCTTCTGGCGGGCCGCGAGCTCGGACGCCGCCGCCTGGAGCAGGGCGAAGAAGATGCGGCTCTGCACGTAGCGCGGCAGCAGCCCGTCGAGCACGTCCTCCGGCGAGGGCTCGAACTCGTAGAGCGGCAGCACCTCGTCGCTCTCCGGTGCCTCCTCGCCCTCGACGACCTCGAGCGGCAGCAGCCGGATGTCGCGCGGCTCCTGGACCAGCATCGAGCGGAACTGGGTGAAGACCACGTGGACCTCGTCCACACCCGGGTGGAGCTCACGGTCCTCACCCTTCTCCTGGATGGTGGTCGCCTGCTCCTCCTCGTTGATGAACGCGCCGATCAGGGCGTTGCCGATCGCCTCCGCGACGTCGTAGTTGGGCTGGTCGCTGTGACCGGTCCACGACTCGATGACCTCGCGGTTGCGGAACCGGAAGTAGCCCTCGCCCTTGCGGCCGGAGACGTAGATGTCGACGTCCTTGCCCTCGTCCTGGAGACGGGTGCGCAGGCGCTCCGCCTCCTTCAGGACGCTGGAGGAGTAGGCACCGGCCAGGCCGCGGTCGCTGGTGATCACCAGGATCGCGGCCCGCTTCGGGTCCTCGGGCTCGGTGGTCAGCGGGTGGTCGACGTTGGAGTACGACGCCACGGCCGAGACGGCACGGGTGAGCTCGCGGGCGTACGGCGCGGCCGCCTGGGCCCGCTGCTGGGCCTTGATGATCCGCGACGCAGCGATGAGCTCCATCGCGCGCGTGATCTTCTTCATCGACTCCGTCGACTTGATCCGCGCGCGGTACTCGCGCAGGGATACTGCCATGGCTTGGGGTCAGCCCTTCTTCTGCTTGACGATCTGCTCCTGGTCGATGTCCTCGTCCTCGAGCGCCTCGTGCTCCTCGTGGCCGGCCTTGATCGACCCGCCCTCGCTCGTCTCGAACTGGTCGAGGAAGTCGTCGTACGCCTTCTCGAGCGTGCTCTCCGTCTCGTCCTCGAACTTCTGGGACGAGGCGATGCTCTCGGTGACGTCCTTGTGGGAGCGCTTCACGTAGTCGATGAACTCCTGCTCGAAGCGCAGCACGTCCTCGGTGGGCACGCGGTCGAGGCGACCGGACGTCCCCAGCCACAGCGAGATCGTCATGTCCTCGAGCGGGTAGGGCGAGTACTGCGGCTGCTTGAGCAGCGCCATCAGGCGCTGACCGCGGTCGAGCTGCTGGCGCGAGGCCGCGTCGAGGTCGGAGGCGAACATCGCGAACGCCTCCATCGCGCGGAACTGCGCCAGGTCGACCTTCAGCGAACCCGTCACGGTCTTCATCGCCTTGGTCATCGCCGCACCACCCACGCGCGACACCGACACACCGACGTCGATCGCCGGGCGCTGGTTGGACGCGAACAGGTCGGACTGCAGGAAGATCTGACCGTCGGTGATCGAGATGACGTTGGTCGGGATGTACGCCGAGACGTCGTTGGCCTTGGTCTCCACGATCGGCAGCCCGGTCATCGAGCCGTGGCCCAGGTCGTCGGAGAGCTTCGCGCAACGCTCGAGCAGCCGGCTGTGCAGGTAGAACACGTCACCCGGGTAGGCCTCACGACCCGGCGGGCGGCGCAGCAGCAGCGACACGGCGCGGTAGGCCTCGGCCTGCTTGGTCAGGTCGTCGAAGACGATCAGGACGTGCTTGCCGTCGTACATCCAGTGCTGGCCGATGGCCGAGCCGGTGTAGGGCGCGAGGTACTTGAAGCCCGCCGAGTCGGACGCCGGGGCCGCCACGATCGTGGTGTACTCCAGCGCGCCGGCCTCCTCGAGCGCACCACGCACGGAGGCGATGGTCGAGCCCTTCTGGCCGATCGCGACGTAGATGCAGCGGACCTGCTTGTCCTCGTCGCCGGACTCCCAGTTCTGCCGCTGGTTGATGATCGTGTCGATGGCGATCGTGGTCTTGCCGGTCGAGCGGTCACCGATGATCAGCTGGCGCTGGCCGCGGCCGATCGGCGTCATCGAGTCGATCGCCTTGATGCCGGTGGCGAGCGGCTCGTGCACCGACTTGCGGGCCATCACGCCGGGAGCCTGGAGCTCCAGCGCGC
Organism: uncultured Actinomycetota bacterium; assembly: GCA_963722835.1. Taxonomy (GTDB): domain Bacteria; phylum Actinomycetota; class Actinomycetes; order Propionibacteriales; family Nocardioidaceae; genus Marmoricola. The sequence goes on from CAVROK010000001.1 coordinate 55,402, forward strand.
GACGCTCGTCGGACTCGATCTCGCCCAGCCCGTCGATCGGGGTGCCCAGGGGGTCGACCACGCGGCCGAGGAAGTTGTCGCCGACAGGGACCGAGAGGATCTCGCCGGTACGGCGGACCTCCTGGCCCTCCTCGATCTTGTCGAAGTCACCGAGGACGACGACACCGATCTCGCGGGTGTCGAGGTTCAGGGCGATGCCCAGGGTGCCGTCCTCGAACTGCAGCAGCTCGTTGGCCATGGCGGAGGGCAGGCCCGACACGCGCGCGATGCCGTCAGCGGCCTCGGCGACCGTGCCGACCTCTTCCTTGCTCGCGGCGGACGGCTTGTAGTCCTCGACGTACTTCTGGAGCGCGTCGCGGATCTCCTCCGGACGAATCGAAAGCTCCGTCATCTCTGTCCTCTTCCCTGTTTCTTCGTGTTCTCGAAAGCTGGTTGCGCTACTGGTCGTGGGCGGTCATCCGACGAGCCTGCGCTGGGCGTCGTCGAGCCGGCTGACCACGGTGCCGTCGATGACGTCGTCATCGATCTCCACCCGCAGTCCGCCGACCAGTGAGGGGTCGACCACCACCTGCAGGTGAACCGTGGTCGAGTACTGCTGAGAGAGCGCCTGGACCAACCGGTCCCGCTCGCTCTCGCTGAGCTCGCGAGCAGCGTGCACGAGGGCGAGCTTCTCGTTGCGTGCCTCGGCCGCGATGTGCTGGAAGTCGACCAGGGCACGGTCGATGGCCCCGTGGGACCCACTGACCGCCTGGCCCACGAGCACGAGCGTGGCCTTCTGCACCTTGCCGTCGAGCAACCGGCGCAGCAGCCCGGCCTTGTCGGCGGCCGAGCGAGTCGGGTCGGAGAGCGTCGAGCGCAGGTCCTGCTGGCTGTCGACCATCTGGCGCACCTCGAACAGCTCGTCGCTGACGCGACCGTCGTCGCTCCCGGAGGAGCGCACCGTGGCCATCACGCCGAGGTACTCGAGCACGTCCGCCAGGTCGCGCCCTGCCGTCCAGCGACGCTGCACCGCGTCCTTGACGACCTCGAGCGTGGCGTCGCCGACGGCCTGGCCGAAGACGTTGCCCGCCAGACCGGCCTTGGCGTCGCCCTCGATGGAGGCGTCGGTGAGGATGCGGCGTACGGGAGCCTCGCTGCGCAGCACACCGGCCACCCCGAACAGCTCCTCGCCGATGGCAGCGGCGTCGACCGAGCTGCCCTCGAGTCGCTTGCCCAGGTCGGCCGCAAGAGCGTCCCGCGCCTCGGCGGAGGCACCACGCAGCATCAGCGTCCTCCGTCCTGCTGGGCCGTGGCCTCGGCAGCCTGCATCGACTCGACGTCAGCGAGGAACCGGTCGACGACGCGGGTGCTGCGCTCGTCGTCCTCGAGGCTCTCGCCCACGATCCGGCCGGCGAGCTCGGTGGCCAGCGTGCCCACCTCGGCGCGCAGCGACGCGATCGCCTGCTGGCGCTCGGCGCGCACCTGCGCGTGCCCGTTCTCCTTGATGCGGTCGGCCTCGACCTGGGCCTGCTCACGAGCCTCCGCGATGATCTGCGCGCCCTGTTCGCGGGCCTCCTCGCGGATCTTCGCGCCCTCGTGGCGGGCGTCGGTGAGCTGCGAGCGGAACTCCTCCTCGGCCTCGCGAGCCTTCTCCTTGGCCTCGTCCAGCTCGGCGAACTGCGTGCGGATCGCCTCCTGCCGCCCCGTCATCGCCCGGTTGACGGGCGGGATCACGTAGCGCGCGAGCAGGTAGAACAGCAGCAGGAACGCAGCCAGCTCGACGAAGAACGTCGCGTTGGGAACCAGGAAGTTCTGGGTCCCCCCGCCGCCTTCTTCGCTGCTTGACGCCGAGGTGAGCGCCAGGATGCCGGCAGTCATGGATGTCACCCGAGGACGAAGACGAACAGCGCCATGAAGGCGAGGTTGATGAAGAACATCGCCTCCACCAGACCGACGGTCAGGAAGAAGATCGTCTGCAGGCGGCCCTGGGCCTCCGGCTGACGGGCGACACCCTCGATGTAGGACGAACCGGCGAGGCCGTCACCGACACCGGCGCCGATGGCGCCACCTGCGAGGGCGATGCCGCCGCCGACGAACGCACCCGCCAGCGTGACGGCTTCATTGGATACTGCCATGGGATTTCTCTCCTCATTTCATGCGCCTTGGCGGACGCCTCGGTTGTACTTCTGTCGGGCGAGCGACCTAGCGGTCAGCTCGCTGGTACGGACGCCGACTCGCTGGGCTCGGAGTCGTGGTCGTGCTCCTCCTCGTGCTCCTCGTCGCCGTGACCGGCACCGGCCATCGCGAAGTAGAGCACGGTGAGCAGCGCGAAGATGAAGGCCTGGATCACGGCGATGATGCCGCCGAAAGCCTTCCAGAGCATGTTGGGTGCCCACAACGCGTAGATGGGGATCAGCGTGATCAGCGAGAGCATGATGCCCCCGGCGAAGATGTTGCCGAAGAGTCGGAGGGCCAGCGTGACCGGCTTGATCAGCTCCTCGAGAACGTTGAGCGGAAGCAGCACGGGGAACGGCTCGGCGAAGTGCTTCAGGTAGCCCCCGAGGCCCTTCTGCCGGATCCCGTAGACCCACACGCTGACCATCGTGAACAGGGCCAGCGCATAGGTCAGGTTGGTGTCGGCGGTCGGGACCGACAGGATGTGGAACTCCTCGTTGAGCCGCAGCGGCAGCAGCTCCAGCCAGTTCGCGAACAGGATGAAGAAGAACAGGCTGACCGCGAGCGGAGCGACGAACGGGTGCACCTTGCCGAGGTTGTCCTCGACCTGGGTGTTGACCTGGTTGACGACGGTCTCCCACAGCAGCTGGAGCTTCGTCGGGACGTTGTCGACGGTGTCCTTGGTGAGGGTGCCCCGGACCGCGAAGCCCATCAGTACGACGATCGCGCCGGCCACGATGGTGGAGATGATCGTGTCGATGTTGAACGTCATCCCGGCGATCGTGCGGGTGGTGTGGTGGCCGATCTCGATCTCCGGCGCCGCGCCGGACTCGGAGAACGACAGCACGATGCCGACCACGAAGCTCACGAGTGCCAGCACCAGGGCGGCATTGCGAACCCGACTCAACGTCATTGGCTCTTCAGCTCCTTCAGGAGGGTCACGCTGGTCATCAGCAGGGAGATCAGTCGGTAGACGGCCAGACCGAGCAGCAGCCCGACACCGTCGGGCCAGAAGACGATGGCGATGCCCACCGCCACGACGGTCAGGACGCCGAGGCGCACCAGTGTGGCAGCGATCATGTTGTTGCGGGTGGGCTGGTCCCCCGACGAGATCAGTCGCAGCAGCCAGAGCTCGGTCGCCACGTGGTTGACCACGCCCAGCAGGACGCCGATCGCGAGGCTGGTGCCGAGAGCCCAGCGGTCGAGCTGGCCGAAGACCCAGAAGCTGGCGATCACCAGGACGAGCGCCACCCACAACGCCTTGCGCTGGTCCTTGATGCACCCGCCAGATCGTCGGCTTCTCACCGGAGGCGAGCGGGGAGACCGGGGCCACCGGCTGCTCCTGGTCGTGCGGCTGCTCCTGCTCGTGCAGCTGGGCATCGAGCTGCGGCTCGGCGGCTCGGACGGGGTCGTGGGTCATCGGGTCGCCTCACTCCCGCAGCGCGGCGCGGACACGGATGACGAACCCCAGGATGCCGAAGGCGATGCCGACACCGATCCCGACCAGCGTCCACGTCGGGGAGTCGCCCGTTGCGTTGTCGACGAGCAGGCCCACGACGAGGCCACCCACGACCGCGGCGACGAGCATCCCACCCAGCGAGGCGAGGTCACGGCCTCGCATGCCGCTCGGGGCTTGCGGGTCGCCCATGTCACGAGACTGCTTCCTTGGGGGGAGGGGATCAGGGTGCTCGGGTGTGCCGGACGCGCTCGATCATCGCTCCGAGGCGTTGAGGCGACCGACCGCGCGAAACTATCACAGCGAGGAGTCGCCCCAGAGGGGGTGATCGGCCGCACGGACACACCCCCGGAAGGGGGGTTCGGGACTGGGGTCGTCATCATTGGCGGCCTCGTGGATCGTCGTCGTGCGGCGGTCTTGTGAAAAATAGCACAAAGTCCTGGGGGGACCTCAACCGGGGGTACCCACTACCGGACGAACGGATCCTCCAGGCGGGGCTCCCCCGGCCGTTGCACCCGCGGCACCAGGAAGGTCAGCGCGACCGTCAGGATGCCCGCGAGCCCGATGATCGCCCAGGTGAGCGGACCGGAGTAGAGGCTGATCAGCACCGCACCGAAGGCGATCAGGCCGGCCCAGAGCCACATCACCAGCACGGCCCGGCGCTGGCTGTGCCCGAACTCGAGCAGCCGGTGGTGCAGGTGCTCCTTGTCGGGCTGGTAGAAGGCCTGGCCGCGTCGCGTGCGTCGTACGACGGCCAGCACCAGGTCGGCCAGCGGGACGACCAGGATGGAGACCGGCAGCAGGATCGGCAGCAGCATCACCAGCGAGCCGGCGGTGCCGCCGTCGCGCTCGACCGAGACGGTGGCGAACTGCCCGGTGAGGGTGAGCGCCGAGCCGGAGAGCACCAGGCCGAGCAGCATCGACCCCGAGTCGCCCATGAAGATGCGCGCCGGGAAGAAGTTGTGCGGCAGGAAGCCGGCGCAGGCCCCGCCCATCGCGGCGCACAGCATCGCCGCGGTGATCGCCAGCGTCTCGTCGTTGGTGGCGGCGAGCTGGTAGGAGAAGAGGAAGAAGGCCACCGACCCGATCAGCACCACTCCCCCGGCGAGGCCGTCGAGGCCGTCGACGAAGTTGACGGCGTTCATCGTGCCGACCACCAGCAGCATCGTCAGCAGCGCGCCCTGGCTGGGGTCGAGCACGAACTGGCCGGCGCCGGGGAGCTTCACCGACCAGAGCCGCACGTCGTTGAGGACCAGGAAACCGGCCGCGAGCACCTGACCGCCGAGCTTGGTCAGCGCGTCGAGCTCGATCAGGTCGTCGAGCACCCCGACCGCGCAGATCATCGCGCCGGCGATCAGCACGATGCCGGAGTCGTGGAAGACGAACGGCTGCGAGGTGCTCAGGAAGGGGAGGTGGTGGGCCAGGAGCAGCCCGGCGCCGAGGCCACCGAGCATCGCGACGCCACCGAAGTACGGGATCGGCGCCGCGTGGATGTCCCGGTCACGCACCCGGGCGACAGCGCCCGACCTGATCGCCAGCTCGCGGGCGAAGACGCACAGCAGGTAGCTGACGACGCCGGCGATCAGGAAGACCAGGAGGTACTCACGCACGGTCCGGCCCGGCCCCGTCCTGGTGGGGGTCCTGGTCGGGGTCCTGGTCGGGGTCCTGGTCGGGGTCCGGGGTCTCGTCCGGCTCCGCGTCCGGCTCGTCGTCGGTCGCGAGCGTCACGCCCAGCTCCTCGAGCTTCGCGCTCAGCTCCTCGTGCCCGATCGCGCCCTCCCTCAGGATCCGGGGCTGGATCCCGGTGCAGTCGACGATCGTGGACGCGACCGACCCGTTGCTGGGGCCGCCGTCGAGGATCACCTCGACCGCCCAGCCGAGCATGTCCTCGGCCTCGTCGGCAGTCGTCGCGGCCTCGTGGCCGTGGTTGTTGGCCGAGGAGACGGCCAGCGGGCCGGTGCGACCGAGCAGCTCGAGGGCACCCTCGTCGTCGGGCATCCGGATGGCGACCGTGCCCTTGGTCTCGCCGAGGTCCCAGCGCAGCGAGGGCTGCTGGCGACAGACGATGGTCAGCGGTCCGGGCCAGTACTGCTCGACCAGGCCGCTGGCCCATCCGGGCACCTCGCTGGCGAGCGCCTCGAGGGTGGTGTTGGACGAGATCAGCACCGGCGGCGGCATGTCGCGACCGCGGCCCTTGGCGTCGAGCAGCCGCTGCACGCCCTCGGAGTCGAAGGCGTCCACACCCAGCCCGTAGACGGTGTCGGTCGGCAGCACGACCAGCTGTCCGCGTCGTACGGCGGTGACGGCTGCGGCGAGCCCGGACTCCCGGCTCTTCGGGTCGGACAGGTCGTAGCGCGTGCTCACGGGGCTCATCGTGCCAGCCGGGCCACCACGTAGCGCGGACGACCTGCCAGGTCCTGGTGGTCGCGGACCTCGCGCCACCGACCGGCGGCAGTGAACACGGCCGGGGCCGACTCCCCCTGCGCGTCGGCGTGCTCGGCGCCCACCCAGCCGCCCGGCTTGAGCAGTCGGGCGGCGGTGCGCTCGAGCACCCGCATGGCGTCGAGGCCGTCCTCCCCCGACCAGAGCGCCAGCGACGGGTCGTGGTCGCGGGCCTCCGGAGCGACGGACTCGAACGCCTCGAGCGGGATGTACGGCGGGTTGCACACCACCACGTCGACGGTCCCGTCGAGCTCCGGGAAGGCGCCGGCCATGTCGCCGTGGACCAGGTCGACCCCGGTCCCCGCCAGGTTGCGCTCGGCCCAGTCGAACGCCGACGGGTCCAGCTCGACGGCGTGCACGCGCGCGCCGGGCACCTCGTCGGCGATGCTCCGCGCGATGGCGCCCGAGCCGGTGCACAGGTCGACGACGACGGGGTGCTCCGTCTCTCGCGCGCCGGTCGATCGCCCAGCCGGCGAGCAGCTCGGTCTCCGGCCGGGGCACGAACACCCCGGGGCCGACCATCAGCTCGACGTGGCGGAAGGCAGCCGTCCCGATCAGGTGCTGGAGCGGTTCGCGGGTGGCGCGCCGGGTGACCAGCGCGTCGTACCGATCGCGCGGCAGGGCGTCGACCGGCTCGGCGAGCGGGAGCCGGCCACGCGTGGTGCCGAGCACGTGGGCGAGCAGCTCGGCCGCGTCGTACTCCGGGCTGGCGACGCCGCCCTCGGCGAGACGCCTGGCCGCCTCGCGGAGCAGGTCGCGCACCGGCGTCGGCTCGTCAGTCACCGATCGCCTCGAGCCGGGCGGTCATGTCGGCCTGGACGCAGGAGGCGATGACCGCCTCGAGGTCGCCGTCGAGCACCCGGTCGAGGTCGTAGGACTTGTAGCCGGTGCGGTGGTCGGAGATCCGGTTCTCCGCGTAGTTGTAGGTGCGGATCCGCTCGGAGCGGTCGACGGTGCGGACCTGCGAGCGGCGGGCGTCGCTGGCCTCGGCGTTCGCCTCGTCCTCGGCGAGCGCGAGGAGTCGGGCCCGGAGGATGCGCATGGCCTGGTCGCGGTTCTGCAGCTGGGACTTCTCGTTCTGGCAGCTGACCACGATGCCGGTGGGCACGTGCGTGATCCGTACGGCGGAGTCGGTGGTGTTGACGCTCTGGCCGCCGGGGCCGCTGGAGCGGAAGACGTCGATGCGGATGTCCTTCTCCTCGATCTGCACGTCGACCTGCTCGGCCTCCGGCAGCACGAGTACGCCGGCCGCGCTGGTGTGCACCCGCCCCTGGCTCTCGGTCACCGGGACGCGCTGGACCCGGTGCACCCCACCCTCGAACTTCAGCAGGGCGAACGGCGCCTCGCCCGGCTCGGGGGTGCCCTTCGCCTTGACCGCGACCGTCACCGACTTGTAGCCGCCGAGGTCGGACTCGGTGGCGTCGAGGATCTCGGTGGACCAGCCGCGGCGTTCGGCGTACCGGGTGTACATGCGGAGCAGGTCGCCCGCGAACAGCGCCGACTCCTCGCCGCCCTCGCCCGACTTCACCTCGAGCAGCACGTCCTTGCCGTCGGAGGCCTCGCGCGGCACCAGCAGGTGACGCAGCCGCTCCTCGGCCGTCGCCCGCGCCTTCTCGAGCGTCTCCGCCTCGCGGGCGAACGCCTCGTCCTCGCCGGCCAGCTCGCGGGCCGCCTCGAGGTCGCCGCCCAGCCGGGTCCACTCCGCGTGGGCGCGCAGGATCGAGCTCAGCTCGGCGTACCGCTGGTTGAGCGGGCGCGCCACCGACTGGTCGGCGTGCACCGACGGGTCGGCCAGCTTCGTCTCGAGCTCCGCGTGCTCGGCAGCGAGCTGGGAGACGACTTCGAACAAGGGTGGCTCCTCTGGTGGGTGTCGGTTTCCCCGGTCGGCCGGGGAAACCTGCGGGCCCAGAGAGCTACTTGTCGGCCTTCTTCTTGGCGTAGCGGGCCTCGAAGCGGGCCACGCGGCCGCCGGTGTCGAGGATCTTCTGCTTGCCGGTGTAGAAGGGGTGGCAGTTGGAGCAGACCTCGGAGTGGATGATCCCACTCGTCGCGGTGCTGCGAGTCGTGAACTTGTTCCCGCAGGTGCAGGTCACCTCGGTGGTCACGTACTCGGGGTGGATGTCCTTCTTCATGATTTCCTCTCGGGGTTACGGCCGCCGGGTCGCACCCGTGGGTGCGTGAACCGGAACCAGCGTCCAAGTGTGCCATCGAGGCCCGCATCCGGGCGAATCGGCTGGCACGGGTCTCAACGCAGCGGGGCATCGCTCTGTTCCCCGGCCAGGAGGACCCCGGCGGGCGGCTCCGGCCCGCTGCACGGGCCGAACGGGTCGAGCTGGTCAGCGGCTCCGGGCGAGCACCGCGGAGACGCGCGAGGCGAGCTCCCGGGGGCTGAACGGCTTGACGATGTAGTCGTCGGCGCCGGCCTCGAAGCCCTGCTCGATGTCGGACTCCTGGGCGCGGGCGGTGAGCATGATGATGGGCAGGCCATCCATGTTGGAGTCGGCCCTCAGGGCGCGGGCAGCGTCCAGGCCACTCATCCCCGGCATCATCACGTCGAGGATGACCAGGTCCGGCTTCTCGGCCGTGCAGGCCTCGACAGCCGCTGCACCGTCCCCCACAGGTACGACGTCGTGTCCGCCGTGACGCAGCTTGAACACGACGAGCTCGCGGATGTCTGCGTCGTCATCCGCAATCACGATGCGAGCCATGTATTTCCCCTCGAAATGTTCGTAAGTCCCAGACGAGCATATCCACACCCAACGGTGGGCGCGGGCATAACGGACTCAGTTGGACGGTACCGGTCGGACTCAGTCGTCCTGACCGGGGGCCGTCGGCGTGGTTTTCTGCACCTGCATCAGGAACTCGAGGTTGTTCTGCGACTTCTTCAACCGCTCGAGCAACAGCTCGAGCGCCTGCTGCCCGTCGAGCCCCGAGAGCACCCGACGCAGCTTCCAGATGATGGAGAGCTCCTCCTTGCTCATCAGGAGCTCCTCGCGACGGGTGCCGGACTGCACGGCGTCGATCGCCGGGAAGATCCGCTTGTCCGCGAAGTCCCGACGCAGCCGGATCTCCATGTTCCCGGTGCCCTTGAACTCCTCGAAGATGACCTCGTCCATCTTCGAGCCGCTCTCGATCAGCGCCGTGGCGAGGATCGTCAGCGAGCCGCCGTCCTCGATGTTGCGCGCGGCGCCGAAGAACTTCTTGGGCGGGTACAGCGCTGCCGAGTCGACGCCACCGGACAGGATCCGGCCGCTCGCCGGCGCGGCCAGGTTGTAGGCACGACCGAGGCGGGTGATGCCGTCGAGGAGTACGACGACGTCGTGGCCCAGCTCGACCAGGCGCTTCGCGCGCTCGATGGCGAGCTCCGCGACGATCGTGTGGTCACTGGCCGGGCGGTCGAAGGTCGAGCTGACGACCTCGCCCTTGACCGAGCGCTCGAAGTCGGTGACCTCCTCGGGACGCTCGTCCACGAGGACCACCATCAGGTGGCACTCGGGGTTGTTGGTGGTGATCGAGTTGGCGATCGACTGCATGATCATCGTCTTGCCGGCCTTGGAGGGCGAGACGATCAGCCCGCGCTGGCCCTTGCCGATCGGGGCCGCGATGTCGATCACGCGGCCGATCAGGTTGGTCGAGGTGGTCTCGAGGCGCAGCCGGTCGTGGGGGTAGAGCGGGACGAGCTTGCTGAAGTCGATCCGCGTCTTCGCCGACTCGGGGTCGGCACCGTTGACGGCGTCGAGCTTCACGAGCGGGTTGTACTTCTCCTTGCGCTCGCCCTCGCGCGGCTGGCGGACCTGGCCGGTGACGGCGTCACCGCGGCGCAGGCCGTACTTGCGCACCATGGACATCGAGACGTAGACGTCGTCCACACCCGGCAGGTAGCCGCTCGTGCGCACGAACGCGTAGTTGTCCATCAGGTCGAGGATGCCCGCGCAGGGGGCGAGGACGTCGTCCTCGAGGATCTGCAGGTCCGGCTCGTTGCGGTTGCCGCGGCCACCGCCGCCGCCCTGACCGCCGCCCTGTCCGCCCTGACCGCCGCCGGTCTGGGTGCCCCGGTCGCGACCGCGGCGCCGACGGTTGCGGCGGCTGCCACCGCCGTCGTCGTCGGTGCGGTTGCCGCGGTTGTCCTGGTTCTGCTGGCCCTGGTTGCGGTTGCCGCCCTGGTTCTGGCGGTCGCCGTCGCGGTCGTTCTGGCGGTCGTCGCGGTCGTTCTGGCGGTCGCCTGTCGCGGTCGTTCCGCGGTCGCTCTGACGGTCGCTCTGCCGGTCGCCGCCCTGGCGGTCGTCGGTGCGCCGGCCGCGGTTGTCGTCCTGCTTGTCGTCCTGCTTGTCGTCGCGGTCGCGGCGGCTCTGCTCCTCGCGGGGCTGGTCGTCGCCGTCCTGGCCGCGTCGGCCGTTCTGGTCGCCCTGCGACGGGCGCTCGCTGCGCTCGGTGGCGGCCTTGGCCTGGCCGCGGCTCTGGCCGCCGCCGCTCTGGCCGCCGCTCTGGGCCGCCTTGATGGCCTCGATGAGGTCACCCTTGCGCATGCCCGTGGCCTTGATGCCGAGCCCGCCGGCGAGCTGCTTGAGCTCGGGGAGCAACATGGCGTTCAGGCCACCCTTGCGACCGCCCGTGGCGGGTGCGGTCTCGGTGGTTTCGGTCATCCGGGGTCCTTCCCCCTGGTCGGCTGTACGGCGATGTCGACAGCTGTGTCCGGTGCAGTGCAACCGACACCTGATCCGGACATGCACGCGTCGGGATGTCCCTGTGGGAGGTGATCGGTGTGGCGTCTGGTGTCGTCGGCTTCGGAGGAGGCTCCACCGAGAGGCCGGCCTGACGCTTCGCTCAGGTTAGCACGCGGGCGCCGGCGCCACCCACGGTCTGCAGCTGTGTCCGCCACCCGGCCGGGACCAGCCCAGCGACGTCCTCGGCGGAGGGTGTCGCGCCCGGCGACACGAAGGCCAGCACGGTCGGTCCGGCACCGGAGACCACTGCCGGGACACCGTGCGAGCGCAGCTCGTGGACGAGCGCGAGGGACTCCGGGATGGCGGGTTCGCGCGGCCCCTGGTGCAGGAAGTCCTCGGTGGCGCGCAGCAGCAACCGGGGCTGATGACCCAGTGCCGCGACGAGCAGGGCGGCACGACCCGTGTTGGCCGCCGCGTCCGCGTGCGGGACGGAGTCGGGCAGCAGGCCACGGGCCAGCTCGGTGCGCACGCCGTACGGCGGGACCAGCACCACCGCCGAGACCGACGGGTCGACCGGGGCGTTCTGGGCCCACACCACGTCACCGGCCTGGCCGGAGATCACGAACCCGCCGAGCAGGGCCGGCGCGACGTTGTCGGGATGGCCCTCGAGCCGGTTGGCCAGCGCCAGTGCCTGCGCGTCGTCGAGCCTCTCGGCGCCACCCTCGACCAGGGCACGGGCGAGCACGATGCCGCCCACGATGGCAGCCGACGAGGAGCCCATGCCGCGGCTGTGCGGGATCCGGTTGGTGCACCACACGCTGAGGCCGGCGGGCTGCTCCCCCAGCACCTCGAAGGCGGCCCGCATCGCACGGATGACGAGGTGGGACTCGTCGCGGACGAGGTCCTCGCCCTCACCGTCGACCACGACCTCGAGACCGTCCGCGACCACCTGGCCGACGAGGGTGTCGGACACCTCGAGGGCGATGCCGAGGCAGTCGTAGCCGGGGCCGAGGTTGGCACTGGTGGCCGGCACCTCGACGGTCACCGGTCCCGGGAGGAACGCCATCTCAGGCCAGCCCGGCTGCCGCTGCCGCGGCCTCCACGTCGGCATCACAGACCGTGTCGACGAGATCGGTGAAGCTCGAGAGCGCGGTGTCGATGTCCTTGAGGCCGTGGCCGGTCACGGTGACCACGACCTGCTGGCCGGCGTACCGCACACCTTCGCGGGCCTCGAGCAGCAGACCCGCCACGCCAGCCGCAGACGCCGGCTCGACGAAGACGCCGTCGCGCCCGGCGAGCTCGCGCTGCGCGGCCAGGATCTCGGCGTCGCTGACCTGCCGGAACTTGCCACCGGAGGCGTCGGCCGCCTCCATGGCGAGGTCCCACGAGGCGGGGTTGCCGATCCGGATGGCGGAGGCGACCGTCTCGGGGTCGGGCACCGGAGCGCCGAGCACGAGAGGTGCCGCGCCCTCGGCCTGCCAGCCGCGCATCACCGGCAGCCGGGTCGCGTCGCCGGCCTGGTGGGCCTCGCGGTAGCCGAGCCAGTACGCCGAGATGTTGCCGGCGTTGCCGGTCGGCAGCACGTGCACGTCGGGGGCGTCGCCGAGGAAGTCGACGATCTCGAACGACGCGGTCTTCTGGCCCTGGAGACGCATCGGGTTGACGGAGTTCACCAGCGCGACCTGGTAGTGCTCGGCGAGCCCGCGGGAGATCCGCAGGCAGTCGTCGAAGTTGCCGCGGACCATGATCACCTGCGCGCCGTGCAGGATCGCCTGGGCGAGCTTGCCGGCGGCGATCTTGCCCTGCGGCACGAGCACCAGCGGCTTCACGCCGGCGCGGGCGGCGTAGGCCGCCATCGAGGCCGAGGTGTTGCCGGTGGACGCGCAGACCACGGCCTCGGCGCCCTGGCCGACGGCGACCGACAGCGCGACGGTCATCCCCCGGTCCTTGAACGAGCCCGTCGGGTTGTCGCCCTCGACCTTGAGCCACACCTCGGCGCCGGTGAGGTGGGAGAGCCAGGCCGACTCCACCAGCGGGGTGCCGCCCTCACGCAGGGTGATGACCGGCGTCCCCTCGGGGATGTCCAGGCGGTCGCCGTACTCCTCGAGCACCCCCATCCACTGGTGGCTCATTCAGATTCGCCCTCGACCCGCATCACCGACGAGACCTCACGCACGTTGGCCAGGCTCTGCGAGGTGCTTGACGGTGGCGGACAGGTCGGCGTCGCTCGCGCGGTGCGAGACGACGACCAGCTGGGCGTCGTCGCCGCGCCCTTCCTGGCGCACGGTCTGGATGGACACGTCGTGCTCGGCGAAGACCTGGGCGACGGTGGCGAGGACACCCGCCTTGTCGTCGACGTCGATCTGCACGTGGTAGCGGGTCTGGGTCTGCCCCATCGGGAGCACCCGGAGGTCGGCGTACGACGACTCGCCCGCGCCGCGGACACCCTCGAGCCGGTTGCGCGCGACGGTGACCAGGTCACCCATCACCGCGCTCGCCGTCGGGGAGCCACCGGCACCGGGGCCGTAGAACATCAGCTGTCCGGCCGCCTCGCTCTCGACGAAGACCGCGTTGAAGGCCTCGCGCACGCTGGCCAGCGGGTGGGTCCTCGGGATCATCGCCGGGTGCACGCGCGCCGAGACGGCCGGCCCGTCGGGACCGTTCTCGAGCGCGCAGATGGCGAGCAGCTTGACGACACAGCCCATCTCCGCGGCGGACGCGACGTCGCTCGCGGTGACCTCGGCGATCCCCTCGCGATGCACGTCGGCGGCGGTGACCCGCGTGTGGAAGGCCAGGCTCGCCAGGATCGCGGCCTTGGCCGCGGCGTCGAAGCCCTCGACGTCGGCGGTCGGGTCGGCCTCGGCGTACCCGAGCGCCTGGGCCTCCTCGAGGGCCTCGTCGAAGCCCGCGCCGGAGGAGTCCATCCGGTCGAGGATGAAGTTGGTGGTGCCGTTGACGATGCCGAGCACCCGCGTCACCTGGTCGCCGGCCAGCGACTCGCGCAGCGGTCGCAGGATCGGGATGGCGCCGGCGACGGAGGCCTCGTAGAAGAGGTCGCGGCCGGCCTTCTCGGCGGCGTCGAACAGGGTGCTGCCGTCCTCGGCGAGCAGGGCCTTGTTGGCCGAGACCACGCTGGCGCCGTGCTCGAGCGCGGCGAGGATCAGCGAGCGCGCCGGCTCGATGCCGCCGATCACCTCGACCACGACGTCGATGTCGTCGCGCCTCACCAGGGCCTCGGCGTCGGTGGTGAACAGCTCTTCGGGCAGGTCGACGGCGCGCGGCAGGCCGAGGCGGCGTACGGCGACGCCGGCCAGCTCGACCCGGGCACCGACGCGCGCGGCGAGGTCGTCGGCCTGCTCGTGCAGCAGCCGCGCGACCTGGGAGCCGACGACGCCGCAGCCCAGCAGGGCGACCTTCACGGGTGGTTTCTCGTTCATCGCGGACCATCCTCGCACCCGCGCTGGTGCGTGTCGTGACGCGTATCCGGTAGCTGACCTCAGCCGAGATCGGTCGCCAGCAGGTCGTCCAGCGTCTCCCGGCGTACGACGACCCGCGACTCGCCGTCCTTGACGACGACGACCGGCGGCCGCATCGCGTGGTTGTAGTTGCTGGCCATCGACCTGCAGTAGGCGCCCGTCCCGGGCACGGCCACCAGGTCACCGGGCGCGACGTCGCCGGGGAGGAACTCGTCCTTGACCACGATGTCGCCGGCCTCGCAGTGCTTGCCCACGATCCGCGTCATCAGCGGCGGGGCGTCGGAGGTGCGGTTGGCCAGGGTGCACGAGTAGTCGGCGTCGTAGAGGGCGGTGCGGATGTTGTCGCTCATCCCGCCGTCGACAGATACATAGGTGCGGACGGCGCCGCCGTCGAGCTCGACGGCCTTGACGGTGCCCACCTCGTAGACCGTGCACACCGCGGGTCCGGCGATCGCGCGGCCGGGCTCGATGGAGAGGCGGGGCACCTCGAGGTCACGCACCCGGCACTCGTCGCGGACGATCTTGGTCATCTCGGTGGCGAGCTGCGCAGCGTCGGACGGGTCGTCCTGGGTCGTGTAGGCGATCCCGAAGCCGCCCCCGAGGTCGAGCTCGGGCAGCTGCACCCCGATCTCGCTGGAGATCTGGGCGTGCAGCTCGAGGACCCGACGCGCCGCCACCTCGAAGCCCGACGAGTCGAAGATCTGGGAGCCGATGTGGGAGTGCAGCCCGAGCAGCTCGAGCCCCTCGGCCGCGTGGATCTGGCGGACGGCCTCGAGCGCGTCACCGCTGCTGATCGAGAACCCGAACTTCTGGTCCTCGTGCGCCGTGGCGATGTACTCGTGCGTGTGCGCCTCGACCCCGGCGGTCACGCGCACCATGACGTGAGCGGTGCGGCCGAGCTCACGGGTGACCCGCTCGAGCCGGCTGATCTCGTGGAAGGAGTCGAGGATGATGCGGCCGACGCCGAGCTCGACGGCCCGCTCCAGCTCGGCGAGCGTCTTGTTGTTGCCGTGGAAGCCCACGCGCTCCATCGGGAAGCCGGCCCGCTGCGCGACGGCGAGCTCACCGCCGGAGCACACGTCGAGGTTGAGTCCCTCCTCGTCGATCCACCGGGCGACCGTCGTACACAGGAACGCCTTGCCGGCGTAGAAGACGTCGCAGCCCGCGAACCCGTCACGGAACGCCCGTGCCCGCGCCCGGAAGTCGGCCTCGTCGAGGACGTACGCCGGCGAGCCGTGCTCCTCGACCAGGTCGGTCAGCCGGACGCCGCCCACCTCGAGGACGCCGTCGACCTTCTGGGCCGTGAGGGACCAGAGCTCGGGGACGAGTGCGTTGACGTCGCCGGGCTCGCGCAGCCACGCCGGTCCGCGGACGGACACGGCGGCATGGGCCCAACCGGCCTCGTGGGCGCGCACCGGCTACATCCGCTCCGGGGCGGAGACACCGAGGAGCTCGAGCCCGTTGGCCAGCACGATGCGCGTCGCCTCGACGAGCAGCAGTCGTGCCCGGTGGAGGTCGTTGGGGTCCTCGTCCCCGCGCGGCAGCACCCGGCAGTTGTCGTAGAACCGGTGATAGGTGCGGGCGAGCTCCTCGAGATAGCGGGCCAGGCGGTGCGGCTCGCGCAGCTCGGCGGCCGCCTTGACCACGCGCGGGAGCTCCGCGAGCGCACGCAGCAGCTCGCCCTCCTTCTCGTGCGTGAGCAGCTCCGGGTGCGACTCGGGCGCGAGACCGAGGTCGGTGGCGTTGCGGAGGATCGAGCTGATCCGGGCGTGGGCGTACTGCACCGTGAACACCGGGTTGTCGTCGGTGCGCTTGGCCCAGATGTCCAGGTCCAGGTCGATCTGGGAGTCGGTGCTGTAGCGGGCCAGGGCGTAGCGGGCGGCGTCGACCCCGATCGCGTCGACGAGGTCCTCGATCGTGACGACCGTGCCCGCGCGCTTGGACATCCGGAGGGGCTCGCCGTCACGGAGCAGGTTGACCATCTGGCCGATCAGGATCTCGAGGTTGACGTGCGGCTCGTCGCCGAAGGCCGCACACATCGCCATCATCCGGCCGACGTAGCCGTGGTGGTCCGCGCCGAGCATGATGAAGCACCGGTCGAAGCCCCGGCTGCGCTTGTCGAGGTAGTAGGCGAGGTCGCCGGAGAAGTAGGAGCCGTTGCCGTCGGACCGGATGATCACCCGGTCCTTGTCGTCGCCGTACTTCTCGGTGCGCAGCCAGAGCGCGCCGTCCTGCTCGTAGGTGTTCCCGAGCTCGGTCAGCCGGTCGATCGCCTTCTGCACCGCGCCGCTGCTGTGCAGGTTGTCCTCGTGGAAGTAGACGTCGAAGTCGACGCCGAACTGGTGGAGGCTCTCCTTGATCTCGGCGAACATCATCTCGACGCCCGCGGCGCGGAAGACCTCCTGCGCCTCGGCGTCGGGAAGGTCCAGGGTGCCGGGGTGCTTGGACAGCACCGCCTGCGCGATGTCGTCGATGTAGGCGCCGCCGTAGCCGTCCTCGGGCACCGGCCGGCCGTGCGCGCTGGCCAGCAACGAGCCGCTGAACCGGTCGATCTGGCCGCCGTGGTCGTTGAAGTAGTACTCCCGGGTGACCTCGGCGCCGGTCTTGGTGAAGATGCGCCCGAGCGCGTCACCGACGGCGGCCCACCGGACGCCACCGATGTGCAGGGGGCCGGTCGGGTTGGCCGAGACGAACTCGAGGTTGATCTTCTCGCCCGCGAACGCGTCCGAGGACCCGTACGCCGCACCAGCGGCCACCACGTCGGCGGCGACCTGGCCCTGCGCGCCGGCGGCGACCGTGATGTTCAGGAACCCGGGACCCGCGACGTCCACCGCGGCCACGCCCTCGGCCGCCCGCAGCTGCTCGGCGAGCAGCTCGCCCAGCGCACGCGGGTTGGTGCCTGCCTTCTTGGCCAGCTGGAGCGCCACGTTGGTGGCGTAGTCGCCGTGACCCTTCTGCCGCGGACGCTCCACCGTCACCTGGCTCGGAACGCCGTCGGGGAGGGTGAGCCGACCGTCGTCGACGAGCGCGGTCAGCGCCCCGACGATGGTCGTGGAGAGGTCAGCGGGGTTCACTGCCCCAGCGTATCGGCGGCCCTCGGTTTCCTTCGCGGGGATATCGCCCGGTAGTCTTCGCGGCGCCCCGACTGGCCTCCGTAGCTCAGGGGATAGAGCACTGGTTTCCGGTACCAGGTGTCGCAGGTTCGAATCCTGCCGGAGGCGCCCCGCGCCCCCGCTGGTTGCTACCGCAGGGTGGCGCCCTTCTTGTTCAGGGCGGTGAAGGCGGTCTTCTTGGCCGTGCTCGAGAGCACCCAGTTCGCCTGGCTGTGCAGCGGGGTGTTGAAGTAGCTGAACGCGATGCCGCCGGCGGCGACCATGTCGTCGTAGGTGGTCGTGGGCCAGTTCGGCCGAACCTTGGCGGCCGGGTCGCTGTAGCCGGTCTCGGCCAGACCCCACGGGACGCCCGTGCTCTTCGACCACGCCTGGAGCTTGGGGAAGTACCCAGCCTCGAGGTCCTTCCACTCCATGGTCATGGCCTGGCCCTGCTTCTGGACGCCGTACTTCTCGTAGATGTCGAAGCCGGCGAGGTCGATCTTGGTGTCCGGCCAGGTGGCGCTCAGGGCGTACTTCTTGTCGCCGTACAGCTGGTGGTAGCCCATCAGGATGATCGAGTAGCCGAGGTTGGGCGCAGCGGCACGCATGATCGGCGCGAGACGGGCCTGCATCTTCTTCCAGACCTGGATGTCGCCATCGCCCTCGGGCTCGTGGCCGACGGCGACCCAGACCGGGCCGCCGATCGACTTCATCCGCGTGGCGAGGTCCTTGGCCCAGGCGTCGCCCTTGCCGGCGGCCATGTCGTTCCAGGAGTGCGGCGGCTTGAAGCTCATCCAGCCGACCCGGTGGTTGGCGGCGTCGGCCGTGGCCGTGTTGACCGCCGAGGCCACCGGCTGGGGCTCCAGTACGTGCGGTGGACGCCGAGGTTCTTGCCCATCGAGGACTCCCACGACTTCACGTCGGCTATTGGCGCCGTACGCGGCCCCGACGAAGGCGCCGCAGCTGGGGATGCCGCGGGCCGAGACGGCGCAGCCGTTGCTCAGCGTCGGGCTCGCCGCACGCGCTGGGAGGGACGGGCCGAGCAGGGCCACGACCATGGACAACAACAGGAGCAGGGGAAGCAGGGGAAGGAGGGACAGGGGTCGTTGTACGCGAGTACGCATGATCTCGATTCGGGACCGGGGACAGGGCAGTTCGCACACCGATCCCCCGATCCGATGAGCCGAACGAGTGCCGCACGCTAGCCGGATGCTTGACCGGGCAACCAATCGAGAGACCGGGGTGGACACGAGCTGCTAGCTGGCAGCAAGCACGCCCTCAGGCGGCCCCACCGGCGAGTCGAGAGCCCTCAAAACCGGCGCTACTGGTCTACTTTTCGAGATTCGTGGGCGTCGACCCAGTTCCGTTACTGCAGCGAGGGCGCGCCCTTGTTGGCGGCCGTGAACTGAAATAGCTGAACGCGATGCCGAGGTCACGCCGCGGAACGTGACCCTCGCTACACACTCCCGGTTTGCGCCGCCTGCCCTGCGGTTATCCCGACCGGGGGACTAGCCTTGTGGGTGTACTCACACAGACTTGCTGGGAAGAGGCGAAACCAGTCGTGCCGGAGTCATCCGAAGACAGCTCGAGGTCGGGATTCGGAGCCAACGAGTGGCTCGTTGACGAGATGTACGAGCGCTACCAGAAGGACCCCGACAGCGTCGACAAGGTGTGGTGGGACTTCTTCGGCAAGGACCAGCGCGCCGGATCCTCCTCCTCGTCGACCGCCTCGAGCGACTCCTCCAACGGCTCGCGCGGCTCGACCAACGGCTCGGTGAAGGAGTCGACCGGGGCCCCCAAGCGCCGCCCCTCCGGCAGCACGTCGAAGCCGAAGGCCGAGAGCAAGCCCGAGGCGAAGAGCGCCGAGCCCCAGCAGTCGCAGGCCAAGAAATCCCAGGACACCACCAAGGACACCACCAAGGACAAGGACAAGACCACGTCTTCCGAGACCAAGAGCAAGGCAGCCGGCACCAGCAAGTCCGCTCCCCGCGAGACAGCGGAGAAGCAGGAGGCGGCTGCCGACGACGAGCCGACCTACCACGTCCTCAAGGGCGCCCCGGCCCGCACCGTGGCCAACATGGACGCGAGCCTGACCGTCCCGACGGCGACCAGCGTGCGCTCGGTCCCGGTGAAGCTGCTGTGGGACAACCGCATCGTCATCAACAACCACCTCGCCCGGGCCCGCGGCGGCAAGGTGTCCTTCACGCACATCATCGGCTACGCCCTGGTCAAGGCGCTCAAGGCGATGCCCGACATGAACGTCGGCTTCGACGTCGTCGACGGCAAGCCCAACCAGATCAAGCCGGCCCACGTCAACCTCGGCCTCGCGATCGACCTGCCCAAGCCCGACGGCACCCGCCAGCTGCTGGTGCCGAGCATCAAGGCCGCGGAGACGATGGACTTCGCGCACTTCTGGACCGCCTACGAGGACCTCGTCCGCAAGGCGCGCGGCGGCAAGCTCCAGGTCTCCGACTTCCAGGGCACCTCGATCAGCCTGACCAACCCCGGCACGATCGGCACCAACCACTCGGTGCCGCGCCTGATGAAGGGCCAGGGCGCGATCATCGGCGTCGGCTCGATGGAGTTCCCGCCCGAGTTCCAGGGTGCCTCCGAGGAGACGATCACCCGCAACGCGATCAGCAAGATCATGACGCTGACGTCGACGTACGACCACCGGGTGATCCAGGGCGCGCAGAGCGGTGAGTTCCTGCGCCGGATGCACCAGCTGCTGCTCGGCGAGGACGGCTTCTACGACGAGATCTTCCGGGCGCTGCGGATCCCCTACGAGCCGATCCGCTGGTCCTCGGACATCTCCACGAACCACGACGACGAGATCAGCAAGCAGGCCCGGATCCTCGAGCTGATCCACGCCTACCGGGTGCGCGGCCACATGATGGCCGACACCGACCCGCTGGAGTACCGCCAGCGCAGCCACCCCGACCTCGAGGTCGAGTCGCACGGCCTGACGCTGTGGGACCTCGACCGGGAGTTCGCGACCGGCTCGTTCGGTGGCGAGCGCCGGTTCATGAAGATGCGCTCGATCCTCGGCATCCTGCGTGACTCCTACTGCCGCACCGTCGGCATCGAGTACATGCACATCCAGGACCCCGAGCAGCGCCGGTGGATCCAGGAGCGCGTCGAGCAGCCGCACCAGAAGCCGCCCCGCGAGGAGCAGCTCCGCATCCTGCTCAAGCTCAACCAGGCCGAGGCGTTCGAGACGTTCCTCCAGACCAAGTTCGTCGGCCAGAAGCGGTTCAGCCTCGAGGGCGGCGAGACGACCGTCCCCCTCCTCGACGAGATCTGTGAGGCGGCCGCCGAGGGCGGGCTCGACGAGGTCACCATCGGGATGGCCCACCGAGGCCGGCTCAACGTGCTCGCCAACATCGTCGGCAAGAGCTACGGCCAGATCTTCCGCGAGTTCGAGGGCAACATCGACCCGCGCACGGTGCAGGGCTCGGGCGACGTGAAGTACCACCTCGGCGCCGAGGGCGAGTTCCTCGCCGACTCCGGCGACAAGATCAAGGTCTCCGTCGCGGCGAACCCCTCGCACCTCGAGGCGGTCGACCCGGTGCTGGAGGGCATCGCCCGCGCCAAGCAGGACGTGCTCAACCAGGGCGAGGCCTTCCCGGTGCTCCCGCTGCTCGTGCACGGCGACGCGGCGTTCGCCGGCCAGGGCGTGGTCGCCGAGACGCTGAACCTCTCCCAGCTGCGCGGCTACCGCACCGGCGGCACCGTGCACGTCGTCGTCAACAACCAGGTCGGTTTCACCACCTCGCCCGCCGCGTCGCGCTCCTCGCTCTACTGCACCGACGTGGCCCGGATGGTCCAGGCGCCGATCTTCCACGTGAACGGCGACGACCCCGAGGCGTGCATCCGTGTGGCCCGGCTCGCCTTCGAGTACCGCCAGGCGTTCAACAAGGACGTCGTCATCGACCTGGTCTGCTACCGCCGTCGCGGCCACAACGAGGGCGACGACCCGTCGTACACCCAGCCGCTGATGTACGACCTGATCGAGCAGAAGCGCTCGGTGCGCAAGCTCTACACCGAGTCCCTGATCGGTCGCGGCGACATCACGCTGGAGGAGGCCGAGCAGGTCCTCAAGGACTACCAGCAGCAGCTGGAGCGGGTCTTCACCGAGGTGCGTGAGGCGAGCAACGCCCCGGAGTCGTGGACCACGGTGCCGGACTACCCGGAGAAGACCCACGAGGACTTCACGACCGCCGTCCCGATGGAGACCGTGAAGCGGATCGCCGACGCCTACGTCAGCACGCCCGACGGCTTCACCGTGCACCCGAAGGTGCTGCCGCAGCTGCAGAAGCGCGCCGCAGCGATGACCGAGGGGCCGATCGACTGGGGCGCGGGCGAGATCCTCGCGCTCGGCTCGCTGCTGATGGACGGTCGCCCGGTGCGGCTGGCCGGCCAGGACTCGCGCCGCGGCACCTTCGCCAGCCGGTTCGCCACCGTCATCGACCGCACCAACGCCAACGAGTGGACCCCGCTGTCCAACCTGACCGAGGACCAGGGGCAGTTCTACGTCTACGACTCCCTGCTCTCGGAGTACGCCGCCCTCGGCTTCGAGTACGGCTACTCGGTCGCCCGACCCGACGCGCTGGTCGCGTGGGAGGCGCAGTTCGGCGACTTCGTCAACGGCGCCCAGACCGTCATCGACGAGTTCATCACCGCCAGCGAGACCAAGTGGGGCCAGTCCTCAGGCGTCGTGCTCCTGCTCCCCCACGGCTACGAGGGCCAGGGTCCCGACCACTCCTCGGCGCGCATCGAGCGGTTCCTGACCATGGCCGCCGACGACGCCTTCGTCGTGGCGCAGCCGTCCACCCCGGCGAGCTACTTCCACCTGCTGCGGCGGCACACCCTCGGCGACGAGCACCGCCCGCTGATCGTGTTCACGCCGAAGTCGATGCTCCGCCGCAAGGAGGCGGCCTCCAAGCCGGACGACTTCACCCAGGGCACCTTCCGCCCGCTGATCGGCGACGAGGTCGCCGACCCGGAGAAGGTCGACACGCTGGTGCTGTGCAGCGGGCGGATCACCTGGGACCTGATGACGCACCGCGCCCAGCACCAGGGCGACTCCCCCACCACCGCGATCGCGCGCATCGAGCGCCTCTACCCGCGCCCGGAGGAGGAGCTGCTCGAGGAGATCGGCCGCTACCCCAACCTCAAGGACATCCGTTGGGTGCAGGACGAGCCTGCCAACATGGGCCCGGCCCCGCACCTGCGGCTGAACCTGTTCCCGAACCTCGACCGTGAGGTGCGGGTCATCTCGCGGCCGGCCTCGAGCTCGCCGTCGGTGGGACAGCACTCCCGCCACGTCGACGAGCTCAAGGGGCTGATGAGCGCCGCGTTCGAGGCGGTCAGCGGCACCGTCGAGGACAACTACTGAGCCTGGCCGTGTACTTCACCGACCGCGGCATCGAGGAGCTCCAGAGCCGGCGTGGCGACGAGGAGGTCACGCTCGCCTGGCTGGCCGAGCGACTCCAGGAGTTCACCGACGTCCACCCCGAGTTCGAGACCCCGGTGGAGCGGTTCGCCACCTGGCTGGCCCGCCTCGACGACCCCGACGACGACTGAGGCCTCCGCACACCCGCGCGAGCCCGCCCTCGACCTCACCGCTACGTCGGCAACACGTGCGGAATCGTCCTCGGCATGCGGGTGGACCAGGCTCGTCCTGGTCGGTTCAGCAGATGTCGCTCCGGATCCCGGGCAGTTCGGAGCAACCGACAGGCGTCTGGAGGTGCGCTGGCCTGCGGCGCGGTCCGAACTACGCGCACATCGGGATGAGGAGCGATCGCGGAATGGGCGACGTGCGTGACACGTAGCAGTGGCCCCGGCGCCGATGAGTCGGCAGCCGTCGGGCAGTCTCACCTGCATGACCCCAGCTGAAGAGTTTCGTGAGATCGGTGGCCGCTTCGGCGAGATCGTGGACGCGGTCCGCCCCGATCAGTGGGATGACCCCACGCCAGTAGCCGGGTGGAGGGCGCGCGACATCGTCGGCCACCTGATCGAGTGGTTCCCGGCCCTGGTGCAGGACCTGGAGGTGGAGCTCCCGGCCGGACCTTCGGCCGAGACGGACCCGGTCGGGGCTTGGCGGGCCTTTGCAGGAGGCGTGATCTCGCTGCTCGAGGACCCCACGGTCGCCGCGCTCGTGCCCACCAACCAGAACTTCGGCGGGGTACCGCTCGACCAAGCGGTTTCACGCTTCTTCACCGCCGATGTGTTTCACCACACCTGGGACCTGGCCACGGCTACCGGCCAGGTGCCGGCACTCGACCCGGAGCGATGCGAGGCGGTGCTCGCCGGGATGGAGCCCATCGACCAGCTGCTGAGGGACAGCGGGCAGTACGGACCTCGCGTCGAGGTGCCGGCGGACGCCGACCCCGAGACGCGGCTGGTCGCATTCCTGGGCCGCGACCCCTTCTGGGCACCGCCGCCCCGGACCTGACCGCCAGGACTCTCAACTCGGCATGACCGAGCGGATCGCGGCATGAGCGGGACTACCCGGGAGGGCCGCCGGGTTGGCGATCTGCCCGGCATCGACCAGCGACTCGACGGGATCCGCCAGGTCGACCATCTCCAGCGTGTTCCTCAGCTGGAGCCGGTTCAGGCAGCTGTGCCGGAACTCCGGCCGCAGCAGGTCGTAGCGCTGCACCGCGTCGGCCAGCTCGGGGTGGTCGGCGGCGTGCTCCTCGATGCAGGTGCGTACGGCGCCCCAGAACTCCGCCTCGGCCAGCAGCCCGTCCTCCTCGAGGATCGCGGCCAGGTGCCGCAGGAACCCGTCGAAGACGTCGGTGAGGATCGGCAGCGGGAGCTGCTCGGGCGGCAGGGCGTGCCGGATGCGCTCGGCCGACGGGGGCAGCGGCTGCTCGCCCAGGACGGCGACCTCCTCGCCGATGTCCTTCATCAGCATCCGCAGGGGGACACCGTCGCGCAGCACCATGATCAGGTTCTCGCCGTGCGCCATGAACGCCAGGTCGTGCCGCAGCAGGCAGTGCACCAGCGGGCGCAGGTGCGCGCGCAGGTAGGCCTCCACCCACTCCAGCGCGGTCATCCCGGAGCGACGGACCAGCGCACCGACGTACGACCGACCGTCGGCGTCGCGGTGCAGCAGCGCCGCCATCGTGGCGAGCTGCTCCCCCGGCTCGAGCCGGTGCACCGGGCTCTCGCGCCAGAGCGCGGCCAGCATCTTCTTGTACGCCGAGCTCTCGTCGAGCCGGTGGTAGGCATCGCCGGTGTAGCCGATGGCGGCGCGCTCGCGGAGCACGGTGAAGCCGCAGCGCCGCAGCGTGTGGTCGGCGGTGACCACCTCGTGCACCCAGTCGTTGATGGCCGGCGTGCCGCCCATGTAGGCCGGGGAGAGCCCGCGCATGAAGCCCATGTTCTGCACCGACAGCGCCGTCTTCGTGTAGTGCCGGTCGGGCCGTGAGGTGTTGAAGAAGGTGCGGATCGACTGCTGCGCGCGGAACTGGTCGGGTCCCTCGCCGAGGAACACCAGGTCCTGCCGGGCCAGGTCGGGGGCGAAGGTGATCGCGACCTTGTTGGTCCACTGCCAGGGGTGCACCGGGAGCCACAGGTAGTCCGCGGGGTCCAGTCCGAGCAGCCGCAGCCGGTCGGCGAACCCCTCGCGGACGTCGTCGTCGAGCTCGCCGGCGTACAGCTCCGCCTCGCTGATGCCCTCGCCGCACGACAGCAGGCTGTGCTCGCGGCGGCAGGCGAGCCAGACCAGCCGCATCGGCTGCCCGGTCTCGGGGGCGAAGCGCTCGTAGTCGTCGAGACCGAACCCGACGCGGCCGTTGTTGGCGACGAACCCGGGGTGCCCCTCGGTCATCGCGGCCTCGACCTCCTGGTAGCCGGCGTCCACCAGGTCCTCCGCCGTCGAGCGGTGGTGCTCGAGCTTCCAGGCCGACGAGGCGAGGGTGCTGGCCACCTCCTCGAGGTACGTCGGCAGCAGCACCGGCGGGATGCCGAGCACCTCGGCGAACTCGACGACGAACTCCTGGGCGTCGAGGTCGCGCGGCTGCCCGTCGCGCTCCCGCGAGAGGGTCGGCCGGTCGATCAGCAGGTGCTCCAACGCGAGCTCGCGGGCGCGGAAGCGGTAGCGACCGGTGCCGTCGGGCGTCTCGAGCACGAACTCGTCACCGTCTCGCTCGGGAGCGATGATCCGCTCGTGCGCGAACTCGGTGATCGCCTTGGCCACGAGGGCGCGCTGGGCGCGGGCGAGGTTCGCCGGGTTCAGGTGCTGGGCCTGGGCGGCGGTGGGGGCGTCGATCGAGTCGACGGGGTGGTCGGTGGTGAGGGTCATCGGGTGGTCTCGCTCTCGAGGTCGGACTGCGCGAAGGACGCGCGGGTGGCCACGGACAGGGCGGCGGTCTTCGTCGGCAGCTCCACCTGGCGGAGTACGACGAAGCCGGCCGCTGCGTTGAGCGCGGCGATGGCGGTGTTGCGGGCGTCGGGCTCGACCACGACGCGGCGTACGGCGGGATCGGCGAAGCAGAACCGCATCACCTCGCGCATCACCGCTCGGGTGAACCCGTGCCGGGGCGAGTCGGTCGGGGCGACGAGCACGTGCATGCCGACGTCTCCCTCGACGATCTCGGGCAGCTCGGCGAGCGGGCTGTGCTGCGGGTCGTAGCGCTCGACGAGGAACTGCGGCTCGTTGTCGGAGAGGCCGATGAACGCGTCGTGGTGCGGGTTCTGCACGATCTCGGCGTACTCGCGCGCGACGTCCGCGACGCTGGCGTCCTGCATCTCCCAGTAGACCGAGCGGGGGTGCGTCACCCACGCGTGCAGCAACCGCGCGTCGCGCTCGGCGTCCAGCGGCACCAGCCTGAGGGCGGGAGCGGCCGTCACGGCGGGGCTCATCGGGCGTCCGCCATCACACGGAGGTGGTCGGGCACGCCGAAGTGCTGGAAGGCCACCCGCTTCTCGATCGCGTAGACCTCGCGGCCCAGCATCGCGGCGAGCACCGTCGAGTTGCGGTGCGCACCCATCCCCAGGTCGGGCGCGACGAAGCCGTGGGTGTGCTCCTCGGCGTTCTGCACGAAGATCTCGCTGCCCGCGTGGTCCACGGCGAACGACGACGACGCGTCCAGCCGGCCCTGCTCGTCCCACCGGATCCGGTCGCGGATCGGCTCGAGGAACTCCGGCACCTGCGCCGCGTAGCCGGTCGCGAGCACGACGGCGTCGGTGCGCAGCGCGAA
Organism: uncultured Actinomycetota bacterium; assembly: GCA_963722835.1. Classification (GTDB taxonomy): domain Bacteria; phylum Actinomycetota; class Actinomycetes; order Propionibacteriales; family Nocardioidaceae; genus Marmoricola. Next base: position 81,898 of record CAVROK010000001.1, read on the forward strand.
GTCCTGCCCGGACTCGCGGTGGTGCAGGTCCAGGACGTACGACGAACCGGCGGCCCCGTCCTCGACTCGAGCGCGGACCAGCTCGGAACACGTCACGAGCGTGGTGTCGACCCCGCCCGACACCCGCTTCTCGTAGAGCTTGTCGAAGATCGCGTCGACGAGGTCGGAGCTGATCCCCTTGTAGAGCCCACGCTGCTCGCGCAACAGGTCGTCGCGGGTCTCGCCGGGCAGGCCCTGGAAGTAGGCGGTGTACTCCGGCGAGGTCATCTCGAGGGTGAGCTTGGTGTACTCCATCGGGAAGAACCGCGGCGACCGGGTCACCCAGTTCAGCGACTGGTCCGGGTCGAGCCCGTCGAGCAGGTCGGCGTACACCTCCGCGGCGCTCTGGCCGCTGCCGACGACGGTCACCGACCCGAGCCGGCCCAGCTCGTCGCGGTGCTCCATGTACTGCGCCGTGTGCAGCACCCGCTCCTCGTCGATCAGGTCGGTCGCCGCGTCCGGGACGACCGGACTGGTGCCGACACCGACGACGAGACGGCGTCCGCGCCACGTCTCGCCCCGGCTCGTGTGGACGACGTAGACGCCGTCCTCGTGCTCGATCCGCTCGACGTGCTGGCCGAAGCGCAGCGAGGTGAGCCGGTCGGCGGCCCACCGGCAGTAGTCGTTGTACTCCCGGCGCAGCGGGTAGAAGGACTCCCGGATGTAGAAGGAGTAGAGCCGACCGGTGTCCTTGAGGAAGTTCAGGAAGCTGAACGGCGAGGTCGGGTCGGCCATCGTCACCAGGTCTGCCATGAACGGCACCTGGAGGGTGGCGTCGTCGAGGAGCATCCCGGGGTGCCAGTCGAACTCCTCCTGGGACTCCAGGAAGACGCCGTCGAGGTCGAGCGGCTCGGCCAGGCAGGCCAGCCCGAGGTTGAACGGCCCGATGCCCACCGCCACGAAGTCGTGCACCTTCATCACGCCACCTCCGTGGACGCCATGACGTCCGGGACGAGGTCGTCCCCGATCCCGCTGATGTCGTCGAGGATCGCGGTGACGTCGGCGACGGTGGCGCGCGGGTTGAGCAGGGTGAGCTTCAGCCACGTCGAGCCGTCCACCTTGGTGGCGGCCACCATCCCGTTGCCTCGTCGGTACAGCTCCGCGCGGATCTGCTCGTTGAGCGGCCCGAGGTCGTCGGGGGCGGCACCCACGGGGCGGTAGCGGAAGATGATCGTGCTCAGGCTCGGTGGCGCGGCCACCTCGATGTCGGGCATCGACCCGGTCTCGGCATGGACCTGCTGGGCGAGGTCGATGGCCGCGTCGAAGTAGTCGCCGACGCAGTCCGGCCCCATGATCCGCAGGGTCATCCAGAGCTTGAGCGCGTCGAAGCGCCGCGTGGTCTGCAGGCTCTTGTCGACCTGGTTGGGGTCGGTGGCGGCCTTCGGGTTCAGGTAGTCCGCGTGGTGCGTGACGTGGCGCAGGTTGCGGCCGTCCCGCACGACGACGGCGCTCGCCGAGACCGGGAGGAACCAGGTCTTGTGGTAGTCGACGGTGACCGAGTCCGCGAGCTCGATCCCGTCGAGCAGGTGCCGGCGCCGACGCGAGGCGAGCAGTCCCCCGCCGTACGCCGCGTCGACGTGCAGCCACACGCCGAAGCGGTCGCACACCGCGGCCACCCGGCGGACCGGGTCGATCGCGCCGAAGTCGGTGGTGCCGGCGGTCGCGACCACGGCCATCGGCACCAGGTCGTCGTCGACGCACTGCTGCACGGCCGACTCGAGCTCGAAGACCTGCATCCGGTGGGCGGAGTCGACCGGCACCTGGATGACCGCGTCCGGCGCCAGCCCGAGCAGGCGCGCCGACTTCTCGACACTGAAGTGGCCGTCGGCCGAGGCGAGGATGCGCAGCCGGTCGAAGGAGACGCCGTGCGCCTCGACCGCGGAGTCACGCGCCAGCAGCAGGGCCTGCAGGTTGGACTGGGTGCCGCCGCTGGTGAAGATGCCGTCGGCGCGGGCACCGACCCGCGACCGGCCGGCGGGGCCGCCGTCGACCGGGAACCCGATCCGATCGGCCGTCCACTCCACGAGTCGCCGCTCGATGTGGGTGCCGCCGACGCTCTGGTCGAAGGTGTCCAGCGAGGAGTTCACCGAGGAGACGAACAGCTCCGCGAGCAGGGCCGGGATCACGACGGGGCAGTTCAGGTGGGCGGCGTACGACGGCTCGTGGAACCAGACCGCGTCGTCGAGGTAGACCCGCGAGAGCTCCTCGAGGGCCTCGTCGAGATCCTCGACCGGCTCGTCGAGGTCGATCGCCCCGACCGGCCGTGCGGCCTCGCGGGGCGAGGTGCCCGTGCTCGGGCCGGAGACCCGACCGAGGGTGGCGGCGAGGTGGTCGCTCCCGGCCCGGATGGACTCGAGATACTCCTCGAGGTTGTCGGGATGGAACAGATGCCGCAGGGTTGGCGTGAACACCCGGGGTCCTCCTGGCTTCCGAGACGAGCTTGGTTGACTTAGGTAAGCCTTACCTTACTCGGACCGAAGGGTCTTCGCTCCCCGGGGTCCGGGACGTGGATTTCGCCTCGGGACCAGTCGCCAGTGGCAGTAATGTCGCCCTCCGCAGATTTTCTGCCATACTGGTCCCATGACTCTCTCCACCGTCGCCGTGGTCGTGCCCCAGATGCCGGCGTTGTTCGAGCTCGGGGTGGTGACCGAGGTCTTCGGCATGGACCGCACCGACGAGGGCGTCCCCGCGATCGACTACCGGATCTGTGCCGAACGGCCGGGCGAGCCGATCCACCTGCCGAACGGCCTCACCATGACGGCGCCGTACGGCCTGGCCGACGCCGCCGGCGCGGACCTGGTCATCGCCTCGGCGTTCGACCGGGGCTCCCCGCTGTCCGAGGAGGTCCTCGACGTCTTCCGGCAGGCGCACGCCCGTGGCGCCTACGTGCTCTCGGTGTGCACCGGCGCGTTCCTGCTCGGGGCCGCCGGCCTGCTCGACGGCCGTTCGTGCACGACCCACTGGCGGCACACCGCGGAGCTGAAGCAGGCGTTCCCGGAGGCGACGGTCGACCCGGACGTGCTGTTCGTCGAGGACGACCGGGTGATCACGAGCGCCGGCACGGCAGCCGGCATCGACGCGTGCCTGCACCACGTGCGCTGCGAGCTCGGCGCCTCGGTGGCCAACACGATCGCCCGGCGGATGGTGGTGCCGCCGCAGCGTGACGGCGGCCAGCGCCAGTACATCAACCTGCCGGTGCCGGAGTGCACCGCCGACAGCCTGTCTCCGCTGCTCACCTGGATGCGCGAGCACCTCGCCGAGGACCAGCCGGTGCGCGTGCTCGCGAAGCAGGCGGCGATGTCGGAGCGCACGTTCGCGCGCCGGTTCGCCGCCGAGACCGGCACGACGCCCGGCAAGTGGTTGCTGGCCCAGCGGCTGCACCACGCCCGGACGCTGCTGGAGAGCACCGACCTCGCGATCGAGACGGTCGCCTCCAGGTCCGGCTTCGGGTCGGCGGCGCTGCTGCGGCACCACTTCGGTGCCAACGTCGGGGTGGCGCCGGCGGAGTACCGGCGCACGTTCCGCACCCCGGACGTGCAGGCGGGCTAGCCACCGCAGTCCCCTAGGGTCGCGGCCATGACCTATCCCCCGGCGCCGTGGAACATGCACGGCCAGCTCTGGTTGTCGTTGTTCCGCGTCCGCGAGGGCGACCACGCCGACCGCCCGGCGGGGGTGTACGGCGCAGCCCTCGTCTCCTACGAGCAGCCGAGCCCGCTGACCTACTCCGAGCTGCTGGTCGCCCGGCCGGTCGACAAGTTGGTCACCATCACCGACATCTGGGTGGACTCCGAGGACTCGCTCAACGGCGGTCGCGAGCTGTGGGCGATCCCCAAGGACCTCTGCGACTTCCGCCGCAACACCGACGGCTCGCTGCTGCAGCGCACCGCCTGGACCGCCTCGCTGGAGGGGCGCCCGATCGCGCGGGCTCGCTTCAGCGACGTCTCGAACGCGACGCTGCGCACGCCGTTCAAGGGCGCGACCAGGCAGGAGCGGGAGAGCGGCGAGGAGGTCCTGGCCACGCTGAAGGGCAGCTCGAAGGTGCTCCCCTGCCGGGCCAGGTGGGAGTTCAACGACGCGGGCCCGCTCGCCTGGCTGGCAGGCAAGCGGACCCTCGCGTCGTTCCGGATGGCCGACTTTCAGATGTCCTTCGGCTGACCCGCCTCGTCGACGTCGGTCTCGACGACCTCGCCGGTGACCTCGTCGATGTCGTGGTCACGGCCGGCCCTGCGCACGGACTCGCGGATCTCGAACAGCTCGGTCGCGAAGCCACCGACCGCGCGGCCGATGTCACCGACCGCGCCGACGACGATCGTGGCCACGGTGCCGACGGTGTGCGTGGCGGCGGTGAAGCCCTCCTGCACGGCGTCCTTGCGGATCTCGGCCTTGCTGAGCCTGTCAGTCATCGGTGCGCCTCCATGGTGACCATTGTCCCCACGTTCCCGGCGCTCATGCGGCCAGGGTGACCGGTCGCTCGTCGGCCGGCGCCGGGTCGGTCGTCCGCTTGCCCGGGAGGGCCAGGCGGCAGATCTTCCGCGCCACGCTGCCGAGCTGCTTGAGCAGCGGTCCGGTCGTGTACTCCATGCCGTAGCGCTCGCAGATCTCGCGCACCTCGGCGGAGATCTCCGGGTAGCGCCGGGCGGGCAGGTCGGGGAACAGGTGGTGCTCGATCTGGTGCGACAGGTTGCCGCTCATGATGTGGAACAGCTTGCCGCCGCTGATGTTGGCGGAGCCGAGCACCTGGCGGTAGTACCAGTGACCGCGCGACTCCTCACCGTTCTCGTCCTGGCACTCCTCCTCGGTGAACGTCTCGGCTCCGGCCGGGAAGTGGCCGCAGAAGATGATGTTGAACGCCCAGACGTTGCGGACCAGGTTGGCCACGGCGTTGCCCGTGAAGGTGAGCGGGAACAGCGGACCGGTCAGGGCCGGGAACAGCACGTAGTCCTTGAGCGCCTGCTTGCGGACCTTGCGCATGATCCCCGCGTGGAGCGCCTTGTTCTCCTCCATCTTGCGGGTGCCCTTCACGATGTTCTCGACCTCGAGGTCGTGCATCGCGACGCCCCACTCGAAGAACGTCATCAGCAGGAACGCGTAGACCGGGTTGCCCAGGTAGTAGGGGTGCCACTTCTGGTCCTCGTCCATCCGGAGGATGCCGTAGCCGATGTCCCGGTCCTTGCCGATGATGTTGGTGAAGGTGTGGTGGATGTAGTTGTGGCTGTACTTCCACTGCTCGCTGGGGCAGACGTTGTCCCACTCGTACATCCGGGAGTTCAGGCCGGGGTCACCCATCCAGTCGTACTGGCCGTGCATGACGTTGTGGCCGATCTCCATGTTGTCGAGGATCTTGGAGATGCTCAGCGAGGCGACGGCCAGCGGCCAGGCCGGCGGGAGGTACATCAGCGCGCGGCCGGCGACCTCGAACTGGCGCTGCTTCTTGACGATGCCGCGGATGTACGTCGCGTCCTCCTCGCCGAGGTCGGCGATGATGCGCTGGCGGATCGCGTCCATCTCCTCACCGAACTGCTTGAGCTGCTCGGGGGTGAGGCGGACCTTCCCGCTGGTGGGTGTGGTCGGGGTGGTGCTGTCGATGGTTGAGCTTGTCGAAACCATGTCAGTCCCTTCGGGTTGGTGGAGTCAGAGCTCGACGGCGCAGTCGCCGACGGGTGCGCTGACGCAGATGCGGATGTCTTCGTCCGGCAGGGTGGACTCCTCGCCGGTCAGCACGTTGCGGACCGTGCCCTCGGACTTGCGGGACACGCAGGAGAAGCAGATGCCCATCCGGCAGCCGTACTCCGGCGTGAGACCGGCCGCCTCGGCCTGCTCGAGGATCGAGTCGCCGGTGTTGGCGGCACTCGTGCCGGCCCGGGTGAAGCTGAGGTCGCCCTCGGCCGCGCCGGAGCCCGCGCCGACCGCGGTGGCCAGCTTGAAGTACTCGGAGCGCAGGCGGGGCGACCCGTCGTACGCCTCGTGGATGAGCTCCATCATCGGAGCCGGGCCGCAGGCCCAGGTGTCGGTGTTGCGGAAGTCGGGCACCAGTCGGGCCAGCGACTCGGCGCTGAAGACCTCGTCGGCGAACCTCAGGTGGACGTCGACGTGGTTGTCCTCGAACTGGATGCGGCGCAGCTCCTCGGCGAAGATCAGGTCCTCCTCCGAGCGGGCGAAGTGCACGAAGGTCACCTTGCGGTTGGCCTTCCCGTCGTACCCGTCCCGCAGGAGGGTCCGGACCTGCGCCATCACCGGGGTGATGCCGGAGCCGCCCGAGATCATCAGCAGGTGGTTGTTGGTCGGCGTCGCCGGGCTCTCGGTGAGGGTGAACTCACCCTGGGCCTGGCTCAGGTGCAGCACCTGGCCGGGCCGGGCCTCGTGGACGAGGAACCGGCTGACCCGCTGCTGGCCCGGTGCGGCCTCCTCGTGGGCCCGGACGGTGATGGTGAAGCGCTCGCCGGGGCCGGACTCGGCCGAGGAGATCGAGAAGCAGCGCGTCGTACGGCGCGCGCCGTTGATCTCGACGCCGACCTGGACGTACTGGCCGGCGCGGTGTCCGCGCCAGGTGCTGGTGGGCTGGAGCGTCAGGGTCGCGACGCTGGTCTCGCCGGTGGTCTCGTGGTGGATGTCCACGACCCGGGCGCGGACCTCGGTCGCGGCCCACATCGGGTTCACCAGCTCCAGGTAGCGGTCCACGCCGTGGGGCGAGGTCAACGCTGCCAGGGTGCGGGACCCGAGGATGCGTTCCGTGATCGTCATGGGGTGCCTCCCTTCCACGCGATTGAGTGAACATGTGTTCACTGAAAATCATGGTCAGGCACGCGGGCCCGGTCAAGGCGATCGGCACGTGACGCCCGACACCCGCGCCTGCGATGCGACTAGCCTCACGTCGCATGACCCGAACCCTGTTCACCGGCGGCCTGGTGTACGACGGCACGACCGCCGCCCCGACGGAGGGCGACGTGGTCGTCGAGGACGGCCGCATCGTCGAGGTCGGGCCCGGTCTCGACGGGGACGAGTCGGTCGACTGCTCGGGTGGTTTCGTGTCGCCGGGCTTCTTCGACTGCCACGTGCACGTCGTGATGGACACGCCGAACTTCATCGAGATGATCGAGCACCCGTTCAGCCTCCAGTTCTTCAAGGCGGCGGCGAACCTGCGCAAGACGCTGGCGACCGGCGTCACCAGCGTCCGGGACGCGGGCGGCGCGGACCTGGGGATCAAGACGGCCGTGGAGCGCGGGATGATCCCGGGGCCCCGGATGCAGATCTCGATCATCATGCTCAGCCAGACCGGAGGCCACGGCGACGACTGGAGCGTGTGCGGCGCCGAGATACCGGTCTTCCTGCCGCACCCGGGTCGCCCGAGCGGTGTGGTCGACGGCCCCGACGAGGTCCGCAAGCGGGTGCGCGAGCTCGTCCGCGCCGGCGCCGACGTGATCAAGGTGGCCACGAGCGGTGGCGTGCTGTCCGCGTCGAACCCGCACCACGGTCAGCTGCGCGACGCCGAGATCGCCACGATGACCGAGGAGGCGACTGCTGCCGGCATCCACGTGATGGCCCACGCGCAGGCTGCCGCCGGCATCAAGGCAGCGCTGCGCAACGGCGTCCGCTCGATCGAGCACGGCATCTTCCTCGACGACGAGGCGATCGACCTGATGCTGGAGAAGGGCGCCTGGCTGGTGCCCACCCTGCAGGCGCCGCGCGAGGTGATCGCGGCTGCCGAGTCAGGTCTCCCGATCCCACCGGAGCACGTCGACAAGGCCCGCGCGCTGACCGAGGTGCACACCGAGGCCGTCCGCCGCGCGCACGAGGCCGGCGTGCGGATCGCGATGGGCACCGACGCCGGGGTCGGTGCCCACGGCAGCAACCTCGAGGAGGTCGAGCTGATGGTCGGCACCGGCCTCTCCCCCGTCGCCGCGCTGCACGCGACCACCGGATCGGCCGCCGAGCTGCTCGACGTCGCGCACGACCGCGGCACCTTGCGGCCGGGCCTGCGCGCCGACCTGGTGGTCGTCGACGGCAGCCCTGACGACGTCGCCGGCCTGGGTGAGCGGGTGCGCTCGGTGCACCTCGACGGCGTCCGCGTCAGTCACCCCTAGGTGGTCGAGCAACGAGCGCCAGCGAGCGATCAGTCGAGACCGATCGGGTGCACGAACGTCCACCCAACCGCGCCCGCGCGTTAGGGTCGTGGGCATGGTGCAGTCCGTGAGCGGGCCTGTCGACCCCGTCTCCGGGGTGGCCGGCGAGTCCCGCGGGGAGCGCAAGGAGCGCACCCGGCGGCAGATCCTCGACGCCGCGCTCGACCTGTGCGAGGACAGCAGCCTGGTCGCTCTCTCGCTGCGCCAGGTGGCCAAGGAGGTCGGGATCGTCCCGACGGCCTTCTACCGTCACTTCGACTCGATCGAGCACCTCGGCCTGGCCCTGGTCGAGGAGTCCTTCGTGTCGTTGCGCGAGATGCTCAAGGACGTACGACGCAGCGACCCGACGTACCACACCATCATCGACAGCTCGGTCCGCGTGCTCGGCGAGCACACCGCGGCCCAGCACTCGCACTTCGCGTTCATCGCCCGGGAGCGGGTCGCCGGCCCGCTGATGGTCCGCGAGGCGATCCGCCACCAGATCGACCTGGTCGAGCGCGAGCTGGCGACCGACCTGGCCCGGCTGACCGACCCGGCTCACTGGTCCACCGAGGACCTGCGCGTGCTGTCCAACCTGATCGTCACGCTGATGGTCGGCACGACCGAGTCGATCGTCAACGCGCGTCCCGAGAGCCGTCCGGCCATCCTCGAGCGGGCCCGCACCCAGCTGCGGATGCTGCTCGTCGGCGCGCTGCGCTGGAGCTCGCCCTAGCCGGAACGACCCAGCCTCAGGCGGGGCAGGGAACGTGCTCGCCCTCGTCGAGGTCGTCCCGGCCACCGGCGTCGGCGCGCTCCAGCTGCTCGAGCTCGTCGACGTCGTCACCGTGGGAGGCGCCCTCGCCGGGCTCCTCCACCCGCGCGGGGAGCATGGCGACCAGCGCCAGCACGACCGCGCAGAGCACCGCGGAGACCGCGAACGCCCACCGCATGCCCTCGAGCTCGGCAGCCGCCGGGGCGACCCCGTCGCTCACCTGCGAGGCAGCGCGGCTCGACATGATCATCACGACCAGTGCCGTGCCGGTCGCGCCCGCGACCTGCTGGACGGTGCCGAGCAGCGAGCTGCCGTGCGAGTACAGGTGCGGCGGCAGCACGCCGAGCCCCATCGTGAACAGCGGGGTGAACAGCGCGGCCAGGCTGACCATCAGCACGACGTGCACGATCAGGATCTGCCAGGTCGGGGTGCTGGCACTCAGGAAGGCGAGCAGCGTCATCGACCCGAGCAGGCCGGTCGCGCCCGGCAGCACGAGGATCCGCGAGCCACGGGCGTCGTACACCCGACCGACGCGCGGCCCGAGGAGACCCATCGCCAGGCCCCCGGGCATGACGAGCATGCCGGTGGCCAGCGGGCTCATGCCGCGGACGTTCTGCAGGTAGAGCTGCAGCAGGATCATCGAGCCGAGCATCGCCATGAACGCGATCGACATCGCACCCAGCGAGATCGAGAACACCCGCAGCTTGAGGGTGCGCAGGTCGAGCAGCGGCTTGTCCTCGCGCTGGAGCAGGATCTGGCGCCAGACGAAGAACCCGATGCCCAGGACGCCGATCACCAGGGCGGCGTACGCCGTGCTGTGGTCGCCGACGGCGCCGACCTCGCTGAGGCCGTAGACCAGCGAGCCGAAGCCGATCGCGGCGATCACGACGCTCCACCAGTCGATCGAGCCGGGGACAGGCACGCCGACGTTCTTGAGGCGGCTCAGGCCGACGGCCCCGATCGCGGCCGCGATCGGCAGCACGACGAGGAAGATCCAGCGCCAGGAGAGCGACTGCAGGACGACACCGGAGACCGCCGGGCCGAGCGCCGGCGCGACCGACATCGCCAGCGTGACGTTGCCCATCACGCGGCCGCGGTCGTGCACGGGGACGACGGCCATCAGCGTGGTCATCAGCAGCGGCATCATCACCGCGGTGCCGCTGGCCTGGACGACGCGGGCCACGAGCAGCACCGGGAACGACCAGGCCAGGGCGGCGAGCAGCGTGCCGGTGCAGAAGGTGGCCATCGCGAGCCCGAAGGCGAACCGCGTGGTGACCCGCTGGAGGAACCAGCCGGTGATCGGGATGACCACGGCCATCGTCAGCATGAACGCCGTGGAGAGCCACTGCGCGGCACTGGCGTCGACGTCGAAGTCGGCCATCAGGCGCGGGATGGCGTTGATCATGATCGTCTCGTTGAGGATCACCACGAAGGTGGCGCCCACGAGCCAGCGCAGCACCGCGTAGTCCGGTGCGGTGTCGCGCTCCTCTGGTGCCGGGGCGGTCTGCATGTCGTGGTCCTCACTGCTCGAGATCGGTGAACAGGGTCGCCTCTTCGACAACGTCCCTGCAAACGAATAAGACCGGCCGGCACCGACAGAATCATCGGTGGCGGGGTGGGTGATCGGCCGAACATGCGAATGTCACGCATGATTCCCGTGAGGCGGTCGCGAGCACCACGCGCGACATTCGCATGCCCCACGTGAGACCGCCTTGGCATCTCGGTAACCAACGCGTTACGGTAGCCGCACGGTTACCGAGAGCGAGACCATGGCCGCCACCGACCCCTTCGACGCGCTGGGCGATCCGCACCGGCGCGAGATCCTGCGGCTGCTCGGCGAGCGCGACCTGGCTGTCCACGAGATCGCTGACCAGCTCCCGATCAGCCGGCCCGCGGTCTCCCGTCATCTGCGCCTGCTCAAGGAGTCGGGGCTGGTCGTGGAGGAGCCGCAGGGCACCCGACGGATCTACCGCCTCCAGGAGGAGGGGATCGTGGCCGTCCAGACCTACCTGCTGCAGGTCTGGGGTGATGCCGCGGCGCGGTTCCGGCTCGCGGCCGACAACCTGCCGCCGAAGGAGCGCCAGTGACCGCGCCACTGCGGCTGACGGTCGACGTGGCCTGCTCCCCGGAGGACGCCTTCGCCGTCTGGACGGAGCGCTTCTCACTGTGGTGGCCGGCCGACCACACGGTCACGGGCGACCCCGACCTGGTGGCGCTCGAGCCGCGGCTGGGCGGTCGCATCTACGAGCGCGGGCCGGACGGGACCGAGCACGAGTGGGGCGAGGTGACCGCGTGGGAGCCGCCGGAGAGGCTGGGCTACCTGTGGCACCTGATGCGAGACCGGTCCGACGCGACCGACGTCGAGATCACCTTTCGGCCACACGAGGCGGGCACCCGCGTCGAGATCGAGCACCGGGGCTGGGAACGGCTCGGCGCGGACGCCGACGTCTGGCGCACGAGGAACCACGCCGGCTGGAGCACGCTGCTCCCCCACTACGTCATGGCCGTCGAGCGACGTCTGACCGAGGAGAGGTGAAGGACATGGGAGCAGGAACCAAGGACGACCCCTGGCAGCTGACCACGGCACCGGGCTCGTCGTCGTACACGATGTACCGCGACGAGGAGGCCGACCCGCCGCTGCTGGTCTGCCAGGTGGGGTCGACGAAGCTCACCTACCTGCTGCGGGTCCTCGACGACCTGCCCGCCTGGTTGCAGGAGCAGGGCGACTGGGTGCCGCTCGGTGCCGCCGACGAGAAGAAGCCCGCCGCCGACGGCACCGTCGAGGCCTGGGGTCGCAGCGAGGACAACCCGGTGGGCGGTTGGTACGGCCAGCGCAAGGGATACCGCGGTCGGCTGGGCATGTACGTCCCGCCGCTGCTCGAGCTGCTCGGGCTCGCCGAGCTGACCCACGAGGCACGCAACAACAGCGTGCGTGCCGTCTGACTACGGAGTCGGGCTGACCGTCACGTCCGGGATCGTGGCGTCGCGCGGCAGGTCGATGACGTGCCGGATGGAGTCGGCCACGGTCTCGGGACGGATCCAGTCGTCCGCGTCGTACTCCTTGCCCTCCTGGTCGTGCACCTTCTGCTGCATCGGCGTCGCGGTCCGGCCGGGGTAGACGCTGGTGACGCGGACGCCGTGCTCGAGCTCCTCCTCGCGCAGGGCGTCGGCCAGGGCGCGCAGGCCGTGCTTGGAGGCGGCGTACGCCGACCACTCGGGGTTGGCGCGCAGCCCGGCCCCCGAGTTCACGAACACCACCGTGCCGCGGGCGGCGCGCAGGGCCGGGAGGGCGAGGCGCGTCAGCTCGGCCGGGGCCAGGAGGTTGACGTCGAGCTGCTCACGCCACTGGCGTGCGGTGAGGTCGGCGACGGTCCCGAGGTCGACCGCGCCGGCCGCGTGGACCACGGAGTCGAGCGCCTCCGGGAGCTCCAGCGCGGCGAGCGAGTCGACATCGGCGAGGTCGGCGACCAGCGTGGCGGCGCCGCCGTAGCGCGAGGAGAGGTCGTCGGCCCGCTCCGAGGAGCGCGCGACCAGCACCAGCTCGTCGCCCCGGGCGTGCAGCACGTCGGCCAGCGCCGCGCCGATGCCGGAGCCGGCGCCCGTGATCAGGTGGGTCGCCACTAGCGGGTGAACACGATCTTGCCGAACACGTCGCCCTCGGCCATCGCCGCGAAGCCGTCGGCCGCCTTCTCCATCGGCAGCGTGCGGTCGATCAGCGGGCGGGTGCCGGTGGCGTCGAGCAGGTTGACCAGCGAGGCGAGCTCGGTGCTGGTGCCCATCGTCGAGCCGACCACCTTGAGCTGCAGGAAGAAGATGCGGGTCAGCTCCGCGTCGTCGAGCTTGGGACCCGAGGTCGTGCCCGAGATCACGATGGTGCCGCCGGGACGCAGCGACCGGATCGAGTGCGACCACGTCGCCCGTCCGACCGTCTCCATCACGGCGTCGACCTTGATCGGCAGGCGTTCGCCGGACTCGAAGACCTCATGGGCACCGATCTCGAGGGCCCGCTTGCGCTTGGTCTCGTCGCGGCTGGTCGCCAGGACCTTGAGGCCGCCCGCGCGGGCCAGCGTGATCAGCGCGGTCGCCACGCCTCCACCGGCGCCCTGCACGAGCACGGTGTCGCCGGCGTTCAGGCCGCCCTGGGTGAACAGCATCCGGTACGCCGTGAGCCAGGCCGTCGGCAGGCAGGCGGCCTCCTCGAAGGAGAGGGACTCGGGCTTGGCGATCACGTTGCTGCGGGGTACGGCGACCTGGTCGGCGAACGTGCCCTGGTAGCGCTCGCTGAGCAGCGACCGCTTCGGGTCGAAGGTCTCGTCACCGCGCCACGACGGGTCGCTGATGACCGCGTGCACGACGACCTCGTTGCCGTCCTCGTCGAGCCCGGCCGCGTCGCAGCCGAGGATCATCGGGAGCGCCTCCTCCTTCAGCCCCACGCCCCTGAGCGACCAGAGGTCGTGGTGGTTCAGCGCCGATGCCTTGACGGTGACGGTGGTCCACCCGTCAGGGACGTCGGGCTCGGGTCGTTCCCCGACCACGAGTCCGTTCAGCGGGTCGTCGGAGGAGAAGCTGTCGGCGTACACGGCGAACATGCTTCGACCCTAGCGACCGTCGTACGACGATCCAGCCCCCGTCCCAGGGCTACCTGCGAGCGACCCCGTCTCGCCGGGCCGCCTCGGCGACCGCCTCGGCCACCCGCGGACCCACACGGGGGTCGAAGGGCGAGGGGATGATCAGGTCCTCGGTCGCCTCGTCGGCCACGATCGCGGCGAGCGCGTCGGCGGCGGCGAGCTTCATGCCCTCGGTGATCGCCGTCGCGCGGGCATCGAAGGCGCCCCGGAAGATGCCCGGGAACGCGAGCACGTTGTTGATCTGGTTCGGGAAGTCCGATCGGCCCGTCGCGACGACCCGGGCGTGCCGGTGCGCGACGTCGGGGTGCACCTCGGGGTGCGGGTTGGCCAGGCCGAAGACGATCGCGTCGGCGGCCATCGTCGCGACCAGCTCCTCGGGGATGGTGCCGCCCGAGACGCCGATCAGCACGTCGGCGCCGTCGAGCACGTCGGCCAGGTCGCCGGTGCGGCCGGTCACGTCGGCGGTGACCTCGGCGATCGCCTTCTTGGACTCGTTGAGCTCGCCGCGCGAGGAGTTGAGCACGCCCTTCCGGTCGAGGACGGCGATGTCCTTGATGCCGGCGGCGAGCAGGATCCGGGTGACCGCGACGCCCGCGGCACCGGCCCCGGACACGACGACGCGGGTGGTCTCCATCAGCCGGCCGGTCAGCTTGAGCGCGTTCTCGAGCGCGGCGAGCACCACGACCGCCGTACCGTGCTGGTCGTCGTGGAACACCGGGATGTCGAGCGCCTGCTTGAGCCGGTCCTCGATCTCGAAGCAGCGCGGCGCCGAGATGTCCTCGAGGTTCACGCCACCGAAGCTCGGCGCCAGCCGCGTCACCGTCTCGACGATCTCGTCGACGTCGGTGGTGTCGAGGCAGATCGGCAGCGCGTCGACGCCGCCGAACTGCTTGAACAGCACGGCCTTGCCCTCCATCACGGGCATCGCGGCCTTCGGCCCGATGTCGCCGAGACCGAGCACGGCGGTGCCGTCGGTGACGATCGCGACGGTGTTGGAGACCCAGGTGTAGTCATCGGCCAGGGCGGGGTCCTCGGCGATCGCCTCGCACACGCGCGCGACTCCGGGCGTGTAGGCCATCGACAGCTCGTCGGGGCCGTTGAGGGCAACCCGGGACGCGATCTCCATCTTGCCGCCGGCATGCAGCGCGAAGACGGGGTCGTCGGCGTGGGGGTTCTCGAGATCAGGCATGTGCTCCGATGCAACCATGAGTGGCTTCCCTAGGGCATACGTGGGTCGACAGAAACGTGTACGACGGCGACTCGACGCAAGGCCTTGGTGTGGCCGCGGATTCGCGCTGGACGGGGGGTGACCCGCCCTCATCGTCGCACAGGACGGCGTGCCGAGTGACCGGCCGCCGGGTGAATGTGAGGCATCACGCAGCCGCGCCGGGCGCACCGGACAGCCGGCCCGGGCGGGGCCACAGGCGCAGCACCACGAGGGCGAGTACGCCGTCCTCGGCGATCGCCCCTCCCGACCAGGAGTCCCGTCCCTCGAAGGCGTTGTCGCGCACCACCCACCAGCCGTCGCTCGAGCGGTGGTCCAGCCGTTTGACCGCCACCACCCCGTCGGCGAACCGCACGACCGCGACGGCACCCGGCCTCGGCGGGGCGCCGTACCGCACCAGCAGCCGGTCGCCCTCCTCGAGGGTGGGGCTCATCGAACGCCCCCGCACCACCGCGACCCCGAGACGGGTCAGCGTCCAGGAACTGGGTACGAGTCGACGGAACAAGTGCGCTGGACCTCCCGTGGAGCGAGCCGCTGCGTGCGCAGTAGTGTCGCAGGCAGGTCGTGGCCGTGCCCCACGCGGCGACGCCAGCACACCCCGACATCGAGAGGACACCGCATGCTGAAGAAGTTCTTCGCCCCGACCATCGAGGTCTCCGCACACTGCGATCTCCCGTGCGGCGTGTACGACCCGGCCCAGGCGCGGATCGAGGCCGAGTCGGTCAAGGCGATCATCGCCAAGGTCGCCGACAACGACGACCCCGACTTCCGCACCCGCGCGATCCTGATCAAGGAGCAGCGCTCCGAGCTGGTCAAGCACCACCTGTGGGTGCTGTGGACCGACTACTTCAAGCCCCCGCACTTCGAGAAGTACCCCCAGCTCCACCAGCTGGTCAACGAGGCCACCAAGCTGGCCGGTGCCGCCGGCACCAAGGGCGAGCTCGACGAGGGCGTCGCCGACCAGCTGCTCGCGAAGATCGACGAGATCGCGGAGATCTTCTGGGAGACCAAGAAGTCTTGAGCGAAGCGAAGGACTGGAGGTCTGAGGAAGCACTGAGCTTGCGAAGTGCTGACGCGCGCTTCTAGCGCAACCACAGACTGTCGGTCTGAAGACAAGCGCGGACCGCACGCCGTCCCGGACTCGTCCGGGGCGGCGTTCGTGCTTCCTAGTTCAGCTCGGGCCAGTCCGGCAGCAGCGGCAGCTGCGCCTGGACCTCCGGCTCGTCAAGGATCTCCATGCGGACGCTCACCGAGCCGGCACTGCTCTCCTGCGAGGCCGGAACGCCTTCCATGTCGGGACTCCTCCGTTGGACTGATCAACTCGACACAGTGGCCAACGAACGCCGGGGAGGCTGGCTACGGCCCCGACCGAGCGGTGAGACCCACGTCCAGCAGCACGGCCGAACCGACCCGCTGCGGCATTTCTCGGATTAGTCTGGTCCCACAGATCACACCTTTCCCAAGGACACCACCGTGAGTCATCGTCCGGACGTCGAGCTACGCCTGCCAGCAGAGAGCGCGTACGTCGCTGTGCTGCGCATGACCACGGCAGGCCTCGCCGCCCGGCTCGACTTCACCCTCGACGACATCGAGGACCTCCGGATGGCCGTGGGCGAGGCATGTGCACTCGTGTTGGAGAACGCCGACTCGAGTGGGGACCTCTACGCCGCCTTCGATCTCAGCGACGGCTCCATCCGCGTGTCGGTGTCGGCCGACTCGATGGGTGACGTGGAGCCGGACGTCGAGAGCTTCGGCTGGCAGGTCCTCACCGCGCTGACGAGCGAGGTCGTCACGAGCCGTGACGGTCGGCTGCGTTGGGTCTCCTTCACCGTGCGCTCCAGCATTGCGGCGTGACGCCGTGGTCGATGACGACTTCGACGAGCACGAAAGATCCAAGCTGACAACCCGGGAGCTCAGCCACGCCCTCTTCGCCGAGCTCACCGACGATGCCACGTCCGTCGAGCGGCGCAGCACCTGCCGTGCGGAGCTGGTGCAGCTGCACCTGCCCCTCGTGGACCACTGCGCCCGTCGGTTCGCCAACCGTGGCGAGCCCCTCGACGATCTCGTGCAGGTCGGCACGATCGGCCTGATCAAGTCGGTGGACCGCTTCGACACCGGGCGGGGCGTGGAGTTCTCGACGTACGCCACCCCGACGATCATCGGCGAGATCAAGCGCTACTTCCGTGACAAGGGCTGGGCGATCCGGGTCCCGCGCCGGTTGCAGGAGCTGCGGATGTCGATCAGCGCCGTCACGGGCGACATGTCCCAGGAGCTCGGCCGCTCCCCGACGCCGCGCGAGATCGCGGACAAGATCGGGGTCTCGGTCGAGGAGGTGATGGAGGGCATCGAGTCGGCCAACGCCTACTCCACGCTCTCCCTCGACGCCGGCGACAGCAACGACGAGCGCTCCGGCGCGAGCATGCTCGAGAGCCTGGGGATGGACGACGCGGCGCTCGCCCACGTGGAGATCCGGGAGTCGATCAAGCCCCTGATCGAGGCGCTGCCGACGCGGGAGAAGCGGATCCTGCTGCTGCGGTTCTTCCGCGGGATGACGCAGTCGCAGATCGCCGAGGAGATCGGTGTCTCGCAGATGCACGTGTCCCGGTTGCTCAACCGCACCCTCGAGGAGCTGCGCACCTCGCTCAGCGAGGTCAGCTAGTCGGTCAGGTGGCGCGCTCGAGCGCGTCGATCGACCGCGGGTGCAGCAGGCCGGCCAGCACGATCACGGCAGCGAGGGCGAGCACGATCGCGACCGGCAGGGTCTCGCCGTCCTTGAAGTTCCAGGCGAGCCCCAACAGGATCAGCTGGGAGAGCAGCACGGGTCCGCGCGCCCACGGCCGCACGGTGTGCAGCCCCCGCGCACAGGCGAGGAGCACCCCGCCGTAGACGAGGAAGAACACCGTGGTGGTGATCCCCATCACCAGCCGGTCGCTGTCGAGGCTGACGGCCTCGGTGATGCCGAAGAGCACGGTCAGCAGACCCTCGACGAACGTCATTCCTGCGGCGACCACGAGCGGGGCCGGCGCGCCGTACGGGGAGTACGGCGAGCGGGTGGTCGGGTCCGGCTCTGGACCGTCACGAAAGGGGCCGGAACGGGCGTCAGTCACGCCTCGACCCTATTCCTTGTGCGGCTGTGACCAACACGACCAAGGAGGGGGGTTGTCATCGTGCCCGGGAGTTGCAACGATCAAATGCGTGCGCCGCCAGCCGCGACCCTGCCGTGCGCGCCACCCACACCAACCCGGCACCCCACCCATGAGTGCCGGGCTATGATCGTGAAAGCGTTCACAAACGAGTTCGGAGGGGTTTCCCACCCATGGATTGGCGTCACCGTTCCGCGTGCCTCGACGAGGACCCGGAACTGTTCTTCCCGATCGGCAACACCGGTCCCGCGATCTTGCAGATCGAGGAGGCCAAGCAGGTGTGCCGACGCTGCGACGTGCGCGAACAGTGCCTCGCATGGGCCCTCGAGGCGGGACAGGACCACGGCGTCTGGGGTGGCCTCAGCGAGGACGAGCGCCGGGCGCTGAAGCGCCGCAACGCGCGCGCCCGCGTGCGCTCCGCCTGAGCCCCACTCACCGCGGCCGCGCCGCCACGTTCGGGATCGACACCTCGACCACCGTCCCACTCCCCTCGGCCCGGGGTCCCAGGGTGATCTGACCTCCGAGCTCACCCACCAGGGTGCTGACGATCGAGAGCCCGAGGCTCGCGGTGGACTCCAGGCTGAACCCCTCGGGCAGCCCCACTCCGTCGTCCTCCACGGCGAGCCGCAGCCCGTCACCCTCGCGCGCGCAGCGCACCTGGATCGTGCCCTCGCTCTCGGCGGGCGAACGCGTGCTCCACGGCGTTCTGGATCAGCTCGGTGTACACCATCGCCAGCGGGGTCGCGGCGTCCGAGCTGATCGCCCCGAACGAGCCGGTGCGGCTGGCCCGGATCGGCACGCCCTGGGACGCCACGTCGGTGACCAGCCGGGTCAGCCGGTCGGTCACGTCGTCGAAGTCGACGCTCTCGTCGAAGGCCTGGCTGAGGGTCTCGTGGACGACCGCGATCGCCCCGACGCGGCGTACGGCCTCCTCCAGCGCGACGCGTCCCTCGGGTACGTCGAGCCGGCGCGCCTGCAGCCGCAGCAGGGCCGCCACGGTCTGGAGGTTGTTCTTCACCCGGTGGTGGATCTCGCGGATGGTCGCGTCCTTGGTGACCAGCTCGCGGTCCCGGCGACGCAGGTCGGTGACGTCGCGCAGCAGCACCAGCCCGCCCGTGCGCTCGCCGGAGGGGCTGAGCGGGATCGAGCGCAGGATGAGCGTGGCCTGGGCGTTGCCGAGCTCGGTGTCACGCGGCGCGCGGCCACCCAGCACCGCGCTGATCGTCTCCTCGTCGGGCCGCATCGGCGCCGGCACCAGCTCACGGGTCTGCTCGGCAAGCGAGAGGCCGCTGAGGTCACCGGTCAGACCGAGCTTGCGGTAGACCGAGAGCGCGTTCGGGCTCGCGTAGGTGACGTGCCCCTCGGCGTCCACCCGGATGAAGCCGTCGCCCACCCGCGGGGTGTCGGCGTGGTCCGACCGCTGGCCCGGGAACGGGAAGTCGCCGTGGGCGATCATCTGCGAGAGCTCGCTGGCGGTCTGCAGGTAGGACAGCTCCAGCCGGCTCGGCGTACGCACGCCCTGGAGGTTGGTGTTGCGCGCGACCACCGCGATCATCCGGTCACCGCGGCGCACCGGGATCGCCTCGACCCGCACCGGCACGTCGTCGCGCCACTCGGGGTCCCCCTCGCGCGCGATCCGCCCGTCGCGCAGTGCCGAGTCGAGCAGCGGACGCTTGCCCGCCTCGATGAACGACCCGACGATGTCGTCGACGAACGCCGTCGGCCCGGTCGTGGGCCGCATCTGCGCGCCGGCCCAGTACCCCGACCCGTCCCGCGCCGGCAGCCACAGCACCAGGTCCGCGAAGCTGAGGTCCGCGATGATCTGCCAGTCCGCGAGCAGCAGCGAGAGCCACTCCACGTCCTCCGTGGCGAGGTCGGTGTGCGCCCGGGCGAGCGCTGTCAGCGACGGCACCGCTCAAGCCTAGAGATGGCGGTGGCGCTCGGTTCCGCCGACCGGGCAGTTGTGGTGTGCGCCATGACGACGTCGAGCGGGCAGTTCTGGTTGGTCACGTCCACATGCCACGAGTGCCCGTCTCGGCGTACTTCTGCGCGTACACCGGAGTGCCCTCTCGGCGGTGCCCGGCTAGCCTTCGCGTCATGACCCAGGCAGCCGAGCAGCCCACCGACGCGACCGAGCAGAGCAGCGACCAGAACGGGAGCGTGGAGGCCCATTCGGGGCAGCACGCGGTGGCGGTGGCGCGGGCGCACGGGGTCGAGGTGATGTTCACGCTGTCGGGCGCCCACGTCTTCCCGATGTACGACGGCGCGGTGACCGCCGAGCCGAAGATGCGCATCCTCGACGTGCGCCACGAGCAGACGGCTGCCTTCGCCGCGGAGGCGACCGGCAAGCTCACCCGCACACCGGGTCTCGCGGTGCTGACCGCCGGGCCGGGCGTGACCAACGGGGTCAGCGCCGTCGCCCAGGCCCAGTTCAACGGCTCGCCGCTCGTCGTGGTCGGCGGGCGGGCACCGCAGAACCGCTGGGGCAGCGGGTCGCTCCAGGAGCTCGACCAGCCGCCGATCCTCGCGCCCGTCTCGAAGCTGGCGCGCACGATCCACACCGCACCCGAGGTCGCGGAGGGGATGCACGAGGCGTTCACCGTCGCCGGCTCCCCGCACCGCGGGCCGGTCTTCGTCGACATCCCGATGGACGAGTTCTTCAACAGCTCCGCCTCCACCCGCCCGGTCGTCGGCGAGCGCCAGCGCCGCGAGCCGGACGGCGACGCCATCTCCGACATCGCCGAGCTGCTCGGCCAGGCCCAGCGGCCGGTGCTCGTCCTGGGCACCGACGTGTGGGGCGACGGCGCCGAGGAGGCCGCGCTCCGCCTGGTCGAGGAGACCGGGATCCCCACGATCACCAACGGCATGGGCCGTGGCGTCATCCCGGGCGGCCACCCGCTGCTGGTCACCAAGGCGCGCAGCGCTGCGTTCGGTGGCGCCGACCTGGTCGTCGTCGCCGGCACACCGCTGGACTTCCGGCTCGGGTACGGCGTCTTCGGCGGCAAGGACGGGCGCGACCCCCGCGCGCGTCGTACACCTCGCCGACTCCCCCGGCCAGGTCTCGCAGCACGCCGAGCTCGCGGCCGAGGCCTCCGGCGACCTGACGCTCGTGCTCGACGGCCTGCGCGACGCCGTCGCCGGACTCGTGCGCAAGCCCGACTGGTCCTCGTGGGTCGACGGCCTGCAGGACACCGTGAAGCAGGCGACCGAGCGCGACTCCGAGCTGCTCAGCGCGACGGCCGACCCGATCCACCCCGCCCGCATCTACGGCGAGCTGGTGCCGCGGCTGGCCGAGGACTCGATCGTGATCGGCGACGGCGGCGACTTCGTCTCCTTCGCCGGCAAGTTCGTCGAGCCCAAGCGTCCCGGCGGCTGGCTCGATCCCGGTCCCTACGGCTGCCTCGGCGCCGGCCTCGGTGCCGCCATCGCGGCCCGGCTCGCGCGACCGTCCGCCCAGGTCGTCCTGCTGTACGGCGACGGCGCCGCCGGCATGTCCCTGATGGACGTCGACACCCTCGTCCGGCACAACCTGCCCGTCGTGATGGTCTGCGGCAACAACTCCGCCTGGGGCCTGGAGAAGGGCCCGATGCAGATGCTCTACGGGTACGACGTGGCCGCCGACCTCGCCCCGCAGACCCGCTACGACGAGGTCGTGAAGGCCCTCGGCGGCGCCGGCGAGGCCGTCACCGACCCGAAGGAGATCGGCCCGGCCCTCGACCGCGCCTTCGCCGCCAACGTCCCCTACCTGGTCAACGTGATCACCGATGTCAACGCGCCCTACCCCCGCAACACCTTCGGCATCTGAGCCGGCCGGCTACGAGGTCCGGCTCGTCCGGGCCGAGGAGCTGGCCGAGGTCGGGCGACTGACGTCCGAGGTCTACGTCGGCGACGGGTTCGTCGCGGCCACCGACGGCTACATCAAGCACCTCGCCGACAGTGCCCGCCGGGCGGCCGAGGCCGAGGTCTGGGTCGCCGTCGCCGAGGACGGCCTGCTCGGGCACCGTCACGTTCGTGCCACCGGGCTCGGCGTTCCGCGAGATCGCCCGCGACGACGAGGGCGAGTTCCGGATGCTGGCCGTCACGCCGGCTGCGCGCGGACGCGGGGTGGGTCTGGCCCTCGTCGAGCTGTGCGTACGACGATCACGCGAGCTCGGCTTCTCCGGCGTACGCATGTCCACGATGGACGTGATGAGCTCCGCCCACCGGGTCTACGAGCGGCTCGGTTTCGTCCGGGTCCCCGCGGACGACTGGTCGCCCGAGCCGGGGGTCTCGCTGCTCGCCTACCGACTGGCGTTCTAGGAGCCGGGCACCCGCGAGAGGAACCGCTCGGCGTCGACGATCACCCGGGTCACCTCGCCGGAGCCGACCAGCTTGCCGTCCTGCCGCGCCGCCACGCTGAACCGCACCAGCTTGCCGTCGACGTGCGCCACCCCGGCGTTGACCTTGAGGACGGCTCCCACCGGCGACGGCGCGAGGTGCTCGACGGTGACGCGGGTGCCGACGCTCGTCGCGCCCTCCGGCAGCGAGGCGGCGATCGCCTCGCAGGTGGCCGCCTCGCACCACGCCAGCAGCACGGGAGTCCCGAGCACCGGCAGGCTGCCGGACCCGACGGCCTCGGCCGTGTCGCCCTCGGCCACGGTGCGCTCGATCGAGGCAGTGAGCCCGGCCACCAGCGGCTCCGGGATCGGCGAGGCGCTCACGTCGCGGACACCTCGAAGGTGGACGTGCGCCCACCGGCCTCCTCCAGGGTCACCTCACCGAAGGTGAAGTAGCTGGCCATGGTGCCGTCGAAGTGCGCGTAGAGCCCGGTGCAGCGGCCGACCCGGAACGCGACCGCCATCAGGTCGCGCACCTGGGCCTCGTCGAGCTCGAGGGGCGAGCTGGTGAGGGCGCCGATGCCGTGCTCGGCACCGAAGGCGCGCACGTTCGACGCGGTCTCGCAGAGCGGGTCGGCGATCGACGCGTTGTCCCACGCCCACACGAAGCTGCCCACCTCGCGGTTCCACGAGCCGAGGACCTGAGCAGGTGCCGAGGCGATGTGGTCGTCGAAGGACCACACGAGCCGCCCGTCGCCCTGGTCGAGCACCCAGCGGCGCGCCTCGCCGAGGCCCCAGCGGGCGCTGTGCTCCTGCGTGGTGCGGGCGATGGCCTCCTGGCCCTCGAGGAGCAGCGTGCCGAGATCGGGATCCATGTCTCCATCCAAACATCACGAGAGCCCCGGACCAACGTGGTCCGGGGCTCAGCGGTGGGTGCGCTCAGGCGTTGGGGCGCTTGCCGTGGTTCGCGCCCTTCTTCTTGCGAGCGCGGCGCTTGCGGCCGGTCTTGCCCATGTCGTCCTCCTACGTCTTCCGCCCCGGACGTCGCTCCGGAGCCGGCATCCATCCTCTCAGGCGGGGCGTGAGAGGCGAAATCGGGCGGTCAGTCGTGCCGGGTGATCTCGACCTGCACCTGGCGGATCGAGAGCATCACCCGCTGCCGCAGACCGTCGGGGGCCACCTCGCTGCACGAGCGGGCCACGAGGGTCTTCACGGTGCGCTCGAGGTCGTAGCGGGCCAGGCACGGACCGCACTCGTCGAGGTGGTGCTGGATCTCGGCGCAGTCGGCCTGGTCGAGCTCGTTGTCGAGGAAGAAGAACACCCGGCCCAGGACCTCCGAGCAGTCCGCGGCCGAGAAGTGAGTGGCGTGGTCGGCAGGGTCGCCGGACGGCATCTCGGGCTCGCGCGTGGTCATCACGAGACTCCCTTCGTGGCCCCACTGCTCAGCAGGTCGTTGTCTCGGACGTAGTCGGTCAGCATCTCCCGGAGCTGTCGCCGCCCGCGGTGCAGGCGGGACATCACCGTGCCGATGGGCGTCTCCATGATCTCGGCGATCTCCTTGTAGGGAAATCCCTCGACGTCGGCGAGATAGACCGCGAGCCGGAACTCCTCGGGCAGGCGCTGCAGGGCGTCCTTCACGTCGGAGTCGGGCAGGTGCTCGAGCGCCTCCATCTCGGCGGACTTCAGGCCGCTCGAGGAGTGGGACTCGGCGCGAGCGAGCTGCCAGTCCTCGACGTCCTCGGCCATCGACTGCTGCGGCTGGCGCTGCTTCTTGCGGTAGGTGTTGATGAAGGTGTTGGTGAGGATCCGGTAGAGCCACGCCTTCAGGTTGGTGCCGGGGCGGAACTGGTGGAACGAGGCGTAGGCCTTCGCGAACGTCTCCTGGACGAGGTCCTCGGCGTCCGCGGGGTTGCGGGTCATCCGCATCGCGGCCGAGTAGAGCTGGTCGAGGAACGGGAGCGCGTCGGTCTCGAACCGCAGCTGGCGCTCCGCCTCGGTCTCGGTCTCCAGGTCGATCTCGGCAGGGTCGACGGTGGTCTCGACCGGGTCGACGGCCTCAGGCTCGTTGGTGCTCATCACGTCCCAGCGTAGACGGTGGTTCGCAGACGACGGCCTGTCGAGCGTCGCGAGCACGGGCGGTCCTCCTCTGCGGGTTTGTCCCGGTCTGCGAAGCGACCGGGAACGGCGGGTCCTCGGAGGAACACGGACTCAGCCGTTTCGATTCCCCGCGATCTCGCGCACCACCCACTCCAGCGTGGCCTCCAGGACGACCGCGAGCGCGTCGGCCTGGCTCAGCTCGGCGGACTTCGGCACCTTCATCGAGTGGTCGGCGGAGGGGACCACGGCCATCTCGACGCCCTCGGGGAACTCCTCGGGCGTGCCGAACGGGTCGCGCTCGCCCTGGATCACCAGCGTCGGCACCCGAGAGCGCTGGAGCTCCTCGAGACGCGACTTCTCCGGTCGGCCGGGCGGGTGCAGCGGGAAGGACAGCGCCAGCACGCCGCGAGCCCCGGCACCCCGCGCGATCCGGCACGCCGACCTGGCGCCGGCGCTGCGGCCACCGAGGACGAGCGGGCTGCGGGTGCGGCTGCCGTCGAGGACCGCGGTGAAGCACTCGTCGATCACCGCGGGAGCGGGCGCGAGCTTCTTGCCCGCGACGCGCCACGGCATCTCCACGAGCGTCACCGAGATGTCCTGCTGGGGCAGGGTGCGGGCGAGCCGCACCAGGTCGGGGGCGTCGATCCCTCCGCCGGCTCCGTGGGTGAGGACCAGCATCGCGATCGGCCGCTTGGCACGGCGTACGACGAGCCGGGCATCGCCCTTCGGGGTCGGCACGATCCGCTCGATCGGCATCAGCCGGCCCCTTCCGGCACGTCTTCCAGCGGCAGCGGCACGACCAGCTCGGGACCGTTGTTCTTCACGTTGGAGACCAGTGTCGAGACCGGGAACGCCTCGAGGCGACCCGGCGCGGCCGGCTCGAGCAGGCCCAGCAGGTCGTCGGTCGCGTTGCTCCGCGGGTCGAGCCACTGCTCGTAGCGGTCGGGGCTGAGCATCAGCGGCATCCGGTCGTGGATGTGGCCCAGGGAGTCCTCGGCGCTGGTGGTCAGCACCGTGCAGGTCCACAGGAACCGGGTCGGGTCGTCCTCGTCCTTCGCGGGGTCGCGCCAGATCTCGTAGAGCCCCGCCATCGCGAGCACCCCGTCGTCCTTGGGCTTGATGAAGTAGGGCTGCTTGCGGGGCTTGCCCGCCTTGGTGAGCTCCTCGGTGGGGTACCACTCGAAGTAGCCGTCGGCCGGCAGGATCGCGCGCCGGCGCTCGAAGGCCCGGCGGTAGGCCGGCTTCTCCGCGACGGTCTCCATCCGGGCGTTGATCATCCGGTTGCCGACCTTCGGGTCCTTGGCCCAGAACGGCACCAGGCCCCAGGTGAGCACCCGCAGCTGGCGCTCGGGCTCGGCCTCCTTGTCACCGCTCGGAGGCCGCTCGACGACGGCGTAGACCTCCTTGGTCGGCGCCACGTTGAAGTCGGGCTCCAGGGTCGGCAGGTCGGGGTTGCGGATCTCGAACTCCTCGACGAGGTCCTCGGGCTGACGGCTCGAGGCGTAGCGACCGCACATGGGTCAAGGCTAGTGGGCACGGCCGACAGCGCCGTACGCCGTCAACAGGAGCCGTCGAGGCTCAGCCGCGGGCGATCTCGTCGAGGAGAAGGGCAACGCCGTCGTCGGACGGCGGCAGCCCCTCGATCCAGACCCGCGCCCTCTCCCCCCGCGAGTCCATGTCCTCGACGAGACCGCGCAGCAGCCCCACACGTGCCGCGAGCATCTCCCCGCGCTCAGCGACGACGACCAGCCGTCTCGGGCCGGCCTCTCCGATGGTCTCCCCTCCCGGAAACACCAGACGCGCGTAGTCGGCCAGCTGGGCCAGCCACAGGGCTGACTCGAAACCGGCCGTCCACGCGTCCTCCCTCCCCGGTGCACCGGGACCGCCGCCCTCCAACGACGGTCCCCGTGCGAGCAGAGGGAGGTCGACCACCACCAGAGCGTGGCTGGTGTTCGTCGATCGCCCCCCCTGCTCGGCCGCGCGATAGATCTCCGAGAGCCTGGCCCGCACGTGTGCAAGGCTGGCCAGCCCCGTCAGAGGGTTCTCGCACGAGAGCTGGTGCAGGTAGCCGAGGGTCTCCTCGCTCCAGGCCACGCACAGAGCACGCAGAGCCCGGAAATCGGGCTCCCCTCCCTTGACGTACGCGTAGGTGGCCCTCAGCCCGTCCAGTGCCTCACCCAGGTCGGCACCGTCGCGGGCCATCTCCCGCCCCACCCATGCGCACGCGCTGCTCGCGTCGTGTCCTGCTGCGAGACGTTCGCCGACGGCCTCGAAGCGTGCGGGCACCCCCGTGCCCAGCACGCCTCCGGCCGATACGGCGTCCGCCGTCACCTCGACCTGCGCTCCTCTGCGAACCAACGTCGCAAAGATGCCCATGTCTGCTCCATCTCTTCTCGGTGAGGCCACCCCCCACGTCGTGGCCTCAGGGAAGTAACGGGGCCAGACGGGTTCCATGACGGGAAAACCGGAATAAACTCAGGCAGTTCCCGCCCGACCCTTCTGAAGGGCCCCTCCCCGCCCATGAGCGCCACCGACGCCGACGCCCTCGAACTGACGGACCCGGAGCTGATCTCCCGGGTCCGTGAGGGGGACGTGGCCGCCTACGGCACGCTCTTCTCGCGCCACGTCGACGCCGCCACCCGGCTCGCGCGCGTGCTCGTGGGTGGTCCGGACGCCGACGACCTGGTCTCCGAGGCCTTCGTCAAGGTGCTCAACGTGCTCCTCGGCGGGGGCGGCCCCGACGTGGCCTTCCGCGCCTACCTGCTGACCGCCGTACGCCGCCTGCACATCGACAAGGTGCGCAGCCAGCAGAAGCTGACCACCACCGACGACATGACGCCGTTCGACCCGGGGGTGCCGTTCACCGACACCGCGGTCGCCGGCTTCGAGGGCGGGGCGGCCGCGAAGGCGTTCGCCTCCCTGCCCGAGCGGTGGCAGATGGTGCTGTGGCACCTCGAGGTCGAGAACCAGAAGCCGGCCGACATCGCGCCCCTCCTCGGGATGACCGCCAACTCGGTCTCGGCCCTCGCCTACCGCGCCCGCGAGGGCCTGCGCCAGGCGTTCCTGACCATGCACGCCGGCGACCTGGTCAGCGAGGCGTGCCGCGAGACCAACGACCTGCTGGGTGGCTACGTCCGCCACGCGCTCTCCCGCCGCGACGCGGCCAAGGTGGAGGACCACCTCGACCACTGCCGCCGGTGCACGGCCGCCTACCTCGAGCTGGCCGAGGTCAACTCCTCGCTGGCCGGGCTGCTCGGTCCGGTGCTGCTGGGCGGTGCGGCCGCCGGCTACCTCGGTGGCGGAGCCGTGCTCGGCGCCGCCGCCGGTGCGGGCGCCGGGGCCGGCGCGATGGGCGTGGCCGGCCGGATCCGCGACCTGGCGCTGTCCAACCTCCCCGCGACCGCTGCTGCCACCGTCACCGCCGTGGGGGTGGCCACCATCGCGGGGGTGGCGATCAGCAACCGCGGACCCAGCGAGCAGCCCGCCTCCTCGCAACAGCCCAACCAGGCCATCGTGGTGCCCTCGGAGTCACCGACGCCGTCCAGCGGCGCCTCGACCGGGCCGACGAACGGTCCCACCCCCGGCGCGGCCACGGCCGTCCCCTCGGGCCAGCCCCTCCCGACCGACGGCACCACGCTCTCGGCGCTCGGCAGTGCCACCGAGGACGCCACCGACACCACCGACGACACGACCGGGGACGGGACGTCCGACGGGACGGACGGCAACGGCGGTGACGGCGAACGGCGGGAACGGCAACGGCGAACGGCAACGGGAACGGCAACGGGAACGGCGGAAACGGCAACGGCAACGGCAACGGCAACGGCAACGGCAACGGCAACGGCAACGGCGGCCCCGGGCCGACCCGGCCCGCGAACCCCACCACCCCGAGCAACCCGACGACCCCGGCAGAGCCCACCCCGACCGAGCCGACGCCGACCGAGCCGACTGAGCCACCGGATCCCTATGCGGACCTGTCGCTCAGCCTCGACGGCGGGTACAACGCCTGGCTGCACTACCACGTGAACGTGCGGGTCGCCGGGGTGCCGGACGACGCAGCGGTCACGCTGGTCGCCTCGACCTCGGCGGGAGACCTGCACTCGCACAACGGTGCGGCCTGTCAGCGCAGGGGCGGGCAGTCGTTCGTCTGCCGGGTGACCGATGACCGCACGTTCCGCTTCGGCATCCGCAACCAGACGCGGCCCACGCTCACCTTCACGGTGTCGGCCCCGGACGGACCGACCCTGACGCGGACGGCCAGGCCACCGGGCCGCTGATTGATCCGGGGTCGATGGGGTAAGGATGTACCCATGACCGCCACCCGACTCATCGCACGTCCGCTGCTCGCGTCGACCTTCGTGGCCGGCGGTGTGAGCGCGCTGAAGAACGCCCCCGACCTGGCCATCAAGGCCAAGCCGGTGGTCGACCGGATCCGGCCGACGCTGGAGAAGGCCGCCCCCCAGATCAAGATCCCCGACGACACCGTGACCCTCGTGCGCGTCAACGCGGCGGCCCAGATCCTCGCGGCCATCGCGCTGGCCCGCGGTCGCGCGCCGCGACTGTCCAGCACCGTGCTCGCGGCCTCGCTGCTGCCGACGACGGTTGCCGGGCACCAGTTCTGGAACGAGACCGACCCGGCTGCCAAGGCCAACCAGAAGATCCACTTCTTCAAGAACCTCTCCATGCTCGGCGGTCTGATCCTCGCTGCGGTCGACACCGAGGGTCGTCCCGGCGTGGCCTGGCGCGCGAAGCACGCCACGTCCGGCGCACGCCGCGAGGTCCGCCACGTCGCCAAGCAGGCGAAGCTCGAGGCTCGACTCGCCGCGAAGTCGATCGGCCAATAGCCTCGGGGGCGTGGAGACGCGCCCGGAGGAGAAGCTCGACCTGTGGCCCGCGCCGGTGGCGCACGGCCCGGTCGACGCGCGCATCGAGCTGCCCGGCTCGAAGTCGCTGACCAACCGCGCGCTCGTGCTGGCGGCGCTGTCCGACGGCCCGTCGGTGGTCCGGCGCGCGCTGCGCTCGCGCGACACCGAGCTGATGGCGGCGGCCCTGACGACCCTGGGCTCGGCGGTCGACACCTCCGGTCCGCACTGGTCGGTCACGCCCGGCGCCCTCCGCGGTGGCGCGGTCGACTGCGGCCTGGCCGGCACGGTGATGCGCTTCGTCCCGCCGGTCGCGGCGCTCGCCGACGGAGCCGTCACCTTCGACGGCGACCCGCACGCCCGCACCCGTCCGATGTCCGGGAGTCCTCGACGCCCTGCGTGGACTCGGGGTCGACATCGACGACGGCGGACGCGGGACGCTGCCCTTCACGGTCGCGGGCGCCGGTCACGTCCGAGGCGGTCCGGTGGTCATCGACGCCTCGGCCTCCAGCCAGTTCGTCTCGGCGCTGCTGCTCGCCGGGGCGGCGTACGACGAAGGGGTGAGCGTGCGCCACGAGGGACCACCCGTCCCGTCCCTCCCCCACATCGAGATGACCGTCGAGTGCCTGCGCGAGCACGGCGTCGAGGTCGAGACGGGTGCCGACACCTGGTCGGTGCGACCCGGGCCCGTCCGGGCCGTGGACGTGACCATCGAGCCGGACCTGTCCAACGCCGCGCCGTTCCTGATGCTGGCGATGACCAGCGGCGGCCGGGTCCGCGTGCCCGGGTGGCCGCAGCGCACCACCCAGGCGGGCGACGCGTTGCGCGGCCTGCTCGTCCGGATGGGCGCCGAGGTCGTCCTCGACGAGGTCGGGCTGACGATCACGGCCGACCGGCTGCTCGGCGTCGACGCCGACCTGCACGACGTCGGCGAGCTCGCCCCGGCGGTGGCCGCGCTCTGCGCGCTGGCCGAGACCCCGTCGCGGCTGCGCGGCATCGGCCACATCCGGGGCCACGAGACCGACCGGCTCGCGGCACTCGCCACCGAGCTCGGCGGTCTCGGCGCCGACGTCACCGAGCACGAGGACGGGCTCTCCTTCGAGCCCGCGCCGCTGCACGGCGGCACCTTCCACACCTACGCCGACCACCGGATGGCCCATGCGGCCGTGATCGTGGGGTCCGCGGTGGAGGGCGTGCTGGTGGAGGACGTCGCGACGACGGCGAAGACGTTCCCCGGCTTCGCCGAGGTCTGGGCAGGGTCTGCTCTCGTTGACGGGTCGCTACGACGAGCACGACCCCGAGAGCTACGAGCGGCCGCGCCGGCGCACCCGCCCTCGCACCAAGGACCGACCCAGCGTACGACGACGCCGTGCCCGCGATGGTGGTGACCGTCGACCGGGGCCGCTACACCTGCGACCTCGGCGAGGGCGGCCCCGCGGTGACGGCGATGAAGTCCCGCGCCATCGGGCGCAAGGGCGTCGTGGTCGGCGACCGGGTGCGCCTGGTCGGCGACACCTCCGGGGTGGACGGCTCGCTGGCCCGGATCGTCACGGTCGACGAGCGGGTGACCGTGCTGCGTCGTACGGCCGACGACGACGACCCCGTCGAGCGCGTCGTGGTCGCGAACGCCGACCAGCTGGTCATCGTCACGGCGCTCGCCGACCCGGAGCCGCGGCAGGGGCTGGTCGACCGCGCCCTGGTGGCGGCGTACGACGCGGGCATGACTCCGCTGCTCTGCCTGACCAAGGCCGACCTCGCGGACCCGGAGCCGCTGCTGGAGAGCTACCGCCCGCTCGGGGTGCCGTACGTCGTGACGCAGCGCGGCGCCGACCTCACCGAGATCCGCGACCGCCTCGAGGAGCGGACCAGCGTCCTGCTCGGGCACAGCGGTGTCGGCAAGTCCACGCTGGTCAACGCGCTGGTGCCCGACGCCGCCCGCGAGGTCGGCATCGTCAACGCGGTCACCGGGCGCGGCCGGCACACCTCCACGAGTGTCTGGATGCTCGCGCTGCCGGGCGGCGGCTGGATCGTGGACACCCCGGGCATCCGGTCCTTCGGGCTGGCGCACGTCGACCCCGACCGGCTGATCGAGGCGTTCCCGGACCTCGACGACCTCACCGAGGCCTGCCCGCGCGGGTGCACGCACGGCGAGGACGAGCCCGAGTGCGGGCTCGACGAGGCGACCGGGCTCCAGCTCGAGCGGGTGCGTTCGTTCCGGCGGCTGCTCGCGAGCCGCGAGGCGGGCGAGCAGCAGTACTGACCTACTGCTGCCAGACGGCCTTCGCGCCCGCGTCGCCGGTGAGCACGACGAGCACGAGCACGGCGACCGAGGCCAGCGGCACCAGCACCATCAGCGGCTTCTCCAGCACCGCGACGCTCCCCGCGCGGTCGCGGCCCCCCGAGAGCCGGGTCACGACCGGGAACAGCACGAACGCCACGATCACCAGCGCCGCGAAGACCCACATCCCGAGCATCAGTCGCTCGCCCCACTCCTCGTGGGTCTTCACCAGCGGCGTCTCGAGCCCCCGGTCGTCCTTGAGCTGCTCGCCGGTGACCGTGGCGACGTACGACGCAGCGGTGGCGCCGAGGGCCAGGAGCAGGGCCGGCCAGCGAGCCAGCCAGCGCCACTTGGGCACCGACATCGCGATCGCGGCGAGCGCGGCCATCGGCACGAGGACGACGACGGCGTGGATGACGAGCGGGTGGAGTGGGATCCCGTTGAGCTCCATGCCGCACAGCGTATTCCGGCGACGGCAGGATCCACTGCTGTCCATAGGTGCTAGGACCTGTCGATCTCCCGCCTGCCGAGTGCGCGGCACGGCGCCGTACGGGCTGGGCTTAACCTGTGGCTCATGCCGTCCGACTTCACCGACGACCTCCGGCTCGCCCACGTGCTGGCCGACGACGCCGACTCCACGGCGACGGCCCGGTTCAAGGCCCTCGACCTGCACGTGATGACCAAGCCGGACCTCACGCCGGTCACCGATGCGGACCAGTCGGTCGAGGAGGGCATCCGCCGGGTCCTGTCCCGGGCGCGGCCCCGCGACGCCGTCCACGGTGAGGAGACGGGGTCCACCGGCCACAGCCAGCGCCGCTGGGTGGTCGACCCGATCGACGGCACCAAGAACTTCGTCCGCGGCGTCCCCGTGTGGGCCAGCCTGATCTCGCTGATGGTCGACGACGAGGTCGTCGTCGGCGTCGTCTCGGCTCCTGCGCTGAACCGCCGCTGGTGGGCGATGAAGGACGGCGGCGCCTGGACCGGCAAGTCGCTGCTGCGCGCCACCGCGTGCCAGGTCTCCGACGTCTCGCGGGTCGAGGACGCGTCGCTCTCCTACAGCTCGCTGCACGGCTGGGACGAGCGCGGCCGGCTCGAGGACTTCATGTCGCTCTCCCGCCGGTGCTGGCGCACGCGGGCGTACGGCGACTTCTGGTCCTACATGCTCGTCGCCGAAGGGGCCGTCGACATCGCCACCGAGCCCGAGCTGCACCTGCACGACATGGCCGCCCTGGACGTGATCGTCCGCGAGGCCGGTGGTGTCTTCACCTCCCTCGACGGCGAGCCCGGCCCGCTGGGCGGCAGCGCGCTGGCCACCAACGGCAAGCTGCACGACCAGGCGCTCGCCTTCCTGGGCTCGCACGCGGACCACGGCGACCCGCACCCCGGTGGCACCGTCCACGACCTGGCGTCACGCCGCGGAGAGCCCGCCGACGAGACCGACTGATCCCCTGTTCCCGGAGCCCGGCGACCACTACATTCGAGGCACGGATCTCGCAGCGCTCACGGAAGGGTCAGGCCATGAAGATCAGCGACGTGATCAAGGGCAAGTCCAGCAGCAAGGTCATCACGATCACGCCTGACTCGACGGTGCGCGACCTGCTGGCACTGCTGGCCGAGCACAACATCGGTGCCGTCGTGGTGAGCGGCGACGGCAGCTCGGTCGACGGGATCGTCAGCGAGCGCGACGTCGTCCGCAAGCTCAACGGCAACGACGAGATCCTCGAGGCCACCGTCGACCAGATCATGACCGCCGTCGTCCAGACCTGCGAGCGCGGGCCACGACGTCGACGAGCTGATGATCCAGATGACCGAGCGCCGCATCCGCCACGTCCCCGTGGTCGACGACGGCGAGCTGATCGCCGTGATCAGCATCGGCGACGTGGTGAAGAGCCGCATCACGCAGCTGGAGTTCGAGCGCGACCAGCTCGACTCCTACGTGCATCAGACCTGAGCGAGGCACTGCCCGCCGGATCGAGGCGAGGATTCCGTCTCGTGGCCAGCACGTGCGCCCGGCTGCTGATCACGAGCAGCCGGTAGACGCGACCGTGCGGCCCGGGGAACCGGGCGTAGGTCAGCGCGCGCAGCACGGTGTGCGGCCCCTCCGGGTCGAGCTCGAAGACCAGTGCGTAGACGGAGAAGCGGTGCCGGCCCTCGAGGACGAGCCGTCGCTCCGGGACCTCCTCGGTGACCTCGAACCCGGAGGCCGGCCGGGTGCCGAGCAGGCGGGTGAGCACGCTGGCCCTGCCCGTGGCGAGCGTGCGGTCGACGTACGCGCGCAGGCCGGGCCACGCGACCTCGGGCGGCTGCTCGATCGTGGTGCGGTGCTCGTCGACGAACGGCAGGTCGGCGTACACCTCAGTCGCCGGACTCGTCGAGCCAGAGGCAGAACGCGTGCCCGGCCGGGTCGAGGCAGACGCGGACGTCGTCCTGGGGCTGGTGCGGCCGCGAGCTCGGCGCCGCACTCGCGCGTGCGCGACCGCGCCGTCGAGGTCGGTGACGCGCACGTCGAGGTGCAGCTGGATCGGCGGCTGGCCGGGCTCGCTCGGCCACACCGGCCGCTGGTAGTGCGCGTCCTTCTCGAAGGAGATCCGGAAGTAGTCGTCGCCGAGCCCGATCACCACCCAGTCGCCGTCGTCGTGGACGACCTCCCAGCCGAGCAGCCGGGCGTAGAAGGCGCCCAGCGCACTCGGGTCGGGCGCGTTGATGTTGACGCTGCTGAGTCGGATCCCGTGGTCCATGTCTCCGCAGTCAACCACCGGCCACCGACGATCGGGAGGCATGGCAGGGTGGACCCATGACTGCAGAGAAGCCCGAGATCGATCCGCCCGACGGCCCGCCGCCCAGTGACCTCGAGGTCATCGAGCTCAGCGAGGGTGACGGCCCGGAGGCCACCTCCGGCAGCACCGTGTCGGTGCACTACGTCGGCGTGGCCCACTCGACGGGCGAGGAGTTCGACGCGTCGTACAACCGCGGCGCGCCGCTCGACTTCCGCCTCGGCGTCGGCCAGGTCATCTCCGGCTGGGACCAGGGCGTCCAGGGGATGAAGGTCGGCGGCCGCCGTCGCCTCGTCATCCCCCCGCACCTCGCGTACGGCGACCGCGGCGCCGGCGGCGTCATCGGCCCCGGCGAGACGCTGATCTTCGTGGTGGACCTGGTCGACGTCCGCTAGGGCCGACGCGCCGACCCGGGGCCACCTGCCCGTCAGGCCGACCGCAGCGACACCACGTCACCCGGCACGAGCTGGCGACCCCGGCGGGTCTCGACCGACCCGTTGACGGTGACCAGCCCCTGGATCATCAGCTCCTTGGCGTCGGAGCCGGAGTCGATCAGGTTCGCGAGCTTGAGGAACTGACCGAGCCGGATCGACTCGTCGCGGATCGGCACGTCGTCCATGCGGTCGACCCTAGATCGCCAGCGAGACGGCGTGGATGATCACGCCGACCAGCCCGCCGACGATGGTGCCGTTGATCCGGATGAACTGCAGGTCGCGGCCCACGTGCAGCTCGATCTTGCGGGCGGCCTCCTGGCCGTCCCACCGCTCGATCGTGTGCGTGATGACCGTGGTGAGCTCGTCGCCGTACCTGCCGACGGCCCAGACGGCGAGGTCGGAGCCCCACGTGTCCAGCCGCTCCCGGAGCGCGTCGTCGCGCCCGATCCGCTCGCCGAACGCGACCAGCTCGCGCGACGCCCGCGCGCGCAGCGGACCCGTCTCGTCCTCGAGCGCCTCCAGCAGCGCCTTGCGGAAGGCGCTCCACAGCGACATCCCGGTGACCACCATCTGCGGCTGCTCGAGGACGCGGGTCTTCAGCCGCTCGGCGCGCTCCTGGGTCTTCGGGTCGTTGAGCAGGTCGTGCGCCAGCTGGCGCAGCAGGCTGTCCAGCGCCTGACGGGCGTGGTGCTGCGGGTCGCGCCGGATGTCGGCCACCCAGCGGACCGCCTCGAGGTGCAGGCGCGCGGTGACCACCTCGTTGACGCGGTCCGGCGCCCACCACGGCGCCCGCTCCCCCACCACGTCGGCGAACGTCTCCTGGTTGTGCACCAGCCAGCGGTGCGCCTCCTCCAGGGCCAGGTCGACCAGGCCGTGGTGGGCGTCGTCGGCGAGGATCTCCTGCAGCAGCCCGCCGGCCACCGGCGAGATCGGCTCGGCCATGAACCGCGGGATCAGCACCTCCTCGACGACCGAGGCCACGTCGGCGTCGCGGAGCCTGCGCAGCCCGATCGCGAGCACCGTCGACCCCTCGGCGACCACCCGGTCGGCGTTGGCCGGCACGCTCACCCACGCCCCGACCCGGCGGCTGATGTCGGCGGCGGCGAGCCGCTCGCGGATCACCTGCTCGTGCAGGAAGTTCTCGGAGAAGAACTCCTCGAGGCTCTTGCCGAACTCGTCCTTGCGGCGCGGGATCAGCGCCGTGTGCGGGATCGGCAGCCCCAGCGGGTGCCGGAAGAGCGCGGTCACCGCGAACCAGTCCGCGATCGCGCCGACCATGCTCGCCTCGGCCCCGGCGTTGACGAAGCCGAGGAAGCCGTCCTGGTCGAGGGTGGCGACGTAGACGACGCCGCGACGACGAGCAGGCCGAGCGCCACGGCCTGCATCCGCCGCAGTCGGGTCAGCCGGAGGGCGTCGGCCTCCGGTTCGGAGGCGAGGAGGGAGGCGGTCATGTCCCCGAAAACCTATCGGGCGCTCCCGCAGCGTCACGTCGCGCCATCGGAACAAATCGGCCGCTCTCCCGTTGTACTCAACAACCGATTCATTCACGACCCACGAGGAGCGAACGACTGTGCCGACCCTGAGCGACTTCACCGCCACCACCATCACCGGGGAGGACAAGCCCCTCGATGAGTTCACGGGCAAGGTGGCCCTGGTCGTCAACACGGCGTCCCAGTGCGGCTTCACCCCGCAGTTCGAGGGCCTCGAGAAGCTCCACCAGGAGTACGCCGACAAGGGACTCGTCGTCCTCGGCTTCCCCTGCAACCAGTTCGGCAGCCAGGACCCGGGCAGCAACGACGAGATCGGCGCCTTCTGCCAGAAGAACTACGGCGTGAGCTTCCCGATGTTCGAGAAGGTCGACGTCAACGGCGACGACGCCCACCCGCTGTTCGCGTGGCTCCGCGAGGAGAAGGGCGGCATCCTCGGCGACAAGATCAAGTGGAACTTCACCAAGTTCCTGGTCGGCAAGGACGGCACCGTGATCAAGCGCTACGGCTCGACCACGGCCCCCGAGAAGATCGCCACCGACATCGAGAAGGCCCTCGCCGCCTGATCGCGAACGGCGTGTGCCGTCGCTGGTTGAGCCCGTCGAAACCACCCGGACGGCGCCGAGGTACTGCGCGGTAACGTGACCAGCACCTCGTCTCGAACAGGAGCCCAGATGCAGCTCGCTCTCACCGAGGAGGAGACCGCCTTCCGCGAGGAGATGCGGACCTTCTTCACGACCAAGATCCCCCAGGAGCTGCGCGACACCATCGCCGCGGGCCGCCACGTCGGCAAGGACGGGATCGTCCAGTCGCAGCGGATCATGAACGAGGCCGGCATCGCCGTACCCAACTGGCCCGTCGAGTGGGGCGGCCAGGACTGGACGCCGCTGCAGAAGCACATCTGGCACGAGGAGATGCAGCTCGCCTGCGTCCCGCCGCCGCTGGCGTTCAACGCCACCATGATCGGCCCGGTGATCGCCCACTTCGGCTCGGAGGAGATGAAGAAGAAGTTCCTGCCGAAGACCGCCAACCTCGACATCTGGTGGGCCCAGGGCTTCTCGGAGCCCGACGCCGGCTCTGACCTCGCGTCGCTGAAGACCAAGGCGGTCAAGGACGGCGACGACTGGGTGATCAACGGCCAGAAGACCTGGACGACGCTCGGCCAGCACGCCGACTGGATCTTCAACCTCGTGCGCACCGACCCCGACGCCCCGAAGAAGCAGCAGGGCATCTCGATGATCCTGGTGCCGATCGACGCCGAGGGCGTGACGGTGCGGCCGATCCAGCTGATCGACGGTGGCCACGAGGTCAACGAGGTCTTCTTCGAGGACGTGCGCGTGCCGGGCGAGAACCTCGTCGGCGAGGAGAACCAGGGCTGGACGATGGCCAAGTTCCTGCTCGGCAACGAGCGGGTCGGCGTCGCGCCGGTCGGCGCGACCAAGCGGGCGCTGGCCACGCTCAAGGCCTCCGCGGCGCAGACGGGCGAGCTCGAGGACCCCCTGGTCGCTGCCCAGTTCATCGAGCTCGAGAACGAGCTGCTCGCCCTGGAGCTGACCGCGCTGCGCGTGGTCGCGAACTCCTCCGACGGCAAGCCGCACCCGGCCTCGTCGGTGCTCAAGCTCAAGGGCACCGAGCTCCAGCAGGCCGTCTCCGAGCTCGCCGTCGACCTGGCCGGTCCCCTGGCGCTCGCCTCCGGCGCGGCCGACGGCTCGGACATCCCCGACTGGGCCGCGCGTCGCGACCCCGAACTACCTCAACCTCCGCAAGGCGTCGATCTACGGCGGGTCCAACGAGATCCAGCGCCAGATCATCGCCGGCACGATCCTGGGACTCTGAGAGGCACGTCATGGACTTCACGCTCGATGGGGAACAGACCGCGCTGCGCGACGCCGTCCGCGGACTGCTGAAGGGGTACGACGCCGAGCACCGCCGCGAGGTCGTCGCCGAGGACCCCGGCTTCGACGAGGCGATGTGGGGCAAGCTCGCCGAGATGGGCGTGCTCGGGCTGCCGTTCGCCGAGGACGACGGCGGCGCGGGTGCCGGACCGACCGAGGTGGCCGTCGTCGCCGAGGAGATCGGCCGCGTCATCGCGCCGGAGCCGTTCGTCGAGTCGGTCGTGCTCGCCGGCGGACTCGTCGCCGCGCTCGGCAGCGACGAGCAGAAGAAGGAGATCCTCGGCGGGCTCTCCTCCGGTGACCTGGTCCCCGCGTTCGCGTGGAGCGACCCGACCGGCAGCGAGGAGGGTGTCACCGTCGACGGCGACACCCTGACCGGCGTGAAGGAGCCGGTGCTCAACGGCGGTCGCGCCGACGTGCTGATCGTCTTCGCCGAGGGACGGCTGTTCGTGGTCGACCCCGAGGCGACCGAGCGCACGTCGTACGCCACCTTCGACGGCGGCCGCGCCGCCCGGATCGCCTTCGACAAGACCCCGGCCACCCCGCTCGGTGAGGGCGGTGACGCCAGCGAGGCGACCAAGGACGTCCTCGCCGCGGCGATGGTCGCCTACGGCCACGAGTCGCTCGGCGCGATGGACACCGCGCTGCGGCTGACCACCGACTACCTGACCACCCGCAAGCAGTTCGGGATGACGCTGAACCGCTTCCAGGCCCTCACCTTCCGCGCGGCCGACATGTACACCTCGCTCGAGCTGACCCGCAGCATCGTCACCT
Source organism: uncultured Actinomycetota bacterium (assembly GCA_963722835.1). Taxonomy (GTDB): domain Bacteria; phylum Actinomycetota; class Actinomycetes; order Propionibacteriales; family Nocardioidaceae; genus Marmoricola. The sequence goes on from CAVROK010000001.1 coordinate 120,718, forward strand.
GGGCGACCATGGTGCTCGCCGACCCCGACACCAGCGCCGAGCAGAAGCGCGAGGCCGCCGCCCGCGCCAAGCTCCAGGTGAGCAAGGCCGGCCGCCACATCGGCCAGGAGGCGATCCAGCTGCACGGCGGCATCGCGATGACCGCGGAGTACATCGTCGGCCACCTCACCGCCCGCCTCACCGCCATCGACCACCTGCTCGGCGACGGCCGCCAGCAGGTCAAGAACCTCTCGCGCCGGCTGACCGACTACGACGTGGTCGAGCCGCTGCCGTAGGGCTTGCTGCTCAGCGAACGCTGACCGACCCGCTGCGCGGGACCAGCTCGAGCCAGGTGCGCCCCGGTGCGATCGTCAGCGGACGGCCACGCCGGTCCGGTGAACCGCAGGCGGCGGTCGCGACCCTACTTGTGCCAGGTGGCGTGCACGACTCGTCCGCCGGTGGCCAGGAGTGCGGGGCCGGAGCCCTTGAGCACGGTCTCGGGCACGAAGTTGCCGGCCGGGTCGCGGTAGCCGGCGTCCTTGGTGCGGATGCGCAGCACGACGACGTTGCGCGCGGCGAGCCGGGCTCCGGAGGCGGCGCGGGCCGGGCGGTTGCCCTCGCTGCGCAGCCAGCGGTGCCGGACCCGGTCGTAGGTCCAGGTGGGTTGCTCGGCGTTCGAGAACCGAAGGCGCAGCACCCGGGCACGCTTCCCGTTCGCGGTCGAGGCACTGGCGGCGTCGGCGGCGAAGGGCAGGTACGGGGCCGGCTTCGTGTGCCGGTTCCGCGCGTGGGAGTAGAGCGTGCGTGTCTTCGCGTAGAGGTTGTGCGGCGCGCTTCGGTGCGAGGACCGGTAGTAGGCGTTCCCGGCCTGTCCGGGGGCGAGCTGCTTGAGCGGGGCGCGGCCGACGATCCGGAGGACGTGCCCGGCTCCACCGGAGTAGGCGAGCAGGCCGCGGGTGGGGCCGGCCAGGGAGGCGTCGACGTTGCGGACCGACCGGACCGGCCCGACGTGGTGAGGGAGCCTCGACTGGAACATCGCGGCGAACCGGGTGATGCCGCCCTCGACCAGCTCCTCGACCACCAGGTCGGCTGCGGCCAGCCCCGACTGGGGCCGGGCGGCGGCCGTGTTCTCGATCTTCACCGTGAGGACCGGCCGAGCAAGGATGCCGGAGCTGGTCGCGCAGCCCGGTCAGGGGCGAGGTGGCCGCACCTCCAGCGCGCGCCCCGCCACCACGCGCTGCGCCGCCGGGGTCGTCGCGCTCAGCGCCGCCTTCTCGGGCGGCGCGGGCTCCGGTGAGCCACCGGTCGCGCAGGCGGACAGCGGCATGGCGAGCAGCAGGCCAGCAGCCACGGTCTTCACGACGGGCCGAGTCGTGCGGGTCGTACGGCGCGGACGGCGGAGGGTGATGCTCGGCATGGGCGCGATGGTCTCCCAGAATCAGCGCCCGCCTCGGACCCACGGACCTGGCGGCGTGTCGGCGCCCGCAACGGGATCGACGGCAACCCACTGCTGTGCGTGGGCGTGCTTTGTTCGTAGGATTCGGCGCACTGACCTGCCGGACGCGCTGTGCGCCAACAGAAGAGAGACCCATGATCAAGGATCTGTCCGGTGTCGGCGCCCTCCAGGACGCCCTCGCCACGACCAACGCCCTCCTGGCCGATGTTCTCGCCGAGCTCAAGGAGACCAACTCCCAGCGCCTCGACGAGATCGCCAAGGAGCTGCGCGTGCTGAACGAGAAGGTGGGCAAGCTCCCCTTCACCGGGTGACAGCTCAACCCCCGCTGTCCCACGTCGCGCCGACCCTGGCTCATGTCGAGAACGCCGCGCCGGCTTCGTCCCTGGAGCAGAGACCGTTCCAGCACTGGAGGATGAAGTCATGACACACATCAGGCGTTTCGACCACGTCGGCATCACCGTCGCGGACCTCGACGCGGCGACGGCGTTCTTCGTCGGGCTGGGGCTCGAGGTCGAGGGCACCGGATCGGTGGAGGGCGAGTTCGTGGAGACCGTCTGCGGCATCCCGGGCGCGCGCTGTGCGATCGCGATGCTGCGGTCTCCCGACGGCGGTCGGCTGGAGCTCTCGAGCTTCGTCACGCCCGACCACGTGCCGGGATCGCCTCGGCGATGGCCAACGAGCTGGGCCTGCGCAACGTGTCCTTCGAGGTCGGCGACCTGCAGGCGGCGCTCGACATGGTGGCTGCGGACGGGTACGGGCTGGTCGCCGGCATCGGCGAGTACGAGGGCAGTGTGCGGATGGCCTACGTGCGCGGGCCGGAGGGGATCATCGTGTCCCTGTTCGAGCAGCTCGGCTGACGCCACGACCGAGCGGGGTGGGCGGCCGGGTAACGTCACGACGCGTGAGACGAACCCACCCGACGTACGAACAGCTCGTCGACCTGCCGGCGTACACCGTGCAGCCGGTGCCGGTGCCGTTCGAGGACGCCAACGGCCACCTCAACGTGCGGCACTACACCGGCATCGCCAGCGAGGGGCTCGACGAGTCCTTCTTGGACCTCGGCATCCCGCAGAACTGGCCGGCGCAGGGACACGCGTGCTTCTCCGCGGAGCACCACCTGACCTACCTGGCCGAGCTGCTCACCGGCGACAAGATCTCCTCGCGGGTGCGGCTGCTCGGGCGGTCGGAGCGGGCTGCGCACGCGCTGGTGTATCTCCTCGACGACTCGCACCAGCGGCTGAGCTTCGTGATGGAGGAGATCCTGCTGCACATCGACATGGAGACGCGGCGTACGGCGCCGTGGCCCGACGACGTCGCCGCAGCGCTGGACAAGCAGATCGCCCTGCAGGCGGACCTGCCGTGGGAGCCCGACGTGTCGGGCGCGCTCGCGCTGCGCTGACGCTCAACCCGCGCCACGCCCCACGAACCCCGTCTCGTAGGCGACCACGACCGCCTGGACGCGGTCACGCACGCCCAGCTTGGTGAGGATGCGGGCCACGTGGGTCTTCACGGTCGACTCGGCGACGAACATCTCCGCGGCGATCTCGGCGTTGGAGAGGCCCTGGCAGATCAGCCGGAGCACGTCGAGCTCGCGCTCGGTGAGCTGCTGCCAGCTGGGGCGGGGTGCCGACCGTGGCCACCGGCTCGGCGAAGCGCTCCACCAGGCGCTGGGTGATCGAGGGCTCGATGAGGGAGTCGCCCGTGGCCGCCGCGCGTACGGCGGCGAGCAGGCGTGACGAGGGCGCGTCCTTGAGCAGGAAGCCGGCGGCGCCGGCGCGGAGGGCGCGGTAGATGTACTCGTTCTGGTCGAACGTCGTGAGTACGACGATCGTCGGCGGGTCCGGCTGCTGGAGGATCTGCTCGGTCGCAGCCAGGCCGTCGAGCTCGGGCATCCGGATGTCCATCAGCACGACCTCGGGCTTCACGAGCGACGCCTGACGGATCGCCTCGTGGCCGTTGTCGGCCTCGGCCACGACCTCGATGTCACCCTCGGCCTCCAGGATCACCCGGAAGCCGGTGCGCACGAGCTCCTGGTCGTCGGCGATGAGGACCCTGATCACCCGGCTCATTGTGCCCACCCCGGGCGCCCAGCGGGTCCCCCTTGAGGATGACGTCCGCCTCGAGGTTCATCCTCACTGCCGACGCGGACTACCCGCTCGCGTTGGGAGCGTGAGGTCACCGGGGTCAGTCAGACACCGCACCGAAAGGAAGCAGAGATGGACGACATCCTCAAGGGCATCCGGCCCCTCGACTACGTGCTCACCGCCTTCATGGTCGCGCTCGCCGCCCTGATCGGGTACGAGAACGTCAATGCCGGAGCGGATTTCGATGTCGCCCACGCGCTCGACTCGCACTCGGCATGGATGATCCCGGTCTTCATGATCGGCGCACTGCCGATCCTGTGGCGCCGACGCAACATCCTCGCCGCGATCGGCGTCTCGTTCGTGGTGACCGCCGCCAGCGTCCCGATGTTCGGGTGGGTCACGCGCTGCGGGTGGGCACTGCCGCTCTCGATCGCGATGGCGTACGCCGTGGCGCGCTTCGCCGGCAGCAAGCAGAACCACCTGATCGGCCTGGTCGGCATCCTCGCGCTCCAGATCGTCACGCTGGTCAAGGACTCCTCGACCGGCGGGCTGGGTGCTCTCCCGTTCTCGTTGACGGCCGCGGCGCTGTTCTACGGCATCGGGTACGTCGTCGAATCCCGCTCCCGGAAGCAGTCCGACGCGCCTACTGTTGACGCCGAGCGCGTCAACGCCTGAGGGGGCCGAGCGATGAGTGAGGGCTTCAGCGGCATCTTCCGGGGCGTCCGTCCCGTCGACTGGGTGCTCGCGGGAGCCCTCACCGCGCTCGGCATCGTCCTGATGGTCGAGAACGTCCTGTTCACCGGACGCGTACGCCGCCGTCGGCCATCGCCGACGGCACCATGGTCCACGAGCTGACATCTCACTCGTGGGCCATGGTCCCGGTGTTCGCCCTCGCGACGGTGCCGGTGCTGTGGTGGCGGCGCAACGTCATCGCGGTCACCGGGATCGCGCTGGTCGTGATGGTGCTCCACGACCTGCTCTTCGGCTGGGTGACCCGGTGCGGTGCCGGGCTGCCCCTCGCGTTCGTCCTCGCCTACCTCGGCGCGGTCGCCCTGGAGCGCCGGCAGGCGTGGGTCTCGCTGGGCCTCAGCACCCTCCTCGCCTGCTGCGGTCCTGGTGCTCGACGCGACCACGGGGTTCGAGCCGATCGCGCTCGCGTTCCCGATCCTGCTGATCGTCTTCGGCATCGGGCGCGCAGTTCGCCACCGCACGGCCATGAGCACGGAGCTCAAGGCCCGCACCGTCGAGCTCCAGCGGCTGCGCGACGAGCGGGTCGCGCTGGAGCTCTCCAGCGATCGTGTGCGCCTCTCCCGCGAGCTCGACGGACTCCTGCAGGAGCGGCTCAGCCAGCTCACCTCCGCTGCGGACTCGGGCCGGGAGCTCGCGCCGGACAGCGCGAGGGCACTCTTCGAGTCGATCGAGAACGACAGCCGCGCGACCCTCGACGGCATGCGCGAGATCGTCGGCCTCCTGCGCGGAGGCGACGTGGCGCTGGCTCCCGCTCCCACCGTGGCGCACCTCGACGCGTTGCTGGCCAGGCACACCCGGTCGGACTCACGGCTGACCGTGGCCGGCGACCCGCGTTCGCTGCCCGCGACGGTCGAGCTCTCGGCGTACCGCATCGTCGAGCACCTCGTGGACGTCCTGGCCGACCAGCCGGACTCCCGCATCGAGGTCGGCGTGCGCTTCGACGACGACGCGCTCGAGATCCGCGTCAACGGACCCGTCGACAAGTCGGCCGACATCAAGGCCGCGGTGGCGCGGGCCAGGGAGCGAGCCAGGTTCCTCGGCGGCTCGCTCGACATGAAGGTGAGCCGGGGCCGTGCCAGCGCGGTGGCCCAGCTCCCCGTGCCGGGATAGCAGCGGTCCATGGTTCTGATCGAGCGGATCGGCATCGCTGCGGGAGTGCTCCTCCTCGTGGCGGTGCCGACCGCGCTGCACGGCTGGCCGACCACGCTGCGCGGCAACGTCTTCACCGTCCTCGTCCTGGCCGCCGGGCTCTCGCTGATGTGGTGGCGAAGCCATCCCCGCGCCGCCTCGGTGATGACGCTCGGTCTGCTCCTGGCGGCCGTCGCCGTCGGCGACTACTGGTTCCCCGACTCGGGGGTCGTGCTCTACGCGCTCGGCTTCGCCGTGCTCGCCCTCGGCTGGTCGGGGCGCGCTGCGTGGCTGGTGGCGCTGTGCGCGGCGGCGTACCTGGTGCCCTTCTACTACCTGTCCGACATGGGCAGCTGGGTGGCCGCGCTGATGTTCTCGGTGCCGCCGTACGTCGCCGGCACCGTGCTGCGCCTCCGCAAGGAGACCGCCGACGAGCTCGCCCTGCGCGCCCAGGAGCTCGAGGACGAGCGCGAGCTCTTCGCCGAGATCGCCCTGCGGCACGAGCGGGCGCGGATCGCCAGCGAGCTGCACGACATCGTCGGCCACGCGATCAGCGTGATGGTGATCCAGGCTGCCGCCGGACAACGGCTGGTCGACACCGACCCCGCGCGTGCCAAGGAGGCGTTCGCGGCCATCTCGGAGTCGGCACGGCAGGGCACCCAGGACCTCGAGCGGCTCATCGAGCTGCTCGGCGGCGCCCCGGGCGACCCGGCCGGCGGACCGGACCTGTCCCTCGTCGACGAGGTGGTCACCCGGGCGGGCCGCAGCGGACTCAACGTCACCTGTCGCTTCGAGGGTGACCGCGACCGGGTCCCCCAGCCGGTCGCACACCTCGCCTTCCGCGTGGTCCAGGAGAGCCTGACCAACGCCCTCAGGTACGCGCCGGGTGCGGACGTCCGCATCGTCATCAGCGTCGACGAGGCCGAGCGCGGTCTCGCCGTACGGGTCGAGAACGACGGCGTCGTGCGGCCCGACGCGCCCCTGTCCGGCACCGGGCGCGGCCTGGTCGGCCTGCGCGAGCGCATCCAGACGCTCGGCGGCCAGTTCAGCGCAGGCGCCACCGGCGTGGGCGGGTGGGCGGTCGAGGCGCGGCTTCCGGGCGGATGAGGGCGGGGCTTAGCGCCGCGAGTCGGCGACACCAGGGTCGTACCCTCGGGTCCTGGCTCGGCCGAGACCTTCCCTCCAACCTGTCCGCTGAGGACCGGTCAGCGCGCGGGGTCGACCATGGTCATGCCGGCGACTGTCGCGCCATCGAACCGGGGCAGTAGCGCGGCCGCCTCCTCGAGCCCGATGGTGCGTTCGATCAAGCGTTGCGGCTGAAGGATGCCTTGCTCGATGAGCGTGAGCATGGCCGGGTAGTCGACTGCTGCCATTCCGTGGCTTCCCAGGACATCGAGTTCCCAGCCGATCACCCGGTCCATCGGTAGCCGGGGGTGACCGTCGACTGCCGGCAGCAGTCCGACCTGGACATGGCGACCCCGACGGCGAAGGCTCAGGATCGCCTCAGCACAAGCTCGCTCGTCGCCTACCGCATCGACGGTGACGTGACTGCCGCCGTGCGTGACATCGACGACAGCCCCCGGGATGTCTCTGCCGTCGGCAGGCACCGTGTGCTCTGCGCCGAGCTCGGAGGCGACGGCCAGCGCATCGAGATTCCGATCTACCGCGACCACCCGGGCACCCAGGGCACGGGCGATCATGACCACGCTCAGCCCCACGCCGCCGGCCCCCACCACAGTCACCCACTCTCCCGCAGTGACCCGCGCACGACCCACCAGGGCGCGGTACGCCGTGGCGAACCGACATCCCAGACTCGCCGCTGTGGCGAACTCGACCTGCTCCGGGAGGCCCACCAAGTTCGTGTCTGCAGCGTGCAGGGCGACGTACTCGGCGAAGGATCCCCAGTGCGTGAAGCCTGGTTGGTGTTGAGCCGGACAGACCTGGGCATCGCCGGCCCGACACCATTCGCAACGACCGCAGCCGCAGACGAACGGGACCGTCACCCGATCCCCGACCCGCCATCGCCTGACATGCTCACCGACCTCGACGACCACCCCGGCAAGCTCGTGACCCGGCACGTGCGGAAAGACGATCTCCTCATGTCCCGCCCACGCGTGCCAATCGCTACGGCACACTCCCGTCGCCATCACCCGGACCACGACCCCGCCCACCGGGGCTGTCGGCACGGCCACCTCTCGAACCTCCGGTTCGGCTCGAACAGCATCCAGGACGACGGCGCGCACCGGTACAGCCTGTCAGGCAGGAGTCTTCGCGTCAGCGGGTGGCAGCTGAAACGGCTCGCTATGCCGCGAGCCCTCGACGACGGTCCAGGCTGGTCTTCCGCCGCGTGTGGGAACGCCAAACAGCCCGACTCAACTCGGAGGCTGATGAGCACTTCTCGGCGCAGTTGTCAGCCAGGTGGAGTCCTGGTTAGCGCCAGGCTCCAAGGTGTGCCGAGCGATCGGGAGATCTGACACACGCCCGGTGTCGCCAGCGGACACCCTTCATGCCCGCGTAGCCACCCAGAGCTCCTCAGCCGGCCACTTGGCAGCCCAGGCGCCCGACACGATCTCGTAGAAGGGATGGTCCCCGCAGTCTGGCGGGGCGTATATCTCTTGAATGGCTTCGACCACGAAACCCGACCCGCGCAGGAGCCGCACCCAGTCCCCGTGTGAGGGATGGAACTCGATGCCACCCCCCGACCAATGCACCCGGTAGGCCTCCCGCTGGCCACGCACCAGGCGTTCCTCCGCGACCCCTTCCTCGGCGGGGACGCACAGAGCCGACAGGTGACTGTTGGTCAAGAAGACAAGCCGTCCCCCCGGCCTGAGGAGCCGGGCTGCCTCTGGCAGCCACCGCTCGGGGTCGCACCACGCCGCCGCGCCGTGCTCACTCAGCACGAGGTCGAAGCGGCCGCTGGCCAACGGAACTCGCTCCGCATCCGCTTGGAGCAGCGGGAAGACCGGCCCGAGCTGCTCTTGCAGCCTCTGCGCGGTGGCCAGTTGTTCGCCGGAGAGGTCGACAGCCACCACGGTCGCCCCAGCACGAACAAGCCATGCCGAGAAATAGGCCGTGCCGCACGCCAACTCCGCCACTTCGAGACCGCGGACGTCTCCGAGAACGCAGAGATCTCTTTCTGCGACCGCGAAGAGACCCCACGCAATATCTGGTTGGGCCCACATCCTGTCAGCCGCAGCATCGGTGAACCGCTCGTTCACAACTGCCCACAGCGCTCGATTCAGCGCAACCTCGGAGGCTCTGCCCTCACTCATCGCATCATGCTATGGCGCCGTAACCCGGCGACTCAGGGCTACGAACATGACGAGAGTCCTACCGCCGCCAAAGCCGCAGAGGAACTGCCTGGCACCCGACGCGAAGAGCCGGCCGCTCACTCCCGCCGGTGGAACCGGACCTTGCCATCGGCGAGCCGGGTGGCCTGGTAGCGGGCGTCGTGGATGCGTCGGTGGTGGTGGGGGCACAGCAGGCGACCGGTCTCGGTGCTGGTGCGACCGCCTTCGGACCAAGGGGTGTCGTGGTGGGCGTGGCACAGACCTGGCGGTGCCTCGCAGCTCTCGGCCGGTGCAGCCGCCGTCGCGCACGCCCATCGCCAGGCGCATGCCCTCCGTGTGTAGCCGGCGCTTGCGGCCGACGTCGAGGACCTGACTCTTGCCGCCCAGGACCATCGGGATGATCCCGGCCCGGCACGCCAGCCGGCGTGCCTCGGACGCGGAGATCCGGCCGCCGGTGTCCAGGGTGCACACGCCGGCCTCGTCGAGGTCGGCCAGGAATTGATCCAGGGTCATCGTGACCACCACTGTGGCACCGCAGCCACCAGCTTTCGGCAGCTGCTCGGCGGAGATCGACTCGATCAGCTCGGTGAACGCCAGCCCGTCGCGCACCGGCGTCGGCAGGTCCGGCTCAATCCGGGGCGTGCGTAGTGCTGCGGGCGGGTGAAGTCAGCGCGAGGATCATCTTGCGCAGCACCTGACCGTGCCTGGTCGGGATGCGGAACCGGCCGTGGGTGGTGCCTTCGCCGTCCTCCCATATCGTCAACGTCGTACGACGGGCTGCCTTGGCTTCCTCGGCCTCCAGGGCACGGCCCTCGAACTTCTCGGCCAGGTCGGGGCGATCACCTCGAAGACGTGTCGACCGAGGATCTGTAGCGCCTTGGCGTCGTAGTCATCGGCGAGCCCCACCAGGTGTGCTTCGGCCTCGCGGCGCTGCTGGTCAGTGACGGCGAAGTCGCCGGTGCGGGGCAGCCGGTCGAGGGAGGCGACGATGACGCGGGCTTGGGCGGGGTTGACCCGGCCGGCGGCCATCCGGGTCGCGAGCAGCTCGTGCTGCTCCAGCCTGGCGGCGAGCTTCAGGTCGGAGCGGGCATCGCGGCGCACCTGCCGGACCTCCACGGCCAGCCAGTCCGCCGCCGAACCGGCGCCGGCCTCGGTGGTGGCACCGCTCTCCTCGGCGTGAGCGAGCAGCCGCAGCTTCAGCGCTGCCTGCTGCGCCTCGCACTGGGCGAGCGTGACCAGGGTCCGGCGCTGCGCCTCCGGCGTCATCGAGAGCAGAGGTGTCTCCACCACCGAGTCGAGGCGGACCTTCAGCCTCCCCACGAACTCCTCCACCGGGTGGAGTCGGTCGACCGGCGGGGTGCTCATGGAATGAATTCAAGCATCCACCACCGACAGAAAAGGGCCTCTGACCTGCGGTTTTACCCACATGGCGAGACGCCGGCGAAGAACTCGTCTAGCCCGACCCGGCACCCGCACAACACCTCACCCGGGGAACATCTGACGGCCCGCACACCTTGGGACAAGACAGACACATTCGTCGAATTCCTCCAGGAGACCGCGTGACCGAGAACCTTGCTCGCCCGTCCGGCACCTTCGAGCTGGGCGGCGACCTGCCCGTCGTACGCCTCGGCTACGGCACCATGCAGCTGCCCGGTGAGGGTGTCTGGGGTCCGCCCCGGGACCACGACGAGGCCGTGCGCGTGCTCCGGCGGGCCGTCGAGATCGGGATCACCTTCTTCGACACCGCCGACTCCTACGGTCCCTACGTGGCCGAGGACCTGCTGCGCGAGGCGCTGCACCCGTACGCCGACGATGTCGTCATCGCGACCAAGGCCGGGCTGACGCGTCAGGGTCCGGGCGGCTGGACCCCTCTCGGCCAGCCGGCGTACCTGCGCCAGGAGGTGGAGATGAGCCTGCGCCGCCTGGGGCTGGAACGGATCGACCTCTTCCAGCTGCACCGCATCGACGCGGCCTACCCCGTCGCCGACCAGGTCGGCGAGCTCAAGCAGCTCCAGGACGAGGGGAAGATCCGCCACATCGGTCTCTCCGAGGTCAGCGTCGCGGAGCTCCAGGAGGCCCAGGAGACCGCCGAGATCGTCTCGGTGCAGAACCTCTACAACCTCGCCAAGCGCGACGCCGAGGAGCTGCTCGACCACTGCACCCGCGAGAACATCGGCTTCATCCCGTGGTTCCCGCTGGCCACCGGCGAGCTCTCCAGCGCGGACGGCCCGCTGGCCGTGGCCGCCAAGGAGCACGAGGCGACGCCCTCCCAGCTCGCCCTCGCCTGGCTGCTGAAGCGTTCGCCCGTGATGCTGCCGATCCCGGGCACCTCGAGTGTCGACCACCTCGACTCCAACACTGCGGCTGCGTCCATCGAGCTGACCGACGAGGAGTTCGACGCGCTGAGCGAGGCCGCCTGATGAAGTACGCGCGACTCGGCAGCTCAGGCCTCCAGGTGTCGGCCATCACGATCGGCTGCATGAGCTGGGGTGACGCGGCGCAGGGCGGGCACTCGTGGGTCAAGGACGAGGCGTTCGCGCACGAGACGATCCGCGCGGCACTCGAGGCCGGCATCAACTTCTTCGACACCGCCAACGTCTACTCCGCCGGTTCCAGCGAGGAGTTCACCGGCCGCGCGCTGCGGAAGTACGCCGAACGCGAGGATGTCGTCCTGGCCACCAAGGTGCACGGGCGGATGCGACCGGGACCCAACGGTGCCGGGTTGTCCCGCAAGGCGATCCTCCACGAGATCGACGCCAGCCTGAGGCGCCTGGGCACCGACTACGTCGACCTGTACCAGATCCACCGGTGGGACCCGGAGACGCCGATCGAGGAGACGATGGAGGCACTGCACGACGTCGTCCGGTCCGGCAAGGCGCGCTACCTCGGCGCGTCCTCCATGTACGCCTGGCAGTTCGCCAAGGCCCAGCACGTGGCCGAGGTGAACGGCTGGACACCGTTCGTGTCGATGCAGAACCACTACAACTTGATCTACCGCGAGGAGGAGCGCGAGATGCTCCCGCTCTGCGCGGACCAGGGCGTCGGCGTGATCCCGTGGAGCCCGCTGGCGCGCGGTCGGCTGACGCGGCCGTGGGACACCACCACGGCGCGGGCCGACACCGACGAGTTCGGCGGCAGCCTCTACCGCGACGAGGACGCGGCGATCGTGGAACGGGTGCTCGAGATCGCGGAGCGGCGCGGCGTGAGCGCGGCCCAGGTCGCGCTTGCGTGGGTGCTGGCGCAGCCGGCCGTGACCTCACCGATCGTCGGCGTCACCAGACCGGAGCACCTCGACGACGCCATCAACGCGGTCGACCTCGAGCTCACCGACGCGGAGATCGACGAGCTGTCGACGGGCTACACCCCGCACGCGATCGCCGGTCACCGCTGAGCTGCGAGTGACTGGGTGTACTAGGTCCTGAGGACCTTCTCCATCGCCTTGCCCTTGGCGAGCTCGTCGACGAGCTTGTCGAGGTAGCGGATCTTCTGCATCAGCGGGTCCTCGACGTCCTCGACCCGGATCCCGCAGACCACGCCCGTGATCGACGAGGCCGCCGGGTTGAGGTCGGCCTCGGCGAAGAAGTCCTCGAAGGTCGTCTCCGCGGCCAGGTGAGCCTTCAGGGCCGCCTCGTCGAAGCCGGTCAGCCACTCGATGACCTCGTCGAGCTCGGCCTTCGATCGGCCCTTCTTCTCCACCTTGGTCACGTAGTGGGGGTAGACCGAGGCGACGCTGGTCGTGAAGATCCGGTGCACGGTCGTGAGCGTAGTCGGGGTCAGCCCGGGCTTGCGCACTTCACATCGCAAACTTCCTCTTCACACACCGCGCAACGTGTGTGAAGAGGCGGTTTGGGTTCATCACCTGGGAAACCGGCGCCCCCTCAGCCGCCGAACCAGAACCCGCGGCCGCCGTACCAGTCGGACATGTGGCCGAGGTCCGAGCCGCCACCGCGGCCGCCGAGGTAGCTGCCGACAACGGCCGCGCCGAGGTCGTCGAGCTCGGGTGAGACCACGCGGCCGTCGACGCGGTCGGCCATCTGGTTGATGAACCGGGCCAGGCCCGGGTCGTCGCCGAGCCGGAAGAAGGTCACCTGCGCGCCGAGCCGGGCCGCGTTGTCGAGCTCGCGGATCGACCAGGCGACGGTGAGCGGGTGCGGCGGGTAGGAGAACCACACCTCGCCGTCCGGCTCGAGGTGGCTGGTCGGCTCGCCGTCGGTGACGATCAGCAGCACCGGCTGGGCGTGCGGGTGCTTGCGGAAGTGCCGGTTGGCGAGCAGCAGCGCGTGGTGCAGGTTCGTGCCCTTGTCCCACATCGCGTCGAGGGCGGTGAGCTCCTCGATCTCCATCACCCGGGCGGCGCGGCCGAAGCCGATCAGCTGGAGGTGGTCGCCGCGGAAGCGGCTGGTGATCAGCTGGTGCAGCGCGAGCGCCGTGCGCTTCATCGGCACCCAGCGGTTGGCCATCGCCATCGAGAACGACGTGTCCACGAGCAGGGCGACCGCGGCCTGGGTGCGCGCCTCGGTCTCGTTCACCTCGATGTCGCGTACGTCGAGACGCACTCCGTCGCGCGCATCCCCGCCCTCCCCCACCGTGCGGACCACCGCGTTCGTGATCGTCCGGGTGACGTTCCACGGCTCGGTGTCGCCGAAGGTCCACTCCCGGCTCGCCCCGCTGAGCTCCCCCGCCGCGCCCGCGTGCCGCATGTCGCGCTGGCCCTGCCGTCCCGACATCCGGTTGGCGACGTCCTTGAGCAGCGCCTTGCCGAGCTGGCGCATCGCCTTGGGCGAGAGCTTGAGCTGGCCGTCGGAGCCCCGCTTGAGGTAGCCGGTCTCGTTCAGCGCCCGCTCCAGCTCGGCCAGGGTCTTCGCGTCGACGGCGGCCTGGTCACCGAGCTGGCGCTCGAGCTTGTCGATGTCGACGTCGTCCATCCGGGCGCCGCCGTAGGACTGCGAGAGCTGCTCGGACAGGTCGTCGAGGTCGGCCAGGTCCTGGAGCACGCCGGTGCCGTCGCCGAGCCCGAGGCCCTCCTGCCCGCCGAACTCCTCCGAGCCGCCCCAGTCCTCACCGGGCCGCAGCGCACGCAGGTTGTCGTCGAGCTGACCCAGCGACTGCATCAGCTCGGGACTGCCGAACGCCTGCGTGGCCAGGGCGTCGAGCTCGTCGCGCTGCTCCTGGGTCATCGAGTTGCGCATCCGCTGGGCGGCCGCGGCGCGCTGGGCGAGCGCGTCCATCAGCTCGTCGATGTTCTGCGGGTTCTCCGGGAAGAAGTCGCCGTGCTTGTCCATGAAGTCGGCGAAGTCCTGGTCGGTGTCCTCGCCGCGCCGGTGCTTCTCCAGCAGCTCGTTGAGGTCGCCGAGCATCTCGCTGATCCGCTGGCGGTCCTCGTCGGTGGCGTTCTCGAGCGCCTGCTTCATCCCCTCGAAGCGCTGGTCGAGCATCTCCCGGCCGAGCAGGTCCTTGATCTTCTCGTAGTCCTCGCGAGCCTGCTGGCTCTGCCAGTCGTAGCTCGACAGCTCCGAGACCGCGGCCGCCGTGCTGCTGGGCAGGTTGTCCATCTGCATCTCGCGCAGCGCCCGGTCGCCGTCGTCCATCTCGACGTCGCGGGCCAGCTGCTTGCGCTCCTCGAGCACCGCGTGGTCGAGCAGCTCGCGGACCTCCTGGAGGGTGCCGTCGAGGCTGTGCTTCTGGAGCAGCTCGCGCCGCTTCGCCGCCACCTGGCGGGCCAGGTCGTCGAGACCGCGCTGGTCCTGCCCGCCGCGGCGCAGGAACTCCCGCATCGCGCGCTCGGGCGAGTAGCCGGCCATCACGTCCTCGCCGATGGCGTCGAGCGCCTCGGACAGGTCGACCGGGGGCGCGAGCGGGTCCGGGCCGCCGGCGTAGCGGCCGTAGCGGGAGCGCCGCCGATCAGCCATAGACGGTCTCGCCGTCGCCGGTCTCCTTGCTCACCTTCTGGGCGAGGAACAGCCCTTCGAGGGCGAGCTCGATGGCACCGGCGCGCTCGCCGTCGTTCGTCGCGTCGAGGCGCTCGCACACCTCGTCGTACAGCTCCGACTCACCGAGCACCGGGAGGCCGCCGAGGAAGTCGCGGGCGGTCACCTGCTCGCCGGTGCTGACGCTGGCGCCGTTCTCGATCGCCTGGACGAGGAGGCCCAGGTCGACCCCGGCCAGCCGGGTGCGGACGGTCTCGGCGGTGGCCCGTCGCAGCAGGTGCTCGAGGATCTGGCCCTCGCGCCCCTCCTCGCCGGTCTCGAACTCGATCTTGCCGCCGAGCACGTCGACCGCGGTCTCCAGGTCGACCACCCGCGCGACCGGCTCGTCCTCGCCGCGTGCGGTGGCGCGGTGCAGCGCCGCGGCCGCGATGGTCTCGGCGCCGGCGATCGCGAAGCGCGCCGAGACACCCGAGCGCTGGTCGACGGAGCTGGACTCGCGCAGCGCGCGGGTGAAGCGGGCGAGGATCTCCACGAGGTGGTCGGGTACGCCGGCCACGAGGTGCGCCTCCTGGCGGATCACGGCGATCTCGTCCTCGAGGTCGATCGGGTAGTGCGTGCGGATCTCGGCACCGAACCGGTCCTTGAGCGGGGTGATGATGCGGCCGCGGTTGGTGTAGTCCTCCGGGTTCGCGCTCGCCACGACCAGGGTGTCCAGCGGCAGCCGCAGCACGTAGCCGCGGATCTGGATGTCGCGCTCCTCCATCACGTTGAGCATCGCGACCTGGATGCGCTCGGCGAGGTCGGGCAGCTCGTTGATGGCGACGATCCCCCGGTGGGAACGCGGGATCAGCCCGAAGTGGATGGTCTCGGGGTCACCGAGGCTGCGACCCTCGGCGACCTTCATCGGGTCCACGTCACCGATCAGGTCGGCCACGCTGGTGTCGGGGGTGGCCAGCTTCTCGGCGTACCGCTCGTCGCGGTGCCGCCACTCGACGCCGAGGTGGTCGCCCTCCTCGAGGGCGCGGCGCTTCGACTCGTGCGTGATCGGCTCGTAGGGGTGCTCCATCAGCTCCGAGCCGGCGATCACCGGCGTCCACTCGTCGAGCAGGCCGACGAGGGTGCGCAGCAGCCGCGTCTTCCCCTGCCCGCGCTCGCCCAGGAGTACGACGTCATGGCCGGCCAGCAGAGCCCGCTCGAGCTGCGGGATCACGGTCGTGTCGAAACCGTGCAGCCCGGGCCACGGGTCCCGCCCCTCGCGCAGGGCGTCGAGCAGGTTGTCGCGGATCTCGTGTCGAAGTGTCTTCTGCTCGTGGCCGCTCTCGCGGAGCTCGCCGACGGTGCTGGGGGCAGGTGCGTTCGTCGTCACCCTTCTCACGCTACTCAGCCAGGCAACGTGCGTGTTTCGCTGTCGGCGGAGTTTCGACAGGCTCAACCGGCGGTGGCTGCCGGCCCTTGCTGGGTGCCTGCCCCCGGGCGCGGCCTTCCAGGCCTCGTCGAGGTCACGGCCGGCGGTCTCGGGCAGCAGCCGGGCGGAGACCAGGCTGATCGCCGCGACGATGACGGCGTACGTCGAGACCAGCCACAGCGAGCCGCCTCCGCGGGAGACCAGCCAGGCCGCGATCAGCGGGGTCAGGCCGGACGCCACGATGCCGGAGATCTGGTAGAGCGAGCTCAGCGCGGTGTAGCGGTAGCGGGTGTCGAACAGCTCGGACCAGAACGCGGCGAGCGGGCCGTAGACCACGCCGTACAGCACCCCGAGTCCACCGACCAGCGCGACGAAGATGCCGAGACGCGACTCGCTCTGCACCAGCGCCGCCATCGGGAACGCGAACAGCAGCGCGGCCCAGGCGCCCACCCGGAACACCGGCTTGCGGCCGTGCTTGTCCGACAGTGCGCCGGCCAGGGGCACGAGGAGCACACCGAGGAACGAGCCGACCAGGATCCCGTTGAGGGCCCACTGCTTGGGCAGCTCGAGGTTCGTGACGATGTAGGCGAGCAGGTAGACCGAGTAGAGGTTGAAGGTGAAGCCCTCGACGTAGCGCGTGCCCATGCCCAGCAGCAGGCGCTTCGGCTGGGCGGCCAGCAGGTCGCGGAGGGGTACGGCGGCGACCTCCTTGCGCTCCTGCACCCGCGCGAACGCCGGGGTCTCCATCACCTGGAGCCGGATGTAGGCGCCGATGGCGAGCAGCAGGATGCTGATCAGGAAGCAGGCCCGCCAGCCCCAGGCGAGGAACGCCTCGTCGGGCAGCAGGCTGGCGATCGAGAAGGCGCCGGAGGCGAGGAACAGGCCGCCGGGCACGCCGATGTGCGCGGCCGAGCCGAACAGGCCGCGCTTCTCCGGTGGGGCGTACTCGACCGCGAGCAGCACCGCACCGCCGTACTCACCGCCCACGCCGATCCCCTGGAGGATGCGCAGCACGATCAGCAGGATCGGCGCCCAGACCCCGATCGCGTCGTACGACGGGAGCAGGCCGATCAGCGCCGTGCCGACACCCATGATCAGCAGCGTCATGATCAGCATCTGCTTGCGGCCGATCCGGTCGCCGAAGTGACCGAACAGCAGTCCCCCGACCGGGCGGGCGAGGAACCCGACGGCGAAGGTGCCGAACGCGGCGAACTGCGCGGCCGGCCCGTCGAGGCCGTTGAAGAACAGCTTGTCGAAGACGAGGCCCGCGGCGGTGCCGTAGAGGAAGAAGTCGTACCACTCGATGGTGGCCCCGACCGACGAGGCGATCGCCACGCGGCGCGGGGTGGGTCCGTCGGGCACCTCGGTCGGCGCGGACGGTACGCCGGAGTTCTGCACGGTCGTCATGGCGGGATTCCTTCCCGATTGCCTACTAATTAAACTGAAACAATAGACAATTCTGTCCGAGTGATCCCGTTCGTCCGCCGTGCGAGACACTTCCCCTCATGAGCACCGGCCCGTCCGCCCGACCGTGCCCGTGCGGCTCACCGTCGTACGACGGGTGCTGCGGACCGCTCCACCGCGGGGAGCGGCAGGCCGACTCGCCGGAGGAGCTGATGCGCTCGCGCTACTCCGCCTACGCCGTCGGCGACACCGACTACGTCTGGCGCACCTGGCACCCGCGCACCCGCCCGGAGCGGGTCGAGCCGGACCCGTCGCTCACCTGGACCGGGCTGGAGATCCTCGAGGCCGGCGACGACGTCGTCGAGTTCCGGGCCCACCACGATCGCGGCACCCTGCACGAGCGCAGCCGGTTCGAGCGGCGTGCCGGTCGCTGGTTCTACGTCGACGGCACGCTCTTCGGCGGTTGAGGAGCGAGCGCCGGCGAGCGTCTCGAAACCGGGTCAGTCGGCGTGCTGGGCCAGCACCGCGTTGCTGACGAACCCGTGCCGGACCCGCTGCGGGTGGTCGCCCACCGGCAGGTAGGCCAGCTCCTTCTTCGTCTTGAAGTCGAGCACGGCCACCGAGTCGGCCTCGCTCAGCGAGATCCAGCAGGTGTTGTTGAGGCCCTCGGTCGTCCAGTACGGCTTGCCGTAGGAGTGGCCGGTCGTGGCGGTGTCGAAGATCTTGTAGGACATCGTCTTCCGGTCGACCAGGGCGGCGTAGTCGTCCATCGTGCCGGCGGCGCACATCGTCGTACCCGCCTTGTCGATGGAGAGGCCGTGGTGCGCGGAGTCGTTGACGTACTGCTCCTTGGGCATCGTCGGCACCCGGTTGGGCAGGTTCACGACGCGTCGTACGGCACCGGTGCGCGGCTCCGGGATGGTGCCGGCCGTGTAGTCGACCAGGCCGTTGAGGTCCTTGGCCTGGGTGTCGAACTCGACGAGGCCGTGGAAGTAGGAGACCTGGAAGTAGACGAAGCGCTCGTCCGGGGCGATCGCCATCGGTCGGACCGCGGAGCTCATGCCGGGGTACCCGGCCTCCGCGAGCTCCTTGCCCATGTCCCAGCGCTGGGTGATCTTCAGGTCCGCGCTGCGCACGATCTGGAACCAGCGGTCGCCCTTGAGCGCGTCGTGCAGCGGTCCGATCTTCACCGGGCCGAAGCCGTTCTCGTCGCCCGGCGTGTAGACCTTGCCGATGCTCGCGTGGAAGACCCGCGAGCCGTCCTTGGTGAAGTTGCTCTCGTGCGGCGTCTCGCCGGACTCGAAGCGCCGCGTGCGGTCGCCCATCTTCAGCTGCTTGCCGCCGACCTTCTCGTTGACCATCGAGTACTCGATGACCTGGCGCTCGGTCGAGTCGCTGACCAGCAGCCGCCGGCCGTCGGGCGAGACGCCCATGTGGTCGGTGCGGTGGCCGTCCATCTGCTGCTCGCGTACGACGCTGTCGCTGCGCCCGGCGATCGCCTTCGCGACGTCGACCCAGACGACGTCGGCGAAGCTGGGCCGCGAGACGGCGAGGTACTTGCCGTCCTTGGTGGTGAACATGTCGTCGACGTACTGGTCGTGGCCCTCGCCCGGCCCCTGCTGGATGGCGATGTAGAACGCGAGCCGCTCGGGGTCCATCCGGATGTCGGCGAGCTCCTGCTCCTTGTCGGGGATCAGGTTCACGCCGCGCTTGAGCACCTTGAGCGTCTTCGCGTCGACGATCGAGGCCGTCCCGGCCCAGTTGTTGCCGACCCACATCACGTCGCGCAGGCCGGTGGGTGCCGCGGCCGCGGTCTTGGCGTCGGCGGACTCCACGACGCCGATCCCGGCGAGGGCGGCGGGCAGCGCGAGCAGGGTGAGCAGGGCAGTACGTCGCATGCCCGGTCAACGAGCCGGCCCGGATCACGTCACGTCCGCCGATCTCGGTGGTTGAGGAGCGAGCGCCGGCGAGCGTCTCGAAACCACCCCGGTCAGGTGCTGAGGATCACCGACGAGCCGTGGCCGAAGAGTCCCTGGTTGGCGGTGATGCCGACCTTGGCGTCCTCGACCTGCCGTCCCTCGGCCTGGCCGCGCAGCTGCCAGGTGACCTCGCACACCTGCGCGAGCGCCTGGGCCGGCACGGCCTCGCCGAAGCAGGCCAGGCCACCGCTCGGGTTGACCGGGATCCGGCCGCCGACCGAGGTGTCGCCGGCGCGCAGCAGGTGCTCGGCCTCGCCGCGCTTGCACAGGGCGAGGTCCTCGATCCAGTCGAGCTCGAGCGCGGTCGACAGGTCGTAGACCTCGGCCAGGCTGACGTCGCCGGGGTCGATCCCGGCCTCCTCGTACGCCGCGGCGCCGATCGACTCCTTGAAGGTCGGGTCTCGGCCGACGAGGTCGCGGTCGCCGGGTCGGTGGAGAGCAGCGGCATGTCGATCACGGTGTTCGGGAAGGTCGGCGTGACCGTCGAGATCGCGCGCACCCGCACCGGGTCGGCGAGACCGTGCTTGCGGGCGTACTCCATCGAGGTGAGCACGACCGCCGCCGCCCCGTCGGAGGTCGCGCAGATGTCGAGCAGGTGCAGCGGGTCGGAGACGACGGGGCTGTTCAGCACGTCCTCGGCGGCGACCTCCTTGCGGTAGCGCGCGTTGGGGTTGGCCAGCCCGTGCCGGGCGTTCTTCACCTTCACCGCCGCGAAGTCCTCCGGCGTCGCGCCGTAGAGGTCCATCCGCCGCCGGGCGTAGAGCGCGAAGTAGGCGGGGTTCGTCATCCCGAGCAGCCGGAACCGGAGCCAGTCCGGGTCGTCGAAGCGCTCCCCCGCGTTGGGGGCGAGGAAGCCCTTCGGGGTGGTGTCCGCGCCGACCACGAGGGCCACCTCGCTCATCCCCGAGAGGATCCGTGCGCGGGCGGTGTCGAGCGCCTGGGCGCCGGTGGCACAGGCGGCGTACGACGTGGCGACGCGGGCGCCGTTCCAGCCGAGGGCCTGCGCGAAGGTGGCGCCGGCGACGTAGCCGGCGTACCCGTTGCGCACGGTCTCGCCGCCCACGATGAAGTCGACGTCGTCCCACGCGACGTCGGCGTCGGCGAGCGCCTGCCGCGCGGCGTGCACGCCGTAGCTGACGAAGTTGCGGCCCCACTTGCCCCAGGGGTGCATGCCGACCCCGAGTACGGCGACGTCGTGGCTCACTGGTCGGCCTCCTCGCCGAGCTCGGTGACCGGCTTCGACAGCGCCAGATGCTCCGCTCGCCCGTGTCGTCGGTGTAGAGCGTCTCGACGACGACCTCCACCTCGCTGCCGACCCGGACGTCGTCGACGCCGTAGCCGTCGGCCAGCTGGCCCAGCACGACGATGCCCTCGGGCAGCTCGACCGCGGCGAGGGCGAAGGGGACGTAGGGGTCGCTGGCGGGGATGTACGGCGGAGGCGGCTGGTACTGCGCGTCGGTGTAGGACCACACCGTCCCGCGCCGGGACAGCTCGGTCGCCTCGAAGTCCTCGCCCGGGCACGCCGGGTTGCGGCAGAACCCCTCGGTCGGCGGGAAGAACACCGCCGCGCACGTCGTACACCTCGATGCGACCAGCGCCGGGGCCTCGCCCGTCGTGAACCAGCCGTCGATGGCCGGGGTCGCCGCTGCCTCCGTCATGTCCGCGCTCCTGTCGAAAACTAGAACAGGTTCCACTATGTCACGGCCCCCGATCCCCGTGCAGCCTCGCTGTGCCAATCTTGGCCGCGTGCTCACTGCAGTCACCGTCACGCTCGGCGTGCTGCTCTGCGTCGCGCTCGGCGTGATCGCCTGGCTGGCCGTGCAGCTGTCCCGCGAGCGCGAGCAGGCCGTCGAGCTGCGGGAGGCCGTCGAGGCCGATCCGGCGCTCTCGCGCAGTCCCCGCGCGAGCCAGGCCGTGCAGACGGCCGGGCTGGCGATGCGCACCGCCATCGACACCGTCTCGCGGATGCGTGAGCAGGGAGTGCGCAGCACGCTGCTCGCCTCGATCGACGACTTCACCCGCTGGGCACTGGAGGACCGCGGCGAGATCGCCCGCGTCGCAGGTCCGGACGGCGAGGTGACGATCTTCTTCTCCGACATCGAGAACTCCACCGCGCTGAACTCCGAGCTCGGCGACGAGGAGTGGGTCAAGCTGCTCGCGGCCCACGACAAGCTGCTGCACACCTACGTCGACAAGCACCGCGGGATGGTCGTGAAGAGCCAGGGCGACGGCTACATGGTGGTGTTCTCCACTCCCGAGCTCGCGCTCAGCGCCTCCCTCGACGTCCAGCGGGCGCTCAGCGCCAAGCGGCAGCGCAGCCGGCGGCTGAGGCGCACCCCGATCCGGGTGCGGATCGGCCTGCACACGGGCACGGCCATCGAGAAGGAGGGCGACTACTTCGGCCGCAACGTCGCGATGGCGGCCCGGGTCGCCTCGATGGCCGACGGCGGGGAGATCCTGGTCAGCACCGACATCGCCGACCGGCTCGCCGACTCGACGGACTTCGCCTTCATCGAGGAGGACACCGTGGAGTTCAAGGGCCTTCCGGGCGAGCACCGGCTGTTCTCCGTCGAGGCAGTCTGATGACCGAGGACCGTCCGCTCACCCCGGAGGAGACCGCCCGGGTCGTGGAGCTCGCGCTGCACTTCGCGCGGGAGGGGATGACCGAGGAGCTCGCCGGGTTCGTGGAGCACGGCCTGCCCGCCGACGTGTCCGACGAGAACGGCAACACCCCGCTGATGCTCGCCGCCTACCACGGGCACGCGGAGACCGTCCGGATGCTGGTGGAGCGTGGGGCGGACGTCGACCAGCGCAACCACCGCGACCAGTCCCCCGTCGCCGGAGCGATCTTCAAGGGCGAGGACGACGTCGTCCGGGTGCTCGTGGAGGCCGGCGCCGACCTCGACGCCGGCACCCCGTCGGCCCGCCAGACCGCCGAGATGTTCGAACGGCAGGACCTGCTGGGGTGAGCACCCTGCTCGTCGTCGACGGCGCCAACGTGGTCGGGTCGCGGCCCGACGGCTGGTGGCGCGACCGGGCCGGTGCGGCCGCGCGGTTGCACGGCCGGCTGGCGGTCGCCGACACGTCGTACGACGAGATCGCGCTCGTCCTCGAGGGGCAGGCCAAGGCCGGCGTGCCGAAGGGCAGCGACGGGCACCTGCGCACCGTGCACGCGACCCGTGACGGCGACCAGGCGATCGTCGACGTCGTGCGGGCGGCACGCGAGCGGGACGACCAGGTGGTCGTGGTCACCGCCGACCGCGGCCTCCAGCTCCGGGTCGAGGGGCTCGGCGCGCGGACGATGAGCCCCAGCTGGCTGCTGGACCTGATCGGCTAGCGACGCTTCAGCGGACGCGTGGCAGGCCCTTCGAGGACCTCCCCGTCCGAGGCGAACCGCGAGCCGTGCAACGGGCAGTCCCAGCTCTGCTCGCAGTCGTTCCAGTGCAGCGGACCGCCCAGGTGGGTGCACACCGGGAACACGTCCTTCGCGTCGCGGCGCGTCACCCGCTCCACCGCTCCGCCGACCGCACCGAGCCCGACCTTCACGTTGATGGCGGCGAGGTGTGCCGCCGCCGTCGGACCGGTGATCCGCCGTCCCATGGTCCGCGCCCAGGAGGGCTGCTCGCCGAGGATCTGGCCCGAGATCGCGCGAGCGGCCGCGACCCCGTTGGTCATCCCCCACTTGTCGAAGCCGGTGGCCAGGTAGATGCGACCACGCCCGCGCGGCAGCCTGCCGACGTACGGGATGGCGTCGTGGGAGCGGTAGTCCTGCGCCGACCACTGGTGGGTCTCGACCGCTCCGGGGAAGTACCTCGACGTCCACTCCCGCAGCCGGTCCACGTGCGCCGCCTCGGAGCCGGTGCGGCCCACCGAGTGCCCCGCCCCTCCGACGAGGAGCCGGCCCGGACCTGCCGTCGCCGGGAGGTCGCGAACCGACCGGGTGTCCGAGCCCGCGGAGAGGTACATCCCCTGCGGGGCGGCTGCGCCGTCGAAGGCCAGCGCGTAGGAGCGCATCGGCTCGACCTTGGCGAAGTACAGCCCCCGGTCGAGGATCGGCGAGCCGGTCGCGAGGACGACGTGCTCGGCGCGCACGCGCTGGTCGTCGTCGAGGCGAGCCTCGAGCTGACCGAGCACGGAGACCGAGCGCACCCGCCGCCCCTGGTGCACGGTGCCGCCGTGGCGGCGCAGCTCCTCGACCAGGGCGGTCAGGGCGTCCATCGGGTCGAACTGCGCCTGCTGGTCGAGGACCGTGGCCCCGAAGGCCGGGAACGGCACGTCCAGGGCGTCCTGCCAGGTCACCTCGAGGCCGAGCGAGCGCGCGGCGTCGTGCTCGTCCCGGACGTTCGAGACCTCCGACTCGTCAGCGGCGTACGTCACCGCGGGACGGCGCTGGACCGCGACCCCGTGGTCCTCGCAGAACCGGAGCAGCCACTCCATGCCCTCGCGGTTGGCGTCCAGGTAGGCGCCGGCGACCTTCGTGCTCTGGTAGTGCAGCAGGCGGGAGTACTTCGTGCCCTGGAGCAGCGAGATCTTGGCCGTCGTGTTGCCGGTCGCCACGGCGCCGACCTCCCGGGCCTCGACGACGGCGACCCGACGACCCGCGCGGGCGAGCAGGAGCGCGGTCACCAGACCGGTGATGCCGGCGCCGACGACGAGGTCATCGACCGGGCCGTCCGGCAGCGGGTCGCTGGAGACTGGCTTGGACTGGTCGATCCACAGGGAGGTCACGCAGCCCCGGTGCCCGAAGGCCCGCGAGGCATGCGGTCACTCGCCTGTGACGTCGAGCCCCTTCCCGGGCAGGTCCGGGAGCGGCGGCAGGTCGGGCAGCGGGAGCGGTGGCAGCGGGAGGTCGGGGGTCGGAGCCGGCGCCGCACCCGAGTCGCCCCCGGCGTCTTCGCCCGAGCCGGGCTGCGGCATCTCGTTGCCACCTCCCGGCGGACGCGGGCGGTCCTTGCCCGGGTCGTAGGGACCCTTGCCCTTGTCGGGGCTCTTGCCCTGGTCCTTGCCGCGGTCCTTCCCGCGGTCCTTGCCCTGCTCGCCGCTGCCCGGCGAGGGACTGCTGCTCGGCGACGGGGACGAGGACGGTTTCGACGAGGGCGTGGACGTCGGGCTGGGCGACGGGCTCACCGAGGGCGACGGGGCGGTGCTCGGCTGGGCAGCCGTGGTCGGCGCGCTCTGCTGGACCGCCGTCGGGGGCTCGGAGGCATCGGGCGCCCCGGCACCCGGACGGTCCTCCGACCTCGAGGCCTCGCCCGTGTCGTCGGCCTCGCGGGGCAGCTGGTGCGGGCAGCACGTGGCTCGGCACGGGCGCCGAGCGGGCCGGCCGGTCAGGAGGCTCGGGGAGGTCGAAGGGCAGGTAGTGCCGGGAGAACTCCGAGACCTGGTGCTGCAGCGGCCTCGGCAGCGTGTTGGCCGCGGCCGAGAGCCCCGTCGCCCCGACGCCCGACACGGCGAGGACGAGGACGCCGGCGAGGGCCCGCTTGCGCGGGGTCATCGGGACGGGCGGCGCGACAGGCGCGGAACGGCCCTCGAACAGCGCGGCGAGCTCAGCCGAGGGAGCCGGGGCGTCCAGCTGCTCGTCGAGCGGGGCGAGTACGTCGACCAGGCCGGGGGTCTCCTCGGCGGAGAGTCCGGACTCGGCGAGCATCAGCTCGATCTGGGAGAGGCTCATCGGGCCGCCTCCGAGGTGGCCATCAGGCTGCGGAGCCGCAACAGCCCGCGACGCTGGAGCTGCTTGATCGACGCGACCGTCTTGCCGGTCACCTCGGCGGTCTGCTCGAGCGAGAGGTCACCGATGATCCGCAGGGTGACCACGGTGCGCTGCTCCTCGTTGAGGTGCCGCATCAGCGAGATCGCCCGTTCGGCTTCGAGGGACGCCACCGCGACCTGCTCGGCCGAGCCGGTGACGCGGTCGTCGTACTCCGGGTCGTAGGAGAAGCTGGCCGGCCTCCGGGAGCGCCGACGCGTGTCGTCGACCGCGCGGGCGTGTGCGACCGAGAAGACGAGGGTCCGCAGGCCGGCACTGCCGCCGGTGAGCTCAGGCAGCCGCGGGTGCACGGCGAGGAAGACCTCGCTGACCATCCCCTCGGGATCCTCGACCCCTCGCGAGCGGAGGTAGCCGAGCACGCGCGGGGCCAGGGCGTCGTAGACGAGCCGGAACGCATCCGGGTCGCCGGACACCGCACTGCGCACGGTGTCGTCGCTGAGGTCCAACGACTCGCACTCCTCGTGAGGTCGGGTGCCCATGTAACCTGCCGGCCACCAACGGGGGGTAGGGGTGGCCGACAGGCTACGTCATGGGGGCCGAGTCGTGCGCTGCGGCTCATCTGCGTCATCGCCCTGAGGTCGTCGGAGCCCACGGTCGATGCTGGGCTCCACGAGGGGTAATCGCTGCCGGACGTGTGAGGTTCCGCCCTGTTCGCGACTTTTTTCAGATTCGTCGCGGCGTCAGCGGTTGAACCGGCGGTCGCGCTCCTCGGCGTTGTGGTCGGCCTTGTTCTGGTAGTACATGACGACGTCGCTGAACACCTTCCAGTCGACGTCGCGCGAGCGCACCACGACCCAGCGGTCCATGTAGTGGGCGAAGGCGATCTCGCCGTCCTTGACCCGGATGTCCACGGCGGGGTCCTCGAGGTCGAACTCGGTCACCTTGCCGTCACGACGGATCTGGACGATGGAGCCGCGCACCGTGATCCGCTGCGGGATGCTCGACTGCAGCAGCGCCCAGCACAGCACCAGGCCCACGGCGGAGACGCCGGCGAGCAGCAGCGTCCAGAGCTGCCGGTCGGAGAAGGACAGCGTCACGCCGACGCAGAGCCCCACCAGGCACAGGAAGAGGGTCAGCCGCACGACCCGGCGGCCGGGATCCGGGGCGACGAAGACGTAGTCGACCCGGTCCGCCTTGCGACCCGGCTTCGGGTCCATCGTGCTCCTCCTCCACCACCCGACGGTCTGTGGGCGCCACGAGGGCGCCGCGTCGCCGGACTCCTGCTCCGAGAATAGGCGACCGGGTGGTGGGCGGCGCGGAAGGCGCCTGCTTTTCAGGCGGTGGGATAGAGGTTCTGCAGCCGCACCTGGCCCCGGGCGACGACCTTGCCGGTGTCGTCGGCCACCGTCTCCACGACCCACACCTGCTGGGACCGCCCGCGGTGCAGGGCGGTGGCCGTGGACGTCATCGACCCCTCGGAGACGGCCCGGTAGAAGTCGGTGTTGTTGTTCACGCCGACCACCTGGCCCTGGTCGCCGAGCCACATCGCGGCACCGAGGCTGGCCAGCGTCTCCACGACGCTGCAGTGGATGCCGCCGTGCACGATGCCGTAGGGCTGGTGCATCCGGGGCTCGGCCGACCACGTGCACACCACGCGGTCCGCCTCCATCTCGACGAACTCGAGGCCGAGCCAGTCGACGAAGTTGCCGGTGAACTGCTCGGGCGCGCCGGGGAAGGCGGAGGTGCTGTCGGTCATGCCGCCAGTCTTCCAGCCCCGCTGAGGCGGGAGGTCAGCCCGGGGTGCTCCCGGCGTCGATCTGCTGCGCGAGGTACTGAGCGACACCGACGCGCTCGAGGGCGTCGATCTGGCTCTCGAACCAGTCGGCGTGGGTCTCCTCGTCGCGCACCATCTCCTCGAAGACCGCGGCGGTGCCGTGGTCGCCGAGCTCGTGGCACTCCTTGGCGGCGGCGTTGAACTGCGCCACGGCCGCCTTCTCGCTGTCGAGGGCCAGGCGCAGCATCTCCTCGGGGTTCTCCCCCACGGCGATGTTGTTGAGTCGCTGCACGTTGGGATGCCCGTCGAACATCAGGATCCGGTTGATCAGCGAGTCGGCGTCCTTCATCTCGTCGATGGAGAGGTCGTAGTAGACCTTGCCGAGGCGCGAGAGTCCCCAGTTGTCGAGCATCCGGGCGTGCAGGAAGTAGGTGTTCGTCACGGTGAGCTCGAAGGTGAGCGCCTCGTTGAGGAGCTCCACCACGCGCGGGCTAACTGGCTGCAACATCCACTCCGATCGCCGGGGTTGCCTGGACCTTGGTCTGGCCCTTCTGAGCCTGATGGTCGCACAACACCCGACGGACGGAGAAGATGCAGGTGCCGCACTGCTGTCCGGCACCCGTCGCCTTGCACACCGAGGCGACCGTGCTCGCACCGGCGTCGATCGCGTCGGAGACCTCTCGGTCACCGACCACGGCGCAGTGGCAGAAGATCACGGTGAGAACTCCAGGGTCGCGTGCGGTAGGTAAGGCTTGCCTTAGTCTGACACGTCGTTCCTCGGTCGCGCCAGACCCCTCTGCGTCACTCGGACTGGCCGCCGGGGCCGCGGCGCGGTGGAATGAGGGCGTGACCCCACCGTCGACGATCCGCATCACCTGGTGGGGCCACGCGACGGTCGTCGTCCAGGACCGCGCCCGGATCCTCACCGACCCGCTGCTCACCGGCGCCCTGATGCACCTGCACCGACGGGCCGGACTGGTCCCGCACCCGCCACCTGACATCGACGCCGTGGTGCTCTCGCACCTGCACATGGACCACCTGCACCGGCCGTCCCTCGCCCTGCTCGAAGCCGGGTACGCCGGTCCTCATCCCGCGCGGGGCGGCCAGCCTCCTCGACGGGCTCGGACTCGAGCCGGTGGAGGTGGCGGCCGGCGAGTCGGTCCGCGTCGGCGACGCGACGGTGCACGTCGTCCACGCCGTGCACGACGCGACCCGGTGGCCCTGGGGCGGGGTCCGCGGCGAGGCCGTGGGCTACGTCGTGGAGGGCGCCGGGGCGACGTACTTCGCCGGCGACACCTCGGTCTTCGACGGCATGAGCGACCTCTACCCGAGCCAGTTCGACGTCTCGCTGCTGCCGGTGTGGGGCTGGGGCCCGAACCTCCGCGGCGAGCACATGGATCCCGCGCAGGCCGCCGGCTGCCTGCCGGCGGTCGGGACCGACGTGGCCATCCCGATCCACTACGGGACCTTCTGGCCGCGTGGGATGGGCTGGGTGCGGAAGCGGGTGTTCCACGAGCCCGGGCGCGAGTTCGCCGAGCACGCGCGGACGCTGGCCCCCTCGGTGGAGGTCCGCGTGCTCGAGGTCGGCACCTCGACCGAGGTCGCTCTGCGGGGCTGAGGCTCGTGCGTCGCCCGGTCGGACAGGGTGCCGGTCTGCGTGGGCGACCGGATCGTCCGCCACCGGCAAGGTCTGCTCGCGCTACGTAGATGAGCCCACGTGTGCTCGTCTACGTAGGACCCGGGATGCCTACGTCACAGCGAGCTCTGCTGCGAGCCCTGCGCGAGACTGCCCGTGTGCCAACGGGACGCCTTTCGGCCGAGGGCGGTTGCGTGGTGCCAGATAGTCCCGAGTGAACGGATCCTCTTGGAGGCCTCAAGGGGGTCCGTTCGGTAGGGACTATCTCCCCGACGCGATAGTCCGTTGCAAACCGACCCTTCTGGCTGCTGTACAGGGTCCGCGTACATCGGACTATCCAGATTTGCCGCGACCCGCTCGGTCACGAGGGCACCCGCGCGGTCGCACCGGGCTCCGGCCAGTTGGCTAAGGCACCATCCAGCCGAGCACCGGCGTGGACTGCAGCCCGACGATGACGCACATCAGCAGCAGCCCGACCAGGCTCCAGCCGATCACCTTGCGGAAGATGTCGCCCTCGCGGCCGGCCATGCCCACGGCAGCGGCAGCGATCGCCAGGTTCTGCGGGCTGACCATCTTGCCGAGCACGCCACCGGAGGAGTTCGCGGCCGCCATCAGGACCGGGTCGAGCCCGGCCTCCTTGGCGGTCTGCACCTGGAGCGCGCCGAACAGCGCGTTCGCCGAGGTGTCCGACCCGGTGACCGCGACGCCGATCCAGCCGAGGATGGGCGAGAGGATCGCGAACGCTCCGCCGGCGCCGGCCAGCCAGGCGCCGAGCGAGGTGGTCTGGCCGGACAGGTTCATCACGTAGGCCAGCGCGAGCACCGCCATCACGGTGATGATCGCGGACTTCAGCTCGACGTAGGTCCGGCCGTAGGCGCGCACCGCGTCGGCGGCGCTGACCTTGAGGATGATCGCCGTGATGATGCCGGCGATGATCATCAGCGTTCCCGCCGCGGGCAGCCAGTTGAACGTGAACAGCGTCTTCACCGGCTCGCCGTCGGGGTTGAGCACCTCGAGGCCGGGCCACTGGAAGGCGTAGGTCCACGGCTCCTCGGCGAGCCACTCCTTGACCGCGGTGATGTTGGCGATCGAGAACAGCGCGATGATCACGGCGTACGGCGCGTAGGCCCGCCACACCTCACCGCTGCCGTCACGCGCCGGGACGTCGCCGTCGGCGTCCGTGCCGGCGCCACCGCCGGAGCCGGCGGTCACCTTGCTCGACGCGGGAGCGCGGGAGTCGGAGGACTCGGCAGCGAGCACCTCGGACGGCGACCAGACACGCAGCAGGAGGACGACCGCGGCCGCGGAGACCAGGGCCGCGACGATGTCCGCGAGCGGCACCGAGATGTAGTTGGCAGCGACGAACTGGGCGACACCGAAGGACAGGCCGCAGACGATGGCCGGCAGCCAGGTCTGGCGTACGCCGCGCCGCCCGTCGACCACGAAGACCAGGACCAGCGGCACCACCACGGCGAGGATCGGCGTCTGCCGACCGACCATCGCGCCCAGGGTGTCCACGGTGAGGCCCGGGTCGTTGCTGGCGCCCGACGACACCTCGGCCAGCGTGACGATCGGGGTGGCCAGCGCACCGAAGGCCACCGGCGCCGTGTTGGCGATCAGGGCGACGCAGGCGGCCTTGATCGGCTGGAAGCCCAGCGCCATCAGCATCACCACGGTGATCGCGACGGGCGTGCCGAAGCCGGCCAGCGCCTCCAGCAGGGCGCCGAAGCAGAACGCGATGATGATCGCCTGGACGCGCTGGTCGGAGCTCACCGTCTCGAACGAACGCCGCAGCACGTCGAAGTGGCCCGACTTCACCGTCAGGTTGTAGACCCAGATCGCGTTGATGACGATCCACAGGATCGGGAAGAAGCCGAAGGCGGCTCCCTGGGTGCCGGCGAGCAGCGCCTGGTCGACCGGCATCGAGAACAGCACGATCGCGACGAGCAGCGCGACGCCGAGCGAGATCACGCCGGCGACCCACGCCTTGAGTCGGAGGCCACCGAGCAGCACGAACAGGGTGATCAGTGGGATGGCGCCGCACAACGCGCTGAGGAACAGCGAGTCGCCGACCGGCTGGAGGTCTTGCTCGAACATCGTTTCTCCCGAGGTGGGTGGTGGGCGGGCGGGTCAGCTGGGAAGGAGCGTGGACACGGGAGCGCCGCGGATCGAGGCGTCGAGCACCTCGATCGTGTGGGCGAGACCCATCGGGTGGCCGGAGCGTTCGATGGCCTGGGTGACCTGCATCAGGCACCCCGGGTTGGCGGTGACGAGCACCTGGGCGCCGGTGGCGACGATGTTGGCGGCCTTCCGGTCGCCGAGCTCGCGCGCCGGCTCGGGGTTGAGGATGTTGTAGACGCCGGCCGACCCGCAGCACAGCTCGGCCTCGGCGATCTCGCGCAGCTCGACGCCCGGGGATGGCCTCGAGCAGCCGGCGGGGCTGGGCGCGCACGCCCTGGGCGTGACCGAGGTGGCACGCGTCGTGGTAGGCGACGGACATCTCGAGCGGGTGTCGCGGAGCGACCGGGCCGAGCTCGTCGAGGATCTCCGCGACGTCGCGGACGCGTTCGGCGAAGGCACGGCGCGCGGTCGGCGTACGCCGGGTCGTCGGCCAGCAGCTCGGCGTACTCCTTCATCGTGGAGCCGCAGCCGGCCGAGTTGACCACGACGTACTCCACGCCGGAGCCCTCGAACGCGTCGACCAGCTTGCGCGCGTAGTCCTGGCCCTCGGGCTCGCGGCCGTTGTGCACCGACAGCGCGCCGCAGCAGCCCTGCGTGGGAGGTACGACGACGTCGCAGCCCTCGGCCTGCAGCACCCGCGCGGTGGCGGAGTTGACGCCGGGGAAGAACGCGCCCTGCACGCAGCCGGTGAGCAGCCCGACGACGGCACGTCGCTCCCCCGCCGCCCGGATGTACGGCGGCAGCGGCTCCGGCTTGCCGAGGCGGGGCGCGAGCCGCTCCATCGCGGCCAGCTGCGGGGCGAGCTTGTCGAGCAGCCCGGTGCGGCGCATCGCCTTGTCGAGGCGCGTCTTCTGGAGCAGCCGCAACGGTCCGCGTGCCAGCCGCAGCCGCTTCGGGTGCGGGAACAGCGAGAAGATCAGCCCGCGCAGCGCCTTGTCCTTGGCCGACCGCTCGTAGTTGCGTTCGACCTGGGCCCGGGTCTGCTCGATCAGGCGGTCGTACTGCACCCCCGACGGGCACGCCGTCACGCAGGCCATGCAGCCCAGGCACGCGTCCCAGTGGGAGACCATCGAGTCGCTCATCGGCTCGCCCTCGAGGCCCTCCTTCATCAGGTAGATGCGGCCGCGCGGCGAGTCCATCTCCTCGCCCCACAGCACGTAGGTGGGGCACGTGGGCAGGCAGAAGCCGCAGTGCACGCAGTCGCCGATCAGGGCCGCGTCCGGCGGGTGGTGCTCGTCGAAGGCGCCACCCGGCACGGGCAGGCCGAGGTCGACGATGCTCCCCATCTCACCGAGGGTGCCGTCGGTGTCGTTCTCGGACGTGCTGGTCACTAGATGCCTCCTACGAAGCGACCGGGTGCCAGTCGGCGGTCGGGATCGAACTGGTCCTTCACGCGGCGCATCAGGTCGAGTGCCGCCACCGGCCCCCAGACGTCCACGGCCGCCTTGACCGACAGCGGGAGCATCGACCACGACGGCGCTGCCGCGGGCCCGGAGGCAGGTCTCGCGCATCCGTCGTACCCCGGCGACCACCTCGTCGACAGGAGTCCCGGGCGCGAAGGCGGCGTACGCCACTCCGGCGCCGGCGGAGCCGCGCACGTGCAGCCCCGACTCGCGTGCCGCGGTGAGCACGTCGGCCAGTCCCGACAGGGCGAAGGTCAGCTTCAGGGCGGTGGCGCGGTCGTCGCCCGGAGGCTCGGGTGTCCCAGGGGTACGTCGCACCGCCCGACGGGTCCTCGGACAGCTCGACCACGTCGCCGCCCAGCAGGTCGCGCACCGTGGCCGAGCGACCCTCGACGCCGTCCTCACGACCCTCGAGCAGGACGTGGACGGCGCCCGGGCCCTCGCGTCGGCCACTCGACCTCGATGGCCGACGGGACGGCCTGTCCGTGCAGGACTGCCTGGACGACCGACTGCGCGTGCGCCGGGTCGGTCACGGGCGCGCTCAGCCACCGGGTCGCCGCGGGCAGCGGGTGCAGCCGGAAGACCGCTTCGGTGACCACGGCCAACGTGCCCAGGGAGCCGATCACCAGCTTGCCGAGGTCGTAGCCGGCGACGTTCTTGACGACCCGGCCGCCGGCCTTGGCGACCACCCCGTCGGCGCGCACCACGGTGACGCCGATGAGCAGGTCGCGTGCGGCCCCGGTGGCGACCCGGTGCGGCCCGCTGGAGTTGGTGGCCAGCGTCCCCCCGATGCTGGCGCCCGGCACGGTCTCGTCGAGCGCGAGACGCTGGCCACCACGTGCGACGACCTCCTGCAGGTCTGCCATCGCCGCGCCCGCCTGGGTGACGACGATCAGGTCGCCGGCGGCGTGATCGAGCACCTGGTCGAGCGCACTGACGTCGAGCAGCACGTCGGCGCTCGACGGCGGGCATCCCCAGGAGAGCTTGGTGCCGCGTCCTCGCGGTACGACGGTCAGCCGGTGCGCGGCCGCCGCACGCATCACCTCGGCCACCTGGTCGGTGTCGGTCGGGCGGGCCACCAGCCCGGGCACCACGCCGTCGACCTGGTCGGCCGGCTCTGGATCCCGGACGTCGGCGCAGGCCGATCCGACGGCCTCGCGGGCCGTCCGGTCGAGGGTCGCGGCACCCATCAGAAGACCTCCGCCAGGCCGGCTTCCTGCAGCGGGTGGGCACCCTTGTGCCGGCCGGGGACCTCGCCGCACAGGCGCGGGGTCGGGAAGACCTTGCCGGGGTTGGAGATCGACTGGGGGTCGAACGCGCAGCGGACCAGCTGCATCGTGTCGAGGTCCTCGTCGGTGTACATCCGCGGCATGTACTTCGCCTTGTCCATCCCGACGCCGTGCTCGCCGGTGATGGAGCCACCGTGCTCGATGCACAGGTCGAGGATCGCGCCGCTGACCTTCTCGGCCGCCTCGCCGGCACCCTCGACGTCGTCGTCGAACAGCACGAGCGGGTGCAGGTTGCCGTCACCGGCGTGGAAGACGTTGGCCACCCGGACGCCGGACTCCTCCGAGACGCGCGCGATCGAGCTGAGGACCTCGGAGAGAGCCGTCCTCGGGATGACGCCGTCCTGGACGATGTAGTCGGGGCTGATCCGGCCGACGGCCGCGAACGCGGACTTGCGGCCCTTCCAGATCAGCGCACGGTCGGCCGGGTCGGTGGCGACGCGCTGCTCGAAGGCGCCGTTGTCCTGGCACAGCTGCTCGACCTCGGCGAACTCCTGCTCGACCTCGACCTCCGGACCGTCGAGCTCGATCACCAGCACGGCGCCGGCGCCGTCGGGGTAGTTGCACTGGACGGCCGCCTCCGCAGCCTCGATGGCCAGCGCGTCCATCATCTCGATCGCGGCGGGCACGATGCCGGCGGCGATGATCGCCGAGGTCGCGGCGCCGGCCTGGTCGGTGCTCTCGAACCCGACCAGCAGGGTGCGGACCTCCTCGGGCACGCGCACCAGCCGGACGGTCACCGAGGTGACGATGCCGAGCGTGCCCTCGGAGCCGACGACGGCGCCGAGGAGGTCGTAGCCGGGGCTGTCCGGTGCCGCGCCGCCGAGCGTGACGGTGTCGCCGTCGGCGGTGACGAAGTCGGCGCCGAGCACGTGGTTGGTGGTGAAGCCGTACTTCAGGCAGTGCGCCCCGCCGGAGTTCTCCGCCACGTTGCCGCCGATCGAGCAGATCTGCTGGCTCGAGGGGTCGGGCGCGTAGTAGTAGCCGTGCGGGGTCGCGGCGCGGGTCACGTCGAGGTTGATCACCCCGGGTTCGACCACGGCGCGCTGGTCCTCCCGGCGTACGGCCGTGATCGTGCGCATCTTCGAGGTCACGATCAGCACGCCGTCGGCGTGCGGCAGGGCTCCCCCCGACAGCCCTGTCCCCGAGCCGCGGGCCACGTAGGGCACCACGTGCTCGGCGCACGCACGCACGACGGCGGCCAGCTGAGCAGCGTCCTCCGGTACGACGACCAGGGCCGGCGTGACGCGGTAGTGGGCCAGGCCGTCGCACTCGTAGGTGCGCAGCCGCGCCCGGTCGGTGATCACGCCGTCCGCCGGGAGCACGCGCGACGCGACCTCGGTCACCGCCGCGATCCCTGCCCCCGTTGCCGTCGACGTCACGGTCAGTCCGCCTGCGCCTTCAGGCCGGCGCCCTCGATGCCGGCGACTGCGGCCGCCTCGTCGTTGTCGGAGGTGTCTCCGGTGACGCCGACGGCTCCGAGCAGCGCGCCCTCGTCGTCGCGGACCAGGACTCCGCCCGGGACCGGCACGAGCGCTCCGCCCACGGCCGAGGTGACCGCGGCGATGAAGTAGGACTGCTGCTCGGCGCGGGCCATGATCGAGCGGGAACCCATCCCGAGCGAGAGGGCGCCGTGGGCCTTGCCGAAGCCGATCTCGAAGCGCTTCATCGACGAGCCGTCCTCGCGCTCGACGGCCACGACGTGACCGCCGGGGTCGAGCACGACCACGGTCAACGGCTTGAACCCCTCGGACTGCCCGTGGGCACGGGCGCCCGCGATGATCGTGCGTGCGGTCTCGAGATCCATCAGGCCGCGCTCCCCTCGTCGGTCTTCTTCGCTCTGCGCTGGCGGTGCAGGATCGGCTCGGTGTAGCCGCTGGGCTGCTCGAGGCCCTCGAGGACCAGAGCGCGAGCGGCGGTGAACGCCTCGCCGTCGAAGTCCGGCGCCATCGGGGTGTACGACGAGTCGCCGGAGTTCTGCTCGTCGACGACCTTCGCCATCCGCTTCAGCGTCTCGTCGACCTGCTCGGCGCTGACGACGCCGTGGTGCAGCCAGTTCGCCACGTGCTGGGCGGAGATCCGGCAGGTGGCCCGGTCCTCCATCAGGGCCTCGCCGGTGATGTCGGGGACCTTGGAGCAGCCCACGCCGGCGTCGACCCAGCGGACGACGTAGCCCAGCAGGCTCTGCAGGTTGTTGTCGATCTCCTCCTGCCGGTCGTCGTCCGACCAGTCCGAGGGGTCGCCGAGCGGCACGGCGAGGAGGTCCTCGCGGGCACGACGGCGCTCGCCCGAGGCGAGCTCCTCCTGACGAGCGTGCACGTCGACCTGGTGGTAGTGCAGGGCGTGCAGCGTCGCGGCCGTCGGCGAGGGCACCCAGGCGCAGCTCGCGCCGGCCTCCGGGTGGCCGATCTTGGCCTTCATCATCGCGGCGAGGCTGTCGGGCGCGGGCCACATGCCCTTGCCGATCTGGGCCCGGCCGAGCAGGCCGCACTCGAGCCCGATGTCGACGTTGAGGTCCTCGTAGGCCTGGATCCAGGTCTCGCCCTTCATGTCGTTCTTGCGGACGACGGGGCCGGCCTGCATGGAGGTGTGGATCTCGTCGCCGGTGCGGTCGAGGAAGCCGGTGTTGATGAAGGCGACGCGCTCGCGGGCCTCGTTGATGCAGGCCTTGAGGTTGAGCGTCGTACGCCGCTCCTCGTCCATGATCCCGACCTTGATGGTCAGCGGCGTCAGGCCGAGCAGCTCCTCGACCCGGGTGAACAGCTCGACGGCGAAGGCGACCTCGTCAGGCCCGTGCATCTTCGGCTTGACGACGTACATCGAGCCGGTGCGGGAGTTGCCGAGCTCCGAGCGACCGTGGAGGTCGGACAGGCTGCCGAGCGCCGTGATCACCGCGTCGAGGATGCCCTCGGGCACCTCCTGACCGTCGCGGTCGAGGACCGCGTCAGTGGTCATCAGGTGGCCGACCTGCCGGATGAACAGCAGCGAGCGGCCCGGCAGGGTGACGTCACCGCCGGACGGGGTGGTGTAGGTCCGGTCGGGGTTCATCTTGCGGGTGAACGTCTCGCCGCCCTTGGTGACCTCCTCGACGAGGGTGCCCTCCATCAGGCGCTTCCAGTTGCGGTAGCCGAGCACCTTGTCCTCGGCGTCGACGGCGGCCACCGAGTCCTCGAGGTCCATGATCGTGGAGACGGCGGCCTCGACGAGGAGGTCCTTGACGCCGGCCCCGTCGGTGGCACCGACCGAGTCGTCGCGGTCCACCTGGATCTCCACGTGCAACCCGTGGTGCACCAGGAGGACCGCTTCCGGCGACTCGGCCACCCCCCGATGTCCGACGTGCTGGGCGGGATCGACGAGGCGGTGCACGTCGTCCTTCACCGTGACGGCCAGGCCCTCGCCGTCCACGGCGTACGACGAGGCGTCGGCGTGCGAGCCACCGTCCAGCGGGAAGTGCTCGTCGAGGAAGGCGCGGCCACGGGCGATCACCTCGTCGCCACGGACCTTGTTGTAGTCGTCGCCGGGGGCGAGGTCACCTTCCTGCGACACCACGTCGGAGCCGTAGAGCGCGTCGTAGAGCGAGCCCCACCGCGCGTTGACCGCGTTGGTGGCGAAGCGTGCGTTGAGCAGGGGGACGACCAGCTGGGGACCGGGGATCCGGGCCACCTCGTCGTCGACGTCGGCCGTGGTGGCGGAGACCTCGTCGGGCTCGTCGAGCAGGTAGCCGATCTCGCGCAGGAAGGCGACGTACTGCTCGGGGTCGGGGGTGCCGGGGTGCTCCCGGTGCCAGTCGTCGATGAGCGACTGGAGCTCGTCGCGGCGCGCCAGCAGCTCGCGGTTGCGGGGGGCGAGGTCGTGGACGATGGCGTCGAGCCCGGCCCAGAAGGCCTCCGGCTCGACACCCGAGCCCGGGAGGGCCTCCTCCTCGACGAACCGGTGGAGGGGGGCCGCGACACCGAGCCCGCCGATCTGAACGCGCTCGTCGGACATGTGACTCCTTGCGTTTTCCGTATCGTGGAACCTGATGTGGCGTCGATCACGACCTTTCCGATCCTGTTGCCCTGTGTCAAGGGGCGCTAGGCTCGGCGCGTTCCGGAATGCGGAATGGTGGGGCAGGAGGGACACCTGATGAACGACGTACCCAGCCTGGACGGGGACACACCTGACGAGGCGTCGACCGGCTCCTCGGCGCCCCGTGCCGGCGGCGTCCAGTCCCTGCACCGCGCCTTCGGGCTCCTCGAGCTGGTCGCGGCGCAGGCGCGGCCGATGTCGCTCACCGAGATCGCCTCCGCCTCGGGCCTGGCCCCCGCCACCCTGCACCGGCTGGCGCGCACGCTGGTCGACCTCGGCTACCTGCGCCAGGACCCCTCGCGGCGCTACGCCCTGGGCCCGCGCCTGTTCCTGCTGGCCGAGAGCTCCTCGACCATGCTCAACGACATCGCCCTGCCGCACCTCGCGCACCTCGTGGACGAGATCGGCGAGACCGCCAACCTGGCGATGCTCGACGGCGACCTGGTCGCCTACGTCGCGCAGGTGCCCGGGCGCCACTCGATGCGGATGTTCACCGAGGTCGGCCGCCGGGTGCTGCCGCACTGCACCGCCGTGGGCAAGGCCATGCTCGCCCAGGCGCCGGCCGACGACGTGCGCGCGCTGCTGTCCCGCACCGGCCTGCCACGGCACACCGCGCACACCCTCACCGACCCCGACGAGCTGCTGACCCAGCTCGACCTCGTCCGCCGGCGCGGCTACGCGATGGACGAGGGCGAGCAGGAGGTCGGCGTCCGGTGCGTGGCGGTCGCCGTACCCGGCTCCTCGCTGCGGCTGGCGATGTCCGTCTCCGGCCCCGCGCCGCGGATGACCGACGAGCTCGTGGTCCATGCGGTGCCGGTGCTGCAGCAGGCGGCGGAGGGCGTCCGGAGCGAGCTCTCCTGAGCGGCTGGAACAAACCGTGCATATTCGGTGTCAAGTGTCCCTTGGCGTGTCAAAATGATGACTCCAGCTACTCGGGGGTGTGGATTGCCGGCAGCACGTTCGGACACGGATGCCCGCGTCGTGCGCGAGCAGATGTCGTCGACGGAGCGTGAGCTCGCCGAGAGCATCGAGCGCTACCGCTCGCTGTTCGCCTACAGCCCGCACGCGGCCTTCTCCCTCGACCTGGACGGCACCTTCACCGACGCCAACGCCGTCGCCGAGGACGTGAGCGGCTACACGCTCGCGGAGTTCCGCCGGATGAGGTTCACCGACGTGATCGCCCCCGTCGACCTCGGCAAGACCGTCGAGGCGTTCGAGGCCGCGGTCAACCGCTCACCGCAGCGCCTCGAGGCCA
Source organism: uncultured Actinomycetota bacterium (assembly GCA_963722835.1). GTDB lineage: Bacteria > Actinomycetota > Actinomycetes > Propionibacteriales > Nocardioidaceae > Marmoricola. The sequence goes on from CAVROK010000001.1 coordinate 159,430, forward strand.
CGATGCGGCACAAGGACGGCAGCATCATCGAGCTCAGCGTGACCGCCGTGCCCGTCGTCGTCTTCGACGAGGTGGTGGGCGTGCACGGCCTCGCCGAGGACGTCACCGAGCAGAACGAGATGCGACGCGAGCTGGAGCGCACCCGCCAGGTGGCGGAGGAGGCCAACGCGGCCAAGTCGCTGTTCCTCGCGAACATGAGCCACGAGGTCCGGACTCCCCTGACCAGCGTGCTCGGCGCGGCCGAGATCCTCGCCGAGGCCGACCTCGACCCGGGCAGCCGCGCCCTGGTCGCGATCGTGCAGCGGAGTGCGGCCAAGCTGCACCGGCTGGTCAACGACATCCTCGACGTCTCGCGGCTGGAGGCCGGCAAGCTCGACGTGCAGGAGACGGTGATGAGCCTCCAGGACATCGCCACCGACGCGATCACCTGGGCCGGACCGCTCGCCCACAAGGAGGGCCTGACCTTCACCTGGTGGCTCGACCCGACCTTGCCGCCGAAGGTGTACGGCGACGCCATGCGGATCTCCCAGGTGCTGACGAACCTGATCGGCAACGCCCTGAAGTTCACCGAGCACGGCGAGGTCGGCCTGCGCATCGAGACGATGCGCAGCGGCACTCACTCCGCCGACGTGCGCTTCACCGTCGAGGACACCGGCATCGGCATCCCGGAGGCCCAGCTCTCCACGCTGTTCGAGTCCTTCACCCAGGCCGACACCTCGACCACCCGCAAGTACGGCGGCGCCGGGCTCGGGCTCGCGATCTGCCAGGAGCTGGTCGCCCTGATGGGCGGCAACCTCAGCGCAGAGAGCACCGAGGGCGTCGGCAGCACCTTCTCCTTCGTGCTGCCGCTCGACACGAGGACCCGGACCGACACTCGTCGCTAGGCGGGGAGACCCCGGATCCACTCGATCGTGCGATGGGCGATCTCCTGCCCGGCGTCCTCCTGGACGAAGTGGCTGCCGTCGACGCGGGCGTGCGGCTGTCCGTGGGCTCCCGGGACGTGCTCCTGCAGCGGCCGGTCGGCCCGGCCCAGGATCGGGTCGCTGGATCCGAACAGCGTCAGGAACGGCTTCTCCCACTCTCCGAGGCGCCGCCACGCCTCGCGGTTGGCGGGCACCGCGGGGTCATCGGCAGACGTCGGCACCAGCCGCGGGAACGCCCGGGCCCCCGCCTTCGACCGGCGTGTGTGGAACGGCGCGTTGTAGGCCGCGACCTCGGCCGGAGCTCAGCCTGCGCTTGGTGCCGGTGGTGACGATGCGGCCGACCGGGAAGACCGGAGTCCATCTCGCGAACGTCCGCCACACCTTGAACGGCAGGCCGGCGTCGCGCTCCGCCGTCGGCAGGAACCCGTTGGCCACCACGATCCGGCTGAACCGCTCGCTCTGCTCGGCCGCAAGCCGGAGGCCGAGGAGCGATCCCCAGTCCTGGCACACCAGCGTGATGTCGTGCAGGTCAACCGCCTCCAGCCACTCGGCGAGCCAGTCCATGTGCGCCTGGTAGGAGTAGTCCCTCACCGCGTTGGGCTTGTCCGACCGGCCGAAGCCGACGAGGTCGGGTGCGACGGCGCGAAAGCCGCCCGTCGCGAAGACCGGGATCATCCAGCGGTAGAGGTAGCTCCACGACGGCTCGCCGTGCAGCATCAGCACCGGGGCGCCGTCGGGCGGACCCTCGTCCACGTGGTGCATCCGCAAGCCCGCGGCGAGCGTCACGTAGCGAGGCGTGAACGGGAAGTCCGGGAGGTCGGCGAACCGGTCGTCGGGCGTGCGTACGACGTCCAAGGCTCAGCGCTCCCGCGCCAGCCGTCGGGCGGCCACCTCGGCGAGGAAGGCCGCACAGTCCGGCAGCACCGAGTCGTCGAAGACTGCTCGCGGCGAGTGGTTGTCCGGCGCCGTGGCCGGATCGGCATCGGCCGGACAGGCGCTGATCGAGACGTAGGCGCCCGGGACTCGCTCGAGCACGTAGGAGAAGTCCTCCGTGCCCGGGTCGGCGAACGGCTCCTCGTCGTACCGCTCGGTCCCGAAGAGGTCCTCGAGGGTGGCGCGGGCGAAGGCGTACTCGCCGGCGTCGTTGACCGTGGGCGGGTAGCCGGGGGTCCAGGCGATCTCCGCCTCGAGCCCGTGTGCCTCGGCGATGCCGCGCAGGAGGCGCGGCACGGCCTTCTCCAGCAGCACGCGGTTCTCCGGGCTGAACGAGCGGATGGTCGCCTCGAACACCGCCTCGTCCGGGATGATGTTCTCCTTCGTGCCGGCGGCGAACTTGCCGACCGTGACCACGACCGGGTCGTCGATGTCGACGCGTCGGGTCACCAGCGTCTGGAGCGCGGTCACCATCTCGCAGGCCACCGGGATCGGGTCGCGGGTCAGGTGTGGCGCGGACGCGTGCCCGCCGACCCCGACGACGCGCACCACGAACTCGTCGGAGGCCGCCATCAGCGGACCGGGGCGGGAGAACCAGGTGCCGAGCGGACGCCCGGACGACATCACGTGCAGGCAGTACGCCGCGTCAGCGGGTCGCCCCGCCGCGTCGAGCACGCCTTCCTCGATCATCGCCATCGCACCCGCCGTGGTCTCCTCGGCCGGCTGCCACATCAGCACCACGTCGCCGGCCAGCTCGGCCCGCTGCTCGTGCAGCAGCCGTGCCGCGCCGACGAGCCCCGCGACGTGCAGGTCGTGCCCGCAGGCGTGCATCTGTCCGGGCGTCTCGGAGGCGTACGGCAGCCCGGTCTCCTCGGGGACGGGGAGCGCGTCCATGTCACCGCGCAGCAGCACCACCGGCCCGGTGCCGTCGTGGGCTCCCCCACGCAGCACCGCCGTGACCGAGCTCAGCTCGTTGCCGGTCGTGACCTCGAGGTCGAGGTCCTTGATCGCGTCGAGCACCATCGCCTGCGTCCTCGGCAGGTGACGGTCGAGCTCGGGCGACCGGTGCAGCTCCCGCCGTAGCGCGATCAGGTCGTCGGCGATCGCGCGGGCTCGGTCGAGGACGGGTTCCATGACGGCATTGTGTCCGACCCACGCGCCACATGTTTCACAACTCCGGTTGTGAAACTTGCATGATGTTCGGAAAACTTCGGGTACATCGTGCCAGTTTCACAACTCCGGTTGTGAAACCGACAGCCCCTCAGACCCGAGCCCGCCCGGCAACCACCGGGAGGTCGGCGAGGGTGGCGATGCCGGGCTGGGCGGCCACGACGGCCGGGACGGCGTTGGTCACCGGCATCGCGGTGTAGATCATGCCCAGGCCCATGAAGCCCTCCTCCGGCCAGCCCTCGGGCGGGAGGCAGTGCAGGACGGTGCGCATGTTGGGTACGCCGAAGACCTGGATGACGTGGCCGTGCGCCAGCGGCTTGGGGGGTACGACGTGCGAGCCCATCGTCCAGTTGAACCCGACACTCACCACGTTGCGGTCGCCGACCCAGCCCCGGTGGTAGCCGTAGACCCCGCCCACCGTCCCGGCAGGGATCTGCATGAAGCCGAGGTCGGAGTCGCCGGTCGCCTCGGTGAACGTGACGTCGAAGCTCATCCGGTCCAGCGTCACGCCCATCGCGTCGGCCATCATCGCGGCCGACTCGGCGAACACCTCGCTCTCCCGGCGCACGCTCTCGGCGAGCCCGGGTGTGTCGGGTGGCTGCGAGAACCCCATCGCGGTCTGGGTGCCGGCCGACTCGTACGTCGAGCAGTCCACCGACTCGGTGATCGTGATCGTGTCCACGACCTCGCAGGCACCCGAGAGCACCATCCCGACCATGTTGGTGATGCCGGGGTGGGCGCCGCTGCCGAAGATCGTGCTGCGTCCCTGCTCGCAGGCCTTCTCGATCCGGGCGCGGTCCTCGGCGGACTGCTTCCCGCCCGTGATCCACGCGGCGCTCGTGCAGACGTTGACGCCCGCCTCGAGCAGCCGCACCAGCTCGTCGATGCTCGGCCACAACGGGTTGTAGCAGCACGCGTCGGGACGCAGCGCGATCAGCGCGTCGACGTCGTTCGTGGCCAGCACCCCGGTCGGTTCCGAGAGGCCGCACAGCTCGGCGGCGTCACGGCCGACCTTCTCCTCACCGTGGGCGTAGACCCCGACCAGCTCCAGGTCGGGGCGGCCGATGATGGCGTGCAGCGAACGCCGCCCGATGTTGCCGGTCGTCCACTGGATCACGCGCAGGGGTTCGCTCATGTCGGGCACACTAGAACGTGTTCTAGTGTGCGTCCAGAGACGCGAGAGGGCCCGACGCGTCTGGCGACGCGCCGGGCCCTTCGGTGGAGGCGGGGACTAGTCGGTCACCACCGCCTTGAGGACGTCGACCCTGGAGGCCGACCGGGCCGGGCCGATGGCGGCGAGGACACCCGCCACCGCGGCGAGCACGACGTACACCGTCACCTGGACCACCGGGATCGAGATGGCCTCGATGCCCTCGTCCTTGAGCGCCTGCGACAGTGCCAGGCCGATGCCGATCCCGAGCGCCGCGCCACTCAGCGCGCCGATCAGCGAGATCACGACCGACTCCCAGCGGACCATCGCCCGCACCTGTCCCCTGGTCATGCCGACCGCACGCAGGAGACCGAGCTCCCGGGTGCGCTCGAAGACCGACAGGGCCAGGGTGTTGACGATGCCCAGCAGGGCGATGAGGACTGCCAGCAGCAGCATCACCGTGACGAACTGGAGCAGGTTGTCGATGAAACCGCTGGCGGTCTTCTCGAACCCCTTCTGGTCCAGCACCCGGGCGTCCGGGTGGTCGGCGAGGGCCGCCGTGATGGCGTCCTCGACGGCTCCCTGGTCGGCACCGGCGACCAGAGTGACCAGGCCGGAGCTGCGCAGCTGGGCACCGGCGAGCCGGGCCTGCTCCTCGAGGCTGATCACGTAGTTGTCGCTGATCCACCCCTTGCCGTCGTACACACCGACGACGCGGAGCTGGTGCTTGCCCGTGCTCGGGAACTCGGCCTTCACCGTGCTGCCGACCTTCCAGTGGTGCGCGGTCGCCGCTGACCTGGAGACCACGACCCCTCCCTTGCCCAGGTCGGCGAGCGAACCCTCGGAGATGTCGAGGTTCATCACCTTCCCGGCCGTGGCGGGATCGACCGCCGAGTAGGAGGTGTCCAGCCCGAGGAAGCGCGCCTCGCCCCAGCCGCTGGCCGATACCTGCTCGACCCCGGAGACGCCCTTCGCAGCCTCGATGGCGGACGGGCTGAAGCCCGGGCCCTGAGTGCTGGAGGTCGTGACGAAGAGGTCGGCATCGGTCTGGCCGGAGAGCACATCGCCGAAGGAGTCCTTCAGCGACGAGGCGAAGACGCCCATGCTCACGACCAGGGTGAGGCCGATCATCAGGGCAGCAGCCGTCGACGACGTACGACGCGGGTTGCGCATCGCGTTCTGCTTCGCCAGCTCACCGGGCAGTCCACGCCAGCGGAGCGGCTTGGCGATCAGCGCCGCGAGCGGACGGACCGCGAGCGGCAGCGAGACCATCACGCCGACCAGAGCGAGCACCAGACCCAGACCGAACACCTTCATGGTCACGTCGCCGTACAGCGACAGCAGCATCCCGGTGACACCGGTACCCGTGAGGGCGAGCCCGACCAGGCCGCGACGGAGCGAGGGCTTCTCAGCGCCCGGGCTCGACTCGCGCAACGCCTCGACCGGCAGCACCTTCGTCGCCCGGCGTGCCGGCACGAGTGCCGCCACCACGGTGACCAGGGTGCCGACCAGCAGTGAGACCCAGATGGTGCGGGGCTCGAGCTGGAGCGACGTGCTCGGCAGGCTGAAGCCCACCACGTCCATGAGCAGGCTGAGGCCCTTGGCGACAGCGAGGCCCAGTGCGACACCGAGCGCCGACGCCGCGACACCGAGCAGCAACGCCTCCATCAGCAGGCTGCTGAGGATCTGGCGGCGGGTGCTGCCGATCGCCCGCAGCAACGCGATCTCGCGAGCCCGCTGCGTGACGATCATCGTGAAGGTGTTCCAGATGATGAAGGAGCCGACGAACAGCGCGACCCCGGCGAAGATCATGAACAGGATCCCGACGATCTTGAGGTCCTTCTTGACCGAGTCCGAGCTCTCCTTGGCCACCGTCTTGCCGGTGACCGCCTCGGTCCCGTCGGGGGCGATGGCACTGAGCCGCTTCGCGAGAGCGGCCTGGCTGACGCCGTCGGTCGCGCTCACGTTGATCGAGTCGAACTGCCCCGGGGTGCCGAGCACCTTCTGGGCGGTCGCGGTCTCGAAGTACGCCGACGTGGTGCCGCCGAGGTTCTTCTCGCCACCGAAGCCGACCGTGCCCACGACGGTGAACTCCTGGGTCGGACCCTGGAACAGCACCTTGATGGTGGAGCCGATCTCGATGTCGTTCTCCTCGGCGCTGGTGGCGTCGATGGCGACCTCACCGGCTGCGTCGGGTGCCGCACCGTCCAGCAGCTGCACGTCACCGCGCAGCTTCTCGTCGGCCGGCATGCTGTAGCCCTGGGTGGGCGCCCCGCCGCTGGTCAGGATGGCCTGGCCGTCGTTGTCGGTGAGCAGGGCGTAGCCCGACACCGATCCCTCGGCGGCGCGGACGCCGTCGACGTCCTTGACGGTCTCGAGGACCCGGGCGGGGATGGGGGCGCGGGTGGTGCCGACGCCGTCGGTCGAGGTGTACGGCGCCTCGGCGCGGACGACTGCGTCCGTGCCGGCCGACACCTTGCCGAAGAGCTGCGTGAACGCCAGACCCATCGTGTCGGTGAGGACGAGCGTCCCCGCGAGGAAGGCGACGCCGAGTGCGATCGACGCCGTCGTGAGGACGAGGCGCAGCTTGTGCGCCAGCATCTGTCGAATGGTGGTGGACAACATGGCTCAGGCTCCTAGGTTCTTCATGTAGTCGAGGACCTCGTCGGCCGTCGGGGTGTGCATCTCGTCGACGATGTGGCCGTCGGCGAGGAAGATGACCCGGTCGGCGTAGCTCGCCGCGTTCGGGTCGTGGGTGACCATCACGACGGTCTGGCCGAGCTCGGTGACCGCGTTGCGGAGGAACCCGAGCAGCTCCGTGCTCGACGAGGAGTCGAGGGCACCGGTGGGCTCGTCCGCGAAGACGATCTCCGGCTTGGAGGCCAGGGCGCGCGCCGCGGCCACACGCTGCTGCTGTCCACCGGACAGCTCGGCGGGTCGGTGACCGAGGCGACCGGAGAGACCGACCGTCTCGACGATCGAGGCGACCCAGTGCTCGTCCGGCTTGCGCCCGGCGATGCGCATCGGGAGGACGATGTTCTCCGCGGCGGTCATCGTGGGCAGCAGGTTGAACGACTGGAAGATGAAGCCGATCCGGTCGCGGCGGAGCAGGGTGAGCTGCTTGTCGGACAGCGAGCTGAGCTCGACGTCGCCGAGGAACACCTGGCCCGAGCTGGGACGGTCGAGGCCGGCGAGCATGTGCAGCAACGTCGACTTGCCGGACCCGGAGGGACCCATGATCGCGGTGAACTCGCCCTCGGCGAGGTCGACGCTGACGTCGTCGAGAGCCGAGACCGTGGCCTCGCCGATCCCGTAGAACTTGCTGAGGCCCTCGGCCCGGGCCGCGGTGGCGGTGGAGACCGAGGGGCGGGTGGTGGTGACAGTCATGGTGTGACTCCTGGTGTGGGGGTGGACCACCGGTCTGGCGGCTTGTGCACCAGCAGACGCGATCCGGGAGCCCGCAACCATCGGGCTGGGCGCAGGCTGGGCGAGGCTGGCCGCGCGGTCCGTGCGGGTGATCGTGCGGCCAGCCCCACCCCAGGGGTGTGGGAAGGCACCTCCCGCGACCTGTGGGGAGGGCGCAGACTGCACGGGTGAGCGGGTTGCGGTGGCTGCGTCGACGATCTCGTCGTCAGGTGCTGGCCGACGCGCTCGTGCTGATCGGCCTCACCGTCTTCGTCGTCCTCGTGTACGTCGTGCTGGTCCTCGGCGGCGGGGTCCTGATCGGTCACACCTCCTCGCCCGACGTTGCCCTGTCGGTGCTCGCGACTGCCGTGGTGGCGCTCGCGTTCGACCCCGTCCAGTCACGGCTCGAGCAGTGGTCGACGCGACTGGTGAACGACGGCCGGCCCGCGCCGTACGACGTGCTCCGGACGTTCTCGGAGACCGTCACCGGCAGCTACGAGGCGCAGGAGCTGCCGTCGCGGATGGCCCGGGTGCTGGCCGACGGCACCGGTGCGGAGTGGGCCCAGGTGTGGCTGATGGTGGGCGGAGAACCGCAGCTGGCGGCCACCTGGCCTCCTGGCGCCGAGACCGCGACCGAGGGTCCCGGGCCTGCTCCGGACGCGCGGACGGTGACGGACGACCAGGGGCGGGTGCACCGGTCGCTGCCCGTGGTCGAGGCCGGCGAGCTGCTGGGCGTGCTGCTGGTCCGCGAACGCGAGCACCGGCCGCTCTCGTCGATCGAGGCGCGCCTCTTCGCCGGCCTCGCGGCCCAGGCCGGGCCGGTGCTGCGCGGCGCCCGCCTGAACGCCGAGCTCAGCCGGCGACTCGCCCAGCTCTCCACGCGCGCCGAGGAGCTGCGCAGCTCACGACAACGGCTGGTCGAGGCCCAGGACGCTGAGCGCCGGACCCTCGAGCGCAACATCCACGACGGTGCCCAGCAGCACCTCGTCGCCCTGGCGGTGAACCTGCGCCTGGCCGACACCCTGTCGATGCGCTCCCGCGAGCGTGCCGAGGCGCTGCTGGTCGAGCAGGAGCGGGCAGCGCGCGAGGCGATCGACGTCCTGATGACGCTGTGCCGGGGCATCTACCCGCCGACCCTGGGTGCCGACGGGTTGGAGGTCGCCCTGACGGCGGCGGTGGGCACCAGCACGATCCCGGTCGAGGTGCGGGCCGTCGGCGTGCAGCGGTACGCCCCCGGGGTCGAGGCGGCGGCGTACTTCTGCTGCCTCGAGGCGGTGCAGAACGCCGCGAAGCACTCCGGCGCGAGCTCGATCCGGGTCGTCCTGGACGGACGCGACGGGATGCTGAGCTTCGTCGTCGAGGACGACGGCCTCGGCTTCGACCCGGCCGTGACGCCGACCGGCACCGGACTGTCCAACGTCCGCGACCGCGTCGAGTCGGCCGGGGGCACCCTCGTCATGCAGAGCCGCCAGGGCGAGGGCACCCGCATCGGTGCCAGCCTTCCCGCGCCGAGCCTGTCCGAGCGCGCGCTGACAGGTGGGGCCTGACGTGCGCACCGCCCGCATCGCCTGGGTGCTGGTGGCGATCACGCTCGTGGCGGTGGTGGCAGACGTCGTCGTGACGGCGCAGTACCGGCACCTGCTCTCCGAGGACGCGATCGCCGTCCACGGCTTCCCGTTCGTGGACCTGGCCGTCCTCGGCGCGGCCGTTCTCGGTGCGCTCGTCCTCACGCAGGACGGGCGGCACCCGATCGGGCTCGCTCTGCTCCTGATCGGCTTCACCGGCGCGGTCTCCCTGCTGACCGAGGCCTACAGCATCTGGGTCATCGAGGAGAACGGTCCCGGCTCCCGGAGCCTCGCAGGTCTGTCGGGCTGGGTGTCGTCGCTGCTCGGTGGCCAGCTGGCGATCGCCACGATTGCCCTCATCTTCCTGCTCGCGCCGGACGGACGGCTGCTCTCACGACGCTGGCGGATCGCCGCGGGGGCCGTGTTGCTCGGCGCGCTCCTGTGCGCAGCGTCCGTGCTCATCCAGCAGCCGGCGGGCTACGACCTCAACGCCAGGACCGACCAGGTCGGGCTGCTCGCGGGGCTCCTGGCCACGGTGGGCTTCCTGCTGATCAACATCGGGTTGCTCGCCTCCGTCGTCTCGATGGTGCTCAGGATGCGCCGGGCCCGGGGAGAGGCGCGCCAGCAGGTGCGCCTGATCGCCCTCGCAGCAGCGCTCGTCGCCGCCGGGCTCGTGAACCTGCTCGCGGTGCAGATCGCCAACGGTGGCGAGCAGACCTGGGCAGCCAGCGTGCCCCTGTACGTCGCCTACGTCCTCCTGATCGCGCTCTTCGGGATCGCCGTGCTCCGCTACCGGCTGTACGACGTGGAGGTGATCCTGAACCGCACCCTGGTCCTGGCGATCGGCACTGCGTTCGCCGCGATCGGCTACACGACCCTCGTCGTGGTCGTGGGCAAGCAGGTCGGACCGGACGGCGGTGGGGTGTGGTGGTCCCTGGTCGCCACCGCTCTCGTCGCCGTGGCGTTCCAGCCCCTGCGACGTCAGGTCGTCCGGCTGGCCAACCGGCTGGCCTACGGCTCCCGCGCCCAGCCCTACGAGGCGCTGGCGGACTTCAGCCGTCGGATCGCCGAGACCCCGTCGTCGGAGACCCTGCTGCCGTCCATCGCCGAGGCCGCGGGGCAGACGGTGTCCGCGCAGGGGGCTGCTGCGGTCCTGCGCACCCCGGGCGGCCCGCAGCTCGCGGCGCACTGGGGCACCTGCGGTGCCGACGCCGACGCCCACGTGGTGTCGGTCCGGCACGGCAGGGAGGACCTCGGGAGCATCCAGGTCTGGCTCGGTGGCGGGATGCCGACACGCCCGTCCGACGCACGCCTGCTCCAGGCGCTGGCCGACCAGACCGCCGTGGCCTTCCGCAACGTGGGACTCCAGGCCGAGCTCGCAGCGCACGTCGCCGAGCTCGACCGGGCCACCGACGACCTGGCGCGGTCCCGCGCGCGGATCATCGAGGCCGACGACGAGGCGCGGCGCGCGATGGAGGCGGCCATCTCCCGCGACGTGCTGCCCCACCTCACCACCGTGCCCGCCGGCATCACCAGGGCGCGGGAGGCCAATGCGGCCGGGGGGTCGACGGGGCTCGACGAGCTGGTGACGTCCACCAACACGGCCCTGGAGGCGCTCCGCGAGCTGACCCGTGGCCTGTTCCCCACCCAGCTCACCCGGAGCGGGATCGAGCCCGCTCTCCGCTCCTACCTCGCCCGCAACGGACTGGCCGGTGGGTTGCGCGTCGACGAGACGATGACCACGTCGCGGTTCCCCGCGGCGGTGGAGGCCGCCGTCTACTCGTGTGCCGTCGGGGCGGTGCGTGAGTTCGCCGAGGTGGACGGCGTCGACCTCGCGGTGGACGGCGACGACGTGGTGGCGACCGTCCACGGAACCCTGCGTCTGGCTCGCGATCCCGGGACCGTGCAGGCCGTCCTCGACCGGGCGGAGTCGGTCGGCGGCACCCTCGGAGTGGCCGTGGGCCAGCTGGAGGTGCGGGTCCCGCAGACCGGCAGGCAGCCGGTGCTAGCGGGCGGCCGCGGCCCAGAGCTCTGAGAGCCGGTCCGGTCCGAACGTGGCCTTGGCGACGTACGCCGAGGCGCCGCACCCCGCGAGATCGAACTCGTCCTCGTCGTAGGTCGAGAGCAGCACCACCACGGGGCCGTCGGCCGTGGAGGTCAACGTGCGGGCCGCGTCGATCCCGCTGATCCCGGGGAGGTTCACGTCCATCAGCACGAGGTCCGGGAGCACCTCCGCTGCGGTCTGCAGCGACTCCTCCCCCGTCGTGCTCACCGCGACCAGCTCGAAGCCGTCGGTCTCGGACACCACAGCGGCGAGCGCCCGCCGATAGGCCACCTGGTCGTCGACGACCAGGACGCGCACCTCGGTCATCGGCACCTCCATGACGACATCGTGCCCTTTCCGGGCATCCTGCCGACATGGGGCTGGCCGCCCGCTCGGGGGTGGCTGGCCGCCTCAGCTCGGCGCCGGCCCGCCCGTGGCCTCGAGGAACGCGAGCACCGCCTTCACCCGGCGGTTGACGTCGGACTCGTGCATGATCCCGAGCTTGGTGAACACCGACCCGACGTGCTTCTCCACCGCCCGCTCGCTCATGAACAACGCCTTCGCGGTCGCGGCGTTGCTCCGGCCCCGGGCCAGCTCGCGCAGCACCTCGTGCTCGCGCTCGGTGAGCACGTCGAGCACCGAGGTCGACTCGGCGGACTTCCGTGCCAGCAGCGCCTCGACGATGCGAGGGTCGAGCACCGACCCGCCACGGGAGACGTCGTACAGCGCGCGGACGAGGTCGTCGACGTCGCTCACCCGCTCCTTGAGCAGGTAGCCGAGCCCGGCCACGCCGTCCGAGAGCAGCTCGAAGGCGTAGTCCTCCTCGACGAACTGCGAGAGCACGACCACACCGGTCTCGGGGTAGTCGGCGCGGATCCGCTTGGCGGCGTCGATCCCCTCGGTGGTGAAGGAGGGCGGCATCCGGATGTCGGTGAGCACCGCATCGGGCCGGTGGGTCGCCACCGCCGCCAGCAGGGCGTCGAGGTCGGCCACCGAGGCCAACAGCTCGATCTCGTCGGCCTCGGCGAGGACTCCGCTCACGCCCTGGCGGACCAGGTAGTTGTCGTCGGCGAAGACGACCCGGACGGTCATGCGCTCACTGTAGGTGCGCAACGGCGCGGCGAGCGCGGGCTGGCCCGGGGCGCGAACCCCACGATTCCTCTGACGGCCAGAAGTTGTGCCCCTACCGTGGTGGCATGCCTCGTGCCCGATTTGTGCGTTTCGCCACGGCCCTGCTCGGGACCGCCGCGCTGGCCGCCACCGGCCTCGCGTCCCAGCCGACGGCGACCTCGCACGGGCTGACGGACGGCACCACGCTCGCCCCGGCCTCCGCGTTCGTGCCGCCCAACCCCACGAACGCCGGCAAGATCTTCCGCTGGGGCAACGCGTACTGGAACGACGAGTTCAAGACCGCGCTCTCCCCGACCTGGAAGGTCAACCGTCCGGGACTGGTGCGCAACCAGAACGGGATGCTCACCCTCGACACCGCCGGCACCGGTGCCACGGTCACGGCCAGCTACAGCGGGCACAGCCGCATCTACGGCCGCTGGGAGGCGCGCGTGCGCGGGCGCCAGTACGGCTCCGGCGGCCAGCCCTACACGCTGTTCTGGGAGCTGGTGCCGACCTACCAGGGCGAGCACTGCGGCGCCAACAGCATCGTGATCGGCCAGTACACCCTCGGCACCTACCGGGCAGCGATGCACGTCCGGACGCTTCCGGACCACGACTTCACCTTCGACCGGTGGATGTACCTCAACGACAACGAGTTCCACACCTACGCCGTCGAGGTCACCTCCGATCACATCTCGTGGTTCGTCGACACCAAGGTGATCCGGACCGAGCGGCGACCCGCAGCGCTCTCCGGCGTCTCGTTCACGCCGCGCTTCCGCGTCCAGGCAGTGCCGGGGGCCCAGATGACGCGGGGTCGGATGCAGATGGACTGGATGCGCTACTACACCCTGGAGCGCAAGAACGCGAAGCCGATCACGGCGCCACAGCTGACCCAGACGACGTACGACCAGGCCTGCTGAGCGCTCGGCGGCAGGGCGCCGTGCGAGCATCGGCGGGGTGCGGATCGCGACCTTCAACATCCTGAACGGGCGTACGCCGGGACAGGACTCCGTCGACCAGGACCGGTTCGGTCGGGCGATCGCCGCACTCGACGCCGACGTGCTCGCCCTCCAGGAGGTGGACCGCCACCAGCCGCGCTCGGGCGTACGCCGACCTGACGGCGGTGGCGGCCGAGGCGATGGGCGCCGTGGACCACCGGTTCGTGCCGGCGCTGGTCGGCACACCGGCGACCTGGACGGCCCCGACCGGCGACGAGCCCGACGACGTGCCGGCCTACGGGATCGCGCTGCTGAGCCGGCATCCCGTCGCGGACTGGCAGGTGGCCTCGCTGCCGCCGGCGTCGGTCCGGTGGCCGTACCGATTCGACGGCGACCGCCGGGTCACCTGGGTGCGTGACGAGCCGCGGGTCGCCGTACGCGCCGAGGTGCGCACGCCGTCGGGTCCGCTCCGGGTCGTGGCCACCCACCTCTCGTTCCTGCCCGTCTCCAGCGGCCGCCAGCTGCGGGTGCTGACGCGGAGCCTGACCGGGTCGACGCCCACCGTGCTCACCGGCGACCTGAACATGTCGCCGCGCCGGGCCGAGCGGATCACCGGCCTGCGCTCGCTCGCGATCGGCGCGACCTTCCCCGCACACCGTCCGGTCACCCAGCTCGACCACCTGCTCGCGAGCGCGGGACGTGCGGGCCCGCGGCGGCGGGCCGGTGCTGCTGGAGGTCTCCGACCACCGGGCCCTGGTCGCCGACCTCGAGCCGTAGGTCTGAGTCGGGCTAGTCGCGGAAGACGGGGTCGCGGCCCTCGTGACGGGCTGCGACCGCCTCGTCGAAGTTGTCGGTGAGCAGCCGCACGTAGAGCTGGCCGAGACCCTCGGTGCTCATGTGCTGCTCGAGGCTGCCCGCGTCGAGACCGGACCACAGCGAGCGCTTCGTGAGCTCGACCCCGGGGCGGCTCCAGGCGGCGATCCTGGTGCCGACCTCGATCGCGGACGGCAGCAGGTCGTCGGCCGCGACGACCCGGGAGACCAGCCCGATGCGCTCGGCCTCCTCGGCGTCGACGTCGCGGCCGGTGAGCATGATCTCGAAGGCCCGTGACGACCCGATCGCCCGCGGGAGCAGGTAGCTGAGGCCGAGCTCGCTCGCGGTCAGTCCGTTGTTGATGCCGGCCGCGCGGAAGAACGCGCCGTCCGCCGCGAGCCGGATGTCGCACGCCAGCGCGAGGCAGAGCCCGCCGCCGATGGCGGCGCCGTTGACGGCTGCGATCACCGGCTGGTGCAGCCGGCGCAGGGTCAGCACCACGTCGTCGAGGATCTCCATCGCGCGCAGCGCGACCGTCGGCTGGGTCAGGCCGGCGATGTGCGGCATCCGGCCGCGCTCGCCGCTCTGGTCGGCGCCGGAGCAGAAGCCCCGGCCGGCGCCGGTGAGCACGACCGCACGTACGTCGTTGTCGACGGAGAGCTCCCGCAGCCGGTCGCGGAGCGGCACCATGACGTCGAAGGACATCGAGTTCATCCGCTCGGGCAGGTTGAGCGTGACGAGTGCGACGCCGGGCGCCGCTCGGTCGACCAGCACGTGATCCATGCGCGCCAGTATGTCGGCAGCGACCGCCGGGACGGGCGAGGGCCCGGACCGTGCGGTCCGGGCCCTCGTCGTCCCTACAGGACGTCGTGGTCGGTTGCTGCTCAGTTGCTGTTCAGCAGGATGCTGACGCTGGCTCCGCGCGAGCTGTCGCCGTTGGCGGTGGCGGTCAGCTGACCCTGCGGACCGGCACTGACGGCGCCGTTGCTGTCGCCGAGCAGACCGAGGACGTGGGCGCTGCCGGTGTCGGGCTGCCCGGGCCAACGGACGGTCACACCGGCCGGCGCGGTCCAGGCGGTCGAGGTGTTCGACCGGTCGGCCCAGTAGGTCACCAGCCAGCCGGTGTCGTTGGCCGCCGTGACCGCCGGGCTGGAGTGCGCCGCACCGGCGCCGTCGTCGATCTTCGACGCCGAGGCGGCGATCGGCGTGGCAGCGTCGGTGTTGCGGTAGGCACCCAGGGTCAGGTCGGCCTTGGTGGTCGCCGAGATCGCGACGGTCACCTTGCGACCGGCTGCGTGTTGCGCATCGGCGGCCGTGGCCGTCTTCGTCCAGGCCCGCACGCCCATGGCCGAGGCGCCGTCCTTGTTCTCGAGCAGGGTCCATCCGGCGGGCGCGGTGAAGGTGCGCCCGCTGCTGGCCGAGCCGGCGAACAGCACGAGCGTGTCGCCCGCCTCGACGGCGCGTCGGGACCGTCACGGCGCCGGCTGGTGCTGTTGCCGACGTTGGAGGCGGTGCCCACGTAGGTGATGTTGCTGACCGGGTCGGGGTCACCGCCGGGCTCGGTCGGGTTGGCCGTCGCGTTGTCGGTCACGGTGTGGCCGTGGCCGTCGTTCACCGAGACCGTCACGGTCTTGGCGCCCGCGGAGGTGTAGGCGTGCGACGGGTTGGCGCCGTCGCCGGCCGGCGTGCTGTCGCCGAAGTCCCAGCTGTAGGTGAGCGGTGTCGTTGTCCGGGTCGTTCGCGGTCGTGGTGAACGAGCAGTCAGGTCGGTGCAGGTGACGTCGGTGATGTCGACCGTCGGCGCGGCGTTGGCGACCTGCGGGTTGACCGGCACCGTGTCGGAGTCGGTGAGCGTCGCCGTCGCTCACCGTCAGGGTGACCGTGCGCTCGTCCGGCGCTGCCGTAGGCGTACGTCGGGTTGGCCGTCGTCGAGGTGCCGCTGCCGTCACCGAAGTTCCAGCTGTAGGTCAGCGTGTCGGCGTCGGGGTCGCTCGACGTGGAACCGTTGAACGAGCAGGAGAGGCCGGTGCAGCTCACGTCGGTGATCGCCGCGGTCGGCGCCTGGTTGGCCGGCGGGACCGTCGGAGTGGCCGTCACCGGGTCGCTGCTGGTTCCGCCCTGGCCGTCGCTGACCGTCAGCGTCACGGTCTTGTTGCCACCGCTGGCGAAGGTGTGCGACGGGGTCGCGGTGTCGCCGTGGGCGGTGCCGTCGCCCCAGTCCCAGTCGTAGGTCAGCGTGCCGCCGTCGGGGTCGAAGGAGGACGAGCCGTCGAAGGTGCAGGTCAGGTCGGTGCAGCTGACCAGGTCGGCGTTCGCCACCGGGTCCTGGTTGGCCGGCGCCGCGCCCTGGCCCTCGAGCAGGACGCTCATGGTCAGGCCCTGGGCACTGACGTCGGCGGTGGCGTTGAGGCCGCCCTGGACGCCCTTGCCGACCCGCGCGTTGCTGTCGGTCAGCAGCGAGGACATGTGGTTGGAGCCGTTGGCCGTGCCCTCGGAGCGCTGCGTCTGGCTGGCCGGGCCGGTCCAGTTGGTCGCCACGCCCGTGGCCGTCGTCGACTTGTCGGTCCAGTAGCTCAGCAGCCAGCTGGTGCCGTCCTCGGCGTCGATCGTCGGGGTCTGGTGCGAGGTGCTCGGGAAGCTCTGCGAGGTGCTGGTGGCGCCACCGATCGCAGGCGTGCCGACGCCCCGGTAGCTGGCGATGGTCAGGTCGGACTTGACGATGTAGGCCGTGCCGTCGGCGTTGCGGCTGTTCACGGTCACGTTGGCGCCGGGCAGGCTCGGCGACGCGTTGACGTCAGCCGCCGTGGCCTTCCTGGTGTACGCGCGTCCGACGAAGCTCGAGCCGTTCTCGGACTCGATCTCGGTCCATCCGTCCGGGCCGGCGTACACCGGACCGGTCGAGTTCGAGGCGAAGAACAGCAGCATCGTGTCGCCCACCTTGGTGCCGGCGGGCACCGCGATGGTGTGGGCGGACCGGCTGCCGTTGTTGTTGGCGCGGTTCACGAAGCTGATCGAGTCGGTCTGGTCGCTCGGGCTGGCGGTCCTCGTCACGGCGTTGGTCGCACCCTTGTTGTCGGTGACCGTCAGGGTCACCGCGCGGTCGCCGGAGTCGGCGTAGGTGTGCGTCGTCGTGGCACCGGAGCCGTGGGTCGTGCCGTCACCGAAGTCCCAGTCGTAGGTGAGCGGACCCTCGGCGTCGCTCGACGCCGTGCCGTTGAAGCTGCACACCTTGGCGCTGCAGGAGATCGAGGCGTTGGCGACCGGCGGCTCGTTGGCCGCGGCGGGCACACCCTGGAAGGGGAACATCGCCCGCGACGCCCAGGCGGTGCCGGCGGTGGTGATCTGCACGTTGGTGTTGTTCACGGGGGCGTGCCCGGCCTGGTTCCAGGTCATCGACCACAGGTTGCCCGCGGTGGTGGCGTAGTAGAGCTTGCCGCCGGCGACGAAGGAGCCGCGCACGTTGGTGTAGTTGATGCCGGTCGAGGTGGTGGAGAAGCGCTGCTGGCCGACGACGCCGCTCTCGACCTCGAACGCGCGTCGGTAGAGCGCGTTGGTGCCGGACTTCGTGTAGTAGATGTAGCCGCCCGAGTAGAACATGTTGGTGATCGTCTTGACGTCGGTGTGCCACTCGGCCTGGCTGACCAGGGCGTCGGCGGTGTTGACCGGGCTGACCGGGCCGTAGGTGGTGCCGTCGAAGGTCATCTTCGTCAGGGTGCCGTCGGTCTTGGCCTGGTAGAGCACGCCGTTGACCATGAACGCGCCGGTGCTGGTGCCCCAGCCCGGGCCTGCGGCCACGTTGGCGGCGGTGCCGACGGTGGTGCCGGTGAAGTTGCGCCGCGTCAGCTGCGAGGCCGAGACCGCCACCCGGTAGAGGTTGGTCGGGAGGGTGCTGGCCTGCTGCTGGGGCACGGTGCCGCCGCCCGCGAGCGGCAGGACGCCGATGCGTGCGTGGTAGGTGTTGCCGGCCGTGTGGCCGAGGAGCTCGGTGTCGGAGCCGACGTAGAGGCCGTCGCTGGTGGCGAGCATGTCCTGGACGCCGACGCCACGGGCACGGGTCGGGTTCCACGAGTACGGCAGGCCGGTGACGGGTGCTCAGGGCCGCGATGCCCTCACGGCTGACGGCGCCGTCGCCGGGCTTGTCGCCGGAGTTGGGGCCGGGGTTGTTCTGCCAGCGCTGGTGTCCGCCGGCGTAGACGACGTTGTCGGTGACCTCGACGGTCCACGTGGTGTCGCCGCCGGTGTACGCCGTCCAGGTGGCCGGCGTCGGACCGGTCGAGACGTTGCTCTCGAACCGGGCCACCACGTCGCAGCCGGACGGTCCCGTTGACGCTGCTGGTCGTGCCGCCGTAGGCACCGGTCGTGCCGACCACGAAGAAGTTGCCGTCGGGGGAGAACTCGACGTCGCTCATGTAGGTCTCGAACTTCGGGGAGCACGTCGACGTGAACAGGTTGGTGGTCCAGCCGTTGAGGGTCTGGTGGGCGTTCGGGTCGACTGCGGTGGGCACGTTGCCGACGTTGAACTTGGCGATCTGGTGGCGGTTCTGGCCGTCGACGGTGGTGAAGTTGCCGACCGCCATCAGCTGGGTGTTCTGCTTGTTGATCGAGATCTGCAGGACGTTGGTGATGGCGCCCGCGACGCGTGGTGTTGTGCAGCCCGCGACAACACCGCGTTGAAGTAGGGGTTGCGCTTGCCGGTGTCGGCGTACAGCGTGCCGAGGGCCTTCTGGGCGATGCCGTTGATGTGGGTGAACTTGCCCGCGATGAACAGGTGGTTGCCGACGACCTCGAGGTCACGGATGTCGCCACTGATGGTCGGCGCGACGAACGTCGGGTCGATGACGCCGGTGTTCGCGTTGATCTTGAAGATGCGACCGGGCATCGCCTGACCGCCGGCGTAGCTGAAGCCACCGGCGACGTAGACCGACTTGCCGTCCGCGGCCGGCAGCACCTTGTAGACGGTGCCGAACGCGTCGGGCGCGAACGACGGCGAGATCTTGCCCGAGGTGGCGTCGAAGGCGAGCACGCCGCGACGCGTCACGGTGGGGGTGCCGCTGCCGCTGTTGGCCTGGGTGAAGTTGCCGCCGACGACCACGGTGTTGCCGACCTTGGCGATCGAGTAGACGGTGCCGTCGAGGATGTTGGGGGTGTTGCGACCGGGCTCGTCGCTGACGATCTTGCCGGCCTGTGGCGCCGTGTTGCCGGTGTCGGCCGCCTGGGCGGCCGGGGACAGCAGGACCAGGCCCGACGTCACCAGGACGACGAGCAACAGCATGGATTGGAGTCTGCGCACTCCGACCAACCCCCGTAGGCAGTAAAGGACGGCGTCGCACCCGGCGCGCCGTCCGCACATCCTCCCCCGGCCGATCGCAATCACCCAGATCCGGACAGAAGCGGTCTGGTCCACCCCTGGCGGCTTCACCGGCACTGGCCGGATACGTCCGTTATCGGTGGTATGCGGCTCCGGAGGCGTCAGTCCTCCTGTGCCAGCCGCTCGGTCAGGGCATCCGTCAGCAGGGTGATCAACGCCTCGAGCTGCACGTCGGCCGACGACGAGACCTCCTCGTCGGAGCCGTCGAGCGCCCGGGCGGCGAGCCCGGCCTTGCTGTCGATCAGCTCGGCGATCCTCGTGTCGATGGTCTGCGCCGCGATCACGCGCCAGGCGGTGACCGGCTCCGCCTGACCGATCCGGTGGATCCGGTCGATCGCCTGGGTCTGCTCGGCGTCGGTCCACGAGAGCTCGGCGAGCACCATGTTGGAGGCGACCTGGAGGTTGATCCCGACGCCGGCCGCGGTCAGCGAGCAGACCACGACGGCGACGTCCGGGTCGTTCACGAACGCCTCGATGTTCCGCTTGCGCACCGACGGCGTCTGGTCGCCGCGGATCGAGGAGTAGCGCAGGCCGCGCTTCTCGAAGGTCTCCTCGGCGATGTCCATGACGTCGACGTGCTTGGCGAAGAACACGACCTTGCCGACGCTGCGCGCCAGCTGGGCGGTGTAGTCGGCGGCGAGCCCGGCCTTGGCCTGGCCGATGCGGCGCATCATGCCGAAGACGTTCTCGCCGGTGCTCGAGTCGGAGTCCTCGCGCTCCCAGGTGGCGACGCGGCGCACGAGCTCGTGGTCGATGCCCTCGATGACCGGCCCGGAGGTCCGGGTGGCCAGGGCACTGTCGTAGCGGCGTACGAGACGGCGCGCGAGCTCGGCCTCGGCCTCGCGGATCGAGCGTCCGGCCTCGTCGTCGAGCTCGACGGGGAGGTCGGCGACCCGGCGGGCGGGGATGTCGGCAGCGACGTCGACCTTGCGGCGTCGCACGATCCCCATGTCGACCACGGTCTTGCGGGCAGCCGCGTAGAACCCGCGGTCGGCCGGCGTCAGGCCGTGCTCCTCCAGCGCCGCCATCAGCTCGCCCCGGGGCCGCTTGCCGTCGATCCAGCCGAGGAACTGCCAGATGGCGCGGAAGTCCTCGATGTCGTTGATCAGGGGGGTGCCGGTCAGCGCCATCAGCAGCGGACGGCCGATCTTGGCCCGGATCCGCTCGGAGAGCTCGAGCACGTGCTGCGAGCGCTGGGAGGACTTGTTCTTGATGAAGTGGGCCTCGTCGACGACCATGCCGCGGAAGCCGAGGTCGCCGAGCCAGCCGACGTGCCGGTCGAGGACCTCGTAGTTGACGACCACGATGTCGGCGAAGCCGTCGATCTCGTCGCCGTCACCGTGGATGACCGTCGCCGTACGACGCGGCGTCCACAGCTCGGCCTCGTGGGCCCAGTTGGCCTTGACGACGTTGGGGACGACGGCGAGCAGGGGGTAGGCGTTCGCGGCCTGGGCGGCGAGCAGCGCCTGGGCCGTCTTGCCCAGACCGGGCTCGTCGGCGAGGAGGAAGGTCCGGTGCCCGTCCTTGGCGGCAGCGATGACCTGGGCCTGGTGGTGCATCAGCTCCTGGCCACCGGGCGCCCACAGCGAGGTCGGCTCCGGCAGGTCCATGCACGACGTGGTGCCGGCCGAGGGCTCCTCGAAGGAGCGGAAGAGCGGGCCGAGCAGCTCCCACGTGGAGAGGGCCCGCGGTTGGGCGTCGCGCGGCGCGGCGTTGGAGAAGTCGGGGACGAGGAAGGGGTTGGCGAGCTGGCGGGCGACCACGGACTGGGGCACGACACGTCGGTCGACGGCGGCGTTCGCGGAGGACTCCACCGGCGCCTCCTCGGGCGTCTCGAGGCCCGCGGACTCGAGCATCTCCCGCTTCAGCGCCTTCGCGGCGTCGGAGATCACGGCGTCGTCGCCGAGGAGCTCGAACAGCGACGGGTTGCGGGCGGCGGTCTTCGCCAGGATCGTCGCGATGCCGTCGAGCCGCTTGAGCTGACCGTCCCGCTGCGCCTCGGTGCTCTCGCCGTCGGCCTTGATCCGCGCCCGCTCCTCGCGGACGAGGAGAGCCACGACCTGGAACATGGTGCGGTCGGAGACCCGCATCGTGCCGCGCTCGACCCGGGTCTCGATCTCGCGCACCTTGCGGGCGAGCACCGGGATGATGCCCTCGTTGTCGCGGGCGCGGGCAGTCTGCTGGTTCCGCGCGGCCGGACGACGACCCCGCGGTTGCCGCCTCGTCTGACGAGCCACATTCCTCCTCTGGAACACCGGACTCCACCTGAGGTGGGCCGGGCACAACCTCTGCTCGCGCCTGCGCGGCCGGCGGACCGGCCGTCGTACGGAGCCGGCCCGGTCGGGGCGGTTCCACGACGCGACTCGGTCCCACAGGTCCGGGAGAGGACTCACGCGCCGGGCCGAGCGGCCCGTCCGTGCTGTGGAACCACTGACCACCTGCTGGTGGCCACACTGCTGCCGAGAGACACCATCGCTGTTGGCGAGCGGCCTCGGGGACGCGGTGCTGTGCCCAATACTAGCGCGAGACGGGCCCGGTCCCGGTCAACGGGCCGAGATCGCCGAGGCAGGAGGTCCCCATGAGCAGTGACTTCTCCGAGCAGACGGCCACCGAGGCCGTCGTCCAGAGCTTCGCCGCGACCCCGGACGCACGACTGCGCGAGGTGATGGAGTCCCTGACCCGGCACCTGCACGGGTTCGTCCGCGACGTGGAGCCCAGCCAGCGCGAGTGGGAGACGGCGATCGCGTTCCTGACCGACGTCGGGCACCTGTGCGACGACAGGCGGCAGGAGTTCATCCTGCTCTCCGACGTCATGGGCGTCTCGATGCTCGTCGACGCCATCAACAACCGGCTGCCGGTCGGGGCCACCGAGTCGACGGTCCTCGGGCCGTTCCACGTCGTGGAGTCACCACGGCGCGCCCTCGGGGACGACATCGCGACGGCTCACGACAGCCCGCGGTGCCTGGTGCGTGGACGCGTGCTGGGCCTCGACGGCACGCCCCTGCCCGGGGCCCTGCTCGACGTGTGGCAGGCCGACGACCGTGGGTTGTACGACGTGCAGAAGGCCGACGCCCCGGAGCAGGACCTGCGCGGGCTGTTCACGACCGACGCGGAGGGGCGGTTCTGGTTCCGCACGATCGTGCCCGCGCACTACCCGATCCCGGACGACGGCCCGGTCGGCGCCCTGCTCCGCGCGACCGGACGTCATCCCTACCGGCCGGCGCACATCCACCTCATCGCCGGCGCGGAGGGTCATCACCCGGTCACCACCCACGTGTTCGTCGAGGGCAGCCCCTACCTCGACGACGACACCGTCTTCGGCGTGAAGCAGAGCCTGGTCCGGCCGGTCACCGACGAGGAGGACCCGGCGGCCGCGACCGAGCTCGGGCTGCCGAACCCGTTCCGGGTGATCGACGTCGACGTCACCCTGGTGAAGGCCTAGGCCAGCGCCTTCTGCTTCAGCGTCTCGAACTCCGCCTGGTTGATCGTGCCCGCGTCGAGCAGCGACTTGGCCTCGGCGACCTGTGCTGCTCCGGACGGCGGAGCGGCGACCGAGCGGATGTACTCGTTCTGCGCCTCCACCTGCCGGCCGATCGCCTCGGCGTGACGCTCCCCCATGGCGGGACCACGGGCGATCAGGTAGATCACGGCCGAGAGGAACGGGACGAAGATGAGGCACAGCATCCAGGCGGCCTTGCCGAAGCCGGAGAGCTCCTTGTCCCGGAAGAGGTCCGCCACGATGTTGAACAGCAGCATCAGGTAGGCGATGAACGCATAGCTGATCAGGATGAACCACAGGATGTCCCAGAAGCTCATGTCGGTCCTCTCGAGGTGACCGCCGGCAGGGTGCCGGCGGTGTCAGGTGCCGACGACGCTAGGAGCAGCGACCCGCGCGGGCCTCATCCGGCGTGAGGTATTCAGGTGACGGCACCGGCAGGCGGTGGGCCGACCGGCACGGGCTCCGGGGGCGTCGTACGCCGCCCGGCACCGACGAGGACCTGGAGCACGGCCAGCACCGCCAGCACGAGGACCAGGGACCACCACCAGCGTTCGGGCGAGACGTCGTTGCCCCACAGGAGGACGACGACACCCAGGACGCCCACGACGACGCGCAGCCACCGGACGTTGGCCACGACCCAGCGACCCGCCGCGCCGACCTGCTCCCCCGGTAGTGCAGCGCCGATCTGCTCGAGGGCACCCGTCACGCCGTTGCGCACGGCGGTGCCGTACCTGTTGCTGCCGGCGTACCAGCCCGCGACGACGATCATCACGCCGAGCCAGAACACCACCGTCTGGCCGCGCTGGAGGTAGGCGAGCAGCGTCTCGTAGAAGGCCTTGCTCGCCGGGCCGAAGGGCGTGCCCGAGAGCTCGTTGCTGAACAGCTGTCTCCCCACCGACAGGGCGATGGCGAGCAACAGGGCGTTGGCCGCGATCACGGCCCCGACCGCCACCGTCATGCGTGCCTTGCGCCGGGCGAGGACGAGGGACAGGAGGTAGAGGACGCCGACCACCGGGAGCGCCCACTGCGCCACGGGGTTGCCGAAGGCGTAGATCGTCCGCAGCTGCTTGAGCTGGGGCGCCTCCAGCAGCACGATCTGACGGTCGCTGTTCGGGATCGGCACGTTCTCGACGAAGGTGAGCCCGCGGTCCACCAGCCGCTGCTTGACCTGGTCGATGACCTCGGCGACGTCGAGGACGACGTCGTCACCCTGCAGCGAGACAGCGCCGGTCTCGTCGCCCTCCAGCAGACGATGGAGGGCCTGCTGTGCCCTGGTGTTCGCGCGCACCCAGATGTCCGCGAAGGCGTCGGAGGCGATGAACTCGCGGACCTGCCGTTCGATCAGCCCGTTGATCGCCGCGGACAACGGCCCCACCAGCTGCTGGAGACGCGGGCGGTCGGTGATGACGCCCGCGAACACGTTGTTGAGGATCGTCTCGACGTCGACCTGCCCCTGGATCGCGTCGGTCACCGTCGTGGCGATCACGTCCTGCACCTCGGGCGAGTTCACCAGCGGCTGCACCGTGTCGACGTACCGCTGGGTGTCGTTCAGCGTGCGTTGACCCCAGTAGGCGACTGCTGCAGGTGTGGTGAGCAGCCCCGCCAGCACCAGACAGAGCACGGCCCCGACCGCGCGGCCCCGGGAGGGTCGCACGGGCGGTGGGTCCTCATGGATCTCGCGGGTGTCCTCGTCCATGACCACGATCCTTCGGCCGGGGTGGTGCATCCACATCACGCGAAATGGATGAGTCCCCGCTGGTCACTGTCGGGACAGGGCGACCCGCATGCGCTCGTCAGGGTCGATGAAGTGGTCGTTGTCGTCGTCGCCGACGTCGAGCTGGACCCAGTGCAGCTTGCCGGTGAACCGACTGTCGTGCGCGGTGTAGTCGGGGGTGACGGTGGTGCCCGACTCGTATCCGATGTCGGTGGTCTCGTCCGCCGAGAAGATCATCGGCTGGGTCGCGCCCACGCGTCCGGAGCCCACCTGGTCGCCGTCGTGGTAGAGCGTCACGTCACCACCCTTGGCGAGCCCCTCCCCGTCGTACGCGAACTCCATCCGCACCTGGTGATGGCCTGCCGGGACCGAGACGTCGGCCTCGGTGGTGAACGCCTGGATCCCCAGCACGTTGTAGGTGAACCGGAGCCTGCCGTCCTTCACGTAGAACGACCAGCCGCCGAACCGCCCGCCCTGGGCGATCAGCACACCGTTGACGCCTCCCTCCGGGACGTCGACGTCGGCCGTCAACGAGAACGACTTGTTCTTCATGCTCACGACACTGTTCTCCGAGAGGCGACCCATGCCGGTGAAGAACAGCTGCGAGCTGCCCCGGATCAGCGTCGGCCGTCCGGCGACGTCGGGGTTGACCCGCTCAGCGCTCCGGTCGTCCAGCGGGAGCACGTTGTACCTCGCGGCCTCGATCAGCCACAGGCGTTGGAGCTTGGCCAGCATCTCCGGGTGCTCGGAGGCCAGGTTGTTGGCCTGGCTGAAGTCGGCGCTGCCGTCGTAGAGCTCCCAGACGTCGTCGTCGAACGCGGGCATGTCGCCGCCGACCAAGATCCACGGCGTCTTGTGCTTGGTGACCGCGCTCCAGCCCCGGTGGTAGATCCCCCGGTTGCCGAACATCTCGAAGTACTGGAGGTCGTGATGTTCCGCCGCAGTCTCCTCGTTGAAGGAGTACGCCATGCTCGTGCCCTCGATCGGCGCCTGCAGCACCCCGTTCACCATCGTCGGCTGGGGCAGCCCGGCCGCCTCGAGGATCGTCGGTGCCACGTCGATGACGTGGGTGAACTGGGAGCGCAGGCCCCCAGGCTCCTGGATCCCGGTCGGCCAGTGCACGATCGTGCCGTTGCGCGTGCCACCCCAGTGCGAGGCCACCTGCTTCGTCCACTGGAGCGGGGCGTTCATCGCCCACGCCCACCCGACGGAGTAGTGGTTGTAGGAGCTCGGCGAGCCGAACTCGTCCATCTTGCTGAGCATGAACTCCGGCGTCTCGAGCGCGGCCATGCCGTTGAAGTTGGCCATCTCGTTGAAGGCGCCGTTCACCGTGCCCTCGGCGGAGGCCCCGTTGTCGCCGATGATGTAGTAGACGATCGTGTCCTCGAGGACGTCGAGGTCCTCCAGCGCGTCGATCAGGCGCCCGACGTGGTGGTCGGTGTGCTCGAGGAACCCGGCGTACACCTCCATCTGCCGTGCCAGCACCGGCTTGAGCTCGTCGGGCATGTCGTCCCAGGCCGGGATCTCGTCGTGGCGCGCGGACAGCTCGGTGTTCTCCGGGATCACGCCGAGCTCCTTCTGGCGCGCGAAGGTCCGTTCCCGCTGGACGTCCCAGCCGTCGTCGAACTCGCCGCGGTACTTCTCGATCCACTCCGGGGGGACGTGGTGCGGCGCGTGCGTGGCACCGGGCGCGAAGTACACGAAGAACGGCTTGTCCGGCATCAGCGCCTTCTGCTGGCGCATCCAGCTGACCGCGTGGTCGGTGAGGTCCTCGGTGAGGTGGTAGCCCTCCTCGGCCGTCGCCGGCGGCTCGATCGGTGTGGTGCCCTCGTAGAGCGCGGGATCCCACTGGTTGTTCTCGCCGCCGATGAACCCGTAGAACGTCTCGAAGCCGCCACCGCCGGACGGCCAGGCGTCGAACGGGCCCATCGGCGAGGTCTGCCAGACCGGCACCTCGTGGCACTTGCCGAACTGCGCCGTGGAGTAGCCGTTCAGCTTCAGGGTCACGGCCAGGGGGGCCTTGGTGTTCGGCAGCACCGAGCTCTGCCCCGGAGCCGAGGTCGCGGTCTCGGTGATGCTGCCCATCCCGACGGAGTGGTGGTTCCGCCCGGTGAGCAGCGCCTGTCGGGTCGGGGCGCACAGGGCGGTGGTGTGGAACCGGTTGTAGCGCAGCCCGCCGGCGGACAGGCGGTCGGCCGTGGGGGTGCGGACGGGACCGCCGAACGCGCTCGACGCTCCGAAGCCCACGTCGTCGAGCAGGATGACCAGCACGTTGGGAGCGCCGTCCGGCGGGCGCAGCGGCTCGATCGGGGGGAACGACGTGTCCGGGTCCTTGGCGTCGTACGTCGTCAGGCCGGACACGGGCCGGTCGGGGATCGGCAGCATCCCGCGTGCATGGCGGTCATGGCTCATCAGACACCTCCGTGTGGACACCACTTGGTCCGGGAGATGCGAACGTACGGCGGCAGCACAGGTGCGGGCATCGTCCGGTTCGGACGAGATGAGTCGTGCGCTCAGTCGCGGTGCACGATCTGCGCGCGCGTACGCCGCTCCGGCACCGGCGCGCTCTCCGGCAGCGAGGCGCGATCAGCCGTGGCGTCGTACCAGTCGGCGTACCTGGTCGCGCCGGGCCAGGCAGTCAGCCCGTGGGCGTAGACCGAGAGCGCGACGGTCAGCGTCACGATCACGAGCAGCTGCGAGCGCTCCGCGAGCTGGGTCTCCTCCAGCAGCAGGAGCCCGAACACGATCGACGCCAGGCCACGCGGCCCGAACCAGCCCAGGAACAGGACCGTCAGCCGGCGCATGCCGAGGCCCCAGGTGGCGAGGGCGACCGGGAGCATCCGCACGACGGTCAGGCTCAGCACGGCGTACAGGACCACCCGCCAGTCCAGCTCGCCGAGCGCCGGGCCGAGGAGCACACCTCCGAAGAAGAGGAACGTCGTCGCGTTCAGCAGCTCCCCCGACTGCTCGGCCAGGATCGTGGACGGCTCGGCCCGGACGGCGGCGACCGCTGCGAACAGGAGGCCGGCCACGAACGCGGCGATGAACCCGCTCCCGCCCAGCGCCACAGCCGTCGTGTAGGCGAGCAGCGGGGTGGCCACGCCGGTGACCTGCTGCCAGGTGCGCGACATCCAGCCCCGACCGGCGAACACGCGCAGCACCCACGCGCCGAGGACGCCCGCGACGACGCCACCGACGGCGCCGTAGCCGATCTCCTCGAAGATCACACGCAACGGCTCGAGGTGTTCGGCGCCCTCGTCGGCCTCCGCGAGGGTCAGGAAGATGATCAGCAGCGGGACGCAGACTCCGTCGTTGAGACCGCTCTCGACGTTCAGCCCTTGCCGGATCCGCGACGGGAGCCGCGCGTTGCTGACCACGGGCTGCCCCAGCGCCGCGTCGGTGGGCGCCAGGATCGTCGCCAGCGCCGCGGCCAGCCAGAGGTTCAGGTCGGGGAAGAGCAAGGCCCCGACGACCGTGCCGATCAGGATGGTCAGGGGCAGGCCGATGCCGAGCAGCCGTAGCGGCACCGCTGCCTCCCGGCGGAGCCGGCCCACGTCCACGCGCACCGCGTCGGTGAAGAGGACGAGGGCGAGCGTGGCCTCGGCCAGGAGCAGCACCACGTGGTTGGCGACCTCGAGGTCGACCACGTGCAGCACGCGGTTGCCGACCAGCAGTCCGAGGGTGACGAACACCATCGCCTGCGTGATCGGCGTGGTCTGCACCCGCGACGAGACAGCGGCGTACGCCATCAGCAGGAGGGCCAGCGAGGGAAGCGCCCACTCACCCATGCTTCCTCCGCGGTCCGTCGAGTCAGGTCGTGATCAGTCCGAGGGCCCGGGCACGTCGTACGGCCTCGTTCCTGCGGGACACCGCGAGCTTCCGCAGGATACTGCGCACGTGCGTGCGGACGGTGTTCACGGAGACGAACATCGTGCCGGCGATCTCATCGGTGCTGAGCAGCTCCGAGAGGAGACCGAGCACCTCGAGCTCCTTGGGCGTGAGGGGCGCGATCACCTGTCCGGGAGGCGGCGCGTCGTCGGGCCTGCCCACAGGCACGCTCCGCTGGAGGGGTACGACGCTTCGCCGCTCCTTCACCGGCGAGCCGACCCAGGCGCCGTGCTCGACCACGGCCACGAGCTCGAGGTGCGTCGCCGGGCTGACCGTGCCGTGGGCGCGCAGGTCCACGAGGGCGCGCTCGGCGAGGTCTGCCGCATCCGGCTCGCCATCGAGCCTGGCACGGACGGCGTCGATCAGCGGCTGCCGCGAGCGGCGACGGAGCGGCCGTGGGTCGAGTGCGGGTCCAGCGAGACCACTCGTGCCCGCGCCAGCTCCTCGGCACACGTCTCGGTGTCGCGCCGCCCTGCGGCCAGGGCAGCGCGCACCAGTGCGGAGTCAGGGTCGCCGACGTCGCTCGGGAGCTTCCTGCAGCACCCGGCCGACCGCGTCTGCTTCGTCGCCCAGCAGCAGGCTCGCGATGGCGACCTCGTCCACGACCAGGCGAGCCGCCTGGGACCAGGCGCCGACCTCGGCGGCCAGCTCGACCGCGCTCGCGAGCAAGCCCTCCTGCGCGTGCCACCGCGCCGCCTTCAGGTGGAGGCGCACGCGCTGGGTCGGTGACTGTGCGGCGAGCTCGGCGCGCAACAGGTCCCGCAGCAACGGGTGGTAGCGGTAGCAGCCCGCCTGGTCGGGGACGGCCTCGACCAGGACGTTCGCCCGCGCCAGCGCGTCGAGGCTGCGGGCCGCAGACGGTCCCGCGAGCTCCTCGATCAGCCCGGGCCTGAGCAGGTCGACGACGCTCGTGTGCATCAGGAGCGTGCGCACGTCCTCGGGCTGGGTCTGGAGGACCTCCGCCATCAGGTACTCGGCGATGTTGCCCCGGTCGCCGGCCAGCTGGTGCACGGCGACCTCGGGGTCCTCACGCTGGACGAGCACCATCGTCGCGAAGCGGAGGCCCGCCGCCCAGCCACGGGTGCGTCCGGTCAGGGCCGTCACGGCGTCGGCGTCGAGGGCCAGCCCGCAGAGCTCCAGCAGCCGGCGGGTCTCGTCCTCGGTGAACGCGAGGTCCCCGAGCCGGAGCTCGACCATCGATCCTTCGAGGCGGTAGCGGTGGAGCGGGAGCACCGGGTCCGCCCGGGTGAGCACCACGACGTGCAGGAGCTGCCCGCTGTGCCGCAGGACGAAGTCGAGGTCGGCGGCGAGCTCGGCCGAGAACAGCTCACCCCCGTCGAGCACCAGGGTGAGCGGCTCGCGTCATCCGGGAGAACGCCACCGCGAGCTCGCTGACCAGGTCGGGGTGCTCCGGCGAGCGGTCGTCGGACCAGGCCTCCGCGTCCACGACGACGTGGTCTGCCACGCAGCGGAGGACGTCGGCCCAGAAGCGTGCCGGCTGCACGTCGCGGTCCTCGAAGGTGACCCACACCGTGTCGTGGACCGACGCGCGCCTGGCCACCCAGGAGGCCACCAGGGTGGTCTTGCCACTCCCGGCCGGGGCGCTCACCAACGTCAGGGGCACGTCCGCCGCGCGGTCCAGGAGCTCCATCAGGCGGGAGCGCTCCACGAGGTGCTTCGCCACGGGGGGTACGGCGTACCTCGCGGCAAGGAGCGGATCGACAGCACGTGCCCCTGACGTGGCGTCGGGAAGCATCAAGGTCATACCCACACCGTCGACCGCTGGGCTCGGGGCGGCATCACCCGCGATGGGTACCTCGGGCGCGCACGGTGGCGACCAGGCCGGCGGCGCTCAGCAGCACGAGGTAGACAGGGATGCCGATCGCCCATCCCCGCTGGGCGAGCACACTGCCCACCAGCGGGGCAGTCCCACCCAGCAGGGCGCTGCCACAGCCGTAGGTGAGCGCGATCCCGGTCGCGCGGGCACCGACGGGGAACCGCTCGGCCAGATGGGCGCTGACCACGAGCGTGCCCAGCATCGTCCCGACGACGAGGTCGGCCAGCAGCAGCGCCGCCCAGGAGCCGTTCGTCGCCGCGACGTACAGCGGCACGAACAGCAGGCAGGGAGTGAGGGTTCCCGCGATCAGCAGCGGCCGCCGTCCGACCCGGTCGGAGAGACGGCCCCACAACGGAGCCGAGACAGCGGCTGCCGCGAGCCCTGCGGCCGCGCAGCCGAGCGCCACCGACAGGCGGTGCTCCTGCTCCGTGGCCAGGTGCGCGGGCAGGAAGACGAACCACATGTTGAACGTCCCGGCCAGTACGCCCACGAGGAAGAAGCCAGTGCGCACCGACGACCCGTGGTCACGCCACACCTCCTGCAGGGTGGGCGGTCGTCGGGTCACCTGCTCGGTGAAGGCCGGAGTCTCGTCGAGCCGCAGCCGCAGGTACAGGCCCGTGACCCCGAGCGGCAGGGCGAGCAGGAACGGGACCCGCCACCCCCACTGCGCCATGGCCTCGTCGGTCAGGAGCGCGGCGAGCAGTCCCGCGACCGCGATCCCCGACGCGATGCCGGTCGCCACGGTGGCCGTGTGCCACCCGCCGTAGAGGCCCCAGCGGCGGTGCGGAACCGACTCGAGCAGGTACGGGATCGAGGTGCTGATCTCGCCACCGGAGGAGAAACCCTGGACCAGCCGGAGCACGACCAGTCCCACTGCGGCCGCCACGCCCGCGGTGTCCCAGGTCGGCAGCAGCCCGATGGCCGCCGTCGCGCAGCTCATCAGCAGCACCATCGCCGCGAGCGGACGATGTCGCCCCCACCGGTCGGCCTGCCTCCCGACGAGCAGGGCCCCCACCGGACGGGCGATGAACGAGGTCGCGGAGACGGCGAACACGGTGACCAGCCGGCTCTCGGCCGGGCCGGGCGGCAGCAGCGCCACGACGGTGACCGACGCCAGGGCGCCGTACACCGCGAAGTCGTACCACTCGATCCCGTTGGCCACGCACACCGCGACGAGCCCGCGCCGGCGGGCCCTCGGGGTGACGGACGTCCGCGCCGCCAACCGCGCCGGCAGGGTCACCGGCTCCCGGAATCGTCGGAGCACGGATCCAGCTGGCCCGGATGACTGATCCGATCCACCTCGATCCCCCTCCGTTCCAGGCACGCCAATGCGTCCAGCAGGTCGGTCAGCTCGCCCGACGCGACCAGGACGACATCGTGTCGCGGCACCACGGCGACGTCCAGTGTGCCGACGGCGTCCCGCGTGCTCCTGCCGACGCGCCCCTTGACCGTGATCTCCACGGCGAACGCCCCGTCCGGCATCAGCTCGCCTGGTCCTCGCGGATCCGCCGGACCTCGACGAGGTCGAGCCCGAGGGCCTGCAGCCGGTTCAGCACGCCGTACAGCGCCGCCTGGTCCGCGACCACTCCCGTCAGCACGGTCTCCGCCGGTACGACGGTCGCCCGCAGGTCCTCGAACTCCTCGAGTGCCTCGGGGGTCAGTGACCCGCGGACGTGGATCTCGAACGCCTTGGCATACACCTGCACGACCTCCGTTCCGGACTGCTGACCCAGCGTCCTCGCATCAGCGTGGCTAGACCTCACCCTCTCCGGGTAGTCCGACGTCGTCCTGCCGCAACAGGCTGCGGGTAGCGTCACGGCAGGAGCGAGGGACGGCGGTCGGGACGATGACGGCAGTGAAGCCGGGGGCTGGAGCGCTTCCGCGCGCCCTCGGAGCCTGCGGTCGACGGGCTCGCCACCAAGCTCGCCCGGCCCCGCGTGCCGCCGAGCTTCGTAGCTCGGGCGCGCGTCCACGAGATGCTGGACCGGGGCACCGAGCGACCGCTGACGGTGATCAGTGCCGGCGCGGGGTGGGGCAAGACGCTCGCGACGGCGTCGTGGGCAGCTGCCGAGCCTGCCGTCGGTCCGGTTGCCTGGATCTCCCTGGACCCGAGCGACAACGAGCCCCGGGCCTTCTGGACCTTCTTCGTGCGGGCTGTGCGTCACGCGGTGGTCGTGCCGGCCGACAACCCGCTCGCCGAGCTCGCACCGGGACTCGGCAACGAGAGCGCCGGACTCCAGCGCCTGGTCGCCGGCCTCGAGCAGCTCCCGACTCCTGTCGTGGTCGTGCTCGACGACTTCCACCTGATCGACGACGCCTCTGTGCTCGAGGGCGTGGCCTCCCTCCTCCGGCGCCCGCTGGAGCAGCTGAGGCTCGTGATCGTCACGCGCTCGGACCCGCCGATCCCCCTGCACCGCCTGCGGACGGCGGACGAGCTGTCGGAGATCCGGACCCGGGACCTGGCCTTCGACGAGACCGACGCCGTCGCGATGCTGGCTGCCGACGAGCTGGACGTGGAGCTGGACGACGTGCAGCTGCTGGTCCGGCGTACCGAGGGCTGGCCGGCGGGCATGCGCCTGGCGGCCCTCTTCCTCGGCCGTCGCGACCAGGACAGGAGCCCGGCGAGCTTCGCCGGCGACGACCAGGCGGTCACCGACTACCTGGTCGGAGAGGTGCTCTCGAGCCAGCCGCCGGAGGTGCAGCGGTTCCTGCTGCAGACGTCGGTGGCCGAGCGGGTGAGCAGTGGACTGGCGGAGGCACTCACCGGTGAACCACGTGCGCAGCACCATCTCGAGAGCCTGGAGCGCTCCAACGCCTTCGTGGTCGGCCTGGGACCTGGACGCGAGTGGTTCCGCTACCACGCCCTGCTGCGCGAGGTGCTCCAGCACCGGTTGCGGGTCGACGACCCGGCTGCCCCCGCCGACCTGCACCGGCGAGCCGCCGTGTGGTTCGCCGCCCACGCACGTCCTCTCGACGCGATGAGACACGCGGCTGATGCCGAGGACTGGTCACTGCTGGGGGACCTCTTCGTCACCCACGCACTCGCCCTCACCGTCTCGGCGGATCGCGCCGCCGTGGATCGCGTGCTCGCCAGGATCCCCCGTGAACGCCTGGCGGACAGCCCCGCGCTGGCCCTGTGCGCGGCTGCGCGGCTGATGCACGCGGGGCGCTTCGAGGAGATGGCACCCCATCTGGAGCTGGCCGCAGCGCTCATCGACCGGACGGTTCGTCGGTCACCACCGTCGCCTGGCTGCTTCTCTCGACGGCCTACCTGCGGAGCACGGGCGACATCCGCGGTGCGCGCGACGCCGCCGCGCGCGCGATCCAGCACCTCTCCGGTGTCGAGTCCTCCCTGCCGGGTGCCGACCTGTACCTGCCGGTGGCGCTCAACAACCTGGGCAGCGCGCTCCTGTGGGAAGCGAGTCCGGCCGAGGCGGCACAGCGCCTTCTCGAAGCCTTGGCCATCATCGACGGCACCCGGCTGGACGCGGCCCGGATCAACGCCCTCGCGCACCTCTCCCTGGTCGATGCAGGCGAGGGTCGTCTGCGTCAGGGCGCCAGCCACGCCACGGAGGCGGTCGAGCTGGTCGAGGCGCGCGGCTGGGAGCCGCTTCCGCAGGCGGCGACGGCCTACCTGGCGCTCGCGCTGATCCACTTCCGGCACAACGAGGTGAACGAGGCGTTGCGTCGCCTGGGGCACGCCAGGGCCGCAGCCGCGCACGAGCCCGCGGCTCGCTGGGCAGTCGAGCTCGCCGGGGCGCGGATGGAGGTCTCCCTCGGCCGCGTGGACGAGGCGCAGCAGCGGCTCGCGGCTCTGCGGTCGGACAGCACGCCCTGGCAGCCACCGGCGTTCCTGGAGCGTTGGCTGCTGTTCGCGCACGTCGAGCATCGCGATCGCGCGTCACGAACCGGGTGCTGCGATCGAGCGGCTCCAGGTGTCCTCGGCACGTGCGGCACCCAGCTCGGAGGAGCAGCTCTGCCTCGCCCAGGCGCTGCTCGCGCAGGGCGACGTCCGGGCGGCTGACGAGGTGCTCGCGTCCCTCCGGGCGAACGACGCCGACTCCGGCTCCGCGGTTGACGTGTGGCTGCTGACCGCACTGGTCGCAGACCGGCAGCGCGAGGACAACCGCGCAACCGAGGCACTCGGTCGCGCCCTGGACCTGGCTCGACCGGAGAACGTGCGGCGCCCCTTCTTCGAGCACAACCGGGGTCACGTCGTACGCCTGCTGACCCTCCTGGGACAGCTCGAGCCCGACCAGGACGCCTTTGCCCGCGGGCTCCTCGCGGAGCTGCAGCCCGACGTGAAGTCCACGTCGGCCGACGTGCTCACCGAGCCACTGACCGAGCGCGAGCTGGTCGTGCTGAGGTTCCTGCCGACGATGATGACCAATTCCGAGATCGCCGCTGAGCTGTTCGTGTCCGTGAACACCGTCAAGGCGCACCTGAAGCGGATCTTCCGCAAGCTCGGGGTGCCCAGTCGCCGCGAGGCAGTCCACCGGGCGCGCGAGATCGGCCTGCTGTCCGACACCACGGCCTGACGGCCGTCCGGACGCTCAGAGACCGAGGATGCGGCTCTTCTGCGCCTGGAACTCGGCGTCGGTCAGCAGCCCCTGGTCCTTGAGCTCGCCGAGCTTCTTGACCTGGGCGATCTTCTCGTCCATGTCGTCCTCCGGCGGCGCGGCGGGCCGGCGGCGGCTGCTGGTAGGCCTGCTGCTCATAGGCCTGCTGCTGGTCCTGCTGGGCCCAGCGGCCGGCCTGGCGTCGCGAGACGCGGTTGGAGACGGCCGTGGCGGTTCCTGCGATCGCCGCAGTACGGGCGACCCCGCGAAGGAGACCTGGCATGTGCGTTCACCTCTTCTGGTGGGTGGCTGATGTGGCTGGAGCTGGTGTCGCCTCAGGAGACTCCTGCGGCCGTGCCTTCCCGGTCCTCGGCGGCCTCGAGGGCGGCCACGAGTGCGGGCACCGGGATCCGACCGCTCGCGACGAGCTGCGCTCCGCCTCGACGCAGCGCGCCGGCGAGCGGCGCAGCCCACGTGTTCTCGTAGACGAGGATGCCGGCCGAGCTGCCCGGCTCGATGACACCGGCGGCCTCGGCCACGTCGTCCTCGTCGAGGAGTCCGGACGAGACGCCCTCGAAGACGGCCAGGTCGAGCTCGCCGTCGGCGTCGAAGTCCTTGATCTCCATCCCCGCGACGTTGCCGGCCTCGTCCCGGGTGACGAAGAGGAGGTCGAGGATCCGGATGATGCCGCGATCGACGAGGTCGACCAGGATCGGGAGTCCCTCCCCGGTCATCCGGTTGCCCGGGAACTCCAGGACCAGGTAGTCGACGGGACCCATCTCCTCCAGGCCTGGTGCCTGCTGGTCAGTCTGCTCAGTCATCGGTTTCCTCCCACATACGCATGCACGACAGTCGGACGCTAGGCCGGTGGCGGCCGGTCCGCCTCGTCCGCATCGGGTGAGCCTCGCGAAGGTGCGGGTGACCGCAGCCGGTGGATGGCCTGGACGCGGACGCCCGCCTCCTCGACGAGTGCGATGACGTCCGCCAGGCTCCGCCCGGTCGACTCCGCGACCGTGAACGTGGTGGTCGCGACGGTGGCGACGCAGCTGGCAGGGAACGCGCCACACAGCACGGGGCCGAGCGATCCTGCCACGATGAGCTCGTAGGTGGTGCCGACCTGCGTCATCGATCACCGTCGTCGGCTTCGTCATCGTCCTCGTCGGCAGACGGCACGGCGCGGACCTCGACGAGGTCGAGCCCGAAGGTCCGCAGGCGCGCCAGCAAGCCGTGCAGTGCTGCCTGGTCGGGCAGCGTGCAGACCAGCACCGTCCGCAGCTCCTGCTCGGTGCTCGTGACACCGCCGATCTCCCGGAGAACCGCGAACGGCACCGCACCTGTCACCCGGACCTCGTAGGTCGCGCCCGCCATGCCGCCATGCAACCCCGCGCCGGCGGTTCCGGCCTCATCCCTGGCGCATGTCCCCGACGCGCCTGTCCCGGTCGCGGACCCGACCTCCCACGAATGGGGTGATGCATCGCCCCCGGGGCCCTCCTACGGTCGCGATGGCGATGCCCACCGGTGTCGTCGGCGAGGACCAGGAGGTCTCGATGGCCGACAAGCCGAACATTCTGATCATCTGGGGCGATGACATCGGCATCACCAACCTGAGCTGCTACAGCGACGGGTTGATGGGCTACCGGACCCCCAACATCGACCGGATCGCGGCGGAGGGCGTGCGCTTCACCGACTACTACGGCGAGCAGAGCTGTACGGCGGGCCGCGCAGCCTTCATCACCGGCCAGAACCCGTACCGGACCGGCCTCTCCAAGGTCGGCATGCCGGGCGCCGACATCGGGCTCCAGGCCGAGGACCCGACCATCGCCACCGCGCTCAAGTCGGTCGGCTACGCCACCGGCCAGTTCGGCAAGAACCACTTCGGCGACCGCGACGAGTTCCTGCCCACCATGCACGGCTTCGACGAGTTCTTCGGCAACCTCTACCACCTGAATGCGGAGGAGGAACCCGAGCTCTTCGACTACCCGGACCCGGACGAGTTCCCGGACTTCCGCAAGAACTTCGGCCCACGCGGCGTCATCCACTCCTGGGCCAACGGCGACGGCACGCAGCGAATCGAGGACACCGGGCCGTTGACGAAGGAGCGGATGAAGACCATCGACGACGAGGTCGTGCCGGAGGCGCTCCGGTTCATGTCCGACGCCAAGGCGTCCGACACCCCGTTCTTCGTCTGGCTGAACACCACGCACATGCACTTCCGCACGCATGCCAAGGACGGCAGCCGCGGCAAGGCCGGCCGGTGGCAGTCGGAGTACCACGACACGATGTGTGACCACGACGAGCTGGTCGGCGACGTGCTGCGTTCCTCGACGAGCAGGGCCTCGCCGAGGACACGATCGTCATGTACTCCACCGACAACGGCCCGCACATGAACTCGTGGCCGGATGCCGGGATGACGCCGTTCCGCAACGAGAAGAACTCCAACTGGGAGGGCGCCTACCGCGTGCCGGCCATGGTGCGTTGGCCCGGCCACATCCCGGCCGGCACCGTCCTCAACGGGATCGTGAGCCACAACGACTGGTTCGTCACCCTGCTGGCCGCGGCCGGTGACACCGACGTCGCCGAGCGGCTCAAGGAAGGCACGGACCTGAACGGCACGACGTTCAAGGTCCATCTGGATGGCCACAACCAGCTCGACTACGTGACCGGTGCATCGGAGACCAGCGCCCGTCAGCACTTCTTCTACGTCTCCGACGACGGCGACCTCACGGCGATGAGGTTCGACAACTGGAAGTTCGTCTTCCTCGAGCAACGGGCGGCAGGCACCCTGCAGGTGTGGGCCGAGCCCTACACCGAGCTGCGGGTGCCGAAGATCTTCAACCTGCGCACCGATCCCTACGAGCGCGCTGACATCACCTCGAACACCTACTACGACTGGTTGCTCGACCACGCCTACCTGGTGATCCCTGCCCAGGCGTACGTCGCGCGGATGCTCCAGACCCTCGCCGGCTTCCCGGCCCGCCAGGAGCCTGCGAGCTTCAACATCGACCGGGTGCTGGAGAAGCTCAGGGCCGGCCTCCCGAGCTCGTGACGTGACGAGGAGCCCGAGTCCCGTCCGCACCGGTGCGGCGACCGTCGCCCTGCCCGGCGGCCTGTTCGCCATGGGGTCCGAGGACCACTACCCCGAGGAGGCGCCCGTCCACCGGGTCAGGGTGGACGCGTTCTCGGTCGACGTGGCGCCGGTGACCAACGAGGAGTTCGCCGGCTTCGTGAAGGCCACCGGCTACGTGACCGTCGCGGAACGGCCGCTGGACCCGACGAGCTTCCCCGGCGCACCGCCGGAGAACCTGCAGCCGGGGTCGCTGGTGTTCACCCCGACACAGGGCCCCGTCGACCTGCGACACCTCAGCCAGTGGTGGACCTGGACGCCCGGCGCCTGCTGGTCGAGCCCGGAGGGACCGGGCAGCTCGGTCAAGCGACGGGCCGACCACCCGGTCGTCCACGTCGCGCACGAGGATGCCCACGCCTATGCCACCTGGGCCGGCGCCGCCCTGCCGACCGAGGCGGAGTGGGAGTACGCCGCCCGCGGCGGTCTCGAGGGTGCCGAGTTCACGTGGGGCGACGAACGCTGGCCGGACGGGCAGATCATGGCGAACACCTGGGACGGGCCGGACTTCCCGTGGCGCAGCACCCGCGCGAGCGGCTGGGTCCGGACCTCCCCGGTCGGCACCTTCCCGCCCAACGGCTACGGCCTGCTCGACATGGCCGGCAACGTCTGGGAGTGGACCGACGACTGGTGGACCAGTGGTCATCCGGAGGACGCGGAGACCGCCTGCTGTGCGCCGACCAACCCGCGAGGCGGCGACCTCGAGTCCAGCTACGACCCGGCCCAGCCGCAGTTCCGGGTCGGCCGCAAGGTGATCAAGGGCGGCTCGCACCTGTGTGCCGACACCTACTGCCGGCGCTACCGGCCGGCCGCCCGACGCCCCCAGATGACCGACACCGGGATGAGCCACCTCGGGTTCCGGTGCGTACGCCGATCCAGCCCCGTCGACGAGGAGACCTCATGAACGACGCCCTTCCGTCATGGCGACCCGGCCCCACCCGGGACGCCGTCATCGCCTTCCTCGACGCAGCACGGGACATCCCCCCTGAGGACCGGCTCGCCTGCTTCGACAACGACGGCACGCTGTGGTGCGAGAAGCCGAACTACGTCCAGCTCGACTTCCTGCTGGCGACGCTCGGGACCCGGGTCGCCGCCGAGCCGGCGCTGAAGGAGAAGCCCGAGTTCGCGGCGCTGCTGACCCACGACGCAGCCGCGATGCAGGAGCTCGGGCTCGCTCGCATCGCGATGGCCCTGACCGGCCTCTTCGACGGCATGCGCGCCGAGGACTTCGGGCGCCTGGTGCGCGAGTTCATGTCGAGCGCGGCGCACCCGACGCTGGGCCGGCCGCTGCGGACTGCCGTCTACCAGCCGATGCTGGAGCTCGTCTCAGCCCTCCGTGACGTCGGGTTCACCGTCACCGTCGTCACCGGTGGCGGCACCGAGTTCGTCCGGGCGATCAGCCACGAGCTGTACGCCGTACCTCCGGAGCACGTGGTCGGGACCCTGATCGAGTACGACTACGCGAAGGGCGCCGACGGCCCCGAGCTGACCCGGTCCACGCGACTGCTGGGCGACGCCAACGAGGGACCGGCCAAGGTGGTGCACATCCAGACGCAGCTCGGTCGGCGGCCGGTGTTCGCCGCGGGCAACACCGGTGGTGACCGGGAGATGCTCGAGTGGGCCCAGGGCGCGGACGGGCCCTCCCTGGCGGTCCTCATCGACCACGACGACCACGACCGCGAGTTCCGCTACGAGGGGCAGGGCGTGACCACCGCCGACGTGGAGTCGATCACCGAGGTCGGTCGCCGCGAGGGCTGGACCGTCGTGAGCATGGCGCGGGACTGGGACACCGTCTTCGCCCCCGGCAGCGGCTGAGGTTGAGCTCCGGTGGACGTGCGTTCGGGGCTCACCAGCCTCCTGGTCGTCTCGATCGTGTCCGCGCTGGCGCCGTTCATCTGCGCACTGCTGCACCGCCTGCGACTACCGCAGGTCGTGGTGCTCATCGTCGGCGGGGTCATCGTGGGCCCCGAGGTGCTCGACCTCGCGCAGCCGGCCAGTCTCGAGCTGATCGCGAACGTCGGCCTCGGGTTCCTGTTCCTGCTCGCGGGCTACGAGCTCGAGCTCGCCCTGTTCCGCGAACGCGGGGGGAGGTTGGCGGTCATCGCGTGGTTCGTCACCGCCGGCCTCGCCATCCTGGTCACCGGGCTGCTGGCGTACGCCGACTTCATCGAGGCGTACGTCCCGGTCGCGCTCGGGCTCACCACGACTGCCTTCGGCGCCCTGCTCCCGATCCTGCGCGACCACGACCTGCTCGGCGGGCGGTTCGGGAGGTACATCCTGCCGGCGGGCGCCGTCGGTGAGTTCCTGCCCATCGTCGGCATCGCCGTCTTCCTCAGTGCGAACGGGCGCGTGCTCGGCCTCGTCTCGCTCCTCTCGATGCTCCTGGTGGCCGTGCTGTTCAGCCTGCTCCCGCGGGTGCAGTTCCTGTCCCGTTTCGCCGCGGTGTCCTCTGCCGGGGAGCACGAGACCTCGCAGACGACGCTCCGGCTGACGGTGGCCCTGTTGTTCGCGCTGCTGGTGGTGGCGAACGACTTCGGGCTCGACGTGGTGCTGGGTGCCTTCCTCGCCGGAGTGGTGCTCCGCCGGTGGGCACCCGGCGACGTGGGCTCGTTGGAGGGAAAGCTCGACGCCGTCGGCTACGGCTTCTTCATCCCGGTCTTCTTCGTCACCTCGGGCATGGCGCTGGACCTCCGGTCGATCGCCGAGAACCCGCTGCGCCTGCTGGTGTTCTTCGTGCTGCTCCTCGTGGTGCGCGGACTTCCCGCCCTGTTCCTCTACCGTCGCGACCTCGCGTTCCGCGAGCGGTTGCAGATGACCCTGCTGACCGCGACCGCGCTGCCTCTCCTGGTCGCACTGGCCGCGATCGGGCTGAGCACCGGGCACATGCTCCCCGAGAACGCCGCCGCGCTGGTGGGCGCCGGAGTGCTGTCGGTCGTGGTGTTCCCCGGCGTGGCGATGGCACTCAACCGGCGGACGGCGGATCCTCGGCTCGCGACGTCTGAGGCCTGACGAACGGCAGCGGGTTGCTGGGCGCCCGCGCGCCGGCCGCCAGCCACGCGTCGAACCCTGCGGGACAACGTCTCTGCAGCTCGTCGAGGATGGCCTCTCGCTGGCGCACCACGTGCAGTCGGTGCCTCGGGGAGCGACTGGCCTGGAGCGCCACGAAGGTGTGCCGCCAGGCCAGGCACAAGGACGAGTCGTCCAGCTCGCTCAGGTCGTCCTTCTTCCAGCTCAGGTCGGTCGGCTCCGGCAGCACGTCCGGGACTGGCTCGTCCGACGGCTCACGGGCGGTGGTTGCGAAGACGGTCGGCCAGCGCGCGCGGAGGAAGTCGCGCACGAGGGGCGAGCTCCCGGCCAGCATCAGCACGAGTACGGCGCCCGCGAGCCCACCCACCACGAGCAGTCCCGATGCGGCCACGAGGACGATCCCGGCGAGAGCGCCACGACCGTAGAGCACGCGCATCGCGGCCAAGGTGCTCTCGGTGAACGGCAGCGCGACGATGACGCACACGAACCCGGAAGAGATGGCACCGGCCAGCGCGAGCTGCCAGCCCCAGGCGTCCGTCGCGCAGACAACTCCCACGACCACGACCAGCCGTGCGCAGGACCGCCACAGGCGATGACCGTTCGACGTGGCACTCACGCTTCCCCCAACGACGCCGGCCATCCTCCAGACCGCGCGTCGAGAGTCATCGTGCGACCGGAGGGCGAACGCAGCCTCATCCCATCCGGGTGAGGGGAGGGCCAAGACGGACGAACGGTCCTCCCGGGCGTGCCCGGGAGGACCGTCTTTGTCGCGCAGTGTCCGGTCAGTCCAGGTCGAACCTGTCGAGGTTCATCACCTTGTCCCACGCCCGCACGAAGTCCCGGACGAACTTCTCCTGGGCGTCGTCGGCGCCGTAGACCTCGGCGATCGCCCGGAGCTGCGAGTTCGATCCGAAGACGAGGTCGACCGCGGTGGCGGTCCACCGGACGTCGCCGCTGGCGAGGTCGCGGATCTCGTAGACGTTCTCCGTCGACTCCGACGCCTTCCACTCGGTGCCCGGCGCCAGCAGGTTCACGAAGAAGTCGTTGGTCAGCGCACCCGCGCGGTCGGTCAGCACGCCGTGCGAGGCTCCGCCTGCGTTGGCACCGAGGGCGCGCAGGCCGCCGACGAGGACCGCCATCTCCGGAGCCGACAGCTCGAGCATGTAGGCACGCTCGACCAGCAGCGTCTCCGGCGAGAGCTTCTCCCCGTCGCGCAGGTAGTTGCGGAAACCGTCGGCCCGCGGCTCGAGCACCGAGAACGTCTCGGCGTCGGTCTGCTCCTGGGAGGCGTCGGTGCGGCCCGCCGTGAACGGCACGGTCACGTCGTGACCGGCGTCCTGGGCGGCCTTCTCGATCGCGGCTCCACCCGCGAGCACGATCAGGTCCGCGAGCGACACCTTCTTCCCTGACTGGGAGTCGTTGAACTCCCGCTGGATCCCCTCCAGGGCGGTCAGCACCTCGTCGACGCCGGCGTTGACCTCCCAGCCGCGCTGCGGCTCGAGCCGGATCCGGGCGCCGTTGGCCCCGCCGCGCTTGTCGGTGCCGCGGAAGCTGGCGGCCGAGCCCCACGCTGCCAGGACCAGCTGCTGCACGCTCAGGCCCGACTCGAGCACCTTGGCCTTGAGGGAGGCGACGTCCTCGTCGGTCACCAGCTCGTGGTCGACCGCCGGGACGGGGTCCTGCCACAGCTGCGGCTCCGCGACCCACGGGCCGAGGAAGCGCGACACCGGACCCATGTCACGGTGCAGCAGCTTGTACCAGGCCTTCGCGAACGCGAGCGCGAACTCGTCGGGGTGCTCGAGGAAGCGGCGCGAGACCTTCTCGTACTCCGGGTCGAAGCGCAGCGAGAGGTCGGTGGTCAGCATCGTCGGACGACGCTTCTTCGAGTCGTCGAACGCGTCCGGGATGGTCTCCTCCGCGTCCTTCGCCACCCACTGCTTCGCACCTGCGGGGCTCTCGGTGAGCTCCCACTCGTGGCCGAAGAGGTTCTCGAAGAAGCCGTTGCCCCACGTGGTCGGCGTGCTCGTCCACGTCACCTCGAGACCGCTGGTGATCGCGTCGGAGCCCTTGCCGGTGCCGTAGTTGCTCTTCCAGCCGAGACCCTGGTGGTCGATCGGGCAGGCCTCGGGCTCGGGGCCCACCAGGTCGGCGTCACCCGCGCCGTGGGTCTTGCCGAAGGAGTGCCCGCCGGCGATCAGCGCGACCGTCTCCTCGTCGTTCATCGCCATCCGCCGGAAGGTCTCGCGGATGTCGTGGGCAGCGGCCAGCGGGTCCGGGTTGCCGTTGGGACCCTCGGGGTTCACGTAGATCAGCCCCATCTGCACCGCACCGAGCGAGCCGCTCAGCTCGCGCTCGCCGCT
This sequence comes from uncultured Actinomycetota bacterium, assembly GCA_963722835.1. GTDB lineage: Bacteria > Actinomycetota > Actinomycetes > Propionibacteriales > Nocardioidaceae > Marmoricola. The sequence goes on from CAVROK010000001.1 coordinate 202,854, forward strand.
GTAGCGCTCGTCGCCCAGCCAGGTGTCCTCGGGGCCCCAGAAGACCTCCTCGGGCTCGTAGATGTCCTCGCGACCGAAGCCGAAGCCGAAGGTCTCGAAGCCCATCGACTCCAGCGCGCAGTTGCCGGCGAACACCAACAGGTCGGCCCAGGAGATCTTGCTGCCGTACTTCTGCTTGACCGGCCAGAGCAGCCGGCGAGCCTTGTCGAGGTTGGCGTTGTCGGGCCAGCTGTTCAGCGGAGCGAAGCGCTGGGCTCCGTCGCCGCCACCGCCACGGCCGTCCTCGATGCGGTAGGTGCCCGCGGCGTGCCAGCTGAGCCGGATGAACAGGCCGCCGTAGTGGCCGAAGTCCGCCGGCCACCAGTCCTTGGAGTCGGTCATCACCGCGAAGACGTCCTGCTTCAACGCCTCGACGTCGAGCCCGGAGAAGGCGGCGGCGTAGTCGAAGTCGGCACCCAGCGGGTTGCCCTTCGGGGAGTGCTGGTGGAGCGGCTGCAGGTTCAGCTGGTTGGGCCACCAGTCCTGGTTGGTGTGCGGACGCCCGCCCGACTTGGGGGTCGGGGCGTCGATCGCCGGGTTCTCGCTCTCGCTGCCGTGCTCAGACACGTCAGACCTCTCTCATCTGTGGTGGTGGACTACTGCTGGATGGTCGAACAGGCGGGGCAGGTGCCCCAGTAGGTCACTTCGGCCTCGTCGACGCGGAAGCCGCGGTCGTCGGCTGCCTCCAGGCACGGCGCGCTGCCGGTGGCGCAGTCGACGTCCTCGATGGCACCGCACGTGCGGCACACGACGTGGTGGTGGTTGTCGCCCACGCGGGCCTCGTAGCGCGCGACCGAGCCGGACGGCTGGATCCGTCGTACGAGACGAGCGTCGGTCAGGGCCCGGAGGACGTCGTACACCGCCTGGTGGGACACCTCGCCGAGATCGCCCCGCACGACCCGGATGATCGAGTCGGTGTCCGCGTGGGGGTGGTCGTGGACCGCGGAGAGGACCGCCAGCCGAGGGCGTGTCACCCGCAGCCCGACTCCGCGCAGCACGCGCTCGTGGTCGGACGTGGTGGGCACGCCCGCAGTCTTCACCACTTTCTGGAATGAGTAAAGATCAGGGTCGACCGGGAGCAGGAGTCGCCGGCCTGCGCGAGACTGTCCGGGTGCGACGTCGACTGGCCGTGCTGGTGCTGCTCCTCGGTCTGCTGGCCGCGTGCGGAGACGGCTCGGAGGCACCGGCCGCGGACGAGCCCGCCGCGACGCCGTCCCCGTCCAGCGCGCCGACGACGGACCCGACGGCTCCGACGGACCCGGCCACCGGCACGGCCACCACCCGGCCGAGCAAACCGGGTGCCACGCTCGTCGCCGGCTCCAGCCACGTCGGCACCATCCTGTTCGACGACACCGGGCAGGCGGTCTACGTCTTCGACGTGGAGACCACCTCGAAGCCGCGCTGCTACGACGCCTGCGCCGAGGCCTGGCCACCGGTCCTGAGCAAGGGCCGCCCCCGGGCGGGCGACGGCGTCGAGGCGGCCCGGCTCGGCATCACGGTGCGCAGCGACGGCTCCAGGCAGGTCACGTACGCCGGCCGCCCGCTGTACTTCTACGCGCACGAGGGCAAGCGCGAGGTGGAGTGCCACGACGTCTTCCTCAACGGCGGCACCTGGTACGCCATCCAGCCGGACGGACGCACGCCGGCGTGACCACCGCGCCGACGGCGCTGGATGCCTGGACCTCGCCCGAGGCACGCCGCCGCCTCTACCGGCGTTCTCTCGCCGTCGTCGTGGTCTCGCAGGTCTTCGGCGGCGCGGGACTCGCGGCAGGTGTCACCGTCGGCGCCCTGCTGGCGCAGGAGATGCTCGGCGGGGCAGGCGTCGCCGGCCTGCCTGCGGCACTGTTCACCCTCGGTTCGGCCCTGACCGCGTTCGGCGTGGGGCGACTCACCCAGCGCTCCGGGCGCCGCCTCGGGCTGGCCACCGGTTTCCTCGCCGGGGCGGCGGGGTCGGTCGGCATCGTGGTCGCTGCCGTGATCGACAACCCGGTGCTGCTCTTCGTCTCCCTGTTCGTCTACGGATCGGGCACCGCCACCAACCTGCAGGCCCGGTACGCCGGCACCGACCTCGCTCCCGAGCAGTCACGGGGAACGGCGGTGTCGATCGCGTTGGTCGCCACCACGTTCGGTGCCGTCGCCGGTCCCAACTCGGTCGAGGTGCTCGGGGAGCTGGCCGTCCGGCTCGGCATCCCGGCACTCGCCGGGCCCTTCCTGCTCTCCGCGGTCGCGTTCGGGCTCGCCGGGCTGTTCCTCCTCGCGTTCCTCCGACCCGACCCGTTCCAGGTGGCGCGCGCGCTCGCCGAGCACGACGAGGCAGCGCGCGCCGCCCGACGAGGCTCCAGCAGTCGACCCGACGGGGTCGGTGCCCGTCCGCGCCGTGCCCGGCCCGGTCGCCGAGCCCTCGGGCACGCGGAGTCGCCGTCGGTGCGACGGTCATGGTGGTCACCCAGATCGCGATGGTCGCGATCATGACGATGACGCCGGTGCACATGCGCGAGCACCACCACAGCCTCGGCGACGTCGGGTTCGTCATCGGCATGCACATCGGCGCGATGTTCCTGCCCTCGCTCGTCACCGGCCCCCTCGTCGACCGGGTCGGACGACTGCCGATGGCCGCCGCGTCCGGGGTCACGCTGCTCTGCGCGGGTGTCGTCTCGGCCCTGGCGCCCGGCGACTCCCTGGGCCTGCTCACCCTCGCTCTGGTGCTCCTCGGCCTCGGCTGGAACCTCGGGCTGATCAGTGGCACCACGCTGATCGTCGACTCCACCCCGCTGGCCACGCGGGCCAGGACCCAGGGCTCGGTCGACGTCCTGATCGCCCTGGCCGGCGCCGGTGGCGGCGCCGCCTCGGGCCTGGTCGTCGGCGCGTCGAGCTACGCGACGCTGTCGCTGGCCGGCGGCTTCCTCGCCCTGCTGCTGGTGCCGGTGGTCGCCTGGTCGCGCGGCGGCCGGACTCCTGTACACGACGAGCGGACTCACCTATCGTCATCCTGACTGTCCAATCAGTCAGTTGGTGGAGGGCCGGCATGCGACGCGCCTCGATGGTTCTGACGGGCCTGCTGCTCGCCCTCGGCGCGCCCCTGCTGGCGGCCTGCTCGAGCTCCTCCGACGAGGAGCCGGCGGCCCGCGAGTCCCCCACGGCGCCGCCGACGCAGCCGATCTCGCTCTCGCTGCTGGTCTTCAACGTGGAGTACGGCGGCAGCAAGGCCACCGACGCGGTCCTGGCCGACCTCGACGCCGACGTGGTCGGCGTGCTCGAGTCCTACAACCGGCTCCCCGAGATCGCGGCCGCCGCCGGCTACCCGTACTACGACGTGGGGCTGCAGATCCTGTCGAAGTACCCGATCCTCGAGCCCTCGGGTGCCGACGGCCTCTACTCCTACATCGAGGTCCGCCCGGGTGAGGCCGTCGCGATGGTCAACACCCACCTCGACTACGTGCAGGACGGGCCGAACCGCCTGGAGCGCGGCGTCCCGGTGGCCGACGTCCTGGCGACCGAGGACAAGGTCCGGCTCTCGTCCGTCGAGAAGCTGGTCCCGTCGGTCACCGAGCTGCTCGGGGACGACTGGCCGGTGCTGTTCACCGGCGACCTCAACCAGCCCTCCCACCTGGACTGGACGGCGGAGAACGCCTCCCGCAACGGCGGCCTCGGTCCCGTAGCGTGGCCGGTCAGCAAGGCCCTGCTCGACGCAGGGCTGCGCGACTCCTACCGCGAGGCGCGGCCCGACCCCGTCACGCATCCCGGCTACACGTGGGGGGAGGTCGCGGGCAGCAAGGGCTCGCCCCGGCGGATCGACTACGCCTACGTGGGCGGACCGGTCGAGGTGGTCGGCAGCGAGGTCGTCGGCGAGCAGGGTGGCGAGGGCGTCGACCGCGCCTACCCCCGGTGGACCTCCGACCACCGCGCCGTGCTCTCGGAGCTCACGGTGACGCCGGCGCCGATCCCGACCACGGTCGCCCTGTCGAGCCGGCTGGTCACTGTCGGCGACGAGGTCAAGGCCTACTTCCGGATGCCGAAGGGGGTGGAGCGCGGCACCATCGAGCTCAGCGGACCCGGCGAGGCGTCGTACGACGCGAACGGCGCCTCGGGCAGCGTCGTGGTGAAGACGGACCAGCTCGCCCCCGGCGCCTACCAGGTCGAGCTCCGCGACGGGGAGGACGTGCTCGCGAGCAACGAGCTGTACGTCCGCCCGAAGCAACGCCCAGGTCGAGCTGACCACCGATGCCGCCGACCTACGAGCCCGGCAGCCCCGTCACGATCCACTGGGCCGACGGGCCGGCCAACCGTTGGGACTGGATCGGCGTCTACCCCGCCGGGTCAGCCGACCCCGAGAAGGACGACTACCTCGTCTGGGGCTACACCGGAGGTCACGACGCCGGAGCCCTGCCACCGAGCACCGAGGGCGACCTCGTGCTGGGCCGCGACCACCAGGGCAAGCCCTGGCCGCTGCCGCCCGGTCGCTACGTCGCGCACTACCTGCTCACCGACCAGTTCACCAGCGTCGGGTCCACCGCGTTCACCGTGCGCTGACCCTGCTTCAGCACCCGTTCCGGGCATGATGGGCGTACCGGTCGCCGGACCGGACGAGAAGAGGGAGACGGCTGTGGCCGACGACGGGACCAGCGCGAAGAAGACAACCGCGAAGAAGACGACGGCCAAGAAGGCGCCGGCGAAGAAGACTGCCAGGAAGGCTCCAGCGAAGCGGGCGACGAAGAAGACGACCGCGAAGAAGGCCTCGGCCAAGAAGTCGACGCAAGAAGACGACGGCCAAGAAGACACCTGCCAAGAAGTCGACCGCCAAGAAGTCGACCGCCAAGAAGTCCCGCGAAGAAGTCGACCGCCAGAAAGTCGCCGGCGAAGAAGTCAGCCGCCACCCGGTCCTCGACCGCAGGCGTCGAACAGCTGGTCCGCGACACCGCCGACCGCGTCGCCGCCCAGGTGGCCGCGCAGTTCGGCGACCGCCTCCAGAAGCTGGAGAAGGAGGTCAGGCGCGCACGCAAGTCCGCCCGCAAGGCCGCCGACCGGGCCACCGCCGCGCTCCCCGCCGGCAAGAGCAAGAAGTCGAAGCGGAAGAAGTCCTGACCGACGCGCTGTCGACCATCCGGGCTAGGCCACGCGGTCCGTGTCGTGGCGCGGGAGCCTGACGGGACCTGCGTGCGCTCCTAGGATTGGCGCGTGAGGGCGAGGGATCTCGAGGCACGCGCTCGCGAGGCGCTCGGGCAAGCCGTGGAGCACGCCCGGGACGCTCGTCTCGCGGCGGACTTCGCCGACGACGCGGTGCGCCTGGCCGAAGAGGTCGACGACCCGCGACTCCTCGCCACCGCGCTCGACGCCCGGCTGACCACCCACGCCGGGCCCGACGATCTCGAGGCGCGCCTGAGCACCAGCCTGCGGCTGCTCGCGCTGGTCCGGCACGAGCCCGACCCGGAGGTCCGGCTGGCTGCGCACGCGTGGCGCCTGACCACCGCGCTGGAGCAGCTCGACCTGGGCACCGTGCGCCGCCAGCTCGCGGCCCTCGACCTGCTGGCCGACGAGACCCACGAGGGACGGGCGCGGTTCCTCGCGTGCGCACGCCGCGCCATGTTCGCGCTGACCGAGGGCGACACGGTCGGGGCCGCGCGGCTCGCGTCCGAGGCCGCCGAGACCGGGGTCCCCGATCCCGACGGCGTGCTGGACAGCCTCCAGGCCGAGCTGGCCCGGCAGCGCGGTGACCGGATCGGCCCTGTCCCGGCACGCGAGCGCGCTCGAGGAGCACAGCCGGTCGACGTACCTCCCCGGGCCTGGCGCAGAGGCCGCCGTGCTGTGGCTGGAGAGCGGGGAGCCGGAGCGGGCGGGACGTCTCGTCGACCTCTACGCCGAGGACCTCGACGAGCTGCCCCGCGACGCCGACTGGCTCGTCGTGGTGAGCAAGCTGTGCGAGGCCGCTGCCGGGAGCGGGCGCACCCGGACGGCGCGGGAGTGCGCGCGCCTGCTGGAGCCGTACGCCGGGCGAGCCGTGCTCAAGCCCCTGGCCCAGGTGTTCGCCGGCGTCGTCGAGGACTACCTGGCCCTGGCCACGGGCGACGCCGACCACGCCGAGCAGGCCCGCGCCGCCTACCGAGCAGCTGGGCGCCGACTGGTGGGCACGCCGGGGTGCTCTCGGTCGTCCGCAGGGCACACCGTCCGTCGCGGGCCGACTCCGCGTGCTGCACCTGCATCCCGCCGAGGCCGACGGACCGAACCGGGTGTGGTGCGTGGGCCGCGAGGGGTCGCTGCGGATGGTCCCCTCGATGCACGGGCTGGAGTACGTCCGGCTGCTCGTGCAGAGTCCCGGGGTCGACGTACCCGCCCTGGAGCTGTCGGCCGCGGCCGATCCCGCCGTCGCCGACTCCGGCACCGGCGCCCTCGTCGACCAGCAGGCGCTGGCCGAGCACCGTCGGCGCTCCCGCGAGGAGCGTTCCGGCCACCGCACTCGAGGGCGCACCCGAGGGCGAGCAGGCCGAGCAGGCACGGGCCGCGGTCCGCAAGGCGATCCGCGCGGCACTGGCCCGGCTCGAGCTGCACGACGGCGAGGTCGCCCATGCCCTGCGCACCACGATCCGCATCGGCGCCACCTGCCGCTACGAGCCGGACCAGCTCCGGCCCGTCGAGTGGCGGTTGACGCGCTCGCACCCCGCTGCCGCTCAGCAGTCGTCCGGGACGTGACCCGGAGGGCGGACGGGTCTGGACCAGCGTGTCGCAGCACTCCCGACTGTCCGTGAGCCGCCCTACGATCCGCCCATGGCAACGATGAGCATGAACAAGGTCATCCACGGCGCGTTCCGGCGCGACCTCGATCGTTTCGTCGGCGCGCTGACGACGTTCCGACCCGGAGACTCGGCGCGCGCCCACCAGCTCGGCACCGCCTGGGCCAACTTCGACCTGCAGCTGACCGACCACCACGAGGGTGAGCACGAGATCGCGTGGCCGGCCCTCGAGTCGATCGGGGTCAGCCACGAGATGGTCGTGCAGATGGACGCCGAGCACGACGTGATGGCGGCCGCCCTGGGCGATGCGCGCACGGCGATGGCGGCTCTCGAGTCGTCGCCGGGGCAGGGCGAGGCCGCGTCCGCGCTGGCCGCGATGGAGCGCCTCCGCGAGGTGACGGTCACCCATCTCGACCACGAGGAGCAGGAGCTCGAGCCCGTCTACCTCCAGAACGCCGAAGGTCCCGAGATGAAGGCGATGGGCAAGAAGTTCGCCAAGGTCAGCCCGGCCAAGGGCGGCGTCTTCTTCGCCTGGCTGCTCGACGGCGCCAGTGCGCAGGAGCGCTCGGCGATCACCGAGAACATCCCGGCGCCGGTGCTCAAGATCATCACCGCGCTCTTCGGACGCAGCTACCGCAAGGACGTCGCGCCCGTCTGGGCCTCATGATCCTTCGCTGACCCGGGTACGGGTGGGCTTCGGCCGCTCGACGGTGCTTGACTGGCGAGCGGACTGTCGTCAGCGAAGGAGAGTCTCGTGTCCTTGCGCAGCACCCCACCGTTCCGAGCCGACCATGTCGGCAGCCTGCTGAGACCCAAGCCGCTCCTCGAGGCCCGTGAGTCGCACGCGGCCGGGGAGATCGACGACGAGCAGCTGAAGGGCATCGAGGACGCCGCGATCGCGGACGTCGTACAGCTGCAGCGGGACGCGGGCCTGCACACGGTGACCGACGGCGAGTTCCGTCGTACGTCGTGGCACATGGACTTCATCTACCAGATCCAGGGGATCCGCCGTACGGACGAGAAGATCGAGGTCCACTTCCACAACGCCGACGGCGACCTCGACTTCACCTCGGCCGGGCTCGTGGTCGACGAGCCGGTGCGGATCGACGAACCGATCTTCGGGCCTGCGTTCGACTACCTCCAGTCGGTGGCGCCGGAGGGGATGACGCCGAAGCTGACGATCCCGTCGCCGAGCATGGTCCACTACCGCGGCGGGACGGCGGCGATCGATCCCAGCGTGTACCCCGACGAGGACCAGTTCTGGGACGACCTGTCGGCGGCGTACGCCCATCAGGTGCGGTTGATCGCCGAGCGCGGCTGCCGCTACCTCCAGCTCGACGACACCAGCCTCGCCTACCTCAACGACCCCGACCAGCGCGCCAACGTCGCGTCGCAGGGCCGGGACGCCGAGCACCAGCACGAGCGCTACATCCGCCAGATCAACGCCGCGATCAAGGACCGCCCCGAGGGCCTGAACATCACCACGCACATGTGCCGCGGCAACTACCGCTCCTCGTGGGCGGCCTCCGGCGGCTACGACTTCGTCGCCGAGGCGCTGTTCAGCGAGCTGGACGTCGACGGCTTCTTCCTGGAGTACGACGACGAGCGCTCCGGCGGCTTCGAGCCCCTCCGCTTCGTCCCCGAGGGCAAGCAGGTCGTGCTCGGCCTGGTCACGACCAAGCGCCCCCAGCTGGAGAGCAAGGACGACCTCAAGCGTCGCATCGACGAGGCCGCCAAGTACGTCCCCCTCGACCAGCTCTGCCTCTCCCCCCAGTGCGGCTTCTCCTCCACCGTCGAGGGCAACGACCTCACCGAGGGCGAGGAGATCGACAAGCTCCGCCTCGTCGTCGAGACCGCCCAGGAGGTCTGGGGCTGACCGCCGAGAGGGCTCTTCTGGTTGCCTGAAGTACGCCGAGAGGGCAGTCCTGGTTGCCGAAAGCGCGGCGAGAGGGCAGTTGTGGCCAACCAAACACGCCCTCTCACCACCATCCGAGCAACCACAACTGCCCGGTCGGCGGGCTAGAGGGCGAGCTGCTGGCGTACGACGGTGGCGAGGCGCTCGGCGATCTGCTGGGCCTGGTCGGCGCTGGCGGCCTCGACCATGACGCGGACGAGGGGCTCGGTGCCGGACGGGCGGAGCAGGACGCGGCCGGTCTCGCCGAGCTCGGCCTCCGCCTCGGCGACCGCCGCGGCGAGCACGAAGTCCTCGTCGGCGCGCGCCTTGTCGACGTCGGGGACGTTGACCAGCACCTGCGGCAGCCGGGTCATCACCGCACCGAGCTCGGCCAGGGACGAGCCGGTCGCGGCCATCCGGTCCAGGACGTGCAGCGCGGTGAGGATGCCGTCGCCGGTCGTCGCGTGGCGGCTCATGATCACGTGGCCGGACTGCTCGCCACCGAGGGTGAAGCCGGACAGCTTCATCGCCTCGAGGACGTAGCGGTCCCCCACCTTCGTCTGCCGTACGCCGACCCCGGCGGCCTTCATCGCCTGCACGAAGCCGAGGTTGCTCATCACGGTCGCGACGACCGTGTCGTCCTTCAGCTCACCCGGACTCCCGCATCGCCAGCGCGAGGATGGCCAGGATCTGGTCACCGTCGACCACGTCGCCGTTCGCGTCGACCGCGAGGCAGCGGTCGGCGTCACCGTCGAGGGCGAAGCCGACGTCCGCGCCGTGCTCGAGGACTGCCTTCTGCAGCACGTCGAGGTGCGTCGAGCCGCAGCCCTCGTTGATGTTGATGCCGTCGGGCTCCGCGCAGATCGGTACGACGTCCGCACCCGCCTCGCGCAGCGCCCGGGGACCCACCTCGTAGGCAGCGCCGTGCGCACAGTCGAGGACGACCTTGATGCCGGCCAGCGAGTGGCTGATCGTCGAGTCGAGGTGGGCGGCGTAGCGCTCGACCGCGGTGTCCAGGGTGGTGACCCGACCCACGGCAGCGCCGGTCGGGCGCTCCCAGGGCTCGCGCATCCGCTTCTCGATCGCCGCCTCGATGGCGTCGTCGAGCTTCACGCCCCCACGCGCCAGGAACTTGATCCCGTTGTCCGGCATCGCGTTGTGCGAGGCCGAGAGCATCACACCGAGGTCGGCGCCCAGGTCGCCGGTGAGCCACGCGACGCCCGGCGTCGGGAGCTCACCGAGCAGGAGCACGTCGACGCCCGCCGAAGCGAGCCCGGCGACGACCGCTGCCTCGAGGAACTGCCCCGAGATCCGGGTGTCCCGGCCGACCACGGCGAGGGGACGGTGCCCCTCGAAGGTGCCGATCTCGGCCAGGATGTGGGCCGCGGAAACGGAAAGGTCCAGGGCCAGCTCAGCGGTGAGATCACCGTTGGCCAGGCCCCGGACCCCGTCCGTGCCGAAGAGGCGAACCACAGGCCTCAGCGCTTGCTGAACTGCGGCGCCTTGCGGGCCTTCTTCAGACCAGCCTTCTTGCGCTCGATGACGCGCGCGTCGCGGGTCAGCAGACCGGCCTTCTTCAGACCCGGGTCGGTTGGCCTCTTCGTCGATGGAGTTCAGGCACCGGGCCACACCGAGACGCAGCGCGCCGGCCTGTCCGGTGATGCCACCGCCGTGGATGCGGGCGATCACGTCGAAGCGGCCCTCGAGCTGCGTGGTCGCGAACGGCTCGTTGACGACCTGCTGGTGCAGCTTGTTCGGGAAGTAGCTGTCGAGCTCGCGACCGTTGACGGTCCACTTGCCGGTGCCGGGCACGATCCGCACGCGCGCGACGGCCTCCTTGCGACGGCCGGTGGCCGCAGCAGGGGCGATGGTCGCGGGGCGGGCGGGGGCGTCGGCGCTCGGGAGCGCTCTCGGAGGAGTAGGCGACACCCTGCTCGTTGACCTCGAAGGTCTCCTCGCCGTCCTGGGTGTTCTCGGTGTCTGCGTCTGCCACGGTGTTCCTTTGCGTGTTCTCGGGAGAGGTCGTCACTGGGAGATCTGCTTGATCTCGAAGGGCTGGGCCTTCTGGGCGGCGTGCGGGTGCTCGGGCCCGGCGTACACCTTCAGCTTCTTGAGGATCTGGCGACCGAGGCGGTTCTTGGGGAGCATGCCCCAGACGGCCTTCTCCACGGCCTTGCGGGCGTCCTTCTCGATCAGGTCACCCATCGGGGTGGCCGAGAGGCCACCCGGGTAGCCGGAGTGGCGGTAGGACATCTTCTTGGTGGCCTTGTCGCCGGAGAGCGACACCTTCGAGGCGTTGACGACGATCACGAAGTCACCGGTGTCGACGTGGGGGGCGAAGATCGGCTTGTGCTTGCCGCGCAACAGGTTCGCGACCTGGACGGCGAGGCGGCCCAACCGCACGTCGGTGGCGTCGATGACGTGCCACTCGCGCTGGATGTCGCCTGGCTTGGGGCTGTACGTGCGCAACGTTGTTGCCTTACTACTCGTTCGTGTCCAGCCCGGGCTGATTCCCGGGTGGTGATGGTGCTGCGCCTTCTGACGAACACTGCCCGCAACACGGTCTGGATCGACCGGCGGCGGGTCTGCCACAGGACCACAACGACGAAGTCCTGAAGCGGCAGGAGGCGCGACCGTCAAGATTACCGGGACGCCGGCTCAGGCGTCAAAACGGGACCCACTGGTCGGTCCCACCGGCATGGGCATAGGTTGAAGAAGGGAGGACATGGGCACTGTTACCACAGCATCGCCCCCGCTACCGCCACCTCGACCTGCTCTGTCGATCGCAAGGAGCCGACGTGACCGAAACCGGTGACACCAACACTCTCACCGTCCGGGACAACAGGACCGGCAAGGAATACCAGATCCCGATCAACGACGGGATGATCAAGGCCGGCGACCTCGGCCAGATCCGCCTCGACGAGGACACGCCGGGCCTGGCGACGTACGACCCCGGCTTCGTCAACACCGCCTCGTGCAAGAGCGCGGTCACCTTCATCGACGGCGAGAAGGGCATCCTCGAGTACCGCGGCTACCCGATCGAGCAGCTGGCCGAGAAGTCGAACTTCCTCGAGGTCGCCTACCTGCTCATCCACGGTGACCTGCCGAGCAAGCACCAGTACGACACCTGGGTGCACGAGATCACCCACCACACCTTCCTGCACGAGAACGTCAAGACGTTCATGCAGGGCTTCCGCTACGACGCCCACCCGATGGGCATGCTGATGGCCTCCGTCGGCGCGCTCTCCACGTTCTACCCGGAGTCCGGCAACATCTCCGACCCCGACAACCGGCACATGCAGATCGTCCGGATGATCGCGAAGATGCCGACGCTCGGCGCCTGGGCGTTCCGGCACGCGCAGGGCAAGCCCTACGTCTACCCCGACAACGACCTGAGCTACACCGCCAACTTCCTCTCGATGCTGTTCAAGATGAGCGAGCACAAGTTCGACGCCGACGAGCGGCTGGTCAAGGCGCTCGACGTCCTGTTCATCCTGCACGCCGACCACGAGCAGAACTGCTCGACCAACGCCGTGCGCTCGGTCGGCTCCTCGCAGGTCGACCCCTACTCCTCGGTCGCCGCGGGCGTCGGCGCGCTCTACGGCCCGCTGCACGGCGGCGCCAACGAAGCGGTCCTGCGGATGCTGCGTCGCATCGGCAGCAAGGAGAACATCCCCGACTTCATCAAGGGCGTGAAGGACGGCAACGAGAAGCTGATGGGCTTCGGCCACCGGGTCTACAAGAACTACGACCCGCGCGCGAAGATCATCAAGAAGGCCTGCGACGACGTCTTCGAGGTGACCGGCGTCAACCCGCTGCTCGAGATCGCCCAGGAGCTGGAGAAGATCGCGCTCGAGGACGAGTACTTCATCAAGCGCAAGCTCTACCCCAACGTCGACTTCTACTCCGGCCTGATCTACGAGGCCTTCCAGTTCCCGCCCGAGATGTTCACCGTGCTCTTCGCCATCGGCCGTACGCCGGGGTGGCTGGCGCAGTGGCTCGAGCTCGTGCAGGACAAGGAGCAGAAGATCGCCCGGCCCAAGCAGATCTACACCGGCGAGCGGACCCTCGACTTCGTGCCCGCCGCCGAGCGCTGGAGCTGACGACAGCCTCCTCCCGTGAGCAGGGCACCGCGCGACCTGCGCCCGTTCGGGCTGGCTCTCGGCACGGCTGTCGTCTCGCTGGTCGCTGATGTACCTCGCGGCGCGCCACGGCTGGCTCGGGGCGGACGCAGGCCGGGGTGACTCGTTCTGCGAGGCCGCACGGGACGGCTGGCTCAAGCAGCCGGCCAACGCGCTGAGCAACCTGGGCTTCGTCGTGGCCGGCGTCGCGATCGGCTGGCGCGCGGGTGTCCCGGAGGGGCGGCTCGCCCGACCGGGTCTGGCCACGGCGCTCGCCGTCGTGGTGGTGCTGCTCGGCCCGGGAAGCATGGCCATGCACGCCACCCAGTCCTCGCTCGGCGGTCATCTCGACCTCACCAGCATGTTCCTGGTGGCGAGCTTCGCGGCGGCGTACTCCCTGATGCGGTGGCGCGAGCGCGGGTCGGCGTACTTCTGGGGTGTCTTCGTCGTCGCGCTGCTCGGCTGCGAGCTGGTGGAGCGCATCCCCGGGGAGATCCCGGTGGTGATGCACGCGGGCAACCTGGTCTTCGGCGCCCTGTTCGCCGTCAGCCTCGTCCTCGAGGTGCGGCTGCGTCGCCGCGACGGCGAGGCCGGTGACGTGCGCTGGATCGGAGGCGCGGTCGTGGCGATCGCGGTCGCCTTCGTCGTGTGGAACCTGGCCAAGGACGGCGCTCCGCTGTGCGACCCGGACTCGCTGGTGCAGGGCCACGCGGTCTGGCACCTGCTGGGCGCCGTGAGCGTCTACTGCCTCTACCGCTACTGGAGCTCGATCGCGGCCAGCCACGAGGCGACTTCTCCGCGCGGAGCTGACCACGCCCCAAGACGAGTGCGTGGCGCCGCTGCGGGCTCCACGAACGCCGGGTAGGGTCCTGCCCGGCGTAGGGGAGACGCCTCACACGGAGGTGTATGTGGCCGAACGGACCCAGGCGGCTCGGGTTCCGCGGTTTTCGATCGTCTCGGCGGTCTACGGCGTCGAGAAGTACCTCGGTGACTTCATCGACGCCATCGAGCGGCAGGACTTCCCGCTCGACGAGGTCGAGATCGTCATGGTCGACGACGGCTCCACGGACGGGTCGGCGGAGATCCTGGCGGCCTGGCAGGCCCGCCGCCCCGAGCTGGTCCGGGTCGTGTCGCAGGCCAACACCGGGCTGCCCAAGGCACGCAACGCCGGTCTCGCGCTGGTCCGCGGCGAGTGGCTGACGTTCATCGACCCCGACGACATGGTCGCGCCGTCGTACCTCTCCGAGGTCGACGCCGTGCTCCGCAAGCACCCCGAGATCGCGATGGTCGCCACGCATCGCACGATGCTGTGGGACAGCACCGGCGAGCGAGGTCTGCACCCCCTCGATGCGCAGTTCGGGCCGGTCAACCGGGTCCGCGACCTCGACGAGCACCCGGAGTTCTTCCACGGCCACGCACCGTCCGCGTTCGTGCGCCGCGACGTGGTCGAGCGGTGGGGACTCCAGTTCGACGAGCTGGTCCGGCCGAACTTCGAGGACGGGCACTTCTGCGTCAGCTACCTCCTGCGCGTGGAACGTCCCCTGGTCGCGTTCGTCTCCACCGCCGAGTACCTCTACCGCAAGCGCGACGACCAGACGTCCGTGCTCAGCCAGAGCCATGCGGACCCCGGGCGCTACACCACCGTCCTCGAGCACGGCTACCTCGACATCCTCCAGCAGGCACACGACCGGCTGGGCCGGGTGCCGGAGTGGCTGCAGAGCTTCGTCCTCTACGAGCTCAGCTGGTACTTCGCCGCCCAGGAGGTCTTCGCGAGCTCCGCGTCGGCGGCGTACGGCGAGACCGCCGAGCAGATGCACCGCCTGATGGCCCGGATCGTCGCGTTCCTCGACCGCGGCGTGATCGAGAGCTTCACCTTGCGGCCGTTCCCGCAGGTGTGGCGCGAGGTCCTGCTGCACGGGTACGCCGGGGACCGGTGGCACACGTCGTTCGCGCTCGTCGACAAGCTCGACACCGACCAGCGCCTGGTGCGCGTCAGCTACCGCTACGCCGGCACGCCTCCCCGCGAGGAGTTCTTCAGCGAGGGGGTGGCCGTCGAGCCGGCGTACGCGAAGACGCGGGGAGTCGTCTACTTCGACCGCGCCCTGCTCCACGAGCGGATCGTCTGGCTGCAGTCGGGGGCGGTCCGGGTGAGGCTCGACGGCATCGACGTCGAGGCGAGGTTCGAGGAGCCCGGTCCGCCCGCCTACCACCTCCGGCTGTGGGAGATCCGCGAGCGCTTCGTCCCCGAGCTGGCGGCGGCGTCGCCGGAGCCCGAGCAGACGAGGCCCACGCCAGGGCTGAGGGGTCGAGCGATTCTCCGCGCCGCGCGCAGCCAGTGGGCCAGACGCCGCTTCGCCGACGCGTGGGTGCTGATGGACCGCATCGACGACGCCGACGACAGCGCCGAGCTGCTGTTCCGCTTCCTGCGCCGACGGCGCCAGGGGGTCAACGCCTGGTTCGTCATCCGCAAGGGCACCCCCGGGCACCGCCGGTTGCGCAAGGCCGGCTTCCGTCGCGTGGTCCCGCACGGCTCCCTCCGCTGGAAGCTGCTGATGCTCAACTGCCGCCAGCTGGTGTCGTCGTACGCCGACGAGGACATCATCCGACCTCCCGCGATCACCGAGCTCGCCGTCCCCACGTGGCGCTTCGCCTACCTCCAGCACGGCGTGCTGAAGGACGACCTCTCCGGCTGGCTCAACCCCAAGGACGTCGACGTGCTGGTCACCAGCACCCGTGCCGAGTACGACTCCGTGGTGGCCGACGGCTCGCCGTACCGGTACGGCGAGCGCGAGACCGTGCTCACCGGTCTCCCCCGCTTCGACCGGCTGCGTCGCGTCGGGAAGCGGTTCCCGCCCGAACGCCGGGACCTGCTCCTGCTCGCACCGACCTGGCGCACCTGGCTGGTCGGTGACGCGGCGGAGTCCGACTTCGCCCGGCAGTGGCTGTCCCTCGCCGGGTCGGACGAGCTCCGGGCGCTCGCGGAGAGCCACGGGCTCACCATCGGCCTGCTGCTGCACCCCGAGCTGCAGGGGATCGCGGACCGGCTCGACGTCCCCGACCACGTGCAGGTGCTGAGGTTCGCCGGCCAGAACGTCCGGCAGAAGTTCGCCCGGGCGCGGGTGATGGTGACCGACTACTCCTCGATGGCCTTCAACGCGGCGTACATCGAGCGACCGGTCGTGTACTTCCAGTTCGACCACGAGCGCGTCGGGAGCGGCGAGCACCTCGGGCGCCGCGGCTACTTCGACTACGAGCGCGACGGGTTCGGCCCGGTCGCGCACACGTGCGAGCAGGCGCTGGCCGCGATCACCGCCACCGTCGGGCAGGGGCCGCACCCCGCGCCGGAGTACCTCGCTCGCATCGAGGAGGCGTTCCCGGTGCGCGACGGCCAGTGCACCAAGCGCGTCCACCGGGCCATCGTCCAGTCCCAGCAGCGCGTGCCACGTCAGACCGTCGAGCGGTCCCGTCCCGCCCAGTAGGGCTGCCGCAGGTCGCGCTTGAGGATCTTGCCCGTCGGGTTGCGCGGCAGGGCGTCGAGGATGTCGACGGACGTCGGGCACTTGTAGTGGGCGAGGTGCTCGCGGCAGTAGGCGATCAGCTCCTCCTCGGTCGCCTCGGTGTCGGGCTTCAGCGCCACGACGGCCTTCACGGTCTCGCCCCAGCGCTCGTGGGGCACGCCGATGATGGCCACCTCCATGACCGAGGGGTGCTCGGCCAGGACCCGCTCGATCTCGGGTGAGTAGATGTTCTCCCCGCCCGAGATGATCATGTCCTTGAGCCGGTCCTCGACGTAGACGAAGCCGTCGGCGTCGACCTTGCCCATGTCACCGGTGCGGAACCAGCCGTCCTCGGTGATCACCTCGGCGGTGGCCTCCGGCTTGTTCAGGTAGCCGCGCATCAGCTGCGGCGTACGGAACCAGAGCTCGCCGTGCTCGCCCGTGCCGACCTCCTCGAGCGACTCCGGGTCGACCACCTTCACCTCGGCTCCGGGGATGCACTGGCCGGCGCTGACCAGTCGCTCCGGGTGCGCCTCGTCGCGGTGGGCCTCGGGCATCAGGTGCGTGATCACGCCGCACAGCTCGGTGAGCCCGTAGACCTGGATGAAGTCGGTGTCCGGCCAGGCCTTGATCGCCGCGCGCAGCAGCGGCATCGGCATCGGCGCCGCGCCGTAGCAGTAGGTCTTGAGCGCGCCGAACAGCTTGATCGCGTCGTCGCCCGACTGCAGCACCTGTGCCAGCACGGCCGGGACGAGGAAGGTGCGGTTGGCGCCCTGCATGATCGCGCCGGCGAGCGAGGCGCCGTCGGGGTCGCGGGTCATCACGCTCGGGACGCCGTCGTGGATCCCGAACAGGACGTACGACGAGCCGCCGACGTGGAACAGCGGCATCGACACCATGTTCTTGTCGCCGTCGTCGAATCCCCAACCCTCGTGGGCGTTCAGGGTGTGCGCGACCATGTTCGCCTGCGACAGCGTGACGCCCTTGGGGTGGCCCGTCGTGCCGGAGGAGTACATCACCAGGCAGATGTCGTCGGGGGTGACCTCGGGGTCGCGTCCGATCGGCTCGGCCGACGCGAGCAGCGCTTCGTACTCGTCGCCGTCGCCGCCCTCCGGGGTCACCTCGATGACGTGCTCGACGTTGGTGAGCTTGTCGCGGATCTTGTCGATCAGCGGCATCAGCTCGGTGCCGACGAGCAGCAGCTTGGCTCCCGAGTCGTTGACGGCGTAGTCCACCTCGTCGCCGGCCAGCCGGAAGTTGATGATCGCGTTGGCCGCCCCGATCGACGCCGCCGCCATGGTCAGCTCGACGCAGGAGGGGTGGTTCTTGTCGAGGAACGAGACCACGTCGCCACGGCCGATGCCCTTCGCCTTCAGGGCGCCCGCGAGGCGGCGTACGCGCTCGTCGGTCTCCGCCCACGTCCAGGTGCGCCCGAGGTAGGTGAAGGCCTCGCCGTCGGGGTTCGCCTCCGCCCAGTGGCTCAGTCGGTCGTCCAGGAAGGTCGGGTCGGCGAGAGCGGTCATCAGCAAGGTCTCCTCGGGCCAAGGCGGGTGATGCGCAGAGCGTGACACAGGCCACAACGGGCGGCAACGGACGCGGGTTCCGTCAGCGACCCTCGGACGGTGCCGCGAAGCCGGCCTCGCGGGCCTTGACGATCGCGGCGGACCGGTCGCTGACCTGGAGCTTGGTGAAGATGTTGGAGACGTGGTTGCGCACGGTCTTCAGGCTGATCATCAGGTCGTGCGCGATGTTGGCGTTGCCCTGCCCGCCGGCGATCCGCTCGAGGATCTCCCGCTCCCGGTCGGTCAGCCCCGGGAACGCCTCGCGCGCCGACCCTGCGCCGGTGGAGAAGTGGGCGATCACCCGGCGGGCGATCTCCGGGCCGAAGATGGCCTCACCGGCCGCCACCGCGCGGATGGCCCGGACGATCTCGTCCTGCTGCGAGCCCTTGAGGAGGTAGCCGAGCGCGCCGGCCCGCATGGCGGCGTACACCGAGTCGTCGTCCTCGAACATCGTCAGCACGATCACCGCCGCCGACGGGGCCACCTGCTGCAACCGCCGGGTCGCCTCGATGCCGTCGACCTCCGGCATCCGCAGGTCCATCACCACGACGTCGGGGGCGAGCTCCTGGGTCAGCTCGATCGCCTCGGCGCCGGTCTGCGCGTCGCCGACCACCTCGAGGTCGGGGACGTCCTGGAGCATCTGCCGCAGCCCGGTGCGGAAGGCCGGGTGGTCGTCGGCGACCAGGATGCGGGTCGGGGTCTCGGTCATGGCTGGACCGCCTCGACGTCCGCCGCGGCGTCGGCGTCACTCAGCGGCAGCACGGCGCGTACGACGAGACCGCCACCGGCGCGCGAGCTGACCGTGCAGGTGCCACCGAGCTCCTCGGCACGCTCCGACATCGAGGTCCACCCGACCCCGGACGGAGTGCCGGGCCTGGCGCCGTGGCCGTTGTCGCTGACGGTCAGCTCGAAGCCGCCGTTCACCGCGACGTGCACGACGCAACGGGTCGCGCCGGAGTGCCGGGCGACGTTGGTCATCGCCTCGGCGGCGATCCGGAAGGCGGCCACCTCGACGGCGGCCGGCAGGGGCGGCAGCGCGGCCGGTCCGCCCACCTCGACGTCGAGCTCGGCACCCTGGGTCAGTGAGGCGGCACGCTGGCGGATCGCGCCCAGCAGCCCGACCTCGTCGATGGCCGGCGGCCGCAGGTCGTCGACGAGCCGCCGCACCTCCGCGATCGCGCCGGTCGCCTCGGCGAGCGTCTGCTCGAGGAGCTCGGCGCGGGCGGACTCGTCGGTGCGGCTCTGCGTCGCGTTCAGCTTCAGCACGATCGCGGCCAGGCTCGGGCCGAGCCCGTCGTGGAGGTCACGACGCAACCGACGACGCTCCTCCTCCCGTGCCTTCACCAGGCGTGCCCGCGAGGCCTGCAGGTCGGCGGCCAGCGTGGCCGCCTGGACCACGACGGCCGCGTGCCGGGCCAGGTCGTGCAGCAGCTCGAGGTCCGCCGTGGCGAGGGTGCGCCCGCGCGGCACCTCGACGGCCAGGTCGCCCAGGCGTTCGCCGCGGTGGACCAGCGGCACGCGCACGACGCGGTCGTCGTCGGCGCCGTCGGGCACGGTGTCGCGCTCGATCCACGCGCGCTGGACCCGCAGTGCGTCGACGACCGATCCCGTGACCGAGTCGATGACCCCGGCCGGGTCGGTGGTGCCCTCGACCCGGTCGGCCAGCCTCCGCAGCGCGAGGCCCGGGTCGTTGCGGTCGCCGTACACCATCCGCTCGACGCGACGACGCAGCCAGCCGTGCGCAGGTTGCACGACGACGGCGACGATCCCGACGGCGACCAGTCCGGCGACGGAGTCGCGGGCGACGAGCGCGTCGGCTCCCCAGAGCACGAGCGCGTAGATGCCGACGACCCCGACGGTCAGGGCGGCGTACGTCACGGTGCGGCTGAGCACGAGCTCGATGTCGAAGAGCCGCGTGCGCAGGATCGCGACCCCGATCACGACCGGGATCACGCTGCCCAGGAGGCATACCGCGAGCAGGGTGATCGTCCCGGCGTCCCCCGTCAGCGCGTAGTCGAGCCAGCACATCGCGATGATCGTCGGGATGCTGATCGCGGCCCAGCTGAACCAGAGCAGCTGGAGCCGCTCCTCCCCCTCGGCGTCCTTCAGCCGTGCCCGGGCGCAGAACACCGTGCCGACGAGGCTGGCTGTCACGAAGAGCAGCCCGATCGGAGCCGATGACGTCCGAGGCTGTGCCCTCCAGCCAGGGAAGGGGCAGGTCCTCGCCGGGGTAGAAGTCGTGGAAGCTCTGCGGGTCGCCGGCGGCTCCGACGACGAACGCGACGTATCCCGCCATGCACACGAGCACCCAGCGCCGCCACCGTCGGTTGCGGAAGTGCCCGTCCGGGAACAGGTAGCCGATCAGCACCAGGCAGAGGTAGAGCAGCACCCAGGACCCGCTCGAGAGCTGGCCGATCACCAGCTCGGCCTGCGACGAAGCGCCCACCGGTGGCGTGCCGAGTCCCAGGCCGACGAGCGCGGAGTGCGCGGAGAGCAGCCAGCCGATCCGGTTGCCCAGGTCGCGCCGCAGGATCAGGAAGCCGACCACCCCGGGGCAGACGATCACCAGGAGGACGGGCGCGAACTGCCACCTCTCCTCGGCGGCCTGCTGCGGGTCGCTGACCGCGACGAAGGCCACCATGGCGAGCCCCAGCGCGGGCAGCAGCCCCGCCAGGACGAGCCGGCCCCGCGCGCGAGCGGGAGGGGCGACGGCGGTCATGACGTCAGTCTGTGCGGTCGGGAGCCCTGGTGTCTGCACGCCCGGGAACAGTTCCCGGGTCGTCTAGGACACCTGGATCGTGCGCCCGAGCCGGGTGGACCGCCAGCGTCGACGTCGTACGGCGGCAGTCGTCGTACCGATCACACCGAGGAGGCGGCCATGCCGCAGAGCACCTTCGAGAAGTTCCTCCCGGCCTCAGGCATCCTGGCCGGCATCCTGTTCGCGGTCTCGGGCTACCTGGCGAAGACGCCGGAGAGTCTCTCCGAGAACCCGTCACCGTGATGGCGGGGCACGAGACGCAGAACTACATCGCCCTGGTCGCCGGGGCCCTGTTCGCCGTCGCGCTCGCCTTCTTCACGGTCGGCATCCGGCAGGCGCTGCGGTCGGGCGAGCCCGGCGAGTCGACGTACTCCAGCGGCGCGTTCGCCGGCGGCATCATCCTCGCGGTGGTCAGCGCGATGAACGCGTGGGTGATGATCACGCTCCTCGACACCGTCGACCGCGGGGAGGTCGGATCCGCGCGCCTGATCGGTGCGCTCGGCGTGAACACCTGGCTGCCCTTCATGGTGGGGGCCGCGGTGCTGCTGCTCTCGACCGGGCTCGGCGGCCTGCGGACCGCCGTACTGCCGAAGTGGCTGGCGATCGTCACGATCGTGCTCGGGGTGTGCGCCCTGCTCGGCCCGACGGGCTTCGCGGTCTGGTTCGCGATGCCGGTCTGGTGCGTCGTCGTCGGCGTCGTGCTGATGCGTCGCCAGTCCGCGACCACTCCGTCGCCGCAGCTGCGGGAGCCGGCCTCGGCCTGAGGACCGTCCTGCGGAGCCCGGTCAGGTCGCCTCGATCCGACCGGGCTCCTCGGGCCGCTTCACCCCCATCACGATCGCGCTCGCCAGCACGACCAGCGCGAGGCCGACCACCTGCAGCGCGTCGAGGTGCTGGCCGAGGATGACCAGCCCCGCGAGGGCGGCGACCGCCGGCTCGAGCGAGAGCAGGATCCCGAAGACGTTGGCGGCCAGGCGGCGCAGGGCGAGCAGCTCGAGCGAGTACGGCAGCAGCGAGGACAGCACCGCGAGCCCCAGGCCCTTGACCACGTGCTCGGTGGTCCACAGGTCGCTGCTCGTCAGCCCCACCGGCAGGACCACGATCGTCGAGAAGACCAGCGCGAGGGCCAGGCCGTCGAGACCCTCGAACTCGGCACCGGTGCGCGTGCTCAGCAGGATGTACGCCGCCCACAGCACGCCGGCCGTCGCCGCCAGGAACAGCCCGATCCAGCTGAGCTCGTCGAGCGGCACCGTCAACGCCTCGGAGATCAGCAGCACCCCGGCCGCGGCCGCCGTCACCGCGACGAAGTCCAGCGGCCGCCTCGACAGCACCGTGGTCAGCACCAGCGGGCCGAGGAACTCGACCGTCACCGCCACCCCGAGGGGCAGGTAGCGCGAGCGAGCCGTAGAAGCTCCAGTTCATCAGCCCGAGCGCCGTACCGAACGCCACCACGGTCAGCCAGGCCTGGCGCGAGTGCCCCCGCAGCCGCGGCCGAACCAGCGGCACCAGGATCAGCGCAGAGAACGCGATCCGCAGCAGCACCGACCCCCCGGCCCCGATCTCCGGGACCAGCGTCGCCGCCAGCGCCCCGCCGAACTGCACCGAGACCACCCCGCCGAACACCAGCAGCGGAGCGGGCACACGAGACACGCCCGCCACCCTAGGCCCCCGCCGACCGGGCACTTCTGGTTGCACGCCGATACACTGCCGAGAGGGCACTTCTGGTTGCACGCGAAATGTCGCGCGAGAGGGCACTTCTGGTCGTCGTACGACGTCGGCAGATGCCGCTCGACGTCCCGCGTGCAACCCGAACGCCCGCTCGATGCGTACATCCGCCAACCACGACTGCCCACTCGGCGAGCTCCCGCCAGCCAGGACTGCCCGGTCAGCGGGCGCGGGAGACCCGGCCCTCGTCCCAGACCGGGCCGTCGGACTCGTAGACGGAGCCGTCGGCGCCGTAGACCAGGTAGCGGTCGAAGTCGCGGGCGAACCAGCGGTCGTGGGTGACCGCGAGCACGGTCCCCTCGAAGCGCGACAGCCCCTCCTCGAGCGCCTCGGCCGACTCGACGTCGAGGTTGTCGGTCGGCTCGTCGAGCAGCAGCAGGGTGGCGCCGGACAGCTCGAGCAGCAGGATCTGGAAGCGCGCCTGCTGGCCGCCGGAGAGCGACTCGAAGCGCTGGTCGGCCGCGTGCGCCAGCTCGTAGCGGTCGAGCGCGCGCGAAGCCGGCTCGCGCGGCATCCCGTCCCGGTGCTCGTCGCCGCGGTGCAGGATCTCCAGCAGCGTCCGCCCGAGCAGCTCGGGGTGCGCGTGGGTCTGCACGAACCAGCCGGGCCGCACCCGCGCACCGAGCTTGGCGCGACCTCCGTGCCTGACCGGCGCGACCGGGGTGTCGCTCACCGGACGGTGCTCGACGTCCGGGTCGCTGCCCCCGCCCGCGAGCAGGCGCAGGAAGTGCGACTTGCCGGAGCCGTTGGAGCCGAGCACGGCCACGCGCTCGCCGTACCAGACCTCGAGGTCGAACGGCTTCATCAGGCCGGTCAGCTCGAGCCCCTCGCAGACCACCGCCCGCTTGCCGGTGCGGCCGCCCTTGAGCCGCATGCTGACCTGCTGCTCGCGCGGCTGCGCGGTCGGCGGCCCGGCCTCCTCGAACTTGCGCAGCCGGGTCTGGGCGGCGCGGTAGCGCGAGGCCATCCCGTCGTTGTACGTCGCCTTCTGCTTCAGCGTCGCCACCAGGGTCTTGAGCTTGGTGTGCTCCTCCTCCCACCGTCGGGTGAGCTCCTCGAAGCGCGCGAACCGGTCCCTCCGGGCCTGGTGGTACGACGCAAAGCCGCCGGGATGGGTCCACGCCGAGTTCCCAGCCGCTCCCAGCTCGACGGTGACCACCCGCGTCGCGGTGTTGTTCAGCAGCTCCCGGTCGTGGCTGATGAACAGGATCGTCTTGGGCGACTCGCGGATCCGTCCCTCCAGCCACACCTTCCCGGGTACGTCGAGAAAGTTGTCCGGCTCGTCGAGCAGCAGCACCTGGTCGGGCCCGGCGAGGAGGTACTCCAGCACGAGCCGCTTCTGCTCGCCGCCGCTGAGCGTCTCGAGGTCGCGGTACTTCGCCTTCTCGAACCCCACGCCGAGCGCCGCCGTGCAGCAGGAGTCCCAGACGACCTCGATCTCGTAGCCACCGGCGTCGGCGAACTCCGCCAGCGCCGTGGCATAGGACATCTGCGTCGCCTCGTCGTCGGCCTCCATCAGCTTCAGCTCGAGCCGGTCCACCTCGGCCGCAGCGGCGCGCACCCGAGGGGGTGACACCGAGAGCAGCAGCTCGGCCACCGAGGTCGAGCCCCGGGCCACCATCTGGCGCATCACCCCGAGACCACCGGAGCGGGTCACGGCGCCCTCGTGCGGGGTCAGCTCACCGGTGATGATCCGCAGCAGCGTGGTCTTCCCCGCGCCGTTCGCGCCGACCAGGGCGACCTTGGCGCCGTCGCCGACCCGGAAGGAGACGTCGTCGAGCAGCACCCGCCCGTCGGGCAGCTCGTAGCGCACGCCGGCGACCTCCACATGGCCCATGCCGTGGATTGTGCCCGCCCTCCCCGCGGGGGTCATCTGGATTGTTGGGCGGAGGTCTCCTGCTGCTCCGGCACGATGCTCATCAGACCGAGGCCGAGCATCAGCTTGTCCCGGGGATCCGCGAGCCGTCGACCGGTGAGCTGCTCGATCTGCTTCATCCGGTAGATCACGGTGTTGCGGTGGCAGTACAGCTCCGCTGCCGCGTGGGTGGGCGAACCGTCGTGGCGGAGCAGGGCGCTCAGCGTCTGCACCAGGGTCTGCGCGTGTGACGGCGCCTGCGCCATCAGCGGACCCACGGTCTCGGCCATCAGCAACGGCACGATCTGAGGGCTCCCGGCCAGCAGCACCTCCGGCAGCCGGTCGGAGACCGAGACGACGGTCCGCTCGCCGCGCGGCAGGGTCTCCGCCGCGCGGGAAGCCAGCTGGAACGCGGTGGCGAACCCCGCGATCCCCTCGGGCGAGGTGGCGACGGCGACCCGGCCGGTGGCGTGCGGGGTGAACAGGTCGACGAGTCCGGCCTCGTCCAGGAGGTTCCCGGCGAGCAGGCCGAAGTAGACCCCGCCCCGCACGTGCCAGAACGACCCGATGCCGAGTCGCTCGAGACGGTCCTCTGCCGGGCTGAGCGGCTCGTCCAGCGCCCCGTCGTACAAGGCGACGACGCAGGCGATCGCGGCGTCCCCGCTCACACCGAGCGCCACGCGCGCGTCGGCACCGAAGGCCGGATCGGCCCCGCGTCCCTCGACCAGCGCGTCGAGGATGCTCTGCTGGCGCTGGAGGTCCTGTCGCTGCAGCCGGGCGCTCTCACGGCGGTAGCCCTCGATCATCACGGCGTTCTGCACGTCGAGCGCTGCCCAGACCGCCTGTCCGGCCTCGAGCAGGACGTCCTCCTCGACCGCGTTGTCCTCCGCCCTCTCCAGCAGCGTCTGCCACAGGATCCGCGAGCCGAGCGTGTAGGCGCTCAGCACGAGCTCCATCGGCACGCCCTGGCGGGCGCGACGACGGCCGGTCTCGCGCCACAGCTCGACGGTTGCCGTGCCGGGTGTCCCCTGCTCGGAGAGCACCTCGAGCCCGCGCCGGATGTGTACTCGGGTGCTGTCGCGCACGTCGGCCCGCAGCTCGGCATCGACCCGGTCGTAGCGCTCGCCGTCGTACCCGAAGAGCTGGTCCATGATCGCGTCGGCGATGCGGTCGGACTCCCCCAGGAGCAGCCCCCAGGCGGCCGCGACCCGCGCCCTCAGCTCGGGGTCGGGGTCGCTCATCCCCCGCCCCCGCGGAGCGTCGGCAGGCAGGCCGAAGACCTGACCTCGGGCCGGGTGCATGACGCCACGTTCGCACTCTACGCACAAACCTGACTACTGGCCGCACCGATTTGCTGCACATCGTCCAATGGATTTTGGGCATCGCGCCCAATGCCAAAGATGTGCGCTCCGACCAAAGTGGTCAGGGTCACATCTGTGACCAGCGCCGAGACACACGAGGGAGGAACCCCGCATGGGCCCGGAGGGCGATCGACCCGAGGGCTCCCGTGCGGATGACGGTGCCCGGTTCGTGCTCGAGGACGTGACGGTCACCTTCGGTGGACTGACCGCCCTCTCCGAGGTCTCGCTCTCGGTGGCGCCGCACCGGGTGCACGGCGTGATCGGCCCCAACGGGGCGGGCAAGACGACGCTGTTCAACGTGGCCTGCGGGTTCACCGTCCCCGACACCGGCTCACTGTCGTGGGAGGGGCGTCGACTCACCGCGCTGCGTCCACACGACCTTGCCGGGCTGGGGATCGCCCGGACCCTGCAGGGAGTCGGGCTGTTCGACCGGATGAGCGTCGTGGACAACGTCATGGTCGGGGCCGAGGCGGGTGCCGAGGCCGGGTTCCTCAGCAGCCTGCTCGGGTTGCGCAGGTCCGTCCGGGAGGAGCGACGCCTGCGCGCGGAAGCCCTCGAGGCGCTGGAGTCGCTCGGCATCGCGGAGTACGCCGGACAGCTCCCCTCGAACCTGCCCTACCCGATCCGCAAGAGGGTCGCCCTGGCCCGGGCCCTGGCCGCGCATCCACGACTGCTGCTGCTCGACGAGCCGGCCAGTGGCCTCTCGCACGAGGAGATCGAGGAGCTCGGCGAGCTGGTGCGCGCCCTCACCGACCGGATGTCCGTCCTGCTCGTGGAGCACCACATGGACCTGGTGATGAGCGTGTGCGACGAGATCACCGTGCTCGACTTCGGCCGGGTCATCGCCCACGGGTCGCCCGGGACGATCAAGGACGACCCGGCCGTGCTGGCCGCCTACCTCGGCGACGCGCTCGAGCAGGGAGGGTGACGTGCTGGCGATCGACGGGCTGAGCACCAGCTACGGGCCGGTGCAGGCGCTGGACCAGGTCTCGCTGACCGCGCGACGTGGTGAGGTGACCGCCGTGCTGGGAGCCAACGGTGCCGGCAAGACGACCCTGCTCCGCACCGTCTCAGGACTGATCAGGCCCCAGCACGGGAGCGTCCGGCTCGAGGACCACGAGATCACCCGCACCCCGGCCGAGCGGATGCCCTCGCTCGGGATGGCCCACGTCCCGGAGGGGCGCGGGGTGATCACCGAGCTCACCGTGGAGGAGAACCTCCGCCTCGGCGGTCTCGGGGGTCTCGAGCGCCGGGACCAGGCGAGGGCGTCCGCCCTCGACCACGTCTTCGACCTCTTCCCCGTGCTCGGGGAACGGCGCGGCGCGTTGGCCCACACCCTCTCCGGTGGCGAACGGCAGATGCTGGTCGTCGGTCGTGCGCTGATGGCCCGGCCGAGGCTGCTGCTGCTCGACGAGCCGTCGCTCGGGCTGGCCCAACGCGTCGTCGCACAGATCTTCACCCTGCTGCGGGACCTCGTCGCCGAGGAGGGGCTCACCGTGCTGCTGGTGGAGCAGAACGCCCGCAGCGCCCTCTCGCTGGCCGACCACGGCGTGGTGCTCAACCTCGGTCGAGTCGTCGCGGACGACCGGGCCGACGTCCTGGCCGGCGACGCCCAGCTCCGCCACGCCTACCTCGGATTCTGACGGACAGGAGAGCTCGTGCAGCAGTTCGTGAACACCGCGCTCGGTGGCCTCACCCTGGGCATGGTGTACGCCGCCTTCGCGCTCGCCCTGGTGCTGATCTGGCGTTCCACCCGGATCGTCAACTTCGCCCAGGCGCCGATGGCGATGCTCACGACGTTCGTCGCCCTGACGCTCATCGACGCCGGCTACTCCTACTGGATCGGCTTCGCCGCGGCCCTGCTCGCCGGGCTGCTGCTCGGTGCGGTCGTCGAACGGGTGGTGATCCGGCCGGTCGAGGGAAAGTCGGAGATCAACGCCGTCATCCTCACGCTCGGCCTGTTCATCGTGCTGCACGCGTTCGCCTCGGTCGTCTTCGGCAACCGGTACCGCTCCTTCCCGGCACCGTTCGGCATCCGCGGCATCGAGGTCGGGGGCACCACCATCGCGCTGACCGGCTTCGGCATCTTCACCGTCGTGTCGGTCGTCGTGGTGATGGCACTGCTGGTGCTGCTCTTCCGGTTCACCGACGTCGGGCTGCGCATGCGCGCCTCGGCCTTCAACCCCGAGGTCGCGCGACTCCTCGGTGTCCGGGTCGGCGGGATGCTCACGCTGGGCTGGGCGCTCGCCTCCCTCGTCGGGTCCCTGGCCGGGATCCTGATCGCGGGCGGCAGCCTGGTGCACCCGGGCTACATGGACTCGATCGTGGTCTACGGGTTCGTCGCCGCCGTGCTCGGCGGCCTCGACTCACCGGCCGGCGCCGTGGTCGGCGGCCTGCTGCTCGGCATCT
The DNA here is from genome assembly GCA_963722835.1 of uncultured Actinomycetota bacterium. GTDB lineage: Bacteria > Actinomycetota > Actinomycetes > Propionibacteriales > Nocardioidaceae > Marmoricola. The sequence continues at coordinate 230,800 of CAVROK010000001.1, forward strand.
CCCTGAGCTTCGTCAGCGGCTACCTCGGCTCGGAGCTGGTGGCGCTCGCCGCGCTCGCGATCCTGATGGGCGTCCTGCTGCTCCGTCCGAGCGGGCTGTTCGCCCAGGCACAGGAACGGCGGGTCTGACGTGCCACGACTGATCCGGGCGGTCTGGGACTCCTCGATGGGACGCCACCTCGTCGTGGCTGCGGTGGGCCTGCTCGTGGTGATGCTCGTGCTGGAGAGCGCGAGCGACTTCCGCAACGTGCAGCTGGCCGCGATGGCCTACCTGGGCCTCGCCGCAGGAGGTCTCACCATCCTCACCGGTGTGAACGGGCAGATCTCGTTGGGGCACGGGGCGCTGATGGCGATCGGCGCCTACACGGCGGCGCTGATGCTGCAGGACCCCGAGCCGGCCCTGCCGCTGCTCGGCATCGTGGTCGTCTCGACGCTGGTCACGCTCCTGGTCGGAGCGCTCATCGGTGTGGCCGCCGCCCGCCTGCACGGCCCGTACCTGGCCGGCGCCACCCTCGCGCTGGCCGTCGCCGTGCCGGGCATCGCGCTCCGGTTCAGCGAGACCCTGGGCGGTGAGGCAGGACTCCGCGTGCGGCTGCCGGAGATCCCCGTCTGGGTCCTCGACGCGGCGTACTTCGTGACGGGCAGCGAGCTGACCCGGAGCCGCTACGTGGCCTACCTCGCGTGGTTCACGCTGATCGTCGCGTTCGTGCTCCTCGCCAACCTGTCCCGGAGCCGGGTCGGGCGCCGCTGGCGTGCGGTGCGCGACGACGAGGTCTCCGCCGAGCTCGCCGGCATCGGGCTGGGCCGCGCGCGGGTCTCGGCCTTCATGGTCAGCGCGGCGGCCGCTGGAGCCGCCGGCGCCGTGATGGCGTTCTCGGTCCGGTTGGCGGCACCCAGCGGCTACACGCTCACCCTGAGCCTCACCCTGCTGGCGGCCGTCGTCCTCGGCGGGCTGGGCAGCCTCACCGGCGCGCTGCTGGGCGCGGCGTTGCTGACCTTCCTCCCCGACGTCGCCTCCGACCTGGGCCGCGACGCCGGCCTCAGCGACATCCGGGCCGCGCAGCTGGCCCCGCTCGTCTACGGGCTGGTGATGGTGGCGGTCGTGCTCGTCGCACCGCTCGGCATCGTCGGGTCCCTGCGCCAGCTGATGGCCCGTCGCCATCGCCCCACGCCTCGTACGACGACCAGCACGGCTCCGACCGGACCCGTGACCACCTCGAAGGGAGAAGCCCGATGAACACCGCCAAGCACAGCCGGCTCAGGAGGTGGGGCGTCCTCGCCACCGCAGGCATCGCCGCCCTGGCCCTCACCGCCTGCGGGGGAAGCAGGCCCGAGGGCGGGGCCAGCACCGTCGGGGTGACGGACGACTCGGTCAAGGTCGGTGGACACTTCCCACTCACCGGCGTCGCGGCCCCGGGCTACAGCGAGATCCCCACCGGCGCGAAGGCCTACTTCGACTACGTCAACGCGGCCGGCGGCGTGCACGGTCGCACGATCGAGTACCTGGTGCGCGACGACGGATACGACCCGACGAAGACCAGCACGGTCACCAACGAGCTGGTCCTGAAGGACAAGATCTTCGCCATGGTCGGCGGCCTCGGCACCCCGACGCACGGCGCCGTCGTGGACTTCCTCAACGACGAGGGCGTCCCCGACCTGTTCGTCTCCTCCGGCTCGCTGCAGTGGGGCGAGGACCCGGAGAAGCTGCCGTGGACGTTCGGCTGGCAGACCGACTACGAGAGCGAGGGCAAGGTGATCGGCAAGTACGTCGCCGAGAACATGCCCGACGCGAAGGTCGGCCTGTTCCTCCAGGACGACGACTTCGGGGCCGACGGCGAGAAGGGCCTCAAGCAGTACCTCGAGGGCCAGATCGTCGAGACCCAGCGCTACACCTCCGGCAACACCGACGTGGCGCCGCAGGTCTCGGCACTCCAGTCCTCCGGCGCCGACCTGGTGCTCGGGTTCAACACCCCGTCGTACACCGCGCTGACCCAGCTCACGGCGCTCAAGCTCGGCTACAAGCCGAAGTGGTTCTACAGCAACGTGGGTTCCGACGCGACGCTCGTCGGCGGCCTCCTGGAACGGTTCTCCGAGGGCGCGGTCAAGGGTGGGGCCAGCTCGCTCGACGGGGTCCTGACCACCAAGTACCTCGACACGGTCGACGACCAGCAGAGCGCGTGGATCAAGCTGTGGCAGAAGGTCTGGGAGCAGGAGGGGAGCGACGAACCGCTGACCAACTACCGCGTCTACGGGATGGCGCAGGCCTACACCTTCGTCCAGGCGCTCGAGGCCGCGGGCAAGGACCTCACGCGGCAGGGCATCGTCGACGCGCTCGAGGAAGGCGGCGCCGACTTCGAGGGTCCGCTGCTCGCCCCCTTCGCCTACAGCGCGGACAGCCACATGGGCACGACCGGGATGCGCGTCGCCCGGCTCGAGGGAGCCACCGTCGTCCCCGAGGGTGACGTCCAGGTCACGGAGATCGGGGACAACCCGATCGAGCCGGACGACTCTGCCGCCGCCGAGGACGCCCCGCCCGCCTCGGGGATCCCCGGGGGCGAGCTGAGCCGACCACGGAGCAGGGGCGCCCGACATGTGCGTAAGGTGAGGAAACATGTCGCAACAGATCCGGGCTGACGAGACATCCGCACCGCGCTGGCGCCTGATCGGGCCAGGGCTGGTGGTCGCCGCGACCGGCGTCGGGGCCGCCGACCTGGTGGCCACGCTGATCGCCGGCAGCAAGTTCGGCTACCTGCTGCTGTGGTGCGCGGTCGTCGGCTGCGTGATGAAGATCGTGCTGGTCGAGGGCGCCGGTCGCTACTGCCTGTCCACCGGCCGCACCGATCTTCGAGGGCTGGCGATCCCTCGGCATCTGGACCACGTGGTACTTCGCGCCCTACATCGTCATCTGGGGCTTCGTCTACGGCGCCGCCGCGATGGCCGGCACCGGCCTCGCCCTCTACGCGCTGTTCGAGGGGCTCTCGGTCACCTGGTGGGGCATCCTCTCGGGGCTGATCGGCCTCGCGCTGGTCTGGAGCGGGCGCTACGGCCTGTTCGAGAAGGTCCTGCGTTGCCCTCGTCGGTCTGATGTTCGTCACGATGGTCGGCGCCGCGCTGGTCACCCTGCCCAACCTGCCCGAGCTGCTGAACGGGCTGGTCCCGCGGATCCCCGACGACGGCCTGGTCAACGTGCTCGCTCTCGCGGGCGGCGTCGGCGGCACGATCACCCTGGCGGCGTACGGCTACTGGCTGCGCGAGAAGGGCTGGACCACGCCGAAGTTCATGCGGGTGATGCGGATCGACAACTCCGTCGCCTACCTCGTCACCGGGCTGTTCGTGATCGCCACCTTGATCGTGGGCGCCGAGCTGCTCTACTCCGCCAACATCGCCGTCGCCACCGGCGACAAGGGCATGCTCGACCTGTCCAACGTGCTCGCCGACCGCTACGGCACCTGGATGGGCAAGCTCTTCCTGGTCGGCTTCTGGGCCGCGGCGATGTCGTCACTGGTGGGCGTGTGGAACGGCGTCAGCCTGATGTTCGCCGACTTCATGGGCAACGTGACCGGGAAGTCGAGCGACGACGCGGACTCCCGCGCCGGCGGACGCTGGTACAAGGCCTACATCCTGTGGCTGACCTTCCCGCCGATGGTGATGATGTTCCTCGGCGAGCCGGTCTGGCTGATCCTGGCGTACGGCGTCCTCGGCGCGTTCTTCATGCCGTTCCTCTCGGTCACCCTGCTCTGGCTGCTCAACACCGACCGCACGCCGGAGGAGTGGCGCAACAAGATCTGGTCCAACCTCGCGATGGTGCTGTGCACGCTGGCCTTCGCCGCACTGGCCATCAACGAGGCCCGCAAGGCGATCCTCGCGGTCTGACGCAGGCGATCGCTCGAGTCTCAGCCCCGGCGTGACTCGAGCACCCGGAAGCCCTTGGCGCTGGCCAGCTTCTCGGTCGGGTACCCCTGCTCCCCCAGCCAGGTCGCGAGCGAGTCCGAGCCGAGGTTCTTGCCCACCACCATCAGCGCGCGGCCGTCGGGACGCAGCCTCGGCAGCCAGTCGAGGAGCAGGTCGTGCAGCGCTTCCTTGCCGACGCGGATCGGCGGGTTCGACCAGATCTCGTCGTACGTCGCCTCCGCGTCCACCTCGCCGGGCAGGACAGCGCGGAAGCGATCGGTCACGCCGAGACGCTCGGCGTTCTCGCGAGCGAGCAGCAGCGCCCGCTCGTTGACGTCCACCGCCGTCACGCGCGCCTCCGGCACGGCGACCGCGATGGCGAGGCCGATCACCCCGTAGCCGCAGCCGAGGTCGAGGACCTCGCGGGCCTGCTCCGGCGGCGCGGCCTCCCGCAGCAGCACCCCGGTGCCGATGTCGAGCCGGCCCTGGGCGAAGACCCCCGAGCCCGAGGTGAGCTCGAGCCAGTGGCCCCAGACGTTGGCGCGCACCGGCACCCGCTTGAACGGGACGGCCGGGTCGGCCGTGAAGTAGTGCTCGTCCACGCCTGTCCTCTCGTGCCGTTCCACGTCCACAGCGGCTGTCGTCGCCAACCTATCCACAGCCTCGCCGGCGACTCTGGCCCGGGGACGTGCCCTCGGGTGTGCTTCCTCCATGACCGAACAGCTCACCTCCGGCGTCGACGCCGGCAACCTCAACTGCGTGACGATCGTCGGTCGGGTCAGCGCGGTGCCCGACGTGCGCGACCTGCCCAGCGGCGACCGGCTGGTGACCCTGCGGGTCGTGGTGGACCGTCCGCCCGAGCGCGGCAGCACCAAGCGCGTGGTCGACGTCATCGACGTCGCGTGCTGGTCGAAGCGCACCCAGCGCACGGCGACCTCGCTCGGCCCGGCCGACACGGTGCGGGTGGAGGGAGCCCTGCGACGACGCTTCTTCGCCACGGGCTCGGGCCGGGCGAGCCGCTACGAGGTCGAGGCCAGCCGCCTGGCCCGCGTCCGCCAGCCGAGCTCGACATGAGAGGCCCCTAGCTGTCCCGCGAGGTGCTCGGCGACGTAGTCGCGGACCGTCTCCTCGATCCTGCGCTCGGGGGCCCACCCGGTCGTGCTGCGCACCCGGGCGTTGTCGCCGGTGATCGACCGCGGGTCGTTCGGCCGCTTCCTGGACTCGTCGACCGAGCGCTCCAGGTGGGTCAGGCCGAGCTCGGCCAGGGCCAGGTCGCACAGCTCGTTGCCCGTCCGGGACTCCCCGCTGCAGATGTTGAAGACCCGCTCGGTCGCCGAGGTCGGCTGCGAGCAGCAGCCGGTAGGCCCGGGCCACGTCCCGGACGTCGGTGTAGTCGCGTGAGGTGGTGAGGTCCCCGACCTGCATCGGTCGGCCCTCCGCCGCCGCAGCCTCGGCACCGGCGACCAGGTCCGGGAGCAGGAAGCCGTCCTTCTGCCCCGGTCCGATGTGGTTGAACGGCCGAGCCACCACGACGTCGAGACCACGGCTGTCGTAGTAGGCGGCGAGGTTCTCCACGAGGACCTTGCTGACGACGTACGGCGAGCTCATCGCGATCGCGCCCGACTCGGGGATCGGTTGCGGCTGGAAGGCGTCGTAGACCGCGCCGCTGCTGACCACGAGCACCCGCGCCTTCGACCCGGCAGCGGCGAGTGCCTCGCACATCGTGGTGACCATGGCGCTGTTGGCCGCGACGTACTCCTGCGGCGCGGAGAACGACGGACCGACCGCGGAGAGGCCCGCGAGGTGCACCACCGCCTCGACGTCGACGAGCTCGTCCGGCCACGTCCGGGTGAGGTCGCAGGAGACGTAGGGGATGTCGAGCTCGGACCTCGTCCTCGACGTTGCTGACCGCCACCGGCTCGTCGCCGGCCGCCAGCAGCTCCCGAGCCAGGTGCGGACCGACGAAACCGGTGGCCCCCGTGATGGCAACGCGCATCGGTCGCGATCAGCCCTTCTGCCGGGCGATGTCGTGCTCGACCATCAGCCGCACGAGGCCGGCCAGGTCGTACTCGCGCTCCCAGCCCAGGACCCGGGCGGCCTTGGAGGAGTCGCCGAGCAGGATGTCCACCTCGGCCGGGCGCATGAACGCGGGGTCCTGCCTGACGTAGGGCTTCCAGTCCTCGACGCCGATCTCGGCGAACGCCAGGGTCAGGAAGTCCTCGATCGAGTGGGTCACCCCCGAGGCGAGCACGAAGTCGTCGGGCTCGTCGTGCTGGAGCATCTGCCACATGCCGCGCACGTAGTCGCCGGCGTACCCCCAGTCGCGCTTGGGCCACAGGTCGCCGAGCACGACGTGGTCGGCCTGACCGGTGTAGATGCGGGCCACGGCGTCGGTGATCTTGCGGGTCACGAACTCCAGTCCGCGGCGCGGGCCCTCGTGGTTGAACAGGATGCCGGTCGCCGCGAACATGCCGTAGCTCTCGCGGTAGTTGCGGGTGATCCAGTGGCCGTAGAGCTTGGCGACGCCGTACGGGCTGCGCGGGTGGAACAGCGAGTCCTCGTTGTAGCCGGTGCCGGGACGGTTGTAGTCGAGGCCACCGAACATCTCCGAGGTCGACGCCTGGTAGAACCGCGCGCGGTCCTGGAAGCCGGCGATGCGGATCGCCTCGAGGAGGTTGAGCACGCCCTTGCCGGTGATGTCGGCGGTCAGCTGCGGGTTCCGGAAGGAGAACCCCACGTGGCTGACCGCAGCGAGGTTGTAGACCTCGTCGGGCTGGGACTGCTCGACCGCCTGGATCAGCGAGGTCTGGTCGGTCAGGTCCGCCTCGATCAGCGTGACGTAGGGGAACTCGTCGATCACCGCCTCGCGGCGCGCGTTGCGCTGCCCGCGGATCAGGCCGAAGACCTCATAGCCCTTCTCGTGGAGCAGCTCGGTGAGGTGTCCACCGTCCTGCCCGGTGACCCCGGTGATGAGGGCTCTGCTTGGGCTCCGCCACCTGGCGTTCCTTCCTGCGCGACGCGGCCCATGCGTGAGCGCGGCCGTCTGGCGCGGCCATGCTATCCGGGCAGGGTCCGGCTACAGCGGGCCGCGTACGACGCGGGACGCCTGTGCCTGCCGGCCGAGCTCGTCGTCGGGCGGGTAGGCGACCTCCTCGAGCGTGAGCCCGTGGGCGTGCGCGACCTTGACCGCGGGGTCCCGCTGCTGCGCCTGCAGCACGCGCGCGGCCCAGGCGGGCTCCTGGCGCCCCTCGCCCACCGCGAGCAGGCAGCCGACCAGCGAGCGCACCATGTGGTGGCAGAACGCGTCCGCCCGCACCGTGGCGACCGCGAGCCCGGAGGGGTCGCGCTCCCAGCGCAGGTCCAGCAACGTGCGGATCGTCGTGGCGCCCTCCCGCTTCTTGCAGAAGGCCGCGAAGTCGTGCTCGCCGAGCAGCGTCTCGCACGCCTCGTTCATCGCGACGAGGTCGAGCGCGCGCGACCAGGTGAGCACGTGTCCGCGCGCCAACGGGTCGACGGTCTCGACCCGGTCGGCCACCCGGTAGGCGTAGCGCCGCCAGATCGCGGAGAACCGCGCGTCGAAGCCGGCTGCGGCCTCGACGATCCCGTGGATGCGGACGTCGGGATCGAGCACCCCGTTGAGCCGACGGACCAGGGCCTGCGCCGGTGGCTGCTCGCTGCGGCCGGCCGCCGCCGCGAGCGCCTCGGGGTCGAGGTCGACGTGGGCCACCTGCCCACGGGCGTGCACGCCGGTGTCGGTGCGCCCGGCGACGGTCAGCGACGTGCCCCGCAAGCGGAGCACCGTGTCCAGGGCCTGTTCGACCTCTCCCTGCACCGTGCGGAGTCCCTCCTGGCGGGCCCAGCCGTGGAAGGCGGACCCGTCGTAGGCGAGGTCGATGCGCAGCCGCACCGCGACAACCTATCGCCCGGGGTGTCCGCCCGGTCTGGGATGCTTCCCAGCGTGCCCCGACCTCCGTTGCGCCGCCTGGCGACGCTGACCGCGGGGTGCCTGGTCCTCGGTCTGGGGGTGGCGATGCTGCTCGCGGCCGACCTCGGCTCCGACGGCTTCTCCTCGCTGGTCAACGGCCTCAGCATCAGCAGCGGCCTGCCGTTCTTCGTCGCGAACCTGGCCGTCAGCCTGGCGTTCCTCGCGATGGCGGCGGCACGACGCGTCATCCCGGGCATCGGCACGCTGGTGCAGATCGTGGTGGTCGGCTTCACCGTCGACCGGCTGCTGACCGTGCTCGGCACCCCGGACACCGTCGTCGGCCAGGCACTGCTGCTGACGGCGGCGTTCCCGGTGCTCGCGCTCGGGATCGCGGTCTACCTGGGCATGCACCTCGGAGCCGGACCGATCGAGGCGGCGGCGCTCGCGTGGGACCCGCCGGTCCCGTTCAAGTGGAGCTACAGCGCCGTGCAGGGAGGGGGCGCTCTCGTCGGCTGGCTGCTCGGAGCCACGATCGGTCCCGGCACGATCGCCGTGATCCTGCTGCTGGGTCCCGCGGTCGACCTCGTGGCTCGACGGCTGCGGCTCGACGTACACCAGCGAGCCGAGGCGGCCTGAGCCGTTCCCCGGTTTCGGCCCGTGCAGGATCATGGAGCCATGACCGCCGACTCCGGCTTCCCCCGCAACCCGCTGATCGTGCTGTGCGCCCCGCAGCACGCGGACGTGCTCGAGAGCCAGTTCGCCCGCTACGCGGCTGACTACGACCTCCGCACGACGCACACCGCCGCCGAGATGCACGCCCTGCTCACCTCGCTGGACCCCGAGGACCGGGTCGCGCTGCTGGTCTCCGAGACCGAGCTGCCCGACCAGCACGTGATGTGGGCCCTCCACGACTGGCGCAAGGTCGTCCCGACGGCGAGGCGCATCATCGCCGCCCACGTCGACCACTTCCGCCGACGGGCCGACGAGATGCGGCACGGGCTCGCGACCGGCAAGTACGACGCCTACCTGCTGATGCCCCGCGGCGTCCGCGACGAGGAGTTCCACACCGCGGTCACCGAGCTCCTCAGCGACTGGGGCTCGACCGCTCCGGTGGTGCCGACCGTGCACATCGTCTCGGATGGGCTCGACCCGCTCACCGTCGCGCTGCGCGACTTCGCCTACCAGATGGGGATGCCGGCCGAGGTCGTGACGGCCGACTCGCCCACCGGCCGCGACGTGCTGGCCCGCCACGGTGGCGACGGCGAGCTGCCGGTCGTCTCCGCCCTCGGTGACATGACCAGCCAGCCTCGTTCGGTGCGCGAGCTCGCCTCGACCATGTACGGCGCTCCGGACCAGATCGACGTCGACAAGGTCGCCGACGTCTGCGTGGTCGGGTCGGGGCCCGCCGGGCTGGCAGCGGCCGTCTACGCCTCCTCCGAGGGGCTCACGACCGTCGTCCTCGAGGCCGGCGCCATCGGCGGCCAGGCCGGCACCAGCTCGATGATCCGCAACTACCTCGGCTTCCCGCGCGGCATCTCCGGCATGCGGCTCGCGCAGCGGGCCCGCAACCAGGCGATCCGCTTCGGGACCAAGTTCTTCACCGGGTGGCCGGTCGAGGCGCTGGTGCCCGGCACCGACGGCGACCCGCACCGGGTGGTGACCGAGGGCGGCGAGGTGCGGGCGCGGGCGGTCGTGATCGCCAGCGGCGTCGCCTACCGACGGCTCGGCGTCGACCCGGTCGAGGAGCTGGTCGGGCTGGGCGTCCACTACGGCGCCGCGGTCAGCGCGGCCCAGGAGATGGAGGACCGCGACGTCTTCGTCGTCGGGGGCGGCAACTCGGCCGGCCAGGCGGCGCTGCACCTCGCCCGCTTCGCGCGCTCGGTCACCCTCCTCGTACGCCGTCCCGACGTCTCCGCCACGATGTCGGACTACCTGATCCGCGAGATGAAGTACCTCCGGCACATCCACATCCAGGAGTGCGCCGAGGTCGTCGACGGCGGGGGCGACGGTCGTCTCGACTGGATCGCGGTCCGCGACCTGAACACCGGTGAGGTGGCCCGGCACGAGGCGGGTGGGCTGTTCCTGCTGCTCGGCGCGGCTCCGCAGTGCGACTGGCTGCCGCCGGAGGTGGTGCGCGACGAGCACGGGTTCGTGCTCACCGGGCGCGACGTGCCCAAGGACCTCTGGGCCGACGGTCTGCCCCCGGCCAACCTCTCGACCCCGGTCGCCGGGCTGTTCGCGGCCGGCGACATCCGGGCCGGCTCGATGAAGCGGGTGGCCGCTGCCTCGGGCGAGGGCGCGAGCGTCGTACCCCTGGTGCACGCCCACATCGCCGACTCGACGGCCGTCACCCGCTGACCGGACGCACCCGCTGAGCCCACGCACAGAGGGCCCGGCACCACTCGCGTGGTGCCGGGCCCCGGCGTTGCCTGGGTGACGCTCAGGCCTTGGTGTCGTCCTCCGACTCCGCAGCAGGCTCCTCGGTCGCCTCGTCCGCGGACTCCTCCGCAGCGGGCTCCTCCGGGGTCTCCTCCGTCTCGGCCTGGGCCTCGGCGGTCTCGACGTCGGCGGCCTCGGTCTCCACGACCTCGGTCTCGCCGGCCTCGTCGGTCGCCTCGACCTCGGCGGGGGCCGACTCGGTGGCCGGCTCCTCGACCTCGGCGGCCGGCGCGGGAGCGTCGGCCGTCTTCTTGGCGGCCTTCTTGGGCGCCGACGGCGTGTAGGACTCGGTCACCAGCTCGATCACGGCCATCGGGGCGTTGTCGCCCTTGCGGGGGCCGATCTTGGTGATCCGGGTGTAGCCGCCGGGACGCTCCGCGAAGGTCGGCGCGATCTCGGTGAACAGCGTGTGCACGACCGACTTGTCGCGGATGGTCTTGAGGACCTCACGACGGTTGTGCAGGTCGCCCCGCTTGGCCTTGGTGATCAGCTTCTCCGCGACCGGACGCAGCACGCGCGCCTTGGCCTCGGTGGTGGTGATCCGACCGTGCTCGAACAGCGCCGTGGCGAGGTTCGAGACGATCAGCCGCTGGTGGGACGGGCTGCCGCCGAGGCGGGTGCCCTTCTTGGGGGTAGGCATTGCTTCTCTCGATTCTCCCCGGCCGTGTCAGGTACCGGAGTAGTTCAGGCTGCGCCTGAGGACTGCTCGTCCTCCACGCTGTTCAGTATTGTTCGTCTTCGACAAACGAGTCGTCGTCGTCGTCGTACGCCGCCAGGGCGGTCGCCGGGTCGAAGCCGGGCGCGCTGTCCTTGAGGGACAGGCCCATCTCGACCAGCTTGGCCTTGACCTCGTCGATCGACTTCGCACCGAAGTTGCGGATGTCGAGCAGGTCCTGCTCCGAGCGCGAGATGAGCTCACCCACGGTGTGGATGCCCTCGCGCTTGAGGCAGTTGTAGGACCGGACGGTCAGGTTCAGGTCCTCGACCGGGAGGGCGAGGTCCTGGGCCAGCTGCTCGTCCACCGGCGACGGGCCGATGTCGATGCCCTCGGCCTCGACGTTCAGCTCGCGAGCGAGGCCGAACAGCTCGACCAGCGTCTTGCCGGCCGACGCGATGGCGTCACGCGGGGTGATCGACGGCTTGGTCTCGACGTCGATGACCAGCTTGTCGAAGTCGGTGCGCTGCTCGACACGGGTGGCCTCGACCTTGTAGGTCACCTTGAGCACGGGGCTGTAGATCGAGTCGACCGGGAGCCGGCCGATCTCGTTGTCCGCGCCCTTGTTCTGCACCGAGCTGACGTAGCCACGACCCCGCTCGACGATGAGCTCCATCTCGATCTTGCCCTTGTCGTTCAGGGTGGCGATCTTCAGGTCGGGGTTGTGCACCTCGACTCCGGCGGAGGCCTCGATGTCAGCCGCGGTCACGACTCCGGCGCCCGACTTGCGGAGCACCATGGCGACCGGCTCGTCGTGCTCGCTGGAGACCACGAGGCCCTTGAGGTTGAGGATGATCTCGGTGACGTCTTCCTTGACGCCCTCGATGGTGGAGAACTCGTGAAGAGCCGTGTCCACCTTGATGCTGGTCACCGAGGCCCCCGGGATCGAGGACAGCAGGGTGCGACGCAGCGAGTTGCCGAGCGTGTAGCCGAAGCCGGGTTCCAGCGGTTCGATCACGAACCGCGAGCGGAACTCGTCGACGACATCTTCCGACAGGGTCGGGCGCTGAGCGATGAGCACAGTTGTTTTCCTTTCCGAGCCCACCCGCTATTTGACGGGCTCGAACTCACACGTGGATGGGGCTGGGAGGTGCTTACTTCTTGGAGTAGTACTCGACGATGAGCTGCTCCTGGATCGGGAGCTCGATCTGCGCGCGCACCGGGCGCGAGTGCACGAGCACCCGCATCCGCGACGGGATCGACTCGAGCCAGGCCGGGACGATGCGGTCGCCGTGGGTCTCACGGGCCACGATGAACGGCGTCATCTCCAGGCTCTTCTCGCGCACGTCGATGATGTCGTGGGCGTCGACCTGGTACGACGGGATGTCGACCTTCTTGCCGTTGACCTTGAAGTGGCCGTGCGTGACCAGCTGGCGGGCGTGGCGACGCGTCCGGGCGAAGCCGGCGCGGTAGACCACGTTGTCCAGGCGGCACTCGAGAAGCTGCAGCAGGTTGTCACCGGTCTTGCCGGGACGGCGGCTGGCCTCGTCGTAGTAGTTGTGGAACTGCTTCTCCATCACGCCGTAGGTGAAGCGCGCCTTCTGCTTCTCCTGCAGCTGGTTGCGGTACTCGGACTCCTTGATGCGGGTCCGTCCGTGCTGGCCGGGAGCGTAGGGGCGCTTCTCGAACGCCTTGTCCTCGCCGACGAGGTCGACACCGAGACGGCGCGACTTCTTGGTCATGGGGCCGGTGTAACGAGCCATGGGTCAAAGTCTCCTGTTCTGTCTCGGGTCAGACGCGCCGGCGCTTGGGCGGGCGGCAGCCGTTGTGGGGGGTGGGGGTGACGTCCTGGATGGTGCCGACCTCGAGGCCGATGGCACCCAGTGACCGGATCGCGGTCTCGCGGCCCGAGCCCGGGCCCTTCACGAAGACGTCGATCTTCTTCATCCCGTGGTCCATCGCCCGGCGACCAGCGGCCTCGGCGGCCATCTGCGCGGCGAACGGGGTGGACTTGCGCGAGCCCTTGAAGCCGACGGTGCCGGCCGAGGCCCACGAGATCACCGCACCGGTGGGGTCGGTGATCGTGACGATGGTGTTGTTGAACGTGCTCTTGATGTGGGCCTCGCCCTGGGCGACGTTCTTCTTCTCCTTGCGACGCACCTTCTTGGTGCCGGTCGCGCGGCTCTTGGGGGGCATTCAGTAACTCCTGATGTCTGTTCGGTAGCTCGGGTGGGGGCCGTGACCGGAGGTCACTTGGCCTTCTTCTTGCCGGCGACGGTGCGCTTGGGACCCTTGCGGGTGCGCGCGTTCGTCTTGGTGCGCTGCCCGCGGACGGGCAGGCCCTGGCGGTGCCGGCGGCCCTGGTAGCTACCGATCTCGATCTTGCGGCGGATGTCGGCCTGGACCTCACGTCGGAGGTCACCCTCGAACTTGTAGTCGGCTTCGATCGCGTCGCGGAGCTTCACGAGCTCTTCGTCCCCCAGCGTGTGCACGCGGGCGTTCGGGTCGACCCCGGTCGCGGCGAGGATCTTCTGGGAGCTGGTACGGCCGATGCCGTAGATGTAGGTGAGTGCGATCTCGATGCGCTTGTCGCGCGGGAGGTCAACACCAACGAGGCGTGCCATTGATGGCTCTTCCTTCCAAGGGCTGCGGGAGCCCTTCTGTACTTCACGGTGGTCTGGTCGTGTCGCGTCTCCTGCCTCGGGCGGGAGCTCCGGCCATCCGTTCCGGAGGTGGTTCACCGTCGTACGACGACTAAGCGATCACGTAGTGGATGTATTCAGTTGTTCTCGGCCGGGATCGAGCTGGGTGCTCAGCCCTGGCGCTGCTTGTGGCGAGGGTTCTCGCAGATCACCATGACGCGGCCGTGGCGACGGATCACCTTGCACTTGTCACAGATCGGCTTGACGCTCGGGTTGACCTTCATTGACTCAAGGCCTTTCTCAGTCGGCTGCTGTTGCTTACTTGTACCGGTAGACGATGCGACCTCGGGTCAGGTCGTAGGGGGACAGCTCCACCACCACGCGGTCCTCGGGGAGGATCCGGATGTAGTGCTGGCGCATCTTGCCGCTGATGTGGGCGAGCACCTTGTGTCCGTTGGTCAGCTCGACCCGGAACATGGCGTTGGGAAGGGCCTCCACGACGGAGCCCTCCATCTCGATCACGCCTTCCTTCTTCGGCATGTCCTCCGCAATCTGTAGTTCGATGTCTGCCTACCGTTGGCCCGGGAACCGCCCCGCGCGATGATTGAGCGTGTCGAACGCACGACACCGCCAAACCTCCGCGGGTGGACCTCGTGAAGCCGCTCGTGAGCCTCATTCCCGGCGCGCAGCACTCTCACCGAGAGGGAAAGAGCGCTTTGTCCGGGCAGCCGCGAGGCACCACAAAACGAGCCCACGTTGGGCCGAGGATCTAGTTTACCCAGATTGTGGCCGCAACCGTTAATCCGGGTGCTCAGCGGCGATGCCGCTCGACGAAGTTGGCCAGCAGGGTCATCGGGTGCCGCACCTCCACCGCGCGCGCCCGCTCCTTGAGGGTCTCGGCCTCGCTCGGCGGGAAGTAGCCCGCGTCCTTGTACACGTCGATGCGGGTGCACACCCCCACCAGGTCGAGCTCGGGGTGGAACTGGGTGGCGTAGACGTTCTGACCGACCCGGAAGGCCTGCACCGGGCACGCGGCCGAGGTGGCCAGCTGCACCGCCCCGGTGGGGATCGTGACCATGGCCTCCTTGTGCCCGCCGTACGCCGCGAAGTCGCTCGGCACGCCGGCGAAGACCGGGTCCTGCTCCCCCGCCTCGGTCAGCGGTCACCGACAGCGGGCCGACGGGCTCGGGCCAGCTGCGGTCGACCACCGCACCCTGGTGCAGCCCGAGCGTGCCGATCCCGTAGCAGGCGCCGAGGAACGGGAAGTCCTGCGCGACCACGACGTCGAGCATCTCGAGGATGGCGGCCTCGGCCCGCACCTGGGCGGCGGACTTGGTCTCCTGGGCGTCACTGGCGTTCCACGGTCCCCCGCCCAGCAGGATCCCGGACCACGCGCCGAGGTCCACGGGAGGCATCTCCTCGCGGGCCAGGTTGACCAGGGGCAGGTCGGCCTCGCTCAGCCCGGTGAACCGGAGGAACGACTCGTACTCGTTGTCGGCTGCTGCTGCCTCACCCCGGATCGAGAGCAGCAGGAACGGCTTCACCTGCTCAGTCCCCGCCGTAGGGGACGCCGAGCTCGGCGAGCATCGCGCGGCCGCCGTCGAGGGCGGTCAGCACCCAGGCGCCGTCCGGCGTGAGCGTGAAGGTGTTCTCGAAGTGGGCCGCCCAGCTGCCGTCGTCGCTGACCACGGTCCACCCGTCGTCGTCCAGGTCGGTGTACTTGCTGCCGAGCGTGACCATCGGCTCGACCGCCAGCGCCAGCCCGCGCTCCAGCTTGGGCCCTCGCCCGGGCCGGCCGTAGTTGGGGACGTTCGGCGGCTGGTGCATCGCGGTGCCGATGCCGTGGCCGGTGAACTCCTCGAGGATCCCGAAGTCACCGTCAGTGGGGTGGGGCTGGGAGCGGACGTAGGACTCGACGGCGTGCGAGATGTCGGTGACCCGGCCGCCGAGGCGCGCCGCGGCGATGCCGGCCCACATCGAGCGCCTCGGTGACCCGCATCAGCTCGAGCACGTCGGGCCGGACCTCGCCGACCGCGACGGTGATCGCGGCGTCGCCGTGCCAGCCGTCGACGATGGCGCCGCAGTCGATGGAGATGACGTCGCCGTCCTCCAGCGTCCGGTCGCCCGGGATGCCGTGCACCACCTCGTCGTTGACCGACGCGCAGATCGTCGCCGGGGAACGGGGGGTGGCCGTAGCCGAGGAAGGACGGCACCCCGCCGCCGTCGCGGATGTTCTTCTCCGCGATCGCGTCGAGGTCGCCGGTGGTGACACCGGCACGCACGGACTCGCGCAGCAGCTCGAGGGTCTCCCCCACGAGCAGGCCGGCGACCCGCATCTTGCGGATCTGGTCAGGGGTCTTGATCTCGACCCCGCGGTCACGGAAGCCCACGACGGTGCCTCCGGCTCAGCTCTGGCGGACGCCCTCGAGCGCCGCGAAGATGCGCTTGGTGACGTCGTCGACCTCGCCCATGCCGTCGACCTCGATCAGCAGGTTGCGGTCCCGGTAGACGTCGATCAGCGGCTCGGTCTGCTCGGCGTAGACCTCCTGGCGGCGCCGGATGACGTCCTCGGTGTCGTCGGAGCGACCGTCGGTCTCGGCGCGGGCCAGCAGGCGCTGGACCAGCTCCTCCGAGTCGACGGTGAGCACGACGACGGCGTCGAGCTCGTGGCCGGTGAACTTGATCATCCCGTCGAGCTCCTCGACCTGCGCGAGCGTGCGCGGGTAGCCGTCGAGCAGGAACCCCGGCTCGGCGTCGCGCTCGTCGATGCGGTTGCGCACCATCAGGTTGGTGATCTCGTCGGGGACGTACTCCCCGGCGTCCATGTACTCCTTGGCCTTGCGCCGAGGTCGGTGCCCTCGGAGACGTTGGAGCGGAAGATGTCGCCGGTCGAGATCGCCGGGACGCCGAAGTGCTCGGCGACGACCTTGGCCTGGGTGCCCTTGCCGGCCCCCGGGGGGCCCATCAGGATCAGTCTCATATCAGCGCAGGAATCCTTCGTAGTTGCGCTGCTGCAGCTGGCGACTCGATCTGCTTCACGGTGTCGAGCGCGACGCCGACCATGATCAGCAGCGAGGTGCCGCCGAACGGGAAGTTCTGGTTGGCATTGACCCAGACGAGCGCTATCAGTGGGATCAGCGAGAGCACGCCCAGATAGAGGGCACCTGGCAGCGTGATGCGGGAGAGGACGTAGTTGAGGTACTCCTCGGTCGGCTTTCCCGCCCGGATCCCGGGGATGAAACCGCCGTACTGCTTCATGTTGTCGGCGACCTCTTGCGGGTTGAAGGTGATCGCGACGTAGAAGTAGGTGAAGAAGATGATCAGCAGGAAGTAGGCCAGCATGTAGAGCGGGTGGTCGCCCCGCACGAAGTAGCGCTGGATCCAGATCAGGATCTGGTTGTCCGACCCCTGGTTGAACTGCACCGCCATCGCCGGCAGGTAGAGCAGGCTCGAGGCGAAGATGACCGGGATGATGCCGGCCTGGTTGACCTTGAGCGGGATGTACGTCGAGGAGCCGCCGAACATCTTGCGGCCGACCATCCTGCGGGCGTACTGCACCGGTATTCGGCGTTGCGCCTGTTCGATGAAGACCACGGCGGCCATCACCACGATGCCGATGATGATCACGATCGACGAAGATCCACGGGCCCTTGGCCTTCTGCACGCCCCAGAGGGCGGCCGGGAAGGTCGCGACGACCTGGGTGAAGATCATGATCGACATGCCGTTGCCGATGCCGCGCTCGGTGATCAGCTCGCCGAGCCACATGATCACGGCGGTGCCGGCGGTCATCACGATGACCATCAGCAGCGCGACCCAGGTGGTGTCCTTGTAGAGCAGCGGCTTGTTGCAGTCCTGGAGCAGGTTGCCGCTGCGGGCCAGCGCCACGATGCCGGTGGCCTGGAGGATGGCCAGCGCCAGGGTGAGGTAGCGGGTGTACTGCGTGATCTTGGTCTGGCCGGCCTGGCCCTCCTTCTTGAGGGCCTCGAGCCGCGGGATGACGACGACCAGCAGCTGCAGGATGATGCTCGCCGTGATGTAGGGCATGATCCCGAGCGCGAAGATCGTCAGCTGGAGCAGCGCGCCGCCGGAGAACAGGTTGATCAGCCCGTAGATGCCGCTGTCCTTGGTCGCCTCGAAGCACGACTGGACGTTCGGCGACGTTCACGCCGGGGGTGGGGATCTGGGAGCCCAGCCGGAAGACGGCCACGATGAACAGCACGAACAGCAGCTTCTTGCGCAGGTCCGGCGTCCGGAAAGCGTTGGCGAATGCGCCTAGCACGTGCTCCTCTTTCGGGTGTCGATCAGGCCGGCTGGGAGGGGACCAAATCCGTGGAAGCCTAACAGGGCAGGAGGATCGTCCACCGGCCCGTGACGCCGCTTGCGATCATCCTGCCCTGTGGCGACAAGGATCTGCTGGCTCAGAGCTCGGTCGCGGTGCCACCGGCAGCCGCGATCTTCTCCTTGGCGGAGCCGGAGAACTTGTCCGCGGTCACCTGGACGGCCACCGAGAGGTCGCCCTGGCCGAGCACCTTGACGGGCTGGCCCTTGCGGACGGCGCCCTTGGCGACCAGGTCGGCGACGGTCACGTCGCCACCCTCGGGGAACAGCTCGTTGATCCGGTCGAGGTTGACGACCTGGAACTCGACCTTGAACGGGTTCTTGAAGCCCTTCAGCTTGGGCAGCCGCATGTGGATGGGCATCTGGCCACCCTCGAAGGCCGCCGGCACCTGGTAGCGGGCCTTGGTGCCCTTGGTGCCGCGACCGGCGGTCTTGCCCTTCGACGCCTCACCGCGACCCACACGGGTCTTGGCGGTCTTGGCGCCGGGGGCCGGACGCAGGTGGTGCAGCTTGAGCGACATGTCAGTCAACCTCCTCGACCGTCACGAGGTGACGGACGGTGTGGACCATGCCCCGGAACCTCGGGGCGGTCCTCCTTGACGACCACGTCACCGATCCGCTTGAGACCCAGCGTGCGCAGGGTGTCGCGCTGGTTCTGCTTGCAGCCGATGGTGGACTTCTTCTGCTGGACCTTCAGGCGCGGCCATCAGGAGGCCACCTCCTGGCTCACGCCCTCCGGCACCTCGGCCTTGGCCCTGAGCAGCGCCGCCGGGGCGACGTCCTCGACCGGCAGACCACGACGCGCGGCGACGGCCTCGGGCTCCTCGAGGGAGCGCAGGGCCTCCACCGTGGCGTGCACGATGTTGATCTGGTTGGAGGAGCCGAGCGACTTGCTGAGCACGTCGTGGATGCCGGCGCACTCGAGCACCGCGCGCACCGGGCCACCGGCGATCACACCGGTACCGGGAGCGGCCGGACGCAGGAGTACGACGCCCGCGGCCTTCTCGCCCTGCACGGGGTGCGGGATGGTGCCCTGGATGCGCGGGACGCGGAAGAAGTGCTTCTTCGCCTCCTCGACACCCTTGGCGATCGCGGCCGGGACCTCCTTGGCCTTGCCGTAGCCGACGCCGACCATGCCGTCGCCGTCGCCGACGATCACCAGGGCGGTGAAGCTGAAGCGACGACCACCCTTGACGACCTTGGCGACACGGTTGATCGCGACGACGCGCTCGATGTAGGTGCTCTTGTCGGCGCCGTCTCGGCCGCGGTTGTCGCGGCCTCCACGACGCTCGCCACCGCCTGCGCGTCCTCCGCGCTGGGGTCCGCTCATGAGTTCTACCTCTTCCGTTTCTTAAAGTCTGTGGTGCGATCAGAAGGTCAGGCCGCCCTCGCGGGCGCCGTCCGCGAGGGCCGCGACGCGACCGTGGTACTTGTTGCCGGCGCGGTCGAAGACCACGCCCTCGACACCAGCGGACTTCGCGCGCTCGGCGACGAGCTCGCCGACCTTGCGGGCCTTGGCGGTCTTGTCGCCCTCGATCGAGCGGACGTCGGCCTCCATGGTCGAGGCAGACGCGAGCGTCTTGCCGACCAGGTCGTCGACGACCTGCACGGTGATGTGCTTCGAGGAGCGCGTCACCACGAGGCGCGGACGCTCCGCGGTGCCGCTGACCTTCTTGCGGCCACGGATCTGACGACGCGCACGGGACGCGACGCGAGCCGCGGTGTGCTTGCCAGCCTTGAGTGCGATAGCCATCGTCACTTACCAGCCTTTCCGACCTTGCGGCGAATGTGCTCGCCCGCGTAGCGCACGCCCTTGCCCTTGTAGGGCTCGGGCTTGCGCAGCTTGCGGATGTTGGCGGCGACCTCGCCGACGAGCTGCTTGTCGATGCCCTGGACACCCAGCCTGGTGGGGCCCTCGACGGTGAACGTGATGCCGTCGGGGGCGTTGAACGTGATCGAGTGGGAGTAACCGAGCTGGAACTCCAGCTGGGTCGGGCCCTTGGAGAGGACGCGGTAACCCACGCCCACGATCTCGAGCTTCTTCTCGTAGCCCTCGGTGACGCCCACGACCATGTTGTTGATCAGCGAGCGGGTCAGGCCGTGCAGGGCACGGCTCTCCCGCTCGTCGTTGGGGCGCTTCACCTCGAGGGTGCCCTCACCGTTCTCGACGGTGATGGGTGCGGCGACCGTGTGGCTCAGGGTGCCCTTGGGGCCCTTGACCGTGACGGTGCTCGCCTGGACCTGCACGTCGACTCCGGACGGGACCGGGACGGGCAGCTTGCCGATGCGCGACATTGCTTCTACCTCGGCTTCCTGGTCACCAGACGTAGGCGAGGACTTCCCCACCCACGCCCTTGCTGTTGGCCTGACGGTCGGTGAGCAGGCCCTGGCTGGTCGAGATGATCGCGACGCCGAGGCCGCCGAGCACCTTGGGCAGCGCCGGTGTGCTTGGCGTACACGCGCAGGCCGGGCTTGCTGATCCGGCGTACGCCGGCGATGGAGCGCTCGCGGTTGCGGCCGTACTTGAGCTGGATCTCGAGCGTCTTGCCGACCACGTCCTCGTGGTCCTGGACCTCGAAGGAGGTGATGTACCCCTCCTGCTTGAGGATCTCGGCGACGCCCTGCTTGAGCTTGCTGTACGGCATCGACACGGAGTCGTGGTACGCCTGGTTGGCGTTGCGCAGACGCGTCAGCATGTCTGCGATCGGGTCAGTCATCGTCATGGCCGTATCGGCCCTTTCTCCACTCTGGTTTCGCCCCGCGTCTCAGGGCGACCTGTAGCGATCGTTGTGTGGTGGTTGGTTACCAGGAGCTCTTGGTGACGCCGGGCAGCTCGCCGCGGTGCGCCATCTCCCGCAGGCAGATCCGGCACAGGCCGAACTTGCGGTAGACGGCCTTGGGGCGGCCGCAGCGCTGGCAGCGGGTGTAGCCGCGCACCGCGAACTTCGGCTTGCGCGCGGCCTTGACCTTCAGTCCGGTCTTCGCCATGTCAGTTGCCCTCCTTGAACGGGAAACCGAGCTTCTTGAGCAGCGCCCGGCCCTCGTCGTCGTTGGTCGCGGTGGTCACCACGGTGATGTCCATGCCGCGCGAGCGGTCGATCTTGTCCTGGTCGATCTCGTGGAACATGACCTGCTCGGTGAGACCGAAGGTGTAGTTGCCACGGCCGTCGAACTGGCGGTCCGAGAGTCCGCGGAAGTCGCGGATACGGGGCAGGGCCAGCGACAGCAGCCGGTCGAGGAACTCCCACATGCGGTCGCCACGCAGCGTGACGTGCGCGCCGATGGGCATCCCCTCGCGCAGCTTGAACTGCGCGATCGACTTGCGGGCCTTGGTGACCTGCGGCTTCTGGCCGGTGATCGCGGTGAGGTCGCTGACGGCGCCCTCGATCAGCTTGGAGTCGCGGGCGGCCTCGCCGACACCCATGTTGACCACGATCTTGGTCAGGCCGGGCACCTGCATGACGTTGGCGTAGCCGAACTGCTCGCGCAGCGCGGGGAGGATCTCCTCGCGGTAGCGCGCCTTCATCCGCGGCCCGGCGGACTTCTCGGCCGCCTGGTCGCTGTTGATCTCGGTCATTGACTCACTCATCAGATCTCGTCTCCGGACTTGCGGGAGATGCGGACGCTGCGGGTGGTCTCGTACGTCGACCCGTCGCGTGCGGCGCTTCGTGGCCTCCACGCGCTTGGAGCCGAGGCGGGTGGTGCCCTTGCCCTCGACCACCATCACGTTGGAGACGTGGATCGGCGGCCTCGGCGGTCACGATGCCGCCGGTGTTGCCGGCGCGGCCGCCCTGGTTGACGACCTTGGTGTGCTTCTTGACGCGGTTGACGCCCTCGACGATCACCCGCTGCTCCTCACGGAGCACCTGGATGACCTTGCCCTCGGCACCCTTGTCCTTGCCGGCGATCACCTTGACGGTGTCGCCCTTCTTGATCTTGACGCTCATCTCAGAGCACCTCCGGCGCCAGCGAAATGATCTTCATGAACTTCTTCTCGCGCAGCTCGCGGCCCACGGGGCCGAAGATGCGCGTGCCACGGGGCTCCCCGTCGGCCTTGAGGATCACTGCGGCGTTCTCGTCGAAGCGGATGTAGGAACCGTCGGGACGACGGCGCTCCTTGACGGTGCGCACGATCACGGCCTTGACGACGTCGCCCTTCTTGACGTTGCCACCCGGGATCGCGTCCTTGACGGTGGCGACGATGACGTCGCCGATGCCGGCGTAGCGCCGACCGGAGCCGCCGAGCACGCGGATGCACAGGATCTGCTTGGCACCCGTGTTGTCGGCGACCTTGAGTCGCGACTCCTGCTGGATCATCTGTCCTGTTCTCCTACTTCGCCTTCTCGAGGATCTCCACCACGCGCCAGCGCTTGGTGGCGCTGAGCGGGCGGGTCTCCATGATCAGGAGCACACGGTCGCCGACGCCACAGGCGTTTGCCTCGTCGTGCGCCTTGAGCTTGCGTGGAACGACGCAGGACCTTGCCGTAGAGCGCGTGCTTGACGCGGTCCTCGACGGAGACGACGACGGTCTTGTCCATCTTGTCGCTGACGACCAGGCCCTCACGGACCTTGCGCGCCGTGCGTCCTCGACGGCGTTCGTCAGCTGCGGGGTTCTCGCTCATGCGTATCTCCTTCTCAGCTTCGCCCGGCGCCGTGCGGATGCCGAGCTCGCGCTCGCGCACCACGGTGTAGATCCGGGCGATGTCCTTCTTGACCGCGCGCAGGCGGCCGTGGCTCTCGAGCTGACCGGTGGCGGCCTGGAAGCGGAGGTTGAACAGCTCCTCCTTGGCCTCACGCAGCTTGCCCTCGAGGTCGACGTTGTTCAGGTCGTCGAGCTCGTGTGCGGTCGCCATCAGAAATCACCTGCCTCACGGCTGACGAACCGGCACTTCATCGGGAGCTTGTGGATCGCGCGGCGCATGGCCTCGCGAGCAACGTCCTCGGAGACACCGGAGAGCTCGAACATGACGCGGCCGGGCTTGACGTTGGCCACCCACCACTCGGGCGAGCCCTTGCCGGAACCCATCCGGGTCTCGGCCGGCTTCTTGGTCAGCGGACGGTCGGGGTAGATGTTGATCCACACCTTGCCGCCGCGCTTGATGTGACGGGTCATCGCGATACGCGCCGACTCGATCTGACGGTTGGTCACGTAGTGGCCCTCGACCGCCTGGATGCCGAAGTCGCCGAAGGCGAGCTTGGTGCCGCCCTTCGCCGCACCCGTCCGCTTGGGGTGGTGCTGCTTGCGGTGCTTGACCCTGCGGGGCATCAACATGGCTCAGCCCTCCGTCCGGTGGTAGCGGCGCGGCAGCCGCGGCCTCGGCGGCCGGGGCTGCGGCAGCGGCGGCCTCGGCGGCGGCGGGCGCGTCGGCGCGGTCCGAACGGGTCGGACGGCTCGCCGCGCGCGCCACGGGTCGGCCGGTCGCCGCCACGGTCGCCGCGGCGCCGCCGCGGCCACGGCCGGGAGCACCGGCACGGGCAGCGGCCTGGGCCTCACGCTCGGCGCGGGTGCCGGCGACCTCGCCCTTGTAGATCCAGACCTTCACGCCGATGCGGCCGAAGGTGGTCTTGGCCTCGTAGAAGCCGTAGTCGATGTCGGCACGCAGGGTGTGCAGGGGCACGCGGCCCTCGCGGTAGAACTCCGAGCGCGACATCTCGGCGCCGTTGAGACGACCCGAGCACTGGATCCGGATGCCCTTGGCACCCGAGCGCATCGAGGTCTGCATGGCCTTCTTCATCGCGCGACGGAACTGCACGCGGCCGGCGAGCTGCTCGGCAACACCCTGGGCGACCAGCTGCGCGTCGATCTCGGGGTTCTTGACCTCGAGGATGTTCAGCTGCACCTGCTTGCCGGTGAGCTTCTCGAGCTCGCCGCGCAGGCGGTCGGCCTCGGCGCCACGGCGACCGATGACGATGCCCGGGACGCGCGGTGTGGATGTCCACACGGACGCGGTCACGGGTGCGCTCGATCTCGACCTTGGAGATGCCGGCCCGCTCCATGCCCTTGGAGAGGAGCTTGCGGATGGCGACGTCCTCACCGACGTAGGACTTGTAGAGCTTGTCGGCGTACCACCGGCTCTTGTGGTCGGTGGAGATGCCGAGGCGGAACCCGTTCGGGTTGATCTTCTGACCCATCAGGCCTTCCGTCCCTTCGTCTTCGTCGTTGTCGCTCGTCGGCCGGCTGGCACGACGAGGGTGATGTGGCTGGTGCGCTTGTTGATCCGGGTGGCCCGGCCCTGCGCACGCGGACGCCAACGCTTCATCGTGGGGCCCTCGTCGACCATCGCCTTGCTGACCACGAGGGTGCCGCGGTCGAGGTCCTCGGTCGTCTCGGCGTTGGCCACGGCGCTCTCGAGCACCTTGTAGACGGTCTCGCTGGCGGCCTGCGGCGCGAACTGCAGCAGCGCCAGGGCGTCGTCGACGGGCAGGCCGCGGACCATGTCCACGACGCGGCGGGCCTTCATCGGGGTGATCCGGACGAAGCGCGCGCTGGCGAACGCTCCCGGCTCGTCGCCGAGCAGCGAGTCACGGCGGGCGCTGGTGCGCCGACGCTCAGTAACGCTCATTGTCTGTCTCTCTCCTGCAGCTGCCGCGGTCAGCGGCGACGGCTCTTCCGGTCGTCCTTGACGTGCCCGCGGTAGGTGCGGGTGGGGGCGAACTCGCCGAGCTTGTGGCCGACCATCGAGTCGGTCACGAACACCGGGACGTGCTTGCGTCCGTCGTGCACGGCGAGCGTGTGGCCGATCATGGCCGGCACGATCATCGAGCGACGCGACCACGTCTTGATCACGTTGTGGGTCCCGGCCTCGTTCTGCGCGTCCACCTTCTTGATCAGGTGGTCGTCGACGAACGGGCCCTTCTTCAGGCTGCGAGGCATCTCGTCTACTTCCTCTTGCCGGACTTGCGGCGGCGGACGATCAGGGCGTCGCTGGCCTTGCGCTTGCGCGTGCGGCCCTCGGGCTTGCCCCACGGGGAGACCGGGTGGCGACCACCGGAGGTCTTGCCCTCGCCACCACCGTGCGGGTGGTCGACCGGGTTCATGACGACACCGCGGACGGTCGGGCGCTTGCCCTTCCAGCGCATCCGGCCGGCCTTGCCCCAGTTGATGTTGGACTGCTCGGCGTTGCCGACCTCGCCGACGGTGGCGCGGCAGCGGACGTCGACGTAGCGCATCTCGCCGGAGGGCATCCGCAGCTGTGCGCGGGAGCCTTCCTTGGCGACGAGCTGGGCGCTGTTGCCGGCGGAGCGGGCGATCTTGGCACCGCCACCGGGCCGGAGCTCGATGCAGTGGATCGTCGTACCGACGGGGATGTTGCGCAGCGGCAGGTTGTTGCCCGGCTTGATGTCGGCGGTCGCGCCGGACTCGATCGCGGTGCCCTGGCCGACGCCGAGCGGCGCGATGATGTAGCGCTTCTCGCCGTCGGCGTAGTGCAGCAGCGCGATGCGGGCGGTGCGGTTGGGGTCGTACTCGATGTGCGCGACCTTCGCCGGCACGCCGTCCTTGTCGTAGCGACGGAAGTCGACGACGCGGTAGGCGCGCTTGTGGCCGCCACCCTGGTGACGGGTGGTGATCCGGCCCTGGTTGTTGCGGCCGCCCTTCTTGGGCAGCGGCTTGACCAGGGACTTCTCCGGCGTGGTCCGGGTGACCTCGACGAAGTCGGCCACCGACGAGCCACGACGGCCCGGGGTGGTCGGCTTGTACTTGCGGATAGCCATGTCAGTTCCTCAGCTCCTCGAGCCCGGTCAGGAGACCGGACCTCCGAAGATGTCGATGCGGTGACCCTCGGCGAGGCTGACGATCGCGCGCTTGGTGTCCTTGCGCTTGCCGGTGCCGGTGCGGGTACGACGGGTCTTGCCCTGGCGGTTGAGGGTGTTCACGGAGGTGACCTTGACGTCGAAGATCTTCTCGACCGCGACCTTGATCTCGGTCTTGTTCGCGTCCGGGCGCACCAGGAAGGTGTACTTGTTCGCGTCGAGCAGGCCGTAGCTCTTCTCGCTCACGACCGGCGCGATCAGCACGTCGCGGTGGTCCTTGTGCAGGGTGCTCACTTGTCGTCCTCCTCGGCGTGGGTCTGCTCGAGCGACTCCTTCGTGCCGGCCTCGACGAAGCCAGCGGCCTCGGCGTCGGCGGCGGTCTTGAACCAGAACTCCGCCTCGGTCGCGTCGTACCAGTGGCCACCCGGGGCGTGGTACTTCATCGAGTCCGCGTTGCCCTTGATCTCGTAGCCCTCGGGCGCCTTGCCGCTCTTCAGCGGCGCGGCCGCACCCGCGAACTCGTCGACCTCGACGTCGGCGTCGGCGTCCTCGACGGCGCGTCGTCCTCGTCGACCTCGGCCTCGGTCGTCCTCGACGGCGGCGTCGTTGGCCGGGGGCTCGACGATCGTCGCCTTGCGCGCGGTGGCCGACGGCGGTGCCGTTGACGAAGGCGTCGTAGGCGCCCTTGGTGAAGACCACGTCGTCGGAGAGCAGCACGTCGTAGGTGTTGAGCTGGTCGACGGCGAGCAGGTGCACCGAGGCCACGTTGCGCAGCGAGAGCCAGGTCAGCGCGTCGTCGCGCTCGAGCACGACGAGCTGGCGACGGTTCTCGGTGAGGCCGTCCAGCGCCGCGACGGCGTCCTTGGTCGACGGCTTGTCTGCCACCGACCAGGGACTCCACGACGTGGATGCGGCCGGCGCGGGCCCGGTCGGAGAGGGCACCGCGCAGGGCGGCGGCCTTCATCTTCTTGGGGGTGCGCTGGTCGTAGTCACGCGGCTGCGGGCCGTGGACGACGCCACCGCCGGCGAACTGCGGCGCGCGGGTCGAGCCCTGGCGGGCGCGGCCGGTGCCCTTCTGCTTGTAGGGCTTGCGGCCACCGCCGCGGACCTCGCCGCGGGTCTTGGTGGCGTGGGTGCCCTGACGAGCAGCGGCCTGCTGGGCCACGACGACCTGGTGGATCAGCGGGATGTTGGTCTCGACGTCGAAGATCTCGGCGGGGAGATCGACCTTCGACGGTCTTGGCGGTCATGCGCCGGCCTCCTCGGTCTTCTTCGCGGCCGTGCGGATGACGACGAGCCCACCCTTGGGGCCGGGAACGGCGCCCTTGAGCAGGATCAGGCCCTTCTCGACGTCGACGGCGTGCACGGTGACGTTCTGGGTGGTGACGGTGTCGCTACCCATCCGACCGGCCATCCGGGTGCCCTTGAAGACACGGCCCGGGGTCGCGCAGGCGCCGATCGAGCCGGGCTTGCGGTGGTTGCTGGTGGGCACCGTGGGAGGCGCCGACGCCGTGGAAGCCGTGACGCTTCATGACACCGGCGTAGCCCTTGCCCTTGCTGGTGCCGGTGACGTCGACCTCCTGGCCGGCGGCGAACAGCTCGGGGCCGAGCTCCTGGCCGACCTCGTAGGACGCGGCGTCCGCGGTGCGGATCTCGGCGAGGTGGCGACGCGGGGTCACCCCGGCCTTGCCGAAGTGACCGGCCGAGGGCTTGGTGACCTTGCGGCCGTCGATCTCGCCGAAGCCGACCTGGATGGCGTTGTAGCCGTCCTTCTCGGGGGTGCGGACCTGGGTCACCACGTTGGTGCCGGCCGCGATCACGGTCACGGGGACGATCCGGTTGTTCTCGTCCCAGGTCTGGGTCATGCCGAGCTTGGTGCCCAGCAGGCCCTTCACGTTGCGTTCGAAAGTGCTCATGACTCTGATCTCGGACCTCAGAGCTTGATCTCGATGTCGACGCCGGCAGGCAGGTCGAGGCGCATCAGCGAGTCGACCGTCTTCGGCGTGGGGTCAATGATGTCGATGAGACGCTTGTGCGTGCGCATCTCGAAGTGCTCGCGGGAGTCCTTGTACTTGTGCGGCGAGCGGATGACGCAGTAGACGTTCTTCTCCGTGGGCAGCGGCACCGGGCCGGCCACCTTCGCGCCCGTGCGGGTCACGGTGTCCACGATCTTCCGCGCCGAGGTGTCGATCACCTCGTGGTCATAGGCCTTGAGCCTGATGCGGATCTTCTGTCCCGCCATCAAACGACGTCCTTACTTCTGTAGTCCCAACGACTGGTCTCGGTCGCCTCGGTGAGGTGATCCGCCCTG
>CAVROK010000002.1:0-123592 GCA_963722835.1 uncultured Actinomycetota bacterium
GTACCCACTGGTCGACGTCCGGCACCGCCGATCCGCCCTTCGTGCTCGTGTCGCTCTCCATCCGGAAGCCCGTGCGCCACTGCTGCTCGTCGTGCTCCCACCGCACGACCAGCAGCGACTCGACGTACTTCCCGCCGAACCGCTCGCCGGACGACGCGCCGCGCAGAGCCTCGGCCGGGATCCGGAACGAGCCGGCGATCCGGACCACGTCGATCCCAACCGGGGCGAGGTTGAGTCGGGACGAGCTCTTCACCGAGAGGCTCTGCCCGATCACCTTCTCGCCGTCCTCGGTGACCGTGCCGAGGTAGCGGGCCGGTCGACTGGAGACGCGCCCTCGGCAGGTCCGACATCTCCGGGACCGGCGTCAACGGCGCGAACCGAGTGTCGCGCTTCCTGCCCAGCAGACCCATTCAGACCAGGCTCCCGTCGAGGACGGTGGGCGGGCCGCGCAGCACCGTGGCGACGACCGCGCCGGTGAGCTCGCGCCCGTGCCAGGGGTTGTTGCGGGACAGCGAGGCCGAGGCGGCGCGGTCGACCACGACGACCGCGCGCCGGGTCGACCAGGGTCAGGTTGGCCGGCTGCCCGACCGCCAGCGGGCCGCCCTGGCCCTCGAGCCGGGCGATCCGGGCCGGGTTCGGCGACATCACCCGGGCGACGTCGGCCCAGGTCATCGCGCCGGAGGTCGACCATCGTCTCGCTGACCACCGAGAGCGCGGTCTCCAGGCCGAGCATGCCGAACGCGGCGTCGACGAAGGCGTGCTCCTTGTCGTGCCGGGCGTGCGGGGCGTGGTCGGTGGCGACGGCGTCGATGGTGCCGTCGGCCAGCGCGTCGCGCAGCGCGGCGACGTCCTCGTCGGGCCGCAGCGGCGGGTTGACCTTGTAGACCGGGTCGTAGCCGGCGAGCAGGTCGGTGGTCAGCAGCAGGTGGTGCGGCGTGACCTCGGCGGTGACGTCGATCCCCTGCGCCTTGGCCCACCGGATCACCTCGACCGACCCGGCGGTCGAGACGTGGGCGACGTGCACCCGGCTGTTGGTGTGCCGCGCCAGCATCACGTCGCGGGCGACGATCGTCTCCTCGGCGATGCCGGGCCAGCCCGGGCAGCCCGAGCCGGCCGGAGAGCTCGCCCTCGTGGCAGCAGGCCGTCGGGTCCGGCGAGGTCGGGGTCCTGCGAGTGCTGGGAGATCACGCCGCCGAAGGCGCGGACGTACTCCAGCGCCCGGCGCATCACGCGCGGGTCGTGCACGCACTTGCCGTCGTCGGAGAAGACCCGCACCTTGGCCCGCGAGCGGGCCATCAGCCCGAGCTCGGCGAGCTCCTCGCCGGCCAGGCCGCGGGTCACCGCGCCGACGGGCTGTACGTCGACCAGGCCGGCCGCCCGGCCGAGGTCGAGCACGCGCTCGGCCGCCTCGGCGGTGTCGGTGACCGGCGAGGTGTTGGCCATCGCGAGCACCGCGGTGAAGCCGCCGAGCGCGGCGGCTCGCGAGCCGGTGAGCACGGTCTCGGCGTCCTCGCGGCCCGGGCTCGCGCAGGTGGGTGTGCAGGTCGACCAGGCCGGGCAGCGCGACCAGGCCGTCGGCGTCGATCGACCTCGGCCTTCGGCGGGCTCCTCGTCGACGAGCACGCCGTCGTCGACGTAGCAGGTCCGCGGCTTCTCGCCCAGCGGCGAGGCTCCCTTGATGACGAGCCGTCGCTCACTGCGGCGCTCCCTTCTCCGGCAAGCAGGTGGTAGAGCACGGACATCCGGACCGCGACCCCGGCCGAGACCTGGTCGAGCACCGCGGACTGGGCGGCGTCGGCTGCGTCGGCGGCGATCTCGAGACCGCGGTTCATCGGGCCGGGGTGGCAGATCGGGGCGTCGGGCTTGAGCACGCGCGAGCCGGTCGCGGGTCAGGCCGTAGCCGACGGTGTACTCGCGGGCGCTCGGGAAGTAGCCGCCGCTCATCCGCTCGCGCTGGACCCGCAGCATCATCACCGCGTCGGCCTCGGGCAGCACCTCGTCGAGGTCGTAGGTGGTCGCGAAGCCGGCGTCCTTGGCCACGCGGTCACGCCCGGCCGGCATCAGCGTCGGCGGCGCGACCACGGTGACGTGGGCGCCGAGCTTGGTGAGCAGCAGGACGTTGCTGCGGAAGACCCGGCTGTGGGTCAGGTCGCCGACGATCGCGACGTGCTTGTCCTCCAGCGAGCCCATCCGCCGCTGCAGCGTGTAGGCGTCGAGCAGGGCCTGGGTCGGGTGCTCGTGCATCCCGTCGCCGGCGTTGATCACGACCGCGTCGGTCCACTGGCTGACCTGCGGCGCGGCGCCGCTGGCGCCGTGGCGGATCACCAGCCCGTCGACGCCCATCGCGGCGACCGTCAGCACGGTGTCGCGCAGGCTCTCGCCCTTGCTCACGCTCGAGCCCTTGGCCGAGACGTTGATGACGTCGGCCGAGAGCCACTTGCCGGCGATCTCGAAGGACGAGCGGGTGCGGGTGGAGTCCTCGAAGAAGAGGTTGACCACCGTGCGCCCGCGCAGCGCGGGCAGCTTCTTCACCGAGCGGTGCTGGACGTCGTGCATCTCGGCCGCCGTGTCGAACAGGGTCGTGACGTCGTCGACGCCGAGGTCGTCGATGGAGAGCAGGTGCTTGTTCATGGGCGACTCCGTGTCCCGGTGGCCGCCGGTGCGGTCGCGATCCGGACCTCGTCGTACCCGTCGGACTCCTCGAGCCGGACCATCACGCGCTCGCCGCGGGCGCTGGGGAGGTTCTTGCCGACGTGGTCGGCGCGGATCGGGAGCTCGCGGTGCCCGCGGTCGACGAGTACGGCGAGCCGCACCGATGTCGGGTCGGCCGAGGTCGTTCATCGCGTCGAGGGCGGCGCGGACCGTGCGGCCGGAGAAGAGCACGTCGTCGACCAGGACCACGACCTTGCCGTCGACGCCACCGGGCGGCATCAGGGTGTGGTGGGGGCCGCGGGTCGGGTGCTGGCGCAGGTCGTCGCGGTACATCGTGATGTCGAGCGTGCCGAGCGGCACCTCGATGCCCTCGACCTTGGCGATCCGCTCGGCGACCCGGCGGGCGAGGTGGACGCCGCGGGTCGGGATGCCGAGGAGGACGAGGCCCTCGGGGCCCTTGTTGCGCTCGAGGATCTCGTGGGAGATGCGGGTGAGGGCCCGGGAGATGTCACGGGCGTCGAGGACGGTGCGGCCCTCGGGGAGGGTGGCTCCCGCAGGAGCGGCGTCGGACGTGGGGTGCGCAGGCACCATCAGATCCGGACCTCCTTCTCCGCCTCACAGGACGGCTCGTTAAAGGATGTCGATCGGGGCCGACAGTAGCAGCCGCGCAGCCGGCCCGGAGGACCGGCGCGACGCGCTGAGACGAGTCTCCGACGAACATCATAGGCTGGCGCCATGGCCACCGGGACCCACGACCACGCCGACGATCCCCGCAACGCCGACATCCTGATCTGGGTCAACGGCGAGCTGGTCCCCCGCGAGCGGGCGATGGTCTCGGTCTTCGACTCCGGCTTCGTGCTCGGCGACGGGGTCTGGGAGGGGCTGCGGGTCTCCGGCGGGCACCCGGCGTTCCTCGAGCAGCACCTCGACCGGCTCGAGGAGGGGGCGCGCGCGATCATGCTCGACCTCGGGCTGAGCCGCGAGGAGCTGACCGACGCGATCTACGCGACGCTGCGCGCCAACGAGATGACCGACGGCGTGCACGTCCGGCTGATGGTGACCCGCGGCGTGAAGTCGACGCCGTACCAGGACCCGCGCGATGACGATCGGCCCGGCGACCGTGGTGATCATCGCCGAGCACAAGGAGCCGATGCCGGCGACGGTCACCGACGGGATCACGCTGTTCACCACGCACGTACGCCGGGCCACGCCGGACACGCTCGACCCGAAGCTCAACGCGCACAGCAAGCTCAACGACATCCAGGCCTGCATCCAGGCCTACACGGCCGGCGCCGACGAGGCGCTGATGCTCGACCCGCACGGGTTCGTGGCCACCTGCAACAGCACCCACTTCTTCATCGTCACCCGCGCCGGCGAGGTGTGGACCTCCGACGGCCGGTTCTGCCTCGCCGGGATCACCCGCGCCAACGTGCTCGAGGTGTGCCGCGCCAACGGGATCCCGGCGCGCGAGACGACGTTCAGCCTGACCGACGTCTACAGCGCGGCCGAGGCGTTCGTGACCGGCACCTTCGCCGGGGTGGTGCCGGTGCGCACCGTCGACGGCCGCACGATCGGGTCCGGCGCGCGCGGGCCGGTCACCCACCGGCTGCAGGAGCTCTACCAGCGGCACGTGGCCGAGGACGTGGCGGGCGCGATGACGCGTCCGGGTGGCGATGTGGTCGGGGCCGCGCAACATCTCCACGGCGATGATGCGCGTCCTGGGAGAACCGGCCCGACACCGAGGTGGTCGACGAGCCGTTCTACGCGGCGTACCTCCAGCGCGACCGGGCTCGACCACCCGGCGCGCGACGAGGTGATCGCCTCGCAGCCGACCGACCCCGCCGAGGTGGTGCGCGGGCTGCGCGAGCGACGACGTCGCGCCGGTGCAGTACGCCAAGCACATGACCCACCACATCCTGCGCGACTGGCCGCTGGACTGGGTCGGCGACTTCCGCAACGTGCTGCTGATCCGCGACCCGGCCGAGGTGGTGGCGTCGTACGTCCGCTCGCGGGAGGCCTGCGAGCCCGAGGACATCGGGCTGCTCCAGCAGGTGCGCCTGCTCGACGCGCTGCCCGAGGACCCGCCGGTCATCGACGCCGGCGACTTCCTGCGCGACCCGGAGGGCCACCTGCGCTGGCTGTGCGACTGGCTCGGCATCGAGTTCACCGACCGGATGCTGTCCTGGCCGGCCGGGCCCGCGGAAGTCCGACGGCGTGTGGGCGCCGTACTGGTACGGCGCCGTGGTGCGCTCGACCGGCTTCGAGCCCTGGCGCCCGCGGCACGGTCGAGCTCAACGAGCACGACGCCGCGGTCGCCGCGCGCCTGCCGCCGGGCGTACGACGCGCTGCTACGCCCGCGCGGGTGCGTGCTCTAGGACGAGGTCCGTCAGCGCGCTCGGAGACGGCCCGGTGCAGGGTCGGGTAGGCGTAGATCATCGACCGCAGCGTCGCGTCGGGACCTCGGCGTGCACGGCGGTGGTCAGCATCGCCGAGGATCTCGCCGCCGGCCGGGCCGACGACGTTGGCGCCCGACGAGCACGCCGCGGTCGGCGTCCTCGACCAGCTTGACGAGGCCCTCCGCCTTGGCGATCCAGCCGCGGGTCGACGCGGCGAGGTCGGTGCGTGCCGACCCGCACGTTGAGCCCGGCGTCCCGGGCCTGCTTCTCGGTCATCCCGACGCCGCCGACCTCCGGGTCGGTGAAGGTGACGTGGGGTACGGCGCGGTAGTCGGCGGTCGGGCCGTCCTTGCCGAGGATGCTCGCGACGGCGATCGCCGACTGGTACATCGACATGTGCGTGAACGCGCCGTGCCCGACGATGTCGCCGATCGCCCAGAGCCCGTCGCCGGCGATCATCCGCTCGTCGATCTCGATCGCTGCGGGCCGACGGGGTCGAGGCCGACGGTCTCGAGGCCGAGGTCGTCGAGGTTCGGGCGTGCGGCCGGCGGCGACGAGCAGCTTGTCGAAGGTGAGCTCCTGGTCGTCGACGACGACGGTGAACTGGCCGTCGTCGTACGACACCTGCGAGATGGTGACGCCGGTCAGCACCTGGATGCCCTCGCGGGCGAACACCTCGGCGACCACGGCGCGCGGCCTCCGGCTCGACCGGGCCGAGGATGTGCGGCCCCAGCTCGAGGACGGTGACCCGGACGCCGAACCGCGCCAGCGCCTGGGCCAGCTCGGCGCCGATCGGGCCGCCGCCGATGACGGCCAGCGACGCCGGGCAGGGTGTCGATGCGCAGGATGTCGCGGTTGGTCCAGAACGGCGTGTCCGCCAGCCCGTCGATCGGCGGCGTCGCCGGGCGGGTGCCGGTGTTGAGCACGACGCCCTTCGACGCCTCGAAGGTCTCGCCGTCGACCTCGACGGTCCGCGGGCCGGTCAGCCGGCCGTGACCGCGGACGAAGCGGGCGCCGGCGTCCTCGAGCCGCTTCACCGCGACGGCGTCGTCCCAGTCGTCGGTGGCCTCGTCGCGGATGCGCGCGTGCACCGGCGTCCAGTCGGGGCGTACGTCGGCCGTGCCGGCCAGCCCGTCGATCCGTCGCCCCTCGGCCAGCGCGTCGGCCGCGCGGATGATCATCTTGCTGGGGATGCAGCCGTAGTAGGGACACTCACCGCCCACCAGCCGCTCGTCGATCGCCGACCACGTCGAGCCCGGCCCTGCGCCAGCTCGCGCCGCCGCCGCCTCCCCGCCCGGCCCGAGCCCGATCACCACCACGTCGCACTGGTTCGTCGCCATGCCGCGAGCGGAGTCATGAGCACCCGTGCCACGCTCAGCGACGGACACGCGTCAGTCGACGCTGACCGTGGTCACGACGAGGTGACCGACGGGCGCGCGGAGTGGACCCGAAGCCGAAGCCGGGCTCGGGCGCCACCGGCGCAAGCGCGCCGAGGTCGACGCCGCGCCAGGTGCCGGAGAGCGCCGGTGATCCGGTGCAGGTCGGTGGCGCCGTAGTACTCGCGCCGCCCGTTGCCCGCCGTGCCCCGGGTGCGTACGCCGCGGAGCAGCGACCCGGGCCACCGGGTCGGTCACCCGCGTCCAGCCCGGAGCGGTGGCCAGCCGGCGTCGGCACCAGCCGCAGCAGCCGACCGAGCGGCGTGCGCGCGCCCGACCTCGAGCCGCAGGTCCAGGCCCGGCGCGCGTGACGTGCCAGTCCGCCGTCGCGACGACCGGGCCGATCTCGACCCGGTCGAAGCGGTAGGTCGACGAGACGAAGTCGCGACCCGCTCGTCGGGCGCCAGCAGCACCCGGGTGCCGTCCGGCTCGGCGAGCATCACGTCGGCGAACGCGCCGAACGGCGAGTCGTCCCAGCGACCGACCACGACGCGGACGCCGCTGCTGGAGCCGACGCCGGCGATCGCGCCGGAGAACCGGTCGCGCGGCCCCTCACCGGTCGAGGTGGCGGGCCCGGGCGAAGCAGAACAGGCCGTAGCAGGCGATGCCCGACGCCGATCGCGATCAGCAGGACCGGGCCGAACGGCTGCTGCGAGCACCTCGTGCAGCGCCTCGTCGAGGCCCCCGGACTTGCCCGGCTCGTGGGTGACCCCGGCGTAGCAGAACAGGCCGCCGACGATGGCCAGCGCGATGCCCTTGGCGATGTGGCCGACCTTGCCGAGGAGGAGGTACGCCGCCCCGGAGTAGCCGAGCTTGCCCTCGGTGTCGAGGTGCTCGGCGAACTTCTCGGTCCAGCCGCGCCAGGCGCACGTTGCCGGCGTACCCGATGATCGCCAGGCCGACCGCCGCCACGATCCACTGTCCGGCCGGGCAGGTCCATCACCTTGGCGGTCATCGTCTCCGAGCCGCCGCCGCGAGCCGCCCGAGCCGATGGCCACCTTGGTGGCGGTGACGGCCAGGGCGCCGTACACGACCGGCCTTGAGCCGGCGACGATCACGCTTGCGGACGCCGGTCGCCGCCCTCCTCGTCGCGGTGCCCGAACGCGGCCTCGAGCAGCCGCCAGACGACGAGCAGGTACAGCCCGACCGCGACCGCCCAGACCAGCACCTCGCCGAACGGCTGCTGGGCGAGCTCGGCCATCGCGCCCTTGGCGCTGGCGCTTCTCGCTGTGGTCGCCGAGCGCGAGCTGCACGGCCAGCCAGCCGATCAGCAGGTGCACGACGCCGTAGGCGACCAGCCCGATCCGGACGGCATGGTCGAGCCAGTCGCTCTGCTCGGCCTGCGCGCCCGATCTGCTCGGCCTCCGGCTCATCTGCTGCCTCCCGTGCTCCCCCGAGCCGCGACTGTGCCACGCCTGCCACCTGCGTGCCCCGTTGCCTCGCGGTTTGCACGCCGTCTCGCCGGGGGAATGACGTGCCACTCGAGGCGGCGTCGCCGCCGGGAGGCCGGGGGAACACGCGATGAGCGAGAGCGTCGCCGCACACGGAGTGGTCGCTTCGCCGGACCGGCCGGACCGGAGACGCTGCGCATCCCGGCCGAGCCGGCCCAGCTCTCCCAGGCCGCCCAGCAGCTCGCGCGAGCTGGCCGACACGCTCGGGCGGGCCGGCGACGAGCTCGCGGGCGCGGAAGGCCGGCACCAGGAGCGCGACGGCAGCACCACCTCGACGGTGCTCGGCGTCGCGCGGTGGAACGGGCGCCGCTGCGCAAGGACGCCGCGCTGCTCGCGCGAGCTCGCCGAGGCGGCCGACCACGAGGCCCAGCTGCTCGGCGACGTCCAGGCACCACGACCTGCCCGCCCTGCGGCGCCGGTGGGAACAGGCGCGCGGGACCGGCCCGTCGCGAGCTGCAGCCGTGCCGGCGCCCAGGCGCAGGGCCGGGTGCCAGTGGCGCCAGGGCCGGCGGCAGCCACGAAGCCGGTCAGGGACCAGGCCCCGCCAGGTCACCGCGCCGGACGCCGCACGCGGCCTGATGGCAGCACGTCGACGAGCACCAGCCGTGCAGCAGTCGACGCCGACCTGCTTCCGACGACCGCGGCTGCTCGAGCCTCGTCGCAGGCTGCTCCGGAGTGGTGGAGGCACAGGGCAACGCAGCGGCCTTCCTCGACGCAGCGCAGCCGAGCAGGCCGTGGCGTCGTACCGCCAGAGCCGTGCGCGGCGTGCTCGACGAGTTCGCCGCGCTGGTGCAGCGGGTCCGCCAGGCCGAGCGCCAGGTCGAGGAGCGCGAGGTCTTCCCGCGCACCGAGCGCGACGACGAGGAGGGCGGCGGACGCGGTGCTGGTCGCGGCCGGCGGCCTGGTGTCCGCCTTCCCGGTGCTGCGCGAGCTCGTCCAAGGACCTGCGCACCGGCGCCCAGGCGCTCGAGCACACCTCCGACGCCGTCGCGCGGATCGCGCAGGCGTTGCGCGACGGGCAGCTGCCCGACCGCTCCCGCGAGCACGAGCCCGGCGAGGGCTTCCGCCAGGAGTGGCACCGGCACTTCGAGCGCCGCCGCGCCCGGCTGCGCACCGTCGGCGACAAGGTGGACGACGTCCTGGACCGGTTCCAGCGGCTCGACGAGGAGTGCGCGCGGGCGATCCGCGCCCACTGAGCCGTCTACGGAGCGTCGAACTCGAGCTCCTTGAACCAGGACTCGATGACGTAGTCGGTCTCCCAGCCCATCGAGCGGTAGAGCCCGTCGGCGCCCGTCGGCGAGTCGGCGTCGACCTCGAGGCCGACCCGGTCGCGACCGCGCTGGGCGGCGTCGGCGATCACGGTGTGGAGCAGCGACTTGGCGACCCCGCGGCCGCGCGCGTGCCGGTGCACGCCGATGTAGTCGATGTAGCTGCCCTCGTGGCCCTCGGCGTTCTCCGGCAGCACCGTGCTGACCACGGCGCCGGCCGCGAGCGGCTGACCCTCGTCGCCCTCGACGAACGCGAGCCACCAGTGGTCCCAGCGGTGGCCGGGGTCCTCGCGCAGCCGCTGCAGGAACTCCGGGAAGCTCTCGCGGTAGGAGTTGAAGTGGTCCTCGAAGGAGGACTCGAGCATCTCGTGGACGAGGTGCAGGTCGCTCGCCACCGGCAGGCCGTTCTCGTGGCTCTCGACGCGCCGGATGGTGACGCCCTCGCGCGGGCCGGGCAGCGAGGTCGCCTCCTCGGGCTCGACCGGCCGGGTCATCTGCGGCCAGGTGCGGCGCTTGGTGTAGCCGGCGTCGGCCAGCCACTGCTGCTGCACCGTGTCCTCGGCGAACGGGCTGGCGTCGAGCCGGGTCTCGTCGACCTCGCGCAGCAGGCAGATCTCGCGCGGCCTGCTCCTCGGCCCAGGCGTAGAGCTCGCCGGCGATCACGGCGGCCTCGTCGACCGTGCGGTCGACGTACAGCATCACCATGGTGCGGCCCGCGGCCCGGTCGTGGACGATCGATCCAGGCGCGCGGCTCGCCGTCGGGGTCGACGGCGAGCAGCTGGCGGCGGGTCCAGGACGCCGGACCGGCGACCTCGGACTCGATCTGCTCGCGGTCGACCGACGCCGAGCCGGTGTACGCGACCCGGTCCTGCGCCGCGCAGCTGCGACCAGGCACGGCGAGGTCGTCGAGCGCCGGGACCCGGACGGTCCACCCGGGCGGGAGCCCGTCGGGAGGGGGACCTGCGAGGGCTCGTCGGCTCGGGAAGTCACCGGGACATCCTGCCCGATCGGCGCGCTCAGCCGGCCAGCGTCTCGCGGTCGCGGACGATGTTGCCGAGCACGCCGTTGACGAAGGCCGGCGACTCGTCGGTGGAGAGGTCGCGGACCAGGTTGAGCGCCTCGGAGACGGCCACGGCGTCGGGCACGTCGTCGACGTACAGCACCTCGTAGGTGGCCAGCCGCAGCACGTTGCGGTCGACCGCGGGCATCCGGTCGAGCGTCCAGCCCTGGACGTACGACGAGATCACCTCGTCGAGCCGGGCCCGGTGCTCGGTGACGCCGCGGACGAGCTCGGCGGTGTACTCGTTGACCGGAGCGCTCTCGGCCTGCTCCTCGAGCGCCTCGAGCGCCGAGCGCCTGCGCATCTCGGAGGCGTAGATCAGGTCGAGGGCCCGCTTGCGGGCCTTGGAGCGAGCGCTCATCAGCTGGAGACGCGGCCCAGGTAGGAGGAGTCGCGGGTGTCGACCTTGATCTTCTCGCCGGTGATGATGAACAGCGGCACGGAGACGGTGGCGCCGGTCTCGACGGTGGCGGGCTTGGTGCCGCCGGTGGAGCGGTCGCCCTGGAGGCCGGGCTCGGTGTAGGTGACCTCGAGCTCGACCGACGCCGGCAGCTCGATGTAGAGCACGCGGCCGTCGTTGGTGGCGACGATCGCCTCCTGGTTCTCGAGCATGAAGTTCTTCGCGTCGCCGACGATCTCCGGCGCGACCTCGAGCTGGTCGTAGGTGCCGGTGTCCATGAAGACGTAGGAGGTGCCGTCGTTGTAGAGGTACTGCATCGTCCGCTTGTCGACGTTGGCCACCTCGACCTTGACGTCGGCGTTGAAGGTCTTGTCGACGGTCTTGCCCGACTCGATGTTCTTCAGCTTCGTGCGCACGACCGCCCCGCCCTTGCCGGGCTTGTGGTGCTGGAACCAGATGACCTGCCAGAGCTGGCCGTCGAGGTTGAGCACCATGCCGTTCTTCAGGTCGTTCGTCGTAGCCATGCGTCTGTTCGCGCCTTCACTGTCGGGGAGATGAGGGGGCCCGCGCTCTCGCGCGGGGCACAGCCGCCGAGTCTAGCGGGGATCAGGTCCGCTGCTAATTCCGCCGACCGGGCAGTCTGGTTGGCTCGAGTCGGTCGAGGGCCTGTTGACGGTACGCCGACCGGGCAGTCGATGTACGCGTACGCGCTGACCGAGCACTCGAATCAGAGTGCCCGGTCGGTGCCGTCTCGACGCAACCGCGTACATCCGCCCGCTCGGCGTCGTACGGTGCAACCAGAACTGCCCTCTCGGCGGACTAGCGGCTGCTGAGGATGAGGCCGGAGGTGGGGACGCCGGTGCCGGCGGTGACGAGGACGTGCTCGGCGTCGGGGACCTGGTTGACCGAGGTGCCGCGGACCTGGCGGACCGCCTCGGCGATGCCGTTCATGCCGTGGATGTAGGCCTCGCCGAGCTGGCCGCCGTGGGTGTTCAGCGGCAGCCGGCCGCCGATCTCGATGGCGCCGTCGGCGATGAAGCCGGGGGCCTCGCCGCGGCCGCAGAAGCCGAGCTCCTCGAGCTGCATCAGGACGTACGGCGTGAAGTGGTCGTAGAGCACCGCCGTCGCGATGTCGTCGTGGGTCAGCCCGGACTGGCGCCACAGCTCGCGACCGACGACGCCCATCTCGGGGACGCCGATGTCGTCGCGGTAGTACGACGTCATCACGAACTGGTCCGCCGCACTCCCCTGCGCCGCCGCCGTGATCGACACGGCCGGCTGCTGCAGCGACGGCCGCCCGCTCGGGCGAGGTGACCACGATCGCGACCGCACCGTCGCTCTCCTGGCAGCAGTCGAGCAGCCGCAGCGGGTCGGCGATCATCCGCGACGCCTGGTGGTCCTCGAGCGTGATCGGCTTGCCGTAGAAGAACGCGTCCGGGTTGTTCGCGGCGTGCCGCCGGTCGGCGACCGCGACGGCGCCGAAGTCGGCCGAGGTGGCGCCGTACTCGTGCATGTAGCGCCGCGCCTGCATCGCCACCGTCGCCGCCGGCGTGGACAGGCCGTGCGGGTAGGTCCACGCGTTGTCGAGGCCGTTGGTGTTCACCTGCGTGCGCGGCCCAGTTGGACACCTGGCCGAACCGCTGGCCCGAGCGCTCGTTGAAGCCGCGGTAGCAGACCACGACGTCGGCGACCCCGGTCGCGACCGCCATCGCCGCCTGCTGCACGGTCGCGCACGCCGCGCCGCCGCCGTAGTTGATCCGGCTGAAGAACCGCAGGTCGCCCATGCCCAGCTCGCGCGCCAGCGCGATCTCGGAGCTGTTGTCCATCGTGAACGTGACCAGCCCGTCGACGTCGGCCGGCGTGAGGCCCGCGTCGGCGAGGGCCGCGAGGGTGGCCTCGGCCGAGAGCTGGAGCTCGGAGCGGCCCGACTCCTTGGAGAACTCGGTCGCCCCGATGCCGACGATCGCGCGCCTG
This sequence comes from uncultured Actinomycetota bacterium, assembly GCA_963722835.1. Classification (GTDB taxonomy): domain Bacteria; phylum Actinomycetota; class Actinomycetes; order Propionibacteriales; family Nocardioidaceae; genus Marmoricola. The sequence goes on from CAVROK010000002.1 coordinate 12,638, forward strand.
TGCCGCTGAGGCTCATCGCGTGATCTCCACCTTCGCGGTCACGTGGTCGCCGAGCGGCACCCGGCCGACGACGTCGATGGTGAGCACGCCGTCGGCGTCGTCGGTGACCTCGCCGGAGAAGCTCAACGTGTCGTAGGGATGGGCCGGAGCACCGAGCCGCAGCGCGCAGGAACGTACGACGAACTCGGGTCCGATCGCCTCGCGGGCCCAGTCGCCGACGTACTTCTGCACCAGCCCGGTCGTGCTGAGGATGTTCACGAAGATGTCCTTCGAGCCGTGCGACTGCGCGAGGTCGCGGTCGTGGTGCACGTCCTGGAAGTCGCGCGTCGCGATCGCCGTCGAGACGACCAGCGTCGGCGTGACCGGCAGCTCCCACGCCGGCAGCGACGTCCCCTTCATCGGGCCAGCTCCCAGATCGGCAGGGTCAGCTCGTCGTCGACCTCGTCCCAGCCGACGACGACGGGGTCGCCGATCGCGAGGTCCTCCGGGTTGCCGCGTACGTCGGCCACGATCCGGACGCCCTCCTCGAGCTCGACGAGCGCGATCGTCAGCGGCAGCTCACGCCCGGGCATCTGCGGCGCGTGGTGCACCAGGAAGCTGAAGACGGTGCCGCGACCGCTCGCGACGACGTACCCGCGGTCCATCGCGTGGCACGACGGGCACACCGGGCCGGGCGGGTGCCGCAGCTCGCCGCAGGCGTTGCACTTCTGGAGCCGCAGCTCGCCCTGCTGGGTGCCCTCCCAGAAGAACTCGGTGTCCTGGTTGCGCACCGGCCGGATGATCTTGCGAGCGGTCCGGGCCGGCCGTGCTCGTCGGTGCGCGGGGCTTGAACTTGAGCACCCGGAACAGCATCGAGGCGACCACCTCGTCGCCGACGCGCCAGACGTTGCGGGTGGTGACGAAGTAGCCCTCGCCGACGCCGGTCTGCTTCGGCCCGACGACGTCCTCGAGCCGGGTCGTCACCGAGACCTGCTCGCCGACCTGCAGGTAGCGCTCGTAGGTCTGGTCGCAGTTGGTGCCGAGCACCGAGGTGAAGCCGGCCGCGTCGAGCATCTCCATCGCCTGCGACAGCGGGTCGTCGGCGCCGCGGGTGCCGCGCAGGCCGGGCATCGTCCAGACCTGCGCCATCGCCGGCGGCGCCTCGCCCTGCGGTGAACCGCGGGTCGGTCTCCTCGATCGCGTCCAGCCAGGCGTTGATGATCGGCTGGCTCACCGGGTCGCGCGCGAGCCGCGGCGCGGTCTCCCCGAGTGCCTTGATCCGCTCGGTCTCGCTGCATGATCCAGTCGTGGTCATGGACGTCCCTCGCTCATCGCGGCACCTTCGGCAGCCCCAGGCCGAACATCGCGATCAGCTCGCGCTGCACCTCGTTGACGCCGCCGCCGAAGGTGAGCACGAGGTTCCGCTTCGAGGTCGCGTCGAGGTAGTGCAGCAGCAGCGCGGTCTCCGGGTCGGCCGGGTCGCCGTACGACGTGACGATGCGCTCGAGCGCCAGCCCGAGCACCTGCACCTCGTCGGAGGCGAACACCTTCGAGGCCGAGGCGTCGGCGACCGCCTCGCGCCCGCTCGCGCCCGTCGCGGGCGACCTGCCAGTTGAGCAGCTCGTTGACCCGGAACGCCGCGGTCACGCGCGCCAGGGTGTCGCGCACCCAGCCGATCTCGAGCAGCGGCGTGCCGTCGGCGTCGGTGCGGTCCGCGGCCCAGTCGGCGACCAGGTCGCGCAGGCCCTCGAGCCGGCCGGCCGGGCCGAGCATCACGCGCTCGTGGTTGAGCTGGGTGGTGATCAGCCGCCAGCCCTCGTTCTCCTCGCCGACGAGCATGTCGACCGGCACGCGGACGTCGTTGTAGTACGTCGCGTTGACGTGGTGCGAGCCGTCGGAGGTGATGATCGGCGTCCAGGAGTAGCCGGGGTCCTTGGTGTCGACGATCAGCACCGAGATGCCCTTGTGCTTGGGGGCGTCGGGGTCGGTGCGCACGGCCAGCCAGACGTAGTCGGCCGCGTGGCCGCCGGTGGTCCACATCTTCTGGCCGTTGACGACGTAGTGGTCGCCGTCCTTCTTGGCCGTCGTGCGCAGCGAGGCGAGGTCGGTGCCGGCGTCGGCCTCGGAGTAGCCGATCGCGAAGTGCACGTCGCCGGCGAGGATCTTGCCGAGGAACATGTCCTTCTGCTTCTCGGTGCCGAACGCCTGCAGCGTCGGGCCGACGGTCTGCAGGGTCACGGCGGGCAGGTGTACGTCGCCGCGCGCGGCCTCGTTGGCGAAGATCTGCTGCTCGATCACGCCGAGCCCCTTGCCGCCGTACTCCTTGGGCCAGCCGACGCCCATCCAGCCGTCGTCGCCCATCTGCTTGATGGTCCGGTGGTAGGCCTCGCCGTGCCGGTCGCTCATCATCTCGAGCCGGTCCTCGCGGGAGACCAGCCCGGAGAAGTAGCTGCGCACCTCGTCCTTGAACGCCCGCTCGCTCGTCGGTGAGCTCGATGTTCTTGGCCTCGGCCGACTCGCGCGCCGGCACCGCGGCCAGCGTCGGCCTCGACGCCGCCGAGCAGCCGGGCGACGTCCTTGACGCCGGGCGAAGTAGCGGTGCAGCGGGTAGGTGTCGTCGACGCCCATGCCGCCGTGCAGGTGGTGGCAGGTCTGCAGCGCGGTCGGGCGCGCGGTCGCAGAACCAGAACGCCGCGACCGCGAGGTCGTCGGCGGCCGGCTCGCCGCGCGCCGACGCGACGGGCCGCCTCCTCGGCGGCGAGCGTGACCATCCGCGAGGCGACGTAGACGTCGGCCATCTGGATCGCCACGCCCTGGAACTCCGCGAGCCGGCGGCCGAACTGGGTGCGCTCCTTGACGTAGCCGGCGGTCAGGTCGCGCGCTCCGGCGAGCAGGCCGTCGCCCTGGAGCAGCAGCCCGGCGATCGCGTGCTCGCGCAGCACGTCGGCCGCTCCCTCGGCGAGGACGCCGAGGACGGGTGCGCCGTCGAACACGTAGGTCGCCTCCGCCTCGCTGCCGCGCGAGCTCGGCGTGGTCGTGCGCGAGACGCCGTCGCTCTGCGGGTCCACGAGTACGACGACCGGCGCTGCCGTCGTCGTCGGAGGCCGAGACGAGCAGCACCGTGGTCAGGCCGGGCAGGTCGTCGAACGTCGGCACGGCGATCTTGCGGCCGGTCAGCCGGTCGCCCTCGAGCCGGGTCGCCGGCCGCGCGGGGAGGGCCTGGCCGGGCTCGTTGAGCGCCGGCGCGACGAGCAGCTCGCCGGAGGCGATCTGCGGGACGAACGTCTCCTGCTGCTCCGGCGTGCCGCTGCGGGCGAGGGTCAGCAGGCCGCAGACCAGCGTCTCGCGGAACGGCAGGTCGCCGGCGCGGGAGCCGACCTCGCGCACGAGCACGCCGACCTCGGCGAGGCCGAGGCCCTCGCCGCCGTGGCCTCGGACGGCGCCGCCAGGCCGAGCAGGCCGGCCTCGGCGCAGGCCGGCCAGCTGGCCTCGATCTCCTCGGGACCCTTGTCGAGGACGTCGGTGAGCACCGAGCGGATCTCGCCCGACACGTCGTCGCTCATGCAGGCCCCTTCGTCGCGAAAACTGTAACCTGTTCTAGTCTAGGGATTGGCCAGACAACCGCAACCGGAGGCTGACCGCATGTCGAACGTCGGGAGCTGTCTCGGGCACCGTGTCCTCGGTGAGCCGGGTCGTGCGCCAGCAGATCGACCCGTACGTCGCGCTGCCCGGACGTCGAGATCCCCGCAGGGCCGCTGGCTCGCAGCTGCCCCGCCGCGGACGCACCTGGCTGACCGAGCTGCCCGGCCCGCCCGGCGCGCCGACGATCGTGCTGCTGCACGCGGTCGGCTGCACCGGCATGCTCACCTGGTTCCCGCGTCGTGCACCAGCTCGCCGAGCGCTACCGCGTCGTCGTCTTCGACCAGCGCTGGCACGGCCGCGGGATCATCTCGGAGAGCTTCTCGCTGCACGACTGCGCCGACGACGTCGCCGCGGTGATCACCGAGCTCGGCCTCGAGGACCCGATCGTCGCGGGCTACTCGATGGGGTCGGTGATCGCCCAGCGCATCTGGCGCCAGCACCCCGACCTCGTCGGCGGGCTGGTGCTCGCCGCCACGACCGACCACTTCCGCACCAACGGCAGCGAGCGCGTCTTCCACGCCGGCATGGAGATCAGCATGGGCGCGCTGCGGACGCTCTCGAAGTCGCGGACCGTACGCCGCGCCACCCGCTCGACCGCCGAGGCGCTGGACGTGCCCGACGCTCGACCTCGCGCAGTGGGCGCTCGAGGAGTGGCGCAGCACCAGCCCCTGGGCCGTGGCGCAGGCCGTCGCCGCGCTCGGTCGGCACCACTCGACCCCGTGGCTGTCCCGGATCGACGTGCCGACCGCGGTCGTCGTCCCGAGCAAGGACCGGGCGATCCCGCCCGCCCGCCAGCGCCGGCTCGCCGCCCGGATCCCCGGCGCCACCGTGCACGAGGCGCCCTGCGGCCACGCCGGCTGCGTCGTCCAGTCCGACCGGTTCACCCCGGCCTTCCTCGAGGCCGTGCACGTCACCGCCGCCCGGATCCGCGACCGCCAGCGACTGGATGCCTAGCCCGGACAGTCCGGACGCTGGCCTAGGCACGGACTGCTCGCGGTCTTCTTGCCGGCTGCTTCGCGCTGTCTTCTTGGCGGCGGCTTCTTCTTGGCGCTTCTTCGCCGGCTGCTTCTTCGCGCGGCCTTCTTGGGCTTGCGGCCGCTGGTGGCGGCGGCGTGCAGGGCGTCGAGCTCGGCGGGGAACTGCTCGGTGAGCTTCCACGGCTGCGGGCACCAGCTCGCGGCAGGCGATCGCGCCGACGTGGACCTTGCCGTCGCTCGACATCACGGTGATGTTCAGGCCGGCGCCGTGGAAGACCGGGCCGAGCGGGTAGAGGCCCTCGATCCTGGCGCCGATGAAGTACAGCGGCACCGGCGGACCCGGGCACGTTGGAGATCACCAGGTTGTGGATCACCGGGCCGGAGTCGGCCAGCCGCAGCGAGGAGACCATCCGTACGGCGAGGCCGAAGGTGCGCGGCGCCGCGAACTCCGCCCAGTCCTGGAGGGTGTCGGCCGGGATCGCCTTGTGGTGGTCCTTGGCGTTGGTGTTGCCCTCGGAGACCTGGGCCAGCCGGTCGAGCGGGTCCTCGATGTCGGTGCCGAGCCGGGAGAAGATCGTGGAGACCTTGTTGCTGCCGCTCTGCTTCTTCGACGTCGCCGCGCACCGAGACCGGCACCGAGGCGACCAGCGAGGTCTCGGGCAGCTCGCCGCGCTCCTCGAGGTAGCGCCGCAGCGCACCGCCGCACAGGGTGAGCACGACGTCGTTGACGGTCGCGCCCGTCGACGGCGTTCTTGATCTCCTTGATCTTGTCCAGCGACATGTCCTCGATGGCGACCGTCCGGTGACCGGTGATGGTGCCGTTGAACGAGGTGCGCGGCGCGCGCAGCGGCGCCGCCATCGCCGTGCCGCTGCGGGCGCGGCCGATGGTCTTGGTGACGCACGCCGGCGGTCGGTCCGACCAGCTTGGCGACCGCCACCGGCTTGCCGAGGTTGGTGACGACACCGCGCGCGAGCAGCTCGGCGTCGCCCGGCGTACGCGCTCGACGCCGTCCTTCGGCGCCGTCTCGAGCGGCGGCGCGTCGGGCTCGAGGCTGCACAGGAACGAGATCGCGTTGGCGCCGGAGACACCGTCGACCGTGCAGTGGTGCATCTTGGTGAAGATCGCGACCTTGCCCGACTCGAGGCCCTCGATGACGACGAACTCCCACAGCGGACGCGACCGGTCCAGCGGGATGCCGGCCATGTGGCCGCACAGGTCGGCCAGCTCGCGCGTCGCCGCCGGGCGAGGGCAGCGCCATCCGGTGCACGTGCCGGTCGATGTCGAAGTCGTCGTCGTTGACCCAGACCGGGTGGTCGATGCCGAGCGGCACCTGCTTGAGCTTGCGGTGGAACATCGGTACGCCGTCGATGCGCCGCTCGAGCTCGTCCTTGAACGCTGGCGAAGTCGTAGCCGCCCGGGATCGGTCTCGGGGTCGAGCACGATCACGCCGCACACGTGCAGCAGCTGCGCCGAGCTCTCCAGGTAGAGGAAGCTCGCGTCGAGGCCACTGAGTCGGTCCATGGGCGGATTCTAGACTGGACTGGAACACGTTCTAGTTTTCCCGGGGTCGGTCTTCTCACACCGAAACGGGCGTTTCGACCCGTAACCTTCCGACCATGGGATACCTCCGCCGCCAGCTCGTGACCGCCGCCCTGACGGCCAACGCCGTGCGCCCGCGTCGGCGGCCGCTACGCCTCGATCCCCGCCTTCTTCGCCGGCTGGCTGGCCAGCGAGCTCGCCCCGCAGCTGCTGGCCGCGAGCGCGGTGGACACCGCCGCCGAGCTGACCGTACGCCGCACGCAGGCCGGGCCACCCCGACCGCGACCGGACTCCTGCTCGCCGGCGCCGCAGCCGCCGGGCTCGGCTACCTGATCGTCAACGCCAGCCGCTCGGCCACCCACGTCGAGACGACGCTGCGCGACGGGCTCGGCGACGACTACCTCGACGCCCTCGAGGAGCCGCCCTCGGCCGAGGACCTGAAGACCCCGCTGCGCGAGGTGGCCCGGCCGTTCAAGATGACCAGGCCCGACGTCGAGGTGATCCGCGACGTCAACTACACCGAGGGCGGCAAGCGCGCCCGGCTCGACATCTACCGGCCCAAGGGCGTCGACCTCGAGAACGCCCCGGTGCTCGTGCAGGTCCACGGCGGCGGCTGGACGATCGGCACCAAGGAGCAGCAGGGCCTGCTGCTGATGAACCGGATGGCCGAGCGCGGCTGGGTCTGCGTGGCGATGAACTACCGGCTCGCCCCCAAGCACCCGTTCCCCGCGCAGATCATCGACGTGAAGAAGGCGATCGCGTGGACGCGCGAGAACATCGCCTCCTACGGCGGCGACCCGTCGTACCTCGTCGTCACCGGTGGCTCGGCCGGTGGGCACCTCGCCGCCCTGGCGGCGCTGACGCCGGGCGAGCCGGAGTACCAGCCCGGCTTCGAGGAGCGCCGACACCAGCGTCGCCGGGTGCGTGCCGTTCTACGGCGTCTACGACCTCGCCGGGCTGACCGGCGACAAGGCCGCCGTCGAGCTGCGCGACTACTTCCTCGGCCCGCGGGTGTTCAAGAAGGACCCGGGCAAGCACCTCGACGACTTCGTCAAGGCCTCGCCGCTCGCCCACGTCTCCCCCGACGCCCCCGACTTCTTCGTGCTGCACGGCGCCAACGACTCGCTGGTCGACGTCGGCCAGGCCCGCGCGTTCGTGGAGGCGCTCAAGGCGGAGTCGAAGGCGACGGTGACCTACGCGGAGTTCCCCGGCACCCAGCACGCCTTCGAGGTGTTCGGCTCGATCCGCAGCCACCACGTGATCAAGGCGGTCGAGCGCTGGCTGCTGCACCACCGCGCGCGCTGGACGTCGAGAACGACGACGTGGAGGCGGCCAGCAGCGCATCCTGAGCGCTGGCTCGCTCGACGCACGGCCCGTCCACACAACTGTCTCTTCACACACCGCGTCTCGTGTGCGAGAGACGTCGGGTTCATCACCTGGGAAACCGGCACGCTCAGCCGCGGGGTAGCCCGAGGATCCGCTCGCCGGCGACGTTGCGCAGCACCTGCGTGGTGCCGCCGGCGATCGAGAGGCACCGGGTCATCAGCTGCTCGTGCAGCGCCTCGCGGGCCAGGTCGTCGTCGGTGAAGACCCGCGTCCCGAGCAGCTCGACGACGAGCTCGGCGGAGTCCTGCCGGCTGCGTACGCCGACCAGCTTGGCCACGCTCGACTCCGGACCGGGCCCCTGGCCCGCCAGCGAGCGCAGCGTCGCGCGGGTGGCCAGCAGCCGCACCACCGTCGCCCAGGCGACGGCCCGGCCGACCGGCGACCCGCGTCGTCGGAGCGCTCCCGGCGCAGCAGCCGCACCGCCCGCTCGGGTGAGTCGCCGAGGTGCGAGCCGGCCATCGCGACGCGCTCGTTGGCCAGCGTGGTGCGGGCCAGCTTCCAGCCGCCGTCGACCTCGCCGACCACGCAGTCGTCGGGCACGAAGACGCCGTCGAGGAACACCTCGTTGAACATCGCCTCGCCGGTCAGCTCGCGCAGCGGCCGGACCTCGATGCCCTCGCTGCGTCATGTCGACGAGGAAGTAGGTGATGCCGGCGTGCTGCTTGGCGTCGGGGTTGGTCCGCGCCAGGCAGATGCCCCAGTCGGCCTGCGTGGGCGAGCGAGGTCCACACCTTCTGGCCGGTGAGCCGCCAGCCGCCCGTCGTCGCGCACCGCCTTGGTGCGCAGCGAGGCGAGGTCGGAGCCGGCGCCGGGCTCGCTGAACAGCTGGCACCAGGTGATCTCGCCGCGCAGGGTCGGGCCGACGAAGCGCTCGCGCTGCTCGTCGTTGCCGTGGGCGATGATCGTCGGCGCCGCCCAGGCGCCGATCTTCAGGTCGGGGCGCTCCACGCCGGCGCGCGTCGAGCTCCTCGTCGATGACCAGCTGGTGCGACCGGGTCGGCGCCGAGGCCGTGCGGCGCGGGCCAGTGCGGCGTCAGGAAGCCCGGACTCGGCCAGCGCAGCGCGGCGCTCGTCCTCGGGCAGGGCGGCGATCCGCTCCGCCTCGGCTCCGCACCTCGGCGCGGGCGGCGTCCTCGGCCTCGTCGAGGTCGATGTGCACGTGCCGGCGTACGTCGCCGGCGGCGAGGTCGGCCAGCCGGGCGGCGTACGAGCCCGACGAGCCGACCAGGCTGCGCAGGGCGATCGCGCGGCGCAGGTAGAGGTGGGCGTCGTGCTCGAAGGTGAAGCCGATCCCGCCGAGCACCTGGATGCAGTCCTTGGCCACCGCGACGGCGCCGTCGAAGCAGATCGACCCGGCGACGAGGGCGGCGAACTCCTGCTGCGCGCTCGTCGTCGGTGACCGCCGAGGCGGCGTCCCAGGCCGCGGCGGTCACCGACTCGCTGGTCTCGAGCATCTCGGCGCACAGGTGCTTGATCGCCTGGAAGGCGCCGATCTTCTTGCCGAACTGCTCGCGCACGCCGGCGTACTCCACGGCCGTGTCCAGGCACCACCGCGCGACGCCCGATGCCTCGGCGGCGGCCAGGGTGACGACGAGCGGCGCGCAGCCGGTCGGGCGTCGAGGTCCGGGACGACGGTGCCCTCGACGTCGGCCAGGTCGCCGAGGGACGGTACGACGGGTCAGGTCGGGGTTGGCGCCGGGCGTGAGGTCGACGCCCTCGAGGGGCACGAGCCGCACCTCGTCGTCCACGACGACCAGGGCCTGGGTCGCACCCGGCGCGTCGTGGACGACGCCGAGCCGTCGAGCGCCAGGGCGACCGGGCCGGCCGAGCTCGGGAAGGACGACGGAGGCGACCGCGGAGCCGAGGAGCGGCCCCGGCACCAGCGCGGCGGCGCACGCCTCGACGGCGACCGCGAGGTCGGTCAGCGAGCCGCCGTCGGCGGTGATGCGACGAGCAGCCCCATCTCGTCGACGGCCGACGTGATCTCGGCGAACGCCGCGGCGGGTCGTCCTCGGCCGCCCGGGCAGCCTCGATCCCGCCGAGCGAGGCCGCCCACTTGCCGAAGGCGTCCGCCAGCTCGACGTGGTCGTCGCTGATCCCGATCGGCACGCTGACCTCCTCGTCGACCGCCAAAACTAGAACGTGTTCCAATCATGCCATGGTTACGGCTCCGCGCCGTGAGTGAGACGTCCGACGAGATGCCCGCCGACCTGCTCGAGCACGCGCGCGCGGCCAAGGGGTTCATGCCCGAGGACGAGGGCGCGTTCCTGCACGCGACCGCGCTCGCCCACCTCGGCGACGGGCCCGGCCTGGAGGTCGGCAGCTACTGCGGCAAGTCCGCGATCTGGCTCGGCGCCGCGGCGCGCGGCGACGGGCGAGCACGGTGTTCACCGTCGACCACCACCGCGGGTCGGAGGAGAACCAGGCCGGCTGGGAGCACCACGACGCCAGCCTCGTCGACGACGAGCTCGGGCTGATGGACACGCTGCCGGTGTTCCGCCGCACGATCGCCCGCGCCGGGCTCGAGGACGAGGTGGTCGCGGTCGTCGGCCGGTCGACCACGGTCGCGCGCCACTGGCGCACGCCGCTCGCGCTGCTGTTCATCGACGGCGGGCACGCCGAGGTGCACGCGCAGAACGACTACGCGGGCTTCGCCCGCTGGGTGCAGCCCGGCGGGGCGCTGGTCATCCACGACGTGTTCGAGCGACCCGAGGACGGCGGCCAGGCGCCGTTCCACGTCTGGCAGCGCGCCGTCGACGGCGGCGCCTTCACGCCGGCGGAGACGGTCGGGTCGATGCGGGTGCTGACCCGGACGCTCAGGCGCGGCCGGAGAAGACGTCGGCTGAGGCGTCGTCGGGGCAGCCGCACTCGAGCGCGATCTCGCGGAAGTGCTGCGGCCAGCGTCTCGCCGCGCATGATCCCGGAGGCGGGCGTGGTGCGGGAGAGCGCGTCGGCGGCCAGGATCACCGCGGCCGCGGTGTAGGTCGTCTGCTCGTGCGGCCAGAAGACGTCCTCCGGGTGGACCGAGCCGGTCCAGTAGCTGCCGTTCTCGTGCCGCAGGTGCTGCATGTCGGCGTACAGCTGCAGCGCGCGCTCGCGGTCGCCGAGGCAGTCCAGCGCCATCACCAGCTCGCAGGTCTCGGCGCCGGTCACCCACGGGTTGGTGTCGACGCAGCGGATGCCGAGGCCCGGCACCACGAAGTCGTCCCAGCGCGAGGCCAGCAGGTCGAGTCCGGCCTGCCCGCGGACCGCGCCGCCGAGGACCGGGTAGTACCAGTCCATCGAGAACGTCGACTTGTCCAGGAACAGGTCGCGGTGCTCGCGCAGCGCGTGGCCGAGCCGGCCGCCGGCGAGCTCCCACTCGGGCTGCGGCTCGTCCATCAGGTCGGCGAGCGCGACCCCGGCGCGCAGCGACTGGTAGATGCTCGACGACCCGGCCAGCAGGGCCTCGCGGTTGACCCGCGCCGGCCCGTCGTCGTCCCACTCCTGCGACCAGGCGATGCCGCCGAAGGGCAGCTGCATCCCGACCACGAAGTCCAGCCCGCGGCGTACGACGGGCCACATCCGCTCGACGAACGCCAGGTCGCGGCGCAGCATCCAGTGGTGCCACACCCCGACCGCGAGGTACGCCGACATGTTGGTCTCGCCGCTCGCGTCCTCGACCTCGCCGGCGACGGTCTTCATCGCCCACGAGCCGTCGTGGCGCTGGCGCCGCCGGCACCACTCGTACGCCGCCTCCGCGGCCTCGACCTCGCCGGCCACCATCAGCGCCATCGCGGCCTCGACGTGGTTCCACACGTCGACGTGCTCGCCGACCGTCCACGGCACGGCGCCGTCCGCCTCCTGCATCGCGACGATGGACGCCGCGGTCTCGGCCACCTGCGCGCTCGTGAGCACGCCGGGGACCGACGGGATCGGGTGCGGCTCCGATCAGCAGGACAGACGTCTCCGGCTTGCGCAGGTAGAGCACCATGCTCTTGCCGATCAGCGGGTTGAGCGCCTTCTCGGCGCCGCGGGTCAGCGTGCTCCAGCCGCGGGTGCGCATGATGTCCCAGACCAGCACCTGGTGGTAGGCCTTCACGAGCGGGTTGTCGTCGTTGGTGACGCCGACGGCGCACTTGATCCACCAGTACGGCGAGTGCAGCCCGTGGGCGTGGTCCTTGCCCTCGAAGACCATCCCGGCGTTGACCAGCTTGCCGATCAGCTCCTTGTCGGAGTAGATCCGGATGTGCCCGCCGGGCACGTTGTGGTAGTCGTCGGAGAGCTTCCAGCAGACCATCTCGGGCAGCCAGCGCGGCACGGTGACGGCCATCGTGCCGCCCGGGCGCAGCACGCGGACCAGCTCGTCGATCGCCTGGATGTCGGCGGGGATGTGCTCGAGCACCTCGGAGGCCACCACCCGGTCGAACTCGCCGTCGGCGAACGGCAGCGACAGCGCGTCGCCCTCCTTGATGTCGGCCTCGGCGCCCGCGGGGACCTCGCCGGCCTCCTTCATCGCGCCGAACAGCTCGAGCACCCCGGCCAGCTCGTCGGCGTCCTGGTCGAAGGCGATCACGTCGGCGCCGCGGCGGTACATCTCGAAGGCGTGCCGGCCGGCGCCGCAGCCCATGTCGATGACGCGGTCACCGGGCTGGAGGCCCAGCCGCTCGAAGTCAACGGTCAGCATGCGTCTCTCCCTGTTCTCCCTCGCGGGTCGAGCTGTCCCTCGTGGGTCGAGCCTGTCGAAACCGCTCGCTCGTACGCCGCGGCGGTGGCCACGGCGACCGCGTGCCAGCTGAACCGCTCCAGCACCCGGGCGCGCCCGGCCCTGCCCATCCGCTCGCGGCGCTCGGGGTCGTCGAGCAGCGCGGCGATCGCCTTCTCGAGCTCGCCGACGTCACCCGGCGTGACCAGGTCGGCGCACTCGCCGTCGGGACCGACGACCTCGGGGATCGCGCCGGCCCGGCTGACCACCAGCGGGGTCTCGCAGGCCATCAGCTCGGCCGTCGGCAGCGAGAAGCCCTCGTAGAGCGACGGCACGCAGGCGACCTCGGCCGAGCCCATCACCTCGACCAGCTCGGCGTCGCTGATGCCGTTGACGAAGGTGACGTGCTCGGTGATGCCGAGCTCGTCGATCAGCCGCTCGGTGCGCCCTCCCGGCGTCGGGCGGGTGACCAGCACCAGCTCGACGTCGCGCTCGGTGCGCAGCTTGGCGAACGCCTCCAGCAGCGTGGCGATGCCCTTCATCGGGGCGTCGGCGCTGGCCATCGCGACGATGCGGCCCGGCACGCGCGGTGTCGTCGGCGGCCCGAAGACGTCGTCCACGCCGAGCGGGATCACCTCGATGTCGGAGTCCTCGACGCCGAAGTCGCTGACGATGCCGCGGCGGCTGGACTCCGAGACGGTGAGCACCTGGCCGACCTGGCGGGCGACCTGCTCCTGCATCCGCAGGAAGCCGTACCAGCGGCGCAGGGTGAGCTTCTTGCGCCAGGTCGGCGCCGTGGCGATGTCGATGCGCCGGTCGAAGGTGATCGGGTGGTGGATGGTCGTGACCAGCGGCAGGCCCATCCGCGCGATGTCGAGCATCCCGTAGCCGAGCACCTGGTTGTCGTGGACGACGTCGAAGTCGTCGCGGCGTACCTTCAGCAGCCGCGCCACGCGCTTGCTGAACGTCTTCGGCTCGGGGAAGCCCGGCCGTGCACATGGTCAGGAACTCCTCGACGTCGATCAGGTCGCGGAACTCCCGGGGCTTCGGCACCCGGAACGGGTCGGGCTCGCGGTAGAGGTCGAGGCTGGGCACCTTGGTCAGGCGCACGCCGGCGTCGAGCTCGGGGTAGGGCTGTCCGGAGAAGACTTCGACGGTGTGTCCGAGGGCGACCAGCTCGCGGCTGAGATGACGGATGTAGACGCCCTGACCGCCGCAGTGTGGCTTGCTGCGGTAGGACAAGAGTGCGATGCGCAAGTGGCGCCTTCCCGGAGGTCCGGATTGTCCTGTGAGGACCGGTGTGGGACCGCCATGTGCGAACTGGAACGTGTTTCTATTATGCCGGACCTGACTGATAGCCTCGGAGTGGGTCCGCAGACACAGTCTGCGGGGGAGGCTCAACAGAAATCACGTCCGGGAGGTTGAGATCTTGGCCACCGTGAGCTCCTTGACCCATGACGACCTGGGCTCGGCCGCCCAGCGGGACCGTCGTCGTCGCATCCTCGACGCGACCATCGCGCTGGCCTCCAAGGGCGGCTTCGACGCCGTGCAGATGCGCGCCGTCGCCGAGCAGGCCGACGTCGCGCTCGGCACGCTCTACCGCTACTTCCCCTCCAAGATCCACCTGCTCGTCTCCGCCCTCGCGCGGCAGTTCGAGGACATCGAGGCCACGCTGAGCCGCCGCGTGATCCCGGGCGACACCCCCGCCGACCGCGTCGAGTACGTCCTCACCCGCGCGACCCGCGGCCTGCAGCGCGACCCGCAGCTCACCGAGGCGCTCACCCGCGCGTTCATGTTCGCCGACTCCACCGTCGCCAGCGAGATCCACGTCGTCGGCCTCAAGCTCACCTCGATGCTCAACCGCGCCCTCCAGGGCGACCAGTACGTCGAGGGCCCCGAGCCCACCGACGAGGAGATCGCCGTCGCCCGCGTGATCAGCGACGTCTGGCTCGCCGCCCTCGTCTCCTGGGTCACCGGCCGGCTCAGCGCCGAAGAGGTCTCCGAGCACCTCGCGACCGCCGTGCGGCTCATCCTGCGCTAGGAGCTCACCCACCGAAGGCGTGGGTGGCGGTGGCTCCGCCGTCGATGGCGAGCTCGGCTCCGGTGACGAAGCTGGACTCGTCGCTGGCGAGGTAGACGTAGGCCGGGGCGATGTCGACGGGGTGGCCGACGCGCTTGAGGGCGACCTTGGTGGCGCCGTACTCCATCGCCGCGTCGCCGCCGTGGATGCGGGTCATGCCGGTGTCGATCATGCCGGGGTGCACCGAGTTCACCCGGATGCCCTTCGGGCCGAGCTCCATCGCCGCGGACTTGGTCATGCCGCGGATGGCGAACTTGGTGGCGGCGTACGCCGTGCAGAACGCCATCCCGCCGAGGCCCTCGATCGAGGAGGCGTTGACGATCGAGCCGCCGCCGTTCTTGCGCATGGTGCGGGCGACCGACTTCATGCCGAGGAAGCAGCCGACCTGGTTGATGTTGACCAGGAGCATGAACTCCTCGAGCTCCATCTTCTCGACCTCGGCGAAGCGCAGGATGCCCGCGTTGTTGACCAGCACGTTGACCGGCCCGAAGCGCTCGTTGGCGTCCTCGACGAGCGCCTGCCAGGACGCCTCGTCGCTCACGTCGTGGCGGCGGAAGTACGCCGAGTCGGCGTGCTTCTCGTTGAGCTCCTCGGCGAGCGCCTGGCCGGCCTCCTCGGCGACGTCGGCGATGACGACCTGGGCGCCCTCCTCGACGAAGGCGCGGGCGATCGCCTCGCCCTGCCCCTGCGCCGCTCCGGTGATGATGGCGCGCTTGCCCACGAGTCTGTTCATGACGGGTCCTTCGAGATGGTCTTCGGCTGGAGCTGCATCACCGCGTCGGCGGCGAAGCCGACCGCGGGGTCGCGGTCGGCGAAGTAGGTCCCGAGGCTCTGGTCGAGGCTGGCCGAGGTCCCAGAGGTCTCCGGCTGCGTCGAACCGCTGCTCGACGACGGGCGCGGCGAGCAGGGCGACCATGCCGCCGTACACGACGAAGACCTGGCCGGTGATGCGCGCGGCCGCGGGCGACGCGAGGTAGGCGACGAGCGGCGCGACGTGGTCGGGCGAGTAGGGGTCGACCGCCTGGCCGGACTCGTCCTCGCCGAACACGTCCGCGGTCATCGCGGTGCGCGCGCGGGGGCAGATCGTGTTGGCCCGCACGCCGACGCGCGACAGGCCCGCGGGCGGTCGACAGGGTCAGCGCGGTGATGCCGGCCTTGGCCGCCGCGTAGTTCGGCTGGCCCGGCGAACCGCCGAGGAAGGCCTCGGAGGCGGTGTTCACCACGGAGGCGTCGACCGGCTCGCCGGTCTCCTTGTAGCGCCCGCGCCAGTACGCCGCCGCGTTGCGCGAGAGCAGGAAGTGCCCGCGCAGGTGCACCTTGAGGACGAGGTCGAAGTCCTCGTCGGTCATGTTGAACAGCATCTTGTCGCGCGTGATGCCGGCGTTGTTCACGACGATGTCGAGTCCGCCGAGCTTCTCGGTGGCTGCCTGGAGCATCGCGTCGGCGGTGCTCCGCTCCCCCACGTCGCCGGCGACGACGAGGGCCTCGACGCCGTGGGAACGGACCTCCTCGGCCGCCTCCTCGGCGGCACCGGGCAGGTCGTTGAGGACGACGTTGGCGCCGGCCCGTGCCAGTGCGAGAGCCTCGGCGCGGCCGAGCCCGGCGCCGGCGCCGGTGACGACGGCGACGCGGCCGTCGAGCGAGGTCGGATCAGGGTTTTCGGGCATGGTGTGACAGGACTCCTGGCGTGGTGGGCGACGGTCGGGTGGGCGGAGGTGTGCTCAGGCGTCGACGATGCTGAGCGCCGACTTGGGGCACGAGGCGACGGCCTGCTCGACCACCGCCAGGTCGTCGTCGCTGACGTTCTCCTCGAGCACCTGCAGGTAGTCGTCGTCGTCGATCTCGAAGTGGCTGGGGGCGAGTGCCTCGCACATGGCGTTGGACTCGCACAGGTCGAAGTCGACCTTGATCTTCTTCATGCTGCCTCCGTCTGGTTCGTCATGTCGCCTGCGTCGACCGGGAGGGCCTGCCATCTTGCTGTGGTCCCAGCTGGCGACCTTGACCGGCTCGACCACGATGCCGACCCGCTTGCGGGCCTGCTTGTCGACGATCTCGTCGCCGAAGTCACCGAGGTCGACGTCGCCGGCCATCCGCTTGGCCACCCGGGAGCCGAGCGCGCGGATGTCGTCGTACTCCTCGATCAGGCGGGCCTTGCCCTGGATGCTGACGCCGCGCAGCTCGAAGTAGTCCTCGCCGTCCTCGACCAGGCAGGTGATCCGCGGGTCGCGGCGCAGGTTGACGACCTTCTGGGACCGGCCGTAGGTCCAGAACGCGAGCATGCCGTCCTCGACGACGTAGAACAGCGTGGTCAGGTGCGGGGTGCCGTCGGGACCGATGGTGGCGATCTGGACCTTCATGTTGTCGAGGAGGAACTGCTGGATCTCCTCCTCGCTCAGCTGCACCGCGCTGCGACCGGATGCCATCGGCTACGACCCGTCGCTCGAGTGGCCGGGGAACACGTGGGCGTCCGGGTCGATCAGGACCGCCGAGTTGTTCACGGCGGTCGCGACCTCGCCGAAGCCGACGGCGATCAGGCGCACCTTGCCGTCGTACTCGGTGATGTCGCCGGCCGCGAAGATCCGCGGCACGTTGGTGCGCATCGCGGTGTCCACCTTGATGTGCCGCTTGTCGAACTCCATGCCCCACTCCTGCATCGCGCTCAGGTCGGCCACGAAACCGAGGGCGGCCACCACGGCCTGCGCGGGGCGGGTGAGGACCTCGCCGTCGTTGGTGGTGATCTCGACGCTCTCGACGTGGTGCTCGCCCTGCAACGCGGTCACCTGCGCCTTGGTGATGATCTCGGTGGCGCCGGCGTGCACCGCGTCGACGGTCGCCTGGTGGGCGCGGAACTTGTCGCGGCGGTGCACGAGCGTGATCGACTTCGCGATCGGCTCGAGGCTGTGCGCCCAGTCGAAGGCGCTGTCGCCGCCGCCGACGATGACGACGTCGCGGCCGGCGTACTCGGCGAACGAGGGCACGAAGAAGACCAGACCGCGGTCCTCCCAGCCGTCACCAGCGGGCAGCGGACGTGGGGTGAACTTGCCGATGCCGGCGGTGACGATCACGACCTTGGCGTTGACGGTCGTGCCGTCGTCGAGCTCCATCCGCACGCCCTCGTCGTGGGACTTCAGTGCGGTGGCGGTGCGGTCGAGCAGGTACGTCGGCTTCGCGCTCGCCGCCTGCTTGACCAGCTCCTCGACCAGCTCGCGACCCTTGATCGTCGGGAAGCCCGCGACGTCGAGGATCACCTTCTCGGGGTAGAGGGCGGAGACCTGCCCGCCCAGCTCGGGGAGCGAGTCGACCACGGTGACGCTCATCCCGCGGAACCCCGCGTAGTAGGCCCCGAACAGCCCGGCTGGGCCGGCACCCACGATGAGCAGGTCGGTCTCCAGTTCGGACGAGGACGCCGGATTGCTCAACGCTCACCCTTTCGTGCACAGAACTGGAACGTGTTCTAATTTATCAGAAGGGCTTCAACTTCGATATCCGCCAGTCTCCACCATCGGTGCGGGTCAGCGTCACCAGCACGCGGCTGCTGTCGATCCGCTGGTTGGCGCCCTTGGCGGTGGTGGCCTGATTGATGAACACGAGGGCCACGACCTTGTTCTCGGTCGCGGAGACGATCGAGGTGGCGGCCGCCTCGGCGGTCAGCTTCACCTGGTTCTTGACCGTCTGGGCCTTCACGCCCTCCATGGTCTTGGCGTACTCGCTGCGGAAGCTCGGCGCCAGCACCTTCTCCGATGCCGCGATGTCCTCGTCCAGGGTCTTCCAGTCGTAGGAGAGCACTTGTTGCGTCAGCTGGGCGGCCGCCTGCATGCCCTGGTCACGCGCCGTCGATGAGGTGATCGCCCCATCGGGGGCAGCCCCGTCGTCGGGGTTCTCGCTGCGGTACCACGCGAACCCGGTGACCGCGGCCAGCACGAGGCAGAGGACGACCAGGCCGATGAGCAGCCGGAAGCTGGCCAGGAACGGCACACCTGTGCGCGCCGGTTCGGGCTCCGCGCCCGAGGAAGACTCGTCGTCGTGGGCGGCCGAGTCATCCTCCTTCTCCAGCGACACCGGCTCGGGAGCGGGCGGCGGAGGCGGCAGGTCGTCGGCAGGCGCGGGAGGGGGCGGAGCGGGCGCGTCGGCGAGCTCGCTCTGGCAGTAGCGGCACTTCACGGCCGCGGCCTTGATCACCTCGGCGCAGTAGGGGCAGACCTTCTCGTCGGGCTGGAGTGAGGTCATGTCAGTTCAGGATCTGGAGGTCGGAGGTGAGCCACTTGTCCTTCTCGCGCACCATGGTGAGGCGGAAGCGGTAGGTGCGCGGCTGGGCCTTGCCCTTGGTGGTCTTGTTCGTCACCGCACCGTCGGCCGCGACGAACACGACCGCCGTGTCGTTGTCGATGTCACCGATGCCGATCTCCTTCACCTCACCGGTGGCCACCGACTGGCCCTGCTGGGCAGTGGTCTTGAGGGTGTCCTTGGCCCGCTCGTACTGGTCCTTGAAGTTCCCCGTGGCACCGGCGAGGACCTTCGCGATCAACGGGTCCATGTTCTTGTAGTCGACCGTCAGGAAGGCCAGTGTCTCGTCGCGGGCGGCCTCGGTGACGTCGTCGTACTGGCTGGACAGCTTCTCGGCCCGGGAGTCTCCCGGCGCGGCTGCGGCGCCACGGGTGAACAGCAGGACGGACGCGACCGCGAGGAGGAGGGCGACCAGCATCAGGGTGATGTTCGCCCACCGCCACGACGTACCTGCTGGTCCTGCTTCGAGGGCAGGATCAGTCATCGGCCGTCACCGGTCCCGTCAGCATCCACTTCCACGCGTCCTCACCGAACACCGAGTGCAGTCCTCCTCCGGTGCCGACGACCAGCGACTGCCCGTTGCCGGTGTCGACAGCTCCCGTTCGCGCATCGTACGTGGAGACACGATAGGCCCGGCCGGTCGACGCGGTGGACCCGGACTTCGGTGCGTAGTTGTAACCGCGCATGTTCAGGGGAGGACCGGACTTGCACTTCGCCGGGTAGATCTCGGCGTCGGTGGTGTCGGTGGCCGGACGCCACGTCGACGGCGGCTTGTAGCCGTTCGTGCACGGGGGCACGTTGTTGTTGAACTGCAGGTTGATGTGGCCGTAGCCGTCACCCGGCGTCCCGGTGAAGCCCGCGGCGATCACGTGCGGGAAGACCACCAGCATCTGCTCGAGGGCCGGCAGGTTGGCCGTCAGGACCTGGTTGGTGGTGACCAGGTTCGACAGGAAGACGGGCAGGGTCGGCTCCAGTCCCTTCAGCAGCGAGTTCACCTCGCGAACCGCCGGGCCTCCGCCCTGGATGATCGTGCGGAGGTCCTGGTCCGAGGTCCGCAATGTCCCGGTGAGGTCAGCGAGGTCACGGGCGAAGCTGCGGATGTCCTTCTCGTGGTCGGCCTGCGTCCGCAGCACGGTCCGGCCGGTGTTGAGCAGGCTGATGGTGGCGTCGGTGTTCGCCGTGGCCTCGTCGACGAACTGGGTGCCGGAGTCGACCATCCGCTGCAGCGAGTTGGCCGTGCCGCGGAACATCTGTCCGGCCTCACCGACCACCGTGGACAGCTCGGCGCCGTCGAGCGATCCGACCAGGGAGTCCATCTGCGTCAGCAGCAGTTCCTCGCTGGTGGGCAGGCTGTCCTCGTCGCCGTGGATGGTGTCGCCGTTCTTCGCGTACGGCGGGTCGTCGTCGGCCGGCTCGAAGTCGAGGTACTGCTCACCGACCGCCGAGAGGTTGTGCACGTACATCTTCGAGTCGAGCGGGATCTTGGTCCCCTCGTTGAGCGCGAGTCGCACGAGCAGACCGTCGCGCTGGACATCCATCGCGGCGACCTTGCCGACCTTGACGCCGCGGTAGGTGACCTCGCTGCCGGTGAACAGGCCACCGGAGGTGGGCAGGGTCGCCTTGATGCTGAGACCGCGCCCGAGCAACCGGTCGGTCAGCCCGAGGAAGCTGCCGGCCACGTAGACGATGCCGACGGCGCTCAGCACGAGGAACGCGATCAGCCGGACCTTCACACCCCGCGTCATCAGCCACCTCCTCCGCCGAGCCCGAGGAGGCCACCGAGACCACTGCCGCCGCCGCTGCCGGATGACCCCGAGCCGCCCGACAGGCCAAGGTCGGGCACAGGACTCGGGTTGTTCTTCTTCTGCTTCGCGCCTGAAGGACAGAGGAGGGCGGTGAGCACGTTCGGGTCGGAGATGGCTTGGCACACCGTGTCCTTGAGCGGGCCCTCGAGACCCGCGCACACCGGCGCCAACGGGGTGGCACTGCACAGGTTGATCAGGTTCGGAAGGACCTCATCCGGCGACCTGACGACCTTGTTCAGGTCGATCTCCATGAAGAACAGCGCATTCGCGTAGTCGCCGCGAACGATGTTGGCCGCCTCCTTGGGGAACGGGAAGCTGGCCAGCATGGACAGGCCGTCCGCCAGCGAGTCCCCGGCGTCACCCAGTTTCGTCAAGGTGGGTTGCAGATGGCGCAGCGAGGCCACGATGTTGTCCGTACTGGCGTTCAGCACTCGCGTGCCCACGGTGCCCAGCTTGTCGAGCTGCCGGAGCATCGTCATCAGGGACTTGTGCTGTCGGTTGAGGACCTGCAGCGCTGGCCCCATGCTGTCGATGGCCTCGCCGATGACGTCCTTCTCCTTGACGAGCGTCGCGGAGAGTCGGTCGATCGACTCCATCGCGGCGATGATGTCGCCCTTCTGCTCGTTCAGGCCGCCGATCATCTGGTCGAGGTTGCCCAACAGGTGCCGGGCCCGGTCCTGGCGACCGTTCATCATGCTGTTCAGCTCGTGGCTGATGGTCTTGAGCTGACCCACGCCGCCGCCGGACAGGAGCATCGAGAGGGCGCCGAGGACCTCCTCGACCTCCGGGTTGCGGCTGGTCTGCGACAGCGGGATCTTGTCCCCGTCGGAGAGCCGCTCGGCGCTCGCCGTACCCGCGGCCGGCTCAACGAGGGCGAGGTACTTCTCCCCGAGGAGGCTGGTCTGGCGCACGTCGATCTGGACGTTCTCCGGCAGGTCGATGTCCTTGCGCACGACGAACGTGACCCGGGCGTGCCAGCCGACCCGCTCCACGTCGGTCACCTGGCCGACGGGCACGTCGTTTGCGAACACGGCGGTGCGGGGCACCACGTTGAGCGCGTCGGCGAAGTCGGCCGTCACTGCGTAGGCGTCGTCGGGGTCGACCTTGTCGCCGGGCAGGGGCAGGTCGTAGGCGCCGTCGAACTTGCAGCCGGTCGCGACCAGTGCGGTGACGATCAACAACACGACCACGGCAACGGGACGGCGCACGAGTCCGGGGCGGGTTCTGGTCATGACCTGTTCCCCGCCTTCAGTGAGTTGAGCAAGCCCTCGAGCGAGGTGATCGGCGTGGTCCCGCCGAGCTTGAGCTGGGCCGGCTGGCTCTGGTTCTGACTGGGGTCGGCCCCGATCTGGTCCGAGAACGGCGCGACCATCGCCCTCAGCAGCTCACAGGTGGACTTGGCCGCGGGGTCGGGAACCGGCTTGGAGTTGGAGAAGTTGATGACGATGTCGCAGAGCATGTTGCCGAGGTTGGCGCCGTTGGGGGTCGTCTGCAGGCGGGCACCCTGGGAGTTGGACCTGTTGTCGAAGCCGAGGGTCAGGTTGTCCAGACCGAGGGCGCCGATGCGAGCCAGGGTGTTGAGGTCGTCCTTGTGGCGGGCCAGCACACCGACGAGCCGGCTCAGCTGACGGACGTCCTTCTGCACCATGTCCTTGTTGTCGTGCACGAAGGTCCGGACCGTGCCGACCGCCCGCGCCAGCGCGCTCAGCGCCCGCCCGAGCTGGTTGCGGTCGTCGGCGAGCTGGCTCGACACCGAGGTCAGGTCGGACATGAACCCGTCGACGAAGCGGTCGTTGGCCGACAGGGTCTCGGTCAGCTTGGACATGTTCTCGACCGAGTCGAAGAGCGGACCGCTGTTGTCACCGAAAGTCTGGACGGCCTGCGACAGGTTGAGCAGGGTCTCGTTGCCGAGCTTGCCGTTGCCGCGCAGCGCCTTGGCTCCCGCCGAGAGCAGGGTGTTGAGGGAGCCGTCCTTGTTGGCGCCGTTCGGTCCCAGCGCCGCGGTGAGGTCGGAGAGGCTCTGGTAGATGCGGTCCAGCTCGACCGGCGTGCCGGTGTCCGGCAGCTCGATCTTGGCGTTGTCCGCCATCACCGCTCCACCGGTGTACGCCGGGGCGATCTGCACGAACCGGTCGGCGGTGAGCGTCGGCGTGACGATGGCTGCCTTGGCGTCCGCCGGCAGCTTGTACTCCGAGTCGTACTCCATGCTGACCCGGACCCGGTCGCCCTCGGGCACGACAGCCGTGACGGTACCGATGTTGACGCCCATCACGCGCACTTCGGAGTTCTTGTAGAGGCTGACCGTGCGGTCGAAGTACGCCGTGACCGTGCGCGTCTCTGCGCCGCCCTGGAAGATGAGGAACGTCGCGGCGAGGACGGCGACGGCCACCACTGCCGCAAGAAGCTTCGTCGAGGGAGAGGTTCATCCGTTCGGCCTCTTCCCGAGGGTGAACTCGTCGGGGTTCGCGATGCTGGCGAAGTTGGGGACGAACGCGTCGAACCAGGGCCCAGTGCCGATGATGTTGATCAGGATGGAGGCGTAGGGGCCGAGGTTGGTCAGCGTGGTGTCGATCTGCTTCTCCCGTCCGCGGAGGAACTTCAGCGCGGTGTCGAGCTGCTTGAGCGCGTCGCCGATCTGGGCCTGGTTGTCGGTGGCGACACCGCGCAGCTCGACCGCCAGCTTCTCGGCGTTGACCAGCAGGGAGTGGATGGCCTCGCGCCGGGAGATCAGCTCCTGGAAGACCAGCTCGCCCTGCTTCATCAGCGTCACGAGGTCGCCGCGGCGGTCCGCCAGCAGCTTGGTCACGCGGTCGGCCCGGCCGAGCAGCTGCTGGATCGACTCGTCCCGACTGGCGATCGCCTGGGAGATCCGCGAGAGTCCGTTGAACGTCGAGCTGATGTGCGGGCTGGCGGCGTTGACCGTGTCACCCAGCGTGGTCAGGGCCTGGGACAGCCGCGGGATGTTGATCTCTTCGGTCGTGGTGGTGAGCTCGCTCAGCGTGGCGACGATGTCGTAGCTGCCGTTGGTGCGGCTGACCGGGATGGTGTCCCCGCCGTCCATCTTGCCGCTCCCCTTGGGGGTCAGCTCGAGGTACTTCTCCCCCAGCAGGTTGAGCACCTGCACGGACGCCTGGGTCTTGTCGCCGAGCGTTGCGCCCTTGACGTCGATGTCGACGGTGACGTGGTCGCCACCGATCTTGATCCCGCTGACGCGCCCGACCCGGATCCCGGCGACCTGCACCATGTTTCCCTTGTGCAGCCCGCTCGCGTCGGTGAGCTGCACGTGGTAGTCGGTGCCCTTGAAGCCCGGGAACTTCTGCAGGTTGAACGCGGCCGCCATCACCACGAACAGGACGACGAGGGTGATGGCCCCCAGCCGCATGATCGAACCCTCACTGTGCCGTGCCATCAGGGATCACACCTCTTGGCATCGCTGTAGAAGGAGATGTTGGTCAGCTTCTTCTGGATTTCATCCAGTTGGGCTTGAACTGGGGCCGGCAATCCAGGAATCGTGGGCAAGATGATCGTGCCGCCGAAGTCGCACAGGTAGTACTGGTACCAGGAGCCGTACGTCCCCGTGCGGGTCTGCCGGGCCAGCATCTGCGGCAGCCGGTTGAGCACCTCGTCCAGCGCCGCCTGGTTGCTCGGCTTGTTGAGGAGTCGTCATCACCCGCCGTAGCTGGGCGATGTCCGCCTTGAGGTAGGGCCGACCCAGCGTGAGCAGGTTCGCGACCTCCGCCGTGAGGCCGGAGAGGTTGGCGACCGACGCGCCGATGGCCTTGCGGTCGGAGGCGAGGTTGCCCATCCAGTCCTTCAGCTCGATCACGAGCGATGCTGAGCTGCTGGTGCCGGTCGTCGACGGTCTGGAGCATCGCCGAGAGGTTGTCGATCACCTGCCCGATCAGCTGGTCGCGGTCGGCCAACGTGTTGGTGAGCGACGCCGTGTTGCTCATCAGGCTGCCGATGGTGCCGCCCTCGCCCTGCAGCACCTTGACCAGGTTCAGCGAGAGGTCGTTGACCTCGCTGGGGGTCAACGCCTGGAACAGCGGCTGGAAGCCGTTGAACAGCTCGGTGAGGTTGAGCGCGGGCGTCGTGCGCGACAGCGGGATCGTGGCGCCGTCGGGATGCCTGGCGCTCCGGACCGCCCCTCCTCCAGCGCCATGTAGCGGTCGCCGACCAGGTTCAGGAAGCGGATCGAGGCCTGGCTCGGCCGAGTCAGGGGGACGTCCTTCTTGACGCTGAACGTGATCTCGGCCGAGTCGCGGTCCTTGATCTCCACGCCCTTGATGGAACCGACGGTGACACCGGCGATGCGCACGTCGTCGCCCTTCTGGTGATCAGGCTGGCCGAGGCGAACTCGGCCTTGTAGGAGATCTCGCTGCCGAAGGCGAAAGAGCCCATGATCGCGGTCAGAGTGCCGGTGACGATCACGCTGACCATGACGAAGATCCCAGCTTGATCGCGGCGACCGTGGTCTTGGTGTTCCTGGTGCGTCATTCGGGGTTGCCCCCCGTGGTCGACTCCAGGTCGGTGCCGTTCTTGAAGTCGTGCGGCGGCGACAGCGGCTGCTTGGGATAGGGCAGGCCCCAACACTTGGGGCCGGTGCCCTGCTCGCCGTAGACCGGGACGGTCGCGCTCGTCGTAGGGGCGGCGTTGGGTGGCTGCGAGCTCATGGTCTGCCAGACCCTTGCCTTGCGGAAGATCTCGTTGAGCCGGCCGGCGTAGCGCGGCCGCGCCGTTGATCAGGCACGGGAACTCGGGCGAGTACGTGTCGAGCAGGCGGAGCAGCGGCCTGGAGACCGCAGGGGCACGGACGATGTTGGCCTCGTTGGTGGTCAGCACCCGGGTCGAGGTCTTGCCCAGGCCCGTCACGTCGTCGAAGAACGCCTCGAGCTGCGGCTCCTTCTCGGTCACGGTGTGCGCCGTGGTCGTCGCGTTGCGCAGCAACCTGACCAGGTCGGGGGCGGCGAGGGCGTAGGTCCGGCTGACCTTCGCGAGCAGGACGAGGTCCTCCTGGAGCGTCGGCAGGTGGACGTTCATCGTGGTCAGGTAGTCGTCGAGCTTGACCATGGTCTCGCCGAGCTCGGTCGCCGCGACCGCGCAGCGCGGTGGCCAGCGCGTAGAGCGTGGAGCTCAGGTCGGCGGGGCGGATCGAGCGCAGCAGCGGGAACAGGTCGGCGAGGATCTTCTGCAGCTCGACGTTGGTGGTCACGCGGTCCGACGGGATCACGTCGCCGTCGCTGAGCGCCTTGTCCGAGGGATCGCTCGGGTCCACGATCGAGATGTACTTCTGCCCGAACAGCGTCGTGGGCAGGATCTCGACGGTGACGTTCTCGGGGATGTTCTTGGCCGCCTTGGGCGAGAACGCGACCTTGATGACGGCCTGCTTGCCGTCGTTGCCGATCTCGCGCACGTGGCCGACCAGGGCGCCGTGACGGCGTACGTCGCCGAACTTGGCCAGCTGGAGCCCGGCGTCCTGCGCCTTGATCGTCACCATCGTCGGGTCGGTGAAGGTCTTGTTGTAGATCGCGATCGACAGGCCGATGAGCAGCGCCATCGCCGTGAGGAACGCGATGCCCGCACCGAAGAGCCGAGCGTGCTCGGCCTTCGTGTCGTGGGTGATGTTGACCAGCATGGCGCCGCCTACCCCGTGATCCGGACGGTGGTGGTGGAGCCCCAGATCGCGAAGCTGAGGAAGAAGTCAGCCACGACGATCGTGACGATCGAGGTGCGGATCGCGCGACCGACCGCCGTGCCCACACCCGCCGGGCCGCCCGAGGCGGTGTAGCCGTAGTAGCAGTGGATCAGGATCACGGCGACGGCCAGGAACATCAGCTTGAAGAACGACCAGAGCATGTCGATCGGTGGCAGGAACTGCAGGAAGTAGTGGTCGTAGGTGCCGGCCGACTGGCCGTAGATCATCGTCGTGATCAGCCGCGGCGAGAGGTACGACGCCGCGAGGGCGACGATGTAGAGCGGGATGACCGCGATGAAGGCGGCGATCATGCGGGTCGTCACCAGGAACGGCAGCGACGGGACCGCCATCACCTCGAGGGCGTCGATCTCCTCGGAGATGCGCATGGCACCCAGGCGTGCGGTGTAGCCGCAGCCGACGGTCGCGGCGAGCGCGATCGAGGACACCAGCGGAGCCACT
Source organism: uncultured Actinomycetota bacterium (assembly GCA_963722835.1). Classification (GTDB taxonomy): domain Bacteria; phylum Actinomycetota; class Actinomycetes; order Propionibacteriales; family Nocardioidaceae; genus Marmoricola. The sequence continues at coordinate 39,169 of CAVROK010000002.1, forward strand.
TCGCGGGTGTTGAAGTACGCCGAGATGAACGCCGTGAACTTGGCGACACCGATCTGGCTCAGCGACGCGTAGCCCTGGATGCCGACCTCGGTGCCGGCGAAGAAGGCCATGAACGCGATCACACCGACGGTGCCGGCGATGACCGACAGGCCTCCGGTCCCGAACGCGACCTCGGCCAGGGTGTTCATGATCTCGCGCCTGTAACGGGTGATGGCGCGCGGAGTCCAGGCGAGGGCCTTGATGTAGAAGAGCAGCTGGTCGCCGCGCTCCTCGATCTTGAGTCGCTGCTCCCGGCCGAGCTCGCGGCCGATGTCCGTGAGGGTCGCCACCGCTACAGGCCGTTCTGGGGGACGACTTGGAAGTAGATCGCCGTGATGATCGAGTTCAGGGCGAACAGGACCATGAAGGCGATGATCACGGCCTCGTTGACCGCACGACCCACGCCACTCGGCCCACCACCGGCATTGAGCCCCTTGTAGGCGCCGACGATGGCGGCCATGTAGCCGAAGAGGACGGCCTTGATCATCGAGATGTAGAGGTCGGGCAGGCTCGCAAGGGCGGTGAAGCTCGACAGGAAGGCACCCGCATTGCCGCCCTGGACGATCACGGTGAAGAAGTAGCCGCCGCCGATGCCGGTGGCGATGACGATGCCGTTGATCATCATCGCGACGAAGGTCGTGGCCAGCACTCGCGGCACGACCAGCCGCTCGACCGGGTCGATGCCGAGCACCTCCATCGCGTCGATCTCCTCGCGGATCTTGCGAGCGCCCATGTCGGAACAGATCGCGGACCCGGCGGCGCCGGCGATGATCATCGCGGCGGCGATGGGAGCCGCCTCGCGGACCACGGCGAGGACCGCGCTGGCGCCGGCGAACGACTGCGCGCCGAGCTGGCCGGTGAGGTTGCCGACCTGGAGCGAGATGACCGCGCCGAACGGGATCGAGACCAGGATGGTCGGCATCAGGGTGACGCTGGTGATGAACCAGGCCTGCTCGATGAACTCGCGTCCCTGGAACTTGGTGGTGAACACGCCCTTGGTCACGTCGACGACCATCGCCGCGATCTCGCCCGGGCCGCGCACGATCGACGCAGCAGTGACGCCCATCGCACACCTCCCTGACCTACCCCCGTTGCGGGTAGTCCCCCGACGGACCCCCACGGCCGCCCAAATTTAGAACGTGTTCTCGTTTTGTGCAACTAGGGACACACGCGCTCTCCGCACTGAAGAACGAATCTCACGGGCGGAAGTCACGCGGACTCAAGGTACGCACCTACACTCCCCTGCGTGACGGAAACCACAGGAACTGGGACGCCGTCTCACGGGCTGACAAGCGTCACGCGCCACCCCTCGGCCTGGCTGCTGATGGCGCAGCTGCTGGCGCTGGTGGCCTACCCGTTCCTGGACACCTCCCGGGTGGGGTCCGCGGTGCTCGGCGTCATCTCGATGATCGCGGTCGGTCTGGCCCTCTGGGTGGTCCGCAGCACCCCGGCGCTGACCGTGATCGCGGTCTGCCTGGGGGTCCCCGCCGTCGTGATGACCGTGCTCGAGGCGGTCCTCTACGAGCAGGACTGGGTGACGCTGACCAGCGCCCTGCTGCACGCGCCGTTCTACTTCTACGTCTCCTTCAGCCTGATCCGGTACCTGTTCCACGACGAGCGGGTGACCACCGACGAGCTGTACGCGATCGCCGCCACCTTCACGGTCGTGGCCTGGGGCTTCGCCTACGTCTACCTCGCGGTCGTGATGATGTCGCCGGACTCGATCCAGCCGTTGAGCGAGGGCACCGGCCGCTTCTTCGAGCTGTTGTTCTTCTCCTTCACCAACCTCACCAGCGTCGGCCTCTCCGACATCCTGCCGGTGGGCGCGCACGCGCGGTCGTTCGTCATCCTCGAGCAGGTGGCCGGTGTCCTGTACGTCGCCATGGTGATCTCGCGCCTGGTCGCGCTCACCGTCGTCAAGCAGCGCTGATCCGCGTGGGCACTGGTAGCCGACGCTGAGTCGTGCAAGGCTCCCTCCGAGCGCCTGGCCGGTCCCGGCGACTGGAGCGAAGGATCGAGACCATGCGCATCTCAGCCACATTCGCCGCCCTTGCCCTCGGGCTCGGCGCCCTCACCGCCTGTGGTGGCGGCGACGACGCGTACTGCAAGGAGCTCAAGGCCGACCAGGCCTACTTCAAGTCCTTCAGCGGCAGCAGCCCCGACTTCGACAAGATCGACGAGGCCTTCGACCGGTTCCACCAGCTGGCCGAGGAGGCTCCCGAGGCCGTGGCCGACGACTGGAAGGTGCTCGACGACGCGATCAACACGCTGCAGAAGGCGCTCGAGGACGCCGGCGTGAAGTTCTCCGACCTGCCCAAGATGCAGCAGGGCCAGGTGCCCGAGGGCGTCGACCCGACCAAGCTCGCCGCTCTCGCCCCGAAGCTCCAGGAGCTGAGCAGCGAGAAGGTGGAGAAGGCGGGCAACGCGATCGAGAAGCACGCCAAGGACAGCTGCGACATCACCCTGGGTCTCGGCTGACGTCCCGTCAGCGGCGGTCCACGACCCGGGCCAGGTCGGCGTCCTCGGCCTGCTGGGCGAGGATCAGCGCGCGGGTACGGATCCGGTAGCGCCAGATCTGCACCAGGCCGACGGCCCACAGCACGTACTGGACGCTCATCGCCCACCGGAACGCCGAGGGCGGGTAGTCAGTGCCGCTGCCCGGCGTGCGCCAGTCGAGCACCAGGCCGATCGCCACCACGAGGAACAGGCTGGCGTAGAAGCCGCCCTGGTTGATGATCCCCGTGGCGGCGCCCAGTCGGTGGGCAGGGTTGGAGGTCCGGCCGACGTCGAAGCCGATGATCGACGCGGGGCCGCCGAGGCCGGCGAAGAGGACCAGCACGACGAGCAGCCAGAGAGGCGCGTTGCCCGGCCAGGCGAGCACCGCGGTCCAGGCCGCGACGAGTCCGCCGACGATCGACAGCACCATCGTGGAGCGGTGCCAGGGATGGGCTCCGACCAGCCAGCCGAGGACTGGCCCGGAGGCCATGATGGCCACCACGATCAGCGTCAGCAGGATCCCGGCCATCGCCGGTGACCGACCCTCACCCCGGACGAAGAACGGATAGCCCCACAGCAGGCTCATCGTGGTGGCGCTGAACTGCGAGGTGAAGTGCATCCAGAACCCCAGGCGCGTGCCGGGCTGGGCCCAGGAGTCGCTGAGGTTCCGGCGCACCGACGACGGCGAGAGCGCCGGCCCGCGCAGGTGCCGATGGCCCGGAGCGTCGCCGAGCAGGAGCAGCAGGGCCGCGGTGAGCGCGACGCCGATGCCGGCGGCCGTCAGGTAGGCGGGCGTCCAGCCCAGCTGGCCGAGTGCCCAGGTCATCGGGATCGCCGCCACGACGGCACCGAGCTGGCCCAGGGTGCCGGTCAGCTGGGTGACGATCGGGATCCGGCGCTCGGGGAACCACGCGCTGACCAGCCGCAGCACGCAGATGAACGTCATCGCGTCGCCGATCCCGACGAAGGCGCGCGCGGCCAGGGCGAGCGGGTAGCTCTCGGCGAACGCGAAGGCGGTCTGCGCGAGAGTCATCATCACCAGGCCGGTGAGCAGCACGCTCTTCGAACCGAACCGGTCGATCAGCAGCCCGACCGGCACCTGCATCCCGGCGTACACCAGCAGCTGGAGCATCGTGAACGTCGCGAGCTGGGTCGCGGAGATGTCGAAGCGCTCCGTGGCGACGAGGCCGGCGACGCCGAGCGAGGACCGGTGGAAGACCGCGAGGACGTAGATCAGCATCCCGACGATCCACACGACCCAGGCCTCGCGCGGCGTGGGTCGGGGCGCAGTCACTGTCCCAATTCTACGCAGGGGATCAGTCGAGGCAGAACTCGTTGCCCTCCGGGTCACCCATGATGATGTGGCCGGCGCCGACCCCGCCGGGCTCGTGGCGCTGCAGGCGGCTGGCGCCGAGCGCGACGAGGCGTTCGGCCTCGGCCTCGAGCGCCGCCATCCGCTCGTCGCCCTCGAGACCGGGGGCGGCGCGGACGTCGAGGTGGACGCGGTTCTTGGCGGTCTTGCCCTCGGGCACCATCTGGAAGAACAGCCGCGGGCCCACCTTGTCCGGGTCGCTCACGGCGCTGTAGTCGTTGCGGTGGTCCTCGGGGATGCCCCAGGCGTCCAGGGCCTCGGGCCACGACGTGAACGGTGGGGGTGGGGCCTCCGGCGGGTAGCCGAGCACCTCGCCCCAGAAAGCGCTCAGCGCTCCGGGGTCGGCACAGTCGAAGGTGACCTGCACCGTGCGGATGTCGCTCATCGCGTGGCCTCCATCATCTGTCGCAGCTCCTTCTTGAGGTCGGAGATCTCGTCGCGCAGCCGGGCCGCGAGCTCGAACTGGAGCTCGCCGGCGGCGGCGTGCATCTGCTCGGAGAGCTGCTGCACCAGCTCGGCGAGGTCACTGCTGGGCAGACCGGCGGTGTCCGGAGCCCGCTGGTGCAACCGCTCCATCTTGTCGGCGCCCAGCTTGGAGAGCCCGGGGACCGGGGCCTTCTTGCTCTTGTCGCCGCGGGCGCCGGTGCCCTGCCAGGTCTTGAGCAGCTCCTGGGTGGTCTCGTCCTCGCGCGCCAGCATGTCGGTGATGTCGGCGATCTTCTTGCGCAGCGGCTGCGGGTCGACCCCGTGGGCCACGTTGTAGGCGACCTGCTTGGCCCGGCGACGGTTGGTCTCGTCGATGGCCTTCTCCATCGAGGGCGTCATCCGGTCGGCGTACATCATCACCTGGCCGGAGACGTTGCGTGCGGCACGGCCGATCGTCTGGATCAGCGACTTGTCGGAGCGCAGGAAGCCCTCCTTGTCGGCGTCGAGGATGGCGACCAGCGACACCTCGGGGAGGTCGAGCCCCTCGCGGAGCAGGTTGATGCCGACGAGGACGTCGTACTCCCCCAGCCGGAGGTCGCGCAGCAGCTCGATCCGCTTGAGGGTGTCGACCTCGGAGTGCAGGTAGCGGGTGCGGACGCCGTTCTCGAGGAGGTAGTCGGTCAGGTCCTCCGACATCTTCTTGGTCAGCGTCGTCACCAGGACGCGCTCGTTCTTCTCGGTGCGGGCGCCGATCTCGCTCATCAGGTCGTCGATCTGGCCCTTGGTCGGCTTGACGACCACCTCAGGGTCGATCAGGCCGGTCGGACGGATGATCTGCTCGACGACGTTGTCGATGCCGCCGCCCTTGCTGATCTCGTAGTCGCCCGGGGTCGCCGACAGGTAGATCGTCTGCCCGATCCGGTCGAGGAACTCCTCCCACCGCAGCGGCCGGTTGTCCATGGCGCTGGGCAGCCGGAAGCCGTGGTCGACCAGGTTGCGCTTGCGGGACATGTCGCCTTCGTACATGCCGCCGATCTGCGGCACCGCGACGTGGGACTCGTCGACGACGAGCACGAAGTCTTCCGGGAAGTAGTCGAGCAGGCAGTTGGGCGCACTCCCCCGGCTGCGGCCGTCGATGTGCATCGAGTAGTTCTCGATGCCGGAGCAGGACCCGACCTGGCGCATCATCTCCACGTCGTACGTCGTGCGCATCCGCAGCCGTTGCGCCTCGAGGAGCTTGCCCTGCTTCTCGAAGCTGGCGACCTGCGCCTCGAGCTCGGCCTCGATGCCGGCGATCGCGCGCTCCATCCGGGCCGGTCCGGCGACGTAGTGGGTGGCCGGGAAGACGTAGAGCTCCTGGTCGTCGGTGATGATCTCGCCCGTGACGGGGTGCAGGGTCAGGAGCCGCTCGATCTCGTCGCCGAAGAACTCCACCCGGACGGCGTGCTCCTCGTAGACGGGGAAGATCTCGAGGGTGTCGCCGCGGACGCGGAAGGTGCCGCGGGTGAAGGAGAGGTCGTTGCGGGTGTACTGGATCTCGACGAGCCGGCGGAGGACGTCGTCGCGGTCCATCTCCTTGCCGACCTTGAGCCGGAGCATCCGGTCGACGTACTCCTGGGGGGTGCCGAGGCCGTAGATGCAGGAGACCGTCGAGACCACGATGACGTCGCGCCGGGTCAGCAGCGAGTTGGTCGCCGAGTGGCGCAGCCGCTCGACCTCCTCGTTGATCGAGGAGTCCTTCTCGATGTAGGTGTCGGTCTGCGGGACGTAGGCCTCGGGTTGGTAGTAGTCGTAGTAGGAGACGAAGTACTCGATCGCGTTGTCGGGGAGCAGCTGGCGCAGCTCGTTGGCGAACTGGGCGGCGAGCGTCTTGTTGGGCTGCATCACCAGGATCGGCCGCTGGAGCTGCTCCGCGACCCAGGCGACCGTCGCGGTCTTGCCGGTGCCGGTCGCACCGAGGAGCACGACGTCCTTCTCCGCGCCGTTGATCCGTTTCGAGATCTCGGCGATCGCCGACGGCTGGTCGCCGGACGGCTGGAACTCGGACTTCACCTCGAAGGGCGCCACCCGGCGCTCGAGATCGGTGACTGGACGCATGGCAGCGAGCGTACGTCCGAGCACCGACAACCGAGCTCGCGAGGCTGTCGGTGTGCGAGGAGGTTGAGGAGCGTCGGCTCGGACCCGACGGAGGAGGGGCCGAGCGACGCGTCTCGAAACCCGGTGAGCCAGAAGCAACCGCGACCGAACATCAGTGGTTTCGAGACGCTCGCTGGCGCTCGCTCCTCAACCACCGACAAGGTGTCGGCCATGGCACTCAACCCCGTCGGCGACATCCTCAAGCGCGCGGACAAGGCCCTGAAGAACGTCGACGGCGTGCTCGGAACGGTCGACACCAGGCTCGGCGCTGTGGACCACACCCTGGGCGGTGTCGACGACAAGCTGAGCGGCGTCGACAGGCCCTGGCCGAGGTCAACACGCGCTCGGCGAGGTCCGCGACCTGCTCGCCGAGCTGAGCTCGCACCTCGAGCTGCTCCAGCGGGTGCCCGAGATCGTCGACAAGCTCGACGCGCTCTCGGAGGCCGTCGGCTCGCGCTGACCGTCACGACCACTGACCGCACGGGTTTCGACAGCTCAACCGACGGGGGCACCGTCGGCGGCAGGTCACCGTCGGCGTTGGCGCACGACCGCTCTGGTTGGATGGCCGCGTGACCCCCCGGCACCCGCTCATCAACTACTCCCACCCGGTGGCGATGGTGGTCAAGCGGGCGCTGTTCGTCGTCTTCGGGATCCCGCTGATGGTCGCGATCGCGATGAGCCTGGTCGACTCCTACCGCCGCCGCGGCAAGAAGCCCAAGCCGTTCCCGACCAGGACGGCGCAGCAGACGGCGGTCGGGGACGGGGCCGTGACGACGTACACCTTCGGCCAGGACCTGTACGACGACATGCTGGCCGCGATCGAGGGAGCCCAGAAGCAGGTCCTGCTCGAGACCTACATCTGGAAGGGCGACGCGGTCGGCCAGCGCTTCAAGAAGGCGCTCATCGACGCCGCGGACCGGGGCGTCGAGGTGCGGGTCATCTACGACCAGTTCGCCAACATCGTGGTGCGCCCGCCGTTCAAGCGGTTCCCGCTCGAACGTCAAGGTCCTCGCCTTCCCCGTCTACTCGGCCGGCTGGCGGTTCTTCGACCTGCGCCGCTACGGCCGCGACCACCGCAAGATCCTCGTCGTCGACGACGCGGTCGGGTTCGTCGGCGGCTACAACCTCGGCTCCGCCTACGCCACCGAGTGGCGCGACACGCACTGCCGGATCACCGGGCCCGGCGTCTGGGACCTGGCGCGCGCGTTCGCCGACTTCTGGAACCTCCATCGCGACAAGCGGTTCCGGCGCAGCGAGCCGCCGATGCTGATGACGACGGCGTCGACGTGGGAGCCGCGGATCCGGGTGCACCGCAACGTGCCGCGGCTGTGGATGTTCCCGATCCGGTCGATGTACATCGAGGGCATCAACCGGGCGCAGCGCAACATCTGGATGACGCACGCCTACTTCATCCCCGACGAGGGCTTCGTCGATGCACTCGTCGAGGCGGCCGGTCGCGGGGTCGACGTACGCCTCCTCCTGCCGGCGAAGTCCAACCACATCGTGGCCGACTGGATCTCGCGCGGCTACTTCCGCCGGATGCTCGACGCCGGCATCCGCATCCACCGGTTCCGCGACGCGATGGTGCACGCCAAGACGGCCACGATCGACGGCAACTGGACGACGATCGGCACCGCCAACGTCGACCGGCTCAGCATGAGCGGCAACTACGAGATCAACGTCGAGATCATCGACGCCTCGCTGGCCGAGGAGATGGAGCGCATCTTCGAGACCGACCTGACGAACGCCCTCGAGCTGACCATCGCCGAGTGGGAGGCGCGCGACGTCTACAGCCGGTTCACCGAGATGATCCTCAAGCCGCTGCGACCGCTGCTGTGACCCCACTTGCTGACTGGGCCGGTCGCGACGGATACTGGCTCAAACTTCGTTGTTCGACCACCGATCTCGTTGCCGGAGAGGCTCATGACCACTGAAAAGACTGTCGGCGGACCCGATCTTCCCCAGGAGCGGAAGGTCGTCACCGCGATCCCGGGGCCGCGGTCGCAGGAGCTGCACGCACGCCGGGGGGCGGCCGTGGCGTCGGGCGTCGGCAGCGTGCTGCCGGTGTACGTCGCCGCGGCCGGCGGCGGCGTGATCGTCGACGTCGACGGCAACTCGCTGATCGACCTGGCGAGCGGGATCGCCGTCACCAGCGTCGGCAACAGCGCCCCGCAGGTCGTCCAGCGGGTGCAGGACCAGGTGGCCGCGTTCACGCACACCTGCTTCATGGTCGCGCCCTACGAGGGCTACGTGGAGGTGTGCGAGAAGCTCGCCGCCCTCACGCCCGGTGACCACGCGAAGAAGGCCGCGCTGTTCAACTCCGGCGCCGAGGCCGTCGAGAACGCCGTCAAGATCGCCCGCGCCCACACGGGCCGCGACGCCGTGGCCGTCTTCGACCACGCCTACCACGGGCGCACGAACCTGACGATGGCGATGACCTCGAAGAACATGCCCTACAAGCACGGCTTCGGCCCGTTCGCCGGCGAGGTCTACCGGGCGCCCATCTCCTACCCGTTCCGCGAGCCGACGGAGATCACCGGCGAGCAGGCCGCCGCGCGGGCGATCGACGTGATCGAGAAGCAGGTCGGCGCGGACAACCTCGCCTGCGTGGTGATCGAGCCGGTGCTCGGCGAGGGCGGGTTCGTCGTGCCCGCTCCGGGGTTCCTGCCCGCCATCGCCGACTGGTGCACCGCCAACGGAGTCGTGTTCGTCGCCGACGAGATCCAGTCCGGCATGTGCCGCACCGGTGCGTGGTTCGCCTGCGAGCACGAGGGCGTCGTACCCGACCTCGTGACCGTCGCGAAGGGCATGGCCGGCGGGCTTCCGCTGGCCGGTGTCGTCGGTCGCGCGGAGATGATGGACGCCGTCCACGGCGGCGGCCTCGGCGGGACGTACGGCGGCAACCCGGTCGCCTGCGCCGCGGCACTCGGCGCCATCGCGACCATGGAGGAGCTCGACCTCAACGCCGCCGCCCGACGCATCGAGCAGACGATGACCGACCGGCTGCGCGCGCTGGCCGAGAAGGTGCCCGCCATCGGCGACGTCCGCGGCCGCGGCGCCATGCTCGCCATCGAGCTGGTCGAGCCCGGCACGACGAAGCCCGACGCCGCCCTCGCGGGCAAGATCAGCGCCGGCTGCCACCAGGCCGGGGTGCTCACCCTGACCTGCGGCACCTACGGCAACGTGCTGCGCTTCCTGCCCTCGCTGGTGATGCCGGAGCACCTGCTCGACGAGGCGCTCGACGTGATCGAGGAGGTCGCGCTCGGGCTGGTGTGACGGCGATGCTGCCGCGCATCTCACCGCGAGCCGATCGGCTCCGCCACGGCCTGGATGCGCGCGGTGGCGAGCTCGATCATCAGCCGGGCCGCCGGCGACAGGATCGCGTCCCGGCGGTGCACGATCGCCAGGGTGTCGTACTGGCGAGGCCGGAGCGAGACCCACCCGGCGTCCGGGGCGAGGCGGGGCAGGAGCTGCACGGCCGCACCCTTGGTGATGACCGAGTCGGCCAGGCCCATGCCCACGAGCTCCACCGCGGTCTCGACGTCCTCGACCTCGATCCGGGTCTGCGGGTTGCGGCCGGTCTCGTGCAGGAGCTGACGCAGGATGATGCGCACCGAGTCGACGTCGCGGAACGTGGTCTCCGGCATCACCAGCGTCGCGCGCGCCAGCCGCGAGGCCGACACCGGCGTCTCCAGCCGTTCCGGGTCGTTGCTGATGTAGACGAGCTCGTCGCGTGCCACGGGCGTGATCGCGAGACCCTCGCTCTGCAGCTGCGGCACCGCGATCATCGCTGCCTCCAGCCGGCCGCGACGCAGCTCCTCCTGCACCTCGGTGCTGTTGGTGCCGATGAGCTCCACCCGGAGCCCGGGGTGGCGGGCGAGGACGTCGGCGATCAGCTCGGCACCGGCGTACAGCCGCGAGATCCCGAACATCCCGAACCGGACGGTGCCCGACTCGAGCCGCACCTGGCTCGCCACCGCTGCGCGCGCTGCGTCCGCCGCGGCGAGCGTCCGCTCGGCGTGCGCGCGGAAGTCGTCCGCGATGGTCGTGGCCACGACCCCGCGACCGACCCGTCGGAACAACGGCGCCCCGAGGGTGCGCTCGAGGTTGCGGATCTGCTCGGAGACCGACGGCTGCGCGTAGCCGAGGCGGTCCGCCGCCGCCGTCAGCGAGCCCTCCTCGTACGTCGCGATGAAGCACCGCAGCTGTTGCAGCGTGAGCATCGCCACTCCCCTTCCGTGCCGCCGGTCACATCATAGGAAATGCCTGTGCCAGGCCAAGGAAAGAAAGGCTACCTCTATGTCTGGCGAACCGTCATCATAGGAACCGGGACACCTGTCCCCCGACATCCAGCCAAGGAGGTTCCCACGATGTTCGCCCACAACTGCTCCGCCTGCGAGCGCCGTCAGCTGGTGTTCACCAGCCAGATCACGGCTCTGCGCAACACCGACCACGGCATCGTGGTCCGCTTCACGTGCTGGTGCGGTGCCGAGCAGGTCATGCTGACCGGCCGCAAGGCGACCGCCGAGCGCGAGCACGCGGTCGCGACTGCCGCCTGAACCGGATCGTGTGCCCGGCTGATCAGCGGGCCTCGAGCACCCGCCGGAGGAACTGCCTGGTCCGCTCCTGCTGCGGGTCGGTCAGGACCTCGGCACCGCCCTGCTCGGCGATGACACCTTCGTCCAGGAACAACACCTGGTCGGCGACGTCGCGGGCGAACCGGATCTCGTGGGTCACGATCGCCAGCGTCCAGCCTTCCCGCGCGAGATCGCGGATGACCGCGAGCACCTCGCCCACCAGCTCGGGGTCGAGAGCCGAGGTCGGCTCGTCGAGCAGCACGACCTGGGGCTTGAGCGCGAGTGCGCGGGCGATCCCGACCCGCTGCTGCTGGCCACCGGAGAGCTGCGCGGGGTAGGTGTCCTCGCGACCGGTCAGGCCGACCTGCTCCAGCAGGCGCCTGGCCTCGCTCCGCACCTCCTCCGGATCACGCCCCTGGACCTGCACCGGACCCTCGAGGAGGTTCTCCAGCACGGTCTTGTGCGGGAACAGGTTGTGCGACTGGAAGACCATCCCGCTGCGGGCACGCAGGGCAGCGACCTCCCGGCTTCGGAGCTTCTTGTCCGCCGGCATGGAGTCGAAGTCGACCGACGCGTCGGCAATCCGCACGGTGCCGGCGTCGGGGGTCTCGAGCACGTTGAGCGAGCGGAGCACGGTCGTCTTGCCCGACCCGGACGGGCCGAGCAGCGCGGTCGCCGTACCCTCCTCGGCGGTGAAGTCGATCCCGCGCAGCACCTGGTTGTCGCCGAACGCCTTGCGCAGTCCGCGCACTTCGATGAGCGTCATACCGCGAACCTCTCGAGTCGTCCTTCCAGCCGGTTCTGGGCCAGCGACACCAGCCAGCACACCACCCAGTAGTAGAGCGCCGCGAAGAGGTACAGCGGCAGGTACTGGCCGCTCGAAGCCGCGGCGTTCTGCGCCTGGAGCAGCAGCTCCGGCACGAGCACGACGGAGGCCAGCGAGGTGTCCTTGATCAGCGAGAGCAGCGTGTTCGACAACGGCGGTACGGCGATCCGGGCCGCCTGCGGCAGGATGATGCGCCGCATGCTCTGGGAGTAGCGCATCCCGATCGTCGTGGCCGCCTCGAACTGTCCGCGCGGCACGGAGAGGATCGAGGAGCGGATGATCTCGGCGGCGTAGCCACCCACGTTGAGGCTCAGCGCGATGACGGCCGCCGGATAGCTCGGGATCTTCAGCCCGATCTGCGGCAGGCCGTAGTAGACGATGAACAGCTGCACCAGCAGTGGTGTCCCGCGGATCACCGAGATGTAGAACCGCGAGGGGTTGCGGAGCAGCGGGTTGGCCGACATCCTCGCCAGCGCAGCGGCCAGGGCGATGGCCATGCCCACCAGGAAGCTGATCACGGTGAGCGGGATGGTGCCGACGATGAGACCGCGCAGCATCGGCCAGGTGGTGTCCTTGACCACGTCCGCCGTCCCACGCGTGTCCGACCCCTTGACCTTCACCTCGCCGGAGTCGCGCACCGTGACGTCGGCCTCGAAGTACTTCTCGGAGATCTTGCGCAGCGTGCCGTCGTCCCGCAGCGCCTCGAGTGCCGTGTTCGCCTGGTCGCGCAGGTCCGCATCGGACTGGCGGAAGGTGAGGGCCTGGCGGCTCACCTCGTCCCCGGCGTCGCCGACGATCTTGATGTCCTTGGAACCGGTCGATGCCAGGTAGTCGAGCACCGCGATGTTGTCGTTGACGATCGCGTCGACCCGGCCCTGCACGAGCAGCTCGGCGGCCTGGGCGAAGCCCTGGACCGACCTGACCTTGGCGCCGGCCCCACGGGCCACCTCCGCCCAGTTGCTGGTCTCCGACTGCGCGGTCGTGCGTCCCTCCAGGTCGTCGAGGCTCTTGATGTCGTCGGTGTCCGCAGCGGTGACGATGACCCCGTGCGAGTACGTGTACGGCTCCGTGAACAGGTAGCGCGCCTCGCGCTCCGGGTTGATGGTGACCTGGTTGGCGATCACGTCGATCCGGTTGGCGTCGAGCGCCGGGAAGATCGCGTCGAAGGGACTCTGCACGAACTGCAGCTCCCAGCCGGCCTCCTGCGCGACGGCCTCGATGACCTCGATGTCGTAGCCGGTCAGCTGCTGGGAGCGCGGGTCGACGTACGTGAACGGCGGGTAGGTGCCCTCGGTGCCCACGCGTACGACGGGATCACCGTCAGCGGCGTGCGCTGGCGCGCCCAGCCCGATCAGGGCAACGGCAGCCAGCAGCGGTACGACGAGCCACGGCACGACTCTTCTTTTGTGCACCAAAGCACTCTAATTTCATCCGGGATCGGTTCGACACCCGGTACCCCCGCACCCGCGCAGAACGCGCCCGCTCAGCGGTCCTCCTGCCCCCAGGGGCTTCCGTACGCCGTGAGGAGGTCGAGGAACGGCACGGCATCGAACGCCTCGGGACCCAGCACGCCGGCGCCGTGCCACACGTCCGTGGCGAGCAGCTCCAGGGCGATGACCGGGTTGATCGCGGTCTGCCACACGACGCACTGGTGGCCGTACTCCCGCATCGACCACTCGTTGTCGACCACGTGGTAGAGGTACGTCGCCTTCGGCTGGCCGTCCTTGTCCTTGCCCGTGACGTAGAGACCGGCACAGGTCTTGCCGCTCATCCTGTCGCCGAGGGTCGCCGGGTCCGGCAGGCAGGCCGCCACCACGTCGCGGGGGCTGACCTCCACGCCGCCGACCTTGACCTTGTCGGTCCTGTCGAGCCCGATCTTGTGCAGCGTCCTGAGCACCTCGATGAACTCGTTGCCGAGGCCGTACTTGAAGGTGGCGCGCTTGCAGTCGATCCAGCGCGGCATCAGCAGCACCTCTTCGTGCTCGACGTTCACGCACTCGACGGGTCCGATGCCTTCGGGGAAGTCGAAGGTCTCCGGCTCGCTGAACGGCGGCGTCGTGAACCAGCCACGGTCCTTCTCCCACACCACCGGCGGGTTCAGGCACTCCTCGATCGTCGTCCAGATCGAGAACGAGGGAGCGAACTCGTAGCCGGCCACCTCGAGGTTGGCGCCGTCACGGGTGCCGAGCTCGTCGATCTCGGAGAAGAGGTGGTCGGCGGCGTACCGCGCGAACACGTCGGAGAGACCGGGTTCCACACCCATGCCGACCAGCGCGAGGCGACCTGCGCGCTCCCACTGGTCGGCCACCGCGAACTGCTCGTCGCCGAGCTTGATGCCCGGCTTCGAGTAGGGCTCCTCGTGGTGTGGGTGCGAAAGGCTCATCGCCATGTCGAGGTAGTCCGCGCCACCGGCGTACGCGCCCTCGAAGACCGGCATCACGAACCGGGGGTCGACCGCGTTCAGCACGTGCGTGATCTCGTGCTCGCGCACCAGCGCCTCGACCGAGGACGAGTCCGAGGCGTCCACCTGCGCGGCGAGGAACCGGTCGTCCCCGGCCGCGTCGACCGCCTTGCGTGACCGCGCCTCGTCGTAGTCCGCGACCACGCATCGTTCGAAGAACTCGCGACGAGCGGCGATCGCGGTGAACGCCGATCCGACACCGCCGGAACCGACCAGGAGGATGCGCACGTCCCGGCCCTACTCGCCGATGAAGGACATGACGTGCTTGATCCGGGTGTAGTCCTCCAGGCCGTACATCGAGAGGTCCTTGCCGTAGCCGGAGTGCTTGAAACCGCCGTGCGGCATCTCGGAGACGAACGGGATGTGGGTGTTGATCCACACCGCGCCGAAGTCGAGAGAGCGCGACATCCGCATCGCCCGCGCATGGTCCTTCGTCCACACGCTGGAGGCCAGGCCGTACTGGACCCCGTTGGCCCACCGCAGCGCCTCGGCCTCGTCGCTGAACTTCTGGACCGTGATGACCGGACCGAAGATCTCGTCCTGGATCTGCTCGTCGTCCTGCTTCAGGCCGGAGAGCACGGTCGGGGTGTAGAAGTAGCCCCGGTCCCCCTGACGCGCCCCGCCGGTCTCGAGGTTGGCGTGGTCGGGCAACCGGTCGACCATCCCGCTCACCCGCTCGAGCTGGTCGCTGTTGTTCAGCGGCCCGTAGAGCACGTCCTCGTCGTCGGACAGGCCGGTCTTGATCGCCTTGGCGGCCTCGGTGAGCGCCGACACGAAGTCGCCGTGGACGCCGGGGCCTGCGAGCACGCGGGTCGCGGCCGTGCAGTCCTGGCCGGCGTTGAAGTAGCCGGCCTCGGCGATGCCCTGCGCCGCCTTCTCGATGTCGGCGTCGTCGAAGACGATCACCGGCGCCTTGCCGCCGAGCTCGAGGTGCACCTTCTTCAGGTCCGAGGCCGCGGACTTCGCGACCTCCATGCCCGCGCGCACCGAGCCGGTGATCGCGACCATCTGCGGAACGGGGTGCTCCACGAGGCCTCGACCGGTGTCGCGGTCCCCGCAGACCACGTTGAAGACGCCGGGCGGCAGGAACTCCTGGCAGAGCTCGGCGAAGAGCGTCGTCGACGCCGGGGTCGTGTCGCTGGGCTTGAGCACGACGGTGTTGCCCGCCGCGAGGGCCGGCGCGACCTTCCAGATCATCATCAGCAGCGGGTAGTTCCACGGCGTCACCTGGCCGACGACCCCGATCGGCTCGCGGCGCACGAACGAGCGTGTGGTCCTCCATGTACTCACCGGCGGAGCGGCCCTCGAGCACACGGCTGGCGCCCGCGAAGAAGCGGAAGTGGTCGGAGGCGTACGGCATCTCCTCGGACATCGTCAGGCCGAGCGGCTTGCCGGTGTCCTTGCACTCGACGGCGTTGATCTCCTCGACGCGATCGTCGACGGCGTCGGCGATCTTGAGCAGCGCGGCGGCCCGGTCCTTGGGCGTGAGCCGGCCCCACTCCTCGAAGGCCTTCTCGGCGGCTCCGTAGGCCCGGTCGAGGTCCTCCTTCCCGGACATCGGGGCGGTGGCGTAGACCTCGCCGGTGGTGGGATCGATGACGTCGTACCGCTCCCCCGATGCGGCGTCGACGAGCTCTCCGTTGATGACATTGCGGAAGGAAGTGTCAGCCATGGGGGCGAGCGTAGCCACGTCGCAACGGAATCGGTAGGTGTAGGGCCTGTTCAGCAACGATTCCATCGGTGAACACGCGCATGACCCGTGAATCGTTTGCGACTCGTGGGTCCGAGAGGCAGACTGGGGTCTCCGGAAGAACGAGACATAGAGGTACACGCATCATGACCCAGCCCCAGTCCGACGAGGGCCGCCAGCGGGCCGCCAAGGACCATCTCTGGATGCACTTCACCAGGCACTCCACGTACGACACCCACGCGGTGCCGACGATCGTCCGCGGTGACGGCGTGCACATCTGGGACGCCAACGGCAACAAGTACATCGACGGCCTGGCCGGCCTGTTCGTCGTACAGGCAGGACACGGTCGCACCGAGCTCGCCGAGGCCGCCGCGAAGCAGGCCGCCGAGCTCGCGTTCTTCCCGCTGTGGTCCTACGCCCACCCCGGCGCCATCGACCTGGCCGAGCGCGTCGCCGGCTACGCACCCGGCGACCTCAACCGCGTCTTCTTCACCACCGGTGGCGGCGAGGCGGTCGAGACCGCGTGGAAGCTCGCGAAGCAGTACTTCAAGATGACCGGCAAGCCCACCAAGCACAAGGTGATCAGCCGCGCCATCGCCTACCACGGCACGCCCCAGGGCGCCCTGTCGATCACCGGCCTGCCCGGCATGAAGGCACCGTTCGAGCCGCTCGTGCCCTCGACCTTCCGGGTGCCGAACACCAACTTCTACCGCGCTGCCGAGACCTCCTACCTCGGCCCCGACGACGAGTACGCCTTCGGCCAGTGGGCGGCCAACCGGATCGCCGAGGCGATCGAGTTCGAGGGTCCCGACACCGTGGCAGCCGTCTTCCTCGAGCCGGTGCAGAACTCCGGCGGCTGCTTCCCGCCGCCGCCCGGCTACTTCGAGCGGGTGCGCGAGATCTGCGACGAGTACGACGTGCTGCTGGTCTCCGACGAGGTGATCTGCGCCTTCGGACGGCTCGGCCACATGTTCGCCGCCGAGCGCTACGGCTACCAGCCCGACATCATCACCTGCGCGAAGGGCCTGACCTCCGGGTACTCGCCCCTCGGCGCGATGATCGCCACCGACCGACTGTTCGAGCCGTTCTCCAAGGGCGACGCCTCCTTCGCCCACGGCTACACCTTCGGCGGCCACCCGGTGTCGACCGCGGTCGCGATGGCCAACCTCGACATCTTCGAGCGCGAGCAGCTCAACGAGCACGTGCGCGAGACCGAGGGCGACTTCCGCGACACCCTGAACAAGCTCAACGACCTGCCGATCGTCGGCGACGTCCGCGGCGACGGGTACTTCTACGGCATCGAGCTGGTCAAGGACAAGGCCACCAAGGAGACCTTCGACGCCGACGAGTCCGAGCGTCTGCTGCGGGGCTTCCTCTCCGGCGCCCTGTTCGAGGCCGGCCTCTACTGCCGCGCCGACGACCGCGGCGACCCGGTCGTCCAGCTCGCTCCCCCGCTCGTCGCCGACCAGGCGGTCTTCGACGAGATGGAGCGGATCCTCCGCGACGTCCTCACCCGCGCCTGGGACCAGCTCTGACGGTGCGGATCGCTGTCGCGGGTGCGACCGGGGTCGTGGGTGCCTACGTCGTCGAGGAGGCGCGACGGCGCGGCCACGACGTGGTGCCACTGGCACGGTCGCTGGGGGTCGACGTCGCTGTCGGCGACGGGCTGGACGAGGCGTTGGCCGGCGTCGATGTCGTGATCGACGTCCTCAGCACCACCGAGGGCGGTGAGAAGGCCCGCGCGTTCTACGAACGTACGACGACCAACCTGCTCCGTGCCGAGGAGCGGGTCGGCGTGGGACACCACCTGGCCCTGTCGATCGTCGGCATCGACGGCGTGCCGTTCGGCTACTACGAGGCCAAGGTCCGGCAGGAGGAGCTGGTCGAGGCCGGTCCGGTGCCGTGGACGATCCTGCGGGCCACCCAGTTCCACGAGTTCGCCGGTCAGCTCCTCGACCGGATGGGCACCCGCGTCGTGGCACCCGTGCCCCGGATGCTCAGCCAGCCGATCGCCGCGGTCGAGGTGGCAGCCGCCCTCGTCGACCGTGCGGAGAGCCGGCCCGGGTGGCCGCGTGCCCGAGCTCGCCGGCCCGGAGAAGCGCCAGATGGGCGAGCTGATGCGGAAGACGGTCCGTGCGAGGGGCGGAGGCGTGCTGGTGCTGCCCGTGCCCGTCCCCGGAGCCTTCGGTCGGGCCATGCGCGACGGCACCCTGACACCGAAGACCGACGGACCTCGTGGCACGTTGACCTTCGAGTCGTGGATGGCCGAGTCCACGGACAGCTGAGGTCGCGAAGGGCCGAAGGCTAGAGCGCCCACGCCAGCAGCAGCACGAGCGAGATCACCGGGAACAGCCCCTGCACCACGGCCGCACGCAGCTTCGACGCGTCGGCGGTGACGAGCACGAGCGCCGCCGCCAGCATCGAGCCGACACCGAACACGATCAGCGCGATGCCGACATCCCGGCTGCCGTCCACGAGCGCGATCCCGACCGCCGTACCGATGGCGAGGAACAGGTTGTAGAAGCCCTGGTTGTAGGCCAGCGGCTGGGTGATCGCGGCGGTCTCCTCCGTCGTGCCGAAGACGCGTCGCGTCGCCGGGTGCTGCCAGCGCACCGACTCCAGGACGAAGATGTAGACGTGCACGAGGGCTGCGAGCGCGGCAAAGACACAGGCGGCGATGAGCACGGGTTCAGGCTACTCACACGTGCCTTTGGGAGACTGGAGCCATGAGCCAGTCGCAGAACTTCCGGATCCCCACCTCGGCGCTCACCCTCGACTACCCGATGTCCCTGGGCGTCTACGACACGTACGAACAGGCCCAGCAGGCCGTCGACTTCCTCTCCGACCGCGAGTTCCCGGTCCAGAACTGCCTGATCGTCGGCACCGACCTGAAGCAGGTCGAGCGGGTGACCGGTCGGCTGACCTACGGCAAGGTCATCACCGGCGGCCTGTTGTCCGGTCTCTGGATCGGCCTGTTCGTCGGGCTGATCGTCTCGCTGTTCAGCGACGGCAGCGGCGCGTTCGCGGTCATCGTCTCGACGATGCTGTTCGGCGCGGTCTTCGGTCTGGTCTGGGCCGTGGCCGGTTACGCCGCCACCCGTGGCCGGCGCGACTTCACCTCGGTCTCGCAGGTGGTGGCCACGCGTTACGAGGTGCTGGTCGAGCACAAGCATGCCGAGCAGGGCCGCCATCTGCTGGCTGAGAACACCGAGGGACCGGGCGCGCCGCTGCACTAGGGTCCCCCCATGCGTCAACCGTCGATCACGATCATCGGGGCCGGCTTCGGCGGTCTGAGCACCGCCATCGAGCTGAAGCGAGCGGGCTACCGCGACATCACGATCCTGGAGAAGGCCGACGGAGTCGGGGGCGTGTGGCGCGAGAACACCTACCCCAACGCCGCGTGCGACGTGCCGTCGTCGCTGTACTCCTGGTCGTTCGCGCCCAACCCCGAGTGGCCGCACCGCTACTCCCGGCAGGACGAGATCCTCGGCTACATCGAGCGCACCGCCCGTGAGCGCGGAGTGCTCGACCTCGTCCGGACAGGAGTCGAGGTCACTGCGGCGGCGTACGACGAGGACCGGGGCGGCTGGCACCTCGAGACCTCGACGGGAGAGCGCATCGCCACCGACGTCCTCGTGACCGCCGTGGGTCAGCTGTCGCGACCCGCGATCCCGGAGCTTCCGGGGCTCGGCACCTTCGAGGGTCCGGCGTTCCACTCCGCGGAGTGGGACCACTCCGTCGACCTGCGCGGCAAGCGGATCGCCGTGCTCGGCACCGGCGCCAGCGCGATCCAGTTCGTCCCCGGCATCCAGCCCGAGGCCGGCCAGGTGACGGTGTTCCAGCGCTCCGCGCCGTACGTCGCCCCCAAGCCGGACCGCGAGTACACCCGCACCCACGGCCGGCTCTTCAAGCGCTTCCCGCGCACCCAGGCCTTCGGCCGCGAGCTGACCTGGCACATCACCGAGCAGTTCAACAACGCGCTGATCAACGACACCGTCCTGAAGAAGGGCGTCAAGCTCGGCTGGCGCTTCCAGCTCCACCGCGACGTCCGCGACAAGGCCCTGCGCGCCAAGCTCGTCCCCGACTACGAGTTCGGCTGCAAGCGGGTGCTGTTCTCCAACGACTGGTACTCCACGCTGGCCCAGCCGAACGTCGAGCTGGTCACCGAGCCCGTGACCGAGGTGCTTCCCGAAGGGGTGCGCAGCGGCGACGGGACGGTGCACGAGGTCGACGTGATCATCTACGGCACCGGCTTCGCGGCCACCGAGTTCCTCGCCCCGATGCAGATCACCGGCGTCGACGGGGCCGATCTGCAGGCCCGCTGGAAGGGCGGCGCCCGGGCCTTCCTGGGGATGTGCGTGCCGGACTTCCCCAACCTCTTCGTGGTCTACGGCCCCAACACCAACCTCGGCGGCAGCTCGATCATCAACATGCTCGAGGCGGCCGCCGGTGCGATCACGACACTGTTGCGGCACGTCGACCGGCAGGGTGCGCGCTCGGTCGTCGTACGCCCTGATGTCGAGGAGCGCTTCGACGACGAGATGCAGACCCGCCTCCAGGACAGCGTGTGGGCGTCCTGCCACAACTGGTACCACCAGGACGGCGGCCGGATCAGCACCAACTGGCCGGGCCTGGTCAAGGAGTACCAGCAGCGCTGCGCGGAGATCGACCCCCGCGACTTCGTGGTCGCCTGACCATCACCCGATGGGCGGCCTCAACACGTAGGGCAGTCGGACCAGCTCGAGCACGTGCTGGGCCGTCGTGCCGGGCGGGGCGAAGAGCACCAGCTCCTGACCTCGCTCGGCGGAGTCCCGGCAGAGGTGGTGCAGCACCTGGACCGCGGCGCTCGGCAACCGGGTCACCTCGCGCAGGTCGAGCACGATGCGTCCGGCCCCAGCGCGGTCGTCGAGCGCCTGCCGCAGGTCGTCGAGCCCGTGCCGGTCGAGGTCGCCGGCGAGCTGCAGGCACTCCTCGTCAGCGGTGAGTCGGAACGGCTCGTCGCCGCTCTCGGCCTGGTTCCCAGCCGCCGTCAGCGAACCCGTCAGCATGTGAGCCGGGCGGGAGAGGCGATGCCGGATGGTGGCCACGGTCCCGTCCTCGGCTCCCTGCAGGACGAGGCGATCGACCAGCTCGCGCACCATCGTCAGGCCACGACCTCGACTGCCGCCGACCACGGGCGCCGCCCAGCGCCCCCGGTCCTCGAAGCGGACCTCGAGGTCACCCGTTCCGAGGAGTCCGGCGTCCACGGTCAGCCGGCCGGTGCCGGCGGCGGCGTAGGCGTGCTCGACCACGTTGGTCACGAGCTCGTCGACGGCGTGCTGCACGACGATGTGGTCGAGGTCGCGCACGCGCATCGTCTCCAGCCAGGTGGCCAGTGCGTCGAGGACGTGCGGGACGGCTTCGTCGTCGGCCGGGACATCGAGGTGCAACGGTGCGGTGGGCTCGGTGATCTCGGCGACGAGCACGACCACGTCGTCGCCGTACCCCGTGGCTCGCGTCATGGCCCCCAGCGCCTGCTCGCAGACGCGATCGGCCGCGCCGCGCCCGCTCGTACCGGTGGAGGCGGCATCCGCGGCAACCTGGCCGAGCTCGACCGTGCTCATCGCGGGGGTGCGCCCCGGCCGCGCCAGCAGGCCGTCGGTGTAGAGCACCACGACGTCTCCGCAGTCGACGTGGTCGACGCCCATGGTCATCTCGCCCGTGGTGGCGAGGGGTGCCGCGCCGGTGTGCGGCAGGAACCGCGCCCGCGCATCGGCCGTTCGTACGACGAGCGGCGGCGGGTGCCCGGCCGTGCAGTACTCCAGGCGTCCCGTGACCGGGTGCACCACCACCACGCACACGGTGGCCGCGTCGGCCTCGGGATCCCCGCGAGCGAAGGAGTCCAGGGCCCGCATCGTGGAGTCGACGCCGGCTCCGCTGGTCAGTCTCTCCTGCGCGACCGTGCGGAGCCGACCCATGGCGGCGGCCGAGGCGACTCCGTGACCGGCGACGTCTCCGACGACCAGGGCGACGCGGCCATCGGGAAGTCCCAGCGCGTCGTACCAGTCGCCGCCGGCCTCGGTCTCGCGGTGGGCCAGCAGGTAGCGACCGGCGATCTCCACCCCGGGGAGGACGGGCAACCACTCGGGCAGCAACGCGTCCTGCATCGACATCACGTCGTGCAGGGGGTCGACCGCGAGACGTCGTGCCCGCGCCTGTTCGGTGACGTCCACACCGTGGGCGAGCACGCCCCGCACCGAGCCGTCGTCCGCGAACCACGGACTGACGGTGAGGTCCCAGAAGACCTCGACGGGGTCCTGGTCCTCCTGCTCCCAGACCTGGACCCGGTGCGCCGGTGTGGTGACCGACCTGCCGGTGGCCACGACCCTGCCCACCATGTCGTTCATCAGCTCGCGGGTCCGCTGGTCCACGTCCGAAGTGATCTCGCGCGCCGGACGGCCGTACTCGCAGCGCTCACCGATGGCGGCACGGGCGGCCTCGTTGGCACTGGCGAGCACCATCTCCTCGCCCTCCAGCGCCAACATGACGGCCGGGGCCGCCTCGTAGGCGTCCAGCGCGCCGGAGAGGTCTCCGGAGTCCGGCCGGCCTGAACTCATGTGTGTCCCTCCGTTGGGGCGGCGAGCACGAGCCCTGCCCGTACCCCCATCGCAGCCGGAACACACGCTCGGACGAGGGATGGGCTGTCCGGGTTCGAGGGTGTACGGTCGCAATGTCGGGCAAGCGGCACCTCCCGACAGCGATTGTCCGGGTGATCGCGTTTAGCAGAGGCGTGGTCGCTCCGAGTCGAGCGCCCGCTGGAACCAACGGCGGGTCGGCCATCGCCCCGCCCTGCGGGGTCGAATCCCCCAGTGGTGATCCAGCCATGAGTTCTTCTGCCCCTCCTTCTTCTGTTCACCCCACTTCACCGCCGCTCTCCCCGATCTCCGCACCCGGGGACGGGCGGCTCGGACGCGCCGAGCGGACGCGGCGGCTCGTCGCTCTGCTCTCGGAGTGCACGAGCGAGTCCGAGCGGCACGAGCTGACCAACGAGCTCGCTGCCGTCAACATGCCGGTGGCTGACTCCGTGGTGGCGCGTTACCGGTCCCGCGGTATCGCGACCGAGGACCTCCAGCAGGTGGCCTACCTCGCGTTGACCAAGGCCGCCCGCCGCTTCGATCCGGACGCCGGGCACGACTTCCTGTCCTTCTGCGTCCCGACGATCCGGGGCGAGGTGCGTCGCTACTTCCGCGACAAGGGCTGGATGGTGCGCCCACCACGCCGGATCCAGGAGCTGCAGCAGCGCCTCACCCGTGCGCGCGCCGACCTGAACACCTCGCTGGGCCGTCCACCGACTCCCGACGAGCTCGCCGAGCACCTCGAGGAGACTCCTGCCGACATCCGTGAGGCGCTCGATGGACAGGGGTGCTTCAGCCCGACCTCACTGGACCGCCCCGTCAGCGACGAGAGCGGGTCCACGCTCGGCGAGCTGATCGGCCACCACGACGACCAGCAGGCAGCGGCGGAGGCGCGGGTGGCGCTCGCGCCCGTCGTACGCCGGCTGAGCCGACGTGATCGGCACATCATCGAGCTGCGCTTCTTCGAGGGGCTGACCCAGCGCGAGATCGCGGACGACATCGGCGTCACGCAGATGCAGGTCTCGCGCCTGCTCACCCGCATCTTCCGTGACCTGCGTGAGGAGCTCGGTGCCGTCGGCTGAGGTGTGCAACTAAACTCACGACGTGCCCGCCTCCCCACGGACGTGGGTCCTCACGGGAGCCATCGGGAAAGGTGCGGGATGTCGACAACGCCTCCGTCCGCCTCGTTCTTCGCCCAGATCAGCCAGGAGCTGATGCGCTTCGGCGAGGAGCGCCCCACCCTGCAGAGCGTCGTCGAGCGGGCCGTCGAGGTCGTTCCCGCCTGCGACTGGGCCAGTGTCACCTTCCGGCGCCGCCGCAACCGCACCGAGACGGTGGCCGCGTCGTCAGACGTGGCTCGCCAGGCCGACCAGCTCCAGTACGACCTGGAGGAGGGGCCCTGCCTCGAGGCGGCCACGTCCGGCGAACCACGGCTGTCCAACCGGCTGGACGACTCCGAGGACTGGCCCCGCTGGGGACCTCAGGTCGCCGAGCTGGGGGTCAACGCGCTGCTCGGCATTCCGCTCTCGACCGAGGGCGAGATCATCGGCGCACTGAACCTGTACGCCGGCCGCGCCGGAGCGTTCACCCCGGAGGACATCGACACGGCCGAGGTCTACGTCACGCACGCCACCAACGCGCTCACCGCGGCCCGCCTCTCGAGCGGGCTGCGGACGGCGCTGCACTCACGGCACATGATCGGGCTCGCGCAGGGGATCCTGATGCAGATCTACGACCTGAGCGTGGACCAGTCCTTCGAGCTCCTCGTCCGCTACTCGAGCCACAGCAACACCAAGCTCAGCGAGGTCGCCGAGCACGTCGTGGAGCACCGCGCCCTCCCCGAGTCCGACGCGCGGGCCTGAGCGCCTCACCCGGCGAGCAGGTCACGGGCCTGCTCCAGGTCGCTGACCAGGGCGGCGAGGTCTTCGTCGCGATGGCGTGAGCGCAGGACCGCCGAGGGATGTGTGGTCGCCACGGCCCAGTACGGCCGGTGACCCACCGGGTTGCCACCGATCTCGTCGGGCCACTCCAGCCGACGCCCGCGAGACTCGCCCACGCGGAACGTGGAGCCGTAGATCGCCTGACCAGCCGTGGCCCCGAGCAGCACGATGCCGAGGGGCTGCACCATGTCGAGCTCGGCGACGAGCCACGGCCCGCACGCCGCGACGTGCACGCGCGAGGCCCCTTGTGCAGCCGCTTGCCGTTGCGGCGCCCCTCCCAGCGGAAGTGCTTGACGGCGTTGGTGCGGAAGACGATGTCCGGGTCGATCCCCGCCTGCTCGAGCGCCCGGTCGAGGAGCTTGCCGGCGGGTCCGACGAACGGCTCACCGGCCTGGTCCTCCTGGTCGCCCGGCTGCTCGCCGACGACCATCAGCGCCGCGGCCTCCGGACCACTACCGGCCACTCCGTGGGTGGCTTCCTGGTGCAGCTCACAGCCACGGCACTTCTCGACGCCCGCGCGCAGCCGGCCGGGGGTCAGCCGGCCGGGCACCCAGGCACTCGCGCCCGGTCGTTCGACCTGCGGCATCTCCCACCTCCAGCGCTACCGACCTCGCGTTACCCGATGTGTGCCACGTCATGTGCATCCTCGAGCGGGCGGGGTACAGGGAGGCAGCCCAACTCACCGGAGGTTCTCCTGCATGCAGCTCCCCCACGATCGCGGGCCGGTCAGCCGGCACGTCCTCGAGACGCTCGCCAGCGGTGACGAGGCCCGGACGATCGCGACGGGTCCCCGTGTCCTCGACGACCCGGACGCGCAGCTCGCGCTCTGGGTCCTCTACGAGCTCCACTACCGCGGCTTCGACGGTGTCGGCGACCGGGAGTGGGACACCGGGCTCCTCACGATGCGCACCACCCTGGAGCGACAGTTCGAGGCGGAGCTGCGCGAAGCGGTGGCTCCTGTCCTGGTGGCCCTCCCCCGCTCGGGTGATGTGGGCGACCAGCTCTTCGCGCTTGCCGACGGTGATGACGGTCCCGCCCTCGCGTCGTACCTGCAGCGAGCGGCGACCCGTGACCAGGTGCTCGACTTCCTCCGGGAGCGCAGCGTCCAGCAGCTCAAGGAGTCCGACCCGCAGTCCTTCGTGCTGCCGCGGATCGGTGGCGCGGCCAAGGTCGCCCTGGCCGAGCTGCAGTACGACGAGTACGGCGGCGGTCGCCCGGAGCACCTGCACGCGCAGCTGTACGCCGACGCGCTCGACGCGGCCGGGCTTGAGCCCTGCCTACGGCGCCTACCTCGACGACGTGTCGGGCATCTCCCTGGCCTGCGCCAACGTGATGTCGCTCTTCGGGTTGAACCGACGCCTGCGCGGTGCGGCGATGGGCCACCTCGCGGCGTTCGAGGCGACCAGCTCGGTCCCCTCGCGCAAGATCGCGGCCGGCATCGAACGAGTCGGCCTGCCCGACGTCGTGGCGGCGTACTTCCTCGAGCACGTCGAGGCGGACGCGGTCCACGAGCAGGTCGCCGTACGCGACATCTGCGCGGCCCTGGTCGCCGACGAGCCCGAGCTGCACGACGACGTGCTGTTCGGCGCGGCGGCCTGCCTGCACCTCGCGGCGTTGTCCGGCGCCGAGCTGCTCGAACGCTGGGCGCCCGAGTCCCGGGCGCTGGAGGTGGCGTCGTGAGCGCGCGACAGCGAGGTCGTCGTCCGCGTCTGCCCGGGCGGCCCGCTCCTCGTGCGCGGGGCCAGTGTCGTGGTCGACGAGGAGGGAGTCGAGCACGCCGCGACCCGTCCCGTGGTCGCGTTGTGCGCCTGCGGCAAGTCGGGGCGCAAGCCGTGGTGCGACAGCACCCACAAGGCCATCCCCCGAGCCGCTTCGTGACCGAGACCGCCACGCCTGCGGAGACCGTCGACTTCGGCGGCCTGCAGATCGCCTTCGACGACCGCGTCCTCCGCCCCCGGCAGTGGACGACGGCCCAGTCGCGCTGGGCGGCAGCCGAGCTTCCGGCGCTCCCCGACGGCGACGTGCTGGAGCTCTGTGCCGGTGCTGGTCAGATCGGGCTGCTCGCCGTGGCCGACTCCGACCGGCGGCTGGTCTGCGTGGACGCCAACCCCGCCGCGGTCGCCTTCACGCGACGCAACTCCGAGGCAGGCGGTCTGGCCGACCGGGTGGCCGTCCGTGAGGGCCTGATCGCCGACGTCCTCGACGACGGCGAGCAGTTCCCGATGATCATCGCCGATCCCCCGTGGGTGCCCCGGACGGAGACCGGCCGGTTCCCGGAGGACCCGCTGCTGGCGATCGACGGCGGCGACGACGGACTCTCCGTCGTACGCGAGTGCGTGCGGGCGATCACCGACCACCTCGCTCCCGGCGGCGTCGCCCTCCTCCAGCTGGGCACCGGCGCCCAGGCGGAGGCCGTGGGCCGGCTGCTCGACGGGACGGGTCTCGAGCCGGGCGAGGTGCGTGAGTACGGCGACCGGGGCGTGCTCCTGCGCATCGCGCGACCCGCCTGACCGACGACCGTCTCAGTCCCGGCCGAGCACCTGCTCGAGCAGCTCCAGGCTCCTGGAGACGGTGTGACCCAGCACCTGCTCCGGGTCGTCCTCGTCGAGCTCGAGCTTCTCGACCGTGACGTCGTCATCCCGCGCGACGGCGATGAACACCGTCCCGGGAGGCTCCCCTTCGCTCGGGTCAGGACCCCCGACGCCCGTGGCGGAGACGACCAGGTCCGCCCCGAGCAGCTTGCGCGCACCCAGTGCCATCTGCTCGGCGCACTCGGCCGTCACCACCGGGCCTTCGGGGACGCCGAGGACGTCGAACTTCACCGGCTCCTGGTAGGCCACGATCCCGCCGCGGAACCAGTCCGCGGCGTTCGGCCCGGCACCCATCGTCTTGGCGATGGTGCCGCTCGTCAGCGACTCGGCGGTGGCCACGGTGACCTCGAGGTCGACGGCGAGGTCGGCGATGCGTTCCACGCGGCTGGTGTCGTCAGTCAATGTCATGCTCCCTCCGGTCTCCTGTCGTGCCTCGCTGATACCCACGCGAGCCGCGTGCATGCCCGCATGTCCCCGGGGTACGACGTGCCCACCAGACCCGCCGCCCAGGAGGCACCATGTCCACCGACGCCATCGTCCTGCTCAAGGAAGAGCACAAGCAGATCAAGAAGGCATTCCGCGACTTCGAGAAGGCCGGCGAGAACGCGCACGCGGCCAAGGGCAAGGCGGTCGACCGGATGATCGAGCTGCTCACGGCGCACACCTACATCGAGAACGAGGTGATGTACCCGCGCGTCCGGGAGCTGCTCCCCGAGGTCGAGGACGACGTGCTGGAGTCGTACGAGGAGCACCACGTCGCGGACGTCCTCGTCATCGAGCTCTCCACGATGAAGCCGACCGACGAGCGCTTCGTGGCCAAGACCACCGTCCTGATCGAGAACGTCGAGCACCACATCGACGAGGAGGAGCAGGAGTGGTTCCCCAAGGTCCGCGAGGGCCTGGGTCGCAAGCAGCTCCAGGAGATCGGGGCCGCGATGGTCGACGCACGGGCCAAGGCACCGACCCGCCCGTCACAGCTCAAGGCGCTGAAGAAGACCCTGAGCGCGATGCTGGACTGACCCTCGCCCGAGCCTCAGTCCGGAGGCGGCCCGAGCGGTGTCTCCTGCAGCGCCTCCGCGACGCCGGCGAGGTTCTGCGCCATCGCCCGCCCGGTCTTGGCCGACCACTCGTGGCCCTCGTCGGTGTCGCTGAAGTCAGGCCCCGGTCCGGGACCCCTGTTCCAGTACGTCCACGCCTGCCCCGGCACGGTGTAGCCGATGTCGCCCAGGGCTCCGGCGATCTCGCTGATGACGTGGTGGGCGCCGTCCTCGTTGCCCGTGACGACCACGCCGGCCACCTTGTTGTAGGCCACCGGACGACCGTCGTCGGCGGTCTCCGCGATCATCGCGTCCATCCGCTCCAGGGCGCGCTGGGCGATGGACGAAGGTCGACCCACCCACGTCGGCGTGGCGAACACGACGATCTCGGCGGCCAGCAGCGCCTCGTGGACCTGTGGCCACTCGTCGCCGTCCCCCATGTCGGACTCGACGCCCGGGCGGATGTCCAGGTCGGCGAGCCGGAACGTCTCGCTCTCCACGCCCCGGTTGCCGAGGGCGTCGATCACCCCCGCAGCGAGCATCTGGGTGTTGGACTTCTCGTCCCCGGGCTTCAGCGAACAGTTCAGTACGACGGCGCGCATGTGTCTCCCTTCCCTTCCGCATCGTCGTACCCGGTGGCTCCCCTCGCATGTGTACGACGCCGTCAGTCCGCGTGGTGTGAACCGACACGGACCCGGGTACACCTCTCTGCAGGGAGAGGGAGGACAACGTTGCAGCTGCTCGACGGCCTGGGGAGGACGATCGAGCGGGTCAGCGAGGTGGTGCCGGAGTGCATCGGCCTCAGCGTGGCCCGCGCGGACCACGACGCGATGTTCACGGTCGCAGTCTCCGACGAGACGACTGCCGTGATCGATGCGGTGCAGTACCTCGACGGCGGACCGGGCGTCGACTCGGTCATGCGCCGTCGGTGGGGCGAGACCCGGGTGGCGGACGCCGACACCCGCGAGCGGTGGCCCCTGTTCGCCCAGGCCTGTGTGCAGGCGAACCTGCGGAGCACCCTCACCGTTCCGGTCACCGAGAGCGGCCTCCTGGTGATCGGCTCGGTCCAGTTCTACGCCGCGTCCGACCGCTCGTTCGAGGGGCGCGACGAGGAGCTGGCCCAGGCAGTCGAGGAGTCCGCGCACGAGCTCGTGACCGGCTCGGACACGACTCTCGCGACCCGGCGCATGGCCGAGCAGGCACCGAGGAGCCTCCGAGGCGAAGGTGCCGTCAACCGCGCCATCGGGTCCCTGGCCGTGCACCTCGGCATCGACGTGGCGGCGGCGTACGCGCAGCTGGTGGACGCTGCCCAGCGAGCGGGGATCGCGCCCGACCGGCTCGCGCTCGCGTTGATGGACCTCCGCGACTGACCCTCTGGTGTGGGACCGGTGCAGGGTCTGGGCACCGATCTCACGTCGCTCACCCGGGGCAATGACCCAGGCGGCCTCGGCCACCGCCGGTTTGGATGGTCCGGGGCCTCAGGAAGTCGACCTGCTAGCCGGCCAGCGTCCCTGTGGCCCCACGGTAGCCCTCGAGTGGGCAGTGGGTCACCCTTTCGGACCATTGGCGAGCATCACGGCGCGCGGCCCCGGCCCAGCTCTGCGTTGACCTCGAGCAGACGGGCGACCTCCGCCTCGAGGGCCAGCACCCGGGTGATGCCGGCGATGTTGAGCCCCTCGGCGAGCAGGTCGCGGATGTGGGCGAGCCGGTCGAGGTCGTCGGGGCTGTACAGGCGGGTGCCGCCCTTCGTCCGGTCAGGCTCGACCAGACCGTGCCGCTCGTAGACGCGGAGGTTCTGCACCTGCATCGAGAGCATGTCGGCAGCCACCGAGATGGCGAAGACGCCGACGTGGCGGTCGGGCACGACTTCCTCCTGCAGATCTCTGGTGAGGACTTGAACAGAACTGTCTCATGGACTATAAGAAACCTGTAACAGTCAATACAGGTACGGCGCTGTGCGAAGCGCCGGCCACGAGGATCAGGAGGAGCCATGTTGCTGCGTAACACCGACCCGTTCCGTGACTTCGACCGCCTGACCCAGCAGCTCCTGGGCACCACGAACCGACCCGTCGTGATGCCGATGGACGCCTGGCGCGAGGGCGACCGGTTCGTCATCGAGTTCGACCTGCCCGGCGTCAGCCCCCAGACGATCGACCTCGACGTGGAGCGCAACGTGCTGACGGTCAGCGCCGAGCGGGTGGCCCGCAACGGCGACTGGGAGATGCTCGCCTCGGAGCGCCCGCGCGGGCGGTTCAGCCGTCAGCTGGTGCTGGGTGACAACCTCGACCTCGACCGCATCGAGGCGTCCTACGACTCCGGCGTGCTGCGCTTGACCGTGCCCGTCGCGGAGAAGGCCAAGCCGCGCAAGATCGCGGTCAACGCCAGCGAGAGCGACCGGACCGCGATCGAGGCCTGAGCGCGCCCGC
This sequence comes from uncultured Actinomycetota bacterium, assembly GCA_963722835.1. Classification (GTDB taxonomy): domain Bacteria; phylum Actinomycetota; class Actinomycetes; order Propionibacteriales; family Nocardioidaceae; genus Marmoricola. The sequence continues at coordinate 69,800 of CAVROK010000002.1, forward strand.
TGAGTCGCGTCCAGGACCCTTGAGACACAGAAGAGGCCACCTCGAAGTGAGGTGGCCTCTTCGTTCGAGCTGGTGGAGCTGAGGGGATTCGAACCCCTGACCCCTTGCATGCCATGCAAGTGCGCTACCAACTGCGCCACAGCCCCAGAGTGGGTGTCGCCCTCCCGGGCAACGCCGGGAATCTTAGCGTTCGCCCGCCACCGATTGCGAATCGGGGTGGGGGCCGCTCGCGCTCATGTTGTACGACGAGAGGCGGAGCCGTCCGGTGCCGTGCTCGGCCACGATCGCCCAGCCGCAGTTGGTCATCGCCTCGAGGGTGTCGGCCGACTCGAGGGGCCAGCCGAGGAGACCGGCGAGCGCGATCCGGAGCGCCGCACCGTGCATCACGAGGACGCCCGTCTCCCCCGGCGCCAGGCGGTCGAGGGCGTCCCGGGTGGCAGGCACGATCCGCTCGGCGACCTGCGACATCGTCTCGGCGCCCGGGGCATCCACGTGCGCGTGCGCGTCGAAGGCCAGCCGGGCGTCGTCGTCGAGGCGCTCGGCGAACTCCTCGCGGGTGAGTCCGGTGCGCGAGCCGACGTCGTACTCCCGCAGTCGGGGGTCCTCGTCCGCGGTGAGACCGGTGGCCTTCTCCAGGAACGCAGCCGTCTCGCGGGCCCGGGCCAGGTCGCTGCTGACGAGCAGGGCCGGCTGGAGCTCGGCCACCACGAGCGCCATGTCCTCGGACTGCCGACGCCCGACGTCGTCGAGGCTGATGTCGGTGTGCCCCTGCGCGCGGCCCTCCGCGTTCCACGAGGTCTGCCCGTGACGGATGAGAACGAGCCGGCGACCGGGCACCGCGCCGGCGGCGGGTGCGCTACCCGCCACGGCCGGAGCTGACGTCGGCGGGCAGCGCGATCACCGGGCAGTCGCGCCACAGGCGCTCGAGGGCGTAGAACTCCCGCTCCTCGGAGTGCTGCACGTGGACGACGATCTCGGCGTAGTCGAGCAGCACCCAGCGGCCGTCGCGTTCGCCCTCGCGGCGCACCGGCTTGGCCTCGACCTCGCGCAGCTTGTCCTCGATCTCGTCGACGATCGAGCGCACCTGCCGCTCGTTGCCGGCCGAGCAGAGCAGGAAGGCGTCGGTGATCACCAGCTGCTCGCTGACGTCGAAGGCGAGGATGTGCTCGGCGAGCTTGTCCGAGGCGGCGCGGGCGGCGACGTGCACGAGCTCGACGGCCCGGTCGGTGGCGGTCATCCCGGATCTCCCAGAGTGGCGCTGGTGGCGTAGAGGTCGTGCTTGGCGATGTACTGGACGACGCCGTCGGGCACGAGGTACCAGACCGGCTCGCCCTTCTGGCGGCGCTCGCGGCACTCGGTGGAGGAGATCGCCAGCGCGGGGATCTCCAGGATCGTGACCCGGTCGCTCGGGATCTCCCCGAGGGTGTTGAGGTCCATGTCGTACCCGGGACGCGTGCAGCCGACGAACCGGGCCAGCTCGAAGAGCTCGTCCGCGTCGCGCCAGGTGAAGATCTCCGCCAGGGCGTCCGCACCGGTGATGAAGTAGAGGTCGGTGTCCGGGTGCCTCGCGGCGAGGTCACGCAGCGTGTCGATGGTGTACGTCGGACCGCCGCGGTCGATGTCGACCCGCGACACCTTGAACCGCGGGTTGGACGCGGTCGCGACCACGGTCATCAGGTAGCGGTGCTCGGCCGGGGAGACCACCCGGTCGGACTTCTGCCACGGCTCGCCGGTGGGGACGAAGACCACCTCGTCGAGGTCGAACCACGCCTGCACCTCGCTGGCCGCCACGAGGTGGCCGTGGTGGATCGGGTCGAAGGTGCCACCCATCACGCCGACACGTCGGCGACGGGCGGGCTGTGCGGCGCTCAGGAGTGCTCGCGTCCCTTGCCGAAGGCCAGGATGGCGACGAGGGCGGCCAACAGCAGCCCGAGGGAACCAAGGCCGATGACGTACGGCGTGATTCCGGCGCTCTCTTCGGTGCTCAGCGGCAGCAGCAACAGGATCGGCATGGCCCAAAGCCTAGCGTCCGACGGGCTCAGTCGAAGATCAGGCCCACGCCGAGCAGCCAGGCCCAGAAGAACAGCGTGCGACCGAGCAGCCCGGCGACGAAGAAGACCACCACGTTCATCCGCAGCGTCCCGGCCACCATCGCCATCGCGAAGAAGGGTGGGAAGCCGATCGCGGCGGACACGAACGTCAGCAGCCCGCTCATCAGCGGCCGCCCCTGGATGAACGCGCTCCACTTCATGTACTGCGCCTGCCGTCGCGGGGAGGCCATCTGCTTCTTCAACCACGGGATGTCGAGCGCTCCCCGGCAGACGAAGTACCACACCAGCTTGCCGATGTTCTGCCCGAGCGAGCCGACGAAGGCGAGCAGGATCGCCGGGTAGTGGTCGGTGCTCGCATAGACCACCGAGATGTAGGCCTCCATGTTGAAGACCGGGATGATCGCCGAGACAGCGCCGAACACCAGGGTCAGCAGGAACAACCTCACCGGATGTGGCCGTCCCCGGTGACCACGTACTTGGTGGAGGTCATCTCGGGGAGCCCCATCGGTCCGCGCGCGTGCAGCTTCTGGGTGGAGATGCCGATCTCGGCACCGAAGCCGAACTCGCCGCCGTCGGTGAAGCGGGTGGAGGCGTTGACGAGGACAGCGGCGGAGTCGACCGCCGCGACGAAGCGCTGGGCGCTGGCCTGGGAGTCGGTCACGATCGCGTCCGAGTGGGACGAGGAGTAGCGCCGGATGTGCTCGATCGCGCCCTCGAGGGAGGGTACGACGGCCGCCGACATCTCGAGCGCGAGGTACTCCGTCGCCCAGTCCTCCTCGGTGGCCGCCACGACCCCGTCGTGACCGGCGAAGGTCTCGTCGCCGTGGAGCGTGACGCCGGCCTCCTGGAGGGCGCGCACGATGCGCGGGACGAACTCCGCCGCCACGTCCCGGTGCACCAGCAGCGACTCGGCGGCGTTGCACACCGACGTGCGGTGCGTCTTGGCGTTGAGCACGATGCGCTCGGCCATGTCGAGGTCGGCGTCGGCATCGACGTAGACGTGGCAGTTGCCCACGCCGGTCTCGATCACCGGCACCGTCGACTCCTCGACGACCGAGCGGATCAGCCCGGCACCGCCCCGGGGGATGAGCACGTCGACCAGGCCGCGAGCGCGCATCAGCTCCTTCACGGAGTCGTGGCTGTCGCCCGGGACGAGCTGGACCACGTCCTCCGGCAGCCCCGCGGCGGCGGCAGTGCGCCTCAGGACAGCCACGATCGCGGCGTTGGACCGCTTCGCACTCGACGAGCCCCGCAGCAGGACCGCGTTGCCGCTCTTCAGGCAGATGCCGGCGGCATCGGCCGTGACGTTCGGCCGGGCCTCGTAGATGATCCCGACGACGCCGAAGGGCACCCGCACCTGCCTCAGCTGGAGGCCGTTGGCGAGCGTGGAGCCGCGCACCACCTCGCCGACGGGATCGGGCAGCCCGGCCACGTCGCGCAGCCCCTGGGCCATGCCCTCCACGCGCGCGGTGTCGAGCCGGAGCCGGTCGACGATGTTGGCCGGGGTCCCACCGGCTTCGGCAGCCTCGACGTCGGCAGCGTTGGCCTCGAGCACCTCGTCCGCGGCCGACTCGAGGGCGTCGGCCATGGCCAGCAGGGCGGCGTCCTTGGTCGCACGGGTGGCGACGGCGAGCTCGGTGGCCGCCGTACGAGCGCGCACCGCCACCGCGCTGAACGCGCCGGTCTCGGCCCCGGTGCGGGCATGGTCGGGCATGCGGTCAGCGTATCGAGCAGCCGACGCCGCTCGGTGCCTGCGGTCCGGGTGTGGCTCAGGCGCGCTGCGCGGGGACCACGCGACCGTCGCGCACCTGCTTCTCGAGGACCTCGAGGCCCACGACTTCCCAGCGCGGCAGGTTGGCCGACTCGCGGTGCTCGTTCCACACGCGCATGGCCAGCGAGGCGACGTCGAGCATCGTCTCGCCCTCGTCCCAGAACTGGATCTCCGCCGACTCACCGGTCGAGGACACCGAGTCGAGGAACTGGTGCTGCTCGCTGAGTCGCTGCATGGCCGCTCGGACGATCAGTGGTTCCACCGGATCGCCGGCCAGTGTCAACGTGACGTGCCAGTGACGCACGAGAGTTTTCAACCTCTCCCCCTTGCCCGCCCGGGTACGGCTACCCGGTGGGTTCAGTCTGTCCGATATCGCAGCCCACGTGGACCGATTCAGGCAATTTCCTCAGTGAACAGATGTGCTCACAGGAGCACCAAATCGTCCCGGTGGACCACTTCTCTCTCGTACGCCGCACCGAGCTCACGCGCCAGCTCCCGAGTGGAGCGACCGAACAGCCCGGGGAGCTCCTCGGAGTCGTAGTTGACCAGCCCACGGGCCACCACCAGACCCGCCTCGTCGGCCAGGTCGACCGGGTCGCCCGCCACGAACGCGCCGTGCACACCGGTGATGCCGGCGGGGAGCAGCGAGGCACGTCGCTCCGCCACGGCACGGACCGCACCGGGGTCGAGCACGAGCCGACCCTTGGGCTCCGTCGCGTGCGCGAGCCAGAGCAGCCGGGTGGGCCGCCGGCGGCCGGTCGGGTGGAACAGCGTGCCGGTCTCCGCGCCCGCGAGTGCGTCGGGCGCGTGCTCCATGTCGGTCAGCACGACCGGGATCCCGGCGCCGGTGGCGATCCGGGCCGCCTCGAGCTTGGTCTGCATGCCGCCCGTGCCGACGCCGGCGGAACCGGACCGGCCGATGTTGATGCCGTCGAGGTCGTCGCCACCGGCCACCTCGGGGACGAGCCGGGCGTTCGCCGTGCCGGGCGGGGCGTCGTAGAGGCCGTCGACGTCGGAGAGGAGCACGAGCAGGTCGGCGTGCACGAGGTGCGCCACCAGCGCCGCGAGCCGGTCGTTGTCACCGAAGCGGATCTCCGAGGTCGCCACCGTGTCGTTCTCGTTGACGATCGGGACGGCGCCGAGCTCGAGGAGCTTGTCGAAGGTCCGCTGCGCGTTGCGGTAGTGGCTGCGCCGCGTCACGTCGTCGACGGTCAGGAGCACCTGGCCGGTGACCTGCCCGTGCCGGGCGAACTCCTCGGTGTAGCGGTGCACCAGCAGCCCCTGGCCGACCGAGGCGGCAGCCTGCTGCCGCGCCAGGTCGCGAGGACGCCGCTTGAAGGCCAGCGGCGAGAGCCCGGCCGCGATGGCTCCGGACGAGACCAGGACGAGGTCGGCACCCCGACGGCGTACGCCGGCCAGGCTGTCGACGAGGTGGCGCACCCGCTCGGGGTCGATGCCGCCCGCGGCCGTGGTCAGCGACGACGAGCCGACCTTGACCACGACGCGCTGCGCACCGCTCACCTGCGGACGCGTCATTCGTCGTCCCCGAAGTCCACGTGGGTCAGGCCGTGCTCCTCGTCGTAGCGACGCGCGACGTCGGCCCGGGTCTCGCCCTCGGCGCGGTCGGGCATCGCGGCGTCGATCGCGCGGCGACGGTGGGTAGCGGTGCGGGACTCGGTGAACCGCTGGTCCTCGCCGCGGCGCCCGAGCATCTGGGCGCCTGCGTCGATGCCCGGCTTGAAGTCGAAGACGACGGCGTTGTCGGGGTGTCCGATGAGCACGGGGTCACCTTCGACGGCGCCGAGCTCGACGAGCTTCTGCTCCACGCCGAGCCGGTTGAGCCGGTCGGAGAGGAAGCCGACGGCCTCGTCGTTGCTGAAGTCGGTCTGCCGGATCCAGCGCTCGGGCTTCTCGCCGCGCACGCGCCAGCCCTCGCCCGTGTGGGTGATCGTGAACTCGGTGCCGCCGCGGGCCTGGGTCGGCCGGATCACGATGCGGGTCGACTCCTTGTGCGGCGTCTCGGCCCGCCGCGCGGCGACGATGGCCGCCATCGCGAACATCAGCTCGCGCAGGCCTTCGTGGCTGGCGGCGCTGACCGGGATGACGGGCCAGCCCCGCTCGGAGATCTCCTCGGAGACGATGTCGGCCATGTCGCGCCCGTCCGGGACGTCGACCTTGTTGAGGGCCACGAGGCGGGGGCGGTCGTCGAGCCCGCCGTACTTCTGCAGCTCCTCCTCGATCACCTCGAGGTCGCCGACCGGGTTGCGTCCGGGTTCCATGGTGGCCAGGTCGACCACGTGGACGATGGCCGCGCAGCGCTCGATGTGGCGCAGGAAGTCGTGCCCGAGGCCGCGACCCTCGCTCGCTCCTTCGATCAGACCGGGTACGTCGGCGACCGTGAACGTCGTGTCACCGGCCCGGACCACGCCGAGGTTGGGCACCAGCGTGGTGAAGGGATAGTCGGCGATCTTCGGTCGCGCCCGGGACAGCGCCGCGATCAGGCTGGACTTGCCGGCGCTCGGGAAGCCGACCAGCCCGACGTCGGCGACGACCTTGAGCTCGAGGCCGACGACGAGGTCGTCGCCGGGCTCGCCGAGCAGGGCGAACCCGGGCGCCTTGCGCTTCGAGGAGGCCAGCGCTGCGTTGCCGAGGCCTCCACGACCGCCCTGGGCCACCACCATCTCGGTGCCGGCGCCGACCAGGTCGGCGAGCACCTCACCCCGCTCGTCGGTGACGACGGTGCCGTCGGGGACGGGCAGGACCATGTCGTGGCCGTGCGAGCCGTTGCGGTGCCCGCCGGCACCGTGTCCGCCGTGCTCGGCCTGCCGCTTGGCGTTGTGGTGGTAGTCGATCAGCGTGGTGACGTCGGGGTCGACCCGGAGGATGACCGAGCCACCGGGCCCGCCGTTCCCGCCGTCAGGACCGCCGAGAGGCTTGAACTTCTCGCGGTGGACCGAGGCCACGCCGTTGCCGCCGCGCCCGGCGATGACGTGGAGCGTCACCCGGTCGACGAAGGTCGGGACGGCCATGGGTCTTCCTCACACGTTGCTGGTGCCTGATCGAAACCACGAAGGGCGCCCCTGATGCTCTCAGGAACGCCCTCGGGTGGTGGTGCTAGATCAGCGGAGAGAGGTTCACTCCCCCGCCGGGACGATGTTCACGACGCGACGGCCCCGCTTGGTGCCGAACTCGACGTTGCCCGCGACCAGCGCGAACAAGGTGTCGTCACCGCCGCGGCCGACGCCGCTGCCGGGGTGGAAGTGCGTGCCGCGCTGCCGGACGATGATCTCGCCGGCGTTGACGAGCTGACCGCCGTAGCGCTTCACGCCGAGGCGCTGGGCGTTGGAGTCGCGGCCGTTCTTGGTGGAGGCCGCGCCCTTCTTGTGTGCCATGAGCTGTCTCCTTCAGGGATGCTGACTCGCGTCAGAGCGTGATGTCGGTGACCTTGACCTGGGTGTACTTCTGGCGGTGACCCTGGCGCTTCTTGTAGCCGGTCTTGTTCTTGTACTTCTGGATGACGATCTTGGGGCCCTTGGTGGCGCCGAGCACCTCGACGGTGACACCGGCCTTGTCGAGGCCCGACGCGGTGACCTTGTCGCCGTCGACGACCATGACCACCGGAAGGGTCAGCGACTCGCCGACACCGGTCTCGACCTTGTCGATCTCGATGACGTCGCCCACGGCAACCTTCTGCTGCTTGCTGCCAGCGCGCACGACTGCGTACACGGCGGGTTCACTCTCCTCGGGTCTACAACGTCTGGTGAAGAATCTCGGGTCTGTCGCGGCACGACAGCCACCCCGTTCGGACGAGGGGGGCGCGCTCCGCGCAGACGATGGGTGCGCGCAAGCGCACCGAGGATCAACTTTACTGGCTGGCCGGTCGCAGGGTCAAAACGACCGCCCCGCGGTCGGCCCGCTCAGCGCTTGCGCGACCCCTTGCGCTTGATCGGCACGTGCAGCAGCGAGAAGCCACCGCCGTCGGTGTCGTCGCCGCCCTCGTCGCCGTTGTCGCCGTCCGACTGCTCGGCCTCGCTCTCACCCTGCTCGGCGCTCTCCTCGGGCGCGGCGACGTCCTCGGCGCGCGGGTCAGGGGTGGCGAGCGGCGCCTCGGTCGCGGTCGGGTCGGTGTCGTCGGGGGCCTCGGCCGCTGGCGGCTCGTGCCCGGGCACGGCCGGCTCGACCGGGATGTCGACGGGCTCGGCCACGGGAGCCGACTGCGGCCCGGCGCTCGCCTCCGAGGGCACGTCGGGGCTGGCCGCAGGCGGGCCGGCGGGCCGTCGTGCCGAACGACGCCGGGTGCTGGTCACCACGCGGGGCCCCTCGGGGACGGTCTCGTCCGCCCCGGTGGCGGCCTCCTCGGCGCCGGAGTCCTCCGTGGACGGCACGACCTGGGGCTCGGGCGGGGCGGTCGACGGGGTGCCGATGACCGACGCGTCGGGTCCGGAGTCGTCGGGCTGGGTCTCGTCGGGCTGGGTCTCGTCGGGCTGGTCGTCCTCGGCGGACTTCTCGGGCGGCCGGGAGTGGGCCAGGTCTGCGGGTGACGGAGCGGCGTGGGCTCCCCGTTCCCGTTCCCGTTGCCATTGCCGTTGCCGCCCTGGTTGCCCTGACCGCCGCCCTGACCACCCTGGCCGCCACGGCCGCTTCCGCCCCGGTTGCGACCCCCGCGGCTGCGGCGCCCGCGAGGCTCGTCGTCGTCGGACCTGCTGCCCGGCTCGACGGGCTGGTCCTGGACGACGACCCCGCGCCCCTTGCAGTGCTCGCAGTCGTGGCTGAACGCCTCGAGCAGGCCGGTGCCGATCCGCTTGCGCGTCATCTGCACCAGGCCCAGGGAGGTGACCTCGGCGACCTGGTGGCGGGTCCGGTCCCGACCCAGGCACTCCACCAGGCGGCGGAGCACGAGGTCGCGGTTGGACTCCAGGACCATGTCGATGAAGTCCACGACGATGATGCCGCCGATGTCGCGCAGCCGGAGCTGGCGGACGATCTCCTCGGCCGCCTCGAGGTTGTTCTTGGTGACGGTCTCCTCGAGGTTGCCCCCGGAGCCGGTGAACTTGCCGGTGTTCACGTCGACGACGGTCATCGCCTCGGTGCGGTCGATGATCAGGGAGCCGCCCGAGGGCAGCCACACCTTGCGGTCGAGGCCCTTGGCGATCTGCTCGTCCACGCGGTACGTCGCGAACAGGTCCTTGCCGGCGTCCTTGCCCTCCTCGGCCGGCTCGAAGCGCTCGAGCCGTTCCTGGAGGTCGGGGGCGACGTGCGAGACGTAGTTCTCGACGAGGTCCCAGGCGTCGTCGCCCTGGACGACCAGCTTGCCGAAGTCCTCGGTGAACAGGTCGCGGACGACCTTGAGGGTCAGGTCGGGCTCGCCGTACAGCAGCTGCGGCGACTTGCCGCTCTTGACCTTCTCCTCGATGTCCTGCCACCGGGCCGTGAGCCGCTCGACGTCGCGGGTCAGCTCGTCCTCGGAGGCACCCTCGGCGGCCGTACGCACGATCACGCCGGCGGTCTCGGGGACGATCTCCTTGAGCAGGGTCTTGAGCCGGTTGCGCTCGGTGTCGGGCAGCTTGCGGGAGATGCCGGAGGTGTTGCCCTCCGGCACGTAGACCAGGAAGCGTCCCGGCAGGCTCACCTGGCCGGTGAGGCGGGCGCCCTTGTGTCCGACGGGGTCCTTCGTGACCTGCACCAGGATCGTCTGCCCGGAGGACAGGACCGACTCGATCTTGCGCGGCTGGCCCTCCTTGTGGCCGACCGCCGACCAGTTCACCTCGCCGGCGTACAGCACGGCGTTGCGGCCCTTGCCGATGTCGATGAACGCCGCCTCCATGGAGGGCAGCACGTTCTGGACGCGACCGATGTAGACGTTGCCGATCAGGGAGGTCTGCGACTCGCGGGCGACGTAGTGCTCGACGAGGACCTTGTCCTCGAGCACCCCGATCTGGGTCAGGTCGTCCTTCTGCCGGATGACCATCACCCGTTCGACGGACTCCCGGCGCGCGAGGAACTCCGCCTCGCTGACGATCGGCGCGCGTCGACGCCCGGCCTCGCGGCCCTCGCGGCGCCGCTGCTTCTTGGCCTCGAGGCGGGTGGACCCACCGATGCTGGTGATCTCGTCCTCGGGGTTGCGCTGCTTGCGGACGCGGGTGACCGTGTTGTCGGGGTCGTCGGAGGAACCGCCGGACTCACCGTCGCCCGAGCGACGTCGCCGGCGTCGGCGACGCGATGCGCCGGACCCCTCCGAGCCCTCGCTGTCGCCGCCGTCCTTGTCCGAGTCGTCGCCCTCGTCGTCGGAGTCGTCGTCCTCGTCGCTGTCCTGCGTGTCGTCGCTGCTGCCGTCCGAAGGACGCCTACGGCGGCGACCTCCGCGTCGGCGGCGCCGGCGGGCACCGCCGTCACCGTCGGTCGACTCCTCGGAGTCGCCGTCGTCGGATCGCGACTCCTGGGAGTCCCCGGCAGCGTCGTCGTCGGTCTTGTCGTCGTCAGCGGCAGCCTTGGTCTTGCCGCCGCCGCCCTTCCCCTTGCCGCCCTTGCCGCCCTTGCCGGACTTGCCGCCGCCCTTGGCGGAGGTGCCCTCGTCGCCGGACGGCTCCTGGTCCGACTGCTCGTCGGAGCCGGGCGTGGCGGGTGCGGCTGCCTTCTTGGCTGCCCGCTTCCGCGGGGTCTTCGCCTCGGGGGCCTGGAAGAGGACCGCCGGCGCAGCGGGCGCGCCGTCCTCGGTCGTCGTGGCCTCGCTCGCCGGGGACTCGCTCGCGCCCTCGGCCACCGGCGCTGCGGCCGCCTTCTTGCGCGCCGCGGCCTTCTTCTTGGGCTTCTCGGCCGGCTCGGTGTCGGCCGCCTCGGAGCCCTCGGCGGCCTTCTTGGTGGTCTTCTTGGCGGCGGCCTTCTTGGCCGGCGTCGCCTTCTTGGCCGCCTTCTTCGCGGCGGCCTTCTTCACCGGTGCTGCGGCGTCCCCGGGAGGGGCGTCGGCCGCGGCGGGGTCGGACCCGCTGGGCTGTTCGGTGGGGCCGGTGTGGTCGTTGGTGTCGTCGTTGTCGAGCACTGGGTTTGCCCTTCATGCCCGTCGCTCCGGCTGTCACCCGGAGGACGGTGCTGGTCGCGCGTACGGCGCAGGGCGGACCCGGCGGCGTACGACAAAGCCTTCGGTCGGCGACGACACCCTCCGCGGCATCGCGTCACATGTGTGATCCCCTCGCACCAACCGCGGTCGCCGGACTGTCTACTGCAATGAAGCTGTCACCTTCACTGCCCAGCCGCGTCGCGGTCGGGTGCCAATGGATCACCCACCGTGCCGCCTTCCTCGTCCAACGGGCCCTGGGCCAGTCGCTGCTGCAAGGCGGCGGTGACCCGGAGTCCGGAGGCCTGGTGAAGAGCGGCGAGAACGTCGTCGGGTCTCACGGACGGCGAACCGTGTCGCAAGACCACGTCGAGTATCGCACACACCCTCCCGCCGGGAGGTCGATCGCCGGGCTCCCCGGCGGGTTCGGCAGGCCGCGCGGAGACGATCGCGGCGCGCGCGTCGAAGCGGCGCAGACCCTTCTTGGTCATCCGCTCGACCAGCACTTCCTCGGTGGCGAGCAGGTCGTCGACCGCCTGCCGCGCCTCCTGCGGCGTCACCCCGTCGAGGGTCAGCTGCCACCAGGACGCCTCGAGCCGGTCGGCGAGCGACCCGCCCGCGCTGCTGACGACCTCGAGCACGTCGAGCCCGTCGGGCAGGGCCGCGTCGATGTCCAGCAGGGCACGCGAGGGGTCCATCGCCTCGGCGAGCCCGATCTCGACGTACTCCGCCTCGCTCGCCGACCCGGTCGGTGCGGCGCCGGCGTAGGAGATGCGGGGATGCGGGTTGAAGCCCGAGGAGTAGGCCATCGGGACCCGCGCCCGGAACAGGGCCCGCTCGAAGGCCCGGCTGAAGTCCCGGTGGCTGGTGAACCGCAGCCGGCCGCGCTTGGCGTAGCGCAGGCGCAGCCGCTGGACGGGCGGCGGCTGTTGCTGGGGCTGTTCACGCACGATGGCTGACCCTATCTAGGGCAACCGGGCCGACTTCATCTGCAGCGAGGAGTAGACGGTCGAGACCTTCGCCCCCTCCAGCCAGGCGGTGAGCCGGTCCGCCTCGACCTGGAGGGCGGCCAGCGCCTCCGAACCGGGATCGCCCCGGGGGACAACCACCACCACGCCGTCCGGATCCTGCACCCAGCAGCCGACGATGCGCCCGCACCACCAGGCGGTGGTGCCGCCGTTGCCGTTGGTGTCGTAGAGGTAGGGCTTGTCGTCCGGGTCGAGGTAGAAGCCCCGCTGCTTCCAGCCCATCGTCGCGGGATCCAGGACCGGCAGCAGTGCTGCCCAGGGCTCCTGCTCGGGCAGGTCGTCCTGGTCGTCGGGCAGGAGGTAGCCGATCCCGTCGGCCAACGAGACCTCGACCGCGTCCAGCTCGCCGAGAGCCCGACGGACCGCGCCCTTGGTGGCGCCCAGCCACCACACGAGGTCGTCCTCGGTGCCCGGGCCGAAGCTCCACAACCAGCGCCGGACCAGCTCGCGGTAGCCGTCCTCGGGCGCGTCGAGGACGACCGGCGCGCCGAGCCACTCCTCGGTGAGGGTCCACCGCGGACGCATCAACCGCCAGTCGCCCTCGTTGCTGCCCCGCACGATCTGGCCGGTCGCGCCGAGCGTGCCGAGCACCCGGGGTGCGATCGGGATGTTGGCGCCGTAGGACTTGCCGGGCGCCATCTCCATCCGCTTGGCGAGCGCAGGGATCTGCTCGCGCAGCTCGGCGGTGGTGGCCGGGCCGCCCTCGTCCAGCGCGGCCAGGATGGTGGCGTTGAGGCGCTTGATCCAGGCGTCGCCCCGCTTGGCGATGCCGTGGGCCTCGACCTCCTTGGCCAGCCGGGTGTGCAGCTGCTGGGCCACCCGCTGCGAGGCACTCCCCCACACCTGCGGCAGCAGCTCGCGCGGAAAGGTGAACAGCGTGCGCCGCATCGCGAGCTGCTTGACCACGGTGCGGTCGGTGTAGAGCGCCCGGGCGATGTCCTCGCGCGTCGCGTCGCTGCGCGCGACGACGGAGAGGTAGACGCTCGGGGCCTCGGTGGCGTGCAGGCACGTCACCGCCTCGACGGCCTCCTCGACCGACGCCGCTCGCGCCACCAACGCGTGTCGCGTGGCCAGCCGCGCCCGCCGCTGCTCGTCGGTGACCGTGCGCATGCCGCGATCCTTCCAGCCGCGGCCGACAACCGGGCCGCTCGCCACGTCGTGGCCGGCCTCCGGCACGATGGCTCGGGTGACGTCAGCGACCCGCAGCCGGTTGCAGCGCGGGCTCGTGGTCCTCGGGATCGTGGTGCTCGCCTTCAACCTGCGGCCGGCGGCGGTCAGCGTCGGGCCGGTGCTCGGCGAGATCAGCGCCGGCCTCGGCATGACGACGACGCAGACCGGGATCCTCACCTCCCTCCCCGTCCTCGCCTTCGCCGTGTTCGGCGCCCTCGCGCCACGGCTGGCGCGCGTGGTCGGCCTGCACCGGCTGACCCTGGCGGCGCTGCTGTGCGTGGTGGTCGGTCTCGCCGTCCGTGCCACGGTCTCCTCGGTCCCGGTGTTCCTCGCCCTCTCCCTGCTGGCCCTGGCCGGCATGGCCTCGGCGAACGTGGTGCTGCCCTCGCTGGTCAAGCTGCACTTCCCCGACCGCATCGGCCTGCTCACCGCGATCTACTCGACCGCGCTCGCGATCGGGCTCACGGCCGCCTCCGTGCTGACCGTCCCCATCAGCGAGGCGTACGACGGGTGGCGCTCCGGCCTGATGGCCTGGGCGTTCACCGCCGCGATCGCGGCCATCCCCTGGCTCGCGCTCGTGGCGCACGACCGCCGACCCAGCGAGCAGGAGGGCCGGATCGGCCTGCTCGACGTGGCCCGTACCCGGCTGGGCTGGTTGCTGGCACTCTTCTTCGGGCTGCAGTCCCTGCAGGCGTACTCGATCTTCGGCTGGTTCGCCGAGCTCTACCAGGACGCGGGCTTCTCGCCCCACACCGCAGGGCTCCTGCTCGGGGTGATCACCGGCGTGAGCATCCCGCTGTCGTTCCTGATCCCCTCGCTGGTCGCCCGCGTCCAGGACCAGACGGTCATCCTGTGTGCGCTGATGGCGTGCTACCCGGCCGGCTACATCGGCCTGATGCTCGCGCCCCAGGAAGGGGCCCTGCTGTGGGCCGTGCTGGTCGGGACGGGCACGGCCACGTTCCCGCTGATCCTGACCCTGATCGGGCTGCGGGCGCGGACCCCGGCCGGCACGGCCGCGCTCTCGGGCTTCGCCCAGTCCAGCGGCTACCTCATCGCCGCCGTCGGGCCCCTCGGCGTGGGGCTGCTGCGGGAGTCCTCGGGCGGATGGACCGTGCCGCTCCTCGTCCTGCTGGTGCTCACCATCCCGCAGCTCCTCATCGGCCTGGCGGTGTCGCGTCCGGCGTACATCGAGGACGAGCTGGGCCGGAGCGGCAGACGAAGGCCGCGCCGGCGACGCCCCAGGCCCGAGAACCTGAGTGTCGCCGGCGCGGCCGATCGTGCGTGCGCCTCAGCGCGGGAAGCGGTAGATGCCTCCCGGACCCGTCGGGCCCTGCGGGCCGAGCGGGGCGAGCTGTCCGATGAACAGCTTGTGCTTGGTCGCCTCGACCGCCACGGGGCTCGCGATGCGCCTCTTGGTCACGATGTTGCCGTTGCGGATGGTGGAGATGCGACCGCCGAACAGCTCGGCGACGTACACCTTGTTGTTCCAGACCGCGAGGTTGGTCGCGCCCAGGAAGCCGCCCTTGATCCTGCGGACGCCACCGGACTTGTTGATCTTGTAGACCGCGCCGCGAGCTCCGAGGGCCGGGCTCTCCGGACCGCCGGGAAGCGTCGACACCCACAGGTTGCCGCGGCGGTCGCGCTCGACGTCGGTCGGCACGGGCTCGAAGGCATACCGGACCCCCACCACGCAGTCGGGCGCGTCCAGCGCGTCGACCATCTGCTGGGTGAAGGTGATGGGCTGACGCGGGAGCAGGGCGATCACCGAGATGCGACCACGCTTGTTGACCTTGAGGATCCCGTTGCCGGCAGCCTCCGCGACCGCCCAGGCGCCGTTGGGCAGCGCCTCGACCTGGTAGGGGTGCGAGTCCTTGATGCCCTTGTAGCGGGCAGTGCCCGGCTGCTGGCTGTTGAAGAAGTCAGCCGCGCACTGGCTGTAGTTGCGGATGATGCCGTAGGTGACGTTGCCGTCCGGGTTGCGGACACGCTCGAAGCGACGGAGGTTCACCACCTTCTTCGCCTTCCCGGGCTGGCGCACGACCAGGCGGCTGAAGGCGTTCTGCGGGGTCGTCGTGTAGGCCAGCTTCTTGCCCGACACGGCCAGGCCCTCGGCAGGGACCCGGGCGATGACCTTCTTCTGGCCGTTCTTCAGCCGGGTGATCTTCCCGCCGAAGCCGTCGGTCCACCAGACGGTGCCGCCGCGAACGGCGATCTGGAACGGCGCGATCACCGACGAGTCGAGCTTGCGGGTGTTGTCGTCGGGCGCTGGTTTCGCCGACGCGGGTGCTGTGGCCGTGGCGCTGAGAGCCAGGGCACCGGAGACGGCTGCGACAGCCGCGGTGGTCAAGGTCCTGCTACGCAGGCGCATGTGTCCTCCCGGGATTCGATGAGCACCGCACCGGGCGATTCCCGATGTCGGCGGGCGACCGGGGCGGGCCGCCTGAGGTCCTCGGGACGCTACCGACGGGTTGTCGTTGCGGTCTGTAACGGTTCCGTAATGTCCGTGTCCCGGTCTACTCCAGGGCTGACGGGTTTCCGTCGCGGACGCCGGCTGTTCAGGTGGGGGTGATCGGCTGCCCGGGGCGCACCCAGCCCGACTCGTAGGCGAGCACCACCAGCTGCGCCCGCGAGCGCACGCCGAGCTTCGAGAACAGCCGGTTCATGTGCGTCTTGACCGTCGCCTCGGAGACCACGAGCAAGGTCGCGATCTCGGTGTTCCCGGACCCGCGCGCGACGAGCGTCAGCACCTCGCGCTCGCGGTCGGTCAGCGCGCGCAGCGCGTCGGGGACCCCGCTCGTGGGGGCAGGACCGTGCACGTGCTGCTCGATCAGGCGCTGGGTGAGCGACGGGGAGAGCAGTGCCTCCCCCGCGTGCACGGTCTCGATGCCGCTCACCAGCCGCTCGGGCGGGGTCGCCTTGAGCAGGAAGCCCGCAGCTCCGGCACGCAGCGCGCCGTACACGTAGGAGTCGATGTCGTACGTCGTGAGCACCAGGACGCGGGTCTCCAGCCGCCGGGCCGCGATCTCGCGGGTGGCGACGATGCCGTCGAGCACGGGCATCCGGATGTCCATCAGCACCACGTCGGGGCGCAGCGAGGTGACCACGTCCACCGCCTGCCGGCCGTCCGCTGCCTCGCCGAGCACCTCGATGCCGCGCGCCTCCAGCACCATCCGGAGGCCGGACCGGATCAGGTCCTGGTCGTCGGCGATCACGACGCTGGTCATGCGTCCCCCACCGGGAGGGTCGCGGCGAGCTCGAAGCGACCGTCGACGACGGCATGGCTCAGCGTCCCGCCGAGCAGGGAGACCCGCTCCGCGACGCCGCGCAGACCGAGCCCGGACCCCACCTGTGCGCGCGGCGGCCCGGTGGGGTTGGTGGCGCGGATGGCCACCGCGTCGCCGGCCCCGCTGACCCGGAGCGTGGCGCTGCCGTCCCCGTAGCGCAGGGCGTTCGTCAGGGCCTCCTGGGCGATCCGGTACGCCGACACGTCGATGCCCGCGGGCAGGGTCGAGAGACCTTCGTCCACCCGGAGGTCGACCTCGAGGCCGTCGGCCCGGAACTCCTCGGCGAGCCGCTCGAGGTCGGCGACGCCGGGAGCGGGGTTGAGCCCGAGCTCGTCCGCGTCGTCCCGGATGACGTGCAGCAGCCGCCCGGTCTCCACGAGGGCACGACGACCGGTCTCCGCGACGTCGCGCAGCACCGACTCCGCGCGGTCCGGATCGGTGCGCACCAGGTCCTGGGCGGCCGCCGTCTGCACGACCATGGCGCTCACCGAGTGGGCGATCACGTCGTGCAGCTCCCGGGCGATCCGGTCGCGTTCGGCGCGCACGGCCGCACGCGTCACCAGCTCCTCGCGCTCCTCGAGCAGCTCCTTCTGCACCGCGAGCCGCTGCACCACCCGCCCGAAGACGTACGGCGGGACGAGCAGCGCCCCGACGAAGAAGACGTCCCCGACGGTGTGCTCGCGCATGTCGAGCGTGAGGTACTCGGTGAAGAACGCCAGCGCGACGACTGCCATCCCGACCAGCCCGAGCAGGTCACGGCGCCAGCGACCCAGCGTGTACATCGCCACGGCCATCGGCAGGATCGGCGCGGCCGTGTCCTCGAGCTCCGAGCCGAGCATCGTCGTACTGAGCAGGATGAGGGGCACGAGCGTGCCGACCAGGATCGGCGCGCGGCGGCGGAAGACCAGCAGGGCGCATGCCAGCCCGTCGATGACCAGGCCCCAGCGCCACGCGTCCGGCTTGACCGTGAGCAGCTCGGTCACGTCGAGGGCGTAGAGGCCGGCCGCCAGTCCGACGTCGAAGGCCCATGCCGGGAGTCGTTTCCCCACCTTCGAAGGTTAGGGCGGGTCGGGCTCGGTGTCCGTCAACCCGAGGGTGGACATCGGTCCCAGCCTGGGGACGACGACCGCGACCGTCCGCGGCTCCTAGCGTCGGCGTACCGGCTGACCGCACCCCAGGAGGACGTCATGGACAGGAACCGCAGGGATCGACGCATCGGGATGGCGGCCTGGGTGATGGCCTGGGTCGGTCTGGTCGTGGGGCAGTTCCACGCGATGGCGCGGCACAACACCACCGACGGCAGCAGCGACCTCGACGCCTGGACCACGAGGGTGTGGTCCGACCCGGCCCGCGACTTCTTCGCCCCGCTGCTGGACTGGGCGAACCCGGACGCGGTGTACCTCACGTACGGGAAGATCTGGTTCCCGGTCTTCCTCGCCTACACGCTGTGCGCCTTCGTGCTCTACCAGCGGCGCCGGCCACGGGGCTTCGAGAGGTTCGCCTGGCTGCTGGCCATCACGGCGTACGCCTGGGGATGCGTGGCCGTGCTGGTCACCTACTGGACGCAGTGGACGCACACCACGGCCCTGCTGGACATCGCCTTCGTGGTGCTGGACATCCCCGCCGTCCTCCTCGGCTGGCTCGGTTCGACCATGCTCGGCATCACGCTGATCGTGCGTGGCTACCGGCCGAGGGTCACCGGCTGGCTGATCGCCCTGACGATCCCGCTCGCGATCCTGATCGGCATGTTCACCTCGCTGGGCAGCGCTGCCCTTCCCGAGATGTTCGCCTTCGGCATCGCCGGACTGGCGCTCTCGCGGGAGCTGCGCTCCGAGCCGGCTCCAGCCCCGACACCGCAGCCGGTGTGAGCCTTCTCAGACCACGCTGAGCGGCAGCAGCTGCTGGCCGGTGGGCCCGATCTGGATGTCGGTGCCCATCTCCGGGCAGACCCCGCAGTCGTAGCAGGGGGTCCAGCGACAGTCCTCGACGTCGACCGAGTCGGGGTCGAGGGCGTCCTCCCAGTCCTGCCAGAGCCAGTCCTTGTCGAGGCCCGAGTCGAGGTGGTCCCACGGGAGCACCTCGTCGTAGCCGCGCTCCCGGGTGGTGAACCAGGCCAGGTCGACCGGGGTGTCCGCCAGCACCTGCTCGGCGCTGGAGAGCCAGCGGTCGTAGGAGAAGTGCTCGCTCCAGCCGTCGAAGCGGCCTCCGTCGCGCCAGACCTGCTCGATGATCCGCCCGACCCGGCGGTCGCCGCGGGAGAGCAGTCCTTCGATGATGCCCGGCTTGCCGTCGTGGTAGCGGAACCCGATGGCCCGGCCGAAGCGCCGGTCGGAGCGCACCTCCTCGCGCAGCTTGCGCAGGCGCTCGTCGGTGGTCTCCACGTCGAGCTGCGAGGCCCACTGGAAGGGCGTGTGCGGCTTGGGCACGAACCCGCCGATCGAGACCGTGCACCGGATGTCGTTGTGGCCCGCGACCTCGCGGCCCTTGGCGATGACCTTCTTGGCGAGGTCGGCGATCGCGAGGACGTCCTCGTCGGTCTCGGTGGGCAGCCCGCACATGAAGTAGAGCTTCACCTGCCGCCAGCCGTGGGAGTACGCCGCCGCGACCGTGCGGATCAGGTCTTCCTCGGTGACCATCTTGTTGATCACCTTGCGCATCCGCTCCGACCCGCCCTCGGGGGCGAAGGTCAGCCCCGAGCGACGGCCGTTGCGGGAGAACTCGTTGGCCAGGGTGATGTTGAACGCGTCGACGCGGGTGCTCGGCAGCGAGAGGGACACGTTGGACCCCTCGTAGCGGTCGGCCAGCCCCTTCGCCACCTCGCCGATCTCGGAGTGGTCGGCGCTGGAGAGCGAGAGCAGGCCGACCTCCTCGAAGCCCGACTTGCGGATGCCGTTCTCGACCATGTCGCCGATCGTGGAGATGGACCGCTCGCGGACCGGGCGGGTGATCATCCCGGCCTGGCAGAAGCGGCAGCCACGGGTGCAGCCACGGAAGATCTCGACGCTGAACCGCTCGTGCACGGTCTCGGCCAGCGGCACGAGCGGGTTGCGCGGGTAGGGCCAGGCGTCGAGGTCCATCAGGGTGTGCTTGCGCACGCGGTCGGGCACGCCGGGGCGGTTGGGCGTCACGGCGAGCAGGGCACCCTGGTCGTCGTACGTCACGTCGTAGAAGCGCGGCACGTAGACGCCGCCACTCGCCGCCAGCCGGGCCAGCACCTCGTCGCGCCCGCCGGGCGAGCCCTCGCCCTTCCACTCGCGGACGACCTCGCTGATCGCGAGCACGACCTCCTCGCCGTCGCCGAGCACGACGGCGTCGACGAAGTCGGCGACCGGCTCGGGGTTGAACGCTGCGTGGCCACCGGCGAGCACGATCGGGTCGTCGTCGGTCCGGTCGACCGAGTGCAGCGGGATGCCGGCGAGGTCGAGGGCGTTGAGCATGTTGGTGTAGCCCAGCTCGGTGGAGAAGGAGAGCCCGAAGACGTCGAAGTCGCGCACCGGACGGTGGCCGTCGACCGTGAACTGCGGGATCGAGTGCTCGCGCATCACCGACTCCATGTCGGGCCAGACCGAATAGGTCCGTTCCGCGAGCACCCCCTGTCGCTCGTTCAAGATTTCATAGAGGATCTGCACACCCTGGTTCGGCAGGCCAACCTCGTACGCGTCGGGGTACATCAACACCCACCGGACGTCGGCCTCGTGCCACGGCTTCTGGACGGAGTTGAGTTCGCCGCCGACGTACTGGATTGGCTTGCTCACCCCGGCCAGGTGGGGTTCGAGCGTGGCGAAGATCGACTCACCAGTTGAGACGCGCATGCATGAACCTTCACTGATCGGGGGATGACCAAGGGTACGTGTTTGCCCAGACACGTGTGCATTCCGCATTACTGCCTGCTCCATGCCCGAATGTCCGAGGGGGGTCGGGTGCGCGACATTGCCATGTCATGGCGTCCTTCGCGACGCCTCTCGACCCGAGCCATGTGGACGCTGTGGCTGGTGTGCCTGGTGCTCACTCCCGGGGCGGTGCTGACCCAGTACCTCACCGGTCGCGAGGTCGACGGCATCAGCTGGATCCCCGCCGGGGCCCTGATCGTCTTCCTCTGGCTGATGCTCGCCTGGCTGTGGCCCGAGCGCGCCCAGCGGCCCCGGATGGTCGCCCTCACGCTCGTCCTGGGAGTGGTCTCCTACGTCGCCGTGGGCGCGCTGCTGGACATCGGGCTCGTGGCGGCCACCCGCCACGGTGCGGCCGCCGCCGCGCAGGCCGTGGTCACGCTGGCGTTCTACCGCTGGCGGATCGGCGACGACAACCTGACTCCGCACCGTCCCGGCGACATCGTGGCGCTGTTCTCCGCCAGCGTCGTGGGCGTGCTGGTCACCCTGCCCATCGGACCGGCACCCGGCATCTGGCTGACCAGCTCCGGCTACGACGTGTTCGCCTGGAGCACGCTGAGCACGGCCTACATGTTCGTGGGCAGCGCGTGCGTGATGCTGCTCGTCCAGCGCCGTCCGCGCAGCGAGGCGATCCCCACCCGGCTCTTCGACGTCTACGTCCAGCTGCTGGTGACCGCCGTGTCGCTCGGCGTCGTGCTCGCCTTCGACGACCAGCCGCTGACCTGGATCGTGCTGCTCCCCGCCGTCTGGGCCGGGCTGACCATGGGCCCCTGGACGTCCGCGGCCTACAGCCTCACCGGCACGCTCGCCGTGGTGCTCGCGCAGACCGTCTCGATCCTGAGCCAGCCCGAGGGCGACTACGACCTCGACAACATCATCATGTTCGACAGCCTGATGACCGCGTTCGTCTTCGTGGTGCTGCTGCTCTCGCTGGTGCGCGACCAGCGCGCCTACCTCGCCAACGAGGTGGTGCGGCGGCGCCAGGAGGCGATGGACCAGGCGGGACTGCTGGGCACGGTCTTCGAGTCGATCAACGAGGCCCTGGTCCTGATGGACACCCTGGGCGTCGTACAGCTCCACAACGCCGCGGCCGTCCAGGTCCTCGGGCGCGACAAGCTGACCACCGAGCCCGCGCGCTGGCTGCGCCGCCTCGTCGAGTCGCCGTCGTTCACCTACGGCTACAACCGCGACGGCTCCGAGGACGGCCTGCGCATCCTCGCCGTCCAGCTCGCCCGGGTGACGTACGCCGGGTCCGACGGGGTCGTGGCCATCGTCCGCGACGTCACCACCGAGCAGCGCCGGATCGAGGAGCTGGCCAGCTTCGCAGCGGTGGCGGCGCACGACCTGAAGAGCCCGCTCGCCGCGGTCCAGGGCTGGCTGGAGGTGGCCGAGGACGTGATGGTCACCGACCCCACGATGGCCTCGGAGGCCCTCGAGCGCGGACGCCACGCCACCGACCGGATGTCGCAGGAGATCGAGGACTGGCTCACCTACAACGTGGCCCGTGAGGGCATCCTCCAGCCCGAGCCGGTCGAGCTCCAGCCGGTGCTGGACGCCCTGGTGAAGAACTACCCCGACGTCGACTTCGTCGTACGCACCCCCGACTCCGTGATGGCCGACCGGACCCTGCTCCAGCACCTGCTGGTCAACCTGGTCGGCAACGCCGTGAAGTACACCCTGCCCGGCGAGCGACCCTCCGTGACGATCCGCAGCTTCTCCGGGGGCGACCGCGGCTGGGTCCGGCTCTACGTCGTGGACGCCGGCATCGGCATCCCCGAGGGTGAGGAGACGGCGATCTTCGAGCCGTTCCGCCGCGCGTCGACGGTGAAGGACACCTACGAGGGCTCCGGCCTGGGGCTGGCGCTGTGCAAGCGGATCGTCCGGCGCCACGGCGGCCTGATCACCGCCCAGCGCAACGAGGGGCCCGGCACCACGATCACGGTCACCCTCCCCCGCGGCTGACCCCGCGCCGTCCGGGCGGGGCTGGCTCGCTCCGTAGGGTGAGGGCATGCGCGCCGACCCTCACGACCGACGCCTGGGCTGGACCGAGATCGCGCCGCCCGTGGCGCTCGTGGCGCTGGTCGCGACGTGGGGCCGGCACCCGGGGACCGTGGGCCTCGTCCTGGTCGCGCTGCTGCTCGCGGTGGCGGTCGTCGCTGCCGTGCACCACGCCGAGGTGGTCGCGCACCGGGTCGGGGAGCCGTTCGGCTCACTCGTCCTCGCCGTGGCCGTCACGGTCATCGAGGTGGCGCTGATCCTCACCCTGATGCTCAGTGGCGGCAAGGACACCTCCGTCCTGGCCCGCGACACGGTCTTCGCGGCCGTGATGATCACCTGCAACGGGATCGTCGGGCTCTGCCTGCTCGCCGGCGCGGTCAAGTTCGGCACCACCCACTTCAACGCCGAGGGCACCGGGGCCGCGCTCGCGACCGTGATCACGCTTGCCACCACCTGCCTGGTGCTGCCCAACTTCACCACCACGACGTCCGGCCCCGAGTTCTCCGGCTCGCAGCTGGCCTTCGCGGCGGTGGCCTCGCTGCTGCTGTACGGCATGTTCGTGGTCACCCAGACGGTCCGCCACCGCGACTTCTTCCTGCCGATCACCTCGCGTGGCGAGCTGGTCGAGGAGGACGCGCATGCCGAGCGTCCGTCCGACCGGCGGGCGCTGCTGAGCCTCGGCATGCTCGTCATCTCGCTGTCCGCGGTGGTCGGCCTGGCCAAGGTCGAGTCCAAGCCGATCGAGGACGGGGTCTCCTCGTTCGGTCTCCCGCAAGCAGTCGTCGGCGTGATCATCGCGCTGCTCGTGCTCCTCCCGGAGTCGATCGCGGCCCTGAACGCCGCCCGCCGCGGGCGCACCCAGATCAGCCTCAACCTGGCGCTCGGCTCGGCGATGGCGAGCATCGGCCTGACCATCCCGACCATCGCGGTGGCCTCCATCTGGCTCGACGGACCGCTGGAGCTGGGGCTGGAACCGACCCACATGGTGCTGCTGGCGCTGACCGCCGTGGTGAGTGTTCTCACGGTGGTTCCCGGGCGCGCCACGCGCCTCCAGGGCGGCGTTCACCTCGTGATCCTCGCGGCGTACCTCGTGCTCACCGTCCAGCCGTGACGCACGTCTCCTGAGTCGGAGAGGTCCACCGGCCCAATTCGAGCCATTGCCGAGCGGGTCGGGGTCCTAATCCCTAGACTCATGGTGAGGAAAAGGACAAATGCGACACGTAGCCGAGGCAGCCGAGCGCGCGCCCACCTCGCGAGGTGACGGCGCGTTCACACCCATGTCCTGGCACCAGATGGCGCCGTACGTCGGGTTCGCCGCGGTCTGCTACCTGTTCGCGCCGTACCTGGGACTCGACAGCTTCACCGTCGACGACCGGATCGCCGAGGTGTGGCCGCCCGGCGGCGTCGGCTTCGTGCTGCTCACCACGGTCTGGTTCGCCGGGCGACGCGCCATCGCCACGACCCTGCTCTGCATGCTGCTGGTCTTCTTCGTCACCGCGGCGCTCCTGTGGCACGACCCCGCGCCGGCGCTGTGGATGGCCCTGGTCGGGGTGCTCCAGCCGTTCCTGATGGCCGTCATCTACCGACGCCGCCTGAACCACACCGGCTGGGCGCCCGAGAGCCAGCAGGACGTCGCGTCCCTGCTGTTCGCAGCGGTCAGCTCCTCGCTGCTCCTCGCCCTGGTGGGCGGCTTCCCGACCCTGAACCCCAACGACCTGCCGACCAACTTCCTGTGGTGGTGGGTGCTGCGCAACACGGTGTTCTGCTTCGTCGGCGGCGTGACCTTCATGGTGATGTTCTACGGGCCCCGTCGCGGCGCGCTGAAGCCCACGTCCTGGCTCAACCGCGTCGGCCTGGTGGTCACGACGTTCGTCTGCGTCTACGGCAGCTACCACGACCCCTCGCTGCCGCTGTCCTGGCTGCTGATCATCCCCAGCGTGTGGGGCGGCCTCACCCTGACGGTGCGCGGCACCGGCTACCTCGCGATCACGCTCGCGCTCGCCGCAGCGTCGATGTCCTACCTGCCGCAGAACCAGTTCGGCTACGAAGGCGCCTTCCCGGCGTCCTCGATCATGGACCTGCTGGTGATCGCGTGCACCGCCTTCTT
Organism: uncultured Actinomycetota bacterium; assembly: GCA_963722835.1. Lineage (GTDB taxonomy): Bacteria > Actinomycetota > Actinomycetes > Propionibacteriales > Nocardioidaceae > Marmoricola. Next base: position 94,147 of record CAVROK010000002.1, read on the forward strand.
CCTGCTGCTGGTGCTGATGCGGGAGCAGCGAGCCGCGCTGATCGCCGAGCTCGACCGCAAGGGCGTCGAGTCGGAGTCACAGCGTCGGATGCTGGAGACCGTCTTCGACTCGATGACCGACGGTGTGGTCATCGTCGACAACTCCCAGGTCTCGATGTACAACGCCGCCGCCCGCCAGCTGCTCGGTCGACCGATCCCGGCAGGCACCCCCATGGCGTGGGCCGAGGCGTTCGGGCTGTCGGCGGCGGACGGGCGGCCGCTCAGCGACGACGCACTGCGTGAGGCGCTGTGGGTCGATGCCGACCAGCCCGAGTCGAAGACCCTCCAGGTGCTGGCCGGCAAGGACGGCTCACGCACGCTCGACATCACCTCGCAGCCGATCGGCACCCTCGAGGAGCGCTCCACGATGGTGCTGCTCCACGACGTGACCGCCCAACGGGCCCGGATGCGTGAGCTGAGCAACTTCGCCGGCATGGTCGCCCACGACCTGCGCGGCCCGCTCACCGTGCTCGACGGCTGGCTCGAGGTGGTCGAGGACGGCGACCCCATCGACGACGGCACGCTGGTCGACGACGCCCTGCGCAAGGCGCGCGAGTCCAGTCGCCGGATGCGCCAGGTGATCGAGGACTGGCTGAACTACACGGTCGTCCAGAACGGCCAGCTGCGGCCGGACGCCGTCAAGCTGTACGGCGTGGCCAGCGAGATCATCGACGGGCGCCGCGCGAGCTGGGCGGGCGACGACGAGCCGCAGTTCTTCCTCGAGCTCGACCACAGCGTCAACGCCGACCCGGGCCTGCTGCGCCAGCTCATCGACAACCTGGTCGGGAACGCGATCAAGTACACCGCTCCCGACGAGCAGCCCTGGGTCCTGATCCGCTCCGAGGCCGACGAGGAGCCCGGCTGGATCCGGATCGACGTCGTCGACCACGGCGTGGGCATCCCCGAGGGCGAGGAGGAGCTGATCTTCGAGGAGTTCCACCGCGGCCCGCAGGAAGGCCGCTCGGCCGGCACCGGCCTCGGGCTGGCGCTCACGCGCCGGATCGTGGCGTTGCACGGCGGCGAGATGAAGGCGACCCGCAACCCCGAGGGCGGCTCGACGTTCACCTTCACCCTGCCCGAGGCCTGACAGGTCCCGTCCCGGGTAGTGCGGCCGTCAGATCGACCTCGATCAGCTGCCCGCGAAAGCCGAGCTGGGCCACCCCGAGCAGGGTGCTCGCACTGGTGAACGCCGGTCCCAGCACCGACCCGTTCAGACGCTGCCACGCAGCGCCCAGCACCGGACCATCGCCGCTGACCACGTAGATCACCGAGCGGACGACCTGATCTGGCCCCGCTCCCACAGCGCTCAGGGCGGCGAGGGCGTTGGCTGCCACCTGGTCGATCTGCGCGTCAAGGTCTCCCGGACCCACCAGCGTGCCCGACGGGTCGAGCGGGCACTGCCCGGCCAGGAACGCCATCCGGCCAGCTTCCACGACGGTGACGTGATGGTATCCAGGCGTCGGATGGAGCTGGGAGGGGTTGATTCGCGTGATCTCGCTGCTCATGCCCTCAGTCTGGCGGCCGCTAGCGCGAGCGGACCGCGCGCGACACGACGCTTCCGCGCATGGCGATGTTCTGGAGCAGGCCGACGGCCATCATCGAGACGAACATCGAGGTTCCGCCGTACGACACGAGCGGTAGGGGTACGCCGGTGACCGGCATGATGCCGAGGCACATGCCGATGTTCTGGAAGGTCTGGAAGGCGAACCAGCAGCCGATGCCCGCGGCCGCCACCCGGCCGAACATGTCGTCGGCGTGCACCGAGATGTGCAGCGCCCGCCAGAGGAGCAGGGCGAACAGGACGATCAGCAGGCCGGCGCCGATCAGGCCGAGCTCCTCGCCGGCCACCGTGAAGATGAAGTCGGTGTGCTGCTCGGGCACGAAGCGGGACCGGGTCTGGGAGCCGTCGAACAAGCCCTGGCCGAACAGCCCCCCGTTGCCGATGGCGATCCGCGCCTGGGTGGTGTTGTAGCCGGCACCCCGCGGGTCGAGCCCGGGATCGGTGAACGCCATGAAGCGGTTGATCTGGTACTGCTTGAGCACCCCGGCCATCACGGCCATCGTCGCGACGGTCACCCCGATGGTGAACAGCGAGATCAGCCAGCGCCGCGGCACACCCGCCACGGCGAGCACCCCGAAGACGGTGGCGGCCAGGACCAGCATGGTGCCGAGATCGGGCTGCAGGATGATCAGCAGCGCCGGGATGCCGGCGATCACGCCCATCAGGCCGACGTCGACGAGGCCGACACGTCGCTGCCGGGAGTTCTCGATCCGCTCGGCGATGATCATCGCCATCCCGGTCACGACGGCGAGCTTGGCGAACTCCGCCGGCTGGATCGACAGCCCGCCGATCATCAGCCACGAGCGCGACCCGTTGATCGTCGTCCCCATCACGAGGACCAGGACCAGCCCGATCACCGACGCGACGTACACCAGCGGCGTGACGATGCGGACCCAGCGGTGGTCGGTGGCCATCACGGCGACGGCCAGCACCAGCCCGATCATGATGTTGACCAGGTGCTTGTGCAGGTACGCCGTGCTGTCGCCCTGGGTCAGGAGGTCGTTGCTCGACGTGGCCGACCAGACGAGCAGGGTCCCGATCGTGAGGATCACGGCCGTGGTGCCCGTGAGCACCCAGTCGAGCCGGGGCACGGTCACCCGGCTGCGGGCGATCGAGAGCCGGCTGATCGGCAGGACGGTCATCGGTCGTCACCCTTCGTGGCCGGCGGCAGGATCGAGCCGTCGCGGGCGAACGTCGGCAGCTTGGCGGGGGGCTTGGTGCCGGGGATGGCCGCCTTGGACGGCGAGACCTTCTCCCCCTTGATGCCGTAGAGGTGCTCCCAGATCTTGCGGATGAACGGGCCCGACGTACCCGACCCGGTGCCGCCCTGGCTCACGGTCATCAGCACGACGTAGTCCTTGGTGTACGACGCCACCCACGACGTCGTCTGCTTGCCGTAGACCTCGGCCGACCCGGTCTTGGCGCGGACGGTGACCTTGTCGAGCGGGAAGCCCTCGAGCCGCCAGGCCATCGTCCCGGTGCGGGCGACCCCCTTCAGGGCGTTGTCGATGTAGTCGAGGATGTCCTTCTTCACCGGCACCCGTGCCTGCACCTTCGGCGCGAACCGCTTGATCACCTTGCCGTCGGGGCTGACGATCGCCTTGGCCACCCGCGGCTCGTAGAGCGTCCCGCCGTTGGCCAGCGCGCCGTAGGCCCGCGCCAGCTGGAGCGGCGTCACGGCGGTGTCGCCCTGGCCGATCGCGAAGTTGACCGCGTCGCCGGCCCGGTAGGCGAAGCCCTCGATGCAGAACTCGCGCGCGAAGCGGTGCAGGAAGTCGGTGCCCGGCTTCTTGCCGACCTTGCAGTAGTACTTCTTCATCGACTCCCAGTAGGCGAGCTTCCACTTCCGGTCCGCGATCCGGCCGGTCGCCTCACCCGGGATGTCGATCCCCGTGGTCTTGCCGAAGCCGAACTTCTTCGCCATCGACACGAGCGGGTCCTTGGCCTTCACGTCGGCGACGTCGGTGCCGTACTTCTGCCAGTAGCCGAAGCCGATCCGGTAGAAGAAGGTGTTGCACGAGACCTCGAGGGCCTTGGCGAAGTCGATGTAGCCGTAGGCCCCGGACTCGAAGTTCTTGAACGCCCGGTTGCCCACCTGGAAGCTCGAGGAGCAGGCGAGCCTGGTCTCCGGCCCGTAGCCGTTCTCCATCGCGCCGGCGGTCATCATCGGCTTCCACGTCGAGCCGGGGGCGAACTGGCCCTGGGTGGCGCGGAAGAGCAGCGGCGTGCTGGCCTCCTCGGAGTAGAGCCGCTTGAGCTGCTTCTGGGTGATGCCGCCCGACCACACCTCGGGGTCGTAGGTCGGCTGGCTGGCCATCGCCACGACGCGACCGGTCTTGGCCTCGAGGACGACGGCAGAGGCGCTGTCGGCCTCGTACTTGCGTCCGGTCACCGTGTCGGTGGTCGCGCGGGCCGCCTTGATCGCCGCCTGGAGCTGCTTCTCCACGTAGGACTGCACCTCGGCGTCGATGGAGGTGACCAGGGTGTCCCCCGGGCTGGACTTGATCTCACCGGAGTCGCCGAGCACGCGGCCCATCGAGTCGACGGCCACCTTCTTGTAGCCGGGGGTGCCGCGCAGGTAGGCGTCGTAGGCCTTCTCGACCCCGGCCCGGCCCACGACCGAGGCGCCGTTGACCGAGTCGTCCTCGTCCTTCTCGGCCTCGTCGAGCTCGCCCTCGGTGATCGGGCTCAGGTAGCCGAGGAGGTGGGCGGCGTTGACGCCGTACGGCGAGGGGTAGGCGCGCACGCTCTCCTGCTGCGCCAGCACGCCGGGGTAGTCCTCGGAGCGCTCCAGCACCTTGACCGCGACCCGCTGCGGGATGTCACGCGCCACCGGGACCGGCTGGTACGGCGAGCCGTTCCAGCAGGTGCCCCGCTGCGAACCCGGTTGGCCGCACAGCAGGGTGCGCTCGACGATCTTCTCGTAGGGCGCCTTCACCACGCGGGCGAGCTTCTTCAGCGTCGCCTCGCGCTCGGCCTCGGGCAGCTTGCCGACCAGCGTCCGGTCGATGCTGACCACCCAGCTGCTCCGGTTGGCGACGAGCGGTCGGCCCTGGTCGTCGACGATCAGGCCGCGGGCGGGCTGCACCACGACGTCGCGCACCGACTGCGACGCGGCCTGCGCGCGGTAGCCGTCGCCGGTGAGCACCTGCATGTACCAGAGCCGCGCGAACAGCGTCACGAAGAGGGCGAGCACCATCGCCTGCACGACGAACAGCCGCAGGCGGCTCTTCTGTGCGGCGTTGGGCCGGTAGAAGGCGGCGGCCACGTCAGTAGGCCAATTCGGCCGGTCGGGTCCGCTCGAAGAGTGCCATCAGCCCCGGAAGGAGGAGCGGGGCCACGACCACGTCCCAGAGCAGGGCGATGCAGATGACCTGCATCATCTCCCCGGCGGGCAGGGCGTGGTCGCCGAGGACGACGCCGCTCAGCGCGAACACCGAGGTCGCGACGAACGAGCAGACCGCGACGGTCGCCAGGCCGGCCAGCGGGCTGCGGCGCGCGTCGGCACGCACCCGACCCGCGAGCACGGCGATCAGCACGAACGCCAGTGCCCAGCGCCCGGCCACGTGGTCGGCGGGCGGCGCGAGGTCGAGCAGCATCCCGGCCAGGAACCCGACGGTGGCTCCGAAGGCCGGTCCTCTCGCGATCGCAGCGGCGACCACGACGAGCAGGGCGAGGTTCGGGACGACGCCGTTGACCGCGAACAGGCTGAACACGGCGGTCTGCAGCGTCACGGCGAGCAGGACCACGATGCCGACCAGCGCGGTGCGGGAGACGTTCATCGGCTGCCTCCCGAGCCGTTGATGACGACCCGGTCGCCCTCCGTCTGTCGGGGTACGACGACCCCGACGACGTCGAGCGAGGTGAAGTCGACGAAGGGGTCGATCACGGCGTGCTTGGCCAGCTCGCGCGGCGTCGAGAACACCGACTCGACCTTGCCGATCGGGATGCCGGCGACGTACGGGACGCCGTTCTGGCTGCCCCAGGTCACGACGACGTCGCCCTTCGCGGGGGTGACCGAGTGGTCGACGAGGTCGAGGCTGAGCCGGCCCCGGTCGGCGGTGACGCCGCGACCGCGCAGGAAGCCGATCTCGTTGTTGGAGCCGAGCCGCCCGCCGACCACCGAGTCGGTGTCGAGGATGAGCAGCACGTTGGCCGTGGAGCGGGTCGCGCTGATCACGCGCCCGACGAGGCCGTCGTTGTTGAGCACCGTCATGTCCTCGTGCACCCCGGAGGAGGTGCCGGCGTCGATGGTGACCGTGCGGGAGAACGACTGCATCGGGCCCATCCCGACGACCCGGGACGCGACCAGCGCGTAGCCGGTCTCGTTGGCCGTGCGGGTGAGCCCGTCGAGCTCGGCCAGCCGGTTGCGGTCGAGGGGCGTCTGCTCGACCTCGGAGCGGAGCTTGGAGTTCTGGGCGGAGAGCCGGGCGACGTCCTCGCGCAGGCGGTCGTTGTCGCTGAAGTAGGCGAAGGTCTCGCGCAGGGGACGCACGGCCGCGGCCGTCGAGGACTCGACCGGGCCGATGACGTTGCCGACCACGGCACGGGCGGGGTCGACCGGCGAGGAGTCGTCGCTGGCTGCGTCGACGGTGATGATCGCGACCGAGGCGGCGATGAGCAGGCCGACGACGAGCTTGGAGGAACCGCCGCGTGCGCGGCCGAAGCCCGCGCGTCCACCGTCGTCGGTGACCGGTCGGCCGAGGGACGGACCCTTGACGTTGTCCATCCTGGCGCGCAGCCGCTGGTTGCCCACCCGGCTACCGCCTGTGGTCCGAGACGAGCACCTGCTGGAGCGCCTCGAACTCCTCGACGCACTTGCCGGCGCCGAGGGCCACGGAGGTCAGCGGGTCGTGGGCGAGGTGGACCGGCATGCCGGTCTCGTGGCGGATCCGCTCGTCGAGGCCGAGGAGCAGCGCTCCCCCGCCCGTGAGCACGATGCCGCGGTCCATGATGTCGCCGGCCAGCTCCGGTGGCGTCTGGTCGAGGGTGGTGCGGACGGCGTCGACGATGGTGTGCAGCTGCTCCTCGATCGCCCGGCGGATCTCGGGGCTGGAGACCGTCACGGTGCGCGGGAGGCCGGAGACCATGTCACGCCCGCGGACCTCCGCCTGGCGCTCCTGCGGCAGCGGGAAGGCCGAGCCGAGGGTCATCTTGATCTCCTCGGCGGTGCGCTCCCCCAGCATCAGGGAGTGCTCCTTCTTCATCCACGCGACGATGGCCTGGTCGAGCTCGTCGCCCGCGGTGCGGACCGACAGCGTCGTCACCAGGCCGCCCAGCGAGATCACGGCGACCTCGGTGGTGCCGCCGCCGATGTCGACGACCATGTTGCCGGTCGCCTCGTGGACCGGGAGCCCGGCGCCGATCGCGGCCGCCATCGGCTCCTCGATGATGTAGACCCGGCGTCCGCCCGCCTGGTAGCCCGCCTCCTTGACCGCGCGCTGCTCCACCGCGGTCACGCCGCTCGGCACGCAGATGATCATCCGCGGCTTGGCGAAGTAGCGGCGCCGGTGCACCTGCTGGATGAAGTGGCGCAGCATGTGCTCGGTCGCGTCGAGGTCGGCGATGACGCCGTCCTTGAGCGGACGGATCGCCGCGATGCCGTCGGGCGTGCGGCCGATCATCCGCTTCGCCTCGTGGCCGACCGCCAGGATCTCGTGGGTCTGCTCGTTCATCGCGACCACGGAGGGCTCGTCGACCAGGACGCCCTTGCCGCGCACGTAGACCAGCGTGTTCGCCGTACCTAGATCCACCGCCATGTCGCGGCCGATGAGACTGTTGGCCATCCGTTCCGCCTCGCAGGTGCAGTGATGGGGGAAGAGGTATGACGCGTTGCGCCCCACCTGTCACAGCAGACTAGGAGCGAAACGTCCACTTCCCGCGACGACACGCGGCGCAGCGAGGGACGCGGTTGGGAGCCGAGCGATCAGGCGAGCTCAGGGAACCAGAGCTTGATCTCGCGCTCGGACGACGCAGGCCCGTCGGAGCCGTGCACGAGGTTCTCCCGGTTGGACATCGAGAGGTCGCCCCGGATGGTGCCGGGCGCGGCCTTGCGGCCGTCGGTCGCGCCGTTGATCGCCCGCACGACCTCGATCGCCTCGTCACCCTCGAGCACCGCCGCGAGGAGCGGCCCGCTGGTCACGAAGTCGCGCAGCGGCGGGTAGAAGTCGCGCTCGACGTGCTCGGCGTAGTGCGCGTCGGCCTGGGTCGCGTCGATGTGGCGCAGCTCCAGCGCGACGATGCTGAGTCCCTTGGCCTCGAACCGGGACAGGATGTTGCCGACCAGACCCCGTCGTACGGCGTCGGGCTTGAGGAGGACCAGGGTGCGCTGGGTGGGAACTCGGGCCGGGCTCTGGGACATGGCCCAAACCCTAGAGGAGCGTGCGGCTCACGAAGCCTGGGGTCGGCCCGGGTACTCCCCCGTCGCCTCCCACTGCGCCCGCTCGACCTCGATCTTGCGCCCCAGGAACCACGCCGTGGCCCAGAGGCCGAAGAAGATCGCCCCGATGAAGAACATCGTGGTCACCACGAAGCCGACCGCGATGGCGGCGACCTGGAGCGCCCAGCCGAGCCAGTAGCCCCAGGCGAACCGGAGCAGGCCGGCGACGACCAGGCAGGCCACGCTGAGCCCGAGACCGATCCACAGCCCGGTGGCGGTGCCGACGTCCTGCACCGAGGTGAGCACCGGCGTGCTCAGGCCGAAGGCGACCGCCTCGAGCAGCAGGATGGCCGCGCACAACCGCCGCTGCATCAGGAGTTCTCCCGCCGGGAGCGCAGCATCGCCCGAGCCTCACCGACCGTCACCACCGAGCCGGTGACGAGCACTCCTCCGGACCCGATGGCCTCGCCGAAGACTCCGCCGGCCTCGGCGAGCGCCGCGGCCTGGTCGATCGCGTCGGCCAGGGAGTCGGTCTCGCTGACCCGGTCCCGTCCGAAGATCCCGCGGGCGACCTCGGCCAGCACCCCGGCCGGCATCGCGCGGTCGGTGGAGTTCTGGGTGCACACGACATGGGCGAGCGCGGGTTCGAACTCGGAGAGCAGCCCTTCGTAGTCCTTGTCGGCCATCACGCCGATCACGCCGATCAGCGGGGAGAAGGTGAAGGAGTCCTCCAGCGCGGCGACCACAGCCGTGGCCCCGTGCGGGTTGTGGGCCGCGTCCAGCACGATCGTGGGCGAGCGGCGGATGATCTCCAGCCGTCCCGGCGAGGCGACCTCGGCGAAGGCCTCGGCCACGAGATCGGCGTCGAGCGCGTCCTCGCCGAGGAACGCCTCGACCGCGGCGAGGGCGAGGGCGGCGTTCTGCGCCTGGTGGGCGCCGTAGATCGGCATGAACACCTCGTCGTAGCGCGCCCGGAGGCCCTGGAGGCTCATCACCTGTCCTCCGACCGCGGGGACGCGAGCCGCGACGCCGAAGTCGATGCCCTCCCGGACGAGGGTCGCCCCGACCTCGGCGCAGCGCTCCACGACCAGGGCCATCACCTCGTCGGGCTGCACGGCACACACCACCGTGGCGCCGGACTTGATGATGCCGACCTTCTCCACGGCGATCGCGGCGGGAGTCTCGCCGAGGTACTTCGCGTGGTCGACGTCGATCGGGGTCAGCACGGCGACCCGGGCGTCGATCACGTTCGTCGCGTCCCAGGCGCCACCCATCCCGACCTCCACGACAGCTGCGTCGACCGGGGCGTCCGCGAAGGCGGCGTACGCCATCGCCACGATCGTCTCGAAGAACGACAGCGGGTGGTCGTGCTCCTGGTCGACGAGGTGGGTGTACGGCGCGACGTCGTTGAACGCCCGCACGAAGGCCTCCTCGTCGAGCGGCTGGCCGTCGAGGCTGATCCGCTCGGTCATCGACTCGAGGTGTGGGCTGGTGAACCGGCCCACCCGCAGCCCCGCGGCACTGACGAGGGCCTCGACCATCCGGGCCGTCGAGGTCTTGCCGTTGGTGCCGGTGAGGTGGATCGCGGACAGGGAGCGCTGGGGGTCCCCGAGCAGCTCCATGAAGGCCTCGATGCGGTCCAGCGTCGGGTCGAGCTTGGTCTCGGGCCATCGACTGAGCAGCGCGTCCTCGGCCTCGGCGTACGTCTGGGCCGGGCGGGCCTGGGCCGGGTCCTGTGGGGTGTCGTCCATCGCCGCGAGTCTAGGCGGCGGCTCGAACCCGCCCGCCGCCCTACCATCGAACGTCATGAGGAGGGTCTCGCGCGCCGCGCTGGGCGTCATGCTGCTCCTCGGCATCTACCTGCTGGCCGTCGCCATCATCGCGTTGCCGGTGGCCGCCGCGGTCTACGCGATCCGGAACCGCTACCCGGAGGCTGTCGCGGGCCAGCTGGTCGGGCTCGCCTTCGTCACCACGGTCGGCCTGCTCGCGGGCGTGCTGCACCAGCGGCGGACCGAGAGCGAGCAGCCCGGTGTCCTGCTGGACAGCGAGGAGCAACCGCGGCTGTGGGCCGAGGTGCGCGCCCTTGCGGAGACCGTCGGGACGCGCTGTCCCGACGAGATCCGGCTGATCCCGGAGGTCAACGCCGCGGTCTCGGAGCAGACCCAGATGCTCGGGCTCGTTCGCGGGCGACGCACCCTCTACCTCGGTGCACCCGTCCTGATGGGCCTCAGCGAGCTGCAGCTCCGGTCGGTCCTGGCCCACGAGCTCGGCCACTACAGCAGCCGGCACACCGCACTCGGCAGCGTGACCCACCGCGGGCGGGAGGCGATCGCCGGGGTCCTGGGCAGGTTCGGCGAACGGTCGATCGTCGGACGGATCTTCCAGGCGTACTCCGAGGTCTACTTCTCGCTCACCGGGTCGCTGAGCCGGCAGCAGGAGCTGGAGGCCGACGACTTCAGCGTCGAGGTCGCGGGACGGGACACCGCCGCGGCTGCGCTCTCGGAGCTGCCGCTGCTCGGCGCCGCGTGGGAGCACTACTTCGAGCAGTACGTCACGCCGGTGCACGCCACCGGCCGGCGCCCCTCGGAGTTCTTCGACGGCTTCGGTCAGGTCCTGGCGGCGCCCCGGCTCCAGCAGGCCCTGGCCAGCTTTCGGATCGACTTCGACGACGGCCCGCTGTCGCGCTACGACAGCCACCCGCCGCTGAGCTCGCGGATCGCGAGGATCCGGGAGCTTCCCGACGACGCGCTGGCTGACGACGGCACTCCCGCCATGGGCCTCCTCGACCGCGCCGACCAGGAGCTGCACGAGCTCCAGGAGTGGATGTACCGCGCGACCCGGCTCGAGCCGGCCGCGTGGAGCGAGCTGCTCCACGGCCACGAGCCTGCGGAGGTGCGGGCCCGGGCCGAGATGCTGTACCGGCTGGCCCGCGAGACCGAGCTCCAGGAGGTCACGCTCGGGACCGTGGTCGGCAGCGTCCGGGGCCGGCTGCTGTCGTCGTGGGTGCGGCCTCACCTCGAGGACCCGTCCGGCGAGAACATCCGGGAGGCGTCACGCGAGCTGATCACCTCCGCCGTGGACGAGGCGCTGATGACCGTGGCCGGCGTACGTCAGTCGCTGGCGTGGGACGAGGAGCCGCGCTTCGTCTCCCCCACCGGCAGCCCGCTGGACTCCCGACCCGTGGTCGATCGGGCGCTGCAGTCCGGGGATCCCCACGTGCTGACCGACTGGCTGGCCGAGTGGGGCGTCGACCTCGACTACGTGCCCGTCTTCCCCGAGGTCGACCCGAGGGAGGAGCTGCGCAGCCAGCCGCCCCGGGTGCTCGCGGCGCTGGCGCCGGTCGCCGGTCGGCACACGTTGTTCTTCGTGGTCCTCAACCACGGCGTGCTCCTGCGACGCGGGCGCGGCGTGGACCAGCTCGTCTGGTGGACCGGCGGCACGAACCCGGGCCGACTGCTGCTGCGACGTGTGACCGAGCGGTCGGCCACCTCGCTGCTGGACGAGGAGGGAAACGTCTGGCTCCCGTGGGAGCACATCGTGTCGGTGACCGTGGGCCGGGGCCGCACCGGGCGACCGAAGCTGACGTTCACGGCCACCGACGGGAGCACGCACGCGATGAAGTACCGGATGCACACGCGCGACAGCGGAGAGGCGCTCCCGGTGCTGCGGTTCTTCCTCGAGGAGCGCATCGTCACCTGACCCGTTACTGGTTGTGAGGACGGGGCGCGCGCTCCGTAGGATTCGGGACATGACTGACGCCCCCCAGACCGACCTGTCCGAAGAGACGACCGCAGCTCCTGCGGCCGTCGTACCGGACAAGGCCGTGCTCGAGGGCCTCGAGGCGAAGTGGGCCGCGCAGTGGAAGGCCGACGACACCTACGCCTTCGACCGCACGAAGACCCGCGCAGAGGTCTACTCGATCGACACTCCCCCGCCCACGGTGTCGGGATCGCTGCACGTCGGGCACGTCTTCTCCTACACCCACACCGACCTGGTCGCCCGCTTCCAGCGGATGCGCGGCAAGGAGGTGTTCTACCCGATGGGCTGGGACGACAACGGCCTGCCGACCGAGCGCCGGGTGCAGAACTTCTACGGCGTCCGCTGCGACCCCTCCCTGCCGTACGACGCCGACTTCACGCCTCCCGACAAGCCGGACGCGAAGCGCCAGGTGCCGATCAGCCGCCCGAACTTCATCGAGCTCTGCGAGCGGCTGGTGGTCCAGGACGAGCAGATCTTCGAGGACCTGTGGCGCACGCTCGGGCTCTCGGTCGACTGGGACCAGCACTACACGACCATCGGACCCAAGGCGCAGAAGATCAGCCAGCGCGCGTTCCTCCGCAACCTCGCCCGCGGGGAGGCCTACCTCCAGGAAGCGCCGACGCTGTGGGACGTCACGTTCCAGACCGCCGTGGCGCAGGCCGAGCTCGAGGCCAGGGAGTACGCCGGGCACTACCACCGCGTGCACTTCCACGGACCGAACGGACCGGTCCCCATCGAGACCACCCGCCCCGAGCTGATCCCCTCGGTGGTGGCACTGATCGCCCACCCCGACGACGAGCGCTACCAGCCGCTGTTCGGCTCCACGGTGACCTCACCCGTGTTCGGGGTCGAGATCCCCGTCCTGGCGCACCCGGCGGCCGAGCCCGACAAGGGCGCCGGCATCGCGATGTGCTGCACCTTCGGTGACCTGACCGACGTGACCTGGTGGCGCGAGCTCCAGCTGCCGGTGCGCACGCTCGTCGGACGCGACGGGCGGATGTCGCGCGAGACCCCGGAGTGGCTCTCGAGCGGTCCGGCCGCGGCGGCGTACGAGGAGCTCAAGGGCAAGACCGCCTTCAGCGCCCGCGAGGCCGTCGTCAGCCATGCTGCGCGAGAGCGGCGACCTGGAGGGCGAGCCCGCGCCCACCCAGCGGATGGCGAACTTCTACGAGAAGGGCGACAAGCCGCTCGAGATCGTGGCCACCCGCCAGTGGTACATCACCAACGGCGGCCGCGGTGCCGAGCTGCGCGCGGAGATGATCGCGCGGGGCGAGGAGATCACCTGGATCCCCACGCACATGAAGCACCGCTACGACAACTGGGTCAACGGGCTCAACGGCGACTGGCTGATCTCCCGCCAGCGGTTCTTCGGGATCCCCTTCCCGGTCTGGTACTCCCTCGACGCCGAGGGCGAGCCCGACTACGACCACCCGCTGCTCCCCACCGAGGCCGAGCTCCCGGTCGACCCGTCGACGCAGGCACCCTCCGGCTACAGCGAGGACCAGCGCGGCAAGGCCGGCGGCTTCATCGGCGATCCCGACGTGATGGACACGTGGGCGACCTCGTCCCTGACCCCGCAGATCGCCGGCGGCTGGGAGGAGGACGACGACCTCTTCTCCCGCGTGTTCCCGATGGACCTGTGCACCCACGCGCACGACATCATCCGCACCTGGCTGTTCTCCCGCGTCGTGCGCGCCCACTTCGAGAACCACTCCTCGCCGTGGTCGCACGCCCTGATCTCCGGCTTCATCGTCGACCCCGACCGCAAGAAGATGTCGAAGTCCAAGGGCAACGCCGTGGTGCCGACCGAGATCCTCGACAAGTACGGCGCCGACGCCGTCCGCTGGCGCGCGGCGATGGCCCGCCCGGGCCTCGACTCCCCCTTCGACGAGTCCCAGATGAAGGTCGGTCGCCGGCTCGCGATGAAGGTCCTCAACGTCTCGAAGTTCGTGCTCGGCAGCGTCGGCGCGACCCGCACCGATCCCGCTGCCGTGAGCGAGCCCGTGGACCGCGCCCTCCTCGGCAAGCTCGCGCGCACGGTCGCGGAGGCGACGCGCGCCTTCGAGTCCTACGACTACACGACCGCCCTCGAGGCGAGCGAGCGGTTCTTCTGGGACTTCTGCGACGACTACGTGGAGCTGGTCAAGGAGCGGGCGTACGGCGAGGCCGGTGATCCCGCGACCGAGTCGGCCCGCGCAGCCCTGGCCACCGCCCTGCACGCCCAGCTGCGCCTGTTCGCGCCGTTCCTGCCCTACGCGACCGAGGAGGTCTGGTCGTGGTGGCAGCAGGGATCGGTCCACCGGCAGGCGTGGCCCACCGAGGCCGAGCTCGGCGACACCGCCGGCAGCGATCCCGACGCCCTGGTCGCGGTCGCAGCCGTGCTCGCCGGTGTGCGCGGCGCCAAGTCGACCGCCAAGGTCGGCATGCGCACCCCCGTCGAGGAGGCCACCATCACCGGCCCGACCGCGGCCCTGGAGGCGATCCGCAGTGCCGAGCGCGACCTGCGTGCCGTCGGCTCCATCACCGGGGAGCTGCACCTGGTCGCCGCGGAGGACTCCGACGTCGTGGTGGACGCCGTCCTCGGGGATCCCCCGCCCAAGCGCTAGAAGCGCCGGTCAGTGCCGGTTGCGGTCGCCGCGGTCGCGGTCACCACGGTCGTGCCCGCCACGGTCGTGGTCGCGGCCCCGGTCACCCCGGTCGCGGTCACTGCGGTCGCGGTCACCCCGGTCGCGGTCACTGCGGTCGCGGTCGCGGTCACCCCGGTCGCGGTCACTGCGGTCGTGGTCGCGGCCCCGGTCACCCCGGTCGCGGTCACTGCGGTCACGGTCGCTGCGATCGCGGTCACCGCGGTCGTTCCAGCTCCGGTCGTGGTCGCCACGGTCCTTGCGGTCGCGGTCACTCCGGTCCCGGTCGCCACGGTCACGGTCGCCGCGGTCCCGGTCGCTGTGACCCCGGTCGCCACGGTCACGGTCATCCCGGTCCGGCCGCCAGCCGTGGTGTCCCTTGTCGTCACCGTCGGAGTCGCCGTCGGAGTCGCCGTCGTCCGGCGCGAAGCCGTTGGGCCCGTTGGTGATCGGCCGGCCGCCCACGCCGCCGGTGCCCGGCTGCGCGCCGGGCGTGGTCGGGGCAGGAACCGCCGGGGTCCCCGGGGCGGACGGGGTGTTCGGCGTCGCCGGCGTCTCCCCTGCCCCGGCGCCGTTCGCCTTGTCGGGCCGGCCTGGCTTGGCCGGACCGGCCTGGGGCGTGGTGTCGCGCCCGCGGTCCGGGCGGGACGTCTCGGGCTCACTGGCGACCACCGTCACCGCACGGGACTCGAGCGGTTCCGACTCGGTCGTGGGGCCCACCTCGGCGGTCGCGGTCGGAGCCGCCGGCGGCAGGTTCTGCAGGGACCCACCGAGCACGATGTCGGGCACGGCCGCGCTGATCAGGGCCCGCGGGGTCCCGGCCTCGACGAAGACCTCGACGACCTGGTCCCGCAGCCCGTTGGCCATCACGACACCCGCGAATCCGAACATGAGCAAGAAGGCCGCGAACGGCCTACGGTGCTCTGCGTTCATCACGATTTCCCCCACGGCGGCGCGATCAGAAGCGCCCTAAAAGTCCGGTTCCAGGGTACGTACAAATCATCCGATTTGCGGGGGTGGTCTACCTACCGGGCCCTACTGGTCTAGTGAAAGGGCTCGCTGGTCCAGTCCACTGTGGTCAGCGTGACGCAGGTGGTCTACGTCGGGGCTACGCGGACTTCTTCTTCTTGGGCTCGTCCTCGCGCGGGATCAGCGTCGGGTTGACGTTGTCGGAGACGACTTCGCCCGTGACGACGACCTTGCCGACGTCCTCGCGGGACGGGACGTCGTACATCACGTTGAGGAGGACCTCCTCGATGATCGCCCGCAGGCCGCGCGCACCGGTGCCGCGCTCCATCGCCTTGTCCGCGATCGCCTCGACCGCGTCGGGGGTGAACTCGAGCTCGACGCCGTCGAGCTCGAAGAGCTTCTGGTACTGCTTGATCAGGGCGTTGCGCGGCTCGGTCAGGATCTGCACGAGGGCGGCCTGGTCGAGCTTGTTGACACTCGCGATCAGGGGCAGCCGCCCGATGAACTCGGGGATCAGGCCGAACTTCACCAGGTCTTCGGGCCGGACCTGGGCGAACATCTCGTCGGACTCGGTCTCGGCGGAGGTGCGCATCTCGGCGGTGAAGCCGAGGGTCTTCTTGCCGACCCGCTGCTCGACGATGTGCTCGAGCCCGGCGAAGGCACCGCCCACGACGAACAGGATGTTGGTGGTGTCGATCTGGATGAACTCCTGGTGCGGGTGCTTGCGCCCTCCCTGGGGCGGGACCGAGGCGGTGGTGCCCTCCAGGATCTTGAGCAGGGCCTGCTGCACGCCCTCGCCCGAGACGTCGCGGGTGATCGACGGGTTCTCGGCCTTGCGGGCGACCTTGTCGATCTCGTCGATGTAGATGATCCCGGTCTCGGCCTTCTTGACGTCGTAGTCGGCGGCCTGGATCAGCTTGAGCAGGATGTTCTCGACGTCCTCACCGACGTAGCCGGCCTCGGTGAGCGCGGTCGCGTCGGCGATGGCGAAGGGGACGTTGAGCATCCGCGCCAGCGTCTGGGCGAGGTAGGTCTTGCCGCAGCCGGTGGGCCCGATGACCAGGATGTTGGACTTCGCCACCTCGACGGCGTCGTCCTTGGCGTGCTTGGTGGCGCCGGCCGTGACGCCGCTCTGCACCCGCTTGTAGTGGTTGTAGACGGCCACGGCGAGCGACTTCTTCGCCGTCTCCTGCCCGATGACGTAGGAGTTGAGGAACTCGAAGATCTCCCGAGGCTTGGGCAGCTCGTCGAGACCCACCTCGGTGGTCTCGTTGAGCTCCTCCTCGATGATCTCGTTGCAGAGGTCGATGCACTCGTCGCAGATGTAGACGCCTGGCCCCGCGATCAACTTCTTGACCTGCTTCTGGCTCTTGCCGCAGAAGGAACACTTCAGCAGGTCGCCACCGTCACCGATCCGTGCCATCCGTCCCTCATTCTTCCGTTCGGAACCGAGTCCGACTCGCCGATCATGACCAGTTTCAAAACCGTACTCCGTGATCGCGCTCCGTGGGGGAGGACACGACGACCGGAGTGGTCCGCCTCGCTCAGCTCACCAGGGCTGCCTTCCGCGACTCGAGGATCGAGTCGATCAGGCCGTACTCGACAGCCGCGTCGGCCGTGAGGATCTTGTCGCGCTCGATGTCGAGGTTGACCTCCTCCGGTGTCTTGCCGGAGTGCTCGGCGATCAGCTTCTCGAGCAGCTCACGCATCCGCAGGATCTCGTTGGCCTGGATCTCGATGTCCGAGGACTGCCCGTAGGTGCCCTCGGTGTAGGGCTGGTGGATCAGGATCCGGCTGTTCGGCAGCGCCAGGCGCTTGCCCGGGGCACCGGCCGCGAGCAGGACCGCCGCGGCGGAGGCGGCCTGGCCGAGGCAGACGGTCTGCACGTCGGGCTGGATGAACTGCATCGTGTCGTAGATGGCGGTCATGGCCGTGAACGAGCCGCCCGGGCTGTTGATGTAGATCTGGATGTCGCGCGAGGGGTCCATCGACTCGAGGCAGAGCAGCTGCGCCATCACCGCGTTGGCGATGTCGTCGCTGATCGGCGTGCCGAGGAAGATGATGCGGTCCTCGAACAGCTTGGCGTAGGGGTCGATCCGGCGGATGCCGTAGGAGGTGCGCTCTTCCCACTGCGGGATGTAGTAGTTCATCTGTTGGCTCGATTCTTCAGGCGGGGCGCGGCGGCGGGAGGGATCACTTGCTGCGGGCGGGGCGGCCCTCGTCGGCCGCCTCCCGGGCACTGGTGATCACGTGGTCGATGAAGCCGTAGTCCTTGGCCTGCTCGGCGGTGAACCACCGGTCGCGGTCGGCGTCGGTCTCGACCTGGTCGATCGGCTGGCCGGTGTGCTCGCTGATCAGCTCGAAGAGCACCTTCTTGATGTGCAGCGACTGCTGGGCCTGGATCTTGATGTCGGAGGCCGAGCCGCCCATGCCGCCGGACGGCTGGTGCATCATGATCCGCGCGTGCGGCAGGGCGTAGCGCTTGCCCTTCGCGCCGGCACAGAGCAGGAACTGGCCCATCGAGGCCGCCAGTCCCATGCCGACCGTGGCGACGTCGTTGGTGATGTAGTTCATCGTGTCGTAGATCGCCATGCCGGCGTCCACGGAGCCACCCGGGCTGTTGATGTGCAGGAAGATGTCGGCGTCGGGGTCCTCCGCGCTCAGCAGCAGGAGCTGGGCGCAGATCGCGTTGGCGTTCTGGTCGCGCACCTCCGAGCCGAGGAAGACGATGCGCTCGCGCAGCAGGCGCTGGTAGATGTGGTCATCGAGGCCGTAGCCGGCCTGGCCGCCGTTCATCTGCGGAAGGGTCTGGTCCGCGGGGGTGGAGTTGTCAGTCACGGGTCCGACCCTAGACGCCGTTCCGGACATGTTCACGGGAAACTCCCCGTGTTCGCCCACAGCAGACTCTGGGTCGGCTCCGGTCCGGCTCCGGGCCGGACTCAGCCGGCCTCGACCGTGGTCCGGATCCGCTCCAGCGTGGTGCGGATCCCCTCGGTGAGCTCGGCGTCGTGGCCGGCCGCGCCGCCGATGAACGGGCCGAGCAGCGAGGTGCCGATCGTGAACTTCGGCAGCACCCGCCGACCGGTCACGGACGTCCCCGTGTCGGTCGGCTCGAGCTCGTAGACCCAGGTGGCACCGCTCTCCCGGGTCTTCCAGGCCACGGCCCGGCCGGGCTCCCAGCGCACCACCTTCGAGGTGGTCGGCCACACGACCGCCTTGCGGCGGTTGATGCCGATGATGTTGGCGCCGACGCCCGGCTTGCCGAGCACGAACGCCTTGCGCAGCTCGGGACTGAACTCCGGCATCCGGCCGAGGTCGGAGACGACCTGCCAGACCTGCTCGGGACTGGCCTTGATCTCGACGGTCGTCGAGATCGACGCCGGCTGGGTCTGGGTCGACTTCGGGGTCATGCGTGCGCTGCCTCCTGCTGCGTGGGCGGGTCGGAGGCGTCGTCCGGGTCACTGGCGAGCCATCCCTGGAGGGCAGCGTAGATGTCGTCGTGGTTGAGCAGGTCGAAGTGGTCGGCCAGCGGGACGTGCAGGGTCTCGGCTCCGGGGAACATCTCCTCGCCCTGCCGCGGCCGGCCGAGCGCGGATCGGTAGGGCACCAGGTAGTCGCCGATCGTGCCGGCCGTGACCGACCGCGGTGAGCGGGTCAGGGTCGCGGCCACGAGCCGGTAGCGGGCGTTGGGCAGGTTCTGGACGTCGCTGGCGAGACCGTGCCGCAGGTCGAGGATGCCGACGGAGCGGTACTCCAGGATGCGGCCGAACGGGGCCGCCTCCGGCAGCCGGCCCATCGCCGACACTCCCTTGTTCACCACCCGCTCCAACGGCGCACCGAGGTGCGGGGTGCCCAGGCAGACCACGTCGGTCACCAGGTCGGTCCACGGCGAGTCACTGTCGGTGGTCACCGCGCAGGCGGCACGCATGATCAGGCCGCCCATCGAGTGGCCCACGAGTGCGATGCGGCGTACGTCGACCGGCCAGGACTGCACGAGCCGGTCGACCAGGGCCGACATCGCGACCCCGTTCTCGGCGATCGGCAGGCCGGTGTTGACCCTGAGGTAGACCGGCGTCCAGCCCTCGTCGGCGAGGCGGTCGCCGTAGCTGCGCTTCTCCGGCCGCTCGCGCCGGGCCTCGGTCCTCGGCCGCGCGGCGCGGTTCCAGTACGCCTCGTTCTCGCTGAGGCCGTGGATGAACACGACCAGGTCACGACCCGCACCCGGGTACGCCGCAGCGACACCCTCGCGGTCGAGGACCACGTCGCGACCGTCGACCCGCACCCCCATGTCGAAGACGAAGTTCGAGCCCTCGTCGCGCAACCGGTCGCCGATCAGGCCGTTGACCGCCGCGCGGACGAACCGGCCCTTCGAGGTGGCCTCCATGTCGGCACCCAGCCCGGCCCGGCTCGCGGCCCGCAGGCCCGAGGACCCGGCCCGGAAGCCCACCCGGATGCCGCCGTAGACGGCCTTCGAGATGCCGTCGTGCAGCCGGTGGCTGACCGTCGGACCTCCGCCGTTGATCCGGTCGTTGATCCCGTGGAATCGGCCTGCGACGGCACCGTGCACCTCGCGCACGGTGCCGACGATCAGGTCTTCGGCGTAGTCGGCCGCCAGAGCGGCGGCATCCAGGGTGCTCGCGTGGTCCCGTCTCACAGTGAACAAGTGTTCACTGAACGAGGGGCCGGGTCAACGACCCCGGGCCGTCAGGCCTTCGTGTCGCTCGTCTCTTCCGCGGCCGGCTCGGTCGTGGCCTCGACGACGTCGGCCGGGGTCTCCGCCGCCGCCTCCGCGTCGGGGTCACCCAGGCTGCCGTCGGGGCGCAGGTTCTTCAGGTCGACCGCGTTGCCGGACTGGTCGGTGACCGTGGCCCCCTCGACGATGCGCGCCAGCGCCTTGCCGCGCACGACCTCGGCCACCATCTCGGGGATGTGGTTGTGCTCGACCATGTGCTTGATGAACTCGTCGGGGTTCTGGCCCGACTGCTGGGCCCGGCGCATCAGGTGCGAGGTGAGCTCGTCCTGCTCGACGCCGATCTCCTCGGTCTTGGCGATCTCGTCGAGGAGGAACTGCGAGGCCATCGCGTCGCGGACCCGCTTCTCGAGGTCGGCCTCGAACTCGTCGACGGTCTGCTTCTCGTTGTCGAGGTACTGCTCCATGGACATGCCGGCGTACATCAGCTGCTGCTCGATCTCCTGGCGACGGCCCTGGAGCTCCTCGCCGACGACGCTCTCGGGCAGCGGGATCTCGGCCGAGTCGAGCAGCTGCTCGAGCACCGCGTCGCGGGCGGCGGCGGCCTGCTCGAGGCGCTTGCCGCGCTCGAGCCGGGTCGCGACGTCCTCGCGCAGCTCCTCGATCGTGTCGAACTCCGAGGCGGTCTGGGCGAACTCGTCGTCGAGCTCGGGGAGCTCCTGCTCCTTGACCGCGGAGAGCTTGACGGTGACGTCGACGTCCTCGCCGGAGAGGTCACCGCCGAGCAGCGTCGAGGTGAAGGTCTTCTCCTCGCCGGCGCTCAGGCCGACCAGTGCCTCGTCGATGCCCTCGAGCATCTCGCCGGAACCGACCTTGTAGGAGTAGCCGCTGACCTCGCCGCCCTCGACGGCCTCGCCGTCGCGCGTGGCCTTGAGGTCGATCGTGGCGACGTCGCCGTCCTGGGCGGGGCGCTCGACGTCCTTGAGGGTCGCGAAGCGCTCGCGGAGCGACTCCACCTGCTCGTCGATGTCGTCGTCGGAGACGGTGAGGTCGTCGACCTGCACGCTGAGGGCGTCGTACGCCGGGACGTCGATGCTCGGGCGTACGTCGACCTCGGCGGTGAACTCGAAGAGGGTGTTGTCCTCGAGCTTCGTCACGTCGATCTCCGGCTGCGCCAGCGGCTGCAGGTCGTTCTCCTGGAGCGCCTGCACGTAGAGCTTCGGCAGGGCGTCGTTGATCGCCTCGTCGAGGACCGCACCGCGGCCGACCTGGCGGTCGATGACCGGCGGCGGCACCTTGCCCTTGCGGAAGCCGGGGATGTTGATCTGCTTCGCGATGGCCTGGTACGCCGCGTCGAGGCTCGGCTTGAGCTCCTCGAAGGGCACCTCGACGGTGATCTTGGCCCGCGTCGGGCTCAGCGTCTCGACGGCGCTCTTCACAGGGTTTCTCCTAGTTCGTTTGATGCGTTCGGGCCATGAAGTGATGTCGGGGCGACAGGACTCGAACCTGCGATCTCCTGCTCCCAAAGCAGGCGCGCTAGCCACTACGCTACGCCCCGCCAGAAGGCCCCCGATTGAGTCTGCCGGGGGCTCCTGAGAGCGGATGACGGGAATCGAACCCGCGTCATCAGTTTGGAAGACTGAGGCTCTACCATTGAGCTACATCCGCGCATGCCCCTCGACCGTTTCCAGCGAGGGCGGGGACCATCGTGCCACAGCGAGCCCCGAGGTCACGAACCGGCGTCAGGAACCGTTCGAGCCCGTCGAGCGCCGGTGCACCACCACGAGCGCACGGTCGTCGTTGGTCTGTTCCATCGAGTCGATGAGCTGCTTGGCGCCCCCGTCGAACCCGCTCTGCACCAGCCGTTCCCCCAGCCCCGCGAGCTTGTCCATGCCGAGCGCGATGTCGCGCTCGGCGGTCTCGACGAGTCCGTCGGTGAACAGGAGCAACCCGTCGCCCGGCGACAGCACGCCCGCCGATGCACTCGAAGTCGGCGTCCTCGATCAGGCCGAGCGCCGGACCGTCGGAGTTGAGCACCGACCACTTGCCCGATCCGGCGTGCAGCCACACGGCCGGCGGATGGCCGGCCTTGCGCAGCTCGAAGGCGCCGGTGTGCAGGTCGAGGTGGAGGTGGATCGCCGTGGCGAAG
Source organism: uncultured Actinomycetota bacterium (assembly GCA_963722835.1). GTDB lineage: Bacteria > Actinomycetota > Actinomycetes > Propionibacteriales > Nocardioidaceae > Marmoricola. The sequence goes on from CAVROK010000002.1 coordinate 116,317, forward strand.
CCCTCTCCCCAGCCCTGCCCCATCAGGTAGTCGTTGGCCGCCGGCAGGAACCGCTCGCCCGGCAGCGCCGAGACGATGCCGTTGAACGCACCGGAGAGGAACAGGGACCGCGAACCGGCCTCGACGCCCTTGCCGGAGACGTCGACGACGACCAGCTCGAACTTGTCGTCGCCGGCCCGCCGGGCGACGAGGAAGTCGCCGGCGAACGACGTGCCTCCCGCGGACTTCACCACCGACTCCACCAGCCACTCCGGCGGCAGCGTGCGGCAGGTTGCCCTGCTTGGAGATGCGGTCGCGCAGGTCGACGAACATCGACTCCCCCATCGGCCCGGAGACGCCGAGACGACTGCGGCGGAAGGAGGTGACCATGATCAGCGCCGCGATCGCGAAGGTGACGATCGCGCGCCCGACCGAGCGCAGGCTCACGGTGGGTTGGTCGACGAGCAGGATGCAGAAGCAGGCGATGACGAACACGACGAACCACGGCAGCGACCTCGGTCCCAGCCACAGGCTCCCGATGAACATCGGGAGGAGCAGCGCGGTCGAGGCCACGAAGTTCTCGTAGGCCAGGGAGCCGCCGGTCAGGGCGACGGTGAGCAGCACCAGGAAGACCAGGGCGGGGCGGTCCGAGACCGACATCTCCCGCCGGACACGCAAGGAGAGCCCGCGCCACGGCAGCGCAAGGTTCGCCAAGGTCTCCTCCCCAGGGGTGTCCGAAATGTGGTCGTCTCAGCGTACGGCGCGCGAGCGGAACGTGGGCTGACATTGCGGACACCAGAACAGATTTCGACCGGCGAGCGCGGAGGTGCGCACCTTCGCGCCGCAGACCAGGCACGGCTGGCCGGTGCGCCGGTAGACGTAGACCTCCCCGCCGTGGTCGTCCACGCGCGGGGGTCGTCCCATCGCCTCCGGCGTGTGCTCGGAGTGCACGGTGTCGATGCGCCCGGTCCGCACGCCCTCGTGCATCAGGGCGACGAGGTCCTCCCAGATCGACTGGAACTGCCCCACGCGCAGGGTCTTTCCCGGCCGGAGCGGGTGCATCCGGTGCCGGAAGAGCACCTCGGCGCGGTAGACGTTGCCGACCCCGGCGATGACCCCCTGGTCCAGGAGCAGGTCGCCGATCGGTCGCTGGCTGCGCCGGATCCGGGCCCACGCGGCCGCCGGGTCCGCGTCGGCCCGGAGCGGGTCCGGCCCCAGCGATGCGGTCACCGCCTCGACGCGCTCACGGCCGACCAGGTCGCACTGGATGGCGCCGCGGAGGTCGGCGTACGTCGTCTCGTTCTGCAGACGGAGGCGCACCTGTCCGACCGGTGGCGGCGCGGGCGTGGGGAGCAGGTCGAGCTTGCCGATCAGCCCGAGGTGGATGTGGATGAAGCGGTCTCCCGCGAACTCCACGAACAGGTGCTTGCCCGCGGAGTCGGCCCCGAGGAGCGTCGCCCCGTCGAGCACCGCGGCATCGGCGGCGAACCGGCCCTGCGGGCTGCTGACCCGGGCCGGACGGCCGGCGAACGCCGCGGTGAGGTCGTCGGCGAGCCGCCGGAGGGTGTGGCCCTCAGGCATCGTGCCCGACGGCCGAGTCCGGCAGCGGCGGCAGCTCGCCGGTGGACTCGTAGTCGGCGAGCATCCCGATGCGGCGGACGTGACGGGTCTCGCCGGTGAAGTCGGTGCGCAGGAAGACCCCGACGAACCGCGTCATCTCGGCGACGGTGTGCATCCGCCCGCCGACCGAGAGGACGTTGGCGTCGTTGTGCTGACGGGCCAGGGCCGCCGTCTCGTCGCTCCACGCCAGCGCCGCCCGGACGCCCTTGACCTTGTTGGCGGCGATCTGCTCGCCGTTGCCGGACCCGCCGATCACGACGCCGAGGCTGCCGTCGTCGGCGACCACCGCCTCCGCCGCCCGGAGGCAGAAGACCGGGTAGTCGTCCTGGGCGTCGTAGACGAACGGCCCGTGGTCCACCGGCTCGTGGCCCTGCTCGCGCAGCCACGCGATCAGGTGGTCCTTCAGCTCGAGCCCGGCGTGGTCGGATCCCAGGTGGACGCGCATGGCGTGAAGGCTAGCGGGAGGGGTGATCCGGCTGGCTCAGGGCCGCTGGCTGCGCACGAAGCCGGCGAGCTGGCCGGTCAGCGCGTCCGCCGCGTCGAACACCTCGGGGTGCCGCAGGAACCCGTGCAGCTGACCGAGGTAGCGCGTGGCCACCACGGTGACGCGCTCCTCCGCCAGCCGGGCGGCGAGCAGCTCGCCCTCGTCGCGCAGGGGGTCGTACTCGGCGGTGACGACGAGCGTCGGCGGCAGGGTGCCGAGCCGGTCGGAGAGCAGCGGCGCGAGGTCGGGATCGGTCAGGTCCTCCGGCGTGGCGGCGTACTGCTGCCAGTACCAGGCGGCCTCGCGCCGGCTCGAAGCCCGTCTCCTCCAGGTGGTACGACGCACCGGCGGCCTCCGGGTCGAGGAACGGGTAGGTCAGCGCGACGGCGCGGAACCGGCCGGGGTTGCGCAGCGCCGCGACCAGCGCGAGGTTGCCGCCGGCGCTGTCCCCGTGGATGTACGTCGGACCGGCGATCCCCTCGGTCTCGGCGTGCTCGTCGAGCCAGCCGAGACCGTGTCGACGTCGTCGGGCGCGGCCGGGAACGGGTGCTCCGGCGGCCGGCGGTAGTCCACGCTGAGCACCGCGGTCCCGCACGCGAGCGCCAGCCGCCGGGCCAGGTTGTCGTGGACGTCGATGTCGTGGAAGACGAACCCGCCGCCGTGCAGGTGCACGACCACGCCGGGATCGGCGCCGTCGGGACGGTAGAGGCGGCACGGGACCCCGTCGGCGTCGACGTCGCGCACCTCGGCCACCGGCACCCGTGGCTCGGAGGCGGCCTGTGCCCGCGCTCGCTGACGTGAGGCAGCGATGTCGAAGCCCGGCGCGTGCACCGGCTCCTCGCCGGCAGACACCGTCACGGCCAGCCTGGGCCTGGGGGTAGAGCATGCGATCTCCTCGAGCAGTTCAGGACGCCGCGAGCCGGGCCAGCTCCTCGTCGACCACGGCGGTGTCGAGCTTGGTGAACACCGGGGTCGGCTTGCCGACCGGCGTGCCGACCGCGAGCGGGCGACCGCTCCCACCGCGCGGCGCCCGTGTAGTCGCCGGTGATGACCGGGTAGCCCGCTCCCCCGTCGAGGTCGTCGACCTCGTCGAGCCGCGGCATCGGCTGGACCTCGCCGCTGCCGCCGAGCACGGCGTCGACGGCGTTGGCCGAGAACGGCAGGAACGGCGAGAGGATCGTGTTCAGGTCGGAGACGCACTGGGCCACGACGTGCAGGATCGTGCCGAGGCGCTCGCGCTCGTCGTCACCCTTGAGCTTCCACGGCTCGGAGTCGGAGACGTACTTGTTCACCTCGGCGACGGCCCGCATCGCCTCGCCGATCGCGGCCTTCTGCCGGTGCCGGCCGATCAGGTCGCCGACGACGCCGAACGCCGCGCTCGACGTGGTCGAGCAGCGCCTGGTCCTCGGCGGTCAGCTCTCCGGCGGCGGGGATCTCGCCGAAGTTCTTGGCGATCATGTGTCGCCGTGCGGTTGACCAGGTTGCCCCAGCCGGCGACGAGCTCGTCGTTGGTGCGGCGTACGAACTCGCTCCAGGTGAAGTCGGAGTCCTGGTTCTCCGGCCCGGCCGCGGCGACGAAGTAGCGGAACGCGTCGGGCTGGTAGCGGCTGAGCAGGTCGCGGACGTAGATCACCACGCGCTGGGAGGAGGAGAACTTCTTGCCCTCCATCGTCAGGAACTCCGAGGAGACGACCTCGGTCGGCAGGTTGAGCTCGCCGTACTCCCCCGGCTTGCCGCCGCGGTCGCCCTTGCCGGAGTAGGCCAGCAGCTCGGCCGGCCAGATCTGGCTGTGGAAGGTGATGTTGTCCTTGCCCATGAAGTAGTAGGACAGGGCCTCGGGGTCGTTCCACCACTCGCGCCAGCGGTCCTCGTCCCCCGTACGGCGGGCCCACTCGATGCTCGCGGACAGGTAGCCGATGACCGCGTCGAACCACACGTAGAGCCGCTTGGTCGGGTTGTCGCGCCACCCGTCGAGCGGCACCGGGATGCCCCAGTCGATGTCGCGGGTCATCGCGCGGGGACGGATGTCCTCGAGGATGTTCTGGCTGAACCGGATCACGTTGGGCCGCCACGTCCCGCTGGCCTCGCGCTCGTCGAGCCACTCCTTGAGCGCTCCGGCGAGCGCCGGCAGGTCGAGGAAGAAGTGCTGGGTCTCGACGAACTCGGGCACCTCGCCGTTGATCCTCGAGCGCGGGTCGATCAGGTCGGCGGGGTCGAGCTGGTTGCCGCAGTTGTCGCACTGGTCGCCGCGGGCGCTCGCGTAGCCGCAGATCGGGCAGGTGCCCTCGATGTAGCGGTCGGGCAGGGTGCGGCCGGTCGACGGGACTGATCGCGCCCTTGGTGGTCTGCTCGATGAAGTAGCCGTTGTCGTGGACGCCGGTGAACAGCTCCTGGACGACGGCGGTGTGGTTGCGCGTCGTCGTACGGGTGTAGAGGTCGTAGGAGACGCCGAGCGCGACGAGGTCCTCCGCGATCAGCCGGTGGTTCTGGTCGGCGAGCTCCTGCGGGGTGACCCCGGCCTCGTCGGCGGCGATCAGGATCGGCGTCCCGTGCTCGTCGGTGCCCGACACCATGAGCACGTCGTGGCCGGCCATCCGCATGTAGCGGCTGAACACGTCGGAGGGCACGCCGAAACCGGCCACGTGGCCGATGTGGCGCGGGCCGTTGGCGTACGGCCAGGCGACGGCGGACAGGACTTTGCTCACTCGGGGATCCTATTCGTGGCGTGGGCGGCGCTCCGACCGGGTTTCCCGGGCCGCGACCTATTCTCGGTCGCATGCTGATCGCCGAGGACCTGCTGCTCCTGCTGCTCGACGACGAGTCCGGGAAGATGACCAACTCGACCTATCTCGCCACCGGCATCGGCGGCGCCCTGCTCGTCGAGCTGGCGCTGGGCGGCCACGTCGAGGTGGTCAAGAAGGAAGGGATGTGGGCCCGGACGAAGGTGCACCCCACCGACAGCACGAGACCCGCCGATCCGGTGCTCGTCGAGGCGCTGGCGCTGGTGGCCGAGAAGGAGCGGACCGCCCAGGACCTCGTCGACCGCCTGGGCAAGAAGCGCCGCGAGCCCCTGCTCGAGCGGCTCGAGGCGGCGGGCATCCTGCACCGCGAGGACGGCAAGGTGCTCGGGTTGTTCTCGAGCACCCGCTGGCCCGCGGCGGACAGCAGCCACGAGCGAGAGGTACGCCGCCAGCTCGGCGACGCCCTCGTCCGGGGTGTCGACCCGGCGCCACGCATCGCCGCGCTGGTCTCCGTGCTCGCAGCGATGGACCTGGCGCACAAGGTGGTCGACCGGGAGGGCCTCCCCGGGCGTCAGCTCAAGGCACGAGCGAAGGAGATCGCCGACGGCGACTGGGCGGCCAAGGCCGTCAAGGACGCCATCTCCGCCGCCCAGGCCGCGATGACCGCGGCGGTCGTGGCCGCCTCGACGGCGTCGGCGGCCTCCTCCGGCTGAGCGGCTCAGCTGAAGTCGAGCTGGCCCGTGCGGGTGCGCTTGAGCTCGAAGAACTCGGGGTACGACGCCAGCGTCACGCAGGCGTCCCACAGCTGACCCGCCTCCTCGCCGCGCGGTGCCTTGTTCATCACCGGACCGAAGAACGCGGCACCGTTGAAGTGGATGGTGGGCGTGCCCACGTCGTCACCGACGGCGTCCATGCCCTCGTGGTGCGAGGCGATGACCGCCTCGTCCCAGAGCTCGTCCTCCATGGCGTCGGCGAGCTCCACGGCGAGGTCCGCGTCGGCGAGCGCGGCCTCGACCATCTCCCGCGAGACCTCCTGCTTCTCGACGTGGATCCGGGTGCCGAGCGCCGTGTAGAGCGGGAGCAGCGCCTCGGCGCCGTACTTGCGCTCGGCGGCGGCGCAGACCCGGACGGGACCCCAGGACTTCTCCAGTCCCTTGCGGTAGTCCTCCGACACGTCCTTCTCGCGGTTGAGGTAGGCCAGGCTCATCACGTGCCAGCGCACCTTGATGTCGCGCACCTGCTCGACCTCGAGGATCCACCGTGAGGTGATCCAGGCGAACGGGCACCGGGGGTCGAACCAGAAATCTGCGTGCTCAGTGGTCATGTCTACCCAAACCTCCGTGGTGGGTCAGATCATTCCCGTTGCGATCGTCAACAAACTCGTGGGTGGCATGATGCGGCGCATGCCTGGAACCAACCTGACTCGGGACGAGGCGCAGACCCGCGCCCGGTTGCTCGGCGTCGACTCCTACACCGTGGAGCTCGACCTGACGACCAGCGAGACGACCTTTGCCACGACCACCACGATCGCGTTCACGTGCACCGAACCGGGAGCCGAGAGCTTCGTCGACCTGGTCGGCGCCGACGTCCACGAGATCCTGCTGAACGGTGAGGCGCTCGAGCCGGGCGAGGTGTACGTCGACAACCGGATCACCCTCCCCGGCCTCCAGGCGACCAACGAGCTCGTCGTACGAGCCGACTGCCCGTACTCGCGCACCGGCGAGGGCCTGCACCGCTTCGTCGACCCGGCCGACGACCGCGTCTACACCTACACGCAGTTCGAGGTGCCCGACGCCCGGCGCGTGTTCGCGACCTTCGAGCAGCCCGACCTGAAGAGCGTGTTCACCTTCCACGTGACCGCCCCCGAGGGCTGGGCGGTGGTCTCCAACGCGCCCACCCCCGAGCCGCGCGGCCTCGGCGACGGCAAGGCGGTCTGGGAGTTCCCGCCGACCGAGCGGATGTCGACCTACATCACCGCGGTCATCGCCGGCGAGTACCACGCCGAGTTCGACACCTACGTCGGCGAGTACGGCGAGATCCCGCTCGGGCACTACTGCCGCCAGTCGCTCGTCGAGCACATGGACACCGCCGAGCTGGTCAAGCTCACCAAGCAGGGCTTCGCGTTCTTCGAGGACGCGTTCGGCTTCCCCTACCCGTTCCACAAGTACGACCAGCTCTACGTGCCGGAGTACAACATGGGCGCGATGGAGAACGCCGGAGCTGTCACGCTGCGCGACGAGTACCTCCCGCGCAGCCGCCAGGACGCCTCGTTCTACGAGTTCCGCTGCTCGGTGATCCTCCACGAGATGGCGCACATGTGGTTCGGCGACCTCGTCACGATGAAGTGGTGGGACGACCTGTGGCTCAACGAGTCCTTCGCGGAGTGGGCCTGCTACCACGCCGCCGTGGAGGCGACCGAGTTCGACGAGTCCTGGACCGGCTTCACCAACGC
>CAVROK010000003.1:0-1229383 GCA_963722835.1 uncultured Actinomycetota bacterium
CAGGTCGCCGGTGTAGCAGAGCGCCACCTCGGCGATCGAGGTGCCGGTCTCGCGGACGGCGTCGATCGCGGGCCGCATCTGGTCGACGTCGTTGAGGGCGTCGAAGATCCGGAAGATGTCGATGCCGGTCTCGGCGGCCTCGGCGACGAAGGCGTTGGTGACCGCGGTCGGGTACGGCGTGTAGCCGACGGTGTTGCGGCCGCGCAGCAGCATCTGGAGGCAGACGTTCGGCACCGACTGGCGCAGCTGGGCGAGCCGGTCCCACGGGTCCTCGGTGAGGAAGCGCAGCGCCACGTCGTACGTCGCACCGCCCCACGCCTCGAGACTCAGCAGCTCCGGCGTCATCCGGGACACGTGACCCGCCACGGCGAGCAGGTCGCGGGTGCGCACCCGGGTCGCCAGCAGCGACTGGTGGGCGTCGCGGAAGGTCGTGTCGGTGACGCCGACGCGCTGCTGCTGACGCAGGTCGGCCGCGAAGCCCTCGGGGCCGAGCCGGAGCAGGGTCTGTCGCGACCCGTCCGGAGCCGGGACGTCGAGGTCGATGTCGGGCAGCTTGCTGACCGGGTCGACGCTGACCGGCGCCTCGCCGTGCGGCTTGTTGACCGTCACCTCGGCGAGCCAGGTCAGCAGCCGGGTGCCGCGGTCGGCGTTGGGTCGCGCCTTGAGCAGGTCGGGGTGCTCCTCGATGAAGCCGGTGGTCACCCGGCCCTCGCGGAAGTCCGGCTCGTCGAGCAGGGCGATCAGGAACGGGATGTTCGTCGCGACGCCACGGATCCGGAACTCGGTCACCGCTCGCCGCGCCTTGCGGACGGCGTCCTCGAAGGTGCGGCCACGGCACGTCAGCTTGGCGAGCATCGAGTCGAAGTGGGCGGAGATCTCGGCACCGGTGTACGTCGTACCGCCGTCCAGGCGCACGCCGCCGCCACCGGGGGAGCGGTACGTCGTGATCTTGCCGGTGTCGGGACGGAACCCGTTGGCCGGATCCTCGGTGGTGATCCGGCACTGCAGCGCAGCGCCCCGCAGCTTGACCGTGTCCTGGCTGAGCCCGAGGTCCTCGAGCGTCTCGCCGGCAGCGATGCGCATCTGCGACTGCACCAGGTCGACGTCGGTGACCTCCTCGGTCACGGTGTGCTCGACCTGGATGCGCGGGTTCATCTCGATGAAGACGTAGTTGCCGTCGGGGTCGAGCAGGAACTCGACGGTGCCGGCGTTGCGGTAGCCGATCTGCTCGGCGAACCGCACCGCGTCGGCGCACATCCGCTCGCGGATCTCCGGGTCGAGGTTGGGCGCGGGCGCGATCTCCACGACCTTCTGGTGACGCCGCTGCACCGAGCAGTCGCGCTCGAAGAGGTGGATCACGTTGCCCTCGCCGTCGGCGAGGATCTGCACCTCGATGTGCCGCGGGTCGACGACGGCCTCCTCGATGAACACCGTCGGGTCGCCGAACGCACCCTCCGCCTCGCGCATACAGGTGTCGATCGCGTCCTTGAGGTCCTTCTCGTCGTCGACCTTTCGCATGCCGCGGCCGCCACCGCCGGCGACCGCCTTCACGAACAGCGGGTAGGACAGGTCGCCGGCTGCCTGCATCAGGGCGTCCAGGTCGTCGTTGGGCTCGACCGACTTCAGCGTGGGTACGCCGGCCTCCTTGGCCGCCGCGATCGCCCTGGCCTTGTTGCCGGTCAGCGTGAGCACGTCGGCGGTCGGGCCGATGAAGGTGATGCCCGCGTTGGCGCACGCCTCGGCCAGGTGGGGGTTCTCGGAGAGGAAGCCGTAGCCCGGGTAGACGGCGTCGGCGCCGGACTTCACCGCCACCTCGACGATCGCCTCGGGGTCGAGGTAGGCGCGGACGGGGTGCCCGGGCTCGCCGATCTGGTAGGCCTCGTCGGCCTTCATCCGGTGCTCGGACCAGCGGTCCTCGTAGGGGAAGACCGCCACCGTGCGGGCGCCCATCTCCGTGGAGGCGCGGAAGGCCCGGATCGCGATCTCGCCGCGGTTGGCCACCAGGATCTTGGAGAACATGGGACGAGGCTAGTGCTGACCTGTTGCGTGCAGGTGACGACCGCGAGAGGTGGGACGCGCGACGCAAACAGGCCATCTCGAGCCTCTACTCCGAAGTAACCTTGGGGCATGACCACGCAGGCCAACGACCCCGCGGAGTTCCTCCCGCGGCGACGGCCGTCGCAGGAGCGGAGCCGTCGACGCTTCGACGACATCCTGCGGGCCGCGCGGGCGCTCCTGGTCGAGGTGGGCTTCGAGTCGTTCACCTCCGAGCAGGTGGCGCTGCGGGCCGGCGTACCCATCGGCTCGCTGTACCAGTTCTTCGGCAACAAGTACGCCATCATCTGCGAGCTCGACCGGCTCGACACCGTCAACGTGCAGGTGGAGCTGGAGAAGTTCGCGGGCGAGATCCCCAGCCTCGACTGGCTCGAGCTGCTCGAGAAGCTGCTCGACCACCTCGCCGCGCTGTGGCGCACCGACCCGTCACGGCGGGCGGTCTGGCTGGCGATGCAGGCCACGCCGCCGACCCGGGCGATCGCCGCCGAGCACGAGCGCGCCCTGGCCTCCCAGGTGACGCGACTGCTCGCACCGCTGACCCCCGGCTCGAAGATCAGCGACCGGCAGACCCTGGCCGAGGTGCTGGTGCACGTGACCTACTCGATGCTGAACTTCTCGATCCGCGACGGTCAGTCGCACCCCGATGCCGTCGTCCAGCTCAAGACGCTGCTGACCGGCTACCTGATGGCGGCCGAGGCCGAGGCCGCGAAGAAGCGCGCGGCTTCCTGAGCCGCACTGAGACCAACGCCACGCCCGAACTGCCTATGTGACTCGCGCGTAACCCCCTGCGGCGTGACACCTTGGAGGCAACGCGAGCCCACCCTCGCGTTTGCACCGTCCAACATGAGGGGTACTTCGTGTCATTCCGTCGCATTGCGATCGTCAACCGTGGTGAGTCCGCCATGCGGCTGGTCCATGCCGTGCGTGACCTCAACGCCGCCGGTGAGGACCACATCCAGACCGTCGCGCTGCACACCTCGGGCGAGGCCACCGCGATGTTCGTGCGCGAGGCCGACCTCTCCTACGACCTCGGACCGGCCAGCAACCGGCCCTACGTCGACCTGGCCGTGCTCGAGCGCGCTCTCCTCGACACCGAGGCCGACGCGGTGTGGCCCGGCTGGGGCTTCGTGGCCGAGGACCCGGCGTTCGTCGACCTCTGCGACAAGCACGGCATCACCTTCATCGGGCCGAGCGCCGACGCGATGCGACAGCTCGGCGACAAGATCGGCTCGAAGCTGATCGCCGAGGAGGTCGGCGTACCCGTCGCGCCCTGGAGCCGCGGCGCCGTCGACACCCTCGAGGACGCCCTCGAGAAGGCCGCGGACATCGGCTACCCGCTGATGCTCAAGGCCAGCGCCGGCGGTGGTGGCCGCGGCATCCGGATGGTCGCCTCCGCCACCGACCTCGAGGACGCGTTCCAGCGCACCAGCGACGAGGCGCTGCGCTCCTTCGGCAACGGCACCGTCTTCCTCGAGCGCCTGGTGACCGGCGCCCGGCACGTCGAGGTCCAGCTGATCGCCGACAGCCACGGCACCGCGTGGGCGCTCGGCGTCCGTGACTGCTCGATCCAGCGCCGCAACCAGAAGGTCATCGAGGAGTCGTCCTCGGCCCTGCTCAGCGAGGAGCAGGTCGACGAGCTCAAGGCGTCGGCCGAGCGGCTCGCCCTGGCCGTGGGGTACGTCGGTGCCGGCACCGTCGAGTTCCTCTACCACCCCGGCGAGCGCACGTTCGCCTTCCTCGAGGTCAACACCCGGCTGCAGGTCGAGCACTCGATCACCGAGGCGACCACCGGCATCGACCTGGTCAAGGCGCAGATCCTGGTGGCGCAGGGCGGACACCTCGAGGGCGAGAAGCCGGCCGAGCTCGGCCACGCGGTCGAGGCACGGCTCAACGCCGAGGACCCTGACCGCGACTTCGCGCCCTCGCCCGGCCGCATCGAGCACCTCGACCTGCCGTCCGGCCCGGGCATCCGGGTCGACACCGGCGTGGCCGAGGGCGACACCATCCCGCCCGACTTCGACTCGATGATCGCGAAGATCATCGCCTACGGTCGCACCCGCGACGAGGCGCTGGCCCGGCTGCGCCGCGCGATGGCCTCGACCACCGTGGTGATCGAGGGCGGCGCCTGCAACAAGAGCTTCGTGCTCGACCTGCTGGACCAGCCCGAAGTCACCACCGGCACGCCCACGTGGGCCGACACCGGCTGGATCGACCGCGTCCGCGCCGAGGGCCGGCTGGTCGCCCACGCCCACGCCGGCATCGCGGTCGTCGCCGCGGCGATCGAGGCCTACCTCGACGGGGTGCGGGTCGAGACCGCGCGGCTGATCGCGACCGCGCACGGTGGCCGGCCGTCCGCTTCGCACCAGGTCGGCCAGCCCGTCGAGCTCAAGCTCCGTGGCGTGCCCTACCTGGCCTCGACCGTGAACACCGGCCCCGGTCGCTTCCGGGTGAACGTCGCCTCGGGCGACTCCTCCCAGACGGTCGACGTCGTGGTGGCGCACGTCGACGACGTACGCCGGCGCCTCGTGGTCGGCGGCCGCCGCTACAGCGTCGTCAGCGCCACGCACGGACCCACGACGTTCGTCGAGGTCGACGGCGTCGCCCACCGGGTCAGCCGTGACGAGGGTGGCGTGCTGCGCTCGCCCGCACCGGCACTGGTCGTGGCCACGCCCGTGGCCGTCGGCGACGAGGTCGAGGCCGGCGCCGTCGTCGTCGTGCTCGAGTCGATGAAGATGGAGACCGCGGTGCGGGCGCCGTTCGCTGCCCGGGTCAAGGAGCTGCAGGTCATCACCGGCAGCCAGGTGGAGACCGGCGCCGCGCTGATCAAGCTCGAGCAGCTGGGCGAGGCCCTCGAGGAGGCCGTGTCCACGGAGACTGCCCTCGACCTGCCCACCGACGACATGCTCGACCCCGACACGCGGAGGGCGCGGGCCCGGGACGCGTTGAGCGCGGTCGTGCTCGGCTACGACGTACCGCCGGAGGACCAGGACGCCGCGCTGTCGGAGTACCTCGCCGTCCGCGACGAGGTCGCCGAAGCCGAGGAGTCCGTCCTCGCCGACGAGGTGTCGCTGCTCGAGGTCTTCGCCGACCTGGCCGAGCTGACCCGCACCCGTCCGGTCGACGAGGACCGCCAGTCCGAGCTGCGGGTGCACAGCTCGCGCGAGCACTTCCACACCTACCTGCAGAGCCTCGACGCCGACCGTGGCGGGCTGCCCGAGCAGTTCCGCGAGCGGCTGCGTCGCGTGCTCCTCCACTACGGCGTCGACTCGCTGGACCGCACGCCCGAGCTGGAGGCCGCGGTCTTCCGCATCTTCCTGGCCCAGCAGCGCACGATGCCCGAGGTCGCCCTCGTCTCCGCCCTGCTCGGCTCGTGGAGCCGCGCCACCACGCCGACCGGCGAGCTGGCCGGTCGGGCGCGCGCGCTGCTGGAGCGCCTCGGGCGCGTCCCGCAGTCGCGCTATCCCGGCGATCGGCGACCTGGCCCGCAGCGTCCGCTTCCGCTGGTTCGACCAGCCGGCGGTGGATGCCGAGCGGTCCGAGGTGCTGCTGGGCGTCCGTGACGAGATCGCGGCGCTGGCCGCCCTGCCGCGCCGGCGCCGACCGCGCCGCACGGATCGAGGCGCTGGCCGCCATCCCCGAGCAGATCGTCGGCTTCCTCGCCGAGCGGCTGTCGCAGGGCATCCCGACCCGTGAGCCGATGCTGGAGGTGCTCGCGCGTCGGCACTACCGCGAGTACCAGCTGCACGACCTGCAGACGTTCGAGCGACGACGCCCGCGCCGGCCGTGGTCGCGAGCTACACCCTCGACGACCGCCCGACCCGGCTGGTCTCCTCGCTCGGCACGGTGGCGGAGCTGGTCGACGGCTCCGACCTCGTCACCGCGGTCGACGACGCACGTCACCGCTCGCGCCGCTCATGAGGAGGCGGTCGTCGACCTCTACCTCGCACTGGCCCGACGCCCCCGTCTGACGGCGACGAGGCGCGCCGAAGAGCTGCGGTCGCTGGCTGGCCGCGCTCCCGCTGGCCCACGACGTACGACGCGTCTGCGTCGCCGTCGTGCTCCGGCGGCGACCGGCCGGTCGGCTACTTCGTCTTCCGCCCCGACGCGCGGACCGAGCGACGACCGTGGTCGAGGACGACCTGACCCGTGGCGTGCACCCGATGGTCGGGCGGCGCCTCGACCTGTGGCGGCTGCGCAACTTCGACATCACCCGCGTCGAGGCGCCAGGCGACGTGCTGCTCTACGACTGCGTCGCCCGGGAGAACCCCGCGGACCGGCGGCTGGTGGCCCTCGCGCAGGTGCGCCAGATGTCCGTCGTACGCGACGAGGACGGCACCATCACCTCGCTGCCGCACGCCGAGCGCGCGGTGGAGAACTGCCTGGAGTCGATCCGCCGCGAGCGGGTCGCGCGCGGCTCGGCCGGCGCCAAGCTCGACATGAACCACGTCTGGGTCACCGTCTGGCCGGTCGTCGACCTCGACCTCGACGCGCTCGGCGCGCTCGGCACCAAGATCAGCCCGCTGACCGACGGCGCCGGCGTCGAGGAGGTCGTGGCCCAGGGCCGCCTGGCCGTCCCCGGCGGCGAGCCGGTCCCGATGGCCGTGCGCTTCAGCGCCCAGCCGGGATCCGGCGTCGTCTCCACGGTCGAGGAGCCGCCGACCGAGCTGCTCAAGCCCCTCGACGACTACGCCTCCAAGGTCGTGCGGTCGCGCCGCCGCGGGCTCGTCTACCCCTACGAGCTGAGCGCGCGTGCTCGCCGGTCCCGGCGGCACGCTCGTCGAGCACGACCTCGACGACGACACGGTCGCTCGTGCCGGTCGACCGTCCCTACGGCCTCAACACCGCCGGCATCCTCGCCGCCGTCGTCACCACCCCGACGCCGCTGCACCCCGAGGGCGTGCAGCGCGTGGTGCTCTGCGGCGACCCGACGAAGTCGCTCGGCTCGGTCGCGGAGCAGGAGTGCCTGCGGGTCATCGCTGCGCTCGACCTGGCCGAGCGGATGCAGCGTGCCGGTGGAGTGGTTCGCGCTCTCCGCGGGCGCGCGGATCTCGATGGACTCCGGCACCGAGAACATGGACTGGGTGGCCAAGGCGCTGCGCCGGATCGTGGAGTTCACCCAGGACGGCGGCGAGATCAACGTCGTGGTCGCCGGCATCAACGTCGGCGCCCAGCCGTACTGGAACGCCGAGGCCACGATGCTGATGCACACCAAGGGCATCCTGGTGATGACCCCGGAGAGCGCGATGGTGCTCACCGGCAAGCAGTCGCTCGACTTCTCCGGCGGCGTCTCGGCCGAGGACAACTACGGCATCGGCGGCTACGACCGGGTGATGGGTCCCAACGGGCAGGCGCAGTACTGGGCGCCCGACCTGGCCGGCGCCTTCGGCGTGCTGATGGCGCACTACGAGCACACCTACGTCGTGCCGGGGGAGAGCGGCCCGCGTCGCGCTCGTCACTCCGACCCGTCCGACCGCGACATCTCGTCGTACCCGCACGCCGTCGAGGGCAGCGACTTCCACGACGGTCGGCGAGATCTTCTCCGCGGAGTCCAACCCGGACCGCAAGAAGGCCTTCGACATCCGCACGGTGATGCGCGCCATCGCCGACCAGGACCACGACGTCCTCGAGCGCTGGGCCGGCATGGCCGAGGCGGACACCGCGGTCGTCCAGGACGCCCACGTCGGCGGCCATCCCGTGTGCCTGCTGGGCATCGAGAGCCAGTCCGTACGCCGCAGCGGCTTCCCGCCCACCGACGGCCCGGACACCTACACGGCCGGCACGCTGTTCCCGAAGTCGTCGAAGAAGGCCGCCCGCGCGATCAACGCGGCCAGCGGCAACCGGCCCCTCGTCGTACTCGCGAACCTGTCGGGCTTCGACGGGTCACCGGAGTCGATGCGCAACCTGCAGCTGGAGTACGGCGCCGAGATCGGCCGCGCCATCGTCAACTTCCGCGGCCCGATCGTCTTCTGCGTCATCTCCCGCTACCACGGCGGCGCGTTCGTGGTGTTCTCCAAGGCGCTGAACCCGCACATGACGGTGCTCGCGGTCGAGGGCTCCTTCGCCTCGGTCATCGGCGGCGCGCCGGCCGCGGCGGTGGTGTTCACCGGCGAGGTGGACAAGCGCACGCGCCGCGTCCCCTGCCATGCAGGCGCTGGACGAGCGGATCGCGTCGGCTCGCAACGGCGAGCGGATCCGCCTCCGGGCCGAGCAGGCCACCCTCCGCGCCGCCACCCGCGCCGAGAAGATCAGCGAGGTCGCCGCCGAGTTCGACGGCATCCACGACATCCACCGGGCCGTCGAGGTCGGCTCGGTCGACGCGGTCATCCCTGCCGCCCGGTTGCGGCCGGAGATCATCGCTGCGATCGAGGGACGCTGACCCGGCTCCCCGTCGAGCGTGTGTCCGGGGAGCCAGGCCAGGCTGGGGTCGAGGCTCAGGACTGACAGCCGGGCGACGCGCAGACGTAGCGGAACGGGGGATCTGCTGACAGCACGGCCGCGTCGGCGTCGTCCGGTGAGGCGGGGTCCATCTCGAGGACCAGGTCCTCACCGCAGCTGGGGCACTGGGTCACGGGAGCGGTCATCGGAAGTGGCATCAGACGCGCGCCGTACGGTGCGAGCCGGCACGGATCCAGACGAGCAGCACGATGATCGCGCCGATGATCGATCCGATCAGCCCGGCGGGCTGCAGGAACCCGTCGCCGGCGTCCTTGTGGAAGAGCAGGTAGCCCAGGAAGCCGCCCACGAGCGAGCCGACGACTCCGAGGACGATCGTCCCGAGGATCGAGATGTGCTGCTTGCCAGGGATGACGAGTCGCGCGATCGCGCCGGCGATCAGGCCGACGATGAGGATGGTGAGGATGAGACCGAGCATGGTGGTGCCTTTCGTTCGGGGTTGGTCTCTCCACCCTGCTGACACCTAGGGCGGGCCTGATACACCCCTAGGTGGGTTAGTCTGCAGCCGTGGCCACGACCAGTTCAGCGACCAGCACGCGCCCGATCACCGTGGCGTTGGTCGACGACTACGACGTCGTACTGATGGGACTGGCCAAGATCATCGACCGCTACCGCGACCGGGTGATCGTGGCCGAGATCGACTCCAACGAGCCGCTCGACGACGCCGTCGACATCGTCCTGTACGACTGCTTCGCGCAGCCCGAGGCCGACCACGAGCACATCGGCGTACTGATCGACAACCCGCGCGCGCGGCGCGTGGTCGTCTACACCTGGAACTTCCACCCGGAGCTGGTCGAGACGGCGCGGCAGCAGGGCGTGCACGGCTACCTCTCCAAGGCGCTGCCCGCTCGCGAGCTCATCGCTGCCCTCGAGGCCGTGCACGCGGGGGAGATCGTCGTCAGCGACCCACCGGGTCGGGTCAGGCAGCAACGGCCTGGACTGGCCGGGCCGCGGCGAGGGCCTCAGCGAGCGCGAGGCGGAGATCCTGGCGTTCATCACCCAGGGCCTCAGCAACGCCGACGTCTCCGCGCGCACCTACCTGTCGCCCAACACCGTGAAGTCCTACATCCGCACGCTCTACCGCAAGATCGGCGTCTCCAGCCGCACCCAGGCAGTCCTCTGGGGCATCGACCACGGTTTCGCCCCCGACCATCACCGGATCGACCACTGGCGCGGGGGCCCGTGAGTGCACGAGTGCCTCGGGCCTGCGACGTGCCACTGGTTGGCCGTCGCCCCTGGCAGGACCCGATCTCGCGTCGCCGTCGCAGTGGGACTTCTTCGCGTACCCGATCGGATCGGTCAGCGGCGCACCCGATAGCGCAGGTGAAGCACCCGGTTGCCCTGAACAACTACGTCTGGGCCTTCCAGCAGGTGCTGCGCGTCGACGGAGCCGAAGTAGCGCTTGCCGGACCCGAGCACGACGGGTGCGACGTCCATGCGTACCTCGTCGATCAAACCTGCGGCGAGCACCTGGCCGCCGACGTCGCCAGCAGCGACCTCGACAGTGCGGTCGCCCGCAAGCTCCTGCGCCTTGGCCACGGCCGCCTGGATGCCGTCGACAAAGTGGAACGGCGCCTGGGGGTCCCAGCCCTCGGGCTCCGGCCGGTGCGTCACGACGACCACGTGGTCGACCCCGGCCGGAGGCGTCCCGTCCCAGCCGTCTGTGATGTCGAAGACGTGACGGCCGGCAATGGTCGCGCCGATCTCGTCCCAGTACGGCCGGATGTGGTCGTAAGACGCCTGCGACACCTTCAGAACGCCACCGTCGTCCAACGGCACGTCACCGCTGACCAGCCACTCGAAGATCGGACCGGGATCGTCGTTCTCGTCCGCGATGAAACCATCCACCGAAACCGACGCGTTCATGACCACTTTCCCCATGGATTCCTCCTCTGTTCGGAGTCCCAAGTCTTGTGCGGCGTGAGCTGTCGCTCTTGTATGAAATCAATCGGCTGGGAGCGGCCAGCCGTCCAGGGCGTGGTCGGGATGTTCGCGCAGGAATCGCCGCCGGACTTCGGCGTACCGGGTCGGCGTGAGCCCGGTGAACTCCCGGAACTCGCGCACGAAGTGGGCCTGGTCGAAGTAGCCCGCGCCAGCGGCAACGTCACCCCAGTCGATCGGTGCAGCGACGTCGATCGCCAACACGGTGGAGCTGAAGCGGTAGCTGCGAGCCAGCCGTTTCGGCGTGACACCGACTACGGCCTTGAACCGCTTCGCCACATACGTGCTGCTGGCGCGGGCCGCCACACCGATGTCGCTGATCGGCACTGTCCCGCCTGTCGCCGCGACGGCGCTGCTCATGTGGCGGACCAGGTCAAGACCGTCGATCACCCGCAGCCGTCGCACCAGTTCCTCCTCGAGCAGCGTCAGCATCTCGTGCGGTGCGTCCGCCAAGGTCAGTCGGTGTCGCAGCTCAGCGATAGCGGGCTGGCCCCAGATCTGCTCCACCGTCGCCGGTCGGTCGCACAACTCGGCCGCGGGCATCGGAAGGAACGGTGCCAGCCCCCACGGCCTGAAGTGGACGCCCACGGACCGGGTCGGGGTCGGGTAGCTGAACTCCCACGCACGGGTGGGCGTGGTGACCGCGCAGCCGTCGGCGTACTCCACGGCTTCTACGTCGGTGCCTGCGCGGATGAGAAACGGCGCCCCGAGGTTGACGATGAGCAAAGGCGCGGGCGCCGCCGGCAGCATCAACCGGGAGTACGGCGGGGCGCCCTCCAGGTAGTAGAGGTCGTCGATCAGCCCGTCCAGCGGCGGACCGGGCACCCTGGACACATACTCCACGCCGACATCATCGCCGACGGCCCATCCGGCATCACGCGCCGCCGCCAGCATCGAGCCGGCACCGATCCATGGCGGGCGCCCCGGCGCATTTCGGTCCCCAACTACACGCAGATTGTAGAGAGCCGGCTTGTCTCCTGGTGGCGGCAAGACGCAGGCCACACGCGCGCATTGCGGCTCGAAGTTGCCACACTCGCAGCGAACCCGTGGGGTGGTCTCCAACCAGCGCTCAGGCGTCGGAATCGAAGGGGGCAGGCGCCGCCCAAGACGCAAGCAGGTCGAGTCGTTCGGCGGACGGGGAGCCAGGTTCGGCGCTGTAGATGAAGAGGGCCAGCCCAGGTTCGGCGGTGATGGCCAGCTCTTCGTAGGCGAGGGTGAGCTCCCCGACGACGGGGTGGTTGAAACGCTTGGTCCCGGTGCCGTGGCTGCGGACGTTGTGGTCGGCCCAGAGCCGTCGGAACGTCTCGCTTCGGGTCGACAGCTCTCCCACTAGATCCTGCAGCCCGCGGTCGTGCGGGTCACGACCCGCGTCGGTGCGCATGATGCCCACGCACATTTCGGCGAAGAGATCCCAGTCCGGGTAGAAGTCCCGGGAGGCGGGGTCGAGGAACTGGAACCTGGCCAGGTTCGGCAACCGCCCGCCGTCCCCGAGCACCGGAGAGTAGAACGCCCGGCCGAGGCTGTTGGTGGCAAGGATGTTTTGACGCGGATCTCTCACAAAGGCGATGCCGCCCGTGATGGCCTCGAGTGTCCAGTGCAGGCTGGGTCGTGAGGCGGCCTTGCTCGTCGTGCGACGCCGGGCGCGGCCCGAGGTGGGGATGCCGTCTGCGGCGCGCGCGAGGTCGAAGAGGTGTGCGGTCTCCGTCTCGTCGAGCTGCAGCGCCCGCGCGAGCGCGTCAAGGACCCCTGCGGACGCGCCGGCGATCTGCCCCCGCTCGAGACGCGCGTAGTACTCAACGCTGAGCCCAGCGACAGCCGCGACCTCGCTGCGTCGCAGCCCGGGCACGCGCCTGGTGCCGAACGTCGGCAACCCGGCCTGCTCGGGGGTGATGCGGGCGCGGCGAGTGGTGAGAAACTCGCGCACCTCTGCTCGGTTGTCCACGTCGTCGAGGGTATGCCGAGGCCGGCATCAAGTCCGAGGGGTCAAGGGTGCCCTGTCAGTGCACCCATCAACAGGGACTCCCACCCCGCGGAGCTGGCCGGTTGACTCGGAGGTGATGGGCCACCCGGTCCGCGCCGTGCGGGGCGGTAGCCCGCGAACCCAGTCAACGAAGTGGAGCATCCGCCATGCGTGGAGTTGTCATGCACGCCCCCGGTGACGTCCGAGTCGAGGACCGCGAGGACCCCCGGATCATCGAACCGACCGACGCCATCATCCGGCTGTCCGCGACCTGCATCTGCGGATCCGACCTCTGGCCCTACCGGGGCGTCGAGCCCGTCGACCACACACTGATGGGTCACGAGTACGTCGGCGTGGTGGAGGAGGTCGGCGGCGCCGTCCAGACCCTCGAGCCCGGCGACTTCGTCGTCGGATCCTTCGTCATCTCCGACAACACCTGCGAGATCTGCCAGGCCGGCTTCCAGTCCAAATGCGTGCACGCCGAGTTCGTCCACGCGGGCATCGGCACCCAGGCGGAGAGAGCGCGCATCCCGCACGCGGACGGCACGCTGGTCGCCACACCCGGGAAGCCGGACGAGGACCTCATCCCGTCGCTGCTGGCTGCCTCCGACGTGCTCGGCACGGGCTGGTTCGCCGCCGACGCTGCCCATGCCGGCCCCAGCAAGACGGTTGCGGTCGTCGGCGACGGAGCAGTCGGCCTCATGGCGATCCTCGCCGCCAAGCAGCTCGGCGCGGAACGGATCATCGCCATGTCGCGCCACCCTGAGCGTCAGGAGCTCGCCCGGTACTACGGAGCCACCGACGTCGTGACCGAGCGCGGCGAGGAGGGCGTTGCCAAGATCCGCGAACTCACCGGTGGGCTCGGTGCCCATTCAGTGGTCGAGGCGGTCGGCACCCAGGAGTCCTTCATGCAGGCCGTGGGCGCGACCCGCGGCGGTGGACACCTCGGTTACGTCGGGGTCAACCACGACGTGCAGATCCCGGGCATCGAGCTCTTCTTCGCCGGCATCCACGCCCTCGGCGGACCCGCGCCCGTGCGGCGCTACCTGCCTGACCTCATTCAGCTCATCTGGGACCGCAAC
This sequence comes from uncultured Actinomycetota bacterium, assembly GCA_963722835.1. Lineage (GTDB taxonomy): Bacteria > Actinomycetota > Actinomycetes > Propionibacteriales > Nocardioidaceae > Marmoricola. The sequence goes on from CAVROK010000003.1 coordinate 13,492, forward strand.
ATCGACCCCGGCAAGGTTTTCGACCTCACCCTGCCGCTCGAGCGGGCAGCCGAGGGCTACCAAGCCATGGATCAGCGCACCGCCACCAAGGTCCTGCTCACTGTCTGAGTCCGACGTCCCCCATGAGAACAATGCTGACCGCAGTGCCGACCGTCACCCTGACCGCGCTGCTCGTCGCCGGATGTGGCAACGGTGCCGAGACCAGCGACGACGGGCGCGCTGACGACGCCGAATCGACCACCCACTCAACCCCGACGCCGACACCTTCACGCAGTCCCGCGGGCAACGGGACAGGTGAGCCGGCCGAGAGACAGGAGAATCGCATGAACATCCAGATCACGATCCGCGACCAGACCTTCGCCGCCACGCTGCAGGAAAGCCCCGCAGCACACGACCTCGTCGCGCAGCTCCCCGTCACCGTGGAGATGATCGACCACGGCGGCGTCGAGAAGACCGGCCGCCTGCCCGGTCCGCTGTCGCTCGAAGGCCAGCCCGAGGGCGCGGACCCCGAGGTGGGGCACGTGGGCTACTACGCCCCTGGCAACGACCTCGTCCTGTACTACGGAGACCAGTCCTACTTCCCTGGCATCGTCGTCCTCGGACGGATGGACGGTGACGCCGCCGAGCGGATCGCGAACATGGACGGTTCGGTCACTGCCACCGTCAAGGCGCGGTGACCGCGATGCAGCTGCAGGACTTCCTCGCCCACGTGGATAGCGGTGCCCCCGTCGAAGGCGGTTCCGAGCAGCACCGATTCATGCACGACGCCGCCCAAGACGCGTTCCGGGTCACTGCTCAGATCAACGACGGGTACCGCACGCCCGAGGAGATCCGCGCCCTGCTTGCCGAACTGACCGGCAGGCCGATCGATGACTCCGTCGTCGTCTTCCCGCCGTTCCACACCGAGTTCGGCAAGAACCTCACCGTGGGCAAAGGCGTCTTCATCAACCTCGGCTGCCGCTTCCAGGACACCGGTGGCATCACTATCGGCGACGGCACCCTCGTCGGCCACGGCAGCACGCTGACCACTCTCAACCACCACGTCGACCCGGACCGGCGAGCCGACATGATCCCTGCCCCAATCCGCATCGGTCGCAAGGTCTGGCTCGGAGCAGCCGTCACCGTCGTCCCCGGTGTCACCATCAGCGACGGTGCGATCGTCGGCGCCGGCGCCGTCGTGACCCAAGACGTCCCGGCCAACGCCATCGTCGCCGGCGTCCCAGCCAAGGTCATCCGCCCGACCGGCTTCGACGCGCACCCAGACTGACGCCGGGCCGCTCGCGCATCAGTATGTCCGGGCCTTTCAAGCTGCAACGGCGCGCGCCGGATCGCGGCGGAGTGACGCTGGGCTTGGACGCGCAGCTCAAGCCAAGAGCTGTTGAAGCTCCCTCTCGATGCTGTGCGGCTCCGAGTAGAAGTGCACCAGGTCGCCAGCCCTCGTCTGGAGGCGGTCCTGGTGACCCGGGTGGGTCGGGTGCGGCCGAGACGTAGGTGTGTCCGGTCGGGGTCGTGATCAGGACCTCGTGGCGGTCGCTGAACAGAGCGATGGCCTGCCAGCCGGCGGCCTCCTTGGCGTAGTTGCAGGCTTCGCAGAGGCCTTCGCCGTTCATGGCCGAGGTCTCGCCGCCGTCGGCCGCCCGGGTGACGTGGTCGGCGTGGCGGATGGGGGCGTCGCACCACGGCGTGCGGCAGACCTGGTCGCGGACGACGAGGAACTCGCGCAGCTCGCCGTCGAAGGGGCGGCGGCGGGAGTCCATCGCGACGAGGGCGTTGGAGTCGGGGTGGGTGTAGAGGCGGCGGAGCCATGCGCGGGGCGCCTCGCGCACGATCTGGCGGGCCAGGGAGGCGTGGATCGGTCCGTAGCCGACGACGCGGGCGGGGGTGGGGTCGTCGGTGAGCAGCGTGCTGTCGGTCATGACGACCTGCACCTCGACGTCCACGTCGGCCGCGGTGGCCCGTCCGGTGGTCCGCTCGACCAGGGTGTCGGCCATGACCTGACCGCGGGAGCGGGCGTCCCCGTCGGAGCGCGCGGTGTCGGCCGCCTGCTGGAGGGCGGCGAGGCAGGCCACGCCCTGCTCGACGGGCAGGAACGCGGTCAGGTAGCTCATCGTGTCGGGAGCCGGTCGCAGGCTGACGTGGCGGTCGGACCGCGCGCCGCGAGTACGACGGATGGCGGAGCCGGGGTCGAGGCGGTAGCCGATGCCTCGCGCCTTGGCTGCCGCCTCGCGGTCACCGAGGTGGGCCAGCTCGGAGGCGAGCTCGGCGTCGACCTGCTGACGGTGCTCCACGGAGAGCACGGCCGTCTCGCGCACGACCAGGGTGGCGCGCCACTCGCTGATCTCTCCGCGGCTCAGCAGCTCGTGGGTGTGGGGCATCTCGCGGACGAGCGCGCGGGCGAGCCCCACGCTCTGGGCGCCGCGGTGGGGACTGCAGCGCCGGGCCAGGGCGACCTCGGCGGCCAGGCCCTGGCAGCGCTTGGCTGCGGGCACGCCTCGCTCGGCTTCCCGGGCGGTGCGGGCGACCGCCAGGTTGTCGGTGACCCGGGCCTGGGCTGCGGCTGCCGCGCCCTTCAGCTTCTCCAGCACCGCGATGAGGTCGATCTGCTCGGTCTCGGTCGCGCCGGCGCCGTCGACGGCAGCGAGTCGTTCGAGCACGCACTCAAGGTCCGCAGAGGTGAGAGGAGACGAGCGTGTCGAACATGTGTTCGATTTTACCAGTGCGACTACCGCGGTCAAGAGGCTCAGAGCATCTGTGGACGACGCCGGGGAAGGCTCTAGCCTCAGCGCTTCTCCTGCAGTACGACGAACGCCGCTGCGACGTCGGCCGCGGGGTCGTGCGAGAGGGAGACGAGTACGTCGTACCCGGCCATCGAGTCGGCGATGGCGCCGTGCAGCCGGATCGCCGGACGACCCCAGGCGTCGGTGCGGACCTCGATCTCGCGGAGGTCGACGGACTCGGGGTCGATCACGTCGGGGTGGCCGAAGCAGGTGCTCGACCACGCCTTGATGACGGCCTCCTTGGCCGCCCACCGGGCGGCCAGGGACTCGGCCTCGCTGCCGGAGCCGGCCCGGGCCGCGCGGCGCTCACCGGGGGTGAACGCCTGCGCGAACCGGGTGCCGGGCTCGTCGAGCTGCTCGGCGAAGGCGGTGATGCCGACGACGTCGATGCCGACGCCGACGGCTTCACTGAGGGCGCCTTCGATGCCGAACGCGTGGTTTCGAGACGCTCGCTGCGCTCGCTCCTCAACCGAGTCCACCGAAGGGTCCTCCTGCGTCACTACTTGCCCGCCCTCGCGTAGACGCCGTCGTCGCCGAGGCGCGCGGCCGGGTCGACCAGCATGGCGGTCTCGTCGGCCTTGGTGTCGGCGAGCTCGGAGGAGGCGAAGCGGCGCTTCTCGGCCTTCTCGAACAGCGGGGCGCCACCGGTCATCGCGTCGAGGCGACGGGCCTGGCCCGCGACAAGGCGGGCCGTGGCAGCAGCCAGCCATGCCTCCTTCTGCGACTTGGAGAGCGACGCCACGAACGCGCCCGGGTGGGCGACCGCGACCATGGCGGACACGTGACCGAAGCCGAGGCTGGTGAGCACGCCCGCCTTGAACGGGCCGGTCTCCAGCGACCGGCGCAGCCAGACCAGGTGCTCGTGCTCGGCGAGGTCCTCGTCGACGCAGTCCAGGCCGCGGTTGGGCGGCAGGGTGCCGCTCGCCAGCATCTGGCACAGGCCGTTCAGCTGGAAGGCGGCGGCGCCGCCCTTGGCGTGACCGGTCAGCGACTTCTGGCTGACGACGAACAGCGGGTTGCCCGCCGTGCGGCCCAGAGAAGAAGCGAGCTTCTCGTGCAGCGTCGACTCGTTGGGGTCGTTGGCCGCGGTCGAGGTGTCGTGCTTCGACACGACGGCCAGGTCGTCGGCGGTCAGGCCGACCGACGCCAGACCCGCGAGCGAGCGGGGAGGAAGACCCACCGATGCCGGCGCCCAGCGCGCCCATCCCCGGGGCGGGGATGGAGGTGTGGATGCCGTCGGCGAACGAGCCGGCGTACGCGATCACACCGAGGACGGGCAGCCCCATCTCGAGGGCGACGTCGCCGCGGGCGAGTACGACGGTGCCGCCGCCCTGGCCCTCGACGAACCCGCCACGACGGCGGTCGTTGGGCCGGCAGACGTGCCGCTCGTCGATGCCCTTGGCGAGCATCTCGGCGGTGTCGGCGGTCGCGCTCATGTTGCCGAAGCCGAGGATGCCCTCGATGCCGAGGTCGTCGAAGCCGCCAGCCACGACCACGCTGGCCTTGTCGAGGCGGATCTTGTCCACGCCCTCCTCGACGCTGACCGCAGCGGTGGCGCACGCGGCGACCGGGTGCACCATCGCGCCGTACCCACCGAGGTAGGCCTGCACGGTGTGCGCCGCGATCACGTTGGGCAGCGCCTCCTGGAGGACGTCGTTGGGCGGCTGCTCACCGAGCAGCGCGTCGACGTACATCTTCCGGGTGGACTGCATGCCGCCGATGCCGGTGCCCTGGGTGTTGGCGAACTTCGTCGGGTGGATCCAGCGCAGCAGCTCGGCCGGCTCGAAGCCGCTCGAGATGAACGCGTCCACCGTGGCGACGAGGTTCCAGGCCGCGAGCCGGTCGACCGACTCGGTCATCGAGCCCAGGCCCCACACCTTCGGGTCGAACCCGTCGGGCACCTGCGCGCCGACGAAGCGCGAGAGCTTGAACCGTCGCGGCACCCGGATCTGGCTGCCGGCCAGTCGCGTGACCAACCAGTCGCCGTCCTCGGTCGGGGTGATCCGCGTCTTCGACGGGTCGGCCTCGACGAAGGCGTCCGCCTCGTCACGGGTGCGTACGACGAACGAGGTGTCCTCCTCGAGGAACACCGGCACGACGAGCGGCGCGGTGTTGTCGACCATGGCCCCGTCGTCGCGGTAGCGGCGGATGCCGACCGACGCCTCGATCTGCTCGGCGTACTTCTCCACGACCTCGGCCTCGGTCAGCGGCTCGCCCGACGCGACGTCGTGCCAGCCGGCCTGCGGCTGCTGCTCCCAGACGATGAGTCCGGTCGTCCACGCCAGCTCGAGCACGCCGGCCGGGGACAGGCGGTCCTCGACCTCCATCTCGAAGCGGGTGCGCATGGAGCCGACCGGCCCCACCTCGCCCGCGCCGACGATGACCACGAGGTCCTCGGGCTTGGCCTTGATCGACGGCCAGTCCATGGTCGGCTGCTCGGTGCCCCACCCGGCCGGGTGGGTCATCGCGAGGAGCGCTGTCGTCGGTTCGACAGGTCTCGACCGACTCGGTGGCCGCGGCCTGCGGGCCTGCTTGGACAGCGCCGCCATGTCGAGCTTGGCGTCGCCCAGGCCGCCGGTGAGGTCGGTGACGACCGGAGCCTCGGCGGCAGCCGCACGCGACTCCGGGGTGCAGAGCGCGAGCAGCTCGGCGGCCATCTCGGCCGGCGACCAGGTGCGTACGCCGGCCGCGGTGACCGCGTCGACCAACGGGTCGTTGTGACCCATCAGGCCGGTGCCGCGGACCCAGCCGATGTGCGCGTGGGCCAGGGAGACCCGCTGCGCCCAGTCCTTCTCGGCCTGCCAGCGGGTGACGAAGGCGTCGAACGCGGCCTTGGCCTCGCCGTACGCACCGTCACCGCCGAACATGCCGCGGTTGGGCGAGCCCGGCAGTACGACGTGCACGCGTCGCCCGATCCGGTGGTCGGCACCCTCGGCCGCGAGGCCGGTGACCAGGCGCTCGACACCCCAGAGCAGGATCCGGAACTCCACCTCGGCGCGCGAGCCGGCGTCGGCCGCCGTGCCCTGCACCGGGGGAGCGGCGAACGGGAAGACCAGCGTCGGCGCGAGCGCCGGGCGCAGCTCGGTCTTCTGCCCGCCGGCCGTCTCGACGACCGGGTTGGAGATCCACTCGACGAGCGCGTCGACGTCGGCGAACGACGCCAGGTTGGCCGGCAGCACCCACAGGGCGGCGCCGGTCGAGGCGTGGTCGCGGTAGAGCTCGCGGAAGAACGCGAGCCGTGCCTGGTCCAGCCGCGACGTGGTCGCGACGACCGTCGCGCCACCGCGGAGGAGGTCGGCGACGACGGCGCCGGCGATCGAGCCGGGAGCCGCGCCGGTGACCACGGCCACCTCGTCGCGCCACTCCAGCTCGGTCTCGTCCGACAGGGAGCCGTAGAACGACACCAGGTCCTTGCGCTTCTCGCGCTTGGCGCGCTCCAGCCACCAGCCGGCCTGCGCCTTCGCGTTGGCGTCGAGCCCGGCGAAGCTGTGCTCACGCACCTCGTCGTCGCCGACCCAGACGCGGGCGAGGTCCTCGCGGACGCTGGCCCAGCGGTCGTCGAGCAGCACGGCGCGGCGCGCGTCGAAGGACGGCGCGACCTTGCGCGCCCAGTCCGAGCCGAGCTCGGACTCGACGAGCTGCACGAGCTCGGCGTCGAGGTCCTCCTCCTGCTCGCCCACACCGGCGTCGGCCAGCCCGAGCTTGCCGAGCAGGTGACGCGCGGTGGAGGCGAGTACGCCGTTCTCGCCGGTGATCGACGCGGTGATCTCGTCGAGCGCGGCGGAGTCGACCATCGCGCCCTCGCCACCACCGGTCGCGGGCATGGTGACCTGGACGCCCTGCGCCTGGCCGACCGCCTGGACGGCGTGGTCGACGACGCTCGGGAGGTCCTTGAGGTCGATGCCGTAGCCGAGGTCGCCACCACGGGTCGAGGACCCGTCGCGGAGCCCGGCGGCCAGCTCGGCCTGCACATGCGTGACCCAGCCGGGGCCGAGCTGCCAGGTGTCCTTCACGCGGTCGGCGATCGCGGCGGGCTTCGACCCGGCCGCGCCGGCGAACTTGCGCAGCTGCTCCTGCACGGCCTCGGTGAGCACCGGGCCGAACGCGGAGTAGGTGCGGGCCAGCTTGGTCACCGTCGCGGACAGTGCCTTCCAGTCCGCCTCGGCGGCACCGTCGATGGCCCCGAGGCCGAGCTCGGCGCCGAGGTCGACCAGCAGCTGGTTGCGGCGCGAGGAGACGCCGTCGCACAGCGCCTCGATCGTGTCGGCCGGGCCGATCTGGTCGGGGCGCACCTTGGTCCGCAGCGCGGCCAGGGTCGTGGTCGCGTCGGCGGCGGTGTAGGTGAGGTCGGCCGGGCGATCGGCGCCGGCAGCGGCGGTCGGGGCGGCCGCGGGAGCGGCCTTGGCCTCGGTCGGCTCGGCAGGTGCCTCGGTCTCGGTCGCCTCCTCGGTCACCTCGCCCTCGTCGTCGTCCACGGCCGGGGCGTCGGTGGCGAAGACGACACCGGCGTCACGGGAGGAGTTGAGGATCGTGGGCGCGATCCCGTCGTACGACGGGAGCTTGACGGTGTTGGCCGCCAGGTTGGCCAGGGTCGGTGCGTTGGCCACGCCGACCTCGATGAACTGCTCCATGGCCAGGCCGTCGGGCAGCGTGCCGAACATCAGGTCCTGGGTCTCGATCCAGCGCACCGGGCTGGCGAACTGCCACGCGAGCAGCTCGATCAGCAGGGTGCGGCCGAGGCGGGCCGGGTCGGCCGACCAGGTGTCCCAGTCCTCCAGCGCCGGCTCGAGGAGCGGCGAGTGGACGTACGACGCCACCTCCTCGACGAAGGAGCGGTCGAGGGTGAACAGCCGCGGCACCAGGTTGGGGATGTAGCGGCCGACGAGCACCGACGGGTCGATCCGCTCGGGCAGCAGGCCGTCGAGCGTCGCGCGGAAGTCGGCGACACCCGCGTGCAGCTCGGAGGAGTGGAACGGCACGTCGATGCCGGGCACCAGGATGAAGGCCGGCTTGCCGCCGTGGCGCGCACGGCGCTCCTCGACGGCGTCCTCGAGGGCCTCGAGACCGGCGACGGTGCCCGCGATGGCGTACTGCGAGCCGCGCAGGTTGTAGTTGACGATCTGGATGAACTCGCCGGCCTGCTCCGCCACCTCGGCGACGAACGAAGCGACGTCGTCGTCGGCCAGGCCGAGCTGCGAGGGCCGGATGGCCGCGAGCCGGTAGTTGCTGCGGCCGTGCGCGTCACGCGGCACCAGGTGGTGCATGGCCATGCCGCGACGGAACACGATCTCCAGCAGCGCCTCGAGGGGCAGGATGCCGGTGACCGCGGCGAGGGCGTTGTACTCGCCCACCGAGTGACCGCACGTGATGGCGCCCTCGACGAAGACGCCGGCCTCGCGCATCTCGGCCACCTGGGCCACCGCGAGGGTGGCCATCGCGACCTGGGTGAACTGGGTCAGGAACAGCACGCCGTCGGGGTGGCGGTGCAGCTCGCCGTCGGCCCAGAGCTCGGTCGGGTTGTCGCGCACCACGGCCAGGATCGAGAAGCCGAGGGTGTCGCGGGTGTGCGCGTCGGCGCGGTCCCACACCTCGCGGGCGGCGGCCGAGCGCGAGCGGGCCTCGAGACCCATGCCCTGCGCCTGGATGCCCTGGCCCGGGAAGGCGTACGCCGTGCGCGGGGCCGCGACGACCGCCTCGGCGACCATCACCAGCTCGTCGTTGCTGCGGCAGCTGACCTCGACGACGGTGTCGCCGGCCAGCACGCCGGTGCGCTCGACGGAGATCTCCACGTCAGCACCGGGCTGCAGGGGAGCGACCCAGCGGGCCAGCCAGCTGCGCAGGGCGCGCGGGTGCTGGGTGGCGCGCACCGAGGCGGCCGCGCGCTGGGCGACGGCCGAGAGCCACATGCCGTGCGCGATCGGGGCGTCGAAGCCGGCCAGCCGCGCCGCGGCGAGGTCGGTGTGCAGCGGGTTGTGGTCGCCGCTGACCGCGGCGAAGGCACCCATGTGGGTCGGCGCGGTCACGGTGAACCGGTCGAGCCGGGCGCGGGTGGCCTCCTTGGCGGCCTTGGCCAGCGGGGCCGGTGCGGCCAGCTCGGCCGAGCCGGTGCGTCCGCGCACCATGAAGCGCTCGAAGAGGCGGGCGACGAGGACGTCCTCGCCGTCGGTCGTGGTCCAGATGCGGACCTCGACGCTGATCACCTGGCCGGCCGTGGTGTCCACGACGCCGGCGCGGGTGGCCGAGATCTGCAGCTCGCAGGCCTCGGTCGGGAGCGTGCCCACCGTGATGCGGTGGTCGAGGTGGACCAGGTCGAGCAGGCCCTCGACCGCACCGATGCAGGCGAAGACGGCCGGCCAGGCCAGACCGACGAGGGCGTCGGGGACGGCCTCGGCCGCGGGGTCGTCGACGCCGTCGCCCTTGCGGGTGCGCGCCGGGTCGGTGACGCCGACGTGGTCGGCGACGAGCTCCGGGGTCCACTGAGCGGTGGTCCGGGTGGTGCCGTCGGTGACCTCGGGCAGGTGACCGCCCGCGGTCAGGGCGAGCAGCTCACCCATCGCCGCGCTGGCGGCGGACTCGCTGATCACCGGGAGCCGGCCCTCGGGGATGCCGGAGAGGTCGACGGCGAGGTTCAGGTCGCCGTGGGTCAGCGGGACCCGGAGGGTGGCGGTGGTGCTACCAGGGGTGCTGGCGTCGAGCTCGAAGGAGTGCGTGACGCCCTCGAGCCGGTGCAGCGGGTTGGGGATGACGCGCCCGGCCCACACCACGTCGTGGGAGTCGGCGGCGGCGTCGAGCAGGGTGGTGCCCTCACCCACGGTGGTGCGGCTGGTGGCGACCTGCGGCGTCACGTCGTGGGACTCGAGGTCGGCGATGATCGCGGCCTCGAACCGGTCGAGCAGGTCGGCGACCGGCTCGTCCTTGATGGTGATGCCGGCGACGGCGACCGGGCCCGGGATGACGATGACCTGGTCGGCGTCGTACGCCTCGTCGTGGGCCTGCCACAGCGAGTCCGAGCGCCACCAGCGACGCACGTCGGCGTCGATGACCGGCACGAAGTTGACCGGCTTGCCCGGACGGCGGCAGACCTCGGTGAAGAACGGCACGTCGGCGGGGTGCAGGACGCACGAGGCGGCCTCGGGGTACGTCGCGACCAGCTGGTCGACCGTCGCGTCAGGGTCGGCCTCGTCGAGGGCGAGCCGCTCGATCGGGCCGGACGCGGCGGGGTGCACGCGGGCGACCGCGCGGTCGAGCATCAGCTCGAAGCGCTCGAGGGCGGTGTCGAGCCAGCCGTGGCCGTGGCTGCTGGTCGACACGAGGTCGGGGTCGATCGCCCGCGGGCCCGCGAGCTCGAGGTAGCGGCGCAGCCACTGCTCGTAGGTCATCTCGGCGACGTCGCCGAAGTAGACCTTGCTGGTCGGGGCCATCGCGGCGATGAGCTCGTCCTTGCGCGCGGCGGCCGCCTCGGCGTCGCCGGCGACCTGGTCGAGCAGGGCGCCGCAGCGGGAGGCCGCGTTGTCGATCTCGTGGATGTCGGCGCCGAGCTGGCTGCGACCGGAGGTCACGTCACCGGCGCTGCGGCCGGCTCCGACCCAGCCGCCGTTCTCGTCCCGGGTGATGCCGGGCGTGGCCACGAGCAGGTCCTTGACCGACTCGGACGTGGTGGCCTCCTTGGTCGCCATCGCGGCGGTGCCGACGAGCACGCCGTCGACGGGCATGGCCGCCTCGCCGTGGGCGGTGGACCACTGGCCGGTGAGGTAGTCGACTGCGCGCTCCGGCGTACCGATGCCGCCGCCGACGCAGACCACCAGGTTGTCGACGTTGCGCAGCTCGGCGTACGTCGCCAGCAGCAGCTCGTCGAGGTCCTCCCACGAGTGGTGTCCCCCCGCGACACCACCCTCGATGTGGGCGATGACCGGGGTCTCGACCTCCTTGGCGATGGCCACGACCTGGCGGATCTGCTTGACCGTGCCGGGCTTGAAGACCACGTGGGCGATGCCCGCCTCGTGGAGGTCCTCGATGATCGCGACGGCGTCCTCGAGGTCGGGGATGCCGGCGCTGATCACCAGGCCGTCGAACGGCGCACCGGCCTGACGCGCCTTCTGGAGGAGGCGCTGGCCGCCGACCTGCATCTTCCACAGGTAGGGGTCGAGGAAGAGGGTGTTGAACTGCGCCGTGCGGCCCTCGTCGAGCAGCTCGGTCAGCCGGGCGACGTTGGTGTCGAAGATCTCCTCGCTGACCTGGCCGCCGCCGGCGAGCTCGGCCCAGTGACCGGCGTTGGCGGCAGCCGCCACGATCTCGGGGTCGACGGTGGTCGGCGTCATGCCGGCGAGCAGGATCGGCGACTTGCCCGTCAGGCGGGTGAAGGCGGTGTCGACGACGGGCGTGCCGTCGCCGCGATCGATGAGTCCGGGGGCGTGGGTCGACCAGTCGGCGGCGTGCGCGATCTCGGCGCCGGGGGTGAAGAGGGCGTCGCGGCCCTTCTCGGTGGCGGCGGGGACCACCGTGACGCCGCGGCCGCGCAGGGCACGGCCGGTCATGTTGGCCGAGAGGGTGGACGGGCCGAGGTCGACGACCCAGCGGGTGTCACGACGTACGGCGTCGGTCAGCTGGCGGGGCCAGTCGACGGTGTCCACGCAGATGGCGTGGGCGAGGTTCTCGGCCAGACCGGCGTCCAGGCCGCAGGCCTCGGCCCAGTCACGGACCAGGTCGACGGCCGGAGCCATGGCGGGGTGGTGGAAGCCGAGGGCGACCGGGAGCGGCCTCGACGACCGGACTGAAGGCGCGACCGCCGCGGGTCTTGGCCTCGAGCTCGGCGGCGTCGGCGTCGGCTCGCTTGCTGATCGCGGCCCGGAAGCGGCGCAGTGCGGCGGGCGAGCCGCTCACGACGACGCGGCGCGGGCCGTTGACGACGGAGATGGCGGGAGCGTCCTGACCCGCGGTGGCCGCGACGAGCAGGTCCTCGAGCTCCGCGGGGGTGGCTCCGGAGACGGCGAGCATCGGGGTCTCGTCGTGCTGCTGGCCGTGGGGAACCAGGCCGGCACGGCGTCCGGCGATGGTCGCCGCGGCACCGATGAGGCGGGCGATCGCCAGCAGCTCGACGTCACTGCGCGTGTCGTCGTCGCTCTCACGACGTCCGGCGAACGCGGCGACGCCGAGGATGCCCTGGCTGTGGCCGACGGCGGCGATCGGACCGATCGCGGCCAGGTCGAGGCCCTCGTCGCGGAGCTGGTCGAGGGTGGCGAGCTGGGTGAGCAGGACGCCCGGCAGCGACAGGCTGCCGTTCTGGAGGTCGCCGCTCGCGGGAACGACGTCGTCGGCGAGCCAGCGGTGCGGCTCGAACGGCCGGGGGAGGGCAGCGGCGAGCTGCGTGCTGACGGGCCGGACCAGCCGCGCCGACTCCTCGACGAGCGCGGCGATCCGGTCGGTGCGCTGGTCCTCCTCGACCAGGTCGCGCAGGGTGGCGAACCAGTCGGTGCCCTGCCCGCCGAAGGTCACGGCGAACTCCTCGCCGGCGCTCAACCGGTCGGCCAGGGACTGGCCGCGGGAGGGGGTGGAGTGGTCGTGGGTCAGCGTGGTGGGGGGTAGCTGAGTCATATGAGGAGTACATCATGTTCTCCTCGTGAACCTGAAATCCACCTCACGTTTTTTACGAGGGTGTCATCTGCTTTTCTCGATACCCGTCAGTACGCCTGTGGAGGCCTCCCGTGGACACCCGCCCGTCACACGCCTGACTCACGCGTACTGTCCCGCTATGACCCTGCCAGCCCCCTCCGCCGGCCGTGTGGCGGTTGTCACAGGCGCCTCCAAGGGCATCGGCGCCGAGATCGCCCACGAGCTCGCCCGGCGCGGCCACGAGCTGGTCCTCGTCGCCCGTTCGGCCGACCAGCTGAAGGCCGTCGCCGAGAGCGTCGCGACCACCGCGCACGTCGTACCTGCTGACCTCGGTGACCCCGACCGTGCGGGAGAGCCTGCTCGGCGAGATCGAGACCCTCGGCCTGACCCCGCAGATCCTCGTCAACAACGCGGGCTTCTCGACCAGTGGGCCGGTGCACCGCAGCGACCCCGACGTCGAGCGCAGCATGCTCGAGCTCGACGTCGTCGCCCTGGCCGACCTCTGCGCGCGGTTCCTGCCCGGCATGGTCGCGCGCGGCAGCGGTGCGGTGCTCAACGTGGCCTCGACGGCCGCCTTCCAGCCACTGCCCGGCCAGGCGGGGTACGGCGGGGCGAAGGCGTTCGTCCTCTCCTACACCCGCAGCCTGGCCTACGAGCTGAAGGGCACCGGCGTCACGGCGACCGTGCTCTGCCCGGGACCCGTGGAGACCGACTTCGGCAAGACCGCCGGCTTCACGCCCACGGAGGAGAAGGAGTCGCTCCCGCCGATCATGTGGGTCCCCGCTCCCGAGGTCGCGAAGGCCGGCGTCGAGGGGATGGACGCCGGCAAGGTCGTCGTGATCCCCGGCGTCGCCAACAAGGCGGGCGCTGCCTTCGCCACCCTCACCCCCAAGCGGCTGCTGGCCTCGCTGGTCGGCCGCAACCACCCCGGGCCTGAAGTGAGCCGTAGCGTCATACGATCTGGCTGCTCCGGCGACCACTTCGTATGACGTCCCGGCGGCGCGCGTCCAGGGGCGAGGGGCGCCGGTCGAGGCGACGGTCGAGCACCGCCGCGGCCCGGTCGCCGTGCCCGGCCTGGGCGAGCGCGTAGACCAGGGTGTCCTCGAGCACCTCGCGCTGGGCGGCGCTGCCGCCGAGCACGCCGGTGCGGGGGAGCAGGGTCTCGAGCTGCGTCGCGGCGGCGTCGTACTCGCGCTCGACGACGGCCTGCAGCGCCCGGCACACCGGGGCCACGACGTCGCGGAACGTCGGGTCGGCGTGCGCGAGCGAGGTCGTGCGGAGCGCGGCGAGCCCGATGTCGTCGCCCTCGGCGGCCAGGCTCAGGGCGGCGTGCATCGCGGCGAACGGCGTGGGCGGCGAGATCAGCCAGCCGTCGGGGGCCGAGCCGCAGACCGCCTCGCTCGGGAGGTCCTCGGTCCAGGTGCCGGTGACGTGGCAGCGCCAGAGCAGGGCGCCGCTGTCGACCAGGGCGCGGGAGCCGGTGACCAGGGGCGGCGCGAGCTCGCGCTCGTAGCGGCGGTGCACGGCGTCGACGTCGCCCTGCATCAGCTCGTGGAGCGCCGCGTGCCAGGAGAAGTGGGAGCGGTGGTTGGCCTGCGGGCCCTGGGTGCGGATCCACTCGTCGAGCCAGCTGAGCCCGGAGGAGTGCTCGCCGGTCTCGTAGAAGACGTGGGCGCGGGCGTGCGCGGCGTGGCCGGAGGCCGGCTCGACGGCGAGGGCGTACGACGAGAGCGCCTCCGCCTCGCTCCACCGCTCCTGGTCCTGGCGGACGAAGGCGAGCTGGCCGGCGTACCACCAGTCGTCGCCGTAGCTCCGGCCCAGGCCCTCGACGAGCGCGGCGGTCTGGCGACCGGAGGTGAGGCCACCGAAGGCGACGGTCGGCACGGCGACGCTCACCGCGAGGGCGTCGCGCGGGAACAGCCGGATGTGGCGCAGCAGCGCGGCCGCGCCGGTGGCCTCGTCGGAGCGGAGCCGGGTCGTGACGGCGTCGAGGAAGCTGACCTCGCGGTCGTCGAGGTGGCGGTCGGACGCAGCGGCGTGGGCGGCCGAGAGCGCCGTACGCCACGAGCCGGTCGCGCCCCACTCGTGGCCCAGCAGGGCCAGCGCCGCCTGGGCCTGGGCGAAGTCGGGGTCGATCGCGACCGCTGCCTCCAGGCCTTCCTCGACTCCGTCCTGCAGCCGCAGCAGCCGCCCGAACGCCTCGTTGTAGGCCTCGGCCGCGCGCTTGCTCGTGGTCAGGGTGAGGCCGTAGGCGTCGGTGGGGCGTCGCCTGGTCTCCCCGTGCAGCGCGCGTACGACGGCCCGCGCCACGTCGTAGGCCTGCTCGCGGATCTCCGGCATCGCGGTGGTCTCGAAGAGGTTGCCGCGACGCAGCGTGCCGATCGCGTAGAGCGGCAGCGCTGCCGGCAGCACGCCCTGCACCCGGCCGTCGTCGGTGGTGTCGATGCCGAGGCCGGAGGGGCCGGGACGGACGAGGCCGGTGCGGGCCAGGCTCGCGAGCAGCGGGTCGGCCGCGATCGTGTCGACCGGGCCGGTGCAGTTGACGACCCCGCCCACGACGAGCCGCTCGCCGTCGGTCAGCGTCACCTCGACGCCGTCGTGGGAGCTCGCGGGCGTCGACCAGGGTGCCGGTGTGGCGGACCAGCCGGCCCGACGACGCGATCGAGCGGAGCCGCTCGGCCGTGACGGGCGGCATCCGGTGGCGTACGACGCCCCACGCGCGCGAGTGCTCGGCGAGGAAGCGGCGCTTGTCGTCCTCGCCGAGTCCCTGCCACAGCTGCGCGGTCACCGGCCGCAGCCCGTCGACCGCGGCCCGCCAGTCGCCGGTCTCCTCGACCGTGTGGTCCACGTGCGCGGTCACGGCCGCGTGCAGCTCGTCGAGGGTGCCGATCCGGGTGATGCCCGGCGGCGGGGGGACGGCCGGCGTCGTCGGCAGGCGGTGCACGCCCGGGACCAGGTCGTGCCGGGACACCGAGTGCAGCGTCCGGTCGGGCCGGTCCGCGGAGATGGCCAGGTCGACCATGGTCAGGCCGGTGCCGACGAGCAGCAGGTCGCCGTCGGGCAGCTCCTGGGTCCACGGGTCGCCGACCAGGCGCGGCGAGCCGGCCAGCGTCTCCGGCGCCCAGGCCGTGCCGGGACGTGAGCCGGTGGCGAGGACGACGGCCCGGGCGACGATCGACTGCCCGCCCGAGAGGCGTACGACGAACCGGTCGCCGCGACGGTCGATGCCCAGGGCGGACTCCTGCCGGCGCTCGAGGCGGGCGTTGCCGGGGTACTCCGCGGCGGTCGTCAGCAGGCCGGCCACGTAGTCGCCGTACACCCGCCGCGGCACGAAGTCCTGCGGCTGCGCCTCGGGGTCGTGGTGCGCGCGCACCCAGCGGAAGAAGTGCTCGGGGTCGCGCGGGAACGCGCTCATCCCGCTGGCGGGGACGTTGAGGAGGTGGCGGTCGTCGGTCGTGGAGTACGCCGGCCCGCGGCCCGTCGTGGGGGAGGGGTCGACCAGCGCGACCCGGTAGCGCGAGGACAGCCCGGTCACCAGGTGCGAGGCGGTCAGCGCGCCGGCCGCACCGGCGCCGACCACCACGACACAGCAGTCGCCCTCTCGACCCCTCATCACTCGCTCCTAAAGTCGATTAACTTGCTCGACTAAGGTAGCAAAGGGTCAGCGGAAACCCGGCATCCGGACCAGGCCTGTCGGTGCGTCGTGGTGGGCTCGACCCCATGACCATCGACCTCTCGTGGAACTCCCTGCTCGCCGACCAGCTCGACTGGCACTGGACCAACCATCTGAGACCGCGGTGGGAGGGCCTCACCGACGAGGAGTACTTCTGGGAGCCGGTCCCCGGGTGCTGGAGCGTCCGGCGGGTGGGCGACAGCGACGCCCCGATCCAGGCCGGCTCGGGTGAGTGGCGCTGTGACTTCGCCATCCCCGAGCCCGACCCCGCGCCGGTCACGACCATCGCCTGGCGGCTGGCACACGTGGTCGTCGGCGTCCTCGGCGAGCGCAACCACTCGCACTTCGACGGTCCGCCGATCAGCTACCAGGACTTCGCCTACGCCGGCTCGGCGGCCGAGGCGCTCGAGCAGGTCGACGCGGGCTACCGCTGGTGGATCGACGGCGTCCGCTCACTGGGAGAGGACGGTCTCCAGCGCGCGTGCGGCGAGGCCGAGGGCCCGTTCGCGGACCACCCGCTCTCGGAGCTGGTGCTGCACATCAACCGCGAGGTGATCCACCACGGTGCGGAGGTGTCCCTGCTGCGGGACCTCTACGGAGCTACTCCGCGTCCTTGATCTCGCAGATGACCTCGCCGTTGGTGACGCCGGAGCCGACCTCGGCCTTGAGGCCGCTGACCGTGCCGGCCTTGTGGGCCTTGAGGGGCTGCTCCATCTTCATCGCCTCGAGGACGACGATGGTGTCGCCCTCCTCCACCGAGTCGCCCTCGGAGACGGCGACCTTGACGATGGTGCCCTGCATCGGCGAGGCCACGGAGTCGCCGGACGCGGCGGCGCCGGCCTTCTTGCCGGCGGCCCGCTTGGGCTTCTTGCGCGCCGCCGGCTGCTCCGCCGACCGCGGCGAGGCCGCCGGGCAGGACGACCTCGAGGCGACGACCGCCGACCTCGACGGTCACCTTGTTGCGCTCGTCGGGCTCGGGGGCGTCGGGCCGGTCGCCGGCGTACGGCGTGATCTGGTTGTCGAAGTCGGTCTCGATCCACTGGGTGTAGACGTCGAAGGACTCGGGGTTCTCCGCCGGGCTGCCGACGAAGGCGGGGTCGGAGACGACCGCGGCGTGGAAGGGGATCACCGTCGGCATGCCGTCGACGATGAACTCGTCGAGGGCGCGACGCGAGCGCTCGAGCGCCTGGGTGCGGTCGCGGCCGGTGACGATCAGCTTGGCGATCAGGGAGTCGAAGGCGCCGGGGATGGTCTCGCCCTCCTCGTAGCCGCCGTCGAGGCGGATGCCCGGGCCGCTCGGGGGGTACCAGCGGGTCAGCGTGCCGGGCGCCGGCATGAAGTTGGCGCCGCCGTCCTCGGCGTTGATCCGGAACTCGATCGAGTGGCCCTCGACGCGCGGGTCGTCGTACCCGAGCTCCTCGCCGGCGGCGATCCGGAACATCTCGCGGACGAGGTCGAGGCCGGTGACCTCCTCGGAGACGCAGTGCTCGACCTGGAGGCGGGTGTTGACCTCGAGGAAGGAGATGGTGCCGTCCTGGGCGATCAGGAACTCGCAGGTGCCGGCGCCGACGTACTTCGCCTCGCGCAGGATCGCCTTGGAGCTCTCGTAGAGACGCCCGATCTGGTCGTCGGTGAGGAACGGCGCGGGCGCCTCCTCGACCAGCTTCTGGTTGCGGCGCTGCAGCGAGCAGTCGCGGGTGGAGACCACGACCACGTTGCCGTGCTGGTCGGCGAGGCACTGGGTCTCGACGTGGCGCGGCTTGTCGAGGAACTTCTCGACCAGGCACTCGCCGCGGCCGAAGGCGCTGACCGCCTCGCGGACGGCGGAGTCGAACGCGTCGGGGATCTCCTCGATCGTGCGGGCGACCTTCAGGCCGCGGCCGCCGCCGCCGAAGACGGCCTTGATGGCGACCGGGAGGCCGTTGTCCTTCGCGAACGCCACGATCTCGTCGGCGTCCTTGACCGGGTCCTTGGTGCCGGGGGCCAGCGGAGCGTTGGCCTTCTCCGCGATGTGCTTGGCCTTCGCCTTGTCGCCGAGGTTCTCGATCGCCTCCGGCGGCGGGCCGATCCACACCAGCCCGGCGTCGAGGACGGCCTGCGCGAAGTCGGCGTTCTCGGCGAGGAAGCCGTAGCCCGGGTGCACCGAGTCGGCCCCGGACTTCTTGGCGGCCGCGACGATCTTCTCGATGTCGAGGTAGGAGTCGGCGGGGGTGGCGCCGTCGAGCGAGTGGGCCTCGTCGGCGAGCCGTACGAAGACGGCGTCGCGGTCGGGCTCGGCGTACACCGCGACGCTGCCGATGCCCGCGTCCTTGCAGGCACGGATCACGCGGACCGCGATCTCGCCGCGGTTGGCGATGAGGACCTTCTGCAGCGGCTTGACGCTCTGCTCACTCTTGGGCACGACACTCCTCGAGGACTCCGATGAACTCATCGGAGACTACTGGTCGCGGTTCGGTCAGCCTCGACGGGTCCCGTCCTGTGAATCGCTCGGCATTCCCTGCAGGTTGGCGATCGGCGGGTGCTCCGCGCCCGTGCTGCCGGCGCAGGCTCCGCTCGAGCGAACGCGCCGCCCGCCGGTCCAGCGCCGCGCGGCCGCCGGGGAGGCGTCCGACGAGGTGGCTCCAGAACAGGTTGGCGCCGATGCGGTACGCCGGGTACCACGGCGGCCGTCGCGGGAGACCGAGCTCACGCATCCCGCGCGGGGAGGCCAGCAGGGTCGCCATGCTGAGCGCCCGTTCGCGGCGCCACCGCCGCGCGAGCCGTCCGCCGCCCGCCGCGTGGTGGTCGGTCATCTCGAGCAGCGCGGCGGCCAGCGTGCGGCCGTTCTCGTCGGGGCCGGGGTCGGTCGAGACGAACTGGTAGAGCACCCGCCGGCCCACCTGCTCGGTGCGCGGCAGCCACTGCGGCTCGACGCCCATCAGCCAGCCGGCGTAGGACCAGAGGTGCATGATCGCTCGCGCATCGGAGCGGCTGACCCGGACGCCGAGCAGCCGGGCGTGCAGCAGGTAGCTGGTGCTGAACGTGCCGATCGTGGCGGCCTGGTCGACGGCGTTGATGGGGACCCCGCGCAGGTCCCAGTCCCAGTCGTCGGCGCGCTCGAGCTGGTGGTTGACGAAGCCGTGCATCACCCGGACGTGCACCGAGAGGCGCCAGCCCTCGCCGTTGCGCGCCATGCCGCCGGGGGAGGTGCAGCCGAGCCACCACGCACCGGTCTCGCCGACCCGGCGCAGCGCGTCCTTGCCGGCGAGGCGACCGGAGCGCACGAGGGGCTCGAGTCCCGCGGCGGTGCGGTAGCCCCCGAGCAGCGACCCGTAGGCCAGGATGTCCTGCCCGTCCGGGCCGATCCTTCGGCTGGCGCGCGCGCCCTGCTCGAGGAGGTCGTCGTCGACCCAGTCGGGCCGGGCCTCGACGGCGTCGAAGAACTCCCGCAGCGCGGCCGGAGCGTCGGGCACGGAGTCGATGCCGTGCTCCAGAGCCTGGCGGAACTGCGGCATCGTCACCGCGTGCTCGACGCGTACGGCGTGCACCAGCCTCGCCGCGAGCTCGTCGCGCCGCAGCAGGCCGCCCTTCAGGACCTCGACCTCCTCGGGCGTCGGTCGCGCACCCGGACCGACGAGCAGGCGCAACGGGGCGGCGAACGCCTCGGACCAGGCCGGGTCCTGCCGCCACCGACGAGGAGTCGGGCGGTCGAGCGTGGGGTGGTCGTGGAGCGCGGTCATGGGAACAGGCTAAAGTGAGCAAATGCTCGACTTCTACTCGCGTTTCGCCGGCGATGCTCCGTGACGCCGACGGTTCCCGCCCGCCAGCGCCGGCGGCCGGTCCAGCGGCGCTCGCAGGAGATGGTCGACCGCATCCTGGAGGCCGCCGCTCGGGTTCTGGGGCGGGAGGGGTACGCCGCGATGTCGACCAACCGGGTCGCGGCCGAGGCCGGGGTGAGCATCGGGTCGCTGTACCGCTACTTCAACGACAAGGCCGAGATCGTCGAGCACCTGCGGGCCCGGGTGAACGAGGAGGTGCTCGCCGAGCTGACCGAGGCGATCTTCGCCTCGCTCGACGACGACGCCCGCCGTGGCGTCGGACGGGTGCTGGTCACGCTGGTGGATGCGCTGGAGCGGCACCGGGGCATCCTGGTCGCGCTGATCGACGAGGTGCCGCTGGGCTCGCAGGCCAACACGCTCCCGGAGATCGAGCGGCAGCTGACCGAGTTCACGCGACTGTTCGTGCTCCGGCACGCCCCGGACCTCCCGCGCGAGGAGCTCGACGCCCGGCTCTACCTGGCGATGGGGATGACCCTGAACGCGTGCCTGCGGATCGCCCTCGAGCGCCCCGAGGGCCTCGACCGCGGCCGGCTGCTGGAGCTGGTGACCGAGATGCTCGTGTCGGGGCTGGAGGGGTGAGCGCGGCTAGGGTGCGGCGCATGGGAGCCCCCGATCGACCGGCCCTGCCGTTCGACCCGATCGACGAGGCGGCCCGGCAGTGGGCGACGCACTGGGAGGGCGTGCCGCAGATGCACGCGGTCACCTCGCTGATGCGCGTGCAGCAGCTCCTCATCGGCCGGCTCGACGCGCTGCTCAAGCCGTTCGGGCTCACCTTCGCCCGCTACGAGGCGCTGGTGCTGCTCACCTTCTCCTCGCGCGGGTCGCTGCCGCTGGGCAAGATGGGCGAGCGGCTCCAGGTGCACCCGACGTCGGTGACCTCGATCGTCGACCGGCTCGAGGCCAGCCGGGCTCGTCGTACGGCGCAGGCATCCGGAGGACGGCCGGGCCGTGCTCGCCGAGATCACCGCCCCGGGACGCCGGCTCGTCGAGGACGCGACCGCCGCCCTCGTGGGCGCGGACTTCGGGCTCGGCGCGCTCGACGACGACGGGCTGCGCGAGCTCTCCGCCCTGCTCCGGCCCGGTGCGGCAGGCGGCGGGGGACTTCTGACCGGTGCGCGCGAGGTGGTGCCAGTTACTAGGACGTCCTAGTATTTGCCCATGAGCTCATCCGGTGACACCGCACGCGCACGCTGGCAGGACCGCTACGGGAAGTCGCGGGTGCGCGAGGCCGACTTCACCACGCTCTCGCAGATGGAGGTCGAGCCGGCGTACGGCACCGACGACTCCGAGTGGCCGGGCGAGTTCCCCTACACGCGAGGCCTCTACGCCACCGGCTACCGCGGGCGCACGTGGACGATCCGGCAGTTCGCCGGGTTCGGCAACGCGCAGCAGACCAACGAGCGCTACAAGATGATCCTCGGTCGCGGCGGCGGGGGCCTGTCCGTGGCCTTCGACATGCCGACCCTGATGGGCCGCGACTCCGACGACCCCAAGAGCCTGGGCGAGGTCGGGCCACTGCGGCGTCGCGATCGACTCCGCCGCCGACATGGACATCCTCTTCGACGAGATCCCGCTCGAGGAGGTCACCACCTCGATGACGATCAGCGGTCCCGCCGTACCCGTGTTCTGCATGTACCTCGTCGCCGCGGAGCGCCAGGGTGCCGACGTACGCAAGCTCAACGGCACCCTGCAGACCGACATCTTCAAGGAGTACATCGCGCAGAAGGAGTGGCTGTTCGGGCCCGAGCCGCACCTGAAGCTGATCGGCGACCTGATGGAGTACTGCGCCGAGCAGATCCCGGCGTACAAGCCGCTGAGCGTCTCCGGCTACCACATCCGCGAGGCCGGCTCGACGGCCGCGCAGGAGCTCGCGTTCACCCTCGCCGACGGCTTCGGCTACATCGAGCTCGGGCTCTCGCGCGGGCTCGACATCGACGTGTTCGCGCCGGGGCTGAGCTTCTTCTTCGACAGCCACCTCGACTTCTTCGAGGAGATCGCCAAGTTCCGCGCCGCACGGCGGATCTGGGCACGCTGGGTGCGCGACGTCTACGGCGCGAAGTCCGAGAAGGCCCAGTGGATGCGGTTCCACACGCAGACCGCCGGGGTCTCGCTGACCGCGCAGCAGCCCTACAACAACGTCGTGCGCACCGGCATCGAGGCGCTCGCGGCGGTGCTCGGCGGCACGAACTCGCTGCACACCAACGCGCTCGACGAGGTCCTCGCCCTGCCGAGCGAGCACGCCGCCGAGATCGCGCTGCGCACGCAGCAGGTGATCATGGAGGAGACCGGCGTGGTCAACGTCGCGGACCCCCTCGGCGGCTCGTGGTACGTCGAGGCGCTGACCGACAAGATCGAGGCCGAGGCCAACGCGATCTTCGACAAGATCCTCGAGATGGGTGGCTCGACCCTGCGCCACGACCAGACCGAGGCGCTGGCCGCGTCAGCATCCAGGGGCGAGGACCCCGTGACCCAAGGCCTCCTTCGGGGTATCGAGGAGGGGTGGTTCATGTCGGAGATCGCCGATGCCGCCTTCGCCTACCAGGTGGCACTCGAGAAGGGCGAGAAGAAGGTCGTGGGCGTGAACGTCCACCACGACTCGGTCACCAGCGAGCTGGAGATCCTGCGCGTCTCGCACGAGGTGGAGCTCGAGCAGGTGCGCGTGCTCGACGAGCGGAAGACCGGACGCGACGAGGCGGAGATCGCCCGGGCGATCGAGGAGATGCTCACCGCTGCCCGCGAGGACACCAACATGATCCCCGCGATGCTCGCCGCCTGCCGGGCCGAGGCCACCCTCGGCGAGATCTGCGACGCCCTGCGCGCGGAGTGGGGCGAGTACCGGGAGCCGGCGCGCTTCTGAGGCGCCGATGACCGAGGACACCCCCCGTTCCTTCGGGGTCGAGGAGGAGTTCATCCTCATCGACCCGAAGACCCGACGCGCCACCGCGCGCGTCCGATCGTGCCGAGGCGGCCAACGAGTCGGACGAGGAGGTCGCACTCGAGCTCTTCCGGCACCAGGTGGAGTCCTCGACCCCACCCCTGCGTGACGCGGGCGAGCTCGGCGAGGCGCTGCGTCGCGGACGGCGTGCGATGGGGGAGGCCGCAGCTGCGACGGGTGCGCGGGCCGTCGCGGTGGCCTCACCGCCGCTCCCGCCCGAGCAGGAGGAGTTCACGCGGACCGACCGCTACCTGCGCTTCGAGGACCAGTTCGGGCAGATCGCGCGCGAGGCGCACGTGTGCGGGATGCACGTGCACGTGGAGATCAGCGACGAGGACGAGGGCGTCCGGGTGATCGACGGCATCCGCCCCTGGCTGCCGCTGCTGACCGCGATCAGCGCGAACTCGCCGTACTGGGAGGGGCGGGACACCGGCCACGCCAGCTGGCGCAGCCGGGTCTGGCGGCGCTGGCCCTCGGCCGGCCCCCGCGAGGCCTTCGGCGACGTCTCGACCTACCGGGAGGTGGCCAGCCGCACGATCGCGTGGGGTGCGGCGATGGATCCGGCGATGCTGTACTTCGACATCCGCCTGGCGGAGGACTACCCGACCGTGGAGCTGCGCGTCGCCGACGTGTGCCTCGAGGTGGAGGACGCCGTCCTCGTGGCGGTGCTGGCCCGGGCACTGGTCACGGCGCACGCCGACCGCCCGGTCGACGCGTGGCGGGCGGACCTGCTGAACGTCGCCGCCTGGCGGGCCGCGCGCTACGGCATCGCCAGCGACCTCGTCCATCCCGGCACGCGCGAGCTCGCGCCGGCCCGCGAGGTGCTCACGGCGTTGCTCGAGCACGTGGGCGACGAGCTCGACGCGACGGGCGAGCGCCGGTTCGTCGAGGACGGGTTCGACCGGTTGCTCGCGCGGGGCAACGGCGCCGTCCGGCAGCGTCGTACCTTCGAGGAGCGGCACGACCTGGCCGCCGTCGTCGACGACCTCGCGGACGCCACCGAGGCGACCTGGCTCTAGCTCAGGTGTTGGCGGAGGTGAACGCGTCGGGCGTGGTCGGCAGGGTGAACTCGAAGCAGCTGCCGGTGCCGTCGGGGTTGTCGGTGACCGAGATGGTGCCGCCGTGGCGCTGGATGATCCGGCGGCAGATGGACAGGCCGAGGCCGGTGCCCTGGTAGTCCTCGCCGGTGGCGCGGTGGAAGTCCTCGAAGATCCGCTCGCGCTGCTCGGCGGGTACGCCGATGCCGTTGTCGCGGACCTGCACGCGCGCCATGCCGTCCTCGAGCCGCTCGGCCTCGACGAGGACACGGGGGACGGTGTCGGTCCCGACGTACTTGAAGGCGTTGCCGATCAGGTTGTCGAGCACCTGGCGGACCAGGACCTTGTCGGCCCACACGTCCACGAGGTCGCCCGCGACGATCTCGCCGCCGCCCTGGGGACGGTCACGGGTGGCGGCGATGTGCTTGACCAGGTTGGTCAGCGACACCGGCTCGGGCTGGAGCGACTGGTCGCGGGCCACGGCGTGGGCGAGCAGGTCGGAGATGAAGGAGCGCATCTGCACGACGCTGGCCCGGATGTGCTCGACCATCGGTGCCGCGGCGGCCGCGTCGGACTGGTCGCTGCCGGTCAGGCGATCCTCCAGTGCCTCGGCCCACCCGTCGATCACGCTGAGCGGGTTGTTGAGGTCGTGGGCCACGACGCCGGCGAAGCTGATCAGCGACTCCCGGTGGCTGCTGGCCTGGGTGATGTCGCGCAGCACGATCATCACCCGCGTCGGGGCGCCCTCGGCGTGGGGCACCTGGAAGGCCGAGCACTCCAGGACGCGGAAGACGCCGTACTCGTCGGTGTGGTGGATCTCCTCGGCGTTGATGACCTCGCCCGCCATCGCCCGGACCAGGGGGTTCTCGTGCTCCTCGAGGATCCGGCCGTCGGGGTGGGTGGCCTGTCCCTTGCGATCCTCGGGGTCCGCCACCCGTTCGAGTGGCTCGGGCTCACGGCTGCCGAAGGCGGTGAGCAGCGCCTGGTTGGCGTGCAGGATCCGGCCGTCCTCCTCGATGATGGCGACGCCGTCGTCGAGGTGCGACATCACCATGTTGAGCTCCTCGGCCCGCACCGCCAGCGTGGCCTCGGAGTCCCGGAGCTTGCGTGACCGTGTCGAGGACCTGCCGGCGGCTCAGGCTGATCGTCATGCCCAGCACCATCAGCACGACCACGAACACCTGGGCGATCGCGGCACGCCTCACGGGGTCGTCGACGGCGGCGATCGGGCCGTAGTCGGCGATGGTCAGCCAGACACCGGCCGCTCCCGTGATCAGGCAGGCACCCGCCGTCACCACGGGGTTGAAGCGCACGGCGACCCACACGATGATCAGCGTCAGCATGAACGTCGTGGGCGTCTCGGGGTTCAGCACGAAGCCGACCTCGTAGATGATCGCCGTCGAGGCCGTCACCGCGAGCGCCTGTCCGACGTCGGCGGCCGTGGGTCGGCTGAAGGCCGACCGCCCCTGGTCGTGGTGCTCGGCCAGCCAGCCCCCAAGGAGGAGCCCGGCAACGCCGATCGTGGCCATCGCGGAGGCCGCGCGGGTGGTCCGGCCGAAGGCGAGCTCGAGGGTCTCGTCGGCGAACGCGATGCCGAGGGAGCTACGGACCACGGCGTAGGCCACCAGGCCGACCACCATGGCCAGCAGCACCAGGCCGAAGTCGACCATGGTGCCCATCGCCCGGCGCCCGCCGCCGCCCCACAGGTGCGGGGCCCAGCGCCGCAGCAGGTAGAGGACGGTCAGGATCTGCAGCGGGAACAGCACGCTGAGGACGACCTGCGACGAGGTCCCGTCGGTCAGCACGAGGACGGTCACGGTGATCACGATGAGCAGGACGACGTCGATGATGAGCTCGGCGCGGTTGCGGGCACTCGCGAGCCACACCAGGGCCACGCCGGACGACGGGGCGATCAGGGAGACGTTGTCGGGCTGGACGACCAGGCTGCGGCTGAGGAGCATGACGAAGGTCAGCGCCGCCGCCCAGCACGTCCACCGGACGGCGGCGGGCATGCTCGAGTCCTCGGATGCACCCCACCCCACGACGGTCAGTATCGTCGGACAGGGGGTCTCTGTGCAGCCAAATCAGCGGGTGGAAACAATGGAGCCATGAGTCAGCAGCCATTCTCCCGGCCCGGTGCGGTCGATCTGTCCGGATTGCAGGGATCTGCGGGTTCGGGGGCCTCCGGTCCCGCGGGCCAGGGGGCCAGCGCGGCGTACGCACTGCGCGTGGACGAGCAGAACTTCCAGGAGGTGCTCGAGGGTTCGCGCAGCGCTCCGGTGCTGCTCGCCTTCGAGAGCCCGAGCCGGTCACCGGAGAGCGTGCAGCTCGCGGACAGCCTGCAGACGTTGTCGGGGGAGTTCGAGGGTCGGTTCCTGCTGGGCCGGGTCGACATCGACGCCGTCCCGCAGATCGCGCAGGCGATGCAGATCCCGTCGGTGCCGCTGGTGGTCCTGGTGGCCCAGGGCCGACCGATGCCGCTGATCCAGGACGTCGCGCCCATCGAGGAGCTGCGCGAGGCGATCACCCAGGTCCTCCAGCAGCTGACAGCGAGCGGGTTCACCGGCCGGCACCAGCCGCGCTCGGGCACCGGCGAGGTGGACGAGGAGACCGGCGAGGAGCAGCTCGACCCGCGCTACGTGCCGGCGCAGGACGCCCTCGAGCGCGGCGACATCGACGGTGCCGTCGCGGAGTACGAGAAGCTCGTCACCGCCAACCCCGCGGACACCGAGGCTGCGGCCGGGCTGGCGATGGCGCGGCTGCTCAAGCGCACCGAGGGTGTCGACCTCGGCGAGGCCCGGGAGGCCGCGGCAGCCGACCCCGACGACGTCGAGGCCCAGACGCTGGTGGCCGACCTCGACCTGCTCGGGGGCCACGTCGACGACGCCTTCAACCGGCTGATCGACGTGGTGCGGCGTACGACGGACGCCGACCGTGACGCCGCCCGGACCCACCTGATCGCGCTCTTCGGGGCGGTCGGCAACGAGGACCCGCGCGTGCAGCGAGCCCGTCGCGACCTCGCCTCCGCGCTCTTCTAGGACCGACTTCTCACAACCGGGGCCCCGGCCCTGTGCGACAAAGGTTACGAAGGTGAAGCGCCGCCCGCAGCGGCGTGAAACATCGGCTTCCTAGCGTCCACTCGCAACAGACGCGCACCCCTGCCTCCGTCAGCGGGTGCCCACGCGAGGAGGACCGATGGCCGTCACGACCGTCACCCCGAACCCGAACCAGGCGCCCAGCGCGCCGCGGATCGAGCACGCACCCGGTCGCTGGATCACCAACTGGGACCCCGAGGACCCGGCGTTCTGGGAGGGCGGTGGACGCAGCGTCGCGCGCCGCAACCTCGTCTTCTCGATCCTGGCCGAGCACCTCGGCTTCTCGGTGTGGGTGATCTGGTCGATCGTCACGGTGAACCTGAACAGCGTCGGGTTCGCGTTCACCGACAGCCAGCTGTTCTGGCTGGTCGCCATCCCCAACCTCGTCGGCGCGACGCTGCGGCTGCCCTACACGTTCGCGGTGCCGAGGTTCGGCGGTCGCAACTGGACCGTCGTCTCCGCGCTGCTGCTGGTGGTCCCGTGCGCGGCGCTGGCCTGGGCGGTGAGCAACCCCGGCACGTCGTTCGGGGTGATGCTGTTCGTCGCCGCGCTCGCGGGCTTCGGCGGCGGCAACTTCGCGTCGTCGATGACCAACATCTCGTGGTTCTACCCCGAGAAGGAGAAGGGCTGGGCCCTCGGCCTGAACGCCGCCGGCGGCAACATCGGCGTCGCGGTCGTCCAGGCTCCGTTCGTGGTCTCGGCCGTGGTGATGGCCGGCGCCGGCATCCACCTCGAGCGCGCCGGGCTGCTCTACATCCCGCTGGCGCTGCTCGCCGCCGTCGCCGCCTGGCGCTGGATGGACAACCTGACCGTCGCGAAGACCGACTTCGCCTCCAGCGCGGCCGTCGCACGGAAGAAGCACACCTGGGTGATGTCGTTCCTCTACATCGGCACCTTCGGCTCGTTCATCGGGTACGCCGCCGCGTTCCCGCTGCTGATCAAGGGACAGTTCCCCGACGTCAACGTGACCACCTACGCCTTCCTCGGCGCGCTCGTCGGGTCGCTGGTCCGGCCGATCGGCGGGAGGCTCTCCGACCGGGTCGGGGGCGCCCGGGTCACCGCGGCCAGCTTCGTGGCGATGGCCCTCGGCGTGCTCGGTGTGGTCTGGTCGCTCGACCTGCAGAGCTTCGGGCTGTTCTTCACGGCGTTCATGCTGCTGTTCGTCGCGACGGGGGTCGGCAACGGCTCGACGTACCGGATGATCCCGGCGATCTTCCGTCACGGTGTCGACGGCACCGACTCCGGCGCGGTGACCGTCGCCCGCCGACAGGCGGCCGCGGCGATCGGCATCATCTCCGCGATCGGCGCCTACGGCGGCTTCCTCGTCCCGCGCACCTACGGCTGGGCGACGTCGAGCTTCGGCTCGATCGTGCCGGCGCTGTACGTCTACGTCGGCCTGTACGTCGTGATGCTCGCCGTCACCTGGTTCTTCTACCTGCGTCGCGGGTCGGAGATGGGCCGGGTCGGGGTCTGACCGGTGGCTGCTGCTGTCGAGACGCACTGCCCGTACTGCGCGCTCCAGTGCGGCATGACGCTCGAGGTCGACGACGGCACCGTCACGGTCGCGCCTCGCGACTTCCCGACCAACCGCGGCGGGCTGTGCCAGAAGGGCTGGACCTCCGCCGCGGTGCTGACCGCGCCCGACCGGATCACCACCCCGCTGGTCAGGGGCAGTGACGGTGAGCTCGCGCCGGCGACCTGGGACGAGGCGCTCGACCTGGTCGCCGGCCGGCTCATCGCCGTCCGCGAGGAGCACGGCGCCGACGCGGTCGGGGTGTTCGGGGGAGGTGGGCTGACCAACGAGAAGGCCTACCAGCTCGGCAAGTTCGCCCGCGTCGCGCTCGGCACCCGCCACATCGACTACAACGGCCGGTTCTGCATGAGCTCCGCGGCCGCGGCCGGCAACCGCGCGTTCGGTGTCGACCGCGGGCTGCCGTTCCCGGTCGAGGACATCGGTCGGGCCGGCGCGGTGCTGCTCCTCGGGAGCAACGTCGCCGACACCATGCCGCCGTTCGTCCAGCACCTCGCGGGTGCCCGGGACCGGGGCGGGCTGGTGGTCGTCGACCCGCGGGTCTCGGCCACGGCGGCCCTCACGGCGGACGGTGCCGGCCTCCATCTGCAGGCACTCCCGGGGACGGATCTCCCACTCCTGTTGGGAATTCTCCACCTGGTCGTGGCGGAGGGGTGGGTCGACGAGCAGTACCTGGCGCGTCGTACGACCGGCTGGGACGAGGTACGCCGATCGGTCTCCGCCTGGTGGCCCGCCCGTGTGGCCGCGACGACCGGGGTGGCCGAGACCGACCTCCGTGAGGCCGCGAGCATCCTCGCCGACGCGTCGCCGCACCGTGGCGGTCCGGGCGCGATCGTGCTCACCGGACGAGGCGCCGAGCAGCACACGGACGGCACCGACACCGTGACCGCGGCGATCAACCTCGCCCTGGCGCTCGGACTGCCCGGCCGCCCGGCGTCGGGCTACGGCTGCCTCACCGGGCAGGGCAACGGCCAGGGTGGCCGCGAGCACGGGCAGAAGTCCGACCAGCTCCCGGGCTACCGCAGCATCGAGGACCCCGTCGACCGGGACCACGTCGCCGCTGTCTGGGGTGTCGACCCCGAGTCCCTGCCCGGGAAGGGCGTCCCGGCCGTCGAGCTGCTGGGCAAGCTCGGCACCGAGGTCCGGGCGCTTCTGGTGCACGGCAGCAACCCGGTGGTCAGCGCCCCCGACGCCTCGGCCGTACGCCGCCGGCTCGGCGAGCTCGACCTGCTTGTCGTCTGCGACCTGGTGCCGAGCGAGACGACCGAGCTCGCCGACGTGGTGCTCCCGGTGACCCAGTGGGCCGAGGAGGAGGGCACGATGACCAGCCTCGAGGGTCGGGTCCTGCGGCGCCGCAAGGCGGTCGAGCCCGCGGGTGAGTCCCGCAGCGAGCTCGACGTGCTCGCCGACCTGGCGGACCGGCTCGGGTGCCCGGTGCCGTTGGAGCGCGACCCGGCCGCCGTCTTCGACGAGCTCGCGCGCGCCAGCGCCGGTGGTCGCGCCGACTACTCCGGGCTGAGCCACGAGGTGCTCGACGACGGGGCGGCGATGTTCTGGCCCGTGGCTCCGGAGTCGACCCCGCGGATGTTCGAGAGCTCGTTCGCGCACCCGGACGGCCGGGCGCGCATGGTCGCGGTGAGCGGCGGTGGACCGGCCGACGACCTGCGCGCGGACGCGCCGCTCTACCTCGTCACCGGCCGGGTGCTCGCGCAGTACCAGTCCGGCGCCCAGACCCGCCGGGTGCCGGCCCTGAACCGCACCGCGCCCGAGTCGTTCGTCGAGCTGCACCCGCAGCTGGCCCTGCGCCTGGGCATCGAGTCCGGCGACGACGTGCGGGTGACGTCGAGCCGGGGCAGCGCCACCGCGCCGGCCCGGATCACCCGGACGATCCGCCCGGACACCGTGTTCATGCCGTTCCACTGGGCCGGCGACGCGCTGGTCAACGCGGTCACCAACGACGCGACGGACCCGGTCTCGGGGATGCCGGAGTTCAAGGTCTGCGCGGTGTCGGTGGGCCGCGCCGAGGACGCACTGATGGAGGCAACGGCATGAGGGAGCAGGTCGTCGTGGTGGGCGCCGGGATGGTCGGCCACCGGTTCGTCGAGGAGCTGGTCGCGCAGGACCGGGAGCACCGGTTCGACGTACACCTGGTCGGTGCGGAGGAGTACGAGCCCTACAACCGGATCCTGCTGACCGAGGTGCTCGCGAAGCGCTCCGACGTGGCTGCCCTGACGCTGCCGCGCCCGCACGAGCGGGTCTCGGTGCAGCGAGGCGTGGCCGCGACGTCGATCGACCGGGCACAGCGTCTCGTCGAGCTCGACGACGGGACCGCGCTGCAGTACGACCACCTCGTGCTGGCGACCGGCGCTCGCGCCTTCGTCCCGCCCGTCGCGGGCCTCGACGGCGACGAGCCGCCGCGCCACGTGCACGTGCTGCGCACGATCGACGACTGCCGCGACGTGGTCGCGCGCACCGTCAACGCCCGGCACGCGGTCGTGCTCGGTGGCGGCGTGCTCGGCCTCGAGGCCGCCTGCGGCCTGGCCCGCCGCGGCCTCGCGGTCACCGTCGTCCACCTCGACGGGCACCTGATGGCCGACCAGCTCGACCCTGCGGTCGCCTCGGTGCTGTCCCGACAGCTCGACGACCTCGGCATCCGGGTGCACACGTCCACGTCGGTGGCCGAGGTGATCGGGGCGTACGGCGAGCTCGTGGCCGTCCGCCTCACCGACGGGTCGGTCGTCTCGACCGACCTGATGCTCGTCTCGTGCGGCATCCGGCCGGACGACGCGCTCGCGCGGGACGCCGGGCTGCCCACCGGGCGGGGCGTCACGGTCGGTGCCGACCTCGCC
This sequence comes from uncultured Actinomycetota bacterium, assembly GCA_963722835.1. Classification (GTDB taxonomy): domain Bacteria; phylum Actinomycetota; class Actinomycetes; order Propionibacteriales; family Nocardioidaceae; genus Marmoricola. The sequence continues at coordinate 44,816 of CAVROK010000003.1, forward strand.
AGCGCCGGAGACCCGGCGGTGCGGGCGATCGGCGACTGCGCCGACCCGCCGGAGGGCGGCACCGGCATGGTCGCGCCGGGATGGGAGCAGGCGGCCCGGCTGGCGCGGCTGATGACCCGGGACCAGGGTGGTTTCGAGACGCTCGCTGCGCTCGCTCCTCAACCACCGAAGGAAGATGCTCTGCCCGAGGGCGTGCGGCTCAAGGCCGTCGGTGTCGACCTGGTCACCCGCGGGGTGCGGGGGAGCGGGGCACGCGCCGACGACCGGGTGGTCGCCCTCGCGGACCCGCAGGCCCGGCGGCACGTCGAGGTCGTCGTACGCCGCGACCGGCTGGTCGGCTTCACCGCGCTGGGGGCGCCCCAGGTCTCGGCGTCGCTCTCGGTGGCCTTCGACCGGCGTACGCCGCTGCCCGTGGATCCCGCGACGCCTGCTCCTCCCGGCGACGGGGCGGCCGAGACACGCACGGCGAGCGAGGCCTCGCCGACGCTGATCCCCGCCGACGCCACCATCTGCCGCTGCAACGGGGTCACGAAGAGCGACCTGATGACCGCCTGGGAGGACGGCTGCCACACCGTCGAGGAGATGGCCTCGACGACCCGCGCCACCACGGGGTGCGGCGGCTGCCGCGAGACCGTGTGCGGCCTGGTCGACTGGCTCACGAGCAGCGACGGGTCGGCTGAGAACAACGGTCAACCTGTTCGTAACACGACGGGCGAGAGTGTTGCCGCAGCGAAACATCAGGCCCGATCCGACGAAATGCTGCGCTCGTAGGTTTCCGCGCATGGACGAACAGCGCACAGGCGGTCGTCTCGTCGTCGTCGGCGGAGGCATGGTCGCGCACCGCCTCGTCGAGGCGCTCACCGACCGCGACGTCGACGGGGACTGGCAGGTCGACGTGTTCGCCGAGGAGTCGCGACCGCCGTACGACCGGGTCGCGCTGACCTCCTTCTTCTCCGGCCGCGACCCCGAGGATCTCCTTCTCGGTGATCCGGGCCTGTGGCGTCGCGAGGGCGTGCGGCTGCACACCAACGCCGCCGTCCAGCGCATCGACACCGACCGGCGCGAGGTGCACGCCCGCGGCCGGGTCTTCCCGTACGACGCCCTCGTGATCGCCACCGGCTCCTACCCCGCCGTGCCACCCGTGCCCGGAGCCGACCTGCCCGGCTCGTTCGTCTACCGCACCGTCGACGACGTGAGCGAGCTGCGCGCGTGGGCGACCACCCGGAACCTGAAGCGGCCTGTCCGTGGCGCTGTCGTGGGTGGCGGACTGCTCGGCCTCGAGGCCGCGGGCGCCCTCACCGCGATGGGCGTCGAGACCACCGTCGTGGAGTTCGCCCCGCGCCTGATGCCGATCCAGGTCGACGAGGGTGGCGGCGAGGGACTGCGCCGGCTGATCGAGAAGCTCGGCGTCTCGGTCCGCACCTCCACGGCGACCTCCAAGGTCAAGGCCGGCGGTGACGGCCGGGTGAGCCGGATGGACTTCGCCGACGGCTCGAAGCTGCCGGTCGACCTGGTCGTGTTCGCGACCGGCGTGCGTCCGCGCGACGAGCTCGCCCGGGATGCCGGCCTGCCGGTCGGCGAGCGCGGTGGCGTGGTCGTCGACGAGTCCTGCGCGACCGGCGTACCCGACGTCTACGCGATCGGCGAGGTCGCCTGCATCGACGGCCGCACCTGGGGCCTGGTGGCCCCGGGCTACACGATGGCCGAGATCGTCGTGGACCGGCTGCTCGGCGGGGCCGCGACGTTCCCCGGCGCCGACACCTCCACCAAGCTCAAGCTGCTCGGCGTCGACGTGGCCAGCTTCGGCGACGCGTTCGCGGAGTCACCCGGCGCGCTCGAGGTGGTGTACGCCGACCCGGTGGCCGGCGCCTACAAGAAGCTCGTCCTCTCCGACGACGCCCGGACCCTGCTCGGCGGCGTGCTCGTCGGCGACGCCAGTGCCTACGCCTCGCTGCGTCCGATGGTCGGCCAGGAGCTCGGCGCCGACCCGACCGCGTGGCTGCTCCCCGAGGGCGCCGCGCCGGCGCCCGCCACGGACCTGCCGGACGCGGCCAACGTCTGCTCCTGCAACAACGTCAGCGCCGGCGCGATCCGCTGCGCCGTCACCGACGAGGGCTGCACCGACCTCGCCGGGGTGAAGGCGTGCACGAAGGCCGGCACCTCCTGCGGGTCGTGCCTGCCGCTGGTCAAGAAGCTGGTCACCACCGAGCTGGAGAAGTCCGGCGTCGCCGTCAGCAACGCCCTGTGCGAGCACTTCGAGCTCTCCCGCGCCCAGCTCTTCGACGTGGTCCGCGTGCAGGAGCTCGGCACGTTCAGCGAGATCATCGAGCGGCACGGCACCGGTCGCGGCTGCGACATCTGCCGTCCGGTCGTGGCCTCGATCCTGGCCAGCCTCGGCCAGGGACACGTCCTCGACCGGGACACCGCGCGGCTCCAGGACACCAACGACCACGTGATGGCCAACCTCCAGAAGGACGGCACCTACTCGGTCGTGCCGCGGGTGCCCGGTGGCGAGATCACGCCGCAGGGGCTGATCGACATCGGTCAGGTCGCTGCGGACTACGGGCTGTACACGAAGATCACCGGCGGCCAGCGCATCGACCTCTTCGGCGCCCGGCTCGAGCAGCTGCCGGCCATCTGGCAGCGGCTGATCGACGCCGGCTTCGAGTCCGGCCACGCCTACGGCAAGGCGCTGCGCACGGTGAAGTCGTGCGTCGGCTCGCAGTGGTGCCGCTACGGCGTCCAGGACTCCGTCGCCCTCGCGATCGCCCTCGAGCTCCGCTACCGCGGGCTCCGGTCGCCGCACAAGCTCAAGCTCGGCGTCTCCGGCTGTGCCCGCGAGTGCGCCGAGGCGCGCAGCAAGGACGTCGGCGTGATCGCGACCGAGGAGGGCTGGAACGTCTACGTCGGCGGCAACGGCGGCTTCACGCCGCGGCACGCCCAGCTGTTCGCCGAGGACCTCAGCACCGACGAGCTGGTCCGGACGATCGACCGCTTCCTGATGTACTACGTCCGCACCGCCGACCGGCTCCAGCGCACCGCCGCCTGGGTCGAGGACCACGAGGGCGGGCTCGAGGCGATCGCCGCTGTCGTGATCGACGACAGCCTGGGCATCGGCGCCGACCTCGACGCCGCGATGGCCGTGCACGTCGACAGCTACGTCGACGAGTGGGCGGCCACCCTGGCCGACCCGGAGAAGCGGGACCAGTTCGTCTCGTTCGTCAACGCCCCGGACACCCCGGACGACGGCATCGGTGGAGCGATCGACAACAAGGGCGACCTCAGGGGCACGATCATCGCCGGCCCGCAGCTGGAGGTACGCCGATGACGGTCACCGACCAGCACACCGCGCACCTGGACCCCGGTCTGCGCGCTCGAGCGGCTGATCCCCGAGCGCGGGATCGCGGCACTCGTGGGCTCCGATCCCGTGGCGGTGTTCCTGCTCGACGACGGCACCGTGCGTGCCGTCGGCCACCACGACCCGTTCAGCAACGCCAACGTGATCGCGCGCGGCATCGTCGGCAGCGTCGGGACGGGCGAGGGCTACCGGGACACCGTGGCCTCGCCGATGTACAAGCAGGTCTTCGACCTCGCGACCGGGGAGTGCCTGACCGAGCCGGGCTCCCTCCCGACGTACCCCGTGCGGGTGGTCGAGGGGCGCGTCGAGGTCGGGTGAGCGGGGCCCGTGAGCGACCTCGGGCCCGTCCTGGCGGGCTGCCGGATCCTGGTCACCGCCCAGCGTCGTGCCGATGAGCTGGGCGGAGCACTGACGCGTCGCGGAGCGTCGGTGACGGTCGCCCCCGCGCTGGGCGTGGTGCCGCACGTCGACGAGGCGGCCCTCGTGGAGTCGACCCGCAAGATCATCGCCGACCCGGTCCACGTCGTCGTCGTGACCACCGGTATCGGGTTCCGCGGCTGGCTCGACACCGCGGAGGCGGCGGGCCTGGCCCACGAGCTGGTGGAGGCGCTCGACGGCGTCCGGCTGATCGCGCGCGGACCCAAGGCCCGCGGTGCGCTCCAGGCGGCCGGACTGCGCGCCGACTGGGTGGCGGAGTCGGAGACCTCGGCCGAGATCGCCGACTTCCTGCTGGCCGAGGGCGTGGACCACCAGCGGATCGCCGTGCAGCGCCACGGCGCCGGTGACGACGGACTGCACGAGCGGCTGACCGGTGGTGGGGCGAACGTCCTGGAGCTGGAGGTCTACCGCTGGGGACCGCCGCCGGACCCCGACCTGCTCTCCAGCACCAGCGAGGAGCTCGCGGACGGCGGCTTCGACGCGGTGCTGTTCACCTCGGCTCCGGGGGCGGCGGCGTGGCTGGACGAGCTGCGCCGGCTCCGTCGCCTCGACGACGCCCGCGAGCTGACGGCAGCGGGCCACCTGCTGGTGGCGGCCGTCGGCCCGGTCACGGCCGAGCCGCTCCAGGTGGCCGGCTTCGACGTCGTCGTGCCCGAGCGCTGGCGGATGGGTGCCCTCGTGCGTCAGGTGATCATGGAGCTCGGCCACCACGACGGCATCGAGACGCCGGGAGGGATGCTGCAGGTGCGCGCCGACGCCGCGACGCTCGACCACCGCGTGCTGACGGTCTCACCGTCCGGGCTGGCCGTGCTCCGCCGGCTGGCGCGAGCGCCGGGGGAGGTCGTCTCGCGTGAGGAGCTCCTGCGCGTGCTGCCCGGCGACTCCTGCGACCCGCACGCCGCCGAGGTCGCGGTCGGGCGGCTGCGCGACGCGCTCGGTGCCCCGGGCGTGATCAGGACGGTGGTCAAGCGCGGCTACGCCCTGAACCCGGTGGCGACGTGAACCGGCTCGTCGTCTGCTCGCACGGCACCCGTTCCCGGTCGGGGCGGCACGCATCACCGCTCTGGTCGAGGCGGTCGCGGAAGCGCTGCCGTCGGTGGAGGTGCGGGAGGCGCATGTCGACGTGCACCCGCCGTACGTCGAGGACGTGCTGACCGCAGGGTCGGTCGTCGTACCGCTCCTGCTCGCGCCGGGCTACCACGTCGAGACCGACATCGCGGGTGCCGCGGCCCGGCACGGTGCCCACGTGACTCCCGCGCTCGGACCGGACGGCCTGCTCACCGCCCTGCTGACCGCACGGCTGCGCGAGCTGAGCAGCCCGCTCGGCCGCGACGACCTGGTCGTGCTGGCCGCGGCAGGCTCGTCGGTCGCCGGGTCGGCGCGGGCCACGCGCGAGGTGGCCCACCTGCTCTCCGCCCGGCTGGGTCGCCCGGTGCACGTCGGGTACGGCGCGGCCAGCCGGCCCCGTCTTGACGACCTGGTCGCCGGACTGCGCGAGAGCCATCCCGGTCGACGGGTCGTGGCGGCGTCGTACCTGCTGGCGCCGGGGCACTTCCACGACCTGGTCCGGACGAGTGGTGCCGACGCCGTGACCGAGCCGCTGCTGGACGCCAAGGCCCCGGATCGTCGGCTGGTCGAGCTCGTCGTGCGCCGCTACCTCGACGGGGGACTGGCCGCAGCGGTCTAGTTCGCGCGAAGCCGACCATTCACGCAAACGCGTCCCACGACATACGGTCACCTCAGCCGAATTCGGTCGAGGGGGAAAACGCGTGATGAGACACAGGCTCCGGCATGCACTCGTGGGCCTGTGCGCCTCCGGGCTCACCGCCACATCTCTGGCCATCGTCGGCATCGCGGTCGCTCCCGCAGCCGACGCCGCCGCACCGCCCAGCACGCCCTGGACGTTCGGTGAGAACTCCTTCGGCCAGCTCGGCAACGGCACCACCACCACGCGTCGTTCGGGCGCACCCGTCAACGTGCTCAAGGGGGCCACCGACCTCCACGGCGGGCGCGAGCACGTCGTCGCCCTCAAGTCCGACGGCACCGTCTGGACCTGGGGCAGCAACGCCGAGGGACAACAGGGCCGCGGGACGACGGCGAACTCGCTGACGCCGACCCAGGTGACCTCGCTCGGCAACAACAACACCGCCGTCGAGACCGGGCACAACCACACCGTGGTGCTGAAGAGCAACGGCCAGGTCTGGACCTTCGGGCTGAACAGCGACGGCCAGCTCGGCGACGGCAGCACCACGCTGCGGCGCTCGCCCGTCCAGGTCAGCGGCATCATCGATGCAGTGGGCATCGCTGCGGGGCGCGACATGTCGTTCGCCATCCGCTCCAACGGCCAGCTGATGGGCTGGGGCCGCAACGACGAGGGCCAGCTCGGCGACGGCACCACCACGCGCCGTCTCACCCCCGTCCGCGTCGGCACCTCGATCAACTTCACCGGGGTCAAGACCTTGACCGGCGGCCGCGACCACGCGGTGGCCGTGAAGACCGACGGCTCGGTCTGGGCCTGGGGCTCCAACGACTACGGACAGGTGGGCGACGGGACGAACACCGACAAGCTCACCCCGGTGGCCATCGACATCAACGGCGCCACCGCCGGTCTGGGCACGGCCAGCGACGCCGCCGCAGGAGCGCACCACTCCTACGCCCTGCGCACCGACGGCGACCGTCGCGTCGTGGGGTCGCAACTACCGCATCGAGCTCGGTGACGGCACCAGCACCAGCCGGACCCGTCCGGTCAACGTGCTCATGGGAACCACCGGCAGCACGCCGCTGAGCGGTGCCGTCAGCATCGGCTCCGGGCGCGACATGGGCAACGTCACGCTGGCCGACGGCCGGGTGATGGCGTGGGGCCACAACCTCTACGGCCAGCTCGGCGACGGCACCACCACCAACCGCAGTCGCGCGGTCGTCGTGCCCGGCATCACCAACGCCGTGAAGGCGGGCGGCGGCGGTTCGGCGTACGGCGTCGTGCTGGTCAGCGACGGCACCCCGCCGGCCAACCAGGCCCCGGTCGCACGCATCACCGGCGCCACCTGCACCGACCTCAGCTGCCCGCTCAGCGGCAGCACCTCGAGCGACGACAACGGCATCGTCAGCTACGAGTGGGACTTCGGTGACACCACGACCGGCACCGGCGTGAGCCCCGGCCACACCTACGAGGACGGTGGCACCTACACCGTCACCCTGACCGTCACCGACGCCCAGGGGCTCGAGGACACCGAGACCGCCACGGTGACGCCGACCGATCCCGGCCCCCCGGTGGACGACCCGCCGGTGGCGCACATCACCGGCACCACCTGCGCCGGACTGAGCTGCCCGCTGAGCGCCAGCACGTCGACCGACGACAACGGCATCCTCGACTACGAGTGGGACTTCGGCGACACCACGACCGGCACCGGTGTGAGCCCCGGCCACACCTACACCGCAGCCGGCCCCTACACCGTGACCCTGACGGTGAGGGACGCCGCAGGCCAGGAGGACACCGACACCGCGACGGTCTCGCCGAGCGACGCCCCCGTGACCAACCCCAGCTTCCGGGCCTCGGCCGCGACCATGTCCAACGCCACGTCGGTCAGCGTCGTCGTTCCCGCCGCCGTCGCGTCCGGTGACCAGCTGGTCCTGGTCGTGACGGGCAACACCGCCGCGACCCACACCACCCCGGCCGGCTGGACGCTGCGCGGGTCGGCCGCGGACGGCACCGAGCTGCGCTCGTCGGTCTACACGCGCACGGCCCCCGCCTCCTTCGGCGGCACGACCGTGCGCGTCACGCTGAGCGCGACGTCGAAGGTCAACGCCTCCCTCCTCGCCTACGCCAACGCCGCGCCGGTCACCGTCGCCGCCTCGGCCGTGCAGGGGACGGCCAGCGTCGCCGCCCACCCGGCGCCGTCCGTCGCGGTCGCCACGGCCGGGTCAGCCGTGCTGAGGTACTGGGTCGACAAGGCCAGCTCCGCCCGCACGTGGACCACGCCGGCCGGCGTGACCCTGCGCACGACGAGCAACGGCACCGGCGGGGGCAGCCTCTCGGCGATCACCGCCGATGCGGTCAACGTCCCGGCCGGTACGGCGGCCGCCGCCAACGCCACGGCGTCGCTCGCGTCGGCCAAGGCGATCGGCTGGACGATCGTGGTGCCGAAGAGCTGATCCAGCCCACCCTTGGTGTGACCTCCCTATCCTGTGCCCACGGGGCACGCAGACGGGAGTGAGCACATGATCAAGGCAGCGACAACGCTCGAGATCACCGGTGGGATCCTGGTCGGCCACGACGGGTCACCGGCCGCGGCCGAGTCCGTCCGGTGGGCGGCCAGGCTGGCCGGCAAGCTGGGGACACCGCTGCACGTGGTGCGGTGCTGGTCGCTCTCGACGGCGCCACGGCCCGCGACGGCCACCGACGGCTACGTGCCACCCCTGACCGACTTCGAGACGGCCGTGCACGACCGGCTCAAGGCAGACATCGCCGAGCTGGGGCTCGAGCCCGCGCCGACCTGCCACGTGCTGCACGGTCCCGCCGGCCGACGCCTGCTCGAGGCCTCCGAGCGCGTCGACATGCTCGTGATGGGGACGCGCGGGGCCGGCGGCTTCCTCGGGCTGCACCTCGGCTCGACCGCCGACCAGGTCGTGCGCCACGCACGCTGCCCGGTCGTGGTCGTGCCGACCGAGGGGAACGACGACCCGCCGGACCTCGACACCCAGCTCGCCGACTGATTCTCGTCACCCCGCGGGTGCCACGAATTGCCCGGTGTGGTGGGACGATGGGCACATGGACAGCCCCGCGGTGACGCAGCCGATGAGTCGGCTGTCCGCGGTCGGGCAGCTGTACGTCACCACGGTCGGCGCGGTCGCGCTCCTCTCGATCATCGCCGAGTCGTCGGTCTACCACGTCGCCCTGATCGTCCTCACCCTGCCGCTGAGCCTGCTGGCGCTGTGGGTCGGCTACTACGGCGGCCTCGCGGTCGGGTTCGTCACCGGCACCAGCGCCGGCGAGCTGTCCTGGCCGGTCGTCCTGGTCTGGGTCGTCGTCTGGACGATGACGGCGTGGATCAACGCGCAGGTCGCGCAGAAGGTGCTCCGCGTCGGCTGGCGGGCGGTTCCGGCGCGACGCTTCGAGGAAGACGAGTCAGACGACTGACTCCCAGGGCGGCCGGCCTCCGGGACACCCCGGGGGTCGCAACCACCCCTTCGCTCGTACCTCACGAAGGGGGGCCAGTCCCATCCACGCTCCCCCCGGCGGCCCCGGAGCCCGACCGCGTAGGAGCCAGCCGTCTAACCCGGGAGGCCCCGGCCGCTCTCGGTGTACGACGGACCGGGGTCGTCCGTCAGGTTGCGCAGCGCCGCCTCGATCCGGCGGGCCGTGAAGTCGGCGCAGCGCTCGTGCACCTCGGCGACCGTGCAGAACGCCACGGAGCGGATCTCGCGCTCCTGCCGCACGACCGTGTCGAGGACGTCGGGGTCGTGCACGCCGCCGTCGAAGACCAGGCAGACCGCGTCGTCCCAGCCACCCCACGGTGGCAACCAGTCGGTGAGCAGCAGGCGACCCGCCTCGACCTTCAGGCCGAGCTCCTCCTCGACCTCGCGCGCGACCGCCAGCTGCGGTGACTCGCTGACCTCGACCACGCCGCCGGGCAGGTCGAAGTCGCGCTTGTAGGTCAGCTGGCAGAGCAGCACCCGGTCGTCGGTGGAGCGGATCAGCATCTGGCTGATCGCGCGCTTGCGCGGGAGGAAGGAGTTCAGCAGCCTGCGGAAGCCCTTCGGGTCCTCCAGCGGGGTGTCGTCGGCCAGCCGGGCGTAGACGATCCGGTCGGCCTCGTCGCTCACCCCGCGCGCGACGCCCTCGCGCATCAGCCCGGCGAACGTGGCCACCCGCTGGGCCGTCTCGTCCTCGGGATCGACGTGCGCCTCGACCCGCGTCGACCCGCCCTTGAACGCCGACTCGACCGTTCCGCGCACCTCGTCGGCCGACGCCCGCAGCCCCTGGTCCTGGAGCTCGGCGGTCCAGGAGACCCGCACGACGCCGGGGGAGATCGGGGTCAGCTCGGCAGACACGGTGGTCAGCCTAGCCACACCGCGAGGACGCCCGCCGTGACGGCCAGCGGCACGACGAGCAGGCCCTCGAGCCCGAACCGGACCATGGAGATCTCCACCCCGCGAGTCCGGCACGAGCGCAGCCACAGCAGGTTGGCCAGCGACCCCCAGGCGAGCAGCATCGGGCCCACGTTGACGGCGACGAGCGCCGTCACCAGCCGGTCGGTGGAGTCGGCGAACGGCTCGACGACGAGGTACGCCGGGAGGTTGTTGACCACGTTGGCCAGCCCTCCGGTCACGCCGGCCAGGTGGAGGAGAGACCCGAGCGAGTCGCCAGTGCCGAACAGCGTGCCGAGCACCGACGACCCCTCCTCGACGGCCAGCTCGACCACGGCGAACAGCACCACCGCGAAGACGATCACCGACCACGGCACCAGGCGGACCAGCCGACCGGGGCGGACCGCGGCGGGGCGTCGTACGGCGAAACCGAGCACGAGCACGACCGCGGCCACGAGTGCCACCACCCAGGCCGGGACGCCGGCCACGATCGCCGGGCCGATGCCCGCGACGACCGCGACGGAGAGCCACAGCAGCGGTGCGTCGTACGACGGCAGGCCGCGCGGCACGTCGTACGAACCCCGGAGCGCCTGCCGGTGCCGGACGAGCAGGACGGCGACCACCACGACGAGCACCGCCAGCTGGGGGAGCCAGGTCTCGCGGACGAAGCCCGCCCCGCCGCTGCCCAGCTCGTGCTGCGCGAGGAGGTTCGTCAGGTTCGAGACGGGCAGCAGCAGGCTGGCGCCGTTGGCCAGCCAGATCGCCGCGAACGCGAACGGCAGTGCCGCCAGCCCGAGCTCGGCCGCCAGCGCCAGCCCGATCGGCGCGAGCAGGACGGCCGTCGTGTCGATGCTGAGCACCCAGGTGCACACCGTCGCGAGCAGCATGAACAGCAGGTAGAGCCGCAGCCGGCTGCCGCCGGCCACCCGCGCCGCCACATGGGCGCTGACGTCGAACAGCCCGGCGTCGTCGCACAGGTCGGCGACCACCTGGATCAGCGCCAGGAACAGCAGCACCGGCCAGACGCGGTCAGCGACGTCGAGGAGGCCGGCGGTCACCGAGGCAGGCTAGCGAGGTGCCGAAGGGAGCGCGTGCCCTCACCCAGCCGTCCGAGCCAGCCACAGCGTCCCGAGCGGGGGCACCCGGATGGACGCGGAGGCGGGCTGGCCCTGGTGCGGGGTGGGGTGGGCGGTGACGGTGCCGAGGTTGCCGACGCCCGAGCCGCCGTAGACCTCGGCGTCGGTGTTGATCACCTCGGTCCACTCCCCGGCGAACGGCAGCCCGATCTGGTAGCCCTCCTGCGGACCGCCGGCGAAGTTGCTGATGCACACCAGCGCGCTGCCGTCGGAGCCCCACCGCACGAACGCGACGGTGTTGTGGGCGGCGTCGTCGGCGACGAGCCACTGGAAGCCCTCGGGCACGGTGTCCTGGGACCAGAGCGCGGGGGAGTCGACGTACGCCGCGTTCAGGTCGGCCACCAGGCGGCTGATCCCCGCGTGCGCCGGGTTGGCCAGCAGTCCCCAGTCGAGCTCGCGCTGCTCGGCCCACTCGGTGTCCTGGGCGAACTCCTGGCCCATGAACAGCAGCTGCTTGCCGGGGTGCGCCCACTGCCAGGACAGGAACGCGCGCACGTTGGCCAGCTGCTGCCAGCGGTCGCCGGGCATCTTGCGCAGCAGCGATCCCTTGCCGTGCACGACCTCGTCGTGGCTGATCGGCAGCAGGTAGTTCTCGGAGTAGGCGTAGACCATCGAGAAGGTCAGCTGGTGGTGGTGATAGCTGCGGTGGATGGGGTCCTTGGCGACGTACTCCAGCGAGTCGTGCATCCAGCCCATGTTCCACTTGAAGCCGAAGCCCAGGCCGTCCGCGTCGGTCGGCCGGGTGACGCCGGGCCACGAGGTCGACTCCTCCGCGATCGTGACCGCACCGGGCACCCGCTTGTAGACGGTGGCGTTGAGCTCCTGCATGAACGCCACGGCCTCGAGGTTCTCGCGGCCACCGTGGACGTTCGGCTGCCACTCGCCCGCCTCGCGGGAGTAGTCGAGGTAGATCATCGAGGCGACGGCGTCGACCCGGATGCCGTCGATGTGGAACTCCTCGAGCCAGTACAGCGCGTTGGCCACCAGGAAGTTGCGGACCTCCTTGCGGCCGAAGTTGAAGACGTAGGTGCCCCAGTCGGGGTGCTCGCCACGGCTCGGGTTCGGGTCCTCGTAGAGCGGGGTGCCGTCGAACCGGGCGAGCGCGAAGTCGTCCTTCGGGAAGTGCGCGGGCACCCAGTCGACGATCACGCCGATGCCGGCGTTGTGCAGCGCGTCGACGAGCCGTCGGAAGCCGTCGGGGTCGCCGAAGCGCGAGGTCGGCGCGTAGTACGACGTGACCTGGTAGCCCCACGAACCACCGAAGGGGTGCTCCATCACGGGCAGGAACTCCACGTGCGTGAAGCCCAGCTCGACGACGTAGGGCACGAGGTGCTCGACCAGGTCGTCGTAGCTGTAGGGCCCGGCACCGGGGTGCCGCTTCCACGAGCCCAGGTGCACCTCGTAGACCGACATCGGCTGCTGGTCGTGGCGCTCACCCGCGGCCCGCTGGGCCATCCACTCGTCGTCGGTCCAGCGGTGGGTGCTGGTGAAGATCCGGGAGGCGGTGGCGGGCGGGATCTCGGTGAACTGCGCCATCGGGTCGGCCTTGTCGCGCCACTCGCCGTCGGCACCGCGGATGTGGAACTTGTAGCCGCTCGCCGCTCTTGGCGCCCGGCACGTGTGCCTCCCAGACGCCGGAGGTCCCGACCGAGGCGAGCGGGCTGCGGCTGCCGTCCCAGCTGTTGAAGTCGCCGCGGACCTGCACCTCGAGGGCGTTGGGCGCCCAGACGCGGAAGACCGTGCCGTCGGCGTCGGGGTGCGCGCCCAGAGCCTGCCAGAGCTGCTCGTGACGTCCTTCGTTGATCAGATGGAGATCGATCTCTCCGATCGACGGTTGGCTCATGTCCGGTCAGCTCCGATTCGTTCGATGGCACCCAGCGGGATGTCCAGCCAGGAGGGGCGGTTGCGGGCCTCGTAGAGGACCTCGTAGACGGCCTTGTCTGCTTCGTACGCCGCCACGAGGGCCTGCTCGTCGGCGCTCAGCGGGCCCCCGCCCGCCTCGAGCCGGGCCTCGACGTAGCCGGTGAGGAACGCCTCGCGGTTGCGCTGCACCCACTCCTTGGCCCGGTAGGTGATCTGCGGCCCGGGGTCGTCGGTGGAGTAGAGGTCCTTGACCACCGACTGGGCGGCGTAGTCGAACGAGCGCAGCATGCCCGCCACGTCGCGCCACGGGGAGTCGGGCAGGCGCCGCTCGGAGAGGGGCTTGGCCGGCTCGCCCTCGAAGTCGACCAGCTTCCAGCCCTTGGCGGTGCGCAACGTCTGGCCGAGGTGGAGGTCGCCGTGGACCCGCTGGGCCTGGCCCTTGGCGTCGCCGATGCGGGCGAACACCTCTTCGAGGGCCTGGACGTGGTCGTTCAGGGCCGGCACGGACGCCGCGGCGGCGGTCAGGCGACGGCGCATCGCCTCCGCGGCCGAGGCCCCGTCGAACGGCTCGGTGTCGAAGTGCTCGCGGAGGACCTCGTGGACCTGGCTCACGGAGACGCCGAGCCGGTGGGACTCCCCGGCGAAGTCGCCGCCGACCTCGTCGGCGTGCAGGTCGGCCTCGGCGAACAGGTTGCGGGCGCTGGCCAGGGCGAGGTCCCAGCCGTCGCTGGCGGTGCGCAGGAACTGCTGGAGCATCGCCAGGTCGTCCTCGCCGGCCTCGACCCAGCCGTAGAGGTGGGCCACGTGCGGGTTGTCCGCCTCGGTCAGCGCGCGGTGGATCTCGATGTCCGGGTTGCGCCCGGGCGTCACCTTGCGGAAGACCTTCATCAGGCTGTCGTCGCCGAACGCGACCGAGGAGTTGCTCTGCTCGCCGCTGAACAGCGACGAGTGCGACCCGGTGTCGAGGTCGTAGCCGGCGACGCGGTGGAAGGTCACCCCGCCGTAGGACTCGGGCTCGTCGGGCGGCGTACGGGCGAAGGCGTCGAGGTAGACCGCCATCGCCTCGCGGTCGTGCACGGCGTCGTAGCTGTGCACTTCACCGAGGTCCTCGTCGAAGTGCGGCCCGATGTAGGCGTGCTGGATGCGGACCTGCTCCTCGGCGTAGTTCGAGAGCGGCATCTGGTAGCGCTCGGTCGTCGGCTCGCCGCCGGACTCGTCGGCGTAGGCGACCGTGATGATGTCGATCGTGACGGCCGGCGGCCCGGGCAGGGTGCCGACGCGCTGCACGTCCACGACGTCGTAGCTGCGGCCCTTGCCGGCGAACCAGCGCGCCTCCGCGAGGTACGCCGTCATCTGCGGATGAGCGCTCACGAAGGACCTTCCCCCTCGTCGGTCGAGACGGCGGGCAGGCGGATCCAGTAGAAGCCGTAGCCGCCGAGGGTGAGCAGGTAGGGCAGCTCGCCGATCTGCGGGAAGCGGACGCCGCCGATCAGCTCGACGGGTCGCACGCCCTCCCAGCGGCGCAGGTCGAGCTCGACCGGCTGCGGGAAGCGGCTCAGGTTGTTCACGCACAGCACGGTGTCGGTGCGCCCGTCCTCGTCGACGTGCTCGCGCACGTAGGACAGCACCGAGGGGTTGGAGCCGCCGAGGTCGATGAACTCACCGAGCCCGAACGACGGGTGCTGCTTGCGGGTGTGGATCATCCGGCGCGTCCAGTGCAGCAGGGACGAGGAGTTGTCCAGCTCGGTCTCGACATTGACCCGCTGGTACCCGAAAACCGGGTCCTGCACCGGGGGCAGGTGCAGCTTGCCGGGAGTCGCGATGGAGAAACCGGCGTTGCGGTCGGGGGTCCACTGCATCGGCGTACGCACGCCGTCGCGGTCACCGAGCCAGATGTTGTCGCCCATCCCGATCTCGTCGCCGTAGTAGAGGACGGGCGACCCGGGCAGGGAGAGCAGGAGCGCGGTGAACAGCTCCATCCGGTTGGTGTCGTTGTCGAGCAGCGGTGCGAGCCGGCGCCGGATGCCGATGTTGGCCTTCATGCGGGGGTCCTTGGCGTACTCGTCCCACATGTAGTCGCGGTCCTCGTCGGTGACCATCTCGAGGGTCAGCTCGTCGTGGTTGCGCAGGAAGATGCCCCACTGGCACCCGTCGGGGATCGCCGGCGTCTGGTCGAGGATCTCCGAGATCGGGAAGCGGTTCTCCCGTCGTACGGCCATGAAGATGCGTGGCATCACCGGGAAGTGGAAGCACATGTGGCACTCGTCGCCGGGCGAGAGGTACTCGCCGGTGTCCGGCGCGCGCTTGCCGCCGAAGTAGTCGACGACGTCGGACGGCCACTGGTTGGCCTCGGCGAGCAGCACGCGACCGGGGTAGTGCTCGTCGACGAAGCTGCGCACCTGGCGGAGTGCCTCGTGGGTCTCGGGGAGGTTCTCGCCGTTGGTGCCCGGGCGCTCGTAGAGGTAGGGCACGGCGTCGAGGCGGAACCCGTCGAGACCCATGTCGAGCCAGAAGCTCATCGCCTCCAGCATCGCCTCCATGACCTTCGGGTTGTCGAAGTTGAGGTCGGGCTGGTGGGAGAAGAAGCGGTGCCAGTAGTACTGCTGGCGCACCGGGTCCCACGTCCAGTTCGACGGCTCGGTGTCGACGAAGATGATGCGCGCTTCCTCGTAGAGCTCGTCGGTGTCGGACCAGACGTAGAAGTCGCCGTACGGCCCGTCGGGGTCCTCCCGGCTGGCCTGGAACCACGGGTGCTGGTCGCTGGTGTGGTTCATGACGAAGTCGATGATCACGCGGATGTCGCGCTGGTGCGCCTCGTCGAGGAAGTGGTGGAAGTCCTCCACCGTCCCCGCCTCGGGGAGGATGTTGGTGTAGTCGGCGATGTCGTAGCCGCCGTCACGCAGCGGCGAGGAGAAGAACGGCGGCACCCAGAGACAGTCGACGCCGAGCCAGTGCAGGTAGTCGAGCTTCTCGGTCAGGCCGCGGAAGTCGCCGACGCCGTCGCCGTTGGAGTCCTTGAAGGACCGCACCAGCACCTCGTAGAACACCGCGGTCTTGAACCAGTCGGGCTGGTCGAAGTGCGCGGCCGTGGGGTCGCCGCTGGTGCTGGGCACCACTCCGCTCTCGCCGAAGTTGTGCTCGTCCTCGTCGGTGAGGTCAGTGGTCACGGCTGGGTCGGTCTGGGTCACGCGGTCCTCCTGACCGACAGGACGTGGGCGGGCTCGTGGTAGGGGTCGAGGTGCACGAAGTTGTGCGCTCCCCACTGCCAGTCCTGGCCGGTGATCTCGTCGTGCACGGCGAAGGAGTCCTCCCAGTCGAGTCCGATGGCGGGCAGGTTCAGGTGCACCATCGTGGTGCGCGGTGCGTGCGGGTCGACGTTGAGCACGACGATGACCGTGTCGTCCTCGAGCTGCTTGCTGAACACCAGCACGGCGTCGTCGTCGCTGGAGTGGATGGTGACGTTGCGCAGCTGCTGGAGCGCGGGGTGGGCCCGGCGGATCTCGTTGAGCCGGGTGATGTACGGCGCCAGCGTCTGCCCGCTCCGCTCCGCCGCGTCCCAGTCGCGCAGCTTGATCTGGTACTTCTCCGAGTCGAGGTACTCCTCGCTGCCCGGCTTGACCGCCATGTGCTCGAAGAGCTCGTAGCCGGCGTACACGCCCCAGCTCGACGAGCCCATCGCCGCGGCGACGGCCCGGATCTTGAAGGCCGGCGGTCCGCCGTACTGGAGGAACGCGTGCAGGATGTCCGGGGTGTTGACGAAGAAGTTCGGCCGGAGCACGTGGGAGGTCTCGCGCGAGACCTCGTGCAGGTAGGTCTCGAGCTCGGTGCGGCTGGTGCGCCAGGTGAAGTAGGTGTAGCTCTGGTGGAAGCCCGCGGTCGCGAGCGCCTGCATCATCGGCGGCTTGGTGAACGCCTCGGAGAGGAACAGCACGTCGGGGTCGGTCTCGCGGATCCGGCCGAGCAGCCACTCCCAGAAGTTGACCGGCTTGGTGTGCGGGTTGTCGACCCGGAAGACCCGCACCCCGTGGGACATCCAGAAGCGCAGGAGCCGCTCGCACTCGGCGTAGATGCCCTCGGGGTCGTTGTCGAAGTTGATCGGGTAGATGTCCTGGTACTTCTTCGGCGGGTTCTCCGCGTAGGCGATGGTGCCGTCGGCCCGCGTGGTGAACCACTCGGGGTGGTCCTTGGCCCAGGGGTGGTCGGGGGCCGCCTGGAGGGCGAAGTCGAGAGCCACCTCGAGGCCGACCCGCTTGGCCTCCGCGACGAACGCGTCGAAGTCCTCGAAGGTGCCGAGGTCCGGGTGGATCGCGTCGTGGCCACCGTCCTTGCTGCCGATCGCCCACGGGGAGCCGACGTCATCGGCGGTCGGGGTGAGCGTGTTGTTGGAGCCCTTGCGGTTCACCTCGCCGATGGGGTGGATCGGCGGCATGTAGATGATGTCGAAGCCCATCGCCGCCACGGCCTCGAGCCGCTCGGCCGCGGTGCGGAACGTGCCGCTGACCACCTTGCCGGTCTTCGGGTCGAGGTAGGCGCCCTCGGAGCGCGGGAAGAACTCGTACCAGTTGGAGAACAGCGCCCTGGTCCGGTCGACGAAGAAGCGGTAGGGACCCTCGCAGGTGTGCAGGTCGCGCAGCGGGTGCGCGGCGAAGACGGCGGCCAGGTCGTCGGTCTCGGCCGCGGCCAGACGCGCCTCGACGGGTCGCTTGGTGTCCTGGAGCGCCTTGGCGGCGTCCTTCACGACCCGCTTCTCGGTCTTGTCGAGGTCGCCTGCGGCCACCCGCTCGAGGAGCAGCACGCCCTCGGTGAACATCAGGTCCACGTCGACGCCGGCGCGGATCTTGATCGGTGCGTCGTGCAGCCAGGTGCCGATCGGGTCGCTCCACGAGTGCACCTCGTAGCTCCACGGTCCCATCGTGTCGGCCGAGACGGTCGCGGCCATCCGGGAGACCTGTCCCTCGACGTCGTGCATCCGCACCGGAGGGCGACGCTCGCCGTCCGGGCCGATGAGCACGACCTCGGCCCCGAGCTGGTCGTGACCCTCCCGGAACACGAGTGCCGTCACCTCGAAGACCTCGCCGACAGCTGCCTTGGCAGGGTGTCGCCCGAGGTTGACGACAGGGCTCACGTCCATGACGGGAATGCGTCCGACCATGCTCAACAGACTTGCGAATCCGGGCTCGTCACGCAAACGGGTGCCTCCTCGGTGGGACCGGTGGTGACCGTGGGGTTCCCGGTTTCCCGATGGGTGAATCCACGGACATGACTAGACGTCCTGGTCACGGGTCGGCGACTCGTTGGATCGTTCCAAGGCTGTTGCGTTAGCGTTCTCCCGTGCGAGCCATCCGACGATTCACCGTCCGCCCCGTCCTGCCCGAGCCGCTGCGCCTCCTCGGCGACCTGGCCACGAACCTCCGCTGGTCCTGGCACCCGGAGACCCAGGACGTCTTCGAGGCCATCGACCCCGAGATCTGGGTGTCCAGCGGCCGCGACCCGGTCAAGACCCTGGGCGCCGTCTCGACCGCGCGCCTGGCCGAGCTGGCCGCGGACAAGCGCTTCCTGCGCCGCCTCGAGCTGGCGCACGCGGACCTCGAGCAGTACCTCACGGGCGCGCGCTGGTTCCAGAAGAAGGCCGGTGCCGACGCCCCGAAGGCGATCGCCTACTTCTCGCCCGAGTACGGCATCACCTCGGTGCTGCCGCAGTACTCCGGCGGCCTCGGGATCCTCGCGGGCGACCACCTCAAGACCGCCAGTGACCTCGGCGTCCCGCTGATCGGCGTCGGCCTGCTCTACCAGCACGGCTACTTCCGCCAGCAGTTCTCCCGCGAGGGCTGGCAGCAGGAGACCTACCCGGTGCTCGACCCCGACGGCCTGCCGATCACGCTGCTGCGCGAGGCCGACGGGACGCCGGCACAGGTGCGGCTGGCGATCCCCGGTGACAGCGAGCTCGTCGCGCGCGTCTACGTGGCGCAGGTCGGGCGGGTCCCGCTGCTGCTCCTCGACACCGACGTGGAGGACAACCCGCTGCCGCTGCGCGAGGTGACCGACCGGTTGTACGGCGGGACCACCGAGCACCGGTTGCTCCAGGAGCTGCTCCTCGGGGTCGGCGGCGTGCGCGCCGTACGCACCTTCTCGCGCCTGACCGGCCACCCCGAGCCGGAGGTGTTCCACACCAACGAGGGTCACGCCGGGTTCCTCGGCCTGGAGCGGATCCGCGAGCTGACCGTGTCCGAGGACGGCCCCCGGCTCGACTTCGACACCGCCCTCGAGGTCACCCGCGCGGGCACCGTGTTCACCACGCACACCCCGGTGCCTGCGGGCATCGACCGCTTCCCGCGCGAGCTCATCGAGCAGTACTTCGGCGCTCGCAGCGCGGTGGCCGGCGTACCGACCGACCGGATCCTGCGCCTCGGTGCCGAGGACTACACGGGCGGCGACGCCGGTGTCTTCAACATGGCGGTGATGGGCTTCCGGCTCTCGCAGCGCGCCAACGGCGTCTCGCTGCTGCACGGCGAGGTCAGCCGCGGCATGTTCAACGGCCTGTGGCCCGCGTTCGACGAGGCGGAGGTGCCGATCACCTCGATCACCAACGGCGTGCACGCGCCCACCTGGGTGGCGCGCGAGGTCTTCGAGCTGGCCAGCAAGGCCGGCGCCACTGTGTCTGACTTCGGGGCGGACTCCGACGCCGCCGACGCGTGGAACGTCGTCGACCGGATCCCGTCCACCGACCTCTGGGCGACCAAGCGCGAGCTGCGCAAGCGGCTCGTCGAGGACGCCCGGGGACGGCTGCGCAAGTCGTGCCTGAAGCGGGGCGCGGCCCCGGCCGAGCTCGGCTGGATCGACAACGCGCTCGACCCCGACGTCCTGACGATCGGGTTCGCGCGACGGGCGGCGTCGTACAAGCGGCTCACCCTGATGCTCAGCGACCCCGAGCGCCTCAAGAAGCTGCTGCTGCACCCCGAGCGCCCGATCCAGCTGGTGATGGCCGGCAAGGCCCACCCCGCCGACGACGGCGGCAAGAAGCTGATCCAGGCGATCGTGCAGCTGGCCGACGACCCGGAGGTCCGCCACCGGATCGCGTACCTGCCGAACTACGACATCGCGATGGCGCAGCCGCTCTACCCGGGCTGCGACGTGTGGCTGAACAACCCGCTGCGGCCCTACGAGGCGTGCGGCACGTCGGGCATGAAGGCCGCGCTCAACGGCGGTCTCAACCTCTCCATCCTCGACGGCTGGTGGGACGAGTGGTACGACGGCGACAACGGCTGGGCCATCCCGTCCGCCGACGGCGTCGAGGACCCCGACAAGCGCGACGACATCGAGGCCAACGCGCTCTACGACCTCATCGAGAAGGAGGTCGCGCCGCGGTTCTACGACCTCGACGGCGACAGCGTGCCGACCCGGTGGATCGAGATGGTGCGCCACACGCTGAAGTCGCTCGGGCCCAAGGTGCTCTCGACCCGGATGGTGCGCGAGTACGTCGACCGCCTCTACACGCCGTCGGCCGTGGCCTCCCGGGCGATGAACGACTCCTACGAGGGTGCGGGCGAGCTCGCTTCCTGGAAGGCCCGCGTGGTCGAGGGGTGGTCGTCGGTGCACGTCGACCACGTCGAGACCGAGGGTCTCTCCGACGCTCCCGAGCTCGGCGGCGGCATGGACCTGCACGTCTTCGCCTCCCTCGGCTCGCTCTCGCCGGCGGACGTCGAGGTCCAGGTCGTGCACGGCCGGGTCAAGGGCGAGGACGAGCTGGTCGACACGACCGCGACGCCGCTGGTCCTGGCCGAGACCTACGAGGGCGGACGGCACCGCTTCGACGGCCACATCCAGCTCTCCCGCGCCGGGTCCTTCGGCTACACCGTCCGGATCCTGCCGAAGAACCCGCACCTCGCCTCCCCGGCCGAGCTGGGGTTGGTGGCGACCGCGTAGGGGCTGCCGGTTTCCCCGGGCGGCCGGGGAAACCTGCACCGGAAGGGTGTTGCAACACCCACCCGGTGACGGTTCTGCCCGTCCACCCCGCCCGTTTCGCTCCTCGTACGACGAACCGGCGA
The DNA here is from genome assembly GCA_963722835.1 of uncultured Actinomycetota bacterium. GTDB lineage: Bacteria > Actinomycetota > Actinomycetes > Propionibacteriales > Nocardioidaceae > Marmoricola. Next base: position 65,743 of record CAVROK010000003.1, read on the forward strand.
CCCGGTGTGCGGGTGGCCGGACCCGCTCGTCGAGGCCCGGTCTCTAGGCTCGACCCGTGATCGAGCTGCGCAACCCTGCCGAGATCGAGCAGATGAAGCCCGCGGGCCGATTCGTGGCCGACGTACTCCGTCAGCTCGAGGAGGCCGCCGACGTCGGGGTGAACCTGCTCGAGCTCGACGCGCTCGCGCACGACCTGATCAAGCGGGCCGGCGCGGAGTCCTGCTACATCGACTACCACCCGTCGTTCGGGGCGATGCCGTTCGGCAAGGTGCTCTGCACCTCGGTCAACGACGCGGTGCTGCACGGGCTGCCGTTCGACTACGACCTGCGTGACGGCGACCTGCTCAGCCTCGACTTCGCCGCGTCGCTGGACGGCTGGGTCTCCGACTCGGCCGTCAGCCTGGTCGTGGGTACGCCGGACCAGCGCGACCTCGACCTCATCGACACCACGCGGGACGCCCTGGCGGCGGCGATCCGAGGCGGCCCAGCCGGGCAACAAGCTCGGCGACATCTCCTCGGCCATCGGCGAGGTGGCCCGCAGCCGTGGGCTGAAGGTCAACCTCCAGTTCGGTGGCCACGGGGTCGGCCGGACCATGCACGGCGACCCGCACGTCGCCAACGACGGTCGCCCGGGCCGCGGCTTCAAGCTGCAGCCGGGGCTGGTGATCGCGATCGAGCCGTGGTTCCTGCACACGACCGACCAGATCTTCACGGACCCCGACGGGTGGACGATCCGCAGCGCGGACGGGTCCCGCGGCGCCCACTCCGAGCACACCATCGTGATCACCGAGGACGGTCCGCTCGTCCTGACCGCCCGCGACTGAACGCGCTCAGCTCTCCTGCAGCAGCACCAGTGACCGCGCCGAGACGGTGATCGTCTGGCCGGCCTTGACCGGCTGGCCGACCGCGTTCTCCGGGTCGGTCGAGAGCACGACGGTCCCGCGCTGGACCCAGTCGTTGAGCGGCAGCGTCACCTCGCAGTCGTGCTCCGAGGCGTTCAGCCAGAGCATGAAGCTGGAGTCGTGGAGCTGCTCACCGCGCGGGCCGGGGGAGCGCAGCGGGTCGCCGGAGACGAACATCCCGATCGCTCGCAGGCCGGGGTCCTGCCAGTCGTCTCCGCTCATCTCGCGGCCGTCGGGGTGCACCCAGGCGAGGTCCTTCGGACCGCCGGCGATCGTCGGCCGGCCCTCGAACCAGTGGCGCTGCCGCAGCGCCGGGTGGTCGCGGCGGAGCTGGAGCGCGGTCCGGGTGACCTCGAACAGGTCGAGCCACGCGTCGTCGGCCGACCAGTCCACCCAGGAGACCTCGTTGTCCTGGCAGTAGGGGTTGTTGCTGCCCCGCTGGGTGCGGCCGCGCTCGTCGCCCGCCGTGATCATCGGGACGCCGGCCGACAGGCACAGCGTCACCATCATGTTGGCGGCCTGCCGGTGGCGCAGCGCGAGGATCTCCGGGTCGTCGGTGTCGCCCTCGACGCCGAAGTTGCGTGACCGGTTGTTGTCGGTGCCGTCCCGGTTGCCCTCGCCGTTGCCCTCGTTGTGCTTCTGCTCGTAGGAGACGAGGTCGCGCAGCGTGAAGCCGTCGTGGGCGGTGATGAAGTTGACCGAGGCGTACGGCGACCGCCCGTCGTCGAGGTAGAGGTCGGAGGACCCTGCCAGCCGGGTGGCCACGGTGCGCACACCGTCGGACTCCGAGCGCCAGAAGTCGCGCATCGTGTCGCGGTACTGGTCGTTCCACTCGACCCAGGGCGGCGGGAACTCGCCCACCCGGTAGCCGTCCATCGAGACGTCCCACGGCTCCGCGACCAGCTTCACGTGCCGCAGCACGGGGTCCTGGCCGATGGTGGTGAGCAGCTTGCCCGCCATGTCGACGGAGTGCCCGGTGCGGGTGAGCGCCGACATCAGGTCGAAGCGGAAGCCGTCGACGTGCATCTCGGTGACCCAGTAGCGCAGCGAGTCCATGATCAGCCGCAGCACCATCGGGTTCTCGGCGTTCACCGTGTTGCCGCATCCGGTGACGTCCCAGTAGGTGTCGGGTTCGCGAGCGTCCTCCGGCCTCTTCGAGACCCGCTTGTAGAAGCCGAGGTCGTCGAGCCCGCGGAAGCTGAGGGTCGGACCGTCGACGCCCGCCTCGGCGGTGTGGTTGTAGACGACGTCGAGGTAGACCTCGATCCCGGCCGCGTGGAAGTTCTTCACCATCTGCTTGAACTCGCGGACCTGCTCGCCCCGGTCGCCCGAGGAGGAGTACGCCGCGTGCGGGGCGAAGAACCCGATCGTGTTGTAGCCCCAGTAGTTCGACAGGCCCCGCGCCGCGAGGGCGGGCTCGGAGACGAACTGCTGGCTCGGCAGCAGCTCGACCGCGGTGACGCCGAGGTCGTTGAGGTAGTCGGTGACCACGCGGTGCCCGAGGCCGGCGTACGTGCCGCGCAGCTCGTCCGGGATCCGGTCGTGCAGCCGGGTGAACCCCTTGACGTGCAGCTCGTAGACGGCCGTGTCCCGCCACCGCGCGCCGATCTTGCGGTCGTCGCCCCAGTCGAAGTCGTCGTGCACCACCACGCTGCGGCCGACGTACGGCGCGGAGTCGCGCTCGTCGCGCACGTGCGGCTCGGACGTGGCCCGGAGGTCGTCGTCCGCCTCGAAGCCGAACATCGCCGGGTGGGTGACGAACTCGCCGCTCACCGCCCGGGCGTACGGATCGAGCAGGAGCTTGTGCGGGTTGAACCGCAGCCCCTGCTCGGGGTCCCACGGTCCGTCGACGCGGAAGCCGTAGCGCTGGCCCACGGGTACGCCGGGCAGCGCGCCGTGCCAGATGCCGAGGCTGTGCTCGGTCAGCGCGTGCCGGGACTCCTGCTCGACTCCGTCGACGTCGTCGGTGAACAGGCACAGCCACACCTCGGTGGCATCCGGTGCGTGGACCGCGAAGTTCGTGGACTCCTCGCCCCAGGTGGCGCCCAGCGGCCAGTTGCGCCCGGGCCACACGGCGACGCTCTCGTCGGCCGTCGACCACTCACCTGCCGTCACCCGGCGAATGATGTCACCCCGGCAGGGGTGCGTCCGGTGAACCCTGACCGGAGTAGGTTGACCGGACCCCACCCGACGTCCACATCCGAGGAGCATGCATGTCCGAGTTCGTTCGTCTCGAGGTCGCCGACGGCGTCGGCACCATCCGTGTCGACCGGCCGAAGATGAATGCGCTCAGCCTGCAGGTGCAGGCCGAGATCCGTGCGGCCGCCGAGGAGGCGACCGAGCGCGACGACGTGAAGGCCGTGATCATCTGGGGTGGCGAGAAGGTCTTCGCCGCCGGAGCCGACGTCAAGGAGATGGCCGACCTCTCGCACACCGAGATGATCGACATCTCCAGCCGGATGCAGGCCGGCTACGTCGCGGTCGCGCGCATCCCCAAGCCGGTCGTGGCGGCGGTCAACGGCTACGCGCTCGGCGGTGGCTGCGAGCTCGCCCTGTGCGCCGACATCCGGATCGCCGCCGACGACGCGACCTTCGGCCAGCCGGAGATCCTGCTCGGCATCATCCCGGGCCTCGGCGGCACCCAGCGGCTCGCCCGTCTCGTGGGCCCGAGCCGCGCGAAGGACCTCATCTTCACCGGCCGGTTCGTCAAGGCCGACGAGGCGCTCGCCATCGGCATGGTCGACAAGGTCGTGCCCGCCGGCGAGGTGTACGACGAGGCCGTGACGTGGGCCGGCCAGTTCGCCCACGCGGCGTCGTACGCGCTCCGGGCGGCCAAGGAGACCATCGACCGCGGCCTCGAGGTCGACCTCGACACCGGACTCGAGATCGAGCGCCAGCAGTTCGCCGGTCTGTTCGCCACCCAAGACCGATCCACCGGAATGGACTCCTTCGTCCAGAATGGACCCGGCAAGGCCCAGTTCGAGGGCCGCTGACCCCGGCGCCGCCCACGCCACCGCACCATCCGAGGAGCTCACCGTGTCGCCCAAAGTCCGGACCGACGAATCCGACAACGACCGCAAGCGCCGCCAGGACGCGACGCAGAACGCCATCCGGGCGAAGGTCGCGCGCGCGGTGCGCATCGTCTTCGGGGCGCTCGCCGCGATCCTCGCCCTGGGCGCGCTGCTCGTGGTCCTGCGCGACAACATCAACGAGAACAACGAGGTGGTGAAGCTGATCACCGACATCGCGGACACCATCTCCGGACCGTTCAGCCGCGACGACGGGATCTTCGACTTCACCGGCAAGAACGCCGAGGCCAAGAACGCCCTGCTCAACTGGGGAATCGCGGCGATCGTCTACCTGCTGATCGGACGCTTCCTCGCCAACGCGATCGCTCCCAAGAGCACCCGCTGAGCCACTGCGGATCGGTGCGTCCCGGCCCGGAGGGCTGTGACTGACCACACCCACCGCTGGTGTTTCTGCTCCCGTGACTCGGCGGTAACCTCACCTCGGGGTCAACCCACTCATCTCTAGTTCAGGAGGGGCCCGCCCAGGGCCGTTGTGAATTCATGAACATTGTCGTCTGTGTGAAGTACGTGCCCGATGCGACCGCCGACCGGCACTTCGAGTCGGACAACACCGTGGACCGCCAGGGCGTCCCCGGTCTGCTCTCCGAGCTCGACGAGTACGCCGTCGAGCAGGCCCTCCAGCTGAAGGAGAAGGCCGACTCGAGGGCGACGAGGTCGAGGTGACCGCCCTGACCGTCGGTCCCGAGGACGCCGCCGAGGCCATCAAGAAGGCCCTGCAGATGGGTGCCGACAAGGGCATCCACGTCGTCGACGACGCGATCGCCGGCTCGGACTACCTGGCCACCTCGCAGGTGCTCGCGGCCGCGATCAGCAAGATCGGCGACGTCGACGTGGTGATGTGCGGGATGGCCTCGACGGACGCGACGGGCAGCGTCGTCCCCGCGATGCTGGCCGAGCGCCTCGACCTGCCGCAGGTCACGCTGGGCTCGGTGATCGAGAGCCAGGGCAAGGAGTTCCGGATCAAGCGCGACGGCGACACCTCCACCGAGGTGATCGGTGCGACCGCGCCGCTGGTGCTGTCGGTGACCGACCAGTCCGGCGAGGCGCGCTACCCGTCCTTCAAGGGGATCATGGCGGCGAAGAAGAAGCCGCTGGAGACCTGGTCGCTCTCCGACATCGGGGTCGACGCCGGTGAGGTGGGCCTGGACGCCGCGTGGAGCGCCGTCGAGGGCACCGAGGAGCGCCCGCCGCGCACCCAGGGCGAGATCGTCACCGACGAGGACGGCTCGGGCGCCACGGCGCTGGTCGAGTTCCTCGCGTCCAAGAAGTTCATCTGAGCCGCCGATCGCGCCGGAGGATTCGAAGACATGTCTGAAGTTCTGGTACTCGTCGACCATCTCGACGGCAAGGTCCGCAAGCCCACCTACGAGCTGCTCACCATCGCCAAGCGGCTCGGTGAGCCCTCCGCGGTGTTCATCGGCGGCGGCGACAAGGCCGACGACGTCGTCGCGGCCGTGAAGAAGTACGGCGCCGAGAAGGTCTACGTCGTCGACGACGCGCAGATCAAGGGCTACCTCGTCGCCCCCAAGGCCGAGGCGCTCCAGCAGATCGCCGAGAAGGCGCGACCCGGCCGCGATCCTGATCCCCTCCAACGCCGAGGGCAAGGAGATCGCCGGTCGCCTGGCGATCAAGCTCGACTCGGGCCTGATCACCGACGCCGTCGACGTGACCGACGGTGGGGTCACCACCCAGTCGGTGTTCGCCGGCTCCTACACCGTGCAGGCGAAGGTCACCAAGGGCACCCCGATCATCACCGTGAAGCCCAACTCCGCTGCCCCCGAGGAGTCCGAGGGCGCCGCCGCGAAGGAGGACTTCGCGGCGACGATCTCCGACTCGGCGAAGAAGGCCAAGATCGTGGCCTCCCAGCCGCGCAAGGCCTCCGGCCGTCCCGAGCTCAACGAGGCCGCGATCGTGGTCTCCGGCGGCCGTGGCACCGGCGGCGACTTCTCGCAGGTCGAGGGCCTCGCCGACTCCCTCGGCGCGGCCGTGGGCGCCTCGCGTGCCGCGGTCGACTCCGGCTGGATCCCGCACGCCTTCCAGATCGGCCAGACCGGCAAGGTCGTCAGCCCGCAGCTCTACCTCGCCAACGGCATCTCCGGCGCGATCCAGCACCGCGCCGGCATGCAGACCTCCAAGACGATCGTCGCGGTCAACAAGGACGAGGAGGCGCCGATCTTCGAGCTCGTCGACTTCGGCGTCGTCGGCGACCTGAAGACCGTCCTCCCCGCCGCCACCGAGGAGATCAACAAGCGCAAGGGCTGAGCCGGATCCCGCTCGGGTCCGCTCGGTCGATGAGGCCGGTCAGGTACGTCGGGGCGTTCGTCGCCTCGCTCGTCCTGGCCGGCTCCGTCGTTCTCACCCTCGCGCGCCTGCTCACCCCGGGCGGGCACTTCTGGGTGCTGGTCACCTCGTTCGTGCCCTGGGCGCTGGTCGGCTACTTCCTCGCCGCGCTGCTGCTGGGCCTGCTCTGCTGGCGGTCGCACCGGCGCGTGGTTCCTGCCGTTGGCGCCGCCCTCGCGGTCCTGGGGCTGGTGCTGCACGCGGTGTGGCTGGCGCCGAGCTTCGTCTCGTCGAGCTCGGGATCGTCGGACGGGGTCCCGGTCCGCGTCCTGACGCTCAACCTGCAGTTCGGGCGTGCGGACACCGACGGCCGTCGTACGGCTGGTGAAGCGCGTCCGTCCCGACCTCATCGTGCTCGAGGAGACGACGCCCGAGGCGCTGTCCGCGCTGGAGGAGCAGCGGGTCGGGGACGCGGCAGGAAGGTGGCCGCACCGGTCGCGGTGCTGCGCGGCCGGGGGCGGCGGGGACGGTCGTGCTGTCGCGCTTCGGGCTGGTCGACGACGAGTCGTTCTCGCTCGGCAACGGCGGGGCCAGGATGCGGGTGCAGGCACCCACGCCGTTCACGTTGACGGCGGTGCACACGGTCTACCCGCTGTTCGGCACCGAGGGTTGGGAGAAGGACTTCCGCACGCTCGTTGCGGACGCACGCGAGACGAAGGGGCCGCACCTGCTGGTCGGTGACTTCAACGCCACGCTCGACCACGGCCCGATGCGCACCCTGCTCGGCCAGGACCTGACCGACGCCGCGGACGGCGCCGGCTCGGGCTGGCAGCCGACATGGCCGCGCCCCGGGTCGCGGGCACCGAACGGGATCACGGTGCCGCTGCGGCTGATGGCGATCGACCACGTGCTGATGAGCGAGGACTTCCGGGCAGTCGCCACCTCGACGCACGTGGTCGACCGGACCGACCACCTCGCACTGGTCGCGGTCGTGATCGACGGGTGACGCGGCTCGACGCTCCGGGCCGGCTGACCCTCAGCCGAGGGCCCGCCGGACCAGGTCGAGTCCCTCTCCCTGTTCAGTCCGAGCGCACGGATCGTCTCGGCGTACTCGTACGCCGCTCGCCGCGCCGCCTGCTCGACGCCGTCCCCGGTGACCACGCTGCCGGCCCGTCCGCGCGTCTCGATCAGGCCGAGCGACTCGAGGTCGCGGTAGGCGCGCGCCACCGTGTTCGCGGCGAGCCCGAGATCGGCTGCGAGCCCGCGCACCGTCGGCAGCTTCGTCCCCGGAGCCAGCTCACCGGACTGCACGCGTGCGGCGATCTGCTCGCGGACCTGTTCGTACGGCGGCAGGGGGGAGTGCTCGTCGACGACGACGACCGGTCCTTCGCCCATGTGAGAACCCCCGTTTCACGTGGCGCTGGGAGTGTGCCACGGGCGGTGGCTTCGTGGCGGGTGGTCGCCCCATCTGTCTCACCCAGCACGCCGTACGCTTGACCTTTGATGAGCGTCTACCTGGACCACGCGGCGACCACGCCGATCCTCCCCGAAGCAGCAGCGGCGATGACTGCCCTGCTCGGTCGGGTGGGCAACGCGTCGTCCCTGCACGCCTCCGGGCGCGAGGCGCGGCGGGTCGTGGAGGAGTCGCGCGAGCGGATCGCCCGGGCCCTGAAGTCCCGGCCGGGCGAGGTCGTGTTCACCTCCGGTGGCACGGAGTCGGACAACCTCGCGATCAAGGGCCTCTACTGGGCGCGCCGGGCGGAGGACCCGCGTCGAGTGCGGATCATCAGCACCCCGATCGAGCACCACGCCGTGCTCGACCCGCTGGAGTGGCTGCGCAGCGAGGGCGCCAAGGTCGAGCTGGTCGCGGTCGACCGCCAGGGCCGACTGGACATCGAGGCGTTCCGCGCCACCGTCGAGTCGGACCCCGAGAGCGTCGCCCTGGTGACGGTGATGTGGGCCAACAACGAGGTCGGCACCGTGCAGCCGGTCTCCGAGGTCGTCGAGATCGCCCACGCCCACGACATCCCCGTGCACACCGACGCGGTCCAGGCACTGGGTCAGCTGCCGCTCGACTTCGCCGCCTCCGGGGTCGACGCCATGACGGTCACCGGGCACAAGGTCGGCGGTCCGTACGGCGTCGGCGCGCTCGTCGTACGCCGTGAGCTGCAGCCGACCGCCCTGCTGCACGGCGGCGGCCAGGAGCGCGACATCCGCTCCGGCACGATCGACCCGCCCGCCATCGCCGGGTTCGCGGTCGCGTGCGAGCTCGCCGTCGAGCGCCAGCCCGAGCTCGCCGACCGGCTGGTGCGGCTGCGGGACGCGCTGGTGGACGGCGTACGCCGCGAGGTGCCCGACGCGCTCTACAACGGTGACCCCGAGGACGGCCCGGACCACCGGCTGCCCGGCAACGCGCACCTGGAGTTCCCGGGCTGCGAGGGCGACTCGCTGCTGATGCTGCTCGACGCCCGCGGCATCGAGTGCTCGACCGGCTCGGCCTGTGACGCGGGGGTTCCCCAGGCCTCCCACGTGCTGCTCGCGATGGGCTCCTCCGAGGAGTTCGCGCGGTCGTCGCTGCGCTTCTCGCTCGGGCACTCCTCGACCGAGGCCGACGTCGACGCCCTGGTCGAGGCGATCGCGCCGGTCGTCGACCGCGCGCGCAACGCTGCCCTCGCCACCAAGGCCAACGGGGTCGCGTGATGCGGGCTCGTCCTGAGGAGGCGAGGAACGAGCCGTCTCGAAGGGTCCTGGCAGCGATGTCGGGCGGCGTCGACTCGGCCGTGGCCGCAGCGCGCGCCGCCGAGCAGGGTCACGACGTCACCGGTATCCACCTCGCCCTGTCGCGCAACCCGAAGTCCTACCGCACGGGTGCGCGCGGCTGCTGCACGATCGAGGACGCCAACGACGCACGCCGGGCGGCCGACGTCATCGGCATCCCGTTCTACGTCTGGGACCTGAGCGAGCGCTTCCACGAGGACGTGGTCGAGGACTTCCTGAGCGAGTACGCCGAGGGCCGCACGCCCAACCCGTGCCTGCGCTGCAACGAGAAGATCAAGTTCGCGGCCGTGCTCGACCGGGCGATCGCGCTCGGCTTCGACGCGGTCGTGACCGGTCACTACGCGCAGCTGCGGCGCGACGAGTCCGGGCTGATCGAGATGCACCGCGCCGAGGACATGGGCAAGGACCAGAGCTACGTGCTCGGCGTACTCACCCAGGAGCAGCTCGCGCACTCGATGTTCCCGCTCGGCGACAGCCCGAAGTCCGTCGTACGGGAGGAAGCGGCGCGCCGCGGCCTCGCCGTCGCCGACAAGCCCGACAGCCACGACATCTGCTTCATCAGCGACGGCGACACCGGCGGCTGGCTCTCCGACAAGCTGTCCGAGGTCAACCGCGAGGGATCGATCGTCTCCTCCGACGGCGAGCTGCTCGGGTCGCACGAGGGGTCGTGGCGCTACACGATCGGCCAGCGCAAGGGTCTGCGCATCGGGACGCCGGCGGCCGACGGCAAGCCGCGCTACGTGCTCGACATCGAGCCGGTCTCCGGCACCGTCACGGTCGGACCTCGCGAGGAGCTGGCCGTCGACGCGCTCGAGGCGATCAAGCCGCGCTGGTGCGGGGCCGTCCCGACCGGTCCGCTGCAGTGCACCGTGCAGCTGCGCGCCCATGGCGACGAGCACCGTGCCGTCGTGACCGTCGACGACGGCGCCGTCACGGTGGACCTGCTCGACGCGGCGTCGGGGATCGCCCCCGGCCAGGCGGTCGTGGTGTACGACGGGTCACGCGTGGTCGGCTCGGCCACCATCTCCGCGACCCGTCGAGCCACGGCTGCGACCACCGCGTGACCGCGCGCGCCACCGGCGTCGGCTCGATGCCCGGCGAGGACTTCGCCGAGGCGCTGCGCGTCGTGCTCGGCGAGCTGCCCGACCTGCCGCACCTTCCCGAGCTGCCGGCCCGAGGGCCGATCGCCGACATGGTCGGCCGCACCCTCGGCCTCGTCGATGCCCTGGGCTTCGACCTGCAGCCCGCCGGCTGGCGGCTGACCGACGCGGCCGGGGTCGACCACCGTCGGGCGCGCTCGCTGCTGGCGCAGGACCTGGACGTGCTCGAGGAGCAGATGCAGGGCTACGAAGGTCGGCTCAAGGTCCAGGTCACCGGACCGTGGACCCTCGCCGGGACCGTCGAGAAGCCGCGCGGAGACAAGGTGCTCTCCGACACCGGGGCCCGTCGCGAGCTCGCGCAAGCGCTCGCCGAGGGCGTGCGCGAGCACCTCGCCGACGTCGGACGGCGGGTGTCCGGCGCCGAGCTGGTGCTCCAGGTCGACGAGCCGGCACTGCCCGCCGTGATGACCGGCCGGATCGCGACGTCCTCGGGCTTCCACCGGCACCGCTCCGTGACGCCGCCGATGGCCTCGGAGGCCCTGGAATGGGTCTTCGCCGCGGCCGGCGAGACGCCCGTGGTCGCGCACTGCTGCGCGGCCGAGGTCCCGATCGCGCTGTTGCGAGGCGCCGGCGCCGGGGGAGTGTCCGTCGACCTGGCCGTCCTCCCGGCGGGTGCCTACGAGGAGCTGGCCGTCGCTCTCGACGAGGGCACCCAGGTCCTGCTCGGAGTGGTGCCGTCGACCGGCGACGAGCCGCCGGCGACCAAGGCGGTGGTCGAGCGGGTACGACGACTCCTCGACATGCTGGGCTTCGACCCGGGCGAGGTCGCCGACCGGCTGGTCCTCACCCCGGCCTGCGGGTTGGCGGGCGCCGATCCGTCGTACGCCCGGGGTGCGTTGCGGGCGCTGCGCGAGGCGGCCGCCGAGCTCGGCTGACCCCGCGTGCGTCGTCGGTCATCGGGTACGACGGTGACGACCCACGACGAGGAGTGACATGACCGACCTGAACGGCAAGAAGATCGCCATCATCGCCACCGACCACTTCGAGGAGGCCGAGCTGGTGACCCCGCGCGACGAGCTGACCAAGGCCGGCGCCGAGGTGAGGATCTACTCCACCGGCTCCGACCCGATCCAGGCCGTCGAGGGAGACACCGAGCCGACCCAGAAGGTGGACGTCGACGGCACCTTCGGCGACCTCGACGTCGCGTCGGTGGACGCGGTCGTCGTACCCGGCGGCACCGTCAACGCCGACCACATCCGGGTCGACGAGGACGCGCAGGACATCGTCCGCGAGGCGCTGGACACCGACAAGGTCGTCGCGGTCATCTGCCACGGCCCCTGGCTGCTGATCAACGCCGGGCGTCGCGAAGGGCCGCACCCTGACCAGCTACCCGAGCCTGTCGGTCGACCTCGAGAACGCCGGCGCCACCTGGAAGGACGAGGAGGTCGTGGTCGACGGCAAGCTGATCACCAGCCGCAACCCCGACGACCTCCCCGCCTTCGTCGAGGCGATCAGCGAGGCGCTCGGCGGGCTGAGGGCAAACCGCAGCCCCTCAGACGACGACACCCTCCGGCGGCCCGTCGGTCGCCAGCTCCTCGTGCTTGACGTTGAGGAAGACCCACGTCACGAGCGAGGCGAGCAGCATCAGGCCGGCCGCCAGCAGGAACGCGGCGGTCGCACCCTCGGTGAACACCTGGTGCGAGGCGATCACCTCGGCCGCCTTCTGCTGCGCCTCGGACAGCGTCGGACCGCCGGCGGCCGCGGCCTGCTCGGCAGCGCCCTTCAGGATCCCGACCCGGTCGTCGATGGTCTGGGTGGCGATGGTGCCGAGGAGCGACAGGCCGAGCGCGCCGCCGACCTGCTGCATCGTGTTCAGCACGCCCGAGCCGATGCCGGTGTCCTCGTTGCGCAGGTGGTGCACCGCCGTCAGCGTCAGCGGCACGAAGGTCATCCCCATGCCGAAGGACATCAGCAGGATGAACGGCAGCAGGTCCGTCGACGTAGCTGCCCTGGACGTCGCTGACCGGGAAGCTGGTGTCGAAGGGCAGTCGCGAGAATCCCCAGAGCGCGGCGGCGGCCATCAGGGTGCCGATGCCGGCGAGGATCCTCGGGTCGATCCGGTTCACCAGGCTCGACGAGATGCCGGCAGCTGCCACCAGGCCGAAGCAGAACGGCAGGAACGCGACGCCGGCCTGGATCGGGCTGAAGCCCATCACGGTCTGGATGTACTGGCTGAGGTAGAAGAACATCGCGAACATCGCCGCTGGCGCGAAGAACATCGCCAGGAAGCTCGCCGCTCGGGTGCGGTTCATGAACACCCGCGTCGGCAGCAGCGGGTGCTTGACCCGGCGCTCGGTGAGCAGGAACACCACGAGCAGCGCGAGACCGGCAGCGAGGCTGGCGATCGTCCAGGTGTCGGTCCAGCCGTCGGTGCCGGCGCGGCTGAGGCCGTAGACCAGGCCGAGCAGGCCCAGGGTGCCGGTGAAGGCGCCCGGGAGGTCGAGCTCACCCGGGTGCGACTCGGACTCGGCGAGGAAGCGGGGCGCGAGCAGGGCCGTGGCGATGCCGATCGGGGTGTTGATCAGCAGGGTGAGGCGCCAGCCCTCGACGTCGAGGCCGAAGACGCTGTCGAGGCCGGTCAGCCAGCCACCGAGCAGGAGGCCGACGGCTGCGCCCACGCCCGACATGGCGGCGTAGATCGCGAACGCGCGGTTGCGCAGGGGGCCAGCAGGGAACGTCGTGGTGATCAGCGCGAGCGCGGCGGGTGAGGCCAGCGCGGCGCCGAGGCCCTGGAGGGCACGGGCCGCGAGCAGCAGGCCCTCGTTGGTGGCGAGACCGCCGAGCAGCGAGGCGATGCCGAAGATGATCAGACCGGTCATGAAGACCTTGCGGCGTCCGAACAGGTCGCCGAGCCGGCCGCCGAGCAGCAGCAGGCTGCCGAAGGCGAGCGCGTAGCCGGTGACGATCCACCGGAGGTTCTCGGGGGCGATGCCCAGGTCCTGCTGGATGAACGGCAGGGCGATGTTCACGATGGTGCCGTCGAGCACCACCATCAGCTGCGCGACCGAGATGAGCACGAGGGCCCATCCCAGGCGGGCATGGCCCTTCTTCTTCCCGGTCTCGGGAGCGGCCGGGGCCGCGGTGACGTCACTCATGAGTTCCTGGCTTTCTTCGGGAGATTGAGTACGGCGGAGTCGGGGTGCCCGACCGCCGGGAGGATCACGTGGTCGATGACGCGCTCGACGGTCTCGTCGTCGGGGACGAGGCCGAGCACGAAGGAGCGGTGGAGCAGGATGCCCGCGAGGGCGGGGGCGATGATGTCGACGTCGACGTCGGCCGAGATCTCACCGCGGTCGATGGCGCGCTGGTAGATCTCGCGCGACACGGCGACCTTGGGGGCGATGAAGGCCTCGCGGAAGCGGCGGGCGAACTCCGGGTCGCTGGAGAGCGCCGTGATGACCGCGCCGAGCATCCCCGTCGTCTCCTGGTGACCCATCCCGTGCCCACCGCAGAACGTGCTCACCAGGTCGCCGCGCAGCGAGCCGGTGTCGTGGCTCTCGATGTGCGGGGCCTGCTTGGCCCGGACCATGGCGTCGACGACCAGGCTGGGCTTGTCGTCCCACCGGCGGTAGAGCGTCGCCTTGCTCGCGCGAGCGCTGCGCGCGACGGCGTCCATGGTCAGCCGGTCGTAGCCGACCTCGAGCAGGAGCGCGACGGTCGCGTCGAGGATCTCGTCCTCGCGGTCACCCTCGACGCGCGGACGCGACGAGAGGGCGGCAGGGCGGGCTGGGGTCACGGGTGGGCTCCGACAGGTGGAAGGGGATGAAACGAAACCGTTTCGTTTCATCGAGACTAAGGCCGCAACCTGCCTCGAGGGAAATCCATTCCCGCTGGTCCAGTCGAATGTGGCCCAGTCAGTTCTGGACGGTGCCGTCCTCGGGGGCGGTGCCCTCTTCATCGGGCGCCGGGCCGGCATCCGGGGCCTGGCTCTCCTGGGGGGTCGGCACGACCGAGGGATCCACCGGCGTCGAGGGCAGCGGCTCCTCCGGCTCCTCCGAGGGCTCGGCGGAGGGCTGCGGCTTCTGGGGCTCCTGCTCGTCCTGCTTCGGGGTCTGGTCCTTGTCCTGACCCTGGTCCTCGTCCGAGCTGGACGTGCCGCCGCCACGCACGACGTTGCCGACGGTGGTGCCGGTGCCGTCGTCACGACCGAAGAAGGAGGAGATCGGCTTGCCCGTGACCGCCTCCACGGCGGTGACGCCGGCCAGCCCGGCGATCATCACGGCGAGGCTGGCCAGCACGACCTTGCCCCAGGGGAGGTCCCACCTGCCGCGAGACTCCTCGTCCTCCACCGGGGCCGGTTCCTCCAGGGCAGGCGGCGGCTGGTCCTCGTCCTCGAAGCCGGACATGTGCTGGTCGCTGCCGTCCTCGCGCAACGGACCCTGCGCGACCGAACGCGGCATCGTCCCGGTGACCAGGGCGCGCTGCTTCACCACCGCGGCGGTGCGCTTCGCGGCGTCGCTGGTGCGCCGCAGCGACCAGGTGTACGTCGCTGCGCCGACCGTGGCGATCACGCTGCCGACGGCCGCGCCGATCAGCGTGCCCGCCGTACCCGCCCACGAGACGAAGAACGCACCAGACATCGCGGCCAGCGCACTCCCCGCGACCTGCGCGGGGGAGAGTCCGAGGGAGCGGTCTTTCTCGTCGTTGTCCTGCTTCATTACTTCCTGGGGGTTCGAAGGCACTACCCCGGTACGACGAGGCAGCAGGTCCATCGGTTTCCGATTCCCAGCGTGACATGCGACACGAGGGCCCGGAACCGGGGTCAGTCGGTGACCGGCGACGGCGACCGGCGCAGCTGCGGCACCAGCGCCACCAGGCCGACCAGCGGGAGCGCCGCCAGCATCAGCAGCGCCGGGGCCATGCCCAGCACGTCACCCAGCCCGCCGACGACGGCCGAGCCCACGCCGCCACCGACGAGGAAGAACAGGGTGGCGATGCCGAGTGCGACACCACGTACGTCGTCCTCGACCGCGTCGCCGACCGCTTCCATCAGCGCCGGCTGGCCGAGTCCGAAGGCGAACGTGACGGCGACCACGGCGACCACCAGCAGCACGGCGGACACGAGCAGGGCGCCCAGCGAGGCGATGCCGAGCGCCACGGCGGCCACGGTCGCGGCGAGGGCGAGCGACCGGGTCGAGCCGATCCGGTTCAGCAGCGGGCTGGCGATGCGGGGCGCCAGCAGGCCGGTCACCGCGCTGGGGATCAGGGCGACGCCGACCTGCCAGGGCTCCCAGCCGTCGGCGACCAGGACGGCGGGGACGGCGATCAGCAGGGCGAACCACGCGGCGGGGACCGCTCCTGCCGCGAGGGCGCTGCGCACCACGACGGGGTTGCGGATGACCTCGGCGGGCAGGAAGCCGTGCGGGCGCCGGCGTACCCAGGCGGTCACCGCGGGAATGCCCAGCAGCGCGAGCACGGCGCCGGCCACGGCGACCGACGAGCCGGTCGAGGGTGACTGCACCAGCAGCACCACGCCGGCCGCGGTCGCGGCCACGAGGACCGCGCCGAACAGGTCGAGACGCGCGCCGCTGCCGTTCGTGGGGATCCAGCGCCACAGCAGCGGGAAGATCAGGGCACCCAGGACCGGCAGCGCGATCACCGCGCGCCAGCCGAACAGGCCCTCGATCGTGCCGCCGGCCAGCGGCCCGAGGCAGCTCACGGCGGCAGCGACACCGGCCACCTGGCCCAGCGCCACGCCGCGGGCGGCGCCGCTGAAGCGTGCGGTGACGATCGCGACGCCGATGGTGGGCACCGCCGCGGCTCCGGCACCCTGCACGATGCGGGCGCCCAGCAGCAGGTCGAAGTTGGGAGCCAGCGCTCCTGCGAGAGCGCCGACGGACATCAGGGAGACCCCCACCAGCAGTGGCAGGCGTTGCCCGACGAGGTCCGAGATCCGTCCGTAGACCGCGGTCGCCACGGCCAGCATCAGCGCGTAGAGGCTGATCGCCCAGGCGCCGACGCCGATGCTGACGCCGAGGTCGGAGCCGATGACCGGCAGCGCGATCGCGGCCGAGGAGCTGCCGAGCCCGGTGAGGCCGAAGAGCAGCCCGACGAGGACAGGCACACGAGCGCCCGCCGAGGTGGCGGGCGCGTCAGTGGCGGTGGTGACGGACGGCATTGTCGGGATCAACCATCCCGACCCTCCACACATTCCTGCCGCGCCCGGGTGGGAACGACCAGGTCGAGGACCTTCAGGGTGCTCTCGACCGCGAACCGGTTCCACTCCCGTGGCCGGTGCAGCATGTAGTGGCCGAGCCGGCCCATGTCCACGAACTCCGCCGAGGCGGCGACCTGACGCGCCCGGTCGACGTACGCCCTGGTCATCCGGGCCGAGGTGATCCGGTCGCGGCTGCCGTGCGCCGCCACGAGGTGGCGGCCGGCGAGCGGGTGCACGGGATCGGTGCGCTCGAACCACGGCGCGAGCGCGACCACGCCGCCGACCGCGGGGTGGTCGGCGACGTGCACGGCGGTCCGGGCTCCCATGGAGTGTCCGAGCAGGACCACCGGAAGGCCCGGGTGCTCGGCCGCCACCTGGTCGAGTGCCCAGCGCGCGTCCGGGACGGGGGAGGGCTCGCGGCCGGCTCCGGCGTTCCAGCCGCGGACGGCGTACCGCAGCAGCCACACCGACAGTCCCTGCTCGAGGAACTGCGGCTCGAGGGCGTTGCGCATCGCGGTCGTACGCCGGAGCGAGGCACTCCGCGGACCGACCTCGTTGAGCCCGGTCTTCGCGCCCCCGTGCAGCATCAGCACGACGCCGCGCGCGCCAGCCGCGGGGTCGCTGCGCTCGAGTCCGGGAGAGGGCATGCGTCACTCCATTCCTGCCAGGGCACTGTGCCCAGTGTTTCGGAGACCTCACGAAATCGGATGGGCGGGACCGCCGGATCACCCGCCGCGACTGTCGGCGGGGCACGGCAAGATGGACCTGTGAGCGAGACCGACACCCAGTCCGAGGCCGACCCGGCCGACTCAGGCGTCGAGCGGCCCGAGCCCGGTGACGCCACCCCCGAGACCGACGCCCAGGGCGACCTGCGTCAGGAGCACCGGGCGCTGGCCGAGGAGATCGAGGAGGCCCGCTGGCGCTACTACGTCCTCGACGACCCGACCCTCGACGACGCCGACTTCGACAAGAAGATGCGCCGTCTCGAGGAGCTCGAGGCCGAGGTGCCCGACCTGCGCACTCCCGACTCCCCGACCCAGAAGGTCGGCGGCGCGGTGTCGACCGAGTTCACGGCGGTCGACCACCTCCAGCGGATGGAGAGCCTCGACAACGCCTTCTCCTACGAGGAGCTCGAGACCTGGGCGGCCCGGCTGCGACGCGACGGGATCGAGGACCCGGCGTACCTCTGCGAGCTGAAGGTCGACGGGCTCGCCATCAACCTGCTCTACGAGGACGGCCGACTGGTCCGCGCGCTCACCCGCGGCGACGGCCGCACGGGCGAGGACGTCACGCCCAACGTCAAGACGATCGACTCGGTGCCGCACCGGCTCAAGGGCACCAAGAAGTTCCCGGTCCCCGCGCTGGTCGAGGTGCGCGGCGAGGTGTTCCTCCCGGTCGAGGCGTTCGAGCGCCTCAACGAGTCGCTGCTCGAGGCCGGCAAGCAGCAGTTCGCCAACCCGCGCAACTCCGCGGCCGGCTCGCTGCGCCAGAAGGACCCCAAGGTCACCGCGACCCGCGCCCTCGGGATGGTCTGCCACGGCCTCGGCAAGCGCGAGGGCTTCGAGCCCAAGGCGCAGTCGCACTCCTACGAGGCACTGGCGGCCTGGGGCCTGCCGGTCTCCGACCAGGTCAAGGTCGTCACGACGCTCGAGGAGGTCGAGGCCTACATCGAGAACGCCGGCGACAACCGGCACTCGCTCGTGCCCTACGAGATCGACGGCGTCGTGGTGAAGGTCGACGACGTCAGCCTCCAGCGGCGGCTCGGCTCGACCAGCCGCGCGCCGCGCTGGGCGATCGCGTTCAAGTACCCGCCCGAGGAGGTCAACGCCAAGCTCCTCGAGATCCGCACCAACACCGGCCGCACCGGTCGGGTGACGCCGTTCGGCGTGATGGAGCCGACCAAGGTGGCCGGCTCGACCGTCGAGCGGGCGACGCTGCACAACGCCCACGAGGTCAAGCGCAAGGACGTGCGCCCCGGCGACACGGTGATCCTGCGCAAGGCCGGCGACGTGATCCCCGAGATCCTCGGCCCCGTCCTCGCGCTGCGACCCAAGGGCCTCGCCGAGTGGGTGATGCCGACCGAGTGCGAGTCGTGCGGCACCACGCTGGTCGAGGAGAAGGAGGGCGACAAGGACCTCCGCTGCCCCAACCACCACACCTGCCCGTCGCAGCTGCTCGACCGCGTCTTCCACGTCGCCGGCCGCGGGGCCTTCGACATCGAGGGGCTGGGCTCCGAGGCCGCCTACGCGCTGCTCCAGGCAGGTGTGATCGAGGACGAGGGCGACGTCTTCGACCTCGACCTCGAGGCGCTGCTGAAGACCGACCTGTTCACACGGGCGCCCAGAAAGGACGATGACGGCCCCCAGCTCAGTGCCGATGGTTCGCGAGCGCTCACTGCGAACGGCCAGAAGCTGCTCGACAACCTCGCGAAGTCCAAGGACGTCCCGCTGTGGCGGGTGGTCGTGGCGCTGTCGATCCGGCACGTCGGTCCGACCGCGGCGCGCGCGCTGGCCGCCGAGTTCGGGTCGATGGAGGCCATCCGGACTGCCTCCGAGGAGGCCGTCGCCGACGCCGAGCAGGTGGGCCCGACGATCGCGACGTCCGTGCGCGAGTGGTTCGACGGGCCCGAGTCCGACTGGCACAACCGCATCGTGGAGAAGTGGGCCGCGGCCGGCGTACGCATGGAGGACGAGCGCGACGACTCCACGCCGAAGACGCTGGAGGGCAAGACCCTCGTGGTCACCGGATCGCTGGTCGACTTCAGCCGCGACGGCGCCAAGGAGGCGATCGTCTCCCGCGGCGGCAAGGCCTCCTCGAGCGTGTCGAAGAAGACCGACTACGTCGTGGTCGGTGACAGCCCCGGCTCCAAGGCGGAGAAGGCCGAGCAGCTCGGTGTCACGATCCTCGACGAGGACGGCTTCAAGAAGCTGCTGGAGTCCGGATCTGCTTGACCACGAGCTCGGCCACCGCCGCCTGCTCGTTCGCGAACGGGTGGTAGCGAGCGGCCGCCTGCTCGTTGTCGACCGAGCCGTTGATCCACGGGTCGTCGGAGCAGATGTCGTGGCCCCGGCTGGCTGACCAGACGTCGACGTACGTCGAGTCGGTGGCCTCGGCCGCGCGCCGGAGCATCTCGGTGAGCGCGAAGTTCACCTTCTCGCCGTACGCGTAGTCGCCGCGGGCCAGCGGGAGCTCGGAGCAGGCGTCGTCGGCCGACACGATCTGGGGGTAGCCGACCACCAGCACCTGGGCGTCGGGCGCTCGCCGGTGCACGTCGCGGAGCAGGGCCGTCACCTTCGCTCCGGTCTCGGCGATGTCGCTGAGCAGCGCGTCGTCCCCGCCGCGGCTCATCTCCTGCTCGCACGGCGCTCCCTCGGGATCGGTCGAGCGGAGCGCCGGGCAGCGTCCGACCAGCCGGCCGAACACCTTCTGGTCGTTGCCGCCGACGCCGACGGTCACGACGTCGGTGCGACGGTTCACCGCCTGGAGCTGCGGCGGCACGTCGGGGTACTGGCTGGTCAGGAAGTCCTTGGTCTCGGCGGCGCCACAGCTGCGGTCGTCGAGGGTGGCGCCCAGCTTCTTGGCCACGATCGAGGGGTAGTTGGCCGAGGACCGGAAGCAGCCGCTGGCCACGTCGGTCACGGGCACCAGCGGGGCGGCCACGTAGGAGTCGCCGAGGGCGACGTACCTCAGGCCGGTGGGCGGTGCGCTCGGCACGGCCGCCGCGTCACCCGACCCGGTCGGCTGGACTCCCTCGCCGTTCGAGCTCGAGTCCGAACAGCCGGTCAGCAGGAGACCGCTGAGCAGGCAGGTGAGGAGGACCGACCACCGTCGGGGTGTCCTCGCGCTCGTCCTCATGGCCCTCCTGGCCCTCCGGTGCACCGGCCTCAGACGGTAGCCGGGTGTTGGCTGCTGTCCGGTTGGCCGCACGCGCCCAGAGAGCGGCGAGCACCAGACCGATCGCTGTGGCGGCCAGCGCAGGCCCGCCGCCGACCAGCTCCACGCTGATCGGCGCGATCATCGAGCCCACCAGCGCTGCGGCGACGATCACGCTGTCGTTGATGCCGAGCACGGTGGCCCGGACCTCGTCGGACACGGTCTCCTGGAGCACGCTCGTGGCGGCCGCCTCGACGCCGACGGCGGCGGCTCCGGCGATCGCGAGCGGGACGAGCGCCCAGCCCACGCTGGGGGCGGGTACGACGAGCAGGACCCCGAGGGCGACGACCAGCAGGGCGCGATGCATGGACACCACCGGCGTGGGGCCCAGCCGACGCAGCAGGGGAGCGCCGAGAGCGGCGAACCCGAGCACCCCGGTGGCCAGCCCGTACCCGGCCGCGTCGGAGGACCAGGAGTCCGACGCGATCGGGAGGAGGGCGAGCGCGACCAGCGAGATGCCCAGGTTCACCGCAGCCATCACTGCGATCGCGCGCCAGGCGGACGGCGCGCGACGCAGAGCCAGGTACGCCGAGGGACGGTGGTCCTCTGCTCGGCGACGTTCAGGGGCCGGCATGGTCACCGGCAGGACGAGCACCGCGGCGAGGATCGTCATCACCACGGGGATCCAGGGGAGCAGGTCACGGGTCAGCGGGTGCAGCAGCAGCCCGCCGAGCGCGGCGCCGACGACGAAGGCGGAGACCTCCACGGTGACCAGCAGGTCGGTGGCCGTCCGACGTTGGCGGCCGGCGATGCCGGGCATGGCGGCGACCATGGCCGGGTAGGCGGGCGTGGCGATGGCGACGGCGAGCGTGCAGCACACGACGGCCAGCCAGGGTCGCTCGGCGAGCACGGCGACGGCGGTGGCGCTCAGCAGGACGGTGCGCGCCACGAGCGTGCCGCGCACGATCAGGTCGCGCCGCATCGCGTCGGCCAGCCGGGCCGTGAGCCACGAGCAGAGGACGTAGGGCAGCATCCGCGCGCTGCCGGCCAGTCCGAGCAGCCACGGGTCGTCGGTGTGCTCGGCGACGAGCACGAGCAGCAGCGGCCAGGGCAGCGCGACGGCGAGGGCGGCGACGGCGTGGGCGATGATCGCGCGCCGCGTCAGAGCGTCCAGCCCGGACATGTCAGCGCTCGTCCCCGGAGACCAGCACGGTCGGCAGTGGAGCGAAGCCGTTGAACCCCACGGTCGAGTAGCAGCTGGTGTAGGCACCGGCCGACAGCAGCCGCACCTCGTCGCCCTCGGCGAGCGCGAACGGGAGGTCGACCATCCGGTCCTGGTAGAGCACGTCGGCGCTGTCGCAGGTCGGCCCGGCGAGCACGCACGGTCCCGTCTCGTCGCCGTCGGCCGAGGTGACGATGCGGTAGCGGATGGCCTCCTCGAGCGTCTCGACGAGACCCGTGAAGACTCCCGCGTCGAGGTAGACCCATCGCACGCCACCGCGGTCGACGACCCCGATCACTGTCGAGACGAGGGTGCCCGCGTCGCCGACGATCCCGCGGCCGGGCTCGACGATGGTGTCGGGTCGGTCGGCCCCGAAGTGCTGGTCGAGGTGGCGGCCGATGGCCTCGCCGTACGCCGAGAGCGGGCGGCAGCCGTCCTCGTGGTTGGCCGGGAAGCCGCCGCCCAGGTCGAGGATCCGGGGCTGCAGCCCGCGCCCGCGGAGCAGCTCGAAGACGTGTGCGGCGGCGGCGATCGGTCGTTCCCACGCCTCCGGGTCGCGCTGCTGCGAGCCGACGTGGAAGGAGACGCCGGCGGCGTCGAGGCCGAGCTGGGCGGCCAGGGTGAGCACCTCGACCGCCTCGTAGGTGGAGCAGCCGTACTTGCGCGAGAGCGGCCAGTCGGAGCCCTCGCCGGAGGTGACCAGCCGGCACAGCACCTGGCTGCCGGGCGCTGCCTCGGCGACCTTGTCGACCTCGTTCAGCGAGTCCACGACGAACAGGCGCACGCCCAGCCGGGCCGCCTCGACGACGTGGTCGCGGCGCTTGACCGGGTTGGAGTAGACGAGGGCCTCGGGCGCGGCGCCTGCGGCGAGCGCGGCCTGCACCTCCGCGGGGCTCGCGACGTCGAAGCGGCAGCCGGAGGCGGCCAGGGCGGCGAGCAGGCGCGGGTTCGGGTTGGCCTTGACGGCGTAGTGCACGGCCGTGCCGGGGAGGGCCCGCTCGAGCTCGGCGAACCGGTCGAGAGCCGTGCGGACGTCGAGCTCGAGGTACGGCGTCTCGGGCCGCTCGACGTCGCCTCTGACCAGCTGGCGGGGAACGGGCAGGTGCCGTGACGTGGTCCTGCGCTGGCGGTGCGGGAGCGTGCTGGTCATCGGGTCTCCTGGCCTCGTTGGTGGTCAGGAGGGCGCAGCCCGGGTGGCAGATACGCGCTGACTAGGATTGCCGCCATGCCGGAAACCCTGGATCGAGCCCAGTCGAGATCAGCCGCGACGAGGTGCGCCACCTGGCCGACCTCGCCCGCATCGACCTCGACGACGCCGAGCTCGACCACCTCGCGCCGCAGCTCTCGGTGATCCTCGAGTCCGTCGCGTCGATCAGCGAGGTGGCCGCCGACGACATCCCGCCGACCTCGCACCCGATCCCGGTGACCAACGTCTTCCGCGAGGACGCCGTGCGCCCCTCGCTGACCCCCGAGCAGGCGCTGTCGGGCGCCCCGGCGGTCGAGGAACAGCGCTTCGCCGTCCCCCGGATCCTGGGTGACGAGCAGTGACCTCTCTGATCACGCGCTCCGCCTCCGAGCTCGCCGAGGCGCTCGGGTCGGGGGAGACGACCAGCGTCGAGCTCACCCAGGCGTTCCTCGACCGGATCGCCGCCGTCGACACCGAGGTCCACGCCTTCCTGCACGTCGACGGCGAGGGCGCGCTCGCGGCCGCCCGCGCGTCCGACGAGCGCCGCGCGAAGGGCGAGCCCCTGTCCCGGCTCGACGGTGTCCCGATCGCGGTCAAGGACGTGCTCGCCACCGAGGGCCTGCCGACGACGTGCGGCTCGAAGATCCTCGAGGGCTGGGTCCCGCCGTACGACGCCACGGTGGTCCGCAAGCTCAAGGAGGCCGGGCTCCCGATCCTCGGCAAGACCAACATGGACGAGTTCGCGATGGGCTCCTCGACCGAGCACTCGGCGTACGGCCCCACGCGCAACCCGTGGGACCTCGACCGGATCCCCGGCGGCTCCGGCGGCGGCTCGGCCGCGGCGGTCGCCGCCTTCATGGCACCGCTCGCGCTCGGCACCGACACCGGCGGCTCGATCCGGCAGCCCGGCGCGGTCACCGGGACGGTCGGCGCCAAGCCCACCTACGGCGGCATCTCGCGCTACGGGCTGGTCGCGATGGCCAACTCGCTCGACCAGGTCGGGCCGGTGACGCGCACGGTGCTCGACGCCGCGCTGCTGCACGAGGTCGTCGCCGGGCACGACCCGCTCGACTCGACGAGCATCGACCAGCCGGTGCCGCTGGTGGCCGACTCGGCGTACGCCGGGGCCACGGGCGACCTGGCCGGGCTCAAGGTCGGCGTGGTCGCGGAGCTCGGTGGCGAGGGCTACCAGGCCGGCGTCCAGCAGCGGTTCGACGAGGCGGTCGAGCTGCTGGTGAAGGCCGGTGCCGAGGTCGTCCAGGTGAGCTGCCCGAGCTTCGTGCACGCGCTCGCGGCGTACTACCTGATCATGCCGAGCGAGGCCTCCTCCAACCTCGCCCGCTTCGACGCGATGCGCTACGGCCTGCGGGTGCTGCCCGAGGGCGCCAAGAACGGGCAGAGGCGCCGAGTGCCGAGGACGTCATGCGCGCGACCCGCGACGCGGGCTTCGGCGACGAGGTGAAGCGGCGCATCATCCTCGGCACCTACGCGCTGTCCAGCGGCTACTACGACGCCTACTACGGCCAGGCGCAGAAGGTGCGCACGCTGATCAGCCGTGACTTCGAGCGCGCCTTCGAGCAGGCCGACGTGCTGGTCTCGCCGACCGCGCCGACCACCGCGTTCAAGCTGGGGGAGAAGCTCGACGACCCGCTGGCGATGTACCTCAACGACATCGCGACCATCCCGGCCAACCTCGCCGGCGTCCCGGGCCTGTCGGTGCCGGCCGGTCTCGCACCGGAGGACGACCTCCCGGTCGGGTTCCAGGTGCTCGCCCCGGCGATGGCCGACGACCGCCTCTACCGGGTCGGCGCCGCGCTGGAAGGGCTGCTCGAGCACCAGTGGGGTGGCCCGTTGCTCGATCCCGAGAAGCTGGACAAGGCGGTGGCCCGATGACCTCGACCTCGCCAGAGCTCGTGTCGTTCGAGGACGCGCTCGCGGCGTACGACCCGGCCATGGGGCTCGAGGTCCACGTCGAGCTGAACACGAACACGAAGATGTTCTGCGGCTGCCCGGCGACCTTCGGCGGCGAGCCCAACACCCAGACCTGCCCGACGTGCCTCGGCCTGCCGGGCTCGATGCCGGTGGTCAACGGCAAGGCCGTCGAGTCGGCGATCCGGATCGGCCTCGCGCTGAACTGCGAGATCGCGGAGTGGTGCCGGTTCGCGCGGAAGAACTACTTCTACCCGGACATGCCGAAGAACTTCCAGACCTCGCAGTACGACGAGCCGATCGCCTTCGAGGGGTGGACCGACGTCGAGGTCGACGGCGAGACCTTCCGCGTCGAGATCGAGCGCGCGCACATGGAGGAGGACACCGGCAAGTCGCTGCACGTCGGCGGGTCGACCGGTCGCATCCACGGCGCCGACTACTCGCTGGTCGACTACAACCGCGCCGGCATCCCCCTGATCGAGATCGTCACCAAGCCGATCATGGGCGCCCGCGAGAAGGCGCCGGCCGTGGCCCGCGCGTACGTCGCCCACCTGCGCGAGCTGCTCCTCGGGCTCGGGGTCTCCGACGTCCGGATGGAGCAGGGCTCGCTGCGCTGCGACGTGAACCTCTCGCTCGCGCCCGCCGGCACCGGTTCCCTGGGCACCCGCACCGAGACCAAGAACGTGAACTCGCTGCGCTCGGTGGAGCGGGCTGCCCGCTACGAGATCGGTCGCCAGGCCGCGATCCTCGACGGCGGCGGCTCGATCCTGCAGGAGACGCGCCACTGGCACGAGGACACCGGCATCACCACCTCGGGCCGGGAGAAGTCCGACGCCGAGGACTACCGCTACTTCCCCGAGCCCGACCTCGTGCCCGTCGCGCCGAGCCGCGAGTGGGTGGAGGAGCTGAAGGGCTCGCTGCCCGAGCCGCCGCGCGAGCACCGGGCCCGGCTCCAGGCGGAGTGGGGCTTCTCCGACCTCGAGATGCGCGACACCGTCGGCGCCGGCGCACTCCTGCTCGTCGAGCAGACGATCGCGGCCGGGGCCTCGCCGCAGACCGCGCGCAAGTGGTGGCTCTCCGAGCTCGCCCGCCGGGCCAACGAGCAGGGCACCGAGATCTCCGAGCTGCCGATCACCCCGGCCGACGTCGCCCGCATCCAGGCCCTCGTCGACGAGGGCTCGATCAACGACAAGCTGGCCCGCCAGGTCTTCGACGGCGTGCTCGCCGGCGAGGGGACGCCCGACGAGGTCGTCGCCGCCCGGGGCCTCGCGATCGTCTCCGACGACTCGGCCCTCGGCGACGCCGTCGACCGCGCCATCGAGGCCAACCCCGACGTGGCGGACAAGATCCGCGACGGCAAGGTCGCCGCCGCCGGCGCCCTGATCGGCGCGGTGATGAAGGAGATGCGCGGCCAGGCCGACGCCGGCCGGGTCCGCGAGCTCATCCTCGAGCGCTTGTCCTAGTTCCGCCGAGCGGGCAGTAGATGCACGCTCCAGCGACGCTGACCGGGCAGTAGATGCACGCGCTGGCACGTCGAGCGGGCAGTAGATGCACAGGTGGTGTGCGCCGAGCTCGCACGCAGCGCGCAGCGGCGTACATCGAGTGCCCGGTCAGCGGCCTACGGCGTGCATCGAGTGCCCGGTCAGCGGCGTACGGCGTGCATCGAGTGCCCGGTCAGCGTCAGGGGCGGACGAGGAGGATCCGGTCGTCGGTGTCGGCGGGGTCGCCGCGGCCGTCGCGGTTGGAGGTGGTGACCCAGAGGTTGCCGTCGGGGGCGGTGGCGACGGTGCGCATCCGGCCGTACTCGCCGACGAAGAAGCCCTTCTCGTCGCTGGCCTTCTTGCCGTTCACGTCGATGCGCCAGAGGCGCTCGCCGCGCAGGGCGCCGAGGTAGAGGCGGTCGCCGACGAACGCCAGGCCGGAGGGGGAGGCGTCGTCGGTGCTCCACTGCACCTGCGGGTCGGTGAAGTCCGGGCGTCGCCGCCCTTGCCCTCGACCTCGGGCCAGCCGTAGTTGTTGCCGCGCTGGATCAGGTTGAGCTCGTCCCAGGTGTTCTGCCCGAACTCGGAGGCCCACAGGTTGGCCTCGTGGTCGAACGCGAGCCCCTGCACGTTGCGGTGGCCCGAGGTCCAGATCGGCGACGACGGGTCGGGGTTGCCCTCCGCGGGCTCGCCGTCCTGGCCGATCCGCAGGATCTTGCCGCCGAGCGAGCCCATGTCCTGGGCGAGGTCGGGCTGGCCGGCCTCCCCGGTGGAGACGTACAGCCATCCGTCGGGTCCGAAGATCATCCGGCCGCCGTCGTGGTTCGAGGCCTTC
Organism: uncultured Actinomycetota bacterium; assembly: GCA_963722835.1. Classification (GTDB taxonomy): domain Bacteria; phylum Actinomycetota; class Actinomycetes; order Propionibacteriales; family Nocardioidaceae; genus Marmoricola. The sequence continues at coordinate 92,636 of CAVROK010000003.1, forward strand.
GGGATGCCGGTCAGGATCGGTCGCATCGAGCCGAGCCGGTTGTTCTCCAGGGTCGTGCGGAAGACCCGGTTGTCCTCGGCGGCGGTGGCGTAGAAGAAGACCCGCTTGTCCCGGTCGTACGACGGAGACACCGCCACGCCGAGCAGTCCGGCCTCACCACCGGCCTCGGCCTCCTCGATCTGACCGACGCGGACGACCTTGCCGTTGCCGATCCGGAAGACCCGGCCGCTGTCGCGCTCGGTGACGAGCGCGGTCCCGTCGGGCAGGAACGCGATCCCCCACGGCACCTCGAGGTTGCGCGCGACGGTGCCGATCACCTTCGGCCGCGCCGAGCGCCGTGGGCTGTCGGACTCGCTGGGGCTCGACGTCGAGGACGGGGTCGGCGTGTCCGTGGTGGGCGTGGGGGAGGACTCCGGCGTCTCACCGGCCGAGGGCTCGCTGTCACCTCCGCAGGCCGCCAGCACGAACGTGGGTACGAGCAGGAGCGTGGCCAGCCGCAGCATGTCGCGAGACTAGCGAGGCATCCCTACTCCGGGACGCGATCGAGCAGGTCGAGCAGCGCCTCGTGCACCTCGCCGGGCTTCTCCATCGAGATGAAGTGCGTCGCCCAGATCTCGTCGTACGACGCACCGGGGATCCGCTCCGCAGCCGTCTTCATGTCATGTGACGACGCGAGGATGTCGAGCTTCCCGGCGAGGAAGCTGGTCGGCACCTCGATGGAGCGCAGCGAGACGCGCTCGTGCAGGGAGGAGTGCAGGGCGAGGTGCATGTACCAGTCGATCGGCGTGGACAGGAACTCCTTGATCGCACGCCGCGCGAGCTCGGGGCCGGGCATCGGCAGCATGAACCCGCTGTGCGAGAGCAGCGCGAAGCTGACCGGCCCGATGGGGAGCCGGGACGCGACCTGCGTCAGCGGCTTGCCGGCGAACTTCATCACGCGGGCCGCGTTGACGGTGATCGGCTTGCGGATCGGGCGCGGCACGAACACCGGCGCCAGCATCGAGGCGAACGTGTCGCCCGGCACGCCACCGACGGCGAACAGGCCGGTGACGCGTTCGGGGTGCGGTGACGGCCACCTCGAACATCGTGTTCACGCCCATCGACCAGCCCATCAGCACGCAGGCGTCGACACCGGCGTCGTCCATCACCGCGATGGCGTCCTCGGCGAACGCGTCGATGCCGACGTGCTCGGTGTCGGTCGGGCGCTGGGAACCGCCGGTGCCGCGGTGGTTCCAGGAGATGACGTGGACGCCGCACTCGGGGTCGAGGAGCGCCGGCCAGCTGTAGGGGTTGGTGCCCAGCCCGTTGCACAGCAGCACCGTCGGTCCGCTGACGTCGTTGGTCCACGCCTGGAGCCTGGTGCCGTCACTGCTGGTGACCTCGTAGAAGCGCAGCGCCAGGCCGTCGTCGACGGGCGGCACGACGTGCAAGGGCTCTGCTGGATCCTGCGCGGCAGCGGACATGCCCTGAATCGTGCCCTAACAGGGCCGCTGACATGCGGATTCGTGGCTGAGGTCACCGCCGCGGCGAGACGGGTGCGCTCCGGAACGCCAGCCTCAGCCGAGCCGGGCCGCTGGGAGAGAGGGAGGCGCGGCACCGGCCCGGCGAGCTCGTCGGGCGAGCACCGAGTCGACGAACTCCTGTGCCTCGTCCCGTTCTCGTCGGCCCGTGGCCAGCGCGGTCGAGGCCACCATCGCGTTGCGACAGGCCTGGCGCTGGCTGTTCTCCGCCCATCGCGTCAGCGGGAGGAACAGTGGTCCGACGAGCTGGTTCATGATCGTCTCCCTGTGGTTCAGCGGGTGGGCCCCGAGTGGCCCGTCCCCCCGCAGTGAGCCCAACGCTAGGCAGGGGTGGAGTCCTCCCCGTCACGCGTGTGTGACGGGTGTGTGAACAAACCCGGGGTCGGGCGCCCGCCTGTGGATGAACCTGTGCAGAACGTCCGTGCTGCGAGCGATGAGTTCTCGTCAGTCCCCGGGTCTAACCTTCGAAGCACGCGACAAGGAGGACGACGTGGGCGACGACACCCTGCTCCTGATCGGCACCCGGAAGGGCCTGTGGATCGGTCGATCCGATGCCGACCGGCAGGAATGGACCATCGAGGGGCCGCACTTCCCGATGATGGAGATCTACTCCGGGCTGGTCGACAACCGGGGCGACACTCCCCGGCTGCTGGTCGGTGCGTCGTTGAGCTGGACCGGCCCGCAGGTGTTCAGCTCCGACGACCTCGGACAGACCTGGCAGGAGCACTCGATCGGCTTCCCCGACGGCCTCGACGCCTCCGTCGAGCGGGTCTGGCAGCTGGTGCCGGGCCCCGAGCCCGAGGTGGTGTACGCCGGCACGGAGCCCGCCGCGGTCTTCAAGTCCACCGACCGGGGCGCGTCCTTCGAGCTCGAGCGTGCGCTGTGGGACCACCCGCACCGCACCGAGTGGGGAGCCGGCTTCGGCGGCCAGGCCTTCCACACGCTGCTCCCGCACCCGGAGGACGCCTCGTCGGTGACCGTCGCGCTCTCCACCGGCGGCGTCTACCAGACCCACGACGGCGGCTCGTCCTGGGAGCCGCGCAACAAGGGCATCCGGGCGGAGTTCCTCCCCGAGGGCCAGCAGTACCCCGAGTTCGGCCAGTGCGTGCACAAGGTGACCCGGCACCCGTCGAACCCCCGCCGGATGTTCGCCCAGAACCACGGCGGCGTCTACCGCTCCGACGACGAGGGCGAGACCTGGGTCTCGATCGCCGAGGGCCTCCCGTCCGACTTCGGGTTCCCGATCGTCGTGCACCCCCACGAGCCCGACACGATCTTCGTGTTCCCGATCGGTGGTGGCGACTCGCGCTTCCCGCCCGAGGGCAAGCCGCGCGTGTGGCGCTCCCGCGACGCGGGGGACACCTGGGCGCCGCTCGAGGAGGGGCTGCCCGAGGCGTTCTACGCCGCGGTGATGCGCGACGCGATGTCCGCCGACACCCACGACCCGGCGGGGCTCTACTTCGGCGGCCGCGACGGCACCGTCTGGGGCTCGGCCGACGCCGGCGAGAGCTGGCACCAGGTGGCGGCCAACCTGCCCGACGTGATGGTGGTCCGCGCCGGCGTCGTCTGACCCGGCGTCAGAACCGCGCGGTCTCCGGGAGGTACGCCGGCCGGCCGGTCTCGCCGACGTGCACGTCGAGGATCGCCTGGTGCGACGCGTCGCCCGCGATCGCCGACTGGTTGGCCACCAGCACGCTGGTGCCCAGGAAGGTCGCGTTGCACGGGGTGTCGAACGGCACGGCCGACCCGTTGTCGCCGGTGATCGCCTGGCCGAACCGTCGGACCTCCGTGCCCGAGGCGGTCAGCTCGACGAGCTGGTTGGACAGCCCGGCGAGCGCGACGTAGATGTGTCCGGAGCGCCCGATCCCGAAGCCGTCCGGCAGGTCCCCGGGTCGCGAGGTCCACAGGGTCTGCAGGGAGCCGGGGCGTCCGTCGGACCGGATCGGGAGCCGGTAGAGGTGACCGTTCGTCGGCAGTGACGCGCCGTCCGTCGAGGTCTGCTGGGTGATCAGCAGGTCACGGGTGCCGGGGCGGAAGCGGATGCCGGTGGTGCCGAACTCGACGGAGGTCAGGGCCGGCGAGGTGAACCAGCGCTGCGGCGTACGGGATCCGTGCGGCACCTTCCAGATCACTCCCGCCGCGTAGTCCGTGACGAACAGCCCGCCACCCGGACCCCAGGTCGCGTAGTTGGGCACCACGCCGTCGGGGAACCGCACGACCCGCTGGAAGCGACCGGTGCGGACGTCGAGGGTGAGGACCGAGGCGGTCGAGGTCTCCAGCAGGACGAGCTTGCCGGCGCGGGTCTGGTTGGCCACCTGCACGCCGTGGTCCTCGTCGAGCAGCTGGCCGGGCACCGACCAGGAGCGCAGCAGGGTGCCGTCGGCGCTCCACTCGACGACCTTCGACGGCATCGTGCTGCCGGAGTGGACGTAGCTGCCGGCGTACACCCGGCCGTTGGTGTGGGCGTGCACGTACGCCGGGTAGCCCGGCGCCGGCATCAGCGCGAACACCTCGGTGTCGCCCTGGGCGCGAGGCGCCGCCGTCGCGGGTGAGCCGGCGACGAGCGCCGTGACCGCGAGCAGCACCAGCGCCAGCACTCGCCTCACAGGAGCTCCCCGACCTCGACGGCCGCACGCTTGCCGGAGCGGACCGCGCCGTCCATGTAGCCGGTCCAGTACGTCGAGGTCTCGGTGCCGGCCCAGTGGACCCGCCCGAAGGGACGCCGGATCGCCGAGCCGAACTGCACCATCGTGCCGGGCGCGTAGTTGGCGACCGGTCCGCCGGTCGTCCAGCGCTCGCGGGTCCAGTCGTGCTCGGTGTACTCGATCGGGTGCAGGGCCTGCTCGCCGAACATCTGCGCGAACCCCTCGAGCACCGCCTTCCTGCGGGCGGCCTTGGTCTGGGTGCCGTAGGTGCGCCAGGTCGAGCCGCCGACGAACGCCAGCAGCACGCCGGGCTTCCCGTCGGCCGGTGAGTTGTCGAAGACGGCGCGCGCGGCGCCGGAGTCGTTGATGCCGAAGCCGTTGAGCCCGGCCTCGCGCCAGAACGGCGTCTTGTAGACCGCGTCGCACTTCATCAGCTGACCCATGTCGAGGTGGCGCATCAGCTGGAGCCGCTGGGTCGGCAGCTTGGGGAACCACTCGATGCCGAGCACGAGCGGCGGGGGAGCGGCGACCACCACGCGCTTGGCGCGGACCACGCCGCGGGCGGTGTGCACCACGGCCCGGCTGCTCTGCTGCTCGATCTTCGTGACCGCCGCGTTCAGCGCGACGATGTCGCCGAGCTTCTGGGCGAGCCGGAGCGGGATCAGCTGCGAGCCACCGATGAACCGGCGCTCCTGCGCGCCGTTGGCGGTGTCGGAGTTGCGGCTGAACGTGCCGACCGTGGTCTCGTTGCCGGAGCAGGCGATGTACCAGAGCACGTAGAGCAGCGAGAGCTCGTTGGGGTCGGCGCCGAACCCGGGCTGGCTCCAGCACTCGATCAGGTTCTCCACGCCGTTGGCGTTGACGGCGTTGCGACGGATCCACTCGCCCAGGGTCATCGCGTCCCACTCGGCGGCCTTCGGGTGCGTCCACGGGGCGTCCACCGGGATCTCGGCGGCCATGCTGTCGATGCGGGTCAGCAGGAGCGCCGCGTCGGGCAGGATCGTCGGGTCGGGCGGCACGGTGCCGTCGTACTCCAGGCGGCCGAGGAGCGAGGAGACGTAGACGCTCTTGCCGGTGTTGTACTCCAGGAAGGTCGGGACCTTGAGCTCGCTGGCGAGCGCGAGGATGTGGTCCTGGGTCGGGCCCACGAAGGCTCCGCCGGCCTCGATCGTGGCGCCGCGCGAGCCCGGGGCGGTGAGCGTGTGGTTGAGCACCCGTCCGCCCACGCGGTCGCGGGCCTCGACCAGGAGGACGCTCCTGCCCGAGCGCGCGACCTCGCGTGCGGCGACGAGGCCGGAGATGCCGGCCCCGACGACGACCACGTCGACGGTCGCGGGCAGCGAGCCCTGGCGGGTGGCGGCCGCGGCCCGGTCGTAGGCGCCCGTGCCCAGGGCGAGGGCGCCGGCCGAGGCGCCGCCGAGCAGCAGGCGGCGGGAGAGCAGTGGCTGGGACACGGGGACTCCTGTGATCTTTATCTGAATGTGTGTCAGATTCGTGTTGGGACTCTACACTCGGGCCATGCCTGTTGTGGATGCGACCTGGACCACATCCCCGCAGCGACGCGTCCCTCGTCAGGAGCGCAGTCGCAAGCGGGTAGAGGGTCTGCTCGATGCCGCCGCGCGCCTCGTCGTCGAACAAGGTGTCGACTCGCTGACCACGCGTGACATCGCCGAGGCCGCCGAGGCCCCGGTCGCTTCGCTCTACCAGTACTTCAACGACAAGGAAGACGTTCTGTTAGCGCTGGCGCAGCGCGACATGGAGGAGATGGACGCCCAGGTCGCCGAGGACCTCGGTCACCTCGAGGTGCTGTCCGTGGAGAGCCTCGTCCGCACGACGATGTTGGCGTTCGTCAGCGTGTACCACCGGCGCCGCGCGTTCGTGGAGATCTACCTGCGTGGCCGCACCAACCAGGCCGTGCACCGCTTCGGCCGCGAGCACAACGAGCGCGTCGCCGACAACCTGCGCAGTTTCGCGATCGACGCGGGGCTCGCAGGGCCCGAGCTCACGGCCAAGGTCGCCCGCCTGGCCGTCGAGGTCGGCGACCGGGTCTTCCAGATCGCGTACGCCGAGGACGCCGAGGGCGATCCCGAGCTGATCGAGGAGGGCATCGCGCTGGTGAGCTCCTACCTCGACCGCTACGCGACTCCCGAGGGCCGAGAGGGGATCCGCCTGTGAGCCTGCGCGACGACGTCGCCGGTGCTGCTCGGCGGCTGGCTGCCGAGGGCCTGCTGGTCGGCACGGCCGGCAACGTCTCGGCCCGCGACGGCGAGCGGATCGCCGTCACCGGCACCGGTGTCGTGCTCGGCGGCTGCACTCCCGACGACGTCAGCGTCGTCTCCCCTTCCGGACAGGTTCTCGAGGGCACGCTCGTGCCGACCTCGGAGCTCGACCTCCACCTCGACGTGTACGCCGCGACGGGCACCGCCGCCGTCGTGCACACCCACGCACCCTTCGCGACCGCCGTCGCCTGTGTCCTCGACGAGCTCCCCGTCCTGCACTACCAGCAGCTCCTGCTCGGCGGGGCGATCCGCGTCGCGCCGTACGCCACCTTCGGCACGCCGGAGCTCGCCGCCCACGTGCGCGCCGCCCTCGACGGCCGGCAGGCAGCACTGATGGCCAACCACGGGTCGGTGACGATCGGCGGCTCCCTCGACCAGGCGGTCGAGAACGCACTCCTCCTCGAGTGGCTGGCCGCCCTGCACCACCGGGCCAGTGCCCTCGGTCAGCCACGTGTGCTGACCGAGGAGCAGCAGGCGGCGGTCATCAGCCAGGCACTCACCCGCAGCTACGGATCCACCACCCCCATCGAGCAGGAGACACCATGAAGATCGCCACCGTCGGCGTGCACGTCCTCGACACCCACGTCATCGGCATCGAGTCGATCCCCGACAGCTCCGACGGGCAGCTCGTGGAGACGATCCGCTTCTCGCCGGCCGGCACTGCCGGCGGCACGGCCGTCATCCTGAGCCGTCTCGGCGCCGACGTGCACAGCTTCGGCGCGGTCGGCGAGGACGCGATCGCGGCCAGCCTGCTGTCGCTGCTCGAGCACGAAGGTGTCGAGGTGTCCGGTCTCGTCCGCAAGGACGACCAGCAGACGTCGTCCTCGGTGATCCCGGTGCGACCCAACGGGGACCGCCCGGCCTGGCACTGCATCGGGGCCAACGGCGCGTTCACCCTCGACGACCTCGACCTCGGCGACCTCGACGGGATCACCCACCTGCACCTCGGCGGGCCGGAGTTCCTCGGCGGCGAGGCGGCCGGCAAGCTGCTCGCCCACGCGCGGTCGATCGGGGCGACGACCTCGCTCGACATCCTCGCGCCGGGCGACCCCGACATGCTGGCCTGGATCGCCGACGCGCTGCCGTACGCCGACTACCTGCTCCCGAACGACGAGCAGGTCCTGGGGTTCACCGGCGCGGCGACCCTGGCCGAGGGCGCCCAGGCGCTCGTCGAGCGAGGCGTGGGCTGCGTCGCCGTCACGCAGGGCGCCAAGGGTGCGCTGGTCGTGACCCCCGACGAGGTGATCGCGGTGCCGGCGTACGACGTCAACGTCGTGGACACCACGGGCTGTGGCGACGCGTTCTCGGCCGGCTTCCTGCGTGGGCTCTCGCTCGGGCTCGACCTGCGCCGGTCCGCCGAGCTCGGCTGTGCGACCGCGGCGCAGGTGGCGAGCGGGCTCGGCACCGACGCGGGGGAGTACTCGCTGGCCAGCGTGCAGGAGTTCGCCGAGACCGCGCCGCGACGCGCCTGAAACGCGGTCTACGCTCGGGTCATGACCGAGCACGACATCAAGCCACGTTCCCGCGACGTCACCGACGGCCTGGAGAAGGCCGCCGCCCGGGGGATGCTGCGCGCCGTAGGCATGGGCGACGACGACTGGGTGAAGCCGCAGATCGGCGTGGCCTCCAGCTGGAACGAGATCACCCCCTGCAACCTCTCGCTGCAGCGCCTCGCGCAGGCGGTCAAGCACGGGGTGCACGCGGCCGGTGGCTACCCGCTGGAGTTCGGCACGATCTCGGTCTCCGACGGCATCTCGATGGGCCACGAGGGGATGCACTTCTCGCTCGTCTCCCGCGAGGTCATCGCCGACTCGGTCGAGACCGTGATGATGGCCGAGCGCCTCGACGGCTCCGTGCTGCTCGCCGGCTGTGACAAGTCGCTGCCCGGCATGCTGATGGCCGCCGCGCGCCTCGACCTCGCCGCGGTGTTCCTGTACGCCGGCTCGATCATGCCCGGCCAGGTCGACGGCCAGGACGTCACGATCATCGACGCCTTCGAGGCCGTCGGTGCCTGCCTGGCCGGGAAGATCAGCCGCGAGCGGGTCGACGAGATCGAGCGCGCGATCTGTCCGGGCGAGGGCGCCTGCGGCGGCATGTACACCGCCAACACGATGGCCGCCGTCGCCGAGGCGCTCGGGATGAGCCTGCCCGGCTCGGCTGCCCCGCCGGCGGTCGACCGTCGCCGCGACGGGTTCGCGCACCGCTCGGGCGAGGCCGTCGTGGAGATGCTGCGCCAGGGCATCACCGCACGCCAGATCATGACGCTCGAAGCCTTCGAGAACGCCATCGCCGTGGTGATGGCACTCGGCGGGTCGACGAACGCCGTACTCCACCTGCTGGCGATCGCGCGCGAGGCCGAGGTCGACCTGACCATCGACGACTTCAACCGGATCGGCGACAAGGTCCCGCACCTCGGCGACCTCAAGCCGTTCGGCCGGTTCGTGATGAACGACGTCGACAAGATCGGCGGCATCCCGGTCGTGATGAAGGCGCTGCTCGACGCCGGGCTGATGCACGGCGACTGCCTGACCGTCACCGGCAAGACGATGCGCGAGAACCTCGAGGCGCTGGCGCCCGGCCGCCATCGACGGCGAGGTGATCCGCGCGCTCGACAAGCCGATCCACAAGACCGGTGGCCTGACGATCCTCAAGGGCTCGCTCGCTCCCGAGGGTGCCGTCGTGAAGTCGGCGGGCTTCGACGACTCGACCTTCACCGGCACCGCGCGGGTCTTCGACGGCGAGCGGGCGGCGATGGACGCCCTCGAGCAGAAGCAGATCGTCGCCGGCGACGTCGTGGTGATCCGCTACGAGGGACCCAAGGGTGGGCCGGGGATGCGCGAGATGCTCGCGATCACCGGCGCGATCAAGGGCGCGGGTCTCGGCAAGGACGTCCTGCTGATCACCGACGGCCGCTTCTCCGGGGGCACGACCGGCCTGTGCGTCGGCCACATCGCCCCCGAGGCCGTCGACGCCGGACCGATCGCGTTCGTCCGCGACGGCGACCAGATCACCCTCGACGTCGCCGGCCGCACCCTCGACGTCGCGATCGACGAGGCCGAGCTCGCCTCCCGGAAGGACGGCTGGACCCCCAACGCCCCGAAGTACACCCGCGGCGTGCTCGGCAAGTACGCCAAGGTCGTCCAGTCGGCCGCGCACGGGGCCGTCTGCGGGTAGCAGCCCCTTCCTCAACCAGATGGTTGACAACGCTCCCTTGGCATGTCAGGATCCTCGTATTCAACCAATCAGTTGAGGAATGAGATGACCGATCAGCTGTCCAAGGTGTTCTCCGCCCTGGCCGACCCGACCCGCCGCGACATGGTGTCCCGCCTCTGCGAGGGCGACGCCACGGTCGGCGAGCTGGCCGCGCCGTACGACGTGAGCATGCAGGCCGTCTCGAAGCACCTGAAGGTGCTCGAGGGTGCCGGCCTGGTCACGCGGGGCAAGGACGCGCAGCGGCGACCGGTGCATCTCGAGGCGGAGGTGTTCGACCTGATGACGAAGTGGATCGAGCGCTACCGGCAGCAGGCGGAGGAGCGCTACCGGCGCCTCGACGCCGTGCTGGCCGCCATGAACGAGGACACCGACACCACCATCGAGGGAGAGACAGCATGAACGCCACCACCACCGCCGACGGCACCACGACCATCGAGGCCGACCCGAACGTGCCGCTGATCCGGATGACCCGCGAGTTCCGCGCCACCCCCGCGCAGCTCGCCAAGGCCCACACCGACCAGGACCTCTTCGTCCAGTGGATCGGCCCGAACGACCTCGAGACGCGGATCGACCACTGGGACGCCCGCACCGGCGGCAGCTGGCGGTTCACGAACATCCACGAGGGCGAGGAGTACGGCTTCCACGGCTGCTTCCACGAGGTCAGCGACACCCGGCTCGTCCAGACCTTCACCTTCGAGGGCGCGCCGGAGGGTGTCGCCCTGGAGACCCTGACCTTCGAGGACCTCGGCGACGGCCGCACCCGACTCGTCGCCACCTCGCTGGTCGACAGCTTCGAGGGCCGCGACGCCTGGCTGGCCAGCGGCATGGAGGTCGGCGTCAACGACGGCTACGCCAAGCTCGACCAGCTGCTCGCCGACGGAGCGGTCTGACCTCACCCGACACACCCGTCACACTCGGCATACAGAACTGGCACGGTGCGACCGAAACTTCGGTCACACCGTGCCAGTTTCACAACCGGGGTTGTGAAACTGGCAGACCCCAGTGCTTGGCTTCCGCCCATGGAACAACGGATCAGCTTCGTCACCCTGGCCGTCGCCGACCTCGACCGGACCCGGGCGTTCTACGTCGACGGGCTCGGCTGGAGTCCGGACGTGTTCGTGCCGGGGGAGGTGTTGATGATCCGGGCCGGCGACAAGCTGGTGCTCTCGCTGTGGTCGGAGGACGGCTTCGAGGCCGAGGTCGGACCGATCCGGCGCGGCGAGGGCGTCGTACCGATCACGCTCTCGCACAACGTCGCGACCGAGGCCGAGGTCGACGAGATCCTCGCCCTGGCGGCGTCGATCGGGGCCGACGTGGCCGGTCCGCAGGAGCGCGAGTGGGGCGGCTACACCGGCTACTTCACCGACCCCGACGGGTTCCGGTGGGAGATCGCCACCAACCCCGGGGAGATCGGTCAGATCGTGCTGCCGTGACCGCGCTCGAGCTGCGCCCGTTCGAGGAGGAGCACCTCCGGCTGGTGCAGCCGTGGTTCGAGCACGACGAGGTGCGCCTGCCGTCTCGGCGGCCCCGAGTGGCCCGCACGGCACTCGTCCTGCGCGGAGTCCAGGACGACGAGGAGTTCCGCGGCCGCCGGGTGCTGCGGGTGCACACCTGGCTCGCGTCGTACGACGGCGAGCCGGTCGGCTACCTCGGTGGCGACGTCTACGACCGGCGGACCACCTGGGACGGCAGCGACCCCGACCACCCGCGGGTGACGGCGTCCGAGCCCGGCCCGACGATGGGGTCGGCGTACGTCGTGGCGCCCGACCGCTGGCGCCGAGGGCTGGGTGCCGCGCTGCTGCAGGCCTGGGTCGACGCACCGGAGGTCGCCGACGTGCGGATCTTCGAGCTCGGCATCGACCACGACAACGTGGCGAGCCGCCGGTGTGCGGAGCGGGCCGGCTTCCGGGCCGACGACGACGTGCCCGACTGGGAGGGCATCGTCACCTTCACTCGGCGGCGCGCACGTCCATGACGACCTCGAACTCCAGCAGGTCCGCGCCACTCGAGACGGGGTTGGCGCGCTCACCGGCGTGGGCCTTGATCGCCGGACCGTCGCGCCAGGCGTTGAAGGACTCGTCGTCCTCCCAGTGGGTCACCACGAAGTAGCGCTCCTCGCCCTTGACGGGGCGCAGCAGCTGGAAGCCGAGGAAGCCGGGCGTGCCGTCGACGGTGTGCGCCCGGTTCGAGAAGCGCTTCTCCAGCTCCTCGTGGGCCTGCGGCGGGACGGAGATGGCGTTGATCTTCACGACGGACATGACCTCAGGTTAGGTCACCCTCAGTCGACGGCCGCCGCCGGCAGGTCGAACCAGCGCAGGTGCTCGAAGTCGACGCTCATCGACCTCGGCGGGGTCAGGTCCGGCTCCGGCGCCTCGGCCAGGATCTTCGCGCCGTCGGCGAGGTGCTGGGCGAGCAGCGACTCGTCGCCCGCCAGCTGGGAGGTCGGCGCGCACATCCCGGTGTCGTCGTAGCTGATGTCGCCGAGGCGCAGCGGCGGCTCGACCAGGCCCTCGTGGTGGGTCCAGCGGCCGGTCGTGATGTCGAGCCGGTAGTCGGCGAGCAGCCGCCAGCCGTCGCGCGCGACGAGCTTCACGGCCCCGACGATGTAGTCGGCGACGGCGTCGGAGAGGAAGTAGTTGAAGTTGACCCGCACCCAGCCCGGCTTGATCCCCTCGCAGCCGCCGGTGATCTCGCGCTCGAACTCGTGGCTGCGCTCGATGTCGATGCCCAGCAGCCGGTGGCCGTAGGGCCCGGCGCACGAGCACCCGCCGCGCGACTGGATGCCGAAGAGGTCGTTGAGCAGGGCCACCACGAAGTTGTGGTGCAGGTACTTCCCCGACGGAGCGCGTACGACGAACGACACGATCGACAACCGGTCGGCCTCGGTGTTGCCGAGGATCTCGATGCCGGGCTCCTCGTTCCAGGCGGCCACTGCGCGCGACAGGAACCGCTCCTCCGCGGCCCGGATCGTCTCGACACCGACGGCCTGCTTGAGCTGGAAGACGAGCCCGGCCCGGATCGACTCGATGATCGCCGGGGTGCCACCTTCCTCGCGGTGCTCGGGCTCGGGCAGGTAGTCGTGCTCCGAGTCGTTGACGTAGGCCACCGTCCCGCCGCCGGGCACGTCCGGCACCCGGTTGCGGAACAGCTCACGTCGCGCGACCAGGACCCCGGGGGTCGACGGGCCGCCGATGAACTTGTGCGGGGAGAGGAAGATCGCGTCCTTCCAGGCCAGCGGGCGCTCCTCGCGGGAGGGGTACATCTCGATGTCGATGTACGGCGCCGCCGCCGCGAAGTCCCAGAAGGACAGGGCGTCGTGCTCGTGCAGGATCTCCGCGATCTTGGCGGTGTTGGAGACGATGCCGGTCACGTTGGACGCGGCGGAGAACGACCCGATCCGGAGCGGCCGGTCGGCGTACTCCTCGAGGGTGGAGCGCAGCAGGTCGAGGTCGATGTGGCCGTCGGCGTCCTGCGGGATCGTCACGACGTCGGCGATCGACTCGCGCCACGGGATCTCGTTGGAGTGGTGCTCGTAGGGACCGATGAACACCACCGGCCGCTCCGACGCAGGGATGTGGTCGCCGAGCCCGTACCGGTCGTCGAGCGCCGACGGGATCCGCAGTCCCATCACCCCGATCAGCTTCGAGATCGCACCCGTGCAGCCGGACCCCGCGAAGAGCACCACCGTCTCGTCGTCGCCGCCCACGGCCTCGTGGATGATCCGCCGCGCGTCCTCGCGCAGCCGGGTCGTCTGCAGCCCGGTGCCGCTCGACTCGGTGTGCGTGTTGGCGTAGCTCGGCAGCACCTCGTCGCGGATGAAGTCCTCGATGAACGACAGCGCCCGACCCGACGCGGTGTAGTCGGCGTAGGTCACGCGGCGGTCGCCGTACGGCGTGCGCATCACGTGGTCCTCGCCGATCACCGACTCCCGGACCAGACGCACCAAGGGAGACTCCGCCACCCCTGCACTCTAGGCTCGCCGCGTGCCCGTGAACGAGTTCGGCCAGCCCGTCGGCGACCCGGTCGACTGGTCACCCGGCCCGCAGCTGGTGCCGGTCACCCTGACCGGCCGCACCTGCCGGCTCGAGCCGCTGGGGGAGCAGCACGTCGACGGCCTGTACGACGCCCTGTGCGTCGACTCGCCACCGAGCACCTGGACCTACATGCCGCGCGGCCCGTTCGACGATCGCGCCGAGTTCGCCGACCACGTCGCGCAGCTGCAGTCGACGCCCGCGATGGTGCCGCTGGCGATCGTGCTTCCCGACGGGCGACCGGCCGGGATCGCGACGTACCTGCGGATCGACCACGCCAACGGCACGGCCGAGGTCGGCTACATCACCTACGGCTCGGTGCTGCAGCGCACGACCGCCGCGACCGAGGCGATGTACCTGATGGCGGCGCACGCCTTCGACACGATCGGGGTCCGTCGCTACGAGTGGAAGTGCAACGCCCTCAACGCGGCCTCGCGGTCGCGCCGCGGACCGCCTGGGGTTCACCTACGAGGGGATCTTCCGCCAGGCGATGGTCGTCAAGGGCCGCAACCGGGACACCGCGTGGTACGCGATCACCGACGGCGAGTGGCCGCGGCTGCGCGCCGGGTTCGAGGCCTGGCTGGCGCCCGGCGAACTTCGACGACGAGGGACGACAGCGCAGCCGCCTGCAGGACCTGTCCCGAGGCTGAGTCACGTGGGCCCCGGGACAGGCCCTGGGATCAGTTCCGCGGCAGGTTGAGCACCTCGGCCCGCTTGCCCGATCGCCCCGTGCAGGTGCAGGAGCAGCGCCTTCACCGGTGCGACCCGGAGGTCGTGTAGTCGATCCGGGTGCCGCCCTGGTCGAGGTAGAGCGGACCGTCGGTGGTGAAGGCCGGAGTGCCGGCGTCGAAGACGACCGGACCGGCCGGTCGATGTCCGCGCCCGTCACGGCGTTGAACGTGCCGACCACGTAGGTGATCGGCTTGCTGGTCGTCCCGATCCCGATGGTCTCCTTCGCGACCGGCAGCGTGAGCACGTTGGTGTCGAACACGTTGGTGTCCACGTCGCCGAGGTTGAAGTTGACCGGCTCGATGTCGACCGTCTCGCCCGGTCGGTGAGGTCGACGGTGATCGCGAGCAGCACGTCGCTGGAGGGCGCCGTCTGCACGTAGGTCTCGTAGTCCGGCTTGCCGTCACCGGAGGTGTCGTAGTCGACGTACGGGATCAGCGCGGTGCCGACCTTGGCCCAGTCCGCACGCGTGCTGATGCCGAACCACAGCCAGTCGTCCGTGCTGCCGGCGCCGACGTACTGCAGGTCGCCCGCCTTCTCGCTCCTGCGAGGTCGCGCAGCCGCCGGCCTGGCCGGGCAGGCACGCCGGCAGCGTCCCCGACGTGGCGCCCAGCTGCATCACGGACGCGAACGACGTGAACGCCGTGCTGCCGCTGCCCTGCTGGAAGCCGCGGGCCGGTGAGCGCGATCCGGCGAGCGTTGACCGTCGCGTCCGTGGCCGACACCGGCTTGGCGGCGCCGTAGACCGGGACACGCGCGGCGTCGCCGCCCCGCGGCGTGACCAGCACCCGGCCGGACGCGTCGGAGACGTACTGCCGCGCGAGGTCGAGCTGGGTCTTGTCCATCGTCGGGTCGATCGTGTGCCGCAGCGCGCGCGGCTTCACGCGCATCGTCACCGTGGCCCGCGCCCGGCTGTCGCCCTGCACCGTCAGCGTCGACGGCGAGACCGAGTAGCTGACGCCCGGCTGGGCGACGACCGGCTCGTAGGACAGCTCGTAGCGCACCGTCCGGTTGCTCCGGTTGACGACCGTGAGCGGCGCGTCTTCGTCAGCGACGCCGCGGTCGACCCGGGCGGGTACGACGCCGAACGACGCGGAGACCGGGTCGTTGGCTCCCGGGCTGAAGGCGATCGTGTCGGTCTGCACGGCGCTGAGGCGTCCACGCGGCCGGCGCCGACCCGGGCCGGGCCGTAGCGGTTGCCGGTCTGGTCGGGCCCGGTCCACACGTCGTGCCTGCCGTGTTCATCACCGCGGCCTTGAGCCATCAGCGGCGTCTAGTCCGGGTGCTCGGCCACGCACCAGCGCGCTGACCCCCGCCGTGAGCGGCGAGGCCATCGAGGTGCCGGAGATGACCAGCGGGTCCGAGCCGGTGCCCATGCCGGCCGAGGCGATGGTGTCGCCGGGCGCCGCCACGTCGGGCTTCACGACGCCGATCGAGCCGTGCACGCCGCGGGAGCTGAAGCTCGACAGGGTGTCGGTGATCGACTCGGTGACGTCCTTGATCGTTGCCTGGAGGGCGCCGTCGAAGGTCACCTTGAGGGTGCCGGCCTCGGCCGACGGGCCGGAGCTTGTCGGTGCCGGCCTTGGGCAGCTGGAACACCGGGATCGTGGCGTCGCCGGTGATGCCGGCGCCGAACACGTCGAGCCTCGAGGTGAAGATCGCGCCGATCGCACCGGCCGCCTTGGCGTTGGCCGAGCGACCGACGGAGCCGCAGCGGCGGGTGGCGTCGTTGTCGTCCCACTCCAGCCAGGCGACCTTGCCGTTCACCTTCGCCGCGTCCGCGGCACTGAGCGGCTGGCACCCGTCGGCGTTGGCGCCGGGGATGGTGGCCACGGTGCCGCTGACCGGCGCGTGCGTCGGGCCGTTGCCCGGCCAGTCGTAGGCGACCGACATCTGGCCGGCCGTCGATGCCGGCGACCGTCGCGGGTGCGGTGACCTTCAGCCCGTCGCGGAGCTGGTAGGAGTCGACCGTGCTGGCCACGCCCAGGGCGCTGGTCGCGTTGCCCGGCGAGCCGCCGGTGTCGGTGACGTCGCCGGCGTTGCCCGCGGCGATCACCGAGAGCACGCCGTGCGAGGTGAGCTCGTCGATGACGGCGTTCTCCGGGTCGTCGGCGGGGGCGTCGTCGCTGCCCAGCGAGAGGTTGATGATGTCGAGGTGGTCGGAGAAGTCGCCGTCACCGTTGGGGTCCAGCGCCCAGTCGAGCGCCGGCAGCACGTAGTCGGTCGACCCTCGCAGCCGAAGACCTTCAGGCCGTAGAGGGTGGCGGCCGGGGCCATGCCCGGGCCGACGTTCATGTCGAACAGGCCGGGCTTGGTCAGCGAGCGGTAGTTGCCGGTGAACGGCTTGCCGTTGGCCGTGACGCCGTAGCCGGCGTCGTGCCCGCGACGTGGGTGCCGTGGTCGTTGCAGTCCAGCGGGTTGTTGTCCGGCTTCGGGGCCGGCTCGTAGTCCGGGTTCGGGCTGCCGTCGTCGAGCGTCTCGTCGGGGTAGTAGGCGTCGCCGACGAAGTCGTAGCCGCCGGCGACCTTGGCCTTGCCGAGCGCCGGGAGGCCGTCGCGCCAGGTCGGGGAGTCCGAGGCGGCCTTGGCGGCGTCGTACGCCTCGGGGGTGCCGGGCCCGCCGAAGTCGGCGTGGGTGTAGTCGATGCCGGTGTCGATGATGCCGACCCGGACGCCCTTGCCGAGGTTGCCGTTGAACTTCCAGGTGTCGTAGGCCCGGGTGAGTGCGGCGGTGTTGGCGTTGGTCAGGTGCTTGGGCACGATCCGCGACACCTTGACGACGTCGTCGCGCTCGGCGACGGCCTCGAGCCCGTCCTGGTCGGTGCGCAGCGCGACACCCGGGACGGTGTTGGTGATCGTGAACAGCTTGGTCGGCGCGCGAGTCCTCGCCACGGGCGGTCGACAGGATCTCGTTGCCCTGCTGTCGTGACCGCCGTGCGCCGCGCCTTGACCTTCGCCTTGTCCGCGCTGTCGGCGGGCGCGGCGTCGGTCGGCGGGGCCAGGTCGGCCGAGCCCGTGCCGGAGAGCTGGACGAAGACGGTCTGCGCACCGCGTGCGGACCGGTCGATGCCCTCGAGCTTGGTCGGGACCGTGATCTTCTTCGTCGACACCGGGGCCTGCTGTGCTGAGTTCTGGGCCGGTGCCGGGTCGGCGGCGACGGCGGTCGAGACGGTGCTCAACGCGGTGGCCGCGGCAGTGGAGAGGACGAGTACGGCGATGCCGACTCGTCCGGTGCGCGATGGAGTCACCCGAGATTCCTTTTCGCCGGGCAAGGGATCCGCCGAAAGGCCTGCGGAGGAATCCGCCGCACAGCCCGAAATGTGCGGTGGTCCACGACAACCTCGGCACCATAGCCTTGAAACCGCCCCAAAAGGGAGACCCACACCGATGTCCGATGGGAGAGGTATGACCACCAGCAACGACAAGACCGCCCTGCGGGGCCAGGAGATCCACGACGAGGGGCTCGACGGGTGGCGCAAGGTCCTCGACAAGCTGGTCGTGCGCTTCGAGACCGGTGACTTCAACACCGGGGCCGCGCTCGTCACCAGGATCGCCGAGGTGGCCGACGAGGCCAACCACCACCCCGACGTCGACCTGCGCTACCCGCACCTGACCGTGACGCTGAAGAGCCACGACGTCGACGCGATCACGCAGCGCGACATCAGGCTCGCGCGACGGATCAGCGAGCTCGCCGCCGAGGCGGGGGTCAGTGCGGCCGCGCGAGGCCCCGGACGTGCTCGAGATCGCGCTGGACACGCCTGACCACGCGCAGGTCCAGCCGTTCTACCAGGCCCTGCTCGGCTACGACGTCAAGCGGGACGACGAGCTGGTCGACGGCGCCGGCCGGACGCCCACGGTGTGGTTCCAGGACACCGACTCCGACGCGCCGGACCGCCAGCGCTGGCACCTCGACGTGAGCGTCCCCCACGACGTGGCCGAGGCCCGGATCCAGGCCGTCGATCGATGCCGGCGGACGGCTCGTCGACGACAGCCACGCCCCGGCGTTCTGGGTGCTCGAGGACCCGGAGGGCAACCGTTCGTGCATCTGCACCTGGCAGTCCCGCGACTGAGGCCGGCGCCCGACGGGGCGCGACGGATGGTGGGATCCCGATCCCACCATCCGGGACGACTGGCACACTGAGTTGAGCGCCGTCGCGCGCGAGGGGCATGCTGTGCGCATGCAGCGTTTCGAGCACCACCGCGAGATTCTCGTACGCACGCGACGCGTGAGCTAACGGCTTCAGCCGCAGCACACGCGTCGACCCCTCGTCAGCCGACTGGCTCGAGGGGTTTTTTGTTGGGCTGACGACGATGACGGCGATACAGGGAAGATGAGCAGATGACGGAGCAGAAGGCGGTCAAGGGCCCGGCGATGGCGCCCCACGAGGCTGCCGGGACGGTGACCGGGGCGCAGAGCCTGATCAAGTCCCTCGAGCACGCCGGCGCGGAGAACATCTTCGGGATCCCGGGCGGTGCGATCCTCCCGGCGTACGACCCGCTCTACGACAGCAAGATCCGGCACATCCTGGTGCGGCACGAGCAGGGCGCCGGGCACGCCGCGCAGGGGTACGCCGTCGCCACCGGCAAGGTCGGCGTCTGCATGGCCACCAGCGGCCCGGGCGCGACCAACCTGGTGACGCCGATCGCCGACGCCTACATGGACTCGGTGCCGATGGTCGCGGTCACCGGGCAGGTGGCTGCCGCCGCGATCGGCACCGACGCCTTCCAGGAGGCCGACATCCGCGGCATCACGATGCCGATCACCAAGCACAACTTCCTGGTGACCGACCCCGCCGAGATCCCGCGCGTGGTCGCCGAGGCGTTCTACATCGCCTCGACCGGCCGTCCCGGCCCGGTCCTCGTCGACGTCGCGAAGTCGGCGCTCCAGGCCAAGACCACGTTCACGTGGCCGACCGAGCTGAACCTGCCCGGCTACCGGCCGGTGACCCGTCCGCACTCCAAGCAGATCCGCGAGGCGACGCGGCTGCTCCTCGAGTCGCGCCGTCCGGTGCTCTACGTCGGCGGCGGCGTCATCCGCGCCCGGGCGTCGAAGGAGCTGCGGATGCTCGCCGAGCTCACCGGCATCCCGGTGCTCACGACCCTGATGGCGCGCGGGGCGTTCCCCGACAGCCACCCCCAGCACCTCGGCATGCCGGGGATGCACGGCACCGTGGCGGCGGTCGCGGGTCTGCAGAAGAGCGACCTGATCATCAGCCTGGGCGCGCGGTTCGACGACCGGGTCACCGGCAACCTCGACTCCTTCGCCCCGGGCGCCAAGGTGATCCACGCCGACATCGACCCCGCCGAGATCGGCAAGAACCGCGTCGCCGACGTGCCCGATCGTCGGCGACTGCCGCGAGGTGATCGCCGACCTGATCGTCGCGCTGCAGGCCGAGCAGGAGCAGGGCAACACCGGCGACTACGAGGGCTGGGTGAAGTTCCTGGCCGGCGTGAAGCAGCAGTACCCGCTCGGGTACGACGCTCCCGCCGAGGGCCTCGCTCCGCAGTACGTCATCGAGCGGCTCAGCGCCATCGCCGGTCCCGAGGCGATCTACGTCGCCGGGGTCGGCCAGCACCAGATGTGGGCCACCCACTACGTGCAGTACGAGCACCCGAACACGTGGATCAACTCCGGTGGCCTCGGCACGATGGGCTTCGCGGTCCCGGCCGCGATGGGCGCGAAGGTCGGTCGTCCCGACTCCACCGTGTGGGCGATCGACGGCGACGGCTGCTTCCAGATGACCAACCAGGAGCTCGCCACCTGCACGATCGAGGGCATCCCGATCAAGGTCGCCGTCATCAACAACGAGTCGCTCGGCATGGTGCGCCAGTGGCAGACCCTGTTCTACGAGGGCCGCTACTCCAACACCGACCTGAACTCCAAGCGGGTCCCGGACTTCGTCAAGCTGGCCGAGGCGTACGGCGCTGTCGGGCTCGCCTGCGAGCACCCCGACGACGTGGACGCCACGATCAACAAGGCGATGGAGATCAACGACGTCCCCGTCGTGGTGGACTTCCGGGTCGAGCGCGACGCGATGGTGTGGCCGATGGTCGCCGCCGGCACGTCCAACGACGAGATCAAGTACGCCCGCGATCTCGCGCCCGAGTTCGAGGAGGACGACCTGTGAGCACCCACACCCTGTCGCGTGCTGGTGGAGAACAAGCCCGGTGTGCTCGCGCGCATCGCCGGCCTGTTCAGCCGCCGCGGCTTCAACATCGACTCCCTCGCGGTCGGCCCGACCGAGCACCCCGAGATCTCCCGGATGACGATCGTCGTCGGCGTCGAGGACTCACCGCTCGAGCAGGTCACCAAGCAGCTCAACAAGCTGGTCGAGGTGATCAAGATCGTCGAGCTCGAGGACAAGGACGCGATCGAGCGCGAGCTGCTGCTGGTCAAGGTGAAGGCCGACGCCGACTCGCGCGGCCAGGTGCTCGACGCGGTGCAGCTGTTCCGGGCCAAGGTCGTCGACGTCGCTCCCGACGCCGTGACGATCGAGGTGACCGGCAACGCCGGCAAGCTCAAGGACTTCCTCGCGGTGATGGAGCCGTTCGGCATCCGCGAGCTCGTCCAGTCCGGCATGGTCGCCATCGGCCGCGGCAGCCGCTCCATCACCGAGCGCACGCTGCGACCGGTCCCCGTCCCGGTGCCCGCCGCGTGCCGCCATCCCTGCCAGCTGACACATCCCACTCGTCCCCCAAGAAGAAACCGATGAAGGAGAGCCCCTGTGGCTGAGATGTTCTACGACGACGACGCCGACCTGTCCCTGATCCAGGGCAAGAACGTGGCCGTGCTCGGCTACGGCAGCCAGGGTCACGCGCACTCGCTGTCCCTGCGCGACTCCGGTGTCGACGTACGCATCGGCCTCCCGGAGGGGTCGAAGAGCCGCGAGAAG
The DNA here is from genome assembly GCA_963722835.1 of uncultured Actinomycetota bacterium. Classification (GTDB taxonomy): domain Bacteria; phylum Actinomycetota; class Actinomycetes; order Propionibacteriales; family Nocardioidaceae; genus Marmoricola. Next base: position 113,945 of record CAVROK010000003.1, read on the forward strand.
GCCGAGGCCGAGGGCCTGCGCGTGCTCACGCCGGCCGAGGCGGTCGAGGAGGCCGACGTCATCGTCATCCTCGCGCCCGACCACGTGCAGCGGAAGCTGTACGCCGAGTCGGTGGAGCCCAACATCACCCCCGGCGACACCCTCGTCTTCGGGCACGGGTTCAACATCCGCTTCGGCTACATCACCCCGCCCGACGGCGTCGACGTGTTCATGGTCGCGCCGAAGGGGCCGGGTCACCTCGTGCGTCGCGAGTACGTCGACGGCCGCGGCGTACCCGTCCTCGTCGCGGTGGAGAAGGACGACTCCGGCACGACCTGGGACCTCGCCCTGTCCTACGCCAAGGCGATCGGCGGCCTGCGCGCCGGCGGCATCAAGACGACCTTCACCGAGGAGACCGAGACCGACCTGTTCGGTGAGCAGGCCGTCCTGTGCGGCGGCGCGTCGCAGCTGGTGCAGTACGGCTTCGAGGTGCTCACCGAGGCCGGCTACCAGCCCGAGGTCGCCTACTTCGAGTGCCTGCACGAGCTGAAGCTGATCGTCGACCTGATGTACGAGGGCGGCATCGCCAAGCAGCGCTGGTCGGTCTCCGACACCGCGGAGTACGGCGACTACGTCTCCGGCCCGCGGGTGATCGACGAGCGCGTGAAGCAGAACATGCAGGGCGTGCTCGAGGACATCAAGAACGGCTCCTTCGCCCAGCGCTTCATCGACGACCAGGACGCCGGCGGCCCGGAGTTCAAGAAGTTCCGCGAGCAGGCCGAGTCGCACCCGATCGAGAAGACCGGCCGCGAGCTGCGCAAGCTGATGGCCTGGGTGAAGAGCCACGACTCGGACTACGTGGAGGGCACCGTCGTCGCGCTGAGTCTGAGTGTCGGCCGGTTTCCCAGGTGATGAACCCAAACTGCCTCGTCACACAAGTTGCTGCGGTGTGTGACGAGGCAGTTTCCTCGTAGCCGGGAAACGCCGGCACCCTGTCGCATTCCTAGAACACGTTCTACTCTGGCGCCATGGACCTCGCCGCCGTCGAAGAGATCAAGCGCCTCAAGTACCGCTACTTCCGCACCCTCGACCTCAAGGAGTGGGAGACGTTCGGGGACTGCCTGGCCGAGGACGTACGGGCGCGGTACGGCACCCAGGCGATGGACAAGCCGCTGCACTACGACTCCCGCGAGGCCGTCGTGGAGTTCATGTCGGCGAACCTCGGTCCCGGCGTGGTCACGATGCACGTCGCGAACCACCCGGAGATCGAGGTGGACGGCGACAGCGCGACGGGCACGTGGGCCTTCGAGGACACCGTGATCGTGCCGGACTTCAAGGTCTCGATCCGCGGCGCCGGCTACTACCACGACACCTACCGTCGCGACGCGGACGGAGCGTGGCGGATCGCCTCGACGGAGTACGAGCGTGTCTACGAGGCGATGACCTCGCTGGAGGACACCCCGAGCTTCAAGCTGATCGCGAACCGTTGGGACCCCGAGCTGCGGCACTGACCGCGCGGTTCTTGGGTCGGCTCCGGAGAATGGGCGCATGAGCACCCTGACGACACGCCCCCGGATGGGCGTCCTCGGCGCCTCGTTCGCGATGGCGCTGCTGGTCGGCGGGCTCTGGCTGCTCGAGGCCGTCGACCAGGCGAGCGGCAACGCGCTGGACGCCTACGGCATCACGCCGCGCACCGACGAGGGGCTCCTCGGGGTGTTCGTCGCGCCGTTCCTGCACGGCGGCTGGGCCCACCTCGCCGCCAACACGGTGCCGTTCTTCGTCCTCGGCGTGATCGTGCTGATCGACGGGTGGCGCAAGTGGCTGGCCGTCACGCTCTGGGTCGTGGTCGTCTCCGGTGCCACGGTCTGGCTGATCTCGCCGATGGGCTCGGTGACGCTGGGCGCGAGCGGCGTGGTGTTCGGCTGGCTGACGTACCTGATCGCCCGCGGCTTCTACACCCGGGCGCCCGGCCAGATCGCGCTCGGCGTCGTGGTCTTCCTGTTCTACGGCGGCATGCTCTGGGGCGTGCTGCCCACCGACTCGTTCGTCTCCTGGCAGGCCCACCTCGGCGGCGCCGTGGGCGGAGTGCTCGCCGCCAGCCGCCAGCGCGGTCGTCCCGTCGACCCGCGCTGGGACTGACCGCGCTACGCGAGCTCGAGCACCCGGTCGATCCCGACCCGCTCGAGGAACCGTTGGTCGTGGCTGACCACGACCAGCGTGCCGGCGTACGACGCGAGCGCCGACTCCAGCTGCTCGATCGCGCGTACGTCGAGATGGTTGGTCGGCTCGTCGAGCACGAGCACGTTGACCTTGCGTGCCTGGAACAACGCCATCAGCGCGCGGGTGCGCTCGCCCATCGACAGGCTCCGGGCCGGACGGTCGACGTGCTCGGCGCCGATCCCGAACTTCGCGAGCAGCGTGCGCACCTCACTCGCCTCGGGGTCTCCCAGCTCGGCGCGGACCACCTCGACGACCGACGCATCGGTGGCGAGCAGCGACCGTTCCTGGTCGATCAGGCCGAGCCGCACACGTGACCCGAGCGTCACGCGGCCCGACGTCGGCTCGAGCGCGCCGAGCATCGTGGCCAAGCAGCGTGGTCTTGCCGGACCCGTTCGGTCCGTCGAGCAGGAGCCTGTCCCCGCGCTCGACCGTGAGGTCGACCGGTCCGAGGGTGAAGCCGTCGCGCTCGACGACCACGCGGTCCACCGTCCACACGACCTCCGTCGACTCCGGGCCGGGGTCGATCGAGTAGCGCAGCTCCCACTCCTTGCGCGGCTGGTCGACGACCTCGAGACGGTCGACCGCCCGTCGCACCCGAGCCGCCTTCGCGTCCTGCCGATCGGCCCGTGCACGGAACTTCTCGCGGATGTTCTTGTCGGGCTCGTCGCGCCGCGCGAGGTTGCGACGTCCCTGGTCGGCCCAGCCGGCGCGCTGGCGGCCCTGGCCGACGAGGCGGTCGCGCGTCTCGGCGTACTCCTCGAAGGCCTCGCGTGCCTGCCGCCGCTCGAGCTCGCGGGCCCGGTCGAAGTCGGACCATCCGCCGGAGTAGTGGCCGATGCGCCGCTGGGCCAGGTCGAGCTCGACGACGCTCGTGGCGACGCGGTCGAGGAAGTCGCGGTCGTGGCTGGCGACCAGCACGGGCCCGTCGTGCCCGGTCACGAAGTCGACCATCAGCGCCAGCCCGCTCGCGTCCAGGTTGTTGGTGGGCTCGTCGAGGAGCAGCACGTCGTACCGGCTCAGGAGCACGGAGGCGAGGGCGGCTCGTGCCGCCTGGCCTCCCGAGAGCGTCCCGAGCGGTCGGTCCGGGTGCGCGTCCAGACCCAGCTGGGCGGCGACCTGGGGCAACCGGTCCTCGAGGTCGGCACCGCCCAGGGCGAGCCAGTGCTCCAGCGCAGCGGCGTAGCGGTCGTCGGCGCCGGCCTCACCGCCCGCCAGGGACGTCGACGCCTCGTCCAGTGCGAGGTCGGCCTCCGCGACGCCGGTGCGCCGGCGGGCGTAGGCCAGCAGCGACTCGGTCGGGTCCGGCGTGTCCTGCGGCAGCCAGCCGATGGTCGCGTCCGTCGGGGCGAGCCGCACCGAGCCGGCCTCGAGAGGCAGCTCGCCGACGAGCGTGCGCATCAGGCTGGACTTGCCGGACCCGTTCGGGCCGACGAGCGCAGTCACCCCGCCGGTGGCGAGGACGAGGTCGAGACCTTCGACGAGCGTGCGTGCGCCGTACCGGACGGAAAGGCCCGTGATCGTGAGAGTGGTGGACATGGAAGCTCCTGGCATGACGAGTGAACCACCTGTCGGTGGCGGGTGCGGTCGTCAGCGGATGTCCACGCAGAGCAGCGTGCCGGGTGGGGCCGGGGCGGGGCAACCGGTTTCCCAGGTCTAGAGAGGAAACTGCCTCTTCACACACCACGTGAGGTGTGTGAAGAGGCAGTTCGGGTTCATCACCTGGGAAACCGGCCCACCCGACGCTACCTACTTGACCTCCGACCGCATCAGCAGCCGCAGCCCGATCGCGAGGGGTACGACGAGCCAGATGCCCGACGTGCTGGCCAGCTGGGCCCACTCGGTGGAGCTCATGCCGCCCTCGAACAGGGCACCCCGGGCGAAGGGGAAGTCGACCCACGGCTGCGCGTCGGCGAACCAGGTGGCGTTCGCGGCGAGCAGGGCGGACAGCGTCGGCAGCACGAGGGTGGCCACGAAGTAGCCGACGATCGCGCCGGCCGAGTTGCGGATCACCACGCCGAGCGTGAAGCCGAGCATCATGCCCAGGACGTTGCCGAGCACGATCATGCCGAGCGTCGTGACCGAGGTGTCCCAGACCGTGGGGGTCCCGGTGATCATCGTGCCGACGATGTTGCCGAGCGCACCGATCGCCATCGCGACGAACATCGAGCCGACGCCGACGATCAGGGTCGCGATCGCCTTGGCGGAGATCACCCGTCCCCGGTGGGGGATCAGGGTGAACGTGCTCAGCCCGCTGCGCTGCGTCCACTCGCTGGTGATCGACAGGATCGCCAGCATCGGCAGGATCACCGACATCGGGAAGCCGATCGCGGCGGCGAACGAGTCGTAGGTGAGCTCGCTGTCCGGCGCCCACAGGATCACGGCACCGGTCGCCAGGGCGGCGGTGATGCCGATGCTCATCAGCATCCAGAAGCCCGAGCGGGTGTCGAACATCTTGCGCAGCTCCACCCCGACCACGCGGGTCGCGGGGATCCGGTGCTGCACGCCGGGTGTCTTCTGCTGGACGGTGTCCAGGGTCATGGCGGTCATGCCGCTGCTCCTTCTCGTTGGGTCTCGGCGGTGAGCTCGAGGAACATCTCCTCCAGGCCCGCGCCGTCGGCGGGACGCAGCTCGGTGAGGGCGACGCCGGCGGCCAGGGCGACCTGTCCGACGCGGGCGGCGTCCGCCTGGGTGCGGACGGCGCCGTCGGGCCCGAGCGAGCTGGCGATGCCGGCCAGCTCGAGGGCGTGGGCGAGGGTGGTCGGCGCCGCGCTGCGTACGACGGTCCCGGCAGCCGCCAGGAGCTCGTTCTTCGTCCCCTGCGCGACGATCCGGCCGTTGCCGATCACGACGATGTCGTCGGCGATGACCTCGATCTCGTGCAGCAGGTGCGAGGAGAGCAGCACGGTGCCGCCCTGGTCGGCGTACGAACGCAGCAGGTCGCGCATCCAGCGGATGCCGGCCGGGTCGAGGCCGTTCGCCGGCTCGTCGAGGATCAGCACCGACGGGTCACCGAGCAGCGCGTGCGCGATGCCCAGCCGCTGGCGCATGCCGAGCGAGTAGTTGCGCACCCGGCGGTCCGCCTCCTTCTCGGTCAGGCTGACCCGGTCGAGCATCTCCTCCACCCGCAGCCGGGGCAGGCCCATCGTGCGGGCGGCGATGTTGAGGATCTCCCGTCCGGTGCGCCCGGCGTGCTGGGCCGAGGCGTCGAGCAGGACGCCGACGTCGAGGCCGGGGTTGGGCAGGTCGGAGAACAGCTGCCCGAAGATGCGGGCGGTGCCAGACGTCGGGGGAGTCAGCCCGACCATGACGCGCATGGTCGTGGACTTGCCCGCGCCGTTGGGTCCGAGGAACCCGGTCACCCTGCCCGCCTCGGCGGTGAAGGTGACGCTGTCGACGGCCGTGAAGCTGCCGTACCTCTTCGTGAGGGAGTCGATCGTGATCATGCGGCTGAGCCTCGTCCGCAACACCCACCTCCCCACATCGGGGAGCCTGCTGGACTCACCCCTGAACGGCCCCCGGGAAACCCTCAGGGTGGCCCTGAGGGGCTCAGGGTCGGGCGCGGTAGAGCATCGACGGCTCGTCGTACCACTTGTCCGTCTCGCCCAGCTCCTCCATCCCGATCCGCCGGGCCACGGCCTGGGAGGGGTAGTTGTCGAGGTGGGTGACCGCGAAGATCTCCGGGAGACCGGCTGCCAGGCCGTAGCGCACCATCGCGGCCGCCGCCTCGCTGGCGTACCCGTGGCCCCAGCAGTCGGGATGCAGGTGCCAGCCGAGCTCGACCTCGCCGTGCTCGTCGTTGGGCAGGGTCAGCATGACCACGGTCCCGGCCACCTGCCCCGTCTCGCGGATCTCGACGGCCCACAGGCCCAGCGGTGGCGTGGCGGACAGCTTCTCGTAGCGACGGATCTTGGCGCGGGCCTCGTCGAGGTCCTTCAGGAGCACCGGCTCCCCGTCGTCGAGCCACTGGACCACCTCGACCCTGCTCAGGATGTCGAGCAGCCGGGGCGCCTCGCTCAGCCGCCAGGGGCGCACCCGCAGCCGCTCGGTCTCGGCGACGACGTCGCTGTCCATGGGCGCGAGAGTGCCACGTCACAGGAACACAGGGAAACGAATTGCTGTTGTGCCGCACGTGAAGATCGAGATCTGGTCCGACGTCGTCTGCCCCTGGTGCTACATCGGCAAGCGCCGCCTCGAGACGGCGCTGGCGGGCTTCGAGCACGGTGCGGAGGTGGAGATCGTCTACCGCTCCTTCCAGCTCGACCCGGGTGCCCCGCGGGTCCCCGAGCAGACCGTGGCCGAGCACCTCGGCGCGAAGTACGGCGGGGGCGAGGCGGCCGGCCGGCAGATGGTCGAGCGCACCGAGGCCGTCGCGGCCGAGGAGGGGCTGCTGTTCCGCCTCGCCGAGGCCAAGCGGGCCAACACCGTCGACGCGCACCGCCTGCTGCACCTGGCCCTCGAGTCGGGTGGACCCGAGCTCCAGGCGAGGCTGAAGGAGGAGCTGCTCGCGGCGTACTTCCTGCGGGCGGAGAACGTCGCCGACCACGACCTGCTGCGTCGTACGGCGGAGAAGGTGGGGCTCGACCCGACGGCGGTCGACGGCGTCCTCGAGAGCGACCGCTTCGCCGACGCCGTCGAGAGCGACATCCGCGAGGCCGCTGCCCTCGGCGCCACCGGAGTGCCGTTCTTCGTCATCGACCGGAAGTACGGCGTCTCCGGTGCCCAGCCCGCCGAGGTGTTCGGCCAGGTCCTCGAACGCGCCTGGGACGAGGCCCACCACTAGCCCGTCGTCCACAGGAGCGGTCAACCATCTGTGGACCGAGCGCGCGGTCCTGTGGACGGTGCGCGCGCTTCTGTGGACGACGTGCCGTCGAGCGAGAATTCGTCGAAATAGTTGGCCAAACCCCCTTGCGGGGGTGGGTGCAACAGGCATAGAAATCTCTCACGCCCTCCCTCCGGGGAGAGCGGGATCACTCGAAGCAGAAGGTCCACACGGTGGGGCAACCCACCGCGGTGAGCACGGTGACGGCAGCCGGGACCGGAGCGGAGAGAGATCGATCGGAAGGTCACCGTTCTCCGATCAACTGAAGGGCCCAGCAACTCATACTTGCTGGGCCCTTCGCCTTTCCCGGGGTCTTGCCGCTTCGTCTGCCGTCTGGGCTGGCGAGACGCCGGGCGAGGCTCTCTCGAGCAGCGGCGCCTCGCGGTAGTGTGGGTCGTCCGCACAGCGTCGTGCACCGCCCGGTTGGCCGGGCCACTCACCTCCACCGACCCTGCGAGGACTCCGCTGTGACCAAGCCCGTCGTCCTGATCGCCGAAGAGCTCAGCCCGGCGACCGTCGAGGCCCTCGGCCCCGACTTCGAGATCCGGCACTGTGACGGCGCGGACCGGGCCGAGCTCCTGGTCGCGATCACGGACGTCGACGCGATCCTGGTCCGCTCGGCCACCAAGGTCGACGCGGAGGCGCTCGGCGCCGCGAAGCGGCTGAAGGTCGTGGCCCGAGCCGGTGTCGGCCTGGACAACGTCGACGTCAAGGCGGCGACCCAGAACGGCGTGCTCGTCGTCAACGCGCCCACGTCCAACATCGTCAGCGCCGCCGAGCTCGCCGTGGCGCTGATGCTCGCCGCCGCGCGACACATCAGCCCCGCACACGCGGCCCTGACCCACGGTGAGTGGAAGCGCAGCCGCTACACCGGCATCGAGCTCTACGAGAAGACCGTCGGCATCGTCGGCCTCGGCCGCATCGGGGTGCTGGTCGCCCAACGGCTGGCCGCTTTCGGGATGGACGTCATCGCCTACGACCCCTACGTGCAGGCCGGCCGCGCGGCGCAGATGGGCGTGCGCATGGTCGGCCTCGAGGAGCTGATGACCGAGGCGGACTTCATCAGCGTCCACCTCCCCAAGACTCCCGAGACGGTCGGCCTGATCGGCGCCGACGAGTTCGCGATCGCCAGGCCCGGGCTGGTCCTGGTCAACGCGGCCCGCGGCGGCATCGTCGACGAGAAGGCGCTCTACGACGCCCTCAAGACCGGCCGGATCGCCGCGGCAGGGCTCGACGTGTTCGCCCAGGAGCCGTGCACCGACTCACCGCTCTTCGAGCTCGAGAACGTCGTCGCGACGCCCCACCTCGGCGCCTCCACCGACGAGGCGCAGGAGAAGGCGGGGGTCGCCGTCGCGCGCTCGGTCCGCCTGGCGCTGTCCGGCGAGCTGGTCCCCGATGCCGTCAACGTGCAGGGCGGGGTGATCGCCGAGGACGTGCGTCCCGGGATCCCGCTCGTGGAGAAGCTCGGCCGCATCTTCACCGCGCTCGCGGCCGAGGTGGCCCAGCAGATCGACGTCGAGGTCCGCGGCGAGATCACCGAGTACGACGTCAAGGTGCTCGAGCTCGCCGCCCTGAAGGGGGTCTTCGCCGACATCGTCGAGGACCAGGTCTCCTACGTGAACGCCCCGCTCCTCGCCGCCGAGCGTGGCACCGAGGTGCGGCTCGTCACCGACTCCGAGAGCCCCGACCACCGCAACCTGATCACCATCCGCGGCACCCTGGCCGACGGCTCGCAGGTCTCGGTCTCCGGCACGTTGATCGGGATCACCCAGCGCGAGCGCCTCGTCGAGGTCAACGACTTCGTGGTCGACCTCGAGCCCACCGAGCACCTCGCGTTCTTCACCTACGCAGACCGGCCCGGCATGGTCGGCACCGTCGGCAAGATCCTCGGCGACGCGAGCGTCAACATCGCCGGCATGCAGGTCTCCCGCAACGCGAAGGGCGGCCAGGCCCTGGTCGCGCTGTCGGTCGACTCGCCGGTGCCCTCCGAGGTGCTCGAGGAGATCCGCGGGTCCATCGAGGCCCAGATGGTGCGCGGGGTCAGCCTGACCGAGCGCGACCAGCCGACCGGCTGACCCGAGGTCGCCGAGGGTCAGTGCGACTCCGCGGCCAGGGTGTCGCGGATCTTCTGGGCGTCGCTGCGCGGTGCCAGCTTGATGCGGGCGAGCGGGCTGGGGTTGTCCGCGGTCTGCTGCATGCCCCGGACGCCGTCGTCGACCACGAAGCTCGCCCGGGTGAACGCCGGCGGCGTTCTTGACGCTGACCTGCGGCACGCAGCGGTAGTCGACGCGGAACGCCTCCGGGGTGATCCGCGTGTTCACGTAGCCACGCAGGTTGGTCCAGAACTTCAGGTTGGGGTTCCAGGTCGCCCACGGGTGCTGGCCGGTCGGCTCGTCGTACCCGTCCCCGGTGGAGGTGACCGAGGTGCACACGAACTCCGAGGCGACGACGGGGGAGTCGGGGGCGTTGAAGTCCTCGAGCACCTCCGAGGCCCAGTGCGCGTGCACGTCGCCGGTGACCACGATCGGGTTGCGCACCTCGGCGTCCACCCACGACTGGGTCACCCGGGCCCGCGACGCGCGGTAGCCGTCCCAGGCGTCCATCGAGACGGTGTTGTCGGGCGTCTGCGTCGAGTCGCGCCGGCCGAAGAACACCTGCTGCCCGATGACGTCCCACCTGGCGGTGCTGCTCGCGAACCCGTTGGCCAGCCACTGCTCCTGCGCCATCCCCGGCAGGGAACGGGTCGGGTCGTCGGCGGCCGCGCAGTTCTTGAACCCGTCGCCGCAGGCCTGGTCGTGGCGGTACTGGCGGGTGTCGAGCAGGTGCAGGTTCGCGAGGTTGCCCCACTGGAGGCGGCGGTAGACCTGCATGTTGATCCCGCTGGGGAGCGATGACCGTCGCAGCGGCATGTTCTCGTAGTAGGCCTTGAACGCGGCAGCGCGACGGGCCTTGAAGCCGGCGACGGACGCGGCGTTCTCCGGGACCTCGTCGGCCCAGTTGTTGTCGACCTCGTGGTCGTCGAACACGACCATCCACGGAGCGACCGCGTGCGCGGCCTGGAGGTCGGGGTCGGACTTGTACTGCGCATGACGCTGGCGGTAGTTGGCGAGCGTCACCGTCTCCGGGCCGCGGTGGTCGCGCACGCTGCCGCTGGGGGAGACGTAGGCCCGCGCCCTGGCCTCGTACTGGTAGTCGCCGAGGTGCACGACCAGCTCCGGCTGGTCCTGCGCCAGACGGCGGTACGACGTGAACCAGCCGTGCTCGTACATCGCGCACGCGACGAACGACATCGCCAGGGAGGAGACGGCTGAGCCCGTCGCCGGCGCGGTGCGGGTGCGGCCCGCCGGGGACAGGTAGGAGCCGAGCCGGAACCGGTAGAAGTACTCGCGCCCCGGGGACAGCCCGGTCACCTCGACGTGCACCGAGTGGGCGTTGGCGCTGGTCGCGCTCACCGTCCCCGTGCGGACGACCTGCGGAACCGGAGGTCGCGGGCGACCTGCCACTGCAGGGCGTAGGTGCTCGTCGACATCCCGCCCTTGCCGTCCTCGGCGAGCGGGGCGACGGCGAGACGGGTCCACAGGACGACGCCGTCCGGCCGCGGGTCACCGCTCGCGACGCCGAGCCGGAACGGGTTGGTGCGGGGCGGGGCGGCGGCGGCCGACGCGCGCGTGTCGAGCGCGGGCCGGGTCAGGGCGGCGACGGCACCGGTCACCAGGCCGGCCTTCACCAGCTGCCTGCGCGTGGTCTGCATGAAGGCAGCAAACGCCATCGAGCCGCGCCGCGGAAGGAAATCGGGCGAATGGCCGGGGTTCAGGCCACCAGGGTCGGCGCCCCCCGCGCGATGAAGCCGGGGTCGTCGAGCGTCTCGCGCCAGGCCTCCCCGAGCCGGGCGATCGCCTCGCCGAGCACGTGGGCGGGGTGGGTGTAGGGGAGCCGGAGGAAGCGGTCGAGGCCACCCTCGGGGGCGAAGCTCGGGCCGGATGCCAGCAGCACGTCGTGCCGAGCCGCCTTGGGCAGCAGCGCGGTCGAGAGCGCCACCGGCAGCTCGCACCACAGGTTCAGCCCGCCGCTCGGACGGCTGACCCGCCAGTCGGGCAGGTGCTCGGCCACCGCGCTCAGGGCTGCGTCACGGGAGCTGCGCAGCTGCTCGCGCCGGTGGTCCAGGAGCGCGGCGCCCGAGCCGAGCAGCTCGGTGGCCACCAGCTGCTCCAGCAGTGGCGCGCCCAGGTCGAGGCTGAGCCGGGCCCGGAAGAAGGCATCCATGCTGTCCTCGGGCACGCGCAGCCAGCCGATCCGCAGGCCACCCCAGTAGGGCTTGCTCAGGCTCCCGACGCTCACCGCGCCGGGGGAGTACGCCGCGAGCGGTGCCGGCAGCTGCTGCCCGTCGAGGGCCAGCGCGACCATCGACTCGTCGACCACCGCCGTCGTGCGCGTGCGGTCGAGCACGCGGCCGACCTGCTCGCGATCGGCGTCACTCATCAGGGCGCCCGTCGGGTTGTGGAAGTCCGGGATCAGGTAGGCGATCCGGGCCGAGACCTGCCGCAGCGTCGCCACCAGCCCCTCGACGTCCGGGCCGGCGACCGCGGCGTCGGGCGGCACGTCGACCCCGACCAGCCGGGCGCCGGCGTGGCCGAGGGTCGCGATCGCGTTGGGGTAGGTCGGGCTCTCGACGACCGCACGGTCACCGGTCGAGAGCAGCGCCCGGGCCGCGATCGCCACTCCCGCGAGGGCGCCCGGGACGATCATGATCTGGCCGGGGCTGGTCGGCAGGCCGCGTTCGTCGTACGACGCGGCGACGGCCTCGCGCAGCACCGGGAGGCCCGAGGGGTAGTAGCCGGTCCCCGCGAGGTAGGCCGGCAGCTCGGCGGTGGCCTTCTCGTAGGCCGCGAGCACACCGGGCCCGGGCACCGGCGCCGCGCAGGTGAGGTCGATCTTGTCCTGCGGCAGGTCCCCCGGCGGGAGCAGGTGGTCGCCGCGGTGGCCACGGGTGGCCGGGAGGCTGGCCACACTGCCCGAGCCCTGCCGGGAGACGAGGAAGCCGTGGTCCCGCAGCTCGGCGTACGCCCGCGTGACGGTGGTCCGGCTGACCGCGAGCGCGTCGGTGAGCTCGCGCTCGCTCGGCAGCCGGGCGCCGACCGGGATCCGGCCGTCGGTGACCAGCACGCGCAGGCCTTCGGCGAGCCCCTTGTACGCCGGGGACCGGTCGAAGTCGCCGAGCAGGGTGGCGATCCGGGAGGCGGCCAGGACACGGGTCATGCAGGCCAGTGAAGCACGATTGGCTATGTCGGACCAGACCAATTCGTGGTGGAGTGGCTCCATGACCAGCGACGTCGGCCTCGAGAGCCTCGGTGACGCAGCCCCGCGCCGGGTGCGCGAGCTCGCCCGGCTCGGTCCCGTCGCCCAGCTGCGGGCGGGGCGACTCACGCGACGCCTGTCGCAGCTCCTGCTCGGCCTGGCGCTCTACGGCCTCACCCTGGGGATGATGATCCGCGCGACCCTCGGCAACGCCCCGTGGGACGTGCTGCACCAGGGCCTGGCGATCCACCTGCCGATCAGCATCGGCACCGCCGTGATCGCGATGAGCGTGGTCGTGCTGCTGTTCTGGATCCCGCTGCGTGAGCTGCCCGGCCTCGGGACGGTGCTCAACTCCGTCCTGGTCGGTCTCACCGCCGACCTGACCCTCGCGTTCCTCGACGCGCCGGAGGCCATCTGGCAGCGAGGGCTGCTGATGGCCGGCGGTGTCGTGCTCAACGCCCTCGCGACGGCGCTCTACATCGGCTCGCAGTTCGGGCCGGGTCCGCGCGACGGGTTGATGACCGGCCTGCACCGCCGTACCGGTGTCTCGATCCGGCTGGTGCGCACCGGCCTGGAGGTGGTCGTCGTGGCGATCGGCTGGGTCCTCGGCGGCGTCGTGGGCCTCGGCACCGTGCTCTACGCCGTGGCGATCGGCCCGCTGGTGCAGCTGATGCTGCCGCTGTTCATCGTCGAGCTCGAGCCGTCGTCGGCGACGGCCGAGGAGTCGGTCAGCGCTTCGTCGCGATGATCGCGGAGGCGTCGGGGGCGACCATCACCTCGACCGCGGTGAACCGCTCGTCGGTCAGCCACATCTCCCGGAGGATGTCGACGCGCCCGGCCGTGATCGGCGGCCAGATCTCACAGGGCGCGAAGTCGTCGAGCACCACGATGCCGCCGCTCTCCACCAGGTCGGCGACCGCCTCGACGCTCGCGTCCTGCGGCACCGAGGGGTCGAGGAACAACAGCGAGTAGGGCCCCTTGTTGCGCAGCGTCGACCAGTCCGCGGCGAGCACCTCCACCTGCGGGTCGTCGACGAAGATCTCCTGGGCCGCGGTGGCGAGGTCGGCGTCGAGCTCGGCGGAGAGGATCTGGGTCCCGGGGCGTACGCCGGACCGCAGCCACGCCGTACCGACGCCACAGCCGGTCCCGAACTCGGCCATCGTGCCTCCGCGGGTCGCCGCCAGCGTGGCCAGCAGACGACCGGTCTCGTTGCGGCAGAACGACACGTAGCCCGCGCGACGGGAGACGTCGAAGGCCCGCGAGACGATCGCCGGCACCTCGGGAGGTGCACTCATGGCTTGAGTCTCGCAAATCCGGTGGCCTACTCCAGCGCTGCGCTGACTGTCTCGGATCGTGGGACATGTCGCCAGTCAGCGGACAGCCCGCGGGGGCACGGGCCTAGTCTTGGACTCACCATGCGGAGGAACTTCGTACTTATTTGCCGCCGTGGCGGGGCCTGACACTCGATAGGCCACCTCGCCGCGGAGTTCGGCGCACCCCGCCACCAGGCCCATCACCCTCCGCGAGCGAGACGACGAAGTTCCACCTGCTACTTCCGAACCCCCTCCATCCACGCGATCCGTGGGTATCCGAGCCGGTTCATCTCCTCCGGAGTGCAGCACCTCCAGCCAGCACTTCCACCAGCAACGCGACACGCAACTCACCAGGAGATCGACCGATGTACGAGATGTACCCCGAGTGGGGTCCGGCCAAGAACAACCCCGAGAGCCCGATGAACAGCCAGGCCCTGCAGGCTGCGCTCGACCTGCGGGACAACGGCGGCGAGCGACCGGACGACAACTAGCATCGCCGCATGCCCGACTCGACAGGTTCCCCCAGCACGCCTGGGTCCGTGAAGCTTGCCGTCATCCCCGGTGACGGGATCGGACCCGAGGTCACCGCCGAGGCGCTCAAGGTGCTCGAGCAGGCCACCCCCGACGGGGTGAAGTTCGAGCCCACCCGCTACGACCTCGGTGCCGAGCGCTACCTCGCGACCGGCGAGGTGCTGCCCGACTCCGTGCTCGACGAGATCCGTCAGCACGACTCGATCCTCCTCGGCGCCGTCGGCGGCAAGCCGGGAGACCCGAACCTGCCCCCGGGCATCCTCGAGCGCGGCCTGCTGCTCCGGCTCCGCTTCGAGCTCGACCACTACGTCAACCTGCGACCCTCGCGGATCTACCCCGGCGCGGCCTCACCCCTGGCCGACCCGGGCGACGTCGACTTCGTCGTCGTCCGCGAGGGCACGGAGGGCCCCTACACCGGCAACGGCGGGGCGCTGCGCGTCGGGACTCCCCAGGAGATCGCCACCGAGGTCTCGGTCAACACCGCCTTCGGCGTGGAGCGCGTCGTCCGCGACGCCTTCCGCCGGGCGCAGAAGCGTCGCGGCAAGCTGACGCTGGTCCACAAGACCAACGTGCTCGTCAACGCCGGTGCCGTGTGGTGGAGGTTGACGCAGGAGATCGCCCGGGAGTTCCCGGACGTGACCGTCGACTACATGCACGTCGACGCCACGATGATCTACCTGGTCACCGACCCCGCCCGCTTCGACGTGATCGTCACCGACAACCTGTTCGGCGACATCGTCACCGACCTCGCCGCCGCCATCACCGGCGGCATCGGGCTGGCCGCGAGCGGCAACGTCAACCCCGACCGGACCTCCCCGTCGATGTTCGAGCCCGTGCACGGCTCGGCCCCCGACATCGCCGGCCAGCAGAAGGCCGACCCGACGGCCGCGATCCTCTCGACCGCCCTGATGCTCGAGCACCTGGGTCTCGAAGACGCCGCTGCCCGAGTAGAGCAGGCGGTCGTCGCCGACCTCGCCGCACGTACGCCGGGCCAGCCGGTCGTCACGTCGGAGGTCGGCGACTCGATCGCCTCCCGGGTTGCCGGGTAGTCCCCCTCGTTCCTTGATCATCCGGGGGGCGCCGGTTTCCCAGGTGATGAAGGGAAACCTCCACTTCACACACCGCGCAACGTGTGTGAAGAGGCAGTTTGGGTTCATCACCTGGGAAACCGGACGCCTCTCCCGAAGAGATAGCGTTCGCACATGACCCTCGACATCACCACTACTGCCTCGGAGAGCCCGCGCAGCGAGGCCGAGGTCGCCGAGATCCTGGCCAACCCGGGGTTCGGCACGCACTTCACCGACCACATGTTCACCCTCGAGTGGACCCCCGAGGAGGGGTGGCACGGCGCGCGGATCACGAAGTACGGGCCGCTGAGCCTGGACCCGGCGACCGCCGTACTGCACTACGCGCAGGAGACCTTCGAGGGGATGAAGGCCTACCGGCACGCGGACGGGTCGATCTGGACGTTCCGGCCGGAGGAGAACGCCAAGCGGATGGTGCGGTCCTCGGGCCGGCTGGCGTTCCCGGTCCTCGAGCCCGACGACTTCGTGCAGGCGGTCGACGCGCTGGTCGAGGCCGACCAGCGGTGGGTGCCCGAGAATTCCGCACAGGGGACGGGGGAGAAGAGCCTCTACCTGCGGCCGTTCATGATCGCCTCCGAGGCGTTCCTCGGGGTGCGGCCGGCGCAGCACGTGACGTTCATGGTGATCGCCTCGCCCGCGGGCGCCTACTTCAAGGGCGGCGTCAAGCCGCTCACGCTGTGGCTCACCGAGGACTACACGCGTGCCGGTCGCGGCGGGATGGGGGCCGCCAAGACGGGCGGCAACTACGCGAGCTCGCTGGTGGCGCAGCAGGAGGCCACGTCGCACGGCTGCGACCAGGTGGTCTTCCTCGACGTCGCCGAGGGGAAGTACGTCGAGGAGCTCGGCGGGATGAACATGTACTTCGTGTACGCCGACGGCCACATCGTCACGCCCGAGACCGGCACCATCCTCGAGGGCATCACCCGCTCGGCGATCATCGAGCTGGCCCAGAAGAAGGGCCACCAGGTCGAGGAGCGGAAGTTCTCGATCGACGAGTGGCGCGACGGCGTGGCCAGCGGCGAGATCACCGAGGTCTTCGCGTGCGGCACGGCCGCGGTCGTGACCCCGGTCGGCACGCTCAAGTGGGACGGGGGCGAGGTCTCCGGACCGGCCACCGACTCCGCCGGGCCGCTGACCATGGACATCCGCCAGGACCTGGTCGACATCCAGTACGGCCGCGCCGACGACACCTTCGGCTGGATGCACCGCGTCTGCTGACCCGCACCCGCCCGACGGAGTCGTAGTCCCTACGGGCAGGCGTGCCCCGCGTCCACCCGGCCCCGGCCCGGCTACCGTTGGTCTGGTGACGAGTGCGCCCGAGGAGACCCGTGTCGGTCCCTATCGCCTGCTCGCGCCCATCGGCGAGGGCGGCATGGGCGTCGTCCACCTCGCCCAGGCGCCCGACGGCGCCCGCGTCGCGCTGAAGGTGCTGCGTCCGCACATCGTGGGTGACCACGAGGCGCGCGAGCGGCTGGCCCGCGAGGTGAGCTCGCTCAAGCGCATCACCAGCCCCCGGATCGCGGAGATCATCGACGCCGACCCGCACGGCGAGGTGCCGTACGTCGTCACCCGCTACGTCCCGGGTCTCTCGCTCTACCACCACGTGGCCGAGGAGGGCGTGGTCGAGGGCGCCGACCTGCTGCACTTCGCCGACTGCCTCGCCGAGGCGCTGCTGGCCGTGCACTCCGTCGGCGTGCTGCACCGCGACGTGAAGCCGACCAACGTGCTGATGGAGGGCCGCTCGCCGGTCCTCATCGACTTCGGGCTGGCCCGCGTCGCCGAGGACCCGCGGCTCACCCAGACCGGCTGGCTGCTCGGGACGCCGGGATACCTCGCCCCGGAGATCCTGTACGGCGACGACCCCAGCCCCGCCTCCGACGTCCACGCCTGGGCCGCGACGGTGGTGTACGCCGCGGCCGGCCGTCCGCCGTACGGCAAGGGACCGGCGATGGCGATCATGGACCGCGTCCGTCGCGGCGAGCACGACCTCTCCGGCATCGACGACGGGGTGCGGCATCTCCTGCGCGAGGCGCTCTCGCCCGACCCGCTCGAGCGTCCGTCGGTCCACGAGCTGCGCGCCACCATCGCCGACCTCGGCCGCGGCCAGCACCCGCCGGCGCTGCCGCCGCGGGCCGCGCCGGTTCCCGAGCTCTGGACGATGCCGTTCGCCCCTGCCCCGACCCCCGAGACGGCCCGCACGGAGCACGTGCCGCTCGAGACGGCCGGGAGCTCGCTGCCGCCGGCGGGGATGCTCGGCGAGGTCCCGGTGCGTGAGGCCACGCCGTACCAGCAGCCGACCCCGCCCGCCGCTGCACCGACCCCGCCGACCCGGATCATCCCCGAGCGGCAGCAGCAGGCGCGGCCGAACCCGCCGTTCACGCCGTACCACGCCGGTCGACCCCGGCCGCAGCGAGCCCAGCAGGTCGCAGCGGCGGCTCCAGGTCGCCGGGCTCGGCCTGCTGGCGGGCTCGACCGTCGCCTACGCGCCGTACCTCGGAGCGGCCCTGGTCGCCTTCCTCGTCCTGCTGCTCCGCACCGCCTCGGTCACCCGGCAGCGGCACGGTCGTCGGCGGATGGTGCGCGGCCGCGCCACGTGGTACGACGTGCCGACCACGACGATCTCCACCCCCGGCTACCTGATGCTCGCCCTGTTCGGCTCGCTCGCGCTCGTCGCCGTCGCGTCGCTGGTCGCGCTCGCGGTCTTCTCGCTCGGATACCTGTTCAGCCAGCCGCTCGCGCCGACGATGACGATGGCCGGCCTCGGGTTCGCGGCCTCGCTGTGGTGGGGACCGGGGTCGGGCCGGGTGCGGGAGATGGTGCGGAGCCTGACCGCGCGGACGGCAGCGACCGAGTTCGGTGGCTGGTTCGTGGTGGTGATGAGCCTGCTCGGCAGCGCCGTGCTGCTGGGGCTGCTGGTCAGCTCCGGGCCCAACTGGTCACCCGGCGTCGACGCCCCGTGGCGCTGACCGTCGGGAGATTGCGCAAACACCTCATTAGAGGTCAAAAGCAACCGTATTCTGCTCCGGTGTCCACGCTCTCTCGGTCGGTCGTTGCCGCCCTGACGCTGGTCCTGGCCGGAACGCTGGTCATGACCGTCGACGGGTCGGCCACAGCCGCCTCCTCGCGTGGCACGAGCACGGCGTCCGCACCGACCGCCGACCCCGGGAAGTCCCGCGGTCTCGCGCTCGGTGACGACGTCGTCCGTCCGCCCGGTGCCCGCAAGGCCGCTCCGGTCAAGAAGTGGGCGGTCCGCACGCTGCGGTACTACGAGGCGCTGCCACCCAAGTGGGACTGGAGCCTGCGGACCGCGGTGGCCAAGTGGAACAGCGCCGGTGGCGGGATCCGCCTGGTGCGCGTCGCGAAGGCGAAGCAGGCACATGTCCGGATCACCTACGGCAACATCGGTGGCGCCGCCGGCCAGGCGACGCTCGGCGCGGCGAAGAACGCGTTCGTGCGGCTCAGCAGCCGGTTCAGCCCGCGGACGGGACCACGGCGCGCAACCGCGTGACGGTGATGAACGTGCTCGCCCACGAGCTCGGCCACGTCCTGGGCTTCCGGCACGTGTCGACGCGCTGTGCGCTGATGGCTCCCGTGATCAACCTCGACGCCTGCGGGACCTTGCCGCCGGATCGGCCCGGCTACTACAAGTGCCGCACCCTCGACACCGCGCTGGTGCGCCGGTTCGTCGCTCTCTACGGCGGTCGGGCCCGCTTCCCGGCTGCCGCGTGGTGCCTGATCGACCCGCTGCCGGCCGCGCTGGCGAACCTGAGCTTCACCGGCGGAGACACTGCTCCGGTCACCCTGCGCTGGCGACCCGTCACGCTGCCGGCCGGCTCGAGCCTGGTCGTCCGGCGCTGGGAGTCGTCCTCGTGCACGACCGTTCCGACCTCGGCGGACACGTTCCGTCCCGCTCCGTCGTCGGGGATCTGGCAGGACTCGGTCGCCACCGAGGCGAGCACGGCCTGCTTCCGGATCCAGCCGGTGAACCGGTACGGCGCCGGGCCGGCCGCCCAGACCCGGTTGCTGACCAGGTGGGTGCCTCCCGTCGACCAGCCGACGATCGGCTCCCCGACGTACGACGCCGACACGGACGCGTTCACCTTCGCCGTCACCCTGTCCGACGACCTGCTGCTGCAGGCTCGGTGGGACGCCGCGACCCCCGGCACCTGCATGACCACGCCCGGCCGGGGCGACCAACGTCGCTACGTGCCGGTCAACGCCGGCCAGGGCACGCTGGGCGCGCCGGCTGTGCTGCCGCAGTGCGTGTCGTTCTTCGCCTACGACCCCGAGACCAACCGGTTCGGCGCTCCGGTGCCGGTGACGTTCACCCCGCCGGAGTCCACGATGCCGGCCGCGCCGGTCATCGAGGAGCCGACCTGGGATCCCGTGCGCCCGGCCTTCCTCGCGCCGGCGACGTATCCCGAGGGCACCCACCTCGTCTACGCGTCGCTGGGTGACGCCGACACCTGCCCGGGTGACTACACCACGGGCACGCCGGTGGAGGAGGACCCGGAGACGATGGGCGAGGGCGTCATCGGGTTCATGACCGCTGCGCCGGACGAGTGTCGTCTCCTTCTACGCCGTCGACGACGAGACCGGCGAGGCCAGCGCGCCGACCGAGGTCAACGTGCATGCCCCACTCCCGAGGCGAGACCATCAATGCCGAGGAGCGCCTGGAGCCACGGGCCTACCCGTGGTGGTACGTGCGGGCGACCGGGATCGCTCCCGGCAACCACCTCGGCTACTCCGTCATGCACGGCACCTGCCCGGAGACCGCACCTGAGGTCAGTCGCTGGCGCACGCAGGTGCTCGAGCGACGTCGGGCCATCGATCGCCGGAGGCGAGCGGCGACGGCATCTTCCCGGCCAGGGAGCCGGCGCGAACTGTGTCGTCGTGACCTCGCTGGACTTACTGGGGGTACAACGGCTCCAGGACGTCGCAGAGCGTGCCGGCGACGATGACCGACCGCACGGGCCCGTGGTGATGCGCGAGTTCGTCGACGAGGGACCGCTCGACCCCGACCGTCGGCACAGCCGGTGTGGAATCCCTCCCTGGCCAAGTTCGAGGTGCCGGTCTCCTTCACGCTCGGCGACTGAAGGTGATCTACGACCCGAGCGACCCCACGACGTGCCCGCTGCCCGGTGCGGCTCGGGGCACAGCAGATCTCCCTCGTGCTCCGTCGATCGCACGGTGTCGCCATGCACGCCGCCGGCGACGCCGTACTCCTGCGTGACGTTCTACGTCGAGGCGCAACGACGGCCCGGTGCGGCGGAGCTCGGGCGTCCCGGTCGACCTGGACGTGCCGCAGGGCTGAGCTCCCGGATCCCGGGACGGCGTACCAACCCGCGGACTGCTGTGGCAGACTCGTGGACGTGCAGCACCGCAGCATCATTATCCAGTAGCGCGACGAGACCTCTCGCCGCGCTGACCTCTCGTTCCCACGGGAGGTCTTTTTGTTGCCAGACGACCTCCACCACGACCAAGGGTTCGGTATGACCAGCGACCTGTTCCACGTCTACGACACGACGCTCCGCGACGGCGCGCAGCAGGAGGGGCTCAACCTCTCCGTCGCCGACAAGATGGCGATCGCGAAGCACATCGACGGTCTGGGCGTGGGGTTCATCGAGGGCGGCTGGCCGGGCGCGAACCCGAAGGACACCGAGTTCTTCCGTCGTGCCCGCGAGGAGCTGAACCTCAAGCACGCGCAGCTCGCGGCCTTCGGTGCCACTCGTCGTGCCGGTGTGAGCGCCGCGGACGACCCGCTGGTGGCGGCGTTGCGCGACTCGGGTGCCGGCGTGGTCACGCTGGTCGCGAAGTCGCACGACCGGCACGTCGAGCTCGCGCTGCGCACGACGCTGGAGGAGAACCTCGCGATGGTCCGCGACACCGTCGCGCACCTGCGTGCCGAGGGACAGCGGGTGTTCCTCGACGCGGAGCACTTCTTCGACGGCTACCGCGCCAACCGCGACTACGCGCTCGAGGTGCTGCGCACGGCGTTCGAGGCCGGTGCCGACGTGGCCGCGCTCTGCGACACCAACGGCGGGATGCTCCCGGACTGGGTGGCGGACGTGGTCAACGACGTCGTCGAGACCACCGGCGTGCGCGTCGGCATCCACTGCCACAACGACACCGGCTGCGCGGTCGCGAACACGCTGTCCGCGGTCGACGCCGGCGCGACGCACGTGCAGGGCACGCTCAACGGGTACGGCGAGCGCACCGGCAACGCCGACCTGGTCAGCGTGGTCGCCAACCTCGAGCTCAAGCTGGACAAGCGGGTGCTCCCCGACGGCCTGCTGCGCGAGGCGACCCGGGTCGCGCACGCGGTCGCCGACGTGACCAACTTCCCGCCCGCGTCGCGCCAGCCGTACGTCGGCGTCTCGGCGTTCACGCACAAGGCAGGACTGCACGCGAGCGCGATCAAGGTCGACCCGAACCTCTACCAGCACATGGATCCCGAGGGCGTCGGCAACGACATGCGGCTGCTCGTCTCCGACATGGCCGGCCGGGCGTCGATCGAGCTCAAGGGGCGCGAGCTCGGCTTCGAGCTGGACCCCGACCTGGTCAAGCGCGTGACCGCACGGGTGAAGGACCTCGAGCAGGGCGGGTTCACCTTCGAGGCGGCGGACGCGTCGTTCGAGCTGCTGCTGCTCGAGGAGGTCGAGGGCGGGCGTCCGTCGTACTTCGAGACCGAGTCGTGGCGCGTGATCACCGAGACCCGCCCCGGCGACGAGGCGACCTCCGAGGCGACCGTGAAGCTGCGCGCCGGTGGCGCCCGGATCGTCACCACCGGCGAGGGCAACGGTCCCGTCAACGCGCTCGACCACGCGCTGCGGCAGGCGATCCAGCAGCTGTACCCGGAGATCGTGAAGTTCGAGCTGATCGACTACAAGGTGCGCATCCTCGACCAGGGGCACGGCACCGACGCGATCACGCGGGTGCTGATCGAGACCTCCGACGGCGAGAGCTCGTGGGTCACCGTGGGCGTGGGGCACAACGTGATCGAGGCGTCCTGGAGGGCGCTGCTCGACAGCCTCACCTTCGGCCTGCGGCGCCACGGCGCCTGAGGGTCAGCGGGACAGCTGCAGCAGCGGCGCCGGGTCCACCGCGTCGCTGACGCCGCCACCCTGCGCGCGCACCTCGAAGTGCAGGTGGCAGCCGTCCGGGGCGTTGCTGTCGGAGGCGAGCGCGATCCGCTGACCGGGTCGCACCTCGTCCCGGGCTCGACGAACACGCGCCGGGCGTGGCCGATCAGGACGTCGCGGTCGGCGGTGCGGATCCGGAACGGCCGCTCGCCGTACGCCGATCCCGGCGAGCCGCTCGCCGACGGGTCCAGCACCACGCCGCGGACGGCGGAGAACAGCGGCGTCCCGCAGGGCATCGCCACGTCGATGCCGTGGTGGAAGCCCTGGTCGCCGGGGCAGCGGGTGTCGTGGTCGTAGTACGGCGCCGGCGTGCAGCCGTAGCCGATCATCACGCGATGGCTCCCGGCGAACCAGGGCGACGAGTGCGGCCGCGTGTCGTCGGTGAAGAAGCGCCAGCGGGGGTCGGCGCGTTCCTTCGGTGTCCGGGTCTGCTCGGGGGTGGGTCGGGCGCTCGGCGACGCGACGGCGGGGTGACGGTGCTGCCGAGGTCTGCTGCTGGCTGGGGTCGGGCGAGGGCGCGAGCACCGCCTCGGGTCGGTCGTCGGACTGCCCACCGCAGGCGGCGAGGAGCAGCAGCGCCGGCAGCCATCTCCGCATGGGCCGACGGTACGGCGGTCGTGCGGTCGCGGCGAGTAGCGTCGCGCGCATGAGCGAGCTGCACGACCTGACCGCGCTGGAGCAGGGCGCGGCGATCCGGGCCGGCGAGGTGTCCAGCGAGGACCTGACGACTGCCTACATCGAGCGGATCGCCGAGGTGGCCGACCGGATCGGCGCCTTCCAGACCGTGCTCGCGGAGGAGGCGCACCTCGCTTCGGCTCGGCATCGTTCCTCGCCGGGAGACGGACCGCTGTCCGGCGTACCCACCGCGATCAAGGACCTGAACGCGACCAAGGGCGTGCGCACGGCCTTCGGCTCGGCGGCCTTCGCCGACTACGTCCCCGAGTTCGACGACGAGGTCGTCCGGCGGATCGCCGACGCCGGCATGGTCAACCTCGGCAAGACGAGCACGCCGGAGTTCGGGTCGCCCTGCTACACCGAGCCCGAGGGCTCGCCGCCGGCGGTGACGCCGTGGGACCTCACCCGGATGGCAGGCGGCTCCAGCGGCGGAGCAGCGGCCGCGGTGTCGGCGGGACTGGTGCCGGTGGCGCAGGGCTCCGACGGCGGCGGGTCGATCCGGATCCCGGCGAGCTGCTGCGGCATCGTCGGCCTCAAGCCGACCCGGGGGCGCATCTCCGGCGCGCCGATGTACGGCGACCCGATCGGCCTCGCCACCAACGGGTCCCTCGCCCGCACCGTCCGCGACGCCGCCGCCCTGCTCGACGTGATGGCCGGACGTGCCGTGGGCGACCCGTTCTGGGCGCCGGAGGAGGCGTCGTCGTTCCTGGCCGCCTGCGACCGCGAGCCGGGGCGGCTGCGGATCGCGCGGTTCAGCGAGCCGGTGATCGCCGACGCGGAGATCGACCCCGAGTGCCTGGCGGCGTGGGAGTCGGCGAGCCGGCTGCTCGACGTCGCTCGGTCACGAGGTCGTGGACATCGAGGTGCCGATGCCGCGCGACGCCGTACCCGTCTTCGAGACCTGCTGGGCCGTCCTCACCGCCCTCTCGTTCGTGAACCTGCCGGCCGAGAAGAAGGCGCAGCTGCGGCCCCTGACCACGTGGCTCTCCGAGCGCGGCATGGCGGTCAGCGGGCCGGAGTTCGGGCTCGCGATCGGCGAGCTGCGCCGGATCGCCGCCCGGACGCTGGCGGCGCTCGCGCCGTACGACGCGGTGCTGACCCCGACCCTGGCCGTCCCGCCCCTGCCCGTCGGGGCGATCCGCAACGACCACGACCCGGCCGAGGACTTCGAGGCGCAGAAGCGGTTCACGCCGTACACCTCGGCCTGGAACGTCACCGGCAGCCCGGCGATCTCCCTGCCGACGCACTGGACTCCCGACGGCCTCCCGGTCGGCGTGATGCTCGCGACCGCGCCGGGGGAGGAGGCGGCGCTCGTCTCGCTGGCCGCCCAGGTGGAGGGCGCCGCTCCGTGGGCGGACCGGAAGCCGCCCGTGTGGTGAGTCCCGTTGGTCAGTTTCCGGCGTCAGTCTCCGCCAGACCCAGCGGGGGCCAGTAGCGCGGAGGGGTCTGGGAACATCCTCGGCACCAGACGCCGGAGAAGCTCCCCAAACCCTGACGGCGCAGGCGGAGCAGGCGGCTCCGTGGGTGGGCCATACACCTCCGGGTTGGTGATTGCAGTGCCTAGAGGCCGGACCTAGTGTCGAAAGGCCCCACACCCACGGAGCTCGGGCCTCGCCACCACTGCCGAAAGAGGCGACCGCACATGCCCAAGTACCTGATCAAGGCCAACTACCACGCCGACGGAGCCGCCGGCCTGGCCGCGAAGGGTGGCACGGCACGTCGCGACGCGGTCGGCAAGATGCTGGCCGAGGCCGGTGGGTCGATCGAGTCCTTCTACTACGCATGGGGTGACGTGGACGCGTACCTCGTCGTGGACCTGCCCAGCGACGAAGCGATGGTAGGCATCGCCCTGAGCGTCGAACAAGTCGGGTGCCACGTCGATCTCGACCACGCCCCTGCTCACTCCGGAGCAGCTCGACGCCGCGGCGAACGCAGCTCCGAGTTACACGGCACCCGGGAAGTGACCGCGCGGGACCGTCGGCCTACACCTCGACGGTCCCGCCGGACCGCCAGTAGACCCCGCCCTCGCGGGTCAGGAACGCCTCGTCGACGAGGTAGCGACGCAGCGCGGCGTAGTCGTCGTGGTAGCGCCCGAGCATCTCGTTGACCTCCGGCTCCTGGTACGTCGTGCCCGGCTCGAAGTCCTGGGCGATGTGGTCGAGCACCAGCAACAGCTTGCTCCGCTTGCTCGGCACGATGACCAGCCGACCGTCCTTGATGAACCGCCCGACGATGTCGCTGTCGCTCATGGGCCGAGGGTAGGACGAGCTCGAGCCTCGAGGCGGCGTGCACGCGCGACTCGCGCGGCCGCAGCGCGAGCAGCCGGTCGCACTCGACGATCAGCCGCTGCCGCAGGGGAGCGCCGCGCTCGGCGAAGGTGCGCTGTGCCGCGACGTACTCCTGCTTGCCGGCGGGCGTCTCGATCCGCACCGGCTCGAAGCCCAGCTCGCCGAAGTCGTACGGCGAGGCGCGCATGTCGAGCTCGCGGATGTCCCAGGCCAGCTCGAAGCAGTCGGCGACCAGCTCGGAGGCGACCAGCGGCGTGAGCCGGAACGCGTGCTTGTAGAGGTCCATCCCGGCGTGCAGGCACCCGGGCTGCTCGTACGCCGGACGGTCGTCGCGCCCCGGCTGCAGCGTGTTCAGCGGCCGGGCCGAGTCGGTGAAGAAGCGGAACGCGTCGAAGTGGGAGCACGCGATCCGGTGCGACTCCACCACCTCGTCGGTGCCGGCCGTCCCGAGCCGCAGCGGCCAGTCGTGGCGAGGCGCCGGGGTGCCGTGGACCATCGCCCACTCGTGCAGCCCGAAGCAGCCCAGGGTCGGCGTACGCCCTGCGGTCGCCGCCAGCAGCCGCCGGATCGACTCGACCAACGGCACCTGGGCGAGGGTCAGGTGATGGATAGTCGATGATCGGACCCGCTGACGCTCGAGGCTCCTCAACCACCGCGTAGCCCTTCAGCTCGGCATACGACGACGCATCCTCGAGCACCACACCCCACCCCGGGTGCCAGCGGCGCAGGGCGGCGGGGCGCTGGGAGTAGTAGGTGAACAGGAAGTCGTGGACCGGGTGCTTCTCGCCACGCCGCCGGCGGTCGAGGTGCGGCTGCACCCAGGCGTCGACCCGGGCGGCGTGCGCCGACGCGCGCGCCTGCCAGTCGTCTCGAGCAAGGACCTCCACGGGAGCCCAGCCTAGGGACCGTCGAGCTCCCGCACGAGCCGGCGGGGCGCGAGCAGGCGGTAGCTCTCGGCGACCAGCTCCCCGACCTCGGCCCAGTCGGTGTCGTCGTCGAGGACGACCGCGACGACGTCGTCGGCCCAGGAGGCGAGGTACGGCGGGCCGATCGCCGCCAGTGCGGCGCGCTCCTCACCGGCGCTGCGCAGCGTGACGACCGTGACCGTGCGCCCGTCGGTGATCGACAGTCGCTCGACGGCGTCGGCGTGGTGCAGGGCGACGACGTGGGCGAACGTCCGCTGCCGCACCCGCCACCGCACGCCCGTCCAGGCGTCCTCCTCGTGGGCCCCGGGCAGGGAGAGCGCTGCCTCGGCGACCCGCCGGACGAACCGGGGGTCGGGCTCGGGGCGTCCACGCACCATGCGCCACAACCTAGGGGCCGGGTCCGACAACCCGCACCAGCGGCTGAGATCCACAGGCCACCACCGCGGGTTCGTCGGCGGCACCACCCGGTCGATAGGCTCGCCGGGTGCGTATCGCAAGGTTCACGACCGGTGACGACCCCCTGTTCGGCATCGTCACGGGCGACGTCGACGACTTCGGGATCCCCGACGAGGACACGCTGATCACGGTGCTCGCCGGCGACCCGCTCTACGTCGGCCTGCAGCCCACCGACCAGCAGGTCAGGCTGGCCGACGCCCGCCTGCTCAGCCCGGTGCTCCCGCGCAGCAAGGTGGTCGGGATCGGCCGCAACTACGCCGCGCACGCCGCCGAGATGGGCAGCGACCTGCCCGACGAGCCGCTGATGTTCATCAAGCCCAACACCAGCGTGGTCGGGCCCGGCGACCCGATCTTCTACCCCCACCAGACCGAGAACCTCCACTTCGAGGGCGAGCTGGCCGTGGTGATCGGGCGCATCTGCCGCGACGTGCCCAAGGAGAAGTACGCCGACGTGGTGCACGGCTACACCGTCGGCAACGACGTGACCGCGCGCGACCTCCAGCGCAAGGACGGCCAGTTCACCCGGGCCAAGGGCTTCGACTCCTTCTGCCCGCTGGGCCCCTGGGTCGAGACCGACCTCGACGTCAGTGACCTGCGCGTGCAGACCTTCCTCAACGGCGACGTCAAGCAGGACGGCCGCACCTCCGACCTGATCTTCGACGTCCCGACCCTGATCGCCCACGTCACCAGCGTGATGACGCTGCTGCCCGGCGACGTGATCCTCACCGGCACCCCCGAGGGCGTCGGTCCCATGAACGCCGGTGACGAGGTCGAGATCTCGATCCAGGGCATCGGCAACCTCACCAACAAGGTGGTCAAGCGTGACTGAGCGTTCGACAGGCACGTCCGCGTCCGGATGGCGCCCTCCCCGACGGGGTCGCCCCACGTCGGCCTGGCGCGTACGGCGCTCTACAACTGGGCCTTCGCCCGGCACCACGGCGGCACGTTCGTGTTCCGCATCGAGGACACCGACCTCGCCCGCAACACCCAGGAGTCCTACGACGGCATCTTCGAGGTGATGCGCTGGCTCGGGCTCGACGACTGGGACGAGGGTCCCGACATCGGCGGCCCGTTCGCGCCGTACCGCCAGAGCGAGCGGTCCGAGATCTACGCCGACGCGCTGGCCCGGCTCAAGGAGTCGTCGCGCACCTACGACTGCTACTGCACCAACGAGGAGGTCGACGCGCGCCGCAAGGCCTCGGGCTCCAAGCTCCAGGGCTACGACGGCTTCTGTCGCGAGCTCACCGACGAGCAGGTCGAGGCCTTCCGCGCCGAGGGCCGCGAGCCGGTCGTCCGCTTCCGGATGCCCGACGGCGAGATCACCTTCCACGACCTCGTCCGCGGCGACATCACCTTCCACACCGACCACGTGCCCGACTTCGCGCTGGCGCGGGCCAACGGGCAGCCGCTCTACACCCTGGTCAACCCGGTCGACGACGCGCTGATGGAGATCACCCACGTGCTGCGCGGCGAGGACCTGCTCTCCAGCACGCCCCGCCAGGTGGCCCTCTACGACGCGCTCATCGAGGTGGGGATCGCGAAGTCCACCCCGCAGTTCGGTCACCTGCCCTACGTGATGGGGGAGGGCAACAAGAAGCTCTCCAAGCGCGACCCCGAGGCCCACCTGATCGCCTACCGCGAGGACGGCTTCCTGCCCGAGGGCCTGCTCAACTACCTCGCCCTCCTCGGCTGGGCGATCGCCGAGGACCGCGACGTGTTCTCGATGCAGGAGATGGTCGAGGCGTTCGACATCGCCCGGGTCAACCCCAACCCGGCCCGCTTCGACCTCAAGAAGGCCGAGGCGATCAACGCCGCGCACATGCGGCTGCTCAGCCTCGAGGAGATGACCGAGCGCGTCACGCCGTACCTCCAGCGCGAGGGCGTCCTCGACGACCCGGTGCCCGCCGACCAGGCGCGCGCTGCTGGCCAAGGCGATGCCGCTGGTGCACGAGCGCATCAACAAGCTCACCGAGGCGGCCCCGATGCTGGGCTTCCTGTTCAGCGACGAGGTCTCGTACGACGCCACCGACGTCGCGAAGGTGCTCGACGACGAGGGCCTGAAGGTCGTGACGGCGGCGCGCGACGCCCTCGACGGGATCGCGGAGTGGACGACCGAGCGGATCGAGGAGGCACTCCGACTCGCGCTCGTCGACGGGCTCGGGCTCAAGCCCCGCAACGCCTTCGGCCCGGTGCGGGTGGCCGTCACCGGACGGCGGGTCTCGCCGCCGCTCTTCGAGTCGCTGGAGCTGCTCGGCCGGGAGGCATCGCTGGCCCGGCTCGACGCTGCCCCCGGGGCCGCGGCGGTGCCGGAGTGACCCAGCAGAGCCAGTACCCCGGCTGGATCTGGACCGACCGTGGGTGGCAGCCCGACCCGGCCGTCCAGGCGCAGTGGCGGGAGTACTGGGCCGACGAGCAACGACAACGTGCGGCGCACCCGCACCCCGAGCCCGCGACGTACCCGCAGATGCTCCGCACCTGGGACTACGCCTGGTGGCGCCCGGTCGTCGGGCTGGCGCTGTTCATCGTGGTGGGGCTGTTCATCGCGCCGGTGATCCTGCTCCCGGTGCTGACCGTGGCCGTGGCCGTCCAGGGTGGCACCGGTCCGCTCGTCGACCGCGTGATGGACTCCGCGACGCTCGAGAACGTCACGCCGGCGTCGATGCTCTACCTCAACCTCACGCTCGCGTCACTGACGCTGGTGGCGTTCATGATCGTGCGCCTGGTGCACCGGATGCGGCCCCGGTGGCTGTCGTCGGTGCAGCCGGGCATCCGGTGGAAGTTCTTCTTCGCCTGCATCGGCCTGGCCGTCGTGGCGCTGATCGCCTCGCTGATCGTCGGTGTGCTCCTGCCCCACGACCCCAACGACATCTCCGGCAACCCCTCGTTCCCGACCGGTCAGCTGCTCGCGACGGCCATCGTGATCCTGCTGACCACCCCGCTGCAGGCGCTGGGGGAGGAGTACGGCTTCCGCGGCTACCTGATGCAGGCCTTCGGCTCCCTCAGCGACGGCATCGCCCGCGCGCTGAACGCCTCGCCGAGGGTCGCGCGGATGATCGCGCACGGCGTCGCCCTGCTGCTGACCTCCACGCTGTTCGCGCTCGCCCACGGCGTGCAGAACTTCCCGCTGTTCTTCGACCGGTTCGCCTTCGGCTTCATGGCGGGGCTCGTGGTGATCCTGGTCGGCGGGCTCGAGGCCGGCATCGCGCTGCACATCCTGAACAACCTGCTCGCCTTCGGCGTCGCGATCGCCCTCGACCAGCTCAACGGCACCCTGAACGTCTCGGAGGTGTCCTGGTGGCAGCTGCCCGTGACGATCACCCAGAACGGCGTCTTCCTCCTGCTCGTGCTGCTCGTGGCCCGCAAGATGGGGCTGCGCAACAAGACCGCTCCGCCCGGCTCGGAGGCGCCCGCGCACACCGCTTCGGCGGCGCTGGCCTGAGCCGCGCAGGTCACACCGTCCCGATTGGTGGGCGCGAACGCGTTTGTGTATCTTTGACCCTCGGTTCGCCCGGAGGCCGACGCGCTCACCGGACGGACCGATCCCATGGGGTATGGGGTAATTGGCAGCCCGACTGGTTCTGGTCCAGTTAGTCTAGGTTCGAGTCCTAGTACCCCAGCGAGTACGACGATTTGGCTCCCCAGTTCAGCGAACGCTAGAGTCTCGTCCGCTCTGTGAAGCACCAACCAGGCCCCCGTTGTGTAGTGGCCTAGCACGCCGCCCTCTCAAGGCGGTAGCGCGGGTTCGAATCCCGTCGGGGGTACAGGTCACAAGCCCCAGCCTCCAGAGGCTGGGGCTTGTTGCGTGCCGGGCACGATCTGCTACGACCTCGGTGGTTGAGGAAGGCGCTCTGGCGCCTGTCTCGAAACCACACTGGAGCGGATGGTTTCGAGACGCTCGCGGGCGCTCGCTCCTCAACCAGCGAAGAAACCGTGCCGGGCGCCAGTGCGCCTCGGCACGAAACCTGCGCCCGCGCGCCCGATTGGCCGGTCTAGAGGTGTTGTACGACGCGTGAGCGTGGCCCGTCCACATGCTGTCGCCCGGCTACCCGGCGTCTGCCATCGCGCGTGACCATCCCCTCAGTCCCCGGCGTCGACGCCGGTAGGCAATGCCGCTCGGGCGCAATCCGAAGGAGCCGAGCATGCAGGCATGGGGTCATCGAGAGCGGCGGACACGGACTACGGGGCGTGGTGCCCTGGCGACGGCGCTGGTCGTCCTGGTCGCGAGCCTGGCCATCCTCGTCGGAGCCGCGCCCGCCCACGCGGCGGCGCCGGTGGCGGATGCCGGGGCGGATCAGGCGGCGTCTGCGGGGGACACGGTGACGCTGGACGGGTCGGGTTCCTCTGACCCTGATGGTGAGGCGTTGCAGTTCTCGTGGGTGCAGACCGCTGGGCCGGCGGTGACGTTGGTGGGTTCGAACACCGCGGACCCGTCGTTCACGGCTCCGCCGGGTCCGGCGTCGTTGGACTTCGAGCTGACGGTGGATGACGGTGCTGGGGGCACGGACACCGACACGATGACGGTGACGGTGGCCGGCAATGGTGAGCCGGTGGCGGATGCCGGGGCGGATCAGGCGGCGTCTGTGGGGGACACGGTGACGCTGGACGGGTCGGGTTCGTCTGATCCTGATGGTGAGGCGTTGACAGTATCTCGTGGGTGCAGACCGCTGGTCCGGCGGTGACGTTGGTGGGTTCGAACACCGCGGACCCGTCGTTCACGGCTCCGCCGGGGCCGGCGTCGTTGGACTTCGAGCTGACGGTGGATGACGGTGCTGGGGGCACGGACACCGACACCATGACGGTGACGGTGGCCGGCAATGGTGAGCCGGTGGCGGATGCCGGGGCGGATCAGGCGGCGTCTGTGGGGGACACGGTGACGCTGGACGGGTCGGGTTCGTCTGATCCTGATGGTGAGGCGTTGACGTATCTCGTGGGTGCAGACCGCTGGGCCGGCGGTGACGTTGGTGGGTTCGAACACCGCGGACCCGTCGTTCACGGCTCCGCCGGGTCCGGCGTCGTTGGACTTCGAGCTGACGGTCGATGACGGTGCTGGGGGCACGGACACCGACACCATGACGGTGACCGTGGCCGGCAATGGTGAGCCGGTGGCGGATGCCGGCGCGGATCAGGCGGTCGATGACGGTGACACGGTGACGCTGGACGGGTCGGGTTCGTCTGATCCTGATGGTGAGGCGTTGACGTATTCGTGGGTGCAGACCGCTGGTCCGGCGGTGACGTTGGTGGGTTCGAACACCGCGAACCCGTCGTTCACGGCCCCCCGGGTCCGGCGTCGTTGGACTTCGAGCTCACGGTGGATGACGGTGCTGGGGGTACGGACACCGACACCATGACGGTGACGGTGGCCGCGGACGACGACACCGCTCCGCAACTGACGATCACCCGTGGTGCCGGGCAGCCAGATCCTGTGCGTGCCGACACCGTTGTCTTCCGGGTCAGCGCCGACGAGCCGGTCACCGATCTCGCCGCGGGTGACGTCACGGTCCTCGGCACGACGGGCGCTCAGACGGTGGCGATCAACCGTGTCGACGGCCGCACCTTCGACGTCTCCGTCACCGGGATGCGCAGGAGCGGATCAGTGAAGGTGCGCCTCGCGGCCGGAGCCGTCGAGGACCTTGCCGGCAACCCGTCTGCCGAGAAGGTCTCGCCGGCCATCTCCTGGGTCAGCAGGCATGCTCCGAGCCTGGAGACGGTGTTCGAGCAACGCTGCCTGAGCGACGGCGGAGTCGTCGCGATCCGGCTCGCCCCGGACAACGGCTCGCGGGTGTCCATCCGGTCCAACAACGCCGGGCTGCTGCCGCAGTCGCGGATGTCGCTGGCCCGGTCCGGCAACCGGCTCTCCCTGGTCGTTCGACCGCGTCCGGGCGTCTCGGGGGTGGCGCGCGTGACGGTGACGGCGACGAACGCCGCGGGCTCGGACGAGCTCGTCGTGAGCGTGTTCGTCGGCACTGCGCGCGGCGACGTGATGCAGGGAAGTGCAGGCCCGGACGTACTCCTCGGCCG
Organism: uncultured Actinomycetota bacterium; assembly: GCA_963722835.1. Taxonomy (GTDB): domain Bacteria; phylum Actinomycetota; class Actinomycetes; order Propionibacteriales; family Nocardioidaceae; genus Marmoricola. The sequence continues at coordinate 146,692 of CAVROK010000003.1, forward strand.
TGGTGGCGGCGACGCGCTCGCCGGCGGTGACGGCATGGACCTGCTGTGCGGTGGCCAGGGTGCCGACAGACTCCGCGGTGGCAAGGGTCTCGACGCCCTCTACGGGGAGCAGGGGGACGACGTACTGTTCCGCTCCTTCGACCAGGACCGGTTGGACGGTGGAGCCGGGCGCGATCGCGTCGTGTGGGACCCCGCCTCCTGACCAGTTGTGACAGCGCCCTAGTGGCGTCCGATTCCCGCTAGGTTCTGTCGGTGCCGACGTCCAGACTGGAGCCATGCAGCTGGATGTGCAGGACTGGGATGCGTGCTACCGCGTCGTGAAAGGACGTGACCGTCGCTTCGACGGCGTCTTCTACACCGCCGTGCGCACCACCGGGATCTACTGCCGGCCCTCCTGCCCGGCGATCACCCCGCGCCGGCAGAACGTCTCCTTCTTCCGCACCGCGGCCGGCGCCCAGGGCGCCGGCTACCGCGCGTGCCGGCGGTGCCTCCCCGACGCCACACCGGGATCGCCGGAGTGGGACGTCGCCGCCGACGTCGCCTCCCGCGCGATGCGGCTCGTGGCCGACGGCGTGGTCGAGCGCGACGGCGTCGACGGGCTCGCGCGCGCCCTGGGCTACTCGACCCGCCAGCTCAACCGCGTCGTCACCCAGCAGTACGGCGCCGGGCCGCTCGCGCTCGCCCGCTCGCGCCGGGCCCAGACGGCGCGGGTGCTGATCGAGACGACCGACCTCTCCTTCACCGACATCGCGTTCGCGGCGGGGTTCGCCAGCGTCCGGCAGTTCAACGACACCGTCCGTGAGGTCTACGCCGCCAGCCCCACCGAGCTCCGCACCGGCGCCTCCCGGCGACGCAACCGCGGTCCTTCCGGCACCATCCACACCCGGATCGCCGTGCGTGAGCCCTTCGCAGCGGACGCGCTGCAGCACTTCCTGGCCGTGCACGCCGTGCGGGGGCTCGAGGCGGCCGGGCCGGGGTGGTACGAGCGGGCGGTCCGGTTCCCGCACGGCCCGGGCGTGGTCCGTCTGCACCTGGCCGACCGCACGCCCGGCTACGTGGCCTGCACGTTCACCCTCGCCGACGCCCGCGACCTCGCGCCGGCGACCGAGCGCACCAGGCGCCTGCTCGACGCCGACTGCGACCCGGTGACCGTCGACGACGCCCTGGCCGAGGACGCCCATCTGGCACCGCTGGTGGCCGACGTGCCCGGGCTCCGCGTGCCCGGGCAGCTCGACGGCACCGAGCTGGCCGTGCAGACCGTGCTGGGCCAGCAGGTCAGCGTCGCCGCCGCGCGCACCGCTACGGCTCGCCTGGTCGAGCAGCACGGCGAGCCGCTGGGGCTCGAGGGTGCCCACGAGGTCACCCGACTGTTCCCGACGATGGCGACCCTGGCGCAGCTCGACCCCGAGTCGCTGCCGATGCCGCGTGCCCGCGGACGTGCGCTGGTCGGGCTCGCCCGGGCTCTCGACGACGGCGCCGTCCGGCTCGACCGCAGCACCGACCGGGTCGAGACCCGCGCCGCACTGATGGCCCTGCCGGGCATCGGGCCGTGGACGGCCGACTACGTCGCGATGCGCGCGCTCGGCGACCCCGACGTGTTCCTGCCCACCGACCTGGGCGTGCGCAACGCCGCCACGAGGCTCGGCATCGACGACCCGACCACGCGCAGCGAGAGCTGGCGGCCGTGGCGCTCCTACGCGCTGATGCGGCTCTGGTCGGTCGTGCTCCACGACATGCGCCCGCCCGACGCGGGCGCCCACCCACCCACCGAGAACGGAGACCTACAGTGACGACGACAGCACAGGAGACGACGACCATGTGGACGGTCACCCCATCACCGATCGATGACCTGCGGATCGTGGCGCGTGACGGCGCCATCACCGCCATCGAGTTCAGCCCCTTCCGCACCCCCGCGTCCGGGGAGCCGCTGGGGCCTCGCCAGGACGACGATCCGCTCCTGCGCAGCGCGGTGGAGCAGCTCTCGGCGTACTTCGCCCGCGAGCTCAAGGAGTTCGACCTCCCGCTCGCACCGCGCGGCAGCGCCTTCCAGCAGCTCGTCTGGGAGCAGCTGCGCCTGATCGGCTACGGCGAGACCGCGTCGTACGGCGCGATCGCCCACCGGCTCGGCAAGACCAACGCCGCCTCGCGGGCGGTCGGTCTGGCCAACGGGCGCAACCCGATCCCGATCGTGATCCCGTGCCACCGGGTGATCGGCGCCAACGGCACCCTCACCGGATACGCCGGGGGACTGCCGCGCAAGCAGCAGCTGCTCGAGCTCGAGCAGGACGCGCTCTTCTGACGACGGCGGCCCCACCTGACAGGGTTGGGGCCATGGCAGACGACCGGGGGGATCGGCCGCCGACCGAGGAGTCGGTCGGCACCGTGCTGCTCGCCGGCACCGCCAACCTGGCGATCGCGATCGCCAAGCTCGTCGGCGGCCTGGTCTCGGGGTCGACGGCGATGCTCGCGGAGGCGGCACACTCCTTCGCCGACACCCTCAACCAGGTCTTCCTGATGGCCGCCCTCAAGCGGAGCAAGAAGCCGGCCGACGTGCAGCACCCGTTCGGCTACGGGATGGAGCGGTACTTCTGGTCGCTCATCGCGGCGGTCGGCATCTTCGTCCTCGGAGCCGGCTACTCGATCTTCGAGGGCATCAAGGCCGTCCTCGAGCCCGAGGAGCTCGGCAGCCTGACGATCTCCTACGTCGTGCTCGCGGCGAGCTTCGTGTTCGAGGGCGCCTCGTGGCTCAAGGCGGTGAGGCAGCTCCGACGCGAGGCCGAGGGCCAGGGGCGCGGCTTCTTCGAGCACCTCAAGGTCACTCCCGACCCGACCGCCAAGACGGTCGCGTTCGAGGACACGGCTGCCCTGATCGGCATCGTGCTGGCCGCGGGCGGCATCACCCTGCACCACGTCACCGACCACGGCTACTGGGACGGCCTCGCCTCGATCGCCATCGGCATCCTGCTGGTCGGCGTCGCCTACTCCCTGGGTCAGCAGAACAAGCGCGCGCTCATCGGCGAAGCCCTGCCCGCGGAGTCCCAGGCGGCGATCCGGCGGACGATCGTGGAGTCGCCGGGCATCGACAGCCTCGTCGAGCTGCTCACCATGCGGATGGCGCCCGACGAGGTGCTGGTCGCGGCTCGGGTCGACCTCGACGACGACGCCACGGTCGACGAGCTCGAGCAGGCCGCCGAGGAGGTCGAGCGGCGCGTCCGGGAGGCGCACCCGGAGGTGCGGCACGTGTTCCTCGACCCCACCGACGACCCCGGCGAGGCCTGACGGGTCAGCGTGCGCGGCGGCGCGAGACGTTCTCCTGGGCGATCCGTCGCATCGTGAGCAGCACCGGCTCGAGCAGCAGCGTGCTCACCACCGCCTGCTGCGCAGCCTCGGCCCGGTCGGTCTCGTCGATCGAGCCGACCTCCCGTTCGGAGATCAGCTCCGCGGCCGAGGCATAGGTGTCCAGCAGTGCGTCGCTCGGTGACCGGCCCAGTCCGGCCAGCGCGGCCAGGGCGGCGGCGAGTGCCGGTCGGTGGGGGCTCGTCTCGTCGAGCACCCACTCGTGCCGTTGCAGGAGGTCCTCGACCCGCTGCTGCTCCTCGGCCCCGAAGTCGCCGCCGGCCGGGGCGGGCAGGCGGGTGTGGGCACTGCCGATCGCGTCGTGGAACGACAGCGTGGGGTCGTCGATGGCGACCAGCACGCGGCGTACGTCCTCCAGGCGCATGCCGGCGACCTCGGTCAGGGCGCGGACCAGGCGCAGCCGGCGTACGTGGGAGTCGTCGTAGCGCGCCCGGGTGGCGCCGACCGCTTCACCGGCGTGGAGCAGCTGCTCGCGCAGGTAGTACTTGATCGTCGGCACGGGCAGGCCGCTGCGGGAGGAGAGCTCCGACATCCACATGACGCGCATCTTGACATTGGATAGTCATCGTGTCCAATATTGGATTGTTCCACTATCCAAAATGCGGAGGCAACGATGAGTGACGAGACCCGAGTGCTGGCAGGAGTGCTTCTCCTGGCGCTGGTCACCGTGGAGACCGGAGGTCTCTACCTGATCAAGCTGTGGCGCTCGAGCGAGGGCGTCACCGAGTTCCAGATCGGCTTCGCGCGCGCCGGGCACGCGCACGCGGGCGTGCTGCTGGTGCTGTCGCTCACGGCGCTGCTGTACGCCGACACCGCCGGCCTCACGGGGGCGTGGGACTGGCTGGCGCGCACAGGCGTGCCGGTGGCCGCGATCCTGATGCCCGCCGGGTTCTTCTTCTCCTCGATGGGCCGTGGGCGCACCCGTCCGAACGCCCTGATCGCGCTCGTGTTCGCGGGCGCGACCATGCTCGCCCTCGGGTTGGCCAGTCTCGGGATCGGGCTGCTCACAGCCTGAGCCCGGGACTGGCGCCCGGCGGGTCTACTCGGCGGCGGCCCGGCGCAGCGACTCGGAGAGCCGCTCGGCCGCTGCCAGCACGGCAGGTGCGTGCATCCGGCCCGGCTGGCGCGAGAGACGCTCCAGCGGTCCGGAGACCGACACGGCCGCGATGATCTTGCCGCTGGGGGAGCGCACCGGGGCCGAGACCGACGCGACGCCCTGCTCGCGCTCGCCGACCGACTGCGCCCAGCCGCGTCGGCGGATGCCGGCGAGGGCCGTGGCGGAGTAGGCGGCGTTCTGCAGGCCGCGGTGCATGCGCTCCGGGTCCTCCCAGGCGAGCAGCACCTGGGCGGCCGAGCCGGCGCGCATGGTCAGCTGCGAGCCGATCGGGATGGTGTCGCGCAGGCCGCTGGGGCGTTCGGCGGCCGCGACGCAGACGCGGAACTCGCCCTGGCGGCGCCACAGCTGGGCGGACTCGCCCGTGATGTCGCGCAGCCGTGCCAGCACGGGGCCGGCGGTGGCGAGCAGCCGGTCCTCGCCCGCGGCGGCCGAGAGCTCGGCCAGGCGGGGGCCCAGGACGAAGCGGCCCTGCATGTCGCGGGCCACCAGTCGGTGGTGCTCGAGGGCGACCGCCAGGCGGTGGGCCGTGGGTCGGGCAAGACCGGTTCCAGCCACGAGACCGGCGAGGGTCGCCGGTCCGGACTCGAGGGCTGCCAGTACGAGGGCGGCCTTGTCCAGGACGCCTACTCCAGATGAGTTGTCCATATTTTAATACTGCCGTCTCGGAGAGTGGGATGCAAAGTAAGGTGGTCTCACGCCCCGCTGCTTGGGGCGTTCAGTATGTGAAACGACGCGGAGAGGAAATGGATATGGGTAGGACGCTTTCGGAAAAAGTCTGGGACGAGCACGTCGTCCGCAGCGCCGAGGGTGAGCCCGACCTTCTGTTCATCGACCTGCACCTGATCCACGAGGTCACGTCCCCGCAGGCGTTCGACGGTCTGAGGCTCAGCGGACGCACCGTACGCCGCCCCGACCTCACCCTGGCCACCGAGGACCACAACGTGCCCACGGTCGACTGGGACAAGCCGATCGCCGACCCCGTCTCGAAGACCCAGGTCGACACGCTTCGTCGCAACACCGCCGAGTTCGGTGTCCGGTCGCACCCCCTGGGCGACGTCGAGCAGGGCATCGTGCACATCATCGGCCCGCAGCTCGGCCTGACCCAGCCCGGCATGACGATCGTGTGCGGCGACTCCCACACCTCGACCCACGGCGCCTTCGGTGCGATCGCCTTCGGCATCGGCACCTCCGAGGTCGAGCACGTGCTCGCCACCCAGACGCTGTCGCAGGCGCGGCCGAAGACCATGGCCGTCACCGTCAACGGCAGCCTGCCGGACGGCGTCACCGCGAAGGACCTCGTCCTCACCCTGATCACCCACACCGGCACCGGCGGCGGACAGGGCTACATCGTCGAGTACCGCGGCCAGGCCATCGAGGAGCTCTCGATGGAGGGCCGGATGACGGTGTGCAACATGAGCATCGAGTGGGGTGCGAAGGCCGGTCTGATCGCGCCCGACCAGACCACGTTCGACTACATCGAAGGACGCCCCGAGGCGCCGAAGGGTGCCGACTGGGACGCGGCCGTCGAGCACTGGAAGTCACTGGTCACCGACGACGACGCGGTCTTCGACCAGGAGATCGTCCTCGACGCCTCGGAGATGACCCCGTTCGTCACGTGGGGCACCAACCCCGGCCAGGGCGTCCCGCTCGGTGGCGTCGTGCCCGACCCGGCGCAGTTCGAGGACCCCGACGACCGCATCGGCGCCGAGAAGGCACTGGAGTACATGGCCCTCGAGGCCGGCACCCCGATGCGGGAGGTCAAGGTCGACACCGTCTTCGTCGGCTCCTGCACCAACGGCCGCATCGAGGACCTGCGCCTGGCCGCCGAGATCATCCGGGGCCACACCGTCGACAAGGACACGCGCCTGCTCGTCGTACCCGGTTCGGTCAGGGTGCGGATGCAGGCGGAGGACGAAGGTCTCGACATCATCTTCAAGGAGGCCGGCGGCGAGTGGCGTGGGGCCGGTTGCTCCATGTGCCTCGGCATGAACCCCGACCAGCTCACCCCGGGGGAGCGCAGCGCCTCGACCTCGAACCGCAACTTCGAAGGACGACAGGGCAAGGGCGGTCGCACCCACCTCGTGTCGATCCCGGTGGCTGCAGCCACGGCGGTCCGCGGCACCCTCTCGTCGCCCGCCGACCTGGTCCGTCAGGAGGCCTGAGCATGGAGAAGATCACCACGCACACCGGCGTCGGCGTCCCGTTGCGTCGCAGCAACGTCGACACCGACCAGATCATCCCGGCCGTCTACCTCAAGCGCGTGACGCGCACCGGCTTCGAGGACGGACTGTTCGCTGCCTGGCGCAACGACGAGAGCTTCGTGCTCAACCGTGCGGAGTACGCCGCGGGCACCGTGCTCGTCGCAGGTCCGGACTTCGGGACGGGCTCGTCTCGCGAGCACGCGGTGTGGGCTCTGCAGAACTATGGCTTCAAGGCCGTGATCAGCTCGCGTTTCGCCGACATCTTCCGCAGCAACGCGGGCAAGTCGGGACTGCTCGCCGCGCAGGTCGACCAGAAGGTCGTGCAGCGGTTGTGGGACCACCTCGAGTCCCGTCCCGGCAGCACCGTGACGGTCGACCTCGAGTCGCGAACCGTCAAGGCTGGTGAGGGATCCGAGGCCATCGAGGACTCCTTCGACATCGACGACTACACCCGCTGGCGACTGCTCGAAGGACTCGACGACATCGGCATCACGTTGTCCCACGAGGACGACATCGTGGCCTTCGAAGCGGGTCGTCCTTCGTGGAAGCCGGCCACGATCCACTGACTCGATTCGTCGAATTCATCGACGTACTGGGCCAATTGCGTCGAACAAGTGTGACGACACGCGCCGTTTCCATTGTGGTCCCTGTCACTTTTCCCTAGCGTGCGTAGGGCAATTAGTCGAGCAAAGCGCTCGGCCGACGTTCACGAAAGGGAAGCTTGTGAACAAGAGTCAGTTGATCGACACCCTGGCGGCTCGCTTTGAGGGCAACCGCAAGGCGGCCGCTCACGCGCTGGATTCGGTGCTCGACACCATCACCCGCGAGGTCGCGAAGGGCGAGAAGGTCGCCATCACCGGGTTCGGCTCGTTCGAGAAGAAGGTGCGTGACGCCCGCTGGGTGCGCAACCCCTCGACGGGCCAGCGCATCAAGGCCAAGAAGAAGGCCGTCCCGAACTTCAAGGCAGGTGCTCAGCTGAAGGACGTCGTGTCCGGCGCGAAGAAGCTGCCTGCCATCACCCTCGCCGCCGTGGAGAAGGCCACGCCGGCTGCAGCGAAGCCGACCGTGCAGCGCACTGCTGCTGCGGCCAAGAAGGCAGCGGGCACCACCAAGAAGGCGGCCGCGAAGAAGTCGACGGCGAAGAAGGCTCCGGCCAAGAAGGCCGCTGCCAAGAAGTCGCCCGCCAAGAAGACCTCGGCGGCGAAGAAGTCGACGGCCAAGAAGTCGACGGCGAAGAAGGCTCCGGCCAAGAAGGCCGCAGCCAAGAAGTCGACGGCCAAGAAGTCGACCGCGAAGAAGGCTCCTGCCAAGAAGACCTCGGCAGCGAAGAAGTCGACGGCCAAGAAGACGACGGCGAAGAAGGCTCCGGCCAAGAAGGCCGCAGCCAAGAAGGCACCGGCGAAGAAGGCGGCCAAGAAGGCGCCCGCCAAGAAGGCCGCGAAGAAGTCGACGGCCAAGAAGACCGCCAAGAAGTCCTAGGCGACCAGCACGCACAGCACGCCGGAGCGGCGGTGACCGACGAGGTCACCGCCGCTCCGGCGTTTGCGGGGAGTCCCATGTAACGCGGAGTTACCGACGCTGAACACGGCGTACACCGCTCACCCGGCGTCCATAACACCGCGTACAGCTGCTCGCGCCGCTGCTCACCGGCCGTCGAGGGCGCGCGACGTGTGCTCGCCGAGGCCGAGGTCGCGGGCCGCCACCAGGTCGTCCTCGGTGTCCACGTCGCGGCGCAGCGAGGGCAGGTCGGCCCGGACCGGCGCGGCTCCCGACTCCTCGTGGCGGCGGGCCGACTCGGAGCCGAAGTGGGGCTCGAGCCCGACTCCCGGACCGGCGGCGAGCAAGGTCGTCCCCGTGCCAGCGGCGTCCGCGACGAACCAGCGTGGCGTGAGACCCGCCGACAGGGCGTCGGTGAGGTCGTCGGTGCGCAGGCTGGGCAGGTCGGCGCACATCGCCGCCACGGCGGTGTCGGGGTCGTCGAGGCGCACCCGCAGGGACGCATGGTGCAGGGCGCGGTTCAGGTCGCCGTCGCCCTCGTCCGGGAGCCGCCGGGTGCCCTCGACATCGAAGCCGGTGTCGTCGCTGACGACGTGCACCCGGGACACGACCGGGCTGCGCAGGGCCGCGGCGATCGCGTCGAGCGCGAACGCTCGCATCAGCGCCTCGCGATCACCGGCCACGGCGATCGAGAGTCGCGTCTTGGCCAGGGCGAGGCTCTTGACCGGCACGAGCAGCGCGAACGTGTGCGACATCGAGGCGATCCTCTCAGGGGTCCCGGGCCGGTCGAGCAGTAGGCTCGCGTGCGGAACCGAGGACAAACGGAGGTGTCGGTGACGAAGGTCCGCGAGCTGCAGCAGAAGCGCGGCTGGGCGTGGTCGACGGTCGTCGTCATCGTCAAGCCGACCCTGCTGGCCGCGACCAAGCACCGCTGGATCGACGGCGAGAAGATCCCCGCGACGGGCGGGTGCGTGGTCGTCGTCAACCACATCTCGCACCTCGACCCGATGACGCTCGGCTGGTTCCTCTACGAGCACGGCCGGCTGGTGCGCTACCTCGCCAAGGACGCGCTGTTCCGCACCCCGCTGCTGAAGTACATCGTCAAGGACGCCGGCCAGATCCCGGTGCGGCGGATGAGCGAAGGAGCGGCCAGCGCGTTCGACGCGGCGGTGGAGGCCGTGCACAGCGGTGAGCTGATCGGCATCTACCCCGAGGGCACCATCACCAAGGACCCCGACGGCTGGCCGATGCGGGGCAAGACCGGCGCCGCGCGGATCGCGCTGGCCACGGGGTGTCCGGTGATCCCGGTGGGGCAGTGGGGAGCGCAGGACATCCTGCCGGCGTACACCGTCCGGCCACACGTGTTCCCGCGCAAGACCGCGTCGTACAAGGTGGGCGACCCGGTCGACCTCGACGACCTCCGCGACAAGCCGCTGAGCGAGGAGGTGCTGCGCGAGGCGACCGACCGCATCATGGCGGCGATCACCCGTCTGGTGGAGGACCTGCGCGGCGAGACCGCTCCCGCCGTACGCTTCGACCCGAAGACGACCGGGGTGAACGAGATCGGCAACCCGAACAAGCGGAAGCGGGGGCAGGCATGACGAAGGTCGCTGTGTTCGGCGCCGGGTCGTGGGGTACGGCGTTCAGCCTCGTGCTCGCCGACGCGGGTCAGGACGTGACCATCTGGGCCCGCCGGCCCGAGGTCTGCGCCGCGATCAACGAGCGCCACGAGAACACCGAGTACTTCCCGGGCATCGAGCTGCCGCCCAGCGTGCGGGCCACGACCGACCCGGAGGAGGCCGCGGCCGGTGCCGAGTTCGTCGTCCTCTCGGTGCCCTCGCAGAAGCTGCGCGAGAACCTCGGCCAGTGGACCGACGTGATGCCGGAGCGCGCCGTCTTCGTCTCCCTGATGAAGGGCGTCGAGCTCGGGACCACCAAGCGGATGAGCGAGGTGATCGCCGAGGTCACCGGTGCCGGGCCCGAACGCATCGCCGTCGTCAGCGGGCCCAACCTGGCTCGTGAGATCGCCCAGCGCGAGCCCGCGGCGAGCGTCGTGGCGTGCGAGGACGAGCTCGTCGCCCGCTGGCTCCAGGAGCTCTGCCACTCACAGGCGTTCCGGCCCTACCGCAGCACCGACGTGCTCGGCTGCGAGCTCGGCGGCGCCTACAAGAACGTCGTCGCCCTGTGCGTCGGGATGGCGATCGGCCTGGGCTTCGGCGACAACACCACCGCCTCGCTGATCACGCGCGGGCTCGCCGAGACCGCCCGGCTCGCGATGAAGCTCGGGGCCGACCCGTTGACGCTGATGGGCCTGGCCGGCCTGGGCGACCTCGTGGCGACCTGCTCCTCGCCGCTGTCGCGCAACCGCACCTTCGGGGAGAAGCTCGGCCAGGGCATGACGACCGAGGAGATCATCGCCTCGACGCGTCAGGTCGCCGAGGGAGCCAAGTCGTGTGCCTCGCTCTACGACCTGGCCAGCAACAGCGGCGTGGACTCGCCCGTCGCCGAGCACGTCGCCCAGGTCGTGGCGGGCGAGATGAGCGCGCGCGAGATGATGTACGCCTTCATCGCCCGCGACACCAAGCACGAGCGCGAGTAGCCCTCAGAGCGCCTGCACCCTCGTGGCGTCGAGCACCTCGGGGGCGGCCAGCAGCTCGATCTCGACGATGAGTCCGTCGACGACGGTGAAGCCGAACGCCACCTTGGTCTCGCCGTGCAGCGACCACGCCGCCGCTGCGCCACCGTCGAGGAGCGCGGGTCGCGCTGCCCTGGCCCGGCCGACGAACGTCTCCGCCACACCGCGGGCGCCGCTGACGAGTGCCTCGGAGCCCATCTGCACGGCTGCTGCGTCGGCGCGTACGACGGCACCGGGGTCGAGCAGCGCGAGCAGTCCCTCGAAGTCGCCGTTGCGCGAGGCCTCGAGGAAGGCGTCGACCACCGCGCGGTCACCGGTGTCGGCCGCCGCGTCGGGCTGCTGCACCCGGCGCCGTGCCCGGCTCGCGAGCTGGCGCGTGGCCGCCGGTGAGCGCCCGATGATCGTGGCGATGTCGTCGAACGGCACCGCGAACAGGTCGTGCAGCACGAAGGCGAGCCGCTCGGCCGGCGTCAGCGTCCGGAGTACGACGAGCAGCGCACTGCCCACCGCGTCGGCGAGCTCCGCCTCGAACTCGGGGTGGCCCGACTCCGTCTCGTCGACGCCGGGGCCGTGGTCGACGAGCTCGTCCTCGCGACGGCTGGACCGCGACCGCAGCATGTCGAGGCACACCCGGCTCACGACGGTCGTCAGCCAGCCACCGAGGTTGTCGATCCCGTCGGTGCGGTGCAGGCGCAGCCAGGTCTCCTGCACCGCGTCGTCGGCCTCGTGCACCGACCCGAGCATCCGGTAGGCCACCGCACGCAGCCGCGTCCGGTGCTCCTCGAACTGTGCCGCCAGGGCTTCGTCGTCACTCACGTCCACATCCTCGCCTCTCGGTCCGTCACTGTGATGACGGACCGGGAGGCGATCGTGTGACTGCTACCTGGTGACCTGGAAGGTCTTCTTCAAGGTCGCCTGCGAGGAGCTCCCGACGTACAGCTCGATCGTGCCGGGCTCGACGACGAACTCACCGTCGTTGTCGTAGAAGCCGAAGTCGCTGCGGTCGACGGTGAAGCTGACCTTGCGCGACTCGCCCGGCTTCAGGGTCACCCGCTCGAAGCCGCGCAGTCGGCGCACCGGCTGGGAGAGGCTCGCGACCGGGTCGTGCAGGTAGAGCTGGACGACCTCGTCGCCGGCCTTCTTCCCGGTGTTGGTCACCGTGGCCGTCGCGCGGACCTGGCCCCTGGGACCGACGCTGGTGCGGTCGAGCGTCAGGCCGTCGATCGAGAACGTCGTGTAGCTGAGCCCGAAGCCGAACGCGTAGAGCGGGTCGCACGTGCGCAGGTCGCGGTAGCGCGAGTTGTACTTCTGCGTGACGTCGCACGGGCGACCGGTCGGCTCGTGGTTGTAGTAGATCGGGACCTGACCGAGCCGCTGCGGGAACGAGACCGGCAGCTTGCCGCCCGGGTTGGTCTTGCCGAAGAGCACGTCGGCGACCGCGTTGCCCGCCTCGATGCCCGGGAACCACGCCTCGAGGATCGCCGGCGAGGACTCGGCCACCTCGGGCAGCGTCAGCGGCCGGCCGTTGAACAGCACCACCACGAACGGCTTGCCGGTCGCCTTGATCGCGTCGATCAGCTCCTGCTGCTTGCCGGGCAGGTCGATCTCCGAGCGAGAGGCAGCCTCGGCACTCATCTCCCGGCTCTCGCCGAGGGCGAGGACGACCTGGTCGGCCTTCTTCGCCGCCGCCACCGCGGCTGCGAAGCCCGCCGTGCTGCCGCACTCGCTCTCGGGGGTGTTCTGCGGCGGCTCGAGGTTCTCGATGGTGCAGCCCTGGGTGAACGTCGCGGTGGGGGACTGCTGCTTGATCCCGTCGTAGACGCTGACGGCGTCCTCGTCGAGACCCCTGCCCCACCAGGGGCCGAGCATGTCGTGCTGGTTGTCGCCCAGCGGCCCGATCACGGCCGTCTTCTTCTTCGCGTCGAGCGGCAGGGTCGGGTTGCCGTTGGTCTGCTGCTCGTTGCGCAGCAGCACCATCGAGCGCGCGGCGGCGGTGCGGGCTGCCTTGCGGTCGGCGGGTGTGACGAACGACTTCGGGTCGACGGCCTTCTTCTGGTCGACGTAGGGGTTCTCGAACAGGCCGGCGCGGTACTTGATGCGCAGGATCCGGCGTACGGCGTCGTCGAGCCGCTCCTCGGTGATCTGCTTGCGTGCGAGGAGCTTGACGCCGTTGTCGCGGATGTGGGTGCTGACCATCTCCGAGTCGGTGCCGGCCATCAGCGCGTCGGCTCCGGCCTCGGCGCCGTCGGCCGCCGTGCCGTGGCCGCAGGGACCCTCGGCCGGACCGACCGGCGGGCAGGCCCGCGTCTCCGCGACAGCCGTGTAGTCACTCTCGATGAAGCCGTCGAAGCCCCACTCCTTCTTCAGGATGTCGGTCTCGGTGTACTTGTTGGCGCACCCGGGCACGCCGTTGATCGAGTTGAACGAGCACATCACGCTGTCGGAGCCGGCGTCGATCGCTGCCTTGAACGGCGGTAGGTAGAGGTTGCGCAGCCGCGACTCCGACAGGTCGGTGGTGTTGTAGTCGCGCCCGCCCTCCGGCTGGCCGTAGGCGACGAAGTGCTTGACCGACGTGAGCGTCTTGTCCTTCGCGGAGTAGTCGGAGCCCTGGGCGCCCTTGACGCGGGCGACCGCCATCTCCGAGGCGAGGTAGGGGTCCTCGCCGTTGCCCTCGACGATGCGTCCCCAGCGCGGGTCGTGCGAGAGGTCGACCATCGGGCTGTAGATCTGCTTGATGCCGACCGTCGCCGACTCGCGCGCGCCGATGGTCGCGTCGCTCTTCGCGACGGCCGGGTCGAAGGAGCTCGCCGCCGCCAGCGGGACCGGGAAGATCGTCCGGTAGCCGTGGATCGTGTCGTAGGCGAACAGGATCGGGATGTGCAGCCGGGACTTCTCGACGGCGATCTTCTGGAACTCGTTGATCTTCGCGGGGTCGGTGAGCGAGAACACCCCGCCCACGCCGGCCTTCGCGTCCTCCTTGGTGATCTGGCCGTCGGAGAGCAGCTGCACCTGCTGCAGCTTCTCCTCGGTGGTCATCTTGTCGATCAGGGCCTCGACCTTGCGGTCGATCCACGTGTCCGGGCGTGACCCGCTCGGTGGTGAGAGCCGCCTTCTGGGTCGGTGGGTCGCCGAGGACGCTCGTCGACACCACCTTGCCGCCCAGGAGGGCCGTGGCGAGCACGCCGCCGGCGACCGTGACCGTGATGACCTTGGTGAATCGCTTCATCGGGGATTCCTCCCGGGTACGTCCCGAGCCGCGCCGGCTGGTGCGAGCACGACAACCCCGACTGGTGACCGCCGCCACAAGGGGGCTGGCCCGATCCTGTCCCAGCGAGTGCGCCCATCGGCGGAGCACACGCCGACGGCCGGTGGTTACGAGGTCGGCGGGCCTCGCCGAGTCGAGCGCCTGCTCGAGGTCCTCCCAGAGGTCCTCGACGTCCTCGATGCCCACCGAGAGGCGGATCAGGCCGTCGGGGATGGTGGCCGGCTCGCTCTTCCAGCGGCGGCGCCGCTCGAGGGTGGACTCCACGCCGCCGAGCGAGGTGGCGTAGACCCAGAGCTTCGTGGCGTGCTGGACGAGGTCGGCGATGCCGCCGTTGTCCAGCACGATCGCCACCATCCCTCCGAAGCCGGGGTAGCGGACCTCCGTCACGTCGGGGCGCTCCCGGAGGCGGCGTACGAGCTCCTCGGCGTTGGCCTGCGACCGCTCCATCCGCAGCGGCAGCGTGCGCAGCCCGCGCAGGGCCAGCCAGGCCTCGAACGCGCCGGGGATGGCGCCCACGAGGTCGCGGCGGCCCTTGAGCACGCCGTAGAGCTCGTCGTCGCGGGTGACGATCGCGCCCATCAGGAGGTCGGCGTGCCCGCCGATGAACTTCGTCGCCGAGTGCACCACGAGGTCGACGTCCCACTCGAGGGGTCGCTGCAGCAGGGGAGTGGCGAAGGTGTTGTCGACCACGACGTAGGCGCCGGCCTCGTGCGCCGCCTTCGTGATCGCCGGGATGTCGGCCACCTCCATGGCGGGGTTCGTCGGCGACTCGAGCCACACGAGCGAGGCGTCGTCGCAGGCCGCGACCACGGCGTCGGTGTCGGTGATGTCGACGAGGTGCGCCTTGACCCGCTCGCGGGCCTCCAGGTCGGCGAGCTGCATCACCGAGCCGTTGTAGGCGTGCCGCGGCGCGACCACCTTCTGGCCGGTGCCGACGAGGTCGAGGATCGTGGAGACCGCGGCCAGCCCGCTCGCGAAGGACAGGCAGCGACCACCCTCGAGATCCCCGAGCGCCTCCTCGAACGCGCGCCAGGTCGGGTTGTCGTAGCGGCCGTACTCCATGTCCCCGCCGGCGACGTAGGTGGCGGCCATCGTGATCGGTGTGTTCAGCGGCTGGTCGGGCTCGTGCGGAGGTCGACCGACGTGGACAGCACGGGTGGCGGGACGCATGTCGCCAGCGTATTGACCCGCTCCTGCGCCGGTAGGGTCGGGCGCGTGAGCACGCCCTCGGAGAGCCGCAAGCCCCGCGTCGCCGTGGTCTTCGGTGGTCGGTCCAGCGAGCACTCGATCTCCTGCATCTCCGCCGGCAGCGTCATCGCGGCCCTCGACCCGGAGAAGTACGACGTGGTGCCGGTCGGCATCGCGACCGACGGTCGGTGGGTGCTCGAGTCGGTGGACCAGGGAAGCCTCGCGCTCGGACCGAAGCGGCGAGCTGCCGTCGGTGACCGGGAAGCGTGAGGTCGCGCTGACGCCCGGCCAGGGCCTGGTGGTGACCGACCCGGGCGACGTGCCCGACGTGCTCGGCGAGGTGGACGTCGTCTTCCCGGTGATGCACGGACCCTGGGGCCAGGACGGCACCCTGCAGGGGCTGCTCGAGATGGCCGACGTGCGCTACGTCGGCGCCGGCGTGCTCTCCAGCGCGGTCGGCACCGACAAGCACTTCATGAAGCAGCTGTTCCTCGCGGCCGGACTGCCCGTGCTGCCCTACGTGCTGGTGCGGCCGCGCCAGTGGGAGCGTGACCCCGGCCGCGGTGCGGGAGGCGGTCGAGGCGCTCGACTACCCGGTCTTCGTCAAGCCGGCCCGGGCCGGGTCGAGCTTCGGCATCAGCCGGGTCGACGACGCCGCGGACCTCGACGAGGCGATCGAGGAGGCGCGCCGGTTCGACCCGAAGGTGCTCGTCGAGGCCGCGGCCGGCAACGCGCGCGAGGTCGAGATCGGGGTGCTCCAGGGCCTCGACGGCGGCGATCCCGAGACCAGCGCCATCGCCGAGATCACGGTCGCGCCGGAGCACACGCTTCTACGACTTCGAGGCGAAGTACCTCGAGCAGAGCTACCGCATCCCGGCCTCGCTCAACGAGGACATCACCGAGCAGGTCCGCGCGCTCGCCGTACGCGCGTTCGAGGCACTCGACGTCGAGGGCCTCGCCCGCGTCGACTTCTTCGTGCTGCACGACAACCGGGTGCTGGTCAACGAGGTCGAGACGATGCCGGGGTTCACCGCCACGTCGATGTTCCCGTTGCTGTGGCAGGAGTCCGGCCTGACCTATCCCGAGCTCGTCGAGCGGCTCGTCCAGCTGGCGCTGGACCGGGAGACCGGGCTGCGCTGACCCGCGTCACGGCGCAGGGCGAGACGGCCTCGGTGTGCTGCTTGATGGCGTCGGCGACGTCGACCATGGTCGCGTCCGGGGGGCGGTACTCGGACGGCACCGTGACCTCGACGTTCGGCTTGCGCCCGATCGTGGTGAGCACGACGTCCTCGTCCTGGTCGGTCAGGGCGTCCTCGGGAGCGAACCAGTCGACCCCGTTGACCTTCTGGCACGGGGACGTCGGCTCGTAGCCCTCGGGCGTGCCGACGCCGCAGCGCAGCACGATGGCGGGGTCACCCCACGCGGCGCCCAGGGGGCTCCCGTCGGTCTCGCGCCGGGGGCGCTCGGAGACGCGGTGGGGCAGGTCGTCGACGAGCGCGAGGCAGGCCCGGCGCTCGGCCCCGGACGACCTCGCTGTCGGGGACGTCGACGGCGCCGCAGGACGTCGCCACCCAGGCGAGTGCCAGCAGCGCGACGACGCCCGCCACCCCGAGGGGTGACGGGCGCCGAGAGGTTCGTGCGTTCAGATGTGGACGACGGGACATGTCAGGGTGCGCGTGATCCCATCGAGCGTCTGCACCTTGGCGACCACGAGCTTGCCGAGCTCGTCGACGTTGCGGGCCTCGGCTCGGACGATGACGTCGTAGGGGCCGGTGACGTCCTCGGCGAGGATGACGCCCTTGATGTCGGTGATCCGTTGTGCGACCTCCGCGGCCTTGCCGACATCGGTCTGGATCAGGATGTAGGCCTGGACGACCATGTGGACTCCCTCGGTGATCGGAAAAGTCTGGAACGCTCGCAACCTACCCGACGACCAGCCGGGGCGGAACACGACGGCCCGCGTGGTGCGGGGCCGGGGATCTGGTGTGATGGCGCCATGGCCCCCTCGCCCTCGCCGGACGGCACCTTCGCCGCCGACGCCACGCTCGCCGAGGCCGGCGAGTTCGGGCTGATCGGGGCCCTGACCGCGAGGTTCGGCCAGGGCGAGCACGTGTACGTCGGGCCGGGGGACGACGCCGCCGTGCTCCGCACCCCGAAGGGCCACGTCGTGGTCTCCACGGACCTGATGGTCGAGGGGCGGCACTTCCGGCGCGAGTGGGCCGAGGCGCGGGAGATCGGCCGCAAGGCCGCCGCTGCCAACCTCTCGGACATCAACGCGATGGGCGGCACGGCCCACTCGCTCACCGTCGGGCTGGCCGCCCCGCCCGACCTCCCCGCCCAGTGGGCGCTGGACCTGGCCGACGGCATCGCCGAGGAGGCCGCGCTGGTCGGCGCGAGCATCGTCGGGGGAGACCTGACCACGGCGAGCGAGGTCGTCGTGGCGGTCACCGTGCTGGGCACCTGCGAGGTCGCGCCGGTCCTGCGCAGCGGCGCCCGACCCGGAGACGTCCTCGCGCTGGCCGGCCGTCAGGGATGGGCGGCAGCCGGTCTCGCCGTCCTCGGGCGCGGGTTCCGCTCACCGCGGGTGCTCGTCGAGGCCTACAAGCGACCCGAGCCGCCGTACGCCGCCGGGCTGGCCGCCGCACACTCCGGCGCCACCGCCATGATCGACGTGTCCGACGGTCTCGTCGCGGACGCGGGCCACATCGCCGCCGACTCGGAGGTGGCGATCGACATCCGGCGCGACGCGTTCGAGCTCGCCGAGCCGATGCAGGCCGTCGGCGCGGCCCTCGGCGTCGACCCGATGCAGTTCATCCTCGGCGGGGGCGACGACCACGCCATCCTCGCGACCTTCCCCTCGGCACCGACCTGCCCGAGGGCTTCACCGCGATCGGCTCGGTCTCCGAGGGCTCGGGCGTGACGGTCGACGGCTCGGCGTACGACGGGCCGGCGGGGTGGGCGCACTTCTGAGGCCCCTCACGAACAGCGAACCGCCCCCGTCCCGGAGGACGAGGGCGGTCGCGGCAGCTTCAGGGGGTCAGCGGGTGACCTTGCCGGCCTTGAGGCAGCCGGTGCACACGTTGAGGCGCTTGGGGGTGCCGTTGACGGTGGCCCGCACGCGCTGGATGTTCGGGTTGAAGCGACGCTTCGTGATCTTGCGCGACCACGGGCGGTTGTGGCCGAAGCCGGGCTTCTTGGCGCAGATGTCGCAGACGGCAGCCACCGTGCACTCCTCGGGTAAGACTCGGAACAAGACAAGGGCCCGAAAAACGAACCTTCGGGCAACCGCACGAGTTTAACTCAGGGCCAGCCGCAGACGCGAATCGAGGACGCCACGCCCTATCGTGATCCCCTCCACGGCAGGGGGTACGACGGATGAGGGCTGAGGCAGACGTTGCCACCTTCGATCTGGATGCCGTACGCCGGTTCGCCGACCTGGCCGTCGAGGGCCTCTCGGCCGCCCGCGAGGAGATCGACGCCCTCAACGTCTACCCGGTGCCCGACGGCGACACCGGCACCAACATGTTCCTCACCGTGGAGTCCGCCCGCGACGCGATGAACGAGGCGCTCGAGCAGGACCCCGGCGACCTCCGGCTCGCCATGCGCGCCTACGCCCGCGGGGCCCTGCTGGGCGCGCGGGGCAACTCGGGGGTGATCCTCAGCCAGCTCGTCGGCGCGCTGCTGCGGCGGATCGGCCAGGCCGGTCCGGACGACCGCTCGGCGGCCGTGTTCGCCGAGGGGATGGCGCTGGCCACCGACGCCGCCTACGCCGCGGTCGGCACGCCGGTCGAGGGCACGATCCTCTCCGTCGCACGGGCTGCCTCGGACGCGGCGGCAGGATCCGCGGAGATGCCGGACGACCGGCTCGGCGACGTGGTCCGGACCGCGGCGACGGCAGCGCGGGAGGCCCTGGCCCGCACCCCCGAGCAGCTGCCCCTGCTCGCGCGGGCCGGCGTGGTCGACGCCGGAGGTCGCGGACTGTGCGTGGTCCTCGACGCGGCCGAGTCGGCGATCACCGGCAAGCGCGCCACCTCGGGCAGCCCGCACGCAGGGACACCGGCGATCCCGGTCGCGAACATCCCCAGCGGAGACCTCACCGAGGGCGGCCCGGCGTACGAGGTCATGTATCTCCTCGCGGCCGACGACGACGCGATCCCGGCCCTGCGCGAGCAGCTGGCGCCCCTCGGCGACTCCCTCGTGGTGGTCGGCGGCGAGGGGCTGTGGAACGTGCACGTCCACGTCGACGACGTCGGGGCGGCGGTGGAGGCCGGGATCCGTGCCGGGGTGCCGCGGCGCATCGAGGTCACCCACTTCGCCGAGCAGGTGGACCGAGCCCGGGAGAAGCGCGCGGAGCGGCGCGGCCGCCGCCTGGTCATCGTGGCCGCCGGTCCGGGTCTCCGTGAGCTGTTCACCGAGTCCGGGGCGGTGGTGATCGACGGCGGACCCGGCCGACGTCCCAGCACCGGCGAGCTGCTCGCGGCGATCGAGGAGACCGGTGCCGAGGAGGTCGTGGTGCTGCCCAACGACCCCGACTCGGTCGGCGTGGCCGAGGCGGCGGCCCACGAGGCGGAGGCCAAGGGCATCCACGTGGTCGTCATCCCGACCCGCGCCCAGGTCCAGGGCATCGCCGCGCTCGCGGTGCACGAGCCCGGACGACCCCTCGACAGCGACGTCGTGCACATGACCGCCGCGGCCCGGGGCGCCCGCCACGGCGCGGTCACGGTGGCCGCCCGCGACGCCATGACGACCGCCGGCCCGTGCTCGGCGGGCGACGCCCTCGGCGTGGTGCACGGCGACTTCGCGATCGTGGGGGAGGACCTCTACGAGGTCGCGTGCGGCGTGCTCGAGCGGCTGATCGGCGGTGGTGGTGAGCTGGTCACGCTCGTCGCGGGCGCCGAGGCCGGTGACCTCGCCGAGGCCTGCGAGGCCTGGGTCGAGCGGGCCCACCCCGGTGTGGACGTGGTCGTCTACGAGGGCGGCCAGGACCGCTACCCGCTGCTGGTGGCGGTGGAGTAGCCGTGGCGGGGGTGCAGGTGCGCTGGAACTCGCCGGTGGCCGCGGTCGGCGGGAAGCATGCCGGCAAGGTGATCAAGGCGACGGGCGTCGAGACGGTCGGTGACCTGCTCGGCATCTTCCCGCGCGGCTACGTGCGCAAGGGTTCGCTGAGCGAGCTCGGTGAGCTGGCGGAGGGCGACATGCTCTCGCTGGTCGGCGAGGTCGTCAGCTCGACCCAGAAGCCCTACCAGGACCGTCGTACGCATCGCACGGCGTACCGCCTCGAGGTGCGCGTCCGCGCCGAGGACGGCAGCCTGCTGCTGACCTTCTTCGACCGCCAGAAGCGCATGGCCGACTGGCGCGCGCAGGAGCTGTCCGTCGGCGCGGTCGGGATGTTCAGCGGCCGGCTGAAGTGGTTCAACAACCAGTGGCAGCTGACCAACCCCGACTCGCGGATGTACGGCGACCAGACCAGCGAGGCGGTCGCGACGATGCCCGACCTGATCCCGCTCTACTCCTCGGTGGCGGCGGTGAACACCTGGCACTTCGAGGAGACGATCGCGCTCGCGCTGGACCTCGTCGCGGACGTGCCCGACGTGCTCCCGCCGGAGGTGCGCGAGGCCGAGGACCTGATCGGCACCGCGCAGGCGCTGCGCTGGATCCATCGCCCGGACACCTGGGCGCAGAAGGTCAGCGCGGAGAAGCGGCTGAAGTACGACGAGGCGTTCGTCGCCCAGACCGTGCTCGCCCGGCGCCGGGCCGCGATCGAGGGCACGGTCGCCAACCCGCGTCCCGGCCGGGCCGGCGGGATCCTCGACGACTTCGACGGGCGGCTGCCGTTCGCGCTCACCGACGGCCAGCGCGCCGTGGGCGAGGAGATCTCCGCCGAGCTGGGGGAGGGGCACCCGATGCACCGCCTGCTCCAGGGCGAGGTCGGCTCCGGCAAGACCGTGGTGGCGCTGCGCGCGATGCTCCAGGTGATCGACTCGGGCGGCCAGGCCGCGCTGCTCGCGCCCACCGAGGTCCTGGCCCAGCAGCACCAGCGCTCGATCGTGGCGATGCTCGGCGACCTCGCGGAGGGCGGGTTCCTCGGCGGGGCCGAGGGGGCGACCCGGGTCGCGCTGCTGACCGGGTCGCTCAACGCGACGGCGCGTCGTACGGCGCTCGCGGACGCGGCCGGCGGCGAGGCCGGGATCGTGATCGGCACGCACGCGCTCCTCGAGGAGCACGTGCAGTTCGCCGACCTGGGGCTGGTCGTCGTCGACGAGCAGCACCGCTTCGGCGTCGAGCAGCGGGCGGCGCTCAGCACCAAGGCCGGCCGCCCCCCGCACGTGCTCGTGATGACGGCGACCCCGATCCCGCGGACCGTCGCGATGACGGTGTTCGGCGACCTCGACACCTCGACCCTCTCCGAGCTGCCGGCGGGGCGAGGCGACGTGCAGACCAACGTCGTGCCGACCGCCGCGCGGCCGGGCTGGCTCGAGCGGGCCTGGGAACGGGTCCGTGAGGAGGTGGCTGCCGGTCGCCAGGCCTACGTCGTCTGCTCCCGGATCGATCCCGGTGACGGCGACGAGGAGGGCGACAAGCGGCCGCTGCACGCGGTGGAGGAGCTCGCCCCCGAGCTGGCGACCGGGGCTCTCGAGGGCCTGCGCGTGGAGATGCTGCACGGCCGGATGACGCCGGAGGACAAGGACCGGGTGATGCAGGCGTTCGCCGGCGGTGAGGTCGACGTGCTGGTGTCGACGACCGTGATCGAGGTCGGCGTCGACGTCCCCAACGCGACGGTGATGGTGATCCTCGACGCCGACCGGTTCGGCGTCTCGCAGCTCCACCAGCTGCGCGGGCGGATCGGTCGTGGTGGCCATGCCGGGCTGTGCCTGCTGGTGAGCGCCGCGGACCCCGGCTCGCCCAGCATGGTCCGCCTGGAGGCCGTGGCCGCGACGCGCGACGGCTTCGAGCTCTCCCGGATCGACCTCGAGCAGCGTCGCGAGGGCAACGTGCTCGGCACCGAGCAGAGCGGCGGCCGCGGAGGCGGACTGAAGCTGCTCTCCGTGCTGCGCGACGAGGAGGTCATCGAGCGGGCGCGCACCGCGGCGACGCAGCACCTCGCGCAGGACCCCGACCTCGCCGGCAGCCCGGACCTCGCCGACGCCGTGCGCCGGCTCGAGGACTCCGAGCAGGCCGAGTACCTGGAGATGACATGACCCGCATCATCGGCGGCTCCGCCGGCGGGCGACGGCTCAAGACCCCCTCCGGCGACGCGACCAGGCCGACCTCCGACCGCGTCCGCGAGGCGCTGTTCTCCGCGCTGGAGTCCCAGCTGGGGTCGCTGACCGGGCTCCGCTTCCTCGACCTGTACGCCGGGTCGGGGGCGATCGGGCTGGAGGCGATGTCGCGGGGGGCCGGTGTGGTGACCTCGGTCGAGTCGGACCGTCGTACCGCCCGGATGGTGCAGGACAACGCCGGCACCCTCGGCTTCCGCAAGCTCGAGGTGATCGCACTGCCGGTCGCGCGGGTGCTCGGGCAGCACCCCCGGGCGCCGTACGACGTGGTGTTCGCCGACCCGCCGTACCCGCTGGAGAACGCCGACCTCGAGCAGGCGCTCGCCCTCCTCGTGGCCAACAGGTGGGTGGCCCCCGGATCCGTGCTCGTCGTGGAGCGCTCGGCGCGTAGCGTGGAACCCGCCTGGCCCGAGGGGCTGGTGCGCGAGCGCACGAAGGAGTACGGCGAGACCGTGCTCTGGTACGTTCGCGCCGGCGTGACCGACGACCCAGGGGATGACCTGCCGTGACGAGGAGCGATCAAGTGCGCCGAGCCGTCTGCCCGGGCTCCTTCGACCCGGTCACCAACGGCCACATCGACATCATCTCGAGGGCCTCGCAGCTCTTCGACGAGGTCGTCGTCGCCGTCGGGGTGAACAAGTCCAAGGCGCGTGGCCGGCTGTTCTCCGCCGAGGAGCGGATCGCGATGCTGGAGAAGGTCTGCGCCGACTTCCCCAACGTCACGGTGGCCGGCTTCGAGGGCCTGCTGACGACGTTCTGCCAGGAGCACGACATCCGCGCGATCGTGAAGGGCCTCCGCGCGGTCAGCGACTTCGACTACGAGCTCCAGATGGCCCAGATGAACTCCTCCCTCGTCGACGTGGAGACGGTGTTCATCCCGACCAGCCCGGAGTGGTCCTTCCTGGCCTCCTCGCTCGTCAAGGAGGTCGCGATGTTCGGCGGCGACGTCTCGGGGCTGCTCCCGCCCGACGTGCTGACCCAGCTGACCGCCCGGCTCGCGGAGCGCGCCAAGGCCGACCAGGACTCCTGAACTCCCTCAACTTGGTTGTGCCCGGCATCGGCCGGTAGACTCCCGCAGGTTCTGCTTGCACCACCACGGAAGTGACCTCTTGCGCAATCTCGACCCGAGAGCGCCGCTCGTGCTCGACACCCGCGAGCTCGGCCGCCGCCCGGGGTCGCAGCGTCAGGTGTCGCTCACCGCGGAGGCGCCGGCAGAGCTCGGCATCGAGATCCTGAGTGTTCCCGAGGGCTCGCCGGTCGACATCGACCTGCGGCTCGAGGCGGTCATGGAGGGGGTGCTCGTGACCGGGACGGCGCAGGCCGACCTGGAGGGCGAGTGCTCGCGGTGCCTGGAGCCGATCGAGGACAGCGTCCTGGTCGACCTCCAGGAGCTGTTCGTCTACGACGACCCCGGACATGAGCGGCGTGGGGACGACCAGGACGACGATGTCAGCCGGCTCGAGGACGACCTGATCGATCTCGAGCCACTGCTGCGGGACGCGGTGGTGCTTGCACTGCCCTTCCAGCCGCTGTGCCGGGACGACTGTCCGGGCCTGTGCACCGAGTGCGGTGCACGGCTCGCGGACGACCCGGAGCATCGGCACGACGCACCGGTCGACCCTCGCTGGGCCGCCCTCGGTGACGTGGTCGTGGCACGAGAAGCACGATCCGAAGACTGACCTGATAGACCAGAGCACCACCGAATCCAAGGAGCAACCGTGGCTGTCCCGAAGCGGAAGATGTCGCGCAGCAACACGCGTCACCGTCGTTCTGCGTGGAAGGCCGTCGCGCCCTCGCTCGTGAACTGCGCCAACCCCGCCTGCGGTGCCAAGCACCTGCCGCACCGCGCCTGCCCCGAGTGCGGGCAGTACGGCGCCCGTGCCGACCGCCGTCAGGTCCTCTGACGCCGGCGACCGTGCCACCCGCAGCGGGGTCGAACCCGACCGATGAGCTGCGGGAGGCGCTCGGGGACCCCACGCTGGCTCCCGAGCTGCTGGTGCTTGCCCTGACGCACCGGTCCTTCGCCTACGAGAACGGCAACCTCCCGACCAACGAGCGCCTGGAGTTCCTCGGTGACTCCGTGCTCGGCGTGGTCATCACCGAGACGCTCTACCTGACGCACCCCGAGCTCTCCGAGGGCCGCCTGGCCAAGCTCCGCGCCGCCGTCGTCAACGCCCGCGCCCTGGCCGACGTCGCCCGCACGATCGACCTCGGCAGGCACATCCGCCTCGGCAAGGGCGAGGAGGCGACCGGTGGGCGCGAGAAGGCCTCGATCCTCTCCGACACCGTCGAGGCGCTGATCGGGGCGATCTACCTCAGCGGCGGGTTCGAGGACGCCGCCCGCGTCGTCCACCTCCTCTTCGACCCGATGCTCGAGGCCGCGGCCGCGATGGGCGCCGGGCTGGACTGGAAGACCAGCCTCCAGGAGCTCAGCGCGCTGCACGACCTCGGCGTGCCCGAGTACGTCATCGAGGACGAGGGCCCCGACCACATGAAGACCTTCACCGCCCGCGTCCGGGTCGCCGACCGGCTGCACGGCCGCGGCGTCGGCCGCTCGAAGAAGGAGGCCGAGCAGCAGGCGGCCGAGACGGCCTATCGCACGCTGAGCGCCGAGGTGCCGCAGCGCGAGGGCAACGGCCACTTCGCGACCAGCGCCGTCGAGGTCGGTGGAGCTCCCGCCGGCGGGCGATGCCTGAGCTCCCCGAGGTCGAGGTCGTCCGCGCCGGCCTCGAGGCCCACGTCCTGGGTCGCCCGATCGTCGCCGTCGACGTGCTCCACCCGCGTCCGGTACGCCGCCATGCCGCCGGTCCCGTCGACTTCGCCGCCCGGCTCGGCGGTCGCAGCTTCACCGGCGCCCACCGGCGCGGGAAGTACCTCTGGCTCTCCCTCGACAACGGCGACGCCCTGCTCGGTCACCTCGGGATGAGCGGCCAGATGCTGGTGCAGCCCTCCGGCGTACCCGACGAGAAGCACCTGCGGGTCCGCTTCCTGCTCGGCGGCGCACCCGAGCTCGAGCTGCGCTTCGTCGACCAGCGGATGTTCGGGGGGCTGGCCGTCTCCGAGGGTGGGGCGGAGGTGCCGCCGGAGATCGCGCACATCGCCCGCGACCCCCTCGACGCGGCGTTCGACGACGACGCGTTCGTCCGCAGGGTGCGCCGCAGCCAGTCGGGCATCAAGCGGATCCTGCTCAACCAGAGCCTCATCTCGGGCGTCGGGAACATCTACGCCGACGAGGGGCTGTGGCTGGCCCGGGTCCACGGGGAGCGGCTCGGCTCGAAGCTCCGGGCGACCGACGTACGCCGGGTCCTCGCGGGCTGCCGCGAGGTGATGCTCGCGGCCCTCGGCCAGGGCGGGACCTCCTTCGACGCGCTCTACGTCAACGTCAACGGGCAGAGCGGATACTTCGACCGCTCCCTGGAGGTCTACGGGCGCGAGGCCGAGCCCTGCACCCGCTGCGGTACGCCGATCCGGCGGATCACCTTCATGAACCGGTCCTCCTACTTCTGCCCGGTGTGCCAGCCGGCCCCCCGCCTGCGCCGTACGCCGGTCGCACGCCTCGGCGCGACCAGCACTTGATGAAGTCGTGACCAGCGTGAGACTCTTGTAGATGGTCCAGACGGACCCACCCCCTCGTCCCCTGGAAGGCAACATCTATGGCCAAGGCGTTGCTCGGCTACTCGGTCGGAACCGACCCTCGAGTGGTTTACCGCCTCACCGCGGAGAATCGCATCCTCCGCCAGCGCGTCGCCGACCTGGAGGACATGACCCTGCGTCTCCAGACCGAGAACGACGCACTTGCCGCACTCGCCACCGAGTCCGTCGACGAGGCCGTGGCCCGCGACGACTCGCTGGCCCGCACCTGATCCCACCCCGGACGGCCCGTCCACGGGCCGGTCGGCGCAAGTAACCCCCGCCGGGGGCTGCTCGTTGGCGTGTCATGCGCCTCGTTCCGGTCCTCGCCACCGCCCTCGCCTGCTCGGCGACGCTGCTGACGGGCGCGCCCGCGCACGCCCACGACGACGCGGCCCGGATCGCCCAGCAGCGGTCGCTGCTCAGCAGCAACCAGAGCATCCCGCTGATCTCGAGCAGCAACGTCTCGCTGGTCTCCTCCAACCCGTCCTCGGCCGGCATCTCCGGGTGCTTCCTGCGCACCAAGCCGCTCTTCGTGCAGTCCAACCTCGACTCGGTGCGCGTCTACGACGTCTCCCAGCCCACGCGACCGGCGCTGAAGGGCGTCCTGCCGTCGCTGCAGTTCGAGAACGAGGCGATGAACTGCGGGGAGCGCACCTACGCCGACGGCAAGGTCCGCCGCTTCGCCCTGGTCGGCGTCGACCTGCACCAGGTCAGCCCCGGCGACATCGAGCACGTCAACGTCGGCGGCGGCGAGCTGATGATCGTCGACGTCACCGACCCGGCCAACCCGAAGATCGCCGGCCGCGCGCCCGGGTCGACCAGCACGCACACGGTCGCCTGCGTGCAGCAGACCAACTGCACCTACGCCTACTCGGCCGGTGACGACAGCACGGGTCGCTTCTCGATCTTCGACCTGCGCGACCTCGACCACCCCGTCGAGGTCGACTCCGACCCGAAGACCGCGGGAGTCCAGGGCTTCCTGAGCCCGACCGCCGGCCACAAGTGGAACTTCGACGACGCCGGGTTCGGCACCCACACCGGCTTCAACGGCGCCTCCATGTGGAGCACGACGAACCCCCGCGCGCCGCGGCTGGTCACGACGACCGGTGCGGCCGGCCAGGGCAGCGACCCGAAGTACCCCGGCTGGAACGACTTCATCCTGCACAACTCCCAGCGCCCCAACGCGAAGGCGTTCCGCAACGGCGCCGCCCCCTCGCTCGCCAACGGCAACATCCTGCTGGTCACCGAGGAGGACTACGAGCAGCCCGACTGCAGCCAGGCCGGCTCCTTCCAGACCTGGTGGGTCAAGCGGCTCGACGGCACCAAGAACGCGATCGTCCCGCTCGACAAGGTGGAGCTCTCCGACCTCGGCACCTACCCGATGCCGGTGGGGGCGTTCTGCTCCGCGCACTGGTTCGACTTCCACCCGTCCGGGATCGTGGCGGCCGGGTTCTACGGAGGCGGCACCCAGTTCGTCGACGTACGCAACCCGAAGGACCTCAAGACCTACGGCCACGCCACCTGGGGCGTCTCCGAGGTGTGGGACTCCTACTGGATGCCGGTCTACTCGAAGTCCGGCGTGATGACCGCGAAGAAGACCAACCTCGCCTACTCCGTCGACCTCGCCCGTGGCATCGACGTCTACCGCGTCGACCTGCCGGGCTCGACCTGGGACACCAACGTGGCGGCCCTCGCCCCGACCGGCAGCGGCTGGGGCGCGACCGGCGCCGCGGCCGCCGTGCTGGGTGCCCTGGTGCTCGCCGGCCTCCTGCGTCGGCGTACGGCGACGCGGCCGGTCGCCCTCGCCTGACCCTGCCGGGCGGATATCGCTTTGCCGCTGTCAGGGGCCTCTGCGAGCATCGACGGCTGTGTACCGATCGGTCGTCGAGTCGGTGGTCCCGACCCGGCTGGGCCGCCCGTTCAGGTGGTTGCTCGCCTCGAGCTGGGTGAGCAACATCGCCGACGGCCTGCAGGTCGCCGCTGGGCCGCTCCTGGTCGCCTCGGAGACCCGTGACCCGCTGCTGGTCGCGCTCGCCTTCGTGCTGCAGTACCTCCCCTTCCTGCTGTTCGGCCTCTTCGCCGGCGTCGTCGCCGACCGTGTCGACCGGCGCCGGCTGGTGGCGATCGCCGACCTGTGCCGGGTGGCGGTCGTCGCGCTGCTCGTCGGGACGATCCTCAGCGGCGAGGTGAGCATCGCGGTCGTGCTGACCGCGGTCTTCCTGCTCGGCGTGGGGGAGACCTTCGCGGACACCACGACCTCCACGCTGCTGCCGATGATCGTGCAGAAGCGCGACCTCGGCATCGCCAACGCCCGCGTGATGGCGGGCATCGTGACCCTCAACCAGCTCGCCGGCCCGCCGATCGGGGCCCTGCTGTTCGGGCTCGGCCGCGCGTACCCGTTCATCACCCAGGGCGTCTGCCTGGCGCTCAGCGTCGTCCTGGTCCTGCGGGTGCGGCTGCCCGCGCACGGCCACGACCGCACGAAGCAGCCGTCGACCGTGCGGCGCGACATCCTCGAGGGGCTGCGCTGGGTGCGGGGCCACGCAGCCATCCGCACCCTCGTGCTGACGATCGTCATCTTCAACGTGACGTTCGGCGCGGCGTGGTCGGTGCTGGTGCTCTACTCGCTGGAGCGGCTGCAGATGGGGGAGGTCGGCTTCGGGCTGCTCACCTCGGCGATGGCCTGCGGTGGGGTGCTCGGCACGTTCTGCTACGGCTGGCTCGAGGCGCACGTGAGCCTCGGCAACATCATGCGGGTGGGCCTGGTGATCGAGACCCTGACCCACCTCGTGCTGGCCGTGAACACGCTGCCGGCGGTCGCGCTCGCGGTGATGTTCGTGTTCGGGGTGCACGCGTTCGTCTGGGGCACCACGTCCACGAGCGTGCGCCAGCGCGCCGTACCCACGTCGCTCCAGGGTCGGGTCGCGAGCGTGAACATGCTCGGGGTGATGGGCGGGATGGTGCTCGGGTCCGTGCTCGGCGGCCTGATCGCCTCGCGCTGGGGGATCACCGCGCCGTTCTGGTTCGGGTTCGTGGGCTCGGCGATCTTCCTGGCGCTGATCTGGCGCCAGCTGGCCCACATCGCGCACGCCGACGAGGCGCTGGTCACACCCGATGGACCACCTGAGGCGGGCTGAACTAGACCTCTCCTACTGTCTCGGGTTTGACGATTAAGAATACCGAATTGATTGCGTTAGTCTGTTCCGCGTCAAGTCGTTGTCCCGAACCAACGGATGTGTGCTGTGGAACGTCTCTTCGTCTTCGCCTTCGTGGGCCTGCTGGCCCAGGTCATCGACGGCTCGCTCGGCATGGCGTACGGCGTCACCGCCAGCACGCTGCTCCTCGCCAACGGCGTCGCGCCGGCCGTCGCCTCGGCCTCCGTGCACCTGGCCGAGGTCGGCACCACCGCTGTCTCGGGGTTCTCGCACTGGCGGTTCGGCAACGTCGACTGGCGCGTCGTGCTCAAGATCGGCATCCCGGGTGGCGTCGGCGCCTTCCTCGGCGCCACCGTCCTGTCGAACCTCTCGACCGAGTCCGCCACCCCGTGGGTGGCCGGGCTGCTGCTGCTCCTCGGCGTCTACATCGTCGCCCGGTTCGTGTTCGGCCAGCCTCCCGTCGTGGTCAAGGGCCGTCGGCCCGGCACCGGCCTGCTCGCCCCGCTGGGCCTGTTCGCGGGCTTCGTCGACGCCACCGGCGGTGGTGGCTGGGGCCCGGTCTCGACCCCGACCCTGATCTCCAGCGGCACCCTCGACCCGCGCAAGGTGATCGGCTCGGTCTCCGCGGCCGAGTTCGCCGTGACCGTCTCGGCCAGCGTCGGCTTCCTGATCGGGCTGGGCAGCGAGGCGATCGACTGGCGCGTCGTCGGTGGCCTGCTCATCGGCGGTGTGATCGCGGCGCCGTTCGCGGCGTACCTCGTCCGGCACGTCTCGCTGCCGGTGCTCGGCGCCCTGGTCGGCAGCGTCATCCTGATCACCAACAGCCGCACCATCCTGCGCGCCTTCGACGCCGAGTCGGTCACCGCCTACGTCGTGCTCGGCGCGATCGCCGCGGCGCTCATCTCGATCGCGGTCAGCAAGACGCGCTCGCAGGCCGCGGCGCGGGCCGAGCAGCCCGAGCAGGAGACCGAGACCGTCTGACGGCCCCGGCACGCCTCCCCGAAATGCCCGGTGCCGCTGGGTAGGGTCGGGGCGCTGACCCTTCCCCGTCGCAGCATCCAGGACCGCCCCGAGCAGCTTCGGGGACGGGACTGAGAGGATGCCGCGTCCAGCAGGCACGACGGCCGACGGCGACGCAGGGAGAGCAGACGTTGTACCTCAAGAGCCTCACGCTCAAGGGCTTCAAGTCCTTCGCCTCCTCCACGACCCTCCAGCTCGAACCCGGGATCACCTGCATCGTGGGTCCCAACGGGTCCGGCAAGTCCAACGTGGTCGACGCGCTCGCGTGGGTGATGGGTGAGCAGGGCGCCAAGTCGCTGCGCGGCGGCAAGATGGAGGACGTCATCTTCGCCGGCACCTCGGGCCGCCCGCCGCTGGGCCGGGCCGAGGTGCAGCTGACCATCGACAACACCGACGGCGCCCTGCCGATCGAGTACGCCGAGGTCACGATCAGCCGCACGATGTTCCGCAACGGTGGCTCCGAGTACGCCATCAACGGCAACTCCTGCCGCCTGCTCGACGTGCAGGAGCTGCTCAGCGACTCCGGCATCGGCCGCGAGATGCACGTCATCGTCGGCCAGGGACAGCTCGACTCGATCCTGCACGCCACCCCGGAGGACCGCCGCGGGTTCATCGAGGAGGCGGCCGGGGTCCTCAAGCACCGCAAGCGCAAGGAGAAGGCGCTGCGCAAGCTGGAGTCGACGGACGGCAACCTGACCCGGCTGGCCGACCTGCTCAGCGAGATCCGGCGCCAGCTCAAGCCCCTGGGGCGCCAGGCCGAGGTGGCCCGCAAGGCCCAGACCGTCCAGGCCGACGTCCGCGACGCCCGCGCCCGCCTGATGGCCGACGACCTCGCGACGGCGCGCACCGCGCTGGAGCAGGAGCTGGCCGACGAGTCGATCCTGCTGGAGCGTCGCGCCGAGGTGGAGGCGGCGCTGGCCGCCACCCGCGAGACCGAGACCGCACTGGAGGCGGCGCTGCGGGAGGACCTCCCGGCGCTCGCCCAGGCCCAGGAGACCTGGTTCGGGCTCTCCGGCCTGCGGGAGCGCCTGCGCGGCACCGCGAGCCTGGCCGCGGAGCGGGTGCGCAACGCCGCCTCGCAGCCCGAGGTGCCCGAGGGACGCAACCCCGACGAGCTCGAGGCCGAGGCTGCCCGCGTGCGCGAGCAGGAGGAGGTCATCTCCGCCGAGGTCGACGCCAACCGCGGCGTCCTCGACCGGGCCGTGGCCGCGCGCCAGACCTCCGAGCAGGCGTACGCCGAGGAGGAGCGCCGGGTCGCGGGGCTCCACCGCGCCGCCGCCGACCGTCGCGAGGGACTGGCCCGGCTGCACGGGCAGGTCAACGGACTGCGCAGCCGTGCCGCCGCCGCCGAGGAGGAGGTCGGCCGCCTCACCGAGGCGCGCGCCGCCGCTGCCGCCAGGGCCGAGCGCGCCCAGCACGACTTCACCTCGCTGGAGTCGCGGGTGGCCGGACTCGACGCGGGCGAGGAGGGGCTCGACTCCGAGCACGAGGCCGCGACCTCGTTGCTCTCCGACATCGAGGACCGGCTGGGCAAGCTCCGCGAGGAGGTGACCACCGCCGAGCGTGAGCGCTCCTCGCTGAGCGCCCGCAAGGAGGCGCTGGAGCTGGGCCTCAACCGCAAGGACGGTGCCGGTGCCCTGCTCGCCGCGACCGGCTCGGTCAGCGGCCTGCTCGGCTCGGTCGCGGCGCTGCTCAGCGTCCGCACCGGCTACGAGGCAGCCATCGCCGCCGCCCTGGGCAGTGCTGCCGACGCGGTGGCGGTCAGCGACGTCGACTCCGCGCTCGGTGCGATCGCGCACCTCAAGGACGACGACCTCGGTCGCGCCGGGATCCTGCTCGGTGGCGCGCAGGTCGACGACTCCGCCTGGCCCGGCCTGCCCGCCGGTGCGACGTACGCCATGGACGTCGTGGAGTGCCCCGACCACCTCCGCCCCGCCCTGAGCCGCCTGCTGTTCAAGGTCGCCGTGGTCGAGGACCTCGCCTCCGCCAGGACCCTGGTCGCGGACGCCGCCGACGTCACCGCCGTGACGCGCGAGGGCGACCTGCTCGGCGGCCACTTCGCGGCCGGTGGCTCCTCGAGCCAGCCGAGCCTGATCGAGGTGCAGGCGGCCGTCGACGACGCGACCGAGCAGCTCACCACGGCCGCGCACACGCTCGAGCGGCTGACGTTCGACGTCTCCACCCTCGAGCGCGAGCGGGAGGACGCCAGGCGCCGCGTCGACGTGGCGCTGGCGAAGCTGCACGAGTCCGACGCCACCCTCGCCGCCGTGGCCGAGGAGCTCGGCCAGTACGGCTCGCAGGCCCGCAACGCACGCGCCGAGGCCGAGCGCCTCGACCAGGGCATCGCGGCCGCGAAGGAGGCCCGCGACCGGGACCTCCAGGGGCTCGCGGAGCTGGAGTCCCGCCTCTCCAGCGCCCAGGACGCGCCCGACGAGGAGCCGGACACGGCGTTGCGCGAGCAGCTCGGCGACGAGGCCCGGGCCGCCCGTGCGGCCGAGATGGAGGCGCGGCTGGCCCTGCGCACGACCGAGGAGCGGGCCCGTGCCCTGCACGGCCGCGCCGACTCGCTGACGAAGGCTGCGCAGGCCGAGCGCGACGCCCGCGCAGCGGCGATCGCGCGCCGGGAGCAGCTCCAGCGCGAGGGCCGCATCGGCGAGGCGGTCGGTCGTGGGGTGGCCGTCGTCCTCGCCCGCCTCGAGGAGTCCATCGCCGCGGCCTCCGCGGAGCGCACCCGGGTCGAGCAGAGCCGCACCGGGCGCGAGCAGGAGCTGCGCGAGGCGCGCGAGCGGATGCGCGACCTCGGCCGTGACCTCGACGAGCTGGTCAACACCGTGCACCGCGACGAGATGGCCCGCACCCAGCAGAAGATGCGCATCGAGCAGCTCGA
This sequence comes from uncultured Actinomycetota bacterium, assembly GCA_963722835.1. Taxonomy (GTDB): domain Bacteria; phylum Actinomycetota; class Actinomycetes; order Propionibacteriales; family Nocardioidaceae; genus Marmoricola. Next base: position 179,924 of record CAVROK010000003.1, read on the forward strand.
GGAGCGCGCGCTCGAGGAGCTCGGGCTCGACCCCGAGGCCCTGGTGGCCGACTACGGCCCCGACCAGCTGATCCCCTTCACCGGCGAGGTGGCCGAGGGCGAGGAGACGCCCGAGCCGGTCGCGTTCGACCGTGAGGAGCAGTCCAGGCGGCTGCGCACCGCCGAGCGCGCGCTGGCCCAGCTGGGCCGGATCAACCCGCTCGCGCTCGAGGAGTTCTCGGCCCTCGAGGAGCGGCACAAGTTCCTCACCGAGCAGCTCGAGGACCTCAAGAGCACCCGTCGCGACCTGCTCGACATCGTCCGCGAGGTCGACGAGCGGGTGGAGCAGGTCTTCACCGCGGCGTACGCCGACGTCAGCAAGGCCTTCGACGCCACCTTCAGCCGGCTGTTCCCGGGCGGCGAGGGACGACTGGTGCTCACCGACCCCGACGACATGCTCAACACCGGCATCGAGGTCGAGGCCCGGCCCCCGGGCAAGAAGGTCAAGCGGCTCTCGCTGCTCTCCGGTGGTGAGCGTTCGCTCGTGGCGGTGGCGTTCCTGGTCGCGCTGTTCAAGGCCCGGCCCTCGCCGTTCTACATCCTCGACGAGGTCGAGGCGGCGCTCGACGACACCAACCTCGGTCGGCTGCTGGAGATCTACGAGGAGCTGCGCGAGAACTCCCAGCTGCTCGTGATCACCCACCAGAAGCGGACGATGGAGGTCGGCGACGCGCTCTACGGCGTGACCATGCGCGGTGACGGCGTCTCCGCGGTGATCAGCCAGCGGCTGCGCGAGGCGGTTCCTGAGGAGGTCGCGCAGCGACCGTCTCGAAGGGCCGAACCCGCCTGACGGGCCACCGATGGTCGAGCGCGCTCCCCGCGGCACCCGTGTCGTGGGTGTGACCGCGCTGTTGCTCGGGGCACCCGTGTTCGCCGAGCTGGTGCAGTCCTACCTCGACATCACCGGCGAGCTCGGCGCCACGCTCTTCCTGATCGTGTTCATGGCCCCGCTGTACGGCGGCGTTGCGCTGCTGGTCCGGGAGGTCGCCGTCCGCACGGGCCGCGGGTGGCCGGGGCGACTGCTGCTCGCAGCGGCGTTCGGCGTCCTGATGCCGACGTGGGTCGACCTCTCGCTGTGGACTCCGCAGACGGCCGAGGAGATCGAGCTGTGGGGTGACATCCGCGGCGTGAGCGTCGCCGGGGTCAGCGTGCTCGCGCTCTCGTCGTGGGCCCTCGGGCACGTGGTGATGAGCGTCGCCGCGCCGTTGGCGGTGGTGGAGGGGCTCCTGCCCGCGGGACGGGACCGGTCGTGGCTGGGGTGGTTCGGGATCACGGTGCTCACGGTGCTGGGCGTGGGCGTGGCCACGCTGATCCGGTTCGACGAGGACGGGCCAGCCGCCGAGACGTCGGTGACCGGGTTCGCGCTCTCGTTGGCGCTGGCCGCCGCGCTGGCCGTGCTCGCCTTCACGCCACTCGGGCGTCCGGTCGGCGCGGTCGACGGACGACGCACGTGGGGTCCGGCGGCGCTGGGCGCCACGGCCTTCGGCCTGATGGCGGTCTTCGACCTCGCGCCCGCGTCGTGGGTCGGGCTGGTGATGGTGTGGGGCAGCGCGATCACGGCCGGCGTCGTCCTGGTCCGGTCCGCCGGGTCACCCGCGTGGACGCCGCGGCACGTGGTCGCCGTCGCGTTCGGCGCGCTGCTCGAGCGCACTGTCATCGGCTTCCTGGTGCCCGTCCCTCCCGGGGGCGACCCGGTCGGCAAGGTGGTCCAGAACGTGCTCGTGCTGGTGCTCGTCCTCGGGCTGGGTCTCCTGCTGCGGCACCGGACCCGGAGCGAGAGCGTCGTACCGGCACAATGACGCCGTGAGCGAGCGACCCCCACGGCCCCGGCGCGAGGACTACGTCGTGTGGCGCCAGGCGACCACCCGCTGGGCCGACGACGACGTCTACGGGCACATGAACAACGCGGTCTACTTCGAGCTGATCGACACCGCGGTCAACGCGCACCTGGCGGAGGCCACCGGCACCGACATCCGTGAGCTGCCGGCCATCGGCGTGGTGGCGGAGGTCAGCTGCCGCTACTTCCGCGAGATCGGCTACCCGGAGCCGGTCGACCTCGGCATGGTCGTCGACAAGGTCGGGACGTCGTCGGTGATCTACCGCATCGGGCTGTTCCAGGGAGATCCGGACGGTCCCGGCGCGGAGGCGGCCGCGGAGGGCCGGTTCGTGCACGTGTACGTCGACAACAGTGGCGACCGTGCCGTCGCTCCGCTGCCCGAGCAGGTCCGCGCTGCCGTCGTACCCCTGCTGCGTGACTGACCCAGGCCCCGTGTGAGGATCGACGGGAACGACTCTTCCCCGTCGAAGGAGCCCCATGGGAGCCATCGTGGTCGTCCTGCTGCTCGCGCTCGCGCTCGCCGCCGTGATCATGTTCTACGTCGCCTTTCCCTACCGGGGGGCGGCCACCCCGCTCACCCCGCGCCTCGGTGAGGCGATGCGTCGCGGCGTCGAGTCGCTGCCGACGCTCGACCCCGAGCCGCACGTCGAGGAGCCGGTCTCGATCGCGCGCCCCGAGGTGGACGCCCGCCGCTGAGCGGCCCTCACCTGCGTTTGATTGGATCGCCCCATGAGCTCCGTCCTGATCTTCGTCATCCTCGCGGTCGCCATCGTGGTGATCGGGCTCGTCATCGGGCTGGTCGCGTTCGTCAACGGCCGCAAGCAGCCACGGTCCCGTCCGGTCCCGCCCTCGGCTCCCTCGGGCACGATCACCGAGGAGCCGCCCACCGAGGCACCCGACGAGCCGGAGCCTGCCGCTCCGGTCACGACCCTCGAGCGTCCGGAGGGTACGGCGAGCCGGCTGGTCCGGCTGCGCGAGCGGCTCGCCCGCTCGCAGGGAGGTCTCGGACGCGGCCTGCTCCGGCTGCTCTCCCGCGAACGCCTCGACGAGGACACCTGGGAGGAGATCGAGGACACCCTGATCACCGCCGACGTGGGTGTCGTCCCCACCCAGGAGCTGGTGGAGCGGCTGCGCACCCGGCTGCGCGTCGAGGGCGCGGACACCGCCTCCGCGCCTCAGGTGCTGCGCGAGGAGCTGCTCGCGCTGGTCGACCCGACGATGGACCGACGGATCGGGGTCACCGGGGCCGACGGCAAGCCGGGCGTCGTCCTGGTCGTGGGCGTCAACGGCGCCGGCAAGACCACGTCGGTCGGCAAGCTCGCCCGCGTGCTGGTCGCCCAGGACAAGTCCGTGGTGCTCGGTGCCGCCGACACCTTCCGCGCCGCCGCGACCGAGCAGCTGAGCACCTGGGGCGAGCGCGTCGGGGTCGACGTCGTCACCGGCCCCGAGGGCAGTGACCCGGCGAGCGTCGCCTTCGAGTCGGTGAAGATCGGCGTCGAGCGCGGTGCCGACGTCGTCGTCGTGGACACGGCCGGGCGGCTGCAGAACAAGGCCGGGCTGATGGACGAGCTCGGCAAGGTCAAGCGCGTGGTCGAGCGGCACGCGCCCGTGACCGAGGTGCTCCTCGTGCTCGATGCCACGACCGGCCAGAACGGCATGGTGCAGGCTCGGGTCTTCCGCGAGGTCGTCGACGTGACCGGGATCGTGCTGACCAAGCTCGACGGCTCGGCCAAGGGCGGCATCGTCGTGGCGGTCCAGCGGGAGCTCGGCGTACCGGTCAAGCTGGTCGGTCTCGGCGAGGGCCCCGACGACCTCGCGCCGTTCGACCCCGAGACGTTCGTGGACGCGCTGCTGGGCCAGGACTGACCGGCCGGGTCAGAGCAGAGCCCCTGCCAGGGTGTCCGCGATCAGCCTCCCGAAGCGATCCGTCGACCAGCCCCTCCGGACCACCATCAGGTCGTAGAGCTCGGGCGAGGTGCACATCCACAGCACGTCGCGCGCCTCCTCCAGGGTCACCCCGCTGCGCACGTGACCCGCCGACAACAGCCGAAGGGCGTTGTCCGTCATCCGACGCAGTCTCGCGTCCTCGACCTCGGCCAGCAGGTGGGCCGCTTCCTGCTCGCCCTCCGCGGCGCGCTGCAGGAGCAGGGCCAGGGGCGAGACCCGGGGCGAGACCTCGGCCGCGAGCACGCCCCAGCCGCGCAGGACGGCCGCGGGATCCGCGTCGTCGCGGAGGAGGGCGTCGGACCGCTCCTCGGCGGGTACCGCGCCCTCGCCGGACAGGGCGCGGCGGCACAGCTCGCGCACCAGACCCGCCTTGCCGCCGTGGCTCTTGTAGACGGTGGCCGCCGACACCCCCGCCGCCGTCGCGATGTCCTCCACGGTGGTACCGCGGTAACCGCGGTCCAGGAAGAGCCGTTCGGCCGCGTCGAGCGTGGCGGTCCGCGCAGCCTGCGCCCGCGCTTGCCGCGCACTCGCGTCGTAGCGGCGGCGGCCGGGTGCGGACGCCTTGCGCTGGTGGGGCTCCGGGTTCATACTCATTTGAATCAAGTCTACTAGAACGAAAGTGCGGGATGAGCTCTCGAGGTGCAGAAGCGGTGGAGGGACTGCGTCGCGCAGTGGACGACCACGACCTCGACGCCGTGGTGACGTGCTTCGCCGAGGACTACCGCAACGAGACGCCGGTCCATCCAGGGCGCGGCTTCGAGGGCCGAGACCAGGTGCGCGTGAACTGGGAGCGCATCCTCCGTGGCCTGCCTGACGTCGCCGCGCAGGTGCTCCGCGTCGTCGAGGACGGCGCCGTCGTGTGGTCGGAGTGGGAGATCGGCGGTCATCGGTCCGACGGCCGGGCCGAGCTGCTCCGGGGCGTGATCCTGTTCGGGGTCGAGGACGGCCTGCTCGCCTGGGCGCGCTTCTACCTCGAGCCGGTCGACGACGGCACCGACGCCGTCGACGCCGCGGTCGGCCGGCTGGTCGGGTCGGACCCGTGACGGGTCCGGCGCAGGACACCCGGCCGCCGTTCCTCCTGGTGAAGGGGCTCAACCTCGTGCTGCGTCCGACCCTGCGCTCGCCGCTGGGTCGACTGGTGCCGGCGTTGGCGATGCTCGAGTTCCGGGGCCGCCGGACGGGGCGGCGCTTCCGGGTGCCGGTCGGCTGGCACGCCGTGGCAGGCGGCCACGTCGTGGTGACGCCGGCTGGCTGGCGCTCGAACTTCCGGGGCGGGTGCCCGGTGACCGTGCACGCGCGTGGACGGCGACTTCGGATGATCGGTCGGCTCGAGGACCGGCCTGAGCGCGTCGCGGCAGTCTTGCGGTCGATAGCCGCCGACCGCGGGTCGCTGCGGTTGCTCGGGATCCGGGTGCCGTCCGGCCGCGAGCTCACCGGCGACGACGTACGCACCCTCGACCGGGCACTGCTGGTGTTCGAGCCGGAGCTCCGTGAGGGTCGGGCGTGACTAGGCGCTGATGCCGTGCAGGACGAAGTCGACGAGCTCGTCGATCTCGTCGAGGCCGGGCATCGGCTGGCCCGAGATCACCCGGGTCGCCACCAGGGCGCCGAGGAACTGCACCGAGGTCCGCACCGGGGTGTTGCTGCGCACCTCGCCACGGGCGATGGCTCGTTCGAAGACCTCGGTCGCGTTCTCCTCCGCCCGGATGCTGGCGTCGCGGTAGAGCGCGGAGATGCGGTCGTCGCGCATCGACTCCTTGATCGTGGTCCGCACGTGGTCGTGGCCGGCGGGGGAGTTCACGAACGTGAGCACGGAGGTGAACATCGCCTCGAGGTCGCCGCGGATCGTGCCGGTGTCGGGGGAGGGGATCTCGTCGCTGTAGAGCTGCTCCATGGCCGCGACGGCGAGGTCCTCCTTGCGCGACCAGCGGCGGTAGACGGTGGCCTTGCCGACGCCGGCGTTGCTGGCCACCTCGTCGACGGTCATGCTCTCGAAACCGCGCAGCAGGATCAGGGCCGACGCAGCCGCGAGGATGCGCCCGTCGGCGTCGGGGTCACGCGGACGGCCGCGCTTGCGGCGTACTGCTACTTCTGGGGCGGCCTCCGATGAGGGCAGATGACTCACCGACGCCCCCGCGGTGCTCGCTTCCACGCCGTTGAGCATAAGTTCGCCAGAGCGTCCGATTTGTCGTTTTGGCGAAATAGGTGGATTTCACCCTCTCGTAACACAACTGATCCATCCGTGACCTCGGCGAAACACGTCCCGCGGACCCCTGAAACCTGCAAACCGCAGAGTGCTCCCATCTGGGGGCCGGGAACCGCCCGACAACGCGGTCGCGCCTGTCCGTCCTCCTGCAGTTCGTACTCACCACCACTGGAGGTTCCATGGACGGCTACTACGCATGGATGCTCGTCGCAACCCTGCTGGTCCTGATGATGACGGTGCCCGGCCTGGCACTGTTCTACGGCGGCATGACGCGGGCCAAGTCTGTGCTCAACATGATGATGATGTCCTACATCTCGATGGCCATCGTGGGCATCGTCTACGTGCTGTGGGGCTGGTCGATGTCCTTCGGCTCGAAGGACGGCACGTTCTTCGCCGACCCGTTCAGCTGTTCGGTCTGAAGGGCGTCACCACCGACAACTACATCTACGTGATGTTCCAGCTGACCTTCGCGGTGATCACCGCGGCGCTGATCAGCGGGGCGATCGCCGACCGCGTGAAGCTGTCGGCCTGGATCGTGTTCCTGCCCCTGTGGGTGACGCTGTCCTACTTCCCGCTCGCGCACATGGTGTTCAGCTGCAGCGACGCTGCCCTGATCTGCACCAAGATCGGTGCCCAGGACTACGCAGGCGGTACGGCGGTGCACATCAACGCCGGTGTCGCCGGCCTGGTGCTCGCCCTGATCATCGGCAAGCGGATCGGCTTCGGTCGTGAGCCGATGCGTCCGCACAACCTGACGCTGACCATGCTCGGCGCCGGCCTGCTCTGGGTCGGCTGGTACGGCTTCAACGTGGGCTCGATCGTCTTCGGTGACGACTGGTCGACCGAGTCGGGAGCCGCCGCGAACATCGAGCAGTTCTTCAGCGAGACCGGCCGGACCTTCACCAACACGACGCTCGCCACCATGGCAGCGATCCTCGGCTGGCTGCTGATCGAGCGGCTGCTGCACGGCAAGGCCACCACGCTGGGTGCCGCGTCCGGCATCGTCGCGGGGCTGGTCGCGATCACGCCGGCAGCCGGTGCGGTCGACATCGTGGGCGCGATCGGGATCGGTGTGATCGCCGGTGGCGTCTGTGCCTGGGCCGTGGGCCTGAAGTTCAAGTTCGGGCTGGACGACTCGCTCGACGTCGTCGGCGTCCACCTGGTCGGCGGCATCGTCGGCACCGTGCTGATCGGCCTGTTCTCCACGGCCGAGGGTGCGGGAGGGATCAACGGGCTCTTCTACGGCGGTGGCTTCGGTTCGCTGGGTGACCAGACGCTCGGTGCCCTGGTCGCGATCGCCTGGTCCGGTGTCTTCACCGCGATCATCGCCTTCGCCATCAAGTACACGCTGGGCTGGCGCATCGACGAGGAGGACGAGGTCGACGGGATCGACTTCGCCCAGCACGGCGAGTCGGCGCTACGACTTCGTCTCGCTGTCCAGCGGTTCGCGTGGGACGCCGTCCGCCATCGCCCAGACCGACGCCGAGTCGAGGGGAGTCAACGCATGAAGCTCGTGACCGCGGTGATCAAGCCGCACAAGTGGGAAGAGGTCCGTGCGGCGCTGGAGACCTTCGGCGTGACCGGCATGACGGTCAGCGAGGTCAGCGGCTACGGACGGCAGAAGGGCCACACCGAGGTCTACCGGGGCGCGGAGTACGACATCGCCCTGGTGCCGAAGATCCGGATCGAGATCCTGGTCGACGACGGTGACGTCGAGGACGTCGCCGGGATCGTGGTGAAGGCCGCGCAGACCGGCCGGATCGGAGACGGCAAGGTGTGGGTCTCGCCCGTCGAGAGCGTCGTCCGGGTCCGCACCGGCGACAAGGACGAGGCAGCAATCTGAACGAGTCCGCGGGCGCATCCCTCATGTCTGACATGTGGGATGCGCCCGCGGGCGTCGTACCGCTTCGACAGGGTGCTGCCATGGCCCCCCTCACCCTCCCGGCCGTCCCCGTCGTGCTCGCGATCGACACCGGTGACACGGCCTGGCTGCTCGCCGCGTCCGCGCTCGTCCTGCTGATGGCCCCGGGCCTCGCGCTCTTCTACGGCGGCATGGTGCGCTCGAAGAGCGTGCTCAACATGATGATGATGACCATCGGCGCGCTGGCCGCGATCGTGGTCATCTGGGTCCTGGTGGGCTACTCGATCGCCTTCGGCGACGACGTGGGGTTCGGTCTGCTGGGCGACCCGCTGGAGCACTTCGGCCTGCAGGACCTCGTGGCGGAGCAGGCGGACAGCTGGCTGACCGTCCCGATGATCCTGTTCGCGGTCTTCCAGGGTCTCTTCTGCGTGATCACCGGCGCCCTGGTCAGCGGCGCGATCGCGGACCGGGCGCGCTTCGGCTCCTGGATCGTGTTCGTCTCGGTGTGGACGGTCGCCGTCTACGCGCCGATCGCGCACTGGGTCTTCGACTTCGACCGCGACGGCCACACCGGCGGCTGGCTGGCCAACCGGATCGGCACCATCGACTTCGCCGGCGGCATGGCCGTGGAGATCTGCTCGGGTGCCTCCGCGCTGGCGCTGGCGATGGTCGTCGGCAGCCGCGTCGGGTTCGGCACCGACGCGATGCGGCCGCACAACCTGACCCTCGTGATGCTGGGCGCCGGGCTGCTGTGGTTCGGCTGGTACGGCTTCAACGCCGGCTCTGCCCTGGGTGCCAACCATGCTGCCGCTGTCGTGTTCGTGACCACCACGTGCGCCGCCGCGGCCGGGTCCATCGGCTGGATGACCCTCGAGCGGTTCCGCGACGGCCACGCGACGACCCTCGGCGCAGCGTCCGGCATGGTCGCCGGGCTGGTCGCGATCACGCCCAGCGGCGGGTCGCTGACGCCCCTCGGCGCCCTCGTGATGGGGATGGTCGCGGGCGTCGTCTGCGCCCTCGCCGTCGGGCTGAAGTACCGCTGGCGGTACGACGACTCGCTCGACGTCGTCGGCGTCCACCTGGTCGGCGGCCTGGTCGGCACGATCGGCATCGGCTTCCTGGCCACGAAGGCCGCACCGACCGGGGTGGACGGGCTGCTCTACGGCGGCGGCGTCGACCAGCTCGGCAAGCAGCTGCTGGGCGCGGGCGTCGTGCTCGCCTACGCGTTCGTCGTCTCGGCCGCGATCGCCTGGGTCGTGCACCGGACCATGGGCTTCCGGATCGACGAGGAGCACGAGGTCAGCGGCATCGACCTGGTGATCCACGCGGAGACGGCGTACGACCTGCACGCGACCGCCGGCGCCCGCACCAGCGGGGGACTCAACGCACCGAAGGCCACCAGTGGGCCCTTCGCGACCGGACAACCAGGCAACGACTGAGAGGCTGGAGAGATGAAGATCCTGACCGCGGTCATCAAGCCGCACAAGTGGGAGGACGTCCGCTCCGCGCTCGAGGGCGTGGGCGTGACCGGCATGACCGTGAGCGAGGTCAGCGGCTACGGCCGGCAGAAGGGCCACACCGAGGTCTACCGCGGGGCCGAGTACGACATCGCGCTGGTGCCCAAGGTGCGGATCGAGATCGTCCTCGACGACGCCGACGTGGAGACCGTGACCGAGGCGGTCGTGGGAGCCGCGGCCACCGGGCGCATCGGCGACGGGAAGGTCTGGGTCTCCCCGATCGAGTCCGTCGTCCGGGTGCGCACCGGCGACCGCGACGCCTCCGCGATCTAGGACGCCCGGGACCGGGTCGACGTGACTGCCGCCGAGCGGGCCGAGCGCACCCGCGCAGCCGACGAGCTGTGCGCGAAGGCGTTCGCGTCCACGGGGTGCCCCGACACCGGCGTCGCGCTGGTGGCGGTCGGGGGCTACGGCCGGCAGGAGCTGGCACCGTTCAGCGACCTCGACGTCGTGCTGGTCCACGACCCCGACATCGAGCTGGGCGACTGGGCGGGCCAGATCTGGTACCCGCTGTGGGACTCCGGGGCCAACGTCGACCACTCGGTGCGCACCGTCGAGGAGGTGCTCGACCGGGCGTCGGCCGACCTGCGCGTGGCGTCCGGGCATGCTCGACGCCCGCCACCTCGCGGGCGACCCGAACCTGACGCTGCGGCTGCGCTCCGCCGTGCTCGACCCAGTGGCGGCGCGAGGCGCGCACCCGGCTCGAGGAGCTGCGCGAGCTGGTCTCCGAGCGCGGCCGGATGACCGGTGAGCTGGCGCACGCCTCCGTGCCCGACCTCAAGGAGTCCGTGGGCGGGCTGCGCGACGCGACCGCGCTGAAGGCGCTGGTGGCCACCTGGCTGGTCGACGTGCCGCACGGTGACCTGGAGCGCTGCCGGGTCGCCCTGCTCGACGTACGCGATGCGCTGCACGCCGTCGCCGGCCGGGGCACGGACCGGGTCTCCCCGGAGTACTGGGAGGAGATCGCCCCGCTGCTCGGTCTCGCCGACGCCACCGCCGCCCAGGTGCACACCCGGAGCCTGGCGCGCCGGCTGACCCACCTCTCCCGGGTGGCCTGGGCCCGGGCGGAGGCCGCGCAACGACGTCCCAACCCGACCGGGGAACGCCGCCCGCGGCTCGAGACCGTCGCGCCCGGTGTCGCCGTCTCCTACGAGGAGGTCGTGCTCGACAAGGGCGCGCAGGTGGCCGACGACCCGCTGCTGCTCCTGCGGGCGGCGGCGGAGGCGGCGGAGCGCGACCTCGTGCTGGCGCCGCAGACTGCCGCACGGCTCGTCCGGCACGGCAAGCCGCTGCCCGACCCCTGGCCGGGGGAGGCGCGGGACCTGTTCGTGCGCCTGCTGGCCGCCGGGCCGGGACTGCTCAGCGTCTGGGAGACGCTCGACGAGACCGGTGCGCTGGAGCAGCTGCTCCCGGAGTGGGAGCGCGTGCGGCTGCTCCCGCACGCCTCGGTGGTGCACCGCTTCACCGTCGACCGGCACCTGGTGGAGACCTGCATCGAGGCGTCCACCCTGATCCGGCGGGTCTCGCACCCCGACGTGCTGATGGTGGCTGCGCTGCTGCACGACATCGGCAAGGGCCAGCTGACCGAGCACTGCGTCGCGGGCGAGCCGATCGCCCGCGCCATCGCCGAGCAGATGGGCTTCAGCGAGCGTCGGGTGCAGCTGATCGGCGGCCTGGTGCGGTGGCACCTGCTGCTGCCCGAGACGGCCACCACCCGCGACCCCGACGACCCCGCCACGATCGCGGTGGTCACCGACAAGGTGGCCGACCGCGAGGAGCTCGAGCTGCTGGCCGCGCTGACCGAGGCCGACGCGAAGGCCACCTCGGAGAAGGCCTGGACCAAGTGGCGGGCCTCGCTGGTGCGCACGCTCGTACGCCGCTCCGCGGCTGCGCTCGCCGACGAACCCGCCCCCGACGACGGCGTGACCGAGATCGACATCCCCGAGCGCGTGCTGAAGGACCCGTCCACCGTGTCGGTGGTGGCGCGGCCCTCTGTCGACGGGTCGCAGGTCACCGTCGTCTCCGGCGACCGGATCGGCCTGCTGGCGGACGCGGCCGCGATGCTCGCCCTCCAGAAGGCGTCCGTCCGGGCCGCCCACGCGTGGACCCAGGACGGGTTCGGGGTCTCGGTGTGGGACGTCGCGGAGACCGGGCTCGACGACATCCTGCTGCGCCAGCGGCTCGAGGCGATCGTCGACGGTCGCCTCGACGCGACCGAGCGGCTGAGCCGGGTGACGCCGGTGAAGCTGGAGCCCACGGTCGCCGTACGCCCCGACGTGTCGCCGCGCGCGACCGTGATCGAGGTGCGCTCGGCCGACCGGCCCGGCCTGATCCACGTGGTCTGCCGGGAGCTCGCGCGGATGGAGATCTCGGTGCGCTCGGCGCACGTGTCCACGCTCGGTCCCCAGGCCGTCGACGTCTTCTACGTCCAGGAGGCCTCGGCCGGGGCCCTGTCGGAGGAGCGGGCGGCGTCGGCCGCGCACGGCGTACGTCAGGCGTTGGTGGCCGCGTTCACGGCACCACCGGTCAACTAGGCTGGGCCACTGGTCCTGACCATCGGCTCCTGAGGAACCCCACACGTGTTCAGCCACGCTCTCTGATCGGCTCTCCGACACCTTCAAGAACCTCCGCGGCAAGGGCAAGCTGTCCGAGGCGGACATCGACGCCACCGCGCGCGAGATCCGGCTCGCCCTGCTCGAGGCCGACGTGGCGCTGCCCGTGGTCAAGGACTTCGTCGCGGCGGTCAAGGAGCGCGCCCGGGGCGCCGAGGTCAGCCAGGCGCTGAACCCGGCCCAGCAGGTCATCAAGATCGTCGACGAGGAGCTCGTCGCGATCCTCGGCGGCGAGACCCGCCGGCTGCGCTTCGCCAAGACCCCGCCGACCGTGATCATGCTGGCCGGCCTCCAGGGCGCCGGAAAGACGACGCTCGCCGCGAAGCTCGCGCTGTGGCTGAAGGACCAGGGCAAGAGCCCGATGCTCGTCGCGGCCGACCTGCAGCGACCCAACGCGGTCCAGCAGCTCCAGGTCAACGGCGAGCGGGCCGGCGTCACCGTCTTCGCGCCCGAGCCGGGCAACGGCGTCGGTGACCCGGTCGGCGTCGCCCGTCGCTCGATCGAGGAGGCGCGGCGCACGCTGCACGACGTGGTCATCGTCGACACCGCCGGTCGCCTCGGCATCGACGAGGAGCTGATGAAGCAGGCCTCCGACATCCGCGACGCGGTGACCCCCGACGAGGTGCTCTTCGTCGTCGACGCGATGATCGGCCAGGACGCGGTCAACACCGCGCAGGCGTTCCTCGACGGCGTCGGGTACGACGGCGTCGTCCTCACCAAGCTCGACGGTGACGCCCGTGGTGGTGCCGCGCTGTCGATCGCGAAGATGACCGGCAAGCCGGTGATGTTCGCCTCCGCGGGCGAGAAGCTCACCGACTTCGACCTGTTCCACCCCGACCGGATGGCCTCGCGCATCCTCGACATGGGTGACCTGCTCACCCTGATCGAGCAGGCCGAGAAGACCTTCGACGCCGACCAGGCGGCCAAGGCGGCGGCCAAGCTCCAGGGCGACGGCGAGTTCACCCTCGACGACTTCCTCGAGCAGATGATGCAGGTCCGCAAGATGGGCTCGCTGACCAAGATGCTCGGGATGCTCCCCGGCATGGGGCAGTTCCGCGACCAGCTCGAGAACTTCGACGAGCGCGAGATCGACCGGATCCAGGCGATCATCCAGTCGATGACGCCCGCGGAGCGCGCCAACCCGAAGATGATCGACGGCTCCCGCCGGGCCCGGATCGCCAAGGGCTCCGGCCGCCAGGTCTCCGACGTCAACCAGCTCGTCGACCGGTTCTTCGAGGCCCGCACGATGATGCAGCAGATGGCCCGCGGCGGCGCCCCGGGCATGCCCGGGTCGCCGGGGATGGGCCTCGGCAAGAAGGCCAAGGGCCGGCAGGCGCCGCAGCCGAAGAAGGCCAAGGGCAAGCGCCAGTCCGGCAACCCCGCCAAGCGGGCCCAGCAGCAGGCCAGCCGAGGCGGAGAAGCCGGCCGCCGCGAGCGGCTCCGCCTTCGGCCTGCCCGACGGCGACGGCGGCGTACCCGAGGACTTCGACCCCAGCCAGCTCCCGGACCTGTCGAAGTACCTGAAGTAGGGGCTGGCGGGGCTCCCGGTTTCCCAGGTTATGAACCCAACCTGCCTCTTCACACACGTTGCCCTGTGTGTGAAGAGGCGGTTTTGGTTCATCACCTGGGAAACTGCCCACCACCCTGCGCGATAGCGTCGCGGCATGGCTGCACAGCGATTCCGGGGTCCCGTCCTGCCGGACGGGGAGGCGCGCGATCTGTACGTCGTGGACGGGCTGGTCACCTACGAGCCGCAGGCGGGTGCCGAGACGGTGGCCGAGGGATGGATCGTGCCGGGGCTGGTCGACGCGCACTGCCACATCGGGCTCGACGAGAACGGCGCCGTCGACGACGAGACCACCGAGGAGCAGGCGGTCACCGACCGGGACGCCGGTGCGCTGCTGCTGCGCGACTGCGGTTCGGCGGCGGACACGGCGTGGATCCACGAGCGGGACGACCTGCCGCGCCTGATCAGGGCGGGGCGGCACATCGCCCGGACCAAGCGCTACATCCGCAACTACGCCCACGAGGTCGAGCCGGCCGAGCTGTCGGCGTACGTCGCCCAGGAGGCGCAGCGCGGCGACGGCTGGGTGAAGCTGGTCGGCGACTGGATCGACCGCGACACCGGCGATCTCGAGCCGTCGTTCCCGGCCGACGCCTTCGCCGAGGCGATCAGCACCGCGCACGAGCACGGCGCCAAGGTGACGGCGCACTGCTTCGGCGAGAAGGTGCTCCCCGGCCTGATCGCCGCCGGCATCGACTGCATCGAGCACGGCACCGGTCTCTCCGAGGAGCTCATCGACGAGATGGTGGCGCGGGGGACGGCGCTGGTGCCGACGGTGATGCAGCTGAACAACTTCCCCGACTACGCCGACGCGGCGGGCGAGAAGTTCCCGGCGTACGCCGAGCACATGCTCGACCTCCACGGCCGTCGACGGGACACGATCATGGCCGCCCACGAGGCCGGGGTGGCGATCTACGCGGGCACCGACGCCGGTGGCGTGCTGCCGCACGGGCAGATCGCCGGCGAGGTGCAGGGAGCTCGCGGCGTACGGCTTCACGCCCGAGGCCGCCCTCGGTGCCGCCTCCTGGCGGGCGCGGGAGTGGCTGGGGCTCGACGGCCGGCTCTCCGAGGGCACCACCGCCGACTTCGTGGTCTTCGACCGCAACCCCCTGGAGGACCTGTCCGCGCTCGCCGAGCCCAAGCAGGTCGTGCTGCGTGGTCAGGTTGTCGGCTGACGTCGACCCGTCCCTCGTGGACGCGCTGCGGGCCGCTGGATGCGTCTTCGCCGAGGACGAGGCCGAGGTGCTGACGGCGGAGGCGCGCACGCGTGGGCACCTCGAGCTGATGCTGGCCCGCCGGGTGGCGGGGGAGCCGCTGGAGCAGATCGTCGGCTGGGCGGAGTTCTGCGGCATCCGGGTCGCCGTGGCGCCGGGCGTCTTCGTCCCCCGGCGGCGCACCGAGGTGCTGGTCGACCTCGCCGTGGCGATCCTGGCCGACGTCGAGCGGCCCGTCGTCGTGGACCTCTGCTGCGGCACCGGCGCCATCGGGGTGGCGATCGCTGCGCGCGAACCGACCACGGAGCTGCACGTGGCCGACCTGGACCCGGCCGCCGTCGCGTGTGCGCGGCGCAACGTGACGCAGTACGTGCCCGGCGGGGAGGTGCACGAGGGGGACCTGTACGACGCCCTGCCCACCGAGCTGGCCGGCCGGGTCGACGTACTCGCCGTGAACGCGCCGTACGTCCCCACCGACGAGATCGCGATGATGCCCACCGACGCCCGCGACCACGAGCACCGGATCGCTCTCGACGGGGGTCCGGACGGCATCGAGGTCCACCGCCGCGTGGCGGCCGGCGCGGCCACCTGGCTCGCGCCCCGGCGGCACCCTGCTGATCGAGACCGGGCGGCGCCAGGCGGACGGCACCGCCGCTGCCTGTGCCGACGCCGGTCTGGCGGCTGGAGTCGTGGTCCGCGAGATGTCCACACTGGTTCGGGCGATTTCAGCCGGGTCGGGGTCGTCTGGCACAATGGCGCGCTGAGCCGTACGCCGTCCGGCCCCTCTCAACCGGACTGCGAACGCCCACCGGATTCCACCGCACCTGGCCCCACCGGGAAGCGCGGAGTCCACCACCACACACATTGCAAGGAGACACCACAGACGTGGCCGTCAAGATTCGCCTGAAGCGCATGGGCAAGATCCGTCAGCCGTACTACCGCGTCGTCGTCGTCGACGGCCGGAAGAAGCGGGACGGGAAGGTCATCGAGGAGATCGGCAAGTACCACCCCAAGGACGAGCCCTCGTTCATCGAGGTCGTCTCCGACCGGGCGCAGTACTGGCTCGGCGTCGGCGCGCAGCCGTCCGAGGCCGTCGAGGCCATCCTCAAGGTGACCGGCGACTGGCAGAAGTTCAAGGGCCTCCCGGGTGCCGAGGGCACCCTGCGGACCAAGGACGCCAAGCGCGACAAGACCGAGCTGTTCAACGAGGCCCTCAAGGACGCCGCCAACGAGCCCAAGGGCGAGGCCGTGACCAAGAAGGCCTCCGCCAAGAAGATGGCGGCTGCCGAGGGCTCGGAGAAGGCTGAGGAGCCGAAGGCCGAGAAGGTCGAGGAGCCCAAGGCCGAGGAGCCCAAGGCCGAGGAGCCCAAGGCCGAGGAGGCCAAGGCCGAGGAGGCCAAGGCCGAAGAGCCCGCCGCCGAGGAGCCGAAGGCCGAGGCCGCTGAGGCGCCCGCCGCCGAGGACGCTTCCGCCGACGAGAAGCCCGAGGCCTGAGCCGGATGCTGGCGGACGCTCTCGAGCACCTGGTCCGTGGGGTCGTGGAGCACCCCGACGACGTCTCCGTGCGCGACAAGCAGCTGCGCCGTGGGTCGATCCTCGAGGTGCGCGTGCACCCCTCCGACCTCGGCAAGGTGATCGGACGCGGCGGCCGTACGGCGACCGCGTTCCGCACCGTGGTCAGCTCGCTGGCCGGCCGGGGCGGCGCCCGGATCGACTTCGTGGACGTCGACCGGAGGCGCTAGCCGGAGGTCGGCTCCGCGAAGCATTCAACAGAGTGTGGATGTCGACCGACGGCGCTAGCCGAGCAGTCATCGCACAGGGGCACCTTCTCCTACGGGAGGATGGTGCCCCTGTCGCATGGAGGAGTGAGTGTGGAGGACTACGTCGTGGTCGGCGTGATCGGGCCGGCCCACGGACTGCGCGGAGAGGTCTTCGTGGAGCCGCGCACCGACGAGCCCGAGCGGCGCTTCGAGGCCGGGCGCACGCTGGACTCCTCCCGCGGCCCGCTCACGGTGGCATCCGCGCGCATCCACTCCGGTCGGCTCGTGGTGCTGTTCGAGGAGCTCGACGACCGCAACGCCGCGGAGGCGGCCCGCGGCACCGAGCTGACCGTCGGGGTCGAGCCGGGTGAGAGCCCGGAGGACCCGGAGGAGTTCTACGACCACCAGCTGGTCGGCCTGCGGGTGGAGACGACCGCGGGCGAGCTGGTCGGCGAGCTCGGCCGCGTCGAGCACAACGCCGCGCAGGACCTGCTGGTGATCCGTACGCCGGACCGCGAGGTGCTGTTCCCGTTCGTCGAGGCGCTCGTCCCCGAGGTCGACGTACACGGTGGGCGGATCGTCATCGACGACCGGCCCGGACTCCTGGGTGACTACTGATGCGCATCGACGTCGTCACGATCTTCCCCGAGTACCTCGAGCCGCTCGGTCTCTCGCTCCCCGGCAAGGCGCGGGAGAGCGGTCTGCTCGACCTGCACGTGCACGACCTGCGGGACTGGACCCACGACCGGCACCACACCGTCGACGACACGCCCTACGGCGGCGGCGCCGGCATGGTGATGAAGCCCGAGCCGTGGGGCGAGGCGCTGGACGCCGTCGCCCCCGACGGCGCGACGCTCGTCGTCCCGACCCCGTCCGGGCGCCCGTTCACGCAGGCGCTGGCCGCCGAGCTCGCCGGGCACGAGCACCTGGTCTTCGCGTGCGGTCGCTACGAGGGCATCGACCAGCGGGTGGTCGACGACGCGGCGTCCCGGCTGGACGTGCGCGAGGTGTCGATCGGCGACTACGTGCTCAACGGCGGCGAGGTGGCCGCGCTGGTGATCATCGAGGCGGTCGCCCGGCTGCTCCCCGGCTTCATGGGCAACGCGGAGTCGCTGTCGGAGGAGTCCTTCGCCGACGGGCTGCTGGAGTACCCCGTCTACACCAAGCCCGCCGAGTGGCGTGGCCACGAGGTGCCCGACGTCCTGCTCTCCGGCGACCACGCGCGGATCGCCGCCTGGCGCCACGACCAGTCCGTACGGCGTACCGCCGAGCGTCGTCCCGACCTGGCCCACGCCTCGCGGGCCGTGGACCTGGGTGCCCTGGGCGCGGCCATCGCCCTCGCGTCGCCCTCCGACGCCGCCGAGGTGTTCACCCTGCAACGCGCGTGCTGGGTCCAGGAGCAGCAGGCCAACCCCGGGGTGTTCATCCCGCCCCTGCACGAGGACTTCGCGGACGTCCAGGCATGGCTGGCCGACTGGACGACGCTGGTGCTGCGCCACGGCGGCCGGCTGGTCGGCGCGGTCCGTGGGCGCCTGCACGACGAGACGTGGGACATCGGCCGGCTGATGGTGGCCCCGGACCTGCAGGGACGCGGGATCGGCCGGGTGCTGCTCGACGCCATCGAGCTCGCTGCCCCGGTCGAGGCGACCGGCTACGTGCTGTTCACCGGCGCGCTCAGCGAGCGGAACATCCGGATCTACAAGAAGGCCGGCTACCGCCTCCTCGGGCCTGACCCGGACGCGCCCGGCGCCGTACGGCTGGTCAAGCGGCGCCGCTAGGAGTCCACGAAGCCGTCGAAGGTCACGCCCCGGAACTCGGCCAGCCGCTCGGCCGGCTCGGTCAGGTCGGGGAGCGGCGCCCAGGCGTTCACGGCGATGCGCAGCTTCTTGCCCGACAGCGCGCGGCCGCCAGGATCCGAGCACCTCGTGGCCGACCAGCACGCCACCGGGACGGCCGATGGTCCGCCACAGGTCCTTGCGGTCCGCCTCCTCGGGCACGACCGTCGGCCGGTCTCGCGACTGGAGGAACAGGTCGAACGGGCCGAGCAGGGCCACCACTCCCGAGACGTCGGCAGGGGACTGCAGCGCCGGGAGATCCGCCTCGAGGACCGACCGCTCCTCGCCCTCGACGACGACCGGGACGACGTCGTCGGGCCACCGCGCCTTCACGTCCTTGACCGTCCCGTCGACGTACTCCGCGACCTGCTTCGGCGTCGCCGGCCCGAGCAGTCGCAGGACGGCCCGCACCGGGTCGAGTGCCGGATCGAGCCGCTTGGCGGGTCCCCGCCAGCCCTTGATCCGCTCGAGGACCGGGGGAGAGGTGCCGGGCTGCAGCTCCAGCCCGCCCTGGAGGGCCGCGAGGCGGAACGGCTGCTCGTAGAGGTGCTCGGCCTCGCAGACCCGGCACCAGCGCTGGTACGGCGCGGGCAGCCGGCGGTGGAGCTCGGTCGACATCTCACCCTTCACGACGGGCTTCGCGGCGATGTCGCGCATCTCGTCCGCGATCCGGTCGAGGGCGTCGAGCACGGTGATGCCGGCCTGCTTGAGCGGCCTGGAGGCGTCGAAGACGCGCTTGGCCGCGTCGGCCTCCGACCACGGCGACACGGCCCGCGCGACGGCCGCCGCCTGGGACCGGCGGTAGACGTGGGGCGCCCCGCGCAGCGTCCAGGCCGTGAGCTGGTCGTCGGGCCGATGGGTGGCACCGCGCAGCGCCAGGGCCCAGGGCGCGCCGTCGGGGCCGGTGTCCTGGACGCCGAGGTCGAGGATCGCGGCGTCGTCGCGACCAGTGGGCTCGACGTCGAGCTCCTGGGCGTGCACCCTGAACGCCAGCACCTGCTCGCGGGTGATCTCCATGCCTCAATTTCGCCGTACGACGGCGCTGTGGCAAAATCGCTCCTTGGCCCAGCAGCCGCTGTCACCTGCCACAGGGGGACGACGAGCCGGCACCGATGCTGAGGCCAAACCGACGAACAACCACCATCCGTGGGTGACCTGTGGCAGTCACGAGGAGACATCATGTCGAACGTCATCGACGACCTGTCCGACCAGACCAAGCGCGACGACGTACCCGCCTTCCGGGCCGGTGACACCGTCAAGGTGCACGTCAAGGTGGTCGAGGGCAACCGCTCGCGTATCCAGGTCTTCCAGGGCGTGGTGATCAAGCTGCAGGGCTCCGGCGTGGGCCGCACCTTCACCGTTCGCAAGGTCTCCTTCGGTGTGGGCGTCGAGCGCACCTTCCCGATCCACTCCCCGATCTTCGAGAAGATCGAGATCGTGACCCGGGGCGACGTACGCCGCGCGAAGCTCTACTACCTGCGCAACCTCCGCGGCAAGGCCGCCAAGATCAAGGAGCGTCGCGAGGCCTGAGCCTCAGCCGTCGACGTCGGTGGTTAGGCTCAGTGCGTGACGAACGTGGACGAGGCCGCCACCGCCTCCGGTGAGCCCGGTCGGCCGGGAAAGCCCGGAGACACGTCCGGGGCCACGTCCGCGAAGAAGCAGATGCCGCTGTGGCAGGAGACGATCCTGCTGCTCGTGCTGGCGCTGCTGCTCGCGATCATCATCAAGAGCCTGTTCGTCCAGGCGTTCTACATCCCCTCGCCCTCGATGGAGCCGCAGTTCATCGAGAACGACCGGATCCTGGTGCAGAAGGTCTCCTACTGGGGCGGCGGCTCACCGAGCCGCGGCGACATCATCGTCTTCAAGGACCCCGGCGGCTGGCTCGACGCCAACGAGGGCACTGCGCCTCGCTCGCCGGTGACCAAGGTGCTGGAGAAGATCGGGCTCTACCCGACCGGGGGTCACCTCGTGAAGCGGGTGATCGGCATCGGTGGTGACCGGGTGGTGTGCTGCGACGCGAAGGGCCGGGTGACGGTCAACGGCAAGGCGCTGAACGAGAAGGCCTACCTGCCCAAGGGCGATGGCCCCGTCCCAGATCAAGTTCGACCGCAAGGTCCCCAAGGACCACCTGTGGATGATGGGCGACAACCGCGAGCTTCTCCTACGACTCGCGCGGCCACATGGGCAACCCGGGTGGCGGGTACGTCGACGAGAGCCTCGTCGTCGGCAAGGTCTTCGCCCTGATCTGGCCGTGGAAGCGGGCCGAGATCGTCCACCGCCCGGCGACCTTCGAGGACATCCCGGACGCCCGATGAGCACGCTGCCCCGCGGATCGACCGTACGCCGCGACGCCGGCCTCTACGGCTACGAGCGGGCGCTGCGCCGAGCCGGCCTCGCCCCGATCGCCGGGGTCGACGAGGCGGGCCGTGGTGCCTGCGCCGGACCGCTCGTGGCGGCCGCGGCGATCCTGCCCGAGGGCAAGGCGGGGCAGGTCCCCGGTCTCGCCGACTCCAAGCTGCTGACCGCGAAGGCCCGGGAGCGCTGCTACGAGCAGATCCTGCGGCGGGCGGTGGCGTGGTCGGTCGTGGTGGTGCCGCCAGGAGGAGTGCGACCGGCTCGGCATGCACGTCGCCAACGTCGAGGCCCTGCGTCGCTCCCTGGCCAGGCTGGAGCGGCGTCCGGCGTACGTCCTCACCGACGGGTTCCCGGTCGACGGCCTCGAGGTGCCCGGCCTGGCGATGTGGAAGGGCGACCGGGTGGCCGCGTGCATCTCGGCCGCGTCGGTGATCGCCAAGGTGACCCGGGACCGGATCATGTGCGAGCTGCACGAGCAGTACCCGGCGTACGACTTCGCCACGCACAAGGGCTACATCACCGAGGAGCACTCCGCGGTGCTCACCGAGCTGGGCCCGAGCCCGGTGCACCGGATGCGCTTCGTCAACGTCCGGCGTGCCGCCGGGATCATCGACCCCGAACCCCTGAGTCTTGAGCCTCAGCTCGAGCTGTTCGAAACCCCCGTCCCCCTGCAGGAGGTCGCCCCATGAGCGCCGAGGATCTCGAGAAGTACGAGACCGAGATGGAGCTCAACCTCTATCGGGAGTACCGCGACGTCGTCGGCATCTTCAAGTACGTCGTGGAGACCGACCGCCGCTTCTACCTGTGCAACCAGGTCGACGTGAAGGCGCGCACCGAGGCCGGGGACGTGTTCTTCGAGGTGACCCTCACCGACGCCTGGGTCTGGGACATGTACCGCCCCGCCCGGCGGCTGGCCAAGAACGTCAAGGTGCTGACCTTCAAGGACGTCAACGTCGAGGAGCTCAGCCACAGCGAGATCGAGCCGCCCAAGGCCTGATCCCGGCCGGTCCGCCCTTTCTGACCCGGTTTCTCCCGGTCTAGCGCACCTGCCCATTTCCGAGACGCGGCACCGCGCGCGCTGCCGTACCTTATGGGCAGAAAGGGTGGGATTCAGATGATGCGTGCCCTCAGGCGTCGACGCCGCGAGGACGGCGCCGTGGCGGTCGAGGCTGCCCTCGTCATGCCCATCCTCGCGCTTGCTCGTCTTCGGCATCATCGAGTTCGGCTTCCTGCTCAAGGACTACGCGGGCGTCTCGGCGCTCGCGCGCAGCGGCGCCCGCATCGCCTCGACCGGCGCGGACCACGGACCCGGCACCTGCAACGACACCCTGCCCGATGCGCCGCCGTGCACCCCGGCCTCGGCGCCGGCCCTCGCCCAGGAGGCGGCCGACGCCATCCAGCGCGTCGGGAGCGATCTCGAACCCCGACCAGATCAACTACATCCTGGTCTACAAGGCGAACAACAAGGGCTACCCGGGCGTCGACGGCAGCACCACGATGCCGACGCACGCTGCCCGGCCAACTGCGTGAAGTTCGTCTGGCGCAAGGCGCTCGACTCCTTCAAGTACAACAGCGGCAGCTGGAGCTCCACGACCATCAGCGCCTGCTTCCCCGGCTCGGCGGCCAGCCCGATGGACCGCGTCGGCATCTACGTCGAACGCCAACCACAAGATGATCACGGGCCTGTTCGGCGCCAACATCGGCATCAACGACCGCGCCGTGCATGGACTTCGAGCCGCTCCCCACCGACAGCTGCAACGGCAAGGGCACGGCGCCTGGGTGGTCACACGTGAGTGCTGCGTCGCCTGCTGGCTCGGATCGGCTGCTGGCTCGTCTCGCGAGCGACGCCGCCGGCTCTCCGAGGCGGGCTACGCCGCGATCATGGTCGCGATCATCGTGCCCACCGTCGGGCATCGGCTGCGCGGCGGTCGCCGTCGACACCGGCAACGTGGTACGTCGAGCAGCAGATGGCGCAGAAGGCGGCCGATGCCGCCGCCCTGGCCGGGGTCCCGTTCCTGCCCCAGGACTTCGCCGAGCGCCAAGACGCGCGCCCTCGAGGTGGCCGCCCGCAACGGCTACGACAACACCGGCAACAACACCGTCACCGTGGAGCTCGGCGAGAAGCCGACCCAGCTCAAGGTCACGGTCACCGAGGTCGTCAAGAACACCTTCGGAGCGGCCATCGGCGTCCCGACGACCACCATCAGCCAGAGCGGCACCGCCGACTACCAGGGGCCGGCCCCCATGGGCAGCCCCTGCAACACCTTCGGCAACGAGCCCAACGCCGGCAGCGGGGGATCGTCCGCGACGCCCGCCGGGACGGCTCAGGGCAGCGAGCCCGCTGGCCAACTGCTCGCGCACACCCCAGTTCTGGGCCACCGTCGAGGGGCCCGGAGACCGGCAAGGTCCAGGGTGACCGCTACCAGACCAAGGAGTGCGAGGACAGCGGCGTCGACGGCTGCGACGAGCAGCAAGAACAACGAGGAGTACGACGACTTCGGCTACATCTTCGTGGTGAAGGTCACCGACACGACGGTCGGCAGCCCATCGAGCTGCAGCTCTACGACCCGATGTTCGTCAACACCGGCCAGACCTGCGAGACCTGCTCCCCGACGCCGAGCTCGTTCGGCAACGACACGACAACGCCAACGTCTACGTGACGAACAGCGACGCCCGGAACCGCTACAGCGACGACGGTGTCGACGCTGCGACGACTTCTGCACCGGCGACAGCTACGCCGGCAGACGGATCCGGGGCGCTGACCCCTCCCACGCGCATGACCACCTCGTTCGTGCTGCGCCAGCAGACCGACACCCAGAACCCCAAGGTGGCCGCCGGTCCAGAACGACACCGGCGGGCAGCGCGTGCATCAAGCAGTACGGCACCTACAACACCAGCGGCAACAACATCTCCGCCGAACCTGTTCAAGAGCACAGCGGCAGCTACAACGACGAGATCTCCAGCCAGTTCCACAACTGGGTCAAGTTCTGCACCTTCACGCCCGACCGCGCCGGTGACTACTACCTCCAGGTGCGGACCAACGTGGCCCTCGGCGGCACCGGCGGCACCTACATCAGGTCCGGCAACACGGCAGCGGCAGCGGCCGACCGGCAACACCACCTACGGTGAGGGCGCCAACTCCTTCGCGATCCGCGCCGTGACGCCGTCGGGCAAGGAGAAGGAGGTCGCGGTCTCGGGCTACAACCACATGCCGATCTTCGTGAACTCCGAGGACGGCCAGCGTCAACTTCAACCTGATCCGGGTGCTGCCCGGCGCCGCCGGACAGAAGATCTCGTTCAGCTACTTCGACGCCGGTGACGCCGACAAGCGGCGGCGCCGTGCAGGTGCTGACGCCGACCGACGCCACGGGCACGATCAAGACCACCCCCTTCCCGGGTGGCTGCTCGGCCGTCGGCGGCTCGGCCGGCACCACCGCCGAACACGCTGACGAACTGCACCGCGCCGTTCGAGAAGAGCGGCGGCGTGTCGAAGAACAACGGAAAGGTGGAGACCATCACCATTCCGATCCCGGGCGACTACACCTGCAACTTCGCCTCGCTGGGCGGTTGCTGGTACCGCGTGAACATCGGCTTCGGCGGGGGTGGCGTGCACGACGTGACCACGTGGGACGCCACCGTCATCGGTGACCCGGTCCGCCTGATCAAGTGACCGTTTGAGGCGCACAGGACGACCGCGCACGGCGGTCTTCCACAGGCTGACCCCGAGGCTCGTGCCGCTGTCCTGCCAGTGAGGTGTGCTCCGGTGCATGAGCGGGAGCCCCCACAACAACAGCCTCGGCGCGTACGGCGAGCGCCTCGCGGCGCAGCGTCTCGTCGACGACGGGCATGGTGCTCGTCGACCGCAACTGGCGGTGTGACCAGGGCGAGATCGACCTCGTCCTGCGTGACCGCGACGTGCTCGTGTTCTGCGAGGTCAAGACGCGCAGCAGTGCGGCGTACGGCCACCCGCTGGAGACGGTCACGCCGGCCAAGGCCCAGCGGCTGCGTCGCCTCGCGGTGCGCTGGCTGCAGGACCACGACGTGCACGCCGACGGCATCCGGATCGACGTCGTGGGCGTGCTGCTCGCGGAGCGGGGAGCGGCCGAGGTCGAGCACCTGCGGGGTGTGGGCTGATGGTCGCGACCACGCACACCGTCTCGCTGCAGGGCGCCGTCGGCCACGTCGTCGACATCCAGGCCGACCTGTCGGACGGGTTGCCCGGAACCGCCCTCGTCGGGCGTCCGGACGCGTCGATCAGCGAGGCGCGCGACCGCTGCCGGGCGGCGGTCATCAACAGCGGGCTGAAGTGGCCCGGCACCCGGCGCGTCACCGTGCTGCTCTCGCCGGCGGACCTGCCGAAGCGAGGCCCCCACTTCGACCTGGGCATCGCGGTGGCCGTCCTCGCGGCGGCCGACCGGCAGTTCCCGCGGGAGGTGCTCACGAGCACCGCCATGATCGGCGAGCTGACGCTCGACGGTCGCGTGCGCTGCGTGCCCGGGGTGCTCCCGATGACGATGGCGGCAGCTGCCCGGGGGATCACGACGGTCTACGTGCCCGAGCCGCAGGCCGACGAGGCGGCGATGGTGCCGGGGATGTCGGTGTTCGGCATCCGCTCGCTGGGGCAGGTGATCGCGCTGCTCCGGGGCGGGGAGGTCCCAGACGCGGCCGAGGTCGAGCCGATGTCCGGGTCGCCGCTGCTGTCCTGGCGGGGCGAGGAGCGACTCGACGACCTCGACATGGCCGACGTGGTCGGGATGCCCGACGCCCGCTACGCCGCTCGAGGTCGCGGCAGCCGGTGGCCACCACCTGATGCTGACCGGCCCCAAGGGGTCCGGCAAGACCACGCTGGCCGAGCGGATCCCCGGGCTGCTGCCCGACCTCGCCGACGACGAGTCCCTGGAGCTGACCGCGGTGCACTCCCTGTGCGGCGCGCTGCCGGCGGGTGCCTCGCGGCTCACGCGGCCGCCCTTCCGGGCGCCGCACCACTCTGCCTCGCGCACCGGCGTCCTGGGCGGTGGCACCGGACGGGTCCGCCCGGGGGAGGTGAGCAAGGCGCACCTCGGGGTGCTGTTCCTCGACGAGTTCCCGCTGTTCCCGACCGATGTCGTCGAGGCGCTGCGCGAACCCCTCGAGGCCGGCGAGATCTCGATCTCGCGCGGGGACGAGGACGCGACGTACCCCGCCCGGGCGATGTTCGTCTTCGCCTGCAACCCCTGCCCGTGTGGCGCCTACTCGCCGTACTCCCGCGACCACCAGTGCACGTGCAGGGAGGTGAAGCGGCGGGAGTACCGCAGCAAGATCTCCGGACCGATGGCCGACCGCATCGACATCACCCGGTTCGTCGAGCCGCACCACGCCGAGCCTCGCGAGCTCGCCCTGCCCTACGAGCGGCCCGAACCGAGCGCTGCCATCCGGCGTGCGCGTCACGGCCGCGCGTGAGCGCCAACGCGTGCGCTACGCCGGCATGCACTGGCGGCTCAACGTGCATGCGCCGGGACCGCTGCTGCGGGATCGCTGGCCCCTGACCGACGCGGCGATGCTGCGTCTCGAGCGCGAGGTCTACGACGGACGGCTGACCAGGCGCGGTGCCGTGCGCGTGCACCGGGTCGCGTGGTCGGTCGCCGACCTCACCGCCGTCGACCAGCCGGGGCGGGAGGAGCTGGACGTGGCGCTGCGGCTGCGCAGAGCCACCCCGCTGATGCTGCGACAGCTGCCGGCACCGTTCGTGGCGGACGTCGGATGAGCCCGGTCCCGGAGCCCGAGCGTCTCGCCCGGGTCGCCCTCTCCCGCATCGGCGAGCCCGGCGACCCGCGGTTGACCGACCTGGTGCACGAGCTCGGAGCCCGCACCGTGCTCGACAGCCTGCGCGAGCAGGCTGCTCACCGTGAGCTGGGAGACGACCTCGCGGCCCGGATCGTCTCCGCCGACCCCGCGAAGGAGCTCGAGGTGGCGGCCGCGCGCGGCATCCGCTTCGTCGCGCCCGGAGACCCGGAGTGGCCGCCGGCACTCGACGACCTCGCCCATGCACCTCACCTGCACGAGCGCGGTGGGCTGCCGGTGGGTCTCTGGTGCCGGGGCCCGCTGCGCCTGGGCGAGGCGGTCGAGCGCGCGGTGGCGGTCGTCGGGTCGCGGTCGGCGACCACCTACGGAGGGGAGGTGGCCCGTGACATCGCCGCCGTGCTGGCGCGAGAGGCCTGGACGGTCGTCTCCGGTGCCGCGTTCGGCATCGACCAGGCAGCCCACCGTGGCGCGCTGGCCAACCGCGGCCCCACGGTGGCGGTGCTCGCCTGCGGCGTGGACCGCGCCTATCCCACCGCGCACCGCCAGCTGATCGACTACATCGCCGACACCGGACTCGTCGTCTCCGAAGCCGCACCCGGCTGTGCGCCCACCCGGATCCGCTTCCTCGCCCGCAACCGGCTGATCGCCGCGATGTCCCGCGGCACCGTGGTGGTGGAGGCCGCCGTCCGCAGCGGAGCCCTCAACACCGCGAGCTGGGCGGCTGGTCTCGGGCGACAGGTGATGGGTGTTCCGGGCCCGGTGACCAGCGCCCCGTCCGCGGGGGTGCACCAGCTGATCCGGGCGCGCGACGCGATGCTCGTCACGGCGGGGGAGGAGGTGCTCGAGGTGGTGGGACCGATGGGCGCCTACGTCGTCAGCGATCTCCGCGACCCCGAGCAGCCCCGCGACCAGCTGGCGCCACGCGAGCGCCAGGTGCTCGACGCGGTGCCGGTGGTCCAGGCGGCCGACTCCCGCTCCATCGCCCGCACCGCCGGGCTCGCGCACACCCGCACCGAGCGGGCCCTGCTCGTCCTGCACCGACGTGGCCTGGTCGAGTGCGCCCTGGGGAAGTGGCGGCTCGTGGGCGAGGCGTCGCCGTGAGCCGCGCCGCGCCTGCACGCTCGAGCGCCGCCGGCTTCGTAGTCTGGCGAGGTGGACCTCCCCGAGGAGATGGCGAGCACGCTGGCGGCGTACGAGCGCCACCTGGCCTCCGAGCGCAACCTGGCGGCGCACACGGTGCGCGCCTACATCGGCGACGTGGCGGGCATGCTCGAGCACGCGGCGGCGCTGGGCCACGCGGACGTCGGGTCCCTCGACCTGCGCACGCTCCGCAGCTGGCTGGCCAAGCAGCAGACGCTGGGGAAGGCGCGCACCACGATGGCGCGCCGGGCGACGGCCGTGCGCGTCTTCACCGCCTGGGCCCAGCGGACGGGGCGGGCCGCGACGGATCCCGGCGCCGGTCTGGGCACGCCGAAGGCGCACAAGCCGTTGCCGTCGGCGCTGAGCGCCACCGAGGCCCGGTCGCTGCTGGAGTCGGCCGCGGTGCGGGCAGACGACGGCAGCGCCGTCGGCTTGCGCGACGTCGCGATCCTCGAGCTGCTCTACGCGACCGGCATCCGGGTCGGCGAGCTCTGCGGTCTCGACGTCGACGACGTCGATCGCGGCGCGTCGTGTCGTGCGGGTCTTCGGCAAGGGTGGCAAGGAGCGCACGGTTCCGTACGGCCTCCCGGCCGACCGCGCTCTCGGGCGCTGGCTCGAGGAGGGTCGCCGCGAGCTGTTCACCCCAGGAGCGGGAGCTGCCCTGTTCCTCGGTGCCCGCGGCAAGCGCATCGACCAGCGCGCCGTGCGGACGCTGGTCCACGTGCGCATCGCCGACGTCCCGGACGCGCCCGACATCGGGCCGCACGGGCTGCGCCACACCGCTGCCACCCACCTGCTCGAAGGTGGGGCCGACCTGCGCACGGTGCAGGAGCTCCTCGGGCACGCCTCGCTGTCGACGACCCAGATCTACACCCACGTCAGCAACGACCGGCTCCGTCAGGCGTACCGGCTGGCCCATCCACGCGCCTGACGGGAGCGGGTCAGCCCCAGCGCAGGAAGACGTTGTCGACGGCGCCGTTGAACTGGTCGGACGACGGCTGCGGTGTGCCCTGCGGGCCGACCTTGCCGCCGACGCTGAACCGCTGGGTGCCGGCCACGATGTTGCCGGTGCGGCCGGTCACCCGCGTGACGGCGGCCTTCGCCCCCGGGGCGTGGGACCGGACGCTGAGCTGCAGTCCGCTGGCGGTCCGGCGACAGCTGACGGCGTACCACTGGTTCGGTGCGACTGCCCGCCGCGCCTTGACGACCCGCGCTCCGGCGTCGCCCTTGACCCGGCAGGACGGCACCCGTCGGTCGAGCTGGATCTTGAACTGGCCACGCCCGCCGTAGGTGCCACGCTGGACGAGGTTGTCGCCGTTGTCCCGCTGGTTCCCGGAGGATCGTCGGTTGAGGCGGAACGACGCACCGAAGGTGAACGCGCGTGCTCCGGGGGCGACGGCGGCTCGACTGGCCGGGGTGGAGACGAGCACCGCGGAGCGACCAGCGCCGGAGTCGGCCCAGGCCGGGAAGCGCACCCCGCGGCCGCCGCGCGGCCCTGCGCTCATCGTCACGGTGGCGCCGCCGGCGCTGCGGACGACCAACCGTGCCTGGCTCGTGCCGGAGCTGTCGAAGCCCGCGGCGACCCGGCCGGGCGCTGGTCCGGACTCGAAGTCGAACCGGACGGTGTGGCGCGAGCGCTCGGCCTGCCCGGTCGCTGCGGACGCCGCCGCGGAGGTCGGGGCGGAGATCCCCGCACCGGTGAGGGCCAGAACCAGGGCCAGGAACGCGAACCGAACGGGGTGGGGCACGAGACGACCTCCGAGAGCCTGCCGACAGGGGAGGCAACAACCTATAGGGGCAGCAGCCGCACCGGCCCGGCGCCGACCAGGGTCAGCGGGTTGAGGTAGTGCTCGCCGCGCAGCAGCCCCCAGTGCAGGCAGGCCCGGGGGAGGCAGTGGCTCGACGAGCGCTGGAGCGTGCCGAGCACTGCGCCGCGGGCGACCTGCTGGCCCACGCTCACGCCTGCACTCACCGGCTCGTACGTCGTGCGCACGCCGCCGTGGTCGACGACGACGACCCCTCGGCCCGCCAACGGAGCGGCGAAGGTGACCGTGCCGGCCAGCGCGCTGTGCACGGGCTGGCCCGCGTGCCCGAGCAGGTCGACCCCTCGATGGCCCGCACCCCACGTCGTGGCCGGCGGGTCGAAGCCTTCGACGACCGGCGGTCGTGGGGAGAGCGGCCAGGCGCCGTCGCGGGTCGGCGCGGGCACGGTGTCGGCCCGGGCCGACCCGGTCAGGCCGAGGGTCGAGGTCAGCAGCAGGGACGCGAGGGCGGTGGCGAGCAGGCGCATGCAGGCACGGTGCCGACCCGCGCGCGCGGGTGCCACCCGTCGCGGGACGGCTGTGGACGACGTGGGCATCGCGGGCCGCTGGGTGTGCGAACCGGCGCGGCGGCGGACGGAAGCGGGACTACTCGACGCGGAAGAACACGTCGTCGACGGCACCGTTGAACTGGTCGGCCGACGCGACCGGCGTACCGTCCGGGCCGGTCTTGCCGCCGACGGTGAGGGGCAGGCCGTCGAGGGAGACCAGCCCGGTGGCACCCGTTGCCTGCCAGGTGCCGCCTCCTGCGCCGCCGTCCAGCGGCTCGACGGTCAGCTCGACCTCGGAGCCACGTCGCTCACAGGTCACGGAGTACCACGAGCCCGGGTCGACCGGGCCCTGCGCCTCGACGAACACCTCGCCGGCGTCGCCCTTGACCCGGCACGACGGCACGTCGTGGTCGAGCTGGATCTTGAGCTGGCCGGGGCTCTCGAAGCTGCCCCGCTGGACCAGGTTGTCGCCGTTGTCCGCCTCGCTGCCGGAGGACTCCTCGTCGATCTGGAAGCTCGCCCCGAACGCGAACTCGTCGTCGCCGACCTCGAGCGTGCCGTCACCCTGGTCGATCGCGACCAGGACGGCTGCCGGAGCCTCCGCCGCTCCGGTGTACGCCGGGAAGCGGATCGCCTTGCCGCCGTCCGGTCCGGGCACCACCTCGACCTGGGCCGACCCGGTGGCCCTGACCTCGGTCTGGACGCTGCCGGTGCCCGCGTTGGCCACCGTGGTGGAGGCCGAGCCCTCGGACAGGCCGGACTCGAAGTCGAGCATCAGCCCGGAGGGCTTCGGTGTGGGGGTGGGGGACGTGCTCGGGCCGTCGTCGTCGGACCCGCAGCCCGACAGGCCGAGGAGCAGCACCAACACCGCTGCGGCAGCCAGCCTCACCACGCCACCTCCGGTCAGTCGTCGACGAGCAGGGGGACAACCTATCCACCGCAACCCACGCGTTTCGACAACCCCACCGACCCCCGGATACAGTGGCTCCAGCAACCCGCATGGGTTGACTTCGCACGCTCGTTTCCGTGCCGTCCCGGCTTCCTGGTCGAGGCGGATCCCCGCGGGCGAGGGCTCTCAGTCCCTGGAGACAGGGTCGGGTCCCGCACGAGCGTCAGGGCAGGACACCCCCACCACGTGATGGGGCCCCTGCAACGAACTGAAAACAGTTCGTGCACGTCAGCGTGCGCGGACACAACAGGAAAGAAGCAGATGGCAGTCGTCACCATGCGCCAGCTCCTCGAGAGCGGCGTCCACTTCGGGCACCAGACCCGTCGCTGGAACCCCAAGATGAAGCGCTTCATCATGACCGAGCGCAACGGCATCTACATCATCGACCTGCAGCAGTCGCTGTCCTACATCGACACCAGCTACGCGTTCATCAAGGACACCGTGGCCAAGGGCGGCACGATCATGTTCGTGGGCACGAAGAAGCAGGCCCAGGAGGCGATCGCCGAGCAGGCGACCCGCGTCGGGATGCCCTTCGTCAACCAGCGCTGGCTGGGCGGCATGCTCACCAACTTCCAGACCGTGCACCAGCGGATCAACCGCCTCAAGGAGCTCGACGACGTCGACTTCGACAACGTCGCGGGCTCCGGTCGCACCAAGAAGGAGCTCCTGCAGATGAAGCGGGAGCGCGACAAGCTCGACAAGACCCTCGGCGGCATCCGCGACATGAGCCGTACGCCGAGCGCGGTCTGGATCGTGGACACCAAGAAGGAGCACCTCGCCGTCGAGGAGGCCCGCAAGCTCCGGATCCCGATCATCGGCATCCTGGACACCAACTGCGACCCCGACGAGGTCGACTTCCCGATCCCGGGCAACGACGACGCCATCCGCGCCGTCAGCCTGCTGACGCGCGTGATCGCGGACGCCGTGGCCGACGGCCTGATCGCCCGCTCGGGTGCGAAGACCGAGGGCGACGCCAAGGGCATCGGCACCGACGAGCCCCTCGCCGACTGGGAGCGCGAGCTCCTCCAGGGCCAGGACGGCGAGAAGGTCGAGGAGGCCGCGGTCGCCGCGACCGGTGGTGACACCGCGACCGAGGAGACCCCGGCCGTCGAGGCGACCGGTGCTGCCGCGGAGGCGACCGAGGCGAAGGCTGCCGAGGAGGCCGCTGTCGAGGCTCCGGCTGCCGACGAGGCCGCTGCCGAGGCCCCGGCCACGGAGGCCCCGGCTGCTGAGGCTCCGGCTGCCGAGGCTCCGGCTGCCGAGGCCCCGCTGCTGAGGCCACCGACGAGGCTCCGGCCGCCGACGAGGCTCCGGCCGCCGACGAGGCGCCTGCCGAGGCCCCTGCCGAGACCACCGACGAGCCGGCCGCCGAGGCGACCGACGAGAAGAAGGAGGACTGAGCGTGGCGATCACCGCCGCCGACGTCAAGAAGCTCCGCGAGCTCACCGGCGCGGGGATGATGGACTGCAAGAAGGCGCTCGAGGAGGCTGACGGCGACTTCGACAAGGCCACCGAGCTGCTGCGCATCAAGCTGGGCAAGAAGGCCGCTGCGCGCGGCGCCGAGCGCGAGGCCACCTCCGGCCTCGTCGCGACCTCCGGCGGCGCGCTCGTCGAGCTGAAGAGCGAGACCGACTTCGTCGCCAAGAACGACGACTTCGTGGCTGCTGCCCAGAAGATCGCCGACGCCGCCGCCGAGGCCAAGGCGGCCGACACCGACTCGCTCAAGGCGGTCCCGCTCGACGGCAAGACCGTCGGCGAGGTCGTCGAGGAGCTCGCCATCACCATCGGCGAGAAGATCGAGCTCGGCCAGGTCGCCTACTTCGACGGCCAGTCCGTGACCTACATGCACAAGCGTGCCGCGGACCTGCCGCCGGCGGTCGGCGTGCTCGTCGAGTACGACGGCTCCAACGAGGACGCCGCTCGTGGCGTGGCCATGCAGATCGCCGCGATGAAGCCGCAGTACCTCTCCCGCGACGAGGTCCCCGCCGAGATCGTGGAGAAGGAGCGCGAGATCGGTGCCGCCACCGCTCGCGAGGAGGGCAAGCCCGAGCAGGCGATCGAGAAGATCGCCGAGGGTCGCCTGAACGGCTTCTTCAAGGACGTCGCGCTGCTCGACCAGCCGTCGGTCACCGACTCGAAGAAGAACGTCAAGGCCGTTCTCGCCGAGGCCGGTGTCGAGGTGAAGCGGTTCGCCCGCTTCGAGGTCGGCGCCTGAGCTCGTCCACACGGACGCCGAGAGGCCGGTACGACGCGAGTCGTGCCGGCCTCTCGTCATTCCCGGTCGTCCACCACGTGTCGGCACGACCGCCAGCTCCGGTGCCCGGGCGAGATCCGGTGCCTTCCGGAGCCCGATCAGCGCCTTCCACAGCGCCCAGCCGCGGGCACGGGCCCAGGTGGCCTCGTCCAGGTCGACCGCCTGCCGGAACACCCGTCGCGCCGGGGCGTCCAGGTAGGTCCACGCGATGACGAGGTCGCAGGCCGGGTCGCCGACGCCCGAGGTGCCGAAGTCGATCACGGCGGACAGCCGGCCCTCGCGGACCAGCAGGTTGCCCACCGCGACGTCACCGTGGAACCACACGTCCACGCCGCTCCCAGCGCGACCCGAGGGCCTCCTCCCACACCTCGGCGGCCGCGTCGACGGGCACGAGGTCGCGGTGGGTGTCCATGAGCTCGAGGCAGTCGCGGGTCGCGGCGTCGTACGCCGCCGGAGAAGCGCCCCGGAAGAAGCTGTGCTCCCCGGCCGGCGGGCCGTCGGTCGCGTCGACGGACCGGAGCGCGCCCAGGAACCCGGCCAGGTCGACGCGCGAAGCGCTCGAGGTCGACGCCGCCGTCCGCGGGGGAGCCGTGCAGCCAGCGGCGTACCGACCAGGGCCGCGGGAACTCCGGAGCTCGGCTCGCCGAGCGCCACCGGCTCGGGCACCGGCAGCGGGAGCAGAGGCGCCAGCACGGGCAGCCACCGGTGCTCCTTGGCCACGGCCGGCACGTAGCCGTCCGCGCTCGGCAGCCGCACGGACAGCTCGTCCCCCAGCCGGTAGGTGCGGTTGTCCCACCCGTCGGCCTCGACCGGGACGACCGGCAGGTCGCGCCACTGGGGGAACTGGTCGGCGACGAGGCGTGCCACGAGAGCGGCGTCGATCCCGGCTCGTCCGTCAGGTCCCATCCGGCGACGATGACCAACCACAGAACAGGTCTCAACCGGTTTTCGCACCGATCCCGGGTTTCGACGTAGAGGTGACCACCGAGTAGGTTTCGGACGAGACCCACCCACGAGAGGAACCGCATGACTGGTTACCAGCGTGTCCTGCTCAAGCTGTCCGGCGAGGTGTTCGGCGGAGGCAAGGTCGGCGTCGACCCCGATGTCGTGCGCGGCATCGCCCAGGAGATCGCCGACGTGCAGCGCTCCGGCGTCCAGGTGGCCATCGTCACCGGCGGCGGCAACTTCTTCCGCGGCGCCGAGCTCCAGCAGCACGGCATGGACCGCGCCCGGGCGGACTACATGGGCATGCTCGGCATCGTGATGAACTGCCTGGCCCTCCAGGACTTCCTCGAGAAGGAGGGCGTGGAGACCCGGGTGCAGACCGCGATCACGATGGGCCAGGTCGCCGAGCCCTACATCCCGCGTCGCGCGATCCGGCACCTCGAGAAGGGCCGTGTCGTGATCTTCGGCGCCGGCGCGGGCCTGCCGTACTTCTCGACCGACACGGTCGCCGCCCAGCGCGCCCTGGAGACCAAGTGCGAGGTCGTCCTGATGGGCAAGAACGGCGTGGACGGCGTGTACGACGCCGACCCCCGCACCCACCCCGACGCCGTGAAGTACGACGAGCTCACCTTCACCGAGGCACTCCAGCAGGGACTGAAGGTGGCCGACGCGACCGCCTTCGCGCTGTGCATGGAGAACGGACTCCCGATGGTGGTGTTCGGGATGCAGCCCGCGGGCAACATCCTCCGCGTCGTGCAGGGTGAGAAGATCGGAACGCTCGTCAGCCCCGGCCACACGGCCGCCTGAGCGAGCGCACAACCGCGACTAGGAGAGAAGAGCTGTGACGATCAACCAGACCCTCAGCGAGGCCGACCAGAAGATGGGCAAGGCGGTCGAGGTCACTCGCGAGGAGTTCTCCGCCATCCGGGCCGGGCGAGCGAACCCGTCGATGTTCGCCAAGCTCACGGCCGACTACTACGGCACCCCCACGCCCCTCCAGCAGCTCGCGGGCTTCACCGCCCCCGAGGCGCGCGTCATCCTGGTGCAGCCCTACGACGTGAGCGCGATGGCGGCCATCGAGAAGGCGATCCGCGACTCCGACCTCGGCGTGAACCCGTCCAACGACGGCAAGCTCATCCGCTGCGTCTTCCCCGAGCTCACCGAGGAGCGGCGCAAGGAGTACATCAAGGTCGCGAAGACCAAGGCCGAGGAAGGCCGCATCTCGGTGCGCAACATCCGGCGCACTGCCAAGCAGACGCTGGAGAAGCTCGAGAAGGACGGCGAGGTCGGCAAGGACGACGTCACCGGCGCCGAGAAGCGGCTCGACTCCACGACCAAGAAGCACACCGACCAGATCGACGAGATGCTCAAGCACAAGGAAG
Source organism: uncultured Actinomycetota bacterium (assembly GCA_963722835.1). Classification (GTDB taxonomy): domain Bacteria; phylum Actinomycetota; class Actinomycetes; order Propionibacteriales; family Nocardioidaceae; genus Marmoricola. The sequence continues at coordinate 215,433 of CAVROK010000003.1, forward strand.
CTGAGCTCATCGAGGTCTGACGTCCATGACCGAGACCTCGTCCGCCCCGGCCCAGCCGGACCAGCCCCCGAAACAGCCGGGCCGCGCCGGCCGCAACCTCCCCGTCGCGATCGCCTCCGGCGTCGTCCTCGTCGCCGCGATCATCCTGTCGCTGGTCTTCTGGAGCCCGGCGTTCATGATCATCGTCGGCGCAGCCGTGGTGGTGGCCGTCTGGGAGATGCACCAGGGGCTGTTGGCCAAGGACATCGACATCCCGCAGGAGCCGTTGATGCTCGGCGGCGTCGTGATGGTCGCGGTCGCGTTCCTCTTCGGCGCCCCCGCGCTCGTCACCGCGACGGCGGTCACCGCGCTGGTGACGATGCTGTGGCTGCTGCGCCGGGGAGTCGCGGGCTACGTGCAGAACGCCACGGCCTCGGTGTTCACGCTGATCTACATCCCGTTCCTCGGCTCGTTCGTGGCGCTGCTGCTGGCCGAGGACGACGGCGCCAAGGCCGTGATGGCGTTCATCGGCGTGACGATCGCCTCCGACATCGGTGGGTACGCCGCCGGCGTGCTGTTCGGCAAGCACCCGATGGCGCCGGTGATCTCGCCGAAGAAGTCGTGGGAGGGCTTCGCCGGCTCCGCCGTCGCGTGCGTCGCCGCCGGCTACGCCCTGGTCGTCTACCTCCTCGACGGGGACTGGTGGGTCGGGGTGATCCTCGGCCTGATCGCCGTGGTGATGGCGACCCTCGGTGACCTGTGCGAGTCGGTGATGAAGCGCGACCTCGGGATCAAGGACATGAGCCAGGTCATCCCCGGCCACGGCGGCCTGATGGACCGGCTCGACTCCCTGCTGGCGACCGTCGCGCCGATCTGGCTGCTGCTGCACTACCTCGTGCTCAACTAGGCCTAGGGGTTCCCCCGCCGCCCGTGCGTTCGCGGGGCGTCGTAGCCACCCTCCGGTGGCACCATCTCGGCGCGCACGCCGAGAAGCCGGATCGGTCGGTCGTCCTCCAGGCGGAGCAGCAGGTCGAGCGCGGCGTCGGCGATCACGTCCGGGTCGAAGGTCGGCTCCGCGAGCTTGCGCGACCGGTTGACGGTGAAGAACGGCGCGAACCGCACCTTGAGGTGGACGCGCAGGCAGGCGCGTCCCTCGGCCCGGATGTCGTCGACCACCTGGCGGGCGAGGGCGCGTACGGCGCCGTCGATCTCGTCGGCGGTCTCGAGGTTCTGCTGGTACGTCGTCTCGCGACCGTGCGCCCGGGCGACCCACGGGGTGTCGTCGACGACGTTGCTGCTCACCCCTCGACCCAGCCGACCGATGTGCGGGCCGGTGTTGGGCCCGAACTCGGCGACGAGCGGCTCCTCCGGGCTCTGCGCCAGCTCGAGGACCGTCGTGATGCCGAGCCCGGCCAGTCGCTCGGAGATCCGCGGCCCGATGCCCCAGAGCTCCTTCGTGCTCCGGTGGCCCATCACCTCGATCCAGTTGGTCGCGGGTCAGCTCGAAGGTGCCGCGCGGCTTGCCGAAGTCGGTGGCGATCTTGGCGCGCACCTTGGTGTCCCCGATGCCCACCGAGCAGTGCAGCCCGGTCGCCTCGAGGACGTTCGCCTGGATCGTCCGGGCCACCGCCAGCGGGTCGTCGGTCTCGATCCCGACGAACGCCTCGTCCCACCCGAGCACCTCGACGACGACGCCGGGCACGGCTCGCAGGGTGTCCATCACGACGGCCGACGCCGCCTCGTAGGCGGGTGCGTCCACCGGCAGGAACACCGCGTCGGGGCAGCGGCGTACGGCCAGCTTGAGCGGCATCCCGGACCGGACGCCGAACTCCCGCGCCTCGTAGGACGCCGTCGAGACCACCGCGCGCTCCGTCGGGTCGCCGCGCCCGCCGACCACCACGGGGAGCCCGGCCAGCTCGGGTCGGCGGAGGATCTCCACCGCCGCGATGAACTGGTCCATGTCGACGTGCAGGACCCACGGAGACGGCGCCGTCATGGCGCCATCCTGCCGCCTTTCGTGGAAGGGTGACGCCATGCTGACGACGATCGCGGGCGTGCCGACGCACGCGCTGTTCGTCGGTCTCGGGGTGCTGGCCGCCGTCCTCGTCTTCGTCGCCGAGGCCCGCCGTCGCGGACACACCGACGACCGCCTGCTGCTCGTGGTGACCGGCGCGCTGGTCGGCGGCGCGCTGTTCATGCGCCTGGGCACCTGGCTCCAGCACGTCGACCTCCGTGACAACGCGTCACTGGCCGAGCAGTGGGCCTACGGCAACCGCAGCATCCTCGGCGGCCTGGTCGGTGCCTGGCTGGGCGTGCACGTCGCCAAGCGGATGTGCGGCTACCGGCTGCGCACCGGCGACCTGTTCGCCCCGGCCGTCGCCCTCGGCATGGCCGTGGGGCGCATCGGGTGCTTCCTCACCGAGCCGCTGCCCAGCACCGGCGGCTACAACGTGTCCTTCCTCTACGAGAGCGCCTTCCACCTGACGGCGTTCGCTGCTGATCTGGTTCTGGCTGCGTCAGCCGTCGTTGCCGCCGGGGGAGATCTTCGTCTGGTACGTCGCGGCGTACGGCGTCTTCCGCTTCCTGGTCGAGTTCGTCCGCGGCAACGAGGTCGTCTGGCACGGCCTGACCCGCCCCCAGCTGTTCCTCGCCATGACGATCCCGCTGGTGCTGCTGCGGATCGGGTGGCAGCTCAGGTCGGGCGCCTACCGGTCCGCCGAGCAGCCGGTCGAGCGCGCGGTCGAGGAGGTGCACCGATGAGCACACGCACAGGCCCCGGGATGCCGCTGCGCGGCGACCGGATCCACCGCTACGTCAACGCGTTCTGCCCGATCTGCCACGAGGAGCAGCCGGACCGGCCCCTCACGGAGGTGCAGCGGCTCTCGGGATGGCTGGTGGAGCGCGAGGGGCGCATCTGGCTGGAGCGCGGATGCACCTCGCACGGCCTCGTGCGGACGCTGTACGACGAGTCGCCCGAGATCCTGACCTACCTCGAGCAGTGGACCGCCCCGACGAAGGTGCACACCCCCGACCTGGCCGGAAACTTCACCCCGGTGCCGGCGGCGTACGAGCACGGCCTGCCGGAGATGCAGACCCAGCACACCTGCATCCTGCTCGAGGACCTCCTCGACCACTGCAACCTGAAGTGCCCGACCTGCTTCGCGGCCTCGGCGCCGGCGCTCGCCTCGGTGGCGCCGCTCGAGCAGGTGCTCGCCTCGATCGACACGCGGCTGTCCCGGGAGAACGGCCGCATCGACGTGCTGATGCTCAGCGGCGGTGAGCCGACGCTGTACCCGTGGCTCGCCGAGCTGCTCGACGCCGTGTCCGAGCGGCCGATCGTGCGGGTGCTGGTGAACACCAACGGGCTGACCATCGCCCAGGACGACGCGATGCTCGAGCTGCTGCGCCGCCATCGCGAGCGGGTCGAGGTCTATCTCCAGTACGACGGCGAGAGCGCGGAGGCCTCCACGCACCACCGCGGCGCCGACATCCGCCGGTTCAAGGAGCGCGCGATCGAGCGGCTCTCCGGGGCGGGGGTGTTCACCACGCTGACGATGACCGCCGCGCTCGGCGTCAACGACGACGAGATCGGGTTCGTGATCAAGCGGGCCCTGGACACGCCGTACGTCGGAGGCGTGACCATCCAGCCGGTGTTCGGCTCGGGCCGCAGCGCCGGCCTCGACCCGATGGACCGGCTCACCCACACCGGCGTCCTCGCCCGGCTCGACGACCAGACGGCCGGTCAGGTCACGTGGCGCGACCTGACCGCGCTGCCGTGCTCGCACCCGCACTGCTGCTCGGTCGGCTACCTCCTGCGCGACGACTCGGGCACGTGGAAGTCCCTGGTCGAGCTGATCGGGCACGACCGGCTCAAGCAGTGGCTCGACCTGGAGCCCGACGTGCTGGCCAACCGGATCGCCGACGACGCCATCCCCGACCAGCTCCGGGCGGTCGTCAAGGGCTCGCTGCTCGACCTGCTCTCCGAGCAGTCCTCGCTCTCGCACCCGTCGATGACCGACATCTGGCGCGACATCTGCACCAGCTGCGACCTCGGCATCGGCACCCTGGCGACGCTCGCGGCCTCGAAGCTGCCCGGTCAGCGGGAGCGGATGCGTCGCCTGCTCGGCGAGCGGGTGCTGCGGGTGACGGTGAAGCCCTTCATGGACATGAACACGATGATCGAGGAGCGCCTCACCCAGTGCTGCGTCCACGTCGCCACGGTGGACGCCGAGTCGGGCGGCCACCAGTGTGCGCCGTTCTGCGCGGTGCAGGCGTGGGCACCTCTCTCGAGGAGTCGCATCTCGACGGCAGTCGGGCTGCCGCTGGCCGGAGCGGGGCCGAGATGAGCGACCCCCGCCAGGTGGCGCCACCGCGTGCGGAGCAGCCGGCCGCGGACGAGGCGCCGTACGACCCGCTGCGACTGTGCGTGTTCGCCACCGTCGCCCTGCTGGGCTGGCTGCTGGGTCCCTGGGCGCTGCTCGGCTTCAGCGTGCTGGCCGTCGTGGGGTACGCCCGCGCGCGGCACGCCGGGCTGATGCGGTCGAGGTGCAAGCTCGGCGACACGCGTCTGGTCCTGCTCTACCTCGTCCTGCTCGCCGTCGCGGCCGGCGCCGGCATCTACCTGTCCCTGACCTGAGCGAGAGGGAACCGTCGTGTCGCAACCGCCCCCGCCCCCGCCGTACGGCGGGCCGCCCGGTCCCACCCGGCCAGCCTCCCTACGGGTCGCCGTACGGCCAGCCCCCGGCACAGCCGCCCTCCGGGGGGATGTCCAACAAGGGCAAGTTCTGGCTGGGCGTGGTGCTCGCCCTGCCGGCGATCTCATCGGCGGCTTCCTGGCCGGGCTCGGCCCGGCTCTGGCGTCCGGTGCCAGCGGCAGCTCCGACGTCGGTGCCGTCCTCGGCCTCCTGATCGGCCTGCTGGAGCTCGCCGGGCTCGTGGTCCTGATCGTGATGGAGCGGACCCGCTGGATCGGGCTCGGGATCCTGGCAGGGATCGGCGATCCTGTTCATCCTGGCGCCGGGAGCGTGCGTCGTCCTGATCGTGGCGTTGACCAACTCCTACAGCTGACGCGGCGTAGGACGTCATCCGAACTGGCTGCTCGGGCGACCAATTCGTATGACGCACCGGCCGATGAGAGACTGGGCCGGTTGTGAGTGAACCGGTCAAGACCCTTCCCCTGGTCTTCGAGGAGCCGCGCGGTCGCGGGAAGCCGCCGCGCCACCTGGCCGACCTCACCCCGGCCGAGCGCAAGGCCCGCCTCGAGGAGCTGGGGCTGCCCGGCTTCCGGGCCCGGCAGCTCTCCACGCACTACTTCTCCCGGCTGGTCGACGACCCCGACCAGATGACCGACCTGCCGGCCGGCCAGCGGGCCGAGCTGGTCTCCGGGCTGCTGCCCGACCTGATGACGCCGCTGCGCACGCTCGAGGCCGACCGCGGCACCACCCGCAAGACGCTCTGGCGGCTCTTCGACGGGGCGCTGGTCGAGTCGGTGCTGATGCGCTACCCCGGCCGGGTCACGATGTGCGTGTCCAGCCAGGCCGGCTGCGGGATGGCCTGCCCGTTCTGCGCGACCGGTCAGGGCGGGCTCCAGCGCAACATGTCCACGGGCGAGATCGTCGAGCAGGTCGTCGCCGGCGCCCGCTCGCTCGCGCGCGGCGAGGTGCCCGGCGGGCCCGGACGCGTCTCCAACGTGGTCTTCATGGGGATGGGCGAGCCGATGGCCAACTACAAGGCCGTCATCGGTGCCGTACGCCGGCTCACCGACCCGACTCCCGACGGGCTCGGCATGTCCGCGCGCGGGATCACCGTGAGCACCGTCGGCCTGGTCCCGCGGATCAACCAGCTCACCGAGGAGGGGATCCCGGTCACGCTGGCGCTGAGCCTGCACGCACCCGACGACGAGCTGCGCGACGAGCTGGTCCCGGTGAACACCCGCTGGAAGGTCGGCGAGGCCGTCGAGGCGGCCTGGAACTACGCACGCACCACCAAGCGTCGGGTGTCGATCGAGTACGCCATGATGCGCGGCATCAACGACCAGGCCTGGCGGGCCGACCTGCTCGGCGACGTCCTCAACTCCTACGGCGACTGGGGCTGGGTGCACGTCAACCTGATCCCGCTGAACCCCACCCCGGGGTCGAAGTGGACCGCCAGCGACCCGAAGGACGAGCGCGAGTTCGTCCGCCGGCTCGAGGCCAAGGGCATCCCGACGACCGTGCGCGACACCCGCGGCAGCGAGATCGACGGAGCCTGCGGGCAGCTCGCCGCGCTGGACGACTGACTCGCGAGTCAAGACTGGTCCAGTCGGGACTGTCCACGGCGGTCCGGTTCGGGCACCATCGGCACATGACGGCGCCCAGCACCGAGGCCCACCTGAAGGCCGACGCGATCGGGTTCGTCGACGCGCTCGTCATCGGACTCGCGGCCACCTCTCCGGCGTACTCCCTGGCTGCGGTGATCGGGCCGATCGCCGCGCTCGTCGGCGTCTACGCGCCCGGAGTGCTGCTGGCGTCGTTCGTCCCGATGGCGCTGATCGCGACGGCGTTCCTCTACCTCAACCGCGTCGACCAGGACTGCGGCACGACGTTCAGCTGGGTGACCCGGGCGATGGGTCCGTGGCTCGGCTGGATCGGCGGCTGGGCGATCACGATGACCGGCGTGCTCGTGATCGGCTCGCTCGCGGACGTGGGGGTCAGCTTCACGCTGCGGATGTTCGGGGCCGACAGCGCAGCGGACAACGCGTGGATCCGGATGCCGCTCGCGATCCTGCTGATCCTGCTGATGACCTGGATCTGCGTGCAGGGCACCGACATCTCCGCGCGCCTGCAGAACGCGCTGATCGTCCTCCAGGTCGGAGCCCTGCTGGTGTTCGCCGCCGTGGCGCTCTACAAGGCGATCGACGGCTCCAGCTCGCTGGAGGAGATCACGCCGTCGTTCAGCTGGCTCAACCCGTTCGGCGAGGGTGGTTCAGCGCTGTCGGCCGGCCTGCTGCTCGGAGTGTTCGCCTACTGGGGCTGGGAGTCGGCGGTCAACCTCAGCGAGGAGACCACCGACGGCGCCAGCACCCCGGGACGGGCGGCCGTCTGGTCGACGTTCATCCTGCTGGTCACCTACGTCTCCGTCGCCTTCGCGGTCGTCGCCTACGCCGGCACCCAGTGGCTCACCGACAACGCGGACGAGGAGGAGTTCGTCTTCGCGGAGCTCTCGACGCAGGTGATGGGCGGCTGGGACTGGCTGGTGTTCCTGGCCGTGGCCACCTCGGCCGTCGCCTCGACCCAGACGACGATCATCCCGGCGTCGCGCACCGGGCTCTCGATGGCTCGTCGGCACGCGCTCCCGTCACGTCTGGGACACATCCACCCGCGCCATCACACGCCTGACGTGAGCACCTGGTGGGTCGCCGCCATCGCGATCGCGTGGTACGTCGGCATCTACCAGGTCTCGGACAACGCGCTGTTCGACTCGCTCACCGCGCTCTCCCTGCTGATCGCGTTCTACTACGCGCTGACCGGCGTCGCCTGCGCGGTCTTCTACCGCAGGCACCTGCTGGAGAGCACCAAGAACCTCCTGCTCATCGGGGTCGGACCGCTCGTCGGGTCGGCGCTGCTCGTCTGGCTGCTCGTGCTGTCGATCCGCGACATGTCCGACCCGGAGAACTCCTACAGCGGCCAGGCGTGGCTCGGGGTCGGGCCACCTCTGGTCATCGGCGTCGGCATCTTCCTGGTCGGCGTGCTGCTGATGCTGTTCTGGCGGACCCGCGATGCCAGGTTCTGGGACGAGCGGCCCGGGGTCGCCGACCCCGACATCGTCCACGGTGTGAAGACGGCTGCGGCCGACCCCGACGGGATGGAGGGCTGAGGTGACGATCGTCCTCGGTTACGACGAGTCACCCGGCTCGGAGCAGGCGCTGCGCGTCGCCGTGGAGGTGGCCACACGCTTCGGCGAGCCGCTCCGGCTGGTCTACGGCGTGGCCCCGCCCGGCGGCCTGGGCGAGGAGTTCAAGGCCCACAAGGAGGCACTGCTCGAGCTCGGCCGCAAGGCCACCGGCCGCGCCCTGGCGTACGCCGAGTCCGCCGGCGTCGAGGCGAGCGTCGAGCTGGTCTCGGCCAAGCCTGCGGAGGCGCTGATCCGGATCGCGGACGAGTGCGACGCGAGCGTGATCGTCGTCGGCACCTCGGGGGAGAGCCCGATCAGGAGCGCCATGCTCGGCTCGACCCCGCACAAGCTGCTCCAGCTCAGCTCGCGGCCGGTGCTGTGCGTGCCGTCGACGGAGGCGTGACCAGCAGCGCTCAGGCCATGTCCGACGGCTTGCCGACCAGCAGCTCGGTGTTCCGGTCGGTCGCCGTGCCGGCGGCGTCGAGAACGGCGTGCGGGTCGTTGACCGACAGCTCGCGGGAGAGCCCGGCCAGGCTCACGGTCGAGCCCAGGTCGCCGCGGTAGTCCGCCGGTCCGGCGTGGTCGAGGATCGTGGTGAAGATCGACAGCGTCCGGTCCTTGTTGTCGGTCACCTCGACGAGCCGCGACTGCTGGGGGTAGTCGATGTGCGAGGCGGTGTTGATCTCCCAGAAGCCGCCGGAGCCGTCCGGGCGGGCGTGCGCGGTGATCCGGTTGCGGTGGGTGTGGCCGTTGACCCACGCGACCAGCCGCGGCTGGCTGAGCAGGTACGCCGTCACCTCGTCGCCGAGCACCCGCGGGTTCGGGTCGCCGCCCGTCGCGACGAACGGGTTGGTCATGCTCGTGCTGGTGTGGTGGCTGAACACGAGCACGGCCTTGCCCGTCGCCTGCTCGATCGTGGTCTTCAGCCACGCGAACTGGGCCGGGTCGAGCGAGCCGTCGGCGTACCCGTTGGGGTTGACGGTGTCCATCACCACGAACCGGAACCGGCCCCGGTCGAAGAAGTAGTACGCCGTGTCGGCGTCCCGGTTGGTCTGGGTGAAGCCGTGTCCCTTGGGCAGTCCGGACGTCTTGAAGTGCTCGTCGACGACCTCGCCCCGGCTGAGCTGGCGGCGCTTCGGGTCGGCCGTCACGTGCTTGGCGTACGGCGAGATCGTGATCCCCCCGACCACCTGCTCGAGGGTGCTGCCGTCGGGGTCGAGGAGGTCGGCGGGGGCCACCCCTGCGGGCGGTGAGATCACCTTGATGCTGCCCGTCGCGATCGCGCTGGTCGGGATCGTGTTCGGCGGGAAGTTGCCCTGCGCGAGGCCGTCGTGGTTGCCGAAGCAGGTGTACCAGGGGATGTTCAGCCCCGCCGCGGTGAACGGCCGCCGGGCGGCGTCGAGCAGCTTCGGGATCGTCGGGAAGCCGTACTCGGCCCGGTAGCGGTCGGCCTGCTTGCCGACCGGCGTCCCGCCGGGGTGCCAGTAGTGCGTGTCGTAGTAGAGCGGGTCGCCGTCCATGACCCCCTCGTAGCGGTTCGAGGCGCCGCTGTCCGGGACCACCCGCTCCCCGTCGAGCACGTCGATGTTCCAGCGGACCTCGTTGAGCTGGCAGTTGTCGGAGTTGTCGCCGGTCTCGATCGCGAACTGCAGCGGCAGACCGGTGACCGGCGCGGTCTTGATCGCGTTGATCGCGCGGACCATGGCATCGCCGACCTGCGCGGACAGCATCTCCTGCGGGCGGTAGGCCGACGCGAAGATGCCGGTGACCTGTCCGGTCGCGTTCGGGTCGTCGTAGCGGTCGGTCCACTCGACGCGGGCGGGGGACTGGTGGTCGACGACGTGCACGTCGCTGAGCTGGGCGAAGGCCAGCAGGTTGCTGCGGCTGCGAGCCCGTGTGCTCCGGGCGGCGACGCCGATGTCGGTGCGCACGACCCGCTTGTCGGCGGGCCGGGCCACCAGCTTGCGGTAGCCCTGGGCGTTCGGCGCGCCCGGAGCGAAGGTGCCGTTGGCCGTCGTACGCCCGGCGGCCACCGCCTGCTCGCTCAGCGAGCCGAAGACCATCTCGCGGCTGACCGCGGCGGTCGCGCCCACGACGAGGGCGGACTTCATCAGGTGGCGGCGGGTGAGCTCCATGCCAGTCCAACGAGCGCTTGTGAAGGTGGTCACGACCGGTCTGCCGGACACGCGACGTTCACCGACACGACGGCCCCCGATGTCGAACCGTTACGAAGGCTCCCTCACCGTCAGAAACGTGGACATCCTGATGGTCAGCGAGTCGTTCCTGCCGCAGGTGAACGGTGTCACCAACTCGGTGCGCCGGGCGCTCGAGCACCTGCAGTCCGAGGGCCACCGCGCGATGCTCGTAGCTCCCTCGGGGCCGGACGAGTACGCCGGGGCGCCCGTCCACCGGGTCCGCACGGTCGCGATGCCCACCTACCGGGAGTTCCCGGTCGGACTCGCCACCCGCGGGCACCTGCGCCGCCTGATGACCTCCTTCGCACCGGACGTGGTGCACCTGGCCTCGCCGGCGTGGCTGGGCCACCAGGCGGGTGAGGCGGCGCGCAGCCTCGGCATCCCGGTCGTGGCGGTCTACCAGACCGACCTGATCGGCTTCGCCGAGCGCTATCCGTTCCCGGGCGCGGCGGCCGCGATGCGCGGCCTGACCCGACGGGTGCACGGGCCTGCGGACCGGACCCTCGTGCCGAGCACCGCCAGCGGCGAGCAGCTCGCCGGGCTGGGCATCGAGCGGATCCACCGCTGGGGCCGGGGCGTGGACACCGAGCTGTTCCACCCGGCCCGGCGCAGCGAGGACGTACGCCGCGAGCTCGGCGACGGGATCCTGCTCGGCTACGTCGGCCGCCTCGCGGCCGAGAAGGAGCTCGAGCTGCTCGCCCACCTGAACGACGTGCCGGGCACCCGGCTCGTGCTCGTCGGCGGCGGTCCCGAGGAGCAACGGTTGCGCACCCTGCTTCCCGGGGCCGCCTTCCTCGGGGTCCGGCACGGGGAGGACCTCGCCGCGGTGGTGGCCTCCCTCGACGTCTTCGTGCACACCGGTCGCACCGAGACCTTCTGCCAGTCGGCACAGGAGGCGCTCGCGTCCGGCGTCCCGGTCGTGGCCCCCCGGGCGGGTGGCCCGGTGGACCTGGTCAGTGACGACGTCAACGGGCTGCTCTACGCACCGGGTGACGGCGTCGGGCTTCGGCGCCAGGTGTCCCGTCTCGTCGAGCACGAGCCGCTGCGCCGGGCCATGGGCGAGCGCGCCGTGGCCGGCGTACGCGACCGGTCGTGGCACGCGGTGAACGAGCAGCTGCTCGACCACTACCGCGCGGTCTGCCCTGGACCCGGGAAGGCGCGGACCGGGCGGCCGCGGATCAGCGTGATCGGGACCGGCTACCTCGGCGCCACCCACGCGGCAGGGATGGCCGAGCTCGGGTTCGAGGTCGTGGGCGTCGACCGCGACCCCGACAAGGTCGCCGCGCTGGCCGAGGGACGGCTGCCGTTCCACGAGCCCGACCTGCCCGAGCTGCTGCACCGGCACGTCGCGAGCGGGCGACTGCGCTTCACCACCTCGCTGCGCGAGGCCGCCGACTTCGCCGACGTGCACTTCGTCTGCGTCGGCACGCCGCAGGGCCCCGGTGGTGCCGCCGACGTGACCCACGTGCGCGACGCCGTGGAGGCGCTGGTCCCGCTGCTCCAGCGGCCCTCTCTGCTGGTCGGCAAGTCCACGGTGCCCGTCGGGACGGCCGAGTCGCTGGTCCGGCGCATCGAGGAGCTCGCGCCACCCGGCGTCGACGTCGGCCTCGCCTGGAACCCGGAGTTCCTGCGGGAGGGGTACGCCGTGCACGACACGTTGCACCCCAACCGGATCGTGCTCGGCACCCTCGATCCCGCGGCGGAGCGCACCCTGCGCGAGGTCTACGCGGCCCCGATCGCTGCGGGGACGCCGGTGGTCGTCACCGACCTGCCCACCGCCGAGCTGGTGAAGGTCTCCGCCAACGCGTTCCTGGCCACCAAGATCTCCTTCATCAACGCGATGGCGGAGCTGTGCGAGGCCACCGGCGCCGACGTCACCCTCCTCTCCGAGGCGCTGGGCCACGACGAGCGGATCGGTCGGCGGTTCCTCGCGTCCGGCCTCGGGTTCGGCGGGGGCTGCCTGCCCAAGGACATCCGCGCCCTGGTGGCGCGGGCCGACGAGCTCGGACGCCCCGAGTCGGTCGACTTCCTCCGCTCCGTCGACCGGATCAACCAGCGGCGGCGCGACCGCGTCGTCGAGATGGCGGCCGCGCAGGTCGGCTCCTTCCAGGGCGTCCGCATCGCCGTGCTCGGCGCTGCCTTCAAGCCCGACTCCGACGACGTCCGCGACTCGCCGGCGCTCGACGTGGCCCGCCGGCTCGAGGAGGCGGGCGCCCACATCACCGTCTACGACCCGGCCGCGAACCTGACGGCTCGCGCGGTCGCGCCTCGGCTGCGGTTCGCGGCCAACGCCGCCACCGCCTGTCGCAAGGCCGACCTGGTGCTGCACCTCACCGAGTGGGCGGAGTTCGGTGAGCTCGACCCGGCGGCCCTCGGAGCCGTCGTACGCCGCAAGGTGGTCATCGACGCGCGCAACGCCCTCGACGTGGCGAAGTGGCAGGCCGCGGGCTGGGTCGTCCAGGCCCCCGGGAGACACATCTCACGCGCCGCCACGGTTCCAGATCCGGTCCCTGTGGTGGACAGCCTGCAGCGATGACGGGATCATTCGGGTCAGTAGCCACCCACCCGAGGAGTAGTCGATGGCCGACGCGCCACCGCCCGAGAAGCTGGAGCAGCTGAACCGGCTCGAGGACCTGAGCAACGACGAGCTCAAGACGGTGATCGACAAGGGGCGGCACGTGAAGCTCCCGGCCAACTGGTCGCTCATCTGGGAGAAGACCCCCGCCGACAAGGCCTACCTGATCGTCGACGGCGAGGTCTCCGTCCGCAAGGGCAAGGAGGAGGTCGCCCGGCTCGGCCCCGGCGACGTCATCGGCGAGATGGCCATCGTCGGCCACAAGCTGCGCTCGGCGAGCGTGGTCAGCCTGACCCCGCTCGAGGTCATCCACTTCACCAAGGAGTCCCTCGAGGAGCTCCTCGAGGAGGTCCCGGCGTTCGGCACCGCCCTGCGCGCGACGACCGACGACCGCCTGGGCTCACCCAAGGACTAGGCAACCGTGGCCGAACCCGTCGACCACCGGCTGCTGATCGACCTCCTCGAGGCCTACCTCCTCGGTGAGGAACCCTCGCTGACGGGCCAGCAGCTCGCGGACGAGGTCGGCATCCCCTTCGAGGTGGCGCGCGACCGCTGGCGCAGCCTCGGCTTCACCGAGGTCGGTGCCGACGTCCCGGCCTTCACCCGCGCCGACCTCGAGGCGCTCCGCCTCACCCAGCGCCTCAGCGACCTCGGCTTCGTCGACGAGGACGACGAGGCCGCCCTGGTGCGCACGATGGGCCGCAGCTTCGCCCGTCTGGCCGAGTGGCAGATGGGGCTGCTCGCCAGGATGATCGACGTCGACGAGATGACCGTGGACGAGCTGCGTGAGGTGATGGACGAGGTCACGCCGGCCGTCGAGACGTTGCAGAGCTACGTCTGGCGCCGCCACACGCTGAGCGTCGCGTCTCGCCTCCTGCTCGCCGCCGACCGCGACGACCCGGACCCGGACGGCGAGCACAACCAGGACGACGAGGGCGTCGTCATGGGCGTCGGCTTCGCCGACATCGTCGGCTACACGCGGCAGAGCCGTTCGCTGAGCCGCAAGGAGCTCAGCCACCTGATCGACAACTTCGAGTCGCGCGCGCTCGAGATCGTGACCGGGCACGACGGCCGGATCATCAAGACCATCGGCGACGAGATCCTGTTCGTGGCCGACGAGCCCGAGTCGATCGCCCGGATCGGTCTCGAGCTGGTCGAGGAGCGGCTGCGCGACGAGGACTTCCCCGAGCTCCGCGTGGGGCTCGCCTGGGGGCCGGCGCTGGCCCGTCTCGGCGACGTGCTCGGCCCGGTCGTCAACGTCGCCTCCCGTCTCACCTCGACCTCCCGTCCGGGTCGGGTGCTGGCCGACCGCAGCCTCGCCGAGCAGCTCGAGGACAACGAGGACTTCAAGCTCCGCCGGCTGCGGCGTACGTCGGTCCGCGGCTACCGCAAGCTCGAGCCGTGGTCGTTGCGCCGCCCGGCCGACCAGGACCCCGAGATCAGCGAGGACGGCAGCCTGCCGGGCCCCGCCTCGTCATTCCTCCACGAGCAGAGCAAGGGCCTCTTCCGTGGAGCCGACGAGGCTGGTCCGGGCGGCGAAGGGCCGTCCGGTGGCGAGGACGTCGACTAGCGGCCACGCCGGGAGCGTGCTCGTCCAGTAGTCCACCCCGACGAAGACCATCGGCACCACGTCGTCCGTCCCGCGCGTAGTAGTTGGTGCAGGCCGCCTGGAAGATCTCCTGCACGGTGCCGGCAGCGCCGGGCAGGAACACCATCCCGTGCCGGCTCACCTCCAGCAGCACGTCCTCGCGGATCGCGTTGCGGAAGTACTTCGCGACCACCGAGGCGAACGCGTTCGGAGGCTCGTGGCCGTAGTGCCAGGTCGGGATGCCCAGGGAGCGTCCCGAGTCCGACAGGCCCTCGACCGCGGCGAGCGCGACGCGAGCCCAGGCAGTGATGTCGGGGGTGAACGCAGGAACCTCGGCGATCGTGGCGAGCGCGGTCTCGAGGCTCTCCGGGTCGTGGTCGGCGAGGCGGGCGCCGAGGTTCGCGGCCTCCATCGCTCCCGGCCCGCCGCCGGTGGCGACGGTCAGGCCGTGCGCTGCGAGGGCGTGGCCGAGACGGGCCACGTCCGCGTACGTCGGGTCGTCCCGCGTCAGCGCGTGCCCGCCCATCACGCCGACCAGGCGTCGTCCGCGGGTGTGCTCGCCGAGCGCGTCGTCGATCGAGTTGTCGTGCAGGGACCTGGCGAGCAGCCGCCCCAGGTCCTGGCTCCGCGGCCCCTGCCGGACCCAGGCGTAGACCCGGGCGTCGAGCGTGTGGTCGTAGCCGTCGTCGAGTCCCGCGTAGAGCTCGTCCGGGGTGTAGAGCCCGGCACGCCAGGGGTCGAACGGCAGGTCGGGCAGGTCGGGGAACACCAGCGCGCCACCGGCACGGAGGCGCTCGGCCACCGGCTCGGCGATCGTGCACCCGAGGAACAGCGCGCGGGTGGGGTCGAGGCCTTCGAGCGCGTCCTCGCGACCGGTCAGGTCGAGGTTCTGCACCACCCAGCCCGGTCATCGAGCCCGTCGTGGCGCGAGCGCGCGCGGCAGCCCGGTCGAGGTCCTCGAGCGACTCGATCTCGATCATGGGGCGATCATGCCGGGTCGGCGGCCTCGGCCGGGCTGGCTAGCCTGCGGCCATGGTGACCAACGTGAGCTACGCGCTCCTGGACGCGCCCGTGATCGCCGGCCGTGGCGAGGACCCGGCCCTCGGCACGATGACCCACGCCCGGCTGCTCGAGGAGGTGGCAGCCCTCGGTGGGGTGCTGCACCACCTGGGCATCGGGCCCGGTGTCCCGCTCGTCGTGGACCTCGAGGACGACGCCGATGCCGTCGTGGCTGCGCTCGCCGCGGCACGGATCGGTGGCGTGGTGACGACCGTCGACGACCCGGCCGCGCCGGCCGTGGTCGTCTCCGAGGGCTCCAGCCTGTCGGGGGAGGGGCGGGTCCGGCTCGTCCGTGGCGAGTCGGTCGCCGAGCCCGACCTCGACTGGGTCGTGATGCTCCGCGCCGGGCGGACCGACCCTGCTGCCTGCGAGGTGCTGGATCCCGTCTCGGCGTACTCCCCGGAGCGGAGCGTCGCCGAGCAGCTCGACCTGCTCACCGCGGTCACCCCGCCGTACGACGCGGGGGAGCTGCGGCGGTTGCTGGGGGTCTAGAAGGTCGCTGCGACAATGTCCGGCGTGAGTGAGCGCCGCGACGTCGTCATCCTGGGGTCCACCGGGTCGATCGGGACCCAGGCCCTCGACGTGGTGCGCGCGAACCCCGACCGGTTCCGGGTGGTCGGCCTGACGGCCGGCGGCTCGCAGGAGCAGCTCTTCGAGGAGCAGGTGGCCGAGTTCGCGCCGGCGTACTCCGGGCTCGGGGAGGACGCCTCCACCGAGGCGGCCGGGATGACCTGCGACGTCGTGCTCAACGGGATCACGGGGGCGGTGGGGCTGCGGCCCACCATCGCGGCCCTGGACAGCGGCAACACGCTGGCGCTGGCCAACAAGGAGTCGCTGATCATCGGCGGGCCCGTGGTCACGGCGCTCGCGAAGCCCGGCCAGATCGTCCCGGTCGACAGCGAGCACAGCGCGCTGGCGCAGTGCCTGAGGGGCGGCCGCCAGGAGGAGGTACGACGCCTCGTCCTCACCGCCAGTGGGGGCCCCTTCCGCGGCCGCACCCGCGAGGAGCTGACCCGGGTGACGCCCGAGGAGGCGTTGAACCACCCGACCTGGGACATGGGCCCCGTCGTCACGATCAACTCCGCGACCCTGGTCAACAAGGGGCTCGAGGTGATCGAGGCGCACCTGCTCTTCGACATCCCGTTCGACCGGATCGACGTCGTGGTCCACCCGACCAGCGTCATCCACTCGATGGTGGAGTTCACCGACGGCTCCACGCTCGCGCAGGCCAGCCCGCCCACCATGCTGATCCCGATCGCCCTCGGCCTGGCCTGGCCCGACCGGCTCCCGGACACCGCGCCGCCCGTCGACTGGACGAGCCCCCAGACCTGGGAGTTCTTCCCGCTCGACGACGAGGCGTTCCCCGCCGTACGCCTGGCGCGTGAGGCGGGGGAGCGCGCCGGCACCGCTCCCGCGGTCTACAACGCCGCCAACGAGGTCTGCGTGGAGGCGTTCCGCACCGGAGGTCTGGCCTTCGTCGACATCGTCGACACGGTGGCAGCGGTGCTGAACAGCCACCCCGTAGGCTCGGACGCAGACCTCACCGTCGACGACGTGCTCGCGGCCGATGCCTGGGCCCGCGCGACCACCGCGGAACTTCTGAAGGACGACGCCGCCCGATGACTGCCCTGATGTACATCCTCGGCGTCCTGCTCTTCGCGATCGGCCTGGCCGCCTCGATCGGGCTGCACGAGGCGGGGCACCTGATCCCGGGCAAGCTCTTCAACGTCCGGGTCACGCAGTTCTTCATCGGGTTCGGCCGCACCCTCTGGTCGAAGCAGAAGGGCGAGACCGAGTACGGCGTGAAGGCGATCCCGCTCGGCGGCTACTGCAAGCTCGTCGGGATGCTCCCGCCGGAGCCCGACCAGGACCCCAACAAGGTCAAGGACACCCGCACGGGCATGTTCGCCCAGCTGGTCAGCGACGCCCGCTCCGCGGAGTGGGAGCTCGTCGACGAGCACGACCACGACCGGCTGTTCTACAACAAGCCCGCGTGGAAGCGGATCGTCATCATGGGCTCGGGGGTGGCGATCAACCTCGTGCTCGCGTTCCTGCTCTTCGTCTTCGTGTTCAGCGGGTACGGCGTCAACAAGGCCACCACCACGGTCGACTCGGTCTCCGAGTGCGTGATCGCCGTGACCGAGTCGAACCGGACGCAGCCGCAGCGCGAGTGCACCTCCGCGGACCCGGAGGCGCCGGCCAAGACCGCCGGGTTCCGGGCAGGCGACCAGATCGTCTCCTTCAACGGCTCACCGGTGACCAGCTGGGCGCAGGTCCAGAAGGAGATCCGCTCCAACGGCGACGACGCGGCCACGGTGGTCGTGGAGCGCGACGGCCGCGAGCTGACGCTGCGACCCGCCACCGTCGTCTCGCCCCGGATCGACCCGGACGACCCCGAGCGGATCACCAAGGTCGGGTTCCTCGGCGTCACGCCGACCCAGGAGCGCGAGCGGCAGGGCATCGGGTTCGCCGTGACCACGATGGCCGACGGCACCTGGGAGACCCTGAAGACCATCGGTGCGCTGCCGGTGAAGGTCTACCACGTGGGTCGCGCCGCGGTCGGGCTCGAGGAGCGGGACCCCACCGGCCCGATGAGCGTCGTCGGCGCCGGCCGGGTCGCCGGCGAGGTCGCCTCCGAGCACGAGATCTCCTACGCCGACCGGTTCTTCTCGCTGGTCCTGCTGCTGGCCGGCCTCAACCTGTTCCTGGGCCTGATCAACCTGGTGCCGCTGCCGCCGTTCGACGGTGGCCAGATCGCCGCCACGGTCTACGAGAGCCTGCGGCGCTGGTACGCCAGGCTGCGGCACCGCCCCGACCCCGGCGGTTTCGACAGCGCCAAGCTCCTCCCGGTCACCTACGTGATGGCCGGCGTCATCCTCGTGGTCAGCGTGGTGCTGGTCTTCGCCGACATCGTGGCCCCGATCTCGATCACCTGACCCGCCCGACCGGGGCCGGTGCGGCCCCCGAACCTAGAATGAAGACATGAACCACACCCCACGAGAATGCCTGTTGCGGGCCGCGCAAATCGTTGCGGTGGGTTCGCATTCCCGCGGGGGCCCCGAATGAGCGCGGTTTCCCTCGGCATGCCCGCGGCCCCGCCGCCGGTGCTCGCGCCGCGCCGGCCCACCCGGCAGATCCAGGTGGGCAAGGTGGGCGTCGGCAGCCAGCACCCGGTCTCGGTGCAGTCGATGACGACCACCCTCACCGCCGACGTCAACGCCACGCTCCAGCAGATCGCCGAGCTCACCGCCTCCGGCTGCGACATCGTCCGGGTCGCCTGCCCCTCCGCCGACGACGCCGAGGCGCTCCCGGCGATCGCGCAGAAGTCGCAGATCCCGGTCATCGCCGACATCCACTTCCAGCCGAAGTACGTCTTCGCCGCGATCGAGGCCGGCTGTGCCGCCGTACGCGTGAACCCCGGCAACATCAAGAAGTTCGACGACCAGATCAAGGAGATCGCGCAGGCCGCCAAGGACCACGGCACCTCGATCCGCATCGGCGTCAACGCGGGGTCGCTCGACAAGCGGCAGATGGAGAAGTACGGCAAGGCCACCCCGGAGGCACTCGTCGAGTCGGCCGTCTGGGAGGCCTCCCTCTTCGAGGAGCACGACTTCCACGACTTCAAGATCTCGGTCAAGCACAACGACCCGGTCGTGATGGTGCGGGCCTACGAGCTGCTCGCCGAGGCCGGCGACTGGCCGCTGCACCTCGGCGTGACCGAGGCCGGCCCCGCGTTCCAGGGCACGATCAAGTCCGCAACGGCGTTCGGCGCCCTGCTCAGCCAGGGGATCGGTGACACCATCCGGGTCTCGCTGTCCGCGCCTCCCGTCGAGGAGGTCAAGGTGGGGCTCCAGATCCTCCAGTCCCTCAACCTGCGGGAGCGCAAGCTCGAGATCGTCTCCTGCCCGTCGTGCGGCCGTGCGCAGGTCGACGTCTACAAGCTCGCCGACGAGGTGACCGCCGGGCTCGAGGGGATGGAGGTCCCGCTGCGGGTGGCCGTGATGGGCTGCGTCGTCAACGGCCCCGGCGAGGCGCGCGAGGCCGACCTGGGCGTCGCCTCGGGCAACGGCAAGGGCCAGATCTTCGTCAAGGGCGAGGTGATCAAGACCGTGCCGGAGTCGCAGATCGTCGAGACCCTGATCGAGGAGGCCATGCGGATCGCCGAGGGGATGGAGGCCGAGGAGGGCTCCTCCGCCGAGGTCACCGTCTCCTGATGGCCGACGAGTTCGACAAGGACTTCTGGGACGAGCACTGGGCGCAGACGCCCGGCGCCGACGACGGCGCAGGCGGAGACATCCCTGCCAACCCGCACCTCCAGCGCGAGACCCGGGACCTGTCTCCGGGCACGGCGCTCGACGCCGGCTGCGGCGAGGGCGCCGAGGCGATCTGGCTGGCCTCGACCGGGTGGCAGGTCACGGCCGCCGACATCTCGATCGAGGTGCTCGCCCGTGCCTCCGCTCGCGCCGAGCGCAGCGGGGTGGGTGCGGCGGTGCAGTGGACCGAGGCCGACCTGAGCACCTGGACGCCGGACACGCAGTTCTCCCTGGTGACCACGCACTACGCCCACCCGGCGATGCCGCAGCTGGCGTTCTACGACCGCATCTCCGAGTGGGTCGCCCCGGGCGGCACGCTGCTGATCGTGGCCCACCGGCAGACGGCCGACGGTGCGGGGCACGGCCACGGCCACGGCCACGGCCACGGCCACCAGCCTCCCGCCGAGGCGTCCGTGACCGCGGCCAGCGTCACCGCGAGGCTGGACGAGGAGACCTGGGAGGTCGTGACCGCCGACGAGCTCGACCGCAGCCTCCCCGGCCGTGAGGATCAGCCGGTCACGCTGCAGGACGTGGTCGTGCGCGCCACGCGCCGCAGCTAGCGACGCAGGGTCAGTTCGCCGCCAGGGCGGTGTTGATCTGGGCCAGCGCGGCCCGGCAGGCACGCCAGGCGGGGCTCTCGGTCGAGAGGAACGCGAGGTCCTTGACCGCCTTGGCGACGGCGGCGTCGTCGCTCAGCTCGACCACGCGCGCCTGCTGCCACCCCGGGCCCTGCTGCTCGGTCGCGACCGGTGCCTGGGCGACCAGGGTCTTCACCGCGTTGGCGATCGTCGGGGGTGAGGGAGGCGGGGGCGGCCCCTTGGGCTTCTTCTTCTGGTTCTTTTCTTCCTTCTCGTCCTTGGGGGACGGGGAAGGGCTGGCGGACGGGGTCGGTCCGGCGGCGTACGCCTCGGCCTCGTCGCGCACCTCCTCGAGCCGCAGCTCCATGTCGTACGGCGCCAGCTTCGTCCCGAACGCCTCGAGCGCCGTGATCGCGTCCTTCTGCCGGTCCACCGCGTCCGCGCAGCCGGAGCCGGTCGCCGAGGTCGTGTAGTAGTCGATCGTCGCCGCGACCGAGGTCCAGCGCGGGCTCAGCGCCGACGGGTTCGTCTTCGTGTCGTTGCCGCGGACGTTGGCGGCCAGGGCCTTCCAGTCGTCGCGGCAGGCCTGCGCCGCCTTGCTCGGCTTGTCGTCCGCGTCCTCGTTGCTGCCGCATCCGCCGAGCAGCAGGACGAGCACGACGGCGACGGCGGCATGCCCGACGCGGGCACGAGGTGGCATACCGGTCAACGTAGCCCCCAGGAGCCCTGTTGACGCGTGAACGCGCAGACCTGTTCTGCCGTAGGCTCCGCTCGTGGTCCGGACGAGCCAGAGCATCCGTGTGCTCGGGCCCAGTGACGTCGGGGACGCGCTCGAGGTGATCGGCAACGATCCCGTGGTGAACGTCTTCGCCGACTACCGCACCCGGATCACCCAGCTCGACCCGCGCTGGCTCGGCGGCGAGATGTGGGGCTGGTTCGACGGCGACCGGCTGGCCTCCCTGTGCCACGTCGGGGCCAACCTGGTGCCGGTCAACGCGACTCCGGAGGCGTGCGACGCGTTCGTCGACCGCGCGATCCGGACGGGTCCGCGCAGCTCGACGATCGTCGGCCCCCAGGACTCCGTCGAGCAGCTCTGGGCCGGGCTCGAGGAGCACTGGCCGACACCACGCGACTTCCGCTGGGACCAGCCACACCTCGTGGCGAGGCGGGAGCCGACCGGTCCGCGCGACCCGCTCGTGCGTCGTACGACGAAGGACGAGGTCGACCTGCTCTACCCGGCCTGCGTGGCGATGTACACCGAGGAGGTCGGGATCAGCCCCGAGCTCGACGGCGGTCGCGACCTCTACCGGGCGCGCGTCAACCAGCTCGTCGGACGTGGCTGGTCGTTCTCCCGGATCGAGGACGGCCGGGTGGTGTTCAAGGCCGAGGTGGCGTGCGCGACGCCGACGGCGTGCCAGATCCAGGGGGTGTACGTCGACCCGGAGCTGCGCGGACAGGGCCTCTGCTCGGCCGGGATGGCGACGGTCGTCGACCTGTGCCTGCGTGAGATCGCCCCGGCGGTGTCGCTCTACGTCAACGGCCACAACGTCCCCGCCCGGGCGGCCTACGAGCGGGCCGGTTTCGGACAGACCGGCACCTTCTCCACGATCATGTTCTGATGGCCCCATGAGCCTTCCCCTCGACGCCAAGGTCGTGGTCGGCGCCTTCCTGGCCTCCGGCACCGTGCACCTCGTCCGCCCCGAGACCTTCGAGCCGCTGATGCCCGCGGCCGTGCCCGCCCACCGCGAGGTGATCTACGCCAGCGGGGTCGCCGAGCTGCTCTGCGCGGCCGGGATGCTGCACCCGCGGACCCGGAAGGTGGCGGCACTGGCGAGCGCGGCCGTGCTCGTCGGCGTCTTCCCCGGCAACGTCAAGATGGCCATGGACGCGATGAAGACCCGCAACCAGGCCTTCAAGGCCATCTCCCTCGCGCGCCTGCCGCTGCAGCTGCCGATGATCCGCGCCGCGCTCAAGGTGGCCCGCGAGGGCTGAGGGTCAGTGGCCGGGACCGGTCACCATCTGCGCCCGTTCGGTGTGGTGGGCACCGCCCTTCTTGGCCAGCGTGGCGCAGGCCTCCGCGATGTCGCGGGCGAGGGTGTCCACGTGCTCGCGGGTCATCGTCTGCTTGACCAGCGCGCGCATGATGGTCTCGCTCTGCGCATCGGGTGGCAGCGTGTACGCCGGCACCATCCAGCCGCGCTCGGCGGAGAGCTGCCACGCGACGTCGAACTCGTCGTAGCCGTTGTCCTCCGAGAGCTTGAACGCCACCAGCGGGAGCTGCTCCTCCCCGGCGCCGATGATGTCGAACCCACCCATCGCCTCGAGCTGGGCGGCGAGCTGACGGGCGTTCTCCTGCATGCCGGCCATCACGTAGTGGTAGCCGGCACGGCCGTAGCGGACGAAGTTGTAGTACTGCGCCAGCACCATCGCCGACCCGGTCGAGAAGTTCAGGGTGAACGTCGCGTCGGTCTTGCCGAGGTAGTTCTCCTCGAAGACGAGGTCGGGCGCGAGGTCCGACGTCTCGCGGAAGATCAGCCAGCCGATGCCCGGGTACACCAGCCCGAACTTGTGGCCGGAGACGTTGATGGAGCGCACCTGCTCGAGCCGGAAGTCCCACTCGGAGTGCGGGTAGAGGAACGGCCAGACGAACCCGCCGCTGGCGCCGTCCACGTGCATCGGCACGTCGAGTCCCTGCTCCGTCTTCAGCCGCACCAGGAGGTCGTTGATCCCGACGATGTCGTCCTTGTGCCCGGTGAACGTCGTGCCCAGCACGGCCGCCACCCCGATGGTGTTCTCGTCGAGGTGCGGCGCCACGTCGTCGGGACCGATCGTGTACTTCCCCGGCTGCAACGGCACGATCCGGGGCTCGACGTCGAAGTAGCGGCAGAACTTCTCCCAGACCACGTGCACGTCGCCGCCGAACACCAGGTTGGGGTTCCCGGTCGGCTCTCCGGCCGCCTGGCGCCGGGTGCGCCAGTTCCACTTCAGCGAGAGGGCGCCGAGCATGATCGCCTCCGAGGAACCCTGGGTGCGGGCCCCGGTGGTCTCGCCCGGGGCGTGGAAGAGGTCGGCGAGCATCCGGATGCAGCGCTGCTCGATCTCCGCGGTGCGGGGGTACTCCGCGTGGTCGATGAAGTTGCGGTGCAGGTTCTCCGTGATCAGCCGTCGCGCGTCGGGCTCCATCCAGGTGGTGACGAACGTGGCCAGGTTGCGGGCCGGGTCGCCCTCGATGGCGAGGTCCTCGGCGACCAGTCGGAGCGCGTCGGACGAGGTCATCCCGCCCTCGGGAAACTCCTTGGTCGGCACCTCCTCGGTGGTGAACCGGTTGCCGAACAGCGTGGCGTCGGCATCCGTGGGCTGGTAGGTGGTCATGGGATCTCCTTCTGCGGGGTGTGTTGGTTGTGCCAGGCCGGGAACATCAGGACCGCCCCGACGAGGAAGCAGAGGGCGCCGAGCAGGGTGCCGGCGACGGCGACCACCTCGTCGACCAGGTCCCCGCTGGGGAGGACGTAGCTGGCGAGCGCGGCGGCCATGAACAGCACCGACCCGAGCAGGTTCAGCCAGGCCATCGCGCCGGGGATCGAGTGCAGCAGGGAGCCGACCGCCAGGATGCCGAAGGCGCTGGCGACCAGGAACAGGGTCGAGCCGTAGATGTCGGGCCGCCACACGTGCCGGTCCTGCTGCTTCACGGTCAGGTTGTGCACCAGCGCGGCGCCGGTGCTCACGTTGAAGAACAGCGTGCCCGGGAACTGGGTGACGGCCGCCCACCAGTTGCGGTCGTGAGGCAGCCACGCCAGCCACCGCACCGGCTGGGCCAGGTGCTCGGTGTCCCGGTCGGCCTGCGTGCATCGCGGGGGTCTGCGCCTGGAGCAGCTGGCCGAGCGACGCGGTGGTGAACAGCAGCGACCCGACGAAGAAGGTGATGTCGTCGACGGGTTGGCCGACCAGGTCGGCGTACCCGGGGACCGAACCGAGGACGAAGCACCCCGCGCCGGCGATGAACAGCCGGGCGGTCGCCGCGTTGAGGCCCGCAGGAGATACCCGCATCGTCCGGCGAGTCTCGCCGCCGCCCCGACCGGGCGCACCGCCCGGATCGGGTGAGCCCCGCTCAGTCGACCCGGACGACCACGTCGGCCCGCTCCCGGGTGCCGGCCACGAGCTCCGCGTTCGCCTGGTCGGAGACGGTCGCCCAGCGCTGCGCCAGGTCGCGTGGCTTCCCGCTCGCAGCGTGCCGGGCCACCAGCCGATCGACCCGGGTGGCCTCGTCGGTCTCGACGAACCACACCTCGTCGAGCAGCCCGTGCACGTCCGACCAGCCGGGTGCGTCGTACAGCAGGTAGTTGCCCTCGGTGACCACCAACCGGTGCTCAGGGCGTACGGCGATCGCGCCGGCCACCGCGAGCTCGCGGGAACGGTCGAAAGCGGGCGCGTAGACCGTCGCGCCGGCCTCGTTGCGGAGCCGGCGCAGCAGGCTGAGGTAGCCGGCGACGTCGAAGGTCTCCGGTGCGCCCTTGCGGTGGCCGAGCTCGAGCCGGGCGAGCTCCTCGTCGTGCAGGTGGAAGCCGTCCATCGGCACGACGACCGCGTCGGCGCCGTACCGGTCGACGAGCTTCTCGGCCAGCGTGGACTTCCCGGCACCGGGCGCGCCGGCGATGCCGAGCACGACGCGACCCGTCGCCGCCATGGCGTGGGCGCGGTGGAACAGCTCGTCGTCGAAGGCGACCGTGGGCTGGGGCACAGCTCCGAGGGTAGGTCGTTAGCCTTGCCCGGTGATACTTGCGAATGTCGAAGCTGTTCGTGCGGACCCTGCGTGAGGACCCCGCGGACGCCGAGGTGCCGAGCCACCGGTTGCTGGTGCGCGCCGGCTACATCCGGCGTGCGGCTCCCGGCATCTACTCCTGGCTGCCGCTGGGTCTGCGGGTGTTCAAGAAGGTCGAGCAGATCGTCCGCGACGAGATGGACGCGATGGGCGCCCAGGAGCTGCGGTTCCCGGCGCTGCTGCCGCGCGAGCCCTACGAGGCGACCGGCCGGTGGACCGACTACGGCGACGGCATCTTCCGGCTCAAGGACCGCAAGGGCGGCGACTACCTGCTCGGCCCGACGCACGAGGAGATGTTCACCCTCGTGGTGAAGGACCTCTACTCGTCCTACAAGGACCTGCCGGTCTGGCTCTACCAGATCCAGACCAAGTACCGCGACGAGGCGCGTCCCCGCGCGGGGCTGATCCGCGGCCGGGAGTTCGTGATGAAGGACTCCTACTCCTTCGACACCAGCGACGAGGGGCTCGACGCGTCGTACGCCGCCCACCGCGAGGCCTACATCCGCACCTTCGACCGGTTCGGGTTCGACTACGTGATCGTCAAGGCGACCAGCGGTGCGATGGGCGGCTCGAAGTCGGAGGAGTTCCTCGCCCGCAGTGCCGTCGGCGAGGACACCTACGTGCGCTGCACGACGTGCGACTACGCCGCCAACGTCGAGGCGGTGCAGGTGCGGCCGCCCGCGCCCGTGCCGTACGACGACGCACCGGCCGCGCACGCCGAGGACACCCCGGACACCCCGACCATCCAGACGCTGGTCGACCACCTCAACGAGAAGTACCCCCGCGACGACCGCCCCTGGAACGCCGGCGACACCCTGAAGAACGTGCTGGTCGTGCTCAAGCACGCCGACGGCACCCGCGAGCCGCTGGCGATCGGCCTGCCCGGCGACCGCGAGGTCGACCAGAAGCGGCTCGAGGGGATGATGGAGCCGACCGAGGTCGAGGCGATGGACGAGGCCGAGTTCGCGAAGTACCCGTCGCTCACCAAGGGCTACATCGGCCCCGGCGCGCTGGGGGAGCAGTCCGAGTCCGGGATCCGCTACCTCCTCGACCCGCGCGTGGTCGAGGGCACCCGCTGGGTCACCGGCGCCAACGTCCACGGCAGCCACGTGCTCGACCTCGTGGTCGGCCGCGACTTCACCGCCGACGGCACCATCGAGGCCGCCGAGGTGCGCGACGGCGACCCCTGCCCACTCTGCTCATCGGAAGGGGGCGACGGCGGCACCCTCGAGACCGCGCGCGGCATCGAGATGGGCCACATCTTCCAGCTCGGTCGCAAGTACGCCGAGGCGCTGGACCTCAAGGTGCTCGACGAGAACGGCAAGCTCGTGACGGTGACGATGGGCTCCTACGGCATCGGGGTCTCACGTGCCGTGCCGGTGATCGCCGAGGACAACCACGACGAGCTCGGCCTGGTCTGGCCCCGCGAGGTCGCCCCGGCCGACGTGCACATCGTCGCGACCGGCAAGGACGAGGCCGTCTTCACCGCCGCCACCCAGCTCGCCGACGACCTGTCCGCGGCCGGGCTCGAGGTGATCTACGACGACCGCCCCAAGGTCAGCCCGGGGGTGAAGTTCAAGGACGCCGAGCTGATCGGCGTCCCCACGATCGTCACGGTGGGCCGCGGCCTCGCCGACGGCAACGTCGAGGTCAAGGACCGTCGCTCGGGCGAGCGCACCGAGGTGGCGGTCGGGGACGCCGTGAACCACCTGGTGGGGGTCGTCAGAGCCGGTTGAGCGCCTCGAGGTCCTCGGCGGTCGGCTGCCAGCGCAGGGCGGAGGCGTTGGTGCTGACCTGCTCGCCGCGGGTGGCTCCCGAGATGACCGACGAGACGGTCGGCTGGGCGGCCAGCCCGGCGATCGCGACGTCGAGGACCGAGAGGCCGCGCTCGGCGGCGTACGCCTCCAGCCGCTCGATCCGGTCCCAGTCGGCCGACTCCAGCCAGCCGGCGCGGCTCGGGTCGAGGTCGGCGCGGGAGCCGGACGGCGCGGCCTCGCCGCGGCGGTACTTGCCGGTCAGCAGGCCGTACTCCAGCGGGAAGAACGGGAGCAGGCCGAGACCGAACTTCTCGCTGGCCGGCACCACCTCGCGCTCGACGGTGCGGTCGAGCAGCGAGTAGCGGTTCTGCACCGACACGAACCGCTCCAGCCCCTTGGTCTGCGACGTCCAGGAGGCGTCGGCGACCTGCCACCCGTCGAAGTTCGAGCAGCCGATGTAGCGCACCTTGCCCTCGCGCACGAGCTCGGTCAGCGCGCCGAGGGTCTCCTCGATCGGGGTCACCGGGTCGGGCACGTGCAGCTGGTAGAGGTCGATGTGGTCGGTCTGCAAGCCGCTGCAGGCTCGCCTCGACCGCCCGGCGGACGTAGCGCCGCGAGCCGCGGACGCCGTGGTCCTCGCCGTTGGCGCCCTGCATGTCCATCCCGAACTTCGTGGCCACGACGAAGTCGTCGCGCCGCCCGCGGAGCGCCTCGCCGAGCAGCTCCTCGCTGACGCCGGGCTGCGGGCCGTAGGTGTCGGCGGTGTCCAGCAGCGTGACCCCGACCTCCTGCGCGGTGTCGAGGATCTCGGTGACGCCTGCCTGGTCGACGCGGCGGCCGAACGCGTTGCAGCCGATGCCGACCGCGCTGACCATGAGTCCCGAGCGGCCGAGGGGGCGGTAGGTCATGTCCATGCTCTCGACCCTACGGAGCGTTGCCTAGGCGTCGGCTCTGAGGTAGCGGCGGGCCACAGCAGTCATGCGAATGTCGCTGGTGAGGCCGCAGACCGCATCAGAGGTCACTCGCGCGACATTCGCATGCCCCCGTGGTGACCCACCCTTGCCGCCGCACTACGGTCACCCCATGCAGCCGGACGCCGTGATCTTCGACTGGGGCGGGACGCTCACCCGCTGGCACGACATCGACTTCCACGCCGAGTCGCTGGCCCTCGCCCACGCCGTGGTCGAGTCGGACCGTGACGTCGACGTCCACGCCGAGGCGCTGCACCGGGCCAACCAGGTCGTCTGGGGCCGCAGCCGCGACCACCAGCAGAGCGCGACCGTCGCCGACCTGTTCACCGAGGCCGGGCTCGCGCACGACCCGGAGCTGCTCAGCCACTACCGGGAGTTCTGGGAGCCGCACACCTCGACCGACCCGCAGGTCGAGCCGCTGTTCCGCGCGCTGCGCGACCGGGGCATCAAGGTCGGCGTGCTGTCGAACACGATCTGGCCGCGCCAGTGGCACGAGGACTTCTTCGCCCGCGACGGCGTGCTCGACCTGATCGACGGCGCCGTCTACACCAGCGAGGTGCCCTGGACGAAGCCCGCGGCCGAGGTCTTCCGCGCCGCGATGGAGGCGGTCGGAGCCACGGATCCGGCCCGCTGCGTCTACGTCGGCGACCGGCTCTTCGACGACATCTGGGGCGCGCACAACGCCGGCCTGCGGGCGATCCACATCCCGCACAGCCAGATCCCCGTCGAGCAGCACGGCCACAGCGAGGGCGATCCCGACGCGGTGGCCCACGAGCTCGCCGAGATCCCGGGGCTGGTGGAGCGGTTGTAGCGGGCGGCAGTTTCCCAGGTGATGAACCCAAACTGCCTCTTCACACACGTTGCGCGGTGTGTGAAGAGCCGGTTTGCGTTCATCACCTGGGAAACCGGACCGCACTTCGCACTAGCCCGAAGCTCCGCCCGTGAAGTTCCAGGAGGCGAGGTGCAGGGCCGGGCAGGACCAGCGGGGCGAGGTGGCGGTGTAGGTGTCGCCCGGCACGTCGGCCGCCGTACGTCCCACCCCGAGCACGTTCCCCGGAGCCAGCGCCTGCGCGTAGGACTGCGTGAACCGGAAGTTGCGCACCGGACGCGTCACCTCGCCGTCCTCGATCAGCCAGACGCCGTTGCGGGTGAGGCCGGTCAGCGCGAGGGTGCGCGGGTCGAGGACGCGGGTGTACCAGAAGTCCGAGACCAGGATCCCGCGCGTGACGCCGGCGACCAGCTCGGCGGTCGAGGAGTCACAGACCGGACCGTCGACCTCGCCGGCCGCCTCGTCCTCGGACGTGGGCAGCAGGCGCACGTGTCGCGCCACCGGTCCGTAGGCGAACGCCACCTCGCCGTGGTGCCCGGTGCTCCGCGCTCCCGCCTCGGCCGCCGACCGCCGGTCGTGGCTGACGCCGGTGGTGCGCCCGGCCTCGACGAGGGCGAGCTGCTCGCGCGGCGTCCCCTCGCCGTCGTAGCCGAGCCCCACCACCAGCGGGTCGTCCACCAGGGAGAGCGCAGGGTCGAACTGGTCCTCGCCGAGGTGCACGAAGGAGGTGCGCTCGTTGACGGCCTTGCCGTTGAACGCGTGCACCGCCAGGTTGCCGAGGACGTCGGAGACCGCGGTCGGCTCGAGCACCACCTCGTAGCGGCCCGGAGGCAGCTCGACGGGATCGCGCCACGCACGGGCCTTCGCTGCGGCTCGCGCGCCGAGGGCGACGCCGTCCAGCTCGGCGATGCTGAGCGGCGCCTGCCGCGCGAGGCCGTCGGCCCCGTCGTCGCGGGCGATCCCGGAGACGCCGCACTCCACGGCCTCGCCGGAGACGGACTGCCCCGCCGAGCTCGCGAACCCGCCGGACCAGTGGTTGGTGCGGCAGTAGCCCGCCGTCTCCAGCCCGCCCGCCCCGTCGACGAAGCCGCGCACGACCTCGGCCCGGTCGGCCGGGGTCGCACCCGCGGTGGCCAGGTCGACGCCGGTCGTGCGGCCGGCTCTTGCCGAGGGGGTCAGGCCGGGCCACGTGGGGTCCAGCGGGGCGTCGCGTACGGCGGCCGCGACCCGGTCCACCAGCGACCGCACGTCCTCCTCGGAGACCACGCTCGTCGAGCCGGACGCCGTCCGCCCGTCGAGGTGGGCGACGAGGCGCAGCGTCGTCGTGTCCTCGGCGACGTTCTGGTGGATCACGGAGTTGGCGAAGCGCGTCAGGGCGAGCCGGTGCCGGTCGACCTGCACCGACACCTCGGCACCGGGCAGGGCCGCGGCGGCGCGCTCGACGGTCTGCTCGGGGAGGGTTCGCTGGTCGCTCATGCCCGCACCCCCACGCGCACGTTGCGGAACCGGGCGGGCGCAGCCGGATGACCCGTGTGGCCGGTCTGGCCGGGCTGGCCCTTCCCGCAGTTCGGCGTGCCCCAGGCGACGACGTCGTCGGAGAGCATGTCCATCGAGGACCAGAACTGCGGGCCGATGCCGGTGTACGTCGGGTTGCGCAGCAGCCGCCCGAGCTTGCCGTTCTTCACCTCGTAGCCCACCTCGGTCCCGAACTGGAAGTTCAGCCGCCGGTCGTCGATCGACCAGGAGCGGTTGGTCTCCATGAAGATGCCGTCGTCGGTCTCGCTGATGATCTCGTCGAACGTGTGCGGTCCCGGCTCGAGCCCGACGTTGGTCATCCGCACCATCGGCAGCCGCGCCCAGCCGTCGGCACGCACGCTGCCGCCGTAGTCGAGCCCGGCGACCGCGGCGGAGTCGCGACCGGCGAGCACGCCGACCCAGATGCCCTCGCGCACGGCGTCCCGCTTCGTCGCGGGAGTCCCTTCGTCGTCGTACCCGAAGGAGCCGAGCGCGCCGGGGATCGTCGGGTCGATGGTGATGTTCATCAGCGGTGAGCCGTACGTCAGCGAGCCGAGCTGGGCGAGGTCGAGCCACGAGGTCCCGGCGTACGCCGCCTCCCAGCCCAGGATCCGGTCGAGCTCGATCGCGTGGCCGACCGACTCGTGGATCTGCAGCGCGAGCTGCTCGGCGCCCAGGATCAGGTCGGTCTCGCCGGAGGGGCACATCGGCGCGGTGAGCAGCTCGCGCGACTCGGAGCCGACGCGGGCGGCGTGCGCCTCGAGGTCGATCTCCTCGACGAACTCCCAGCCGCGGGTGCCGTACTGCCCACGCGCGGCGGGGTAGGAGCGCCGCTGCGTCTCGCTCTCGCCGATCGCCGTCGACATGATGCCCGCGCCGCTCTCGCGGATCCGCTGGTCGATGCGGTGTCCCTCGCTGGAGACGAACCACTTCTCGGTGTCCCAGAGCTGGTACTGCCCCTCGGCGATGTCGGCGCCGTTCTCACGCATCGTCGTCGTGGCGCGGACCAGGAGGTCGCCCTTGTCGGCGAGCGACACCGCGAACGGGTCGGTCAGGCACTCGCTCGCCCACGAGCCCTGCACCGGGTCGCTCGGCACCAGCGTCGAGTCGCCGCGTCCCACGAGGGCACTCGCCGCCGCGATCTCCGCCGCCCGGCGTCCGGCCGCCCGGACGGCACCGAACTCGAGGTCCGGTGAGGCGAAGAACCCCCAGCCCGACCCGACCAGTGCGCGTACGCCGAGACCGGAGCTGGCGTCCTGGGCGAGCGACTCCACCTCGCCGTTGCGTGCGGACATCGACTCGGTCCGGCGGTGCATCACCCGGGCGTCGGCGTAGCGTGCACCGGCGTCGAGCGCGGCCTGGACTGCCGCCTCCGCGGCGTCGTACTCGCTCATGCGTCGACCCTAGGACCCCAGTGCCTAGGGTCGGCACATGGGACACATCGACCCCACCGCCTGGGTGGCACCCACGGCCTGGTCACCGGCGACGTCACGATCGGCGCGCACTCCCGAGTCCTGGCCGGCGCCGTCGTGACCGGCGACCTCGGCCCGGTGGTCATCGGCAGTCACGTCGTCGTGATGGAGCACGCCCTGCTCCGCGGGCGGGGGAGCCATCCGTTGCACATCGGGGATGCCGTGCTCGTCGGCCCGCACACGCACCTCAACGGGACCACCGTCGAGGACGAGGTCTTCGTGGCGACGGGAGTCTCGATGTTCCCCGGGTCGCGGGCCGGCGCCGGGTCGGAGCTGCGGATCAACAGCGTGCTGCACGTCAACTCCGAGCTGCCGGCCGGCACCGTCGTCCCGATCGGCTGGATCGCCGCGGGCAGTCCGGCAGAGCTGTTCTCGCCCGACCGGCACGACGAGCTGTGGGCCGCGCAGGAGCCGCTCGACTTCCCGGGCACCGTCTACGGCGTGCCGCGCGGGACGTCGATGCGCGAGATCATGCGTCGGCAGTGCGAGGCGTTCGGCCCTGACTGACCGGCTCAGGTCAGCCCGGGGAAGTCGCTCGGCGGCACGCCGAACTCCAGCTCCCGCACCGCGCTCGCGTCGAGCGCCGTGATCGCCCAGCGGCGGTCGGCGCCGGCGGTGTTCTCGACCAGCTCGCCGTAGGTCTTCGTCACCCGGCGCTCGATCACCCGGGCGACGGCCTCGATCTGTGCGGGCGTCGAGGTCGGGCCGGGCACGGCGTAGTCGACCTCGGCAGGGACGGGGTCGGTGCCCTTCGAGCTGATGATCACGTTGAGCTGGTCGCGGGAGGCGCGGTGCTCGTCGTAGGCCTGGTCGAGCCGACGGAACAGCGCCGGCTGCTGCGACTTGGACGACTGCCCGCCGAGTACGCCGTACAGGTGGACCGCGGCGTGCTCGGCCGCGAGGGCCTTCTGGAGTGCCTCGATCGGCGTCATGCGGGCCACGTCGCGAGTCGCTGGTGGACGGCCGCGCCCATGCTGGCCAGCAGGCGCGCGAACTGGCCGCTCTGCGCCCGCAGCGCCAACCCGTCCAGCGTGTCGTGCAGGCGCTGCTCCCGGGCGGCGAGCCGGGCGACGGCCTTCGCCTGCTTGCCCGGTACGACGTAGGGCGCCGGCGCCTCGGACGGGCGAGCCCGCTCCGGCACGGCGTCGACGAGCGTCGCCTCGTGGGCCCGGTGCATCGCCACGAGCGGCCTGATGGTCGACCGGCTCTCCGGGAAGCGGGCGAGCGTGGCAGCGGCCGCCTCGCGCACCGCGCGGATCTCGGTGAGGGCGCGGGTGGCCACCGCGACGTCGGGGGTCAGACCCGCGACGGTGGCCGGCTCACGGGTGCCCGGATCGGCGTCGTCGCTGCAGGCCGTGAGGACGAGTCCGCCGACACCGCCGAGCCCGATGGCGAGCACCGAACGCCGGGTCGGAAGTGCTCGGGAGTCGGCCACGCCCGAATCCTAGGTGGAGTTGGTCGTGGCGTTAGGGTGGCGTCACCACAACAGCACACAGCAGGAGGTCTTCGGCCATGAGCACTCCCGCCACCAGGGATCGCCTCGCTGAAGAGCTGACCGGACCGATGGACGCCCTGGGCCTCGACCTGGAGGCAGTCGACCTGAGCAGTGCCGGCCGGCGCCGCGTGCTGCGAGTGGCCATCGACAAGGACGGCGGCGTCACGATGGACGACATCGCCGACGCCACGCGTGAGGTCTCCCGGCTGCTGGACGAGCGGGACGACCTGATGGGCGCGCAGGCCTACACCCTCGAGGTGTCCTCCCCGGGCGTCGACCGACCGCTCGTGCTGCCCCGCCACTGGCGCCGCAACGTCGGTCGCCTGGTGAAGGTGACCCCGCGCGAGGGCGATCCCGTGACCGGACGGGTCACCGCGAGCGACGACACCGGCGCCGATCTCGACGTGGAGGGTGCCCAGCACCGCGTGGAGTTCGCCGAGGTGAAGAAGGCCAAGGTCCAGATCGAGTTCAAGAAGGAGCACGACTGATGGACATCGACATGAGCCTCCTGCGGATGCTCGAGCGGGAGAAGGAGATCCCGTTCGAGGTGCTCGTCGAGGCCATCGAGCAGGCCTTGCTGACGGCGTACCACAAGACTCACGGAGCGACGGAGCACGCGCGCGTCGAGCTCGACCGCAAGAGCGGCCACGTCACGGTGATGGCGGAGGAGCACGACGAGGAGGGCAACGTCGTCGGGGAGTTCGACGACACCCCGGAGGGCTTCGGCCGGATCGCCGCCACGACCGCGAAGCAGATCATGCTCCAGCGGCTGCGCGACGCCGAGGACGAGCGGAAGTTCGGTGAGTTCTCCGGCAAGGAGGGCGACATCGTCTCCGGGCTGATCCAGCAGGGGCGCAACCCCGACGACGTGATGGTCGACCTCGGCAAGCTCGAGGCGCTGCTGCCGTCGGGGGAGCGGGTCCCGGGCGAGGACTACTCCCACGGCACCCGCATCAAGTGCCTGGTGGTCAGCGTCCGCAAGGGCATGCGCGGACCGCAGGTGATGCTCTCGCGCACCCACCCCAACCTGGTCAAGAAGCTGTTCGCGCTCGAGGTCCCCGAGATCGCCGACGGCACCGTCGAGATCCACGGCATCGCCCGGGAGGCCGGACACCGCACCAAGATCGCGGTGCAGTCCAACGTGCCCGGAGTCAACGCCAAGGGATCCTGCATCGGTCCGATGGGCCAGCGGGTGCGCAACGTGATGAACGAGCTGCACGGCGAGAAGATCGACATCGTCGACTGGTCCGACGACCCCGCGACGCTGGTCGCCAACGCCCTCAGCCCTGCCCGCGTCTCCGAGGTGATCGTCGTGGACGAGGCGGCGCGTGCGGCGCGGGTGATCGTGCCGGACTTCCAGCTCTCCCTCGCGATCGGCAAGGAGGGGCAGAACGCCCGGCTGGCCGCGCGGCTCACCGGCTGGCGGATCGACATCCGCCCCGACACCGAGCCCGAGGTCCCGGTCGCGCCTCCGATCTAGATGCCAATCCGCGGGGCACGCTGCGCGACCTTGACTACCCATCAGTCGCTGATCCGGTCGACGACCAGCTCGGGCACGAGGTGGTCGTCGTCCCCGGTGCTCCACTCCGGGAAGTCGAAGACCGCGACCATGATCTGCAGCGGGTACTGCGGCGGCGCCGGGCAGCGGCGTACCTCCTCGCCGTCGACGGTGAACACCGCCTCCTCGGCGTCCCAGTCGACGGCGTAGGTGTGGAACTCGGCCACGTCGATCGGCAGCCGGGGTGCGGCGAAGTCCTGGGCGAGGTGCGGGTCGCGGATCTGCTTCAGGCCGACGCCCACCTCGGCTGACTCACCCGGGACCACGTCCTTCCCGAAGACCTCGGTCACGCAGATCTCGCCGCAGTGGTCGGGCTCCTTCTCGAACCCGCACAGCCAGAGCGCGGCCATCGAGCGCGGCGAGATCGTCATCCGGCACCGGATCTCGAGGTGACCGTGGTCCTGGAGGTGGCCGGCGAAGTCGGGCTGCTCCTCGCGGACCAGCTGTCCCTCGTGGACGGCCTGCTGGCCGATCGTGCTGCCCACCGGGCCGGACCGGTTGCCGCTCTGCACGCCGGAGAGACGGAGCGGGGTCGGGTGGTCCTCGGGCAGCCAGAGGCCGTGGTCGGTCGGGATGTCCAGGACCAGGCAGGAGTCCTCGAGGCGGTACGACGCCCGCGTCGCCTCTCGTGAGCTCCACATCGGCAGGTAGTGGGGGAGCCAGACGTCGGTGTCGAGGTCGGGACCGTCGAAGTCGTCGACGAAGGACATGGAGCAACGTTAGGACTGGCGCTTCCCGCGCGCTATCTCCGTGCCCAGCGCATCGAGCCGCTGCTCCCAGAACGCCCGGAAGCCGCCCAGCCAGGCATCCACCTCGGCCAGCGGGCCGGCGTTGATCGCGTACAGCCGCCGTGGCCCCTCGGGCCGGACGTCGGCGAAGCCGCTCTCGCGGAGCACCCTCAGCTGCATCGAGACCGCAGGCTGACCGATGCCGAACTCGGCGGAGATCACCTCGGTCACGTCGCCGGATGACCTCTCACCCTCGGCCAGCAGCTCCAGGATGCGGCGCCGCACCGGGTCGCCGAGGACGTCGAAGGCCTCCACGACCTACTCCTCCGGAGCGGCGGTGTAGGCGGCCAGGCAGCGCGCCCCGGCCGCTCGTGCGGTGTCCGGGTCGGTGCCGAACGCGATGCTCGCCGCGGTCCAGGCGTCGCTGCAGCCGGTCATCAGCTCGACGAGGTACGCCCGTCCCTCGGGCTCGGCCAGCCACGCCTCGACGGTGCCGGGCGGGGAGGCGGGCGAGAGCAGGTGCTCGTGCATCCCCGTCAGGGCCATCTCCCAACCGAGGCCGACGGCTCCGGGGCCGTACTCCTCCCACATCTGCGGATCCACGGGTGCGGTGTGCTCCAGGCGCAGCCGGGTCCGGTCGTCCACGGCAGTCAACGTGACGTCCACCCAGCTCACGTGGTCACCGAACTCCCAGGTGATCGAGAGCTCGCCGGGGCGGCGTACAGCCGAGCACCTCGCCTCCTGCATTGCCCTCGAGCTGGTAACGCCCACCGACCCGGAGGTCACCGGTCAGGGGCAGCAGCCAGCGCGGCACCCGCTCGGGGTCGGTCAGCGCGTCCCACACCTCCTCGACCGCGGCGGGGTAGGTGCGCTCGGCGGTCAGCAGGCGCATCTCCTGCCCGTTGCGTTCGACGGTGGTCAGTCCGCGTACGACGGCCCGGACCTGCTCGTGGGGTGGGATCGGCATCTCGGCTCCTTCTGTATCAGGAGCAGATGATATCAGTAGTTCTTGATATCGAGCTCAGGCGGGGAAGCGAGCCCAGCCGGTGAGCAGCGGCCGGTACCCCGCCCGGCCCCAGAACGGCACCGAGAGCGGGTTGGCCGCGCTGTGGTGCAGCACCACCTGGCCGGCGCCGGCCTCGACGGCGCGCGCGTGCGCGGCCCGGACCAGCCGGGCGCCGACGCCACCGCCGCGCTCGTGGTGGGCGACGTGCAGCATCCCGAGGTACGCCGTCCCCGACCCGTCCGGAGGAGGGTGCACCGTCCCGGTCACCCACGCCGCGGCTTCCGGCGGCTCCAGCTCGCAGACGCCGACCACCTGCCCGGACCGCTCGGCCACCCAGCACCAGCCGGGATGCTCCTTCAGCGCCGACTCCACGTCCGGCGCGAACACGTCCGCGGACCGGGGACGCTCCGGGAGCACCCCGACCACGCTGTCGTAGGCCTGCACCGCGACGCTCGCCGCGACGACTGCCTCTGCGTCGTCCGGGGTCGCGACGCGCACCTGCACCTCGTCCGCGGGCTCCTCGGGCGCGAGCCGTCCCAGGCGGTGCAGGGCGAGGACGGTGGCGGGGGTGAACCCGGCTGCCAGCAGGGGCCGGATGACGGCCGTGTCCCGCGAGGCAGTGACGAGGTGGGCCGGACGAGCCGGGGTCAGGACGGTGGCCGCGCGCCGGAGCAGTGCGGTCATCGCCG
The DNA here is from genome assembly GCA_963722835.1 of uncultured Actinomycetota bacterium. GTDB lineage: Bacteria > Actinomycetota > Actinomycetes > Propionibacteriales > Nocardioidaceae > Marmoricola. The sequence goes on from CAVROK010000003.1 coordinate 252,431, forward strand.
CGGGATCGGCTCGTGCGGTGCAGCGCAGCTGCAGCCGGTGGACGTCCTCGTCGACCCAGAGGCCGGGTGTGGTGGTCGGGTCGGTGTGCAGCGGTTCCGCGACCGCGACCGCCTCCCGGTCCTCGGTGAGCAGCACCTCGCGACCGTCGGCGGCCAGGTCGAGGTCCGGCAGGCGGACGGACGGGTCGACCAGCTCCACGCGACGGACGTGTTCGACGTGCACCTGTGCTGCGCGGTCCTCCACACGGCCACGCTAGCTTCCGGTTCGGATTCGAGCGCCCATCCCGGTACAGTGACGTGCGGTGGTTTCACAACTCGACAGCCCGACCCTCAGCGACGGACCCGTCCGGACCTGCATCGGATGCCGAGCACGAGCCGCCAAGCGTGAGTTGTTGCGCGTGGTCGCAGGGACGGACGCGAAGGGCCAGTGGCTCGTCGTACCCGACCCGAGCGGCACAGCAACCGGTCGCGGGGCGCATCTGCACCCCACGCCCGAATGTCTCGCACTCGCCGAACGCAAGCGTGCCTTCGTCCGGGCCCTGCGGCATGATGCCGGAGGCCCCGGGGAAAAACGGGGAGCGCTGAGCCTCGAGCAACTGAGAGAGCACCTCGCGCAGACCGATGGAGAACCGAGATGAGGCAGTACCCATGAGGAACGGGAGCACAAGCTCATGAACCTGCGATGAGCCTCGCAATGAGTAACGCGCGATGAGCGTGCACATCAACTAGCGGTCCGCTCTCCGTCCCATGACGGATTCGGACCAGGAGGAAACACGTGGCCAAGGTCCGAGTCCATGAACTCGCCAAGAAGTACGACGTCCCGTCCAAGGACGTCCTGACCATGCTGGGCGAGCTCGGTGAGTTCGTGAAGGCACCCAGCTCGACGGTGGAACCGCCCGTGGTGAAGCGGTTCGAGGACAAGTACGGCGCCGACCTGAGCGCCAAGGCCGAGGCCAAGGCAGCCAAGAAGGCGGCCAAGAAGGCACCGGCCAAGAAGGCTGCCCCCGCCGCCGAGCCCAGCGCGGAGTCCGCTCCCGCCGAGGTAGCGGCCGAGGAGACCGACGAGGCGCCTGCAGCCGCGACGGCAGCGCCCCGGCCCGGTCCGCGCACGCCCAAGGTCGAGGAGCCCGAGGCTCCCGCCGAGCCCGAGGTCGCTGCCGAGCCCGAGGCGCCCGCCGCGAGCGCGGAGACGGCGACCGAGGACGGCACCGACGGCGACGCCCCCAGCGCGGGTGCCGGCTTCAAGCCCGGCCCGCGCCCGGCTCGTCCCGGCGCACCGCGTCCCGGCAACAACCCCTTCTCGTCGACCCAGGGCATGGGCCGTCGCCCGGCCCCGACCCCCGGTGCCGGCAGCGACCAGCGCCCGCCGCGCCCGCCGGCCGGTCGCGGTGACGGCATGCCGCGCCCGAACCCGGCGATGATGCCCAAGTCCCCGGCCGCCTTCGGTGGCGGCCCCGGCGGCGGTCGTGGCCAGGGTGGCCCCGGCGGTCCCGGTGGCCCCGGCGGTCCCGTGGTGGCCCGGGCGGACCCGGCGGTGCCCGTGGCGGCGCCCCGGCCCGTGGCGGCGCCCCCCGCGGTGGCGGCTTCGGCGGCCCTCCCGGTGGCGGTCTCGGTGGCCCTCCCGGTGGCGGTCGCCCCGGTGGTCCCGGTCGTGGTCGTCCCGGCGGACGCGGCAGCACCCAGGGCGCCTTCGGTCGTCCCGGTGGCCCCTCGCGACGTGGTCGCAAGTCGAAGCGCGCCCGTCGTCAAGAGTTCGAGCAGATGGAAGCCCCGACGATCGGCGGCATGCGCGTCCGCAAGGGCAACGGCGAGACCGTTCGCCTGGCCCGGGGCGCCTCGCTGACCGACTTCGCCGAGAAGGTCGGCGTCGACCCGGCGTCGCTGGTGCAGATGCTGTTCCACCTCGGCGAGATGGTGACCGCGACGGAGTCCGTCAACGACGCGACGCTCGAGCTGCTCGGTGAGGAGCTCAACTACGTCGTCGAGGTCGTCTCGCCCGAGGACGAGGACCGCGAGCTGCTCGAGTCCTTCGACCTGGAGTTCGGCTCCGACGAGGGCGACGAGGAGGCCCTCGAGGCCCGTCCGCCGGTCGTGACCGTGATGGGTCACGTCGACCACGGAAAGACCAAGCTCCTCGACGCGTTGCGTACGGCGAACGTCGTCGACAAGGAGGCCGGTGGCATCACCCAGCACATCGGTGCCTACCAGGTGCACACCGAGGTCGACGGCACCGACCGCCGCATCACCCTGATCGACACCCCGGGTCACGAGGCGTTCACCGCCATGCGTGCGCGTGGTGCCCAGGCGACCGACATCGCGGTGCTCGTCGTGGCCGCCGATGACGGCGTGATGCCGCAGACCGTCGAGGCGCTCAACCACGCCAAGGCGGCCCAGGTGCCGATCGTGGTGGCCGTGAACAAGGTCGACAAGCCCGACGCCGACCCGACCAAGGTCCGCGGCCAGCTGACCGAGTACGGCCTGGTCCCCGAGGAGTACGGCGGCGACGTCATGTTCGTCGACGTCTCGGCCAAGTCCGAGCTCAACCTCGACAAGCTGCTCGAGGCGATCGTGCTCACCGCGGACGCCTCGCTCGACCTGCGGGCCAACCCCGACCAGGACGCCCAGGGCCTCGTCATCGAGGCGCACCTGGACCGCGGTCGTGGTCCGGTGGCGACGATCCTCGTCCAGCGCGGAACCCTCCGCGTCGGCGACTCGATCGTGGCCGGCCCTGCGTTCGGTCGTGTCCGCGCGATGCTCGACGAGCACGGCGAGAACATCGAGTACGCCGACCCGTCGCGTCCGGCGATGGTGCTGGGTCTCTCCGGTGTCCCCGGAGCGGGCCAGAACTTCATCGTGGTCGAGGACGACCGGGTGGCGCGCCAGATCGCCGAGAAGCGCGAGTCGCGTGAGCGTGCGGCCATGCAGGCCAAGCGCCGCGTGCGTCGCAGCCTCGAGGACTTCATGGCCTCCATGGAGAAGGGCGAGAGCCAGGAGCTCAACCTCATCCTCAAGGGCGACGTCTCCGGTTCGGTCGAGGCCCTCGAGGACTCGCTGGCCAAGATCGACGTCGGCGAAGAGGTGTCGCTGCGCGTCATCGACCGCGGTGTCGGTGCGATCACCGAGACCAACGTCGACCTGGCCGCTGCGTCCGACGCGATCATCATCGGCTTCAACGTCCGCCCGCAGGGCAAGGCGACGGAGCTGGCCGAGCGCGAGGGCGTGGAGATCCGCTACTACACGGTGATCTACCAGGCCATCGAGGAGATCGAGGCGGCCCTGAAGGGCATGCTCAAGCCCGAGTTCGAGGAGCAGACCCTGGGTCAGGCGGAGATCCGCGCGATCTTCCGCAGCTCCAAGATCGGCAACATCGCGGGCTGCATGGTCAGCAGCGGCGTGATCCGGCGCAACGCCAAGGTGCGTCTGATCCGCGACGGTTCCGTCGTCGCGGACAGCCTGGATCTCGCCTCGCTGCGCCGGGAGAAGGACGACGTGGCCGAGGTCCGCGAGGGCTTCGAGTGCGGTCTCGTCCTCCGGGGCTTCAACGACATCAAGGAAGGCGATGTCGTGGAGGCCTTCGAGCTGAAGGAGATTCCGCGGGCCTGAGCCTGGTCGCGTCAGTTTCACAACTCCGGTTGTGAAACTGACGCGATCTTCGGAATGTTTTTGTATGAACGTGCCAGTTTCACAACTCCGGTTGTGAAACTTGGGAACAGAGGGAGTCATGAGCAACCCACGCGTGCGCAAGATCGCCGACCGGATCCAGGTGATCGTGGCCGAGATGCTGGAGCGCAGGATCAAGGACCCTCGGCTCGGGTTCGTGACCGTCACCGACGTGCGCGTCTCGGGCGACACCCAGCAGGCGACGGTGTTCTACACCGTGCTCGGCGAGGGGTCCGACCTCGACGGGTCCGCGGCCGCGCTCGCCTCGGCCAAGGGGCTGATCCGCTCCGAGGTCGGCAAGCAGCTCGGCATGCGGCACGTGCCCACGCTGGAGTTCATCCACGACGCGCTGCCCGAGACGGCTCGGCAGATCGACGACCTCCTCGAGAAGGTCCGCGAGTCGGATGCCGCCGCCGCACAGTCGGCGAGCGGTGCGACGTACGCCGGCGAGCCCGACCCCTACAAGAAGCCGCGTCCGGCGGACGACGACGACCTCGAGGACGAGTGACCGACCCGGTCAACGGCCTGCGTCATCGTCGACAAGGCCGGCGGGATGACGTCCCACGACGTCGTGTCCCGCGTACGACGCCTGGCCGGCACCCGCAAGGTCGGCCACGCCGGCACCCTCGACCCGATGGCGACCGGGGTGCTCGTGCTCGGGCTCGGCCGCGCCACCCGGCTGCTCGGTCACCTGATGCTCACCGACAAGGCGTACGACGCGACGATCCGGCTCGGGGCCACCACGACCACCGACGACGCCGAGGGTGAGGTCGTCGCGACCGTCTCGACGGGCGACGTCACCGAGACCGCCGTCCGCGACGTCGCTGGCCGGCTTCGTCGGCGAGATCCAGCAGGTCCCGTCGGCCGTCTCGGCGATCAAGGTCGACGGTCGGCGGGCCTACCAGCGCGTGCGGGCCGGCGAGGAGGTCCAGCTCGAGCCGCGGACCGTGCGCGTCGAGGAGCTCGTCGTCCGTGAGGTCCGGGGTGACGACGTGGACGTCTCGGTGCGCTGCTCGAGCGGCACCTACATCCGCGCGATCGCGCGGGACGTCGGGGAGCAGCTGGGGGTCGGTGCCCATCTCGTCGCCCTGCGCCGCACGGCCGTCGGTCCCTACGGGCTCGAGGCAGCGCGCACCCTGGAGCAGCTCGAGGACCAGCGTCGACGTGCTGCCCATCGGCGACGCCGCTCGTCAGGCGTTTCCCACGCCTCGACCTCGACGAGGAGCGCGCCACCGACGTGCGCTTCGGGCGCAAGCTCGCCCTCGCGCTCGGCCACCCCGGCCCGGTCGCGCTGTTCGCGCCCGACGGCGAGTTCCTCGCCCTCTACGAGCAGGACGGCGAGCTGGCGCGGGCGGTGGCGGTCTTCGTCTGACACGTCGGCCGACGTGTCCGGTCAGCGCACGGCGCGGAAGCTGAGCGTTCCCATCAGGTGCGGTGCGTTCAGCCCGTAGACGAGCTTCGTGTAGGCCGGAGCGGCCGGCTTGAGCGAGTCAGGGAGGTACCACGCGTAGAGATCCGGCTTGTCGAACATGCGGAACTCGACCGACGCGAAGCCGGCCCTCGCGAGCAGCCGGGAGATCCGCGTCGTGGTGTTCATCCGGTACTCGGTCGGGAAGTGGTAGCGGTCGACGACCTCCTGCCCCTTGAGGTGGACCAGCAACCGGTCGGCCACGTGCAACCGGGTGGTGGCCCAGGTGGACAGGCCGAAGTAGTGGTACTTGTGCACGGTCAGCCCGAAGAGCACACCCTGGCGAGGAAGCACCCGCGCACACGCCGCCGTGAAGCCGCTGGGGGAGGCGACGTGCTCGAGCACGAACACCGACATGGCCACGTCGAACTCCCCGGCGTGGGCGGGCGCGAACTGCTCCATCGTGGCCTGGTGGCGCTCGTCGAGGTCGGGGTTCTCCCAGATGCTGGCGTCGGGGTCGATCCCCACGATGCGGCCGGCCTTCCGGCGTACCGGACGCAGGCCCCCGGACAGGTTGCGCCCCGCGCCGATGTTGAGCACCGTGCTCGTCGGACCCACCGACTCGGCCACCCAGCGGGCGAACCAGCGCACGGCGTGCGCCGGAGGTGGTGTCGCCGTGACCACGGAGGAGAACGCGCCGGGGAGCGGGTCCATGGCTCAGTGTCACCCCCGGGCGGGCGACGGCGCCAGTCTCGGTGGAGGTTGTCAACCGCCTGACCGGGGGCGCCGATCGCTCCCTGCTCAGGCTCTCGCTAACCTCGGCTCGTGCGGATCTGGCGTTCCCTGGACGACGTGCCCGGCGACCTCGGTCGCACGGTCGTGGTCATCGGCAACTTCGACGGCGTCCACCTCGGCCACCGCCACGTGATCAGCCGGGCCCGCGAGCTCGCCGACCGCGACGGGCTGAGCGTCGTCGCGGTCACCTTCGACCCGCACCCGATGGCCGTCCTGCGCCCCGAGCACGCCCCGCTCACGCTGACCGACGTCGAGCGCCGGTGCGTGCTGCTGGCCGAGGCCGGGGTCGACGACGTGTTCGTGATCCCGTTCTCGCGCGAGATCGCCTCGTGGTCGCCCGTCGAGTTCATCGACCGGGTGCTCGTGGATGGCCTGCGCGCGCGGCACGTGGTCGTCGGCGCGAACTTCCGCTTCGGTGCCCGCGCCTCGGGCGACGTCGCGACCCTCGTCGAGGCCGGGCCCGAGCGCGACTTCGAGGCGGAGGGGATCGCCCTCGACGGTGGACCGCAGGTGTGGTCCTCGACGTACGTCCGCACCTGCCTGGCCGCCGGCGACGTCGAGGGAGCGGCCGAGGCGCTGGGACGTCCCTACTCGGTCGTCGGCCACGTGGTCGAGGGGGAGCACCGCGGCCGCGAGCTCGGCTACCCGACCGCCAACGTGCCGGTGCAGGGGCGTGCGGCTCCCGCCGACGGGGTGTACGCCGGCTGGCTCACCGTGCTCGACCCGCCCGGCAGCACGCCCTTCCCGGCCGCGATCAGCGTCGGCACCAACCCGACCTTCGACGGGGAGCGCGAGCGCCGGGTCGAGGCCTACGTGCTCGACCGCGACGACCTCGAGCTCTACGGCGAGCCGGTGGAGATCTCCTTCGTCGCCCGGATCCGCGGCATGGTCAAGTTCGACGGCGTGGAAGCGCTGGTCGAGACGATGGGGCAGGACGTCGAGCGCACCCGTGAGCTGCTGGGGCTCGGGTGAGGCAGACACCCACGACTGACCCGCTGCGTCAGACCGACGAGTGGTTCCTGCGCAACGGGCTGTCCTACTTCGTGCCCGAGCGGCGGGCCGATGTCAGGCGCGCGCTCCGCCCGGGCGCCTCTCCCGCTCGTGGTGCTGACCGTGCTGGCCGCCTCCGCGGCCGGGAGCGCGGCTGGCGCGTCGTGAGCGAGCGAGTTCAGCCTCGCGCCGGTCGTGTCATGCTGACGTCGCGCTCCTGGCGGCGCTCTGGTACGGCCTCACCGCGCTGAGGGCCCGGCCGATCGTCACCTGGGCGCTGTCCCAGACCTTCGGCAGCGTGCGGATCCTCCTGCCGATGATGAGCCGGGCCCTGCCCCTGCTGCTGCTGTTCATCACGTTCCTGTTCATCAACGCCGAGGTCTGGCAGGTCACCTCGCGACTGGACGGCGGGGACCTGTGGCTGACCGTGCTGCTCTTCTCGGCGCTGGCGGTCGCCTTCCTGCTCGTCCGCCTGCCCGAGGAGGTCGACCGCACCGACGACGACGTCGACGACGCGTTCCTCCTCGATGCGTGCCGGGCACGCCCCTCGAGGAGACGCTGCCGGGAGCTGGTCGACGACCCCGAGAGCGACCCGGCGTCCTTCGCCGAGGTGACCGGGTTCGAGCGCGGCAACCTGGTGATGGTGCTGGTGATCATCCAGGTGGTCCAGGTGCTGCTGCTGGCGGTGACGGTGTTCGTGTTCTTCCTGGTCTTCGGCGGCGCTGATCATGACCGAGGACGTGATCGAGTCGTGGATCGGGGAGAGTCCCGCACGCGTGGCGCTACCTGCCCAACCTGTCCGTCGAGCTGGTGCAGGTGTCGATCTTCCTGGCCGCGTTCTCCGGGCTCTACCTGACCGTCTCCACCGTCACCGACGAGGCCTACCGCGCGCAGTTCTTCTCCCGCGTGCAGCACCAGCTGGAGCGAGCGGTCGGCGTGCGGGCCGTCTACCTCGCGCTGCGGGAGCGCGAGAACGTCAGCGACCCAGCTCCCTCTTGAGCACCTTCCCGCTGTCGTTGCGGGGCAGGTCGTCGAGCACGACGACGCGGCGGGGCACCTTGTAGCCGGCCAGGTGCGCCTTCACGTGCTTCTTCAGGTCGTCGGTGGTGGCCGACGCGTCGTCCCGCAGCACGACGTACGCCTCGAGTCGCTGGCCGTAGTCCTGGTCGTCGACCCCGATGACCGCGGCCTCGACCACGTCGGAGTGCTCGTTGAGGGTCTGCTCCACCTCGAGCGGATAGACGTTCTCTCCTCCGGACACGATCATCTCGTCGTCGCGACCGACGACGTAGAGGCGCCCGGCCTCGTCGAGGCGCCCGAGGTCGCCGGAGACCATGTAGTCGTCCTCGAAGTCCTTGGTCTCGCCGGAGGTGTAGCCCTCGAAGGCCGACTCGCTGCGCACCGTGATGCGGCCGACCTCGCCGACGGGCACCTCCCGGCCGTCGTCGTCGAGCAGCTTCAGGTCGGTGCCGAGCACGGGTCGGCCCGCGGTGTCGGGGGCGACCCGGAGGTCCGCCGGCGTCGCCGTGCTGATCAGGCCGGCCTCGGTCGCGTTGTAGGAGTTGTGCACGGTGTCGCCGTACCGGTCCATGAACGCCGTGACCGCGTCGGGCCGCATCCGGGAACCGCTCGCCGTCACGAACCGCAGCGTGCCCAGGCTGTAGCGGTCGAGCGTGGCGGCCGGCAGGTCGACGATCCGCTCGAGCATCACGGGTACGACGGCCAGGCCGGTCGCCCCGGTCGCGTCGACCATCTCCAGCGTCGCCTCGGGGTCGAAGCGGCGCCGCATCACCACGGTGCAGCACATGGTGGCCGAGATCGCGAGCTGTCCGAAGCCCCACGCGTGGAACATCGGGGCGGCGACCACGGTCTTCTCGCCGGCCCGCCACGGGATCCGCTCGAGCATCGCCGCCAGCGAGCCGGCCGCGCCACCGGAGCGGCGGGCGCCCTTGGGGGTGCCGGTCGTGCCCGAGGTCAGCAGGACGGTGCGTCCGGGGCTCGACGGCTTGTCGGGGCGACGGCCGAGGCGGGGCTCGATCAGCTCGTCGAGGGTGTGCACGCCCTCGTGGCTGTGGTCGGGGTCCTCGACCCAGGCCAGCACCTCGGTCAGCTCGGGGAGGCGCTCCCGGGCCTGCGCGAGCAGCGGCGCGAACTCCTCGTCGTAGACCACCACGGTGGCGTTCTCGCGCTCGAGCACGTCGCGCAGCTGCGGTCCGGAGAAGCCGGTGTTGAGCAGCAGGGCGTCGGCGCCGATGCGGGTCGCGGCGGCCAGTGACTCCACCAGCCCGCGGTGGTTGCGGCAGAGGATGCCCAGGGTGCCCTCGCGGCCGCCCATCAGCTCGTGCAGGGCGACGCCGGCGGCGTCGACGCGGCGGTCGAGCTCCGCCCAGGTCAGCGACCCGCGCTCGTCGATGATCGCGGTGGCGCGGGGGGCGCGTGCGGCGGAGAGCCCGATGCCGCTCATCGCGTTGGCCCCGTGCCGGCGCACGGTGAGTCCCTGGCGCACGTAGCGGTCGGGCCGCATCGGCGCGATCATCCCGCTGCCGACCAGCACCCGGAGGGTGGTGAGCAGCCGCCGCAGCGACGCCAGCAGCCGGGTCACCGCGCTCACCCGAGCACCGGGAAGCGGCGTCGGCGCTTGAGCTCGTTGAGGGCGGTCTGCATCCGCTCGCGGACGTGCGCGTCGACCTCGGCGATGTCGGGGTCCTCGCCGAACTCCGCGACGATGTCGATCGGGTCGAGGATCTGCGTGCGGATCTTGGTCGGCAGGGGGAGGTTGGGCGGGAACGCCAACGTGAGCCCGAACGGGAAGCCGAAGGTGACCGGCACGTACTTCGTGCGCAGCCGCTCCTCGAGCTTGAACAGCTTGGCGATCAGCTCGCCGCGCGAGAGGTGGATCTGGTCCTCGTGGCCGCCGATGCTCACCACCGGCACGATCGGGACGCCGGCTCGCAGCGCCGTCTTCACGTAGCCCTTGCGGCCGTCGAAGTCGATCGTCGTCGCGTGCGACGACGGGCGGAAGACGTCGTAGTCGCCACCGGGGAAGACGATCGTCACCCCGCCGGACGCGAGCACCGCATGGGCGTTCTCCCGGGTCGCCGGGAGGAACCCCGCGCGGCGCATCACCGGCCCGGCCGAGCCGAGGAAGAGCAGGTCGTGCGCGAGCACGTAGAGCGGCCGGTCGGCGCCGTAGGTGTCGTGGAAGGCGACCGCGATGACGGGCACGTCCATCGCGATCAGGCCGCCGGAGTGGTTGGAGACCATCAGCGCGCCGCCCTCGGGCATCTTCTCCATGCCGGTGACCTCGGAGCGGAACCAGGTCTTGACCACCATCTTGAGCAGCGGCAGCAGCCCGGCCACCCACTTGCCGTCGCGGTAGGCGAGGCGCTCGCGGACGTCGTCCTCGGGCAGGTCGATGTCGGTCATCAGCTCATCACCATCTGCCGCAGGCAGCGGCTCCAGTCGAAGGGTTGCCAGTCGGCCGGGTCCTGGGCGAGCCGGTCACCGAGCGCGGCGAGGGACAGCGGGGTTGGTGAGCAGACCCACGTGGCTGCTGGGCACCGAGATGTTGTCGCTCGGCCCGGCGGCGAGCTCCGCGTCGGTGAGGGCGCAGGCGCGCCAGTTCACGATCCCGTCGGTGCGCGAGTAGATCGCGCTCACCGGCACGGGCAGCGGCCGGCGCAGGGTGTCGACGACGTCGAAGGCGCGGTCGGAGAGGCCGTGGGTGCGGGCCGAGCGCTCGAACAGCGGCGTGGTCCGGGTGTGCTCGCCCTCGGGGCGGTACGGCGAGCCGAGGCACACCACCTGGCGCACCGACGTGGGCCGCTGGTGGGCCAGCCACCGGGCGAGCAGGCCGCCGAAGCTCCAGCCGACGACGCTCACCGGCTCGTCGTACCTCGCGTGCAGGTCGTCGAGCCGGTCGAGCACGCCGTCGATGATCGGGTCGGTCAGGCCGTGGTTGCGCCCGAGACCCCAGCCGTGCGCGCGGTAGCCGAGCCGGCCCAGGTGGCTGCGGGACCGACGGGTGGCGGCGTCGGGGGAGGAGAAGCCGGGCAGCACCAGCACGGGTCGTCCGAGCCCGTGGTCCGGGGCCGGCACGAGCGCGTCGACGAGCAGCGAGGCCGGGAGCTCCATCGAGAAGCGTCCGGGCTCGCAGGCGGTGAGCAGCCAGGAGGGCGTCGGCAGCGGGTGAGCCACGTCGCCGCCCCCACGGCGCGCGGCGAAGTCGTACATCCGGCAATACTAGAACGTGTTCTCGTTTTCGGGAAACGAGAACTAGAACACATTCCATTTTGTCCTTGTGATCAGGCACGCCAACGCCCAGACTTCGCCGCGTGGACCGCATGGAGGGCGTTGACGCCGGGTATCTCTACATGGAGACGCCCACCATGCACATGCACACGCTGAAGATCGCGGTCCTGGAGCCGGCCGAGACCTTCGACCTGACCCGCCTGCAGGAGGAGATGGTGGCCCGACTGGTCGAGCTGCCGCCGCTCCAGCGGCGGGCGCTGCCGGCGCCGTTCCACCTCAACCATCCGCTGTGGGTGACCGACCGCAAGGTCGACGCGACCCACCACGTCTTCGCCCACGACGTGCCCGCCCCGGGCGGGATGCTCGGGCTGGAGGCGCTGATCGGCAGGGTGGCCGGTACGCCGCTGGACCGCACCCGCCCGCTGTGGGAGATGCACGTCTGCCAGCCGTTCGACGACGGCCGGATCGCCGTGATCACCAAGATGCACCACGCCCTGGCCGACGGCGTGGCCGCCAACGCGCTGCTGGGCAACATCGTCGACGGGCTGGGCGGTGACCCGCGGCCGGCCCGCCATCGCCCCGACCGAGAGGTCGTGCTCGAGCCCACCCCGAGCTGGTTCGAGCAGCTGCGGATGGCCCTGGTCGACGCCGTGCTCCAGATCGGCCAGCTGCCGGGTCTGCTCTCGCGCACGTTCAAGGCGGTCGGCGCCGTCATGCGTCATCGGAAGGCCTCGTCGGTGCAGGTGCCGCGACCGCTGCTCGACGTACCCCACACGCCGTTCAACGGCGCCCTGACCGCGCGTCGCAACTTCGCCACCACGCAGCTCCCGATCGCCGAGATCAAGGAGGTGCAGCGTGCTCACGGCGTGACGATGAACGACGTCGTGCTCGCCGTCGTGGGCGGCGCGCTGCGGCGCTGGCTCGCGTCGACCGGGAAGCTGCCCGACCGCTCGCTGGTCGCCGGTGTGCCGGTGGCCACCGACGCCCCGGGGGCCGATCCGCGACTGGGCGGCAACCGGGTCTCCAACATCTTCACCTCGCTCGCCACGCACATCGACGACCCGGAGGAGCGCCTCGCCGCGATCTCGCGGACCACGGGGGAGTCCAAGCTGATCCACCAGACGCTCGGCGCGAACATGCTCGTGGACTGGGTGCAGTTCGCCCCACCGGCGCCGCTCACGGCGGCGATGCGGCTGTACTCCCGCTCCCGGGCCGCCTCCTACCACCCGTCGCCGTTCAACGTGGTGGTCTCCAACGTGCGTGGCCCCGGTGCGCCGGTCTCCATCTCCGGCGCGCACCTCCGCGACCTCTACAGCGTCGGACCGATCCTCGAGGGCATCGGGCTCAACGTGACGGCGTGGTCCTACGTGGACCGGATGAACTTCTCCCTCCTCGGCTGTCCCGACCTGGTCGACGACCTGGGTCCCCTGGTGGCCGAGCTTCCCCGCGCGCTCGCCGAGCTGCGCACGACGAAGGGTGTTCCTGCATGACCGAGTCCGAGGCACGATCCACGCTCCGAACCGTCCTCGCCCCCGCGGGGTGGGCGTTGAGGACGGCGGTGGGGGCCGGCGCGCGCAAGGTCATCCCGCCGCCGGCGCTGGATCGTCTGCTCGAGGGCCGGATGATCGAGCTCCCCGGCCGCGGACGCACCTTCGTCATCGACGTCCCGGGACCGACCCCGGACGCACCGACCGTGGTGCTGCTGCACGCCCTGGGCTGCACCGCCCACCTCGCCTGGGCCACCGCGCTCACCGAGCTGTCCGCGACGCACCGCGTCATCGCCTTCGACCAGCGCTGGCACGGACGCGGGATCCGCTCCTCCCGGTTCACCTTCGTCGACTGCGCCGACGACGTCGCGGCGTTGATGGACGAGCTGGGGGTCGAGCAGGCGATCATCGCCGGCTACTCGATGGGCGGCGCGATCGCGCAGCACGTCTGGCAGCGGCACCCCGCGAAGGTCGTCGGACTCGTGCTCTGCTCCACCGCCCGCAACTTCCGCGGCCTCAAGCGCGAGAAGTTCTTCTTCCCGGTGCTGACCGCCGTCACGCAGGTGCTCGCCGGCCACGCCGCGACGCGGGTCGAGCAGCTGGCGGACTCGCTGCCGGAGATGCCGTCGATGGACCGGTCCGACCCGAGCACGTGGGGGAAGGCGGAGTTCCGCAGCACCAGCGCCTGGTCGTTCCCGGAGGTGCTCGGGGAGCTCGGCCGGTTCAACTCGGCGAGCTGGATCGGCGAGGTCGACGTACCGACCGCGGTGGTGGTCACCGAGCGCGACCACACCATCCCGCAGCGCCGGCAGCGCAAGCTGGCGGCCGCCATCGAGGGCGCGAGCCTCTACACCGCGCCCGGCGGTCACGCCTCGATCGTGCTCCGGGCCGGCAGCTGGCTGCCGGCGTTCCGCGAGGCGCTCGCCGACGTCACGCGCCGGGCCGAGTTCGACGTCGACGAGGAGCCCGACCAGGCCTCGGGGCTCTAGACCGCCGCCACCGTCACCGGGACGCCGTTGAGGGCGGCGTTGCCGGAGACGTCGAGCCGCTGCGGGTCGGTGAGGTCGTTGATCGAGACCCCGGCGACCTTGGTCGCGTTGGCCATCCGGACGCCGTCCTGCTGGTGGCCGTAGCCGTGGGGGAGCGAGACCACCCCGCGCATCATGTCGTCGGTGGCGCGCACCTCGACGGCCACCTCACCGACGCGCGAGGCGACGCGCACCGTGCCGCCGTCGGTCAGGCCGCGCTCGGCCAGGTCGTCGGGGTGCATCAGCAGCTGGTGGCGCGGCTTGCCCCGGGTGAGACGCGCACTGTTGTGCATCCAGGAGTTGTTGTCGGACTTGTGGCGTCGCCCGATCAGCAACAGCTCGGACTCCGCGGGCGTGGCGATCGTCGAGCGCAGCCGCTCGAGGTCGGCGATCACCCGGTCGGGTGCGAGGTGGACCAGCTTGTCCCGCGTCTGGAGCCGCGCGGGCATCGTCGGTCGCAGCGGGCCGAGGTCGACGCCTTCCGGGTTGGCCCGCAGCGCCTTCATCGTCGTACGCCGGCCGGCCAGGAGGAGGGCGGTGACGATCGTCCTGCGGGCTGACGCTGAGCCTGGCCCGCTCGGTCAACGCCTTCTTGAGCGGCTTCTTCTTGTCGAGCCTGGCCGCGGCGCGCAGCGCGATCTCGCGGAAGATCTCCCAGTCCTCCAGCGCACCCTCGGGCTTGTCGAACACCGCGGGCGTGAACCGGGCGGTGTTGCGGACGGCCAGGGCGTGGAAGACGAGGTCGTACTGGTCGCGCTCCAGGGCGGTCGTCGGCGGCAGGATGACGTCGGCATGCCGGGTCGTCTCGTTGAGGTAGATGTCGACGGCCGCCATGAAGTCGAGCCCGTCGAAGGCGTCGCCGAGGCGCTTGCCGTCGGGCGTGGAGAGCACCGGGTTGCCGGCGACCGTCAGCACGGCCCGGATCTGGCCCTCGCCCGGCGTCTCGATCTCCTCGCGCAGCGTGCTGACGGGCAGCTCGCCGCCGAACTCCGGGATGCCGCGCACCCGGCTGCGCCAGACGTCGTGGTGACCGCGCCCGACGATCGCCTTGCCCACGATGTCGATGGCCGGCTCGGGGAACAGCACCCCGCCCTCGCGGTCGAAGTTGCCGGTGAGGATGTTCAGGCAGTGGATCGCCCACTGGCAGACCGAGCCGAACCCCTGGGTCGAGAGGCCCATCCGTCCGTACGCCGCGGCACCGTCGGCCTCCGCGAACTCACGGGTGATCCGCCGGATCACGTCGGCGGGCACACCGGAGGCGCGCTCGGCGTACTCCGGGGTGAAGTCGCGTACGGCGAGCCGCACCGACTCCAGCTCCCGCACGTACGGCGGAGGGTCGGTCAGCCCCTCCTCGAAGAGCTCGTGCACCATCGCCAGCAGCACGACCGCGTCGGTGCCCGGCCGCACGAAGTGGTGCTCGTCGGCGACCTTGGCCGTCTCGGTGCGCCGCGGGTCGAAGACGACCATCCGGCCACCCCGGTTCGCCAGCTCACGCCGCCGGTTGGGGAAGTCGGGCACGGTCATCAGCGACCCGTTGGAGGCCATCGGGTTGGCGCCGAAGACCAGGAAGTAGGAGGTCCGGTCGAGGTCGGCGATCGGGATCATCAGCTGGTGGCCGAAGAGCTGCCAGGCCACGAACTGGTGGGGGATCTGGTCGACCGAGCTGGCGCTGAACTTGTTGCGCGTCCGGAAGGTCTTGATCATCCCGACGCCGTGGGTCTGGGCGCCGAGGGAGTGTGCGTTGGGGTTGCCGAGGTAGATGCCCAGGGCGTCCCGGCCGTGCTCGTTGATCGCGCGGGCCAGCCCGTCGGCGGTCAGGTCGAGCGCCTCGTCCCAGGAGACCTCGACCCAGTCGTCGCCGACCCGCTTGATCGGCTTGCGAAGCCGGTCGGGGTCCTCCCAGACGTCGGCCAGGGCCACGCCCTTGGGGCAGATGTGCCCACGCGAGAGCGGGTCGGCCTCGTTGCCGCGGATGGAGGTGACCTTCGGTCCCTCGGGGCGGTCCTCGATGGTCAGCTCGAGGCCGCAGATGGCCTCGCACAGGTTGCAGGCGGCCAGGGCAGTACGCTCCATGTCGCGATCCTCGCACGACCTCCGGGAGCACGACGCCGCCGATTCGTCTCCCGTCGCGACCGCTGATAGCCTTGTGCAGTTGCCCGAACGGGTGACATCCGCCGTGCATCGGCCGCGGAACCAGAGTGCCCGGGTGAACAGGCCCCGGCGCGCCGCGCAACGACAGAGAGAGATGGGTAGTTCGACGTGTCGATCGGTACTGACGCAGAGACCAAGAAGAAGATCATCGCCGAGTACGCCACCGTAGAGGGCGACACCGGTTCCCCCGAGGTGCAGATCGCGCTGCTGAGCCACCGCATCTCGCACCTCACCGAACACCTCAAGCAGCACAAGCACGACCACCACAGCCGTCGTGGCCTGCTGCTCCTCGTGGGCCAGCGCCGTCGTCTCCTGAACTACCTGGAGAAGACCGAGATCGAGCGCTACCGCTCGATCGTCTCGCGCCTCGGCCTGCGACGCTGACGCAACGCACCTACCCGCCCGGGTGGGTGCGTTTCTGCTAGAAACGACAACTGAACACACATCCACACCAGGAGCGATCCGCGAGCCCACGGCTCGGTCTCCGGTAGTGGCCCCCGGACCAGGTCCGTGGGCCTCGATCGAAGACCGGCCTCTCACGCGGGTCGCGGTTCGCTCCGCGAACGAGAGAGACATACCTCTTGTCTGACAACGACATCACAGCCGTCGAGACCGTTCTCGACAACGGCAAGTTCGGCACCCGCACCGTCAAGTTCGAGACCGGGCTGCTGGCCCGCCAGGCCGCCGGATCGGTGACCGCCTACCTCGACGACGAGACGATGCTGCTCTCGGCGACCACCGCCGGCAAGCAGCCCAAGGACCACTTCGACTTCTTCCCCCTGACGATCGACGTCGAGGAGCGGATGTACGCCGTGGGCCAGATCCCCGGCTCCTTCTTCCGCAGCGAGGGTCGTCCCGGCGAGGACGCGATCCTCACCTGCCGGCTGATCGACCGCCCGCTGCGCCCGACCTTCAAGAAGGGTCTGCGCAACGAGGTCCAGGTCGTCATCACCGTGCTGGCGCTCGACCCCGACCAGCCCTACGACGTGCTCGCGATCAACGCCGCGTCCGCCTCGACCCAGCTCTCCGGCCTGCCGTTCTCCGGCCCCGTCGGTGGCACCCGGGTCGCCCTGATCGAGGGCCAGTGGGTGGCGTTCCCGTCCCACAGCCAGCTCGAGAACGCGACCTTCGACATGGTCGTCGCCGGTCGGGTCACCGACACCGGTGACGTCGCGATCATGATGGTCGAGGCCGAGGCGACCGAGGAGACCTACGACCTCGTCCAGGGCGGCGCGCAGGCGCCGACCGAGGAGATCGTGGCGACCGGCCTCGACGCCGCGAAGCCGTTCATCAAGCAGCTCTGCGAGGCGCAGGCCGAGCTGGCCAAGCAGGCCGCCAAGCCGGTCCAGGAGTTCCCGATCTTCCTCGACTACGAGGACGACGTGTTCGCCGCCGTCGAGGCCGCCGCCAAGGCCGACCTCGCCCCCGCGCTGACCATCGCCGGCAAGCAGGAGCGCGAGGACCGTCTCGACGAGATCAAGGCGACCGTGCTCGAGAAGCTCGGCGAGCAGTTCGAGGGTCGCGAGAAGGAGCTCGGCGCGGCCTTCCGCTCGCTGAACAAGAGCCTCGTGCGCGAGCGCGTGCTGCGCGACAAGGTCCGCATCGACGGCCGCGGCCTGGCCGACATCCGGCCGCTGTCCGCCGAGGTCGAGGTCATCCCGCGCGTCCACGGCTCGGCGCTGTTCGAGCGTGGCGAGACCCAGATCCTGGGCGTCACCACGCTGAACATGCTGACCCTCGAGCAGAAGCTGGACACGCTCTCCCCGGAGAAGTCGCGCCGCTACATGCACAAGTACGTCTTCCCGCCGTTCTCCACCGGTGAGACGGGCCGGGTCGGCTCGCCCGAAGCGCCGCGAGGTCGGCCACGGCGCGCTCGCGCGTCGTGCGCTCCTGCCGGTGCTGCCGAACCGCGAGGAGTTCCCCTACGCGATCCGCCAGCTCTCCGAGGCGATGGGCTCCAACGGCTCCACCTCGATGGGCTCGGTCTGCGCCTCGACGCTGTCGCTGCTGCAGGCCGGTGTGCCGCTGAAGGCGCCCGTCGCCGGCATCGCGATGGGCCTCATCTCCGGCGAGGTCGACGGTGCGACGCAGTACGTCGCGCTGACCGACATCCTCGGCGCCGAGGACGCCTTCGGTGACATGGACTTCAAGGTCGCCGGCACCCGCGAGTTCGTGACCGCGCTCCAGCTCGACACCAAGCTCGACGGCATCCCCGCCGAGGTGCTCGCCGCGGCGCTGACCCAGGCCAAGGACGCCCGCATCGCGATCCTCGACGTGATGGCCGAGGCCATCGACGCTCCCGAGGAGATGTCGGTGCACGCGCCGCGCATCATCAGCGTGCGGGTCCCCGTCGACAAGATCGGCGAGGTCATCGGCCCCAAGGGCAAGGTCATCAACCAGATCCAGGACGACACGGGCGCGACCCTGTCGATCGAGGACGACGGCACGGTCTACATCGGTGCGACCAACGGCGAGGCGGCCGAGGCCGCGCGTGCCGCGGTCAACGCGATCGCCAACCCGACGATGCCCGAGGTCGGCGAGCGCTACCTCGGCACCGTGGTGAAGACGACCAACTTCGGCGCCTTCGTCTCGCTGCTGCCCGGCAAGGACGGCCTGCTGCACATCAGCAAGCTGCGTGCCCTCGCCGGCGGCAAGCGCGTCGACAACGTCGAGGACGTCGTCTCGGTGGGCCAGAAGCTCCAGGTGCAGATCGCCGAGATCGACGACCGCGGCAAGCTGTCGCTGGTCCCGGTCGTCGAGGAGGACGAGTCGGCGCCCGCCGAGGAGTCCGACTCCGAGTGACCCACCTTTGACGAGCCTGCCTGGCGGCGTACGCCGGACCGTCCTGAAGGGCGGTCTGCGCGTCGTCACCGAGCACATGCCCGGCGTCCGTTCCGCAGCGGTCGGGGTGTACGTGCAGGTCGGCTCCAGGGACGAGGCGGCGCAGCTCAACGGCGCGTCGCACTTCCTGGAGCACCTGCTCTTCAAGGGCACCCCGACCCGCTCGGCCATGGACATCTCCTCGGCGATGGACGAGGTCGGCGGGGAGTTCAACGCCTACACGGCGCGTGAGTACACCTGCTACCACGCCCGGGTGCTCGACGAGGACCTGCCGATGGCGCTCGACGTCCTCGGCGACATGGTCACGTCGTCGCTGATCTCGTCCGAGGACGTCGAGGCCGAGCGTGAGGTGATCCTCGACGAGATCGCCATGCACGACGACGACCCCGACGACGTCGTGCACAACCTGTTCGCGGCGACCGCCTGGGCCGGCACCTCGCTGGCCCGGCCGATCGCCGGGACGACCGAGTCGATCAAGGCGCTGACGCGCGCCCAGGTCAACGGCTACTACAAGCGGCGCTACCGGCCCGAGGTGATGACCATCGCCGCGGCCGGCAACGTCGACCACGCCGAGGTCGTACGCCGGGTCCGGAAGTCGTTCTCCCGCAACGGGTTCCTCGACTCCGACGCGAAGCCGTCCGGCCCCCGCGTCGCCGACCGTCCGCGCCCGCTGCACGCCGGCGAGGTGTCGACCTCCCGGCCCTTCGAGCAGGTCAACGTGGTGCTCGGGATGCAGGGCCTGACCCGCTCCGACCCGCGGCGCTACGCGCTCTCGCGTGCTCAACGCCGCCCTCGGCGGCGGCTCGAGCTCGCGGCTGTTCCAGGAGGTGCGCGAGCGGCGCGGGCTGGCGTACTCGGTCTACTCCTTCGGTCTCGGCTACTCCGACGCCGGCATGGTCGGTGTCTCTGCCGGCTCACTGCCGAGCAAGGCGGACGACCTGCTGCGCGTCGTACGTTCGGAGCTCGCGCGGGTCGCCGAGTCGGGCCTCACCGAGGAGGAGGTCGACCGCGGTCGCGGCCAGGCCCGCGGCGGCCTGGTGCTCAGCCTCGAGGACAGCGCGTCCCGGATGGGCCGCCTGGGTGAGGCCGAGCTGTTCCAGCGCCGGCTCCGCTCGGTCGACGAGGTGCTCGAGCAGCTCGATGCCGTCACCCCGGCCGACGTGCACTCCCTGGCCACCGAGCTCTTCACCCGCCCCCAGACGCTGGCCCAGGTCGGCCCCTCGCACTGAGCCCGGTCTCACTCGACGCCTGGTGCGGCGAGTCGCCTCACGCTCCGGCTCGCGATCGACCCGAGTCGCATCCCGAGCGACATTTCACCCTGACCTGGCGGGCAATCCTGTCGCCTGGCGGGTGTTGCAACACCCGTCCGGTGCAGGTTTCCCCGGCCGCCCGGGGAAACCTGCACCTCGATAACCTGAGCGCGTGACTCTCAAGGTGGGCGTGCTGGGCGCGCTGGGCAAGGTCGGTCGGGCCGTGTGCGAGGCCGTGGAGGCCGAGGACGACCTCGAGCTGGTCGCGCGGGTCGACGCCGACGACGAGCTGCAGGCGCTGGTCGACGCCGGGGTCGAGGCCGTCGTCGACTTCACCCACCCCGACGTGGTGATGGACAACCTGGAGTTCTGCATCGGCCACGGCATCCACGCGGTGGTCGGCACGACGGGCTTCGACGCCGACCGCCTGGAGACCCTCCGCGGCTGGCTGGCGAAGAGCGAGGGCACCGGCGTCCTGGTCGCGCCGAACTTCTCGATCGGCGCCGTGCTGATGATGCGCTTCGCGGCGGAGGCCGCCAGGTTCTACGAGTCGGTCGAGATCATCGAGCTGCACCACCCGGACAAGGCCGACGCGCCGTCCGGCACCTCCCGGCGTACGGCGGAGCTGATCGCCGCCGCCCGCGCGGAAGCCGGGACTCGGCCCGGTCCCCGACGCCACCTCCACCGGGCTCGACGGTGCCCGCGGTGCCGACGTCGAGGGCATCCGCGTGCACGGCCTGCGCGTGCGTGGGCTCGTCGCCCACCAGGAGGTCGTGCTCGGTGGGGTGGGGGAGACGCTGACCATCCGGCACGACTCCCTCGACCGGGTCTCCTTCACGCCGGGCGTGCTGCTCGGCCTGCGCCAGATCGCCGACCACCCGGGCCTCACGGTCGGTCTCGAGGAGCTGCTCGACCTCGGAACGTGAGACTTGTCGCGCTTTTCTGCACCTTTGCATGTTTCTGCAAAACAACGAAGTGCAGGCGCAGTCGTGGTGCTTTGCGCGGGTCAACGCGGGCACGCTTGAGTCGAACGGGGGATCGCAGGGATTCCCCTCGCCCACCCAAGAGGGATCCAGATGCGCTCGAGCAGGACGCACCTCGACACCGCCATCCTCGCGGTGCCCGACGGCGATCTCTGCACCACAGACAACACGGCGGCCGCTGCATGGAGCGCGGTATCCGTGTCCTGACCTCCCTCCCCCCACCGGAGGTCAGGAGTCCCCAGGATGAGGGGCCCGTGCTGGGCACACGGGCCCCTCATCCGCATCTCACCCCCAAGCCCACCCCTTCGGCCGTCAAGGCCGACCGGCCCGCCCGGGGCTTCTCGGGTGCCCCGGGCGAGCCAGGGTGACGAGTCCAGCAGCGGGCTCGGCCTTCGGCTCAGATCCTCAGCAGCGCGGCCGTCAGCGCCGCGACGAACACCACGACGAGGAACGGCAGCCGCAGCAGCAGCGCGACGAACGCCGCAGCCAGTCCCGCGAGCCGTGCGTCGATCGTCAGCCGCGGCCCGTCGTCGCCCGGCGAGACGAACACCTGCACCGCGACGAGCGCGGCCAGGAGCACGATCGGGAGCAGGTCCGCGGTGCGTCGTACGACGGGATGCGCCAGCGCCTTCTCCGGCACGGACATCCCGGCCAGCTTGAGCAGGTAGCAGCCGACCGCGCACCCGATCACCGCGGCCCAGATCACGACGGCTCCTCGGAGGGCTCCGGCGGTGCCGGTGCCATCAGCGCCATCCCCAGCGCGACCACCGACGCGGCCAGCACCGGCACGCCGGCAGGAGTGAGCGGGACCAGCGAGAGGGCGACGGCAGCGCCGAGGAGCGCGGCCACCCGGTTGCGCATCGTCGTCAGCCGCGGCCACAGCAGCCCGAGGAACGCGCCACCGACGGCAGCGTCGAGACCGTAGGTGCGCGGGTCACCGAGGGCGTCGCCCGCGAGGGCACCCGCCAGCGTGGCCAGGTTCCAGAGCACGAAGACCGAGAGCCCCGTCGACAGGAACCCTGCGCGGGCGTGGTCCTGCCTGGTCCGGGTGACCGTCATCGCGGCCGACTCGTCGATCACGAGGTGGGCCGCGGCCACCTTGCGGGCGCCGTGCCAGCCGACGAGGGGAGCGACCTTCAGCCCGTAGAGCGTGTTCCGGGTGCCGAGCAGCAGCCCGGAGAGCGCCCCGAAGACCGGTGAGCCACCGGAGCCGATCACCCCGACGAGCGCGAACTGCGAGGCGCCCGTGAACACCAGCAACGACAGCGCACAGGCCTGCCAGACGTCGAGGCCGCTGGCCACCGCGATCGCCCCGAAGGAGATGCCGTAGGCGCCGGTGGCGATCCCGACGGCGATCCCGTCCCGGACGATCGAGCGGGTGGTGGGCTCGGCCGCCATCAGGCGAGCGAGGTGTGCAGGCGCACCTGCTTGACCGTCGTGGTGCCGTCTCCGAGGAGGTCGAGGGTGCGGTGGGCCCCGTCGGGTCCCCAGCCGGCTTCGGTGAGGAAGGTCCGCAGCTCGTCGTCGGCGGCGGGCAGCCACGTGACCGCGCGGGTGAACCTGTCCGCGACCAGGGTGTCGGCCCCCGCCTGGAGCAGGCGCGAGCCGTGCCCGGCGCCGCGCTGGTGCGGGTCGACGGTGAGGTCGGTGAGCTCGCCGGTGGCCACCGGGTCGCAGTCCGGGTCGCCGGCGGGGCCGGTGACCACGAAGCCGGTGACCAGGTTGCGCTCGAGCGCGACGAGCACGCGATGACGCGCGTCGCCGGGCCGCGAGAGGGACGTCGCGCCAGCCGGCCGCGATGTCGTCCGCGTTCAGGGCGGAGAGGACCTCGGCGGGCAGCAGGTCGGCGTACGACGTCCGCCACGCGCGCACCTGCACGGCCGCGATCGCCGGCGCGTCCTCGGACCAGGCGACCCGGGCGGAGACGTCAGCGCTGGTCATGGCTCCATCCAACCATCGGGTCTCGGCCCATCTCCTCGAGGTGCTCGAGGCGTCCGTCGGCCCCCGCGAGCACGAGTGCGCCGCCGGTGCTGACGAGGAGCCCGACGAGCGCGACCGGCCACCAGCCGGCGCGCACCTCGTCGGAGAAGACCACGACGCCGACGACCGCCGGCACGAGCGTCTGGAGCAGGATCACCGGCGCGGTGGCGGCGGTGACCGAGATGCGGCTCATCGAGACGGAGTACAGCCAGAACCCGAGGAGGCCGTAGAGCCCGATCACCAGCAGCGTCGCCGCCGTGGCCAGGTCGACGGTGGGCTCGGCCAGCGGGCGCGAGGCGATGGGCGAGCCGGCGTACGCCAGCCCGGCGAGCACCGCGAGCACGATCCCGCCCGTCCCGCGGACCGCGAACGACACCGAGCACGAGCAGCACGACCAGCCCGGCGTAGAGCACGATCGCGTGGACGGCGTCGACGTCGTGGTGGCCGACGTCGCCGGCCGCCAGGGCGAGGATGGCCAGCCCGCCGATCTGCGCGGCGATGGCGTACCAGTGCCGTCGTGACAGCGGCTCGCCGACGACCCACGCCGCCACGAGCGCGGTGATCGCCAGCGAGACCGCGGTGCCGACCTGGGCGACGTACAGCGGGGTGAGGGCGATCGCGACCACGTGGAGCAGCCAGCCCACGAGGTAGAGCGCGACCACGACGAGCACCATCGGGGAGAACAGCCCGTGGCGGCGTACGGCGACCGCCTGCACGACCGCGCCCACCCCGAACAGCACGGCTGCGAGCAGCGCCGCACCGAGGCCGATGACCATGGCGCACAGGATTCCACGGGTAGGTTGTGCCGCATGCAGGTGTACCTCGACCTCCTCCGCCGGATCCTCGACGAGGGCGTCGAGAAGTCCGACCGCACCGGCACCGGCACCCGCAGCGTCTTCGGCCACCAGATGCGCTTCGACCTGTCCGCCGGGTTCCCGCTGGTGACGACCAAGAAGGTGCACACGCGGTCGGTGTTCGGCGAGCTGCTGTGGTTCATGCGCGGCGACACCAACGTCAAGTGGCTGCAGGACCGCGGCATCTCCATCTGGGACGAGTGGGCCGACCCCAACGGCGACCTCGGTCCGATCTACGGCTACCAGTGGCGGTCGTGGCCGACGCCCGACGGCCGGCACGTCGACCAGCTCGCGCAGGTGGTCGAGCAGATCCGCACCAACCCCGACAGCCGGCGCCACATCGTCTCGGCGTGGAACGTCGCCGACATCCCGGAGATGGCGCTGGCGCCGTGCCACACGATGTTCCAGTTCTACGTCGCCGGTGGCCGGCTCAGCTGCCAGCTCTACCAACGCTCGGCCGACGTGTTCCTCGGCGTGCCGTTCAACATCGCGTCGTACGCCCTGCTCACGCACATGGTCGCCCAGGTCACCGGCCTCGAGGTCGGCGACTTCGTGCACACCTTCGGCGACGCCCACCTCTACCTCAACCACCTCGAGCAGGCCGAGCTCCAGCTCACCCGCGAGCCGCGGCCGCTGCCGACGCTGCACCTCGACCCGTCGGTGACCACCCTCGACGGCTTCGACCTCGAGCACATCAGCGTCGAGGGCTACGACCCGCACCCCGGCATCAAGGCGCCGATCTCGGTATGACCCAGGTCGTCATGGTCGCCGCACGAGCGGCGAACGGCGTGATCGGCCTGCACGGCGACATCCCCTGGAAGATCCCGGCCGACTTCGCGCACTTCAAGCGGGTCACCGTCGGGCACCCCCTCGTCCTCGGTCGTACGACGTTCGAGGGGATCGGTCGTCCGCTCCCGGACCGGCAGAGCATCGTGGTCACGCGCGACCCGTCGTGGTCGTGGGAGGGAGTGCTCGTCGCCCGGTCGGTCGAGCAGGCCGTCGAGATCGGTGCCGGTCTCGACGACCTGGTCAGCATCGGCGGGGGAGCGCTCGTCTACGTCGACGCGCTGTCCCTCGCGACCCACCAGATCCTCACCGAGGTGCACGCCAGCCCCGAGGGCGACACCCACTACCCGGAGTTCGACGAGGCGGAGTGGCGGGAGACCCGGCGCGAGGAGCACCTCGACCACGAGCCGGCGTACGAGGTCCGCTGGTTGGAGCGCGTCTCCTAGGTTGGAGGGATGGACCTCCGCATCTTCACCGAGCCCCAGCAGGGCGCCACCTACGACCAGCTCCTCCGGGTCGCCCGGACCTCCGAGGAGCTCGGGTTCGGGGCGTTCTTCCGCTCCGACCACTACCTCGGCATGGGCACCGACGGGCTCCCCGGCCCGACCGACGCGTGGACGACGCTCGCCGGCATCGCGCGGGAGACGAGCACGATCCGGCTCGGGACCCTGATGACGTCGGCCACGTTCCGGCACCCGGGGCCGCTGGCGATCCAGGTGGCCCAGGTCGACCAGATGAGCGGCGGTCGGGTCGAGCTCGGCCTCGGCGCCGGCTGGTTCGAGGAGGAGCACGCGGCGTACGGCATCCCGTTCCCCGACACGGTCGAGCGCTTCGACATCCTCGAGGAGCAGCTGGCCGTGATCACGGGGCTCTGGGAGACCGCCGAGGGCGACCGCTTCTCGCACGCGGGCGAGCACTACACGCTGACCGACTCACCCGCGCTGCCGAAGCCGGCGCAGCGGCCGCGCCCGCCGGTGCTGGTCGGCGGCAAGGGCAAGCGGCGTACGCCGGCGCTCGCGGCCCGCTACGCCGACGAGTTCAACCTGCCGTTCGTCTCCGAGGAGGTCACGAGCGCGCAGTTCGGCCGGGTCCGCAAGGCGTGCGCCGACATCGGCCGGGACCCGGACGAGCTGGTGTACTCCAACGCCCTGGTGCTGTGCTGCGGCGCCACCGACGCCGACGTACGCCGCCGGGCGGAGGCCATCGGCCGCGACGCCGACGACCTGCGCGCCACGGGCGTGGCCGGGACGCCGGCGGAGGTGGTCGACACGATCGGCCGGTACGCCGACCTCGGCTCGCAGCGGATCTACCTCCAGACGCTCGACCTGGACGACCTCGACCACCTCGAGCTCGTGGCGAGCGAGGTCGTGCCGCAGCTCTGAGGCCGAGAGCTAGCCGAGCGGGCGGCCCTCGGAGTCGGGGAGCTTGCGCAGCAGGATCAGGATCAGGTCGATGAGGTGCCAGATCCCGCAGCCGCCGAGGGTGATCAGCTTGAGGATGCCGAGGCCGATGTAGCCGAGGTAGAAGCGGTCGACGCCGAGGCTGCCGAGGAAGCCGGACAGCAGCACCGTCACCAGCCACTCGCGGTGGGAGAACAGGCCGGGCAGCTGCTTGGCCTGGAACCAGCCACCGCCGGCCTGGTCGCGGAGGCTCGCGTCGCCCTTGAGCTGGCCGGTCGCCGCCATCTGGCGCAGCTGGTCGAAGCCGTAGGGGCCGTACTCCTGGCCGAGATGGGCGAGCATGAACGCGCCGGTCACCTGGGGGACGGCGGCGTACTGCTGTCCGGGCGGCGGTCCCGGCGGCTGGCCGTACGGGTCCGGCTGCTGGCCGTAGGGCGGCGGCTGGTTCGGGTCCGGCTGCTGGCTGTCGCTCATGCCGCCGAATATAGGCGTATCCCCGCCAGCGGACCGCCGTACCCGCCCTGGAGGCCGGCCATGGATAACCTAGGGAGCATGAGCCTGCCTGCTGCGCCCTTCGGACGGGTGCTGACCGCCATGGTCACGCCGTTCACGGCCGACGGGGGCGTCGACCTCGACGGGGTCGCGCGGGTCGCGACGCACCTCGTCGACCACGGCAACGACGGCATCGTGGTCAGCGGCACGACCGGTGAGGCGCCGACCACCAGCGTCGCCGAGGACGGCGAGATCCTGCGTGCGGTGGTCGACGCCGTCGGTGACCGGGCGACCGTCGTGGCCGGGGTGGGCACCAACCACACCGAGCACTCCGTGCAGCTCGCGACGCAGGCGGAGGCCCTCGGGGCCGACGGCGTGCTGCTGGTCTCGCCGTACTACAACAAGCCCTCGCAGGAGGGCATCGCCGCCCACTTCGAGGCGGTGGCGGCGGCGAGCGACCTGCGGATCATGCTCTACGACATCCCGGGTCGCACCGGGGTCACGATCGCGCCCGAGACGTTCGCCCGCATCGCTGCCGACGAGAAGTTCGTCGCCGTGAAGGACGCCGTGGGCGACCTCTACCGCGGCGTGCAGATCATGCAGGACACCGGGCTGAGCTACTACAGCGGCGACGACGTGCTCAACCTCGGCTGGCTGACCCACGGTGGCGCCGGGGTGGTCTCGGTCGTCGGCCACGTCGCCGGTGAGCAGTACGCCGACATGGTCGCCCGGGTCGACGCCGGCGACCTCGACGGCGCCTTCAAGGTCTTCGCAGAGCTCGTCCCCGTGGTCGACGCGATCATGGGCCGGGCGCCCGGAGTGATGACCGCCAAGGCGGCGATGGAGCTGCTCGGCGTCCACGACAACCGAGCCGTCCGGCTGCCGCTCGTCCAGGCCGACGAGGCGCTCGTCGACCTCGTCCGCACCGCCCTCACCGAGGCAGGCCTTCTCCGTTGAGCCATCCCCACCCCGAGCTGTCCGCTCCTCCGGACCTCCCCTCCGGCGGCCTGCGGGTCATCCCGCTCGGCGGACTCGGCGAGGTCGGCCGCAACATGACGGTCTTCGAGCACGAAGGTCGGCTGCTGATCGTCGACTGCGGCGTGCTCTTCCCCGAGGAGAACCACCCCGGCGTCGACCTGATCCTGCCCGACTTCGACGCGATCAGGGACCGGCTCGACGACGTCGACGCGCTGGTGCTGACCCACGGGCACGAGGACCACATCGGCGCGGTGCCCTACCTCCTGCGCGAGCGCTCCGACATCCCGCTGATCGGCTCGCAGCTCACCCTGGCGCTGATCGGGTCCAAGCTGCGCGAGCACCGCATCAAGAACACCGTGCAGGAGATCGTCGCGGAGGGCGACCGGGTCACCTTCGGGCCGTTCGACCTCGAGTTCGTCGCGGTCAACCACTCGATCCCCGACGCGCTCGCGGTCGCGATCCGCACGGGCGCCGGGCTGGTCCTGCACACCGGTGACTTCAAGATGGACCAGCTCCCGCTCGACGGCCGGATCACCGACCTCCGTGCGTTCGCCCGGCTGGGGGAGGAGGGCGTCGACCTCTTCCTCACCGACTCCACGAACGCCGAGGTCCCCGGCTTCACCACCTCGGAGAAGGAGATCTCGCCGGTCCTCGAGCGGGTCTTCCACACCAGCGAGAAGCGCATCATCGTGGCCTGCTTCGCCTCCCACGTGCACCGCGTCCAGCAGGTGATGGACGCCGCCGCCAAGCACGGCCGCAAGGTGGCGTACGTCGGGCGCTCGATGGTCCGCAACATGGGCATCGCCCGCGACCTCGGCTACCTCGAGGTGCCGCCCGGCCTGCTCATCGACGCCAAGGCGACCGCCGACATGCCGCCCGACCGGGTGGTGCTGATCTCCACCGGCTCGCAGGGCGAGCCGCTCTCCGCGCTGAGCCGGATCGCCCAGCGCAACCACAACTTCGTGCACATCGAGGAGGGCGACACCGTCGTGCTCGCGTCCTCGCTGATCCCCGGCAACGAGAACGCCGTCTACCGGGTGATCAACGGGCTGGCCCGCTGGGGCGCCCACGTGGTGCACAAGGGCAACGCGCTGGTGCACGTCAGCGGGCACGCGAGCGCCGGCGAGCTCCTCTACTGCTACAACATCGTCAAGCCGCGCAACGTGCTCCCGGTGCACGGCGAGATGCGGCACATGCTGGCCAACGCCGACCTCGCCAAGGCCACCGGCATCGACCCCAAGCGCGTCGTGATCGCCGAGGACGGCGTCGTCGTCGACCTCGTCGACGGGGTCGCCCGGGTCAGCGGCAAGGTCGACTGCGGCTACGTCTTCGTCGACGGCAGCTCGATCGGCGACGTCACCGAGGACTCGCTCAAGGACCGCCGCATCCTCGGCGAGGAGGGGTTCATCTCGGTCATCGTGGTGATCGACTCCCAGACCGGCAAGGTCGTCAGCGGGCCGGAGATCCACGCCCGCGGCTTCGCCGAGGACGACACCACCTTCGAGGAGATCGTCGACCCGATCATCGCCGCGCTCGACAAGGCCGTCTCCGAGGGCGTCGACGACAGCTACCAGCTCCAGCAGACCATCCGCCGCGTCGTCGGCCGCTGGGTGAGCGGCAAGCACCGCCGGCGTCCGATGATCATCCCCGTCGTCCTCGAGGCCTAGCCGCACCGTGTCCACCGCGCACCAGGCCGCCTCCGACGGCGAGGCCCCGATCAGCTACGAGCAGTGGGGCGTCGACTTCTTCCACGAGGCGATCAGCGAGGAGCGGGTCCTCGGGGCGGTCAACACGATCGCCGGACAGCCGATCGACTTCGGGCCGATGGGCGTCGGACCGGGGCGGATCGCCAAGGTGCGGGCGTACGGCGAGATCGGGGCCGCCTCGGCGACCCGGGAGCGCGGCGACCAGATCGGCTACCGGGTGGAGCTGCCGGTCAGCCTGACCTTCGAGGTGGACCTCCAGGTGGAGACCCACCGGTTCGAGGCCGAGCTGCTGGTGCCGCTGACGCTGACGGCGGTCGCGTGCAGCGGCGTACGCATCTTCATCGCGGCCGCCCCGCCTCGCCCCGAGGAGGTCCAGGTGGAGCTCCAGGCCAAGGGCCTGCGCGCGTCGGTGCTCCAGCGGGTGGTCGGGATCGAGTCCGAGCTGCGGCGTTTCGTGGCCGGCTACGTGCGCCGCGAGCTGGAGAAGCCGCACGTCCGCGACGCCCGCACGATCGACGTCTCCCGGGCGATCGGCAAGGCCTGGGAGAGCCTCTCACCGGCACCGGCGCACGATGGGGTGACTGCCGACCTCAACGACCAGCTGGAGCGTGAGATCGTGCAGTACGAGGAGACGTTCGTGGGTGATCTCGAGGGGCGCTGAGAAGGCTCTGTCGCGAAGTGGGCTAATCCACCGACAGAACCGGACGAATCGCCCTAGACTCGAACGCGAGGCTCGATCGGGTCTCGTTAATCGCTGTGTCCAAGGGGCCACGCCGATGCAACTGACAGACTCCCCTCGCGCTGAGGGGATCCGCCGACTCTACGAGTTGATGCTGCGCGTCAACTCGTCGACGGACCTGTCCGAGGTGCTCGACGAGATCGCCCGCGGCGTGGTC
This sequence comes from uncultured Actinomycetota bacterium, assembly GCA_963722835.1. Classification (GTDB taxonomy): domain Bacteria; phylum Actinomycetota; class Actinomycetes; order Propionibacteriales; family Nocardioidaceae; genus Marmoricola. The sequence continues at coordinate 282,367 of CAVROK010000003.1, forward strand.
GAGGTGCTCGGCTACGGCATCGCGGCCATCGCGCGCCTCGAGGGCGAGACCTTCGTGATGACCACGGTGGCCGGCCCCGAGGAGGTCCGGGAGCAGATCATCGGGCGTCGTACGCCGGTGGCCTCGATCTTCAACGAGTTCGCCCAGGCCGACGAGTGGGGCGTGCTCCGCTTCGTCCCGCACGACCGGATGCCCGACGCGCTCGAGGAGTCCGCGTGGGTGCCGGACTTCGAGCCCGGCAGCGGGGCGGACTCCTGGCACCCCCTCGACGCGCTCTACGCGCCGCTCTACTCCGCCACCGGGCAGCTGCTCGGCAACATGTCGGTGGACCTGCCGCCCGGGAACCGGATCCCGAACCGCGAGGAGCGCGAGCTGCTCGAGATGTTCGTCGTGCAGGCCGGTCTGGCGATGTACAACGCCCAGCAGCGCGAGCGGCTCGGCGACCAGGTCCGGATGGGCGAGATGCTCCGCTCGGTGAGCTCCGCCGGCCAGCTGGCCGAGCTCGACCTGTCGCTGCGCGAGGCGGCCCAGGCGATCGCCAAGGGTCTGCGCACCGAGCACATGTGGATCCGCTGCTTCCCCTCCGGCGACGTCGGCCAGGTGGAGCAGTCGGCGGCGTACCCGCCCGACAACCGTGAGTCCGGCCGCGAGCTCGTGCACGCCAAGAGCCTGCTGGCCCAGCGCGCCCAGGAGGTCGGCCGGCCGGTGGTGATCAGCCACGCCGAGTCCTACGACCTCGACCAGGGCCTGAGCGACGAGCAGCGCGAGCTGGTCCGCGAGCTGGTCCGCAACCGACGGCAGCCTGATCGTTCGCGCCGGTCGCGGTGGGCCGCGAGCTGCTCGGCTACGTCGTGCTGGCCCGCGACTCCACGATGCGCGCGTGGACCGCCGAGGAGCAGGAGGCGGTGATGGAGGTCGGCCGCACCCTGGGCCGGGTGGTCCTCAACGCCCGCCTCTACGAGCGCGAGCGCCACCTGGTCGGCGAGCTGCAGGAGCTCGACCGCTACAAGGGCGAGCTGATCGCGACCATCTCCCACGAGCTGAAGACGCCGCTGACCTCGATCATCGGCCACATCGAGCTGCTCGAGGACCTCGACACCGGCATCGGCTCGGTCGAGGCGATCTCGCGCAACGCCGAGCGGCTCAACCGGCTGGTGCAGAACCTGCTCAACTACTCCCAGATCCAGGACAAGCGCGAGACCGTGCGGCTGCCGGTCGACCTGTGCCAGCTGGCCGAGCAGAGCATGGACCTGATGGCGATGCAGGCCGAGCAGGGCCGGGTGACGATGAGCCTCACCGTCCCCGACGAGCCGGTCCTGGTCACCGCGGACCCCGACGAGCTCGGCAAGGTGATCGACAACCTGACCAGCAACGCGGTGAAGTACAGCCGCTCGGACGGCACCGTCCACCTCGAGGTCGGCACCGACGGCACGCACGCCTGGGTGCTGTGCGAGGACACCGGTCTCGGCATCTCGGCGGCCGACCAGGTGCACCTGTTCTCCGCGTTCCACCGCTCGAGCAACCCCGAGGCGCTGTCGATCCCCGGCACCGGGCTCGGCCTGGCCATCTCGCGGCGGATCGCCCAGATGCACGGCGGCGAGATCATCGTGGCCTCCGAGCTCGGCGTGGGCAGCACCTTCCGGCTGCGCCTGCCCCTGCGCGACCCCGAGCACGTCGAGGTGGTGGTCGACACCATGATCGAGCTCGCCGAGCACGCGACCGACGAGGTCGCCCAGCGGCGCATCGGCCGCGCCGGCTGAGCGCGTCGTCATCCGCCTGGCGACGACCGCCGGGCTGACGACGCACGCGCCTTCCCGCGCGGCGTGTGACGCAAGGGACGGATGTGGTGTTCGGGGTAGATTCGCGAGCATGGCGACCCGTACGTCTTCCCCGCCGGGTTCGCGTAGCAAGGGCACCTCTGCCAAGAAGTCGACGCAGGGGGGTTCGGCCTCGCGCACCCGGTCGACCGGGAACAAGTCAGGGCGCAAGCCCGCCTCCAAGTCGGGCTCCGCGCGCAAGCGTGGGAGCTCCACCGGTCGCCGTCCCGCGCCCCGGGCCGTGCGCAACGGGCCCGGCCCGATCGCGCGCGTGTTCACCGCGTTCGCCCGCGTGCTGGCCAGCGCCTGGCTGGGCGTCGCCCACGCCGTCGGTGGTGGCGTACGCCGCGTCGGCCACACCGCTCGCGACCTCGACCCCGAGCACCGCCGCGACGGTGCCGGGCTGTTCCTCGTCGGGCTGGCCCTCGTGGTCGCCGCCGCGGTGTGGTGGCAGCTGCCCGGCGACATCGGCGAGTTCACCCGCACGGTCGTGGCCGGCTCGGTCGGCCTGCTCGCCTGGTTCGTGCCGCTGCTGCTGTGCTTCGTCGCCTGGCGCAACCTGCGCGACCCCGAGCGCAACGGCCCTCCCGGCCGACAGGTGATCGGCTGGGGCGCGCTGCTCTTCGGCGTGCTCGGCGTCGTGCACATCGCCAACGGCTCGCCCACCCCGGAGCTCGGCGACACCGCGCCGCTCCAGCAGGCGGGCGGCGCGATCGGCTTCGTGGTCTCCAAGCTGCTGATGGACCTGCTGCAGACCGCCTACGTCGTCGTGCCGCTGCTGCTCCTGCTCGCGCTGTTCGGGGTGCTCGTGGTCACGGCCACGCCCGTCTACCAGGTGCCGGCGCGGCTGCGGGAGCTCGGCGACCGGGTGATGGGCCGCCACGTCCCGGTCGAGGACGAGACCGCGGCCGAGGACACCACGCCCGTTCGCCGTCGGCGCAAGCCGGTCGTCGACGACATCGACCCCGACATGGGCGACCCGGCGTACGACAGCCCCTCACGGATGGACAGAGCTCGAGGGCCGCGAGATCGGCAAGCGGCGCGTCGCCGGAAGGCCGCCGCCGACCCCGACACCGAGCCCACCGGGCCCGTCGACACGGCCAAGGAGTCCCTCGAGGCGCCGCCGCACACCCCGCTGCCCGCGCGCGTGGAGCAGCTCTCGCTGTCCGGCGACATCGCCTACACGCTGCCCGACAGCCAGGTGCTCAAGCCGGGATCGGTGCACAAGGCCCGCTCGAAGGCCTCCGACGACGTCGTCGAGCGGCTGACCCAGGTGCTCGAGGAGTTCGACATCGACGCCCAGGTCACGGGCTACACCCGTGGCCCCACCGTGACCCGCTACATCGTCGAGCTCGGCCCGGCCGTCAAGGTCGAGAAGATCACCGGCATCGCGAAGAACATCTCCTACGCGGTCGCCTCCGCCGACGTGCGCATCCTCAGCCCGATCCCCGGCAAGTCCGCGGTCGGCATCGAGATCCCCAACGTCGACAAGGAGGTCGTGTCGCTCGGCGACGTGCTGCGCTCCAACAACGCGCGCAACGACCACCACCCGATGGTCGTGGGGCTCGGCAAGGACGTCGAGGGCGGCTTCGTGGTGGCCAACCTCGCGAAGATGCCGCACCTGCTCGTCGCCGGCGCCACCGGCTCCGGAAAGTCCAGCTTCATCAACTCGATGATCACCTCGCTGCTGATGCGGGCCACGCCCGACGAGGTGCGGATGATCATGGTCGACCCCAAGCGGGTCGAGCTGAACGCCTACGAGGGCATCCCGCACCTGATCACGCCGATCATCACCAACCCCAAGAAGGCCGCCGAGGCGCTGCAGTGGGTCGTGCGCGAGATGGACATGCGCTACGACGACCTGGCCAACTTCGGCTTCCGCCACGTCGACGACTTCAACAAGGCGGTCCGCGCGGGCAAGGTGCAGGTGCCGGCCGGCAGCGAGCGGGTGCTGGCGCCGTACCCCTACCTGTGCGTGGTCGTCGACGAGCTCGCCGACCTGATGATGGTGGCGCCGCGCGACGTCGAGGACGCCATCGTCCGGATCACCCAGCTCGCGCGGGCCGCGGGCATCCACCTGATCCTGGCGACGCAGCGTCCCTCGGTCGACGTGGTGACGGGCCTGATCAAGGCCAACGTGCCCTCGCGGCTGGCGTTCGCGACCAGCTCGCTGGCCGACAGCCGGGTCATCCTCGACCAGCCGGGCGCGGAGAAGCTGGTCGGCCAGGGCGACGGGCTGTTCCTGCCGATGGGCGCCTCCAAGTCGGTGCGCGTCCAGGGCTCCTGGGTGACCGAGGCGGAGATCGCCCAGGTCGTGAAGCAGTGCAAGGACCAGCTCGAGCCGAACTACCGCGAGGACGTGACGGCTCCGGCCTCGGCCAAGCGGGAGCTCGACGACGACATCGGCGACGACATGGAGCTCGTGGTGCAGGCGATCGAGCTGGTGGTCTCCACGCAGTTCGGGTCGACCTCGATGCTCCAGCGCAAGCTGCGCGTCGGCTTCGCCAAGGCCGGTCGGCTGATGGACATCCTGGAGAGCCGGGGTGTCGTCGGGCCGAGCGAGGGGTCCAAGGCCCGTGACGTGCTGATCAAGCCCGACGATCTCGACGACGTGATCGCGACCATCCAGGGGGAGCAGTGATGGGTGACCCATTGGCAGTCTCTGTCCGGCACAACTCGAAGCTGGCGGCCGCGGTCGCCCTGGCCGCCGCCGTGCTGGTGGTCGTCTGGTTCAACCGGGCGCTGCAGTCCGGCTCCGTGGCCGACTGGGCGTGGTGCCTGGTCGTCACCGTGGTCGGTGTGGTGCAGCTGCTGGTGGTGCGCGACAGCCGCGCGCCGCTGATGGTCGCCGACGAGCACGGGGTGCGCGTACGCCGCGGCGTCACGTGGACCGGTCTGCGCTGGCAGGACATCGAGAACGTCGAGGTGACCTCGCCCCGCTCGTGGCTGCGCGACGGCCGGATCGTCGTACACCCGCGGGCGGTGGAGGGGCCCCTCGAGGAGCCGGACGACGGTGAGGACGCCGGCCCCGCCCTGACCAGGGAGGACTTCGTGGTCCCGCTGGGGCTCACGACGCGACTCGCGTTCGACGGCCTCACCGGCGACCTGGTCCCCGACCTCGACGCGCTGGCCAGCGGTCGCGTGCCGGTGCTGGTGCTCACCAAGTTCGAGCCGGAGAAGGCCGAGAAGGCGGAGAAGGCACCGAAGCCCGAGAAGGCGGAGAAGCCCGAGAAGCCCGCCCGGCTGACCCGCAAGGAGCGCGCCGCCGCGGAGGTGGAGGACGCCACCAAGGCGCAGCCGCTGCCCGTCGAGCCGCAGACCCCGGAGGAGCCCGACGTCGAGCCGGTCGAGCCGGCCCGCGAGACCCGGCCGGCGGCTCGTGCCGAGCTGGTCAGGGACTCGGTGCGGATGCTGCCCACCCCGCCGGCCATCCCGGCCCAGCGGACGACCGACACGCCCGTGGTCGTGGCCCGCGTCGACGACCTCGAGCCGGACGTCCCGCGGCCCGCCGACGACGCCGTGATCGGACCGCTCGTCGCGGCCGCCCGCCACCGGGCGCGGCTGAGCATCGACACGCTGAGCGAGCGCACCCGGATCCGGCCGCACGTGCTGGAGTGCATCGAGGTCGACGACTTCGCCGCGTGCGGCGGTGACTTCTACGCCCGCGGCCACCTGCGCACGCTCGCCCGGGTCTTCGGGCTCGACGCCCAGCAGCTGCTCGACCTGTACGACGAGCGCTACGCGACCGCCGAGATCGAGGCCCGCCAGGTCTTCGAGGCCGAGCTCGCCACCGGCATCGGCGGCGGCGTGCGCGCGATCCACACCGGTCCCCGCTGGAGCCTGCTGGCGGCCTGCGTGCTCGCCCTCGCCGGCGTCTGGGGCGTGGCACGCGTCTTCAACGACACCCCGCAGGAGCTGGTCAGCCCCGCTCCGGGTGTGGTCGACTCCGCCGGCCTGGCCGGCAACGGCAAGGCCGAGGAGCCGAAGCTGACCCTGGCCACGCTCGAGGTGACCGCGGTGGGGTCCAGCCCGCAGGTCGCGGTGCGCGACCGTGACGGACGCATCCTGTGGGCCGGCCAGCTCGCCGAGGGCCAGCGCCAGCAGGTGCTCGGGCTCGCGCCGTTCGACGTGACCGCCAGCAACGGCTCCGGCGTCAAGGTGGCGTTCCTGGGCAAGTCCAAGGGCACCGTGGGTGAGTCGTCGGAGGCGGCGAGCAAGCAGTTCGGCTGATTTCTCCCGGGTCGGGCCGTCCGGCATACTCGACGAGGCCCATGACTACTGCGAAGACTTCCCTGCCGACCACCGTCGCGATGGTGACGCTCGGCTGCGCGCGCAACGAGGTCGACTCCGAGGAGCTCGCCGGCCGCCTGGAGGCCGGCGGCTTCCGGCTCGTGGACGATCCCGCCGACGCCGAGACGGTGGTGGTGAACACCTGCGGCTTCGTCGAGGCGGCCAAGAAGGACTCCGTCGACACCCTGCTGGCGGCGGCGGACCTGAAGGAGGGCGGCGGCACCCAGGCCGTCGTCGCGGTCGGCTGCCTCGCCGAGCGGTACGGCGCCGAGCTGGCCACCTCGCTCCCGGAGGCCGACGCGGTGCTGGGCTTCGACGACTACCCCGACATCGCGGGACGGCTGCGCTCGATCCTGGCCGGCGAGGTGCAGCACCCGCACACGCCGAGGGACCGGCGCAAGCTGCTGCCGATCTCCCCGGCCGAGCGGGCCGAGGCGTCGGCGTACCAGCCGGGCCACGGGCAGGAGGCGACCAAGCGTCGCCGTCTCGACGCCGCCCCGATGGCGCCGCTGAAGCTGGCCTCCGGGTGCGACCGGCGATGCACGTTCTGCGCGATCCCCGCCTTCCGCGGCTCGTTCGTCTCGCGGCGGCCCTCCGACGTGCTCGCCGAGGCCCGCTGGCTGGCCGGCGAAGGGGTCCGCGAGCTGTTCCTGGTCTCGGAGAACTCCACGTCCTACGGCAAGGACCTCGGCGACCTGCGGCTGCTGGAGACGATGCTCCCCGAGCTCGCCGCCGTCGACGGGGTCGACCGGGTGCGGGTGTCCTACCTCCAGCCGGCGGAGACCCGGCCCGGGCTGGTGACCGCGATCGCCTCGACGCCGGGTGTGGCGGCGTACTTCGACCTGTCCTTCCAGCACGCGTCCAACCCGGTGCTGCGCCGGATGCGCCGGTTCGGGGACTCCGAGGCCTTCCTCGGCCTGCTCGAGCAGGCGCGGGCGCAGGCGCCCGAGGCGGGAGCCCGGTCGAACTTCATCGTGGGCTTCCCCGGCGAGACCGAGCACGACCTCGAGGTGCTCTGCGACTTCCTGGCCCAGGCGCGGCTCGACGCCATCGGGATCTTCGGCTACTCCGACGAGGACGGCACCGAGGCCGAGGGCTTCGAGGGCAAGCTCGACGAGGACGAGATCGCCGAGCGGGTCGCGCACGTGACCGCGCTCTCCGAGGAGCTGACCGCCCAGCGCGCCGAGGAACGCCTCGGCGAGACCGTGGTGGTGCTGGTCGAGTCCGTCGAGGACGGGGTCGTCGAGGGCCGCGCGGCCCACCAGGGCCCGGAGGTCGACGGGTCGACCCTGCTGGAGGGTCTGTCGGCCCCCGTGGAGGTCGGTGACATGATCAAGGCGGTGGTGGTCGGCTCCGAGGGGGTCGACCTCGTTGCGAGCGTCACAGGGCCTGAGGAGGGTCGATGAGCCAGCCGACGACCCCCGAGCACCCGGCGAAGGTCAACAACTGGAACGTGCCCAACGCCCTGACGACGCTGCGCCTGGTGATGGTGCCGTTCCTCGGCTGGGCGCTCCTGCACGACGGTGGCCACGACCTCACCTGGCGCTGGGCCGCCTTCGTGCTCTTCTGCCTGGCCATGCTCACCGACAAGATCGACGGCGACCTGGCGCGCAAGCACAACCTGATCACCAACTTCGGCAAGATCGTCGACCCGATCGCCGACAAGGCGATGACCGGGATGGCGTTCATCGGCCTGGCGATCATCGCCGACTTCCTGCCCGCGTGGCTGTGGTGGACCGTGACGATCGTGGTGCTGGTGCGTGAGTGGGGGGTGACGATCGCCCGGCTCTCGATCGCGAAGGACGTCGTGATGCCGGCCAAGCAGAGCGGCAAGGTCAAGACGGTGATGCAGTCGGTCGCGCTGGGCGGGTTCATCGCGCCGTTCGGCCTGCTCACCGGGGCCTTCGAGGTGCCCGGCGACATCGTCTGGTGGCTCTCGACGGTCGCGCTCGGCGTCGCGGTCGTGCTGACGATCACCTCCGGCTGGGAGTTCGCGCGCGACGTCGTACGACACCGGCGCGGAGCGCCCGCCCAGGCGCACTGAGCCCGGCTCAGTCCGCGCGCTGGCGGTCGCGGTAGGCGCGTACGTTCTCGCGGTTGCCGCAGCCGCCCTCGCAGAACCGCCGTGAGCGGTTGCGGGACAGGTCGAGCACCACGTCGTCGCAGTCGTCGGCCGCGCAGGTCTTGAGCCGGTCGAGCTCGTCGCTGCGGATCACGTCGGTGAACGCCATCGCTGCCTCGACCAGCATCCGGGTGGCCAGGGGCGCCTCGTTGGGCACCGCGTGGATGTGCCAGCCCAGGCCGTCGTGGTCGACCAGCTGGGGGAGGGCGCGGGAGTCGAGCAGCACCTGGTTGACCGCGGTCACGAGCGCGTCCTCCTCGAGCCGCCACAGCTCGCGCAGGCGAGGCCGCAGGGCGCGGACGGCCTCCAGCTCGACGTCGTCACCGGCCCGCGAGCCCGACCACCCGGTCTCGTCGAGGAAGGCCACCAGGTCGGCCGAGGTGCGCAGCGTGTCCTCGCCGTCGCCCGTTCCGGGGTCGGTGTTCACCAGCCGCGCCGCCACGGCGAGCGCGAGCTCGGTGTCATGAGCAAAAGTCACATTGACTCCTGACGTTCCATTCTCCTAGAGTAACCGGTGTACTTGCTTTTGCTCCTGACAGGCGGTGAAACGATGTCCACCAGGACCACCAGTGCCGGAATCCTGATCGCGCTGGTCTCGGCGGCGACGTTCGCCACGTCGGGACCCTTCGCCAAGTCTCTCCTCGTCACCGGGTGGACGCCGGGCTCGGTCGTCTTCCTGCGGATCGCGGTCGGGGCGCTGCTCCTGCTGGTGCCGACCGTACGTGCCCTCGAGGGTCGTTGGCACCTGCTCCGACGCGACTGGAGCCAGGTGCTCGCCTTCGGGCTGCTGGCCGTGGCCCTGCCCCAGCTGGCCTTCTTCTACGCCGTCGAGCACCTCTCGGTGGGCGTCGCACTGATGCTGGAGTACCTCGGGATGGTGCTCGTGGTGGTCTGGCAGGCCGCCCTGCGTCGCCGCCTGCCCGGCCGGGCGACCGCTCTCGGCGTCGTGCTCGCCCTCGTCGGGCTCGCGCTGGTGCTCGACGTGTTCGGTGGCGTGCGGATCGACGGCATCGGCGTGGCGTGGGGGCTGCTCGCCGCCGTCGGCCTGGCGTCGTACTTCCTGATGTCGGAGAGCACCCAGGAGACCGCACTGCCGCCCCTCGCCCTCGCCGGCGGCGGCCTGGTCGTCGGCGCTGTGGCCTTCGCCGTGCTCGGCGTCACCGGCGTGCTGCCGATGGAGTTCAGCGACGCCCCGGCGCAGCTCAGCGGCTTCACGATGCCGTGGTGGGCCGCGGTGCTGGAGCTGGGCGTGATCGCCGCTGCGACCCCCTACGTCACCGGGATCACGGCGACCCGGGTGCTCGGGGCCAAGCTGGCGTCGTTCGTGGGCCTCTCCGAGGTGCTGTTCACGGTGCTGTTCGCCTGGTTGCTGCTCGGCGAGCTGCCGCGACCGGTGCAGCTGGTCGGAGGCCTGTTCATCCTGGCCGGTGTCGTGGCCGTTCGTGCGGAGGAGTCCCGCCCGGTCCGGCGCGACCGGCGGGACTCCCACGCAAGCGCCGGGTCAGCGGCTGAACCGAACCTGACGGTCGGAGTAGCGCTGGTCAGCCAAAGCCCGATAGTGGCGGACGATCGGGTCGAGGGCGACAGCGTCGACATCCCGGCGGCGGAGGACGACAGAGGTGTTGTTGGAGCGGTGCAGGAGCAGCGCCCAGTGTGAGCTGCGCGGCTCACCGACGACGTCGATGGGCTGGAGCCCGTCGGCGAGGTCGAAGCACTCGCTGCCGCTGCTGTTGCGCACGGTCAGCAGCGAGCCGCGCAGGCTGACCACCTGCGGCGTGCTCGCGATGAGCAGCGCCCACAGGGCGACGACGACGCCGATGCCGATGACGACGGAGATGAACTCCTCCGAGCCACGGGTCTCGGCGTAGCGCAGGCCGAGCGCGGACGTGCCGGCGACGGCGAACAGGAGCATGGCGGCGGCGAAGATCCGGGGACCGTGGCTGGCCCGCCACTGGACGCGCGTGGGCATCGATGCCGCCGGCAGGATCGGCGTCACCTGCGGGGCGAGCTCCTCCTCGACGGCCTCGACCTCGGCGGCCTCGACCTCGAGGCCTCGACCTCGACGGCGACCTCGCGATCTCCGGTGCGGCCTTCGCCTCGATGGTCTCGACGCCGTCGTGCGTGGGCACGTGCTGGGTCGGGATCCGTGGCTGGGTGGTCGTCGTGCTGGGCGTGGTGTGCTCGGTGGCCGGTTCGTCGGCGAGCAGGTCGGTCAGCTTGGTCAGCCTGTCCGTCACGCCCCCCACGACTCTTCCGGCCGCGCTGCGGTCGCTCCTGTGTCGCATTGGCTTTTCCCCCGTGTGTGTTGCTTGTTGGCCCACCGTCTCCGGCGAGCGGGACAAGCATGTAACGACAACGGGCAGAAGGGGACATATGACCGGTAAATCGCTTCTGTCGGACTAGACCGCCGCGGCCCGCTCGATGTTCATCGCGGCGCCCACCAGCGCGAGGTGCGAGAAGGCCTGCGGGAAGTTGCCGACCATCCGGTCACCGGTGACGTCGTACTCCTCGCTGAGCAGGCCGACGTCGTTGGCCAGCCCCACCAGGCGGTCCATCAGCGCGGTGGCCTCGTCCATCCTCCCGGCGAGGGCGTACGCCGAGACCAGCCAGAACGAGCAGGCCAGGAAGGGGTGCTCGCCACCCTCGAGACCGTCGACCCCGGTCGAGGTGCGGTAGCGCATCAGCAGGCCTTCGTGCATCAGGTCCTGCTCGACCGCCTCGATGGTGCCCTTCATCTTCGGGTCGGAGCCGTCGATGAACCGCACGAGCGGCAGCACCAGCAGCGAGGCGTCGACCTCCGACGGTCTCGTAGTGCTGGGTGAAGGTGTTCCGCTCGGCGTCGTACCCGCGCTCCATGATCTCGGCGCGCACCTCGTCGCGCACCCGTCGCCACGTGTCGACGGGACCGTCGAGGCCGTGCACCTCGACCCCGTCGATGGCGCGGTCGAACGCCGCCCAGACCATCACCCGGCTGTGGGTGAAGTGCTGCTGCCGGCCGCGGATCTCCCAGAGCCCGTTGTCCGGGCGCTGCCAGTTCTCCGCGAGCTCGTCGACCAGCGTGCGCTGGAGGCCCCAGCTGTCGCGCGACTCGTCGAGCCCGTGGTGGCGAGCCATCGAGAGCGCACACATCACCTCGCCCAGCACGTCGGTCTGGCGCTGGTCGACGGCCCCGTTGCCGACGCGCACCGGCTTCGAGCCCGCGTAGCCGGGCAGGTGGTCGAGCTCTCGCTCGGGGAGGTGACGGCCGCCCTCGACGGTGTACATCACCTGCATGTCCTGCGGGTCGCCCGCGATCGCCCGGAGCAGCCAGCCGCGCCAGTGCTGGGCGTGGTCGACCTGTCCGGCGGCGAGCAACGACTCGAGCGTCAGGGCAGCGTCGCGCAGCCAGCAGTAGCGGTAGTCCCAGTTGCGCTCCCCGCCGAAGTCCTCCGGCAGGGAGGTGGTGGCGGCCGCGACGATGCCGCCGGTGTCGACGTGGGTGAGCCCGCGCAGCGTGACCAGGCTCCGGACGACCTGCCGGCGCCACGGGCCGTCGTACTCGCAGGCGTCGGCCCACTCCTGCTGCTCCCGGAGGGTCAGGGCGAGGAGCCGGTCGACGTCGATCGGGCCGGGGTCGTGGCGGTACGACGGGATCCACGTCATCGTGAAGTCGAGGCGCTCGCCCGCCGCCACCTCGAAGGTCTCCTCGTGGTGGCCGTCGACCGAGGGCGGCAGGCGCGGGCCGGTCAGGATGAGCTTGTCCGGCCCCGCGGTGGCGATGATCGCCGGACGCCCCTCGAGGTCGTGCCGGTGCACCCAGGGACGGATCCGGCCGTAGTCGAAGCGCACGACCCAGCTGTGCCGCAGCGTGACCGTCCCCCGCACCCCCTCGACGCGCCGGATGACGTCGGCCCGACGTTCGCCGACCGGCATCAGGTCGGTGACGCGCACCTCGCCGCTGTCGGTGGTCCAGGTCGTCTCGAGGACGGCGGAGTCGTCGACGTAGCGCCGGGAGGCGGTGTGGTGTCCGTCGGGCCCGATCAGCCAGCGGCCGTGGCGGCTGTCGCCGAGGAGGGCGGCGAAGCAGGCGGGGGAGTCGAACTGGGGCAGGCAGAGCCAGTCCAGCGAGCCGTCGATCCCGATCAGTGCCGCCGTGTGGCCGTCGCCGATGGCGGCGTACTCCTCGATCGGGCGCGACATGCACGCAGGCTAGCCCTGTCGGCGCTAGCGTCGGACCATGACCGGACCGGCCGCGGCCCTGCACGCCGAGCTCGACGCGCGCGGCGAGACGGTGGGGTGCGCCGAGTCGTTGACCGGCGGTGAGCTGGCGGCCCTGCTGAGCGCCACTCCCGGGGCGTCGCGGACGTTCGCGGGCGGCGTGGTCACCTACGCCACCGAGCTCAAGCGCCGGCTGCTGCAGGTCACGGCGAGCGAGATCGTCTCGGCGGAGTGTGCCCTGCAGATGGCCACGGGCGCGCGCGAGCTCCTCGACGTCGACTGGGCGCTGGCGACGACCGGAGTCGCCGGGCCCGACCGGCAGGAGGACCAGCCCGCCGGGACCGTGTTCCTGGGCCTGGCCGGGCGGAGCAGCGCCCGCTTCGTGCGGCTGGCGCTCGACGGGGACCGTACGACGATCCGCTCGGCCACCTGCGACCGGGCGGTGGAGCTCCTGCTCGAGGAGGTCTCGCGTGGATGAGCTGACGGCGATCGCCGACGCGCTCTACGCCGGGCCGGCGGACTCGTTCACCGAGATGCGCAACCAGGCGGCCAAGGGCGTCGGCGACAAGGAGCTCGCCGCCCAGGTGAAGAAGCTGAAGAAGCCGTCGGTCGCCGCTTGGGCGGTCAACCTGCTCGTGCGGCGGGAGCACGAGCAGATCGACTCGGTGCTCGGCCTGGCCGGGCAGCTGCGCGCCGCAGCCGAGGCGCTCGACGGCGAGGAGCTGCGCGCGCTGACCCGCCAGCGACGACAGCTCACCACGGCGCTCGCCTCGTCGGCGAAGGCACTGGCCAAGGACGCGGGGGTCAGGCTCACCGGTCCGGTCGTCGACCAGGTCGAGGGCGTCCTCACCGCCGCCATGCTCGACCCCGTCGCCGCCCAGGCCGTGCGCACCGGGCGGCTGGTCGCTGCGTTCACCTCGACGGGGCTCTCCGAGCTCGACGTGGAGAGCGTGGTCGCCGTCCCCGGCTCGATCGACGTGCAGGCGAGGCCGGTCGCGGCAGAGGCGGAGGACGACGAGCCGGTCGCGCTGCACGTCGTACCCGACGGGGGAGCGAAGCTGGCCGCCGCCGAGGACACCCTCGCGGAGGCCAACGAGCACCTCACCGCAGCCGAGCGTGAGCTCACCGAGGCCGAAGGGGCCGTCGAGGAGCTCAACGCGCGCCGGCTCCAGCTCCAGGGCGAGGCCGACGAGCTCCGCCGGCGGCTGGCGGCGATCGAGGACGACGTCGACCAGGTCGACGAGGACCTCGAGGAGGCGGAGGACACGCGCGACGACGCGCAGGTGGTCCTCCGCGAGGCCAAGGAGGCGCAGGCGGCGGCCGAGGAGGCCGTTGCCCGCCTGCGGGACTGAGAGCCGTCATCCGACCGTCGGTGCGTCGACCTAGGGTCGCCGCATGGGCCTCTCGACCGACTCCTCGCAGACCGACATCCTGCTGCACTACCTGCAGCGCGAGCGCGACCACCTGGTCGGCACGCTCGACGGCCTCAGCGAGCACGACGTGCGCCGTCCGGTGACGCCGAGCGGCACCAGCCTGCTCGGCCTGGTCAAGCACGTCGCCAGCGTCGAGCTCGGCTACTTCTGCGACTCCCTCGGTCGTCCGCACGGCATCGAGCTGGCGTGGGACAACGACCAGGCGTTCGAGTCGAACGCCGACATGTGGGCCACGGCCGAGGAGTCCCGAGCGTCGCTGCTCGACCTCTACCGCCGGTCGTGGGAGCTGGGCGACGCCAACATCCGCGAGCTCGGTCTCGACGCGCCGGCGGCGGTGCCCTGGTGGTCGGCGGAGAACCGTCGCACCACGGTCGGCCGCCTGGTCGTGCACATGCTCGACGAGACGGCGCACCACGCCGGGCACGCCGACGTCGTCCGCGAGACGATCGACGGGCGCGGTGGGCGCGACCACGACCAGGTCGGCGACGAGCAGTGGTGGTCGTCGTACGTCGCCCAGGTCCAGGCCGCCGCCGACGCCCACCGAGAGGACTGAACGGACAGATCAGTCGCGCGACCGATGTGTCGGTCGCTCGCGATGACCTACGGTCTCTCCCGTGAACTGGAAACCGCCGCTCGTCGACGTGCTGATCGCCGTCCTCTTCGTGGCGATGGCGATCGCCGAGGCGCTGTTCAGCACCGACGTGATGTCCCCCGTCGAGCACGTCGTCGTGGCCGGCATCGGGATGGCGTCGCTGGCCTGGCGTCGCCGCGCGTCGTTGGTCGTGGCACTCGTCGTGATCGGCTGCAACATCATCTCCAACCCGCAGGGCGAGTTCAGCACGCTGCTCTCGCTCGTGCTGGTCTCCTTCACCGTCGGGGCCGAGAACGACGCGCCCCTGAACTACCTCGGGCTCGGCATCGTGTTCGTCCCGTTCATGGGCGTCAGCGTCGCGAACGGGTTCGAGCCCAGCGACCTGGCCGCCGGACTGGTGTTCTTCGCCGGCCCCTGGGCGGTCGGCGTCATCACCCGCAACCGCATCGCGAGCACCGAGGAGGCCCTCGCGCGCGCCGAGCAGCTGGAGCGCAACCAGGAGCTCGAGGCCGCGAAGGCGGCCGCGGAGGAGCGCACCCGGATCGCCCGCGAGCTGCACGACATCGTGTCCCACTCGATCAGCGTGGTGACCATCCAGACCCAGGCCGTACGCCGCCGGCTCGGTCCCGAGCACGCCGCGGAGGCCGCCGACCTCGCCGCCGTCGAGCGCACCGCCCGGGAGGCCCTCGCCGAGATGCGCCGCCTGTTCGGCGTGCTCCGCACCGAGGGGGAGCAGCCGCTCGCGCTGGCTCCGCAGCCCGGGCTCTCCGAGCTCGACCGGCTGGTGCGACAGGTGGCCTCCGGTGACATGCAGGTCGACCTGCGCGTCGAGGGCGACCCCGTCCCGTTGAGCCCGGGGGTGGACCTCGCGGCCTACCGGATCGCCCAGGAGGGCCTCACCAACGCGCTGCGCCACGCGCACGCCACCCGCGCCAGCGTGCTGGTGCGCTACTCGCCGGGCGAGCTCGACGTCGAGGTCGAGGACGACGGGCGTGGCCTGCCGCGGGCCTCGGCCAACGGCACCCCGGCCAAGGGTGGGGGCCACGGGCTCCTCGGCATCCGGGAGCGGGTGGCGCTCTACGGCGGCACCGTCGACCTGGGTCCCTCGTCCCTCGGCGGGGTGCGCCTCGCCGTCAACCTGCCGCTCAAGGAGAACGCGACATGACCATCCGACTCGCGATCGTCGACGACCAGGGCATGGTGCGGGCCGGGTTCCGCTCGCTGCTCGCCGGCGAGGCCGACTTCGAGGTCGTCGGCGAGGCCGCCAACGGTGAGGAGGCCATCGAGGTGGTCACCTCGCTGGTCCCGGACGTGACGCTGATGGACATCCGGATGCCGGTCCTCGACGGGATCGCGGCGACGCGCCGCCTCGTCGAGGCGGGCGTCGAGACCAAGGTGGTCGTGCTGACGACCTTCGACCTCGACGAGTACGTCTTCGAGGCGCTGCGCGCCGGCGCGTCCGGCTTCCTGCTCAAGGACGCCCCGGCCGAGGAGCTGGCCGCGGCGATCCGCGTGGTGGCGGCGGGGGAGTCCCTGCTCGCGCCGGGCGTGACCAGGCGGGTGATCGACGCGTTCGTACGCCGCCCCGCGCCACCGACGACGCCCCACGAGTCGCGCCTCCAGCACCTGACGCCGCGTGAGGTGGAGGTCCTCGGGCTGCTCGCACGCGGGCTGTCCAACCTCGACATCGCCGAGAAGCTGTTCGTCTCCGAGGGCACCACCAAGACCCACGTGAGCAACGTGCTGACCAAGCTCGGGCTCCGCGACCGCGTGCAGGCAGTCATCTTCGCCTACGAGAACTCCGTCGTGGTCCCGGGCGACCGGGTCGAAGATCCGTCGTACGACTGAGTCGGGAATCCTCCTCGCGGCAGATCCGGTTGAGACGGCGCGCCGGAAGGCTGGTGCTCACCACACCACCACCGAGGAGCACTGACATGACCGCCATCACCGCCACCTCCGCAGACCTCGCCGAGGCCCGCCCCGAGACCAGGAGCAGCCGCTCCGCCGCCCTGCGCCGCGGCTTCTTCGTCGCCTCGCCGATCCTCGCCGGCGTCCTGCTGCTGATCGCCACGATCGCCGACCCGGCTGCCGGCAGCACCGGCCCGGAGATGAACGAGGCCTACACCAACAACCCCACCGCGCTGCAGTGGCACTCGCTCACGCTGCACTGGTCCTACGCGTTCTGGGGCGTCACGGCGTTCCTCGCCGCGTCGTACGTCAAGGGCCGGGGCGTCGTCCTCGCCAACATCGGGGCCTTCCTGGGCTTCGTCGGCATGACCACGCTGCCCGGCACTCGTCGCCATGGACTGGTACGACTCCTCGATCGGCCAGGTCTACGGCGTGGACGCCATCGCCTCCCTGCACGAGCGGATGGACGCGAACCTGTGGGCGCTGCCGTTCTTCGCCATGCCGGGCATCGTCGGCATCCTGCTCTGCATGCCGGTCGCGGCTGCCGCGCTGTGGCGCGGTGGGGTCGTGCGCTGGTGGTCCTTCGCGGCCGCCCTCGCCGGCACCGCCACCTTCATGGGCAGCGGCGTCACGGTCTGGGGCGTCTCGCTGACCGCCGTGTTCTTCACGGTCCTCGGCGTGGACCTGGCCCGCGGCACGCGGTCTCCGCGGGCCTGACAGGGCCGACGGCCCCCGGACGCGCCGCGTCCGGGGGCCGTCGCGCGTCCTACTCCGCCCAGTCGCGGGAGCGCTCGACGCCCTTCTGCCACAGGGCGTACGCCGTGCGAGCGCGCTCCTGCACCTCCTCGGAGTCGTCCGGGCGGAACTCCCGGTCGAGCTTCCAGGTCTGGCGCAGGTCGTCCATCGAGTCCCACACCCCGCAGCCGAGACCGGCCATGAACGCCGCGCCGAGCGCGGTCGTCTCGACGATCTCCGGCCGCTGCACGGGTACGCCGAGCAGGTCGGCCTGGAGCTGGCAGAGCAGGTCGTTGGCCGCCGCTCCACCGTCGACCATCAGCGAGGTGACCTCGGCCGGCATCGTGTCGATCACGTCGCGCACCTCGAAGGTGATCGCCTCGAGCGTGGCGCGCACGATGTGCGCACGGGTCGTGCCGCGCGTGATGCCGAGGATGGTGCCGCGGGCGTGCGGGTCCCAGTGGGGTGCGCCGAGACCGGTGAGCGCCGGCACGAAGACCACGCCGTCGGTGCTGTCCACCGTCGAGGCGATCGCCTGCGTCTCCGCCGCCGAGCCCACGATCTGCAGCCCGTCGCGCAGCCACTGGACGGCAGCGCCGGTGACGAAGATCGCTCCCTCCAGCGCATAGGTCAGCTCGCCGTCCGGCGACTTCCACGCGGCGGTCGAGAGCAGGCCTGCGTCGGAGCGCACCACCTCGGCGCCGGTGTTGGTGAGGATGAACGAGCCGGTGCCGTAGGTGCACTTGGAGTCGCCGACGTCGAAGCAGGTCTGGCCGAACAGCGCCGACTGCTGGTCGCCCGCGATCCCGGCGACGGGCAGCTCGAGGTCCAGGAAGCTCTTCGGGTCGGTCGTCGCGAGCTCGCCCCAGTTGGGCACCACCTCCGGCAGCGCGTCCATCGGCACCCCGAACAGGTCGCACAGCTCCTTCGACCACGCTCCCTCCTCGAGGTCGAAGAGCAGCGTGCGGCAGGCGTTGGAGACGTCGGTGAGGTGCCAGGTCCCGCGGGTCATCCGCGCGACCAGGTAGGAGTCGACCGTCCCGATCGCGTAGCGGCCCTCCTGCACCAGCGCCCACGTGTTCGGCTCGTTCTCGGCGAGCCACACCAGCTTGGTGCCGGAGAAGTACGGGTCCAGCCGCAGGCCGGTCAGCTCGGCGACCCGCTGCTCGTGGCCCTCGTCGCGCAGGCGCGCGCAGATGTCCGCTGTACGACGGTCCTGCCACACGATCGCGCGACGGGGGGAACCCAGGGTCTCGCGGTCCCACAGCAGCACCGTCTCGCGCTGGTTGGTGATGCCGATGCCCTTGAGGTCGTCCTTCGTGCCGCTCCACGTCTCGAGGCAGTCGCGGACCGCCTCCAGCGTGGCCTGCCAGATCTCCTCGGGGGAGTGCTCGACCCACCCCGGCTTCGGGAAGTGCTGGCGGAACTCCTGGTAGCCCTTGGCGGCGATGGTGCCCTCGGGCGTCACCACCAGAGCCGTCACCCCGGTCGTCCCGGCGTCGATCGCGAGGATGCTCATGACCCGCGAGCCTAGCGACGGGTCCGGGTCATCATCGTCCGGATGGCGGGCGACACCTTCCGGGCGGTGGTGCGCTGCTGGAGGTCCCCGACGCTGGCCCGGGGGTTCCAGCAGCGCGCGTAGGCCGTGAGGTCGGTCGCGAGGGCCGGGTCGGGGTCGGCGCTCGAGAACACCGCCCACTGCCGGGAGCCGACGGGTCCGCTGAAGTACGGGACCCCCGCGCCCGTGAAGTCCCCGGCCCCGCCGCCCATCACCTGGCTGCCCGCCGGGCAGGTCGCCACCGCGACGATCTCGTCGTCGCCGGTGCCCGGTGTGTCGTTGTCCTCCACGAAACCGGTGGCGACGACGGTGCCGATCGTGACCACGCGGGCGAACGAGGTGGAGTTCACCCCGTCGAGCAGGTCGGCGTTGAGGTTCGGCACCCGGGCCTGCCGGTTCACCCGGAGCGAGGGGAATCCCGCCCTCGACTGGAGCGACAGCGCGGTGCCGTTCGGGGCGGTCAGGGTGGTGGCCCGGCCGGCCGCGTTGGCACGCCCGAGCTTGAAGTCACCACCCGTGGCGGCGTACGCCGTGCCGGTGCCCAGCACCAGGACGACGAGCGCGCCGGCGGTGAAAGCAGTCAGGTTGTGGACGGACATGAGGCCTCCCGGCGGTCCTGTGCGGAATGGCCACGCTAGACGTCGCCACCCGTTCCGCGCTTGGATGTGAACGATCAAATCTGACGAGGGGAGAGATCATGCGCGTCGGCGTCCTCACCGGTGGTGGCGACTGCCCCGGCCTGAACGCGGTCATCCGTGCTGTCGTCCGCAAGGGCGTGAAGGAGTACGGCTACGAGTTCGTGGGGTTCCGCGACGGCTGGAAGGGTCCGCTCGAGGGGCTGACCAGCGAGCTCGGCGTCAAGCAGGTGCGCGGCATCCTCCCGCGCGGCGGGACGATCCTGGGCTCCTCGCGCACCAACCCGTTCAAGGTCGAGGGCGGTGTGGAGCAGATCAAGCACAACCTCGCCGAGCTCGGCGTCGACGCCCTCGTGGCGATCGGCGGCGAGGACACCCTCGGCGTCGCCACCCAGCTCCACGACCTCGGCGTCAACGTGGTCGGCGTCCCCAAGACGATCGACAACGACCTCAACGCGACCGACTTCACCTTCGGCTTCGACACCGCGGTCAACGTCGCGATGGAGGCGATCGACCGGCTGCACACGACCGCGGAGTCGCACCACCGCGTGCTCGTGGTCGAGGTGATGGGCCGCCACGCCGGCTGGATCGCGCTGCACGCGGGGATCGCCGGCGGGGCCAACGTCGTGCTCATCCCCGAGCAGCCCTTCGACATCGAGGAGGTCTGCGCGCACGTGGAGAACCGGTTCAAGACCGAGTACTCCCCGATCATCGTGGTCTCCGAGGGCGCCGTGCCCAGGGAGACCGAGGGCGAGGACGGCATGACCCTGGTGTCCGGCGAGAAGGACGCCTTCGGTCACGTCCGGCTCGGCGGCATCGGCGACCGGCTCGCCCACGAGATCGAGCAGCGCACCGGGAAGGAGGCGCGGGCCGTCGTACTCGGGCACATCCAGCGAGGCGGCACCCCGTCGGCCTTCGACCGCTGGCTGGCCACCCGGTTCGGGCTGCACGCGATCGACGCCGTCCATGCCGGCGACTTCGGCACGATGATGGCGCTGCGCGGCACCAGGATCGAGCGCGTCCCCCTGATCGAGGGGACCGGCGAGCTCAAGCTCGTGGACCCCGCCCTGTACGCCGAGGCCGAGGTCTTCTTCGGCTGACCCCGTCCCGCGGCATGACCAGATTGTTACGCGTGGGTTCTTTGTGACTGGTGAGGCATGCCTCACACTGGCGACACCTACTCCACCAGGAGGTCGCCATGTCCACGACCACGGATCGCGAGCCTGACGTCAACGGACCGCAGCCCGACCTCAAGCGGGTGATGGGGCCGAAGCTGCTGCTGCTGTTCATCGTCGGCGACATCCTCGGTGCGGGCGTCTACGCCGTCACCGGTCAGCTGAGCGGGATCGTGGGCGGCATCGCCTGGCTGCCGTTCCTGGTGGCGTTCATCGTCGCGACCCTCACGGCGCTGTCCTACCTCGAGCTGGTCTGCAAGTACCCGCAGGCCGCGGGCGCCGCGCTCTACACGCACAAGGCCTTCGGCATCCACTTCGTGACGTTCCTCGTCGCCTTCGCCGTGATCTGCTCCGGCATCACCAGCGCCTCCACGTCGTCCAACGTGCTGGCGCAGAACTTCACGGGTGGTCTCGAGGCCAACGGGTGGATCGACTCGGCCCCCGGCACCGGCACGATCATGCTGATCGCGCTCGGCTTCATGGTGCTGCTGGCGCTGATCAACCTGCGTGGTGTCGGTGAGTCGGTGAAGTTCAACGTGGTCCTCACCATGGTCGAGGTGGCCGCGCTGACCATCGTCATCGGGGTCGGCTTCTACGTGATGGCGCAGGGTGACGGCGACTTCAGCCGCGTCACCACCTTCACCGACTCCGGTGACAAGGGTCTGTTCCTCGCGGTCACGGCCGCCACGTCGATCGCCTTCTTCGCGATGGT
Organism: uncultured Actinomycetota bacterium; assembly: GCA_963722835.1. GTDB lineage: Bacteria > Actinomycetota > Actinomycetes > Propionibacteriales > Nocardioidaceae > Marmoricola. The sequence continues at coordinate 303,541 of CAVROK010000003.1, forward strand.
CGGGTTCGAGGACTCGGTCAACATGGTCGAGGAGACCAAGGAGCCGGCGAAGATCTTCCCGCGCACGCTGCTCACCGGCCTGGGCATCGCCGTCATCATCTACATGCTGGTCGCGGTCTCGGTCGTCACCGTGCTCACCTCGGACCAGATCGCCGAGGCCGCCGAGGGACGTGCGCTGCTCGAGGTGGTGCGGGTCGGTTCACCGGACTTCCCGATCGACAAGGTCTTCCCGTTCCTGGCCTGCTTCGCGGTCGCCAACACCGCGCTGATCAACATGCTGATGGCCAGCCGGCTGCTCTACGGCCTGGCCAACCAGGACGTGCTGCCGCGCGCCCTCGGCAAGGTCTCACCCAAGAGCCGCGCGCCGTACGTCGGCATCATGTTCTCCACCCTGCTGGCCCTGGGTCTGATCATCTACGTCTCGCAGCGGGCCGAGGACGAGATCGTCCTCAACCTGGCGAGCGTGACCTCGCTGCTGCTCCTCGCGGTGTTCACCATCGTCAACGTGGCCTGCCTGGTGCTGCGTCGCGACGCCGACAGCGGCCACTTCAGGTCGCCCGGCCCGACGCCGGCCATCGCGGCGGTCCTCTGCCTGTTCCTGATCGGGCCGTGGGTCGACCGCGACGCGTTGATCTACCAGATCGCGGGCGGGCTGATGCTCATCGGCATCGTCCTGTGGGTCTGCACCTACTTCATCAACCGGACCCAGAACCCGCCGGCCGGCCAGATCCGCGACCCTGACCACCTGGCCGGGTAGTCACGCCGGGAGCGGGCGCCTGCGCGTGCCCCGTAGCATGGGCTGGTGTCCGAACGAGTACCTGACCTGGCGTCACTGCACGCGATGGGGCCGGCCCAGCAGCCGTCGTACCCCGACGCGGCTGCGGTCGACGCCGCTGTCGCACGGCTGCGCGGCATGCCGCCCCTCGTCTTCGCCGGTGAGTGCGACGCGCTGAAGCAGAAGCTCGGGGCCGTCGCGCGCGGGGAGTCGTTCCTGCTCCAGGGCGGCGACTGCGCCGAGACCTTCGCCGGCGTCACCGCCGACAACACCCGCAACAAGCTGCGCGTGCTGCTGCAGATGGCCGTCGTCCTGACGTACGCCGCCTCGGTGCCCGTCGTGAAGCTGGGGCGTCTCGCCGGCCAGTACGCCAAGCCGCGCTCCTCGGACTTCGAGACCCGCAACGGGGTCACGCTGCCGGCCTACCGCGGCGACGCGGTCAACGGCTTCGAGTTCAGCGAGGAGGCGCGGGTGCCCGACCCGCAGCGCCTCGTGGAGGTCTACCACGCCTCCGCCGCGACGCTGAACCTCGTGCGCGCCTTCGTCACCGGCGGCTACGCCGACCTGCGCCAGGTGCACACCTGGAACACCGACTTCGTGCTCGGCTCCGAGGCCGGCCGCAAGTACGAGCAGGTGGCCGCCGAGATCGAGCGGGCGCTCAGCTTCATGAAGGCCATCGGCGCCGACCCCGACGAGTTCCACCGGGTCGACTTCCACTCCAGCCACGAGGCGCTGATCCTGGAGTACGAGCACGCGATGACCCGGATCGACAGCCGCACCCAGCTCCCGTACGACGTCTCGAGCCACTTCGTCTGGGTCGGTGAGCGCACCCGCCAGCTCGACGGCGCGCACGTCGAGATGCTCAGCCACATCCAGAACCCGATCGGCGTCAAGCTCGGCCCGACCACGACGGCCGACGACGCGATCGCGCTCGCGGCCAAGCTGAACCCGACCAACGAGGCCGGGCGCCTCACCTTCATCACCCGCATGGGGGCCGGCAAGATCCGGGACGCGCTGCCGCCCCTGCTGGAGAAGGTCGACGCGGCCGGCGTGACGGCGGCCTGGGTGTGCGACCCGATGCACGGCAACACCTTCGAGGCGTCCTCGGGCTACAAGACCCGTCGCTTCGACGACGTCATCGAGGAGGTCCAGGGATTCTTCGACGTGCACCGCGCGGTCGGCACCTGGCCCGGTGGCCTGCACGTCGAGCTCACCGGTGACGACGTGACCGAGTGCGTCGGCGGCGGAGAGGAGCTCGACGAGGCCGGGCTGGCCGACCGCTACGAGTCGGTCTGCGACCCGCGACTCAACCGGGTGCAGTCCCTCGAGCTCTCCTTCCTCGTGGCCGAGATGCTGCGCAAGGCCTAGGGCGTGACCCGCTCCTACGACCTCGCCGGGGACCACCTGGAGTTCTGGCGGGAGAAGCACCACTGCAGCGTGACCTCGCTCAAGCGCGACGGGTCGCCGCACGTCGTACCGATGGGGATCGTGGTGGACCCCGAGGCCGGCCTCGCCTGGGGGATCACCTCGGGGCGCTCGCAGAAGGTGGCCAACGTGCGCCGTGACCCGCGGGTCGCCGTGTGCCAGGTCGACCGGGGCCGCTGGTCGACGATCGAGGGGACGGCCGAGGTGCTCACCGACCCGGAGTCGGTCGCGGACGCCGTACGCCGCTACGCGGAGAGGTACCGCCAGCCCCGGGAGAACCCCGAGCGCGTCGCCCTGCGGATCACCATCACGCGGGTCATCGGCAACGTCTGAGCGCGCCCGGCCTCCTCCTCCAGACCGAGGCGGAAGTCCATCCTGCGGTGGATGTGCGACGAGGCGCGCCTGCGGTCTCCTAGTGATCACGACGACGTGTCGCGGATCGAGGGAGACGACCATGAGGTTCACCGGAGAACGACAGCTGCCGACGCCGGTCGAGCAGGTCTGGGAGGCGCTGCACGACCCCGAGGTGCTGCGTGAGGCGATCCCCGGCGCCGAGGCGCTGGTGCCGGTGGGACCGGACACCTACGCCGCGACCCTCGCGGCCCGGGTCGGCCCCGTGTCGGACACCTACCAGGGCACCTTCTCGATCGAGGACGTCCGGGACGGCGCCGAGCTCGTGGTCCGCATCGAGGGCCACGGCCGGTTCGGCCGCCTCGCCATCGACCTGCGGGTCGGGCTCGCCGAGTCCCGGACCGGGGCAGCCGTGCTGCGCTACGACGCCCGGGCCACGGTCGGCGGCTTCGTCGCCCGGCTGGGCAACGCGACGCTGACCGTGGCCGGCGGTCACCTCACCGGCACCTTCTTCCGCGACCTCGAGCGTTCGCTGCGGAGGCGCGGCGTACGGGTGCCGGTGCTCGTGTGAGCGGGTTTCCCTACCGGTGGGCCCGGGCCTGGGCCCTGACCTCGGCGCTCGAGAGCTCGCGACTCGGAGGACCGGAAGACCGACTCACCGATGTACTCCGAGTACATCGCACCGTTGCGGGTGTTCAGCCGGCCGACGTTGATGAGGATGAGCTCGTCCGGTCTTGGGCGCCAGCACCGACCCGAAGAACAGCTGGCGGTCCCTGGCCGCGAAGCTGAACGAGCGACCCGGGTAGAGGTAGCGCTCGGCGTACGTCTTGTTGCTGTTCATGCCCCTCGACGAACAGCAGCACGCGCTTGCTGTTGGGGTTGGTGAACGACACCCGCGCCGGCTGCTTGACCTTGCCGTTCGGCTTGAGGAGCAGGCGCTTCTTGAGCACCGGCTTGAGGGGCTTGAGCCCGGACACGGCCACCGTGACCGTGCCGGTGCGGTAGCTGTCACCGTCGGTGACGCCGTAGGTGAAGGTGTCGGTGCGGTCGTACTTCCCGATCTTCGGGGTGTAGCGGATCAGGCCCTTCGCGCCGACGCAGGTGACTCCCTTGGGCGCCGAGGCGCCGACCACGGCGAGCTGGTCGCCGTCGGGGTCGGTGTCGTTGGACAGCACCCGGACGATGACCGAGCTGCCGGCCTGCACGGCGGCCGTGTCGTCGGTCACGACGGGCGCCTGGTTGACGGTGTTGGTGTTCTCCGCAGGCGTTCCGCCCGGGCAGGTCTCCGCCGCCGACGCGGGGCTGACCGAGCCGGTCAGGCCCAGACCGGCGACCAGGCTGATGGCGGTCGCGGCAGCGACCTTGGTGAGGATTCGCGACATGTGAACCGTTCCCTCCGAGATGGGGTTGTCGGGGTCGAGTGTGCCGCTGATCGCGGCGACGGTGCGGGATATGGGCGAATTCATCGCGATGTCGAATCCGGGCTGCTTCCTCGTTCGCTGTGGGCGGACGGAACGGGGAACACCCGTGCACGCCTCGAAGTTGAGTCCTGCAGACTCAAGAATCGAGGGAACCATGTCCGACGTCTTCTCCTTGCCCCTGCTGTCCGTGCCCGACCTCGTCGTGCTGCCCGGGATGGTCGTGCCCGTCGAGCTCGACGGGGATGCCCGTCCGGTCGTCGAGGCAGCCCAGGCCGGTGCCGACGGCCAGCTCCTGCTCGCCCCGCGGCTCTCGGACCGCTACGCCACCCATGGCGTGGTCGCCACCATCGAGCAGGTCGGTCGTCTCCCCGGAGGTGCCAAGGCCGCGGTGCTGCGTGCGGGTGAGCGCGTGCGCATCGGCTCCGGCGTACCCGGCACCGGCGCCGCCCTCTGGGTGGAGGCCGAGACGGTCGAGGTCGGCACGGTCACCGACCACGTCCGCGAGCTCGCCGAGGAGTACAAGCGCGTCGTGATCGCGATCCTGCAGCGGCGCAACGCCTGGCAGGTGGTCGACACCGTCCAGCGGGTGGTGGACCCCTCCGAGCTGGCCGACATGGCCGGCTACGCGCCGTACCTCAGCGACGAGCAGAAGCGCGAGCTGCTCGAGACCCCCGACATCGAGGCGCGCCTGACGCAGGTGCTCGCGTGGGCGCGGGAGCACTTCGCGGAGCTCGACGTGACCGAGAAGATCCAGAACGACGTGCGCGAGGGCATGGACAAGCGCCAGCGCGAGTTCCTGCTCCGCGAGCAGCTCGCGGCGATCCGCAAGGAGCTGGGCGAGGACGAGCCCGAGGGCGCCGACGACTACCGCACGCGGGTCGAGGCGGCCGAGCTGCCCGAGAAGGTGCGCGAGGCCGCGCTCCGTGAGGTCGGCAAGCTGGAGCGCGGGAGCGACCAGGCTCCCGAGGCCAGCTGGATCCGGACCTGGCTCGACACCGTGCTCGAGCTGCCGTGGTCGGTGCGGACCGACGACTCGACCGACATCGCCGGGGCGCGCGAGATCCTCGACGCCGACCACCACGGCCTCGACGACGTGAAGGACCGGATCGTGGAGTACCTCGCGGTCCGCGCACGCCGGGCCGACCGCGGCATGGAGGTCGTCGGGGGACGAGGCTCCGGCGCGGTGCTCGCGCTCGTCGGCCCGCCCGGGGTCGGCAAGACCTCGCTGGGCGAGTCCGTCGCGCGCACGCTCGGCCGGAAGTTCGTGCGGGTCGCCCTGGGCGGCGTGCGCGACGAGGCCGAGATCCGCGGCCACCGTCGCACCTACGTCGGCGCCCTCCCCGGCCGGATCGTGCGGGCCATCTCCGAGGCCGGCTCGATGAACCCGGTCGTGCTGCTCGACGAGATCGACAAGGTCGGCTCCGACTACCGGGGTGACCCGGCCGCGGCGCTGCTCGAGGTGCTGGACCCGGCGCAGAACCACACCTTCCGCGACCACTACCTCGATCTCGACCTCGACCTGTCCGACGTGCTGTTCCTGGCGACGGCCAACGTGGCGGACACCATCCCCGGTCCGTTGCTCGACCGGATGGAGGTCGTGTCGCTGGACGGCTACACCGAGGACGACAAGGTCGCCATCGCCCGGACGCACCTGCTGCCGCGGCAGCTGTCGCGGGCGGCGCTGCGCGAGGACGAGGTGACCCTCTCCGACGAGGCGCTCCGGCAGGTCGCCGGCGAGTACACCCGCGAGGCCGGCGTACGGCAGCTGGAGCGGGCGATCGCCAAGGTGCTGCGCAAGGTCGCGACCCGGCTGGCGTCGACCGACGCGACGGCGGTCGCGGTCGACACCGACAACCTGAAGGACTTCCTGGGCCGGCCGAGGTTCCTGCCGGAGTCGGCGGAGCGTACGGCGGTCCCGGGCGTCGCGACCGGGCTGGCGGTGACCGGCACCGGCGGCGACGTCCTGTTCATCGAGGCCAGCGCGATGGAGGGCGAGCCCCGCCTCGCGCTGACCGGCCAGCTCGGCGACGTGATGAAGGAGTCGGCGCAGATCGCGCTGTCCTACCTGCGCTCGCACGGCGCGGAGCACGGCGTCGACGCCGCCGCGCTCGAGCGGGTGGTGCACCTGCACGTCCCGGCCGGTGCCGTGCCCAAGGACGGACCGTCCGCGGGCGTCACGATGGTGACCGCGCTGTCGTCGCTGGCCACCGGGCGACCGGTGCGCTCGGACGTCGGCATGACCGGTGAGGTCACGCTGAACGGACGGGTGCTCCCGATCGGCGGGGTGAAGCAGAAGCTGCTCGCCGCCCAGCGCGCGGGGCTGAAGACGGTGTTCATCCCCAAGCGCAACGAGCCCGACCTCGACGACGTGCCCGCCGCCGTGCTCGAGGAGCTCGACGTGCGCCCGGTCGCCGACGTCGGCGAGATCCTCGCCCTGGCCCTCGAGCCGGCCGCCGCGTCCTCCTCCCCGGAGACGGCCGTCGCCTAGTTCCGCCGAGAGGGCAGTTGCGGTTGCCCGTCGTACGCCGAGAGGGCAGTTCTGGTTGGCCAGAACTGCCCTCTCGCTGCACTCGCGCCACGAGTGCCCTCGGCGTACTGCCGCCAACCAGAACTGCCCGGTCGGCGACGGACAGGGCGCGTGATAGGTAACTAGGGTGACTGACCCGGAATCCCACGCACCGACCGGCTCGACTCCCTTCCACGACCTCGACGCCTACGTGGACCTGCCGCGGGGGGCGGGGCTGCGGCTGTCGCCGGACGGGAGCCGGCTGGTCACCGCCGTCCAGACGCTGAACCCCAAGCGCACCAAGTGGGTCACGGCGCTGTGGGAGGTCGACCCCGCCGGGGAGCGCCCGGCCCGGCGCCTGACCCGCAGCGCGAAGGGCGAGGGCGGGGCGGCGTTCCTGCCGGACGGCTCGCTGCTGTTCACCTCCGCCCGGCCCGACCCGGCCTCCGACGACGACGAGGACGAGGTCTCCCTGCTCTGGCTGCTGCCGGCCGACGGGGGAGAGGCCCGCGTCGTCGCGACCCGCGCCGGGGGCGTGGACCACGTCGAGGTCGCCGCCGGGTCCGGCACCGTGGTCGTGAGCTCCATGACGTTCCCCTCGTCCGACAGCGCCGACGCCGAGGCCGCGAAGCGCAAGCAGCGCAAGGAGAAGAAGGTCTCGGCGATCCTGCACGAGAGCGTGCCGGTGCGCTTCTGGGACCACGACCTCGGTCCCGACGCGCCGCGCCTCTTCGCCGGGTCGCTCGCCGCCGCCGAGTCGCCGGGAGACGAGCCGGGCATCGACCTGACCGACCTCACGCCGCAGCCGGGGAGGGCGCTCGTCGAGGGGCAGTACGACGTCAGCCCCGACGGGTCGACCGTCGTGACCACCTGGGCGCTGCCCGAGCCCGGCGGCCAGCGCTTCGGTCTCGCCCTGGTCGACGTCTCGTCGGGGGACCTGCGCGTCGTGCTGGACGACGCCGAGAGCGAGTACGACAGCCCGAGCTTCAGCCCCGACGGCCGGTCGATCGCCCTGGTGGTCGAGAAGCGGTCGACCCCGCACGACCCGGGCGACCGGAGGATCGCCGTCTACTCGACCGCCGACGGCTCCCTGCGTGACCTCACCGGCGACTGGGACCACTGGCCGGCGAGCGGGCTCGGAGTGGACCCCGGACGGGTCGGCGATCGTCCTGTCCGCCGACGAGGACGGTCGCGCGCCGGTGTTCCGCCTCGACGTCGAGAGCGGTGCGTTCACCCGCCTGACGAACGACGCGTTCACCTACTCCGACGTGCAGGTCTCGCCCGACGGGTCGACCGTCTACGCGATGCGGACGTCGTACGCCGAGCCGTTCCGGCCCGTCCGCCTCGACGCGACCACCCCCGACCAGCACTCCACCCCGCTGCAGGGACCCAGCCGGACACCCGCCCTGCCCGGCCGGCTCGAGGACGTCGAGACGACCGCCGCCGACGGCACCCGGGTGCGGTCGTGGCTCGCCCTGCCCGACGACTCGTCGCCGGCGAACCCCGCCCCGATGCTGCTGTGGATCCACGGCGGCCCGCTCGGGTCCTGGAACGCCTGGTCGTGGCGCTGGAACCCGTGGCTGGCCGTCGCCCAGGGCTACGCCGTGCTGCTGCCCGACCCCGCCCTCTCCACCGGCTACGGGCTCGACTTCATCCGACGCGGGTGGGGGCAGTGGGGCGAGGCGCCGTACACCGACCTGATGGCCGCCACCGACGCCGCCGTCGCGCGCCCCGACATCGACGAGAGCCGCACGGCCGCGATGGGCGGCTCGTTCGGCGGCTACATGGCCAACTGGGTCGCCGGGCACACCGACCGCTTCCAGGCGATCGTCACGCACGCCAGCCTCTGGGCCCTCGACCAGTTCGGCCCGACGACCGACGCGCCGTGGTACTGGGCCCGCGAGATGACCCCCGAGATGCAGGACGCCAACAGCCCGCACCTGCACGTCGACTCCATCTCGACGCCGATGCTGGTGATCCACGGCGACAAGGACTACCGCGTGCCGATCGGGGAGGCCCTGCGGCTCTGGTCCGAGCTCGCCGACCGGGCCACGACTGCGGACGGCGAGATGCCGCACAAGTTCCTCTACTTCCCGACCGAGAACCACTGGATCCTGACGCCGCAGCACGCGAAGGTCTGGTACCAGACCGTGCTCGCGTTCGTCGACCACCACGTCCTCGGCAAGGACTGGCAGACGCCCGACCTGCTCCAGTGACCTCCTAGGCTCGTCGCATGATCGATCTGCGCTCCGACACCGTCACCCGCCCGACCGAGGCGATGCGCCAGGCGATGGCGCAGGCCGAGGTCGGCGACGACGTGTACGCCGAGGACCCGACCGTCGCGGAGCTCCAGGACCGCGTGGCCGCGCTGTTCGGCTTCGAGGCCGCGCTGTTCACGCCGACCGGGTCGATGGCGAACGTGCTCGCCCTGGCCGCACTCGTCGGGCCCGGCCAGGAGGTCATCTGCGAGTCGCGGGCCCACATCCTGCGCGCGGAGCTCGGCGCCCACGGAGCCCTGACCGGCCTGACCAGCCGCACCTGGGCCGACGACCGGGGGCAGGTCGACCTCGCGGCGATCGAGAAGATGCACGCCCCCGACATGGGCCCGTTCTTCGTGCGCACGACCGCGGTCTCGGTCGAGAACACCCACAACTTCGCCGGCGGCACGGTGCTGCCGCTGGACGACCTCGAGCGGCTGCGCTCGCTCGCCGACGGGCTCGGGTGCGGGGTCCACGTCGACGGCGCGCGCATCTGGAACGCCCACGTCGCGACGGGCACCCCGCTGGCGTCGTACGGCGCGGTCGCCGACACGATGGCGGTCTGCTTCTCCAAGGGCCTGGGCGCACCGATCGGCTCGGCGATGCTGGGCTCGGCCGACCAGGTCGCCGAGGCCCGGGTGCGTCGCAAGCGGATGGGTGGCGGCATGCGCCAGGTCGGGGTGCTCGCCGCAGCGGCGCTGCACGCCCTCGACCACCACGTCGATCGGCTGGCCGACGACCACGAGCACGCCCGCCTGCTCGCCGAGGCCTGCGGCATGGACCCCGCGCTGACCGAGACCAACATCGTCGTGGTCGACGTGCCCGACGCTCCGGCCGTCGTGGCGGCCGCCAAGGAGCAGGGCGTCCTCGTCGGTGCCGTCGGCCCCACCAAGGTGCGGCTGCTCACCCACCTCGACGTCGACCGCGCCGCCGTCGAGCAGGCGGCGAAGGTGCTCTCCGAGATCCTGCAGACCGGCTGATCAGCGCCGGCCGACGGCCTTCGGCAGCTGGCGGACGGCCTGGGCGAGCGCGCGCAGGTCGGCCCCGAACAGGGCCTGGGGACCGTCGCAGAGGGCGTTCTCCGGGTCGGGGTGCACGTCGACGATGACGCCGTCGGCGCCGACGGCGATCGCGGCCCGGGAGAGGGGTACGACGAGGTCGCGTCGCCCGCCTGCGTGGGAGGGGTCCACGATGATCGGCAGGTGGCTGGTCGCCTGGACGACCGGCACCGCCGAGATGTCCAGGGTGTTGCGGGTGCTGGGCTCGAAGGTGCGGATGCCCCGCTCGCAGAGGACCACGTCGAGGTTGCCGCGCTGGGCGACGTACTCCGCCGCCATCAGCCACTCCTCGATCGTCGAGGTCATCCCGCGCTTGAGCAGGACCGGCTTGCCGGCCTCGCCGACGGCCTGGAGCAGCCCGAAGTTCGCCATGTTGCGGGTGCCGACCTGGAGCATGTCGGCGTGCTCGGCGACGACCTTGACGTCGCGGGCGTCGACGATCTCGGTCACGATCGGCAGCCCGGTCACCTCGCGCACGTCGGAGAGGATCTCGAGGCCGGTGACGCCGAGGCCCTGGAAGGCGTACGGCGAGGTCCGCGGCTTGAACGCGCCACCGCGCAGCAGCGTCGCCCCCGCGGCCTTGGCCATCTCGGCCGCCTCGAGGGTCTGCTGGGCCGTCTCCACGGCACACGGACCGGCGATGAACGTGAACGTGTCCGGGCCGATGGCGACCTGGTGGCCGTCACGGCCGACGTGGACCGTGGAGCGCTCGGGGTGGTGCTGCCGGCTGACCAGCTTGTAGGGGTCGGAGATGCGGTAGACGTCCTGCACCCCGGCCATGCCGCGCAGGTTGAGGCCGTGGAAGGACTCGATGTCGCCGACCAGGCCGATGATCGTGCGCGTCACGCCACGGCTGACGAACGCCTGCCCGCCCGTCTCCTCGACCCGCTGGGTGACGTGGGCGATCTGCTCCTCGGTGGCGTCGGGAGCCATCACAACGACCATGTCTGGAGGCTAGGTCGGGTGTCCGGATGGCGGGCGTCGAGTCCACCATGCGGAATCACGATCGGATATCAGCCTGCGTCACACGGCGATGTGCGGCACCTCGGCCTCGATCCGCCGTCGCGGCACCAGCTCCACGATCAGCATCGCCGCGAGGACCAGCGCGCCGCCGAGGAGCATCCGCGAGGTGGCGGACTCGCCCCCGAGCAGCACCGCGAACAGCGCGGCGAAGACCGGCTCCATGCTCATGATGATCGCGGTCCGGGTCGGGGGCAGGTGCGCCTGCGCCCAGGTCTGCCCGAGCAGGGCAGCGGCACCGGCGACCAGCGCCATGTAGACGATCGCGATCCAGTCGCCGGACCGGTCGGGCAGCACGATCCCGCCGGGCGCCGCCGCGATCGCGGTGATGCCCGCGATCACCAGGCACTGCAGGATCGCCATGCCCAGGGCGTCGCGGGACTCCGACCAGGCGCCGAGGCCGACGATGTGCAGCGCGTAGATCATCGCGGCGACCAGGGTCAGCGCCTCGCCGTACCCCAGGCCGACGCCGCCGGACACGTCGCCGAGGGTGAGTACGCCGAGACCCGTCACGGCGAGCAGCACGGCCATCCACGTCCAGCCACCGATCCGGGTGTGCAGCAGCAGCGCGGCGAACAGGGGAGTGGCGACGACGTACATGCCGGTGATGAACCCCGAGATGCTGGCCGGCGTGTGCGCCAGGCCGGCCGTCTGGAGGATCTGCGCGACGCCGTACAGCCCGCCGAGGACCAGCGCCTGCCGGCGTCGTTCGGGGGAGAGCCGGCCGATGGCCTTCGGGGACAGCAGCAGGAGCGCCACCGAGGCGATCGTGAAGCGCACCGCCAGGAAGTCCACCACCGGCACCCGGTCGAGCAGGTCGTGGATCAGGAAGAACGTGGACCCCCAGCTCGCCGTGATGGCGAGCAGGGCCAGCGTGGCGAGCAGGGTGACCCGGGTCTGGGAGGGAGCCGGGGTCATGCGGGCAGCCTAGGTCCGGCCCGCCCGGCCCGTCAGATCGGGCTGCCGGTGCGGATGATGTTGCGCTGGTGGGCGCGCACCGACCGGACGTACTGCTTGGTGTCGCGGAAGTGGCCGTGCTCCCGGACCGCCCCGAGGCCCTGGTAGTACGCCGCGATCGCGTTGTTGTCGTACGTCGTCCACGAGCGCAGCGTCTTCAGGGTCAGCATGCCGGCCATGATGTTGTCGTGGGTGTCGCGCAGCCGCAGCTTGCGGCCGGCGTACCAGCGCATCCACCGGCCGGTGTCGGGCATCACCTGCATCACGCCGAGGGCCCCGGCGCTGGAGACGCGTCGTTGCTGCCAGCCCGACTCCTGCCACGCGATCGCCAGGGCCAGGGTGCGGGGTACGTCGTAGCGGCGGGCCATCCGGGAGACCAGGTGACGGACCTCGTCGCGCGTCATGTCCGCGTGCAGCCAGCCCTTCGGCGGAGTGGTGCTGTGCACGAGCAGCGGCTTCACCTGGTGGGCTTCTTCTTGGTGTGCTGCTTCGGCTTCTTCGCCGGCTTCTGGGCCGGCTTGGTCGTGCCCAGCTTCGGCACCTGGCCGCCCGCGCGGCGCACGGCGGAGATGACGATCGGGATGCGCAGCACCTGGCCCTGGTAGATGGCGCCGTGCTTCCCGAGCCCGTTGAGGCGCAGCAGCTCGGCGGTCCACGCGTGGTACCGCACGGCCAGGCCGGTGGCGGTGTCGCCGGGGCGGACCTGGTGGCGCACGATCGCGCGGTCGGGGTGCCCCGGCCACGGCTGGGCAGCCGGTGCGGCGCCGCGGGCAGCCGTGCGGGCAGCGGAGGCCTCGGTCGCGGGCACCACCGTCGCCGCGGCGGCGACCGTGAGTGCGCCGGCGACGTGGGTGGCCACCCAGAGAGTCGGCCGGGCGGCGTTGAGTCGTAACACGGGATTCGACGTTACCAGTGGGGCTGGTGTGACTCGTGTGACTGATCCGTCGGCGTGCCGGTGTCGGTGGACCGGCCTTGAGCGATCGGAACTCCGTGAGTGCTACGTAGACGAGCCACGTGGCTCGTCTACGTAGCACCGCAGTCGGCTCGACGCCTCGGCGCGCCATCCGGTCCTGCGAGCTCAGACCACGCTGACGATCACGGTGGTGCCCTTGGGGGCCATCGTCCCGCCGCTGGGGTCGGTGGAGACGACGTACTGGACGCCGATGTAGAGGCTCGACTCGCGTACGACGACCCGGAACCCGGCCGTCTCGAGCCGCTCGCGGGCCTCGGCCACGCCCATCCGGACCACGTCGGGCACCTCGACCATCACCGGGCCCTTGGAGACGACCAGGGAGATCACGTCGCCGCGCTGGCCGGTGCCGGAGTCGGGGCTCTGCGAGACCACCCGGCCCTTGGGCACGGTGTCGTGGTTGACCTCGGTGGCGTCCACCTCGAAGCCGCGCTTCTCCAGCGCGGTCTCGGCCGTCGCGGCGGACCTGCCGGTGAAGTCGGGGATCCTGATCGGTCGCGGTCCCTTGCTGACCACGACGTCGACGGCGGTGCTCGGGCGCAGCGAGGTGCCGGGCGCGGGGTCGGTGGTGACCACACGGCCCTTGGCGATCTTCTCGTCGAAGCGCTGGATCGCCTCGCCGTACTCCAGCTTGTTCTCGTCGAGCGCCTGCTGGGCCTCGTCGAGCGACTGGTTGCGCACGTCGGGCACCTTGTGGCGCTCCGGGCCGAGGGAGATGACCGCGCCGACGCTGCCGCTCTTGAGCACGCGGTCGCCGGGGTCGGGGTCGGTGGAGACGACGTAGCCCTTCCGCACGGTCTCGGAGTAGGCCTCGTCCTTGACCTCGAGCGTCAGGCCGGCCCGGTCGAGCTTCACCCGGGCCGCGCTCTCGGAGACGTTCAGCACGCCGGGAGTGGTGGTGTAGCGGGCGATGCCGAAGTACCAGCCGCCGACGCCGGCCAGCAGGGCGAGCAGCAGCACCAGGATCAGCATCACCTTGCCGCGGCGGGAGTGGCGACGCGGCGGCGGCGGAGTGGGGCGTACGACGGGGCGGCGGTCGGTCGGCGGCGGGCCGGCGCGGTCGGCGGCCTCCTGGTCCTGGACGGCGCTCTGCCAGTGGTCGTCCCAGTCGTCCCCGGCCAGCTCGACGAGCTCCTGCGGCTCGATGATCTGGACCGGCAGCTCGCCGGTGGGGGTGCGGCCGCCGCCGAGCGGGGTCGTGGGGGTGAGGTCGGCGAGGAGGTCGGGGTCGCTGACCACGCCGTGGTCGAGGGCGTTGCGGACCCGGCGCACCTGGTGGAGCAGCACGCGCGCGTCGGCCGGGCGCAGGGCGGTGTCGCGAGCCGTGGCGCGGGCGACCAGCGCGTCGACGTACGGCGGGATGCCGGGCGTGCTCGCCGACGGGGCGGGGATGTCCTCGTGGACGTGCTTGTAGGCGACCTGGATCGGGCTGTCGGCCTGGTGCGGCTTGTGGCCGGTGAGCATCTCGTAGATCAGCACGCCGGCGGCGTACACGTCGGCGCGTGCGTCGGCCCTGCCGTTGACCACCAGCTCGGGGGAGAGGTAGGAGACGGTGCCGATCAGGACGCCGCCGGTGGCGGTGTGCTGGGTCTCGGAGTTGATCGCGCGGGCCAGGCCGAAGTCGGCGACCTTGACGCGACCGTCGTCGGCGAGCAGCACGTTCTCCGGCTTCACGTCGCGGTGCAGGATCCCGGCGTCGTGCGCGGCGGCGAGGGCGGAGAGCACCGGCTCGATCACGGCCAGCGCCTTGGCCGGCGACATCGGGGCTTCCTTGCGGATCAGGTCACGCATGGTGAGGCCCGGGACGTACTCCATGACCAGGAAGAGCGTGCCGTGGTCGTCGCCGGTGTCGAAGACGGCGACGACGTTGTGGTGCGCGAGGCGGGCCGCGGAGCGTGCCTCTCGCTGGAAGCGGGCGACGAACTCCTCGTCGTCGGCCAGGCCCTCGTGCATGACCTTGACGGCCACCGTCCGGTCGAGCCGGAGGTCGGTGGCCTCGTAGACGGTCGCCATACCGCCGCGGGCGATCTTCGGGCCCACGCGGTACCTGCCGTCGAGGACACGCCCGATCAGCGAGTCGGCAGAGCGGTCCACGGAACTCCTCCATGTGTCGGGCGGGGGAAGGTACCCAACTGACCAGCCACTTTAGAGCCTCCGGAGGCTCACATCCGGCAGGCGACGCCCTCCGCTGAGCGTGGTGGCAGCATGGGGGCGTGAGCGAGAACACGCGTGGAACCGCCTCCGAAGCGGTCGAGGAAGCCCCGCTGGACGCCCTGATCACCGAGTGGCTGGACTGGAAGGCCGCTGCGGCCGCGCTCGGGGTCAGCGTCAGCAAGGTCCGTCAGCTGATCCGCGAGCACCAGCTCGCCGCTGCGGTCCCGAGTCCCGGCGCGGGCCAGCAGGTCCCCGCCGAGCTGGTGATGGACGGCGTGGTCGTCAAGGGCGTCCCCGGCCTGCTCACCCTGCTGGGCGACGGCGGCTGGACCGACCGGGAGATGCTGACCTGGCTGTTCACGCCCGACGACTCCCTGCCGGGCCGTCCGATCGACGCCCTGCGGGAGAACCGCGGGTCGGAGGTCAAGCGCCGCGCGCAGGCGCTGGCGCTCTAGTCAGACCGCCCGCTGGGTGGCCTCGCTGGCCAGGCCCTCGAGCACCTCGCGCGCGTGGTCGCTGATGTCGGCGGCCGCGAGCGCGTTCAGCGACCGGTAGGTCAGCTCGCGGATGACCTCCTCGACCTGCATCCGGGCGCCGGAGGAGTCGATCAGCGCGCACAGCTGGGCGACGTCGGCGGGGGACAGCGGCGTGCCCAGCGCGGCGTCGAGCACCTTCCCGTCGGCGGGCGGGAGCGCGTCGAGCGCCAGGGCGACCAGCACCGTGCGCTTGCCCTCGATCAGGTCGTCGCCGGCCGGCTTCCCGGTGACCGACGGGTCGCCGAAGACCCCGAGCAGGTCGTCGCGCAGCTGGAACGCCTCGCCGAGGGGCAGGCCGAAGCGGCTGAGCTGCGCGATCTGCTCGGGCGTCGCCCCGGCCAGCGAGCCGCCGATGTGCAGCGGTCGCTCGATGGAGTACTTCGCCGACTTGTAGCGCAGCACCGTCATCGCCGTGTCGACGTCGGCCGAGCCCCTGGCCTGTGCCGAGACGTCGAGGAACTGGCCCGTGACGACCTCGCTGCGGGTCAGGTCGAAGTAGCCGAGCGCATCGATGACGCGCTGGGGTGGCAGTCCGCAGGTGCGCAGCAGCTCGTCGGACCAGGACAGGAGCAGGTCGCCGAGCAGGATCGCGGCCGAGGCGCCGTACTGCTCGGGGCTGGCGGACCAGCCGCGTTCGCGGTGCAGCTGCTCGAAGGCGCGGTGGGTGGCCGGCCGGCCGCGGCGTACGTCGGAGGCGTCCATGTAGTCGTCGTGCACCAGCGCACTGGCGTGCAGCAGCTCCAGGGACGCGCACGCGCGCAGCAGGGCCGCCTCGTCGGTGGGCGGCTCGGCGGGCGCGATCGCCTGGTGCCCCCACCAGCAGAACGACGCCCGGAAGCGCTTGCCCCCGGACACGCTGCTGCGCGCGTGCTCGACCAGCGACTGCGCGTCCGGCCCGAGGTCGTGGAGCCAGGAGGCCTGCGAGGCCACGAATTCCTGCAGCGTCGCCTCGATGTCGTCGCGGAACCGAGCCGCGTCCCATCCAGTGTGCCGAGCAGTCACCCGGCGAGCGTAGACCCGTATGGTCATGCCCATGTCCGAGGGCTCAGCACCCATGTCAGGAGGCAATCGCGTGCGCATCGGCGACCTGCTCGCGGAGGGTGGCCGCTCCTTCTCCTTCGAGTTCTTCCCACCGAAGGACGAGGCCGGCGAGGAGGTGCTGTGGCGCTCCATCGGCGAGCTCGAGCCCCTGGAGCCGACGTTCGTCTCGGTCACCTACGGCGCCGGGGGTACGACGCGCGACCGGACCGTGGCGATCACCGGCCGGATCGCCCAGGAGACCTCGATGCTGCCGATGGCGCACCTGACCTGCGTCGGGCACACCACCGAGGAGCTGACCCGGATCCTGCGCTCGCTGGACGACTCGGGCGTGCGCAACGTGCTCGCGCTCCGGGGTGACCCGCTGGCGGGCCCGGGCACCGCGTGGGTGTCGACCGACGGTGGCATCGACTACGCCTCCGAGCTCGTCGCCTTCGTCCGCTCGGTCAGCGACCTGTGCGTCGGGGTCGCCGCGTTCCCCGAGGGCCACCGCGACGCGACCTCGCTCGACGACGACGTGGCCGTGCTCAAGGCCAAGCACGACGCCGGTGCGGAGTTCGCGATCACCGAGATGGTGCTGCGCGCCTCCGACTACTTCGGGCTGGTCGAGCGCGGCCGGGACGCGGGCGTCGACTTCCCGGTCATCCCCGGCATCATGCCGATCCTCAACTTCGCCTCGATGGCCAAGATGGTCGAGCTGTCCGGCCGCGAGATCCCCGACGAGGTGATGGCGCGCCTCGAGCCGCTGAAGGACGACCCCGCCGCCGTACGCGCCGAGGGGATCGCGATCGCGACCGAGCTGTGCGACACCCTCCTCGCCGGGGGCGCGCCGGGCCTGCACTTCTACACGCTGAACCGGTCGAAGGCGACGCGCGAGATCTACTCCGCGCTGCGGGTGCACGCCTGACTCAGGCCGGCCCGATCACCTGCGCCACCAGGGCCGACGACAGCCCGACCGAGGGCAGGCCCGCGCCCGGGGTCGCATGGGCGCCGGCCATCACGACGTTGTCGATCGGCGTGCGCGGGCCGAGCCGGCGGGCGACGGTGTTGCGGCCCTGCCACAGCACGCCGTACGGCGAACCGCCCCACGCCTGCACCAGCTCCAGCGGCGACCGGTCGACCCGGACCTCCACCTGGTCGCGGACCCGGATGCCCTTGCGCTGCAGGGCGGTGACGATGTCCTCCGCCAGTCGCCCGCGGCCGAGGATCGTCCACGCGTGCGCGCCGGACGGCGCGGTGCCACCGGTGCGCAGCACGAGCAGCGGGTCGCCGTGCAGCACCACCTCGGCCGGCAGGTCGGGGACCGTGCCCACGACGCCGACGTGGCAGACGACCGGCGGGATCGCGGGCATCGTCCGGTCGACGAACGGCGCGAGGGCGGGCAGCCGCCGCGGGTCGACCGCGCACACGACGTGGTCGGCGTCGACGACCCCGCTCGCGGTGCGCACGCCGACGGCGCGGCCGCCGGACAGCTCGAGGTCGAGGGCCGCCGTCGACAGCAGCACGGTGACCCCTCGCGTCTCCAGCCGCGAGGCCAGCGCGTCGGCGAGCGAGCCCATGCCGCCGGGGACGGTCCAGGAGCCGAACCGCTGCTCCACGTAGGTCCACATGCCCAGCCAGGCAGGCACGTTGCGCAGGTCGTGGCCCTCCAGCGTCATCGGGTACGCCGCGACGTCGCGGAGCCGCTCGTCCTTGAACGACTTCTGCAGCACCTTGTGCAGCGTCAGCCGCGTCGAGAGCAGGGACCGGGTGTGCTTGCTCGCGTGCTCCTCGGCGTACGGCCGCTCGAGCCAGTCGCGCCGCAGCGCCTCCCAGTCGTCGGCGAAGCTCCTCGACGTACGCCGCCCAGCGCGCCCCCTGGCCCGAGCCGAAGGCCTCGTCGACGGCGGCGATCTGCGCGCCCCGACTGCCACCCGGGAGGTCCAGGACCACCGCGTCGTCGGGGTCGTCGTCGTCGACGAACCGGTGCTGGCGGACCGGCTCGACGCGGGACCAGCTCGACCTCCTTCTCCAGCGCGCGGCCGCTCTTGCGGAACAGGTCGCGCATCGCCGCCGGCAGCAGCGTGCTGGTCGGGCCGGAGTCCCAGCGGAAGCCGTCCTGCTCGACGTACCCGACCGCTCCGCCGAGCCGTGGCCCTGCCTCGAGCAGCGTCACGTCGTGTCCGAGCTTGGCCAGCCGTGCGGCGCTGGCGAGGCCGCCGTACCCGCCGCCGATCACCACCACGCGCGCCATCACTCGACCTCCAGCTCGTCGGCGCCGGTCAGCTGCTGGAGCTCCTCGTAGGTGCTGCTGAACACGGCTGCCGGGTGACCGGCGGCGGCCCAGATCACGTCGTAGCGGCGCAGCCACGGGTCGAGGTAGGTGCGGACCGGCTCGGGGTGGTCGAAGGGGGAGACCCCGCCGATGACCTGGCCGGTGTGGCGGCGTACGAACTCGGGCTTGGCGCGCTTGCAGGGCACCCACGCCGAGGTCGGCCGCGACCTTGTCGGTGTCGACCCGGTGGGCACCGCTGGTCAGCAGCAGGAGCGGCTCGCCCTCCCCGTCGTCGGTCGGGATGGTGAACAGCAGCGAGTTGGCGATCGCGCCGACCTCGCAGCCCAGCGCGTCGGCGGCGAGCTGGGCGGTGTGCACGGAGTCGGGGAGGACCACGATCCGGCCGGTCCCGCCGCGGCGGTGCAGCTCGGCGCGGAAGCTCCGGACGGCCCGATGATCGGCCGGCTGATCGGCGGGGTCTTCGGTCATGAGCGGCAACGTACCGGTCGGTCTTGACGACCTGTCGGAACCGGGGTGTACGGTGAAGGTGTTCGAACACGTGTTCGAACATCGCCCGGGTGGGGATGACTTCGACCCCCATCCTCCACCCGGGCACCGACAGGGTCGAGACGCAGCGGACGCAGCCGATTTCCAGAGGACGAAGGAGCAAGCCAGTGCGGCGGTACGACGACCCGGTGGAGGTGCGCAAGGGCGCAGACGAGGACCCCGACCAGTTCCTGTGGCGGGGCCGGTTGTGGCAGGTGCGCGAGGTGGTCGCGCACTGGGTGGAGACCGGGGCCTGGTGGGCCCGGAGCAGTGGTGCCGTCGCGGTCGACGGCGACCTCCTCCGCGAGCGCGAGGTGTGGCGGGTGGCGGCCGCCCGAGGACGGGTCGCTGCCCTGCAGCAGTCTCCTGAGCACGACCCCGGCTTCGGGGTCTTCGACCTGGTCTTCAGCTGGTCCGAGGGCAGCTGGCAGCTGGCCCGGGCCGTGGACTGAGGGGAGGAGAGCGTGATGCACACGACCGCTCCCGCCTTCCTGCCGGCGGCGACCCACTCCTACCTCGAGCGGGCGGCCGAGTCGCTGCGCGAGGCGATCACCAGCACCAGCGTGCCCGAGCGCTACGCCCATGCCCACGTCGCGGCGCTCCGGGCGACCGCGGCGCTGCTGGCGGCCCGGGCCCAGCCGACGGCACCGCCCCGGCGACGGCGCCAGAAGAACGCCTGGGTGCTGCTCGCCGAGGTGGCCCCCGAGCTCGCCGAGTGGGCGGCGTTCTTCGCCTCCGGCGCCGACAAGCGGGCCGCGGCGGAGGCGGGGTCGCGACGCGCGGTCACCGAGCGCGAGGCCGACGACCTGGTGCGCGACGCCGACCGCTTCCTCGCCCTGGTGGAGACCTCGCTGGGTCTCACCGAGCACCTCCCGTTCCGCGTCGCCTAGAGGGGGCGACACCTCCCTTGTCCGACCCGTTCGTCCACCTGCACGTCGCCTCCGGCTACTCCCTGCAGTACGGCGCCTCGCACCCCCACGTCCTCGTCCAGCGCGCGGCCGAGCAGGAGATGGACGCCCTCGCGCTCACCGACCGCGACGGCACCTACGGCGCGGTCCGGTTCGCCAAGGCGGCGACGGCGATGGGCATCCGGCCGATCCTCGGCGTCGACCTCGCCTTCGCTCCTCGTTCGGTGGTTGAGGAGCGAGCTCTCTGATGGTGGTCGAGCAGCGAGCGAAGCGAGCGGACAGTCGAGACCCGTCTCGAAACCACGTACTCCCACGAGGGGCGGCGCCTCCCGCGACCACCGGCTGCCCCGGGTCACCTTCCTGGCCAGCGGGCGCAGCGGCTGGGCGGCGGTGTGCCGGCTGGTCTCGGCGACCCACGCCGCAGGGGAGCGCGGCACCCCGGTGTGCACCCCCGAGCTGGTCAGCGAGCACGTCGCCGGGCGGGACGTCCGGGTGCTGCTCGGGCCCGCCTCCGAGCTGGGCCGGGCAGCCACGCTGCGTCGCGACGACCTCGGCCGCGAGGTCCTCGCTCGCTGGCTCGACCTCGTCGGCCCGGGGCAGCTGACCGTCGAGGTCGTCTCCCACCGGCTGCCCGGCGCCGGTCCGGGGTCCTCCCCGCACGCCGCCCGGATGGCCGGCCTCGCCCGCTCGGCCCGGACCAGGGTCCCGGTCGTGCTCAGCAACGCGGTCCGCTTCGCCGACCGGCTCGACGCCCCCACGACCGACGTCCTCGACGCCGCCCGCCGGCTGGTCCCGATGGACCTGCGCCACCTCGACCGGCGCAACGCCGAGGGCTTCTTGAAGTCCGGCAAGCAGATGCACGAGGTGGCCGAGGAGATCTGCCGCTTCGCCGGCCTGGGCGACCGCGGCGCCCTCGACCTGCTCGCCCGGACCCGCGCGGTCGCCGACCAGTGCGTCCTCGACCCCCGGGCCGACCTGGGGATCGGCGAGGTGCACTTCCCCGAGTTCGAGGTGTCGTCCGGGAGCGCTCCGACGTCGACCGCCGACCAGTCCCTCCGGATCCGCTGCGAGGAGGGCATCGGCTGGCGCTACGGCTCCGCTCCCGCGCCAGCGGATCTGGAAGCGGCTCGACGACGAGCTCGAGATCATCCGGACGCTCGGCTACGCGTCGTACTTCCTCACCGTCGGCGACGTCACGCAGATGGTCCGCGAGCTCGGCATCCGCAGCGCCGCCCGTGGGTCGGGCGCGGGCAGCATCGTCAACTACCTGCTCGGCATCTCCGGGATCGACCCGATCCGCCACGGCCTGCTGATGGAGCGGTTCCTCTCCCCGCTGCGCCGCTCGCTGCCCGACATCGACATCGACGTGGAGTCCGCGCGGAGGCTGGAGGTCTACGACGCGATCCTGGAGCGCTACGGCCAGGAGCGCTGCGCCACCGTCTCGATGATGGACACCTACAAGGTGCGCCACGCGATCCGCGACGTCGGGGCCGCGCTCGGGATGCCGATGGGGGAGATCGACGCCATCGCCAAGGCGTTCCCGCACATCCGGGCCCGCGACGCCCGGCTGGCGCTGCGCGACCTGCCCGAGCTGCGCGCCACCGGGCTGGCCCGAGAGGCGGCGGCCGGTGAGTGGGGCAGCTTCGACCTGTTCTTCCGGCTGGTGGAGAGCCTCGACGGCCTGCCGCGCCACATCGCGATGCACCCGTGCGGGGTGCTGCTCTCCGACGCGACGCTGCTCGACCGCACGCCGGTGGAGCAGAGCTTCCTGGGCTACCCGATGAGCCAGTTCGACAAGGAGGACGTCGAGGACCTCGGCCTGCTCAAGCTCGACGTGCTCGGCATCCGGATGCAGTCCTCGATGGCCCACGCGGTCCAGGAGATCGAGCGCACCGAGGGACGCCGCATCGACCTCGACGACGAGGTGCAGGTGCCCTTCGACGACCAGCGCACCTACGACATGATCTCGGCCGCCAAGACCCTCGGCGTCTTCCAGATCGAGTCGCCCGGCCAGCGCGAGCTGGTCGGCAAGTCCGGGATCGAGACCTTCGAGGACATCATCGCCGACATCTCGCTGTTCCGGCCCGGGCCGGTCAAGAGCGACATGATCACGCCCTACCTCGAGGTCAAGCAGGGCTGGAAGGAGGTCAGCTACCTCCACGACGACCTGCGCCCGATCCTCGAGCGCACCCGCGGCGTGGTCGTCTACCACGAGCAGGTCATCGAGATGATCGCCGAGTTCGCCGGGGTCTCCTACGCCGAGGGCGACGAGTGGCGGCGGGCGCTCGGCGACACCGAGGGCATGGCCGAGACGAAGACGTGGTTCTTCCCGCGGGCGCTGGGCCGTGGCTACCCGCTGCCGGTGGTGGAGGAGATCTGGAAGGTGATCGCCTCCTTCGCCTCCTTCGGCTTCTGCAAGGCCCACGCCGCCGCGTTCGCGCTGCCGACCTACCAGTCGGCGTGGCTCAAGGCGCACTACCCGGCCCACTTCCTCGCCGGGGTGCTCACCCACGACCCCGGGATGTACCCCAAGCGGCTGATCCTCGACGACGCCCGCCAGCTCGGCATCGCCGTGCTCGGGCTCGACGTCAACGCCAGCGAGGCGGCGTACGCCGTGGAGAAGCTGCCCGACGCGACCCCGCTGCCCACCGGCCTCCGGTTCTCCGCGACCACCGACCGGTTCCGGCCCCGGGGAGGGATCTACCGGCGGCTGCCGACGGTCGACCAGCCGGTCCCGGGCGACGGGGACGACGACGGCCCGGCCTGGATGGGGCACGGCTGGGGCATCCGGATCGCGATGGGGGAGGTGCGCGGCATCAACGACGGGGAGGTCCACCGCATCGTCACCGCGCGCGACGGGGCGCCGTACGCCTCGCTGACCGACTTCTGGCAGCGCGCCCAGGTCTCCCGACCGGTGGTCGAACGCCTCGTGCAGGCCGGGGCCTTCGACACCGTCTACGGCATCGGCGCCACCGCCGGCACCGGCCGTCGCCACCGGGTGACCCGGCGCGACCTGCTGCTGGAGATCGGTGACCTCGACCGGCTCCAGCGGGCCTCGTCGCGGGTGAGCAAGGGCCGGGCCCGCGGGCTGCCACGGTCCCGGCCGGCGTCCGCGGAGAGCGGGGACGCCTCGGTGCAGCTCGCCCTCGACCTCGGTGCTGCCGACGCCCAGCAGGTGAGCGGCCTCCCGGAGATGACCGACGCCGACCGGGTCCGTGCCGAGCTCGACATCCTCGGCCTCGACGCCAGCCACCACGTCGTCGACTTCCACGGTCCCTTCCTCGACCGGCTCGGGATCACCCGCTCGGTCGACCTGCTCTCGGCCCGCAGCCGCAGCGAGCTGCTGGTGGCCGGGGTGAAGGTGGCCACCCAGACCCCGCCGATCCGGTCCGGCCGCCGGGTCATCTTCCTGACCCTCGACGACGCCACCGGCCCGGTCGACGCCACCTTCTTCGAGGACGTGCAGGGTCCCTACGCCGCGACCGTGTTCGGCTCCTGGCTGCTGGTGGTGCGCGGCGAGCTGCGGCGCACCGGCCGTCGCGGGGTCTCGCTGCGCGCGACCGGCGCCTGGGACCTCGGCGCGCTGCACGACCTGTGGAAGGCCGAGGGGATGGACGCCGTGCACGCCGAGATCGACCGGACCCCGGAGGGCTTCGGCGTCGGTCCGGCGCAGGGGACCAGCCGGGTGATGGTGCACACCAGCGGGTTCCGGATGTCGCCGTACGCCGACATCAAGCCGGCGGGAGATTCCACCGGCGCCGTCACCGGCGAGGTGGCCCGCAAGCTGTGGCACCGCAGCCCCGGGAGCGCCGGATGACTCCCCTAGGGTTGGTCCCATGGAGCGCCCCTTCGAACGCCGTACCGCCGCCCGCACCGCGGTGGTCTGGGACGCCGTCCGTGCGCTGCTCGACGGCACGGACGAGCAGAGCGTCCTCGACATCGGCGGCGGCACCGGCGGGTTCGCGGTCCGCCTCGCCGGCCTGGGCCACCGGGTCACCGTCGTCGACCCCAGCCCCGACGCCCTCGCCGCGCTCGCCCGTCGCGCCGACGAGGCCGACGTCTCCGACCGCGTCACCGGCCTCCAGGGCGACCTCGGCAACCTGCGCGAGCTGGCCCCGGACGGCGGTGTCGACCTCGTCCTGTGCCACGGCGTGCTCGGGCTCGTCGACGACCCGGCCGGCGCCCTGGCCACGATCACCTCGGTGCTGCGCCCCACCGGCGGCCTCTCCCTGCTCGTCAACCAGCGGCACGCCGCCGTGCTCGCCCGCGCGATGGCCGGCCACTTCGCCCAGGCCCGGGAGATCCTCGAGGGCCGGCAGTCCGAGCGCCCCCAGGAGCGCGGCGAGCGCCGCTTCACCGCCGAGGAGGTCGCCCAGCTGCTCGGGGCGGCCGGGTTCACCGCGACGACCACGCACGGCATCCGCGTCTTCGCCGACCTGGTGCCCTCCTCCCTGCTCGACCTCGAGCCGGGTGCCGGCGCCGCGCTGCTGGAGCTCGAGCGGGCCGTCGCCGAGCGCCCCGAATACCTCCCCCTCGCCAGCCAGCTGCACGTCGTCGCCACCCGCTAGCTCCGGGGGGCGGGCATGACCCGTCGACCCTTCGCGGGACATGTCCGGGGACTGCCCGATCCTGCACGTCGACATGGACGCGTTCTTCGCCTCGGTGGCGATCCGCGACCGGCCCGAGCTCGCCGACGTGCCGGTGATCGTGGGGGGCGGGCACCGGGGCGTGGTGCTGGCGGCCAACTACCCCGCCCGCACGTACGGCGTCCACTCGGCTCTCCCGATGACCCGGGCCCGCCGGATGTGCCCCGACGCGGTGGTGCTCTCGCCCGACTACACCGACTTCGACGGGGTCTCCTCCTCGGTGATGGAGATCTTCCGGGAGATCACCCCGGTGGTGGAGACGGTCTCGCTCGACGAGGCGTTCCTCGACGTCTCCGGTGCCACCCGTCGTCTCGGCAGCCCGTTGACCATCGCCGAGCACATCCGGGCGCGGGTCGCCGACGAGCAGCGGATCACCTGCTCGGTCGGGGTGGCCGGGTCGGTCTCGGTGGCCAAGCTGGCCAGTCGTCGCGCCAAGCCCGACGGGGTGCTCGTCGTGCCACCGCGGCAGGTGACCCGGTTCCTGCACCCCCTCGACGTGGGTGAGCTCTACGGCGTGGGGGAGAAGACCCGCGAGCAGCTGCACCGGCTCGGGCTGCGCACGGTCGGCGACGTCGCGCACACGCCGCTGGCCACCCTCCAGCGCGGGCTCGGGGCGGCGATGGGCAGCCAGCTGCACCACCTCGCCTGGGGCACCGACCGGCGCACCCTCACCCCCCGGCGCGGCCACCACGAGCCCGACCGGAGCATGGGCGCCGACGAGACCTTCGGCCGCGACACCGACGACCGGGCGGTGGTGATGCGCGAGCTGCTGCGGCTCTCGGCCAAGGTGACCCGGCGGATGCGCACCGCCGGGGTGGCCGGCCGCACCGTCACGCTGAAGGTGCGCTTCGCCGACTTCACCACCATCACCCGCTCCCGCACGCTGGGTGACGCCACCGACGTGACCAGCGAGGTCCACGCGACCGCGGCCGGGCTGTTCGACGCGCTGGGCCTGCAGCGGGCCCGGATCCGGCTGGTGGGGGTGCGGGTGGAGGGGCTGGTGCCGCGTGAGCAGGTGCAGCGCCAGCTGGTCATCGGTGCCCGCGACCGGGGATGGGAGGAGGCCGACCGGGCCGCCGACGCTGCGGCGCTGCGCTTCGGCGGCAGCGCCGTACGCCGGGCCACGCTGCTGATCGGCGACCGACCCTGAGCCGGTCCCCGAGACGTCCCGCGGGCGTCACCCGCTTCGGGGGGTCCGAAAACTCCGACATCACGATTTCCTGATCCCGTCTACCGACTTGACCACACCCTGCCTAGACTCATAAGGGAACAGTCACTGCGGGAGGAAGCCGTGCCGCTCTCCGAAGAGGAACTCCGTCTGCTGGAGCAGATGGAGCAGGCGCTTGCCCAGGAGGACCCCAAGTTCGTCTCCACGCTGCGGGGGAGCTCCCTGGAACGCGTGGCGCGCATGCGCACCATCGCTGCCGCCGTCGTCTTCGTCGTCGGCGTGGTCATGCTCATGGGTGGGGCCGTCTCACAGCAGATCTGGCTCGGTGTCCTGGGCTTCGTGGTGATGGTCGGCTCGGCCACCATCGCGCTCGCGTCCTGGCGTGGTCGACACGCTCCGAACGCACAGCCGCCGAACGGCGAGGACCAGCTCTTCGACTTCGACGACCACCCGCACCGCTTCGACGTGATCGACGGCGGTCGCACCGAGAAGTCCCGCAAGGTGCGTCGCCCGACGACCCGTCGCCCCCGTTCCCAGGGCAAGGCCCCCAAGCAGGGCACCTTCATGCAGCGCATGGAGCAGCGCTGGGAACGCCGCCGCCAGCAGGGCTACTGACCCGCTACCGGCTCCTCCGCCGCAGCACCGAGACCGGCCAGAGCCGGCCACGCCAGCCGCGCTCCCGGTCGACGCTGTCCAGCATCACCCGACGCCACGACTCGACCGTCGCCACCGTCCGTGAGCGCGCCTCGGGGTCCATCGTCGCGACGGCGCCCGTCCGTCCGTAGCGGCCCCGCTCGACCTGCACGAGCAACCCCTCGAGGCGACGTGACGTCCTCGGCCTCGGGCTCACCCACCTGCGCCAGCACCCGGTGCGCCTGCTCCCGCGGCGACCTCTGCTCGGGCCAGTCCAGCCCCAGGTCGACGGCCGTGGCCCGCAGCTCGGCCCAGGCGCCCTCGGCCAGGACGTCGGGGTCGTCGCCGGCGAGGCGGCGGCGACGCTGCGCCCGGCGTACGACGCCCGGCGCGACGCCCACGAGGACCACCAGCCCGAGGGCGGCCGCGGGCCACCAGGGCACCGCCAGCGCGTCGCCGGAGCCCTGGTCGTCCTCGGCCTCGGCCTGCGCGTCCGCACCCCGGGCCGGGGCCGGGCTCGAGCTCGGCGCCTCGGTGGGGTCGGCGGTGTTGATGTCCTGCCGGGTCCAGGCGGGTGTCGCGCCGGCCCGCTGTCCCGGGGTCGGCTCGAAGCGCACCCAGCCCACCCCGGTGAAGTACATCTCCGGCCACGCATGGCGGTCGTCGCTGGTGTAGAGGAGGCTGCCGTCGGGCTGGGTCTCGCCGTTCAGGAAGCCCACGGCGACCCGCGAGGGGATGCCGAGCACCCGCCCCATCGCCGCCATCGCGGCCGCGAACTGCTCGCAGTAGCCGACCCGGTCGTCGGTGACGAAGGCGGCGAGCAGGTCCATCCCCGAGCCGCCGCGTTGCTCCAGGGAGTAGCTCGAACCCTCCGTCGCGGCGGAACCAGTCCTGGAGCGCCACGGCCTTCTGGTAGGACGTCGTGGCGTCGCGCGTGACCTCCTCCGCGCGCTCGCGCACGACGTCCGGGAGGTCGTCGGGGACGGCGGTCATGCTGGTGCGGATCCGCGCGGACGGTGCGACGGCCACGTTGAGGAGGGCCGCCGTCACGTTCGGGGTGAACGACGTGGCGTCGTAGCTCACCTCCGGCGGCGGGGCGGCCGCCGACGTGGGCCACGTCGAGGGTGCGCGAGTCGAAGCGCCAGTTGCCCTCGATCTCCAGCTTGCGGATCGGGTAGGGCAGCGGCAGCCAGGTCGTGGCGAAGTCCGGGGCGAGCCGCAGGCTCCACTCGTCGGTGGATCCGGAGACGCCCGGGGCGAGCCCGGGCGGGCTGGGGAAGTCCCCGTCGGCCCGGTTCTTGCTGGGCAGCTCGCGCGCGGACGGCCGCCACTCGTCGTCACGGAACTGGTCGAGGACGGTGGTCCGGACGTAGCCGGTCTCGCGGGCGTTGGTCTCGGCGTACAGCAGCGGGGTGTGGGTCTTGGAGATCAGGTCGCGGCGCAGCCGGATGAACGGGTTCACCGTGGTGAGGCGGTACTGGCCACCG
The DNA here is from genome assembly GCA_963722835.1 of uncultured Actinomycetota bacterium. Lineage (GTDB taxonomy): Bacteria > Actinomycetota > Actinomycetes > Propionibacteriales > Nocardioidaceae > Marmoricola. Next base: position 331,652 of record CAVROK010000003.1, read on the forward strand.
CCGCTCACGCCGTCACCGCCGGGGCCGTCGCGGTCGTTGAGCAGGTCGGCCACCGGGATGAACGGCGCGACGACCAGCGCGACGACGATGGCCGAGATGGACACCTTCCACAGCGTGGCCAGCCAGGCCGCCGGATCCTGGGCCGGGACCTCGCCCCAGGTCCTCAACCGGTCGATGTGCTCGGTGGCCATCAGGCGCAGGAACAGCAGCGCGCTGCCCACGAAGATCGGCAGTGCCAGGGCCTCGTTGAGGATGCTGACCGGGATGCTCAGGGTCACCAGGAGCGGCAGCGCGACCAGGGGCGGGCGGCGTACGCCGAAGGCGAGCACGTCGATCGCGAACAGCACCCCCAGCCCGCAGACCATCAGGAACGCCCGGGTGTGGGTGGGGTTGACCGCCACCGGCGCCGAGTAGGCGTTCAGGGTCGCGGCGCCGTTGCCGATCACGTAGAAGACCTGCCGCAGCGAGTCGTCGGTCGGGATCAGCCCGAGGATGGACTGCCGCGCGGCGAAGTTCAGGTTGAGCCCGATCAGCGCCACGAGTGCCTGGACGGCGGCGACGGCGTACGGCGCGATCCGCAGCACCCGCAGCCCGCTCCCGACGAGCGCCATCACCGCTCCGAGCATCCCCAGCGGCAGCAGGAAGGTGAGCGGCTCGCGCACCATCCCGCTCCACGCGAAGGTCGCGACCCAGCCGGACAGCATCGCGATCAGCGGCGGACCCGGTCGCCACGGGTCGCGCGCGGCCGGCGGCGGCTGACGGGTCGGGGGCGGGGCCGCCGGAACCTGGGGCGCCCGGGCGGCCTCGACGCTCATCGCGCCAGCTCCATCCAGGCGGTGGCCAGGGACTCGTCGCGCCCCAGGGTGGTGGCCTTCCACCCGCCGCTGCGCAGCGCACCCGTCGGTGGGGGGTCGACGCGGCCGCCGCGGTCCCACGTGGAGACGTCCAGCACCAGGGCGTACGCCGAGTCACCCGCGGCCGCCATGCCGGCCAGCAGGTCCTGGTCGGCATCGTTGAGGTGGCCGAGGACCGCCAGCAGCATGCCGCCGTGGTCGGTGTCCTCGATCCACTCCGTGGAGAGCGACTCGTGGCGGGTCATGCTCATCAGCGCGAGCCGCTCGAGCTGTTCGGGCAGGTTGACCGCCCGGGTGCCCTGGTGCCAGCCGTGGGAGGACGAGCGGCCGGTGGCGCTGACCAGCCGCACCTCGAAGTCCTGCGCCACGAGGTAGCGCATGATCGAGGCGGTCACGCTGACCGCTCGCTCCATCGACGACTTCGCGCCGTAGCCGCGGTGGGAGATGCGCCGGTTGTCGATCAGCACGGTGCACCGCGACTGCCACTGCTGCTCCTCGCGGCGCACCATCAGCTCGCCGACGCGCGCGGTCGTGGGCCAGTGGATCCGGCGCAGGTCGTCGCCGAGGCGGTACTCGCGGATGGTCACGTCAGGGCTGCCGCCGCCGAGCAGGTCGCGGGTGCGGTTGTCGCCGGCGCCGGCCCATCGGCCGGTCAGCGTGATCGCGGGCAGCGGCTCGGTGCGCGGCGTCACCAGCACCGTCGCGGTGGACGGGATGATCTGGTCGAGGTCGACCATCCCGAGCGGGTCGCCGACGCGCACGTGCATCGGACCGACCGGGTAGCGGCCGCGGCTCTCGGTGTGCAGCCGGTAGCGGCGAGAGGTGACGGCGCCGGCAGCGAGCGGGTCGACCACGAAGCGGGCCGGCGGACCGAGCGCGGGCGAGAGCTCCTCCTCGAGCAGCAGGGTGCCGGTCCGGCGACCGGCGTTGCCGATCTCCACCTCGACCTCGGCGGTCTCCCCGGCCTCGACCTGGAGGGCGGAGACGTTGCGGCGTACCCACACGTTGCGCTCGGTGCGGCGCAGCAGCAGCCACGCCAGCGCCGGGATCAGCATCGCCAGCAGACCGATGCGGACGAAGTCGCGCTCGCCGATCTGGATGCCGCAGATGATCGCGGCCAGGCCGGCGGCCAGGAAGCACCGGCCCCTGACGGTCAGGTCCCGCACGCGATCACCCCGTCCTGTCCCTAGTCGACCTGCGGGACGGGCACCTGCGACAGCGCCTGCTGCACGACCTCGGACGTACGCCGCCCGCTCATCGTGGCCTCCATGGTGGGCAGCAACCGGTGCGGGAAGACCTGCGGCACCAGGTCGCGCACGTCGTCGGGCAGCACGTAGTCGCGCCCCTGCATCGCGGCCCATGCCTTGGCCGCCCGGATCAGGTGGAGCGTCGCGCGCGGCGAGGCACCGAGGCGGAGGTCGGGGGAGTGCCGGGTGGCGGTGGCGAGCGCGACGGCGTACTGCTGCACCGGCTCGGCGACGTGCACGCCGTTGGTCACCTCGATCAGCTTGCGGACCTCGGCGGCGTCGGTGACCGGCTCCAGCTCCTCGAGCGGGCTCACCAGGTCACGCGCCGAGAGCATCGCGATCTCGGCGGACTCGACCGGGTAGCCCATCGAGAGCCGGACCATGAACCGGTCGCGCTGGGCCTCGGGCAGCGCGTAGGTGCCCTCCATCTCGATCGGGTTCTGGGTGGCGATCACCATGAAGGGGGAGTCGAGGGTGTAGGTCTTCCCGTCGACGGTGACCTGCGCCTCCTCCATGCACTCGAGCATCGCGGCCTGGGTCTTGGGGCTGGCCCGGTTGATCTCGTCGCCGACCACCACGTTGGCGAAGATCCCGCCGGGCCGGAACTCGAACTGGCGGGTGTCCTGGTTGAACACCGAGACCCCGGTGACGTCCGAGGGCAGCAGGTCCGGGGTGAACTGGATCCGGCGCACGGTGCAGTCGATCGACCGGGCGAGCGCCTTGCTCAGCATCGTCTTGCCGACCCCGGGGACGTCCTCGATGAGCAGGTGACCACCGGCGAGCAGCACCACCAACGCGGTCCGGGCGATCTCCGGCTTGCCCTCGATCACCGCCGCGATGTTGGTCTGGATCCGCTCGGCGACGGCGCGTACCTCGTCGACGTCGGTTGCTTCAGCCACCCCTGCTCCCGTTCTCCCACCACATCGCTCCACGGCGCTCCACCAGCACGTCGCCGAGCGTCTCTAGGCACAAGTGAAGCCCATGCGACCACACCGGTCACCTGCTCGGACAGGGCGAACGGGTCTCGATCCGGTCACCGCCGCCGTTTTCGGGCGTCCTGGCTCCGGGCGGCCGCGGGAGCGCGGTGGGGCGGAAACCGGCGAAAAAGGGAGCGCGATGGCGTGAAAGTGGTTGACGGTGGAGGGAAGTGGAGTAAAGTGGTGCGCAGTGGAGGAAGAGCCCGGGTGAGGGGAGCAGCAGATGTTCTCCGGCAGCTACACCCCGAAGGTCGACGACAAGGGCCGCCTGTTCCTCCCGGCGAAGTTCCGCGACGAGATGAAGGAGGGCCTGGTGATCACTCGTGGTCAGGAACGGGCCCTCGACATCCGGACGCGGGCCGACTTCGACGTGTTCACCGAGAAGTTCAAGAACGCCTCGCAGACCGACGCCCGGATGAGGGCCTACGGCCGGATGTTGTTCGCGCTGGCCTCCGAGCAGGTCCCCGACAAGCAGGGCCGCGTCACGATCACCCCCGAGCTGCGCCAGTACTCCGGGATCGACCGGGATGCCGTCGTGATCGGGGTCTACGACCGCATCGAGGTCTGGGAGCCCCGCTCGTGGACCGCCTACACCGCTGACCAGGAGCAGGCCTTCGCCAACCTCCAGGACGAGATCTTCCCGGGTTTCTGACACGCGTCAGCAGCACAGCCACAACTCCACATCGGTGATCGCAGGGCGAGGCTCGCGTCCGCTCCTCCCTGATCCCTCTGACGCACCTTCCCCGGTGTCAGATGGGTCGCTTCCCTCCAACCGGGAGTCGAGCGGACGGAGAACCTGGCCCTGTGATCACCGCCCTGTTGCACCCGCACCACCTCGAGGGGGTCGAATCCGATGAGCGAAGGCATGATCACGCCGGCACGGCGGGTCCGCCACGAGGTCCGTGACTCCATCGCCGTGATGGCCTTCTCCGCCCTCTCCTCGTGCGGCGTCGCCGTCCTCCTCACCCTGCTGGTCCGGAACTAGGCGGGCCAGGAGCAGATGAGCAGTCCCACCCACGTCCCGGTCCTCCTCGACCGGGTCGTTGCGTTGGTGGCCCCTTCGCTCGAGCGGCCGGGGTCGGTCTTCGTCGACGCGACCCTCGGCCTCGGCGGCCACAGCGAGGCCGTGCTGGACCGCTGCCCCGAGGCACACCTCGTCGGCGTCGACCGCGACCCGCACGCCCTCGAGCTCGCCGGCGCACGCCTCGCGCCGTTCGAGGGCCGCACCACGCTGGTCCACGCGGTGTACGACGAGATCCCCGAGGTGCTCGCCGAGCTCGGGATCGACGCCGTCGACGGCATCCTGTTCGACCTCGGCGTCTCCTCGATGCAGCTCGACGTCCGCGAGCGCGGGTTCGCCTACGCCGAGGACGCGCCCCTCGACATGCGGATGGACGACAGCGAGGGCCCGACCGCGGCCGACGTGCTCAACAGCTACCCCGCCGCCGAGCTCGCGCGGATCCTGCGCACCTACGGCGAGGAGAAGTTCGCCCGGCAGATCGCCCGGGCGATCGTGCGGGAGCGCGAGGCCGAGCCGTTCACCGGTTCGGCCCGGCTGGTCGAGCTGCTCCGGCAGACGATCCCGGCACCGGCCCGGCGTACGGGGGGACACCCGGCCAAGCGCACCTTCCAGGCCCTGCGGATCGAGGTCAACGACGAGCTCGGCGTGCTCCGCCGCGCGATCCCCGCCGCCGTGGCGTCGATCGCCATCGGTGGCCGCGTCGTGGTGATGAGCTACCACTCGCTCGAGGACCGGCTGGTCAAGCAGGCCTTCGCCGCCGGCACGACCTCGACCGTGCCGCACGACCTGCCCGTCGTGCCGGCCGGCATGGAGCCGCCGCTGCGGTCCGTCACCCGCGGTGCCGAGAAGGCGTCCGCCGAGGAGATCGCCCAGAACCCGCGCGCCGCCTCGGTGCGGCTGCGCGCCGTCGAACGCGTCAACAACAACAGGAAAGACACCGCCGCATGAGCTCTCTGATCAACGCCGCCAAGGTCGGAGCCCGGACCCGGGTCCCGCGCTTCGCCGAGGCTGCCGTCGAGCGGGCACGACTGACGGTCGTCCCGCAGCGGCGCACCCTGGGACGCACCCAGGCCGCACGTACGCCGTTCGCGGTGCTCGTGATCGCGATGCTCGTCGCCGGCGTGGTCGGCCTGCTGATGTTCAACACCAACATGCAGCAGTCCTCGTTCACCGCCACCGCGCTCCAGGACAAGGTCAACGCCGCGACCGCCAAGGAGCAGTCGCTCAACATGGAGCTCGACGGGCTGCGCAACCCCCAGCGACTCGCGGTGGCGGCCAAGAAGCTCGGCATGGTGCCGCCCTCGCAGCCGGCGTTCATCCGGCTCGACGGCACCGTCCTCGGCGTGCCGATCCCGGCGAAGGGCGACGACGCCGTACGGATCAACCCGCTGCCGACCCCGGCGCCCCCGTCGCTGAAGCGCAAGACGATCGTCGTCAAGGTCCAGCCGCCCGGCACCTCGCGCGCCTCCGGGACTCAGACCGGCCGAGAAGATAGGAAGAAGGGCACGAACGCACCCGCGGCCGAGTCCGGAGCTACCCCTTGACCCGTAGAGCACGAGGAAGTCTGCGTGGCTCGACCCACGTCCGGCTGCGGGTAGGCCTGCTGGCGATCGCCATGCTGCTCTCGCTCTTCGGTGCCCGGCTCTTCCAGCTCCAGGGCGTGGACTCGAAGGCCTACGCCTCGCGCGCCGAGGCCGCGGGGCTGGTCAACCTGGAGCTGCCGGCCAAGCGGGGCCAGATCCTCGACCGCAACGGGGTGCCGCTGGCCCAGTCGATCGCCGGGATGATGGTGGTCGCCGACCCCACGCGTACGACGCCCAACGCCGAGGCGATCGCGAAGCTGCTCGCCGACCGGCTGGAGCTCGACTACTTCGACCTGCTCGACAAGCTGACCAAGAAGAACGACCGGGTCCGGTTCGTCTACATCGCCCGCCGGATCCCGTCGACGCTCGCCTCCAGCGTGATGGACGACCTGAAGGCGCGCGACTTCGTCGGGGTCGACACCCGGCCCGACCCGCTGCGCACCTATCCCGCCGGTGACGTCGGCGCCAACCTGATCGGCTACCTCGGCGACGACCCGAGCGAGGTCTCGGGTGGCCTCGAGCGGAGCTTCAACAACCTGCTGGCGGGCAAGGACGGCAAGGAGACCTACGAGGTCGGCGGCGGCAACCGGATCCCGCTCGGTGACAACAGCCAGGTCAAGCCGGTCGACGGCAAGGACCTCACGCTGACCATCGACCGCGACGTGCAGTGGTACAGCCAGCGCGTGCTGCGCACGGCCGTCGAGAGCTCCAAGGCCGAGTCGGGTGCGGCCGTGGTGCTCGACTCGCGCACCGGCGAGATCCTGGCGCTGGCCGACTACCCGACCTTCGACGCCAACAAGCCCGGCAAGGCGCCGGAGGAGGACCTCGGCAGCCGCGCGCTCTCCGACGTCTACGAGCCCGGCTCCGTGGAGAAGGTCCTGACCATCTCCTCGCTGCTCGACGCCGGCAAGGTGACCCCCCGCACCCGGTTCACGGTCCCCGAGAGCCTGCCGGTCCTCGACCGGGTCATCGGCGACTGGTTCGACCACGGCACCATCCGGCTGACGCTGGCCGGGGTGCTCGCCCGCTCCTCCAACATCGGTACGGCGCTGGCAGCGACCCAGTTCGAGCCCGAGGAGCTGTGGAAGTACCTCGACACCTTCGGCCTCGGCCACCGCACCGACATCGGCATGCCCGGCGAGACCCGGGGCATGCTCGGTGAGGGCAGCACGTGGTCGACGCTGAGCCGGGCCCAGATCGCCTTCGGCCAGGGCCTCTCGGTCAACGCCCTCCAGATGGCGACCGCCGTGAACACCCTCGCCAACGACGGGCAGCTGATCACCCCCAGCCTGGTCAAGGGCCGGGCGACGACCAGCAACGGCGACGAGGTCGGCACCGAGACCAGCACCCGACGCACGGTCGTCAGCCAGAAGGCCGCCCGCCAGACCGCCCAGATGATGGAGCTGGTCACCACGCCCGACGTCGGCACAGCTCCCGGTGCCGGCATCGAGGGCTACCGGGTGGCCGGCAAGACCGGCACCGCCCAGGAGGTCGGCGGCGACTGCAAGTGCTACGCCGACGGCGGGCTCGCGGTCTCGTTCGCCGGGTTCGCGCCGGCCGACCAGCCGAGGTTCACCGTCTACACGATGATCATGCGTCCCGAGGACGGAGCCAGCGGTGGTGGCACCGCGGGCCCGGTGTTCCGCAAGATCCTCAACTACGTGCTCCAGAAGTACGCCGTGCCGCCGACCGGCACGAAGGCAGCCGCGATCCCCACGAAGTGGGGCCGCGGCGCCAACAAGACCGACGGATAGCCTCGAACGGTGCCCGAGCAGGATCCAGCGACCGACCTCACCCGTCCGGCCGCGCCGCCCCGCACGCCGCTCGCGCAGGTGAGCGCCTGGACCGGTGCGGAGCTCCGGACGGGCAGCGACGACGTCGAGGTCACCGGGCTCTCGCTGAGCTCCCAGCGGGTCCGACCGGGTGACCTCTACGCCGCCCTGCCGGGCAGCCGCGTCCACGGGGCGACGTACGCGCCGGAGGCGATCGCTGCCGGTGCCGTGGCGATCCTCACCGACGAGGAGGGGGCGCTCGCGGTCGGGGAGACGGCCACGCCGCTGCTCGTCCTCGACCAGCCCCGCACGGTGCTGGGCCGGCTCGCCGCGAGGCTGTACGCCGAGCCGGCGCACGCCCTGACCCTGATGGCCGTCACCGGCACGCAGGGCAAGACCACCACCACGCGCCTGCTGGAGGCAGCCCTGACGACGGCCGGGGTCTCCTCGGCGGTGATCGGCACCGTCGGCACGAGGATCGCCGGGCGCGACGTGAAGACCGCGCTCACCACCCCGGAGGCTCCCGACCTGCACGCGCTGTTCGCGGTGATGGTCGAGCAGGGGGTCACCGCGTGCGCGATGGAGGTCTCGAGCCATGCGCTCGTGATGGGCCGGGTGGCCGGCGTGGTCTTCGACGTGGCCGCGTTCCTCAACCTGGGCCGCGACCACCTCGACTTCCACGCCGACGTCGAGGACTACTTCGCGGCCAAGGCGTCGCTGTTCACGCCCGAGCGCGCGAGTCGCGGCCTGACCAACGTCGACGACCCGTTCGGTCGTCGGCTGGTCGAGGAGGCCGGCGTGCCGATGGTGACGTTCTCGCCCTCCGGTGCACCGGCGGACTGGCGGGCCGAGGACGTCGTGCTCGAGCCGGAGGGCTCCTCGTTCACCGTCGTCACCCCCGGCGGGGAGCGCATCCCGGCGCGCGTGCCACTGACGGGCGAGTTCAACGTGGCCAACGCCCTGTGCGCGATCGCGCTCGCAGGGGAGGCGGGGCTCGACCCCCGCCTGGTCGCCGACGGCATGGCGCGCGGGGGTGGCGTGCCGGGTCGGCTGGAGCGGATCGACGAGGGCCAGGACTTCCTCGTGTTCGTCGACTACGCCCACAAGCCGGACGCGGTCGAGGCCGCGCTCGCCGCCGTACGCCCGCTGACCCCGGGCCGGCTGCTGCTCGTGATCGGCGCCGGCGGCGACCGCGACATCGGCAAGCGACCCGTGATGGGCGAGATCGGGGCGCGCCTGGCCGACGTCCTGGTGGTCACCGACGACAACCCCCGCACCGAGGACCCGGCCGCCATCCGGGCTGCGATGCTCGCCGGCACCGACGGTGTCGACGGCGCCGAGGTGCTCGAGGTCGGCGACCGGCGCGCGGCCATCCGCCGAGCGATCGACGCTGGCCGGCACCGGCGACACGGTGGTGGTGGCGGGCAAGGGGCACGAGACCGGGCAGGAGATCCAGGGGACGGTGCACCCGTTCGACGACCGCGACGAGGTCCGGGCAGCGCTGCGTCAGGGCGACGCATGATCCCGGCCACGCTGACCGATCTCGCGGAGGCGGTCGGCGGCACCGTCGTCGACGCACACCCGGGAGCCGTCGTGGACGGGCCGGCGTTCCTCGACAGCCGCGCACCCGAGCAGGGCGGCCTGTTCGTGGCGTTCGCCGGCGAGCACGTCGACGGGCACGACTTCGCCGAGCAGGCGGTCACGGGCGGCGCGACCGCCGTGCTCGGCACCCGGGCGACCGGCGTACCCACGGTGCTGGTGGCGGACGCGCAGGCAGCGCTGCAGGACCTGGCGCGCTGGCACCTGCAGCGCGTCCGGCGCGACCAGGCGGTCACCGTGGTGGCGATCACCGGCTCGCAGGGCAAGACGAGCGCGAAGGACATGCTCGCCTCGGTCCTCGCCGCGGCGGCACCCACCGTCGCGACCGCCGGCTCCTTCAACAACGAGCTCGGCCTGCCGCTCACCGTGCTCCGGGCCACCGGCGCGACGCGCTACCTCGTGCTGGAGATGGGCGCGCGCGGGATCGGCCACCTCGCCGAGCTGTGCGAGATCGCGCCCCCCGACATCTCGCTGGTCCTCAACGTGGGCAAGGCGCACATCGGGGAGTTCGGCTCGCAGGAGAACATCGCGCAGGCCAAGGGCGAGCTGGTGGAGGCGCTCGGCCCCGACGGCACGGCCGTGCTCAACGCCGACGACCCGCTCGTCCTGGCGATGGCGGAGCGCTCGAGCGGCGCCCTCGCTGACGTTCGGCAGGGCGACCTCGGCCGACGTACGCCTCACCGACCTGGCGGTCGACGACCTCGGCCGCGCGTCGTTCGACCTGACCCACGACGATGAGACCGCGCACGTCAGCCTCCGTCTGGTCGGGGAGCACCAGGCGTCCAACGCCGCCGCGACCGCCGCGGTCGCGCTGGCGGCCGGGCTCCCGCTCGACCAGGTCGCCGCGAGCCTGTCGACCATCGAGCGGCTCTCCCCGTGGCGGATGGAGGTCCACGAGCGGTCCGACGGGCTGGTCGTGCTCAACGACGCCTACAACGCCAACCCCGACTCGATGGCCTCGGCCCTGGAGACGCTGGCCCGGATGGGCGCCGTGGGCGGGCGACGCACCGTGGCCGTGCTCGGGGAGATGCGCGAGCTCGGCGCCGGTGCCGCCGAGGAGCACCGCGCGGTCGGTGCACTGGCCCACCGGCTGGGCATCGCAGAGGTCGTGGTGGTGGGGGAGGGCGCCGGGCCGATCCACGACGCCGTCGTCGAGGCGCGGGGGGACGGCACGACTCGCCAGGTCGGGACCGTCGACGATGCGGCGGCGTGGTTGCGCGAGAATGTGGCGGGCCCCGACGTCGTCCTGGTCAAGGCGTCCCGGGCCGGACGGCTCGAACGGGTCGCCGACCTGCTGCTGGAGGAAGACCGGGCGCACGACGAGGGAGAGGAGTCCGGCCGATGACCACCCCACGCAATCGCGTGTGGAGCTCGCTGCGCTCGCCCGTGACACGATTCCGCGGGGACCCCGGATGAGAGCGATCCTGCTGGCGGGTGGACTGTCCCTCCTCCTCACGCTGGTCGGCACCCGCTACGCGATCCGGGTGCTCGCCCGCCACGGCTACGGCCAGCTGATCCGCGACGACGGACCGACGACCCACCACACCAAGCGGGGCACGCCCACGATGGGTGGGCTGGTGATCGTGCTGGCGTCGGTGCTGGCGTACTTCCTGGCGACGCTGATCACCGGCAACACCCCCAGCGCCTCGGCCCTGCTGCTGCTGTTCCTGTTCGTGGGCCTCGGCACGGTCGGCTTCCTCGACGACTACATCAAGATCTCGCGCCAGCGCAGCCTCGGCCTGCGCAGCCGCGCGAAGTTCATCGGCCAGACGTTCGTCGCCCTCGTCTTCGGCTGGCTCGCGCTCTCGCCGTGGATGGAGGACGGCCGCGGGCAGACCCCGGCGGGGCACGCCATCTCCTTCATCCGCGACCCGCGCGACTTCACGCTCCCGATCATCGTGCTGGTGCTGTTCATCTGGCTGCTGATCGCCGGGGCCAGCAACGCGGTGAACCTCACCGACGGTCTCGACGGGCTCGCCGCCGGTGCGTCGGTGATGACCTTCGGGGCCTACACGATCGTGAACATCTGGCAGAACAACCAGTGGTGCGGCCGCGAGGCCGGGCCCAAGTGCTACGAGGTGCGCGACCCCCTCGACCTCGCCGTCGTCGCCGCCGCGATCACGGGCGCGTGCTTCGGCTTCCTGTGGTGGAACGCCTCGCCGGCCAAGATCTTCATGGGCGACACCGGGTCCCTCGCCCTCGGCGGTGCGCTCGCGGGGTTCGCCGTCCTGACCCGCACCGAGTTCCTGCTGGCCCTCCTCGGCGGCCTGTTCGTGATCCAGACGCTCTCGGTGATCCTCCAGGTCGGCTTCTTCAAGCTCACCAAGGGCAGACGACTGTTCCGGATGGCACCGCTCCACCACCACTTCGAGATGATGGGCTGGGAGGAGATCACCGTGGTGATCCGGTTCTGGCTGATCGCCGGGATCTTCGTGGCCGCCGGGCTGGGGGTCTTCTATGCCGAGTGGGTCGCCGGCGTATGAACGTGGAGGACCTCAGCCGCACCAGTGACTGGAGCGGCGTACGAGTCGTCGTGGCGGGCTTCGGCGTCTCCGGGTACGCCGCCGCGGACAACCTGACCTTCCTCGGGGCACGGGTCACCGCGCTCGACGAGTCCGACGCGGGCGACCGGCGCGAACGGGCCGAGCTCCTCGAGAGCCTGGGCGCCAACGTGCGCCTCGGTCCCGGCTCGACGGACCGGCTGCCCGACGACGTCGACCTCGTGGTCACCTCGCCCGGCTGGTCACCGACGGCTCCGCTGCTCGCTCAGGCCGCCGAGCGCGGCGTAGCCGATCTGGGGCGAGGTGGAGCTCGGCTGGCGGCTCCGTGACCCCGAGCACCCGGCGCCCTGGCTCGCGGTCACCGGCACCAACGGCAAGACCACGACCGTGCAGATGCTCGAGGCGATGCTGCGCGCCGCCGGGCTGCGCACGGTCGCGTGCGGCAACGTCGGGCTGCCCATCGTCGAGGCGGTGATGAACCCCGAGCCGTGGGACGTCCTGGCCGTCGAGCTGTCCAGCTTCCAGCTGCACTGGACCTACTCGATGCGGGCCGAGTCGGCGGCGGTGCTCAACGTCGCCGAGGACCACCTCGACTGGTACGCCGGCCCCGACGGGATGGCCGACTACGCCGCCGACAAGGGCCGGATCTACGCCAACGTCGAGCGGGCCTGCGTCTACAACCTCGCCGACCCGGTCACCGAGCAGCTGGTCCGCGACGCCGACGTGCAGGAGGGCGCCCGCGCGATCGGGTTCACCCTCGGCACCCCGGCGGTGGGGATGCTCGGGGTCGTCGACGACGTGCTGGCCGACCGCGCCTTCATCGAGGAGCGCCGTACGACGGCCGCGGAGCTGTGCACGCTCTCCGACCTCGCCAGCACCGCACCGCACTACGTCGCCAACGCGCTCGCGGCGGCCGCCCTCGCCCGGGCCCACGGCGTCCCGACCGGTGCCGTCCAGCAGGCACTGCGGGACTTCCGGCCCGACGGCCACCGGATCGCCGAGGTCGCCGTGATCGACGGGGTCACCTGGATCGACGACTCCAAGGCCACCAACCCGCATGCCGCCCTGGCCTCCCTGAACGCCTACGACCCGGTCGTGTGGGTGGCGGGGGGACTGGCCAAGGGAGCCGGCTTCGACGAGCTCGTCGACGCAGGTCCGCGACCGGCTGCGCGGCGTCGTCCTGCTCGGCAGGGACGCCGAGGTGATCCACAAGTCGCTGCGGCGACACGCGCCCGATGTGCCCGTGATCGAAGTGACGGCCGGGGAGACTGGCGAGGAAGGGCCCATGGACCGTGTCGTGGCCGGGGCCGCGTCGCTGGCTCACCCCGGTGACACGGTCCTCCTGGCTCCGGGATGTGCCTCCATGGACATGTTCGCCAACTACGGCGCACGCGGCGACGCCTTCGCGGAGGCCGTGCACCGGATGAGGGACGGCTAGGAGGACCGGGTGAGCGTCACCAGCGAGGCCGGCCGGAGGACGACCCAGCAGACCCCCTCCAGGCAGCCCGGTGTCGCCGGTTGGCTCTCCTACCGCGCCGCTGCCGTACGGCGCGCGATGGAGCGGCCGCTCACCTCCTACTACCTGCTGCTCGGCGGCTCCACCATGCTGCTCGCGATCGGGCTGATGATGGTGCTCAGCGCCTCGAGCGTCTACTCCTTCCGCGTCCACGACAGCAGCTACTACATCTTCCTCAAGCAGCTCACCTGGGTGCTGCTCGGCCTGCCCGCCGCCTGGCTCGCCAGCCGGATGAACCGCCGGTTCCTGCGGATGCTCGCCTGGCCGGCCGTCCTCGTCGCGGTGGTGCTGCTGGTGCTCACCCAGACCAGCCTCGGCTTCGAGGTCAACGGCAACCGCAACTGGCTCGCGCTCGGGCCGGTGACCGTCCAGCCCTCCGAGGTGGCCAAGCTCGCGATCGTGCTGTGGGCCGCCGACGTCTACGCGAAGAAGGAGAAGTACCTCGGCAGCCCGTGGCACGCGCTGATCCCGGTCGCCCCGGTGGTCACGATGATCTCGGTGCTCGTGGTCTTCCAGCGCGACCTCGGCACCGCCCTGGTGCTGTTCGCGATCCTGCTCGGGATGCTCTGGGTGGTCGGTGTCCCGGCGCGGCTGTTCGGCATCGCGCTGTCGCTGGTCGGGGTGGTGGCGTTCTACCTCGCGGCGTCCAACCCCGAGCGGCGTACGCGACTGACCAGCTTCATCGACCCGTTCAAGGACTTCCAGGGCGCCGGCTGGCAGGCCGGCCACGGACTGCTCGGCATGTCCAGCGGCGGCATCTTCGGCAAGGGTCTCTCCGCCAGCCAGCAGAAGTGGGGGAGCCTGCCCGAGGCGCACACCGACTTCATCTTCGCGGTGCTCGGCGAGGAGCTCGGCCTGGTCGGCACGTTGCTCGTGCTCGCCCTGTTCGGCGCCGTCGCGTACGCCGCCATCCGGCTCGCGCTCAACACCGAGGACCCGTTCGTGCGCTACGTCGCCGCGGGTGTCACGATCTGGTTGATGTCCCAGATGATCATCAACATCGGCATGGTGCTGGCGCTGCTGCCCGTCATCGGCATCCCGCTCCCGCTCGTGTCGTACGGCGGGTCGGCGCTGGTGCCCTCGATGGTGGCGCTCGGCCTGCTCGTCGGCTTCGCCCGCGCCGAACCCGAGGCGGCGGCCGCCCTGCGCGACCGCCGGGGTGAGCGCAAGCCCGGGAAGAAGCCCGGCAAGAAGGGGCGGGTCTCCCTGCCCGGGGCGATCTCGGCCGGCAGCGCGCGGGTGCGCGGCCGGTCCGGCGGCTCGGGCGGGTCCGCACGGTCGAGGCGAGGTTGATGGCCGGCACCTCTGTCCCGCGGCGGGTCCTGCTCGCCGGCGGTGGGACGGCCGGTCACACCTCACCGCTCCTGGCGACCGCTGACGCCCTCCGGCGGCGCGACCCCGACATCGAGATCACCGCCCTCGGCACCGCCCGTGGCCTGGAGACGCGGGTGGTCCCGGAGGCGGGGTACCCGCTCGAGCTGATCCCGCCGGTGCCGCTGCCGCGTCGTCCCGGCGTCGAGCTGCTGCGCACGCCGGGCCGCCTCCGCGACGCGCGGAAGGCCGCGCTCGAGGTCCTCGACCGGGTCCGGCCCGACGTGGTCGTCGGGTTCGGCGGCTACGTCTCGGTCCCGGCCTACCTCGCCGCCCGCAAGCGCAAGCTGCCGCTCGTGGTGCACGAGGGCAACGCCCTCCCCGGCATCGCCAACAAGCTCGGCGCGAGGTTCACCCCGTTCGTCGCGACCAGCTTCCCCGACACCGACCTGCCCCACGCGCGCTACATCGGGCTGCCGGTCCGGCGGATGATCAGCACCCTCGACCGGGACGCGCTGCGCGACGAGGGCCGTCGCACGTTCGGTCTCGAGCCCGACCTGCCGACCCTGCTGGTCACCGGCGGCTCGCAGGGCGCGCGCCGGCTCAACGAGTCGCTGGCCGCTGCGGCGCCGGCCTTCGCCGAGGCCGGCGTGCAGGTGCTGCACATCGTGGGACCGAAGGGTGAGGCGCGCCCGGAGACCACGCCCGGCGGCCCGCCGTACGTCACGGTGCCGTTCGTCAGCCGCATGGACCTCGCCTACGCCGCCGCCGACGCGGTCCTCTGCCGGGCAGGCAGCAACACCGTCACCGAGGTGTCCGGCGTCGGCCTGCCGGCGATCTACGTCCCGCTCCCGATCGGCAACGGGGAGCAGGCGCACAACGCCCGCCCTGTCGTCGACGCGGGCGGCGGGCTGCTCGTCGCCGACGCGGCCCTCACCCCGGAGTGGGTGAGCAGCACGGTGCCCGACCTGCTCACCGATCCCGACCGGCTCGCCACGATGTCGGCAGCGGCAGCGCACGTGATCCCGCTCGACGCCGACGAGAAGCTCGCCGACATGATCGTGGAGGCGGGCCGATGAAGGTGCCCGTGCCCGACACCCTGCTGCCGGCCGACCAGCTCGGCACCGTGCACTTCGTCGGCATCGGCGGCGCGGGACTGTCCGGGATCGCGCGCATCATGCTGGCCCGCGGCATCACGGTCTCCGGCAGCGACGCCAAGGAGTCGCGCACCATCGAGGCCCTGCGCGTCCTGGGCGCCACCTGCCACATCGGCCACGACGCCTCCCACCTCGGCGACGCCGACACGGTCGTGGTCTCGACCGCGGTGCGCGACTCCAACCCCGAGGTGGTCGCCGCCACCGAGCGAGGCCTGCGGCTGCTGCCCCGATCCGCGGCGCTCGAGTCGGTGATGCAGGGGCGCACCGTCGTCGCGGTGGCCGGCACCCACGGCAAGACCACGACGACCTCGCTGCTGACGGTCGCGCTCCAGCACTGCGGCGCCGACCCGTCGTTCGCGATCGGGGGCGAGCTCAACGAGACCGGCTCGAACGCCCACGACGGCAGCGGCGACCTGTTCGTCGCGGAGGCCGACGAGAGCGACGGCGCCTTCCTCGTCTACACGCCGCACGCGGCACTGGTCACGAACGTCGAGGCCGACCACCTCGACAACTACGGCACCGAGGAGGCCTACCGGGCCGCCTTCGACACCTTCGTCGGCCGGGTCTCGCCCGAGGGCTTCGTCGTGGTGGTCGCCGACGACCCGGGCGCCGACGCGCTGGGTCGCACGGCGGTCGAGCTGGGGCGCACCGTCGTACGCGTGGGGGAGCGGAGCGACGCCGAGGTGCGCGCCGAGGACCTGCGCTTCCACGGGTCCGGCTCCCGCGTTCGTGGTCGTCGACCGCGGTCGCAAGGCTCGGCGAGGTGCACCTCCAGATCCCCGGCCGCCACTACGTGCTCGACGCGCTGGCCGCCCTCGCCTGCGGCCTGCGGCTCGGCTTCCCCTTCGCCGACCTGGCGCGCGGTCTCGGTGCGTTCACCGGGACGCGACGCCGGATGGAGCTCAAGGGCCAGGTCGACGGGGTCCGGGTCTACGACAGCTACGCCCATCACCCCAACGAGATCGCGGGCGACCTCCAGGCCGCCCGGTCGATCGTCGGTGAGGGCCGCCTCGTGGTCGCGTTCCAGCCGCACATGGTCTCGCGCACCCGGATCTTCGGCCACGACATGGGCGTGGCCCTCGGGGCGGCCGACGACGTGGTGGTGATGGACATCTACGTCGCTCGCGAGGACCCGGAGCCCGGTGTCACCGGAGCCCTGGTCGCGGACGCCGTCCCGCTCGACCCGGCCCACGTCGTCTTCGAGCGCTCGTGGTCGCGCGTCGCGGACCACCTCGTGCGAGCGGGCCCGTCCCGGAGACGTCGTGCTCACCCTCGGCGCCGGCGACGTCACCCTGCTCGGGCCCGAGGTGCTCGAGCTGCTCGGGGAGCGAGGTGCGCGCGATGTCGATGCGTGAGCGCCTGCGCCGGCGCAAGGAGGAGCGCCGCGGCACCCGCGGCGCCGCCGCCCTCGGCCGGCCCCGACGAGGAGACCGTCCGGATCGCCCGCAAGGACTTCCGGCGCCGGCGCAACGCCGGTCGCTGGCGTCGGGCCCGCCAGGTCGTGCTGGCCCTCCTGCTCGTCGCGGCCGTGTCGGCCTCGGTGTGGCTGGTGTTCTTCTCCAGCTACGTCACCGCCGAGGACGTCGAGGTCTCCGGCACCGCGACGCTCGGTGACCGACGCGTCGAGCGCGCGGCCGAGGTCCCCATCGGCACGCCGCTGGCCCGCGTCGACCTCGACGCGATCCGCGCGCGGGTGGAGTCGATCTCCGCCGTGAAGAGCGCCGACGTGTCCCGGTCCTGGCCCCACGGCGTGCACATCGACGTCACCGAGCGGACGGCCATCGCCGTGATCGACCAGGGCGAGGGCCTCCAGGCGCTCGACGAGGACGGCGTGCTCTTCGGCCACTACGACACGCGCCCCCGTCGTACGCCGCTGGTCACGGCACCCGCCGACACCAGCGACGAGGCCCTCGTCGAGGCGGGCCGGGTGATCGGCTCGCTCCCGGTCGGCCTCGCCGGACGGGTGGACACCGTCGCGGTCTCGAGCATCGACAAGATCGAGCTCGTGCTCGGCAGCGGGCGCCGCGTGCTGTGGGGGAGCGCCGAGGACTCCGGCCAGAAGGCCCAGGTGCTGGCCGTCCTGCTGAAGCGGCCGGGGCAGCAGATCGACGTGTCCGTGCCGGGCCGTCCGACCACCCGCTGAATCTGTTTCTCGCGGCGAGACGTCCCCATCCCAATTGGATCGGACGTCGTGGAGCCGTTCTGGATGCTCGAATCCAATGTCGGCGGCCGCTCTGGTCCCGTCCACGTGCGGCGGCCCAATTTTTCTCGCGCCGCGCCCCGCGTGTTGCCCGGGTCCGCCGGGGCGATCCACCTACTTTGAGTACACAACCTCAGGTTGACATAACGTTAACCCTCTACCTCAAGGTTAGGGTTCGCGGGTCATCCGGAGGACTTCCCCAGAACATCCGAGAGTCATCCGGCAGCAGGGCCGGGCGACGCACGAGAGTGAGAGGCACCCGCCGTGGCAGCACCCCAGAACTACCTGGCCGTGATCAAGGTCGTGGGTATTGGTGGAGGTGGAGTCAACGCCGTCAACCGGATGATCGAGGTCGGGCTGAAGGGCGTCGAGTTCATCGCGATCAACACCGATGCGCAGGCCCTGTTGATGAGTGACGCCGACGTCAAGCTCGACATCGGCCGAGAGCTGACCCGCGGTCTCGGTGCCGGCGCCAACCCCGACGTGGGTGCGCAGGCCGCCGACGACCACTCCGAGGAGATCGAAGAGGTGCTCAAGGGCGCCGACATGGTCTTCGTGACCGCTGGCGAGGGCGGTGGCACCGGCACCGGTGGCGCACCGGTCGTCGCCAAGATCGCCCGCTCGCTGGGTGCGCTGACCATCGGTGTGGTCACGCGGCCGTTCGCCTTCGAGGGACGCCGTCGCGCGACCTCGGCGGAGGAGGGCATCGCGGCGCTGCGCGAAGAGGTCGACACCCTCATCGTGATCCCCAACGACAAGCTGTTGATGATCTCCGACCGCAACGTGAGCATGCTCGACGCCTTCAAGCAGGCCGACCAGGTGCTGCTGCAGGGCGTCTCGGGCATCACCGACCTGATCACCACTCCTGGGCTGATCAACCTCGACTTCGCCGACGTCAAGTCGGTGATGTCCAACGCCGGCTCCGCCCTGATGGGCATCGGCTCGGCGCGCGGCGAGAACCGCGCGGTCGAGGCGGCCGAGCTCGCGGTCTCCAGCCCGCTGCTCGAGGAGTCGATCGACGGTGCGCAGGGAGTCCTGCTCTCGATCGCCGGTGGCTCCGACCTCGGCCTGTTCGAGATCAACGAGGCCGCAGCGATGGTGTCCGAGGCGGTGCACGCCGACGCCAACATCATCTTCGGCGCGACCATCGACGACGCGCTCGGTGACGAGGTGCGGGTGACCGTGATCGCGGCCGGGTTCGAGGGCGGTCGGCCCAAGCGGCGCGACGAGGGCCACGGCCTGCGTCCGAAGCCCGCCCAGGCCCAGAAGCCGCAGAGCCAGGAGGAGACCAGGGCCGCGGCCCGGGCCCTGGCCGAGCAGCGCAAGGCGCCGCAGGAGGCTGCTCCCCGCCGAGAGCCGGTCACCGTCGGCGCCCAGCGTCCCGTCGGTGGTCAGGACTCGGGTGGCTCCGCGCCGCAGCGTCCCGCCCCGACCTACGGCGACGACGAGCTGGATGTCCCCGACTTCCTGAAGTAGGGGTGTCCGACCGAGAGTGTTTCTCCACCGCAGCAGCACCGGCCCCGTCGACCTGGCGTTCACCGACAGGTACGACGGGGTCAGTGCTGTGCCCTTCGACTCGCTCAACCTGGCGCTGGTCGGCGACGACGACCCCGCCAGCGTGCAGCGCAACCTCGGCCTGCTGCTCGCCGACTTCGCCCCCGGGGCGACCCTCGCCGACATGGAGCAGGTGCACGGCCATGCGGTCGTCGACGCCGGTGGTCCGCGCGAGAAGTGCGACGCCCTGGTCACCGACCGCCCCGACGTGGTGCTGATGGTCCGGGTCGCCGACTGCGTGCCGGTGCTGCTCGCCGACCGCGACGCGGGCGTGCTCGGGGCCGCCCACGCCGGCCGGAAGGGTCTGGTCGAGGGCGTGGTCGAGGCCTGCGTGGCCCGGATGCGCGAGCTCGGCGCGACCGCGGTCGAGGCGTGGGTCGGGCCGCACATCTGCGGCGCCTGCTACGAGGTGCCCGAGGCGCTGCAGAGCGAGGTCGTGGCCCGGGAGCCGGCCTCGCACTCGACCACGTCGTGGGGCACCCCCGGCCTCGACATCGGCGCCGGGGTCCGCGCCCAGCTGGCCCGCGCGGGCGTGCCGGCCCACGACGTCTCCCGGTGCACGCTGGAGTCGCCGGACCTCTACTCCTACCGCCGCGACGGGGCGGGTGCCGGCCGCTTCGCCGGGGTGATCAGGATGAGGGCATGAACGACCGACGCACCGAGATCGAGGAGGGACTGGCCACCGTCCGGTCCCGCATCGACGACGCCTGCTCCGCAGCCGGACGAAGCAGCGAGGAGATCACGCTGGTCGTGGTCACCAAGTTCTTCCCGGCCTCCGACGTCCGGCTGCTGGCCGACCTCGGTGTCCGCGACGTCGGCGAGAACCGTCACCAGGAGGCCGTCGAGAAGGCCGCGGAGCTCGACGACCTCGACGTCCGGTGGCACTTCATCGGTGGGCTGCAGAGCAACAAGGCGGCCGCCGTCGCGACGTACGCCGACGCGGTGCACTCCGTCGACCGGCCCAAGCTCGTCAACGGCCTGGGTCGCGGCGCCCTCGAGCGCGGCCGCGACCTCGACTGCCTGGTGCAGGTGAGCCTCGACCCGCCCGAGGCGTCCGGCAGGTCGGGCTGCGACCCGGACGACGTGCCCGCCCTGGTGGACCGGATCGGGGAGGCCGAAGGGCTCCGGCTGCGTGGCGTGATGGGTGTGGCGCCGCTCGACGGGGACCCCGACCAGGCCTTCGCCCGGCTGGCCGAGATCGCCTCCGCCGTACGCGCCCAGGTGCCGGAGGCCACGTGGATCTCGGCCGGCATGAGCAGCGACCTCGAGCATGCCGTTCGTCACGGTGCGACACACCTGCGCATCGGCTCGGCGGTCCTCGGTCCGAGGCCGGTCGTCCAGTAATGTCCGAAGGGCCGGTGCACAGGCACGAAACCGGCCCACCAGCGCCACGAGAGCAGAGGAATTCACGACATGAGCGCGATGCGGAAGATGGGCGTCTACCTCGGCCTGCTCGAGGACGCTGACGGCGACTACGCCGACACCGACTACGACGAGCCCGCTCGCCGCACCGAGCCGCGCGCCGAGTCCGAGCCCTCCCGTCCGGTGGCCAACCTGGCCGAGCGTCGCCGTCCTGCGCGCGAGACCGGTCGCGACACGGGTGCCCGGCCCACCACCACGGTGGCGCCGATGTCGCGGATCACCACGCTGCACCCGCGCACCTACAACGAGGCGCGCGTGATCGGGGAGAACTTCCGCGACGGCGTGCCGGTCATCATGAACCTGTCCGAGATGGACGACACCGACGCCAAGCGTCTCGTCGACTTCGCCGCCGGCCTGGTGTTCTCGGTCCGCGGCACGATCGAGCGGGTCACCAACAAGGTGTTCCTGCTCTCGCCGCCCAACGTCTCCGTGGCGGCGGAGGACAAGCAGCGGATCGCCGAGGGCGGCTTCTTCAACCAGAGCTGACCCAGCAGTCCTGGTTTCGACCCACCGCCTAGGCTCGCCCTCGTGAACTTCATCGGCGGGATCATCGAACTGGTCCTCGGCGCGTTCATCGTGCTGCTGTTCGTCCGGCTGATCGTCGACTGGATCCAGATCTTCGCCCGTTCCTGGGTGCCCAAGGGGCCGGTGCTCGTGGTCCTCGAGGGCGTCTACTCGATCACCGACCCACCGGTGAAGGCGCTGCGCAAGGTGATCCCGCCGCTGCGCCTGGGCGGCGTGGCCATCGACCTGAGCTTCGTGGCCCTGCTGCTGATCTGCTACATCCTGCTGTCGGTCAACCGCGCCCTCCTGCTCGGGTAGCAGCCCGCCTCCGAGGCGAGCGCGCGCCCCGCCGGGCCACCCGTTATCGTGTCTGCCGCACAGCAGAGGCGACGCGGAAACCGAATCTGGGCCGACTCTGGCGCGACGATCGAGGATTGGGTGAGGTCATGCCGCTGACGCCTGAGGACGTGAGCAACAAGCGCTTTACTCCGGTGCGGCTCCGCGAGGGCTACGACATGGGGGAGGTCGACCAGTTCCTCGACGAGGTGGAGTCCGAGCTCGAGCGGCTGCACAAGGAGAACGACGACCTGCGCTCCAAGCTCTCCGCCGCCCTGGACGGTGCCCCGATCCCGGTCACGACGCCTGCCGTCGAGAAGCCCGCCGAGAAGGTCGAGGCGAAGGCTCCTGAGAAGGCGCCCGAGAAGGTGGAGGACAAGCCCGCCGAGCCCGAGAAGCCGCGCGAGGAGATCAAGGTCACCACCGCCGCCGAGGCGTCGTCGGCCGCGACCCGCCTGCTGGAGCTGGCCACCCGCAACGCCGACGAGGTCGTCGCCGAGGCCCGCGAGGACGCGCAGAAGATCCTGACCGAGGCGCGCACCGAGGCCGAGAAGCTCGAGTCGGAGACCAAGGCCCGCACCGACAAGCTCGAGGAGGACGCCCGTTCGCGTGCGCAGAACCTCGACAGCGAGACCGAGACCCGTCGCGCCGAGCTGCTCGGCGAGATGGAGAAGGAGAAGGGTCGGCTCGACGGCGAGATCGAGAACCTGCGCTCCTTCGAGCGCGAGTACCGCAGCCGCCTGAAGAGCTACTTCTCCCAGCAGCTGCAGGCGCTCGACGGCGTCGGCGAGGGCGGCGACCTGCCGGCCCCGGCCGACGAGCAGCCCCAGGAGGGCCAGCACGCCGAGGGCGAGCCGGCCCAGCAGCAGAGCTAGATCCGGTAGACGGTGAAGGCCAGCCCCAGCTCGGGGTCGGCCTGATCCAGTCCGTCCGGGCCGTCGGACTCGGCGATCGTCGAGGCGAGCACCTCGCGCGCGATCAGCTCGCGGTGCTCGTCGATCGCGTCGCGCACCTCACCGTTGCCTTCCTGGTCCAGGACCGCCCAGCTCAGGGCGATGCGGTCGGAGACCTGGAAGCCGCCGTTCTTGCGGGCCTCCTGGATCGTCCGGACCACCTCACGGGCCAGGCCGGCACGGCGCAGCTCCGGGGTCACCTCGAGGTCGAGGGCCACCGTCTCGCCCTGCTCGTTGACGACCGACCACCCCTCGCGAGGTCGCTCGGAGACGATCACCTCGTCCGGGAGCACCTCCACCGGCTCGCCGTCCAGGTCGACGCTGGCGCGCCCCTCCGCCTTGAGCGTGGTCGCGAGCGCACCTGCGTCGGCGGCCGCGATCGCGGCCGCGACCCGGGGGGTGTCCTTGGCGAAGCGCTTGCCGAGCGCCCGGAAGTTGCCCTTGGCCGTGTGGTCGACCAGGTCGGCACCGGCGGCGGACAGCGGCTCGAGCGCACCGATGTTGAGCTCCTCGGTGATCTCCCGGCGCAGCTCCTCGGAGAGCCGGTCGTGCGCGGCCGTGGCGACGAGGGCCCGGCCCAGCGGCTGCCGGGTGCGCACCTTGGCGTCGGCGCGGGCAGCACGGCCGAGCTCGACCAGCCGGCGGGCCAGCCGCACCTGGTCGGCCAGGTCGACGTCGACCAGGGCGTCCTCGCGCAGCGGCCAGCTGGACAGGTGCACCGACTCCGGCAGGTCGCCCGAGCTCGCGACGAACACGTCGCGCCAGACCCGCTCGGTGATGAACGGCGCCAGCGGGGCCATCAGCTGGGTGACCAGCCGGAGGCACTCGTGCAGGGTGGCGAAGGCCGCGGGGTCGCCGTCCCAGAAACGCCGGCGGGAGCGGCGTACGTACCAGTTGGAGAGGTCGTCGACGTACGCCGACAGCAACGTGCCGGCGCGCTGGGTGTCGAACTGCTCCATCGCGGTGGTGACCTCACCGACCAGCCGGTGCGCCTCGGACAGCGCCCAGCGGTCGAGCACCGGACGCTCGGAGGGAGCGGGGGGTGAGGCGGTCTCGGGATCCCAGTCGGACAGGTTGGCGTAGAGCACGTGGAAGGCCACCGTGTTCCAGTACGTCAGCAGCACCTTGCGGACGGTCTCCTGGATGGTGGTGTGCCCCACCCGACGCGCCGCCCACGGCGAGCCTCCCGCGGCCATGAACCAGCGGACGGCGTCGGCGCCGTGCTCGTCCATCAGCGGGATCGGCTCGACGATGTTGCCGAGGTGCTTGGACATCTTCCGGCCGTCCTCGGCCAGGATGTGGCCGAGGCAGAGCACGTTGCGGTACGACGACTGGTCGAAGACCAGCGTGCCGACGGCCATCAGCGTGTAGAACCAGCCACGGGTCTGGTCGATCGCCTCGCAGATGAAGTCGGCCGGGTAGGCCTGCTCCAGCATCTCGGCCGACCCCTCGACGTGCGGGTAGCCCCACTGGGCGAACGGCATCGAGCCGGAGTCGAACCACGCGTCGATCACCTCGGGGACGCGCGTGGCCCGCTCACCGTCACGTCGGGACACGGGAAGGTCACGTCGTCGACGAACGGCCGGTGCGGATCGAGCCCCGACTGGTCGGTGCCGGTCAGCTCGGTCAGCTCGGCCAGCGACCCGACACAGGTCTGGTGGTCCTCCGCGCAGCGCCAGATCGGCAGCGGCGTGCCCCAGTAGCGGCTCCGGGAGAGCGCCCAGTCGATGTTGTTGGTCAGCCAGTCGCCGTAGCGGCCGTGCTTGATCGTCGAGGGGAACCAGTTGGTGCCCTCGTTCTCGCCGAGGAGCTGGTCCTTGATCTGGGTGGTGCGGACGTACCACGAGGGCTGGGCGTAGTAGAGCAGCGCGGTGTGGCAGCGCCAGCAGTGCGGGTAGCTGTGCTCGTAGGGCACGTGCTTGAAGAGCAGCCCGCGCTCGGTCAGGTCCTTGACCAGGTCGGTGTTGGCGTGCCGGAAGAACTGCCCGCCGACGAGCGCGAGACCGTCGTCGAAGTGGCCCGTCGGGTCGATCGGGTTGACCATCGCGACGCCGTTGCGGCGGCAGGAGACGAAGTCGTCCTCACCGAAGGCAGGCGACTGGTGCACCAGGCCGGTGCCGTCCTCGGCGGTCACGTAGTCCTCGTTGACCACGAAGTGCGCGTCGGGCAGGTCACGGTCATCGGTCCGCGCCGGCCACTCGACCAGCTCGAACGGGCGCTGGTAGGTCCAGCCGACCATGTCGGTGCCCGCGAAGCGGTCGCCGACTGCCCAGCCCTCGCCGAGCGCCTGGCCCGACGAGCGACTCGGCCACGACCAGGGTCTCCTCGCCGTTGCTCGCGGTCACGTAGGTCATCTCGGGGTGGGCGGCCACCAGGGCGTTGGACACCAGGGTCCAGGGCGTCGTCGTCCAGGCGAGCAGGGCGGCCCGGCCGGCGTACGGGCCGGAGGTGAGCGGGAAGCCGCACGTAGACCGACGGGTCGGTGACGGTCTCGTAGCCCTGGGCGAGCTCGTGGTCGGAGAGGCCGGTGCCGCAGCGGGGACAGTACGGCGCGACGCGGAAGTCCTCCTGGAGCAGACCCTTGCCGTGGATCTGCTTCAGGGCCCACCACACCGACTCGACGTACTCGGCGTCCATCGTCCGGTAGGGATCGCGCATGTCGATCCAGCAGCCCATCCGGTCGGTCATCTGCTCCCAGAGGTCGACGTACCGCTGCACCGACTCGCGGCAGCGGGCGTTGAACTCCGCGATCCCGAAGGCCTCGATGTCGGCCTTGCCGGAGAAGCCGAGCTCCTTCTCGACGGCGAGCTCCACCGGGAGGCCGTGGCAGTCCCAGCCGCCCTTGCGGTTGACCTGGTAGCCCTGCATCGTGCGGAACCGCGGGAACACGTCCTTGAAGGTCCGCGACTCGATGTGGTGGGTGCCGGGGCGGCCGTTGGCGGTCGGCGGGCCCTCGTAGAACGTCCACGTCTCGGCGCCGGCGTTGAGCGCGACCGACTTCTCGAAGATCTGGCGCTCCTGCCAGAAGGACAGCACCTCGCGCTCGAGGGCGGGGAGGTCCACCTGCGGGGGAACCGGCCTGTACGTCACGTCGATCCTTCGTCGTCGGAAACTGACGAAGGGACGAGGTCGGGCCCTGTCATCCTCTGGGCCAGGCCCCGCGGTACCACCCTCCTTGGCCGGTCACCTGCTCACCGACCCACTTCGTGGGTGACCCGGGCGGGTCCACCGCGGCCGGGTCTACTGACCCGGGTCCACGAGGGTGGATCCGGGCGTTCTTCCGGCGACTCCGGGCTGATCTTCTCCGGCTGTCGTGCCGCTGGGCTCACACCGTCCCCAGCTCGCTCGTGGCCGTGCAGTCGGGTACTCGTCCCCTCCACGCCGTGCGGTGGGACCAGTGTGCCAGAAATGTGGGAGAGTGCTGTCCGCACGGCGAGTTGAAGGGGATCGACGCGCCGTCTATTCTTCGCGCCACCACGTATGTCCCCCGCGCACAACAGCTACCCGATAGGGGCGCCCCCACCCATGGCAACAGCGAGCCGCAAGTCCTTGGCCAGCCGCGCAGGAGCCGCGGCTCGCAAGGTCGTGTCCCGGTCGTCCTCGGCGTCGAAGAAGGCCGCGGCCAAGAAGGCCGCTCCGGCCAAGAAGGCCGCGGCGAAGAAGGCTCCCGCCAAGAAGGCTGCGCCGGCCAAGAAGGCAGCCGCGAAGAAGGCTCCCGCCAAGAAGGCGGCCCCGGCGAAGAAGGCCCCGGCGAAGAAGGCGGCCCCGGCCAAGAAGGCGGCCCCGGCGAAGAAGGCGGCCCCGGCCAAGAAGGCTGCCGGCGAAGAAGGCGCCCGCCAAGAAGGCGGCGGCGAAGAAGGCGGCCGCGAAGAAGGCTCCCGCCAAGAAGGCCGCTCCGGCGAAGAAGGCGGCCGCGAAGAAGGCTCCCGCCAAGAAGGCGCCCGCGAAGAAGGCTCCCGCCAAGAAGGCGCCGCCAAGAAGGCGCCGGCGAAGAAGGCCGCTCCGGCCAAGAAGACTCCTGCGAAGAAGGCGACCGTGGCAGCCAAGAAGGCGGCCCCGACCGCGACCAAGACGGCGACGAAGCGAGCGACGTCTGCGTCGAAGCTGATGGTGCTGGAGGTCGAGGACCCCTGGACCAAGGCCGAGCTGGGCGGCGTACGCCGTCAGCTCACCGACGACGTCGAGCGCCTCACCGGTGAGCTCGTCGAGGTCGAGGGCGATCTCGCGGGGATGATCGAGAACTCCGGCGAGGGTGCCGGCAACGACCAGGCCGACGTCGGCTCCGCGTCCTTCGAGCGTGACCAGGAGATGGTCATCGTCAACAACGCCCGCGACATGCTCGAGCAGTCCCAGCACGCGCTCGAGCGCATCGCGGACGGCAGCTACGGCCAGTGCGAGAACTGCGGCAACGCCATCGGCAAGAACCGGTTGATGGCCTTCCCCCGCGCCACGCTGTGCCTGAGCTGCAAGCAGCGCGAGGAGCGTCGCTGATCACGAGCGAGACCTCCGGAGACCCGAAGACCGGCGCATCGCCAGGTGACGGTCCCCGCCACCGTGGACCGTCCGCGACGGCCCTCGCCTTCACCATCGCGGCCGTGGGTTTCGCGATCGACCAGACGACCAAGATCCTGGCGGTCCGCGAGCTCGAGGACCGCGCCCCGGTCGAGCTGATCGGCACCTTCCTCGAGCTCAGGCTGGTCCGCAACCCGGGGGCGGCGTTCAGCACCGGCGCCTCGCTGACCCCGATCATCACGCTGGTCGCGATCGTCGCCGCCGTCGTCGTCGTCGTCCTCGCGCTGCGCGTCCGCCACCGCGGGTGGGCCGTCGGGCTCGGGCTCCTGCTCGCCGGCGTCCTGGGCAACCTCACCGACCGGATGCTGCGCGACCCCGGGCCCTTCCGCGGGCACGTCGTCGACTTCTTCGCCCTCCCGAACTGGCCGGTCTTCAACGTGGCCGACATCTGCATCAACGTGGCCGCGGCCTTCTTCGTGATCCTGCTGTTCCGTGGCGTCCGCCTGGACGGGTCCCGTCACGAGGAGCAGCCCCAGGACGAGTCATGAGCACCGGCAGCGG
Organism: uncultured Actinomycetota bacterium; assembly: GCA_963722835.1. GTDB lineage: Bacteria > Actinomycetota > Actinomycetes > Propionibacteriales > Nocardioidaceae > Marmoricola. The sequence goes on from CAVROK010000003.1 coordinate 359,232, forward strand.
CGAGCAGCGCACCCTCCAGGTCCCGGAGGGGCTGAGCGGCGAGCGGGTGGACGTCGGCCTGGCCCGGATGTTCGGCATCTCGCGCAGCAAGGCCGCCGACCTGCTGGCCCGACAGCTGGTCACGGTCGACGGGCGGGCCGCGGCCAAGTCCGACCGGCTGCTGCCCGGCTCGGTGCTGGAGGTCACCTTCCCCCAGGAGCCCGACCCGCTCGAGGTGCGCGCCGAGATGGTCGACGGCATCGGGATCATCCACGACGACGAGCACATCGTCGTCGTGGACAAGCCGGTCGGGGTCGCCGTACACCCCTCCATGGGGTGGACCGGGCCGACGGTGGTGGGGCACCTTCGCGGGGCCGGCTACCGGATCGCGACCAGCGGCGCCCAGGAGCGCGCCGGGATCGTGCAGCGGCTCGACGTCGGCACCTCGGGCGTGATGGTCATCGCCAAGAGCGAGGTGGCCTACTCGCGGCTGAAGAACGCCTTCCGCCGGCGCGAGGTCGACAAGACCTACCACGCGCTGGTGCAGGGCCACCCCGACCCGCTCGAGGGCACCATCGACGCCCCGATCGGGCGGCACCAGAAGTCGGACTGGAAGTTCACCGTCCACGAGGACGGCAAGCACAGCGTCACCCACTACGCGACGCTCGAGGCCCATCGCTTCGCCAGCCTGCTGGAGGTGCACCTCGAGACCGGGCGCACGCACCAGATCCGGGTGCACATGGCGGCGCTGAAGCACCCCTGCCTCGGGGACCTCACCTACGGCGCCGACCCCACGCTGGCGCAGCGGGTGGGGCTGGAGCGCCAGTGGCTGCACGCCGTGCGGCTCGGCTTCGAGCACCCGGGCTCGGGGGAGTACGTCGAGTACGCCTCGTCGTACCCGGACGACCTGGCCCGCGCCCTCGAGGTGATCCGCGATGCCGACTGACGACTCGGACACGGCCCCCGACGAGATCCAGTTCCGGATCGCGCTCAAGCAGGACCTCCCGGCCGTGCACGACGTGTTCGTCGCCTCCAGCGCGTCCCCGGGCCATCCGCCGGAGAGCCGCGGACCCGAGGAGGTGCGCGCCTGGATCGGCTCCCTGCTGGACCGTCCCGGCGAGCTGTGGCTGGCCTGCAGCGACGACCAGGTGCTGGGCTTCCTGCTCCTCCGGGGCTCCTGGCTGAACCTGCTGTTCGTCCACCCGGAGCGACCGGCGCCGGGGAGTGGGCGCGGCCCTGCTGGACCTCGCCAAGGCCCTGCGCCCGCAGGGCTTCGGGCTGCGCGTCTACCAGGCCAACGCCCGGGCCCGCGACTTCTACCGCCGGCACGGCCTCGTCGAGCTGGAGACCACCGACGGCAGCAGCCACGACGACGACGAGCCCGACCTGCAGATGGCCTGGCTGGGCGAGGACCCGCTGACCTACCTGCGGGGCCGCATCGACGAGGTCGACGACGAGCTCGCCGTGCTCCTGGCCCGCCGGGTGGCGCTCACCGCGACCGTGCAGGACCACAAGGAGGTCGGGGGAGAGGCGGGCCGCGACCCGGACCGCGAGGCCGAGATCGTGGAGCGGATGTCCGCCCACGTCCCGGGCCTCGCCAAGGACCGGATCGCCGCCGTGATGCACACCGTGATCGCGGAGAGTCTCGCCGCCTGGGAGGACGCCTCAGCAGCGTCCGGAGTGACCTCGACCGGGTCTGTCGGACGGCCCGTGTCACTGTCAGGGGCGGGTGGGATGCTGACGTACGCTGGCGATCTTCCCCAGAACGACCAGGCCCAGCACCACCAGGCGTCAGCCTGGGCCACACTGCCGTGTCCACCCAGAAGCTCCGGGAAGGGCTGATCGACCTCCATGACCGCCGGCCGGGACGGGTTCGTCCACCTCCACGTCCACACCGAGTACTCCATGCTGGACGGTGCGGCACGGTTGGGCGACATGTTCCAGCGGACGGCCGAGCTGGGCATGGACGCGATCGCGATGACCGACCACGGCAACGTGTTCGGGGCCTACGACTTCTGGGCCAAGGCGCGCGCGGCCGGGGTCAAGCCGATCATCGGCATGGAGGCCTACGCCACCCCCAACACCTCCCGCTTCGACAAGAAGCGGGTGCGCTGGAACAACGGCGGTGACGACGACGTCTCGGGGTCCGGCGCCTACACCCACATGACCCTGCTCGCCGAGAGCACCAAGGGGATGCACAACCTCTTCCGGCTGTCCTCGCGTGCCTCGATGGAGGGCTTCTTCTACCAGCCCCGGATCGACCGCGAGCTCCTCTCGGAGTACGCCGACGGCCTGATCGCCACCACCGGCTGCCCGTCCGGCGAGGTGCAGACCTGGCTGCGCATCGGCGACTACGGCCAGGCGCGCCAGGCGGCCGCCGACTTCCAGGACATCCTCGGCAAGGACAACTACTTCCTCGAGCTGATGGACCACGGCCTGTCGATCGAGACCCGCGTCCGCGACGGGCTGCTCAAGCTGAGCAAGGACCTCGGCATCCCGCCGGTCGCGACCAACGACTCCCACTACGTGCTCCGGGAGGACGCACCCTCCCAGGAGCACCTGCTCTGCGTCTCCTCGGGCAGCGTGATGAGCGACCCCAAGCGGTTCAAGTTCGACGGTGACGGCTACTACATCAAGTCGGCCGCCGAGATGCGCGAGCTGTGGGCCGACCGCAACGGGATGCCCGAGGCGTGCGACAACACCCTGCTGATCGCCGAGCGCTGCGACGTCGAGTTCACCGAGGGCAACGGCACCTACATGCCCCGCTTCCCGGTGCCCGAGGGCGAGGACGAGAACTCCTGGTTCGTCAAGGAGGTCGAGAAGGGCCTGCGCTACCGCTACCCCGACGGCATCCCCGACGAGGTCCGCACCCAGGCCGACTTCGAGGTCGAGGTCATCACCCGGATGGGCTTCCCGGGCTACTTCCTCGTCGTGGCCGACTTCATCAACTGGGCCAAGGACAACGGCATCCGCGTCGGTCCGGGCCGCGGCTCGGGCGCGGGCTCGATGTGCGCCTACGCGATGCGCATCACCGACCTCGACCCGCTCAAGCACGGCCTGATCTTCGAGCGGTTCCTCAACCCCGACCGCGTCTCGATGCCCGACTTCGACATCGACTTCGACGAGCGTCGTCGCGGCGAGGTGATCAAGTACGTCTCCGACAAGTACGGCGACGACCGCGTCTCGATGATCGTCACCTACGGCACCATCAAGGCCAAGCAGGCGGTCAAGGACTCCTCCCGGATCCTCGGCTACCCGTTCGCGATGGGCGACCGGATCACCAAGGCGATGCCGGCCGCGGTGATGGGCAAGGACGTCCCGCTCAAGGAGATCTTCGACCCCGAGCACAAGCGCTTCAACGAGGGCGGCGAGTTCCGCCAGCTCTACGACGGCGACAACGACGTCAAGACCGTGGTCGACACCGCGATCGGCATCGAGGGCCTCAAGCGCCAGTGGGGCGTCCACGCGGCCGGCGTGATCATGTCGAGCGAGCCGCTGCTCGACGTGATCCCGGTGATGCGCCGCCCGGCCGACGGCGCGGTGATCACGCAGTTCGACTACCCGACCTGCGAGAAGCTCGGCCTGATCAAGATGGACTTCCTCGGGTTGCGCAACCTGACGGTCCTCGACGACGCCCTGATCAACATCGAGTCCAACCGCGGCGAGAAGATCGTGCTCGAGGAGCTCGAGCTGACCGACGAGGCGACGTACGCCCTCCTCCAGCGCGGTGACACCCTCGGCGTCTTCCAGCTCGACGGCGGTCCGATGCGCGCCCTGCTGCGCAGCATGCAGCCCGACTGCTTCGAGGACATCTCGGCGGTCGGTGCGCTCTACCGTCCCGGTCCGATGGGCGCCGACTCGCACAACAAGTACGCCCGCCGCAAGACCGGCCGCGAGCCGGTCGAGGCGCTGCACCCCGAGCTCGCCGAGGCGCTCGAGGAGGTGCTGGGCGAGACCTACGGCCTGATCGTCTACCAGGAGCAGGTGATGGCGATCGCCCAGCAGCTGGCCGGCTACACGCTGGGCCAGGCCGACCTGCTGCGGCGCGCGATGGGCAAGAAGAAGAAGGAGGAGCTGGACAAGCAGTTCGAGACCTTCTCCGGCGGCATGACCGAGCGCGGGTTCTCCTACGGGGCGATCAAGACGCTGTGGGAGACGCTGCTGCCGTTCTCCGACTACGCGTTCAACAAGGCCCACTCGGCGGCCTACGGCCTGGTGTCGTACTGGACGGCGTTCCTCAAGGCCAACTTCCCGGCGGAATACATGGCCGCGCTCCTGACCTCGGTCAAGGACGACAAGGACAAGATGGCGATCTACCTCAACGAGTGTCGCCGGATGAAGATCCAGGTGCTCCCACCCGACGTCAACGAGTCGGAGGCCAACTTCACCCCGGTCGGCGAGGACATCCGGTTCGGTCTCACCGCGATCCGCAACGTCGGCTGGAACGTCGTCGAGCAGATCATCGAGACCCGCCGCGAGAAGGGCCGGTTCACCGACTTCGCCGACTTCATGGGCAAGGTCCCCGCGCAGGTGTGCAACAAGCGGCTGGTCGAGTCGCTGATCAAGGCCGGCGCCTACGACGAGATGAAGCACGGTCGGCGGGCGCTGTCGGCGATCCACGAGCAGGCCGTCGACCAGTACGTCGACATCAAGCGCAACGAGGCCATCGGACAGGACTCCCTCTTCGGCGGGCTCGACGACGACAGCGACGGCTTCGGGGTCAGCGTGGTGGTCCCCGAGATCGAGGAGTGGGACAAGCAGACCCTGCTCGGTCACGAGCGGGAGATGCTCGGGCTCTACGTCTCCGACCACCCGCTCACCGGCCTCGAGCACGTGCTGGCCAACGCCGCGGACTGCACCATCGGGCAGCTGCTCACCGACGAGGAGCGCTCCGAGAGCGCGCCGGTCACGATCTGCGGACTGATCACGGCGGTGACCCGCAAGATCACCAAGACCGGCAACGCCTGGGCCATCGTCACGGTCGAGGACCTCGAGGGCGCCATCGACGTGCTGTTCTTCCCCAGCGACTACCAGCTGGCGAGCACGCTGCTGGTGGAGGACACCGTCATCACCGTCCAGGGCCGGCTCGACCGCAGCAAGGACCAGGCCGAGCTGCGCGGCAAGAACGTCTCCACCCCGGTGCTGGACGACCGCGGGGTCGGCCCGGTGCTGATCACACTGCCCTCGACCCGGTGCACGCCTCCCGTCGTCGAGCAGCTCAAGGAGGTCCTGCGCACCCATCCCGGCACGACCGAGGTGCGGCTGCGGCTGGTCACGCGCGGGGCGACCCGGGTGCTGCGGCTCGACGACCGGCTGCGTGTCTCGGCCTCGCCGGCGCTCTACGGCGACCTGAAGCACCTGCTCGGCCCCGGTTGCCTGGGATGACGACCGAGACCGCGGACGGTTCACCCGAACCAGCACCGGCCACGACGACCGCACCCGGGTCGCGGCTGGTGCCGGTGCTCCTCGACGTGGTCGTGGTCGTGGTCTGGTTCGTCGTCGCCGGCGTGGTCGGCGGCTGGATCTGGGCGCAGGTGACGCCCCTTCCGCAGGTGACCAAGGACGGCGACAACGCCACGGTCCCCTCCGAGGAGCTGCTCAAGCAGGTCGGGATGGACGGCTGGTTCCTGGTGATCGCGCTCGTCGGCGGGGTGCTCAGCGGTGTGCTGCTGGTGTGGTGGCGACGCCGCGACCCGCTGCTCACCGTCGCGCTGGTGACCGTGGGCGCCGGTCTCGCCTCGTGGGTGATGGTCCAGGCAGGGCGCCTGTTCGGACCCGGCGACGAGGTCGCGGCGTTGCGTCGGCTCCCCGACGGCGCCCAGGTCTCCGAGCACCTCCGGCTGAATGCGACCGGCGTGGCCTGGGTCTGGCCCGTGGCCGCCGCGTTCGGGGCCCTGGTCTTCCTGTGGGTCCTCGCGAAGCCCGCCGAAGCCGCTGCGGAACCAGATACGCTGCGCTGACCGTGTCGCCATCCGGGGGGAAGCCGTGTCTGACCACACCACCGTCATGCCTGAGTACCAACCGCAGCCCGAGCCGCGGAGGTCACGCGGCGGACTGATCGCCGTCGTCGCCTCCGTCGTGGCGGTCGTGCTCGTCGCGGGCGGCGGCTTCGCGGCGTGGCGGTTCTTCGCCGGCGGCGGCCCGCGGCCCGCCGAGGTCCTGCCCGCGTCCACGTTCGCGCTGCTGACCGTCGACCTGGACCCGTCCGGGGGCCAGAAGGTCGAGGCGATCAAGACGCTGCGCAAGTTCCCGACCTTCCGGGAGGAGAGCGGCCTGAAGCCGGAGTCCGACCCGATCAAGCGCCTCTTCGAGGAGATCCAGAAAGAGGGCCAGTGCGAGGACCTCGACTACGACCGCGACATCAAGTCCTGGATCGGCCAGCGGGCCGGTCTGGGCGGGGTGGTCCTCGACGGCAAGCCGACGCCGGTCGCGGCCCTGCAGGTCAGCGACGCCGCGAACGCCGAGACCGGGTTCGCGCGGTTCGCGAAGTGTGCCGAGCTCGAGGGTGACGACTTCGGCTGGACCCTGTCCGACGACTACATCGTGATCAGCGACAGCAAGAAGCACGCGGAGACGCTCGCGGCGGCCGGCAAGAAGGCGCCGCTCTCGGAGGACGAGGACTTCCAGAAGTGGACCGAGGAGGCGGGCGGTGCCGGGATCGTCAACGCCTACGTCGGCCCCAAGACGGTCGACGTGCTCTCCGAGGAGCTGAGCTCGGGACTCGACGGGGAGCTGGAGCTCGGCGGCGAAGGGCTGTCGGGGTCCGACGACGAGGCCCTCGCCGACGCGCTGGCGGCGTACAAGGACTTCCAGGGTGCGGCCGCGGTGCTGCACTTCGCCGACGGTGGCATCGAGCTGTCCGTCGCCGGTGGTGGCGGCAAGGCCGCCCAGGGCAGCCAGACCGTCGCCGACCACGTGGGTGCGATGCCCGGTGACACCGCCTTGCTCCTCGCCTTCGCGATCCCGCCCGGTGCGTTCGACGCGTTGGCGAAGGCCGACCCCGACGGGATGGGATCGGAGCTCTTCGGCAGCATGCTCGGCATCGACTTCCCCGAGGACCTCCAGACCCTGCTCGGCAAGTCCATCAGCCTCAGCGTCGGTGGTGACGCACCGGACGACCTGGCCACGATCGACGAGCCCGGCGACCTCTCGATCGGGGCGCTGATCGACGGTGACGCCGACGAGATCGACGCGGTGATCGCGAAGCTGGAGCAGACCGCCGGCGCCAGCCTGGCCGACCTCCAGATCACCAAGTCGTCCAAGGACGGCAAGGTCGTCCTGGCGAGCAACGAGGAGTACGCCGACCAGCTGCTCGGCACCGGGTCACTCGCCGACGACGAGGGCTTCCAGGACGCGGTCCCCAACGCCGAGGACGCCCAGATGATCGCCTACGTCGACTTCGACGGAGACTGGGGCAAGGCGATCCTCGACCTGGTCCGCGAGGACGGCGACAAGGAAGCCGAGGAGGTCGCCGACAACCTCGAGGCACTCCGCGGCTTCGGCGTCAGCGTCTGGACCGAGGACGACGTCTCGCACGGCCTGGTGCGGCTGTCCCTGAAGTAGGGCTCAGTCCCGAGCCGATCCCCGCGACCCGTGCGTCGAGCAGACGGACGAGGTCGCGCGGGTCGAGCCCCAGGTCGAGGCCGCGCTTGCCGCCGCTGACGTAGACCGTCGGCAGCTGCGCCGCGGTCGCGTCCAGCACGGTGGCGAGCCGCTTCTTCTGGCCGATCGGCGAGATGCCGCCGACGACGTACCCGGTGGTGCGCTCGGCGACCTCCGGGTCGGCCATCGAGGCGCGCTTGCCGCCGACCGCGGCGGCGAGGGCCTTCAGGTCGAGCTGTCCCGTGACCGGCACGATGCCGACGACGAGGCGACCGTCCACGTCGGCGAGGAGGGTCTTGAGCACGGTGGCCGGGTCCAGGCCCAGCGCCTCGGCCGCCTCCAGCCCGTACGACGTCGCGGCGGGGTCGTGCTCGTAGGTGTGCACCGTGAACGACACCCCGGCCCGCTCGAGTGCCACCGTGGCGGGCGTGCCGCCGGCCGTCTTGCGCTTGACCATGCCTAGTTGGGCGACCAGCGGGTGCGGGCCACCTCGGTCGCGGGCAGGGACGGCAGCGCCCGCATGGCGCGCATCTCCTCGTGCAGGGTGCGGCGCAGCATGCCGAGCCGCTCCTGCGCGCTCTCGGCCTCGAGCAGGGTCTGGCGTTGCGGCAGCGTGAGCAGGCAGGTGCTGGCCAGCGCGTAGGAGAGGTACGCCGGATCGGTGGGCATCTCGCCGGCCAGGACCGGGCCGCCCCGCATCTCCGAGAGGGCCTCGCGGTAGGTCTCGAACGTCATCAGGGTGCGCTCGCGCCTCGCTCACGGCGTCGGGCTCGTCCTCGTCGGGGAGCAGCTCCACCTCGCCGCGCAGGAACGGACCGGAGTTGTCCGACTCGGTGACCCGGAGCCGCTGGCGCCCGATCACCTGGATGTCGAAGCGGCCGTCGTCGTACGGCTCGACCTCGGTGAGCTGGACGAGCGTGCCGACCCGGTGGGCGGACTGCATGCCGTGGTCGCCGACCTCGTAGCCCTCCCGGATCGCGATGACCCCGAAGACCCGGTCGAAGACGGTCTCGATGCCGACCAGCTCGCGGATCAGCGTGCGGTAGCGCTCCTCGAAGATGTGCAGCGGGGTGACCACGCCCGGGAACACCACCGTGTTCAGTGGGAACAGTGGCACCTCGGTCACGCGACCAACCTAGTCCGTGTCGTGGGCCGGCAGCCCGAAACCGGTCCGGGGCCGCCGCTGCGGGGTTAGCGTGTCGCCGTGAGCAGCGTGGTGCACGCGGACATCGACGGTCGCCGGGCGAGGCGCCACCGCAACACCGACGCCGTCCTCGACGCGGTGCACGCACTGTTCGTCGAGGGCCAGCTCGAGCCCACGGTGGAGGACGTGGCCGCCCGGTCCGGGGTCTCGCTGAGGTCGGTCTACCGCTACTTCCCGGACCGCGACCAGCTGCTCCAGGCGGCGCTGGCCCGGCGGATGCAGGTGGCCGAGCCGTTCTTCCACCTCGAGGACCTCGGTGAGGGACCGCTGGAGCGAGCGCATCGAGCGGTTCGCGCAGCACCGGCTCGACCTCTACGACACGATGGCGCCCACGGCCAGGGTCGCGCTGTCCACGGCGTCCAGCGCGCCGGTGATCGCGGACGTCGTCCGCCGGCGGCGTCGCCAGCTCACCGACCAGGCCGCCGCGCACTTCGCTCCGGAGCTCGAGCGCTCTGGGAGACCACGCCGCGGACGACCTCCTGGCCGCCGTCGACGTGCTCTGCCAGTTCGAGTCACTGGAGGCGCTGCGCGTGGAGCGCGGGCTGTCGCCCGCGCGCACCCGGCGGGTGCTCGTCGCGGCGCTGCGGGCGCTGCTCGGCACGCCGCCTGCCTAGACCGGTCGCGGCTTCGGGCTGGCCCACCATCCCGCTGGCGCGCTCCGGCTCCGTATGTTCTGACAGCATGACTGCCAATACTTCCGGCACTCTCGGACTGATCGTGTCCATCTTCCTGTTTCGTCTCGCGGGCGGCATCGCCCGGCGTCGCGGCACGGTCCTCGCGATCTGGTTCCTGCTGCTGGTCGCAGCGGTCGGCGGCGCCGGCGCCCTGGGTGACAAGTACGACGACTCGGTGGCCATCCCGGGCACCGAGTCCCAGCAGGGGCAGGACGTGCTCAGCGACCGGTTCGGACTGACCGGGGCCAACGGTCAGCTCCTCATCACCGCCACCACGGGAGCGATCACCGACAAGGCCAACTCGGCGACCGTCGCGCAGATCGTCAAGAAGACCACCGACGTCTCGGGCGTCAGCGTGAGCAACCCGCTCTCCGCCGACGACCCGGTCGTGTCCAAGGACAAGGCCTCGACCATCGCGCAGCTGCGCTTCACCGCCAAGGTCCCCTCCGAGCGCACCCTCGACGCCGTGGTCGACGCGGCCGCGCCGCCGAAGGGATCGACCGTCTCCACGTCCGTGGGCGGGGACGCCTACAAGACGACCGCCGACCCGAGCAAGGTGCCCGAGCTGCTGGGCCTGCTGGTCTCGTTCATGATCCTCGGCATCACCTTCGGGGCGCTGCTGCCCGCCGGCATGCCGATCCTCACCTCGCTGATCGGCGTCGGGGTGACGCTGAGCTCGGTGGTGCTGGTCTCCTCGCTGGCGACCGTGTCGAGCAACGCGCCGACGCTCGCCGAGATGCTCGGGCTGGCCGTGGGCATCGACTACGCGCTGTTCATCCTGTCCCGCTACCGACGCCATCTCGGCGAAGGGCTCTCGCCCACCGAGTCGATGTCGCGCGCCCTCGCGACCGCCGGGAGCGCGGTCGTGTTCGCCGGCGCCACGGTGGTGATCGCGCTCGCCGGGCTCTCCGTCGCGAACATCCCGGTCCTGACCGTGATGGGTCTCGCGGCCGCGGCGGCGGTGACCGTCGCGGTGCTGATCGCGCTGACGCTGGTGCCGGCGATCGCCCTGCTGTTCGGGGAGCGGATGCGGCCCCGCTCGGCGAGGCCGCCGAAGCCCGCGAAGAACCCCAAGAAGAGGCGAAGGCGCCGAAGCCCAGAAGAAGTCAGCGCTCGGGCTTCAGCAACACGTGGGTGCACGCGATCACGCGGTTCCCGGTGGTGACCATCATCGCCGTGCTGGCGCTGCTGGGTCTCGCGGCCGTGCCGGCGCTGAGCATGCGCCTGTCCCTGCCGGACAACAGCACGGCGCCGGTCGGCTCCGACGCCCGGCAGACCTACGACAAGATCACCGCAGCGTTCGGCGAGGGCTACAACGCGCCACTGTCGGTCGCCGCGGACGTCATCGCCAGCACGGACCCGAAGGACACGGTCAGCAAGCTCGCCGACGCCATCGAGAAGGTGCCGGACGTCGTGGCCGTCACCCAGGCCACCCCCAACAACGGTGGCGACACCGCGCTGATCCAGGTGATCCCGTCCGCCGGCCAGACCGCCGCCTCGACCACCGAGCTCGTGCACGCGCTGCGGGACCGGGCACCCGGCTGGGAGAAGCAGTACGACGTCAGCCACATCCTCGTGACCGGGCAGACAGCGATCAACATCGACGTGTCCGCCCGTCTCGGAGGGGCGCTGCTGCCCTTCGCCGCCATCGTGATCGGGTTGTCGCTGATCCTGCTGATGATCGTGTTCCGTTCGATCGCCGTACCGCTGAAGGCGACGATGGGCTACCTGCTCTCCGTCGGCGCTGCCCTCGGCGCGGTGGTCGCGGTGTTCCAGTGGGGCTGGCTCGACGGCCTGATGGGTGAGTCGCGGGACCGATCGTCAGCTTCCTGCCGATCTTCGTGATGGGCGTGCTCTTCGGGCTCGCGATGGACTACGAGATGTTCCTGGTCTCGGCGATGCGCGAGGCCTACGTGCAGTCCGGCGACCCGCACGAGGCCGTGATCCACGGCTTCCGGGCCTCGGCGCGCGTGGTCACGGCGGCCGCCCTGATCATGACCAGCGTCTTCGTGGCGTTCATCCCCAACGGCTCCTCGACGATCCAGCCGATCGCGCTCGGCCTCGCCGTGGGGGTCTTCGTGGATGCCTTCGTGGTCCGGATGACGCTCGTGCCGGCCGTCCTCGTGCTGCTCGGCCGGGGCGCCTGGTGGCTGCCGCGTGCCCTGGACCGGCGGCTGCCGGAGGTCGACGTCGAGGGCGCGGCGCTGCACCGGAAGGTCGAGTTCGAGACGTGGGAGGCCGACCACGGGACCGTGGCGGTGCTCGCGACGGACCTCGTGGTCCACCAGGGCGACGAGCCGGTGCAGCTCTCGGCACGCCCGGCCGAGGTGACCCGGGTGAGCGGGGGGCACGACCTCGCACTCGTGCTCTCGGGCCGCGGACGCGCGCACAGCGGGCAGGTCGTGGTCGACGGGTTGTTGCTGCCCGAGCAGCGGGAGGCGGTCAACCGGGCCGCGACCACGGTGGACCTCCGCGGACCCGGCCTCACCGACACCGTCGCGGACACCGTCCGCGACCGGGCGCGGCTGCTGAGCTTCTCCCGGCACGAACGCAGGGCGTACGCCGCCCGGGCAGGCGACCTGCTCGCCGAGCTCTCGGTCGCGGTCGGTCCGAGCTCCGGACCCCTCGAGGCCGCCCTCGTCGAGTGCGCCCTGGCGATGGCCAGTCACGCGGAGGTGCTGGTGCTGGTCGGGCAGGAGTCGCTCGCCGAGCCGGACCAGGCGCGCGTCGAGGTGCTCGCGGCCGAGATCGCGCGCCACGGACGCGCGGTCGTCCTGGTCGGGCAGACCCCGACGCCGATGGCAGAGCCCCTCGTGGGCAGCACGGCCGGGGCGGCGTACGGCGACAACGGAACGAGGGCGGGGCGATGAGCACGAAGGACACCGGCACCGGCGGACGTCGCCGCTGGATGAGGTACGCCGTACCCGGGCTGCTGCTGCCGCTGCTGGCCGCGCTGGTGCTGGTGTGGTCGACCTCGGACCGCGAGCAGGAGCTCGACAAGGTGCCGGTCGCCATCGTCAACGACGACCAGATCGTCTCGAAGCCGACCACCGTGGCCGCGGGCCGCGCGCTGACCGCCTCGCTGACCGACCCCGCCAAGGGAGACCCGAAGCTCGACTGGAAGCTGACCGACAGCGCCGACGCCAAGCAGGGTCTGCGCAGCGGGGAGTACTACGCCGTCCTCACGATCCCCTCGGACTTCTCCGCCGCGATCGTCTCGACGAGCGGGGACAGCCCGGTGCGCGGCAAGCTGACCCTGACCAGCAACGGGGCCGCGAGCACGACGCTGCCCTACATCAGCGAGCAGGTCGTGGCGGCCGCGGCGACGGCGCTCGGCAACCAGTCGACGCAGGGCTACCTGAAGAACGTGTACGGCGGCTTCAACCAGATCGCGCAGTCGAACCAGAAGGCCGCCTCGAGCGCGGCCCAGCTCGCCGACGGCACCTCACAGCTCTCCGACGGGGCCTCCCAGCTCGACACCGGGGCGGAGACGCTCGCCTCGAGCCTCGGCCAGGTGGCCTCCGGGGCCGAGGAGCTGTTGTCGGGCACCGAGTCCGTCAGCACCGGTGCCGCCAAGGTCGCCCGCGGCACGACCGAGCTCTCGCAGGGAGCACGCAAGCTGCACCAGGGAGCCGACAAGCTGGCCCGCAGCAGCCGGACCCTGGCCAACAAGGGCGCCGACTACGCCGGCCGCACACGCCAGGTGGCGCGGGCCGCGTCCGGCGTCGCCGGTGGAGCCGATCGGCTCGCGTCGGGCGCCGGGACGGTGGCCGACGACCTGCGGGCACTCGGCATCGCCTGCACGGCCGCGGGAGGTTCGACCGCCTTCTGCAACGACCTCGACCGGGCTCGCGACCGCGCCAGGGTGCATGCCGGCGCGTCGCGGGTCCTGGCCCGGGCGACCGGCGGCCTGGCACGCGCGAACGACGTCGTGGCGGCCGGTGCCGCCGCCCTCGCGGCCGGCGAGCGTCGCGTCGCCGGGGGAGCGAAGTCGCTCGACGGCGCGAGCGGCCGGCTCAGCACCAGCGCCAGGACCCTCGCCTCGGGCGCCTCGTCGGTGGCCGCGGGTGCACGCAGCGTCGACGCAGCCACGGGCTCGTTGGCCGACGGGACCGAGGAGACGTCCGCGGCCGGCTCCGACCTCGCGTCGGGGAGCGCGACCCTGAGCACCAGCGCGAGCTCGGCCAACGACGGGGCCCAGTCGCTGAGCAGCGGTCTGGCCAAGGGCGCGAAGGAGAGCCCGACGTACTCCAGCTCCCAGCAGACTGCCCTGGCCGACACGGTGAGCCAGCCGGTCGACCTGACGCACACCACGGCGTACAGCGACCACGCCAACGGCTGGCTCCTCGGGGCGATCGTCGCGGTCATCCTGTGGCTCGCCGCGACGGCCGGGGCACTGGGGGTCGACGTGCGGTCAGCGAGGCGGAACGCGCTGGTGCCGGTCTCCTCGCGCCGGATCGCGGTGGTGCAGTCGCTGCCCGCGGTCGGTCTGGCGCTGGCCCAGGCCGTCGCGGTGCTGCTCGCCGTCGCGCTGCTGCGCGTCGACGTCGCCTCGCAGGTCGCCTTCGTCATGGTGACGCTGCTGGCGGCGCTCTGCTTCGGCCTGGTCGGCTACGCGCTGCGGCTCGCCTTCGGCGGACCGGGCGTCGCCGTCTTCGTGCTGTTCCTCCTCGTGCAGGTCGCGGCCCTGGGCAACGTGGTCCCGCTCGAGACGGCGCCGGGTGCGTTGCAGCAGGCCAACGGACTCCTGCCGCTGACCGCGTTCACCAACGCGACCAGCCAGGTCGTCTCCGGCGGTGACGTCGGGTCGCTGCAGGCTGCGACCCTCGTGCTCGTGGCATGGGCGGCGGCGGCGTACGGCCTCTCCGTGCTGCTGGTCAAGCGGCAGCGCGTACGCCGCCCGACGAGCGGCCCGGGTGTGGTCGCCGGGACGGCAGCGTGAGACCACCGGCGCGCCGTACGGCCTGGGTGCTGCTCGCCGTGATCCTGGTCGTCCAGGGGGTGCTGCTCGTCTGGCACCGCGGGCACGACTCCGCGCAGCCGCACGAGCTGCCGGTCGTGGTGCAGGGGCCGTCGGTCGTGGCGTCCGGGGTGGCCGACCGGTTGAACCGACTGCCGCAACGCCCGGTGACCGCGGTCGTCGTGGACGAGGACGCCGATGCCCGGGACGACGTGCGGGACGGCCGTGCGGTGGCCGCCGTCGTGATCGACCTGCGCAAGGCCGACGACGTCCTCTACGTCTCCACCGTCAACGACGCGGAGACGACACGGCTGGCGTCGACCCTGGCCAAACGGGTGGCCACCCCGATGGGCCGCACCTCGGTGACGCGCGAGGTGGCGCCGGCCGAGCACCCGGACGTGAGCCAGGTCCACGGTCGGCCTGGCCAGCGGGCTCTGGGTGGCGGCCGGGTTCCTGGTCGGTGTCGGGTGGGCGCTGCTGCGGTGGCGGCGGCGTACGTCGTCTGCTCCCGGCGCCCGGTCGGTCGTCCTCGCCGTCGCGACGTGCGCGGCCGCGAGCCTGCTCGTCGCGCTCGTCTTCCCGGCCGGGGCGTTCCTGTCCTGGTGGGCGCTCGGCTTCGCCAGCACCTCGGCAGCGGCGCTGTCCACGATCGCGCTCGAGGTGGTGCTCGGCCCGGTCGGGCTCGCGCTGGCGAGCACGTTCTTCCTGTTCCTGGCCGGCCCACTGCTGTCCGGCAGGGACCCGAGGCTGCTGCCGGGCTTCTGGTGGGAGGTGGCTCCCTGGACTCTGCACGGTGCCACGCGTGAGCTGGCGAGCGCGATGGCGTGGTTCGGCTCGGCCTCCGTGCTCCGACCCGTCCTCGTGCTGGTCGCCTTCCTCGTCGTACCCCTGGTGGCGCTGGCTGCGACGGCTCGGCTGCGTGCCCCGGCGGAGGAGGGCGCGGGTCGCCGCGCTCGGCGCCGTGTCGTGGCGGCTGCGCGTCGTGGCGCTGACCGTCCCGGTGGCAGTGGTGCTGGTGGCCGCCACCCTGCTCGCACCGGCGGGCGCCAAGGTGGTCAGCGCCGAGCCCGTCCCGGGGGCGTCACGGACCTCGTGCGTGGCCACCCCGGAGGTCACGAACCTGAAGCAGCTCAACGCGTTCGCCGGCAAGCTGCGGGGCGGAGAGGCCTTCCAGGGCGCGGATGTCGGTGCCGACGTCCTGCTCCAGGACGGTCGCCGGCTGTGGGTCTTCGGCGACACGCTGCGAGCAGCCGACTTCCCCGGCCAGCGCTTCGTGCGCAACTCCATGCTCGTGCTGGGTGAGGGCTGCGCCCAGACGGTCGTTCCGGCGGACGACGGCGCCCTGATCCCGGACCGTGGCGACGGCGTCGGCTACTGGCCGATGTCGATCGCCCGCGTCCAGCGTCCCGGCTACGACCTGGTCGGGGTCGCGGCCCAGCGGGTCCGGACCACGAACGAGCCCGACGGCGCCTTCGCCTTCGAGTCGCTGGGGTCGTCGATGGCGGTGTTCGTCGTCCTGCGCGGAGGCACCCCCCAGCTGGTCGCCCAGCAGGATGTCGGGCCCGACGACAAGGACACGGCGCGCCCCCAGTGGGGTGCCGCGGCCGCGGTGCACGGCGGGTGGGTCTACCTGTACGGGACGGCGCGGCCCCAGGAGCAGGGGGTCTTCGGGTTCTCGCTCCGTGTCGCGCGGGCCCGGCCCGACCACATCCTGGAGCGCACGTCCTGGCAGTTCTGGGACGGCAGCCGCTGGCAGGCGAAGGCTGACCAGGCCAAGGAGCTGATCGCAGCGGACCAGGGAGTCTCACAGACGCTCAGCGTCTTTCCCAGGAACGGCAGGTGGTACGCCGTCAGCAAGCGCGACGAGTTCCTCGGCACGCAGCTCGTGGTGTGGTCGGCACCCTCGCCGACCGGTCCGTTCGACGGCGGCACCACGGTGGGCGAGCTGCCGTCGGACCTGAAGAGCGGCTCGCTGCGCTACATGCCGCTGGCCCACCCCGACCTGATGCCCGACCAGGCCTCCGTCCTGGTCAGCTACAGCCGCAACAACACCGATGTCCGCAAGGTCGAGGACGACCCGTTCCTCTACCGTCCACAGTTCCTTCGGGTACGCCTCCCGCGTTAGCGTGCCGAGGGTGAGACGCGCCCCCCACGAGAACGTGGCGACCGTGCTGGTCGACCCGCGCGTCCTGGCGGACCTCGAGCTCGAGCTGATGGGGCTCGACCTGCGCGTCTGGCCCGTCCGCACCGCGCCCAACTGTGCCGACGGTCCGCGCACCGCGTTCCAGCTCCGCCGGCAGCTGCTGATGCGGCACCGCGGCGAGTGGGACCTCGCCGCGGACTGGACCCCGGTGTGGATCGGCTTCGGGGCGATGTGGCGCGACGGCGACGAGCCCCTGTCGTGGGCGGCGCACACGACGCTGTGGCGGATCCTCGAGGAGTACGCCGACCACGTCCGCTACCACCGGCGACTCGGCGGCGTCCCGCCGCTCACGCTGCCGGAGGGTGCCGAACCGACGATGCGGCTGCGGCACGAGTCAGGGGAGTAGGCCCACAATGGGGCCATGGTGCTCGTCGATGCGGTCCTGGTGCTCGGTGGCGTTGGCCTGCTCGTCTACGGCGCGGTCCGGCTGCTGAGCCGCAGCCAGAAGAAGTCGCTGCCGACGTCCAACCCGGGCCAGTGGAAGGCGACCCACTACGACTCCAAGGGCGTGACCCGGGTCGTGCTGCAGAAGACCACGCCGACAGGAGCCCATCTGCTCGACGAGCACGTGGTCGCGGCCATCCGTCTCGACGACCCCGAGTACGACACCAAGTTCATGACGGCGATGGCCACCGCCCGCGAGCGGCGGGCGATGTTCGAGACCGAGGAGGACTGAGTCCCGCGATGCTGCTGATGAAGCCCTCGTGCGAGTGCTGCGACCGTGATCTGCAGGCCGACTCGACCGAGGTCGTGATCTGTAGTTTCGAGTGCACCTGGTGCGTGTCCTGTGCCAAGGAGTGCCTCCGCGGCGTGTGCCCCAACTGCGGCGGCACCATGACGCCTCGCCCGCCCCGCGCTGTGGGGCTGCTGGAGACGTACCCAGCCTCGGTCGAGCGAGTGCACCAGCCCGGGTTGCATCGTCCATGACCGATAGTCCGATGCAATCGGACCCATCGACACGGCCTGAGCGGGTCCGAATGCATCGGACTATCAGTTCCAGGCGCTGCGACTGAGCTGCTCAGCCGTCCGGGAAGGGTTGGATCTCGAGACCGTGGTCGTGGTCCCGCATCCCCAGCTCGTACGCCGCCGTACCCGGTGCCGTGACCGTCCGCGGGGGCCGGCCCTTCTCCTCGAGGGTGATCTCGAGGTCGGCGATCGAGCAGTGCGCCACGTCGTGACTGCTGCCGTCCGGGTCGGCGTACTCCCACCCGACGAACCGCGACAGCGGCGCGGAGACCGTGCCGTGCACGCGCAGGTCGTCACCGGTCAGCGCGAAGGTCGAGCCGGTCGGGATGCTCGTCGACGTGCGTGGAACGCACCCGGGACAGCCCGCCGAACCGGCGGGTGCGACCGTCGAGCGAGATCGCCCCGAAGCCGGACCACGGCGTCGTCCACCGTCCGAGCCGCAGTCGGGCGAGCACCACGTCGAGCCAGCTGTCGCGCTCGTCCCCGAACGCGCTGCCGTGCAGCCAGATCCAGCGCTCCGCGTGCTCGCTACCCCAGTTGTGGCCGACCATCCCGGCCCAGTCGTCCACGTCCACGACCAGGTCGCCGACCACCAGCGATCCGCGCAGCCGGGCCGAGGGGTGCAGGCTCACCGGCTTGGTGCGCGGCAGCGGGGCGTCGTACATCCAGGTGCGGGGGAGGTGCGGGTGCAGCGGCGTGCCCTCGAACGACAGGTCCCAGCCGACCGGGTCTGACCCGGGGACGTCGATGTCACCCCGGGCCCGCCCGGGACCGATCTCCGCGCCGCCGATCCGCAGCCACGCACCGTCGCCGGCCCGCAGGTCCGGCACGGTCGTCTTCACGGCCAGGGGCGGCCGCGCGGCGTCGAAGAGGGTGAACCAGAGGGATCCTGCGGGCTGCTGCCCCTCCTTGCGGTGCACCGTGTAGCGGATCCAGAAGCCGCGGCCGCCCGCCGGGTCGGCTGCGCGGAGGAAGTAGCTCTCGTACCCTGCCTCCAGGCGCGGGTACCGAGCGCTGACGAGGTCGGGTGCCGGCACCGTTCCACGCTAGTCCGTCGCCGGGTCCCGTCGGCTGGGCGCGCGTCCGGACCGGCCACCCGGCGCACCTAGACTTGGGGCCATGATTCGCCGGATCGACCTGCGGGGTGGTGGCACCGGAGCCGCTGCTCCCGACTACCGCGCCCTGGTGCCGCGTGCCGACTTCGATGTCGAGGCCGCGCTGCACGTGGTGCGGCCGATCTGCGACGACGTCCGCGACCGCGGCGTCGAGGCGATCGCGGAGTACTCCGCGAAGTTCGACGGCGTCGAGCAGACCGAGATCGCGGTCCCGCGCCAGGCGCTGGTCGACGCCCTCGCCGGCGCTCGACCCCGAGGTCCGCGCAGGGCTCGAGGAGTCGATCCGGCGGCTGCGGATCACCTGCGAGGCCGAGCTCGAGAAGGACGTGGTCACCGACCTCGGTCCCGGTGCCCGCGTCACGCAGCGCTTGATCCCGGTCGACCGCGTCGGCCTCTACGTGCCCGGCGGCGTCGCCCCGCTCGTCTCCAGCGTGATCATGAACGTCGTCCCCGCGCAGGTCGCCGGCGTCGGTTCGATCGCGCTGACCAGCTCGCCCCAGAAGGACTTCGACGGCCTGCCGCACCCCACGATCCTCGCCGCCTGCGAGCTGCTCGGCATCGAGGAGGTCTACGCCGTCGGCGGCGCCCAGGCGATCGCCATGTTCGCCCACGGCGCCGGACCGTGCCGTCGCGTCGACCTCGTCACCGGCCCGGGCAACATCTACACCGTCTCGGCCAAGCGGCTGCTCAAGGGCGTCGTCGGGATCGACTCCGAGGCGGGTCCGACCGAGATCGCGATCCTGGCCGACGACACCGCCGACGCGGCGTACGTCGCCGCCGACCTGGTCAGCCAGGCCGAGCACGACCCGATGGCCGCCTCGGTCCTGGTCACCGACTCGCTGCGGCTGGCCGACGAGGTCGAGGCCGAGCTGGACAAGCAGGTCGCCGCGACCCGGCACGTCGAGCGGATCCGCACCGCCCTGTCGGGTGAGCAGTCCGGCATCGTGCTCGTCGACGACGTGGCCCAGGGCCTCGACGTGATCAACGCCTACGCCGCCGAGCACACCGAGATCCAGACCGCCGATGCCGCGGCCGACGCAGCGAAGGTGCGCAACGCCGGCGCCGTCTTCGTCGGGCCCTGGGCGCCGGTCTCGCTGGGCGACTACTGCGCCGGGTCCAACCACGTGCTGCCGACGGCGGGCTGCGCCTGCCACTCCTCCGGTCTGTCGGTGCGCTCGTTCCTGCGCTCGGTGCACGTCGTGGAGTACTCCCGCGACGCGCTCGGCGAGGTCGGCGGACACGTGATGACGCTCGCCGACGCCGAGGACCTGCCGGGCCACGGTGCTGCGGTCGCGGGCAGGTTCTCCGAGTCATGACGGCCGACGACTGGCCGCCGCTCCGCGAGGAGCTGCGCGGCGTGGAGCCGTACGGCGCACCGCAGCTCGACGTGCCGGTGGCGCTGAACGTCAACGAGAACCCCTACCCGCCCTCGCAGGCCGTCGTGGACGACATCACCGCATCGGTGGCGGCGGCGGCCACGACGCTGAACCGCTACCCCGACCGCGAGTTCACCGAGCTGCGCAAGGGGTTGGCGGGCTACCTGGCGCAGGAGTCCGGCGTCGAGCTGACCCCCGACCAGATCTGGGCGGCCAACGGGTCCAACGAGGTGATGCTGCAGATCCTGCAGGCCTTCGGTGGTCCCGGGCGGACCGCGATCAGCTTCGCCCCGACGTACTCGATGTATCCGGAGTACGCCCGCGACGCCATGACGACCTGGGTCGCCGGCCGCAGGCACGAGGACTTCAGCTTCGACTTCGACGAGGCCGCCCGGCTGATCGACGAGCACCGGCCGAGCGTGATCCTGCTGCCCTCGCCGAACAACCCGACCGGCACCGCGCTGCCGCACGACGTGATCGGCAAGCTCTGTGAGATGGCACCGGGCGTCGTCGTCATCGACGAGGCGTACGCCGAGTTCCGCCGCGCCGGAACGCCGTCCGCGCTGGAGCTCCTCTCGCAGCACCGCAACCTGCTGGTGACGCGGACGATGAGCAAGGCCTTCGCGCTCGCGGGTGCCCGGCTCGGCTACCTGGCGGCTGCTCCGGAGATCACCGACGCCCTGCGCGTCGTCCGCCTGCCGTACCACCTCTCGGCCGTCACCCAGGCCGCCGCCAGCGCCGCTCTGCGGCACGCCGACGAGCTGCTGGGCCGGGTCGAGGAGCTGCGCGCGGAGCGCGACCGGACCGTGGCGTGGCTCACGGCCCAGGGATACGAGGTCGCGGAGAGCGACGCGAACTTCGTATTGTTCGGTCGGTTCGACGATCGTCAGGCACTCTGGCAGGGACTGCTGGACCGCGGGGTGCTGATCCGGGTGACCGGACCCGAGGGCTGGCTGCGGGTGTCGATCGGCACGGCCGAGGAGATGACGGCGTTCAAGGACGCCCTGATGGAAGTAGGGAAGCGATGAGCCGCACTGCGCGGATCGAGCGCCAGACCAAGGAGTCGAAGGTCCTGGTCGAGCTCGACCTGGACGGGTCCGGTCGCACCGACGTGTCGACGGGTGTCGGCTTCTACGACCACATGCTCACGGCGTTCGGCCGGCACGCGCTGTTCGACCTGACCGTGCAGACCGACGGCGACACCCACATCGACGCCCACCACACGGTCGAGGACACCGCGATCGTGCTCGGCGACGCGCTGCTCGAGGCGCTCGGCGACAAGTCCGGGATCCGTCGCTTCGGCGACTCGCTGGTCCCGCTCGACGAGGCGCTGGTGCAGTGCGCCGTCGACGTGAGCGGCCGTCCCTACTGCGTCCACGTGGGCGAGCCGGACGGCCAGGAGTTCGTGATGATCGGCCCTGGTCAATCGGGAGTGGGCTACCTCGGCTCGCTGACCCGGCACGTCTTCGAGACGCTGGCGCACCACGCCCAGATCGCGCTGCACGTGCGCGTCCTCGGCGGTCGCGACCCGCACCACATCGTCGAGTCGCAGTTCAAGGCCGTCGCCCGCGCACTGCGTGACGCCGTGGCGCTCGACCCGCGCGAGTCGGGTGTGCCCTCGACCAAGGGAACGCTCTGAGCACCACATCCTGGCCCAGCGTCACCGTCCTCGACTACGGGTCGGGCAACCTCCGGTCGGCCGTGCGCGCGCTCGAGCGCGCCGGAGCAGAGGTGACGTTGTCCTCGGCGCGTGCCGACGCGATGGCGGCCGACGGGCTCGTGGTGCCGGGGGTCGGTGCCTTCGCCGCGTGCATGCAGGGACTGAAGGCGGTGCACGGCGAGCAGTTCATCGGGACCCGGCTGGCGGGCGGGCGACCGGTGCTCGGCATCTGTGTCGGGATGCAGATCCTCTTCGAGCACGGCGCCGAGCACGGTGTGACCTCCGAGGGGTGCGGGGAGTGGCCCGGGCTCGTCGAACGGCTGCAGGCGCCCGTCGTACCCCACATGGGGTGGAACACGGTCGACGTCCCGGAGGGGTCGACCTTGTTCGAGGGCATCGAGGACGACCGGTTCTACTTCGTGCACTCCTACGGTGTGCGCGACTGGACGCTCGAGACCAACAACCGGACCCGGGCGCCACTGGTCACCTGGGCCGAGCACGGGGGCGACCGGTTCGTCGCGGCCGTCGAGAACGGGCCGTTGACCGCGACCCAGTTCCACCCCGAGAAGTCGGGCGACGCCGGGGCGCGGCTGCTGCGCAACTGGGTCGAGTCACTGTGAGCGCCCGATGAGCAAGGAGCGCGCCCGCCGGCGCGAGGAGCGCGAGCGCGAGGCGGCGATCGTCCGGGCTGCCAAGGCGCGCGAGGCCGAGCGACGCGAGCGCCGGGTGTCGCGCCAGCGGCGCTTCGCCGGCCTGCTGCCGAAGCGGCACTCACGTCAGACGGGAGCCCTGGCCGAACGTCGACGGCGGCAGGTCGGTGCGACCATCGCGATGCTGGTCGCGCTGAACGTGCTCGTGTGGGTGTTCGTGCCTGACTGGTCCGTGCGCGCGCTGATCCTCGCGGTGAGCCTGCTCGCCGCCCCCGTGCTGCACACCATGCTGTTCCGCCGATGAAAGGTATCCCCGTGAGCGACCACCTCGAGCTCCTGCCCGCCGTCGACATCGCCGACGGGCAGGCGGTGCAGCTCGTCCAGGGCGTGGCGGGTTCGGAGAAGCGGTTCGGCGACCCCGTCGAGGCGGCGCTGCGCTGGCAGGAGGCCGGGGCGGAGTGGATCCACCTCGTCGACCTCGACGCCGCGTTCGGGCGCGGGCACAACCGTGAGCTGCTGGCCACGATCGTCGGCACCCTCGACATCGACGTGGAGATGAGCGGCGGGATCCGCGACGACGACTCGCTCGACTCCGCGATGAAGGCCGGCTGCCGCCGGGTCAACATCGGCACCGCCGCTCTCGAGCAGCCCGAGTGGTGCGCCGCTGCGATCGCCTCGCACGGCGACCGGATCGCGATCGGGCTCGACGTACGCGGGCGGACGCTGGCGGCCCGCGGCTGGACCCGCGACGGGGGAGACCTGTACGACGTGCTCGCGCGCCTCGACGCCGAGGGCTGTGCGCGCTACGTGGTGACCGACGTGAACAAGGACGGCATGCTCCAGGGGCCGAACCTCGACCTGCTCCGCTCGGTGTGCGCCGAGACGGACCGGCCGGTCGTCGCGTCGGGCGGCATCACCGAGCTGGCGGACCTCGAGGCGCTGATGGGTCTCGTCGACGAAGGCGTGGAGGGCGCGATCATCGGCACCGCGCTCTACGAGGGCCGGTTCACCCTGACCGACGCGCTCGACCTCACCTGGCCGGATCGGCGTACGACGTGAGCCTCGCCGTCCGCGTCATCCCGTGCCTCGACGTCGACGCCGGCCGCGTGGTCAAGGGGATCAACTTCCAGCAGCTGCGCGACGCGGGTGACCCGGTCGAGCTGGCGAAGGTGTACGACGCGGAGGGGGCCGACGAGCTGACCTTCCTGGACATCTCGGCGTCGCACGAGGGGCGCTCGACGACGATGGAGATCGTCTCGCGCACGGCCGAGCAGGTGTTCATCCCGCTGACCGTCGGCGGCGGGGTCGGCAGCGTCGAGGACGTCGACCGGCTGCTGCGCGCGGGGGCCGACAAGATCGCCGTGAACACCGCCGCGATCCGCCGGCCCGAGCTGGTCGCCGAGATCGCGGACCGGTTCGGCAACCAGGTGCTGGTGCTCTCCGTCGACGCGCGTCGTGCGCCGGGCACCGACTCCGGCTTCGAGGTCACCACCCACGGAGGCCGCACGTCCGCCGGCATCGATGCCCTGGAGTGGGCCGTGCGGGCCGCCGAGCTGGGTGCGGGGGAGATCCTGCTCAACGCGATGGACGCCGACGGCACCACCGAGGGCTTCGACCTCGAGCTGGTGCGCCTGGTCCGGGCGGCCGTGTCGATCCCGGTGATCGCGAGCGGAGGCGCGGGCGCGATCGAGCACTTCGCCCCGGCCGTCGACGCCGGTGCCGACGCCGTGCTCGCGGCGACGGTCTTCCACTTCGGAACGCTGCGGATCCCGGCGGTCAAGCAGGCGCTGCGCGAGGCCGGCCACCCGGTCCGCTGACTACCCGCCCTCGGGCACCCAGCAGTAGCCGTAGCGCTGGCCGGTCTGCCACAGCGCCCGGGTGGGCCACTCGAAGGCCCAGGTGTACTGCAGCGCGCCGTTGGCCCGCTCGGAGGCGACGTCCTTGCACGCCGCGTCGGCGGTCGCGGTGGCCGGCTCGGCGAGGTAGCGCGCGTCCGCAGGCAGCTCGATGTCGTCCACGGCGCGCCACCTGTGCTTCTCCGAGCACACGACGCGCTCGAACCCCTTGGTGTCCGGGCGCCGCCGTGCCACAGGTGCCGAACCGGTCCAACGCGTCCGGAGCGTCGAGCACGCCCTTGACCTTGCGTGGCAGCGTGATCAGCTCACCCTGCCCACGCACGCCCACCACGTCGCAACGGAACCAGTCGGCACCGGCGTCGGCCTCCTCGAGCGACGGGCCGAACCACACCGGCTCGAACCGGCTCAGCCGGACCGTGGTCTCGTCGCCGCCGAGGTAGGCGGGCAGGGCCGGGGGACATGCCTCGGCGATCCGCGCACGCACGGTCGGTGAGTCGACGGCGAGCAGGTGACCGTCATCGAGAGCGGAGATCTTCCCGACCTTGTAGGTGACGGCGGTGTGCGGCTGCCGGCACGGCACGGTCTCGCCCGCGTCGACCGGGTCGGTGGCCTCGTCGAGCGTGAGCTCGTGGCACTCGCCGACCTTCGGCGGGGTGGGAGCGGGCGGCGCGGAGCTCGCCGACGCGCCGGCCTCGGGCCGGTCGGCGCTCTCGGAGTCACCGGACGAGCAGCCGACGAGCACGGTCGACAGCACCAGCAGCGACAGGGTCGTCCGTCTCATCGCCTCACCGATCCGTCTTCGCCCAACACACCGAACGGCGGTTGCCCGCCTTCCACTCGGCCTCGTGGAACCACGTGTAGCCGAACTCGTAGTCCACCGGATAGTTCATCCACGCTCCCACGGCGTCGGAGCAGTAGTCACGCGAGCGCACCTGCACGAACCGGTCGCCCGGGTAGGGGTCCTTGGGCTCGCCGACCTTGATCGTGCCGACCGCGCGCCAGTCGTGCTGCTCGGTGCAGGGCACCTTCTTCGACTTCAGCACGGTCGGTCCCTGCGCGCAGGTGAGCCACTCCTCGGGCGGCTTGGCCCGGAACAACGCCTTCGCGGTGGGCGCCGGGAGGTCGGCGTACGACGTCGCGTTGGCCGGCCCCCCGACGAGGTCGCAGCGGTACCACCGAGCGCCCTTGTCCCAGCCCCGCTCCGACGGGCGGAACCACGCCCAGCTCAGCTGGACCCGGAGCGCCAGGCTCTCGTCCACGCCGAGGAACTTCTCGAACGCCTTCTCGCACGTCGGGAAGATCCACCGGCCGTGCGCGGCGGAGCCGTAGTCCTTGCCGGTCGAGTCGGGGAGCGTGCCGATGGCGAAGGTCTCCGAGGTGTGCGCCTTGGCGCACGACACCGGTTCGGAGACGTTGCTCTTCTGCTCGGTGTCCTTCGGCGTCAGGTTGTAGCAGGCGCCGAGCTTCGGCGGGCTCGTCTTGTCCGCGGCCGTCTCCCGCTGCAGCGGAGCCGCGCACGCCCCGACGACCAGCGCCAGCACCGTGGTCCCCACCAGGGCCAGGGGGGTACGACGGAGCAACGGCATTCCCTTGGTCGGCGAGAGTGGGCGAGACGCGGCGATCGTACCGCCGCACCGGCGTGGATCGCGGGACTCTCAGCGGGTCGGCTGGTCGACGATCGCCGCGTTCTCCGCCCGTGCCTCGTCGGTGCCCAGTCGCCGCCACCGCGGGGCAGCGCACGACGGCCTGAGGCCAGCGCCGGGGACTAGGCGGCGAGCAGGGCGGCGATCGTCCCGCCCAGCTCGTACGCCGCCCCGGTGTCCGCCTCGGTCAGGTCGCCCATGGCCTCCAGGACGTCGTACCCCTGCCGCCAGCCGAGCGCGCCCGTGATCGACAGCACCGACCGGACCGCTCCCGTGGTGTCGTAGCGACCGTGCACGTAGAGGCCGAACGGTCGCCGCGACGTCGCGCCCTCCGCCGGAGCGCCGCCGTCAGCGCTGCCGTCGTCGGACAGCGCCCCGCCGACCTGGAGGAAGGTCGAGTCGAAGACGTGCTTCAGCGCCCCGCTCATGTAGCCGAAGTTGGCCGTGGTGCCGAGCACGTAGCCATCGGCCCGCAACAGGTCCTCGTGGTCGGCCTCGCCGCGGGCGAAGTCGAGGGCCTCGCGCACCTCCACCTCGACCCCCTCGATGCTGTCGTCGTGGGCCCCGGCCACGACCGCCTCGGTCAGCGCCTGGAGCGACTTCGTGGGGGAGTGGTGGACGACCAGAAGGCGCGACATGCCCCGATGATGCCAAATCGTGGAACGTCGTTGGGACCGACAAAAAGTGCGAGAGGGACGGAACGGCAGGACGAAACGGGGCAACTGCGGCATGTGGCCCGGAACACTGGACGCAGCCCCTGATCCTGGGGGCAGACTGGGCCCTCATGGACCTGAAACCTGCGCCCACCGGGTCCGCCGATCCAGTCGCGGAGATACGACGGCTCCGTCGCGAGCTGCGGCGCGAGCGTGCCCGCAGGCAGGCAGCGGAGACGATCGAGGCCCGCGCCGGCGCCGAGCTCTACGACTCGGTGCTGGAGATGCGGTCGGTCCAGGCCGAGCTGCTCGACCACCCGGAGCAGCCTGAGGTCGTCGACGAGGTGCACTCGGCACTGACCCAGGACCTCGCGTCAGGGCAGCTGGTCAACCGCGCCGCCGAGTCGGTGGGCCGGGCGCTCGGTGTCGACCGGTGCGACGTGCTGCCGGTGGACGGCGAGCACCACGCCGGCGTGCGCGGCACGTGGAGCGCGACTCCCGCGGTCGCTCGCCTGCCGCGTCCGCGGTCGTTCGTCGACCTGCCCGAGGTGCTGACCACGCAGCTGTTCGAGGCCGCGCAGCAGCGCGAGCCGCTCCAGGTCGACCGCGCGGACGAGGACCCGCGGCTCGGGATCGAGGGCGGCCGGGAGATCGTCGAGGCCCTCGGCGTGCGGTCGCTGGCCGCGGTGCCGATCGCCGTCGGCAACGAGGTCCTCGGCTGGGTGCTGGTGCAGTCGGTGGCGCCCCGGCGATGGGAGCAACGCGAGCTCGCGATCTGCGCCGGCCTCTCCCACGACCTGGTGTCCTCGCTGATGCAGGCCCGCGCGTTCGAGCAGCAGCGCCGGTCGATGCAGCGGCTCGAGGAGCTGGACCGGGCCAAGGACAGCTTCGTCTCCACCGTCTCCCACGAGCTGCGGACGCCGCTGACGAGCATCGTCGGCTACCTCGAGGTGATGTCCGAGGGCGGGATGGGCCTGCTCCCACCGGGCGTCTCCGCCGGGCTGACGGTCATCGAGCGCAATGCCGTCCGGCTGCGTGACCTGGTCGAGGACCTCCTCATCCTCTCGGCGTACGACGCAGAGGCGGTCCGTCTCGACCAGCGCTCGGTGAACGTCGCCGGCCTGGTCAGCGAGTGCCAGCAGGGCCTCAACTCCCTGGCGGCCGCCAAGGAGGTCGAGCTGCGCCTCGTCGCGCGAGCCCCGGCTGCCGCGCGTGCTCGCCGACCGCAGCCACCTCGAGCGCGTGATCTCGAACCTCCTCGGCAACGCGCTGAAGTTCAGCCGCCCGGGTGGACGGGTCACCGTGCGGCTCGCCGCGGACGAGAAGCACGTCCTGCTCAGCGTGACCGACAACGGGATCGGCATCCCCGCGGCCGAGCAGGAGCAGGTGTTCGCGCGCTTCTTCCGGTCCTCGCTCTCGGTGGCCGACGAGATCCAGGGCGCCGGCCTCGGGCTCGCGCTGGTGCAGACGGTCGTGGAGTGGCACGGCGGCACGGTCGGCGTGGAGTCGATCGAGGGCGAGGGCACCACCGTCACCGTGCGGCTGCCTCGCCTCGCCTGAGCGCTGCTAGGGTGACGACGTCATGACGCGCAGCCTCCTCCTTCGCTGCCGCAGCGAGGTCTGAACCAGCCGGACCTCCTCGCTGCGGAGAGTTCGAGCGCCCGGCGACCGTCCCGCCGACGAAGGACCCTCATGACCCTGCAGCACTCAGGCTTCGCCAACACCCAACGCTCCAGCGGCATGCCGATCGAGCGCTACCGCGCGTTCCCGCCGATCGACCTGCCCGACCGCACCTGGCCGAACCGCCAGATCACCCAGGCGCCGCGGTGGCTCTCCACCGACCTGCGCGACGGCAACCAGGCACTCATCGACCCGATGTCCCCGGAGCGCAAGCACCGGATGTTCGACCTCCTCGTGGCGATGGGCTACAAGGAGATCGAGGTCGGCTTCCCCAGTGCGAGCGAGACCGACTTCTCCTTCGTCCGCCAGCTGATCGAGCGCGACAAGGTGCCCGAGGACGTCACCATCTCGGTGCTGACCCAGGCCCGTGAGGACCTCATCGAGCGGACGACGCAGTCGCTGGTCGGCGTGCACCACGCGAACATCCACCTCTACAACGCGCTCGCCCCGCTGTTCCGACGGGTCGTGTTCCGCGCGACCGACGACGAGGTCAAGGACATCGCGGTGCGGGGCACCGAGCTGTTCATGAAGTACGCCGAGCAGAACCTCGGCCAGACCGTGATCGGCTACGAGTACTCGCCCGAGATCTTCACCGGCACCGAGCTGCCCTTCTCGGTCGAGGTGTGCGAGGCCGTCTCCGACGTGTGGCAGCCCGACGACGGCCGCGAGATCATCCTCAACCTGCCGGCCACCGTCGAGATGTCGACGCCGAACGTCTACGCCGACCAGATCGAGTGGTTCTCCCGCCAGCTCACGCGCCGCGAGTTCACCACGATCAGCCTGCACCCGCACAACGACCGCGGCACCGCCGTGGCCGCCACGGAGCTGGCGATGATGGCCGGCGCGGACCGGGTCGAGGGCTGCCTGTTCGGGCACGGCGAGCGCACCGGCAACGTCTGCCTGGTCACCCTGGGCATGAACCTGTTCAGCCAGGGCATCGACCCGCAGATCGACCTCTCCGACATCGACGAGATCCGTCGCACGGTGGAGTACTGCACCCAGCTGCCCGTCCACCCGCGCCACCCCTACGCGGGCGACCTCGTCTACACGGCGTTCTCGGGCTCGCACCAGGACGCGATCAAGAAGGGTCTCGAGGCTCTCGAGGAGGAGGCCGAGCGCGCCGGCCACCCGGTCGAGGAGCACCCCTGGGAGGCGCCGTACCTGCCGATCGACCCCAAGGACGTCGGCCGCTCCTACGAGGCGGTCATCCGGGTGAACAGCCAGTCCGGCAAGGGCGGCGTCGCCTACGTGATGAAGTCCGAGCACAAGCTCGACCTGCCGCGCCGGCTGCAGATCGAGTTCAGCCGGGCGGTGCAGGAGCAGACCGACGGCGAGGGCGGCGAGATGTCGCCGACGGCGATCTGGGACGCGTTCCGGCACGAGTACCTCACCCGGGAGGCGCCGCTGAAGCTCAACTCGGTGCACACCTCCTCGGCCGCGGGGGAGAAGGACCAGCTCACCGTGAACGTCTACGTCGACGGCGAGATCCAGGAGCTCCACGGCTCCGGCAACGGTCCGCTGTCGGCGTTCGTCGACGCGATCAACGGACTGTCGCAGAACTTCGACGTGCGGGTCCTCGACTACGCCGAGCACGCGCTCTCGTCGGGTGGCGACGCCATCGCGGCGGCGTACGTCGAGTGTGCGGTCGGCGACGACATCCGCTGGGGCGTGGGACTCGACGCCAACATCGTGACCGCCTCGCTCAAGGCGGTCATCAGCGCGGTCAACCGCGGCTGAGCCGGACGGGCGAGGCAGACGCATCACACTCTTGCTCTCTATGTAGCAGAACTACTACATTAGTCCTGTGATCCCGACTCACGAGCGCGCACCCGTCGTCACCGTGCGCGACCTGCGGATGCGCTACGGCGACAACGACGTGCTGACGGGCGTCGACTTCGAGGTGCACCCCGGTGAGGTGCTCTGCCTGCTCGGTCCCAACGGCGCCGGCAAGACGACCACGATCGAGATCCTCGAGGGCTTCCGGATCCGCTCCGCCGGCGACATCGAGGTGTTCGGGGAGGACCCGGCCACGGCCGGTGAGTCCTGGCGAGCGCGCACGGGGGTCGTCCTCCAGAGCTGGCGCGACCACCCGCGCTGGACCTCACGACGACTGCTCACCCTGCTCGGCGGCTACTACGAGCCCTACGCGACGCCGGACGTGCAGCGACCGTGGGACGTCGAGGAGCTCCTCGACGTCGTCGGGCTGACCGAGATCGCCGATCGCAAGATCGTCACCCTGTCGGGTGGCCAGCGACGGCGCCTCGACGTCGCCATGGGCATCATCGGCCGGCCCGAGCTGCTCTTCCTCGACGAGCCCACCGCCGGCTTCGACCCGCAGGCACGCCGCGACTTCCACCACCTCGTGCACCGTCTGTCCGACCTGGAGAGCACCACGATCCTGCTGACCACGCACGACCTCGACGAGGCCGAGAAGCTCGCCGACCGGGTGCTGATCCTGGCCGGTGGCCGCATCGTCGCCGACGACAGCCCCGAGGCGCTCGCACACCGGGTGGCGGGTGAGGCGGAGGTGAAGTGGACGCGCGACGGCGAGCGGTTCGTGCACTCGACGGCCGACGCGACGGCGTTCGTGGGCGAGCTCCTCGCGCAGCACGGCGCCGACGTGCACGACCTCGAGGTCCGGCGCGCCAGTCTCGAGGACGCCTACCTGACCCTGGTCCAGCTGCACGAGGCGGGCAGCACCGACACGGCCGCGGACACGTTCCTGGAGGTCACCAGATGAGCACGTCCAGCACACAGACAGCGCTGAAGGTGCACGCCGTCCGCCTCGGGCTGCGTCGCGGGCGGCTGGAGTTCGTGCAGAGCATCCGCAGCACCCAGGACCAGTGGTTCTACCTGTTCACCGCGGTGCTCGTGCTCGGCTACCTCTGGATCCGCCGCGACGCCGACACCGGGATCCCCGGGCTCGACTTCGCCTCGGTGGCCCTGCCGAGCATCCTCGGCGGCCTGATCGCCTTCGGGGTGGTCATCGGACCGGCGTACTCGCTGGCGATGGAGAAGGAGGACGGCACCCTGCTCCGGCACCGGGCGATCCCCGACGGCCTGGTCGGCTACTTCAGTGGGCAGATGCTCCTGCAGAGCCTCAGCCTGGTGCCGCAGCTGGTGGTGATCCTGGTGCCGAGCTTCCTGATCTTCGACGGGTTGATGGCCCACCCCGACGGCTGGTTCACGGTGCTGTGGGTGATCGTCCTCGGGCTCCTCGCCGCGCTGCCGATCGGCATGGTCATCGGGGCGCTCGTGCCCGGGGTCCAGAAGGTCGGGATGTGGGGGATGCTGCCGATCATGGTGCTCGCCGGGATCTCCGGCATCTTCTACCCGGTGCAGCAGCTGTGGGGCTGGGTGCAGGTGGTCGCCCAGATGTTCCCGATGTACTGGATGGGGCTGGGCATGCGCTCGGCCTTCCTCCCCGACGCGGCCGCCGCCTACGAGATCGGTGGGTCCTGGCGGACCACGGAGACGGTGCTGGTGCTCGGCGCCTGGGCCGTGGTCGGTGCCGTGGTGACCCCGATCGTGCTGCGCCGGATGGCGCGCAAGCAGACGGGCTCGCAGGTCGAGGCTGCCCGTGAGGCCACGATGCAGTGGGTCAAGTGAGCCAGCCGAGCGAGGCGGTCCACAACCGGATCGCGCTGCTGCGGGTCGAGCAGGGCGTCAGCCGGCGCGACCTCGCCACGGCCCTCGGTGTGCACTACCAGACCGTCGGCTACCTCGAGCGCGGCGAGTACAACCCCTCGCTGCACCTCGCGCTGCGCATCGCGGAGTTCTTCGGCGTCCCTGTCGAGGTGATCTTCTCGAGCAGGCCGTTCCCGAGGCTCAGCGACCAGTCGCACTCCGCGTGACACCGTCGGACGACGGCTTGAGCGACGCGCGGGACAGCGGCAACGTGATCGTGAAGGTGGTGCCCTCACCGGGCGCGGAGCGTACGTCGATGCGCCCGTCGTGGCTCTCCACGATGGTCTTCACGATCGCCAGGCCGAGCCCCGAGCCCTGGATCGCGTGCTCCTGGACGAGGGCGGTGCGGAAGAAGCGACCGAACACCGCCTCGAGGTCGGACTCGGGGATGCCCAGGCCGGTGTCGGTCACGCTCAACCGCGCCGACCGGTGTGGCGCGTCGACGTCCAGCGAGACCAGGATGCTGCCGCCGTCGAGGGTGAACTTCACCGCGTTGCTGAGCAGGTTGGTGACGGCGCGTTCGAGGTGGGTGGCGTCGCCGTTGACCAGGACGGGGTCGTCGGGCACGGAGAACGACACGTCGAGCCGCCGGGTCGCGAGCATCGGCACGATGGCGTGCTCGCTCTCCTGCACGACGGTGCGCAGGTCGACCTGGCCGTCGAGGTCCTGCCACGACTCGTGGTCGAAGGTGGCGAGGACGAGGAGGTCGTCGGCCAGCGACAGCAGGCGGTCGCCGTTGCGCGAGATGACGTCCACCATCCGCTGCTGCTCGGGGAGCAGGTCGCCCAGCATCCCCTCGGCCAGCATCTCCGCGCTGCCGATGATGCTGCTCATCGGCGTCCGCAGCTCGTGGCTGACCGTGGAGACGAAGTCGTCCTTGGCGCGGTCGAGGTCCTTGAGCCGGGCCACGACCTCGCGCTCACGGCGCAGTGCCTTGACGAGGATCTCCTGGCTGCGCCGGGTGTCGGTGATGTCGGTCGCGACGAACAGGTAGCCGATCACCTCGCCGAAGGTGTCGGTGACCGGGTTGGTCGTCATCGAGACCTTGATCGGGGTCCGCCCCGACGGCAGCCAGGTCCAGTCACGCGTCTCCGGCGTCAGCTCGCCCGCCGCGTGCTCGACGATGGCCGAGAACGCCGCTCGGCCGCCGTCGCGTGAGTAGCGCTCGAGGTCCTCGGTCGCGATGAACTCCATCAGCTCCCGGCCGATGGCGCCCGAGCTGGTCTCGCCGAGCATCTTCTCGGCACCGGTGTTGAACAGGGTGATCCGCCCGTCCAGGTCGGTGCCGACGAACGCGATCGTCCGGGCGGACCGCAGCAGGTGCTCGACCATGCCGGCGCTCTCGCGCACCTCGGTGATGTCGGTGGCCGAGAGGACGAAGGTGAGCGGGGCGTGCGTGGAGGCCTGGTAGACGTCGGCCGAGAACACCACCAGGCGCGGACCGTTGCCCTTGGTCTGCAGCTGGGCCTCGCCCGACAGCGGCAGCTGGGTCGGGTCGCGCAGCAGCTCCTCGGCACGACCGCGCTGGTCGTCGGTGATCAGGTGCTCCCAGAACGGCAGCCCGACGAGCTCCTCCTCGGTGTAGCCGGTGAGGGCGGTGGTCGCCGGGTTCGCCACGATCACGGTGCCCTCGACGTCGGTCAGCACGATCATGCTGCTGGCGGTGTCGATCACCGAGCGGGTGTAGTCCCGCTCGGCGAGCAGGCGCTCCTGGAGCTCCTGGGGCTCGGTCACGTCGACCATGTGCAGCGAGAAGGACGCGTGCTCGTCCTCGTGCTCGAGCAGGGACAGCGTGGCCTCCAGCCGGGTGCGCGGCTGGTCGACCACGCTCACCGGGCCGGACCAGCCGGAGAGGGCGTCGCTGCTGCCCGGCGTACGCGCCTCGAGGGCCTCGAGCGCGCTGAACAGCTCGGGCGACTCCAGGTGGCCGGCCAGCGACTGGCCGGCCAGCTCCTCGGGCGGGCGCCCCAGGAGCGCCGCGGTCGCGTCGTTGGCCTCGGCGAAGCGTGCCTGACCCTGCTCGCACACGAGCAGGGCGATCGGGATCCGCGAGGCGGTGAAGTTGCGGCGGAACATCCGCTCGCTCGAGCTCAGCCTGGCCACCGCGCGCTCGCGCTGCTGCATGGCGATCGCGAGGGGCAGCCCGATCAGGACGACGCAGACGAGGTAGAGCTGCGCGTAGCGCGTGCTGTTCGCGGCACCGCCGGCCAGGTCGGCGAACGGTCCGCTGCCCAGCTGGGTGAGCAGCGAGACCGCGACGGCGAAGACGACCTGCTGCACGACCACGGTCCAGGCGCTGAACCGGACCGCCGCCCACACCAGCACCGGCAGGGGGGCGAAGCCGAGGGTCAGGTGCCCCGGTGCCAGCGTGAGCATCGTCGCAGCGGCCAGCGTCAGGCACTGCGAGCCGAGCTCCAGGCGCGACACGGACGCCCTGCGCCACGCCCGTCTGGGCACCAGCGCCAGCGGCGCGAGCAGCAGCACCGAGGCGGCGTGGGACGGCGCCACGAGGCTCAGCGTGCGCCAGAAGTCGGCGTCCAGCGCGAGGTAGACCAGCGCGATCAGGACACCCGCGATCAGGGCGCCGATCGTCGCGATGCCGAACAGCCGCCAGACGTCCTGCACGTCGCGCATCCGGCGGCCGATCAACCGCGAGATCAGCGCCGCGACCACCACCACCTCGACGGAGTCCGCGATCCCGAGGAGGAGCGAGATGCCGACGGATCGACCGATGGAGAAGTTCGCGAGCGCGAAGGCGATCGTCAGGGCCAGCGTGACCACGGGCCAGTGGCGGCGCTGCGCGGCCAGGAGCGTGACGACGCCCCAGCCTGCCGCGGGGAACCAGGCGGCCGTGGCGCCGGTGGCCCGTCCCACACCGAGCGCGAACGCCCCCGACGCGTAGACCACCACGACGAGAACGGCCACGAGCACCAGCCGTCGTGACGCCGCCGTGTCCCGTTCCACGCCCCGATTCTGGCGTACACCGTCCCCCCGTGCGGGTAAATCGGGCCGCCCACGGCGCGGACTCGTCCTCCGTTCGCGCTCGACGCCGTGCCAAGGTGTGGCCATGACTCTGGTTTCCGAGCGGATCGGTCAGTTCTTCCACGACGGTCACCGGCTGGAGTTCACCGAGTACGGCGGGGGCTCCGAGTGGGTCGTCCTCCTCCACGGACAGCTGATGCCGCGACGGATGCACCAGCCGCTGGCGCGTCATCTCGCAGGCGCCGGCTTCCACGTGGTGACCCTCGACCTCCTCGGCCACGGACGTTCGGACCGGCCCGACGACCCACTGGTCTACTCGATGACGGCGTTCGGCGAGCAGGTCATCTCCCTGCTCGACGACCTGGGCGCCGAGCAGGCCGTCATCGGTGGCACCTCGCTGGGGGCCAACGTCTCGCTGGAGGTGGCCTCGCTGGCGCCCGAACGCGTCCGGGGGCTGATCGCGGAGATGCCCGTGCTGGACAACGCCCTCGAAGCCGGGATCCTGGCGTTCGCGCCGTTGCTGTTCCTCTCCAGGTTCGTGCCGCTGTCGATCTCCGGCCTGCGGCTCGTGACCCGGGCCGTTCCTCGCGGCGTGGTGCCGTTCTGGGCCGGGATCGCCCTGGACACGCTCGACCAGCGTCCGGGCCCGATGGCGGCCGCCATCCACGGCATCTTCTTCGGCCGGATCGCGCCCTCCTCGCGGCTGCGTCGACGGATCCAGGCGCCCGCGCTCGTGGTGGGCCATCCGCGGGACCCGATCCACCCGGCAGCCGACGCCGCCATGCTCGCCGAGGAGCTGCCGGACAGCACGTTCGTCGAGGCGCACGGCATCCTGGAGTGGCGGGTCCGGCCCCAGCGGCTCGACGCGATCACCGCCGATTTCGTCCAGCGCTGCTACCAGACCGACCAGACGGCCCTGCTCGGCCCCACCTGAGCGGGAGAGCAGCTGGTACAGCAACCGCGGCGATTCTCCTGACCACACGCGTCGCACGCGTTACTCTGCCGCCATCGACGACATGGTCGGGAGGTCGGCAGCCGGCATGCGGTCGCGCTCATCCTTGGTCTCGGAGATCCAGCAGCTCCTGACAGGGGAGCAGGCTGATCCGCGGGCTGCCCAGGGAATCTTCCTGCTGCCCGTCTTCATGGAGCTGGTGCTCCGGATGTTCATCGGTGCGCCCTTCGACACGCTACTTCGTCGTCGCCAGCCTGATCGTCGCCGTGGCCACGCTCGGGGCAGTCCTGATCGGGCTCGACCGCATCAGCCACCGCTGGACGATCGTGCTCCCGGTCCTCGACATCGTGGCCCTCGGGATCTACCGGTTCTCCGAGCCGACCGCGATCGCCGTGGCCGTGGTCTTCCCCTCCATCTGGCTGGGCCTGCAGTACGGCCGCAAGGGCGTGATCATCACGACGATCGTGGTGTCGGCCACCTTCGTGGTCCCCACGCTCTTCTTCCTCGGGCTCACCCTGATGGACGCGATCTCGCGGGTCTCGCAGATGACGCTGATGGCGGTGATCTGCTCCGCGGCCGTCGCGTTCGTGGCGGGACTCTGGAAGGCGCAGTTCGAGGAGGCGCGCAACAGCACCGCCAGGCTCGAGCTGGCGATGGCCGACGTGATCGAGCAGCGGCGGCTGACGCGCACGATCGTCAACGGCGTCGACGTCGGCCTGGTCGCGCTCGACGCGACCGGCGCCTACGACTCGACCAACCCGCGCCACGAGGAGTTCATGGCGCTGGCCTACCCGGAGGGACACCACGGGATGGCCGGCCAGGAGGGCTTCGTCTACGGCGCCGACGGCGTCACCCCGCTGACCACCGACGAGATGCCCACGACCAAGGCGGTGCGGGGCGAGTCGTTCCGCGACTACCTGATCTGGGTGGGGGAGTCGCCGTCGGAGCGACGGGCGCTGGCGGTCTCCTCCTCGCCGTACTTCCGCAACACGGGCGAGTTCGGCGGCGCCGTCCTCGCCTACCACGACATCACCGAGCTGGTCGTGGCCTCGCGGATCAAGGACGAGTTCGTCGCCTCGGTCAGCCACGAGCTGCGAACGCCCCTGACGTCGATCATCGGTTACGTCGACGTCCTCCTCGACGACACCGACCGTCTCCCGCAGGACGCACGCACCTACCTGGAGGTGGTGCAGCGCAACGGGCGGCGTCTGCACCGGCTGGTCGACGACCTGCTCTCGACCGCCCTCCAGTCGGTCGCCACCGTGCTCGACATCGAGCGCGTGTCCGTGACCGAGCTGCTCGAGCGCTCGGCGGTGGAGGCGCGCAAGGCCGCCTCCGTGGCAGGTATCGACCTCGAGCTCGAGGGGGTCGGGGACGGCACCGAGCTCGACATCAACGGCGACAGCGAGCGGTTGTCGCAGGTGTTCGACAACCTGTTCAGCAACGCGATCAAGTACACCCCTGCGGGTGGTCGCGTCGAGGGCAGCGTCACCCGCGACGGGGACGTCGCCGTCGTCCGCGTCCGCGACACCGGCCGTGGCATCGCGGAGTCCGAGCAGAACAAGATCTTCAACAAGTTCTACCGTGGGAGCACGGTGCTCACCGACGCGATCCCCGGCGTCGGGCTGGGCCTGGCGATCACCAAGACGATCGTGGACGCCCACGGCGGCAGCATCACCGTGACCAGCGAGCTGGGCAAGGGCGCCACCTTCGAGGTGCGCCTGCCACTGGCGGAGCCCCCGCTGGTCCCCGCCGCCTGACTGCGGCGGGTCGCTCGGGGTTGTCGGAGCCCGGGGGGACAATGGCGCCATGCCCCTGTACAGCGACGAAGCCATCGTGCTGCGCACGCACAAGCTGGCAGAGGCCGACCGCATCATCACGCTGCTCACCCGCGAGCACGGCATCGTCCGGGCGGTGGCCAAGGGCGTACGCCGCACCTCCTCACGCTTCGGCTCCCGGCTCGAGCCGTTCACCCACGTGGACCTCCAGCTCGCCGTGGGCCGCAACCTCGACGTCGTCACGCAGGCCGAGACCCGCGCGCCCTTCGGGTCCCGGATCGCCGACGACTACGACCGCTACACCGCCGCCAGCGTGATGCTGGAGACCGCGGAGCGGCTGGTCTCCGAGGAGCGGCAGCCCTCGGTCCAGCAGTACCTCCTGCTCGTCGGCGCCCTGCGCGCGATGACCTCCGGCGAGCATCGCGCCAACGACGTCCTCGACTCGTTCCTGCTGCGCTCGCTCTCCGTGGCGGGCTACGCCCCCTCGTTCTCGGCCTGCGCCAACTGCGGGCTCGAGGGGCCGCACCGGTCGTTCAGTCCCGCGGCCGGAGGGTCGCTGTGCCCGACGTGCCGGGTGCCCGGCTGCGCGAGTCCCGCGATGGAGACGCTGCTGCACCTCGGCGCGCTGCTGACCGGCGACTGGGCCGTGGTCGACGCGACAGATCCCCGTCACCGACGGGAGGGCCGCGGTCTCGTGTCGGCGTACGTCGCGTGGCACCTGGAGCGTGGGCTGCGATCCTTGCCGTACGTCGGCGAAGGGTGAGAGGTGCGCAGGTCAGCCAGGAAGGTCGCGCGCACTGCCGTGCGTGCACCTGACCCGCACCCGTCCGGCGCGACACCACCCGACGTGCCGATCGACCAGGTCCCGCGTCACGTCGCGATCATCATGGACGGCAACGGCCGGTGGGCTGCCGACCGAGGCCTGCCGCGCACCGCCGGGCACGAGCAGGGCGAGCACTCCCTCTTCGACGTCGTCGAGGGCGGCATCGAGATCGGCGTACGAGCCATCTCCGCCTACGCGTTCTCGACCGAGAACTGGTCGCGGTCGGCCGACGAGGTGAAGTTCCTGATGGGCTTCAACCGCGACGTGATCCGGCGCCGGCGCGACGAGATGCACGAGCTCGGCGTCCGCGTGCGCTGGGCCGGCCGCGCGCCGCGGCTGTGGCGCTCGGTGATCAAGGAGCTCCAGGTCGCCGAGGAGATGACCCGCGACAACGACGTGCTCACCCTGACCATGTGCGTCAACTACGGCGGGCGCGCCGAGATCGCCGACGCCGCGCGGGCCATCGGGCGCGACGTGGCCGCCGGCCGGCTCAACGCCGACCGCATCGACGACCGCACCTTCGCCCGCTACCTCTACGTCCCCGAGGTCGGTGACGCCGACCTCGTCTGGCGCACGTCGGGGGAGCAGCGGCTGAGCAACTTCATGCTCTGGCAGGCGGCCTACTCCGAGATGGTGTTCAGCAACGTGCTCTGGCCCGACGTCGACCGCCGCGACCTCTGGCGCGCGATCGAGACCTACGCCAGCCGCAACCGGCGCTACGGGACGGCGTGAGCGACCGTGCCGACCGAGGGTGAGCGAGCAGCCCGGCTTCCGCCGCGCTGGTTCGTGCGTCTCGCCTGGCACACACATCGTGCGATGTACCGGGTCACCCGCGGGCGGCTCGGCCTCTGGCGGGCGAAGGCCGATCGCTGGGGCACCCTGCGGCTGACGACCACCGGCCGTCGTACTCACGAGCCGCGCAGCGTCATCGTGGGCTACCTCGAGGACGGTCCGAACCTCGTCACCCTGGCGATGAACGGCTGGGCCGCACCCGAGCCGGCCTGGTGGCTCAACCTGCAGGCCCATCCCCAGGCCACGGTGGTCCTCGCGGACGGCCCGCGCGCGGTCGTGGCGCGAGCAGCCGACGGCGCCGAGCGAGCCCGCCTCTGGGACAGGTGGCGCGAGGTCGACGCGAGACTGGATGCCTACGCAGCACGTCGCCCGTCCGAGACCGCGGTGGTGATCCTGGAGAGTCGGCACCGACCGGCCAGCGGTCGGGATGAGTGAGGACGGCGACGGCTGGGACATCGAGACGGAGTTCCGGTTCGTGCGCTGGGTCGAGGATCCCGCCGGTGTGTCCTACTGCATCGAGGGCGTGAAGTCCTTCGGCGTGGGAGTGATCGTGCTGCCACTCTGGGAGAACGCCGGAGCACGCGTCCAGCGGATCCTGGGTGTGCTCAACAAGGGAGACGTGCGGATGCAGCGGCCCCGCACGGTCGAGAGGTGCCACCTCGAGGTCACCCGCTTCGTCGGTGACCGCGGCGAGCCGGTCCTCGACGAGTCACTCGACGACATGGACGTGGGCCGTCGCGCGGGCGGAATCACTCGCGGCCGAGATCCGGGCCGGGACCTTCTGCCCTTAGCGCCGGCTCACCTCGAGGTTGGGAAACTCGTCGGCGTCTGGTGCCGAGAAGTTTCCCAAGCTGGCTCCCGATTCGACCTTGGGGAGGACGTCCGGCGTACGGTCCCTGGTTTCGACAAGCTCAACCAGCGGTGGCCCAACCCCGCGACGCCACACCTCCTTTCCGGTTTCACCCATGGCGTCCGTTCTGCGTGCCAGACTTGACGGGCCGTGACGGGGGATCGAGCCGAGAAAGAGTGAGATGAGCCGTTCCCGCCCGGTGGCGTCCCCGGACCACCGGTTCTCGTTCCACGACGTGCTGGACCCTCGGTGGCTCCAGCTCGGGTTCGGCATCACGTTCATGTTCGCGATCGGGCTGCTGGTCGTCGGCGGCTCGACGGTCTCGTTCGGCTCGATCCTCGGCAACGCCACGCTGATGTGCGTGGCGGTCACCGTGCTGACGCTGGTCGTGCCCTGGTCGCGGATGCCTCGTCGTGCGGCAGCGCTCGTGCCGGTGCTCGACATCGCCACGCTCGGCATCTGCTCCCTCGACCCCTCGGGATGGGCGGTGGCGCCGCTGCTGGTGCTGCCGGTGCTCTGGCTCGCCGGCACCTTCCACCGGGTCGGTGCGCTCGCCGCGGGCTGCTCCGCGGCGCTGTTCTTCGGGGTGCCCGGGAGTGTCTACCTCGGCGTCGGCGGAGGCACCCTGGCGTGGTCGGTGCTGGTTCCCCTCGCGGTGACCGCGCTCGGGCTCGCGTTCGTCGAGGGCATCGACCGGCTCGAGGCCGACCGGGCCGAGCTCGCGCGGCAGCGACTGGCGCTGCAGGTCGCCGCGGTCACGATCGCCGAGCAACGCCGGTTCGCCGACGCGATCCTCGACACGGTCGACGTCGGCCTGGTGCTGCTCGACTCGCGCGGCGGGATCCGGACGATGAACACCCGGCACGAGCAGCTGATGCGCCAGGTCTTCCCCGACGGGCGCGACGCGTCGGCGGTCTTCGCCTTCCACGTCGACGGCACCACGCTGCTCGAGCCGGAGGAGATGCCCGAGCGGCGCGCGATCACCGGCGAGGAGTTCGACGACTGCCTGATCTGGATCGGTGAGGACCCGAAGGTGCGCCGCGCCCTGTCGGTCTCGGCCCGCACCGTGCGCGGCGACGAGGGCCAGCTCGTCGGCGCCACGCTGGCGTACACCGACGTCACCGAGTTCATGAGCGCCTTGCGGGTCAAGGACGAGTTCGTCGCCTCGGTGAGCCACGAGCTGCGGACGCCGCTGACCTCGATCCGCGGGTACGTCGACCTCACCCTCGACCAGGACGGCCTCGACGACGAGTCGCGCGCCTTCCTCGAGGTCGCGGCTCGGAACGGGGAACGGCTCCAGCGACTCGTCGCGGACCTCCTGCACACCGTGCAGACCGATGCCGGCACGCTGCACCTGATCCGCGAGCCCGCCGACCTCGCGGCGGTGGTGCGCGACTCCGTCGAGGCCTCCCGGTCGGCCGCGGAGGCAGTCGGGCTCGAGCTCACCTGCGACACCCCGGACCAGCTGTGGGCCCTCGTCGACAGCCAGCGGATCAGCCAGGTCGTCGACAACCTGGTCTCGAACGCCATCAAGTACACCCAGTCCGGGTCGGTGCACGTGGCCCTCGCGGTCGAGGACCGCGTGCAGATCGAGGTCGTCGACACCGGCATCGGGATCGACGCGATGGACCGCGACCACCTGTTCACGCGGTTCTTCCGCGCCCGGCACGCGCAGGACCAGTCGATCCAGGGC
This sequence comes from uncultured Actinomycetota bacterium, assembly GCA_963722835.1. GTDB lineage: Bacteria > Actinomycetota > Actinomycetes > Propionibacteriales > Nocardioidaceae > Marmoricola. Next base: position 401,010 of record CAVROK010000003.1, read on the forward strand.
GTGGGCCTCGGCCTGAGCATCATCAAGTCCATCGTGGAGAGCCACGGCGGTCGCATCGAGGTCGAGAGCGAGGTCGGCCGGGGGAGCCGGTTCCAGGTGCGCCTGCCACTGGACCTGCTGCGGCCCGACGTACCCCGTCAGTCGAAGAAGTCCGGCGTCGGCAGCGAACGTGCGGGAGCCGCAGCGCGCTAGATGAAGATGCCGGTCGTCCGGAGCAGCCAGTCGCGCTCGCGGTCGGCCTCGCCCACCGGCTCGGCGTGGTCGACGACGTCGTGGGAGGTGCGCATGTCCTCCGGGCGGACCGGCTGCGGCAGGCGCCTGTACTTGGCTGCCCCCTGCTCCTCCGGCTCGCGCGCGTCGTCCATGCCGCAATCGTACGTCGCGGACGGTGCGGTCAGCAGGATCCGCAGGTCCCGAAGATCTCCAGGGTGTGGCTGACGTCGGAGTAGCCGTGCGCGGCGGCGACGGAGCGGGTCCACTTCTCCACGGTCGGTCCCTCGACCTCGACGGTCGCGCCGCAGGAGCGGCAGACGAGGTGGTGGTGATGGGTCGCGCTGCAGCGGCGGTAGATGTTCTCGCCGGACTCCGTGCGCAGCGAGTCGATCTCGCCGGCGTCGGCCAACGTCTGGAGCGCGCGGTAGACCGTCGAGAGACCGACCTGCTCGCCCCGCTCGGCGAGCAGCGCGTGGATCTCCTGGGCGCTCCGGAAGTCGTCGAACGCCTCCATCACCCCGGCGACCGCACGGCGCTGCCGGGTCGGTCGCCCCATCGACGTGGTCGGGTCAGTGCTCGTCATAGTGACCTCCGTGGGCCGCGTGGCGGTGTCCACCGTGGATGTAGTCGACGTGGTCGCCGTGCTCGACCGCCGGGTGGCCGCACCCGGGACCGTGCTCGTGCCGGTGCGGCTCGTCGACCGTGTCGTGCTCGTCGACCTCGGCGAAGTCCTCCTGCACCGGGAACGGCATCCGTCGCGCGCCGGCGGCGCTGGACGACGAGGCCCAGCGGGAAGGTCAGCGCGAAGCCGGCGAGCGAGACGAGCACGATCGTCGCGCCCGGAGGCACGTCGGCGTACGCCGAGAGGGTGACGCCGAGGAGGGCGGCGAGCGTGCCGGCCGCCATCGCGCCGAGCATGGTGACCTTGAAGCCGCGGGAGAACTGCTGCGCGGTCGCGACCGGGATGATCATCAGCGCGCTGACCAGCAGCAGCCCGACGGTGCGCATCGCGACGCTGACCGTCACCGCGGCCAGCACCGAGATCAGCACGTTGTAGAAGCGCACCGAGAGCCCGGTCGTCCGTGCGAAGTCCTCGTCGTTGGCGACCGAGAACAGCTGGGGCAGCAGCACGAACGAGGTGACCAGCACGACCGCGGCGAGCGCGACGCTGGCGACGACGGCGGAGGGCGAGATGGTGGTGATCGAGCCGAAGAGGTACTGCTGCAGCGCGAAGACACCGTTGCCGGCGAGCGAGACGAGCAGCAGGCCGCCCGCGATCCCGCCGTAGAAGAGCAGCGCCAGGGCGACGTCGCCGGTCGCGCGGCCGGTGGACCGGATCAGCTCGATCAGCAGCGCGCCCGCGATCGCGACGATCACGGCCGTCAGGGTGGGGGAGGTGCCGGTGAGCAGACCGAGCGCCACCCCGGTGACGCACACGTGGCCGATGCCGTCGCCCATCAGCGAGAGCCGCCGCTGGACGAGGAAGGTGCCGACCGCGGGGGCCGCGAGACCGGTGACGGCGGCGGCGATCAGTGCGCGGACCATGAACGGCTCGAAGAGGATGTCCATCAGGCCTGTCCTCCGTCGAGCGGCGCGTGCACCGACGGGCGCAGCAGCGGCGGCGTCGTGGGCCGGTGGTGGTGATGGTGCTGGGGGTGACCCGGGTCGAGCGGCGGCCCGTCGTACACCAGGCGGCCCTCGCGCAGCACGAGCGTGCGGTGGATCAGGTCGGCGAGCGGCCCGAGCTCATGGAGTACGACGATCATCGTCGCCCCCGCGTCGGTGAGTGACGCCAGCGTCCCGGCGATGGCCTCCTGGCTGACGCGGTCGACCCCGGCGTTGGGCTCGTCGAGCACCAGCAGCTCGGGACGTCCGGCCAGGGTGCGCGCGATCAGCACCCGCTGCTGCTGGCCGCCGGACAGCGTGGAGACCTGGTGGTGGGCCCGGTCGGCGAGCCCGACGGCCTCGAGGGCCTCCCGCGATCGCCTCGCGGTCCTCGCGACGCGCCGGGACCAGCGGGCGCCGGTGGGCCAGGCGTCCGGCGGCGACCACCTCGGTCACCGTGGACGGCACGCCCTGCGTGATCGTCGACCGCTGCGGCACGTAGCCGAGCCGGTGCCACTGCCGGAAGCCCGCGAGGTCGTCCCCGAACAGCTCGATCCGGCCCGGCGCTCAGCGGGCGCAGGCCGACCATCGCCTTGACCAGCGTGGACTTGCCCGAGCCGTTCGCCCCGAGCAGCGCGACCACCTCGCCCTGTCGCACGGAGACGTCCACGTCGCGCACGATGGGACGGCCGCCGAGGGAGACGGAGGCGTTGCTGATCCGGACGATCGGCTCGTCGGTCATGTACAGCCACCCGCTTCTCGAAGCGCCTGGAGGTTCGCTCGCATCAGGCTCAGGTAGTCATCCTCGTCCTTGTCCGAGGTGAGCCCCTCGATCGGGTCCAGCACGGCGGTGCGGATGTCGAGGTCGGAGGCGAGGGTGTCGGCCATGGCGGGACTGGCGAGCCTCTCACTGAACACGGTCGTGACGCCGTCCTCGCGGATCAGGTCGCCGAGCTCGGCCAGGTGCTTGGGGGAGGGCTCGGCATCAGGGGAGAGCCCGGCGATCGAGTGGACGTCGAGGTCGTAGCGCTCACCGGGGTAGCCGAACGCGTCGTGGCTCACCACGACGGTGCGCGTCTTGCAGTTGCGGAGCCCGGTGGAGAACTCCCCGTCGAGGGTCTTCAGGTCCGCCTGGAGGCGACGGTTGTTGGCCTCGAAGTCCGCCGCGTGGTCGGGCTCGGCGTCACTCATCGCCTCGGTGAACGCGTCGGCCGCCTCCGCCAGCAGAGTGGGGTCGAGCCAGAAGTGCGGGTCGGGCTCGCCGTCCACCTCGCGCAGGTCGACCGCGGCGGCAGCGTCGACCACGTGCTCGGGACCCTCGTTGGAGACGGCCTCGTCGACAGCGGGCTGGAGTCCCTCCTCGTAGAACACGACCGAGGCACCCGAGACCCGGGCCACCTGACGCGGCGACAGCTCGAGGTCGTGCGGCTCCACACCCGGCTGGGTCAGGTTGGTGACCTCGGCGTGGTCCCCGACGATCCGGTCGGCGACGTACTGCAGCGGGTAGAAGGAGGCCACCACCTCGGGCTTCCCGCCGCTGCTGCCGGCCGCGCAGGCGGAGAGGCACGCGGCCGGCAGCAGCAGGACCAGGGGCAGGAGGGGGCGTCTCCACATGACAATGATTCTCAACTGGAATGAGAATCATTGTCAAATCTGCTTCGACGCTAGGGTCAGCGAGTGCTGGTCGTGAACAGGTTCCGCGTCCCCGATGAGGAGGGCGAGAGCTTCCGCGTCGATCTCGAGGCGGCGCTGGCCGTGCTCGCGCAGCAGAAGGGGTACGCCGACGGGCAGCTCGGGCGCAACGTCGACGACCCGACCCTCTGGGTGATGGTGACCCGCTGGCAGGACGTCGGCAGCTACCGGCGGGCGCTCTCGGCGTACGACGTGAAGCTGGGCGCCGTGCCCTTGCTGAGCCGGGCCCTCGACGAGCCGTCGGCCTACGAGGGCCTCGACGGGCAGCTGAACGAGTGGCAGGCGCGTGAAGTCTGACCGGTAGGGTGGCCCCTTCGCCCACCGCAGCCAGCGGCCGGGCTCTCGAAGTGCACAGGAGCTCCCCAGTGGCCAAGCCGCCCCCCTCCGCCGTCGACCAGGTCGTCTCTCTCGCGAAGCGCCGGGGCTTCGTCTACCCGTGCGGCGAGATCTACGGCGGCACCCGCTCCGCCTGGGACTACGGTCCCCTCGGCGTCGAGCTGAAGGAGAACATCAAGAAGCAGTGGTGGCGCTCCACGGTCCAGTCGCGCGACGACGTGGTGGGCCTCGACTCCAGCGTCATCCTGCCGCGGCAGACCTGGGAGGCCTCGGGCCACGTCTCGACGTTCACCGACCCGCTGACCGAGTGCCAGTCGTGCCACAAGCGCTTCCGGGCCGACCACCTCCAGGAGGAGTACGCCGAGAAGAAGGGCATCGACAACCCCGACGACGTCGACCTCGAGAACGTCGCCTGCCCCAACTGCGGCACCCGCGGCGCGTGGACGGAGCCGCGCCAGTTCTCCGGCCTGCTGAAGACCTACCTCGGTGTCGTCGAGGACGAGACCGGCCTGCACTACCTGCGCCCCGAGACCGCCCAGGGCATCTTCCTGAACTTCACCAACGTGGTGACCAGCGCCCGCAAGAAGCCGCCGTTCGGCATCGCGCAGACCGGCAAGAGCTTCCGCAACGAGATCACCCCGGGCAACTTCATCTTCCGCACGCGCGAGTTCGAGCAGATGGAGATGGAGTTCTTCGTCAAGCCCGGCGAGGACGAGGAGTGGCACCAGTACTGGATCGACGAGCGCACCCGCTGGTACGTCGACCTGGGCATCAACCCCGACAACCTGCGGCACTTCGAGCACCCGCAGGAGAAGCTGAGCCACTACTCCAAGCGCACCGTCGACATCGAGTACCGCTTCCGGTTCGCCGGCTCCGAGTGGGGTGAGCTCGAGGGCATCGCCAACCGCACCGACTTCGACCTCCGGACGCACGCCCAGCACTCCGGCCAGGACCTGTCCTACTTCGACCAGGCCGCCAACGAGCGCTACTACCCCTACGTCATCGAGCCCGCGGCCGGCCTGAGCCGCAGCCTGATGACGTTCCTGGTCGATGCGTGGACCGAGGACGAGGCGCCGAACACCAAGGGTGGTGTCGACAAGCGCACCGTGCTGCGGCTCGACCCGCGGCTGGCGCCGGTCAAGGTGGCGGTGCTGCCGCTGAGCCGCAACGAGGACCTGACCCCCAAGGCCAAGGCCCTGGCCACCGAGCTGCGCGCGCTCTGGAACGTCGACTTCGACGACTCCGGCGCGATCGGTCGCCGCTACCGGCGCCAGGACGAGATCGGCACGCCCTACTGCGTGACCGTCGACTTCGACACCCTCGAGGACAACGCCGTGACGGTTCGCGAGCGCGACACGATGAAGCAGGAGCGGATCCCCCTCGAGGGCGTGCGTTCCTGGTTCGCCGAGCGTCTGGTCGGGTGCTGAGGCCCCGCGGCGCGGGCCTGTCGCATCGGCGAATACCCACGAAGCGCTCGGCTGACGGGCACAATGTCCGCGTGATGAGACTCGCCCTTCCCCAGCGCGCGCGCTCGGCGTTCGTCGCCCTGCTGCTCGCCCCCGCGCTGGTGCTCACCGCCTGCGGCACCGACTCCGAGAAGAAGCCCTCGGCCAAGCCGTCGGTCGACCTGCCGACGGGCGACGTGGACATCCCGGAGGGCGTCACCCTCACCGAGGCCGGCACCGAGCTGGCGTTCGGTGAGACCGCGACCGTGGCCTACCAGCCCAACACCCAGAAGAGCTCGGTGCTCGGGCTGACCGTCGACTCCGTGCAGACCGGGAAGATCGTGGACCTGCAGGCCTACAACCTCGACCCGCAGGAGAAGAGGTCGACGCCCTACTACGCGCGCGTGCGGGTGAAGAACCTCGGCACGGGTGACCTCAGCGGTGCCGCCGTGCTGGTGTACGCCGTGGACACCAGCAACTCGCTGGTCCAGCCGGTCACCTTCCCGAACAAGTTCGCGAAGTGCCCCTCGACCCGTCTCCCGGCCGGGTTCACCCAGGGCAAGTCGGCAGCGGTCTGCCTGACGTATCTGTTGCGCCCGGGCGAGCGCCTCGTCGAGATGAGCTACCGCCCGCTCCAGGAGTTCGCGCCGATCGTCTGGAAGGGCACCATCAAGCCGCCGCCGGCGAAGAAGACCAAGAAGCCGGCCAAGAAGAAGAAGGCCCAGAACTGACCTCCGCACCACTCGCCCCGCCCCTGCGTCTCGGCGACCTCGAGGTCCCGACCCCCGTCGTGCTCGCGCCGATGGCCGGCATCACCAACGCGGCCTACCGGCGGCTCTGCAGCGAGCAGGGAGCCGGTCTCTACGTCTGCGAGATGATCACCAGCCGCGGGCTGGTCGAGGGGGACGCGACCACCCGGCAGATGCTCGTCTTCGACGAGCAGGAGCGGGTGCGCTCGGTGCAGCTCTACGGCACCGACCCGGCGTACGTCGGGAAGGCGACCGAGATCCTCTGCGCGGAGTACGGCGTCGCGCACGTCGACCTCAACTTCGGGTGCCCGGTGCCGAAGGTGACCCGCAAGGGTGGGGGAGCCGCGCTGCCGTGGAAGCGCACCCTGCTCGGCGAGATCCTCGAGGCGGCCGTCTCCGCCGGGTCGAGGTACGGCGTGCCGGTGACCATGAAGACCCGCAAGGGGATCGACGACGACCACCTGACCTACCTCGACGCCGGCCGGATCGCCCAGGAGGCCGGCATCGCGGCGATCGCGCTGCACGGACGGACGGCGATCCAGGGCTACTCCGGCACCGCCGACTGGGACGCGATCGCCCGGCTGGTCGAGCACGTCGACATCCCGGTGCTCGGCAACGGCGACATCTGGGAGGCGGCCGATGCGCTCCGGATGGTCGAGCAGACCGGCGCCGACGGCGTGGTGGTCGGCCGTGGGTGCCTGGGTCGCCCGTGGCTGTTCCGCGACCTGGCCGCCGCGTTCGCCGCGTCGCCGGACGAGGTCGTCGAGACCCACACGCTCCCGCGGCTCGGCGAGGTCGCCGCGATGATGCGCCGGCACGCCGAGCTGCTGTCGCTGCACATGGGCGAGGAGCGCGGCTGCAAGGAGTTCCGCAAGCACGTCTCGTGGTACCTCAAGGGGTTCCCCGCGGGGGGCGACCTGCGGCGCGCGCTGGCCCTGGTCAGCACCCTCGCGGAGCTCGACGACCGGCTCGCGCAGCTGGACCCGGAGGCGGAGTTCCCGGTGGTCGAGCTGGGCACCCCGCGAGGCCGGCAGGGGAGCCCGCGCAAGGGCGTCGCGCTGCCCGAGGGGTGGCTCGACGACACCGACGGCACCGGGTGCGTCGTACGCGAGGAGGCGTCGGAGACCACCGGCGGCTGAGCCCTGGCGACACGCCCGGGCTGTGCGCTTGTGAACGTCGTTCACGTGTCGAGGGTCACCCACAGGATGCGCCCTCTCGGGTTGGCCGAGGCAACAAAGCATGGTTCCATCGACGGGTTCCACGCCCCAAAACGTTAGGAATCCCCCGTGCCCCGAGGTCACACCCGAGGCAAGCACGCCCTGGAGCCCACCAGGTCAGCAACGTTCCACACCGTGTTCCGCCGTCGTCGGACGGCGCTGGTCGCAGCCCCGCTCGTGACCGCGCTCGCTGTCGGCACCGGTGTCCTGACCAGTGGTTTCACCAGCGCCAGCGTGCCCACCCAGGCGTCCGCGTCGATCGGCAGCGCCGCCAGCAGTGCGCCCGACGGCTCCAACGACCGCAGCCCGGCCACGTCGCGCTCCGACGACCGGGTGCCGCTGGTCGACCACCGCGTGCCGAAGGCCAAGGGCAAGCTCTGGACGACCGAGGACCTCGACCTGCGCACCCAGCCGCGCGAGAAGGCCCGCACCGTCGGGCTGCTCGACGCCGGCAAGCGGGTGCCGGTGACCGGCCGCAAGGTCGGCGCGTACTCCGAGGTGATCATCGGCAAGACCGCGCGCTGGGTGACCGCCGACTACCTGTCGAAGGAGAAGGCGCCGGAGGCCATGGGCCTGAGCAACGCCCCGTGCCCCGACGGCTCCGAGATCGAGGGCGCGCTGCAGCCGCAGGCGGTCGAGGTCTACCGGGCCGTCTGTGCGGCCTTCCCCGAGCTCTCGGCGTACGGCGGCCAGGACGGCCACGGCGAGCACGTCAACGGCGAGGCCATCGACTTCATGGTGTCCGACTCCGGCACCGGTGATCGGCTACGCGACTTCCTGTTCGCGCACCAGGCCGAGCTCGACCTGTTCGACATCATCTGGAACCACACGATCTGGACCATCGAACGGTCCGGCGAGGGCTTCCGGGGGATGGAGGACCGTGGTTCGCCCACCGCGAACCACGAGGACCACGTGCACGTCAAGGTCAACTGACTCGGGGCGATGCAACAAGCAGTCGATGTGCGCGTAGTTCGGGCCGCGACGCAGGCCGGGCCACCCTCTACGCCTGTCGGTTGGTCCGAACCATCAGGATTCGGATCGATCAGCTGAACGGACAGCGGCGAGCCACTTGGCCGCGCCGTATCGCATGGTCAGACGTCGCACGATGACCGGGTCAGGACGTCATACGTTCTGGTCGCCATGACAGCCAATCCGGATGACGTCCCGGGCAACGTCATTCGCTCTGGTCGCCGAGGCAGCCGGTTCGTATGACGCCCTCCAACCCGAGTACCCGTAAGCGTCCCCCCATGCCGCGTTCCGTGCGTGACCTCGACTCGCCAGTCATGTCGGGTGGGTCGGGAGGATCTACTGCATGGAGACGACATGCCCGGACGGCGACGACGCGCTCCGTCCGTGCAACAGGGACACACCACCCGCTCAGATGCCGAGGGGCTTCGAGGTGAGCCGGTCGACGTGGTCCTGAGGACCCTCGAAGGTCAGCCCGGAGTGCTGGTCACGCCCGAAGAGGAACATCGTCAGCTCGGCCGGCGGCCCGGTGACCACCACCGGGTCGTCCCCGTCGGCGAGCACGGCCGTGCGTTCGCGCTCGCCGTCGGTCCAGTGGATCTCCACCGGCACCCCGACCGAGCGGACGAGTCCCTTGCCCGCGGTCTTCGCGCCCTTGAACAGCACCCGCTGCTCCCGGTCGGTCAGCTCGCGCGGCGCCCATCCGGGGGCGGCCCGGCGGATGTCCTCGTGGTGCACGAAGTACTCCAGGGTGTTCAGCAGCCGGTCGAGCGGCGGCACCTTCATCGGCGACCAGATCGGCGGACCCCCGCGTACCCGCTCCACGAGAGCGGTGAAGTCCTGCTCCTCCATCCGCCTGGCTGAGCGCTGCGCGAACCTCTCCAGCTGGGGCACCATGATGGCGGTGGCACCGATCGGGTCGCGCTCGCGGATCAGCAGGTGGATCACGAGGTCCTTCACGGTCCAGCCCTCGCAGAGGGTCGGGGCCTCCTCGCCGGCCTCGAGGGCCGAGTTGCACAGGGCGGCGCGCTCGCTGCGCGACATCTGCTCCATGCGCCGATCCTAGGGCTCCGACCCGGGTTATCGGCGTGCGGAATGTCAGGACCCCGACCTAGGGTTGCCCCTGTTGTGACCCGCACCCCGAACGACTCGTCCTTGAAGGCGGGCTTTCGCGTACTCGGGGTCGCCATCCGGCGCGAGCCGTGGGTGTTCACGCTCTCGACGATCGGCAGCGTCCTCTTCGGCGCCCTGACCGTGGCGGACGCGTGGGTGCTCGGATGGGCCACCGACCACGTCGTGCTCCCGGCCTTCGAGGAGGGCACCACGACCGCGGGCGGGCTGATCGCGATCCTCGCCCTGTTCCTCGGAGTGGCGATCCTGCGGGCGGTCGGCATCGTCGCCCGACGGCTGGGCGCCGGCATCATGCAGTACCGGATGCAGGCGGCCTACCGGCGCGAGGTGACCCGTCAGTACCTCACGCTCCCGATGGCCTGGCACCAGCGCCACCCCACCGGCGAGCTGCTCTCCAACGCCAACTCCGACGTCGAGGCCGCCTGGGCGCCGATCGCGCCGCTGCCGATGGCGGTCGGCACGCTCGCGATGATGGTGATCGCGATCGCGCAGATGCTGTTCACCGACATCCCGATGGCCATCGTCGGCCTGCTCGTCTTTCCCCTGGTGATGGCGGTCAACGTCGTCTTCCAGCGGTTGTCGTCGCCGATCTTCACCCGCATCCAGGCCCTCCGCGCCGAGCTCAGCGAGATCGCGCACGAGTCCTTCGACGGGGCGATGGTGGTCAAGACGCTCGGGCGTGAGTCGCAGGAGGCCGAGCGGTTCGCGGCGAAGGCGCACATGCTGCGTGACGAGGGCATCCGCGCGGGCCGGATCCGCGCGGCCTTCGACCCGTTCCTGGAGAGCCTCCCCAACCTCGGGGTGCTCGCGGTGCTCGGCGTCGGCATCCTGCGCGTCCAGTCGGGAGCGGCCGACCCGGGTGACGTCGTCACGGTGGCCTACCTGCTGACGATCGTCGCCTTCCCGATCCGCTCGATCGGCTGGATGCTCGGCGAGTTCCCGCGCTCGGTGGTGGGCTACCAGCGGGTGCACGGCGTCCTCGACACGGTCAACGACACGACGTACGGCGAGAGCACGCTGGTCGCCTCGTCCAGCGGGGCCGAGCTCGAGGTGCGCGACCTCACCTACACCTACGACCCGGGCCAGGTGCTCCTCGACGGCCTGGAGTTCACGATCGAACCGGGGCGCACCGTCGCCGTGGTCGGGGCGACCGCCTCCGGCAAGAGCACGCTGACCTCGCTGGTGACGCGGCTCGTCGACCCCCAGTCCGGCTCGATCCAGGTGGACGGGCAGGAGCTGCGCGACCTCGCGCCCGGCCAGCTCGCGCAGCACGTGTCGCTGGTGCCGCAGAGCGCGTTCCTGTTCGACGACACCGTGCGCGGCAACGTGACGCTGGGTGCGGACATCGCGGACGAGGAGGTGTGGGAGGCGCTGCGCACCGCCCAGGCCGACGGTTTCGTCGCCGCACTGCCCAAGGGCCTCGACAGCAAGCTGGGGGAGCGGGGGACCACGCTGTCCGGCGGCCAGCGGCAGCGGCTCTCCCTGGCACGTGCCCTGGTCAGACGGCCGCGCCTGCTCGTCCTCGACGACGCGACCTCGGCCGTCGACCCCGAGGTCGAGGCGCGGATCCTCGCGGCGATGCGGCGACGAGGCGGCGACTCCACGTTGCTGGTCATCGCCTACCGCAAGGCGACGATCGGCCTCGCCGACGAGGTGCTCTTCCTCGACGGGGGACGCATCGTCGACCGGGGCACGCACCAGGAGCTGCTCGTGCGCAACCCGGCCTATGCCCGGCTGGTCAACGCCTACGAGTCCGAGGGGGTGGCTCCGTGACGGTCGACCTCGACCCCGAGGAGCTCGTCGACCTCGGCACCAGCGTCGACAGCGGCGAGGAGATCTCCGCCCGCGAGACCATCCGGAGCGGGCTGCGGTTCTCGCCCGAGCTCGGTGAGGGCTTCGGCTGGACGATGCTGCTCGCCGTCATCGGGACGGCCGGCCGGGTCGTCGTACCCATCTCGGTGCAGCAGACCCTCGACAAGGGCGTCAACGGACCCAACGGCGTCGACGTCTCGTTCGTCGCGCAGATGGCGGTGCTGGCGGCCCTGGCGATCGTGGCGACCGGCGTCTCGTCGTACTTCATGACCGCGCGGCTGTTCACCGCCTCCGAGCGCGGGCTGGCCACGCTGCGGATCAAGGCCTTCCGGCACGTCCACGAGCTGCCCCTGCTCACCCAGAACACCGAGCACCGCGGTGCCCTGGTCTCGCGCGTCACCAGCGACGTCGACCAGGTCTCGCAGTTCCTGGTCTTCGGCGGCGTCTTCGGCATCATCAGCATCGGCCAGGTGCTGCTCGCGACCGTGGTGATGCTGTTCTACTCCTGGCAGCTGACGATCCTGGTCTGGGTCTGCTTCCTGCCGCTGTTCCTCTCCCTGCGCTACTTCCAGCGGCGGCTCTCGGCGGCGTACGGCGTCGTGCGCCGCTCGGTCGGAGCGATGCTCTCGGCGATCTCCGAGCCCGTGGTCGGCGCGGTGACGGTGCGCACCTACGCGATCGAGAAGCGCACCCAGGACCGCATCGACAAGGCCATCTCGGTCAACCAGGTCGCGTCCACCAGGGCCCAGGGCCTGACCGCCTTCTCGTTCAGCCTCGGTGGCGTCTCCGCGGGGCTGGCCAACGCGGGCGTGCTGATCCTCGGCATCTGGCTGGGCTTCGCGGGCGACATCACCTCGGGCGAGGTGATCGGCTTCGCGTTCCTGGTGACGCTGTTCGTGGGTCCCGTCCAGATGGGCACCCAGGTGCTGACCGACGCGCAGAACGCCATCGCCGGCTGGCGCCGCGTGATCGGCATCCTGGAGACGCCGGCCGACCTGGACGACCCCGGACCGTCCGGGCAGTCGCTCCCGCGTGGCGCGATGGACGTCGCCTTCGAGGACGTCTCGTTCGGCTACCCCGGCGGGCCGCTCGTGCTCCGCGACGTCACCGAGCACATCGAGTCGGGCAGCCGCATCGCGGTCGTGGGGGAGACCGGCTCGGGCAAGACGACCTTCGCCAAGCTGCTCACCCGGCTGATGGACCCGACGTCGGGTGCGGTGCTGCTCGACGGCGTCGACATCCGGACCGTGGAGTTCGCCTCGCTGCGGCGTCGCGTCGTGCTCGTGCCGCAGGAGGGGTTCCTGTTCGACTCCACGCTGCTCGCCAACGCGAGGTACGGCGACCTCGACGCCACTCCCGACGACATCCGCGCCGCGGCGACCGAGCTCGGCCTCGGTGACTGGCTCGACGGGCTGCCGCACGGCCTCGACACGCGTGTCGGCCAGCGCGGCGAGTCGCTCTCGGCCGGCGAACGCCAGCTGGTCGCGCTGCTGCGGGCCCACCTCGCCGACCCCGACCTGCTGGTGCTCGACGAGGCGACCAGCGCCGTCGACCCCGCCCTCGAGATGCGGATCGGCCGAGCCCTCGAGCGGTTGATGTCCGGCCGCACCAGCGTCACCATCGCCCACCGGCTCTCCACGGCCGAGAACGCCGACGAGGTGATCGTCTTCGACCGCGGCCGCGTCGTGCAGCGCGGCTCGCACGCCGCCCTCGTGCACCAGCCCGACCCCCACGGCGACCCCGGCGTCTACGCCCGCCTGCACGCCTCCTGGATCGCCCAGCAGTCCCTGTAGCTCGCGCCCGCCGACCCGGCCTGAGTGCCGCGAGGTTGAAAGTTTCACGATTTCGGCAACCGATCGGTGTCCCGGGTCCGAACACCCGGTATGGACCCCGGCCAGGCTCTCGGCCAGCGGCTCTCCCAGCGGGAGGTCGGTGCGCTGGAGGACGCCTACGCGGCGTACGGCCAGGCGGTCCGTGCCTACGCGGTCCGGTTCGTCGGGCAGGCGGACGCCGACGACGTCGTGCAGCGCACCTTCCTCGACGTCTGGCGGCACGCCTCGCGGCTCGACCCCGCCGAGCGGTTCACCGGCTGGCTGTTCACCATCGCCCGGCGCCGTGCCATCGACCAGCTGCGCAGCCGCAAGCACGAGGTCGTCGACGTGGACCAGGCCCGACACCTGGTGGGCGAGGACGGGCGCGACACCGCGGAGCGGTTCGCCGACGCCGCCGACGTGCGGGCCGCGGTGGCGCGGCTCCCCGAGCACGAGCGCACCGTGATCGAGCTGGCGTACTTCGCCGACCTGACCCAGGCCGAGATCGCCGCCCGCCTCGAGGCGCCCCTGGGCACGGTCAAGGCCCGAGCCGCGAGGGGCACCCGACGCCTGGCCACCCTCATGTCCGCCCAGCACCCGGCGCCGGCGAGGAGCCGACCATGAACCCGACCCATCCCGACCTGACGTCGCTCCTGAGGGGCGAGCTGACCAACGCGGAGGCAGTGGCTGCTGCCGAGCACGCCCGCGGCTGCGACGGCTGCGGCTCGGCCCTGGTGGACGACGCCCTCGGCCACGGACTGCTCAACGGTGCCCGCCGCACCCTGGGCCGCGTCGACGAGTCCGCTGCGCCCGAGGCATCGGGCGTGCCCGCCGGGCTCCGTCGAGAGCTCGGCGGCGTTGGCCGGCGCCGGCCGGTCCTGCGTGCGGTCGCAGTCGCCGCGGCCGTGACGGCGGTGGCCGCGGCCGGCCTGGGCGTCGGCATCCGGCTCGGTGGCGCCGACGAGGGGGCGGACCAGGGCGTGGCCTCGGTCGAGCAGACCGCCACGCTCGAGCCGGTCGAGGGCAACGCCCGCGGTCGCGTGTCGATGGGGACCAGCCACGACGTGACGCGCATGCGGCTGGCCACCGAGGCCCTGCCGCGGGCGTCGCAGGGCGAGTTCTACTACGCGTGGCTCTTCGACCCCGCCACCGACAAGATGCTGCCGCTCGGACAGGTCACCCCCGGGCACGTCGCGACCTTCGAGATCCCCGAGTCGCTGGTGGCGGCGTACTCCGCCATCGACGTGAGCCTGGAGGCCGACGACGGCGATCCCGCGCACTCGGTGACCTCGGTCCTGCGCGCGACCTACGCCTCCGACGCGAGCGGTCCCTCCTGATCTTCCCCACCCCACCACCCTCACCACCACCGGAAGGAACCACCATGAAGATGAAGGTCCTCGCCTCCGCCCTCACCACCGTCGCCGTCGGGGCGTCGGTCGCGGTGCTGCCCGCGGCGCCCGCATCGGCCGCCCAGGGCACCCGCAGCCTCGCCACGGTGCTCGCTGCCGACGGCAACCGGTTCGACCGCAACTGGGAGGACTTCGACGTGCTCGACCGAGCGGTCCGCACGGTGCTGAAGGCCAAGCCGGGCAGCGCTGTCGGTGTCCTGGCCGACGGATCGACGCGGCTCACGGCGTTCCTGCCCACCGACCGCGCGTTCAGGCGGCTGGTGCACGACCTGACCGGCGTCCGGGCCCGCACCGAGCGGGGCACCTTCGTGCGGCTCGCCAGGGCCGCCGGCGTGGACACGATCGAGCAGGTGCTGCTCTACCACGTGGTGCCCGGAGCGACGATCACCTACGCGCAGGCCAAGCGCTCCGACGGCGCGGCCCTCACCACCGCCGCCGGACCGAAGATCAGGGTCAACGTCCGCGGCAACGGACTGGTGGGCCTGCAGGACCGCGACTTCAACGACAAGAACGCCGTGGTCAAGCCCCGGCTGAAGAACATCAACAAGGGCAACCGCCAGATCGGGCACGGCATCAACCGCGTGCTGCGCCCGGCGAACCTCTGATCGCCGACCGGGCACTCGACGTACGCCCGGCATCCGCCGACCGGGCACTCGATGTACGTCGGGTGCCCGGTCGTGCTGGGTTGGGGTCGCGGATACTGGGCGGGTGAGCAGCACCGACTCGACCACCTCCGGACTCGATCCCGCCATCGCCGGCCGGCTCAAGCGCAACGCCGACGGGCTCGTCGCCGCCGTCGTGCAGCAGCACGGCAGCGGCGAGGTGCTGATGCTCGGCTGGATGGACGACGAGGCGCTGCACCGCACGCTGACCACGGGGCGGGGGACCTACTGGAGCCGCTCGCGCCAGGAGTACTGGGTCAAGGGTGAGACCTCCGGGCACACCCAGCGCGTCGTCGAGGTCCGGCTCGACTGCGACGGAGACACCGTGCTGGTCACCGTCGACCAGACCGGGCCTGCGTGCCACACCGGAGCGCACACCTGCTTCGACGCCGACGTCCTGCTCGCGGACGGTGACGATGGCCCTCGCCCATGAGTGAGCGTCGTACGTTCGGCCCCGTCGTCCTGCTCGGGCTGGCCACAGCCGGGCTGGCCGCGGTCGCCAGCGCCAAGCCGTGGATCGGCACCGGGGTCGAGGGCGGCGGCGACGCCACCATGACCGCCCTGGACGCAGGGACGCGCTACCCGCTCGCCTCGGCGCTCAGCTTCGTCCTGCTGGCCGCGTGGGGCGTGCTGCTGGTCACCCGTGGCGCCGTACGCCGAGCCTTCGCGGTCGTCGCCCTCCTCGCATCGGTCGCGCTCGTCGTGGCCGTGGTGGTGGCCTACGTGACCCTCCCCGACACCGTCCGCGACTCCTACGACCAGCTGATGGGCCGGGGCTCCGGCGACGAAGGCTTCACCGGCTGGTTCTGGACGGCAGCGGTCTGTGCCGTGCTCTCGGTCGTGCCCGCGGCGCTCGCCGTCCGGCTCGTGCCGACCTGGCCCGAGATGGGGAGCCGGTACGACGCACCAGGCAGCCGCGAGCCGAGCACCGAGGAGACGCCGACCCGCGAGCAGGACCTGTGGGCCGCGCTCGACGAGGGCCGCGACCCCACCGACACGAGAGGTCCCTAGACCGCACGCTCGGGATGCCGCGAACGCGCCGCGCGCTCCCACTACACTGGCGCCCGACGTACCCCCGCACGACCTGAGGAGCCCCATGGCCCACCACGGCAACACCCCGGCAGCCTGGACGGCCGTCGTCGTGGCACTCGCCGCGTTCATCGTCGGAGGCATCGGCCTGATGGTGGGCAGCATGACCGTGTTCTGGGTCGGCGTGGCCCTCGCGCCGGTCGCGATCGTCGTCCTGCTGATCATGGACAAGATGGGGCTCAACGCCTAGGCGTTCGCCATGGAGCTCGCCACCGAGACTCCCGAGGTTCGCGAGCCGACCCGCCGCGAACGGCTCCAGGGCCCGTTGATCACGGGCGCGCTGGTCGGCGGCCTCACCCTCGCGCTGCACGTCCGCGACCCGCACGAGTCGGGGAGCTGGGGGCTGTGCCCGTTCTCCGCGCTGACCGGTCTCTACTGCCCCGGGTGCGGGGGACTGCGCGCGGTCAACGACCTCACCCACGGCGACCTGTGGGGTGCCGCGAGCAGCAACCTGGTCTTCGTGGTGCTGATCCCGGTGCTCGTGGTCCTGTGGCTGCGCTGGACCGGCCGCGCGTGGGCGGGCGACTCGGCGAGCCCGACGACGCGCGAGCGCGCCGGCGTCCGCGTCGGCGTCTGGGTCACCGCCCTGGCCGTCGTCCTCGTCGTGTTCGCGGTGCTGCGCAACCTGCCGATGGGCAGCTGGCTCGCGCCCTGACCGGTCCGCACGACCCCTGTGGGGCGTGTGAGAACCTTGGGGCAGCCCGCGAGCCCGTTCTCGCGACCCCTTGACCCAGGCAGACACGCACCTCCCGGAAGGCCTTCGCATGTCCGTGCTCGACGACATCGTCGCCGGTGTGCGCGAGGACCTCGCGGTGCGTCAGGCCAGCCGTTCGGAGGCCGACCTGGCCGCGGCCGTCGAGGTGCTCCCCGCGCCGCGCGACCCGATGCCGGCCTTCCGCTCGCCCGGCCTGTCGGTCATCGCCGAGGTCAAGCGGAAGTCGCCGAGCAAGGGCGCCCTGGCCGACATCCCCGACCCGGCCGCGCTCGCGGCGGCGTACCACGCAGGCGGGGCCGACGCGATCTCCGTGCTCACCGAGGAGCGCCGCTTCGGCGGCAGCCTCGACGACCTGCGCGCCGTGCGCGGTGCGGTGCCGACGCCCTTGCTGCGCAAGGACTTCGTCGTCACCGGCTACCAGCTGCTCGAGGCCCGCGCCGCCGGGGCCGACCTCGTGCTGCTGATCGTCGCCGCGCTCGACGACCCGACGCTGAAGGACCTGCACGAGCAGGCGCGCGAGCTCGGCCTGACGGTCCTCACCGAGGTCCACGACGAGGACGAGGTCGCTCGCGCGCTGGGAGTCGGCGCCGAGCTCGTCGGGGTCAACGCACGCAACCTCAAGACGCTCGACGTCGACCCGGACACGTTCGCCCGGCTGGCTGCGCTGCTGCCCGCCGACGTGGTCACGGTGGCCGAGTCCGGGATCCGCGGCACCGAGGACGCCGCCCGCTACGCCGCCGAGGGAGCCGACGTCGTGCTCGTCGGCGAGGCGCTGGTCAAGGACGGCGACCCGCGGGCCGCCGTGGCCGCGATGAAGGCGGTGCGGGCATGACGACGGCCGGACCCGACGAGGCCGGACGCTTCGGCGACTTCGGCGGCCGCTTCATGCCCGAGGCGCTGATGGCGGCCCTCGACGAGCTCACCGCGGCGTGGCAGGAGGCGATGGCCGACGAGGCCTTCACCGGCGAGTTCCACCGCATGCTCCGCGAGTACGCCGGCGTGCCCAGCCAGCTCTACGACGCGACCCAGCTCAGCGAGCGGGCCGGCGCCCGGATCCTGCTCAAGCGCGAGGACCTCAACCACACCGGCGCGCACAAGATCCGCAACGTGCTCGGCCAGGCGTTGCTGACCCGGCGGATGGGCAAGACCCGGATGATCGCCGAGACCGGGGCGGGCCAGCACGGCGTCGCGACGGCCACCGCCGCGGCGTACCTCGGCCTGGAGTGCACCGTCTACATGGGCGAGGTCGACACCGAGCGACAGGCACTCAACGTGGCGCGGATGCAGCTGCTCGGCGCCGAGGTGATCCCGGTGGGCTCCGGGTCGCGCACCCTCAAGGACGCCATCAACGAGGCGATCCGCGACTGGGTGGCCAGCGTCGACCACACCGCCTACTGCTTCGGCACCGCCGCCGGGCCGCACCCGTTCCCCGCGATGGTCCGCGACTTCTGCCGCGGCATCGGCGACGAGGCCCGCCAGCAGTGCCTCGACCTGACCGGCGAGCTGCCCGACGCCATCGCTGCCTGCGTGGGCGGCGGCTCCAACGCGATCGGGCTGTTCACCGCGTTCCTCGACGACGAGTCGGTCGACATCTACGGCTTCGAGGCCGGCGGGGAAGGCGTCGACACCGAGCGGCACGCCGCGACGATCTGGGCCGGTGAGGTCGGCGTACTCCACGGAGCCCGCACCTACGTCCTCCAGGACGAGGACGGCCAGACCGTCGAGTCCCACTCGATCTCGGCCGGCCTCGACTACCCGGGCGTCGGCCCGCAGCACGCGCACCTCGCGAAGACCGGCCGGGCGTCGTACCTCCCGGTCACCGATGCCGCTGCGATGGACGCGCTGTCCCTGCTGGCCCGCACCGAGGGCATCATCCCGGCCATCGAGTCGGCGCACGCGATCGCCGGCGCGCTCGACCTCGCCAAGGAACGCCCCGGCCAGACGATCCTGGTCAACCTGTCGGGTCGCGGCGACAAGGACATGGGCACCGCCATCGACTGGTTCGGCCTCGGCCAGGCCGACGCCGACGGCACGCCCGAGCCCGCCTCGGACGAGCAGATCGCCGAGGGCGCCCGGTGATGTCGTGGTGAGCACCTCCGACGCCTTCGCCACGACGAAGGCCGACGGTCGCGCCGCGCTCGTCGGCTACCTGCCCGCCGGCTTCCCCGACGTGCCCGGCGGGATCGAGGCGCTCCAGGTGATGGTCGACTCGGGGTGCGACGTGATCGAGGTCGGCCTGCCCTACAGCGACCCGGTGATGGACGGGCCCACGATCCAGGCCGCTGCCCAGCGCGCCCTCGAGGGCGGCATCCGCACCAGCCGACGTGCTGCGCACGGTCGAGGCCGTCGCCGCGACCGGCACGCCCACGGTGGTCATGACGTACTGGAACCCCGTCGAGAGGTACGGCGTCGAGCGCTTCGCCGCCGACCTCGACAGCGCCGGGGGAGCGGGGCTGATCACGCCCGACCTCACGCCCGACTCCGCCGAGGAGTGGATCGCCGCGGCCGACGCCCACGACCTCGACAAGATCTTCCTGGTCGCCCCCTCGTCGACCGACCAGCGGCTGCAGTACACCGCCGACGGCCTGCCGCGGGTTCGTCTACGCGACCGCGGTCATGGGCGTCACCGGTGCGCGCACCTCGACCTCGGACCTCGCCGGGCCGCTCGTCGAGCGCACCCGCGCCGTCACCGACCTGCCGATCGGTGTCGGGCTCGGCGTCTCCAACGGCGACCAGGCCGCGGAGGTGGCGTCGTACGCCGACGCCGTCATCGTGGGCTCGGCCTTCGTCCGGGCGCTGCTCGACGCCGACGACCCGGCCGGTGGCCTCAAGGCGCTCGCGTCGCTGACCGAGGACCTCGCTGCGGGGGTACGCCGTGGCTAGGCGGCTCCTCCTGGCCGTGCTGATGTCGCTCGTCCTGGTCGGCTGCGGCTCGTCCGAGGGCGACGACGGCGCAGCGGTCACCGGCGTCCAGGTCAAGGACGACGACGGCTACAACGGCGTGCTCCTCGACGAGCCGTACGCCGTACCCGACCTCACCCTCACCGACACCGACGGCGAGCCGTTCGACCTCGCGCAGCAGGACAAGCGGACGCTCGTCTTCTTCGGCTACACCAACTGCCCCGACATCTGCCAGGTCGTGATGAGCACGGTCGCCTCGTCGGTGGCCCGGCTCCCGGAGGCCGACCAGGAGAAGGTGCAGGTCGTGTTCGTGACCACCGACCCGGCGCGGGACACCGAGCAGGCGCATGCGCACCTACCTCGACCGGTTCGACCCCGACTTCATCGGCGTCACCGGCCCGCTCGACCGGATCGACGCCCTCGGCAAGCCGATGGGCATTTTCATCAAGAAGGGCCAGAAGCTGCCGAGCGGCGGCTACGAGGTCGACCACACCGCCAACGTGACCTCGGTGCTGGACGGCGAGGGTGACCTGGTCTGGACGGCCAGCACCTCCCAGTCGGACATGGCCGAGGACCTCGAGAAGATGCTGAAGGCCGACACATGAACCCAGAGATCGTCACCGCCCTGATCCCGCTCGCCCTGCCCGGCTCCATCCCGAGCCCCTCCGAAGGGGTGTGGCACCTCGGGCCGTTCCCGATCCGCGCCTACGCCCTGGCGATCATCCTCGGCGTCATCGCCGCGGTCTGGGTGGGGGAGAAGCGCTGGGTGGCGCGCGGCGGCAGGTCCGGGCAGATCGGCGACATCGCCCTGTGGGCCGTCCCCGCCGGCCTGATCGGCGCTCGTCTCTACCACGTGGCCACGGACTCCGACCTCTACTTCGGGCCAGGGCGGCGACCCGGTGGCCGCCCTCGAGGTGTGGAACGGCGGACTCGGCATCTGGGGGGCGATCGCCGGTGGACTGTTCGGCGCCTGGCTCTACACCCGCCGCCACGGCATCCGGCTGCGCGTGCTGGCCGACGCGATCGCGCCGGGACTGCTCCTCGCGCAGGCCATCGGCCGGGTCGGCAACTACTTCAACCAGGAGCTCTACGGCCGGCCCACCGACCTGCCGTGGGGCCTCGAGATCGACCCGTCGCACTACCCGCAGGGGCTGAGCTTCCCCGCCGGGACCACGTTCCACCCGACGTTCCTCTACGAGGCGCTGTGGAACCTCGCCGGCATCGCGCTGCTGCTCTACCTCGACCGCCGCTACCGGCTGGGCTACGGGCGCGTGTTCGCCCTCTACGTGATGATCTACACGACCGGGCGCGGCTGGATCGAGGCGCTGCGGATCGACACGATCGAGCTCGACGACGTGCTCGGCCTGCGCTGGGGCGTGTGGATGTCGATCATCCTGTTCGTGGGCGCCCTGGCGTACTTCGTCGTCGCCGGCCGACGGCACCGCCCGCCCGACACCCGCGAGCCGTCGCCGTACGTCGACGGGCCGGCCGCCACCGAGCCGGGGACCGACCCGGAAGCCGGACCCGGAGACGGCCCCGGAAAACGACGAGGAAACCGACGTGGAGGCCGTCGAGGGCAACGTGAGGAAGTCCTCGCAACCCCCGCCTGAATGACGCCCGAAACCTGCCTCCGGGTGAGGTATTCGTCTCGCGAAACGGCCCCCGGTCACCCGGTACGCCTCATGTAGGCTGAACTCTCCGCATGGGCCAATGTCGTCCCAGCACCAGCATGCTCACATTCGCCGCACGTCCCGGGAGACCAGCGAGTCTCGCGGACGAGGGGTGACCGACGACGGGAGAGTGCACATGCAGGCATTCCCGGCGCCTCAAGGTCTGTACGACGGACAGCACGAGCACGACGCCTGTGGCGTGGCCTTCGTGGCCACGATGACGGGTGTCCCGAGCCACGCCATCGTCAGCCAGGCCCTCACCGCCCTGCGCAACCTCGAGCACCGCGGTGCTGCCGGAGCCGAGCCCAACTCGGGCGACGGGGCCGGGATCCTGATGCAGGTGCCGGACGCCTTCTTCCGCGAGGTGGTCGAGTTCGACCTGCCCGCGAAGCACCACTACGCCGTCGGCACCGCGTTCATCCCGGGTGACGAGGAGCAGGTCACCAAGATCCGCAAGCGGATCGAGGACATCGCGGCCGAGGAGGGTCTCTCCGTGCTCGGCTGGCGCGAGGTCCCCACCGACCCGTCGTCCCTCGGCCAGACCGCCCTGGACTGCATGCCGTCGTTCGTCCAGCTGTTCGTCTCCGCCCGCGGCAGCCGGATCCTGGGGATGGCGCTGGAGCGCCTGGCCTTCGTGCTGCGCAAGCGGGCCGAGCACGAGACCGACGCCTACTTCCCGTCGCTGTCGAGCCGCACCATCGCCTACAAGGGGATGCTGACCACCGACCAGCTCGACCACGTCTTTCCCGACCTCGTCGACGAGCGGGTGCAGAGCGCCATCGCGGTCGTGCACTCCCGCTTCTCGACCAACACCTTCCCGAGCTGGCCGCTGTCGCACCCGTTCCGGTTCATCGCCCACAACGGCGAGATCAACACCGTGATGGGCAACCGCAACTGGATGCGGGCCCGCGAGGCGCTGCTGAAGTCGGACCTGATCCCGGGCGACCTCGAGCGGATCTTCCCGATCTGTACGCCGGGCGCGAGCGACTCCGCCTCGTTCGACGAGGTGCTGGAGATCCTGCACATGGGCGGGCGCAGCCTGCCCCACTCGGTGCTGATGATGATCCCCGAGGCGTGGGAGAAGCACGCCGAGATGGACCCCAAGCGCCGCGCGTTCTACGAGTTCCACTCCGCGCTGATGGAGCCGTGGGACGGCCCCGCGTGCGTGGTGTTCACCGACGGCACCCAGGTCGGTGCCGTGCTCGACCGCAACGGCCTGCGGCCCTCCCGCTACTGGGTCACCGACGACGACCTCGTCGTGCTGGCCAGCGAGGTCGGCGTGCTCGACATCCCGCAGGACAAGGTCGTCCGCAAGGGTCGCCTCAAGCCGGGCCGGATGTTCCTCGTCGACACCGAGGAGCACCGGATCATCGAGGACGGCGAGATCAAGGAGGAGCTCGCCACCGAGCACCCCTACGACGAGTGGCTGCACGCCGGCCTGATCCAGCTCGCCGACGTCGCCGACCGCGAGCACGTGATCCACTCGCACGCCTCCGTGACCCGACGCCAGCAGATCTTCGGCTACACCGAGGAGGAGCTGCGCATCCTGCTCACGCCGATGGCCAACACCGGCGGTGAGCCGCTCGGCTCGATGGGCACCGACACCCCGGTGGCCGTGCTCAGCGACCGCTCGCGCCTGCTCTTCGACTACTTCGCCCAGCTGTTCGCGCAGGTGACCAACCCGCCGCTCGACGCGATCCGTGAGGAGCTGGTCACCAGCCTCAACGGCACGATCGGTCCCGAGGGCAACCTGCTCGACCCGTCGCCCGCGTCGTGCCGCCAGGTGGTGCTGCCGTTCCCGGTGATCACCAACGACGAGCTGGCCAAGATCCGGCACATCAACCGCGACGGCGACATGCCCGGCTTCATCACGCACGTCTCGCGCGGCCTCTACGACGTCAGCGGCGGCGGTGACGCCCTGGCCGGCCGGCTCGACGAGATCTGCCAGGAGGTCACCGAGGCGATCGCCGACGGCGCGCGCGTGATCGTGCTCTCCGACCGGCACTCCGACGCCACCAAGGCGCCGATCCCGTCCCTGCTGATGACCGCGGCCGTGCACCACCACCTGGTCCGCGAGAAGACCCGCACCCAGGTCGGCCTGGTCATCGAGGCGGGTGACATCCGCGAGGTGCACCACGTCGCCCTGCTGATCGGCTACGGCGCCGCGGCGGTCAACCCCTACCTCGCGATGGAGTCCGTCGAGGACCTCGCCCGCGACGGCTTCTACGTCAAGCAGGAGCCGGAGAAGGCGGTCGACAACCTGGTCAAGTCGCTGGGCAAGGGCGTGCTCAAGGTGATGTCGAAGATGGGCGTCTCCACCGTCGCGTCGTACACCGGTGCGCAGATCTTCGAGGCGCTCGGACTCTCCCAGGAGCTGGTCGACCGCTACTTCACCGGCACCACCTCCAAGCTCGGTGGCATCGGTCTCGACGTGATCGCCGAGGAGGTGGCCCGTCGGCACCGGATCGCCTACCCCGTGGGCGGCATCGCGCCTGCGCACCGCGAGCTCGAGATCGGCGGCGAGTACCAGTGGCGCCGCGAGGGCGAGGTGCACCTGTTCGACCCCGAGACCGTCTTCCGCCTCCAGCACGCCACGCGGGCCGGCAAGTACGACGTGTTCAAGCAGTACACCGGCCGGGTCAACGAGCAGTCCGAGCGGCTGATGACGCTGCGCGGGCTGTTCCGCTTCAAGGACGCCGACGCCACCGGTCGCGAGCCGATCGACATCGACGAGGTCGAGCCGGTCAGCGCGATCGTGAAGCGGTTCTCGACCGGCGCGATGTCCTACGGGTCGATCTCGCAGGAGGCCCACGAGACCCTGGCGATCGCGATGAACCGCCTCGGTGGCAAGTCCAACACCGGCGAGGGCGGCGAGGACGCCGAGCGCCTCTACGACCCCGAGCGCCGCTCGTCGATCAAGCAGGTCGCGTCCGGCCGCTTCGGCGTGACCTCCGAGTACCTCACCAACTCCGACGACATCCAGATCAAGATGGCGCAGGGCGCGAAGCCCGGCGAGGGTGGGCAGCTGCCCGGCAACAAGGTCTACCCGTGGGTGGCCAAGACCCGGCACAGCACGCCCGGCGTCGGCCTGATCTCGCCGCCGCCGCACCACGACATCTACTCGATCGAGGACCTCGCCCAGCTGATCCACGACCTGAAGAACTCCAACCCGCAGGCGCGCGTGCACGTCAAGCTCGTCGCCGAGGTCGGGGTCGGGACGGTCGCGGCCGGCGTCTCCAAGGCGCACGCCGACGTGGTGCTGATCTCCGGTCACGACGGCGGCACCGGCGCCGCACCGCTGACCTCGCTCAAGCACGCGGGCGGTCCGTGGGAGCTCGGCCTCGCCGAGACCCAGCAGACGCTGCTGCTCAACGGCCTGCGCGACCGCATCGTCGTGCAGACCGACGGCCAGCTGAAGACCGGCCGCGACGTGGTCGTGGCCGCGCTGCTCGGTGCGGAGGAGTACGGCTTCGCGAGCGCTCCGCTCGTGGTGTCGGGCTGCATCATGATGCGCGTCTGCCACCTCGACACGTGCCCGGTCGGTGTCGCGACCCAGAACCCCGTGCTGCGCGAGCGCTACACCGGCAAGGCCGACTACGTCGTGAACTTCTTCGAGTACATCGCCGAGGAGGTGCGCGAGCTGCTCGCCGAGCTCGGCTTCCGCTCGCTCGACGAGGCGATCGGCCACGCCGACGTGCTCGACTCGACCGAGGCCGTGAACCACTGGAAGGCCGCGGGCCTCGACATCTCGCCGATCTTCCACGTGCCCGAGCTGCACGAGGACACCGCGCGTCGGTGCGTCCGCACCCAGGACCACGGGCTCGACAAGGCCCTCGACAACGAGCTGATCCGGCTGAGCAAGGACGCCATCGAGAAGGGCGAGCCGGTGCGGGCGCAGGTCAGTGTGCGCAACGTGAACCGCACGGTCGGCACGATGCTCGGTCACGAGGTCACCAAGCTCTACAAGGCCGAGGGGCTCCCCGACGGCACGATCGACATCACCCTGATCGGGTCGGCCGGCCAGTCCTTCGGCGCGTTCCTGCCTCGCGGGATCACCCTCCGGCTCGAGGGAGACGCCAACGACTACGTGGGCAAGGGACTCTCGGGTGGGCGCCTCGTCGTACGACCCGACCGGGCGGCGACCTTCGAGGCCAGCGAGCACATCATCGCCGGCAACACGATCGCGTACGGCGCCACGTCGGGCCAGATCTTCATCCGCGGCGGAGTCGGCGAGCGGTTCGCCGTACGCAACTCGGGAGCGCACCTGGTCACCGAGGGCGTGGGCGACCACGGCTGCGAGTACATGACCGGCGGCCGTGCCGTCGTGCTCGGCAAGACCGGGCGCAACTTCGCCGCCGGCATGAGCGGTGGCGTCGCGTGGGTGCTCGACCTCAAGGAGCAGCGGGTCAACCGTGAGCTGGTCGACCTCGCGCCGGTGACCGAGGAGGCCGCGGCCGAGCTGGAGGACCTCGTGCGCACGCACCTCGAGGAGACCGGTTCGGTGGTGGCCGAGGAGCTGCTCGCCGACTGGGACACCTCGCTGACGCGCTTCACCGAGGTGATCCCGCGCGACTTCCGCACCGTGATGGACGCCAAGGCGAAGGCCGAGGCCGACGGACTGGACGAGAACGAGACCGCCACCGCGATGATGGAGGCCTTGCATGGCTGATCCGAAGGGTTTTCTCAAGCACACCCGCGAGGTGGCCGAGCGCCGCCCGGTCGAGGAGCGCGTCGAGGACTGGAACGAGGTCTACCCCGGAGGTCCGGGGCGGGCGCTGCTGCCGATCATCACCGAGCAGGCCGGTCGCTGCATGGACTGCGGCATCCCGTTCTGCCACCAGGGCTGCCCGCTGGGCAACATCATCCCGGAGTGGAACGACCTGGTCTGGCGTGACGACTGGGACGGCGCGAGCGAGCGGTTGCACGCGACGAACAACTTCCCGGAGTTCACCGGCCGGCTCTGCCCGGCGCCGTGCGAGACGTCGTGCGTGCTCGGCATCAACCAGCCGGCCGTGACGATCAAGAACGTCGAGGTCGCGATCGCCGACCAGGCGTGGGAGTCCCGCGCCGTACGCCCGCAGCCGCCGGAGTGGCTCTCCGGCCGCACCATCGCCGTCATCGGCTCCGGTCCTGCCGGGCTCGCCGCTGCGCAGCAGCTCACCCGCGCCGGCCACACGGTCGCGGTCTACGAGCGCGCCGACAAGATCGGCGGGCTGATGCGCTACGGCATCCCCGAGTTCAAGATGGAGAAGAAGGTCCTCGACCGTCGGCTCGACCAGATGCGTCGCGAGGGCACCGTCTTCCGCGCCGGCGTCGACGTGGGCAAGACGCTCACCGGCGACCAGCTGCGCGAGCGCTACGACGCCGTGGTGCTGGCGATGGGCGCCACCGTCGCGCGCGACCTGCCCGTGACGGGTCGCGAGCTCGGCGGGATCCACCAGGCGATGGAGTACCTCCCGCAGTCCAACCGCGCGTCGCTCGGCGAAGAGGTCGAAGGGCAGATCCGCGCCGACGGCAAGCACGTCGTGATCATCGGCGGCGGCGACACCGGTGCCGACTGCCTCGGTACGGCGACCCGCCAGAACGCGCGGTCGATCACCCAGCTCGAGATCATGGACCGACCGGGGGAGGAGCGTCCGGCGAACCAGCCGTGGCCGACGTACCCGATGATCTTCCGGGTCTCCTCGGCCCACGAGGAGGCCGGCGAGCGCGTCTACTCGGTCTCCACCCAGCAGTTCCTCGGCGACGACGACGGCAACGTCCGTGCGCTGCAGCTCGTCGACGTCGAGTTCAAGGACGGGAAGTTCCAGGAGATCGAGGGCACCGAGCGCGAGATCCCCGCCGAGCTGGTCCTGCTGGCGATGGGCTTCACCGGCCCGGAGAAGGAAGGCCTGGTCGAGCAGCTCGGCGTCGAGCTCGACGAGCGCGGCAACGTCGCGCGCGACGCCGGCTACCTGACCTCGGTCGACGGCGTCTTCGTCGCCGGCGACGCCGGCCGTGGCCAGTCCCTGATCGTCTGGGCCATCGCCGAGGGCCGTGCCGCGGCTGCTGCCGTCGACACGTGGCTCACCGGCACCACCAACCTCCCCGCCCCGATCCCGCCCACGGAGCGCCCGCTGATGGCGTGAGCGGTGCAGGTTTCCCCGGTCGGCCGGGGAAACCGTCACCTGACGGCCGATACTTCAGCCGTCAGGTGCAGGAATCCCCGGCCAGCCGGGGAAACCGACCGGCATTGGATCGTTCAAGTTTCAGGCACTAGGCTCGACCCGTGCGTAGAGCAAAGATCATCTGCACCCTCGGTCCGGCCACGTCGTCGAAGGAGCGGATCCAGGAGCTCGTCGACGCGGGGATGGACGTCGCGCGACTGAACCTGAGCCACGGCTCCTACGCCGACCACGAGCAGGCCTATCGCTGGGTCCGCGAGGCTTCCGACGAGACCGGCCACGGTGTCGGTGTCTTCGTCGACCTCCAGGGCCCGAAGATCCGGCTCGGGAAGTTCAAGGAGGGCTCCTCGCGCCTGCAGACCGGGCAGTCGTTCACGATCACCACCCGTGAGGTCGCGGGCAACAACGAGATCGCCTCGACCACCTACGAGGGCCTGCCCGGCGACGTCGGCTCCGGCGACCAGATCCTGATCGACGACGGCAAGGTCCGCCTCCGGGTGACCGAGGTCGACGGCAACGACGTGCACACCACGGTGGTCGTCGGCGGCCGGATCAGCGACCACAAGGGCATCAACCTGCCCGGCGTACCCGTCTCGGTGCCGGCGATGTCGGAGAAGGACATCGAGGACCTGCGCTGGGCGCTGCACCTCACCGTCGACTTCATCGCGCTCTCGTTCGTCCGCTCGGCCAAGGACGTCGAGGACGTACGCCGCGTCATGCGCGAGGAGGGCGTCCTCCTCCCGGTGATCGCCAAGATCGAGAAGCCGCAGGCGATCGACAACCTCGACGAGATCGTGAAGGCGTTCGACGCGTTCATGGTGGCCCGTGGCGACCTCGGCGTGGAGTGCCCGCTCGAGGACGTGCCGTTCCTGCAGAAGCGCGTGGTCGAGAAGGCGCGCCGCAACGCCAAGCCGGTGATCGTCGCGACCCAGATGCTCGAGTCGATGATCGCCAACCCCGCGCCGACGCGGGCCGAGGCCTCCGACGTCGCCAACGCCGTGCTCGACGGCGCCGACGCGGTGATGCTCTCCGGCGAGACCAGCGTGGGGGAGTACCCCATCGAGACCGTCCGCACGATGGCGCGCATCATCTCCTCCACCGAGGACCACGAGCTGCACCACATGGCCGCGATCGACTGGCAGCCCCGGACCCGCGGCGGCGTCATCGCCAAGGCGGCCGCGGAGGTCGGTGACCGGGTCGGTGCGAAGTTCATCGTCGCGTTCACCCAGAGTGGCGACTCGGCCCGGCGGCTGGCGCGCTACCGCGGCCCGATCCCCGTGCTGGCGTTCACCCCCGAGGCGATCGTCCGCTCGCAGCTCTCGCTGACCTGGGGCGTCGAGACCTTCCTCACGGCGGCCGTCGAGCACACCGACGAGATGGTGCGGCAGGTCGACGAGCAGCTGCTCAAGATCGGGCGGGTCAAGGAGGGCGACCTCGTGGTGATCATCGCGGGCAGCCCTCCGGGCATCCCGGGCTCGACCAACGCGCTGCGCATCCACCGGATGGGCGACGCGATCAACGAGGTCGCCCCGGCCTACCGCCGCGACTGAGGCTCACTGCTTCAGCCCGACGTGCTCGTCGAGCGCGGCCACGCCTGCCGCGTCGAGACCGACACCGTCCTGCGACCGGACCGCCGCCACGGCACGCCGACGAGGTCCAGCGTGCTCGTGCAGAGGCCGAGGATGTCCTCGGAGGCGTTGACGAACTGCCAGCGCGGGTAGTCGTAGCGCCGCCGCTCCCCGGCCACAACCCGGGTCGCCCAGTTGTTGACCCTGGCGCCGTCGGAGTGCAGCAGGCCGCGCAGGAAGTCCCACGGGTGCGCCGCGACGATCTCGTCCTGCCACGAGGCGAGCACGATCGGCCGCTCGTGCTTGCGACCCGGGCCCGTGCTGCGGGAAGAGCGCAGGGCCATTGGGTCCAGGAGTTCTGGACCACGATCGCACCTGGAACGAGCACTCGATGGATCGACGCACCGGATGGACGGCTCTGATGCGTGCTCGACGTCGCTGATGATGCCCGGGTACACGCGACTCATCAGGAGATGCGCAGCGCTGTCGTGCGAGGTGGCCTGCGACAGGCATCCGTCGCCGAGGTAGAAGCCGAGCAGGGCGGCGTACTCGGCCGCCAGCGGCTCTTCGGGGAGCGCTGTCGGGATGCGTGGTTCGAACCCATGGTCGCGCCAGTCCCGGATGGCTGCCCGGCTCACGACCCAGCGCGACGGCTGTCGCATTGATGGACGCCCCGGACGCCGACCTGGCCATCGCCTCACGTCGCACGTCCGGCGGATGCATGCGCCGATTCTCGCCGCAGCACCGACAGCATCCTGGTGCCCCGGGTGGGATTCGAACCCACATGCTCGGACGGTGTTTGAGACCGCTATTCTCTGCCGTTGGCAATACCGGGGCGACCGGCTGCCACGGTACCCGATCCCGTTAGCCTCTCACCCGTGACCACCACTCCGGCGCCGCGCGTCGTGATCGCCGAGGACGAGGCGCTGATCCGTCTCGACCTGGCGGAGATGCTGGCGGAGGAGGGCTACGAGGTGGCCGGCCAGGCGGAGGACGGGGAGACCGCGGTGGCGCTCGCCGAGAGCCTCCAGCCGGACCTGGTCATCCTCGACGTCAAGATGCCGAGGCTCGACGGCATCGCGGCCGCGCAGCGGATCGCCAGCCAGCGGATCGCGCCGGTCCTGATCCTGACGGCGTTCAGCCAGCGGGACCTGGTGGAGCAGGCGCGCGACGCCGGTGCGATGGCGTACGTCGTCAAGCCGTTCAGCAAGGCCGACCTCGTGCCCGCGATCGAGATGGCGGTGAGCCGCTTCGCCGAGCTCCAGCAGCTCTCGCTCGAGGTGGCCGACCTCGGTGAGCAGCTCGCGACCCGCAAGGCGCTCGACCGGGCCAAGGGCGTGCTGCAGCAGCAGCTGGGCCTCAGCGAGCCCGAGGCGTTCCGCTGGATCCAGAAGACCGCGATGGACCTGCGTCGGTCGATGCGTGAGGTCGCCGAGGGCGTGCTCGAGCACGGAACCGGCGCTCCAGCAGGCGACGACTAGACCGAAATCGGTCGTCGTCACGCCGCGCGAGGTTACGAAATCACAACGACAACACACCCGGCCTCGCCAACGCTCGGTTCTGCGCTTGTCCGGCAGTAGGTTTCGGCCCAAACCATGCATCGGCCGCTCGTGGCCGCCGCACCGAGCTTCCACGACGGAGGATCAATGATTCGCCCCACTCGCACCTGGAGGGCCGCTGCCGCGATTGCAGCCGCCTCCTTGGTACTCGCCGCCTGCGGCAGTGAGTCCGACAGTTCCGGAGACGACACGAAGGACGACAGCGGCAGCGCCGCCGCCAAGGGTGACGGCACCCTGACCATCGGCACGCTGCTCCCGCAGACCGGTGACCTCGCCTTCCTCGGCCCCCCGGAGTTCGCCGGCGTCCAGTACGCCGTCAACGAGATCAACGAGGCGGGTGGCTGGAACGGCAAGGACCTGGTCAAGATCGACTCGGACTCCGGCGACGGCACGCCCGACATCGCGGGTGCCTCGGTCGACAAGCTGCTGGCCCAGAACGTCGACGTGATCGTCGGCGCCGCGTCCTCCAACGTGTCCAAGTCCGTGATCGACAAGATCACCGGTGAGGGCGTCGTGCAGTTCTCGCCCGCCAACACCGCCGCGGGCTTCGACGAGTACCCCGACAAGGGCCTCTACTTCCGCACCGCCCCGTCCGACGTCCTCCAGGGCAAGGTCGTGGCCAACCTCGCGGTCCAGGACGGCAACAAGAACGTCGCCGTGCTCGCGCGTCAGGACTTCTACGGTGAGGGTCTGGCCGAGTCCGCCGCGAAGAACCTCGAGGCCGGCGGCGCGACCGTCGCGGCGAAGGTGCTCTACAACGCGGAGGCGGAGAACTTCACCGCCGAGGTCAACGAGATCGCGGCGGCCAAGCCCGACGCCCTGATCCTGGTCACCTTCAACGAGATCACCAAGATCGTCCCGCAGCTGATCGCCAAGGGTCTCGGCCCCGACAAGGTCAAGTACTACTTCGTCGACGGCAACCTGGCCGACTACTCCGCGGAGAAGTTCGACCTGACCGGCGTCAAGGGCACCGCGCCCGCGCCGGCCAACCCGGACCCGAACTTCAACAAGGAGCTGCAGGCCCTCGACCCCAAGGTCAAGGACTTCACCTACAGCAGCGAGGCCTACGACACCGTGATGATGTCGGCGCTGGCTGCACTGGCTGCCGGTGACGACAGCGGCAAGTCCATCGCCTCGGAGCTGATCAACATCTCCAAGGACGGCGAGAAGTGCACCGGCTGGGAGCAGTGCTCCAAGCTCGTCGAGGACGGCACGGACATCGACTACGAAGGCAAGTCGGGTCCGGCTGACCTGAACGAGACGGGCTCGCTGACCAAGGGCACCATCGGTATCAACCAGTACAAGAAGGGCAACACCTACGATTCGATCGACTCGGTGACCGGCCTGGTGGAGTGATCACCGGCTGAGCCGACGAACGAGCCCCTGGACCGCGAGGTCCAGGGGCTCGTTCCGTTGTCGGGGGGAGCTACTTCTTGGCCAGCGTGCCGAGGTAGAGCTCGATGACCTTCGGGTCCTTCGCCAGGTCGGCGCCGGTGCCGGTGTAGGCGTTGCGGCCCTGGTCGAGGACGTACGCGCGGTCGCAGATCTGCAGGCAGCGGCTGGCGTTCTGCTCGACCATGACCACCGAGACCCCGGCCTTGTTGATGCGCCGGGTCTGGACGAAGACCTCGTCCTGCATGACGGGGGAGAGGCCGGCGGAGGGCTCGTCCAGCAGCAGCACCGACGGCTCCATCATCAGGGCCCGGCCCATCGCCACCATCTGGCGCTCGCCGCCGGACAACGACCCGGCCCGCTGGTTCCGCCGGTCGTGCAGGGCCGGGAAGATGTCGCAGACGAACTCGAAGCGCTTGTTGAACGTCTTCGGGGCCTGGTAGACGCCCATCTCGAGGTTCTCGGAGATCGTGAGCGAGGTGAACACGTTGTTGGTCTGCGGGACGAACCCGATGCCCGCGGTGACAAGAACGTCGGCGCGCTGGTTGGTGATGTCGCGCTCCTTGAGAGTGACCTTTCCAGAGCTGATCCTGACCAGGCCGAACATCGCCTTGAGCAGCGTGGACTTGCCGGCGCCGTTGGGACCGATGATGCCGACCAGCTCGTTCTCGTGGCAGTAGAGGTCGGCGCCGTTGAGGATGTTCACCTCGGGCATGTAGCCCGCGACCAGGTTCTCGGCGCGCAGCACCGCTCCGTCGGCCCTGGAGAGGTGCTCCTCGCGGCTGGTGGTCTCGGAGGACGAGGACTCACTCACTGTGCTTTCCCCTGTCGGTGTCGTTGCCGGCCAGCTCGGCCTCGGCCTCGGCGAGGACCTCCGCCTCCATGGTGCTCAGGTCCTGGTCGTGGTGCGAGCCGAGGTAGGCGTCGACCACGCGTGGGTCGTTCATCACCGAGTCCGGCGGGCCCTCGGCGATGATCTTGCCCTGGGCCATCACGATGACCCAGTCGGAGATGTCGCGGACCATGTCCATGTCGTGCTCCACGAACAGCACGGTGCGACCCTCGTCGCGCAGCGACTTCACGTGGCCCAGCAGCGACTGCTTCAGGGCCGGGTTCACGCCGGCCATCGGCTCGTCGAGCATCACCATCTCGGGATCGGCCATCAGCGCGCGTGCCATCTCGAGCAGCTTGCGCTGGCCGCCGGACAGCGAGCCCGCGAAGTCCTCGCGCTTGGCGTCGAGCAGGAACCGGGCGAGCAGGGCGTCTGCCTTGTCGGTGATGCTGTCCTCCTGCTCCCGCCAGATCCAGCTGAACATCGCGCGCAGGAGGGTCTCGCCCTTCTGCCCGGTGGCGCCGGTGCGCATGTTCTCCAGCACGGTCAGCCGGGAGAGCACCTTGGTGAGCTGGAAGGTGCGCACCATGCCCAGCCGGGCCACCTTGTACGCCGGGACGCCCTTGAGGCTGCCACCGTTGAACGACCAGGTGCCCTCGTCGGGACGGTCGAATCCGGTGAGCAGGTTGAAGAAAGTGGTCTTGCCGGCACCGTTGGGCCCGATCAGCGCGGTGATCACGCCCCGCTGGATCTCGACGTGCTCGACGTCGACGGCGGTCAGGCCGCCGAAGGTGCGGCGTACGTTGTCGGCGACCAGGATCGGGTCGGACTTCTTCGACCCGGGCTCGCGGGCGGCGTCGCCCAGCGCAGCGCGGTTGCTCGACGTGTCGACGTCGATGACCTGCTCGACCTCGTCCATCTCGGCGTTCGACTCAGCGGGCATCGAGAGCCAGCTCCCTTCTGTCTCCGAAGATGCCTTGTGGTCGGTAGATCATCAACAGCATCAGCGCCAGCCCCATGAACAGGAACCGGATCAGGCTGGCCTGCGTGCCCGGTCATGATCGCGTCGGGGATCAGGTTGTTCGCCGTCGCCTGGGAGAAGAACACGTCGAGGAACGTGATCAGGAACCAGAAGATCAGCGCACCGGCGACCGGACCGAGCACCCGCGCTGCACCACCGATGAGCAGCACCGTGTAGGCGAAGAACGTGACGTCGGTGGCGAAGAAGGACGGGTTGATGGCCGCACTTCGCAGGGCGATGATGATGCCGGCCAGCGCGCCGAACACGCCGCCGATCATCAGCGACTGCATCTTGTAGGCGTAGACGTTCTTGCCGAGGCTGCGTACGGCGTCCTCGTCCTCGCGGATGCCCCTGAGGATGCGGCCCCACGGACTGCGCATCAGCAGGTAGACGACCAGGCAGGACAACGCCACGATGATCCAGCCCACCGTCATCACCCAGAAGTCGTAGGCGCGCCAGGTGACCACCCCCGGGATGCCGTAGCGGCCGCTGTAGGGGTTCATGTCGGCGAAGGTGCCGCTGAACTGCTGGAGGCCGTCCTGGCCACCGAAGTACTCGAGCAGGCTGACCGACCCGACGGTCTGCCGGATGATCTCCGCGGCCGCGATCGTGACGATCGCGAGGTAGTCGGCTCTCAGCCGCAGCGTCGGGATACCGAGCAGCAGGGCGAGCAGGATGGCGAGCGCGATCGCGACGACGAGCCCGAGCCAGAACGACAGGCCCCAGGTCGCCACGATCGAAGCCATGCCGTAGGCGGCCACGGCCATGAAGCCGGCCTGTCCGAAGTTCAGCAGGCCGGTGTAGCCGAAGTGCACGTTGAGGCCGATGGCGGCGAGGCAGTAGACGATGGCCGTGGGGCCGAGCGCCTGCTGGAGCGCGAGGCCGAACATCTGGGTCCAGTCCATGGTTTCCTCCCCTTCAGCCGATCCGTTCCCGGCGACCCAGGATCCCTTGAGGACGGACGACGAGAACGATGATCAGGACGCCGAGCGCACTGACGTACTTCAGCTCGGCGGGTACGACGATCGTGGAGACCTCGATCAGCAGCCCGATGACGAAGCTGCCGACGAGTGCTCCCCAGATCGTGCCGAGACCACCGAGGACCACCGCGGCGAAGATCAGCAGCAGGATCTTGAACCCGAACTGGTAGTTGAAGCCCTGCGTGAGGCCGAGCCCGACCCCCGAGAGCCCGGCCAGGGCGGTGCCACCGATCCACACCAGCCGGATGACCCCATCGACGTTGATGCCGGAGGCCGAGGCCAGTGCCGGGTTGTCGGCCACGGCCCGGATGCCCTTGCCGAGGCGGGTGCGGGCCAGGATCAGCCCGGCGGCGACCAGGACGGCCAGCGAGACGAGCGACACCCCGATCTGCATCGGCGTGATCAGGACGGGCCCGACCGAGAACGGCTTGGTCGTCGTGTACTGCGAGTAGCTGTAGTTCCCGCCGCCGATGAAGTACTGGTAGAGGCTCCGCAGGAAGATCGAGAGCCCGATGGTGATGATCATCATCGCCACCAGACCGGTGCCACGCTTGCGCAGCGGCGACCACAGTCCCTTGTCCTGCGCCCACCCGAACAGCCCCGACATGACGAACGCGAAGATCACTGCGCAGATGAACGTGACGTTGGCGCCGCCGATCGTGATCTCGCCCGGAAGGCGGTCGATGACAAGCGCGGCGATGGCGCCGAAGGTGACCAGCTCGCCGTGGGCGAAGTTCGTCAGCCCGGTGGTGCCGAAGACCAGCGAGAGGCCCAGCGCCGCGAGCGCCAGGAGCAGCGAGAAGGTGATGCCGCCGACTGCGAGCTGCAGGAACTGGGTGGACTTGCCTGCTCCGGCAGCGGCCTCCTCACCGATCGGGAAGGTGACGAAGATGTCGGCGTCGGTGGTGATGCGGGTGGTCAGCGAGGTGCGTTTCTCGTTGACCAGCGAGGTCTTGTCCGGCAGCGTCTTGGTGTCGATCTTGGTCGTGTAGCTCTCACCGAGGTTGTCCGACGCCGTGCCCGGGAGCGCGATGTCGAAGATGCCCGAGTCGTTGCTCGTGGCCTCTCCGACGACCTCGCCGCCGTCGTCCTCCACGGAGACCTTGACGCCGGCCACGGGTGCCGGCGGCTTCTCCCGGTTGTCGGTGAGGCAGCCGATGATGTGGATGGTGTCGTCGTCCCTCGCCGGTGGCCGCTCACACGTCCCTCCGGCGGCGACCGACGGCGCGGAGGCCGCGTTCGCCGGGGACATCGTGACCACCAGGGCCGTGAGGCCGAGGAAGAGGGCCGCCACGAGGGCGGCGACTCGGGTGGGGCGGACCTGCATGGGACTCCTGTCGCCTGGCCGACGGCGGCTGTGACGCCGGACTATAGCGTCACGCTTCCGCCGAGGGTCCTACGAACGAATCTTGTGATTGGACAGACTAGGCGTCCCAGTCCCGACGTAGCGGACATCAAGGCAACAATTCGAGTACGACGTGAGCGCCGGCCTCATCGCAGCTGCGCCACGACCTCGACGAGCACGGGTGCCACGAGCAGGGCGGGGAGGAAGTCGGCGACCTTCACCTGCTTGATGTCGAGCAGCCGGAACGCCACCCCGAGCAGCACCAGGCCCCCGGTGGCGGTGAGTGCGCTGAGGTGCGCGTCGGGCACGAAGCTGCCCAGCGCTGCGCCGAGCGCGGTGAGGCTGCCCTGGATGACGACCAGGGCGATCACGCTGAAACCGACCCCCCACCCGAAGGACGCAGCGAAGGCGATCGAGGCGAACAGGTCGAGCGCCGACTTCAGCAGGAGCTGGTCGGCGCCGTTGCCCAGGCCCTCGTCGATCGAGCCCAGGATGGTCAGCGGCCCGACGCAGAAGACCAGCGAGCTGACCACGAAGCCCTGGATGAACCGCTCCCGGCCCGCGGTGTCCTCGCCGGCCCCGAAGCGGCGTACGGCGGCCCGCTGCAGCACCCCACCGAAGGACTCCAGCCGGTCCTCGATCCGCAGCAGCGAGCCGGTGATCCCGCCGATCAGGATCGCGCCGAGAACGATCAGCATCGGCGCCGCGGTGCCGACCGCGTCCGTCAGTGCCTCGTCGCCCACCGACGCGGCCGAGGTGGCGGCGATGAGCAGCGTGACCAGCCCGAGCCCGTCGGTGACGAGCGACCGGGTGCGCTCGGGGAGCCGGTGCCCGACCAGCACGCCGATCGTGGTGCCGAGGAGCACAGTGACGACGTTCACGGCCGTACCGATTCCGGGGATCACCGCATCTCCTTTATATTTGAACGACTGCGGCGGGACAGTTTCTCGCCGCGTAGTTCGAACAGCCTGCGGGCAGGAGGGTCTCATGCCACGTCAGGCACCGCGCATCCGCGACGCCGGTCCGGAGGACGCGTCCGAGCTGATCGACCTCTGGACGGCGGTCTCCGGGCTCGCCGACCCCGCCGGACCGGGCCGTGGTCCGTTCGACGCAGCCCAGGCCCTCGCCACCATCGCGCTGGACCCCGACCAGCGCCTGATCGTCGCCGAGCACGACGACCGCATCGTCGGCGGCGATGAAGCTCAGCCGCGGCCCGCTGTGGCCGCTGGCCCTCGACCAGGCGGTGCACAGCTCGTTCCTGCTCGTGCTGCCGGCGTACCGCCGCCACGGCTACGGGCACGCCCTGATGGACGCTGCCCTGTCGTGGGCGGAGGAGAAGGACATCACCCAGATCACGGTGGTCACCGACGGCAACCGGGAGACCAACCGGTTCTTCGCCCGTCTGGGGCTGGGCACGCTGGGCAACGTGCGGCACGCGCACACCGGGTCGCTGCGCAAGAAGCTCGCGGCGGAGCGTGCCCGCGGGAGCGGCAACCGGCAGCTCGTCGAGGTGCTCGCCCATCGCCGGTCCATGCGCCGCCGCCACGGCGCCAGCTGACCGACCTCAGCGCCTCGAGTCGAGCCACTCCTGCAGGACGTCGGTCAGCTCGGGTGCCGCGTCGTACTGGATCAGGTGCCCGGCGCCGTCCACGAGCCGCACCGTCGCACCGGGAATCGCCTCCGCGAGCCGGGTGGCACGGTCCATCGGGATCCAGGTGTCCTCGGTGCCCCACACGACGTGCACGGGGATGTCGACGCCGCCGAGCAGGGGCTCGAGCTCCTCGGTGAACCGCTCGTCGGCCTGCGCGATCTGCGCGTAGAACGCGGGCTGGCCCTCGTCGCCGACCCACGGGTCGACCAGGGTGGCGAGCTGGTTGGCGTCCAGCCCGCGATGGCTCGCGCCGCGGACGTAGGCCTCGACGACGCCGCGGTGGATGGCCGGTGGCAGCTGCACGAACACGTCGGCGTGGTCGTGCACCAGGCGGAAGAACGGGGAGCCCCACGGCCGGAGGGCCACCACGTCGACCAGGGCGAGCGAGGCGTACGCCGCCCCGTGCAGCAGCATCGCCCGCAGGCTCACCGCCCCGCCGAAGTCGTGGGCGACGACGTGCGGCCGATCGAGACCCCACTTGCCGAGCAGGTCGGCGAACAGCTCGCCCTGGACCCCGAGGTCGACCGCGTGCGTCGGGTCCTTCGACGACCGGCCGTAGCCGGGCATGTCCCACAGGAAGACAGGGCGGGTCCGGGCCAGCTCTTCCGCGACCGGGCGCCACAGCGCGGAGGACCACGGGGTGCCGTGGCAGAGCACGACCGCGCCGTCCGTGCCGGGCTCGCCCAGCCGTTCCCAGGCCACCTCACGGCCACGCCAGCTGAAGGTCTGCACCCGGCGAGCATAGGGATCCCGGATCTCGCCGAGGAACCTGACGGTGGCACCCGTTAGGGTCGAATCCGTGCCTGAGACTGCGACCGATCCTGCTCCCGGGACCCGCCCCCGGCTGCTCCTCCTCGACGGCCACTCGCTGGCCTACCGGGCGTTCTACGCGCTGCCCGTGGAGAACTTCTCGACGACCACCGGCCAGCACACCAACGCGGTCTACGGGTTCACGGCGATGCTCATCAACGTCCTCCGCGACGAGCAGCCGACCCACCTCGCGGTGGCCTTCGACGTCTCGCGGGCGACCTTCCGCAGCGAGGAGTACGCCGAGTACAAGGCCAACCGCTCCAAGTCACCCGACGAGTTCCAGGGCCAGGTCTCGCTGATCAAGGAGGTGCTCAACGCGCTGCGCGTCCCGTTCCTGGAGAAGCCGGGCTTCGAGGCCGACGACGTGATCGGCACCCTCGCCACGCAGGCGCGGGCCGAGGACTTCGAGGTCCTCATCTGCAGCGGTGACCGCGACTCGTTCCAGCTCGTCGACGAGCGCACCACCGTGATCTACCCCATGCGCGGGGTCTCGGAGATGAAGCGGATGACGCCCGCGGCGGTCGAGGAGAGATACGGCGTGCCCCCGTCGCGCTACCCCGAGCTGGCCGCGATCGTGGGGGAGAGCTCCGACAACCTGCCGGGCGTGCCCGGGGTCGGTCCCGGCTTCGCCGCCCGCTGGATCAACCAGTACGACGGCCTCGACAACGTGATCGCCCATGCCGAGGAGATCACCGGCAAGAAGGGGGAGGCGTTCCGCGCCCACCTCGACGACGTGATGCGCAACCGCGCCCTCAACGCGCTGGTGCGCGACCTCGAGCTCGAGCTCAAGCCCGCCGACCTGGCCGTCCAGCCGTGGGACCGCCAGCAGGTGCACACCCTGTTCGACGGACTGGAGTTCCGGGTGCTGCGCGACCGGCTCTTCGAGACCCTCGAGTCCGAGGAGGACATCGACGACTCCGGGTTCGCCCTCGACATGACGCGCCTGGCCGCCGGCGAGGTCGGCGGCTGGCTGTCCGACAACGCCCACGACAAGCGCCGTGTGGGGGTCCACGTCGAGGGCTCCTGGCGCGCCGGCTCCGGTGACGTGCAGACGCTCTCGTTCGCGACGGAGGACGCCGCAGCCGCCCATGTCGTCGTCGACGAGCTGAACCCCGAGGACGACGCGGCCATCGTGTCGTGGTTCGGCGACCCCGACCAGCCCAAGGTGCTCCACGACGCCAAGGGGCCGATGCTCGCCCTCGCGGCGCGCGGGTGGCCGTTGCTCGGGCTCGGTCGCGACACCGCGCTCTCGGCGTACCTCGCCCGGCCGGACCAGCGTTCCTACGACCTGGCCGACCTCACCGTGCGCTACCTCAAGCGCGAGCTGAAGCAGAGCGCCACCGACGACGGCCAGCTCTCCCTCGACGGCCTCGACAGCGACACGAGCGAGACCTCGATGCTCCACGCCAGTGCCGTCCTCGACCTCGCCGCCGCCCTCGACGAGGAGCTCGAGGGCCGCGGTGGCACCGGCCTGCTCAGCGACGTCGAGCTCCCGCTGATCGACGTGCTGTTCAGGATGGAACAGGTCGGCATCGCCGTCGACCACGACCTGCTCGGCGAGCTCGAGAGCGGCTTCGCCACCCGGGTGCGCGACGCGGCCGAGGCGGCGTACGCCGTGGTCGGCAAGGAGGTCAACCTCGGCTCGCCCAAGCAGCTGCAGGTGATCCTCTTCGAGGAGCTCGGGATGCCCAAGACCAAGCGCACCAAGACCGGTTACACGACCGACGCCGACGCACTCCAGGGCCTCTACGAGAAGACCGAGCACCCGTTCCTCGAGCACCTGCTCGAGCACCGCGACGCGATCCGGCTGCGCCAGACGGTCGAGGGGCTGCTCAAGACGGTGGCCGACGACGGACGCATCCACACGACGTTCAACCAGCTGATCGCCGCCACCGGCCGGCTCTCCAGCACCGACCCCAACCTGCAGAACATCCCGGTGCGCACGGAGGCCGGTCGCCGGATCCGCGAGGGCTTCGTGGTCGGCAAGGGGTTCTCCGAGCTGATGACGGCCGACTACTCCCAGATCGAGATGCGGATCATGGCGCACCTCTCCGAGGACGCCGGCATCATCGAGGCGTTCCGCTCCGGCCACGACTTCCACTCGGTGACGGCAGCGCGTGTGTTCGGCGTCGAGCCCACCGACGTCACGGGCGAGATGCGGGCCAAGATCAAGGCGATGAACTACGGCCTGGCCTACGGGCTCTCGGCGTTCGGCCTGTCCCAGCAGCTGCGCATCGACACCAGCGAGGCGCGCGGCCTGATGGATGAATACTTCGAGACCTTCGGTGGCGTGCGTGACTACCTCGCCGGCATCGTCGACGAGGCGAGGCGCAGCGGCTTCACCGAGACCATCATGGGTCGGCGCCGCTACCTGCCCGACCTGACCAGCGACAACCGGCAGCGGCGCGAGATGGCCGAGCGGATGGCGCTGAACGCCCCCATCCAGGGGTCGGCGGCCGACATCATCAAGGTCGCCATGCTCAACGTCGACCGCGCGCTGCGCGAGGAGGGCCTGGCGTCCAGGATGCTGCTCCAGGTCCACGACGAGCTCGTCTTCGAGGTCGCGGACGGTGAGCACGACGCGCTCGAGAAGCTGGTGCGCGAGCAGATGGCCTCAGCGGCCTCGCTCACCGTGCCCCTCGACGTCTCCGTGGGCACCGGGAGCAGCTGGCACGCTGCCGCCCACTGACCCCTCGAACCCGGACGGCCCCGCGGCGGGGACCATCGGCTCGGACGGTCGGTCCGAGGCGTTCCTCAGCCGCACCAGGCTGATCGCGACCAGGACGACCAGCAGGCCGGCGTCCACGCTCAGCACGACCCGCAGGAGCTCGGAGAAGGTGTCGGCCAGGGAGCCCAGGCTCACCACCGCCACCAGGCCGAACCACAGCAGGAACACCGACTTCCTCGACTGTCGTGCCAGCACGCTGTAGACGACGATCTGGAGCATCGCGAGGACCCCGCCGAGGAGGGCGAAGGCCCACAGGGAGTCGTCGATGGCGGAGTACTGCGTGCCGCCGACGAAGACGATCGCCCATTCCGAGAGCACCGTGACCCCGACGGCGACGACCCCGCTGATCACGGCCACCGCCGTCAGGCTCAGCAGCAGCGCTCGCCGTCGTGACTCCGCCACGCCCATCGACGGGAAGGCGAGCACCACCACGAACTGCGGCAGGAACAGCACCGCCTTGACCAGGATGAGCCCGCCGGCGTACAGGCCGGCCTCGTGCTCGTCGAGCACGTTGCGGGCGACGAGGATGTCGACGTTGGTGAGCGCGAAGTAGGCGAACAGGGCGTTGGAGTTGTGGAAGGTCTCGCGCCACAGCGCCCGGGCGCTGTGGTCCCCGGACTCCGCGTCAGGATCGCGAGGGCGCCGTAGGGCGAACCAGCCGACCAGCACCGGGGCACACGCGGCCAGGGCGACGCCCAGCAGCGCGGCGAACTCGGTGGGCCACCACACGATCATGACCGTGCCGATGACGAGCCGGGGCACACCCGCCGCCACGTAGATCAGCGACAGCTCGGACCACCGACGTTCGCCCTGCAGGATGCCCGCCTGGGCGCCCATCAGGGTGAGGGGGACCGCGGCGAAGCCGACGAGCGCCGCGGTGCCGAGGCTGTCGAGCCGCACCACCTCGTTGATCACCGGCGCCAGCACCAGGCACAGCAGCCCGAGCCCGAGCGCGGCATGGCGCCCGACCCGCAGGATCACCTGCTCGATCTGGTGCACATGGCCCGGCGCCGTCGCGATGCGCCGCGCGGCGGTCGCCTGGAGCGCGAGCGACGCCACGGTGATGACCAGCAGCAGGCCCATGAGCGCGGCGAAGGCGCCGTAGTCGCGCGGGCCGAGCAGCCGCGCGGCCAGGATGGTGAAGAGGTACGACGCGACGTTCATGACGCCCATCGCCACCGCGAGGCCGGCTCCGCCGCGCAGATGCTTCCTCTCAGCCATCACACGGGTGAGGGTACGACCCTGGCAGTCGGTGGCGGCGCCGGATGCCCGGGATACGTTCTGTTCCCGGCCAGCCTGACCAGGAGCAGATGATTCGTGAGCGCCAGCAAGCTCCTCGTCGCGCGCGCCTGGCCCTGGGTGCTCAGCCTGGTCATCCTGGCTCCGGTGCTGCGTCCGGGATTCGTCCTGAGCTACGACATGGTGTTCGTCCCCGACCTCGCCTTCCGGACCGACTTCCTGGGTCTGGGCTCGGGTCTCCCGCGGGCGGTGCCGTCGGACGCCGTGGTCTCCCTGCTCGACGAGCTGGTGCCCGGGCAGGTGCTGGAGAAGCTGCTGCTGCTCGGCGCCCTGGTGCTCGCCGGCTCGGGTGCGCGCCGACTCGTGCCGTCGGACAACCTGACGGCGCAGCTCGCGGCCTCCTCCCTCTACATCTGGAACCCGTACGTGGCGGAGCGTCTCGGGATCGGGCACTGGCCGCTGCTCCTCGCCTACGCGTCGCTGCCCTGGCTGTACGACGCCGCACGTCGCGCCCGGGCCGGCGAGGCGGCGATCCCGGCGATGGTGCTGTGGATGGCCCTCGCCGCCCTGAGCGCCGCGGGCGGAGTGGTGGCGGCCGTCTTCGCGCTGGCGTGCGTGGCCGGTCGCGATCGGGCGGCACTGAGGCGTTCGCTCCTGGTGGCCCTGGGTGCGCTCGTCGTGAACGCGCCCTGGCTCGTGGCGGGCGCCCTGCACGGGAGCTCGGCGCTGAGCGACCCGCGCGGAGTCGAGGCCTTTGCGTCGCGAGCCGAGGGACTGCTGTCCCTGCCACTGACGGTCCTCGGGCTGGGCGGGATCTGGAACGTCGAGGTGATGCCGGTGTCGCGGGCCGGGTGGGCCGCCGTGGCAGCGCTCGTCGCAACCGCGGGCGCTGAGTGCGCTGGGCCTCTGGAGATGGCGGGAGGTGGTGGCACGACGTGACCGGCAGGCGCTGCTGGCGACCGCCCTGCTCGGGCTGCTCGTGGCGCTGCTGGGAAGCCTGGCCCCTGAGTTCCTGGTGTGGCTGGGGTCGAACGTGCCCGGCGCGGGTCTCCTCCGGGACGGCTCGCGGTTCCTCGCGCTGCTGGCGCCCCTGGTGGCCTGTCTGTTCGGCCTGGGGGTCAGTGCGCTCGCGGGCCTGGTGCGCGTGCACGCGGTCCGTCTCGCCGTGGCGACGAGCATGGTCCTCCTCCCCGTCGCGTTGCTGCCCGACCTCGGTCTGGCTCTGGCGGGCCAGCTCCGATCGGTCCAGTTCCCCGCGGAGTACGCCGCCGCGCGGCAGGCGATCGACGACCGGCTACACGAACGGGGCGAGGGAGACCTCCTCCTCCTGCCGTTCAGCTCCTATCGTCTGCCGACCTGGAACGAGGGACGTCGGAGCCTCGATCCACTGGGACGGTTCATGACTCCGAACTACCTGGCCAGCGACACGCTCGTCGTCTCCGGCGTGACCGTGGCCGGGGAGGACGAGCGCGCCCGCCGGGTGGCGAGCTGCTGGAGGAGGGGGGAGACCCGGACGAGCTGGCTCGACAGCTGCGTCAGGAGGGCATCGCCTGGGTGCTGCTG
Source organism: uncultured Actinomycetota bacterium (assembly GCA_963722835.1). Taxonomy (GTDB): domain Bacteria; phylum Actinomycetota; class Actinomycetes; order Propionibacteriales; family Nocardioidaceae; genus Marmoricola. The sequence goes on from CAVROK010000003.1 coordinate 445,285, forward strand.
GACCAGGAGGCGCAGGAGATGGTGCCCGCGGCCGTCCCGACGGCGAGGTTCGACGGATTTCCCGTCGTGCACGAGGGGCGCCGGCTGGTCGTCTGGGAGCTGCCGGGTGCCGTCAGCACGGAGTCGAGACCGGTTGCCGAGGTCGCGATCTGGTCCGCCTGGCTGGCGGCCGGTGCGGCAGTGCTCGGGTGTGGTGGCCTCGTGGTCATGCGGCTCGCGCGCGGCCGTCGGTTCCGGGCTCGTTCCCAGCGACTCTGATGGTATGTTTCGCGCGGACCTTGAAAGGGTGGGAGACAGCGTGCAGGGATTGATCATTGGCGGCGTGTCCGTGCTGGCGGGTGTCGGTCTCGCGGCGGCGACCACGTTCGGCGTCGTGCAGAGCCAGACGTCAGGCACGTTCGAGCCCAAGGGCTCCGTCCTGCAGTACGGCACCAACCAGTAGCCGCCCGTCCGGTCTCAGGGCCCCTCCGGGTCCTCCACGCTGACGCGACGTCCGGCCAGCACCTCGGTGAGGACGCTGGCGAACGAGGCCTGTGAGTGCTCCCAGGCGAACGCCCGCGACATGTCGAACGCGCCGTCCCCGAGGCGATGCCGTCGGTCGGCGTCGCCGATCAGGGCTCGGACCGCGCTGGTCAGCTCGGCCTGGTCGTCGACCAGCAGTCCGGTGCGTTCGTGCTCGATGGACTCGCGGGTCCCGCCGGCCGAGCTGTAGGCGACGGTGGGCACCCGGTGGGACCCGGCCTCGCCGATGACCAGCCCCCAGCCCTCCTTGAGCGACGGAAGCACCATCAGCCACGACCGCGCGAGGATCTCGTGCTTGCGCTCCTCCGAGACCTGGCCCTCGAAGGTGACGAGGTCTCCGGCCCCTGCTTCCGCGACGTACTTCCTGAGGTCGTCCTCCCACCAGCCGCTGCCGACGACCGACAGGTGCACGTCGGGGTGCTCCTCGCGCAGGGCGACGACGGCATCGATCGCGTGCTCGACCTGCTTGTGCGGCACCAGCCGGCCCACGACGACGAGCTCCGGGGTCGGGCTGCGACGAGCCCGGACGGCCGGGGCATCGGCCGTCCCGTTGTGCACGATGGCGATCCGCTTCTTGCTCACGCCGAGGGGCACGAGCTCCGCACGGGTCGCGCGCGACACCGCGATGTACTGCGACCTCCGGTAGAGCACCGGGGCGAGCCGGCGCTCGATCCACCACCCCACCCGGCCCAGGGTGCCGGGAAACACGACGGGCCACTGCTCCCGGTGCACGTGGTGGACGAGGACGACGACGGGCCTGCGCGTGGCGACGCGCGTGAAGAACGGGAGGCCGTTCTGCACGTCGACGACCAGGTCGACCTTGCCGAAGCGCCGGCGCAGGAGGTTCCAGACCCCCAGCAGGTAGACCTCGAGGTGGTCACCCCGGCGGACGTAGCGCACGCCGTCGACGACCTCGTCAGCCGGCGCCGCGTCGTGGGCAGCACAGAAGATCGTGACGCGCGCCCCGTTCTCCACGAGTCCGCGAGCCATCGTTTCGACATACCGCTCTGAACCACCGCCCTCCGGATTGGCGGTGTCGCGCCAGTTGAAGAAGACCACGTGACGGTTACGTACAGATGCGGGACTCCCTCCCTGCATGGGAACGCAGGCTACATGCCCGATTCGCGACTGCCATACTGCGCGCCATGTCGTGGGTCGCGAGCTGGAAGCTGTTCCGTGAGCGCCGGCTCGATGTTCCCGTGCGTGACGACGCTCTGGTCCTCGACGTCGGCAGTGGTGACAAGCCGTCCTGGCGGGCCGACGTGCTGCTCGACCGGTACGCCGGTGCCGAGTTCTCGGCGCAGCGATCGGGCAGGCGGCACGCGCGGGTGAGCCGCCCGCTGTTCGACGCAGATGCCGCGGACATGCCGTTCGCCGACGGGGCCTTCGACTACGCGATCTGCTCCAACCTGCTCGAGCACGTCACCGACCCGGAGGGTGTGGCGCGGGAGCTGACCCGGGTCGCGCGAGCGGGCTACATCGAGGTCCCCGAAGCCGCGAGCGCCAAGATCGTCGACTTCCCCAGCCACCTGTGGTGGTGCCGTCTGGACGAGAGCGACGCGGCGGGACCGACCCTCGTGATGACGGCCAAGAGCGCGCCGTACTTCGACGCGGAGATCGACGCCTACATCGACCGGGCCGGGGTACGACGGTCGCTCGACGCCGTGCTGAACAGCAAGTTCGACCATCGCGTCATCCAGCTGCACTGGTCGGGAGCGGTCCGGCTCCGCACCGAGGGGGAGCTGGCACCGTCCTTCGCCGAGGAGGCGATGGCTGCCGAGGGGCATCGGCGAGGCTGGGAGGCGGTGGCCGTCCAGGCCGTCACCGCGCTCCTCACGTGGCGCACGCGGCAGCGACGACGTGGCGTCACCGTCCCGTTCAACCGGGTGGTGAAGCCGGAGTACCGCCGGCAGGGTGAGGAGATGCTCGAACGCCGGATCTACCAGCTGCCCTAGTCGACGGAGCGCACTGACCGACGGGTCAGTACGGGTCGTACGGGCTGTGGTGCCCGAACAGGCGCGCGGCCAACCAACGCAGCCGCAGCCTCAGCAGCACCTTGACGGCCACGTTGCGCACCCACCACGGGAGCTCGGCGACGATCCGCCGCCGGTCCGCGACCGTCGGTGGGCTCACCCGGAAGAGCGCGAGGGAGCCGACGCGCCGCTCGTAGGTCAGCGTGCGTGAGGGCAGGACGTGGACCAGGATGCCCAGCGTGACTCCGATGGAGGAGTAGCAGTCGTGGATCAGCACGGGAGCTCCTGCCGGCATGTGCCGGGTCCACTTGAGGTCGTCCGAGAGCGTCCAGTAGTCGTGCTTGCCGTCGATGTAGAGGTAGTCGATCGTGCGCGTCCATCCCGGGCGTGCGCGGGTGCTGTACTCCGGCAGGAGCTCCACCGTCTCGGCCAGCCCGGCCCGCGCGATGTTGTGCTCGAAGATCTCCCGGGTCCGCGCCCCGCCGAACATCTGGCCGTCGACGAACGGGTCCACGGCGACGACGTGTCCGCCCCTGGTGCCGGCCGCGGTGGCGAGCATCAGCGTGGACCTGCCCTGGTGACTGCCGATCTCCACCACCAGCGGGTCGGCCGACAGCTGCGCAGCCGTGTCCCAGAGCAGCTCGGCCTGTGCCTCGGTCAGCCATCCCGACACCTCCGAGGCGACCTCCCACATGGTGCTGAACTGCGGGGTCGCGGCGTCGGGCATGGAGCGGAGTCCTCGAGTTCTGGGAGACGGATCGCTGTGTCGGGGCAGCATATAGACTCCGCGCGCACGGTTTGAACCGACAGGGAGGCGGGCGCATTGTCCGACCGCGCGCCGGCTCGCCGCTGGTCCGCTGCACGGGTTCGACCGTCACCCCACACCCTGGTCACGCTCGTCGTGGTGGCACTCACGCTGGCGCTCAACCTGGTGCAGCAGCCCGGGTTGATCACCTTCGACACCAAGCTCGACCTGCAGTTCGATCCCGGGGGGTTCCTGACCCGGAGCCTGAGCCTGTGGAACGGTGACTCGGCCGTCGGCGGGCTGCAGAACCAGGCGTCCGGCTACCTGTTCCCGATGGGCCCGGCGTTCCTGCTGGGCCACGCCCTCGACGTGCCGATGTGGGTGTGGGAACGGCTGTGGTCGGCCGCCCTGATGCTGCTGGCCTACGCGGGAGCCAGGCGCCTGGCCTCGCACTGGCCGGGGATCGGCCCGGTCGGCGCCGTGCTCGCTGGTCTGACGTACATGCTCGCGCCGCGCGTCCTGACGACGGTCGGCGGACTCAGCGGCGAGACGTTGCCGGCGGTGGTGCTCCCGTGGACCGTCCTGCCTCTGGTGCTCTACCTGCGCGGCCGGCAGCGGCGACGGTTCGCGCTGCTGTGGTCGGCGGCCACCATCCCCTTCATGGGTGGCCAGAACGCCACGCTGGTGCTGGCGTGCCTGTTGCTGCCCGCGATGATGCTGGCGTTCACCGACGGGACGTGCCTGGCGCCGTCGTGCCGTCGATCTCGTCGTGTGGGGCTGCCTCGTCGTGCTGGCCACCCTGTGGTGGCTGGTGCCGCTCTTCCTCCTCGGTGGGTACGCGCCTCCGTTCCTGGACTTCATCGAGTCCTCCTACCAGGCGGCGGGATCCACGGGCTGGCTGTCCTCGCTGCGCGGCACCAACCACTGGGTCGCGTTCTTCCCCAACGGTGGAGGCGGTGGCTGGTCCGGCGGCTACGCCCTGGCCTCGTCGCCGTTCCTGCTGGTCACGACCGTCCTGGCGGCCGGCCTGGGGCTCGTCGGTCTGGCGCGACCGGACCTGTGGGCGCGACGGACGCTGGTCGCCGCCGTGCTCCTCGGACTGGCCGTCCTGACGCTCGGCAGCGGCGGATGGGCGGGCTCGGTGTTCTCCGGAGCGTGGCTCGACGCCCTGAACACGGTGCTGGCGCCGCTCCGCAACGTGCACAAGTTCGACCCGCTCGTCCGACTGCCCCTGAGCCTCGGCCTCGGCGCCATGGTGAGCACCGGCCTGCCTGCGCTGCTCGCGCAGAGCCGCGCTCTTCCGGCCGTCGCGGGTGCGACCGGCCCTGCTCGCCCTCACTGCTGTGATCGCGGTCGTCATCGGCGCTGCGGCCCAGCCGGCCGCGGCGGGCAAGCTGCGGTCCGACGGAGGCATGCAGGGCATCTCGTCCTCGTGGCGGGACGCGGTCGACTACCTCGACGCGCAGCCCGGCCCGGTCTCCGTGCTCGTCCTGCCAGGGTCCGGCTTCGCCACCCAGTACTGGGGGCGCACGGTCGACGAGCCGATCCAGGTCCTCGGCGGCCCGCCCTGGCTGGCGCGCGCCCAGGTCACGGTGGCGCCCGCCGGCACGCTCAGGTTGATGGACTCGATCGAGGACGCGCTGGCCGAGGGGAGGCCCGCGCCCGCACTCTCGGCCGCGCTGAGCCGTCTCGGCATCACCCACGTCGTGGTGCGCAACGACCTGGATCCCGACGAGACGAGCGCGCCCCCGCCTGACGTCGTCTACTCCGCGCTGTCCGGCGCGTCCGAACTGCGCTCGGTCGCACGGTTCGGGCGCGTGCCGGAAGGACACCCCGCCGTCGAGGTCATGGAGTTCGACGGGGCCAAGGCGGACCCGCGCGTGACCACCGCCGATTGGGCCGACCACCAGATGGTCCAGGGAGGACAGGAGGTGGTCGCCGACCTCGTCGCGGCCGGGTTGGTCGGCACCGAGCAGGGCACCGCGCTGCCGAGCGGCGATGCCGCGCCGACCCTCGACATCAGCACCGACAGCAACCGGCGGGTCGAGCGGTCCTTCGGACGCGTCCACGAGGCCGTCTCGGGGGTGATGACGGAGGACGAGGCGTTCCGGCTCACTCGACCTCGGCACGACTACACCGGTGACCAGGTCCCCGAGGACCAGACGACGGCGGAGTACGACGGCGCCTCGCTGGTCACCGCCTCGAGCTCCCGGGGGTACGCCGACGTCGTGGGCCCGATCCACCCGGAGGAGCATCCCTACGCGGCTTTCGACGGGTCGGTGTTCACCGCTTGGGGGTCGTCACCGTTCACCACTCCGGTCGGGCAGTGGATCGAGGTGCGCTTCGACGAGCCGGTCGAACCCGGGCCTGGTGGACCTGCAGTTCGACACGGGCGGTGCCCGGGTCCGCGCGGTCCGGCTCAGCACGGATGGCGGCGACCGGACGGTCAAGGTCGGGGAGGAGGGCAGAGCCGAGGCCGTCGACCTCCCCGGCACCACGACCGGTGCCGTGCGGATGACCATCGTCAAGGGCGCCAAGGGGAATCGCCAGGTGAAGCTGGCCGAGTTCGGGATGCGAGGTCACCAGGTCAGGCGCAGCCTGAGGCTTCCCGGTGCGGTGACAGCGGGGACGTCGATCCATCTGTCCAGCGAGCTGCCGCGGCGCGCCTGTCTCACCATCGACACCCGCGTGGCCTGTCACCAGTCCTGGCAGCGGGAGACCCCCGAGACCACCGGCTTCGATCGCACGGTCGAGGTCGTCGGTCCCGGCAGCTGGCGCATCAGCGCGCGTGCGGTCGCGACCCACGGGACGGCGCCGGAGCGACTGCTCGGCCCGCTGTCCGACGAGCTGGTGCACGTGACCGCCACCTCGACCTACGCCGGCGACCCGGCCGTCGCCGCGGCCAACGCCTTCGACGGAAGAGCAGCGTCCTCGTGGTACTCCTCGCCGTTGGACGCTGCCCCCGGACTGCAGCTCTCCTGGCAGCAGCCACGGGTGATCAGGAGCGTCAAGGCGATCCTGGGCCGCGACCAGCCCGGCGTCCTGCCGGGGTCGCTCGTCGTCGACCCGATGATCCCGGGCGTCAAGCCTCAGCTGGTGTCCACGTCCGGGCCCCTGGCCGGTGTCCTGAAACCCGTGCGCACCAACCGACTCAAGCTGACCGCGTTCGCTGACTCCGGTCGAGAGGACGGGGTCGGTGTCGCCGAGCTGCAGATCGACGGGCTGGAGGACCTCCGGTACACCTCCGACCCGGCGTCCCCGACGGGCTTGCTCTGCGGCTTCGGTCCCACCATCGAGCTGGGCGGTCTCACGGTCAGCACCCGCGTGACGGGAACCCTCGGCGCGATGGTGAACGGGGGAGAGCTCGAGGTGCAGCCGTGTGACGCGGACGCCGTACGCCTCGGGGCCGGGACCCAGCGGATCCGCGTCACCAACCCTGACGGGTTCGCCGTGTCGAGCCTCGAGCTGGTGCCGGCCACCTCGTCGGACGTCGCAGCGAGTGCTCCCACGAGCGAGATCACGTACTGGTCACCGACCGAGCGGAGAGTGACGGTCCGGGCGGAGGACGAAGGGGTGCTCGCGCTCTCCCAGAGCTTCAACCGCGGTTGGCAGGCGAGCGTCGACGGCTCGCGTCTGGCACCCGTGGTGATCGACGGGTGGAAGCAGGCGTGGCGCCTGCCGGCCGGTACGGCGGGCCAGGTCACGATGCACTTCGAGCCGCAGGGCCGTTTCCGGCTCGGCATCGTCCTCGGTCTGGTGCTGGCGGCACTTCTCGGTGCGGCCGCCCTCGGGACCCTCATCCACTCGCGGCGCCGGCCCCACCACGGCTCGGCGTCGGGCGTGCCGGTCGCGGGCACCCGCGGCACGATCCCTCGCTGGCGCGAGCTCTCGGTGGTGGTCGGTGCGGGAGTCGTCGCCGCCCTGGTCTCCGTCCCGCTCCTGGTCGGAGGGCTCGTCGGCTACCTCACCCGCCGTGCCACCTTCGCCGGTCTCAGCGTGGCCTGCCTCGGGGGCCTCCTGGTCGCCGCTGTGGTCACGATCCTCGATCCGGGATCCGTGCTGTCGCCGCCAGCCGCCGCCGACGTCATCGTCGCGCTCGTCGTCGGCGCCGTCGCCGGACACGTGTTCTCGCACCGCGCCGAGCCTGGGGAGGAGTGAACGGTGACGTCGAGGGGCCGCGCCGTCGTCGTCGCGTTGCTCGCCGCCGTGATCGCCGTCCGGGTCTCGGTCTCGCAGCCGTTGACCGCAGCGGTCGCGCGGATCGCGAGTGATCCCGCTGCCGCCCTGCGCCATGCGGCAGACGGCTGGACGCTCGCCGGCTCCCTGGGTGGCGCCTCGGCCCAGGGCCTGCGGGAGCTTCCCGCTGGCGGTCGTACTACTGGCTGGGTTCGGAGGTCGGGCTGAGCGCCCAGGCCCTGCAGACCTCCTGGGTGGTGCTGGTGGTCGTGTTCGCGCTCTGGGGGGCGCACCGGCTGTCCGCGTGCCCTGGCCGGCGCCGAGAGCGCCGGCTCCTGGACGCCCTGGATCGCCGCGCTGCTGTTCAGCTGCGGCATCGTGCTGCTCCCGACCGTCGTGCGCTCGCCCCTGGACGGGCTGGCCGCCGCGACGCTGCCGTGGGTCGTGGCGCCGCTGCTCACCGGTCGCGTCGGGTGGAGACAGGCGGCCGCGTCCGCGGCCTGGCTCGGGCTCGCCGGCGTCGGCAGCCCCACCTGGGCGGCGGCCGCGTTCGTGGCCGGCCTGGTGGCCGCGCTGCCACGCTCGCGCGCACACGTCGCACCGGCGCTCCTGTGGCTGGTGCTCGCCGCCGTGTCGTCCGCCTGGTGGGTGTCAGCTGCGGCCTGGGAGCACGTGCACGCGCGCGACCTCTCCGCCCTGCTGAGCGGAGACGGTCTCGGTCAGGCCCTGGTCGATGTCGTCGGCCGGCCGGGCCTTGCGATCGGTCTGGTGATCGTGGTCGCCCTCGGTCCGCTGCTGCTCACCGTGAGTGCGCTGCTGCTCCGTCCCCAGGGCGCGGACCTCTTCTTCATCGCCGTCCTGGGCGGTGCAGCACTCGTGGCCGGGGCGGCGTGGCTCGGCGGCTGGGTGCTGCCCGTCTTCGGCTCGTCCGCGACCAGCCCCCCGGCGACGGTCGTCGGGCCGGTGCTGGGCTGGCTCGCGCTCACCGGACTCGTCGCGTGGACGCCCCTCGTCACGACGGTCGAGGATCACGTCCGGTCCTCCACCGGAGTGGTGGATCCCGTCGGGCAGTCGTGAGCTGGCGGCGTGCGCGCTGGGGGTCGTGGTCCTCCTGACGACGGCAGCCGGCGCGGCGGTGGCTGCCGCCCAGCCGGAGACGGCTGACGAGACCACGCCCGGCCTCGCCGAAGCAGGTCACGCGATGGTCCAGCGAGGCCCCGCCCGGACGGGTGCTCGTCCTGCCGGCCAGGTCCGAGGACGTCCGCACCCCATCGTTGGGCACCGCGCTCGGAGACCGACCCTGGGTGGGCCGCGACTCCCTGCCGGCGTCCGGCGCCGCCGGGACCAGTGCCCTCGATGACGTCCTCCGTCGGCTCGATCGGGGTGACGGTGGAGCCGGGACGTCGAGTGCGTTGAGGCGACTCGGGATCTCCTACGTGCTGGTGCACCTCGACGGATCGCTCTCGGCTGATCGCGAGCACCCGCTGGCTTTCGTGCGGTCCGCGCTGGTGGCGCAGGGAGCGCGTCGCGTCGCCTACCTCCCGGGAGCCGAGACGCGTGAGGAGACGACGGATCGCGAGTTCCTGTTCGACTTCGGCGTGCGCAGCACCCTCGAGCAGGTCGAGATCTGGTCGGTAGCGGGCGCGGCTGACGGCTGGGTCTACCCGGGGACTCCGATCGATCTCGTGGGTGATGCCGGGACCACCAGTGACCTCGCCGACGCCGGGGTCCTCGGTTCTCGCGCCCTCCGGCTACAGGGCGAGTCGGCCGGCGGCGTGGACGTCCTGTCCGACAGCGCCCGACGTCGAGACGTCGACCAGACCGTGGTCGTCGACCCCTATGGCCCGGCCCTGGGCCCGGAGGAGCCGCGGTCCGTCGTACCCACGGATGCGGCTCCCGTGACCACCGCGACCCGGCGGCTGGCCGGCGCGCGATCGGTCACCGCGTCATCGTCCGCCGCCGACCTCGATGGTGACTTCCGGAGCGTCGGAGCCGATGCGGTGGCTGCTGTCGACGCGAACGTCTTCACCGCGTGGCAGTCGCGGCGTGGCGCGGGCGCGGGCGAGTGGTGGGAGATCGAGCTCGACGCCGCCACCGAGCTGTACGGCGCCACGGTGCAGTTCGTCCGGAACCCCTTCGAGGGGCGGTCCGTGACCCGGGTGCGGGTGGCGACCGACCAGGGGGCGAAGACCTACCGGGTGCCGGCAACGGGCCTGCTGCACACTCGACACGTCCGGGCAGTCGTCGCGGCTCCGGATCTCGGTGACCGGCGTCCAGGGCACCACCGGCCCCGACGACAGCGTCGGGATCGCCGAGGTGCGGATCCCCAACGTGGTGGTGCGCGACCGACTCGTCCTGGCAGGGCCTGCGACGCCGACCTGGGTGATGGCCGCGCGTACCGGCAGCTTCACCCACTGCCTGCCGGCGGTCCCGACGCCGGAGTCCACCGTGAAGGGGAACGACGTGCCCACGGTCTGTGATCGCGGTGTCTCGGTGGACGGTCCGGACACCGGATCCCTCGACCGGGTGATCGAGGTCGACGAGGACTCGATCGTCAGGGGCCAGGTCTGGGCCAGGGCTGCCGACACCGACATGTCCTCAGGCCTCGCGGCCCGGCTGGCACGTCCGACGGTGACCGCCTCCGCCTCGAGCGTCGCCGCGCAGGACCTGGTGACCCGGCCGCAGGCGGCCGCCGACGCGGACAGCTCGACCGCGTGGCGGCCGGCACCCGAGGACCCCTACCCCTCGCTCACCCTGACCTGGCCCGCAGCGACGGACGTCTCCGGGGTGGAGCTGGTGCTCGCCAGCCGGTGATGTCGCCTCGGTCCCGACCAGGGTCCGGGTCGCGGCCGAGACGAGTGACGGGGGAGTCGAGACCATCGACGCCGACGTCCAGTCGGACGGGACGGTGACCTTCCCGAAGGTGCGCACCCGGTCGATCACCCTCACGTTCCTCGAGGACACCAGCCTGACGTCCGTCGGGTCGCTGACCGGCGCTGCCAGGTCGGTGTCGGTCGCGGTCGCCGAGGTGCGCCTCGTCGGCGGCCCGGAGGTCAGGTACGACCGGTACGGCGTCGTCCGGCTCGGCTGTGGCTCCGGTCCGGTGGTGTCGGTCGGCGGCACGCGTTTCAGGACAGCCGTCACCGCGTCCGCCCGCGACGTCGTGGCCGGTGCCGTCGTACGGGCTGACCTGTGCGGCAAGGCAGAGCTGACCGCGGGTGAGGTCGAGGTCGGTGTCCCCGCATCGTTCTCGTGGACTCCGCTGGGCCTGGTGCTCTCCGGTCAGCCCGGTGTGCTCCGGGGAGTCGGCCGAGATGACGGCGAGTCGCCGAGCGAACGGCCCGTCGCCGTCCCCGCCCCGGTGCTGGACCGTCTCGGGACCCAGCACTCGGTCGCCGTTCCGCTCGACGAGGCGGACGCCGAGCAGACGCTGACGCTCGCCGTGCCGGCGGCCACCGGCTGGGAGGCACACACCAGCGACGGACGGCTGCAGCCGATCACCGTCGACGGCTGGGCGCAGGCATGGGCCGTGCCCGCCGGGGTCGAACGGGTCGAGCTGCGCTACTCGGCCGGTGGGAGCCTGCGCACCTGGGTGGGTTCCGGAGCGGTCGGCTGGGCGCTCGTGGTGCTGCTCGCGGTGTCCGGTGCCGTGTTCCGGGGGAGGGCGCCGGGGAGCCGCTGGGACCACCGGATGGCTGGTCGTTCCACCCACGCGTAGGTGGCTGCTGACAGAGGGATGGAGAGTCCGAGGATCCAGAGCAGCCGCAGGACGAGTCCCCCGATCCCGTCGGGGAAGCTCATGCCCTGCTCCGTCATCACGATCAGCGGCAGGTGCCACAGGTAGATCCCGTAGGACCATCGGCCCACCGCGTTGAACCAGTTGGTGCTGAGCAACCTGCTCAACGGTGAGTCCGGGCGGCCCAGCACGACGATCACCAGCAGCGTCACAGCGATCACCAGGGCGCACGCGAACCGCAGCCGCTCCTGTCCGACGCCGCGGGCGACGAATCCCGAGGCTCCGCCCAGCGAGGACGTCCCGAGCAGCGCAGCGGCCAGGCAGACGAGGAGCAGGGCCCACGAGTCGCTCGCCAGCGAGCGCACCCGCGGCAACGACACGAGTCCAGCGCGGTACCCCTCGACGAAGAGGGCCACGAGTGCACCGCCCGCAAAGCAGACGAGGTAGCCGGGCAACCAGAACGTGTAGGTGAAGTAGATCCCCAGGCCCTCGGCACGGACCCACAGGCGCCACGCGATCGAGATCGGCAGTCCGAGGCTGATCAGCGCCACGCTGATCCAGAAGCCGGCCCTCGGCGAACGCCTGCGCGCCACGGCAGTCGTGATCCCGGCCATGACCGGCAGGGCGACGTACCAGGAGAGCTCCGTGCAGAGGCTCCACGTGTGGAGCATCGCGGTGCGCAGCTCTCCTGAGTGGTAGATCCAGGTGAGCGTGGTGGCGCGGAACCATCCCCCCGCGGTCTCCGGGCGAGACGGGGGATAGATGATCGCGATGGCGAAGAACACGAGCAGGTACGCCGGGAAGATGCGCGCCAGCCGCCGGCGTGCGAAGACCCGCAGCGACGGTCGGTCCGCGACCTTCATGCCCCAACGTGCCCACGGTCGGTACAGCAGGTAGCCGGAGAGGACGAACAGGCTCACGGGTCCGTAGCTGGGGATACCGATCCCGGGGTAGTCCGTGTTGCCGGCCGTGTGGACGAGGACGACCATCAGGGCCGCGAACCCACGGAGCCCGGTCAGCGCAGCGACCTGCGCGGTCCTGGCGGAGGTGCTGGCACGACCGGGGGTGTCCTCGAGGGTCACGGCGGTGCTGGCGGCCACGGTGCATTAGAGCACAGGAGATGGGCGCCGCTGCGCGCGATCCGGGAGCGCTCATGCGTTCGGATAGGGTCGCCCGGTGTCCCAAGAGTTCTCCGCTGGCAGCACTCCGTGGGCGCCCACTCTGCGTCGCTCGATCAGGCTGTTCCGTGCCTTCCGGCTGGAGCAGACGCAACCCGCGGTGTTCTACCAGGCGCTGGCGGCGGACTCGACCGCACAGCTCTCGCAGTACGTCGACCTCGGCGGCAAGACCGTGCTCGACGTCGGTGGTGGTCCCGGCTACTTCCGCGACGCCTTCCAGGCGCAGGGCAGCAGGTACTTCGCCCTCGACGCCGACGTGGGCGAGCTCTCCGGCCTGGGCGAGATCGCGTCCGGGACCGTGATCGGCAGCGGCATGCAGCTTCCGTTCGCCGACGAGGCGGTCGACATCTGTTACTCGTCCAACGTGCTGGAGCACGTGTCGGATCCGTGGCGGATGGCCGACGAGATGGTCCGGGTGACCAGGCGCGGGCGGCGTGGTCTTCCTCTCCTACACCGTCTGGTTCGGCCCGTGGGGTGGTCACGAGACGGCGCCCTGGCACTTCCTGGGCGGCCGGCGGGCCAGGGAGCGCTACCGGCGGCGGCACGGTCGGGAGCCGAAGAACCGCTTCGGCGAGTCCTTGTTCCCCGTCACGGTGAAGGCGGGCCTCGGCTGGGCGCGACGACAGACCGAGTGCGACGTCCTCGACGTCGTGCCCCGCTACAACCCGCGGTTCGCCCACTGGCTGACGCGTGTCCCGGTGGTTCGTGAGCTCGTCACCTGGAACCTGGTCATCGTGCTCCAGAGGCGATGACCGGCCCCTCTGCGTCGCCCGCGTCGGACCGCTTCACCGGGCGCTTCAGGCTCGTCGCGTGCTGCCTCGTCCTGGTGGCGGTCGCCTTCTCGCAGCGTCCCGGGCAGCTCGTCGGGGACACCAAGCTGGACCTCGTCGTGAACCCGGCGGGGATGCTGGCCCGCTCGTTGCACCTGTGGGACCCGCAGGGCGGGTTCGGCCAGGTCCAGAACCAGGCGTACGGCTACCTGTTCCCGATGGGACCGTTCTTCTGGCTCGGCGACGCGGTCTCGATGCCCGGGTGGGTGGTGCAGCGGCTCTGGTGGTCGCTGCTGCTCGTGGTGGCGTTCCTCGGGGTGGTCAAGCTCTGCGGCGCCCTGGGGCTGGGTACGCCGACGAGCCGCATCGTGGCGGGCTTCGCCTACGCCCTGTCGCCCAGGATCCTCACGCTGCTCGGCCCCATCTCCGTGGAGGCCTGGCCGAGTGCCGTTGCTCCGTGGGTGCTGGTGCCACTCGTCCTCGGAGCCCGGGGTGGGTCGACGCGTCGTGCGGCGCTGCTCTCCGCCCTGGCGGTGGCTGCCGTGGGTGGCGTCAACGCCGCTGCCACGTTCGCGGTGATCCCGCTCGCGGTCCTGTGGCTGTTGACCCGCGAGCCGGGGCCTCGTCGTCGTTCGCTGATGACCTGGTGGCCGCTCTTCGTCCTGGTGGGGACGGCCTGGTGGCTGGTGCCCCTGCTCCTGCTCGGGCGCTACAGCCCTCCGTTCCTCGACTACATCGAGACGGCTGCGGTGACCACCGTCCCGACGACGCTCTTCGACGCCCTCCGCGGCACCTCGCACTGGGTCCCGTACGTCGACCCGACCTGGCAGGCGGGCAACGACCTCGTCTCGACGAGCTATCTCGCACTGAACTCCGGGGTGCTCCTCCTCTTCGGGGTCGTGGGCCTGACCATCCGCCGGAACCCGCACCGGCAGTACCTCGTGCTCGCCACGTTGACGGGCCTGCTGATGGTGACGGCGGGACATGCCGGGGCACTCGAGGGCTGGTTCGGCGGCGCGGAGCGCGGGGCCCTCGACGGCGTGCTCGCACCCCTGCGCAACGTGCACAAGTTCGATCTCCTCATCCGGCTGCCGCTCGTGCTCGGGCTCGCGCACCTGCTCGCCGTCATCGCCGACCGGGCGACGGGACCCGGCCGGGGCGCCGCGAGACGTGGCCGGCCCGGCGCGAGCGCGATCGGGGACCGGGTCGCCCATCTGGGCGTGCTGATGCTGTGCGTCGTCTCGGTCGTCGGGGCGGCCACTCCGGCGCTGACCGGGAGGCTGGGGCCGGCCAACGACTTCGAGAGCGTGCCGGCGTACTGGTCGCGCGCGGCGGACTGGCTCGACCGGAACTCGCACGACACCACCGCCGTGCTCGTGCCCGGCTCGAGCTTCGGCTTCTACATCTGGGGGGACCCCGACGACGAGCCCCTCCAGCCGCTGGCGTCCTCGGCCTGGGCGGTGCGCAACGCGGTCCCGCTCGCCCCTGCCGGCAACATCCGGATGCTCGACGCGATCGAGAGCCAGCTGGCGACCGGTCGACCCTCGGCGGGTCTGGCCGGATACCTGCGTCGCGCGGGCATCGGGCACCTCGTCGTCCGCAACGACCTGCGGTCGGGTGACCAGCCGGAACCCGTCCTCGTCCACCAGGCGCTCGACGGCTCCCCAGGGGTGAGCCGCGTGGCCGAGTTCGGTCCGCGTGTGGGCAGTCCCGCGCGCATCAACACCGGTCGCCGGAGCACGGTCCTGGACGACGGCTGGGTGAACCGCTACCCCGCCGTGGAGATCTACGCCGTCGACGACGCCCACCGGGCCGTCGTCGCGTCGGGGAGCCGCCTGGTCGTGGGTGGCCCGGAGGACCTGCTCGACCTCACCGAGGCGGACCTGCTGGGTGACGAGCCGGCCATCCTCGCTGTCGACGCCCCGCCGGACGTCGACAGCGACAGCCTCGCCCTGACGGACGGCCTTCGTCGACGGGAGACGAACTTCGCCCGGATCCAGGACGGGAGGTCGGCGACCCTCGCTGCCGGGGACGAGGGCCGGCGGGGCGCGCCGGCCCGGGACTACACGCTGGGGGACGGCCGCTGGGAGACGCAGGAGAAGATCCTCGGCGTCCGGCGGCCTGGAAGCCTCCTCGTCGCGCGCGTTCGCCGACACCCGTGGTCCGGTGCTCCCCGAGACGCTGCCGTTCGCCGCCTTCGACGGCCTGCTCGACACGGCGTGGCAGTCAGGAACGTCGAACCGTGGTCGGCCGTGGGTCGGGGTCGAGCTCGACACCCCCAGCGTCGTCCCGAGCGTGAGCGTGGTCGTCGCCGAGCAGGAGGGCGACGACGCGGCCGAGCGGATTCGGGTGCGGACGGACTCCGGGGCCAGCCGGTCCTACGAGGCGATGCCCGGCCAGCCGGTCTCGATCCCGCTGCCGCCGGGTCGCACCTCGAGGATCAGGGTCGAACGCGCGGGGACGTCGGAGCGTGAGCTCGCCGTGGCGGAGGTCCAGATCCCCGGGGTCGACGTGGACCGCACGCTGGTGCTCCCGCGGGTACCTGCTCGTTGGGGAGCTCCTGACTCCATCCTGCTGTCCTCCACGGCCGGCTGGCGGGCGGCGTGCGTGCAGGTCGAGGACGACGTGAGGTGCGGGGCAGGACGGGGGAGGGACGGCGAGGAGCCAGGCGCTCTCGACCGGACGATCCGTCTCGGCACCGGTGCGTCGTACGCCGTGTCCGCGATGGTCACACCGGTGGACGGAGATGCGCTCCAGGGGCTGATCCAGCGCGACCAGCTGGTCAACGTGCGAGCGTCCTCCACCGCGGTCGAGGACGCGCGGGGCTCGGCGGTCGCGGCCGTCGACGGCGACCCGGGGACGACGTGGGCCGCCGACCCCGACGACAAGAGCCCGACGCTGTCGGTCACCTGGCTGGCCGAGCGGACGGTCCGCTCCGTCCGGGTGACGCTCGACCGTCAGGCGGCCGGCGCGCAGGCGAGGCGGGTCGTGCTCGAGTACCCCGGTGGGCGCCAGTCGGTCGACCTCGACGACACCGGGACCGCGCGCGTCGAGCCGTTCCGCACGAACCGGCTCGACATCCGTCTCGAGGACGTCCGGCCGACCACCAACCGGCTGGCCGACGGCAGGCAGGAGAAGCTCGGGGTCGGCGTGAGCGAGCTCCGGCTCGGCGGGACGGGGCTGCTGCCCATGCAGCTCTCCGACGTGCCCGTCGACATCGGCTGCGCGTTCGGACCGACCCTGCGGATCGGCACAGGGTTGTACCCCACGACGGTGACCGCATCGCCGTACGACCTCTTCTCCGGAGGCATGCTGCCGGCACGCGTGTGCGGTCCACCACGGATGGACGTGCCGGCAGCAGCCCACGAGAGTCGTCCTCGCCCCGGCCCCGGCCTTCCGTGGGGTGCGTCTCGTGATGCAGAACCGGCCAGTGCCGCAACCGGAGGTCTCGGCCGCAGCCATCACCGATGACTCGCCGGTGGAGCGCGTGCTCACCGTCCCCTCCGGGAGCGACCCGGTGATCGCCGCCGTGCGGGAGAACCAGAACCGCGGTTGGGTGGCGTCGGCCCCGGGAGCCGGCACCGCCACCCGTGTGACGGTGGACGGCTGGCAGCAGGGCTGGCGTCTCCAGGGGCCGGTGGAACAGCGTGGACCTCTCCTACGCGCCGGACCGGCTCTACCGCATCGCGTTGGGCGTGGGCGGCGTGCTGCTGGTGCTCCTGGCAGCGGCCGGGCTGGTCCTCCGTCGACGTCGACCTGGCTCGGACCCACCGGTCGGGTCGCGGTGGATCCCCCCGGTGCCGATGGTCGTCACCGGGTTGCTCGGGCTCGGCGTGATCGCGGGGTGGTGGGCGCTGGTCTGCGGCGCGGCGGCCGCGGTGGTGACCGCCGTGGTTCGCCGGCGAGCCGACCGCGACGTCCTGTCCTGGGCCAGCGGGCTGCTGGTCGCCGCGGCCTCGGTCTTCTACTGGCTGCGCCCACTGGGGTCCGCCGACGGGTGGGCCGGCGCGCTGAGCGCGCCTCAGCTCCTGGTGGCGGCCGCGCTGGGTGTCGTGCTGTCGGTCGACCTGCCGCGACGGGGGATGCCGAGGTTCCTCAGGCGCATCGCGGGACGCTCCACCACCCGGTAGAGCACCTCGGAGACGACGAGGCTGATCACCAGGGTGATCGCGAACAGCTCGACGGTCCGACCCTCGAACAGCTCGATGTCACGCCACCGCGCGACCAGCTCCAGGATCACGAGGTGCACGCAGAAGACGCCGTACGAGATGTGGCCGAGGTGCCGCAGGAGCGGCAGGGACATGACGCGGATGAAGCGTCCGCGAGGATCGGCGAAGACGGCCGGCAGCACGAGCAGGCCGGCCGTGAGCGCGTACAGCACGTTCTTCGTCATCGCCTCGCCCAGGGCGGGCGCGGTGAGCGACGACGGGCCGGCGACCGGGGTCGCGGCGATGGCGAACAGGGCGAGTCCTGCGATCCAGCAGACCCCGGGGCTCAGGCCCATCGTGCTGAGCGCCGTCGCCATCCTGGGCGAGCCGACAGCGGCGTCGCCGGCCCGCCGATGGACGTGGACGTGGCAGGCCGCCAGCAGCAGCCCGACCGAGAACCAGGTCAGGTACGACGGGAGCCACAGCCCGATCATCGAGCCGCCCCAGTCGAGCCGGGCCGCCAGGTCCAGGACCCAGACCACGTTGACCAGGACGAGGACGGCCACGACCACGCCCAGCCTGCTCCGTGAGGGTGCTCCCCGACGACGTCGCGACAACGCCAGCCACATGAGGCCTGGCAGGACGAGGTAGAAGGCCACCTCGGTCGCCAGGCTCCACATCTGGGTCAGCCCGTCCGGCAGGCGGTCGTCGACGTAGATGTTGCTCAGCAGCAGGGTCTTGACCCACAGCGCAGGGCTCGCCCCGCTGTTCCCGGGAAGGAGCGTCAGGGCCGCCACCACCGCCAGCACGTAGACCGGGATGATGCGCAGCGCGCGCTTCCACAGGTAGCGAGGCGTCGACGGTGCCGGCAGGCGACGGGCGTGGCGTTCCAACCATGGACGCGACAGCAGGAAGCCGGAGAGCACGAAGAAGATCGCGACGCCGATGTCGAGCCGCGCGAGCGCCGTGCCGAAGGTGGGTTGTGCGTAGGCGCCGCCCCAGAACGACGCGTGCGTGGCGAGGACCGAGACAGCCGCGAGCGCACGCAGGGAGTCCAGCGCCGGAAGGGTCACCGACGCACGTGGCCCGACCGGCTCCGTCTCGTCGCGGCCGACGGTCGCGGTCATCGGTGGTTCTGGGGATGACGACTGCGCATCGCCCGAGTCTGGCACGCCGTACGTCGTCACCCCGCCGCTACTGTCTGCGCCATGACGCTGCTGGAGACGCCGACCGCTGTGCTGGGTCGACTCGTCGAGTTCGCGCGAGAGCGCGGTGTCGTGTCGGTGCTCGTGGCCTGCATCCGCTGGGCAGGGCAGTGGTTGGTGGGGCGTCCGTTCGCCGGCCGCCCGTCGCGGGCGACGTTCGACTGGGACGGGCGTCGGGTGGGCTACCTGAACCACCGCTACAACTACACCTGGCTCAACGAGCGGGCCGTCGAGACGGCCCTGGCGGCCGAGGTCCTCCGCGAGCACGCCGGCCAGGACGTCCTCGAGATCGGCAACGTGATGGCCCACTACGTGCCGGTCGACCACGTGGTGGTGGACAAGTACGAGCACGCCCCGGGCGTCGTCAACACCGACGTCGCGGACCTGGTCCTGGACGAGCGGTTCGACCTGATCGTGGCGGTCTCCACGCTCGAGCACGTCGGGCTGGACGAGGCGACCCTCGACCCCGACAAGCCGGGTCGGGCGATCGCGCGCCTGCAAGCCCTGCTCAAGCCCGGCGGGCTGCTCTGGGTGACCCTGCCTGTCGGCTACAACACCGACCTGGACCGTCAGGTCAGGGACGGCGAGCTCGGCTTCACCAGCGTCGGTGCCCTGATGCGCGAGGACGCTCGCAACGTCTGGCGAGAGGTGCCGGTCGAACAGGTCTGGCAGGCACGCTACGACCGGTTGCTGTACACCGCGCACGGTCTGGTCGTCGCCGAGTACGTCGCTCCTGGCTGACCCAGGAACGTCCCGGGATTGTCCGGATCGGCGCCGCGGGTTTCGGAGGACGCCGAACCTCCAACCATGCGCTACTCTGCGGGCGGTTGAGATCCTTGGGAGGGGACGAAGTGCGAAAGATCATCCTGGTTCTGTTGGGACTCGGGAGCTTCCTGTTGGTGGCGGCGCTGATGTGCACGCTCTGGGCGCCGGGGGTGGTCAAGAAGACGCCGATCGACATCAACAACAAGACGCTGCTCAGCGGCGTGGCCCAGCGACTGGACAGCGCGACCGGGGAGCTCGGGCCCGTCTCCAAGATCAGGATCCTCAGCATCACCCAGGCCGACGGCGACAAGTCCGACGACGAGGTCGTGGTGTTCAAGGCCGGCTCGTGCGTCGTGGTCAACGAGGACGGCAACGCCCCGGACTGCGTCGACGGTGACGACCCCCGCCTGGTCACGGCGGACGAGAGCACCTTCGCGACCGACCGGGTGACCGCGCTCGCGGTCGACAACGGCGACTACCTGCCGAAGGACTCGCCGCAGTACGAAGGCCTCGTCAACAAGTGGCCCTTCGACGCCGAGAAGAAGACCTACCCCTACTGGGACGGCACGGTCGGTGAGGCCGTGGACGCTGTCTTCGACGGCACCGAAGAGGTCGGCGGCATCGACACCTACCGCTACAAGATCAACATCGACGAAGCGCCCATCGAGGTCGCCGAGGGTGTCGACGGCACCTACACCAACGAGGTCGTCATCTGGGTCGAGCCCAAGACCGGGGCGATCCAGAACCAGAGCCAGGACCAGCAGCGCTACCTCGCGGACGGGACCCAGGTCCTGAACCTGCAGGCCCAGTTCACCGGTGCGCAGATCGAGCAGAGCGCCGAGGACACCGAGAGCAACCTGTCCCTGCTGACGCTCGTCACCAAGACGGTGCCGTGGCTCGGCTTCACCCTGGGAGGTCTGTGCCTGCTGGTCGCTCTCGGCCTCTTCCTGCGGGACCGTTCCAGGCCGGCGACGCACGCCCGTGGCACCCACGAGAAGGAGCCCGCCGGCGTCTGACGACCCGGCGCCCGGTCCAGCAGACCCGGCGAGGTACTACGACCATCGCGCGATGGCGGCTGCCCGTGTCTAGGATCCATGGTGTGTTCATGAGGCCGCACCGGCCTCACGAACGCACCCGGAGTGACACCCATGAAGCGCATCCACCTCTACGTCGCGGGCATCGTCGTCGCCCTGGTCCCGGCCATCCTGGGCCTGGCGGGCAACGCCTCCTTCTCCCAGTCCGTCCCGGTCCAGGTGCCCGCCACCGTGTCCTCCGACGACCCGACGAGCACTCCTGGCGGCACGCCCACCAGCCGGCCAGCACCGGCCGACCGACCGCCCACCAGCACCCCGAGCGACGACCCGACGCGGGACGCCGACGACCGGGGCCGCGGACGCGGCGGTGCCGACGACGGGCCGAACCACGACGCGGGCGATGACCATGGCGGCGACCGCGACCGTGGCGGCGACGACGACAGCTCGGGTCCCGGCAGCGGCGGGGACGACGACGGCCACCACGGTGGCTCGGACGACGGTCGAACCAGTGGGCACGGATCCGACGACTGACCTGCGCGCCGCCGACTCGGGCGAGCGGACGCAGGAGGGACACCGGCGACGACATCACCTGGCGCACCGTCACCAGCCCGGACACGAGCCCGAGGGCGAGTCGCCGCTCCAGACCCGGCGGGTGGTGGCGCAGCTCGCCCTCGGCATCGTCGTCGTGCTCGCCGTGGTCACGATCGGGGGCTCGCTCGCAGCGCGCCGGCTGGCGGAGCGCGAGGCGGTCAACGACGCCGCCAACATCGCCGACGTCTTCGCCGAGTCGGTGATCCAGCCCGCAGCTCACCGACCGCCTGGCTGCCGGGAACGCCGAGGCCCGCGAGTCCTTCGACGGGCTGGTCCGCGCCCACGTCCTGGGCGCCGAGCGTCGTGCACGTCAAGCTCTGGACACCCGAGGGCAAGGTGCTGTACGCCGACGAGGCCGCGCTGGTCGGGTCAGACCTTCGAGCTCGACGACGGAGCAGAAGGCCGCCCTCGAGGACCCGCAGACCCGTGCGGAGATCTCGAACCTCGACCGCGACGAGAACACCCTCGACCGGACGGCCGGGGACAAGCTGGTGGAGGTCTACCGCCCGGTGTGGACCCCGACCGGCCAGCAGATGCTGTTCGAGATCTACGCGCCGTACGACCAGGTCGGCCAGCGCACCAGCCAGCTGTGGCGCGGGTTCGCCGGCGTCACCCTGAGCAGCCTGCTGCTGTTCCTCGTCCTGCTGACTCCCCTGTTCTGGCACCTGCTCTCCCGCGTACGCCGGCACCAGCGCCAGCGTGAGCTCCTGCTGCGAGCGCTCGGTCGACGCCTCGAGCAACGAGCGACGGCAGATCGCCGCCTCCCTGCACGACGGACCCGTCCAGGACCTCGCCGCGACCTCGTTCGTGATCGCGGGCGCGACCGCGCGGGCCAAGGCCGCCGGGCAGCACTGGCTGGTCGACGAGCTCCAGAACGTCGCCGGCTCGGTGCGCACCAGCATCCGGGCGCTGCGCTCGCTGCTGGTCGACATCTACCCGGCGAGCCTGGCCCGGGCCGGCCTCGGCGCCGCGCTCGGCGACCTCGTCCAGTCGGTCAGCGCGCCGGGGCTCGAGGTGCGCCTGCACCACGACGACGAGGAGCAGCTGGGGCTCACGCCGGACCAGGAGCGGATGGTCTACCGGATCGCGCAGGAGACGTTGCGCAACGCCGCGAAGCACGCGGTGCCGTGCACGGCGAGCGTCACCCTCTACCGGGTCGAGGACGAGGCCGTGCTGGACGTGCTCGACGACGGCAACGGCTTCGACGTCGACGCGCAGCTGGCCGACCCCGAGGCGGGCCACTTCGGACTGCAGCTGCTCGCCGACATCGCCACGACGGGGGCGCCCTGCTCCAGGTCGCCTCCGTGCCCCGCCGGGGCACCCACTGGCGACTGCGCGTGCCGGTCCGCGACGACCGCACGAGCGGCCGCGGAGGAGAGCTCCGATGCCTGATCCGGGTCCGGCGCTGATCACCGTCGTGCTCGCCGACGACCACCAGATGGTGCGCGCCGGCCTCGCCACGCTCCTGGGGTCCACCGACGACATCCGCGTGGTCGCCCAGGCCGGTGACGGGGAGGAGGCGGTGGCCGAGGCGGCGCGGACGCTGCCCGACGTGGTGCTGATGGACCTCTCGATGCCGCGGACCGACGGCGTCGAGGCGACGCGGCGGATCCTGGGGGAGCAGCCCGACGTGAAGATCGTGGTGCTCACCAGCTTCTCCGACCGCGGCCGGGTGAGCGACGCGCTGGCCGCCGGCGCCGTCGGCTACCTGCTCAAGGACTGCGAGCCCGGCGACCTCCTCGCTGCCGTCCGGGCGGCGGCGGCCGGCCACGTGCCCATCGACCCGCGGGTGGCGCGGCTGCTGCTGCCGGACGCGTCGGCCCGCCCCGAGGACGCGATGAGCCCCCGCGAGCTCGAGGTGCTGCGGCTCGTGGCGCAGGGCCTGGCCAACAAGCAGATCGGCCGCCGGCTGGGGATCAGCGAGCGGACCGTCAAGGCACACCTCGGACGGGTGTTCCGCCAGCTCGGCGTCGGCGACCGGACCAGCGCGGCGCTCTGGGCGCACGACCACCTGCCCGACCGGGTCGGCTAGCGCGCTGACGGGTCGAACCGCGCCACGAAGATCGCCGAGCCCGGGGTGAGCATGCCGCGCACGCGGCTCCAGCCGCCCCAGGTGCGGTCGTGCTCGGCGGGCCACTCCGGCTCGTGCAGGTCGGTGATCCGGAATCCCGTGCCGGCCAGCGCCGCCACCCAGTCGCCGATCGTGCGGTGGTGCTCGACGTACCTCGTCTCGCCGGTGACGTCGTCGACCTCGACGTACGGCGTGCGGTCCCAGTAGGACTGCGAGGCGACCAGCCCTTCCTCGCCCGGGTCGTCGAGGAACATCCAGCGGGTCGGGTGGGTGACCGAGAACGCGAACACCCCGCCCGGCCGGAGCACGCGGGCCACGTCGGCGACCAGGGCCTCGGCGTCGGCGACGAACTGCAGCGCGCCGAAGGCCGAGAAGACCACGTCGAAGCAGTCGTCGACGAACGGCAGGCCGGCCGCGGACGCACACAGGGCGGGTACGACGACCCCGTGCTCCTCGTCGATGCGCCGGCTGTGCTGCAGCTGCCGCATCGAGACGTCGATGCCGACCGGTCGCCCGCCACGGCTCAGCACCCAGCGGGAGCACTGGCCGGCCCCGCAGCCGATCTCGAGCACGTCGCGGTCCCGCACCTCGCCCAGCGCGCCCACCGCGTCCTCGCGGACGCCTTCGGGCCCCCACAGGAACCCGAGGTCGCCGAGGAACTCGCCGTGGGTGGACTGGTACTCGTCGGCATAGGCGTCCCAGTCGGCGCGGTTGGCCCGCAGCGACTCCACCTCGTCGACCTGACGCCGCTCGGGGCGAACTCCTGACACGCTGGCAGGCTAGTCCCCGGGCCGCGTGGCCGCTCGGTTGGACGCTCACGCGCTGCAGGCCGATAGACTGGGCGGTGCGCCAGAAGTCTGCCTGAGTCTCAGACGGAGCAGCCTCTCGCTCGCTGTCGGTCCGGTGACGGACGAACGACCAACAATCGTGATGGTGAAACAGGATCTCTGCGCGTGCCCGCACGACTTCTATCCACCCGAAGGTTCCTCTTCCACATGACGATCACCCCCACTCTTTCCGACGCACCGCAGGTCGCAGTCAACGACATCGGTTCCGAGGAAGACTTCCTCGCCGCCATCGACGAGACGATCAAGTACTTCAACGACGGCGACATCGTCGAAGGCATCATCGTCAAGGTCGACCGCGACGAGGTCCTCCTGGACATCGGCTACAAGACCGAGGGCGTCATCCCCTCGCGTGAGCTGTCCATCAAGCACGACGTCGACCCCAACGAGGTCGTCGAGGTCGGCGACAAGGTCGAGGCCCTGGTTCTCCAGAAGGAGGACAAGGAAGGCCGCCTGATCCTGTCCAAGAAGCGCGCCCAGTACGAGCGCGCCTGGGGCACCATCGAGCAGGTCAAGGAGGAGGACGGCGTCGTCGAGGGCACCGTCATCGAGGTCGTCAAGGGCGGCCTGATCCTGGACATCGGCCTGCGCGGCTTCCTGCCCGCGTCGCTGGTGGAGATGCGCCGCGTGCGCGACCTGCAGCCGTACGTCGGCCAGACGCTCGAGGCGAAGATCATCGAGCTCGACAAGAACCGCAACAACGTGGTCCTGAGCCGTCGTGCGTGGCTCGAGCAGACCCAGTCCGAGGTCCGTCACGGGTTCCTCACCCAGCTCCAGAAGGGCCAGATCCGCAAGGGCGTCGTGTCCTCGATCGTCAACTTCGGTGCGTTCGTGGACCTCGGCGGCGTCGACGGCCTGGTGCACGTCTCGGAGCTGTCCTGGAAGCACATCGACCACCCGAGCGAGGTCGTCACCGTCGGTGACGAGGTCACCGTCGAGGTGCTCGACGTCGACATGGACCGCGAGCGCGTGTCCCTGTCGCTGAAGGCCACCCAGGAAGACCCGTGGCAGCACTTCGCCCGGACCCACCAGATCGGCCAGATCGTGCCGGGCAAGGTCACCAAGCTGGTGCCGTTCGGCTCGTTCGTCCGCGTCGAGGAGGGCATCGAGGGCCTGGTGCACATCTCCGAGCTGGCCGAGCGCCACGTGGAGATCCCCGAGCAGGTCGTGCAGGTCAACGACGACGTGATGGTCAAGATCATCGACATCGACCTCGAGCGTCGCCGGATCTCGCTGTCGCTGAAGCAGGCCAACGAGACCGCCACGGCCGTCGAGGGCGAGGAGTTCGACCCGACCCTCTACGGCATGTCCGCGACGTACGACGAGCAGGGCAACTACATCTACCCCGAGGGCTTCGACCCCGACACGGGTGAGTGGCTCGAGGGCTTCGAGGACCAGCGCAAGGTCTGGGAGGACCAGTACGCCAAGGCGCACGCCCGCTGGGAGGCCCACCTCAAGCAGCAGAGCGAGGCCGCGCAGGCGGAGGTCGAGGCCGGCGAGGCCACCTCGTACTCCAGCGGTGGCGACGCTCCCGCGGCCGAGACCGGCGGCGGCGGCGAGGCCGAGGGCGGCTCGCTCGCCTCGGACGAGGCGCTGCAGGCGCTCCGCGAGAAGCTCACCGGCGGCAGCAACTGACCTCGGTCAGCACGTAGACGCACAGGAGCCCGGTCCCCGTTCGGGGGCCGGGCTCCTGCGTTTCGTCGAAGGGGCCGTCAGGCGAGCCGGCGCGACTCGAAGACGTCGGGGACATGGCTGCGGGGCGGAGTGCGGCCCAGCGAGGGGCGGCCGTAACCGTCGTGTCGGATGGAGGTCACGATCGCAACGGCCACGAGGGCGGCGAGGGCGACCAGGGCGATGATGATGATTGCTGTGGTCATGTCCGTAAGTTTGCCCTGAGCAAGATCCCGCCACTAGTGGCAGGAAAGACAACAACCGTCAATTTCCCGCCAATGACACTCCGGCTGCCCGCGCGGGGGCGGCGTACGCCTCGGCGAGGCTGCCGATCGTCTCGTGGGCGTTGAGCCCGCTCGGGTTGGGCACCACCCACAGCTCGGCGGGGCCGAGCGGGTCGTCCTGTCGTCCGAGCGCGGCGCCGCGGGCGCCGAAGGCCTGGCGGTACGCCGTGATCCCGAGGACGGCGACCACCCGGGGGCGGCGCTCCTCGACCAGGGCACGAAGACGCTCGCCGCCCTCCCGCAGCTCCGCCGCACCCAGCTCGGCAGCGCGAGCCGTGGCGCGGGGGACCAGGTTGGTGATCCCCAGCCCACGGGCGCGGAACCGGTCGCGGTCGGCGTCCGTCATCCCGGCCGCCGGGCTGACCGCCTCGGTCAGGATGCCGGCGCGCAGCAACGCGGGGTAGAAGCGGTTGGCGGGGTGCGCGAAGTGCGTCTGCACCGCTGCGGTCCAGAGCCCCGGGTTGATGCCCACGAACAACAGCCTCAGCTCGCCCTCGGGCAGGAGGTCGGGCACCTCGACGTCCCGGTAGGCCTGGAGCTCCTCCGTGGTGAAGCCCATCAGCCCTCGCCGACCGTCTCGGGGAGGTCGAGCCGGCGTACCTTCCCGGTGGGGGTGCGGGGGAGCGAGCCCACCCGGTGGTACTCCTTGGGCCGCTTGGCCGGAGCGAGGTGCTCGCGGGCGTAGTGGTCGAGGTCCGCGTCGTCGACGGTGCCCACGACGGCGGCGCACACCCGCTGCCCCCACCGGTCGTCGTCCACCCCGTAGACCGCGACGTCGTCGACGCCGGGCACCTCACCGAGCACCTGCTCGACCTCCGCCGGGTAGACGTTGACCCCGCCGCTGATGATCAGGTCCTCCCGGCGACCGTCGAGGAAGACGTAGCCGTCCTCGTCGATCCGCCCGAGGTCGCCCACCGTGAACGCGGGACCGTCCGGCGTCTCCCGCCAGGCGGCAGCGGTCTTCTCCGGGTCGGCGAAGTAGCTGAACCGCGCATGGGGAGGTACGACGCACCACAGGTGCCCTTCCTCGTCGACCGTCAGCACGCGACCCGGTCTGGCCCGGCCGAGCGTCCCCGGTCGCTCCAGCCACTCCTCGCTGCGGCAGGCGGTGAACTGTCCCTCGGTCGAGCCGTAGAACTCCCACGTCGAGCCGTCGGGGAACACCTCGATCAGGCGCCGCTTCACCCACTCGGGGCAGGGCGCACCCGCGTGCGCGACCAGCCGGAACGACGAGAGGTCGGGTGTCGCCGTGCTCCTCCCAGTGCGCGAACAGCCGTTGCAGGTGGGCCGGCACGCAGAACATCGACGTCGGCCGCTCGTCCGCGATCGCGCGGGTCACCGCGACGGGGTCGAACGGACCGGGGGCGACCACCCGCCCACCGGCGAGCAGGGTGCCCATCGCGAACCGCAGCGGTGCCGAGTGGTGGATCGGGCTGAGCACCAGGTTGACGTCGTCGCCCGTGAAGCCCCAGAGGTCGCGCTCCTCGGCGACCAGCGCCTCGGCCAGGTCGCGATCGAGCAGGCCCGAGTCGACGCCCTTCGGCCGGCCGGTGGTGCCGCTGGTCAGGTGGATCGGCCGGCCGCGGGGCGGACCCAGCGACGGGTCGTCGGGACAGGAGTCGTGCAGGTCCGCCAGCTGCTCGGGCGTGGTCACGACCAGTGCCGGCTCGAGGTCGGCCAGCAGGCGCTCGCGTTCGCTCGAGGTGAGGCCTGCGTCCATCGGGACGGGGAAGATGCCGCGCCGGAGCAGGGCGATCACCAGCTCGGCGTACGCCACCGATCCGGGGACGAGCAGCGCGACCCGGTCGCCGGGGGAGAGCGCGTGCGGTGCCACGCCACGATCCTGTCAGTTCTAGACCTGTGGGCCCGAAGGTGATCCGCTGGGCGGTCCCGTTGCGACAGTGTGGACGTGGAGCGCGAAGAGGGCACCGACGCCGACCTGGTCACCCGGGTCGCCGGTGGTGACGAAACCGCGCTCCGCGAGCTGTTCGACCGGCACGCGGCGTGGCTCCGGCTGCGCCTGCTGCGTCGTACGTCGGACACGGATCTGGTCGCCGACGTCCTCCAGGACACCTTCGTGGCGGTGTGGAGCAGCGCACGCCGCTACCGGGGCGAGGGGGACGTCGGCGCCTGGATCTGGGGGATCGCGATCCGCCGGCTGATCTCGAAGCTGCGCGGCCACCGCGAGCCGGCGCCCGCGAGCGCCGAGGTGATCGCCCACGCGAGCCCGCTGGTCCAGAGCGCCGAGGACGAGCTGCTGGTCGCCGTCGAGCACGGCGACGTCGGCAGCGCCCTGCACCGGCTCTCACCCGAGCTGCACGCCGTCGTCCAGGCCACCGTCCTGGACGGACTCACCACCAGGGAGGCCGCGCGCCTGCTCGGCCTCCCGCAAGGCACGGTCAAGAGCCGGATGCGCGCTGCCAAGGTGCAGCTGCGCGGCGGGCTGCTGGCCGGGAACGGGAGCGCGTCATGACCCAGGACACGAGCTGGCACGCCGGGCAGGAGCTGCTCGGGCGCTACTCCGACGGCACGCTGGGACGGGCCGGCCAGGCGGCCGTCGAGACCCACCTGACCGGCTGCGCCGAGTGCCGCGCCGAGGCGCACCGGCTGGTCGCCGACCAGGCGCTCGAACCCGTGTGGGCCGGCGTCACGGCCGCCATCTCCGCGCCCGGCTGCCGCTGCCGCTCCGGCTGCTCGGCCGGCCTCGGCGTGCCGGCACACCGACCTCGTCGTGCTCCGTGCCTCGAGCGCGGTCTCCGTCTCGTGGGCGCTCGCGGTCGCCGGCGCCCTGGTCTTCGTCGTGATCGCCGGGTCGATGAGCACGTCGAGCAGCAGGTCTTCTACGCCGTGGTCGCGCCGCTGCTCCCGGCAGATGCTCGTCGACGGCGGCCTACGACGCCTCCGACCCGACCCGCGAGCTGCTCGCCGCCACTCCGTTCAGCAAGCTCCGCGTGGCACTGCTGCGCACGGCGCTCGCCGTCGCCGCCGCGCTGCCAGTGGTGGTGCTGATGGGCGCGCTGGTGCCCGGGCTCGAAAGCCAGCGTGGCGCCTGGCTCCTGCCGTCACTCGACCCTCACCGTGGTCGCGCTCGTGCTGCTGACGTGGCTCACGGCACCGATGACGCCTCGGGCTGCTCGTCGGCGTGCTGGGTGGCCGTCGTCGCCGCCTGGACCACGCAGCGCCTCGCTCGAGACGCGTCACCACCGTCGCCGTCCAGAGCCGGCTTCGCCGCGATCGTCGTCCTGGCCGCCGCTCGTCCTCGTCGTGGCGTCTCGCCGACGCCCGACTGCAGCGATCTGACCGGGAGGTCGCTCATGAGCACCACCGCCATCGCCTCACTGCGCGAGGTCTCGAAGAGCTACGGCTCCACGCAGGCACTGCATCCACTGACAGCCTCGACCTGCACCCGGGTGTGATCGGGCTGCTCGGTCCCAACGGTGCCGGAAAGTCGACGCTGCTGCGGCTGCTGGCGACGTCGCTGCGAGCCGTCCTCCGGCTCGATCACCGTGGCCGGGTCACGAGGTCACCGGTACCCTGCCCGAGCGCACCGCGGCCCGACGCGCCCTCGGCTACCTGCCCCAGGAGGTCGGACTGCCGCAGCGGATGACCGGCTTCGGCTTCCTCGACTACATCGCCGTGCTGAAGGAGTGGACCGACACCACCACCCGCCACGCAGAGGTACGCCGGGTGCTCGAGCTGGTCGGCCTCGGCGACCGTGGCACCAAGCGGATCTCCACTCTCTCCGGCGGCGCAGCGCCGCCGCCTCGCCCTCGCCCAGTCGCTGATGGGCGACCCCCGGCTCGTCGTCCTCGACGAGCCGACGACCGGACTCGACCCCGAGCAGCGCGCCTCGCTGCGCGGCATCCTGTCCGAGCAGGCACGCACCAGCGCCGTCCTGCTCGCCACCCACCAGACCGAGGACGTGTCCGCGCTGTGCGACCGCGTCATCGTCCTCGACGCCGGCGCAGATCTGCTTCGACGGAACCGTCCGTGACCTGATCGCGACGGCCGAGGGCGAGGTCTGGGTCGGACCGGAGGCCAACGCCGGCGCCCACGCCTCCTGGCGCACCGGGGCCGGCGAAGTGCGGTCGGTCGGTGGCCGGCCGCATCCGGACTCGCGCGCGGCGGAGCCCGCGACCGAGGACGCCTACCTGCTGCTGCGCAACCGTTCACACACCGATGAAGGAGCAGTCCGATGACCCAGACCACCCATCCCGCCACGGACCGGGCGGCCCTGCCGGCGCTGGCCCGGCACGAGATCAAGCGCTACGCGCGGCACCCGCTGTTCCTGGTCGGCGCCGCCCTGACCATCGCCGCGTGCGCCATGGGTCCTGACGAGGGCTCGTCCTCGCTCTGGTCCACGTCATCGTGCCCGGCACGGCCATCGGCGTCTTCGGGCTGCTGGTGATGGTCTCGCTCGTGCGCGGCTCCGACCAGGCCAACGAGGCCGCCGGGGCGGTCGTCGGTCAGCGAACGGACCCGGACCCTGGCCCTCGCGCATCTCGACCGTGGTGCCGTTCGTCGCCGGGCTGCTGTTCTTCGCCTGGGCGGTCTGGGCCTACCACGACCAGCCGCCGCTGGCCGGGCACGATGCCGTTCGGCGACGTCGGCGACGCGTGGGTCTACGCCGTGCTGTTCGCCCTCGGCACGATCTCGTGCGTCGGCGGCCCGATCCTCGGTCTGGTGATCGGCGGTGGCTGCCGTTCCGGGGCGCCGGCATCGTCAGGCGGTGCTGCTGATCATGGCTGACCATCGTCTTCCAGGGCATCGTCGAGCCGTTGCGATACGTCCGCGTGTTCATGCCCTGGACCTACTTCGGCGGCCCGTACGGCGTCGAGGGCGAGCCGGAGCGCTGGCTGATCCTCACCGGGTCGCCGTTCTGGTACTGCCTCTACCTGGTCGCCCTGTGCGCCATCGGCGTGGTCCTCGCGATGCTGCACGACCGTGAGCAGCCCCGGCAGGTGCTCGGTGCGGGTGCTCGCCGGCCTCGCCGTCCTGGCCGTCGTCCTCTTCGTCCTGGCGATGACGATCGGCGTCCAGGAGGTCATGGTCAATCCGCTCCCTGGCAAGGCCTGACGAGTCGATGACCCTGCACGCGTTCCGCGGCGTGCCGTGGCTGGTGGTGGTCCTCGATGGTCGCCCCGGTCCCGGCACTGCTGCGGATCGTGCGAGGAGTGGCCCTACACCGTCTGGCCGCTCCAGGGCATCGCGGTCGGCCTGGCCGCTGCCGCCGCGGTCTGGTGCTTCGACGAGACCGCGGCAGCGGTGGTCGACACGCTGCCGCGGGGCCTGGCGTGGCGGACCCTGGCCCGGCTGCTGGGCGTCGTCCTCGTCCTCGGCGTGTGGCTGGTCTCGGTGTCGTGGACCTCGACGGCCTACTTCGGTCGGCAGGAGCACGTCGCGTGGCAGGGGGTGGCCGCGGTGGTGGCCGGCTCGGCGTACACCACCTGGCGGCGGAGCCGCGGCACCGCGACCCCGGGCCTGGGCGTCGCCACGGCGCTCGTCTGCGGCGCGTCGTACCTCGCCCTCGCCCGGCCGCTGGACGATGGGCTCCCCGTCTTCCCCTACCTGGCGAGCGGCCGTGGGCGGCCAGCGCCGTGCTGTGGGCCACCGTCGGGGGTGTGTCCGTCGCCGCGCTGGCCGTGGTGCTGATCGAGCCCGCGACCGGACCAGACCGGCGCGCTGGCAATTCTGGGTGATTCCCGGGACGCAGGACCGCTTCTGGACCACACTTCTGCCGTGATTCGCTTCGAGCTGGGCTTCGGGCTGTTCGTGTTCTGCCTGTGGGTGTTCTCCCTGGTGGACGTGATCAGCAGTGACGAAGGTGCCATCCGCCACCTGCCCAAGCTGTGGTGGCTGCTGATCGTGCTGTTCTTCCCCTTCGTGGGGTCGGTGGCCTGGCTGGTCGCCGGACGTCCCGCCGGACCGCGACGGCTCTCCAGGCACGAGCGCGCGATGCCGGAGTACCCCGAGTACGACCGTCCCGGCCGTGCGGCTGCGACCTCGGAGGTCGACGACGAGGAGTTCCTCCGCAAGGTGCGCGAGCGCGCCGAGGAGCAGCGTCGCCACTACCGCGAGCAGCGCCTGCGCCGGGAGCGCGAGGAGCGTGGCGAGGCCGACCCGACCGGCTGAGGTCGACCCGGATAGCGTCGCCCCATGCGCGTGGGGCTGACCGGGGGAGTGGCGTCGGGCAAGAGCACGGTGGCCGCGATGCTGGCCGACCTCGGCGCGGTGGTCATCGACGCCGACGCGCTCGCCCGCGAGGTCGTCGCCAAGGGCACCCCGGGGCTCGCGGCCGTGGTCGAGGAGTTCGGTGAGGAGCTGCTCGGACCTGACGGCGAGCTCGACCGCCCGGCGATGGGTCGGCTCGTCTTCGGCGACGAGGCCGCTCGCCGGCGGCTGGAAGCGATCGTGCACCCGCTGGTCTTCGAGCGGATCGTCGAGCTCGAGGGGCAGGCGGCCGAGGACGACGTGGTGGTGCACGACATCCCGCTGCTGGCCGAGAACGGCCGCGGCGGTGACTTCGACGCGGTGATCGTCGTGGACGCGCCCGAGCACGTGCAGGTCGACCGGATGACGGCCGACCGCGGCTGGACCGAGGAGGACGCTCGCTCGCGGATCGCGGCCCAGGCGACCCGCGAGGACCGGCGCGCCATCGCGACCCACGTCATCGAGAACACCGGGACGCGCGAAGACCTCCGCCGGCGGGTGGCGGAGGTCTTCGCTGAGGTGGTCTCGGCGGGGGACCGGGAGGGCTGAGCGGTCAGGCCGCCCCGTGCCCGCCGAGCGGTCGGCGGGGCCGGCTCAGGCAGCCAGGTCGGGGTCGGCCAGTCGACGCAGCTTGGTGATCGCCTCGCGCTCGAGCTGGCGGACCCGCTCGGCGGAGATGCCGTGGCGGGCACCGATGTCGGCCAGCTTGTGCTGACGTCCGTCGGTCAGGCCGTAGCGCGAGCGCACGATGTCGGCCGAGCGCTCGTCGAGCAGGTCGACCAGCGTGTTCAGCCGGTCGCGCGACTCGGTGTCGAGCACGGTCAGGTCCGGGCCCGGCGAGCTCTCCTGGGCGATCAGGTCGCCCAGCGAGGTGTCGCCGTCCTCGTCGACCGGGGTGTCGAGGCTGACGTGGTCACGCCCCCACGACATCAGGTCGAGGACCCGCTCGATGTCCATGTCGAGCTCGGCGGCGATCTCCTCGGGCTCCGGGTCACGACCCAGCTGGCGCTCGAGGGTCCGGCGGGCCGAACCCACCTGGTTGAGCTCCTCGACGACGTGCACCGGGAGGCGTACGACGCGGGCCTGCTGGGCGATGCCGCGGGTGATGGCCTGGCGCACCCACCAGGTGGCGTACGTCGAGAACTTGTAGCCCTTGGCGTAGTCGAACTTCTCGACCGCCCGGATCAGGCCGGTGTTGCCCTCCTGGATCAGGTCGAGCATGGGCATCTGGCTGCGGCCGTACTTGCGCGCGATCGAGACGACGAGACGGAGGTTGGCGTTGATGAAGCGCTGCATCGCGCGCTCGCCCTCCTCCACCAGCCACTGGAGCTCGGCCTCGGTGGCGTACTTGGGCGCCCCGCCCTTGCGGCGGCCGACGCGGCCCTCTTCGAGGAGCTTGGCGGCGAGCAGGCCGGCTTCGATGGTCTTGGAGAGCTCGACCTCGGTGGCCGCGTCGAGCAGCGGCGTACGGGCGATCTCGTCGAGGTACAGCCCGACGCTGTCCCGGCCCTCGATCTCGCGATCGTTGCGAGTGGTGGTGGTCATGGGGATGACGTGCTCCCTTCCTACAGGGTGGACCGGTCGTGCGTGGTCCTGTCAGGTCCAACGTCGGGAGGCTTCGGAGGATTCCCTTCGAGACCGTCTGTCGTCGGTCTGGCCGCGTCGTGCGGCCTTCACCAGTACAGACGGCCAACCCCGCCGTGAAGTTGCGGCCGGACCCGAGTTCTCAGGCACTTCTCAGTGAGCCTCCATGTGCCCCGGCAGACTGGATCCATGCACGCGGACCAGCACCCGGACCTGCACGTCGACCTGAACGCCGACCTCGGTGAGGGAGTCACCGACGACGCGGGGCTGTTGGCGGTGGTCACCAGCGCCAACCTCGCGTGCGGGTTCCATGCCGGGGACGAGGCGACCATGCGCGCGGTCTGCACGGAAGCGGTCGCCCGAGGCGTGGTGGTGGGGGCGCAGGTGTCCTACCGGGACCGGGAGGGCTTCGGCCGCCGGCAGATGGACCCCGGGTCCGAGGTGCTGACCTCCTGGGTCCGGGAGCAGGTCGAGGTGCTGGCCGGGATCGCCGAGGAGTGCGGGACCGAGGTGGCCTACCTCAAGCCGCACGGGGCTCTCTACAACCGGGTGGTCGACGACGCGGAGCAGGCGGCGGCGGTGCTGTCCGGCAGCGGGTCGCTGCCGGTGCTCGGCCTGCCCGGCTCCGCGATCCTGCGGCTGGCCCATGCCGAGGGTCGCTCGGGCGTGCCGGAGGGGTTCCCGGACCGGGGCTACACCGAGGAGGGGCGACTGGTGCCGCGCGACCAGCCCGGCGCGCTGGTCGAGGGAGCCGAGGCGATCGCTGCCAACGCCGTCTCGATGAGCCAGGCGGGGAACGTGCGCTCGCTGTGCGTCCACGGCGACTCCCCGGGTGCCGTCGAGGCCGCCCGGGCGGTGCGCGAGGCACTGGAGGCGGCCGGGTACGGCGTCCGCAGCTGGCTGGCCTGAATCCCTGGCTAGTCCGGAGCGGCCCGGGTTTTCCACAGGAACCTGTGGACGGCGTGTGGACAACTGCTCCGCGCTGTGGAGTTTCCCGCGCAATCTGTGGGTGAGGTGGCCGTCGCACGAAAATGGTCGGAACAACTTCGGAATTGCTCTTGTGCCCGGGTCCGCGGTCGCGTAGACATCTCTCACCGCAGCCCGCAAGGGTCGTGGTGGACCGGATGAAGACTGCAGGTCCGACCGACGGGGAGACTCGTCGGAGGTCACCAGTGATGGGGTGACCGGACCTGCGGGAGTCTCTGGTTCGGGGCGAAGCATCACCCTCGTCCCAGCGAGTGGGGTCCGCGGAAACTCATACTTTCCGCGGACCCCACGTCTAGTTCTGCGGGTGTGACGCACACAGACTGCCCGCTCCGCGCCGACCTCGACAACGGTTTGCGAGGATCGCCACATGCGCGTGCGTTCGTTCGGCGACCGGGCCCTGCTCCTCGAGTGCGGTGGCACCGCCGAGGTGCGGGCGGCGTACGCCGAGGCGCTGCGCCGGCGCGAGACCGGCGAGCTGACCTGCACCGACATCGTCCCCGCCGCGCAGACCCTGCTGCTGGACGGGCTCGACGACCCGGCGGGTGTCAGCGCGGGCCTCGACGACTGGCCGACCGAGCCGGCGGACGACGAGGAGGGCGACCTGGTCGAGCTGCCGGGTCAGCTACGACGGACCCGACCTCGAGTCCGTCGCGCAGCACTGCGGGCTCGACGTCGAGGAGGTCGTCCGGCGGCACCGGGAGGCGGAGTACGTCGTGGCCTTCTGCGGGTTCGCGCCCGGCTTCGCCTACCTCACCGGGCTCCCCGAGGAGCTCGAGGTGCCGCGGCTGGACGAGCCGCGGTCCAAGGTGCCACCGGGATCGGTCGGGCTCGCCGGCACCTTCACGGGGGTCTACCCACGAGCCTCGCCGGGCGGCTGGCAGCTGATCGCGCGCACGGAGGAACGGCTGTGGGACACCGACCGCGAACCCCCGGCGCTGCTGGCGCCCGGCACCAGGGTCAGGTTCACCGATGGCTGAGGCGAAGCGCGCCCTCGAGGTGACGTCGGCCGGTCCCCAGGTCACCGTCCAGGACCTCGGTCGTCCGGGTCAGGCACACCTCGGCGTGCCGCGGTCGGGGGCCCTCGACGAGCCGGCCCACCGGCTCGCCAACCGGCTGGTCGGCAACCCGGAGGCCGCAGCCACGCTGGAGTGCCTCGGCGGACGGCTGGCCTTCCGGTCGCGCACCGCCGTCACGGTCGCGGTCACGGGGGCGCAGCTGCCGGTGACGGTGGACGGCCGAGGACGCGACTGGGGCCATGCCGTGGCGGTCCCGGCGGGCGCCACGGTCGAGCTGGGTGACGTGAGCCGTGGGCTGCGCGCCTACCTCGCCGTGTCCGGTGGCATCGACGTCGAGCCGGTCCTGGGGTCGCGCTCCACCGATCTGCTGTCGGGGTTGGGGCCGGACCCGGTCTCGGACGGCGACGTGCTCCCGGTGGGGGTTCCCGTCGGCGACCCGGTGCCGGTCGACGCCGTCGCGCCGGCCCGGATCGGTCGCGAGCTGCGCGTGCGGCTCGGCCCGCGCGAGGACTGGTTCGAGGAGGACTCGGTCACGGCGCTCGACCGGTCGACGTACGTCGTGGGCAACGAGTCGAACCGGATCGGCCTGCGGCTCGAGGGGGAGCGGATCCGCTGGCGGGGGAAGGACGAGCTCTCCAGCGAGGG
Source organism: uncultured Actinomycetota bacterium (assembly GCA_963722835.1). Taxonomy (GTDB): domain Bacteria; phylum Actinomycetota; class Actinomycetes; order Propionibacteriales; family Nocardioidaceae; genus Marmoricola. Next base: position 481,441 of record CAVROK010000003.1, read on the forward strand.
CATGGTGCTGGGTGCCGTGCAGGTGCCGCCGAACGGGCAGCCGGTCGTCTTCCTGCACGACCATCCGACGACCGGCGGCTACCCGGTGATCGGGGTCGTCGCGCCCGAGGACCTGGCGGCCTGCGCGCAGCTGCGCCCCGGTGACGAGGTCACTCTTCGGGTGGTCGGTACGGCGTCAACGCCGCATCGGTGACCGCGAAGCTGAGCACCGGCCCCGGTCCGGTCTCGGCGGTCTCGAACCGGACGGTGACGATCCCGCGCCCGGACCCCCACACCCAGCCGCGCCCGTGGCCCTCGTGCACGACGTCCATCCCCGGCGCCCACGCACGGTGGCGTGACGCTGCGGCGACGGCGGCCTCGGTGTCGGCATCGGTGAGGACCTCCTCGGGGGAGTCGTCGGCGAAGAGGTCCTCCTGGATCCAGTCGGCGAGTCCGGAGACCCCGACCCCCAGCAGGCGCACGCCGCCGGACGTGTCCAGCTCACCGAGCAGCGTGCGCGCGACCCGGGCGATCTGACGCGGGTCGTCCGAGGGCTCCGACAGCGTCGCCGAACGGCTCAGCGTGGAGAAGTCGTGCAGCCGGACCTTGATCGAGACCGTGCGCCCGGACAGCCGTTGCTTGCGCAGCCGCTCGGTGACCTTGCCGGCCTGCCGGTCGAGCAGGGCGACGAGCAGGCGTGGGTCGACGTGGTCGGTGTCGTAGGTGTCCTCGACGCTGATCGACTTGGCCTCGCGCTCCGGTTCGACGGGACGGTCGTCCTCGGCCCGGGCGAGGGCGTAGAGGCCACTGCCGTGGGCCCGACCGAGGAGTCGCACCAGCTCCTCCTCGGTCAGGCGCTCGAGCTCCTCGACGGTGTGCACGCCGACCCGGCGCAGCCGCTCAGCCGTGGCCGGTCCGACCCCGGGGATGATCGTGACCTGCATCGGCCGCAGCAGGTCCTGCTCCATCCCGGGCGCGACGACCACCAGCCCGTCCGGCTTGTCGAGGTCGCTGGCGATCTTGGCGATCAGCTTCGAGCTGCCGATGCCCACCGACCCGTTGATGCCACCCGTGACCTCGTGCACGCGCTCCTTCAGGTCGCGGGCCAGGGCGCTGACGGACGCCACGCTGCGGTCGGGGAGCTCCGCGGTCTCGAGGTCGACGAAGGCCTCGTCGAGCGACAACGGCTCGACGAGGGGACTGATCTCGCGCAGCAACGACATCACCGCACGGCTGGTGTCGCGGTAGGCGTGGAAACGGCCGGAGAGGAAGGCCGCGTTGGGACACCGGCGGCGGGCCTCGGCGGTCGGCATCGCCGAGTGGACCCCGAACGTCCGAGCCTCGTACGACGCGGTGGCGACGACACCTCGCCCGCCGACACCTCCGACCACGACGGGCTTCCCGCGCAGGGACGGCTTGTCGCGCTGCTCCACGGCGGCGAAGAAGGCGTCGAGATCCACGTGCAGGATCGTCGGCTCGGAGCGCACGCGGTGATCGTGCCACGCGGCGCCGACGATGCCCCGTCGACCGAACGCCGGTTCGCGTCCACAGGGGCCGCCCCGGACGAGTTGTCCACCGGTCGCCGAGCGGCACCTGCGTCGCGTCCGTCCGCACTCCGAGGGTGGCGCCATGACCCCACACTCCTCGAGCCCACCGTCGCGCTACGTCGCCCGCGGTCCGACCGACCTCGTGGCGATCGTCCCGGTCGTCCTCGGCTTCCACCCCAGCGACTCGGTGGTGCTGCTGACCTTCGGCGCACCCGGTGCGGCCTTCCACGCGCGCGTCGACCTGCCGCTCGAGACCGCCGAGCAGGAGGAGGTGGCCGAGCTGCTGGTCGGCGCCGCGGTGGCCAACCGGGTCGAGCGCGCGGCCGTGCTCCTCTACACCGACGACACCGAGGTGGCCCACGCCCAGTCGAGCATCCTGCTGGGCCGGCTGCTGGAGCAGCAGGTGGAGGTGATCGAGGTGATCCGTGTCGACGACGACCGCTGGTTCGTCTTCCCCGAGGACGGGTCACCGGGGACGCCGTACGACCTCAGCGGGCACCCGTTCACCGCCCAGGGTGTCTTCGAGGGCCACGTGGTCCACCGCGACCGGGGTGAGCTGGCCGACACGCTGGTGGGCACAGACGAGGACGACGCCGTCGAGGTGGCGCTGGCGGCCACCCGCTTCGCCGACCTCGTGCACACGTCGATCGAGCCCGGGATGCTCCGGACCGAGGCGCGGTGGCTGCAGCGTTTCGTGCGGTCACACGTCCGCGAGACGGCCACGATCAGCACGGCTGACGCCGGGAGGGCCCTCGTGCTCAGCTCGCTCGTCGACACCCGCGACGTGGCCTGGGCCGAGATCACCCGGCCGATGTCCGGTGAGCACGTCGACCTGTGGCGCGACCTGGTGCGCCGCGCGCCGCGGCACCTGCTGCCGGGAGCCTGCTCGCTGCTGGCGTTCGCGGCCTGGCAGCACGGCGACGGAGCCCTGGCCTGGTGTGCGATCGACCGGTGCCTGGAGGTCGACCCCGACTACTCGATGGCCCACTGCGTCGCGCAGCTGCTGACGGGCGCGGTGCCGCCCGGGGTCTGGGAGCCGATCCGCGAGGACGAGCTCCCGGTCTTCCGGGACGACACCGCGCCCGGCCGGAGCCGCGCGTCGTGACCGCTCAGGTGCGTGACCGGCCGATCGCCGCCACCGAGAGGCAGACGATGAGCGCCATCAGCGCGACCTGGATGGCGTCGAGGCCGCGGCCGGGCACCGGGGCGAACTGCGCGAGCGTGCCGACGATCAGCGCGATCGGCAGCCAGCGCGGCACGCTGCGGGCGCGGAGCAGGGCGGCGGCCAGGACCAGCATGCCGACGGCGACGAGCAGGAACCCCGCCATCACCGGCGCCATCACCCGCAACGGCTCGTCCTCGACGTGCTCGAGCAGGGCCGTGCCCGCCTGCACCGAGATCACCTCGGACGTGGCGAACCAGGCGACCGCGCCGTGCGCGAGGGAGCCCATGGCGAACAGGAGCCCGCCGGCGATCGTGACGACAGCACCGACCGTGGCGGCGTGCCGGCCGCGGGCCTGGACCAGGAAGCAGGTGACGACGGACAGCGTCACGGCGAGCACGCCGAAGGCGAACCCGTCGACCAGGGTGCCGACCCAGGCGTTGTCGCGGAGGGGTGCGAGGTCGTCGTAGGTGAAGGCGTCGCGTTCCCCCCAGGGGCGCCACACCAGGACGGTGGCGACACGGCGAGCGGCGGAGAGGCTGAGGGCCACCGCCGCGACGCGCAGCCGGTCCGACGCGGGCGGGTCGGCGATGACTCCGCGTGTGCTCCGGGCGTGACCGGACCGGACGGGCTCGTGAGGTGGTCGGTGGTCATGGTTCCTCCTGCGCTGGATGACGAGATGCCGGAACGCTAGGAGCGCGGAGGGGTCCGGGGCATCGTGGTCAACCCCGGTCTGCTTCTCCGTGCTCGCACGGAGTCGGCAGGCGCCGCGACCGCCCTACAGTTGGGAAATGTTGTGGCCGCGACGCATCGCCACGGCCGCTGGAGCTCTCACCGCGGCCCTCCTCGTCGCGTCGGTCTTCTTCACCGCGCAGGAGCCGAACCGGACCACGTGGGCCAACCTCGGTCTGGGTCTCGCGATCGCCCCGCTCGCGGCCGTGCTCGGGGTCTTCGTCAGCCGCCGTGCCGGAGGCGAGCGCGTCGGCATGCTCCTCGCGCTCGTCGGGCTCGGCGTGTCCGCCGTGGTCGCCCGGGAGACCTGGTTCCAGTGGCTGGCCACGTGGGAGGACGCACAGTCGTGGAGCTGGCTGGTCGCCTTCCTGGCCGAGGGGGCCTGGTGGGTGATCGCAGCGGTGGCGCTGCTGCTGCTGTACTTCCCCGACGGCTGGCTGCCGAGCCCGCGCTGGCGCTGGGTGCCGCCGACGTTGGTCGGATGCGTGGCGGTCACCCAGGTCTACGGCGCGGTGGACCCGGCGCCGTTCATGTGCGCCGCTGGAGGACCTCGAGCGCCCGTTCGCGGCGCCACCGGTCTGGTTCGACGTCGTGGCCCTCGTGCTCTTCTTCCTGATGCTGGCGCTGGCCCTCGCCTGTGCCTGGTCGCTGGTGCCGCGCTACCGCCGCGGCGACCGGTTGCAGCGTGCCCAGGTGAAGTGGCTGGGCCTGGCCGGCGTCGGGGTTCCGCTCTACCCGCTGTTCTGCCTCCTGGAGATCGTCCTGTTCGGACGTCCGTTGTGGATGAGCGCCGCCGTCGGAGTGGTCGCTCTCGCGGGCATCCCGCTGGCGACGGCCGTGGCGATGCTGCGGCACGACCTCTACGACGTCGACAAGGCGCTCGCGGAGACGGTGACCTGGGCGCTGCTGACGGCGGTGCTGGTCGGCGTCTACCTCGCCCTGTCGCTCACCGTCGGGTTCCCTGGTGGGTGAGTCGGAGCTGGCGGCCGCTGCGGGTGCCGCGGTCTGCGCGCTCGCACTGCTGCCGCTGCGACGCCGCGTGCAGGGCCTCGTCGATGCCCGTGTCTATCCGTTGCGGCGGTCGGCGCTTCACCTCCCTCGACGAGCTGCACCACGAGGTGAGCGCAGGTCGTGCCCGGCCCGAGGCCCTGGAGGAGGTGCTGCGCACGGGTCTGCGCGACCCGGACCTGCGCGTCGGGTTCCGGGTGCCGGGCGTCGAGGACTACCTCGATGCCGGCCGGGTGCCGGTGCCGCCGGTCGACGGCGTCCCGGTCGAGCTGGGCGGCGCCACGATCGGGGTCGTGGTCCCGGGCGCCGGTGACGCCTCACCGGAGCTGCTGCGCGAGGTGGCCGCCCGCTGCACGCACCCTGGTCGAGGTGGTGCGGCTGCGGCTGGAGCTCTCGGGTGCGCTGGAGGAGGTCGCCGCGAGCCGGGCCCGCCTGGTGCAGATCGGCTACGAGGAGCGCCGACGCCTCGAGCGAGACCTGCACGACGGTGCCCAGCAGCGGCTCGTCTCCCTCGGCATGGCGATGCGGCTGGCGCAGCGGCACCTCGACGACGGCACGGTCGACGTCGACGGACTCCTCGACGAGAGCGTGGCCGAGCTCGGCATCGCGGTCGCCGAGCTCCGCCAGATCGCGCACGGGCTGCGCCCCAGCAGCCTCGACGACGGACTCCCGGCGGCGCTGGCCCGCTGGTGCGGTCGGTGCCGGTGAGCGTCGAGATGGACGTGCACTCCGGGCCGCTGCCGGACGATGTGGCGACGACGGCGTACTTCGTGATCAGCGAGGCCGTCACCAACGCGGTGAAGCACGCGGAGGCCACCCGGATCGAGCTCTGCGTGTCGCGCGCCGACGGCCACGTGGTGGTGCGGGTCTCCGACGACGGGTGCGGGGGAGCGCAGCTGAGCGACACCTCCGGGCTCGCGGACCGGGTGGCGGCGCTCGGTGGCTCGCTGCGGGTGGCCAGCCCCGGGGGACCGGTACGACGGTGGAGGCGGCGCTGCCATGCGCATCGTGATCGGCGAGGACTCCGCGCTGTTCCGCGAGGGGCTGGCGCGGCTCCTCGAGGACGCGGGACACGAGGTCGCGGCGAAGGCCGACGACGCACCGAGCCTCGTGGCCGCGGTCGAGGCGCAGCAGCCGGACCTGGCCGTCATCGACGTCCGGATGCCGCCTGACCGGACCGACGACGGCGCGCGTGCGGCCCGCGAGCTGCGCGACCGCGATGCCCGAGCTCGGGATCGTCCTGCTCTCCCAGCACATCGAGACCAGGCACTCGGTGGAGCTGGTCGCCGGCGGCCACTTCGGCTACCTGCTCAAGGACCGCGTCTTCGAGGTCGACGACTTCCTCGATGCTCTGCGCCGCGTCGCCGCCGGCGGATCGGCGCTCGATCCCGAGGTGGTCACCACCCTGCTCGGCCAGCAGCGCGCCGACCCGCTGTCGTTGCTGACACCTCGCGAGCGGGAGGTGCTGGCGCTGATGGCCGAGGGGCGCACGAACGCCGGCATCGCCACGCGGCTCTGGCTCACCGGCCGCACCGTGGAGACCCACGTCGGCAGCATCATGGCCAAGCTCGGTCTCCACGAGTCCGTCGAGGAGCACCGTCGGGTGCTGGCCGTGCTCACCTTCCTCGGCGTACGTCAGGACGTGGAGCGACCCTCGTAGGAGACGCCGCTGCCGGTCTAGGGTGCCGACATGGGCACCGAAGTCGACCTGCAGGAGTTCTCGCGCGCCGACCGCACTCGCTACCGGGAGAAGGTACGTCGTTGCCTCGACGTCTTCGCGCGGATGCTGCGGGAGTCGTACTTCGACATCGAGGACCCGATGACCGGGATGGAGATCGAGTTCAACCTCGTCGACGACGAGGGCCACCCGGCGCTGAAGAGCATGCGAGGCACTCGAGGCGATCGCCAACCCGAGCTTCCAGACCGAGCTCGCCCAGTTCAACCTGGAGATCAACGTGCTCCCGCGACGTCTCGGCTCGCGCGGCGTCTCCGGTTTCGAGGACGACCTCCGCAGCAGCCTGAACTACGCCGAGAGCAAGGCCAACGAGGTCCACGCCCACATGGTGATGATCGGCATCCTGCCGACCCTCGAGGACGGCCACCTCAGCCCCTCCAACGTGAGCCCCAACCCGCGGTACAAGCTGCTCGGCGACCAGATCCTGGCCGCGCGGGGCGAGGACCTCGTCATCGACATCAAGGGTCCCGAGCGGCTGCAGACGACCTCGGACTCGATCATGCCGGAGGCGGCCTGCACCAGCACCCAGCTGCACACCCAGGTCAGCCCGGACAACTTCGCGGCCTACTGGAACGCCTCCCAGGCGATCAGCGGCATCCAGCTCGCGGTCGGCGCCAACTCGCCGTACCTCCTCGGCAAGCAGCTGTGGGCCGAGACCCGGATCCCGCTGTTCGAGCAGGCCACCGAGACCCGCAGCGAGGAGCTCAAGGAGCAGGGCGTCCGCCCCCGGGTGTGGTTCGGCGAGCGCTGGATCAACTCGATCTTCGACCTGTTCGAGGAGAACGTGCGCTACTTCCCGGCGCTGCTCCCGATCACCGACGACGAGGACCCCCTGCAGGTGCTGGAGGACGGCGGCACCCCGTCGCTGTCGGAGCTGAAGCTGCACAACGGCACGATCTACCGGTGGAACCGGCCCGTCTACGACGTCGTGGCCGGCGTCCCGCACCTGCGCGTGGAGAACCGCGTGCTCGCGGCCGGGCCGACCGTGATCGACACGATGGCCAACGCCGCCTTCTACTTCGGGCTGGTGCGCACCCTCGCCGAGGACGACCGGCCGCTGTGGTCGCAGATGTCGTTCTCGGCGGCCGAGGAGAACTTCCACGTGGCCGCCGAGCACGGCATCGCGGCGCGCGTCTACTGGCCGGGCATCGGTGAGGTCGAGGCGACCGAGCTGGTGCTGCGACGGCTGCTGCCGATGGCCAGGGAAGGACTCGGGCGCTGGGGCGTCGAGGACGACGAGGCGGCGCGGCTGCTCGGCATCATCGAGCAGCGCTGCGTGCTCGGCCGCAACGGTGCGTCGTGGTACGTCGACAAGGTGACGGCGCTCGAGGAGAAGGGCACTGACCGTGCTGAGGCGCTGCGCCTGACCCTCCAGGAGTACCGCGAGCTGATGCACGCCAACGAGCCCGTCCACACCTGGCCGCTCTGAGGTCGGGCCTCACCCGGGCTCGCGTCGCGCCCGCACCCGTCGCCACTCCCGACGTTCTCCGCTGACCAGGTCGACCCAGGCGCTGCGGTTCATCACCGCGAACGCCGGCAGCGGCAGGCCGTGGCGGCCGAACCCCTCGCGTGCAGCGGCGAACCAGGCTGCGTCGGCATCGGCGGTCGTGAGCTCGCCACCCCGTGTCACCCACGCGCACGCGCCGTCCAGCCCCACGAGGCCGTCGATCGCCCGCTCCACCAGGTCGGCGCGCAGCGACGCGAGGGACTCGTCGGGCAGGGCGGAGTGCTGACCTCCTGGGTGCCCGACGTGGCACGTCGTGGGCAGCGCCCGTCGCGTCCCGGCGGCGGTCACGAACCTCCGCAGCTCGAGCCGGAGGGCGAGCTCGAGGTCGGGGTCCACGCCCTCCACCCTGCCCCAGTCCCGGCCGCGCGGGGCCGCTCCTCCACAGGGTTGGCATGATGGCCCGATGGCCATCCACATCACCGGCGACGAGCGGGCCGACGAGGTCCTCGACTCCTCGCCGTTCGCGCTGCTGCTCGGCATGCTCCTCGACCAGCAGTACCCGATGGAGCACGCGTTCCGCGGCCCGTCGAAGATCCTCGACCGGTTCGGCACCCTCGAGCCGTCCGAGATCGCAGCCGCCGAGCCCGAGCAGTTCGCGAGCCTGTGCTCCGAGCCGCCGGCGGTGCACCGGTTCCCCGGGTCGATGGCCCAGAAGGTGCAGGCGGTCGCGGGCATCGTGGTCGAGGAGTACGACGGCCGCGCCGAGCGCATCTGGACCGACGCCACCGACGCGAAGGACCTGCTGAAGCGGATGACGGCACTCCCCGGGTTCGGCAAGCAGAAGGCGCAGATCTTCATCGCGTTGCTGGCCAAGCAGCTCGACGTACGCCCCGACGGGTGGGAGGCCGTCGTGGGGGACTACAGCCAGGAGGGCTACCGGTCCGTGGCCGACGTGGTCGACACCGCGTCGCTGGAGAAGGTGCGGGCCTACAAGAAGGAGAAGAAGGCCGCGGCGAAGGCGCAAGCGGTCTGACCGGGGAACAGTCCGTGCCGGCCCCGCTGTCAGCGCCGAGCCACGCTCCGGGTGCGTCTGCCCTGACGACGACCCCGGTGGGTCTTCGCGGGGTCGACCGTCAGGTGTCGGGGCCAGTCGAAGGTGAGCGAGCCGCCGGCTGCAGGGCCTGCCAGCGACCGGAGACCTCGGCCACGCGCTCGACGGCACTGTGCAGCGACTCGGCGTCGACGTCGATCGGGATCCACGGCACCCGGTGCTTGGTCCGGCCGATGCCCTGCTCCCACGTGGAGATCGTGACCATGACGAGCTGCTCGGAGCGGGCCATGTCGTGGCGGCCGATGGCGCCGATCCGCTGCGTCCGGCGCCGGTGCTGCAGCGAGTCGTCCTCGGGAGCGGGGGAGAAGATCCCGCCGCCGCCGGCGGCCAGCTGACCCCACACCCCCAGCTCGATCCCGAAGTGCTCCTCGACGAGGTAGTGCGCGAGGTCGTGCGGCATCAGGTCGTCGGCGCCCGGACCGAAGCGCGGCACCAGGGCAGGACCGTGCTCACGCTCGATGGCGACGACGTACCGCCTGTCGTCGGACTTCGTGAACCGCACCTGCATGGGTCGAACCTAGGCCGCTCCTCGAGCCACGTCATCTGGATTTCCGACCACCCGCCGCACACGCCCGAGGGGTGGTCGGACTGCCTTGGCGGACATGCCACAATGGGGTCTGCGGCTGTTGACACCTACGGGTCTTGTCGCGCCCACGTAGATTCCTGAGAAGCCCCTGAATGACCAATCGAGAGGTATTCGTGTCCTCGAGTTCTGCTAGCTCGACTGCCAAGAAGGCGGCCAAGAAGGCCCCGGCGAAGAAGGCTCCCGCCAAGAAGGCAGCAGCAAAGAAGGCCACTTCCGCCAAGACGGCCGAACAGATCCAGGCCGAGGTCGCGCCGATCGGGCCGGACGGGAAGAAGGCCCTCGCTGACGTCCCCGACGAGCAGTTCGAGAAGGACGTCAAGAACGACCCGACGATCAAGGAGGACGAGAAGGAAGCCACCTTCATCGTCTCCTCGGCCGACGAGACCGACGAGCCCGAGCAGCAGGTCATGGTCGCGGGCGCGACCGCCGACCCGGTCAAGGACTACCTCAAGCAGATCGGCAAGGTGCCCCTCCTCAACGCCGAGATGGAGGTCGAGCTCGCCAAGCGGATCGAGGCGGGCCTCTTCTCGGAGGAGAAGGTCTCCAAGGGCGGCAAGATCAGCCCGAAGATGCAGGACGAGCTCGAGTGGATCTGCGAGGACGGCCGGCGCGCGAAGAACCACCTGCTCGAGGCCAACCTGCGCCTCGTGGTCTCGCTGGCCAAGCGCTACACCGGCCGCGGCATGCTCTTCCTCGACCTGATCCAGGAGGGCAACCTCGGCCTGATCCGTGCGGTCGAGAAGTTCGACTACACCAAGGGCTACAAGTTCTCGACGTACGCCACCTGGTGGATCCGTCAGGCGATCACCCGCGCGATGGCCGACCAGGCCCGCACCATCCGCATCCCCGTCCACATGGTCGAGGTCATCAACAAGCTCGCCCGCGTCCAGCGCCAGATGCTGCAGGACCTCGGCCGCGAGCCCACTCCGGAAGAGCTCGCCAAGGAGCTCGACATGACCCCGGAGAAGGTCATCGAGGTGCAGAAGTACGGCCGGGAGCCGATCTCGCTGCACACGCCCCTCGGCGAGGACGGCGACTCCGAGTTCGGCGACCTGATCGAGGACTCCGAGGCCATCGTCCCGGCCGACGCCGTGAGCTTCACGCTGCTCCAGGAGCAGCTGCACGCCGTGCTCGACACGCTCTCCGAGCGCGAGGCCGGCGTCGTCTCGATGCGCTTCGGCCTGACCGACGGTCAGCCCAAGACCCTCGACGAGATCGGCAAGGTCTACGGCGTGACCCGTGAGCGGATCCGCCAGATCGAGTCCAAGACGATGTCGAAGCTGCGGCACCCCAGCCGCTCGCAGGTCCTGCGCGACTACCTCGACTGAGGGATTCTCAAGCGACGACGTACAGCACCGCCTCCCGATGGCGCCGTAAACTGCGCGTCGTGACCACTCAAGGTCCTCAGCCGGCCGAAAGCACCAAGGAACCTGGGAGCGGGAGCGGGCGTTTCCGGCCCATGTGCCAGCCGCTGTCTTCGGCGCTGGCGTAGGGCTGGCCGGAGGCTCTGCTCTCGACGGCGAGTTCGGCTTGCTGTTCTGGATCGGGATGGTCCTCCTGGTAGTGGCTTTGGGTGGCTGCAGCTGCGAGGTGACGCGCGCCCACAGCTGCACCGAAGATCCTGACCGTTCCAGCGGAGCCGCGACTCTCCGCCGCGCGTAGCCGCCGCCTCCACATCGCTCCGCTGAGTCGAGGCGCTCATCCGTCCCTCGTGCGCGGCTACCTGACTTGCCGCCCGAACGGCCGCGTGGTCTCGTCCGCTCTCTGGTTCTGTCGTGCGCGCCCGTCCGCTCGTTGTAGCGTGATCCAGAATTTTCTTCTCGGGGGACGAGGCACGAGCACGAAGCGAGGCGCTGTGGGTTCAGGGACATCCAGTCCTATTCGCGTGGTGCTGGTCGACGACTCCGACGACCTGCGCGACCTGGTGAAGCTGGCTCTCGAGCAGGAGCCGGACTTCGACGTCGTCGCGGAGGCAGGTGACGGGGAAGCGGGAGTGGCCGCCGTGGCGGCCCACCGGCCGCACCTGGTCCTGCTGGACATCGCGATGCCGGTGATGGACGGCCTCCAGGCGCTGACCCTGATCCGCGAGGAGTCGCCGGGGTCGATCGTGGTGATGCTCTCCGCGTTCAGCACCTCCACCGGTGCCCCCGAGCGCGCGGTGGCCCTCGGCGCGCACGGCTACGTCGAGAAGGGGGGCGGCGCTCCGGCGCTGGTGGCCAACCTGCGGACCGTGCTCTCGCGAGAGTTCGGGATACCTGTACGCCGAGGAGTGGGCGAGCCGGATCGCGGTGCGGCCGGGGTGTGACACCGTGGCCCGGTGCGCGATGACCTGGGGGCCGCCTGGCGCGCGGCCCGTCCGCCCACCGACCTGATCCACCTCGACTCCGCAGCCGTCGGCCGCGCATCGACCGCCACGTTGGAGGCGGTCTCGGGACACGCCCGGCGCGAGGCCGAGCTCGGTGGCTACGTCGCGCAGGAGCACGCCCGGCCGGAGCTGGACCGGCTGCGCGCGGACGTCGCGACCCTGCTCGGCACCGACGCGGAGGGTGTCGCGTTCACCGAGAGCGCGATGGCGTCGCTGGACTCGCTCGTGCGCGCCTGGCCGCTGGCGGCGGGGGACCGGGTGGCGGTCGCGGCCTCCGAGTGGGGTCCGAACCTCGAGCTGCTGGAGACGTACGGCGTCACGGTGCGCCTCCTGCCGGTCGACGGTGCGGGGGTGCTCGACCTCGATGCCCTGGACCGCGTCCTGGCCGACGACCCGCCCGACGTGGTGCTCGTCGACCACGTGGCCGCCCACCGTGGCCTGGTGCAGCCGGCCGCCGAGGTCATCGAGCTGGGCCACCGGCACGGCGTACCCGTGTGGCTCGACGCCGCCCAGTCCGTCGGCCACGTCGTCGTACCGCCCGGCGCCGACGCTGTCGTCGCGACCAGCCGCAAGTGGCTCACCGGCCCTCGCGGCGTGGGGATGTTGGCGGTCGCAGCGCAGCACCGCCCCCGCCTGCGCGTACGCCGACCCGCGAAGCACCCCGAGGCGCCGATCGTGCGCCTGCTCGAGTCCGACGAGGCCCACGTCGCCGGACGGGTGGGGCTCGGGATCGCCGTGCGCGATCTCCTCGAGCTGGGGCCCGCCACGGTCGCGGACCGCCTCGCCGAGGTCGGGCGCGACGTGCGCGAGATGGTCGACGAGCTCCCCGGCTGGGACGTCGTACGCCCCACCGCACCGGCCGGCGCGACGACCGCCATCCGCCCGAGCGCGGGGCAGGACGCAGCGCGCACGCACGATCTGCTGCTGCGTGACCACCGCATCCTGACCAGCCTGTCCCTGCCCTGGCGAGCCCCGGGCGAGATGGAGGCCGGCCAGCCGTGGCTGCGCCTGAGCCCCCACGTCGACCTCACCGGCGAGGATCTCGAGCGCACCGCCGCGGCCCTGCGCGGAGTGTGAGCGGCGGACCCGCGGCCGGTGCGGTTAGGGTCACCGGCATGAGCCGGATGCGGAGGGTGCGAGGACTCGCGAGACGCCTGCGGGGCTCGACCCCGCCGTCGGGGGAGGAGAGCTGTCGTGTCTGCGGCAGCACCGACCTCAAGCGGCGGCACGTCACGTTCGTGAAGGACGAGACCAAGAGCTGCGACATCCGTCGGTGCCGGGACTGCGGCTACGTCGCGATCCTGCGCACCGAGGAGAGCCTCTGGAAGGAGCGCACCAGTCTCGACCACTCCTCGCCGCGCGTGGGGACCGCCGAGCGGGTCGGCCGCGAGTTCCACATGGGCAAGCTGGCGGCCGACATCCTGGCCCGCGACGGCCTCTCGGTGCTGGTCTACGGCGCCGGCGGCAACATGGACAACCTGCACATCGAGCAGCTCGACGCGGTCAAGCGGGTTGCGATCGGCGACATCATGAAGCTGCGTGACGACGCGGAGTTCGTCGACCTCACCAAGCCCGCCCGGGAGCGGTTCGACATCGTCGTCGCCAGCGAGGTCGTCGAGCACTTCCGCGATCCGCGGGCGGACTTCGAGCGACTCTTCGGCTTCGTCGAGGACGACGGCCTGATCGTCGCCTCGACCAACATCCACGCGGGCAACGACCTCGCGAAGGACGGCTACATCTTCTTCCCCGACCACGTGTCGTACTACTCGCCACGCTCGCTGCGGATGATCGCCAACGACGCCGGCTACCACCTCGACTTCCGCGCACCGATGCTCGGCCCACGGATGCGCAAGCGCTACGTGTTCTTCTCCCGCTCGCGCGAGCGGCTCGAGGACGTCGCCTGCTACTTCGGCACCGAGGTCTACGCGCCCTCGGAGTCCGCGCAGCCCTACCGGCCGCCGCCGCAGCGCAGCCACGCCGCCTGGCGCCCCGCCCCCGAGGACGGGGAGTCCTGACGAAAGCGTGAACAAAGTCCGTCCGGATCGCCTCCGGGTTGGAATTGTCAGTGCCCTTTGCAAGGGTGAACGGACAGCACCACGAGGACGGCCGGGACCCTGACGGTCGCCCCCGCACCGACCCGCGGCTGCCTCGGCAGCCGGTCCGGACCTGGAGGGGGCGGATGACCGCTCAGCGACTGACGACGAGCCTTGCCGACGGCGGGCCTGCGCGCGACGACCTGCTGCTGACCGCCCCGGACCCGCTCGAGGCGGCGAGGAACCACGTCGCGGGAACGGCCCTGGCCGACAGCGCCGGGGCACGTCGCGTCGGCCTCGAGCTGGAGTACCACCTCGTCGACCTCGTGCACCCCGCCCGGCGTCCCACGTGGGCCCAGGCGCAGCAGCTGGCCGACGGCGTCGGGCCGTTGCCCGCGCAGAGCCGGGTGACGCTCGAGCCGGGTGGCCAGATCGAGCTGTCCACCCCGCCGGCGGACGACGTCGTCGCCGCCGTGGCGGCGCTGCAGGCAGACGAGCGGGTGCTGCGCGAGCGCCTCCGTGAGTCGGGGTTCGGGGCGGCGTCGCTCGGCACCGACCTCGCCCGGCCGGTGGCGCGGATCAACCCCGCGGCGCGCTACCAGGCCATGGAGGCCCACTTCGACGCCCTCGGCTGCGCCGGCGCGGGCAAGGCGATGATGTCGGGCACCGCGGCCCTGCAGGTCAACCTCGACGCCGGACCGGCCGACGGCTGGGGCGACCGGCTCGGCCTGATCCGCAGCCTGGTGCCGATGCTGGTGGCGGTCTCCTCCACGTCGCCCTACCTCGGCGGGGAGTCCTCCGGCTGGCACTCGATGCGCCAGGGCACCTGGCAGGGCATCGACCACGCCCGCAGCGACCCACTGCCGCGCGGCGAGCCCACCGAGGCATGGGCCCGCTACGCACTGGACGCGCCCGTGATGCTGGTCGACGCCGGGGGACAGCTGCGGCCGGTCACGTCCCGGGTCTCGTTCGCCGACTGGTTGCGCGGCACGGCGCCCTTCGGCCGACGGCCGTCCATGTCCGACCTCGACTACCACCTGACCACGCTGTTCCCGCCGGTGCGCCCGAGGGGCTACGTGGAGATCCGCTGCGTCGACGCGCTGCCCGGGCGGTGGTGGCCGGCGCTCGCGGCGCTGGTGGCCACGCTGGTCGACGACCCCGTGGCCGCCGACGAGGCCGCCGACCTGTGTGCGCCGGTCGCCGACGCGTGGGAGGCCGCTGCCCGGCAGGGGCTCGACGACCCGGCGATGCGGTCCGCGGTGACCGCGTGCGTCGAGCTGGCGGCGCGACGGTGTCCGGCCGGGCTCCGTGACGAGGCTCGAGGACCTCGCCGAGCTGACGGCTGCCGGGCGCACGCTGAGCGGCGAGATCCGGAGCCGGGTCGAGGCGGCCGACCCCTACGTCGTACTCGAGGAGGAGGCGCATGCGTGAGCAGACCGCGCGCGGCCTGGAGGCCGCTCGCACCCGCACCCTGGGGCTGACGGACTTCGACGAGACCGAGCTGACCACCCAGCACAGCCCGCTGATGAGCCCGCTGGTGTGGGACCTCGCCCACATCGGGCAGCAGGAGGACCTCTGGCTGCTGCGCGGCGGGAACGCCGCGGCGCAGGGGCTGCTGGAGTGCAAGGTCGAGCAGCTGTACGACGCCTTCGAGCATCCGCGCGCCACCCGGATCACGCTGCCCCTGCTCAGCCCGCGTGAGTCGCGGAGCTTCATCGCCGACGTGCGCGGCCGGGTCTTCGACGGGCTCGAGCAGCTCGACGACGAGACCCCCGAGCATCTCTTCCCCTACGTGATGGTCGAGCAGCACGAGCAGCAGCACGTCGAGACGATGCTCGCCACCCACCAGCTGCGCCGGGGCGAGCCCCTCCTCGGCGCAGGTGCCCCGCTGCCGCCCGGACGCGTCGTGCCGGCCGGTTCGGTGCTGGTCCCGGCCGGGCCGTTCACGCTCGGGGTCGACGGCGACGTCGAGCCCTGGTCGCTGGACAACGAGCGTCCGGCCCACGCCGTCGACCTGCCGGCCTTCCGGATCGCTCGCGTCCCCGTCAGCAACGGCGAGTGGCAGGCGTTCGTCGACGCGGGTGGCTACGACCAGCCGCAGTGGTGGTCCGAGCGTGGCTGGCGCCACCGCGTCGACGCCGGGCTGGAGCGGCCACTGTTCTGGTCACCGGATGGCTCGCGGCGCCGGTTCGGCCACGTCGAGGAGATCCCGGCCGACGAGCCGGTGCAGCACGTCTGCTTCTTCGAGGCCGAGGCCTACGCCGCGTGGGCCGGCGCGCGGCTGCCGACTGAGCAGGAGTGGGAGAAGGCCTGCGCGTGGGACCCCGTCGCGGCGCGACGACGGCGCTGGCCCTGGGGTGACGCGGAGTGGACCCCTGCGCTCGCCAACCTCGGGGGAGACGCGCTGCGTCCCGCCCCGGTGGGTGCCTACCCGGCCGGCGCCTCCGCCTACGGCGTGGAGCAGACGATCGGCGACGTCTGGGAGTGGACGTCCTCGGGGTTCGAGGCGTGGCCCGGCTTCGAGACGATGCTCTACGCCGACTACAGCGCACCGTTCTTCGGCGGCGACTACCGGGTGCTGCGCGGTGGCTCATGGGCGGTCGGCGGTGCGTCGATCAGGCCGTCGTTCCGCAACTGGGACCTGCCCGTCAGGCGACAGATCTTCACCGGACTCCGGCTGGCCTGGGATGTGTAGGCACCTCGCCTGGCTCGGCGCCCCGCGCACCGTGGCCGCGCTCGTCCTCGAGCCCGAGCACGGCCTGCTGCGGCAGAGCTATCAGCCGCGTCGGCAGTCGCACGGGCTGATGAACGCCGACGGCTGGGGCGTGGGGCTGCTGGTCCCCGGCCGCGACGAGCCGGTCCGGTGGCGCTCGTCGCGCCCCCTGTGGAGCGACACCTCGTTCGCCTCGGTCGCCCCGGTGCTCAGCTCCGGCTGCGTGCTGGCGGCCGTGCGCTCGGCCACCGTGGGGATGCCGGCTGACGAGACCGCCTCCGCGCCGTTCACCGACGGGCGCTGGCTGCTCTCGCACAACGGCCGGGTCGACCGGTCGGTGCTGCCGTCGTACGCCGAGGCTGAGTCGGTGTGCGACTCCGCGGTCCTGGCCGCCCACGTCTTCGCCCAGGGGCCGGAGCACCTCGCCAAGGTCGTCACCGAGATCGCCGACCTCGACCCGGCGGCCCGGCTGAGCCTGCTGCTGACCGACGGCGAGCGGATCCTCGCGACCACGTGGGGTGACGCCCTGAGCTACCTCGAGGAGGCCGACGGGGTCCTCGTGGCGAGCGAGCCCTTCGACGACGACCCCCGCTGGGTCGACGTCCCCGACCGACACCTGCTGGAGGCGACCCCCGACGGGGTCGTCGTGACCGCACTGGAGAGCTGATGCCGACCATCCCTGCCGACGTCCACCTCGATCCCGGGGCCCTGGCCGCCCAGATGGCGACCGACGTGCGTGCCGGGCTCACCTCGAGGCCCAGGACACTGCCGCCGAAGTACTTCTACGACGCCCGCGGCTCCGAGCTCTTCGACGAGATCACCCGGCTGCCGGAGTACTACCCGACCCGCACCGAGCGCGCGATCCTCGAGGCGCGGGTCGCCGACATCGTGGCGCTGACCGGCGCCGAGACCCTGATCGAGCTCGGCAGCGGCACCTCGGAGAAGACCCGGCTGCTGCTGCGCGAGCTGACGGCGGCGGGCTCCCTGCGGCGCTTCGTGCCGTTCGACGTCGACCCGGTCGTGCTCGAGGAGGCCAGCGAGGCGGTCGCCCGGGAGTTCCCGCGGCTCACGGTCGAGCCGGTCGTCGGTGACTTCGAGCGGCACCTCGGCGTGCTCCCGCGTGGTCCACGCCGGCTGCTCGCGTTCCTCGGGTCGACGATCGGCAACCTCGAACCCGGCCAGCGCGCGAGGTTCCTGGCCGACGTGCGCGGCACCCTGGGCGACGGCGACGCGTTCCTGCTCGGCACCGACCTGGTCAAGGACCCGGCCCGCCTGGTCTCGGCGTACGACGACGCGCAGGGCGTCACCGCAGCCTTCAACAAGAACGTCCTCGCCGTCCTCGACCGCGAGCTCGGCGCCGACTTCAAGCCCGAGGCGTTCGAGCACCGCGCCGTGTGGGACGAGGAGCAGGAGTGGATCGAGATGCGGCTGGAGTCGGTCGAGCACCAGCGGGTGCACGTCGGTGCGCTCGACCTCGACGTCGAGTTCGCGGCAGGGGAGCAGCTGCGCACCGAGATCTCCGCGAAGTTCAGGCGTGCGGGCGTCGTCCGTGAGCTGGCAGCGGCCGGAATGCGGGTCACGCAGTGGTGGACCGATCCGCAGGACGACTTCGCCCTGTCACTGTCCGTGCCTGTCTGAGCGGCTCAACCGGCGGGCGCGGCGCCGTCGAGCTCGCTGAGGGCCTTCGCGCGGGCGATCGCGGTGACCGCGAACAGCGGCCCGAGCACCAGCGGCACCAGCACCCAGAGCAGCATGTAGGTGAACACCACGCAGCCGAAGACGGCGAGCACGACGCCGAGCCAGGGACGGCGGTCCATGATCACGAACCCCACGGCGCCGTCGGCGATGAACCCGAACATCACGGCACTGACCAGCTGCAGGGTCGGGTCGTCCACCCAGAAGTCACTGCCGGTGGCCGCGGCGCCACAGAGGGCGACGACGCCGCCGATCCCGACGATGCCGAGGACCAGCGTGGCGAACACGCTCAGCGCACCGAGTCGCCCACCTGGTTGACGCACCCGCTCCCACATGGCGCCATCCTGTCAGCACCGCGTGCGGGGACGACGGGGCGACGGGCCGGTAGATTCCCGCGCATGGCCGAGTCGATGGGGCGGCGCAGCGCGGAGCGGATGAAGTTCTTCACCGACGCTGTCGTCGCGATCGCGATGACGCTGCTGATCCTGCCGCTGCTGGAGAGCGTGTCCGAGGCAGCGAGGGAGGACCTCGGTACGGCGGAGTTCCTCGGCGACCACGGGGGCCAGATCTTCGCCTTCGTGCTCAGCTTCGTGATCATCGCGCGCTTCTGGGTCAGCCACGAGCAGCTGTTCGACCCGGTGGAGCACTGGACCGGGTGGCTGATGGTGCTCAACATCGGCTGGATGCTGACGGTGGTGATGCTGCCCGTCGTGACCGCCATGGTGGGGTCGATGGACACCGACCGACTGCTGCTCGGGCTCTACATCGGCACCATGCTGGCCAACACCGTCCTGATGACGGGGATGAGCCTGGTGGTGCAGCGGACCCCGGCCATCTGGGGCGACGGTGCGAAGCCGGACCTCGACGGCCTGGCCGGGGCGGTCTCGGTGGCCGCGATGATGGCACTCGCCCTGGTGCTGGCGCTGACGCTGCCGAACGTGGGCTACCTCGCGCTGCTCGTGCTCCTGCTCGGCGGCCCGATCCAGGTGCGGCTGAACAGGCGCTGGGCACGCGCGGCGCCCTGACGGCCGGCGGCTCAGCGCTCGGCGGAGTGGCGGCTCAGCAGGTCGCGCAGGCGCAGGTGGGTGAGCGTGACCGACGACCGGTCACGGTGCAGCTGACCGGCGAGTGCCAGGTCGAGCAGGGAATGCATGGTGGTTCTCCTCGTGGTTGTCTTCCGAGGAAAGAACCTCAGCCAGCCCGGTGCCCATCCCGTCCGCCGGGGTGACGTCGGACACCACCCTCAGCCGGCGGCCACGCAGGCGACGCAGACGGCGCAGAGCGCCAGTCCGAGGGACTGGGCGCGGTGCAGCCGTTCGCCCAGGAGCAGGGTCGCCAGCAGCACGGTGAACGCGGGGTAGAGCGAGGTCAGCACCGCCGCGACGCTGAGCAGGCCCTCCTGGCGGGCGAGCATGAAGCCCACGACGGCCAGGCTGGCGAGCAGGCCGGCGCCCAGTCCCCACCACTCCATCGCCCGGCGCGGTCGTGGGTCGCCACCCAGCAGGACAGCCGCGATGACCACGGCGAGCATCGAGGCGACCTGGGTGCCCATCACCGGCCAGTAGCCGGCGCCGTCGGGCACCTGGCCGAGGGCGGCGAACAGCAGGCCGAACCCGACGCCGGCCAGGATCCCGTCGAGGAAGCCCTCGGCGCTGCCGGCCCCCTCGTCCCCGGCCGGCTCCCGGGAGACCAGCCAGATGCCGGGCAGGGCCACCACCAGGCCCACCCAGACCAGGGTGCTGGGCCGCTCGCCGGTGGCGACGCCGATGACGGCGGGCAGGAGCGCGGCACCGACCGCCGAGACCGGCGCGACCACGCCCATGCGGCCGCGGGCGAACCCGCGGTAGAGGAACGCTGTCCCGACGCCGCTGCCGACCCCGGCGAGCAGGCCCCAGGCGAAGTCGGCCCCGGTCGGGTCGCCGGGGACCGTGAGCGCGAGCACGAGCGTGCCGAGCGCGGCTCCGGCGCAGGCTGTCAGGGCGACCGGCCAGACCGACGTACGCCGGGAGATGACGCCGCCGAGGAAGTCGGAGAGCCCGTAGGCCAGGGCGGCCCCGAGCGAGAAGATCACCGGCATCGGTCGGATCGTGGTCCAGCGCAGCACGACTCGCGAGGGGTGCCACTCTGACCCGTGACCCAGGTGGCCGCTGCGAGCAGGCTCGCGGTGACCTCGATCAGCATGGACAGCCCGACCGCCTTGAGCGCGTGCACCGTCGCCGGCCAGGCCGCCTGGCGTCCGAGCCGGTTGCAGCTCGGAGAGGTAGACGCCGAGCACGAAGCCGATCACCAGCCCGACGACCGGGATCACGAAGAACCCGATCACCCCGAGCACGGCGCCGAGCGCGAGCGTGGACGTCGGGATCCCGACCTCCTTGAGCCGGCGACCCGGGACGACGTACTTCACGACCGCGCCGAGCGCGATGAACAGCGCGGCCACGGCGAAGACCGCCCACGCGGTGCCGGTGCGGAGGTCGAGCGCCCAGACCAGGATCGCGCCCAGCACGAGCAACGAGCCGGGCAGGAGCGGCACCACCACCCCGACGACGCCGACCGCGATGGCCAGCGCCACCAGCACC
This sequence comes from uncultured Actinomycetota bacterium, assembly GCA_963722835.1. Classification (GTDB taxonomy): domain Bacteria; phylum Actinomycetota; class Actinomycetes; order Propionibacteriales; family Nocardioidaceae; genus Marmoricola. The sequence continues at coordinate 502,130 of CAVROK010000003.1, forward strand.
TCGAGTCCGCTCATGGGAGGACTCTCTCACCGCGCTGGTGGGGAGACGACGAGGCCCCGGTCAGCTGACCGGGGCCTCGAATCGCGTCGTGGGTGGGGCTCAGACCTCGTCGGTCGTGCCGGCCGGGCTGTCGGCGAGCTTGTCGGTCTCGTCGTGCACGTGCTCGGCGATCTCGCGCAGCTTCTCGCTGTGCTCACGGGCGTGGTGGGCGCAGAAGAGCAGCTCGCCGCCGCTCTTGAGCTGTACGCGGAGGTAGGCCTGGGCGCCGCATCGGTCACACCGGTCGACCGCGGTGAGCGGCGCGGCGGTGGGGGCTGTCGCAGTGGTCACGTCGGGCCTCACTCTCATCTGGGTGACTTGCTCAACGAATCAGAAAGGAGATGGTTCCCCTAGCTTGCTCGCTGCATCAGTCACAACAGTCAACCACGGTGGATACTTCCCGGCCGGGAGGCCTCCCGTCGATGAGACGGGTGGTGCTCCTCACACGTCCCTGATGAAGAGTGTGAACCCCTCCGCGAAAATACGGAGCGAAACCCACCAACTCACCGTGGAAGTACCCGTTCTGGACAGTTCAGCACATGCATCCAACGTCCAGCGGTGATTCGGAACGTGGCGCGTCGCGGATTGGTGGTGCGGCCCGGTCGGTAGATTCGGACACACCGGTTCCGTCCCGCACCACGGCAGCACAGAGGTCAGACCCATCGACAACACCTACAACGCCCAGCACCTGCTCGTCCTCGAGGGGCTCGAGGCGGTCCGCAAGCGCCCGGGCATGTACATCGGCTCCACCGACACGCGCGGGCTGATGCACTGCCTGTGGGAGATCATCGACAACGCGGTCGACGAGGCGCTGGCCGGCCACTGCACCAAGGTCGACGTGACCCTGCACCCCGACGGGTCCGCCGAGGTGCACGACAACGGCCGCGGCATCCCGGTCGACAAGGAGCCGAAGACCGGTCTGTCCGGGGTCGAGGTCGTCTATACCAAGCTGCACGCGGGCGGGAAGTTCGGCGGCGGTTCGTACGCCGCCACGGGTGGCCTGCACGGTGTCGGGGCCTCGGTCGTCAACGCGCTCTCCTCGCGGCTCGACGTCGAGGTGGACCGCTCGCCCGCGACCCAGGCGATGTCCTTCCAGCGGGGCTTCCCGGGGGTCTTCTCCGGCGAGGGGCCGTCGGCCTCCTTCGAGCCCGCCTCGGGGCTGCACAAGGGCGGCCGGGTCAAGAAGGGCGTCACCGGGACCCGCGTGCGGTTCTGGCCCGACCGCCAGATCTTCACCCGCGACGCGAAGTTCACCTGGGACGAGCTGGTCACCCGGGCCCGGCAGACCTCGTTCATCGTCCCCGGTCTCCAGCTGACCCTCGCCGACCTGCGGGGCGACGAGCCGGTCACCGAGTCGTTCCGCCACGACGGCGGGATCACCGAGTTCTGCACCTTCCTCAGCCACGACGAGCCGGTCACCGAGGTGCTGCGGCTCCAGGGCTCCGACCTGTTCACCGAGACGGTGCCCCTGCTCGACGACAAGGGACACATGACGCCGCAGGACGTCGAGCGCGAGCTGCACGTCGACGTCGCCATGCGGTGGGGGATGGGCTACGAGACCGAGATGCGCTCGTTCGTCAACGTGATCGCGACGCCCAAGGGCGGCACCCACGTCGCCGGGTTCGAGGCCGCGCTGACCAAGACCTTCAACGACTCCATGCGCGGGTCGCGGGTGCTCAAGGCCAACGACACCGACGTCATCAAGGACGACGTGCTCGAGGGTCTCACCGCCGTGGTCACCGTCCGGCTCGCGGAGCCGCAGTTCGAGGGCCAGACCAAGGAGGTGCTCGGCACGCCGGCCGCGCGGTCCGTCGTACGCAAGGTGGTGGCGTCCGAGCTCAAGGGCTTCCTGACCTCGACCAAGCGCGCCGAGAAGGCCCAGGCCAAGCTGGTGATGGAGAAGGTCGCCGGCGCCGCCAAGACCCGGCTCGCCGCGCGCCAGCACCGCGAGACCCAGCGCCGCAAGAACGCGCTGGAGTCCTCCGCGCTGCCCGCCAAGCTGGCCGACTGCCGGTCCAACGACGTCGACAAGTCCGAGCTGTTCATCGTCGAGGGCGACTCGGCGCTCGGCACCGCCAAGCTGGCCCGCAACTCGGAGTTCCAGGCGCTGCTGCCGATCCGCGGCAAGATCCTCAACGTGCAGAAGGCCACCGTGGCCGACGTGCTCAAGAACACCGAGTGCGCCTCGATCATCCAGGTCGTCGGCGCCGGGTCGGGCCGCACCTTCGACATCGACGCCGCGCGCTACGGCCGGATCATCTTCATGGCCGACGCCGACTCCGACGGCGCGCACATCCGCTGCCTGCTCGCCACGCTGTTCTTCAAGTACATGCCCGACCTGGTCACCCAGGGCCGCGTGTTCACCGCCGTGCCGCCGCTGCACCGGATCGAGCTGTCCAACCCGAAGAAGGGCATGGACAAGTACGTCTACACCTACTCCGACCCCGAGCTGCAGCGGAAGCTGGCCGAGCTGACCAAGAAGGGCGTGCGCTGGAAGGACCCCGTGCAGCGCTACAAGGGCCTCGGCGAGATGGACGCCGACCAGCTCGCGGAGACCACGATGGACCCGCGCCGCCGCACGCTGCGCCGGATCACCGCCGACGACGCGGTGCAGGCCGCCGCCGTCTTCGAGCTGCTGATGGGCACCGACGTGGCGCCGCGCAAGGACTTCATCGTCGCGGGGGCCTACGAGGTCGACGCCGACCAGATCGACGCCTGACGGCGCGTGCACCTGTGAGGCGCGAGGACGTGACGGCCTGGGTGGCGGCCTACGAACGGCTGTGGCGCTCGCCGGGCACCGAGCCGCTGGCGGAGCTGTTCACCGACGACGCGACCTACCTGATGTCGCCGTGGGAGGAGCCGTCCCGGGGGCTGGCCGCGATCGGCGAGCTGTGGGAGGTGGAGCGCGACGGGCCGGACGAGCTGTTCACGATGACCTCCGAGGTCGTCGCGGTCGACGGAGCCGTGGCCGTCGTACGCGCCGAGGTGGAGTACGCCGCGACCGGCAACCGCTGGCGTGACCTCTGGATCCTCCGGTTCGCCGACGACGGTCGCTGCGAGGCCTTCGAGGAGTGGCCGTTCGCGCCCGACCAGCCCGACGGTCACTGACGCCGGACGGTCAGAACAGCTGGTCGAGCAGGCCGGTGTCGACGTCGTACAGGAAGCCGCCGATCGTCACCGTGTCGGGGATCAGCGGGTGGGTGCGCACCTTGGCGATGTCGTCGCGGAGCGCGGCCTGCTGGTCCTCGACGACGTTGAACGGCTGCCAGGTGGCGTCCAGGCCGGCCGAGCGGCCGACCCGCTCGCGCAGCTCGTCGAGCGTCGCCGAGGCCATCGCGCACCGGGTGTGCGGGATCACCAGGATGCGCTCCACCTGGAGCAGGTGGGTGCCGAGCACCAGTGCCTCGAGCGCCTGCGGGGTCACCCGGCCACCGGGGTTGCGGAAGATCTTGGCGTCCCCGGGCGAGAGGCCGAGCATCCGCAGCGGGTCGATGCGGGAGTCCATGCAGGTGACGATCGCGATGCCGGCGTGGGCGACGCCGTCGAAACCGGAGAGGTCGAAGGTCTCCGCGAACTGCTTGTTCGCGGCGAGCAGGTCGTCGAATTCGTGGGCCACGGGGAGAAACTATCCGGTGCCGAGCATCGCCCGGTCGGCGGGAACGCTCTGCGTGCGGGCTCCGTGGAACAGCACGACGGCGGCGATCCCCGGCGAGGACGGCGCAGATGGCGGCGCCGAGGAAGATCGCCTGCAGCTGCTCGATGCCGGCCTGCTCGATCAGCCGGGTGTACTCCGCGCAGCGGGTCTTCGTGCCGCCGCAGACGCTGTTGGGCGTGGGGATCCCGGCCTCGACCGCGTAGTAGCGCCGCAGGCCGATCGTGGTCAGCGCCGAGATGCCGACCAGCATCCCCACCATCCGCGCCACCACGAGCAGCGCGCTGGTGACGCCGTGCACCGCGTCGGAGGTGCTGGCGAGCAGCGCGGCGTTGACGGGGGCGAGCGCCAGGCCGAAGCCGAGTCCGGTCATCGCGAGCACCGCGGACGCCGACAGGTGGTTCAACGAGTCGGGCCCCCAGCCGGCCATCAGCCAGAAGCCCACGGTCGCGAGCACCATCCCCAGCCCGGTGATCACGCCGGCCCGCAGGTGTCGGACGAGGTAGCCGCCGAGGAGGGCGCCGACGGGCAGCGCGACGAGGAACTCGACGAGCACGAGTGCCGCCTTGATCTGCGAGCCGTCCGCGATCGTGATCCGGGCGAAGATCGGGATGTCCACGAGCGCGGCGATCAGGGCCGCGCCCACGAGGAAGCTGACCACGAGCGCGCCCCAGGCGGGCCGCTTCGTGAAGGCGCCGTGGGGGACCAGCGGAGCCTTCGACCGCCGGTTGTGCAGCACGAACAGGACCGCGGCCACGGCGGCGATGCCGAGGTACCAGGGACCGGCCGGGCTGAACACCTGCACCTCGGGGTCGGCCGTCGCGAACGCGAGGATGATCCCGCCGAGCGCGACGGACAGCAGTGCGGCCCCGACCAGGTCGGCCTCGCGCACCGAGCCCCACCAGTCGCGCAGGTCGACCAGCGGCCGCTTGGCGGTGAGCAGCCGCACCAGCAGCAGCACCGCCAGGACCAGGGTCACCACGCCGATCTGGGAGAACCAGATCGAGCCGCCGTCGGAGAACGGCACGAACGGCCCGCCGAGGTCGACCGACGTCACCAGCGAGCGCGGCTGGCGCATCACGAGCAGCATCGAGACCAGCGTGAGCGCCAGGAGGACCAGGCCGAGCCAGTCGAACCGTCTGAGCCGAGATGGTTCCCGAGACGCGTCGCCGCGCGTCGCTCCTCGAACTATCCGAGCTGACGCGGGCCCAGCGTCACGATCGCGGCGGCGAGGACGAGGCCGACGGCCAGGTTGATCCAGAAGATGTCGCGCCAGGTGCCGAAGGCGAGCACGACGGCGCCGTACAGGGGGCCGAGCACGCTGCCGAGCTCCTGGACGGCGCCGACGACGCCGAGGGGGATGCCGCGGCGGTCGGCGGGGTAGAGGTCGGCGACCAGCGCGAGCGTCACCGGCACCAGGCCGCCGCCGCCGACGCCCTGGAGGAAGCGGCCGGCGACCAGCGAGCCGAGGTCGTACGCCGCCGCGGTGACCAGCGAGCCGAACGCGAACACGACCAGTGCCGCGACGAGGACCGGGGTGCGCCCACGCAGGTCGGCGATCCGGCCGATCAGGGGCAGCATCGCGACGTAGCCGAGCAGGAACCCGCTGACGATCGGGGCCGCGCGTTGCAGCTCGTCGACGCTGAGCCCGACCGAGCCCATCATGTCGGGCAGCGACAGCACGACGACGTAGGTGTCGGCCGCCGCGAACATCACGGCGACCGCAGCGAGGGCCAGCAGCACGCGGGCCGCCCGGTCGGGCCCGGTGACCTCCCCGGCGCTCGCCATCACCGCGCGATCAGTCCGACGGAGCGGTGATCTCGACGCCCTGGTCGTAGCCGCTGAACGTCACGTCGTAGGTGACGTCCTTGCCGTCGCTGAAGAAGACGCCGGTCACCTCGACGGTGGTGGCGTAGCCGTCCTCGTCGATGCCGACCTCGGTCTCGTAGGTGCCCTTGGCGTCGGCGCTCGGGATGATCTCCTTGACCGCCGCACCCGGCAGCGTGCCGGAGTAGGACGTGAGGATCTGGTCGCCGGAGCGGGTCTCCTTGCCCTTCTCCAGGTCCTCGACCTGCGTCAGCAGCGACGAGAGGCCCTTCTCCGGATCGGCGAAGTCGGCCGGGTCGGGGGCGCCGTACTCGGAGGGGTTGATCTGCGTGTACTTGGTCTGGAGCGGCAGCTTCGCGGAGACCTCGCCGTCCACCGAGGTGACCGGGATCGTGGCGGTCAGCCCCGAGAAGACGACCTTGACGTCACCCTTGAACGCCGGCGCCTGGGTGATGTCGCCGTCCGCACCCAGCACGCCGTTGGCGCCGGCGGGCGGGGTCGAGTCGGTCTTGAGCTCGATGTGCACGCTCGAGGCCTCGTCGAACTGCTTCTTGGCCTGCTCCATCACCTCGGTGGGGGACTCCGACTTCGGCTCGTCCTTCTTCTCGCTGCCGCCGCAGCCGGACAGGACGAGCGCGGCGGCCACGAGCACGCCGAGCAGGGCGTGGGCGCGCCGGACCCGGGGACGGGCAGGGTGAGGGGCGGGAAGCATGGCGTCAGCCTGCCACGCCGTCACCAGCGTCAGCAGGCAGGGACGCGCTCACCGGACCCGCGGCCGCGGCGATCGGCTGGCTGCCGGGATGGCCGGAGCCGTCACGCCGGTTCACCGGCTCGGGCAGGTCGACCGGGGCCCCGCTGTCGGCGGCTGCCAGCGCGGGCGCGGTGCCCGACCAGGCGAAGACGAGCTCGTCCTCGCCCTTGAGGAAGCGGTGGCAGCGGACGCCGCCGGTGGCGCGGCCCTTGGTCGGGTACTCGGAGAACGGCGTCACCTTCACCGCGCCGGCTTCGGTGCCGGGCAGCGCGGAGGAGGCCCCGGACACCGACACGAGCACCGAGTCGGAGGGGTCGAGGGCGGTGAACGAGACCACCCGCGCACCGGCGGACAGCTTGATGCCGGCGATGCCGCCGCCGGAGCGTCCCTGCGGGCGCACCTGTCCGGCGCCGAAGTGCAGCAGCTGGGCGTCGCTGGTGACGAAGCACAGCGACTCCTCACCGGTGCGCAGCGCGACCGCCCCGACGACCTCGTCGCCGTCCTTCAGCGAGATGACGTCCCAGTCGTCGCGGTTGGAGAGGTACTCCGGGTTGACCCGCTTCACCACGCCCTGACGGGTGCCGAGCGCGAGGCCGGGGGAGTCGGGGTCGAAACCGGTCAGGCCCAGCACCCGCTCGCCCTCGAGGGTGAGGAACTCCCCGACCGGGGCGCCACCCTGGAGGTTCGGGTGGTTGGCGGTGCTGGGCAGGGTCGGCAGGTCGAGCACGCCGAGCTTGATGACCCGTCCGGCCGAGGTGATCACCCCGACCTCGCCGCGAGCGGTCGCCGCGACGGCCGAGACGATCACGTCGTGGCGGGTGCGGCTGCCCCCGTCGCCGGGAGGGTCGAGGGTCGTCGTACGGGCGAGCAGGCCGGTGGAGGACAGGAAGACGTAGCAGGGGTCGTCGGCGACCTCGAGCGGCGTCGCGGTGGCCGTGCTGGTCTGGCCGGACGACTCGAGCAGGACCGTACGACGCGGCGTGCCGTAGGTCTTGGCCACCTCGGCCAGCTCGTCGGCGACCACCTTCCGCAGCCGGGCGTCGTCACCGAGGATCTCGTCGAGCTCCTCGATGGTGCGGCGGAGCTCCTCGGCCTCCTTGTCCAGCTCGATCTTGGAGAACCTCGTCAGCCGGCGCAGCGGCATGTCGAGGATGTAGTTGGCCTGGATCTCGGTCAGGTCGAAGACCGTCATCAACCGCTCGCGCGCCTGCTCGGCGTTGTCGCTGGAGCGGATCAGCTGGATCACCTCGTCGATGTCGAGGATCGCGGTGATCAGGCCCTGGACGAGGTGCAGCCGGTCGGCGGCCTTGCCGCGGCGGTACGTCGAGCGCCGGCGTACGACGTCGAAGCGGTGCTCCAGGAACACCTCGAGCATCTGCTTGAGCCCGAGCGTGCGCGGCTGGCCGTCGACGAGCGCGACGGCGTTGATGCCGAAGGACTCCTCCATCGGCGTGCTCTTGAACAGCTGCGTCGAGGATCGCCTCGGGGTGGAAGCCGTTCTTGACCTCGATCACCAGCCGCAGGCCCTTCTCGCGGTCGGTGAGGTCCTTGACGTCGGCGATGCCCTGCAGCTTCTTGGACTGCACGAGCTGCTTGATCTTCTCGATGACCCGCTCGGTGCCGACGCCGTACGGCAGCTCGGTCACGACGATGCCCTTGCGGCGCGCCGTCACCGTCTCGATCCGGGTGGTCGCGCGCATCCGGAAGCTGCCCCGGCCGCTCTCGTAGGCGTCGCGGACGCCGTCGAGCCCGATGATCTTGCCGCCGGTCGGCAGGTCGGGGCCGGGGATGAAGCGCATGATCGCGTCGAGGTCGGCCTTCGGGTGGGTGACCAGGTGCCGCAGCGCCTGGATCACCTCGACCAGGTTGTGCGGCGCGATGTTGGTCGCCATCCCGACCGCGATGCCGGAGGCGCCGTTGACGACCAGGTGGGGGATGGCGGCCGGCAGCACCGACGGCTCCTGCTCGCGGCCGTCGTAGTTGGGCCGGAAGTCGACCGTGTCCTCGTCGATCGAGGCGGTCATCGCGACCGCGGCGGGAGCCATCCGCGCCTCGGTGTAGCGCATCGCGGCGGGCGGGTCGTCGGGCGAGCCGAAGTTGCCGTGGCCGTCGACGGTCGGGAGCCGCATCGAGAAGGACTGGGACATCCGGACCAGCGCGTCGTAGATCGCGCCGTCGCCGTGCGGGTGGAACCGGCCCATGACCTCGCCGACGACGCGCGAGGACTTCACGTGCCCGCGGTCGGGCCGCAGCCCCATGTCGTGCATCGAGTAGAGGATCCGGCGCTGCACCGGCTTGAGGCCGTCGCGGGCGTCCGGCAGGGCGCGCGAGTAGATGACCGAGTAGGCGTACTCCAGGAAGCTCGTGCGCATCTCGTCGCCGACATCGATGTCGACGATGTGTTCCTCGAAATCCTCCGGTGGGGGCGTGGTGGTACGACGAGCCATGGGGTGATTCTCCCCAACGCCGGAAGGCAATCTCCGCCGGGCACGCCGTTCAGACCACTTCGGTACATTTCCGGGGTGACCGCGCAGGACGCCGAGCCCACTCCCACGCCTCGGGACTACCCCGAGCACTGGGAGGCCGACGTCCTGCTCCGCGACGGCCGGACCGCCCATCTGCGCCCGATCGTGCCCGAGGACGCCGAGGCGCTGGTCGAGTTCTACGCCCAGGTCTCCGAGCAGTCGAAGTACTTCCGGTTCTTCGCGCCGATGCCGCAGCTCTCGGACCGCGACGTCCAGCGGTTCACCAACGTCGACTACCGCGACCGGGTCGCGTTCGTCCTGACCGTGGCGCAGAAGATCATCGCGGTCGGGCGCTACGACGTGGTCGAGCCGGGGAACGCCGAGGTCGCCTTCCTCGTCCAGGACGCCCACCAGGGCCGCGGCGCCGGCCAGCTGCTGCTGGAGCACCTCGCCCAGGCCGGCCGCGAGCGGGGGGTCGAGCGGTTCCAGGCCGAGGTGCTGCCCGACAACCGGCGGATGATGCAGGTCTTCCGCGAGCAGGGCTACCAGGTCAAGGGCGGCTGGGACGAGGGCGTGATGCACCTCGAGTTCGCGATCGACCCGACCGAGACCTCGATCGGCGTGCTCGCGGCCCGCGAGCACCGCTCGGAGGCCGCCTCGATCGCGGCCTTCCTCAACGCCCGCAACGTCGCGGTGATCGGTGCCTCCCGGCGCAGCGACACCATCGGCGCCGCCCTGGTCCGCAACCTCGTCCTCGGCGACTACGCCGGCCGGGTCTACGTCGTGAACCCGGCCGCCGACGCGGTGGCCGGGATGCCGGCGTACGGCTCGGTCAGCGACATCCCCGGCGACGTGGACGTCGCGATCGTCGCGGTGCCGGCCGAGGCGGTCCAGGACGTCGTGCTCGACTGCGCGGCCAAGGGCGTGCACGGGCTGGTCGTGATCTCCAGCGGCTTCGCCGAGACGGGGGAGGAGGGCCGCAAGCGGCAGCGCAAGCTGGTCGGCCTGGCCCGCTCCTACGGCCTGCGGCTGATCGGCCCCAACTGCCTCGGCGTCATCAACACCGCCGCCGAGGTGTCGCTCAACGCCTCGCTCGCCCCGCTGATGCCGCCGCGCGGCCGGGCCGGCTTCTTCTGCCAGTCCGGCGCCCTGGGCACCGCGATCCTCGAGAAGGTGCGCGGCCGCGGTCTCGGTCTGTCGACGTTCGTCAGCGCGGGCAACCGTGCGGACGTCTCCGGCAACGACCTGCTGCAGTACTGGGAGGAGGACGACGCGACCGAGGTGATCCTGCTCTACCTGGAGTCGATCGGTAACCCGCGCAAGTTCTCCCGCATCGCCCGCCGGGTCTCGCGGGTCAAGCCGATCATCGCGGTGCGCTCCGGCCGGACGACGCAGGGCGTGCCGATGGGCCACGCCGTACGCCAGATCGCCGCTCCGCCGCAGGCCGTCGACGCGATGTTCCGCCAGGCCGGGATCATCCAGGTCGACGCCCTCGACGAGATGTTCGACGTGGCCCAGCTGCTCGCGCACCAGCCGCTGCCCAGCGGATCCCGCGTCGCCATCGTCGGCAACTCCGACGCCCTCGGCCTGCTGGCCGTGGACGCCGCCGTCGCCAGCGGGCTCACCGTCACGAGCGCGACCGCCCTGGGCGCCGACGCGACCGCCGAGGACTTCGAGGACGCGCTCGACGCCGCCATCGACGACAGCCACGTCGACGCCGTCGTGGCCGTCTACATCCCGCCGCTCGACGCCGGCGGCGAGGAGGTCGCCAACGTGCTCGCGGCCGTGGGGGAGCAGTCGGACAAGCCGCTGGTCTCGACCTTCCTCGGGCGTGAGGGCGTCCCCGAGCTCCTGCGGGTGCCGGACCTCGCCGGCCACACGGCCGGCCGCGGCTCGGTGCCGTCCTACCCGGCGGTGGAGGCCGCCGTCCGCGCCCTCGCCCGGGTGGTCGACTACGCCGCCTGGCTCCAGCGGCACGACGACTCCGCGGGAGTGGTCGAGAACATCGACCCCCAGGCCGCCAAGCACCTGGTCAACAAGATCCTGATCGACTCGCCCGACGGGCGCGATCTCGACGACGACGAGCTGCGCGAGCTGCTGGCGACGTACGGCGTCGACCTGTGGGAGCGGGTCCACGCCTCGACGGCGGACGAGGCGGTGGCGGCCGGCGAGCGCCTCGGCTGGGACGTCGTGCTCAAGGCGACCGCCGAGCGGCTGCGGCAGCGGCCCGACCAGGCCCACGTCTGGCGCAACATCGACACCGAGGAGGAGATGCGCGACGCCTGGGAGTCGTTGATGGGCATCATCAGCGACCCGGCCGACGCCGAGTTCGTCGTGCAGCACACCGCGGCGCCGGGCGTCCCGGTCGCCGTCGGCGTCCTCGAGGACCCGTTGTTCGGCCCGGCGGTGTCGTTCGGCATCTCCGGTGCCCTGACCGACCTGGTCGGCGACCGCGTCTACCGGATCCCGCCGATCAGCGCGCTCGACGCCGCCGAGACGGTGCGGTCGATCAAGGCGGCGCCGCTGCTGTTCGGCTACCGGGGCAGCGAGCAGGTGGACGTCGCCGCGGTGGAGGACCTGATCCGCCGGGTGGCCCAGCTGAAGATCGACCTGCCGCAGGTCAGCCGGCTCGACCTGATGCTGGTGCACGCCAGCGCCGAGGGCGTCAGCGTGCTGCACGCCGCGGGGCGGGTGGAGAAGGTGGCCGACGCCCGCTCGGACCTGTTCGTACGCCGGCTCACCGCGCCTGCCGGGGACACCCTCCCCGGCTGACCGCGCGACCGGCGATTTCGTCGTGACAGACTGGACACATGCGTTCAGTTGCCTCCAGGGACCGCTTCGACGACCTCGTCGTCGCGATCGAGAAGACCGGCTACTACCCGCAGGTCGTGGCAGCCGGGGTGCGGGCCGCCGTCGCGGGTGAGGAGGTCGCGTCCTTCCTCGTGCACCACGAGCCGACCATCGACCGCGACGAGGTGCGCCGCCACATCACGGTGGTCGTGCTCACCAGCACCCGGCTGATCCTGTGCCACACCGACGAGCACGCCCCCGACGACCTGCTGCCCGAGCCCTACACGTCGACCTCGTCCGAGGCCATCCGGCTCTCCGAGGTGCGCTCGGTGGTGGTGAACCGGATGGTGGCCAACCCCGCGTCGTTCGCGGGTGGCGGCGAGCCGACGCCGAGCGAAGCCGTCGTCACGGTCGGCTGGGGCGGGGTCAACCGCATCGACCTCGAGCCGGCCGCGTGCGCGGACCCCGAGTGCGATGCCGACCACGGCTACACCGGGGTGCTCGCCTCGGACGACTTCTCCCTGCGGCTCAGCTCCGCGGCCGACGGGCAGGACGCCGTCGACGCGCTGCTGGACTTCGCCGAGTCGCTCTCGTCGCGCACCCAGGGCTGAGGTGACGGGCGCACCGTCGAGCCCGGCTTCGTCGAGCCCGACTACGCCGGCCGGTCACTGGGAGACGTCCTCCCGGCCGTGGCGCGCGCACATGGGGGTCCCCGTCGGGTTCCACGAGACGACGCTGGTGCTGCCCCCGGCCCCGGCCTACGTCGTGATGCTCGTCGACGGCCTCGGCCACGACCTGCTGGCCGAGCACCGGGCGCAGGCGCCGTACCTCCACTCGTTGCTGGGCGAGCCGCCCGCCACCTGCGGCGTCCCGTCCACGACGGCCACGTCCCTGACGTCGCTGGGCACCGCGCTCACCCCCGGCCAGCACGGACTGGTCGGCTTCACCTCGCGGGTGCCGGAGACCGGTGCGCTGCTGAACTCGTTGTTCTGGGACCAGCCGGTCGACCCGCTGGAGTGGCAGCCGAACCCGACCGCGTTCGCGCGTCTCGAGTCGGCCGGCGTGCACACCACCGTGGTGAGCAAGAGCGAGTTCCGCGACTCCGGGCTGACCCGGAGCGGCCAGCGTGGAGCGACGTACGTCGGCGCCGACGACATCTCCGAGCGCATCGCCGGAGCCGTCTCGGGGGCAGCGCGCCGCCCGTCGGTGACCTACGTCTACGACGGCGACCTGGACTGGCACGGCCACCGGGCCGGCGTCGACTCGCAGCGGTGGCGGGCGCAGCTGCGCGACATCGACGAGGACGTCCAGGAGCTGCGCGACGCGCTTGCCCGCCGACGTGCGGCTCGTCGTGGTGGCCGACCACGGGATGGTCGACTCGACCAAGGAGTCGCACATCGACGTCGACGAGCACCCCTCGCTGCGCGACGGCGTCGACGCTGCTCGGCGGAGAGGCGCAGGTTCCGGCACGTCTACTGCCGGGCGGGCGCCGTCGACGACGTCGCCGCGACCTGGCGGTCGGTGCTCGGCGACCGGGCGACCGTGCTGACCCGCGACGAGGCGATCCGGCGCGGCTGGTTCGGCCAGGTCGACCCCCAGGTGCGCCTCCGCCTCGGCGACGTCGTCGTCGCCGCCCACGACAACTGGGCGCTGATGAGCTCGGTGGACTTCACGTACGAGATGACCCTGATCGGCCTGCACGGCTCGCTCACTCCGCGGGAGATGCAGATCCCGATCCTGGTCTGGACTAGGCGAAGGGGAAGGGGCTCGGCGATCATCGAGGATCGCGCGGGCGCGGGCGGCGGTCATCCGGCGCCGGTGGTGGGCGCGGCAGAGCACCTCGTAGGCGACCTCGGCGGGGGCCTCGTTGCTCTTCACGTCGCCGACCACGATCACCTCGCCCTCGGTGACCATCTCGCCGTCGACGGTGCGGGCGTTGTGGGTGGCGCGCTTGCCGCACCAGCACAGCGCCTCGACCTGGAGGACGTTCATCCGGTCGGCCAGCTCGACCAGGCGTTGCGAGCCCTCGAACAGCGCGGTGCGGAAGTCGCTGAGGATGCCGAAGGCGAAGACGTCGATCTGGAGCTCGTCGACGACCTTGGCCAGCTGCTCGATCTGGGCGCCGGTGTAGAACTGCGCCTCGTCACAGATCAGGTAGTCGATCCGGGCGCCGTGGGTCAGCTCGCGGACCACGTAGTTCCAGAAGTCGAAGGCCTCGTCGACCTCGATGGCGTCATGGGTCAGCCCGAGGCGGGAGGAGATCAGCGCGTCGCCGGCGCGGTCGTGGGTGGTGAACATCCGCCCGACCCTGCCGCGCGCCGCGTGGTTGTGGTTGGTCTGCAGCGCGAGGGTGCTCTTCCCGGAATCCATCGTGCCGGTGAAGAATTGGAGTTCAGCCATCGGGGAGGATCATGCCATGCAGGCAGCGCCCTCCGGCCCTCTGATCGACGTCGACGAGCTCGTCGATCTGCTCGCCCGCGACGGGTGCACGTTGCTGGACGTGCGCTACCAGATGGGCGGTCCCTCCGGGCACGAGGAGTACGCCGACGGGCACGTCCCCGGAGCGGCGTACGTCGACATGGACACCGCCCTCGCCGGCCCTCCCGGCATCCGGGGACGCCACCCGCTGCCGGACGTCGCCGTCCTCGAGGAGGCGATGCGCGCGGCCGGCGTGAGCGACGACCGCCCCGTGGTGGTGTACGACGACTGGGCCGGCCGGGCTGCCGCACGGGCCTGGTGGCTGCTCCGGTGGGCCGGCCATCGCGACGTCCGCGTGCTCGACGGGGGCTGGTCGGCCTGGACGAAGGCAGGTCGCGAGGTCTCCACGACCGAGGACACCCCGCCGCGAGGTGACTTCACCGCACGGCCGGGGCAGCTGCCGGTGCTCGAGGCCGACGAGGTGCTCGCCTTCGCGCAGGCGCACGTGCTGGTCGACGCGCGCGCCCCGGAGCGGTTCCGCGGCGAGACCGAGCCGGTCGACCCCGTCGCGGGCCACATCCCGGGCGCGGTCAACGTGCCGACCGGCGCCAACGTCACCGCCGAGGGACGGTTCCGGCCACCCGACGAGCTGGCCGAGGTCTATGCGGTCGCCCGTGGTGCGGAGGCGGCGGCGTACTGCGGCTCCGGGGTCACCGCCACGCACGACATCCTCGCGATGGCCGTGGCGGGGATGGAGGCGAGGCTCTACCCGGGCTCGTGGAGCGAGTGGGTGACGGACCCGCAGCGTCCGGTGGCTACCAGCGACGAGTGAGGTGCACGCCGCGCTTGCGCCGCTGCAGCGCCACGGTGGCGACGAGGGCGCCGACCGCCAGTCCGGTGAACCAGCCGAGGCCGCCGCCGATCACCAGCCACCCGACGTAGGCGAGCACCGCCGCGAGCAGGGCCAGGCCGAGCCGCAGCGTCATCTCGCGGGCGAACAGCTCGGCGAACGGTCCGGTGCCACCGCCCTTGTTCAGCCGCTGCACCTCGGTCACCGCCGCAGGTGAGAGCGGACCGTAGACGTGCGGATAGGTGTCGTCGCCGACCGCTTCCTCGCGCCACGGCACCCCGAGACGGTCGGTGTCGATGGTGAGCAGCAGGAGCGGTTCTCCCGCGCCGCGGTAGTAGCGGTTGAACACCCCGGCGACCTGCTCGCGCCGGGCGGCGTGCAGGAAGCCCTCCTGCTCCAGCGTCCGACCGCGGGTCGAGGTCGTGTAGGCACCGGTCTGCTGGGCGGCGGCCCAGTCCGACGCCGTCGCGATGTGGAAGATCAGCACCCGTGCATGGTGGCACTCATGCGGTCTCGGCGAGGTCGATGTCGGCCGACACGCGCGCGAGCAGGCTCTCGAACAGGCCCGCCGTCTCCTGGAGCGGCAGCGAGGCCGCCTCGTGGCCGCGCCACCCGAAGACCTCGGCGCCGTCGAGCTCGTGCGTCTCGAGCGGGACCGCGCCCGGGTTCAGCACGATGCGCCCGGTGGCGCCGGCCTGGCGGTGCTCCGCGCAGTCGCAGGCAGCCCGCAGCAGCAGCGTGGTCAGGTCGCTGGGCTCGAACACGTCGAGCCGCAGCCGGGTTCCGCGGGCGACGTAGTGCAGCACCCGGTCGTGCCCCGGCTCACGCAGCCAGAGCGAGACGGGGACGGCGTGGCTGGCCGGGAGGACGTCGTAGCCGCGGGCGGACAGGGCTCGGGTCCACGTGGCGAAGGTGAGAGGAGACATGCGAAGTCGTCGTTCCTGTGTGTCGGGGCTGTCGGAGGTCTGCGAGACGCACCAGCCCGGGGGCTGGTGTCAGCGACAGCGACAACACAGGTTCAGCACGAGGAGCAGATTACCAGTGGACGCCCTGGAACGCCCTGGCAAGCGCCTTTTGCAGACTGACCTTCTCGGTCCGGGCGTTGGGGTTGTCCCCGCGGGCGGCGGTCGAGTCGGGGAAGACCTGGTAGGCGACGTGCAGGACGCGGAAGGCCACCTTCGGTGCGAGCGTGTGGGCCAGCGCGCCGAGGGCGCCGGTCTTGGTGTTGATCTCGTGCGGCCGCTCGACCAGCGCGGTGATCACCTTGCGTGCCGCCTGCGCGGGCGAGATCGCCGGGAACCGGTCGTACATCTTGGTCGGCGCGATCATCGGCGTGCGGACCAGCGGCATGTGGATGCTGGTGAACGAGACCCCGTCGCTGATCAGCTCGCTGGACACCACGTTGCTCCAGGCGTCGAGCGCGGCCTTCGAGGCGACGTACGCCGAGAAGCGTGGCGGGTTGGTGAGCACGCCGATCGAGGAGATGTTCACGACGTGGCCCGACTTGTTCGCGCGCATCTTCGGCAGCAGCCCCATCACGAGCCGGATCGCGCCGAAGTAGTTCAGCTGCATGGTGCGCTCGAAGTCGTGGAAGCGGTCCTCGCTCAGCCGCAGCGAACGTCGGATCGAGCGACCGGCGTTGTTGACCACGAAGTCGATGTGGTCGAAGTCCTCGGACAGCTGCTTGGTGAGGGCGTCGATCGCGTGCAGGTCGGAGAGGTCGCACGGATAGACGTGCGCGGCGCCGCCCTGGCTCTCGATCAGGCGCTTGGTGGCCTCGAGCTTCTCCTGGCCGCGGGCGACCAGGATGGGCACCGCCCCGGCCTTGGCCACCTGCACGGCGGTGACCAGTCCGATGCCCGAGGAGGCCCCGGTGATCACGACGGTCCTGCCGGTCAGCGCCTTCACCGCGCTCGAGTCGCCCTTGATCGAGTCGTCGAGCATCTCCTCCCAGAACGACCACAGGGTCGAGGCGTAGGAGTCGAGGTCGGGCACCGAGATGCCCGAGCCCGACAGCGCCTTCTCGGTGGAGCGGGAGGCGTAGACCGACGGGAACGAGGCGTGCCCGAGCACCTCGGGCGGGACGCCGAGCCGGCCGATGGTCTGGTCGAGAGCGAGGTGGACGGGCGCCAGTCGCAGGGCGGCCCCGACCAGGGTCGCGGGACGCAGCGCCTGGGGGAGGTAGGCGGTCGGCAGCCGGTTGGTGACGGAGCGGTCGACGGGGACGGCGAACTGGGGCGCCTTCGCGGCCGAGGCGAACGCGTTGATCAGGCCCGACCGTGCTCTGCGGCTCGGGGTTGACCAGGTGGAACGCCTGGCCGTCGAGGTCCGGCTGGTGGGCGATGTGGTCCATCGCCTTGGCGACGTAGTCGACCGGCACCACGTTGGTGTCGCCGAGGTCGATGCCGACGAGGGGCACCCAGCCCGGCAGGGTGTCGCGCATCCGCTTGAGCAGCGGGAAGAAGTAGTAGGGGCCGTCGACCTTGTCCATCGCGCCGGTCTCGGAGTGCCCGACGACGATCGCCGGACGGTAGACCCGCCACGGGACCTCCGCCTCCTCGCGGACGATCCGCTCGGACTCGAACTTGGTGCGGTGGTACGGCGAGGGCAGCCGCTGGCCCTCGTCGAACATCGACTCGTCGAAGACGCCGCTGGAAGTCGCCGGACGCCGCGACCGAGGACACCTGGTGGAAGTGACCGACCTCGAGCTTGCCGGCCAGCCCCACGGCGTTGCGGGTGCCGCCGACGTTCATGGTCTCGTTCATCTCGTCCGAGGCGGTCATGTCGTAGATCGCCGCGAGGTGGAAGAAGTGCTCGATGTCCCCGGTGTGCGCGGTGATCCACTGGTGGCTCAGGCCGAGGTCGGGCTCGCCGAGGTCGCCGATCACCGGTGTCACCCGGTCGGTGCCCCACTCCTCGATGAGCCGCTCGAGCCGCTCGCGGGACCCCTCCCGGCAGAGCGCGAAGATCTCGCCGTCACGGTTGTCCACCAGCTCCTGGACGAGGAATCGACCGATGAACCCGGTGGCGCCGGTGACGAAGTAGGACATGGTGAGTGCACCGCTCTCGCTGGGGGAGTGTCAGGCTCATTCAACTCGCCGCGCGACCTGCGGTCACGTGGTTGACCGCATATTACTCGTGGGTAACCCCAGTGGGAAGGTGCTTCAGTCCTCCGAGGCGCTGCCGCCGAACATGATCTCGTCCCACGAGGGGACCGACGAGCGTCCCTTGCGGCGTGACGCGGCCCGCTTCACCTCGACGGTGTCCTCGTCGTCACGCGCCTCCTCGGACGCCGCTGCCTCTTCGGCCTCCTCGGTCTCGGCCTCCTCGGCGGGTGCCTCGACCGGGGCCACGGGCACGACGGGGTCGGGCTCGCTCTCGGCCGCCGGCTCCTCGATCAGGGGCACGTCGTCGGGGGTGGGCTCCGGCGGGGCGTCGGTGAGCCAGTCGGCGTCCGCGGTGTCGGCGGTCGGGTCGGGAGCCGTGACCGGCTCGGACTCCAGCTGCCGGTCGCGGACCAGCTCGATCGCGTCGTCACCGAGCGGGAGCTCGTCCTGGGTCGGCACCGGGCTGAGCCGGCGAGCCTGCGGGCGCGGCGGCTTGCCGGCGTCCTCGGGCGCCCGGAGCTCGCCGGTGAGGATCTTCGCGTCGTCGTTCTCGGCCACCACGTAGCGGCCGGGCTGGTCGTGGGTGAACTCCGCGGTGCGCGGCCGGCCGCCCACGGCGTACGCCGCGACCAGGGCCCAGCGCCCGTCGGGCCGCCGCCACGCGTCCCACTCGACGTCCTCGTCGTGCAGCGAGTGCTCGTGGAAGAAGAGCTCGGCCGCCTCGCCGAGGGTGCGGGCCGCCGTGGTGGTCTCGCCGGTGCGCCGGCGCAACGAACCCTTGAGGGCGCTCTGGGCGACGTGCTGGCGCTCGGCGATGACCGGTCCGGCGAAGGGCATGATCGCCTCGACGGTCGTCTGGGCAGCCGCCGCGACGTCCTCGGGGGTCTCGCCCGCGCGGATGCGCGCCTGGATGTCTCGGGGGCGCAGTGCGCTGTCCATCTTCGTCTCCAACTGACCGAGTCGAGCCTTGTCGCCACGCAGTGCCGTGCGCAGCCTGGCGTCCACGGGAACGGCGAACTCCTCGCCCGTCGGGCTGACCAGGACCAGCTGCGTGCCGTCCTCGCTCAGCCCCACCGGGGTGAGGTCCTGCATCCGTCGTCGCTCCTTCGCGTCCACCTGCGGCCCGAGCCTACTTCAGCCTGACCTGCACTCCTTCGGGGCGACTCGCCGGGGCATCCCGATGTGCGCCGCACCCGGGCCTACGCTGCCTGCATGGGTCAGCAGGAGCAGGCCACGTTGTTGCTGGTGCTCGACCTCGTGGGCATCTTCGTCTTCGCGATCACCGGCGCGCTGGTCGCCGTGCGTCGAGCAGTTCGACATCTTCGGCGTGCTCGTCCTGGCCGGTACGACGGGCCTGGGCGGCGGCTTCCTCCGCGACGTCCTGATCGATGCCACCCCGCCGGCCGCGCTCGCCGACTGGCGCTACGTGCTGGTGCCCGTGGTGGCCGGTCTGATCACGTTCGTCTTCCACCCCGCCTTCGGCCGGATGGAGCGCACGATCAACGTCCTCGACGCGGCCGGCCTCGGGCTCTTCTGCGTCACCGGGACGCTGAAGGCGCTCGACTACGGGCTGGGCCCGGTGCCGGCGGCGCTGATGGGGATGGTGACCGGGATCGGCGGCGGGATGGCGCGCGACCTGCTCGCCGACCGGGTGCCGGTGGTGTTCTCCAGCGAGCTCTACGCGACCCCGGCGCTGCTGGGCGCCACCTGGGCCGTGCTCGCCGAGAGCTGGGGCCTCTCCGTGGTCCTCGTCGCGATCCCCGGGGTCGTGATCTGCTTCGGCCTGCGGGTGCTCGCCCTGCGCCGCGACTGGCACGCCCCGCTGCCGCGCGGGTCGGCGAGCGTCTAGAGGCCCAGCACCCGGTCGAGGTAGGGGTTGGTGAAGACCCGGTCGGGGTCGAGCTGCTCGCGCACGGCCTGGAAGTCCGCCCACCGGGGGTACGCCTGCTCGAGGTCGGTCGCGGTGCGGTTGTGCAGCTTGCCCCAGTGCGGGCGACCGTCGTAGGCACGCAGCACGTCCTCGATGCCGCGGAAGTAGCCGGTGTGGTCGGTCTGCGGGTTCATGTGGAAGGCGAGGTAGACCGAGTCGCGCTGGTAGGCCGTCGAGAGGGGTACGTCGTCCGCCGGCACGATGCGGATCTCGATGGGGAAGCTGATCACCCAGTCGCTGGCCTCGATCGTCGAGCGCACCTCGCGGAGCACCTCGAGCGCGACGGTGCGCGGCACGGCGTACTCCATCTCGCGGAAGACCACCGTGCGCGAGGACGTGAACACCTTGTGCGGCACGTCGGAGTAGCGCCGCTCGCTCAGGGCGCGACCGGAGAGGTCGTTGATCCGGTGCACCAGACCGGGACGGCGGTTGCCGAGCCGGTTGACCCAGCCGAAGACCCGGTTGGAGAGGAACTCGTCGTCGAGCCAGTGCTTGAAGCGGGGCAGCGGCTCCGGCGGGTCGAGGGTCCGGTTGTTGCGCTTGGTCAGCAGCCGCTCGGTGTGCGGGAACCAGTACATCTCGAAGTGGTGGTTCTCGGTCGCCATCTCCTCGAACCGGTCGAGCCCCTCGTCCCACAGCATCGGCGCCTCGTGCGCCTCCAGCGTGAACATCGGCTCGACGTCGAGGGTGACCGAGGTGAGGATGCCGAGGGCGCCGAGCCCGAGCCGGGCCACGTCGAGCACCTCGGGGTTCTCCTCGGCGTTCGCCCGGATCAGCTCGCCCTTGCCGGTGACCAGCTCGAGCCCGGAGACCTGGGCGCTCAGCGACGCCTTCTGCCCGCCGGTGCCGTGGGTGCCGGTCGAGATCGCGCCGGCGACGGTCTGCTCGTCGATGTCGCCCATGTTGTGCAGCGTCAGCCCGAGCTTCTCGAGCGCCTCGTTGAGCTCGCCGAGCGTCGTGCCGGCGAGGGCGGTGACGGTCATCGCGTCCTGGTCGACCCCGACGATGCCGCGCAGGCTGTTCGGGCCGGAGCATCAGGCCGTCGGTCAGGGCGATGTCGGTGAACGAGTGGCCGGTGCCGGGCATCTTGACGGTGAGGTTCTGGTGCCGGGCTGCGACCACGGCGTCGACGACCTCGCCCGCGTCGTGCGGCGAGACCTCCTGGGTCGGGTGGGCGGTGCTGAGTCGCGACCAGTTGGTCCATGTCGCCATGCCCGGAGATTAGCCCCTGGGGCCGGGGCGCCCGCTACCGCTCGCGCACCACGGTGATCGCGAGTGCGGCCAGGATCGCGGACGCCGTGCACACCCAGTACGCCGCCGACCCGCCGGAGCTGTCGGCGACCAGCCCGGCGAACCACGCCCCGGGAGCGATGCCGCCGCTCATCCCGGTCTGGACGACGCCCATCGCCTCGTTCAGCCGCGACTTGCGGCACCGCCGCCTCGATCAGGGAGAACAGCGTGATCAGCGTGGGGGCCAGCGCCATGCCGGTGACGAACAGGGCGGCCGTCGCGACCTCCAGGCTGGGCAGGAACGGCAGCGAGATCGTGCCGACGGCGAGCAGACCGGCACCGATCCGGACCCGCTCCAGAGGACCGCGCTGCCAGGCGACGGTGCCGGCGACGAAGCCGGCGATCAGGCTGCCGAGGGAGAACGCGCCGAGCATCAGGCCGGAGAGCCCCTTGCGGCCGGCGTCGTCGGCGAAGGCGACGGTGGCC
Source organism: uncultured Actinomycetota bacterium (assembly GCA_963722835.1). Lineage (GTDB taxonomy): Bacteria > Actinomycetota > Actinomycetes > Propionibacteriales > Nocardioidaceae > Marmoricola. Next base: position 523,675 of record CAVROK010000003.1, read on the forward strand.
ACCTCCAGGGCGCCGAACAGGCTCCCGAGCGCGATGGCCCCGACGGTCAGCGGCGCGAGCAGGCCCCAGGGCATCGGCTCGCGGCCGACCGACGGGTCGTGCTTGTGGGCCGGGGGCTCGGTGCGGCGCTGCACCGCGAGCGCGAAGGCTCCGATCGTCCCGACCACCAGTGCCGCGACCAGCCCTGCCTGCGGGGCGAAGGACGTGGCCAGCAACGTGACCAGCGCGGGACCCGTGACGAACACGACCTCGTCGGCGACGCTCTCGGCGGCGAAGGCCGTGTGCCGCTCGCTGGCGACCGGCAGCAGGTGGGCCCACCGGGCGCGCACCATGGTGCCGATCTGCGGGATCGCCGCTCCGGCCAGGGCGGCCCAGACGTGCGGCCACGGCAGTGCCCACTCGTCGACGATCGCGATGATCATCAGGCTCGTGGTCAGCGCGAAGGCGACCGTGTCGACGTACAGCACCTTGCCCTGGCCGAACCGGTCCGCCAGCCGGCCGTGCGGGATGGCGAAGAGCGCGTTGCCGACGATGTACGCCGCCGACACCTGCCCGGCCAGGCCGTAGGAGCCGGTGAGCTCGCTGACGAGCAGCACGATGCCCAGCGTCATCATCGAGATCGGCAGCCGCGCGAACAGGGCCGTCGCGGAGAAAGCGAGGGCGCCGGGTCGCGAGAACACCCGGCGGTAGGAGGTGAGCATCGGCCGCACAGCCTAGGCTGCCCTAGGCTGGGACCTCATGCCGGACACCGCGCCGTACGACGCCCTGCTGCTCGTGTCCTTCGGCGGACCCGAGAAGCCGGACGACGTCGTGCCGTTCCTGCGCAACGTGACCGCCGGTCGCGACATCCCGGACGCGCGCCTCGAGGAGGTCGGCGAGCACTACTTCGAGTTCGGCGGCCGCAGCCCGATCAACGACCAGAACCGCGACCTGATCGACGCGATCAAGGCCGACCTGTGGGCCAACGGCATCGAGCTGCCGGTCTACTGGGGCAACCGCAACTGGGACCCCTTCCTGCGTCGAGGCGATCGAGCAGATGAAGGAGGACGGCGTCACGCGCGCCGCCGCGCTGCTGACCAGCGCCTACTCCTCCTACAGCGGCTGTCGCCAGTACCGCGAGAACCTGTTCGACGCCGTGGAGCAGGTGCCGGGCGCGCCCCGGATCGACCGGCTGCGCCAGTACTTCAACCACCCGGGCTTCGTCGAGTCGATGGTCGACTCGACCCTCGCCGCCCTCGCGGAGCTGCCCGACGACGCCCGCCACGGCGGGCACCTGGTCTTCGTGACCCACTCGATCCCCGATCGAGATGAACGACAGCAGCGGTCCGCGGGGTGGCGCCTACGTCGCGCAGCACCGGGTCGTCGCCGCGGAGATCGTCGAACGGGTCCGTGAGGAGACCGGGCACCGCTATCCCTCGGCGCTCACCTTCTGCTCGCGGTCCGGCCCGCCGCAGGTGCCGTGGCTGGAGCCGGACGTCAACGACCACCTCCGCACGCTGAGCGACAAGGGCGTGCCGGGAGTCGTGGTGATCCCGATCGGGTTCGTCTCGGACCACATGGAGGTCATCTACGACCTCGACACCGAGGCACGGGCGACCGCCGAGGAGCTCGGGCTGCCCTTCGCCCGCGCGGCCACGGCGGGGGTCGACCCCCGCTTCGTCGCGATGGTGCGCGACCTGCTGCTCGAGCGCGCCGCGACCGAGAGGGACGAGTCGCCCGAGCGGGCGTCGGTCGGGTCCGAGGCCACCTGGGACCGGTGCCCGGTGCGCTGCTGCCCCAACCCGCGCGCGGCCACGGCCGGCGCTGTGCGGCCAGGACTGAACCGGTGACGGCGCCCGACACGGACACCGACCTGCTGGGCCTGGCCCTCGAGACCGCTCGCGAGGCCGGGCAGCTCGTCGTCGCGATGCGCGAGCGCGGGGTGGCGGTCGCCGACACGAAGTCGAGCCCGATCGACGTGGTCACCGAGGCGGACCGTGCCTGCGAGGACCTGATCCGCGAACGGCTGCTCGGCCGCGCGCCCGGACGACGGGTTCCTCGGCGAGGAGGGCGACGACATCGTCGGCACCTCGGGGGTCCGCTGGATCGTGGACCCGATCGACGGGACCGTCAACTACCTCTACGGGCTGCCGCACTACGCGGTCTCGATCGCGGCGGCCCGCGGTGACGAGGTCGTGGCCGGGGTCGTGCTCAGCCCCCGTGCCGGGCTGGAGTACGCCGCGACGCGTCGGTGGCGGGGCCACCTGCAACGGCGAACCGCTGCACGTCCGGCCGCACCCCGGCGCTGGACCAGACCCTGGTCGCCACCGGCTTCGGCTACGAGACCGAGGTGCGCACCCGCCAGGCGCAGGCGATGGCCCGGATGCTCCCGCAGGTGCGCGACATCCGGCGCCAGGGGTCCTGCGCCCTCGACCTGTGCGCGGTCGCCGCGGGCCAGGTGGACGCCTACGTCGAGGAGGGCCCGCACACCTGGGACTACGCCGCCGGCGGACTGGTCGCCCGGGAGTCCGGGGCGATCGTGGAGATCTGGACCTCGGTCGTGGGCCACGACCTGGTGGTGTGCGCTCCCGAGGCCGGTTGGTCCGGTTTCTCCGGGCTCGTCCGCGCTGTGGCTTCGTGGGGGACAGGTCCACCTGAAAGATCCGGGACTGCCACCGAATCACCTATCGAAACGGGCGGGAACAAGCGTGGGGTGGCCTGCGTTGACGTGTGCGTCTGACCGCCAAGCAGAACCAGTGAGCGAGCCGGGTGTGCACAAACGCTCTGAGTGGTGCACAATCTGCGCCGTCACGCGGCTTCGGGGGGCAGACCGCGGAACCACTGGGACTTGGGAGCAGGAGAGAAGGAATGGCAACCGACTACGACGCGCCTCGGAAGACCGAGGAAGAGCAGAACGAGGACAGCCTCGAAGAGCTCAAGGCGCGGCGTCACGACAAGAACTCCGGGAAGGTCGACGAGGACGAGGCCGAAGCTGCCGAGTCCTTCGAGCTCCCCGGCGCTGACCTCTCGCACGAAGAGCTGGCCGTCGAGGTGAAGCCCAAGCAGCTGGACGAGTTCACCTGCATGAGCTGCTTCCTCGTGCACCACCGCAGCCAGCTCGCGGACGAGAAGAAGCTGATCTGCCGCGACTGCGCCTGACGCACTCCGAGACACAGCAACGACGAAGGGCCGCCCCGGACGGGGCGGCCCTTCGTGCGTGTCCGGAGGTGGATCAGGTGACCGGCGTCGGCGCGTCGGCGTCCTGGTCGTCCTTGCGGAGGCCGGGGGGCAGGTGGCCCGTCGACTTGGCGTAGTACTTGGCGGCGCGCCGGGTCGCCAGCATCCGGGCCAGCCCGATCGCGGTGCCGCTGACGGTCGCCCACAGCACGGCCTCCCAGACGTCCACGTCGGGGTCGGCGGGGTTGGCCGGCGGGTTCTTCCCGGTGGCGGCCTTCCAGGAGGTGTTCAGGCCCTTCTTGGCCAGCGTGGCCGCGGTCAGGGCTGCAGCCAGGGACAACAGGGTCCACGCCTTCGAGCTGTTCTTCTTCTTGTCCTTGTCCTTGGCCATCTGTCGCCTTTCGGTCGTGCGCGAGTCCCGGGTGTCCTCCTCCGGGTACCCACTCACCCTAGTCAGACGCGGTGAGTGCCCCGAGGGCGGCGGCCAGCCGGTGCGGGTGCCGGGTGGAGATCAGCCAGTACGGCGTGCGGTCGGCCGGGTCGAGCACGGTCACCTTGACCGCCCGCTTCAGGTAGGGACGGGTGAACAGGAAGGCGCGGGCGTCCGCGTCCACGCCGTGCACCCGACGCGCCTGCTCGGGGTCGAGGGGCTCGACGGGTCCGAGCAGGTCGACCGAGATGTGCGCCGGGCCGGCGTACAGCACCCCGTCGCGGACCTCGACGCGCGCGCTGCCCAGCCACAGGAAGCCGGCGACGGTCAGCGCGACGATCACTCCCGTGGCCCCCCACGCCGCTGCCGCCGGCATCGCCACGATGAAGGCCAGCCAGAGGCTGGCGAGCAGCATGGTCGCCTGGACCCACCACCGCAGCGGCACGAACAGCCGCTCCCGGTAGCTGCCCGTGGACGCCTGGGCGTCACGCGCGGGGATCGACGAGGGCACGGGCAAAGCCTGTCACTGAGGGGAGCGACGTCCGCGGGTAGGGTCGCGAGCCATGGTGGAGATCTCGATCAAGCGCCTCGACGAAGGACTGCCGCTGCCGTCGTACGCCCATCCCGGCGACGCGGGCGCCGACCTGCACTCCGCGGTCGACCTCACCCTCGACCCCGGGGAGCGCGCGCTGGTGCCGACCGGGATCGCGCTGGCCCTGCCGCAGGGGTACGTCGCGCTGGTGCACCCGAGGTCGGGGCTGGCCGCCCGGCACGGCATCTCGATCGTGAACTCGCCGGGCACGATCGACGCCGGCTACCGCGGCGAGGTGAAGGTGTGCCTGGTCAACACCGACCCACGAGAGCCCTTCTCCGTGCGCCGTGGCGACCGCGTCGCGCAGCTGGTCATCCAGCGCTTCGAGACCGCCACCTTCGTCGAGGCCGAGGACCTGCCCGACTCCGAGCGCGGTGACGGCGGCTACGGTTCGACCGGAGGGTTCGTCCAGGTCCGGCAGCAGCCGGAGGAGATCAGCACGGGAGGCACGACGCGGTGAGGTTCGGGCGCAGGTCACGCGACGAGCAGGCGGGGGACGACCCGGCGGCACTCGACGAGACCGGCGACGACGGGCTTCCCCTCGAGCCGCCGACCCGGGGCACGGGACCGTTCGACGCGGCGGAGATCGAGGACCTCGACGCCTGGGAGGGCATCGACCTCGGCAGCCTGCTGGTCCTGCCGGCCGGGCCGATGGAGATGCGGCTCCAGGTCGACGAGGACAGTGGCGAGGTGATCGCCGCGGTCCTGGTGGCCGAGCAGGGCGCACTCGAGCTCCGGGCGTTCGCCGCGTCGCGCGGAGGTGGGTCGTGGGACGAGCTGCGCCCGCGGATCTCCGCCGAGACGGCGCGGATGGGTGGCACCGCGACCGAGGAGGAGGGCACCTTCGGCACCGAGCTGGTCTGTGTGGTGCCGATGCAGGGCCCCGAGGGGGAGCAGGGGATGCAGGTCACCCGGATCAGCGGGCACGAGGGGCCGAACTGGCTGCTCCGGGCCACGTTGATGGGCGACCCGGCAGCCGAGCCCGACCCGGAGAGCCCCTGGGTCGAGACGATCAGGTCGGTCGTCGTACGCCGCGGGCGCGAAGCGATGGCGCCCGGCGCTCCACTCCGGCTGACGTTGCCGCCGGACGCCCAGCAGATCCCGTGAGTGCCGCGCGGTCGCGGTGACCGCGCACTGACTACGCTCTGCCCATGCCCGAGCACAAGAGTCGCCTGCGCGCCTCGATCAGCCGCTGGGCGAACTCCGAACGTGAGGAAGCGCGCGAGCTGCGCAAGGACACCCGCAAGGCGGGCCTGGTGCCGATCCGGGACGCACCCGACCGCGAACGTGTCGTCGTGCAGGGCACCCTCAAGACCGTCACGCTCCGACCGCGCGGCGGAGTGCCTGCCCTCGAGGCCGAGCTGTACGACGGGTCCGGTTCGATCAGCGTGGTGTGGCTCGGGCGGCGACGCATCGGCGGGATCGCCCCGGGGCGGGTCATCCGCGTCGAGGGCCGGATCGGGCAGCAGGACAACCAGCGGATGATGTACAACCCCCGCTACGAGCTGAGGCCCCGGTGAGGCAGCGGTGACCGAGGCGACCACGCACACCGTCGAGGAGGTCGTCCGCAAGCAGCTGTCGGACGCGCTCGGCGGCGCCCGCGGCATGCTCGAGGCCGCTGTGCCGACGGTCGCGTTCACGGTCATCTTCCTGACCCAGCACGACCTCCGACTGGCGATCTTCGTCAGCCTCGCCTGCGCGGCGGTGCTGCTCGTGGTCCGGCTCGTCCAGCGGTCGAGCGTGCAGTTCATCCTCAACGCCTTCTTCGGCATCGGCATCGGCGCGCTCTTCGCGTGGCGTGCGGGTCAGGGTGGGGGAGACGAGGGCGACCAGGCGCTCGCCTACTTCCTGCCCGGCGTGCTCTACAACCTCGGCTATGCGGCGCTGCTCCTGTTCACCGTCGCGATCCGGTGGCCGCTGGTCGGCTTCATCGTCGGCAGCGTGGCCGGCGACCCGACGGCCTGGCACGCCGATCGCAACGTGGTGCGGCTGTGCACCCGCCTGACCCTGTCTGCTCGCGCTGCCCTGCGTCGCTGCGGGTCGTGGTCCAGGGCCCGATCTACCTCGCCGGCGTGAACGGGTGGTGGGAGACCGACTCGGCCGTCGCAGCGCTCGGCGTCGCCAAGCTGGCGATGGGCTGGCCGCTCCAGGTCGCCGCGCTGGCGGGCATGGTGTGGCTGCTCTCCCGCAACGCGACCCCGATCACGCCGGGCGAGCCGGAGCCGCAGCTCTAGTGGTCGCCGTGCTCCGTGGGAGCCAGCATCTTCTCCAGCTCCTCCTCGATCTCGGCGGGTACGACGAGCAGCAGCTCGTCACCGGACTCGACGGGCTGGTCGGGATCGGGTGTGTAGACCTGTCCGTCGCGCAGGATCGTCACCAGCGAGCAGTTCTCCGGGAACGGGATCAGTCCGGACGGCTTGCCGACGTACGGCGAGTCGGCCGGGAGCGTCATCTCGACCAGGTTGGCGTTGCCCTTGCGGAAGGTGAACAGCCGCACCAGGTCACCGACGGTGACGGCCTCCTCGACGAGCGCCGACATGATGCGCGGTGTCGAGACGTTGACGTCGACGCCCCAGGCCTCGGTGAACAGCCACTCGTTGTTGGGGTGGTTGACCCGGCCGACCGTGCGGGGCACGCCGAACTCGGTCTTCGCCAGCAGCGAGGTCACGAGGTTGGCCTTGTCGTCACCGGTCGCCGCGATCACCACGTCGCAGTCCTGGAGACGTGCCTCCTCCAGGGAGGACAGCTCGCAGGAGTCGGCCAGCAGCCACTCGGCGTCGGGCACCCGGTCGGGCTTGATCGAGCCCGGGTCCTTGTCGATGAGGAGCACCTCGTGCCCGTTGCCGATCAGCTCGCGGGCGATCGACCGACCCACGGCTCCTGCTCCGGCGATGGCCACTCTCATCAGTCGTCCTCCGGGCCCTTCTTGAGGACGTCGTAGACGCCGCTCGCCTTCTCCTCGCGCATCACGAGGTGGATCATGTCGCCCTCCTGGAGGACGGTGTCGCGGCTCGGGATCATGCCCTCGCCGAGCCGGTCGATCCACGCGATCCGCGAGAGCGACTGCTCCTGGAACTGGACCGTGCGGTGGCCGACCCAGGGCTCGGGGACCGTGATGTGGTCGACGCGGATGGTGCCGGAGGGGTCCCGGAAGTCGGGCTCGGCCCCGGCCGGGAGGATGCGGCGCAGCACCTGGTCGGCGGTCCACTTGACGGTGGCGACGGTGGTGATGCCGAGGCGCTGGTAGACCTCGGCGCGGCCGGGGTCGTAGATCCGCGCGACGACCTGCTGGATCCCGAAGGTCTCGCGGGCGACCCGCGCGGCGATGATGTTGGAGTTGTCGCCGCTGCTGACCGCGGCGAACGCGTCGGCCCGCTCGATGCCGGCCTCGGCGAGGACGGCCTGGTCGAAGCCGTAGCCGGTCACCTTGGTGCCGTTGAAGGACGGGCCGAGGCGACGGAACGCATCGGGGTTGCTGTCGATGATGCTCACGGTGTGGTTGCGGTCCTCGAGGCTGCGGGCGAGCGTCGAACCGACGCGGCCGCAGCCCATGATCACGACGTGCACAAAACGAACAGTAGTGGGTCTGGCTCCGCGGTGGAGCCATGTGCTCTAGCCTCGCTACGTGGGCATTGGAAATGTCTCCAAGCGGATCCTGCTCGGGCGCAAGCTCCGCAGCTCCCAGCTCGGTGAGACGCTGCTTCCCAAGCGCATTGCCCTTCCCGTTTTCGCCAGTGACGCGCTGTCGTCGGTCGCCTACGCGCCGGACGAGGTCTTCATCATGCTCGGCGTGGCGGGAGCCTCGGCGTACGTCTGGTCCTGGAAGGTCGCCGTGGCGGTGGCCGTGGTGATGCTCACGGTGATCGCCTCCTATCGCCAGACCGTGCACGCCTACCCGTCCGGCGGCGGTGACTACGAGGTGGCGACCGTCAACCTGGGTCAGGCCGCGGGCACCACGGTCGCCAGTGCACTGCTCGTCGACTACGTGTTGACGGTCGCTGTGTCGATCTCGTCCGCCTCGCAGTACGCCTCGGCGGCCCTGCCGGCGATCTCGGGTCACGAGGTCATGGTGGCGTCGGTGATGGTCGTGGTCCTCGCCGCGATGAACTTGAGAGGCGTCCGCGAGTCGGGCGCCTTCTTCGCTGTCCCGACGTACCTCTTCATGTTCGCGATCCTCGGCATGTGTGCCTTCGGTTTCGTGCAATGGCTGACCGGCGACCTTCCGGACGTGCAGAGCGCCTCGTTGCGCATCGTGCCCGACGAGGGTTGGGAGCAACCGTTGACCACCGCGGGCCTCGTGCTGCTCCTGGCGCGGGCCTTCTCCTCCGGCTGCGCCGCCCTGACCGGCGTCGAGGCCATCTCCAACGGTGTGCCGGCGTTCCGGAAGCCGAAGAGCCGCAACGCGGCGACGACCCTCCTGCTCCTGGGCCTGATCGCGGCCACGATGATGATCAGCGTCATCGTCCTGGCCCGGCAGATGGGCCTCAAGTACGTCGATCCCCATCACCTCGATCGGCTGTTGAGCGCGGACGGGTCGCCTGTTTCGGACGACTTCACCCAGGACGCGGTGATCGCGCAGCTGGCCCGCGCCATCTTCGACAGCTTCAGCCCCGGGTTCTACTTCGTGGTGACGGTCACGGGGCTGATCCTGGTGCTCGCTGCCAACACGGCGTTCAACGGGTTCCCGGTGCTCGGATCCATCCTCGCCAAGGACGGGCTCGCGCCTCGGGCCCTGGGGTCACGCGGTGACCGACTGGCCTACAGCAACGGGATCGTCTTCCTGGCGGTCCTCGCGATCATCCTGATCGCCGCCTTCGACGCGCAGACGACCAAGCTGATCCAGCTCTACATCGTGGGGGTCTTCGTGTCCTTCAACCTCAGCCAGCTGGGGATGATCCGACACTGGACGAGACACCTGAAGACCGAGGGCGATCCGGCTGTCCGTCGACGCATGATGCGCTCGCGCGCGATCAACACCTTCGGTCTGGGGATGACGGCAGTGGTCCTGGTGATCGTGCTGGTCACGAAGTTCCTGTCGGGCGCGTGGATCACCATCCTGGCCATGGGTGCGTTCTACTCGATCATGGTGGCCATCCGTCGCCACTACGTGCGTGTGTCAGCGGAGCTCGTCGTCGGCGACAGCGATCAGATCCTGCCGACGCGGGTGCACGCGATCGTGCTGGTCTCCAAGCTGCACAAGCCGACGATGCGGGCGCTGGCCTACGCGAAGGCGTCACGCCCCAACCTCCTGGAGGCGGTGTTCGTCGACATCGACGGGGTGAGTGGCAACAAGCTGCTCGACGAGTGGGACGCGCAGCGGATCGACGTACCGCTGAAGATGCTGTACTCGCCCTACCGCGAGGTGATCCGCCCGATCGTCGAGTACGCCATCGAGCTCCGTGAGGCCAGCCCACGCGGCGTCGTGGCGGTCTACATCCCGGAGTACGTCGTGGGCCGCTGGTGGGAACAGCTCCTGCACAACCAGACCGCACTGCGCCTCAAGGGCCGGCTGCTGTTCACGCCGGGCGTGATGGTGACCTCGGTGCCCTACCAGCTGCGCGGGTCCGAGGTCGCCAAGGAGCGCGACGACTGGGAGCTGCAGCGCGCGCGGCCGGGCGACGTACGCCGCGGCCGCACCCGGTCGGATCGGTGACCGAGGCGCCGGACTCGCCGGTCGGTCGGCTGCTCGAGCTCGAGATCGGCCCGGTCGCGCACGGAGGTCACTTCGTCGCCCGCCACGAGGGCCAGGTCGTCTTCGTCCGGCACACCCTCCCGGGGGAGCGGGTCACCGTGGAGGTCACCGAGGACGACGGGCGGTTCCTGCGCGCCGATGCCGTCGAGGTGCACGAGCCCTCGGCGCACCGCGTGCCTGCTCCCTGCCCGTACGCCGGCCCGGGCCGGTGCGGCGGGTGCGACTTCCAGCACGTGACGCTCGAGGAGCAGCGACGGCTCAAGGCAGCCGTGGTCGCCGAGCAGCTGTCCCGGCTCGCCGAAGCTGTCGTGGGACGTGGTGGTCGAGGAGGTGCCGCCCTCCGACGGCCTGGCCTGGCGCACCCGGATGCAGTACGTCCACCTGCCCGACGGTCAGCGCGGGCTGCGTCGGCACCGTTCGCACGAGGTCGTGCCGATCGACCGCTGCCTGATCGCCCACCCGGACGCGCGCGAGCCGGGGGAGGGCACGCTCAGTGAGCGGGTCGAGGTGTCTTCCGGTGCCCACGGCTTCGAGGTCGCCGCCGACGGGTTCTGGCAGCCGCACGTCTCCGCGCCGACGACGCTCGTCGAGTGCGTGCTCGACCTCCTCGAACCCGAGCCGGGGGAGCGGGTGCTCGACCTCTACGCCGGCGTCGGGCTGTTCAGCGCCTTCCTGGCCGACAGGGTCGGACCCACGGGCTCGGTCGTGGCCGTCGAGGGCGACCGCACGGCCTCCCGGCACTCGCGGGACAACCTCGCGGCGTACCCCTGGACGCGGTCGCTCGCCGGTCGTGTCGACCGGGTCCTCGGGCGGGGCGTCGGCGCCGCGGACATCGTCGTGCTGGACCCACCGCGCGTCGGCGCCAAGCGACAGGTCGTCCGCCAGATCACGGCGCTCCGGCCCCGAGCGGTGGCGTACGTCGCCTGCGACCCGGCGGCCCTCGCCCGTGACGTCGCCTACTTCGCCGAGCACGGCTACACGCTCGACCGTCTTCGCGCGTTCGACCTGTTCCCGATGACCCACCACGTCGAGTGCGTCGCCCTGCTGGTGCCGGCATGACCACGATCCCGGAGTTCCTCGACCTCGTCGGACAGCTCGAGGACGTGACGCAGACCGACTTCGATCGCTACCTGAAGCTCGAGGTCGCGCACCGCACCTTCGGCTACCTGTGGCAGCCGACCCGTACGGTCGGCCTGAAGCAGACCCTGGCCGAGCAGGCTGCCCTGGTCGCGGAGCGACCGGACGTCTTCGAGGTGCAGTTCACGGCCGGCGGCTTCGGCTGGGTGGTCGTCCACCTCGACGGGATCGAGCGCGACGAGCTCGCCGAGCTGACCTTCGAGGCCTGGCGGCTGTCCGCGCCGGCGTCGCTCGTGGCCGGACGCCGGGACCGGCTGCCCAGGTGACCGAGGTGGCTCGCGCCGACAGGAGGCATGCGAATGTCGCGCATGGGGTTCGTGACCACCACTCCAGTCACGGCTGTGACATTCGCATGTCTGGTGTCGGTGAGCTGGCCGAGCCCGTCGACGGGCGAGCTGAGCTGTTGCCGGTGCTCATGACGCACCTGGGACGGGGTGGGCGATGACCCGGGTCGGGGCGCGCCAGGCCTTGGTCAGGGCAGCGCGAGCCTCGTCGACGCCGGTGCCGGTGAGGCGGTAGTAGCGGCGCGCCGGACGCCCGGCGGTGGCCGGATCGACGTCCTCCCACTGCGAGACCAGCCAGCCCACTCCCTCGAGACGCGCCAGGATCGGGTGAACGGTCCCGCTGGGCAACCCGGCCGCCTCGCCGATCTCGAGCCCGTAGAGGTCCTGGTCCGGCTCGACCAGCAGGGCCCGGAGCACCAGCTGCGTGGCCTTGGTCATCCGGGGAGAGGTCATGGGCGTACTCTACCTAGCCCCTAGGTAGAGAACAAGAGAGGGAGCGATTTTTTCGGTCGTCTAGCCGGTCGCCAGGTCCCGGTCGCGCTGGTCGAGTGCGAGCTCGCCGTACGGGTAGTCCGTGGCGTGCAGGTCGCTCGCGGCGTCGAGCGCGGACAGCTCCTCGGTCTCGAGGTGGAGGTCGACGCTGCTCAGGTTGTCCTCGAGCTGCTCGAGGGTCCGCGCGCCGAGGATGGTCGAGGTGACGCCGGGTCTGCCGGTGACCCAGGCCAGGGCGACGGAGGCCATCGTGGTGCCGCGGGCCTCGGCCACCCGCTGGACGGCGTCGATGATGGCCCAGGTGCGCTCGGTGCCGCGACGCTCCCAGGCCTCCATCCCGCGCTCGGGGTCCTCGCCGAGCCGGGTGCTGCCGGTCGGCCCCTGCTCGCGCTGGTACTTGCCGGTGAGCCACCCGCCGCCGAGAGGGCTCCACGGGAGCAGCCCCAGCCCGGCGTCCATCGCCGCCGGGACGATCTCCCACTCGATCTCGCGCACGATCAGGCTGTACTGCGGCTGCAGGGTGACCGGGGCCGCCAGCCCGAGCTGACGCGCGAGATGGACCGCCTTGGTCAGCTGCCACCCGGTGAAGTTCGAGAAGCCGTAGTAGCGGGTCTTCCCCGAGCGGACGAAGCCGTCCAGCGTGCGCAGCGTCTCCTCCAGCGGGGTCCAGGGATCCCAGGCGTGCACCTGGTAGAGGTCGACGCTGTCGGTCCCGAGGCGGGAGAGCGAGGCGTCGAGGGCGCGGGTGAGGTGTCGCGCCGACCCGCCGCCGGCGTTGGGGACGGGGTCGAACGGGAACCGGCCCTTGGTGGCGAGCACGACGCGCTCGGTCACGTCTGCGGGACGGTCGGCCAGCCACCGGCCGATGATCTCCTCCGAGGCGCCACGGGTGTAGACGTCGGCCGTGTCGACGAACGTGCCGCCGGCTTCCACGAACCGGTCGAGCTGGGCCCGCGCCCCCTCCTCGTCGGTCTCGTTGCCGAACGTCATCGTGCCCAGGCACAGCTCGGAGACGGCACAACCACTGTTTCCCAGGGTCCGATAGTCCATGTGTCCAACCTAGGGGCTCCATGGTATCTTGATATCAAGATAGTTCGGGTAAGGGTTGCCTTTCTTTCCCCCGCCGAATGCTGGTGGGCAAGATGGGAACCGAGACCGGGACACCCCGAAGACTTGAGGAGAACCATGGCCAGCGCCGACAGCTTTGGTGCCAAGGGCACGTTGGACGTCAACGGAAAGTCCTACGAGATCTACCGACTCAGTTCGGTCGAGGGCGACGGTCTCGACGTCGAGTCGCTGCCGTTCAGTCTCAAGGTCCTGCTGGAGAACCTCCTGCGCACCGAGGACGGCGCGGACATCACCGCCGACGACATCAAGGCGCTCGCCGGCTGGGACGCCGACGCCGAGCCCGACAAGGAGATCCAGTTCACGCCGTCGCGCGTGATCATGCAGGACTTCACCGGCGTGCCCTGCGTCGTCGACCTCGCCACGATGCGCGAGGCGATGGAGGAGCTCGGTGGCGACGCGTCGAGGATCAACCCGCTCGCACCGGCCGAGATGGTCATCGACCACTCCGTGATCGCCGACGTGTTCGGCACGCCGGAGGCCTTCGAGCGCAACGTCGAGATCGAGTACGAGCGCAACCGCGAGCGCTACCAGTTCCTGCGCTGGGGCCAGGGGGCGTTCGACGACTTCAAGGTCGTCCCGCCCGGCACCGGCATCGTCCACCAGGTCAACATCGAGCACCTCGCGCGCGTGGTGTTCACCCGTGAGCTCGACGGCGAGCTCACGGCGTACCCCGACACCCTCGTCGGCACCGACTCCCACACCACGATGGTCAACGGCATCGGCGTGGTCGGCTGGGGCGTCGGCGGCATCGAGGCCGAGGCCGCGATGCTCGGGCAGCCGGTCTCGATGCTGATCCCGCGCGTGGTCGGCTTCAAGCTCAACGGCGACCTCCCCGAGGGCGCGACGGCGACCGACCTGGTGCTCACGATCACCGAGATGCTGCGCGAGCACGGCGTGGTCGGGAAGTTCGTCGAGTTCTACGGACCCGGCGTCTCGGCGCTGCCGCTGGCCAACCGGGCCACGATCGGCAACATGAGCCCGGAGTTCGGCTCCACGATCGCGGTCTTCCCGATCGACGAGGAGACCACCAAGTACCTCGAGCTCACCGGCCGCGACGACGAGCAGATCGCGCTCGTCGAGGCGTACGCCAAGGAGCAGGGCCTCTGGCACGACCCCGACGCCGAGCCGCGCTACTCCGAGCGTCTCGAGCTCGACCTCGCCGAGGTCGTGCCCTCGCTCGCCGGCCCCAAGCGACCGCAGGACCGGGTCTCGCTGTCGGACGCCAAGGAGGCGTTCCGCTCCTCGCTCGCCGACTACGTCGACGACGGAGAGCCCGAGGGCGGCTCCGACCAGGAGGGTGTCCCGGCGCAGGAGAAGCCCGACGAGGCCGAGCACTCCAAGGTCGACGAGGCGTCCGACGAGTCGTTCCCCTCGAGCGACGCTCCGTCCCACTCCGAGGGCGGCAACGGCAACGGCGCGCCGCACGACTGGCGCAACCACCCGGCCGGCAGCGGCTCGGGACGCCCGTCGAACCCGGCGAAGGTGACGCTCTCCGACGGCACCGAGTTCGAGCTCGACCACGGCGCCGTCACGATCGCGGCGATCACGTCGTGCACCAACACCTCGAACCCGTCGGTGATGATCGGCGCGGCACTGCTCGCGAAGAACGCCGTCGAGAAGGGCCTGACCACCAAGCCCTGGGTGAAGACGACGCTGGCGCCGGGTTCGAAGGTCGTCTCGGACTACTACGAGCGCGCCGAGCTCACGCCGTACCTCGACAAGCTGGGCTTCAACCTCGTCGGCTACGGCTGTACGACGTGCATCGGCAACTCGGGTCCCCTCATCCCGGAGGTGAGCGACGCGGTCAACGAGAACGACCTCGCCGTCGTGTCGGTGCTCTCCGGCAACCGCAACTTCGAGGGCCGGATCAACCCGGACGTGAAGATGAACTACCTCGCGTCCCCGCCGCTGGTCGTCGCCTACGCGCTGGCCGGCTCGATGGACGTCGACCTCTACAACGACCCGCTGGGGCAGGACGAGGACGGCAACGACGTCTTCATGAAGGACATCTGGCCGTCCGCGGCGGAGGTCGAGGAGGTGATCGCGAGCGCGATCACCTCGGAGATGTTCACCAACGACTACTCCGACGTGTTCGCCGGCGACGAGCAGTGGAAGTCGCTGTCGACGCCCGAGGGCGACACCTTCGAGTGGGACCCCGACTCCACCTACGTCCGCAAGCCTCCCTACTTCGACGGCATGCCCGAGGAGCCGGAGGACGTGCAGGACATCGAGGGCGCGCGGGTGCTGCTCAAGCTCGGCGACTCGGTCACCACCGACCACATCAGCCCGGCGGGTGCGATCAAGAAGGACAGCCCGGCCGGCAAGTACCTCGCCGACCACGGTGTCCAGCAGCGCGACTTCAACTCCTACGGCTCGCGTCGTGGCAACCACGAGGTGATGATCCGCGGCACGTTCGCCAACATCCGGCTGCGCAACCAGCTCGCGCCGGGCACCGAGGGCGGGTTCACCCGCGACTTCACCGAGGACGGCAAGGAGACGACCGTCTTCGAGGCCTCGGAGAACTACCTCGAGCAGGGCACGCCGCTCGTCGTACTCGCGGGCAAGGAGTACGGCTCCGGCTCGTCGCGCGACTGGGCGGCCAAGGGCACCGCGCTCCTGGGCGTGAAGGCAGTCATCGCCGAGTCCTACGAGCGGATCCACCGTTCCAACCTGATCGGCATGGGTGTGCTCCCGCTGCAGTTCCCCGAGGGGGAGACCGCGGAGTCGCTCGGCCTGACGGGCGAGGAGGAGTTCTCCTTCACCGGAGTGACCGAGCTCAACGACGGCAAGACCCCCAAGACCGTCAAGGTCAAGGCCGGCGACGTGGAGTTCGACGCCAAGGTCCGCATCGACACCCCGGGTGAGGCGAACTACTACCGCAACGGCGGGATCATGCCGTACGTGCTGAGGAACTTGCGGAAGGCCTGACCAGACGCGTTGCTCGCCGATCAGCGCGTGCGACGCCGCCGGGGCGACTCCTGCTCGGCGGGCTCCGGTGCGCCGTACGGCAGCAGCACGGTGACCGTCGTGCCGCGGCCCTGCGTGGAGTCGACCGACACCGCACCACCGTGCTGGGTCACGATCGAGTGCACGATGCTCAGGCCCAGGCCGGTGCCCTGGATGGCCCGCTCGGTGGCCGCCGTCGACCGGAAGAAGCGGGTGAACAGGTGCCGCTGGTCCTCCTCGGAGATGCCCATGCCGGTGTCGGAGACGACCAGCGAGGCGCCGTCGCCGGTCTGCTCCAGCGACACCACGACGCGGCCGCTGTCGGGGGTGAACTTGATGGCGTTGCTGATCAGGTTCATCACCACCCGCTCCAGCGCCTGCGCGTCGCCCATCACCCGCACCGGCTCGTCCGGCACCTCGATCCGCAGGTCGAGCACCCGGACCCGCACCAGCTCCTCGAGCAGCTCGAGCCCTTCGCGTACGACGTCACGCAGGTCGATCTCCTCGTGGGCGAACTCCAGCTGACCCGACTCCGCCTTCGACAGGGTGAGCAGGTCCTCGACGAGCTGCCCGAGCCGGGTGGTGTTGCGCTCGATGCGCTCCACGGCGTCGACCTGGCCCTCGGTGAGGTCGCCCAGCATGCCGTCGCTGAGCAGCTCGGCGTACCCGGCGATGCTGGTGATCGGCGTCCGCAGCTCGTGGCTGACGTTGGAGACCAGCTCCTGCTTGACGTGGTCGACCTCCTCGAGCCGCAGCACCGAGGCGTGCTCTCGGTCGAGGGCGGCGAGCAGCGCGTCCTGCACCCGGATGCGCTCGGTGATGTCCTCGCCGGAGCCGATGTAGCCGACGACGGTGCCGTCGGGCTCGGTCACGGTGGACAGGGTCAGCGACGTCATCCGCCGGCTGCCGTCCTTGTGGCAGAACTCCCAGTCGCGCCGCTCGCCCGCCTCGACCATCGCCAGGACCACGCGGAGGTGGTCGGGCGGGACGCCGAAGTGGGCCGCGTGCCGGCCGATCTCCTCGGGGGTGTGGAACATCCCCGGGTTCAGGCCGAGCACCTCCTCGGGGGTGTAGCCGACGAGCTGCTGCGCGCCCGCGTTGAAGTGGGTGATCCGGCCCAACGAGTCGGTGGCGATGATCACCGTGCCGCTGGCCGAGTCGAGCAGCCGCTCGAGCGTGGTGGCCGTCCGGGTCGCCTGGCTGGTCATCGTGAACAGCTGCTCCACCGTCAGCGACACCGGCACGACGAGGTAGCAGCAGGCCGCGACGAAGAGGTAGAACAGCCCCGGGATGAGCTCGTCGGGGAAGCCGCGCATGCTGCCGGCGAGCGGACCGTGCCCGGCGAAGGTCAGTGCGTAGGCGACCGCGCACACCAGGAACAGCTGGATGTGCGCCTCGCGACGGGTGGCCCGGATCGCCGCCCAGCCGAGCACCGGCAGGGTGAGGAAGGCGACCGCGAGCCGGGTGTTCGGCCAGAACACCCCCAGCGTCACCACCAGCATCAGCACCCGCTGGACGGTGAGCTCGAACCCGCCGGCGGCGGCTCGGCGGCCCGAGTGACGCACCACGAGCGGGAGCACGAGCAGCTGGGCGGTGAGCGCCGCCAGGAACGACATCAGCCCGGCGATCGGGGCCTCGTCGGGGCCGAGACCGACCGCGACCGTGGCCGCTGCCGCGAGCCCGCAGAGCAGCGACGAGGCGGCGGTCACCGCGTGGTAGCGCACGTTGTCGACCTGCCGGAGCTGCAGTCGCCGGTTCTCGGCCCGGAGCATCTGGGCGCTGAACAGCGCCGGCAGGATCACCGACAGGGCACCCGCGGCACCCAGCGGCAGGGCGACGTCGTAGCTGAAGCTCAGCGCCACGCTCAGCACGAGCAGCTGGACGGCGAGCACGATCCAGCGCAGCTCGCGGCCGGCGACGATGAACAGGGCGACCGAGAACCCGACGGCCGGCCAGCCGCCGTAGGACGTGGCGTCGAGGGTGGCGATGGAGACCGGGATCGTGGTCAGGACGAGCAGCAGCAGCAGCTGCAGCCGGTCCTGTCGAGGCATGGCTCTCCTAGTGGCTCTCTGCTGATCCGTCTCACATCGTGGCGTACGCGGGGCGCAGAACGCGACCAACGCACCCGTGCGAGGCTGAGGACATGCTCGTCGCCATCAGCATCAGCCCGACCGGTCACCCGCTGGAAGATCCGGACGATTCGGTCGAGGAGGCCGACGGCGGGGTCAGCCAGGTCGTCGCCGACATCGTCCGGGTGATCCGGCGAGTCGGGCCTGCCCAACGAGACCAACGCGATGTTCACCAACATCGAGGGGGAGTGGGACGAGGTGATGTCCGTGGTCAAGCAGGCGGTCGACGTGGCCGCGGCGCGCTACCCGCGGGTGGGCCTCGTGCTCAAGGCCGACATCCGGGCCGGGTACGACGGGCAGCTGGCCGCCAAGGTCGAACGCGTGGAGGAGCACCTGCGTGACGGGTGAGGTGCTCGTCCGGCCCGCGCGTCCGGCCGACGACGTGGCGGGCGTGATCCTCGACGCGTTCGGGGACGAGGGTCCGCAGATCACGGCGCTGTGGGCCGAGCTCGAGGCGTCCGACCTGGTGCTCGGCAGCCTGGTCGCCGAGGTCGACGGCGAGGTCGTGGGTCATGTCGGGCTCTCGCCGGCCTGGCTCGACGCGAGGCGCGAGCTCGTGGACGTGTGGTTGCTGAGCCCGCTGGGCGTCGTACACCGGCAGCAGGGCAGTGGCATCGGCACCCGCCTGCTCGCCGCAGCCGTCGAGACCGCCCGCGACAGCGGCACGCCGCTGCTGTTCCTGGAGGGCGATCCCGGGTACTACGGAGCGAGGGGCTTCGAGCAGGCCGACCGTCTCGGGTTCGCACCGGCGTCGGCGCGCACTCCAGGCCCCGCCTTCCAGGTGGTCCGGTTCGACTCCCACGAGGAGTGGATGACCGGGCAGCTGGTCTACCGCGACATCTGGTGGCGTCACGACGCCGCCGGACTGCGCGATCCCGATGCTCGCCGAGATCGAGGAGCTGCTGCAGTGAAGTCAGAGACACGCGAGTACCGCACCGGCGACACCGACGTCGTGCTCGACATCACCGACGACTGCGCGGGCTTCGTGTCCGGGGAGGGCGACGGCCTGCTGCAGCTGTTCGTGCCGCACGCCACCGCGGGGATCGCGGTGATCGAGACCGGTGCGGGCTCCGACGACGACCTGCTCACAGCCCTGGGCGACCTGCTCCCGGCCGACGACCGGTGGCGGCACCAGCACGGCTCGCCCGGTCACGGACGCTCGCACGTGATGCCGGCGGTGGTGCCGCCGTACGCCACCGTCCCGGTCCTCGGTGGTCGGCTGGCGCTCGGCACCTGGCAGAGCATCTGTCTGGTGGACCTCAACGTCGACAACCCCGACCGGCAGGTGCGGTTCTCGTTCCTGGCCGGCTGAAGCGGGTTCTCGGGTGACTCTCGGTGTCGACGGACCGGTGCTCGCGCTGATCGTCTTCGTCGTCGTGCTCGGTGCGGCGATGCAGGGGCTGGTGGGCCTCGGGCTCAACCTGGTCTCGGCGCCCGTGGTCACCCTGGTCGCGCCCTCGCTGATGCCGGAGCTGCTCCTGGTGCTCGCGGTCCTGCTGCCGTTCTTCACCCTGGCGAAGTCGCACGAGGAGATCGACTGGGGCGGGCTCGGGTGGGTGCTGTCGGCGCGGGTGCCGGGCGTCGCCCTCGGCGTGCTGTTCCTCGCGATGTTCTCCGACCGCGCGGTGGCCATCGCGGTGGCGCTGATGGTGCTGATCGCCGTGGTGCTCAGCCTGGCGCCGTTCCAGGTGCCCGTGCGACGCGACACCCTCAGCGTCGCCGGGCTCCTCTCCGGGCTGGCCGGGACCACCACCTCGATCGGCGGGCCGCCGGTGGCGCTGCTCTACCAGCACCGCTCGCCCGAGCAGATCCGCTCCACGCTGGCGGTGCTCTTCACGGTCGGTGCCGGGATGAGCCTCGTCGGGATCTGGCTCAGCGGGCACCTCGACACCCAGGCGCTGCCCCTGGCGCTCGTGCTCACGCCCTGCCTGCTGCTCGGGGCCTGGATCGGCGGCCGGCTCCAGCCGGTGCTGGCCGACCGGCACGTGCGCTACGGCGTGCTCGCGATCTGCGCGGCCTCCGCCCTGGTGCTGCTGGTGCGCAGCCTGGCCGCGATCGGGACACGTGACGGCGTGCGAGTCTGGCGCCATGACGACGACGCGAGAGCAACCCTGGTCCGACGAGCAGGTGCAGGGGCGGATCGTCGTACTGACCCGCAACCCGATCGCCGAGGCGATCGAGACGATCGCCGGCACGGCCGGGCGACGGGTCGTCGTGCTCGAGGAGGACGAGGACGGTCGCGGCGTCGCGGCCCTGGCCGACCTCGGGCTGGACGGCGGCGACGCGGTGGTGCTCTGCGACCACGACGCACCGGACGCGCCGCAGGTGCTGCGCGACGCGCTCGCCTCGCCCGCGTCGTACGTCGCGATGATGGCCAGCCGGCGTCGCTCCGAGGGACTCCTGGCGACGTTGCGCGACGAGGGAGCCGCAGGACTCGAGAAGCTGCACGTGCCCGCGGGGCTCGACATCGGCGGCAAGGCTCCGGGCGAGATCGCGTTGTCCGTGGTGGCCGAGATCGTCGCCGAGTCCTACGGCCGACCCGGTGGGCCGATGCGCGGCTAGTGCGTGCCGGCATCGCGCAGAATCGGGTCATGGGCTCAGAGGCCGATGAGAGCCGCCGCCCGCCTGTACATCTCGGCTTCGGAGCGAGTGTCTACTGTCGCCAGCCCTGCCGCCAGCAGTTCGTTGGTCGTGACCAGTCGGAACAGCAGGGCGCGTGCCACGGCGGTGACCGATACCCCCACATCTGCAAGAACTGACGCAGGAGCGCCGTGCCAGCACAGGGCGTCGGCTATCACTACCCCTTCGGCGTACTCGGGCGGTCGCCAGTACGGCGAGATGTCGATGATGGCTGGTGGAGCCCCAGGAGCGAAGAGCACGTTCCCCGTGAGATCACCATGAACGACCTGCGAGGGCCCCAGCGAATGGGATGCGTCTTGTAGCGAACGCGCAATCCCGGAAAGCGGCGGAGGCAGATGGGAGACCGCGTCCCCCCAAGCCACGCGGTCGGCGATCGCCCATGGGTCCGTCCGGGTCAACAGGCAGTCAGGGCGGGGCCACGCCCGAACCATCCGATGAAAGGCCCGCCCGGCCTCGATGACCCTCGGCCACGTAGACGGCTGGGCGAAATCTGGGTGAGAGCCCGTGACCCACCGCGTGGCCGTCCACCCGTCACACACCCAGTTGCCCTCTCGTGTGGCGACCGGCGCAGAGATGCGAACGCCCTCTGAAGGCAGACTGCTCAACTGGTTGGCAAGCCACTCATAGACCGGACCGCTCCCCGGTTTCAGGACGAGGTCACCCGCCCGCCATGACGTGCCTTGTCCTCCAGCCAGAGGAAGCGCTGACTCCACACCGAAGGCACGCAGCACTTTCGGTGGAGGCACCGGCCCGATCATGGTCGCACCGTACAGAGCGAGCCCGACACCACCTCAGGACATCACGCCAAGGCGTCCGCACGTCAGCATGAGCGTTCGGCCCGACGGCGTCTTCTGACTGGTCCGGGCTGGGCGGGCGCACCACGGAAGACGCAGGTGTGGTCGCGCAGCTCGGCCTGTTCGGCCAGGCGGTCGGGGACCTCGTAGGCGTGCACGTGGATGTGGACAGCTTCTCAGCCTCCGCCGCGGCACTCGCAGAACCGTCGGACGGCGTCGCTCGTCGCCGTCGTCGCGAGCTCCCGGTACCGCGCAGCGGCCTCGTCCCGCCGACCGGTGCGCCAGCTCAGGTCGGCCAGTGCGAAGGCCGCGTCGCGCCGGGCGTACGACGGACCCTCGGCCGCCAGGGTCTCGAGCTCCGCCTCGATGGGACCCACCTCGCCACCGTCGGACAGGGCGAGCTGTGCCCGCGCCGTGAGCAGGGCGACCCGCACAGCGGGGGAGGGCCACACCTGCTCGAGGGCGGTGTAGAGGTCGACGACCCTCGCCCAGTCGGTCTCCGCGACCGACGGCGCGACGCTGTGCACGCCGGAGATCGCCGCCTCGAGGGCGAACCGGCCGCTGCCCGAGGCGGCGTACGCCGCGTCGTCGAGCCCCGCGCGCAGCAGGGAGGTGTTCCAGCGCGAGCGGTCCACGTCGTCGAGGGTCAGGGCGACCCCGGCGTCGTCGACCCGTGCCGGCCGACGGGCCAGGCCCAGCCGCACCACCGCGCGCAGACCACGCACCTCGGTGTCCGTGGGGAACAGCGCCACGAGCGCGTCGGCGATCGAGAGTGCCTGCCGGCCGAGGTCGGCCAGGGGGTCGCGCGGCTCGAGCACGGCGCGGTGGGCCACCGTGAACATCCCGGCGACACAGTCGAGCACGACGGGGAGCCGGGCCTCGCGCTCCGCGGCGTCCGGCACCCGGAACTCGCCGCGTGCCTGGCCCAGCGACTTCTTCGCCCTGGTGAGGCGTGCGGCCGCAGCGCTCTCCTGGATGCCCAGGTGCATCGCGGTCTCGGCGATGCTCAGGCCACAGACCACCCGGAGGGCCAGCACCATCTGGGCACCCGGCGCGAGTGCCTCGTCGCAGGCCACGAACAGCAGGGCGAGGCGGTCGTCGAGCCCCTCGGGCAGCTCTCCGGTGTCCACCTCGGCCATCGCTTCCTCGGAGACGAGCTCCGGCGCCAGGCGCGCGAACGTGCCCCTCCGCCGGTGGTCGTCGATCCATGCGCGCTTCGCCACGCGCACGCACCAGGCGGCGAGGTCGTCGATGTCGTCATGGGTGAGGGCGCGCGCCACCGCTTCGGCGGCGTACTCCTCGGCGTCGTCCAGGCTGCCCGACCACGCGGCCAGCACGCGCACGATGCGCGGCCAGGCGGCCCGGAACTCGTTGTTGAACTCGGCACTGGTCGGTCGCACGGCCCCATGCTGGCTCATCCAGCAGCCATCCGGGGCGTACGCCGCCAGCGGGCTCACATGGTCGGGAAGACCTTGCGCCACTCGACGGTGCCGCCGCTGGGGACCATCGCCGCGATCGTGCGGGCGGTCGCCTCGTCGTCGACCTCCACGGCGTAGTAGCCGGTGATCAGCTCGCTGGAGTCGGCGTACGGGCTGTCGGTGTAGACGGCGTCGTCGACCTTGGCCTCGCCGCGGCCGGGCGTCACGACGCCGCCGTGCTTGGCGCTCTGCAGGGCCTCGCCGCCCACGATGCGGGCGCCGAGCTCGGCGACAGCGGCCTGGAAGGCCTGGTGCTCGCCGAAGGTCATCGCCATGTCCTCCTGGCTGGCGGGCTCACCGCCCGGGCAGGAACCGGTCGGAGTCCCAGTCGTTCTCGCGGATCAGGAAGATGTAGGTGTCGGTCATGGCCGGTCCTCTCGGAGTCTGTCTCAGCGATCCGTGGCGCGGTTCGCCACACCACTGTGACGAACCGGGGCGACGGAAATCGACAGCTCCGGGGACGAAGTTTCAGTGCTCGAGCAGCTCGGCGACCAGGTCGTCGAGGCTGACGTGCGAGCTCTCCTGGCCGGAGGGCACGGAGTCGTAGGTCGAGGCGACGAAGCGCTGGACCGCACGCGAGGCGGTCTGCAGCAGCGCGGTGCCGTCGGGGGAGCAGAGCTCGACGATCACGACCGCCTCGCCGGTGTTGCTCAGGCAGGGCCACACCTGGACGTCGCCGTCGCCGGTGGGCTGGTAGACGCCCTCGGCCAGCAGCTCGCGGGCGAAGGTCCACGTGACGCTGCCGCAGCGGGCCTCGAGCTTCATGGTGACCGCGTACGGGTCAGCCGGATCGTAGGAGAACTCACCGTCGAGATGCTCGATCGCACTCTCGCCGGACAGGAAGGGGACGGCGGCGCGCAGCACGACGTCAGTGGTCTCGCTGGCCTGGCCGGCGGTGGTGCCTGAGGTTGCGGGGTGCTTCTCCATCGTGAGTCCTCGAGCTGGTCGTTGTGTGATGGGTTTGGTGCCTGTGGTGTTGCAACGAGCCATGTCTCTTTCCATGACACGATTCCCCGAACTGGTCTACCCAATCCGGACTAGTGGTCTACTTTTCACGGGCTGGACCGAACAGGTGTTCGAACAACGGCTATCCTGAAGCCATGTCTGGTCAGGTTTCGGGTCGGCCCGTCGCACCTCCGGGGTGGCCGGCGGCGGTGCGACCGCCGGGAGCGCCGGACTGGGAGGCCACGGCGACGGCCTGGCTGCTCGACCTGTGCCCGCCGGAGTACCGCACCTATCCCGCGGTGCGGCGTCACCCGGTCGTCCTGGCCCGGTTCGCCGTGTTGCACGTCGAGGCCTGCCAGGCGGCGGTGCACCGCGGTCTCAGCGAGGCGCGCGGCGACCTGCGCGAGGTCGCCGACGGCCTCGTGGTCGAGGCGGCGGTCGAGACCTGGCACCGCGAGTCGGCGCGGCTGCTCGGCGTACGACGGGCGGTGGGGCTGGTCGAGGAGGCACTGCGCGGACGGCGGTTCGTGGCCCGCCTCTAGGGTTCCCGGTGTGAGCAGCCTGCCCGGGATCGCCGTCGTCTTCCTGGTCGACGCGCGCGGGCACGTGCTCCTCCAGCACCGCGACGAGCACGCTCCCCGCGCCGCCAACCAGTGGGGGATGGTCGGCGGGCACGTCGAGGACGGCGAGGACCACGACGACGCGATGCGCCGGGAGATCCTCGAGGAGACCGGCATCGAGATCGCGGCCGAGGACCTGGTGCTGTGGCAGGCGAGGGAGTTCGAGTACACCGACGGGCACCGGAGCAGCTACCGCGTGTACGCCGGCCGCGTCGACCTCACCGACGACGACATCGTGCTCGGCGAGGGACGGGCGATCGTGTTCGTCGACCCGGCCGACACCCCCGCGCTCGACAAGGCCGAGTCGTGCGCCTACTTCCTCCCGCTGTTCCTGACCTCCGACCTCTACCGCACGCTCACCGAAGGGACCGCCGGATGACCCAGCCGAGACCCCGCCGCATCGAGGTGCCCGCGATGGGCGCCGAGGACGTCGTCGTGGACGACCACGGCTTCGCCTGGACCGGCACCGAGGACGGCAGCGTCTGGCGGGTCGCCCGCGACGGCTCGGTGCGCAAGGTCGGCGACACCGGCGGTCGCCCGCTGGGGATCGAGCTGTACGGCGAGGACCGGCTCCTGATCGCCGACGCGCACGCCGGTCTGCTGACGATGAGCACGACGACCGGCGTGATCGAGCGCCTCGTCACGCAGGTCGACGGGCAGCGGATGGTCTTCTGCAACAACGCCGCGGTCGCCGGCAACGGTGACATCTGGTTCTCCGACTCCAGCACGGTCTTCTCGATCGAGAAGTGGAAGGCCGACTTCGTCGAGAACACCCGGACCGGCCGGCTGCTCTGTCGTCGTGCGGACGGGACGGTCGAGGTCCACCTCGACGGACTGGCCTTCGCCAACGGCGTCGCGCTGGCGGCCGACGAGTCGTTCGTGTGCGTCGCCGAGACGGTGCGCCGGACCGTCGTACGGCTGTGGCTGACGGGGGAGCGGCAGGGCACCCGCGACCTGCTCGCCGACGACCTGCCCGGCTATCCCGACAACATCGCCCGCGGCAGCGACGGCCTGATCTGGGTGACCATCGCCTCGCCGGTCGACCCGGTCGTGGAGCAGCTGCGCAACCGGGCACCGCTCGCGGTCCGCAAGCTGGTGACCCGGATCCCCGAGGCGCTCCAGCCCAAGCCGAAGCAGACCGTGCGGGTGCAGGCCTTCGACGACGACGGTCGGCTGGTGCACGACATCGACGCGGACTCCGCCAGCTACCACATGGTGACCGGCGTGCGTGAGCACCAGGGCGAGGTGTGGCTGGCCAGCCTGCAAGAGCCGGCGCTGGCGGTGGTGAGCCTCCCGGGGGGCGGCGTCTAGACTCAGATGTTCCCGGTCGGAACGCAGGAAGGAGCGGAATCCAGTGGGTCGCCTCGAGCAGATCACGGGTCCTGAGGACCTCCGTGGGCTCGACGACCGCGCGCTCAGCGAGCTGGCCGCGGAGATCCGCGACGAGCTGGTCCGCACCTGCGCCCCGCGCGGCGGCCACCTCGGCCCCAACCTCGGCGTGGTCGAGCTGACCCTGGCGATCCACCGCGTCTTCGAGTCCCCGCGCGACCGCGTCGTCTTCGACACCGGCCACCAGGCCTACGTGCACAAGATGCTCACCGGTCGGGCCGGCCGGTTCGACACGCTGCGCAGCGAGGGCGGGCTGTCCGGCTACCCCAGCCAGTCGGAGTCCGACCACGACGTCGTGGAGAACTCCCACGCGTCGACCTCGCTGTCCTACGCCGACGGGCTGGCCAAGGCCTACTCGATCCGCGGCGAGGACCGTCACGTCGTCGCCGTCATCGGTGACGGCGCGCTGACCGGCGGCATGGCCTGGGAGGCCCTGAACAACATCGCCGAGGGCGACGACCGGCGACTCGTCATCGTGGTCAACGACAACGGCCGCTCCTACATGCCGACCGTCGGCGGCCTCGCCCAGCACCTCTCGGCGCTGCGCACCAGCCCCCGCTACGAGCAGATCCTCGACATGGTCAAGCGCCGGCTCAACGGCGTCCGCGGCGTCGGCCCGGCGGTGTACGACGCCCTGCACGCCATGAAGAAGGGGATGAAGGACGCCCTCGCCCCGCAGGGACTCTTCGAGGACCTCGGCCTGAAGTACGTCGGCGTCATCGACGGTCACGACCGCACCGCCGTCGAGCAGGCACTGACCCAGGCCAAGCGGTTCGGCGGACCGGTGATCGTGCACGTGCACACCCGCAAGGGCTTCGGCTACGACCCGGCGGAGCGCCACGAGGCCGACCAGTTCCACCAGATCGGGCCGTTCGACGTCGAGACCGGAGTCGGCTCGCCGAAGGGTCGCATCTGGACCGACTACTTCTCCGAGGAGATGGTGGCCCTCGGTGCCGAACGCCAGGACATCGTCGCGATCACGGCGGCGATGCTCTACCCCGTGGGGCTCGACCGCTTCGCCGCGGCGTACCCCGACCGGACGTTCGACGTCGGCATCGCCGAGCAGCACGCCGTCACCAGCGCGGCCGGGCTCGCCCTCGGCGGGCTCCACCCCGTGGTGGCGATCTATGCGACCTTCCTCAACCGGGCCTTCGACCAGGTGCTGATGGACGTCGCGCTGCACAGGTGCGGCGTGACGTTCGTGCTCGACCGGGCCGGTGTGACCGGCGACGACGGTGCCAGCCACAACGGCATGTGGGACATGTCGATCCTCCAGGTCGTGCCGGGTCTCCGGCTGGCCGCTCCCCGCGACGGGAAGCGTGTGGCCGAGCTGCTGCGCGAGGCGGTCGCGGTCGACGACGCCCCGACGGTGGTGCGCATCCCGAAGGGGCCGCCACCGGCGGACCTCGAGGCGGTCGACAAGGTCGGCAGCATGGACGTCCTCGTGCGCCAGGGCGCCCGCGACGTGCTGATCGTCGGCATCGGGTCGATGGCCTCGGTGAGTGTCGAGGTGGCCGCCCGGCTGGCCGACCAGGGCATCGGCGTCACCGTGGTCGACCCCCGCTGGGTGAAGCCGTGGGATGTCTCCATCGTGGACATGGCCCGTGACCATCGGCTGGTGGTCTGCGTTGAAGACAACGGAAGGGTCGCAGGGTGCGGCTCGACCTTGCTGCAGTTGCTCAATGATGAGCGGGTAGAGACACCTGTCCGCCAGCACGGAATTCCCCAGGAGTTTCTCGACCATGCCAAGCGGGATGCGATCCTCGAACGCATCGGGCTCACTGCCCAGGCGCTCGCGCGCGGCATCGTGGAGGACGTCACGGCCCTCGACCGCGGCGCTGACGGATCCGACGCGCAGGGCGGGCTCCATGTCTCCTCCCCGGTCGAGCCCCGTCGCCTGGACTGAGACCTCTCCCGACCGCCGGTTCCGGCTGGTCGCGATCGCAGCCGTCCTCGCGCTGCTGCTCGGCCTCGTCGGTTGCGGCGGTGACGACGGCGCTGACGGCAGCGACCAGGTCGTCGGCGGCGACGTCGGGATCAGCGTCGCCGAGGCGAAGAAGCAGGAGCAACGCGTCCTCAACCAACGTGCGCGGGCGGTGCGCGACCGCGACCTCGACCTCTTCCTGAAGCGGGTCGACCGCTCCGACCGGGCCCTGGTGGCCCGGCAGACGCGCTACTTCCGCAACCTCGTCCAGCTCCCGCTCGTCCGGTTCGGCTACCGGGTGACCGGTGCCGAGTGGGAGGGGCAGCGGATGCTGAAGCGCTGGGGCGACGACGTGCACATCCCGCAGGTCCGGATGACGATGCAGCTCCGGGACTACGACGCGGTGCCGGTGCAGCGGACGGTCGGGTTCGTGTTCGCCTTCCGCAAGGGCCGGGCCGTGCTCGTCTCGGACCAGACCGCGTCCGGGCCAGGAGCTCTTCCTCGGCACTCCGGCGCCGTGGGACCTCACCGCGATCCGGGTGCGCGAGGAGGGCGGCGTGCTCGGGATCTTCGACCGTCGCACGGAGGACACGGCGGACGCTGTCATGTCGGCGGTGCGTGACGGGATCGTCGACGTCAACCAGGCCCTGCCGTTCACGTGGGCCGGGCAGGTCGTGGTCTACAGCGTGGACAACCCCCGCGTGCTGAAGTCGTTCCGCGACGTGCCCGGTGGTGCGATCGAGCACCTCGGCGCGATGACGTTCCCGACGTACGCCGAGGACAGGCGTTCGCAGGTGGCCTCCACCCGGATGCTGCTGATGCCGAGCTCGGTGCGCGCCGGCGAGCCCTTCCTCGGCCGGATCACCCGCCACGAGCTGAGCCACGTGGCCATCGGCGTCCGCGACGACGGGGCGCCGGCCTGGGTCTCGGAGGGGATCGCGGAGTACCTCGGCGCGCGCGAGGTGCCCGTCGGGCAGCGGATCATCCCGACCGCGGCCCTCCAGCGCGTCCGCTCGGGCGACGCCACGATGCCGCCCTCGAAGGGCTTCAACGACGCCGAGCAGGAGTGGCACTACGCGCTGAGCTGGATGGCCTGCGACTACATCGCCGACACCTTCGGCGAGGCGCGGCTCTGGGAGCTCGTCGACGCGATGCACAACGGCGGCGTCGGCACCGAGGACGCCGACCAGGACCGGGTGCTCCTCCAGGTCCTCGGCTTCGACAGCCACGAGCTCGCCCTCCGGGCCGCCGCGCGGATCCGCAACATCTACGGCTGATGCTTGAGCGCCTCCCGGCGGGACAGCCCGGAGAGCAGCGGGCCGTGCTCGTCGACGAAGGCCAGCACCCAGTCGGGGTCGGTGCGGGCGTGGTCGCGCAGGGCCCAGCCGATGCCCTTGCGGATGAAGAACTCCTTGCCGTACGGCGAGACGGCCGGCGTGGTCCGCGTCGAGCCGTCGAGGTTGGCCTCGATCGCCTCGGCCAGCAGGGCCTGGTCGCAGCGGTCCTTGGCGCCGACCTGGCAGATGATCGCCGACCGGCGTACCCACAGGTCGTCGTCGACCGCCCACTCGCGGATCGACGGGGCCACCTCGTCCGGATGGGCCGAGCAGGAGCTCGCGCACCAGGTGGGTCGAGGTCTCGTCGACCAGGTCCCACCACGCGCCGGTGCGCACGAGGTGCTCGTAGAGCCCCAGCGTGTGCGGCTGCCGGTGCTCGCGGTGCAGCCGGTGCCGGGCGAGCGCCAGTGCTGCGTAGCGCTCCTCGCGGAACTCCGCGTCGTCCCAGAGCTCGAGCACGGTCGCCTGCCACGTCTCCTCGTCGAGCGCGTGTCCGGCGAGCATCGGCCGGAGGGTCGCCTTGAGCACCGGGCTGGGGATGCCGCGGTAGGGCATCGAGGACTTCATGTAGGCCTGCATCGGCCCGGCCTTCGACCGGGTCGGCCGCCGCGGCGAGGGCAGTCCTGATCGAGCCGACGAGGTCAGCGTCAGGCGCGGCCATGCGGCGATGTGGGTGGCCGTGGCTAGGGTGGAGCGAGCCATGACCGACGCGCGTTTCGTGCACATCGTCGACGACGTCCCCGAGCTCGCGGGACGCGCCGAGGGACACGGCCCGGTGCTGGTGACGGCGCTCGACGGCTTCCTCGACGCGGGCAACGCCTCGGCGCTGGCGAGCGGTCACCTGACCACGCAGGGCTCGGGCAGGGTCGTGGCCAGCTTCGAGGTCGACGAGTTCTACGACTACCGCGCGCGGCGGCCACCGCTGACCTTCGTGGAGGACCACTACGCCGACTACGAGGCGCCCCGCCTGGTCGTGCGGCTGATGGAGGACCGGCACGGGTCGTCGTACCTGCTGATGACGGGCCCGGAGCCGGACATCCGCTGGGAGGCCTTCGCCGCGGCCGTGCGCACCGTGGTGGAGCACTTCGGCGTGCGCCTGGTGGTCTCGATGGGCTCGGTGCCGATGGCGGTGCCGCACACCCGACCCGTGCAGCTGACCAACCACGCCACCGCCCAGCGCCTGCTCGTGCAGGAGAACGTCTGGCGCGGCGAGATCCGGGTCCCGGCCAGCGCGCAGTCGCTGCTGGAGCTGCGGCTGGGGGAGTGGGGCCACGACGCGATGGGCTTCGTCGCGCACATCCCGCACTACGTCGCGCAGTTCGACTACCCGCAGGCGGCGGTCGCCCTGCTCGAGGGCCTCGAGGACGTCACGGGCCTGGAGTGGGAGATCGAGACGCTCAAGGAGGCCGGCGAGGCGCGCCAGGTCGAGATCGCCACCCAGATCGCCGACTCCGACGACGTCCGCGACGTGGTCACCGGCCTGGAGCAGCAGTACGACGCGTACCACACCAAGTCCGCCAACCTGCTGGCCGACGACGAGCCCCTGCCCAGCGGCGAGGAGATCGGGGCCCAGTTCGAGCAGTTCCTGGCTCGCCTCGAAGAGCCCGAGGACTGAGCAAAGCCATGACTCCGCATCCCATGTCCTGCTGCGCGCCGCCCCACGGGCACCTCGCTGCGTTGTCGTCAGTCGTCGATGCTGGCGCATCGCCTCCCTCCTCCGCCTTGCGATGCACTCCGCGGGACAACGCTCGCGACGGACGAGGATGCGGAGGCATGACCTAGTGCCCGCCTCCGTCGACGAGCTGATGGCCCTGCTCGACCTCGAGGTGATCGAGGACAACCTGTTCCGCGGGCGGCAGCCCGCCACGCTCCTGCAGCGCGTGTTCGGCGGCCAGGTCGCCGCGCAGGCGCTCGCCGCCGCGAGCCACACCGTCCCCGACCGCTACCAGGTGCACTCGCTGCACTCCTACTTCCTGCGCCCCGGCGACACCGCCGTCCCGATCGTGTACGACGTGGAGGGGGTCCGCGAGGGTCGCAGCTTCGCCACCCGTCGCGTCCTGGCCCGCCAGCACGGCCGGCCGATCTTCGCGATGACCCTGAACTTCCAGATCCCCGAGCCCGGGCTCGACCACCAGGACCCGATGCCCGAGGTCCCCGACCCCGAGGACTGCCCGAGCCTCGCCGAGGTGAGCCCCAACTCCGGGCGCGACACCGAGGAGTGGCAGCGCGAGTGGGCCGCCCTCGAGGTGCGCCACGCGGGCAGCTCCGGGAAGGGCGGGATCGACGACCCCACGGTCGCCGGTCGCGCGCGACTCTGGATCCGGGTCAACGGCACCCTGCCCGACGACGGGCTGTCGCACCTGGCGGCGTTCACCTACTCCAGCGACATGACCCTGCTGGGCGCCACCCTGGTGCCGCACGGCCTCTACATCGGCTCACCCGGGATGCAGGCCGCGTCGCTGGACCACACGATCTGGTTCCACCGCCCGTTCCGGGCCGACGAGTGGTGGCTCTACGACCAGGTCACGCCGTCGGCGTCGGGCGGTCGCGGCCTGGCCATCGCCCGCGTGTTCAGCCGTGACGGCCGGCTCGTGGCGAGCGTCGCGCAGGAGGGCCTGATCCGCGTGCACGAGACGAGCTAGCTGCTCGTGCGGGCCCGTCCGACCAGGTGCGGTGCCCCGCTGCCGGGGTTGGTCAGCGAGAAGTCCAGCCCGCGGTGCGCGCCGTCGTCGACGACGCGCGACCCGAAGGCGACCTTGCCGGGCAGGAAGATCGGCTTCTTGAACTCCACCTCGACCGTGGCCTCGTCACCGAGACGGTTGGCGAACGCCGCGACGCAGCGGGCCTTGCTCCACATCCCGTGCGCGATCTGGCGCTTGAACCCGAAGGCCTTGGCGCTGAGCGGGTAGAGGTGGATCGGGTTGTGGTCGCCGGAGACGGCGGCGTACTCGCGCCCGAGGCTGCCCGGCAGGCTCCAGACGATGCCGGTGCCGGCGACGACGTCGAACGGGTCGCGCTCGGCCGGGGCGTCCTTGTCGCCCTTGCCGACGCGCAGGTAGTTCGAGGTCGACTCCCACACGGTCTCGCCCCCGGACGTCACCGTCGTGACCAGGTCGAAGACCCGGCCCTTGGCGTGCGGGCGCAGGTTGACCGCCGACGCCGAGACGTCCAGCCGCTCGCTCGGGTCGATCGGGCGGTGCCGGGTGATCGTGTTGCCGACGTGGACGGTCCCGATCGCGGGGAACGGGAACGACGAGTCGGTCATGATCCCCATGTGCAGCGGGAACGCCAGCATGTGCGGGTAGGTGAACGGCAGCGACTGGCTGGGCGCGAACCCGCAGACCCCGGCGTACGCCGCGACGTGCTCGGCGTCGATCGCGATGTCCCTGCGGTGCAGCGTCAGGTCGGGCAGCGTGCTGCCCTTCTTGGCGATGCCGGGCAGCAGGTTCACCCCGGGCAGCACCGGCAGCGCCGCCTTGAGCATCGTCGGCAGCGCGCTCGGCTGGCCCTCGATGGTGCGCTGAGTCGATTTCTGGGCCATCAGGCGCCCAGCATCATCTGGCCGCAGACGCGGACCACGTTGCCGTTGACGGCGGTCGAGCCGGGGGAGAGGTACCACGCGATCGCCTCGGCCACGTCGACCGGCAGACCACCCTGGCTCATGGCGTTCATCCGCTGGCCGACCTCGCGGGTCGCGAACGGGACCGCGGCGGTCATCTGCGTGATGATGAAGCCCGGCGCGACGGCGTTGATCGTGATGCCCTTGTCGAGGTCGGCGGCGAAGCTGTCGACCAGGCCGATGACACCGGCCTTGGACACGGCGTAGTTGGTCTGGCCGACGTTGCCCGCGATGCCGGCGATCGAGGAGACGCCGACGATGCGGCCGTTGTCCTCGATCAGGCCCTGGTCGAGCAGCTCGCGGGTGATCCGCTCGGGGGCGGTGAGGTTGACCGCGATCACCGAGCTCCAGCGGTCCTCGGCCATGTTGGCGAGCTTCTTGTCGCGGGTGATGCCGGCGTTGTGCACGACGGCGTGCACCTGGCCGAACTTCGTCTTCACGTGCTGGGCGATGCGCTGCGGCGCGTCCTTGCCGGTGATGTCCAGCGTGAGGTGGTCACCGCCGATCTCCTTCATCAGCGACTGGAGCTCGCTGGCGGCCTGCGGCACGTCGATGCCGAGCACGGTCGCGCCGTCGCGGTGCAGCACGCGCGCGATCTGCTCGCCGATGCCACGCGAGGCGCCGGTGACGATGGCGACCTTGCCGGTCAGCGGCTTGGCGGGGTCGGCGACCGGGGCGGCCTCGGTCGTGCCGGTGGCGCCGAGCCGGGCCACCTGCCCGGACACGTAGGCGCTCTTCGGGGAGAGGAAGAACGAGAGGGTCGACTCCATCGTGTCCTCGGCGCCGGGGCCGACGTAGACGAGGTTGACGGTGCTGCCCTTGCCGATCTCCTTGCCCAGCGACCGGGTGAAGCCCTCGAGGGCACGCTGCGCGACGCGCTCGTCCTTGTCCTCGACCTGCTCGGGCACGGTGCCGAGCACGAGGACGCGGGCGTTCTCGGTGAGGCTGCGCATCAGCGGGGTGAAGAACTGCTGGAGCGCGATCAGGTCGGAGGAGTGCGTGAGGCCGGTGGCGTCGAAGACCAGCGCCTTGAACTTCTCGCCCTCGGGCGCGACGCCGACGTTGCTGACGCCGAGGTTGTCCAGGGCGACGGTCAGCGCCTTGCCGAGGCGGCCGTTGCCGCCGGTGACGACGGTGCCGTCGACCACCGGAGCGCCCTCGGTCCACCGCTCGAGCTCGGTCGGGTTGGGCAGGCCGAGGTTCTTGACGAACAGCTGGCCGATGGGGCTGGAGACGAAGGACTGGTAGTGGTCGGTCATCTTCGGGTGCGTTCCTCTGGTCTGTCGGCTGGGACGGGTCCCACGGTACGGCGTACCGCGGGCACGGGCTTACCCGCCAGTAGACGGCAAATGTAACGAGTGGTGTAACTCAGCGTCCAGATTTCGTGATCTGCCCCTCACCGGGTTTGTTCTGGCCCCTCGAGGCGGGAGGATGGAGCGAGCAATCCGACTCCTGTAGGAGCAATCACCAGATGCAGCCCAACACTCGCCGCGTCGCCGTGCTCGGCGGCAACCGGATCCCCTTCGCCCGTTCCAACACCGCCTACGCGACCGCCTCCAACCAGGAGATGCTGACCGCGGCCATCGACGGTCTCGTGGCGCGCTTCGGCCTCGAGGGCGAGCGTGTCGGCGAGGTCGTGGCCGGCGCCGTGCTCAAGCACAGCCGGGACTTCAACCTGACCCGCGAGTCGGTGCTCGGCTCCAAGCTGGCGCCCGAGACCCCGGCCACCGACCTCCAGCAGGCGTGCGGCACCGGCCTGCAGGCGGCGATCTACGTCGCGAACAAGATCGCGCTCGGGCAGATCGACGTCGGCATCGCCGGCGGCTCGGACACGACCTCCGACGCCCCGATCGCGATCTCGGAGAAGCTGCGCAAGAAGCTGATCAAGGTCAACCAGCAGAAGGACACCGCCGGCAAGCTCAAGGCGCTCGGCGCGATCCGCCCGACCGACATCGGCATCGAGATCCCGCAGAACGGCGAGCCCCGCACCCGGCTGTCGATGGGCGAGCACGCTGCCCTGACCGCGCTGGAGTGGCAGGTCACCCGCGAGGCCCAGGACGAGCTGGCCGTGGCCTCGCACCACAACCTCGCGGCGTCGTACGACCGCGGCTTCCAGGACGACCTGATCACCCCCTTCAACGGTCTCGAGCGCGACCAGAACCTGCGCGCCGACTCCTCGCTGGAGAAGCTCGCGACGCTCAAGCCGGTCTTCGGCAAGGGCGAGGCGGCCACGATGACCGCGGCCAACTCGACCCCGCTGACCGACGGCGCCTCGACGGTGCTGCTCGCGTCGGAGGAGTGGGCCGAGGAGCACGGGCTGCCCGTGCAGGCGTACTTCGTCGACTGCGAGACCGCGGCCGTCGACTTCGTCCACGGTGGCGAGGGCCTGCTGATGGCGCCGGCGTACGCCGTGCCGCGGATGCTCGAGCGCAACGGCCTGACGCTCCAGGACTTCGACTACTACGAGATCCACGAGGCGTTCGCCTCGCAGGTGCTCTCCACCCTCGCTGCGTGGGAGGACCCGGTGTTCTGCAAGGAGCGCCTCGGCCTCGACGCGCCCCTGGGCTCGATCGACCGGACGAAGCTGAACGTCAACGGCTCCTCGCTCGCGGCCGGTCACCCGTTCGCCGCGACCGGCGGCCGGATCGTGGCCAACCTGGCCAAGATCCTCAACGAGAAGGGCTCGGGCCGCGGCCTGATCTCCGATCTGCGCCGCCGGTGGCCAGGGCGTCACGGCGATCCTGGAGAAGTAGGCGCCGACCCGCTGCCGGCCGCCGGACGTCATACGAATTGGTCGCTCTGACAACCACTCTCGTATGACGTCCCGCGGGAGGTCATACGAAGTGGTCGCCGGAGCAGCCAATTCGTATGACGTCCTGCGTCAGCCGGCCGCGAGCGCCTTCGCGGTCGCGACCAGGTAGGCCCGCACGTCCTCGGGGGAGACCGGTGAGATCGCCGGGATCCCCGGGGCGGACTCCTTGACCAGCATGCCCACGCGGGCGAGCTGGAGGGCGCCGAGCCCGCTGGCGTACATGTGGTTCGCGAGCAGCGTCGGGTCGTCGACGTGGAAGTCGCCCGACTCGTTGCCGTCCTCGAGCACCTGGCTGAGCACGGCGAGGCAGGCCGAGATGCCGCGGCCCAGCCGGAACAGCGAGCTCTCGCTGATCTCCTCGAGGAGCTCGGGTCCGGGTCGGCGCATCAGCGTCTGCGCGCAGTCGACGAAGGCGGGGAACTCCAGCCCGAAGTCGACGAACGCCTCGACCACGGCGGCGAGGCGGGACGCCGCTGCGCGCTTGCTGCGTGCGGCGTCGGCGAGCCGGGTCTCGAGGTCGTCGAGGTAGCTGACCAGGGTGAGCGCGAACAGCTCCTCCTTGCCGCTGAAGTGGCGGTAGATGATCGCCCGGTTCACCCCGACGGCGCGGGCGATGTCCTCGATCTGCGCGTCGCGCACGCCGGTCTCGTCGAACAGCTCGCGGGTCGCCTGGAGGATCTCCCGCTCGCGCGCACGACGGCGTGCGGCGGCCGGCTGCCGGGTCGTCGTACGGGCGCTGGTCATGGCGAGATCTTAGTGCAACTCCCGTTTACACACGTGTGTGGCACACGTCTCGCTCAGGCCAGCGAGCGCACCATCTCGATCGTGTCGGCCTCCTCGGCCGTCTTGTCGTCGCGGTAGCGCAGCACCCGGGCGAAGCGGAGGGCGAGGCCGCCGGGGTAGCGGGTCGAGCGCTGGAGGCCGTCGAAGGCGATCTCGACGACCTGCTCGGGGCGCACGTCGACGACGTAGCTGTCGCGGAGGGTTCCGGGGAGACTGCCAGCTCGAGTGAACCGCTCGGTCTGCCAGGCGAGCATCTCGTCGGTCATGCCCTTGAACGTCTTGCCCAGCATCACGAACCCGCCCGAGGGTCGCGCGCGCCCAGGTGGATGTTGGAGAGCCAGCCCTGGCGGCGGCCGCTGCCCCACTCGACGGCGAGCACGACGAGGTCGAGGGTGTGCCGCGGCTTGACCTTCACCCAGGCAGAACCCCTCCGGCCCGCGTCGTACGGCGCATCGAGGCGCTTGAGGATCACGCCCTCCTGCCCGTCGGCGACCGCCCGGTCGAAGAACTGCTGGGCCTCCTCGGCGGAGGAGGTCACCTGTCGCCGCACCCGGAGGGCCTCGGGCACCGCCGCGTCGAGACGGTCGAGCCGGTCGCGGGTGGGCGCCTCGATCAACGAGTCACCCTCGTGGAGCAGCAGGTCGAAGAAGAACGGCTGGATGCCGGTGGCGCCGGTCTTCGTCGACGTCGTGGAGGCGGTGTCCTGGAAGGGACGTGGCCTCCCGGTCTCGTCGAGCGCGATCGCCTCGCCGTCGAGGATCAGGTCGGTGGCCTCGAGGGTGCGAGTCGCCGCGACCACCTCGGGCAGGCGTGCGGAGATCTCCTCGAGGCTGCGGGTGTAGACCGAGACCTCGTCGCCGTGCTTGTGCACCTGGATCCGGATGCCGTCGAGCTTGGTGTCGACCGCGAACTCCGCCCCGCCGACCTTCTCCACACCCGCCGCGACGTCGGGGGCGGTGCCCGCGAGCATCGGGCGCACCGGCCGCCCGACGAGCATGCTGAACTCCTCGAGCGCTTCCTGCCCGCGGGTCAGCGCGGCGACGGCGATCGGGCCGGTCGGGGCGCTGAACATCGCCGCGCGACGCACGGCCTTGACCGGCACGTCGGCCGCCGCCGCGATCGCGTCGAGCATCACCGAGTCGAGGGCTCCCTGCCGCACGTTGCCGGTGATCAGGTTGCGCAGGTAGTCCTGCTCGGCACCGGTCAGCCGCGCGAACAGGTCGGCGACGGCGGCCTTGCGCGCACCGGCCGAGCCCGAGCCGGACAGGACGCTGATCTCCTCCAGGGTGCGGTCGACCTCGGTCAGCGTCACCGACGGCTCGGCGGCCGGGGAGGGGACGTCGGAGACCCCGCGCCACCCGACGCCGGTGCGGCGCTGGCGCAGCGTGCCGGACAGGTAGGACGCGGCGATGTCGACCTCGTCGGGACCCGCTCCCTCGGCCGTCTCGCGCAGCAGCGCGGCGATCAGGTCGCGCTTGGTCAGGCGTGAGCGGGTGGCGGCCACCTCTCCGGAGACCTCGACGAGCCGGGCGAGCAACATGGCCCACATCGTGTCAGCCGGGGCCGACATACTCTGCGCCCATGGGGACCACGGCCGTCGCGCACCGCACGCGCGTCTGGCGTCCTGACTGGCCGTGCCCGGTCTTCAAGAACCTCGTGCAGCTCCGGCGCGGGGCGGCCGATCCCACCTTCCGGGTCACGAAGGACGGCGTCATCTGGCGCGGGGTCCGAACCCCCGAGGGCACCACCTCGCTCCGCATCGAGACAGTCACCGCAGAAGGGACCGTGACCGGCGATGCCTGGGGGGACGGCGCCGAGTGGGTGCTCGACCGTCTCCCGCGGATGCTCGGCGCGGACGACGACCCGTCCGGGTTCGTGCCGCACCACAAGCCGATCGCCGACGCCTGGCGCCGCCACCAGCACTGGCGTCTGGGCGCGACCGACCTGGTGATGGAGGCGCTGGTGCCGTCGATCATCGAGCAGAAGGTCACCGGCCAGGAGGCGCTGGGCGCGTTCCGGACGATGGTCCACCGCTTCGGCGAGCGCGCCCCGGGTCCGCCCAGCGACGGCGACCCGCCGGTGCGGCTCTGGGTCCAGCCGACACCGGAACAGCTGCGGGCGATCCCGTCGTGGGAGTGGCTGAGACTGCCCGTCGACGGCGGCCGGTCGAGGCCGATCCAGCACGCCGCGCGGGTCGCCTCCTCCCTCGAGCGGGCGGTCCGGGAGACCCCGCAGGAGTTCGACCGGCGGGTGCGCACCCTGCCGGGCATCGGGGTCTGGACGAGCGCCGAGGTGCGCTTCCGGGTCCTGGGTGACGCCGACGCGGTGAGCTTCGGCGACTACCACATCCCCGCCAACATCGGCTTCGTCCTGACCGGGGAGCCGGTCGACGATGAGGGCCTCGCCACACTGCTGGAGCCGTATGCCGGGCACCGACACCGGGTACAACGCCTCGTGGAGCTGTCCGGCCTGTCGCGCCCGCGACGCGGACCCAGGATGGCTCCGCGCAGCCATCTTCCGGGTTAGCGTCGCAGCACCCACCTCGACAGGAGCGCCGAGCTTGTCCGCAGTGACCGATCGATTCGCGGCCATGTCCGAGGCCGAGGTGCACGACTTCTTCCGCAGCTCCGACGTCCTGGAGATCACCGACGTGATCCGCTCGGCGAGCGACGAGGAGCTCCGCGCCCTGATCGAGCTCGACCACTTCCGCGCCGAGGGTGTGGTCGCGATCCTCGACCGCTTCGCTGAGTTCGCCGACGGCGATCGGCTCGCCGAGATCAAGGGCGTGGTGCGGTTCGAGCTCGCCCGCACCCGCAAGGACAAGGAGCGGCACACCGTCCGCTTCGACTCGGGCGAGGTGAGCCTCCAGGTCGAGGCCGAGCCCGACGTCACGATCGCCGCCGACATCGTCGACTTCGTGCGCCTGGTGACGGGGGAGTCCAACGCAGCGCTGCTCTACCTCGGCGGTCACCTGCACATCGAGGGCGATGCGCTGCTGGCGCTCGCGGTCGGCTGCGTGTTCACCGTGCCGGGCACCGGCCACGCCGCGGTCGATCCCAGCGCCCTGGACCCCGTCGACGTCGCGACCGCGGTGGCGACGACGTCGTCGAAGCACATGCGCTCGGTGATGGAGGGCGGGTTCCGGCCGATCGTGCTCGAGGAGGTGTTCCGCCGCTTCCCCGACTTCATCGACGCGGAGAAGGCCCGGGAGCTCCAGCTCTCGATCGGCTTCCGGATCGGTGGCCGCGCCGACGGTGACGTCGACCGCTACTGCGTGCACGTGGCAGACGGGCTCTGCACCATCGAGACCAACCCGCCGGAAGGGCAGCGCCGGGACGCGACCATCACCGTCGAGGGCCACGACTTCCTCCGGCTCGCGACCGGTCAGCTCCACCCGGTGCGCGGGGTGCTCACCGGTGCGCTGAAGGTCAAGGGTGACCGGGCCAAGGCGCTGGCGCTCAACGCGGTGATGGTGCCGCCGCAGCCGCGCAAGGACTAGCGCCCGACGGCGTACCCCTGCATCCCGCGCGGGTTGGCGCCGGCCATCAGCTGGCCGGTCGCCGGGTCGCGGCTGACGGCACACATCCGGCCGAGCGACCAGGGACCCTGCGACACCACCTCGTGCCCGCGTCGGCGCAGGCCTTCCAGCACGTCCGCGGGGATCCGGTCCTCCACGACGAGCACACCGGGCTCCATCTCGCGCGGGTGGAACGAGCCCGGGAAGCTGCTGGTGTGGAAGTTGGGCGCGTCGATGGCCTCCTGCAGGCTCATCCCGCCGACGACGTGGCGGAGGAGGAACAGCGACTGCCACTGGTCCTGCTGGTCGCCGCCGGGGGAGCCGCACGCGAGCACGGGTACGCCGTCGCGCAGCACCAGCGTGGGTGTGAGCGTCGTGCGCGGCCGCGCCCCGGGGACGAGCGAGGCGGGCAGTCCCTCGTCCAGCCAGAACATCTGCGCGCGGCTGCCGAGGCAGAAGCCGAGCTCGGGGATCGTCGGCGAGCTCTGCAGCCAGCCACCGCTCGGTGTCGCCGAGACGAGGTTGCCCCAGCGGTCCACGACGTCGATGTGGCAGGTGTCGCCACGCGTCGTCCCGTCGCGCTGCACGGTCGGCTCGCCCGTGGTCACGTCGGCGGCCCACCCGGTCGCCTCGCCGGCGAGCAGCGCCTGCACGTGGCGGGACAGACGCGGCTCGCGGCCACCCGGACTCCCCGGTCGTACGCCGAGATCGGCGGTGTCACCGACCAGGGCGGCCCGGCTCGCGACGTACTCCGGCTCGAGCAGGTCCTGCGACGCCCACCGGGCTGCGGTCGCCGAACCAGGCCTCCCGGTCGGCCATCGCGAGCTTCCAGCACTCCGCGACGGCGTGGATGCCCACCTCGGTCGCGGGGTCCAGCGCGTCGGGACCGAGCTGGTCGAGCATCGCCAGCACCTGGAGCAGCGCCGGCCCCTGGCCCCAGAGGTCGGTCTTGGCGACCTGGACGCCGTGCCACTCGGCGACCACCGGCTCCTCCCAGGTGGCCTCGAACGCGGCCAGGTCGTCACCGCCCACCAGGCCGGGCAGCACCTCGCCGCCCGAGTGCCGCCACTCGGTGGCGCGGAAGGCCTCGACCGCCTCGGCGACGAAGCCCCGACCCCAGGCATCCCGGGCGGCCTGTGCCTGGGCAGCGACGTCGGACCCGGCAGCCGTGGCCGCATCGACCAGCCGCTCCAGGACGGAGGCGTAGGCAGGGTTGGCGAACAGCTCACCCGCGCGCGGCACCTGCCCGTCGCGGAGCCACAGGTCCGCCGAGGTCGTCCAGCTGTCGCTGAAGAGGTCGCGCACCCGCTCGACGGTCGCCTCCACGCGGGCGAGCAGCGGGTGCCCGTGGCGTGCGTACCCGATCGCGGGCTCCAGCACGGTCGCCAGCGGCAGTGAGCCGTGGTCACGCAGCAGGAGCAGCCAGGCGTCGACCGCGCCGGGAACGGCGGCGGCCAGCGGCCCCGACCCCGGCACGTGGTCGAGCCCCATCGCAGCGAAGGCCTCCGGCGTCGCGCGGGCCGGTGCCGGCCCCTGCCCGCACAGCACCCGCGGCACCGGGTCGGCGGCCGAGGCGACGATCGCCGGCAGGTCGCCGCCGGGCCCGTTGAGGTGCGGCTCGACGACGTGCAGCACGAAGCCACCGGCGACG
Source organism: uncultured Actinomycetota bacterium (assembly GCA_963722835.1). Lineage (GTDB taxonomy): Bacteria > Actinomycetota > Actinomycetes > Propionibacteriales > Nocardioidaceae > Marmoricola. Next base: position 565,170 of record CAVROK010000003.1, read on the forward strand.
GCGGCGTCGAAGGCGTTGCCGCCGAGCTCGAGCATCCGCTGGGCCGACTGCGAGGCGAGCCAGTGCGTGGACGACACCATCCCGAAGGTGCCCGAGAGGGTGGGTCGTGTGGTGAACATCAGCGGTGGTCCTCCGGTGGCACGCGCAGGGTGTTGAGGGTGGTCGCGAGCATGTCGTAGTGGCCGACGAGCAGCAGCAGCTCGATGCAGCCGCGCTCGTCCTCGGCGGCCCGGAGCTCTGCCCAGAGCACGTCATCGATGTCGCGGGAATCGAGCAGCGACTCGGTCACGCGCAGCAGCAGGGACTGGCGGGCGCTCCAGCCGGCAGCGGAGGAGCCGGCCAGCACTCGTTCGAGGGCCGCGTCGTCGAGTCCCGCCCGGCGGCCGAGCCCGCGGTGGTGGTTGAGCTCGTAGTCACTGCCCCGGACCGCAGCCACGCGCAGGATGACCAGCTCGGTGTCGATGCGCGGGAGACGCCCGCCCGGCATCAGCCGCCCGGCGAAGTGGAGCCAGCCCCAGAACAGCCGCCGGTGCCGGCCCAGGGTGGTGAAGATCCGCGGAGGATCCGTCCGCGTGACCCGGCCGGCGATCCGGCTGAAGGTCCAGATCGGCAGGCCGAGCTCGCGCCTGCCGCCCGGCGCGATCCGCGGGCCGCTCACGCGTCGGCCCGCCTGGCCCGGCCGACCTCGGGCAGCACCCGGTTGGCGCCGCGGTTGAGGACGCGCATGGCCAGCGAGTACGCCGGGGGTGCGTAGCGCTGGACGGCGTGGATCAGCCGGATGTCGGGGGAGGTGTAGACCCAGTACCGGTTGCGGCGTACGCCCTTGAGGATCGCCTCGGCAGCGTGCTCGGGCGAGACGGCACGTTCGTGGAAGCGCGCCTGCACCTTGCGGAACCGGGCGCTCGTCGTGTCGACCCCGGCGATCCGCACCGTGCCCGTCAGGGGCGTGTGCACGGCACCCGGGCACACCAGCGAGACACCGATCCCGTGCCGCGCGAGGTCGAAGCGGAGCACCTCGGAGACGCCGCGCAGGCCGAACTTGCTCGCGCTGTACGCCGCGTGCCACGGCATCCCGATGATCCCTGCCGCCGACGAGACGTTGACCAGGTGGCCGCCACGGCCCGCCTCGACCATCGGCGGCACCAGCTCCTCGATCACGTGGATCGGCCCCATCAGGTTGACCTCGACCTGCTGTCGCCAGGTGGCGTGCTCGAGCGACTGCACCGTGCCCCACGCCGAGATCCCGGCGATGTTCATCACGACGTCCATCGCCCCGTGGTCCTCGGTGACCCGGCGAGCGAGGCGTCGTACGCCGTCATGGTCGGTCAGGTCGACCGGCTCGGAGACGACCACCTCGCCACCGCGCTCGCGGATCTCCCGGGTGACCGTGGCCAGCAGGTCGGCCTGCACGTCGGTGAGGAACACCCGCCCGCCGGCCGCGGCGACCGCCTCGGCCGTGGCCCGGCCGATCCCGCTGGCGGCGCCGGTGACGAACACGTTCAGGCCGTCGAGGCGGCGGAGTCTGCGTGGACGCATGGGGGCGAGCCTAGGAGACGGGTCTGGATATCCCTTGGCTGGTAGGACAGGCTCGGGAGACACCGCGAACTCACGGAGGCCAACACGATGCGCAGCACCATGCAGGACTTCCCGCTCACCATCGGCGCGCTGATGAAGCACGGCACCACCGTGCACGCCGACTCGGAGGTGGTCACTGCCACGGCGGACGGCACCCGCCGCCAGACGTATGCCGAGCTCGGGAAGCGGGCCGCCAGGCTGGCCAACGGCCTGCGCTCGTTGGGGATCGACGGCGACCAGCGCGTGGGCACCTTCCAGTGGAACAACGGCGAGCACCTCGAGGCCTACCTCGCGGTCCCGTCGATGGGCGCGGTCCTGCACACCCTGAACATCCGGCTCTTCCCCGAGCAGCTCGTCTACATCGCCAACCACGCCGAGGACCAGGTCGTCATCGTCGACGACTCGCTCGTCGGGCTGCTGGCCCCGCACCTGCCGGAGATGAAGACGGTCCAGCACGTGCTGGTGGCCGGCCCCGACGCGGCCGACGCCGACCTCGACTCGCTGCGCTCCAGCGGCAAGGAGGTGCTGCTCTACGAGGACCTCCTCGCCGACCAGTCCGAGGAGTTCGACTGGCCGGAGCTGGACGAGCGCTCGGCGGCCGCGATGTGCTACACGAGCGGCACGACCGGCAACCCGAAGGGTGTCGTCTACAGCCACCGGTCGGCGTGGCTGCACTCGCAGATGGTCTCCACCGGCAACATCGCCGGGCTCACCTTCCACGACCGGGTGCTGCCGATCGTGCCGATGTTCCACGCCAACGCGTGGGGGCTGGCGTACGCCGCCCTGATGAGCGGCGCCTCGCTGTGCATGCCCGACCGCTGGCTCCAGGCCGAGCCGCTCTGCCGGTTCATGAGCGAGAGCGACCCGACCCTCTCCGGCGCGGTGCCGACGGTGTGGAACGACGTCCTGGGCTACCTCGACCAGCACCCCGAGAAGAAGCCGCAGTCGTTGCGGCTGATCCTGTGCGGTGGCTCCGCCGTACCCGTCTCGCTCCAGCAGGCGCTCGAGGAGCGCCACGGGCTGGTCATCCGGCAGGCCTGGGGGATGACCGAGACCTCGCCGGTCGCGTCCGCGGGCCTGCCGCCGGTCGGCGCCGAGGGCGACGACCAGTGGACCTACCGCGGCAGCCAGGGACGCGTCGCCTGCGGTGTCGAGGGACGGATCGTCGCCGACGACGGCACCGAGCAGCCCTGGGACGGCACGGCCGTCGGCGAGCTCGAGGTGCGTGGCCCCTGGGTGACGGCCGGCTACTACGAGTCGGACGACCCCGAGGTCGACGAGAAGTTCCACGACGGCTGGCTGCGCACCGGCGACGTGGGCTCGATCGACGACCTCGGCTACATCCGTCTCTCCGACCGTGCCAAGGACGTCATCAAGTCCGGCGGTGAGTGGATCTCCTCGGTCGACCTCGAGAACGCGCTGATGGCGCACGACGACATCGTCGAGGCGGCCGTGATCGGCATCCCGGACGAGAAGTGGGGGGAGCGCCCGCTCGCCTCGGTGGTCGTCCGCGAGGGAGCCTCCCTGACTCCCGCCGAGCTCGTCGAGTTCCTCAGCAGCGACTTCGCCAAGTGGCAGCTGCCCGACTCCTGGGCCTTCATCGACGAGGTGCCCCGCACCAGCGTCGGCAAGTTCGACAAGAAGGTCATCCGCAAGTGGGTGGCCGAGGACCAGATCGAGATCGAGCGGGCGAAGGGCTGATCGGGGGCGCGTCCCGCCGTCGGCCCCGACCCGTCGGCTCGCCACCCCTCAGTCGCTGGGCGGCCCGCGTCGCTCGGACTGCCCTGCCGTGCCCGACGTCTGCTTCTCGCGCCGCGCGTCGCTTTGACGCTCCCTTCGGCGCGCCGCCCCGCCGGTCGGCTCCGCCGGCGGAACACGACCGAGGCGCAGACGTCGCGCGATGCGATCCGCACCTTCGGTTGGGCTAGCGGACACCCCAGGCGTAGGTCTGCTTCTCGAGCTCGAGGTAGAGGAAGGTGTGGATCGAGGTCACGCCGGGGATCGGGCGGATGGCGGTGACCAGCTCGAGGAGGTGGGCGTCGCTCTCGCCGACGACCTCGACGATGATGTCGAAGCCGCCGGCGGTGATCACGACGTAGACCACGTCCGGGATCGCCGCGAGCGACTTGGCGACCTGCTGGACCAGGCTGGGCTCGACGTTGATGCCGAGCATCGCCTGGCGGGCGAAGCCGAGCTGGAGCGGGTCGGTGACAGCGGCGATCTGGATGACGCCGGCCTCGGTCAGCTGCTTGACGCGCTGGACCACCGAGTCCTCGGAGATGCCGAGCTCGGCCGCGATGCTGTCGTACGCCCGACGGCCGTCGACCTGGAGCATCTCGATGATCGACTTGGAGACAGGGTCGATCGGGTTGCGAGCCGGGCGACGGCTCACGAGGGGACTCTTCCCGTCGCCCATCTCACCCTTGATCACTGCTGCCTCCCGGACTGCCCAAGTCCCCGGCAAACCTTAGTCGCTGGCGTCAGTGCCCGCCGGTCAACGGCGCCATCAGGCGCGCCACTCCGCTGGGGCGTCGGGTCCAGCGCTCCTCCACGTCGGAGAACGACGCCGCGCGGAGCCCCGCGTTGATGCCCAGCCAGCGCAGCGGCTCGGGCTCCCACTTCCGGCTGCGGTGACCGACCCAGGGCAGGGTGACCAGGTCGCTGTCGGCACCGGTGACCAGGTCGGCGAGCGTGCGGCCTGCGAGGTTGGTGGTGGAGACCCCGTCGCCGACGTACCCGCCGGCCCAGCCCAGCCCGGTGCTGCGGTCCAGCCCGACCGACGCGGCCCAGTCCCGCGCGATGCCGAGGCAGCCGCCCCACCGGTGGGTGAACTCCACGCCGGCGAGCTGGGGCAGCAGGTCGCGCAGCACGGCGCGCAGGTCCTCGAAGACCCGCGGCTCCCGGTCGTACGACGACCGGATGCGCGAGCCGAAGTGGTACGGCGCACCGCGACCGCCGAAGGCGAGCCGACCGTCGGCCGTGCGCTGGCCGTAGATGATCAGGTGCCGGGCGTCGGAGAACGACGGTCGGTCCTCCAGGCCGATGGAGTCCCACAGGTCGTCGGAGAGCGGCTCGGTGGCGACCATCAGCGAGTACACCGGCGCCACGGTCCGGCGCAGCCCGGGCAGCCTGGCGGTGTAGCCCTCGGTCGCGCGCACCACCACCTCGGCGCGGACGGTGCCGGCGTCGGTCTCCACTCGACCCTGCGCGATGGAGCTCACCCGGGTCTGCTCGTGGATGGTCACCCCGCTCGCCTCGACCACCCGGGCCAGCCCGCGCACCAGCCGGGAGGGGTGGACCACCGCGCAGTGCGGCGTGAAGGAGCCGCCCAGGACCGAGGTGGCACCCAGGATCCCGGAGGCCTCGTCGGCGTCGAGCAGCCGCTCGTCCTCCTCGGTGAACCCGCGCGCGTGCGCGGTCGCGACCTCTCCGCGGATCCGGTCGAGCTGCACGGGGGACCGGGCGAGCGTGACCCTGCCGCCCCGGTGGTAGTCCGCGTCGATCCCCTCGGCCTCGACCGCACGACCCACCTCGCGCACCGTCTCGTGCATGGCCCGGTGCATCCGCCGAGCGCCGTCCTCCGAGGAGTCCGCGACCAGCCGCTCCCACGAGGTGGGGAACAGCGCGCTGCACCAGCCGCCGTTGCGTCCCGAGGCGCCGAAGCCGGCGACCTCGGCCTCGAGGACGACGATGCGCAGGCTCGGGTCGGCCCGGCGCAGGTAGTAGGCCGTCCAGAGCCCGGTCAGCCCGGCGCCGACGATCGCCACGTCGTACGACGCGGGGCCGGGGAGGGCGGGACGTGGGAGGAAGTCGTCACCGGCCGTGGCGTGCCACAGCGACAGCGTGGTGTAGTCCGGGGGCGTCTCGTCGGTGGAGCTCAGCGGACGCCCCAGGAGTAGGTCTGCTTGGCCAGCTTGAGGTAGACGAACGTCTCGGTGGTGCGTACGCCGGGGACCGCGCGGATCCGCCCCGACACGAGGTCGAGGAGCTCCTCGTCGCCGGTGCTCACCACCTCGCAGAGGACGTCGTAGGTGCCGGCGGTCATCACGACGTAGATGACCTCCTCCATCGCCGCGAGGGCGTCCGCCACGGGCTGGACGCTGCCCTCGACGTGGATCCCGACCATCGCCTGCCGCCCGAAACCGAGCTGGAGCGGGTCGGTGACGGCCACGATCTGCATCACCCCGGCCTCGGTGAGGCGCTGGACCCGTTGCCGGACCGCGGCCTCGGAGAGGCCGACCGCCTTCCCGATCGAGGCGTAGGAGCGACGCCCGTCCTGCTGCAGCTGCTCGATGATCGACTTGGACACGTCGTCGAGGACGGGCGTGCCCTTCGCAGCCGCGGACTTCTCTCCCATGCCGGTCATGGTGCTGGGTGCGCCCGTCGCATGGCAAGCGTTCGAGCCCTCTCCAGACGCAAGAAACCGTGTCCTGATCGCCTCCGTCGTAACGGTTCCGTGGCAAACGTGTGACCAAGCAACGGAATCCCTTGTCGGAAACCGGTCCTCGGTGGCATGGTGGCTGCCGACACGGGAGGAGTCCGGGTGGTCGCTACAGGATCAGGACGGTCGGGAATGGGGTCCGGCAGGGGCCCGAGCAGACGCACCTTCCTCAAGGCGGGAGGTGTGGCCGCCTTCGGGATCGGCAGTGTCGCGGTGCTCCCGTTGTTCAGTACGCCGTCCGCCGTGCAGGACCCGGCCAAGTGCTCCGCCAAGGACATCTCCGCCTCCACGAAGAAGCTCATCGTCTCCAACTGGCCCGCCTACCTCGACGAGGCGGAGGACGGTGCGAAGAACACCCTCCAGGACTTCGAGGCGGCCACCGGCATCAAGGTCAGCTACACCGACGACGTCAGCGACAACTCCGACTTCTTCGCCAAGGTCCGCAACCAGCTCAGCGACTGCCAGCCCATCGGTCGCGACATGATGATGCTGACGGACTGGATGGCGGCCCGGATGATCGGCCTGGGCTGGATCCAGCCGCTCGCTGCGGACAAGGTCCCCAACCTCCACAAGAACCTCATCCCCGCGCTGCAGGGTCGGCAGTGGGACAAGGACCGCACCTACTCGGCCCCGTGGCAGAGCGGCCTGACCGGCATCGCCTACAACGCCAAGCTGACCAAGGAGGTCGGCAGCTTCGAGGACCTGCTGACCCGCCCGGACCTCAAGGGCAAGATCACCCTGCTCTCCGAGATGCGCGACACGATGGCCTTCATGGTCAAGGTGACCGGCGGCAACCCCGACGACTTCACCGAGGACGAGTGGGGCAACGCGATCGACAAGCTGCGCGTGGCGGTCAAGGCAGGGCAGGTGCGCGCCTTCACCGGCAACGAGTACATCCAGGACCTCACCGCCGGCAACATCGTGGCCTGCGAGGCGTGGTCCGGCGACGTCCTGCAGGCACAGTTCGACAACCCCGACATCAAGTTCGTCGTGCCCGAGGAGGGGCTGTCGCTCTGGAGCGACAACATGATCGTCCCCAACCAGGCGCAGCACCGCGCGAACGCCGAGAAGTGGATCGACTACTACTACGAGCCTGCGGTCGCCGCGAAGCTCGCCGCCTGGGTGAACTACATCTGCCCCGTCCAGGGAGCCCAGGAGGAGATGGCGAAGATCGACGACTCGCTCGTCGACAACCCGCTGATCTTCCCGTCCGAAGAGGATCTCAAGGACACGTTCGACTTCATGGTGCTCGACGACCAGCAGACCAAGCAGTACGAAGGAGAGTGGTCGGATGTCACAGGTGGCTGAAGCTCCCGCACGGTCCGAGGCCGGTCACTTCGACGGGCTGAGGCTGCGGAGCCTGACCAAGGAGTTCGCCGCGTTCACGGCGGTGAGGTCGCTCGACCTCGACGTACCGACCGGTTCGTTCTTCGCGTTGCTCGGCCCCTCCGGCTGCGGCAAGACCACGACGCTGCGCATGGTCGCCGGCCTCGAGGTGCCCACCTCCGGGTCGATCACCCTGAGCGGCAAGGACATCACCTGGCAGAAGCCGTACCGCCGCCCGGTGAACACGGTCTTCCAGAACTACGCCCTGTTCCCGCACCTCGACATCTACGAGAACGTGGCCTTCGGCATGCGCCGTCGCAAGGCCAAGGAGGTCGACTCCACCGTCCGCGACATGCTCGAGCTCGTCGAGCTGTCGTCGCAGGCACGCAAGCGGCCACCGCAGCTCTCGGGTGGGCAGCAGCAGCGCGTGGCGCTGGCGCGGGCGCTGATCAACAGCCCCGAGGTCCTGCTGCTCGACGAACCGCTCGGCGCGCTCGACCTCAAGCTCCGCCGGTCCATGCAGATCGAGATCAAGCGGATCCAGACCGAGGTCGGCCTGACGTTCGTCCACGTGACGCACGACCAGGAGGAGGCCATGACGATGGCCGACACCATCGCCGTGATGAACGCCGGCGTGATCGAGCAGATGGGTGCGCCCGACGAGCTCTACGACAACCCGCAGACGACCTTCGTGGCGAACTTCCTGGGACAGTCCAACCTGATCGAAGGCACCATCCGGGGCCGCGACGGCGACGTGGTCAAGGTCGACATGCAGGGCACCCAGGCCTCCATCCCCGCCGACCGGTCGCACGTCAGTGGTGCCGACGGGGAGCTGGGCTGGGTCGGGATCCGCCCGGAGAAGGTGCTCATCGCCGAGGTCGGCGAGTCCATCGACGCGCCGGGCAACAGCATCCCCGGGGGTGTGGTCAGCGACGTGAGCTTCGTGGGCGTCAGCACGCAGTACCTCGTGCGGATGCCCTGGGGCCAGGAGATCCAGGTCTTCGAGCAGAACACCGGTCGGCGACGGCTCTTCCGGCAGGGTGAGAGCGTCGACATCTCGTGGCGACCTGAGTTCGCCTTCCTGCTCGACCACAACCAGGACGCCACCGCCGGCGTCGACAAGGAGGACGCGGAGTAGTGGCGGCGCCCACCGCCATTGCTCCCGAGGGGCCGCTGAAGCAGGCGCCGCGCGAGGAGAAGGGCCGACGGAAGCTCACCGGCTACTGGCTGCTGCTGCCGGGAGCCCTGTGGCTGGCCGTGTTCTTCGTGATCCCGTTCTACTCCCTGGTCGCGACCAGCCTCTACGACCCGGACGGGTCGGTCCTCCAGGGCTACGACATGACGTGGGCCTTCGGCAACTACGTCGACGCGCTCCAGGACTACTGGCGGCCGCTGCTCCGCTCCCTGATGTACGGCGCCATCGCCACCCTGATCTGCCTGGTGCTCGGCTACGTGCTCGCCTACGCGATCGCCTTCAAGTCCGGCCGCTGGAAGAACCTGATGCTCGTCCTGGTGATCGCGCCGTTCTTCACCAGCTTCCTGGTCCGCACGCTGTCGTGGAAGCTGCTGCTGCGCGACGACGGGTTCATCGTGAACACGCTGCAGTTCCTGCAGATCGTCGGCGAGGACGGCCGGCTCCTGGCGACACCGGTCGCGGTCATCGCGGGCCTGGTCTACAACTTCCTGCCGTTCATGGTGCTGCCGCTGTTCGCGAGCATCGACAAGATCGACCACCGGCTCATCGAGGCCGCCGGTGACCTCTACTCGCGGCCGATCGTCGGCTTCTTCAAGGTGACCTGGCCGCTGTCGCTGCCCGGCGTCGTCTCCGGCACGCTGCTGACCTTCATCCCTGCCGTCGGTGACTACATCAACGCCGAGCTGCTGGGCAGCCCCCGCCAGCGGATGATCGGCAACGTCATCCAGAACCTGTTCACCGACGCCAACGACTATCCCGCCGCGGGCGCCCTGTCGGTGATGCTGATGCTGCTGATCCTGGTGATGGTGCTCTTCTACGTCCGCCGCGCGGGAACGGAGGAGCTGCTGTGAGCACGATGCAACGCCTCGGCCGGTGGGTCAGCCAGCACCTCGTCCTCATCGGCGGGCTGCTCGTCCTCGTCTACATGTTCGTGCCGATCGCGGTCGTCGTGCTGATGAGCTTCAACAAGCCCAGCAGCCGCCTGGTCTACCGCTTCGACGCGTTCACGCTCGACAACTGGCTGAACCCGTGCAAGGACGCCAGCATGTGCGAGGCGGTCAGCCGCAGCATCCAGATCGGGCTGCTCTCCACCGTCGTCGCGACCGTGCTCGGCACCCTGATGGCCTTCGCGCTGGTGCGACACAAGTTCGCGGGTCGTTCGGTGGCCAACCTGGTCATCTTCATGCCGATGGCCTCACCCGAGATCGTGATGGGCTCCTCGCTGCTGGCGCTGTTCATCGCCTCCGGCTTCGGCGGGCAGCTGGGCTTCGCGACCATCCTGATCGCGCACATCATGTTCTGCCTGTCGTTCGTGGTGGTGACCGTGCGCGCTCGTCTCGCCGGCCTGGACAACAACCTCGAACAGGCGGCGATGGACCTCTACGCCACCGAGGCCCAGACCTTCCGGCGGATCACCTTCCCGCTCGTGTTCCCGGGCATCCTCGGCGCCGCGCTGCTGTCGTTCTCGCTCTCCTTCGACGACTTCATCATCACCAACCTCAACGCCGGCAACACGACCACGTTCCCGATGTACGTCTGGGGTGTGGCCCAGCGTGGCGTGCCGATGCAGGTCAACGTGGTCGGCACCGTCATGTTCATCATCTCCATCGCGATCGTCATCGGGGCCGAGCTCAACCGGCGCCGGCAGGAGAAGGCCCTCGCCTGATGTCTGCTGCTGACTCCCTTCTCGGGGCCAGCTCCACGCCGTACTGGCTCGACGACCCGGAGCGCCCTGCTGCCCTGCCCGGCCTGGCGGACCTGCCGGGCCCGGACACGGCCGACCTCGTGGTCGTGGGTGGCGGCTACTTCGGCCTGTGGACCGCGCTGCTCGCCAAGGAGCGTGATCCCGAGCGCGAGGTGCTGCTGCTCGAGGGCGCGGAGTGCGGGCACGCCGCGAGCGGGCGCAACGGCGGCTTCTGCGAGGCGAGCCTGACCCACGGGTTCGGCAACGGGATGGCGCGCTGGCCCGACGAGATGCCCGAGCTCCTGGCGATGGGCCGCGAGAACCTCGACGGCATCGAGCGCACCGTGCACGAGCACGGCATCGACTGCGACTTCGTGCGCGCCGGGTCGTTCGCGGTGGCCACCCAGGAGCACCAGGTGCAGCCGCTGCGCGAGGAGTACGACGAGACCCGCGCGCAGGGGATGGCGACGACCTGGCTCTCCTCGGAGGAGCTGAGACGGCGCGTCGACTCACCCACGTTCCTCGCCGGGATGCACGACCCCGACGGCGCGATCCTCGAGCCGGCCCGGCTGGCCTGGGGGCTGCGTGACGCGTGCGTCCGGTCCGGCGTACGCATCGCCGAGCACACGCCCGTGGTGTCCGTGGCGCGGGCGGGGTCCGGGGTCGCCGTACACACCAGGGACGGGCGCGTGCAGGCCGAGCGCGTCGTGCTCGCCACCAACGCCTACCCGCCGCTGCTGCGCCGGCTGCGGCTGATGACGGTGCCGGTCTACGACTACGCGCTGATGACCGAGCCGCTCACCGAGGCGCAGCGTGCGTCGATCGGCTGGGAGGGGCGCGAGGGCATCGGCGACTGCGGCAACCAGTTCCACTACTTCCGGACCACGCGCGACGGTCGCATCCTGTGGGGCGGGTACGACGCGATCTACCACTACGGCAGCGGCGTCTCCCCGGAGTACGACGTCCGTGCCGAGACCTTCGACGTGCTCGCCGGCAACTTCTTCACCACCTTCCCCCAGCTCTCCGGGCTGCGCTTCACCCACGCCTGGGGCGGGGTGATCGACACCTGCACGCGGTTCGCGGCGTTCTACGGGACCGCCATGTCGGGTCGGGTCGGCTACGCCCTCGGGTTCACCGGGCTCGGCGTCGCGGCCACCCGGTTCGCCGGCGACGTCGTGCTCGACCTGCTGTCCGGGGCCGACACCCCGCGGACGCGGCTGGCCATGGTGCGCTCCAAGCCGATCCCGTTCCCGCCCGAGCCGCTGCGCTGGGTGGGCATCGAGGCCACCCGCAAGTCGCTCGCCCGCGCGGACGCCAACGGAGGGCGCGAGAACCTCTGGCTCAAGGCGATGGACAAGCTGGGCCTGGGCTTCGACTCCTAGCTGGTGCGGTGTGTCAACAGCTGGTCGACCGGCGCGTAGTCGTCGGTGAGCACGGTCGCGTCGTCGATCCATGCCGTCAGCCGGTCGCCGTCGATGACGTCCCACCCGACTGCCTGCTCCTCGAACCCGCGCTTGATCGCGGCGGTGTCGATCGGTGACTCCGAGGCGATCGCGACGAGGTTGCCGCCGCCGTTGCCGGAGAGGGTCACCGAGTCGGCCGAGAGAGCCACGTGGTCGAAGACCTCACGCAGGGTCGCCAGCTCGGCGCGGGCGAAGCCCAGGGGCGCGTAGTCGATCAGGTTCACGGCGTACACGCCCTCGGTGCGGAGCACCCGGCGTACCTCCTCGACCGCCTCGGTCGTGGTCAGGTGCCAGGGCACGCTCACGCCACCGAACGCGTCGCCCACGACCAGGTCGCGGCTCTCGTCGTCGATGCGGCCCACGCCACGGCGGGCGTCCTCGACGCGCACCCGGAGGTCCGGTCCGGTCTCCAGCCCGAGGCGCTCGGTGTCGACCTCGAGCACACCCGGGTCGATCTCGGAGACCACGCTGCGCGTGCCCGGGCGGGTCTCGGCGAGGTAGCGCGGGAAGGTCAGGCCGCCCCCGCCGATGTGGTACGCCGCCAGCGGCTGCTCGTCCGCGAAGGTGCCGTCGACGACCGCCGCCAGTGCCTTGACGTAGGAGAACTCCAGGTGGGTCGGGTCGTCGAGGTCGACGAACGAGTGGCGCAGCCCGTCGAGCTCGAGCAGCCGACCGCCCTCGCGTGCCGGGTCGGCGTGCACGTTGGCGCAGTGGTACTTCGTCTCGGCGTCGCAGTCTCCCGGGGCGAGCACGGCTCCGACCGCGCCGAGCAGCACCAGGACCAGCGAGGTCACCGGCGGGCGTCGTCGTACGCCGACCTCGACCACGACCGCCGCGACCAGGAGCAGCAGCCCGAGCCCGACCAGGATGGCCGTCACCGGCACCCGCGAGATGAGCACGAAGCCGGTGAACACGGTGCCGAAGATCGCGCCTGTCGTGCCGATGCCGGAGAGGCGACCCACGACCGTGCCGGTCTCGTCGAGGTCGGTCAGCACCAGCTTGGTGACCATCGGCGTCACCGCCGAGAGCAGCGCCCCGGGCACCACGATCGTCACCAGCGCGACGAGCGGAAGCGCCGCGGCCGCGCTGGCCTCGCCCGCTCCGCGGACCGCGAACGGCGTCACCGCCACGGCCGCGCCCGACGCCGAGAGCAGCGGCGCCAGCGCCCGGCGGGGAGACATCGTGTCGGCCGCCTTCCCGCCGTACCACGCCCCGATCGCGATCGCCCCGAGCGCAGCCCCGATGACCATCGTGCTGGTCTCGAGCGTCAGGCCGAAGTACGGCGCCAGCAGCCGCAGCGCCACGATCTCCACGACCAGCACCGCCGCCGACGCCCCGAACACCAGCGCCCCGGCAGCCCAGGGCGCGAGCGCCGGCGCCTGCTCAGGCTCGTGAGGCTGGCTCATGCGGTGATCATGGCAAAGCCGCCCTGATCCGGCTCGGTCAGGCGCTGCGGTGACCACCGCTGGTTGAGCTTGTCGAAACCGCTCGGGCTGTTCGGGGCTCCTGGGTTGTCGGGGAGTGTGGTCGGCGCTGGCGTCTGGTTGCGGCCGCGTTCCCGCTGTGCTAGGCGGCGGTGCTGTCTCGACCGTTGTGGTGGCGTGGTCGGGCCGACCGTGAGTCGAGAGGCGAGCGTCGCCACCGCTGGTTGAGCTTGTCGAAACCCCGCGCTGCTCGGGGCTCTGGGTTATCGAGGAGTGTGGTCGACGTGTGCGTTGGGTTGCGCGGCGTCCCCGGCGCCGTCGTCCGGCTCGCGGTGCTGCCTCTCGACCGTTGTGGTGGCGGTGGCTCGGGCTGGCCGTGGGTCGAAATGCAAGCGTCGCCACACGCTGGTTGAGCTTGTCGAAACCACCGGGTCCGAGTGCCTGGGCGTGCCTGTGTCCCCGGCTGGGGTGGGCCGGGGTGGCGGGGCGTCAGGCTCTTCGCCCGGGTCGTTCGGGTGGGCGGCGGGAGGTGGGGTGGACGGTGTACTGGTGGCCGGTGGGTGCGGTCCAGAGTGTAGCCGTGCCGTCGTCGAGCGGTCTTGTAGTCCCAGGCGGTGTGGGTCTTGAGGCGGTGGTGGAACCGGCACAGGGGCGCAAGATTGGCTGGCGTTGGTCTGGCCCGGTGGTCCGCCGTCTGCCATCGGGAGTGTAGGCGGTGATGTGGTCGAGGTCGCAGCCGCGGGAGTCGCTGCGGCAGCCGGGGAAGACGCAGTGGGCGTCGCGCAGGAGGCAGAGCTCGCGCATTGCGCTGGGCGGGTCGTGCTGGTCGACTGCCGCGGCACCGCGTCGGGGTCGTCGTGAGGTCGATGACCGGTCGGAGGGTGATCCTTGCCGCCGGTGGCGGCGTAGCGGGCCAGCCAGTCGGCGAGCAGGCCGGTGGTGGTCGGCGCCGAGCTTCTCGATCGAGACGGCGCCGGTCCTGCGTCTCGGTGCGAGGTCGTCGTGGGGTGAGGTGCAGGTAAGAGGTTCATCGCCCTGGCGCCACGCCTGGTGTGGGGGCGGCGTGCTTCTCGGCCGGACATGAGGTCCAGGGCGTATTGGGGGTCGGCGAGGATCCCGACCGCCCGCGCCCGGCGGACGTCGGTGGGCGTCGGTGTCGCCGAGCTGGCGGAGTTCGTGGGCGATCCGGGTGATGGTCTGGTCGAACAGCTCGGCGTCGGGGGTGTCCAGGGTCATGAACATGTCGGTGGTCGCCGGGGCTGCGGCCGTGTCGGGACCAGACGCCGCGCTTGGCGAGCTCGTGCTCTTCGTCGGCGATCGGCGCGGTCGGGGTCGAAGTAGAGCCGGGCTTCGTGGACCAGCTTGGCGGCGTCGACGAGGCGGATCTTGTCGGGGACCGCGCAGATGAGCCGGTCGGCGTAGGCGACGGCATCGGGGCCGAGGTCGTGGGTCTCCCGGGCGATCTGCCGGGCGCGCCAGACCGGCACCACCCCGGCCACCACGAGGGCCCAGAGCCGCGGGAGCCGGTAGACCAGCTCGAGGGCATCGGCGAGCAGCAGCCGGGCGGCGTCGACGGTGATGCCCAGCGCGGCGGCCAGGGAGGCCGGGCGCGTACTCGTCGACCAGCGGGGTCCCCGCGACCGGCCAGGGGTGCGGTCTCGCCGAACACGGGGTGCCCACCCGAGGTGGCCGGGCAGTCGTCGCGGCACGGGTGCAGCAGCGCCCAGTGGACGGTCAGCTGGATCTGTCGCACGGCGGCGGGCATGCTCGTCGGTCTTGGCCTGGACGAGGGCGTCGATCACCTCGGTGGCGGTGAGGGTCTCGGTGCCTTCCATGACCCAACTCTAGGTGTGAGCACCGACACTTTCGACCACAGATTCGAAGATGTGGAGAACTCTGTCTTCGAGCTGTGCTCTGGTGCGGGTGGTTTCGACAGGCTCAACCAGCGGTGCTCACGGCCCTGCGACGGACCTGGCCCGGTTGGTTTCGACAAGCTCAACCAGCGGCTGGTGACGGTTGCTGCTCGACCCACCGCCAACCGTGAGACCACCGAAGAGCCCGCTGCCACGACCGCAACCACGACGGTCGAGGGGCAGCGCCGCGGGCCGGACGAAGGCGTCGGGAACGCCGCCGCAACCACGGCGGACGACGACCACACTCCCCGAGAACCAAGGCGCACCGACCAGCCCGAGTGGTTTCGACAAGCTCAACCAGCGGGGTCACCGAGGCGAGCTCGGGCGACCTCAGGTGATCGTCATCCCGCCGTCGACGGGGAGGGTCTGGCCGGTGATGTAGCCGGCGGCGGGGGAGGCGAGGAAGACGGCGGTGGCGGCGAGCTCCTGGGGGTCGCCCTTGCGGCCGACGGGGATGCGGGGGCCCTGGGACTCGAGGTAGCCCTCGGGGTACTGGTCGGTCATCTCGGACTCGAAGAAGCCGGGGGCGATCGCGTTGACCCGGATGCCCTTGCGGCCGGTCCACTGCTGCGCGAGGTCGCGGGTGAGGCCGATCAGGCCGGCCTTGGAGGCGGCGTAGGCAGCCTGCGGGAGGCCGGCGGTGGTGAGGCCGAGCACCGAGGAGATGTTGATGACCGACGACCCGGGCTCCATCACCCGGCCGCACGCCTGCGCCATCCAGTAGCAGCCGTTCAGGTTGACGTCGATGACCTGGCGGAACTGCTCGGGCGTCTCGCGGGTGGCGGGGACGGCGGTGCCGATGCCGGCGTTGTTGATGAGTACGTCGACCTGGCCGAACGTCTCCATCGCCGAGTCGACGAGGTGCTGGCACGCCTCGGGGGAGGCGACGTCGGTCGCGACGGAGATCGCGCGGCGGCCGGCGTCCTCGACCAGCTTCGCGGTGTCCGCGAGCTTGTCCGCGCGCCGGGCGCCGAGGACGACGTCGGCACCGGCTTCGGCGAAGCCCTGGGCGAAGGCGACACCGAGGCCCGAGGAGGCGCCGGTGACGATGACGACCTTGCCGTCGAGGGAGAACAGGTCCGTGAGGGAGCTCATGTGCCGATCATGGCAGGGGTTTCGACAGGCTCAACCGGCGGTGGCCGCGCTGCGCGCCTGCCAGGCCGACCGCACCATGTCCTCGAGGTCGTGCCGGTTCTGCCAGTCCAGGTCGCGCGTGGCCGCCTCGCCGGTCGCCACGATCCGGGCGGGGTCGCCCGGGCGGCGCGGGGCGACCTTCGGGGTGAAGTCGATGCCGGTGACGGTGCGGATCGCGTTCATGATCTGCGCGACCGAGTAGCCGGTGCCGCTGCCGAGGTTGTAGACGGGCTGGAGCTCCTCGCCGGCGGACAGCCGCTGGGCGGCCACGACGTGGGCGGTCGCGAGGTCGGCGACGTGCACGTAGTCGCGGACGCAGGTGCCGTCGGGGGTGTCGTAGTCGTCGCCGTTGATCTGCGGGGTCTCGCCCGCCAGCAGCTTCTCGAACACGATCGGGAACAGGTTGTGCGGGCTGGTGTCGTAGAGGTCGTCGCTGCCCGAGCCGACGACGTTGAAGTAGCGCAGCGAGGTGTGCCTCAGCCCCCGCGCGCGGCCCTGGTCACGGATCACCCACTCGCCGATCAGCTTGCTCTCGCCGTACGGCGACTCGGGCCGCGTCTCGGTCTCCTCGGTGACCACGTCGACGTCGGGGGTGCCGAACGTGGCGGCGCTGGAGGAGAACACCATCTTGTCGGCACCCGGTGCGCTCCATCGCCTCGAGCAGGTTGACCGTGCCGGTGACGTTCTGGGTGTAGGTGTGCAGCGGGCGGTCGACCGAGACCCCGGCGTACTTGTAGCCCGCGAGGTGCACGACGCCCTCCACGGCGTGGTCCCGCATCGTCTGCTCCATCAGCTCGGTGTCGACGATGGAGCCGTCGACGAACGGCACGGAGTCGTGGACGAACTGGCGGTGGCCGCTCGACAGGTCGTCGACGACGACCACGTCGAGACCGACCTCCTCGAAGGCCCGGACCACGTGCGAGCCGATGTAGCCGGCCCCTCCGGTCACCATCCACGACATGCGGTCCTCCAGATCGTTGGTCAAGGGTGCGGTGCGACGCGCGGATCAGGGAGTAACGTGCCTCACGGTCCAGCAGATCCGATCGCGGGAGGCTCGATGGTACTGGCAGTGGAGAGTCAGCTACGGCTGGACGCCAACTGGGTCGACTACCTGCTGGTCGCCATCTACTTCGGCTTCGTGATCGGCATCGGCATCATGGCGCGCCGCTCGGTGTCGAGCAGCCTCGACTTCTTCCTGTCGGGTCGCTCGCTCCCGGCGTGGGTCACCGGCCTGGCCTTCATCTCCGCCAACCTCGGCGCCGTCGAGATCATGGGCATGTCGGCCAACGGTGCCCAGTTCGGCATCCCGACGGTGCACTACTTCTGGGTCGGCGCCGTGCCGGCGATGCTGTTCCTCGGCGTCGTGATGATGCCGTTCTACTACGGCTCCAAGGTGCGCTCGGTCCCGGAGTTCATGCGCAAGCGGTTCGGCACCGGCGCCCACCTGGTCAACGCGCTCAGCTTCGCGATCGCCCAGCTGCTCATCGCCGGCATCAACCTGTTCCTGCTCGCCAAGATCGTGAACATCCTGCTGGGCTGGAACCTCTACGTCTCCCTCGTGGTCGCGGCCGCGATCGTGCTGTCCTACATCACGCTGGGTGGTCTGTCCGCGGCCATCTACAACGAGGTGCTCCAGTTCTTCGTGATCGTCGCGGCGCTGGTGCCGCTGACGCTCGTCGGGCTGCACAAGGTGGGTGGCTACTCCGGGCTCAAGGAGAAGATCACCGCCGCCGGAGACGGGCCGGCCCAGCTCTCGTCGTGGCCGGGCACCAACCTGACCGGCATCGAGGACCCGTTCTGGTCGGTCGTCGGGATCGTGTTCGGCCTCGGCTTCGTGCTGTCGTTCGGCTACTGGACGACCAACTTCGTCGAGGTGCAGCGCGCGATGGCCTCGAGCTCCATGTCGGCGGCCCAGCGCTCGCCCATCATCGGCTCGTTCCCCAAGATGTTCGTGCCGTTCATCGTCATCTTCCCCGGCATGATCGCGGCGGTGGCCGTCTCCGAGGTGGCCGACGCGAAGGCCTCGGGGAGCAAGAGCTTCGACTACAACAACTCGCTGCTCTACCTGATCAACGACCTGCTGCCCAACGGCATGCTCGGCGTCGCCATCGCCGGCCTGCTGGCGTCGTTCATGGCAGGCATGGCGGCCAACGTGTCGGCCTTCAACACGGTGTTCTCCTACGACCTCTGGGAGACCTACGTCATCAAGGGCCGCAGCGACGACTACTACCTGCGGGTGGGCCGGATCGCGACGGTGGCGGCGACGGTGGTCGCGATCGGCACCGCGCTGTTCGCGCGCAACTACCAGAACATCATGACCTACCTGCAGACGCTGTTCGGCTTCTTCAACGCCCCGCTGTTCGCCACGTTCATCCTCGGTATGTTCTGGAAGCGGATGACGGCCACGGCCGGCTGGGCCGGCCTGGTCAGCGGCACGTTGGCGGCGGTGCTGGTCGGGATCCTGAGCGAGGACGCCCTCGGTCCGATGTCGATGGGCGTCATCGGGCTGCAGGGCCAGGGGGCCAGCTTCGTGGCGGCGGGTGTGGCGTTCGGCGTCGACATCCTGGTCAGCATCATCGTCACGATGTTCACGAGACCGCGCGAGGAGTCCGAGCTGCGCGGACTGGTCTGGTCGCTCACGCCGAGATCCGACTTCCACGACGAGAACGAGGGCGACCTGGCCTGGTGGCAGGTGCCGAACAAGCTGGCCGGGGTCGCCCTGGTGATGGTCGTCGCCCTCAACATCATCTTCTGGTAGGAGCACGTCATGGCAGAGAGCACGGACAAGGCCCCCAAGGCGCACAAGGCCGGACTGTTCGACATGCGCGTCATCATCGGCGCGCTCCTGGGGATCTACGGGATCATCACGCTGCTCGCGGGGCTGTTCGTGCCCGACGAGGCGATCGACCGGGCTGACGGGCTGAACATCAACGTCGTCGCCGGCATCGGGATGCTCGTCACCGCTGCCCTCTTCGTCCTCTGGGCGCGGCTCCGGCCGATCGTCGTCCCCGACGAGCCGGAGTCCGACGACGACGGCGACCGGCCGCCGGGTCACTGAGCTGTTCCGCGGTCTGCTCGGCCAGCTGCCCCCGGCGCGACGTCGTCTGGTCCTGACGGCTGCGGGCATCCTGACCGCCGTCGTCGCGGCCGGGCTCGTGGTCGTCGGGGTGCGTGCCGTCGGCGGTGGTGGCGAGGCGGACCAGGCGAGCGCCGGGCCGGTGGTGCTGGTCCCCGGGTACGGCGGCACCGTCGCCGATCTCGACCCGGTGGCCGAGGAGCTGGTCCGGCAGGGGCGCACGGTCGTGCCCTTCGAGTCGACCGAGGGCGGCACCGGTGACCTCCGGGTGCAGGCCCGTCGTCTGGCCGAGCTCGTCGACCGCACCCTGGAGGACGAGGGGAGCGACTCGGTCGACGTGGTGGGTTACTCGGCCGGCGGAGTGATCGCCCGGCTCTACGTGCGCGACGAGGGTGGTGCGTCCGTCGTACGACGGGTGCTGACGCTGGGCTCACCGCACCACGGCACCGACGTGGCCGCGATCGCCGCTGACGCTGCCGGGAGCTGCCCGACCGCGTGTGAGCAGATGACCCCGGGAAGCCCCCTGCTGGACCGGCTGAACTCCGGCGACGAGACGCCCGCGGGTCCGCGCTGGATCACCGTGCGCACCGAGGCCGACCAGACCGTGACGCCGACCGACTCCGCCGAGCTCGAGGGCGCGCTCAACATCGACATCCAGCGGCTCTGCCCGGGATCGACGACCTCGCACGCCGGTCTGCCCGCGGACCCCGTCGTCCTGGCCACGATCGGCAGCGCACTGGGGACGAGCGCACCGACGGCACCCGCCGACGTCACCTGTTGACGTCCTTGGTCGCGAAGTTCGCCCACGCTGCGCCGGCGAACACGACCAGGTAGCCGAGCTGGGCCAGCACGCCGTGGACGAGGTCGGTCCAGCGGATCGGGTCGCGGAACAGGTCGACGAAGGCCAGCCAGTAGCGGGTCAGCAGGTACGGCCGCAGGGACTCGGCGGCGTCGAGTCCCAGCAGCACGGTCGAGGCGACCAGGAACCCGATGGTGCCCAGCGCCGCCGCCACCGCGGAGTCGGTCATCGTGCTGAGCAGCAGCGCGATCGCGGCCACCCCGAGCATGGCCAGGACGACGTAGGCGAACGCCATCAGCGTGCGCTGGAGCATCTCCGTCTCGGTGAGCGTCGTCCCCGACACGCTCACGACACCGGTCGCCGGTGCGTCCCCGAGCAGCAGCGTGCCCTCGACGTAGGCGACCGCCGCCACCGCGAGCGTGGCGATGACGACGAACGCCACCACGCTCACGAGCTTGGCGAGCAGCACCCGCAGCCGCGAGACGGGTCGGACGAGCAGGTAGCGCAGGGTGTCGCTCTGCACCTCTCCCGCGATCGCGTCGCCGCCCACCACGGCGACCGCGACCGGCAGGAACAACGGCAGCACGATGCCCAGTGCGGCCAGGGGGAAGAGCGTCCCGTCGTTCAGCACGGCGGACAGGAACGGCGGGCCGGTGCCGGGACGCGGGCCCAGGTCGGTCACCGCCAGCAGGACGGCCACGAGCGTCGGCAGCGCGTTGAGCGCCGCGATGGTGACCCACGTCCGTGGGCGCCGCAGCAGCTTGACCAGCTCGACCCGGATCACGGCGCCGTCGCCTCCAGGACGACCTGCTCCAGCGTGCGTCGCACCGGCTCGAGGCCGGTCACCCGGACACCAGCGGCGACCAGGCGCGCGTTGAGCTCCGCCGCGTCGGTGGCGCGTACGACGACCTCGGCGGCGCCCCGGTCGGTGACGCGACCGTCGAGCAGGGCGACCGCGGCGTCCACGTCCGGGGTGCGCACCCGGACCAGGCCGGTGTCGCGGCGGATCGCGCTCATGTCCTCCTGGAGCACCAGCCGCCCACGGTCGAGCACGCCGACACGGGTCGACATCTGCTCGATCTCGGCGAGCAGGTGGCTGGACAGGAAGATCGTGGTGCCGGCCCGGTTGAGGGTGAGCAGCAGCTCCCGGATGTCACGGATGCCCTGGGGGTCGAGACCGTTGGTCGGCTCGTCGAGCACCAGCAGGGGAGGGCGGCGCATCAACGCTGCCGCGAGCCCGAGCCGCTGCCGCATGCCGAGGGAGTAGGTCTTGGTCGGGCGTCGGTCGGCGGGGTCGAGCCCGACCTGCTCGAGCACCTCGCCGATGCGCCGTCTCCGGTCGGCCCGCGCGACACGTGGACCGGCTGCGGAGTCGAAGAGGCGCAGGTTGGTGGCTCCCGACAGGTGCGGGTAGGCCCCGGGTCCCTCCACGAGGGCGCCGATCCGGGGGAGCACCGACGCGGCCGAGCGCGGCATGGCCTGGCCGAAGATCTCGGCCTCGCCCTCGTTGGCCATCACCAGGCCGAGCAGCATCCGCACGGTGGTGGTCTTGCCCGAGCCGTTGGCGCCGAGGAACCCGTAGACGTCCCCCTCGCGCACGTCGAGGTCGACCGCGTCGACCGCGCGCACGCTGCCGTAGCTCTTCGTGAGGCCTCGGGTCCTGATCATCGGTAGCGCACCACGCTGCGTCGCAGGTCGACCGCGGCCTGTTCCAGCGCCTCGGGCGTCAGCGTCCCGGTGAGCAGGAAGTTCGCCGGCTCACCGCGCACCAGGCGCACCGACAGCGGGCCGACCTCCAGGGCGATGCTGCTCCCGTCCTCGCGGGAGGCGCGGCTGCGGGCGAGCTCCCGGAACAACCCGTCGGCCGCCTCGTCGCGCAGGGGTACGGCGAGCAGCAGCGTCGGCCCCGGCCGTAGACGCCGACCGCTCCCAGTCCGGAGTCGGCACCCCGCCGCTCGAGACCGGCCACCCGGGACGGCAGCAGGAACGGGGCGAAGGCGTTGGCGCTCGCCACGGCGTCGAACGAGGTGCCCCGCTGGAAGTCGACGTCCGGTGCGAACTCGAAGCTGACCTCCCGGTCGCTCGGGCTCGGCGTCGTCGAAGCGCGTGACCTCCGTGGTGAAGTCGGGGTGGCGCGAGCGGTCGCCGTACACGTCGACCCGCAGGGGCACGCCCGACGACTCGTCGGCCCAGACGTCGACGCGCGCGATGGTGGAGCTCGGGTCGGCCGGGGTGAGGCGAAGGCCGAGGGCCCCGCGGCCCGGCGACCCGTCGAGGAGGCAGGCGCGTCAGCTCGTCGGCGCGCGCCCCGTCGACCAGTCGGGCCGCCAGCGTCGCCGGGACGATGTCGTTGTCGTCGGGCAGCCGGATGGACGACCAGGTCACGAGCCGGGCCGTCGTGTCCTCGTACTTGAACCGGATCGTGGTGCTGCCCTCGCGGAGCAGGTCGGTCTCACCGGTCGAGGTGATCCGGTCGATCCGCCAGTGCTCCGCGTCGCGCCACCACACCCGCAGGTCGGTGCGCTCGCCCAGCAGCCGCGAGATGCCGCCGAACGTGGAGCCGCCCACCGGCAGGTCGAGCGAGCCCTGGGCTCGCACCTCACCGGTCCAGGCGGTCCCGGTCGAGTCCCGGACCCGGTCGGCGAGGTCGGCGGAGCCGATGTCGGTGTCGGAGACGGGCAGCACCCGGAGCAGGGTCGGGGGAGCGCAGACGCCCACGGCGAGCAGCGCCACCACCAGCCAGCGCGCCGCGGGGACCATCTCCACAACGTACGTCGGAGCCCGTGAGTACCATGGCGCCATGAGGCAGGTCCTGCTCCTTCCCTAGCCGCGTCGCCCCACGACGCGGCCGCCCCTCTGCGCGAGGGGCTTTTTCGTGCCCGAGGCAGGACCCGACAAGGATGATGGCGAGATGACGGACGAGGACCAGCAGCACTACGACGTGCATGCCACCGAGGCCAAGTGGCAGCCGGTGTGGGAGCAGCTCGACCCCTTCCGCGCGGACGACGACAGCCCGCGGGAGAAGCGCTACGCCCTGACGATGTTCCCCTACCCGAGCGGTGACCTGCACATGGGTCACGCCGAGGTGACCGCGATCCACGACGTCATCGCCCGGTACTGGTGGCAGCGCGGCTACGAGGTGCTCAACCCGATCGGCTGGGACTCCTTCGGGCTGCCCGCCGAGAACGCCGCGATCCAGCGCAACGAGCACCCGGCGACGTACACCTACGCCAACATCGAGACCCAGGCGGCGTCGTTCAAGAAGTACGCCGTCAGCTTCGACTGGTCCCGCCGGCTGCACACCTCCGACCCGGAGTACTACCGCTGGACGCAGTGGCTGTTCCTGAAGCTGCGCGAGCGCGGCCTGGCCTACCGCAAGTCCAGCCCGGTGAACTGGTGCCCCAACGACCAGACGGTGCTGGCCAACGAGCAGGTCGTCGACGGGTTCTGCGAGCGCTGCGGCGCCGAGGTGACCAAGCGCGAGCTGACGCAGTGGTACTTCAAGGTCACCGACTACGCCCAGCGGCTGCTGGACGACATGGACGGTCTGGACTGGCCCGAGCGGGTGCTGACCCTGCAGCGCAACTGGATCGGTCGCTCGGAGGGTGCGCACGTCGACTTCGAGGTGACCACCGAGGGGACCGGCGCCACGCACACGATCCCCGTCTACACGACGCGCCCGGACACGCTGTTCGGTACGACGTTCATGGTGGTCGCGGCCGACGCGAAGCTGGCCGGGGAGATCGTCTCCGACGAGCAGCGGGCGGCGTACGAGGACTACCTGACGGAGACCCGCAAGTCCTCCGACATCGACCGGATGGCCACCGACCGGCCGAAGACCGGGGTGTTCCTGGGAGCGCACGCGGTCAACCCGGCCAACGGCCAGCGGGTGCCGGTGTGGGCGTCGGACTACGTGCTGGCCGACTACGGCACCGGCGCGATCATGGCCGTGCCCGGGCAGGACCAGCGCGACTGGGACTTCGCGAAGGCCTACGACCTGCCGATCATCCGGACGGTGCAGCCGCCCGAGGGCTGGGAGGGCGACGCCTTCACCGGCAGCGGGCCGGCGATCAACTCCGCCAACGACAGCGTGTCGCTGGACGGGCTGCCGATCGACGAGGCCAAGAGCCGGATCATCGGCTACCTGGAGGAGCAGGGCAGCGGCAGCGGCGCGGTCAACTTCCGGCTGCGTGACTGGCTGCTGTCCCGGCAGCGGTTCTGGGGCTGTCCGATCCCCGTCATCCACTGCCCGGTCGACGGCGAGGTCGACGTACCGGAGGAGCAGCTGCCCGTCGTGCTGCCGGAGCTGAAGGGCGCCGACCTGAAGCCCAAGGGCGTCTCGCCGCTGGCGGCCGCCGAGGACTGGGTCAACGTCGCGTGCCCGAAGTGCGGCGGACCCGCCAAGCGCGACTCCGACACGATGGACACCTTCGTCGACTCGAGCTGGTACTTCCTGCGCTACTGCTCGCCGCACGACGACACCCAGGCCTTCGACGTCGACAAGGTGCGCGCGTGGATGCCGGCCGAGCAGTACGTCGGCGGCGTCGAGCACGCGGTGCTGCACCTGATGTACAGCCGCTTCTTCACCAAGGTCCTGTTCGACATGGGCATGGTCGACTTCACCGAGCCGTTCACCGCGCTGCTCAACCAGGGCGTGGTGATCAACCAGGGCAAGAAGATGAGCAAGTCGCTGGGCAACGGCGTGAACCTGGGGGACCAGCTGACGGACTTCGGGGTCGACGCCGTCCGGCTGACGCTGGTCTTCGCCGGACCGCCCGAGGACAACATCGACTGGGCCGACATGTCCCCGGCCGGCTCGCTGCGGTTCCTGCAGCGTGCCTGGCGCCTGTCCGGTGACGTGACCTCCGCGCCCGGCACCGCGGCCGACGGTGGGGACGTGGCCCTGCGCAAGGTCACCCACCACACGCGTGCACGAGGCGGCCGGGCTGGTCGAGTCGCACCGGTTCAACGTGATGATCGCGCGCACGATGGAGCTGGTGAACGCCACTCGCAAGGCGATCGACTCCGGGTGCGGTCCCGACGACCCGGCGGTGCGGGAGGCGACCGAGGCGGTCGCGATCCTGCTGTCGCTGGTCGCGCCGTACACCGCCGAGGAGATGTGGGAGCGGCTGGGCCACGAGCCGACCGTGGCCCGGGCCGGGTGGCCGGTCGTCGACGAGCAGCTGCTGGTCGAGGAGTCCGTGACCGCGGTCGTCCAGGTGCAGGGCAAGCTGCGCGCGCGCCTGGAGGTGTCCCCGGACATCAGCGACGCCGACCTGGAGGCAGCGGCGATGGCCGACGAGGCCGTGCAGCGCGCCCTGGAGGGCAAGCAGGTGCGCAAGGTGATCGTGCGCGCGCCCAAGCTGGTCAACGTGGTGGCAGGCTGACCCGATGGGACGGGTGCTGAGCCTTCGGGACCTCAACCGCACCCTGTTGCTGCGGCAGCACCTGCTCGAGCGGACGACCCTGCCGGCGCTCGACATGGTCGAGCACCTGATCGGCCTGCAGGCGCAGGAGAACCTCCCGCCGTACCTCTCGCTCGCGGCCCGCATCGAGGACTTCGACCCGCTCGAGCTCTCCGGCGCGCTGGAGGACGCGCGGGCGGTGCGGTTCCTGACCATGCGCGGCACGATCCACGTGCTCACACCCGGAGACGCGCTGGCCCTGCGGCCCTGGGTGCAGCGGGCGCTCGACCAGCAGAGCTCCTCGAACCAGATGAGCCGGCCGGCCCGTGGCGTCCCGGTCGAGGAGCTGGTGGCCGCGACCCGGCGGCTGCTCGCCGACGGCCCGCTGCCCGTCAAGGAGCTCGGTGAGCGGCTGGCGGAGGTCTTCCCGGACGTGCCGGCCGGAGCGCTGGCACACACGGCGCGCGAGCGGGCGCCGATGGTGCAGCTGCCGCCGCGCGGCCTCTGGCGGCGTCCCGGCGGCGTCGTCTACCAGACCGTGGAGAACCACCTCGGGAGCCCGATGACGGAGATCGACGTGCCCGAGCTCGTACGCCGCTACCTCCGCGCCTTCGGCCCGGCAACAGCGGCCGACATGACGACGTGGTCCCGGGTCACGCGGCTCGGTCCGGTGTTCGCCTCGATGCGGGACGAGCTCGTCGAGGTCGAGTGCTTCGACGGCAAGGTGCGCTGGGACGTGCCCGGTGCGCCGTACGCCGACGGGGAGGCCGCCGCCCCGGTGCGACTGCTCGGCAGCTACGACAACGTGTGGCTCTCCCACGCCAACCGCGACCACATCGTGCCCGTGGAGGCACGGCCACGCTGGGCGGGCACCAACGGCGGTGTGGGCAGCACGGTCTTCGTCGACGGGTTCATGGCCGGGCTGTGGTGGTTCCGCGACGGGCGGATCGAGCTCGACCTGTTCCGGCCGCTCTCGCGGGCCGAGCAGTCCGACCTCGACGACGAGGTGGCGCGGGTGCAGGCGCTCCTGGCTCGGTGAGGGTCAGAGCTTGCGGATCGCCTCGCTGATCGGCACCTCGCCGTTGAGCACGTCGAAGGTCTTCCCGATCGCACGGTCGGACTCCAGCACCTCGGCGACCACGTGGGCCACGTCGCCGCGCGTCACCGAGCCGCGCTCGAGCCGGCCGACCTGCACGAGCCCGGTGGGGACGTCGTCGGTGAGGCCTCCCGGCCGGACGACCGTCCAGTCGAGGTCACGGGCGCGGAGGTCGTCGTCGGCCGCCTGCTTGGCCCGCAGGTAGACCTGGAACACCTCGTCGGAGTCGGGGTCGGCGCTCTCGGTGCCCATCGCGGAGATCATCACGTAGCGGCGTACGCCTGCGGCCTGGGCGGCGTCGGCCAGCATGATCGCCGCGCCCTTGTCGACGGTCTCCTTGCGCTGGGCGTTGCCGTCGGGACCGCCGCCGGCCGCGAACACGACCGCGTCGGCGTCGCGGACGACCTCGGTCAGCTCGTCGACGTCGGTCGCCTCGAGGTCGACGAGGGCAGGCTCGACGCCGTCCTCCTGGAGGTCGGGGACGTACTCCGGCTTGCGGATGATGCCCACCGGCTGGTGCCCTGCCTGGGCGACGAGCCGTCCGAGCTGCCGGGCGATCTGACCGTGTCCACCTGCGATGACGATGCGCATGCTTCGACCGTAGACGGCGAGCGGTGAGCGGCCGCACACGGGGTGAACCGCGCTCGCTAGCCTGTCCGCCATGCCCGTCGCCCTGGTCACCGACTCGACCGCGTCGCTCCCGGCGGACGTCGTCCGGGAGCGCCGGATCACGGTCGTGCCGCTGCAGGTCGTGATCGGGGCCAAGGCGTACGACGAGGGCGTCGACGACGAAGTCACTCCCGAGATGCTGGCCGAGGCCCTTCGTGAGTGGGTCCCGGTGAGCACGTCGCGACCCAACCCGGACGCGATGCTCGAGGTCTACGACAAGCTCGCCGCCGACGGCGCCGACGCGATCGTCTCGGTGCACATCTCGGGCGAGCTCAGCGGCACCTTCGAGTCCGCGCAGCTGGCCGCCCGGCGCGCCTCGGTGCCGGTCACCCCGGTGGACTCCCGACAGGTGGGCATGGGCACCGGCTTCGCCGTCCTCGCGGCCGCCGACGCCATCGCGGACGGTGCGGACGCCGAGGCGGTCGCCGCCGCGGCCCGCGCAACGGGCCGCGAGCACCACGTCGCTGTTCTACGTCGACACGCTGGAGTACCTCCGCCGCGGGGGACGGATGGGAGCGGCCGCCGCGCTGCTGGGCTCGGCGCTGGCCGTGAAGCCGATCCTCACCCTCGACGACGGCCGGGTGGTCCCCTTCGAGAAGGTGCGGACCGCCGCCAAGGCGCTGTCGCGGCTCGAGGAGCTCGCCGTGGACGCCGGCGCCGACGCGGACGTCGACGTCGCGGTGGCCCACCTGGCCAGCCCCGACCGAGCGGCCCAGCTGGCCGAGCGGCTGGCCGACCGGCTCGGGCCGGGCCTGGGCGGACGAGGCGTGTCGGTCGGCGAGATCGGCGCTGTCCTCGGCGCGCACGTCGGCCCCGGGATGGTCGCCGTGGCGGTGTCGCGACGACCCTGAGCGTCCACACCTCGACGCTCGGCTGAGTTCTCCACAGGTGGCGATCCGGGCCTTCCGCCCCGTCGTCCCGGTTCCTAGCGTCGAGCCATGCCCAGGCAGTCACAGGAGGAGGTCGCTGCCGCAGCCCGTCGCCGTCTCGAGCTGCTCGGTCGCGAGCTCGAGCAGGCCGGGCTGCGCCGCGTCGACGACCCGGACGAACCCGACGAGCGCGCCGCGCTGCCCGAGCCGGCGGTCGTCGCGCCGGTGGGACGACACCTGCGCGAGCCGCGCCCCGGTCCGGCCCGGCGACTCGCCGGCTGGCTGCGCGACCAGGTGCCCGACACCCTCCGGGGACGCACCGAGCTGGGGTCCGGACCCGTGCTGCTGGTGGTCGCCCTGGTGGCCGCGGCCGTGGCGGGCACGGTGTTCGTGGTCAGCCGGATGCACGGCGAGAGCGAGCCGGTGCCGCTGCGCGCGGAGTCCCCGGGGTCGGCAGCGCCCGTGCTGTCCCCGGGTCCTGCTTCTGCCTCCGCGCAGCCGGCGGAGACCGGCGACGTCACCGTCGACGTCGCGGGGAAGGTGCGCCGCCCCGGGGTGACGACCCTGCCGTCCGGGTCGCGGGTCGTGGATGCGCTCCGGAAGGCGGGCGGCGCCCGGGCGGGGGTCGACCTCAGCTCGCTCAACCTGGCGCGGGTCCTGGTCGACGGCGAGCAGATCCTGGTGGGCAGAGGGCGCGCCCGGTGGCGGGATCGCCGCCGGCACCAGCACCACCGCTCCCGATCCGGTCGGGGGACTGGTCAACCTCAACACCGCGGACGGGACCCAGCTCGACACCCTCCCGGGCGTCGGGCCGGTCACGGCGCAGAAGATCCTGGACTGGCGGGCCGCGCACGGTGCGTTCAGCTCGGTCGACGAGCTGCTCGAGGTCGACGGGATCGGCGAGAAGACCCTGGCCGACCTCGCCCCGCACGTGACCCTGTGACAGCTCCGGCTGACGGGCGAGCCGATCTGCGGGCTCCCGTCCTCGGCGCCGTGGTGTGGCTGTCCGCGGTCGCTGCCCTGCGCGCCCCGGTCTGGGTGCTGGTGCTCGCCCTGGGCGCCGGTGTCGTGCACGTGTCGTGGCGTCGCCGGCGAGGTCGCGAGGTGCTCAGTCGGGTCACCTGGGTCGTCGCCGGCGCCGGCGTGGCCGCGTCGGCGCTGCTCCGGGCCGAGGCGGTCCGGGTCTCTCCCGTCGAGACGCTCGCCCGGCAGTCCGCCTCCGTCGAGGCCACGGTCGTGGTCACCTCCGACCCGGTGCTGCGCCGCGGCCGGTTCGAGGCCTACGTCGTCTACCGGGCCCGCACCCTGACCGTGGTGGGCCGGGGCCAGCGCCATCGGGTGCGTGCTCCCGTGCTGGTCATCGCCGACGCGCGGTCCGCCCGGGTCGAGCTCGGCTCCCGGCTGGACGTGCGCGGGCGCCTCCAGGTGGCCCGGACCCGTGACCTCGCCGGGGTGCTCAGCACCCGTGGTCCTCCTGAGGTGCGCGCCGGACCAGGTGGGCTGCTCCGCGGAGCCGGTCACCTGCGCGACTCGGTCCGCGACGCCGTGGCCGACCAGCCCGAGGGCCCTCGCTCCCTGGTCCCGGCGCTGGTGGACGGCGACGACGCGCACATGCCCGAGGAGCTGAGCGAGGACTTCCGCACGGCCGGCCTCACCCACCTGCTGGCCGTCTCGGGGACCAACCTCACCCTGGTCGTCGGGTCCCTGCTGCTGCTCGCGCGCTGGGTCGGGGTGCGGGCCCGTGGCCTGGTCGTCGTGGGCGTCCTCGGGGTCCTCGGCTTCGTGCTGCTGGCGCGACCCGAGCCCAGCGTGCTCCGCGCGGCGGTGATGGGGTCGGTGGCGCTGGTCGGCCTGGGACAGCACGGTCGGCAACGAGGTCCCCGCGCCCTGGGTGCGGCGGTGCTCCTGCTGCTGCTCGTCGACCCGTGGCTGGCGGTCTCGCCGGGCTTCGCGCTGTCGGCGCTGGCGACGGCCGGCATCATCTGGTTCGCGCCGTGGTGGCGCGACCGGCTGACGCGCTGGCTGCCGCGCTGGGTGGCCGAGGCCGTCGCGGTGCCACTTGCGGCGCAGCTGGCGTGCACGCCCTCTGGTCGCGGCGATCTCCGGCCGGATCTCCCTGGTCGCGGTCGCGGCCAACCTGCTCGTCGCCCCCGCCGTCGGTCCCGCGACCGTGCTCGGGCTGGCCGGCGGAGTCGCCGGGCTGCTCTGGTCGGACCTGGGTCGCTGGGTCGCGGCACCGGCGGCGTGGTGCGCCTCGTGGATCATCGCGGTCGCGCGCAAGGGTGCCGACCTGCCGGTCGCCGCCGTCGACTGGTCCTCGGGGCCGGTGGCCATCGCGCTGCTGTCCCTGGTGTGCGCGGCGGTCGGGCTGGCTCTCGGGACGGTGCTGGCACGCCGGGCGGGCACGCTGGCGCTCGGGGCGGTGATGGTGGTCGTGCTGCTCGTGCCGGTGCCCAGCCCGGGATGGCCGCCGCGCGGCTGGGTGATGGTGGCCTGCGACGTGGGCCAGGGCGACGGGCTGGTGCTGAACGCCGGACCCGGCAGTGCGGTGGTCGTGGACGCCGGCCCCGACCCGGCGGCGATGGACCGGTGCCTGCGGCGCCTGGACGTGGGCCACGTCCCGCTGCTCGTGCTGACCCACTTCCATGCCGACCACATCGACGGGCTCGTCGGGGTGCTGCGCGGGAGGACGGTCGACGCGGTCGAGGTGAGCCCGTTGGCCGACCCGCTGTCCGGGGCGCGCGAGGTCTTCGGCGCGGCGGCGGCGTCGGGAGTGCCGGTGCGGGTGGCGGCGTACGGCGAGCAGGGGCGGGTGGGTGCCCTGCGCTGGCAGGTGGTCGCTCCCTCGCGCGAGCCGCCCGCCACCTCGGAGTCACCGCCGAACGACGCGAGCGTGGTGCTGCTCGTCGAGACGCGGGGCATCCGGATCCTGCTGATGGGCGACGAGGAGGACGGCTCCCAGTCGCGGTTGCTCCGTGAGACCGGTGGGGTGCGCGCCGACGTGCTCAAGGTCGCCCACCACGGCAGTGCCCGTCAGGACCCCGACCTCGTCCGGGCCACCGGAGCGCGGCTGGCGGTGATCTCGGTCGGCGTGGACAACGACTACGGCCACCCGGCGCCCTCGTTGATGGCGCTGCTGCGCGACGCGGGAGCCCGGGTCGCGCGCACCGACCGGGACGGCGACGTGGCCGTCGTGGTGGACGGCGTGCTCCGGGTCGCCGGCCGGGGCCACGTGTCGACCGGCCCGGATCGGTGACAGGCTGGCTCTCGTGGCGACGTACACCTTCTCCCAGGTCGACGTGTTCGGCAGCGGTCCGCTCGCCGGCAACCCGGTGGCGGTGGTGCACGACGCCACCGGTCTCGACGACGAGCAGATGGCCGCGTTCGCGCGCTGGACGAACCTGTCGGAGACGACGTTCCTGCTGCCGCCGGAGGACCCGGGCGCCGACTACCGGCTGCGGATCTTCACGCCGGGGGAGGAGCTGCCGTTCGCCGGCCACCCCACGCTGGGCAGCGCCCACGCGTGGCTCGCCGCCGGGGGGACGCCCGCGACGGCCGACCGGGTCGTGCAGGAGTGCGGGGTGGGTCTGGTCGAGCTCCGGCAGGACGGCGACGCGCTCGCGTTCCGGGCACCGGGCTTCCTGCGCACCGGGCCGGTCGACGAGGAGACCCTCGGCCGCGTGGTGGGCGCGCTCGGCATCGAGGCCGGCCAGCTGGTCGAGGCCTGGTGGATCGACAACGGACCCGGCTGGCTCGGGCTGGAGCTCGACAGCGCGGCGACCGTGCTCTCGCTGCGGCCACACTTCGCGTCCCTGGAGGTCGACGCCGGCGTGATCGGTCCGCTCGACCCGCAGGAGCGGGAGGCGACCGGCGCCGACGTCGAGGTGCGTGCCTTCTGTCCCGGGCTCGGCATCAACGAGGACCCGGTCACCGGCAGCCTCAACGCGGGGTTCGCGGTCTGGCTGACCAGGGCGGGGCGGCTGCCGGCGTCGTACGTCGCCCGCCAGGGGACCGCCCTCGGTCGGGACGGACGCGTGCTGGTCAGCACCGACGCCTCGGGCGACATCTGGGTCGGCGGCTCGAGCCGGACCCTGGTCAGCGGGACGCTCGAGCTCTGAGTCAGTGCTGCGTGAGAGGCTGCCGCCATGGCCAATCCCCAGCCACAGGACGTGCTCGGTCGCCTGACCCTGGTGACGGGTCCCGAGGAGTTCCTCGGCGAGCGGGCGATCGCCGGCGTGCGAGCCGCGGTGCGCAGCCACGACCCGGAGGCGGAGTTCTCCGAGACGATGGCGGCCTCGCTGACGATGGCCGAGCTCGGCGACCTGGCGTCACCCTCGTTGTTCTCCGCCACCCGCTGCATCGTCGTGCGCGGGCTCGAGGACCTGCCCGAGGAGTCGATGGCCGGTCTCCTCGACTACGCGGCGGCACCGGCCGAGGACGTCGCCCTGCTGCTGGCGCACGGCGGTGGCCCCAAGGGCAGCGGCCTGCTCGCCAAGCTGCGCAAGCTCGCGTCGGTGACCGAGGTGAAGTCGGCACCGCTGACGGCGCGGGAGTTCCCGGGCTTCGTCGTCAACGAGCTGCGCGCCGCCAAGGTGCGGATCGACCCCGACGCGGCCGACTTCCTGGTGCAGGCGGTCGGTCAGGACCTGCGCTCCCTGTCGGCGGCAACCAGCCAGCTCGCCAACGACTTCCAGGGCCAGCCGCTCACCGTGGAGATGGTGAAGAAGTACTTCGGCGGCCGGGCCGAGGCCAAGTCGTTCGCGGTGGCGGACCACACCCTCTACGGGCACACCGCCAGGGCGCTCGAGGAGCTGCGCTGGGCGCTCGACCGAGGCACGGCTCCCGTCCTGGTGACCAGCGCGATGGCCGGCGGCCTGCGCAGCCTGGCGAAGTTCATGTCCGCCGGACGGGGGATGCGCGACGCCGACCTGATGCGTGAGGTGGGCGTGCCGGGGTGGAAGCTGAAGACGCTGCGTCAGCAGTCGCACGGCTGGGACACCGACGGCGTCGGGCGGGCGATCCGCACCGTCGCGCGGGCCGACGCCGACATCAAGGGACAGGCCAGCGACCCGGCGTACGCACTGGAGAAGATGGTGCTCGACATCGTCCGCGCCCGTCCGCGGCGCGCCTAGGCACAGCAAAAGGCGCCGTCCCTGGGGGACGACGCCTCGGCTGAACGGCTACCTCAGAGGGAGGCGGCCTTCTTCTGGATGGCCGACTTGCGGTTCGCGGCCTGGTTCTTGTGGATGACGCCCTTGGACGCGGCCTTGTCGAGCTGCTGGGCGGCGACGTGCGCGGCGGCCTTGGCCTCGTCGGCGTTGCCGGCCTCGGCGGACTCGCGGAACCTGCGCACCGCAGTCTTCAGCGCGGACTTCACGGCCTTGTTGCGCTCGTGCGCAGCGTCGTTCTGCCGGTTGCGCTTGATCTGGGACTTGATGTTCGCCACGTCAGGCTCGCCTCGTTCGATGTGTGCTTCAGGTTCGGGGGCGTCCGGAGCGGGTCCAGACACGAAGGGAAACGATATCAGCGGCGCTGGGAGCGCCCAAATCGGCGAGCCAGGCCGGGTGATCTCGGCAGCGGAGACCACCGGAGCGCCGGCACCCGGAGACTTCGCGACGTGCAGCATCGCGAGCGCGATGTCGTCAGCCTTGGTCGGCCGGAGCCTGCCGAGCACGGGGGCCAGGGCGCGCATCACCACCAGCCCGACCTGCTCCCCGGCACGCGACTCGTCGCGGTCACCGTCGATGATCGAGGGCCGGAACGCGACGGTCGTGGGAATGCCGACCTCGGTCACGTCCCGCTCGGTCTCGCCCTTCACCCGGTTGTAGAACACCCGCGACCGGGCGTTCGCCCCCATGGCGGTGACGTGCAGGAACGACGAGGCGCCGGCCTGCTGCGCCGACGTGGGCCAGCGCGACGACCGCGTCGTGGTCGACGGCCGAGAAGGCCTCCTGGCTGCCGGCCTTCTTGATCGTGGTCCCGAGGGCGCAGAAGGCGTCGTCCACGTCGGAGAGCTCCGGCAGGTCCGGGAGCACCGTGACGACCTGCTCCAGCTTGGGATGCTGTACGTCGACCGTCCGACGGCCGACGCTGACCACCCGGTCCCAGGTGTCGTCGTCGAGCAGCTGCTGGAGGAGGTGTCCGCCGACGAGCCCGGAGGCTCCGGCGAGGAGGGCGGTGCGCACCGGCTCACCCTACGGAAACCGGTTGAGTCGCGGTCGGCCTGTTCACCAGACTCGAGGGATGGCCGAGCTGACCCGCCCCCACGTGCGCTTCCAGCGCTCGTTCCTCGAGGCGATGGAGGAGTTCGTGGCCGAAGGCCGAGCCGGCACCGAGTCGATGATCGGCTGGGACCTGGACCGGTTCGGGGCGACCTGGCACACGCGGGCGGAGTTCGCGCGCTACGTGGAGGAGACCCTGGCGGAGGCGGTCCGGCCGCGGGGGCCGGGTCTGGTCTGCCAGACGAGCTGGTGGTGGACCGAGGGGGACGAGTACGTCGGCCGGGCCTCGCTGCGGCACGGTCTGACGCCTCAGCTGCGGGAGTGGGGCGGTCACATCGGGTACGACGTCCGCCGCAGCCGCCGAGGGGAGGGACACGGGACCGCCATCCTCGCCGCGGTCCTGCCCGAGGCACACGCCCGCGGCATCGACCCGGCGCTGCTCACCTGCGACGCGGACAACGTCGGCCTCGCGCCGGGTCATCGAGGTCAACGGGGGAGTGCTGGAGGACCAGCGCGGCCACAAGCTGAGGTACTGGGTGCCGACCGGCTGAGTTCGAACCACCCCCTCCTGCGTGGGAGGATGGGCGATCGCAGAGCCGTTCCCCGATCTCGAGAGCAGTCCGTGTCCGTAGCCGCCACTCCGCCCCTCCCGGGCCGGACCGACCCCGCGATCATCCGCAACTTCTGCATCATCGCCCACATCGACCACGGCAAGTCGACGCTGGCGGACCGGATGCTCCAGCTGACCGGGGTCGTGGACGAGCGGGCGGCGCGGGCGCAGTACCTCGACCGGATGGACATCGAGCGCGAGCGCGGCATCACCATCAAGAGCCAGGCCGTGCGGATGCCGTGGACCGTGCAGGACGACAACGACGCGGCCGCCGAGCCAGGCACCTACGTCCTGAACATGATCGACACCCCCGGCCACGTCGACTTCACCTACGAGGTGTCGCGCTCGCTCGAGGCGTGCGAGACCGCGGTGCTCCTCGTCGACGCGGCCCAGGGGATCGAGGCGCAGACGCTGGCCAACCTCTACCTCGCCCTCGGCGCGGACCTGCACATCATCCCGGTGCTGAACAAGATCGACCTGCCGAGCGCGCAGCCCGAGAAGTACGCCGCCGAGCTGGCCGGCATCATCGGCTGCGACCCCTCCGACGTCCTCCAGGTCTCGGCGAAGACCGGCATGGGCGTCGAGCACCTGCTCAACGAGATCGTCGCCCAGACCTCGGCTCCCGTGGGTGACGCCGACGCCCCGCCGCGGGCGCTGATCTTCGACTCGGTCTACGACACCTACCGCGGCGTGGTCACCTACGTCCGGGTCATCGACGGCAAGCTCACCCACCGCGACCGGATCAAGATGATGTCGACCGGGGTCGTCCACGAGATGCTCGAGGTCGGCGTGATCAGCCCCGAGCCGGTGAAGGCGGGCGACCTGGGCGTGGGCGAGGTCGGCTACCTGATCACCGGGGTGAAGGACGTGCGGCAGTCCCGGGTCGGCGACACCGTGACCAGCCAGCACCACGGCGCGACCACTCCGCTCGGCGGCTACAAGCACCCCAACCCGATGGTGTACTCCGGGCTCTACCCGATCGACGGCGACGACTACCCGACGCTGCGCGACGCCCTCGAGCGGCTGCAGCTCAACGACGCCGCGCTCGCCTACGAGCCCGAGACCTCCGGCGCCCTCGGCTTCGGGTTCCGCTGCGGCTTCCTCGGCCTGCTGCACATGGAGATCGTGCGCGAGCGGCTCGAGCGCGAGTTCAACCTCGAGCTGATCTCGACCGCTCCCAACGTGGTCTACAAGGTGGTGATGGAGGACGGCTCCGAGCAGCAGGTGACCAACCCCAGCGAGTACCCCAACGCCGGCAAGATCGCCGAGGTCCGCGAGCCCGTCGTCAAGGCGACGATCCTCAGCCCGAGCGACTTCATCGGCGTCATCATGGAGCTCTGCCAGTCCAAGCGCGGCCAGCTCGAGGGGATGGACTACCTCTCCGAGGACCGGGTCGAGATGCGCTACACCCTGCCGATGGGCGAGATCGTCTTCGACTTCTTCGACCAGCTCAAGTCGAAGACCAAGGGCTACGCCTCGCTCGACTACGAACCCACCGGCGAGCAGGCGGCCGACCTGGTCAAGGTCGACATCCTGCTCCAGGGCGAGACGGTCGACGCGTTCAGCGCGATCGTGCACCGCGACGCGGCGTACTCCTACGGCGTGATGCTCGCCGGCAAGCTGCGCGAGCTGATCCCCAGGCAGCAGTTCGAGGTGCCGATCCAGGCCGCGATCGGCAGCCGGGTGATCGCCCGGGAGACCATCCGCGCGATCCGCAAGGACGTGCTCGCGAAGTGCTACGGCGGTGACATCACCCGCAAGCGCAAGCTGCTGGAGAAGCAGAAGGAGGGCAAGAAGCGGATGAAGATGGTCGGCCGCGTCGAGGTCCCCCAGGAGGCGTTCATCGCCGCCCTCTCCACCAGCGGTCCCGCCGAGAAGGGCAAGAAGTAGCTCAGCCGACGGGCGCTGGGAACTCCTCGGCGATCAGGTCCTGGATCGCCCCCATCGCGGCCATCGCCCCTGCTCCGGCCGCGTGCAGCACCGACGCGAGCGGCATCGGGTAGGCGGCCTGGTGGGCGAGGTCGCCGCCGGCGTACACCCGCGGCCGGCTGGTGTGGCCGAACGCGTCGATCTCGATGCAGCCGCTGGGCAACAGGCTGAGACCGAGCTGGTCGGCGAACGGCGCCGCCTGGCCGATCTCGCCGGCGACGAAGAAGCCGTCGACGTAGAGGCTGGTCTCCCCGGCGATGATGCGGGCACCCGACCCCTCCGGGGCCACCGACGTCACCGTTCCCTCGAGCACCACCACCTGCTTCGCGATCCGGGAGAGCATCGCGGCGAGCCTGGTGGCGTGCGGCCCGTCCTGGACGGCCACGACGCCGTCGCTGAACTCGTGCCCGTGGCAGAAGGGGCAGTGCGCGACGACGGAGCCCCAGAGCTCGTCGCACCCCGGGGATCGCCGGCAGGGTGTCGCGTACGCCGGTGGCCAGGATCACCGCCCTCGCGTCGTACGACGCACCGCCGCTCGTCACGACCGCGAAGCCGGCCCCGTCGGGTGTCACCCTCGCGACCTCGTCGTCGACGACCTCGACCGTGTCGTAGGCCGCCAGGTCCTTGCGGGCAGCCAGCCGGAACTCCTCGGGCGGCGTGCCGTCGTGGGTGATGAAGTTGTGCATCTCGCTCGCGGGATCGTTGCGGTAGTGCCCCGAGTCGAGCAGCAGGGTGGTGCGGTGCAGGCGGCCGAGAGTGAGGGCTGCCTGGAGCCCGGCGGGACCTCCGCCGATGACGATGACGTCGTACATGTGGACCTCCGAATTTGTGTCTGCGGCCAGTGTGTGACTTCATGTCGACATGAAGTCAACTTCCTGGTCCGTCGGGGAGGTTGCGGAGCGTTTCGACCTCCCGACCAACGTGCTGCGCCACTGGGAGGCCGTCGGTCTGCTGGCTCCTGGGAGGGACGGCGCGGGCCGGCGCCGCTACTCGCGCGACGACGTCGGCCGGGTCGCGGTCATCCTGCGCAGCAAGTCCGCCGGGATGAGCCTGGAGCAGATCGGGGTGCTCCTCGACGCCGGCGCGAAGGACCGGCACGAGGTGCTCTCCGCCCACCTCGCCGACCTCGACCGCCGGATGGAGGAGATGCGGATCTCCCGGGAGATGACCCAGCACGCCTTCGACTGCAAGGCCCACGACATCGCGACCTGCCCGCGGTTCCGGGCGCAGGTCGCCGACCTCCTGGTCGACTTCTGATGTCGCTGCGACTGCCCGACGGGATCCTCGGGATGGCCAGCCGCGGACCCGACTGGGCGGACTGGGTCGACCGGCTGCCGTCGCTGGTGACCGACCTGCTCGAGGAGTGGCAGCTGCGGACCGACGGCTGGATGATGCACGGGTTCGTCGCGCTCGTCGTGCCGGTGCGCACCACCTCGGACCGCTCGGCCGTCCTGAAGGTGTCCTTCCCGGACGAGGAGTCGCAGCACGAGCACCTCGCCCTCCAGCACTGGGGCGGTCGCGGCGCCGCACGGCTGCTGCGCGCCGACCCGCACCGCCAGGCGATGCTGCTCGAGCGGCTGCACCCCGAGCGGCTGACGGAGCTGGGCGACCTCGAGGCCTGCGAGGTCGTGGCCGGGCTGTACGCGCAGCTGCACGTGCCCGCGATCCCTCAGCTCCGCCCGTTGACGACGTACGTCGACCGCTGGGCCGACCAGCTGGCCGAGCTGCCGCGCAGCGCGCCCCTCCCGCGGCGACTCGTCGAGCAGGCGGTCGCGCTGTCGCGTGACTTCGTCTCCGACCCGGCGAGCACGGGCACGCTGATCCACGCCGACCTGCACTACGAGAACGTGATGGCCGGGGACCGGCAGGCCTGGCTGGCGATCGACCCCAAGCCGATGAGCGGGGACCCGCACTACGAGCTCGCGCCGATGCTGTGGAACCGGTTCGACGAGGTGCGAGGGCGACGTGCGCAACGGCGTGCGGGCGCGGTTCCACGCCCTGGTCGACGGTGCCGGTCTCGACGAGCACCGCGCCCGCGACTGGGTCGTCGTCCGGATGCTGAACAACGCGTGCTGGCGGCTCGAGGACGAGCCCGACGCCGAGGCGATCACGCCGACCGACGAGTACCTGACGATGTGCATCGCGATCGCCAAGGCGGTGCAGGACTAGGTCGCGGGGAGCCCGTCGCGCCGACCTCGCAGGAACGCCCGCTCCGCCTCGTTGCCGGCCAGCTCGATGGCGTGGTCGTAGGCGATGCGCGCCTCGGCGTACCTCTTCAGTCGGCGGAGCAGGTCGGCGCGGGTGGCCTGCCACGCGTGGTACCCGGCGAGGTCGAGCTGGTCCACCAGGGCAAGCGCGACCTCGGGGCCGTCGACCTCGGCGACCGCCACCGCCCGGTTGAGCGCGACGACCGGGTTCGGCCCCAGCGCCATCAGCTGGTCGTAGAGGGCGAGCACCTGCGACCAGTCGGTCATCGAGGCGTCGAGCGCGTCGGTGTGCACGGCGTTGATCGCCGCCTGCACCTGGTAGGGACCCGGCCGGTTCAGCGCCAGGCAGGCCCGAACGA
Organism: uncultured Actinomycetota bacterium; assembly: GCA_963722835.1. Lineage (GTDB taxonomy): Bacteria > Actinomycetota > Actinomycetes > Propionibacteriales > Nocardioidaceae > Marmoricola. The sequence continues at coordinate 604,565 of CAVROK010000003.1, forward strand.
GCCGGTGGCCCTCGTCGATCATGGCGGCGTCCCAGAGCGTGCGGTCCTGCTCGTCGAGCGGCACCAGGATGCCTTCCTCGACCCGGGCCCGGGAGCGCGACTCCGTCAGGAGCATCAGGGCCAGCAGACCGTCCACCTCGGGCAGCGGCCCGACCGACGGTGTGGCTCGCACCATCTCCTGCAGCTGCCGGGCCAGCCGGATCGCCTCGCCGGTGAGCTCGCTGCGCTGGGCCTCGCCGGAGGTGCCGAGGTAGCCCTCGTTGAAGACCAGGTAGAGCACGGCGAGCACGGCACCGAGCCGCGTCGGCAGGTCCTCGGCCCGCGGGATCCGGTAGGGGATCCCGGCCGCCTTGATCTTCTGCTTCGACCGGGTGATCCGCTGCGCCATCGTCGTCTCGGGCACCAGGAACGCCGCGGCGATCTCGGCGACGGTGAGGCCGCCGAGCAGGCGCAGCGTGAGGGCCACCCGGTTCTCCGGCGCGAGCGCCGGGTGGCAGCACGTGAACACCAGCCGGAGCCGGTCGTCCTCGATGGGTCCCGTGGGCTCGGGTGGGTCGTCTCCCAGGCGTTCGTCCATGCGTGCGACCTCGGCGTACTTGTCCTGCCGGCGCTTCTCCCGGCGGAGCCGGTCGAGCGCCTTGTTGGCGGCGACCGTGGTCAGCCAGCCGCCGGGGTTGGGCGGCACGCCCTCGGTGGGCCAGCGCTCGGCCGCGACCAGCAGGGCCTCGCCGGTGGCGTCCTCGGCCAGGTCGAGGTCGCCGAACCGGCGGGCCAGGCTGGCCACGACGCGGCCGTGCTCCGCCCGGAAGACCGACGCCAGGTCGACGCCGGACGTGGTGCCGGGGGTGTCGCTCACTCGGACTGGAACGGCCGGACCTCGACCGGGCCCATGCAGGCGGCCGAGCCACGTCGGGCGATCTCCAGGGCGGCGTCGAGGTCGGGGGCCTCGACCACCCAGAAACCGCCGAGGTGCTCCTTGGCCTCGGCGTACGGCCCGTCGGTGGTCACCGAGTCGGTGCCGGTCGCGTCGACGACGGTGGCCGTCGTCGGCGGCTCGAGCCCGCCGGCGAAGACCCAGCTGCCGCTGGACCGGAGCTCGTTGTTGAAGGTGTCGACCTGGGCGAAGGCCCGCTGCATCTCCTCGTCGCTGACGTCGGCGACGGTGTCGTAGTCGTGGTGGACCGACAGAAGGTACTGCGTCATGACGGTGCTCCTTGGCTGGTGCGGCGAGGGGCGGTACGGCGTACCGCCCATCCTGTCGAGTCCTCCACGAACGGCAAACCGCCGATACGACAGTCGACGAGGATCTTCTTCGTCGCCGACCGATCGTCGTCAGTTCGCGCGGGTCCTGACTGGTATGCACCAATCGCGGGAGTTCATTGCCAGCCCGGCGCAGCGGACATATGTTCCACACACGTTTCACGAACCGGGGGACCTCACGTGACGCTTGCCCACGACGCGCCATCTCGCCGTCGCCATGGCCCTTGCCATGCTGACCGCGCTGCTCGGCGTGCTGGCCTCCGGAGCGCCCGCCCAGCCGCCGAGAACCCGGTGCTGGTGCCGTCCGACGCCGAGACCGTCTCTGGCACCCACGCAGGGGACAGCATGGACGACCCTGCCATCTGGGTGAACCACGCCTCACCGGCGCAGTCGCTGCTCATCGCCAACGACAAGCGCGGCGCGCTCGAGACCTACAACCTGGACGGCTCCCTGGTGCAGCGGCTCGCGCCCGACAGCAGCTCCTGGGGCAACGTCGACGTCCGCCAGGACGTCGCCGATCGGCGCCTACTCAGGACCTGGTCGCCGTCCTGCACCAGGGCGTGCGCTTCTACAGCGTCAACCACAGCACGCGGCAGCTGGCACCGATCAACGACACCGTGCTGGCCCAGGGGCTGGTGAGGGCTTGTGCCTCTACCAGAGCCCGACCAGCCACAAGGTCTACGGGATCAGCATCACGATCCAGGGGGACCTTCACCCAGTACGAGATCCTCGACTCCGACAACGACGGCCTGCTCGAGACCAACACCGTGCGCTCCTTCGCCCTCGGCTCCGAGGCCGAGGGATGCGTGGCCGACGACGACACCGGTGCGCTCTACATCAGCGAGGAGGACGACGCGCTCTGGCGCTACTCCGCCGAGCCGACGGCGGCACGACGCGCGAGGCGGTGGACGTGCTCGACGCCGCCGGGGGCCACCTCGCCGCCGACATCGAGGGCGTGACCCTGGTCGACCAGGACAACGGCGACGGCTACCTGATCGTCTCGGCCCAGAACGTGGTCAACCCGAACGCCTCCTACTTCAGCGTCTATCGGCGGCGAAGGCAACGACTTCGTGAACAGCTTCCGGGTGTCCAACGGCACCGGCTCCGACGACTGCGACCGCACCGACGGCGTCACGGCCACGACGGCGCCACTCGGCGCAGCGTTCCCGCGCGGCATGTTCGTCTGCCAGGACAACAACAACGACCTGCCCGGCGGGACCGGCAACCAGGACCTCAAGATGGTCCGCCTCGAGAAGCTCGTGGACCTCGACGGAGGCGGGCCGCCCGCCTCCGCCGCCCCCGACCTCGCCGATCTCGCTTCGTCGGTCAGGCGACCCGCAACACCAACAGCACGTCGTTCACGGTCCCCGTGCCTGGCGGCGTCCAGGCCGGTGACCCGCTGCTGCTGTTCGCCTCACAGGGGAGCACCGCAACCCAGACGGGTCCCGGCGCCGGCTGGACACAGGTCGGGCGCGTGGTCGACGGCAGCATGGCCACGACCGTGTGGCGGCGGGCGGCCGGCGCCGGCGGACGCGGGAACCACGGTGCGGCTGACCACGGCGAGCACGAGCAAGGTGGCTCTCACGCTGGCGGCCTACCGCGGCGTGGACACGACCAACCCGGTCGTCAGCGTCAGCGGGCGCGGCCGAGCCGGGCACCACCGGCGCGCACACCACACCCCTGGTGCCGAACACCGTCACCGGGGCACGCGGGTCTCGTACTGGTCGGACAAGAACGGCGCCACGACGGCCTGGACCGCGCCCGCCGGCGAGACCGTGCGCGCCACCAGCCTCGGCGCGGGCGCGGGCGGGTCGACGCCCTGCTGACCGACCCGCCACGGCCCTGACGGCCGGGACGCCCGCGACCACCGGCGGCCTGACCGCCATGGCCAACGCCGCCACTGGCACCGCGACGATCGTGGACGGTGCTGCTCCGACCGGGTGACGAGACGACGCCCGAGAACACGCCGCCGACCGCAGTCGTTCACGCGAGACGTGCACCGGCATCACGTGCACGTTCGACGCAACCGGATCCTCCGACGCCGAGGACAGCATCGCCGCGTAGGCCTGGGATTTCGGCGACGGCGGACCGGCACGGACCGGTGGTCGAGCACGACTCTCCGGTCCCGGCCCGCACACCGTGACGCTGACGGTGACCGACAACAACGGCGCCACCGACACCGCGGCCCAGACCTTCACGCTCGGCTCCCCGCCTCCCGCGATCAGCTTCGTCGGGCAGGCCACCCGCAACGCCAACAGCACCGCGCACTCGGTCATGGTGCCGTCCGGCGTGGTCGCCGGAGACGCGCTGCTGCTGTTCGCCTCCCAGGGCACGACCACGGCCATGACCGGACCGGGCGCCGGTTGGGTTCAAGCAGGCCAGGTGACCGACGGCGTGCGTGACCACGGTCTGGCGCAAGGTGGCCGGCGCAGGGACGCCGGCAGCACGGTGAGGCTGACCAGCCCGACCACGCAGAAGGTGGCCCTGACCCTGGCCGCGTACCGCGGGACCGACGCGACCAACCCGGTCGCCGTCGATCTCCGGTGCCGCCGAGCCCGGCAGCGCGGCGACCACACCAGCCCGTCGGTGACCAACGGACCGAAGGCGCGTGGCGGGTGTCGTACTGGTCGGACAAGAACAGCGCCACCACCTCGTGGACCGCGCCCGGCGGAGAGACGACGCGCGCGACGTCGGCCGGCTCCGGCGGCGGCCGGGTCGGCAGCACTGCTGACCGACTCCGCCGCCCCGCTCACGGCCGGATCGCCGGCGACCACAGGGGGCCTCACCGCCCGGCCAGCTCGCCCGCCGCGACCGCGACGATGTGGACGATCCTGCTGCGCCCGCACGCCTGAGCCGACTCGCCGACCTGGGGACCGCGTGGCCCAGGTGATCTCCGTCAACGTCGGCAGGGTGCGGAGGCTCCGTGGGCGGGCATCGGCCGTACGGCGATGGACAAGCAGCCGGTCACCCATGCCGTGACGGCGGACCGTCTCGGCCTGGACGGCGACCAGGTCGGCGACACCAAGCACCACGGAGGTGTCGACCAGGCGGTCTACGCCTACGCCCGCGAGGACCTCGACTGGTGGGAGGCCGAGCTCGGCCGGGAGATCCGGGACGGACAGTTCGCCGAGAACCTCACCACCCGCGGCATCGACGTCAACGAGGCCGAGGTGGGGGAGCGGTGGCGAATCGGCAGCGCGCTGTTCGAGGTCGCGATGGTGCGCATCCCCTGCAACGACTTCAAGAGCTGGCAGCGGCGTCAACGGCTACGACGACCGCGCCTGGGTCAAGCGGTTCGCCGCGCCGGTCGCCCCGGTCCCTACCTGCGCGTGCTCGAGGAGGGTGAGGTCCGGGCCGGCGACGACCTGGTCGTGGTGCACCAGCCCGGGCACGGCGTGACGGTCGCGACGATGTTCCGCGCGCTGACCTCCGACCGCTCGCTGCTGCCGGAGCTCGCCCGCGTCGACGGCCTCGCCCGCGTGGCCCGGCGCAAGCTCGAGCGTTCGTGGGCTGATCCAGCCTCGCTAATCCCCACTAACTCGATAGACTTGGATCATGAGTCGCCGCCCACCTGACTTCTTCCTGATCGGGGCACCCAAGGCCGGCACGAGCGCGCTGCACTCGGCCCTCGCCGCGCACCCGCACCTGTTCCTGAGCCGGGTCAAGGAGCCGAAGTACTACATGTGCGGCGACTCCCCGCCGCCGGCGTACAAGGGACCCGGGGACGCGCACAGCAACCAGGAGTGGATCTGGCAGCGCGAGCGCTACCTCGCGCTGTTCGACGAGGCCCCCGACGGGACGCTGCGGGGGGAGAGCACGCCCTTCTACCTCTACAACCGCGACGCCCGACGACGCATCGCGGTGGACAACCCCGACGCGAAGCTGATCGCCGTGCTGCGCGACCCGGTCGACCGGGCCTACTCCAACTGGATGCACCTGTGGATGGACGGTCTCGAACCGCGCGCCGACATCGTCGAGGCGATCTCCCACGAGGACAAGCGCATCGACAACGGCTGGGCGCCGTTCTGGCACTACCGCAGCCTGGGCATGTACGGCCGACAGCTGAAGGACCTCTTCGACCACTTCCCGCGCGAGCAGGTGCTGCTGCTGCGCTACAAGACCCTGGTCGACGCCCCCGACGAGGCGCTCGGCCGGGTCTGCGACTTCCTCGGGGTCGAGGGGCAGGAGATCGCCTCGATCCCGTCGGACAACTCCCGGCCGTTCGTGCGCGACGGGGTCCGGGCCCGCACGGTCGGCCCGGTGATCCGGGCCGGCGCGACGGTGGGCCAGTTCCTCCCGCCGAAGGTGTGGCGCACGATCAGCAAGCCGCTGATCAGCCAGCTGCACAAGGGCGGTGACCCCTCGCGTCCGAAGCTGACGCCCGAGCAGCGCCAGATCCTGGTCGCGCCGCACCTCGAGGACATCGAGCTGCTCGAGCAGCTGACCGGGGAGTCCTTCGAGGAGTGGAAGACCTACCGCGAGGGCAGCTCGTTCTCCAGCCGCCGGACGGGCGTCAGGACCGAGTCAGCGTCGTGACGAGGTCGTGCGCGCCGTCGGGCCGGGCCAGCTCGAAGTAGAACCGCGTCGACCCGTCCGGCTGTCGTACGGCGCTCGCGTAGCGCAGGGCCCCGTCGGAGTCCGGCGAGCGGAGCACCGGGGCGGACGGATCGGCGTGCAGCACGCCGGTGGCGTCGGCCCGCGCGACCGAGGTGGTCTCGTGCCAGTTGTCCTCGGCGGTCGGGCGTCCGTCGTACAGCACCACGAGCGGGTCGTGGGAGAGGACCGTCGTCACCCGGGCGCCGCGGGCGTCCCAGGTGCCGGGCGTGGGCTCCAGGACGGTGCCGTGCCGGGTCCAGGCCAGGCCGTCGTGGCTGGTGAGGTACGACGTGGTCATCCGGTCCTCGTGGCCGGGCTCGGTCAGCGGGTGCTCGCACAGCCACATCTCCCACAGGCCGTCACGCAGCGTGATCACGGGGTCCTTGACGGCGACCTCGTCGTCACCGGGGAGCACCACCGTCCGGACCCCGCTCGCGAGGTCCTCGGGGCGGTCGGCGTCGAGGGCCTCGATCCACCAGTGCTTGGAGTCGGGCGTGGCGCACGACAGGTAGAGCCGCCAGCCGCCGTCCGGCAGCTGCAGCACGACGGGGCGCTCGAAGGACTCGGCGCCGAACTCGTCGCGGAAGACCTCGCAGACCGGCTCGAAGTCGATGCCGTCGCTGGACCTGACCACGACGGTGGCGACGCCGCGGCCGTCGGGCAGCGGGCGGCGTACGCGGTAGGCGAGGTAGGTGACCCCGTCGACCAGCACGGCCGAGGCGGCACCGGCCCAGTTGCCCGGCCCGACACCGGGTGCCGGGACGACGACGCGCGGCTCGTCGAGCGTGGGCAACGGTGTGTCGAGCAGTTCCATGACATTAGTCTACTGAACGACTCTGCTTTGTGGTGGTTGTACGCGTCCACCATGTCGCCGATCCGTTGTGCCCGGGTGGGTGCTCACGCTTGACCAGTGATCTAGGTTACTGCCAAGTCACCGCACTCCAGGCCCCTCGCCGGGGCCGGTCCGAGCCCACCCAGGAGCCTGCTCATGTCGCCCGTCAACACCGACACCTCGTTCATCGAGAACCGGTCGCCCAACGTCGCCGTCCAGTTCCGCGACCGGGTGCACAAGAGCCCCGACCGGGAGGCCTACAGCCACCCCACGACGGACGGCCAGCCCTGGGCGACGCTGACCTGGAAGGAGACCGGGGACAAGGTCGAGAAGCTGGCCGCCGGCCTGATCGCCCTCGGGATCGGGCACGAGCTGCGGGTCGGTATCGCATCGGGCACGCGCGTGGAGTGGATCCTCGCCGACCTCGCGGTGATGTGCGCCGCGGGCGCGACCACGACCGTCTACCCGTCCACGCACGCCGCTGACGTGGCCTACATCCTCTCCGACTCCGAGTGCCGGGTGGTCTTCGCCGAGGACGACGAGCAGGTGGCCAAGATCAAGGAGCACCGCTCCGAGCTGCCCCACCTCGACAAGGTGGTGGTCTTCGAGGGCGCCGGCGACGGCGACTGGGTGATCACCCTCGACGAGCTCAGTGCACTCGGCGAGAAGCACCTCGCCGAGGACGCCGATGCCGTGACGAAGGCGATCGACTCCATCGAGCCCGACCAGCTCGCGACACTGATCTACACCTCGGGGACGACGGGCAAGCCCAAGGGTGTGCGGCTGCGCCACTCGTCCTGGACCTACGAGGGTGCGGCCATCCAGGCCCAGCAGATCCTGAGCGAGGACGACGTCCAGTTCCTGTGGCTGCCGATGGCGCACTCCTTCGGCAAGGTGCTGCTCTCCACGCAGCTCGCCTGCGGTTTCGCCACGGCCGTCGACGGCCGCGTCGACAAGATCATCGACAACCTCGCCGTGGTGAAGCCGACCTTCATGGGTGCCGCCCCGCGGATCTTCGAGAAGGCGCACGGCCGGATCGTCACCATGCAGGCAGCCGAGGGAGGCGCCAAGGAGAAGATCTTCAAGGCGGCGTTCGCGGTCGGCCTCAAGGTCGACAAGCTCAAGCGCGAGGGCAAGTCCGTCCCGCTGCCGCTGAAGCTCCAGCACGCGCTCTTCGACCGGCTGGTGTTCTCCAAGATCCGCGACCGCTTCGGTGGCCGGGTGCGCTTCTTCATCTCCGGCGCCGCCGCCCTCAACCGCGACATCGCCGAGTGGTTCCACGCCGCCGGCATCCTGATCCTCGAGGGCTACGGGCTGACCGAGTCCTCGGCCGGCTCGTTCGTCAACCACCCGGACAACTACAAGTTCGGCACCGTGGGCCCGGTCGTCCCGGGCAGCCGGGTGCGGCTCGGTGAGGGTGACGAGATCCAGATCGCCGGCCCCGGCATCATGGACGGCTACCACAACCTCCCCGACGAGACCGCCTCGACGCTGACCGAGGACGGCTGGCTGCGGACCGGCGACAAGGGCTCGCTCGACTCCGAGGGCTTCCTGACCATCACCGGCCGGATCAAGGAGCTGTTCAAGACCTCCGGCGGCAAGTACATCGCCCCGCCCGCGATCGAGGCGAAGTTCAAGGCCGTGTGCCCCTACGCCAGCCAGTTCATGGTCTTCGGCAACGAGCGCAACTACTGCGTCGCCCTGGTCACGCTCGACCCCGACGCGATCGCCGGGTGGGCCGAGGAGAACGGCGTGTCGGGCGACTACTCGGCCATCGTCGCCGACGCCAAGACCCGCGAGATGGTGCAGGGGTACGTCGACCAGCTCAACGGCCAGCTCAACCGGTGGGAGACGATCAAGAAGTTCGAGCTCCTCGACCACGACCTGTCGGTGGAGTCCGGTGAGCTCACCCCGTCGATGAAGGTCAAGCGCAACGTCGTGGAGGACAACTACTCCGGCCTCATCGACAAGATGTACGCCTGACACAGGAACCGCACAGCCGGGGTTCCTAGCGTTCGGGTCATGAACGAGAAGACCCACGACCACGACGGGCTCGAGGACCACGACCTCGGGCTCGCCCACGACCTGCCCCGGATCGTCCAACGCAGCGGCCTGGGCCGCCGCGGCCTGCTCGCCCTGTTCGGCGGGGTGGGGGCCGCGGCGGTGGCCGGCTGCGCCGGCGACGACTCCTCCAGCTCGCCGCCCGACGGCGGTCGGCGGCGACGCAGGCGTCTCGGTCGCCGAGGGCGAGATCCCCGAGGAGACCGCCGGTCCCTACCCGGGCGACGGGTCCAACGGGCCGAACGTCCTCGCCGAGTCAGGCGTGGTGCGCAGCGACATCACCACCAGCTTCGGCTCCGCGTCCGGCGTCGCCGAGGGCGTGCCGCTGACGATCCGGATGAAGGTCTACGACCTCAACGGCGAGGACGCCACGACCCTCGGCGGGCGCGGCGGTCTACGCGTGGCACTGCGACCGCGACGGCCGCTACTCGATGTACGACTCCGAGATCTCCGAGGAGAACTACCTGCGCGGCGTCCAGGAGGCCGCCGCCGACGGCTGGGTCGAGTTCACGAGCATCTTCCCGGCCTGCTACTCGGGCCGCTGGCCGCACGTGCACTTCGAGGTCTACGAGAGCCTGTCGACCGCGACCTCCGGCGGCAGCAAGCTGCGCACCTCCCAGCTCGCCCTGCCCGAGGACGTCTGCGCCGAGGTCTACGCGACCGACGGCTACGAGCAGAGCGTCAGCAACCTGGAGCAGGTGTCCCTCGACAGCGACAACGTCTTCTCCGACGGCTACTCGCTGCAGATGGCCAAGGTGACCGGCAGCGTCGACGAGGGGTACGTCGCGACGCTGAGCGTGCCGGTCTGAGCTTCGTCAGCGGTGGACCCGGGTGACCCAGTACTTCGTGGTCGGCGTGGGCGTCGTGGTGAAGCGGGCGTTCGGCAGGTAGAGCCCGCTCTTCCACGAGGCGATCGTCGTGGGGACGTCGAAGGCGCGAGACCTGATCGTCCTGACGAGGTGGCCGCGCTTGCCCGACTTGCTGAGCCGGATCTTCGCCACCTTGTTGTCCTGGTTCTGGGCGACGTACAGGATCCGACCCCGGCGCAGCAGGCCGTCGCCGTTGGTCAGCACGTAGCCGCCCAGACGGACGCGCCTGGCGACTCCGTTGGCGGGGTTGACCCGGAACAGCTTGCCGGTGAAGGACTGCACGACGAGCAGCGCCCGACCGCCGGGGGTGGTGCTGATCCCGTTGGCGTTGAACTCGCCCGCCACCTGGCGCCAGGCGCCCTTCAGCGGCACCGTGCGGACGCGGGCGTCGGCCGCCCGGCCACGCACCGGCGAGACCTTGTAGAGCACCGCCCGCTGCGAGTCGGTGAACCACGCGGCGTTGCCGCGCAGGACGACGTCGTTGACGAACGACGCACCGCTGGTGAAGTCGTAGCTCGCGACGGTGTTGCCGGTGCGCACGTTGACGACCTTGGCGTCGCCGTCGGCACCGCCCGCGACCCAGAGTCGTCCGCGGCCGTCGAGCTTCAGGCCGACCGACGGGGTGCCGTCGCCCTGGTGGATCCGGTGGCCGTTGCCGGTGCGCAGGTTGGCGACGTAGATGTCACCGTCGGCGAGCGAGCCGAGGTAGGCCCGCGGGCCACCGCGGGTGGTGATGCCCTCGGGCTGGAAGCCGTCGGGCAGGTTGATGCGCTTCGGCACGGATGGTCGGCGCTCCGCGGCGTCGGCCGAGGTGGCGACGAGGCCGGTGGCGGCCAGGCTGGCGACGAGCGCCGGGGCGAGCAGGGTCCGGGTGCGGTGTCCGAGAGTCATCGAGGTTCCCTTCCGTTCCTTGCCGGTCACGTTACCCCCGCGACCATGACCGCGATCGGGGCGCGATCGCCCCGGTGTGACACTGGTGCGGTGCCTCCCGCAGTCCCCGCCGACAGCCCCTTCGGGGTCTACGTGCACGTGCCGTTCTGCGCCGTGCGGTGCGGCTACTGCGACTTCAACACCTACACGGCGACCGAGCTCGGTGGTGGCGGTTCGCAGGCTGCGTACGCCGGCCACGCCGTCGCGGAGGTGGCGTACGCCGCCCGGTCGCTCGGCCCCGACGTGCCCGAGGTGCAGACCGTCTTCTTCGGCGGCGGCACTCCGACGCTGCTCCCGTCCGAGGACCTGACGCGGATCCTGGGCGAGGTCGACCGGCACTTCGGCCTGGCGGCCGGGGCCGAGGTGACCACGGAGGCCAACCCCGACAGCGTCACCCCGGAGAGCCTCGCGGCGCTGCGCGAGGGTGGGTTCACCCGGGTCTCGTTCGGGATGCAGTCCGCAGTGCCCCACGTGCTGCGGGTGCTCGAGCGGACGCACGACCCGGCGAGGGTGGCGCAGGCCGTGCAGTGGGCGCGGTCGGCGGGCTTCGAGCAGGTGAGCCTCGACCTGATCTACGGGACGCCGGGGGAGAGCACCGATGACTGGCGGGCCTCGGTCGAGGCGGCCCTGGCCTGCGAGCCGGACCACGTCTCGGCGTACTCCCTGATCGTGGAGGACGGCACCCGTCTGGCCCGGCAGGTGCGCACGGGCGTGATCCCGGCGCCGGACGACGACGACCTCGCGGACAAGTACGCGCTCGCCGACGACGCGTTCGCCGCGGCCGGGCTGGAGTGGTACGAGGTCTCGAACTGGGCCCGGGACGAGGCCGCGCGCTGCCGGCACAACGAGCTCTACTGGACCAGCGCCAGCTGGTGGGGCGTCGGCCCGGGCGCGCACTCCCACGTCGGCGGCGAGCGGTGGTGGAACGTCAAGCACCCCAGCGCGTACGCCGCCCGCATCACCGCGGGCGAGTCACCCGCCGCAGGACGGCGAGGTGCTCGACGCGCCGACCCGCGCGATGGAGCGGGTGCTGCTCGAGATCCGGCTCCGCGACGGGCTCCCGCTCGACGTCCTGCCCGAGGACACCCGGCTCGACCCGCTCGTCGACCGCGGCCTCACCGTGCTCGAGGGCGACCGCCTGGTGCTCACCCGTCGGGGCCGGCTGCTCGCCGACGCGGTGGTGCGGGAGCTGGTGGGGTAGGGATCGCTCGTCAACCCCAGTTGACAAGTTCCCGGGTGTCAACCTACATTGACGCCATGACCACCGCGTCGGAGCTCGCCACGGCCGCCGGCGCCTCGGACCCACGGGTCGGGCTGCGGGCGGTGCGGGCGCTGCGCCGACTGCTCGAGGAGCTCGAGCGCACGCAGGTACGGCGGGCGCGGCAGCAGGGCTGGTCGTGGGCCGAGATCGGCGAGGCGCTCGAGGTCAGTCGGCAGGCCGTGCACAAGAAGCACGGCAAGAGCTAGGGGAGCGGGCATGTTCGAACGGTTCACCAAGCGCGCACGCGCCGTCGTCGAGGACGCCGTCGTGATCGCCCAGGACGAGGACGCCGATCGAGGTGCGGCCGCAGCACGTCTTCGCCGCGATGCTGCGCGACCCCGAGAGCCTCGCCATGACAGGTGCTCGCCGAGCTGGGGGCTTCGCCGGAGGCCCTGCGCTGCCGAGCTCGGGCGCCGGCGGGACCGCTACGCCGACGGCCTGGGCGACGAGGACGCCGAGGCGCTGGCGTCCATCGGGATCGACCTCGAGGAGGTCCTGCGTCGTGTCGACCTCCGGCAGGACGGGCCGGCGCGGAAGCGCGGCGGGCACCGCAAGTTCGCGAAGTCCTCGAAGAAGGCGCTCGCGCTCTCGCTCCGCGAGGCGATCAACCTCGGCCACAACTACATCGGCACCGAGCACATCCTGCTCGGGATCGTGCGCGGCGGCGACTCCGTCGTACGCGACACGTTGACGGCATGCGGCATCGAGGCCGACGAGCTGCGGGCCGCGGTGAAGGACGCCGTACGACGCGCGAGCTAGCGCGCACCCTCCTGCGTCACGAAGTCGATCAGCTCCTCGACCCGACCCAGCAGCGCCGGGTCGAGGTCCTGGAAGCCGCGCACCCCGCCGAGGATGTGCTTCCACGCCCGCGCGATGTCGGCCTGGTCGCGGTGCGGCCAGCCCCACTGCTGGCAGACGCCGTGCTTCCACTCGATGTCGCGCGGCACCTTCGGCCACTCCTTCTTGCCGAGCCGCTCGGGCCGCACCGCCGCCCAGATGTCGATGAACGGGTGGCCGACGATCAGCACGTGCTTGCCGATCGGTGACTTCGCGACCGACTGGGCGATCCGGCTCTCCTTCGAGCCCGGCACCAGGTGGTCCACGAGTACGCCGACCCGCCGCTCCGGTCCGGGCTGGAAGTCGCGCAGCTTCTCGCCGAGGTCGTCGACACCGTCGAGGTACTCGACGACCACGCCCTCGATCCGCAGGTCGTCGCCCCACACCTTCTCGACCAGCTCGGCGTCGTGCCGGCCCTCGACGAGGATGCGGCTGGCCCGCGCGACCCGTGCCTTGACGCCCTGGACGGCGACCGACCCGGAGGCCGTGCGGGTCGGGGCCGCGGGACCCTTGCGGGTCGGGGCGACCAGCACGACCGGCCGCCCCTCGAGCAGGAAGCCGGGGCCGAGCGGGAAGGTGCGCTGCTTGCGCCGGCGGTCCTCGAGGGTGACCGTGCCGAGGTCGCGCTCGACGCGGACGATCTCGCCGCACCAGTCGGTGGTCACCTCCTCGACGACCAGCCCGAGGTCGGCGTCGATCTCGGTCGCGCGCCCGTTCTTCGGGGCGCGCCAGTCGGTCGCGAGGACGTCGGTGCCGTAGCGGTCATGAGGGGGAAGGCTCACCCGCCCACGCTAGGGCGGTCGCGGCGCGGGGGCGGGGATGACGCGCGGGGGAGCGCCTAGGCATGCGAATGTCGCGGGTGGGGCGCCGGACCACCCCAGCAGCCCCACGCGTGACATTCGCATGCTCGCACGTATGCCACTTGCGCTCCCGACCATCGCGATATATCGTTGACGTATCGAGACAGTGTCGCGAGGTTCCGTGAAGAAGTCCGGACCCCGGCACCGCACGAAAGGAGATCTCGATCATGAACCGCAACATGTGGACAGAAGATGCAGAACCGACCCGCCGCCAGCGCGGCGGGCGCGGACGTGGGCGCCACGGCGGCCACGGACACGGCGGCCCCTGGGGTGGACCCTGGGGCGGTCCGATGGGCGGCCCGCCGCCCTGGGTCGGCCAGATGTTCGGCCCCGACTTCGTCGGTGGACCGGGCGGACGGGGCGGACGACGGCCGCGGGTGCGCCGGGGCGACGTACGCTCCGCGATCCTCGACGTGCTCGCCACGAGCGAGGAGCCGATCAACGGCTACCAGGTGATCCAGCAGATCGCCGACCGCACCGACGGCGTCTGGAAGCCGAGCCCCGGCTCGGTCTACCCGACCATCGCCCAGCTCCAGGACGAAGCACTCGTCGAGGACGCGCCCACCGGGCGCAAGGCGATCCAGCTGACCGACGAGGGCCGCGCGTACGTCGCCGAGCACCCCGACGAGCTGGCCGCCGTCTGGGCGCCGTTCGCCGAGCAGGTGGACGACGACGAGGCGACCAACTTCAAGCAGGTCATCGGCCAGACGGTCGGAGCCATCGTCCAGGTGGCGACGACCGGCACGCCGGACCAGCGGCAGAAGGCCATCGAGATCCTCGGCGACACCCGCCGGCGGCTCTACGGCCTGCTCGCCGAGGGGCCGGACGCCTCCGAGAGCGATGGCTTCGAGGAGGAGTGATGGACTCGCTGCGCATCAGTGACGCCGACCGCGAGTCGGCGGTGGACCTTCTCGGCGAGCAGTACGCCCTCGGGCGACTGACCCGGGACGAGTTCGACGAGCGCAGCGACGCCGTGTGGTCGGCGAAGACGCAGGGCGACCTCGCCCCGATCTTCGCCGACCTCCCGGTCCGCCGGCCCGCGCCGCCCCGGCGCGGGTCGCTGGCACCCCACCGCCGGCGCTGGTGGCCGGTCCCGCTGGCACCGCTGGTCGTGCTGCTGGTGGTCCTGACCGTCGTCACGCACGTGCCGTTCGTGCTCCTGCTGCTGCTCGGCTTCCTGGTCTTCGGGCGGTGGCAGCACGCCGGCTGCGGGCAGCGCCGCTAGCGCCGTACGTCGCCACCCACCTAGGTTGGTGCGGGTCCGCTCCATCTCGGGAAAGGCAGACCCATGGCGAACGCCACCGCTACCGACGTCCAGGAGCGAGGGCTCGCGAGGTTCGCCCAACGCCTCGCCGCGGCGACCGAGAAGTGGTTCCCGGACGCCTACGTCTTCGCCCTGATCGGCGTCGTGGTGGTCAGCCTGGCGGCCCTGCTCAACGGGTCCACGCCCAAGGAGGTCGCCGAGGCCTTCGGTGGCGGCTTCTGGGACCTCGCCGAGTTCACGCTGCAGATGGCGATGGTCGTGCTGACCGGCTACATCGTGGCCACGTCGCCACCCGTCGCGCGGATCATCGACCGCACCGCGACGATCCCGAGCTCCGCCCGGGGCGCGGTCGCGTTCGTGGCGCTCATCTCCTGCTCGGTCTCGATGCTCAACTGGGGCCTGAGCCTGGTCTTCAGCGGCCTCCTCGCCCGCGCCATCGCGCGACGGCCCGACCTGCGGGCCGACTACCGCGCGCTCGGCGCCGCGGCGTACATGGGTCTCGGCGCGGTCTGGGCCCTGGGCCTGTCCTCCTCCGCCGCGCAGCTGCAGGCCACCGCCGAGTCGCTGCCGCCCGAGCTGCTCAAGATCACCGGCGTGCTCGACTTCGGCGACACCATCTTCACCTGGCAGTCGCTCACCATGGCGGCCGTCCTGATCGCGCTGTCCGTGGTGATCGCGTGGGCCTCGGCGCCGCAGGGCGCGGCGATCCGGACCGCGGAGGACATGGACGTCGACCTCGACGACACCGTCAACCCGCCGCCGCCGCGCACGCGTCCGGGGGAGTGGCTCGAGCGCTCCGCGATCCTGCCCGCCTTCGTCGGCGTGATCACCCTGCTGTGGCTGATCTTCCAGTTCATCGACCTCCCGTTCCTCACGGTGATCAGCAGCCTGGACACCTACCTGCTCGTCTTCGTCGTCCTCGGCCTCGTGCTGCACAAGACGCCGCGCGGGTTCCTGGACGCCACGGCGAAGGCGATCCCGACGACCGCCGGGGTGCTCGTCCAGTACCCCCTGTACGCCGCGATGGCGGCCGTGCTCACGCAGGCCACCGGCCGCGGCGGGGCCACGGTCTCCGAGCACCTGGCCGACCTGTTCACCGACCTCGGTGGCAGCGGCGGGTTCGCGATCGTGATCGCGCTCTACACCGCGTTCCTCGGGATCCTGGTGCCGTCGGGTGGCGGCAAGTGGCTGGTCGAGGCGCCGTACGTGATGCAGTCGGCCACCGACGTCAACATGAACCTCGGCTGGACGGTGCAGATCTACAACGCCGCCGAGGCGCTGCCCAACCTGGTGAACCCGTTCTTCATGCTGCCGCTGCTCGCGGTCCTCGGGCTGCGCGCACGCGACCTGATCGGGTTCACGTTCCTGCAGTTCCTCTTCCACCTGCCGGTGGTGCTGGTCCTGCTGTGGTTGTTCGGGCTCACCTTCGACTTCGTGCCACCGCAGCAACCCTGACTCAGAGGAGCGGCAGCCGCTTCTGGGCGCGCGGGAGCTGCTCGTAGCCGCGCGCGACGGCGTGCGTCAGGTGCTCGCGCGGGTAGGGCCACTCGCCGGACTCCAGTGCCTGTCCGACGGGGACACCTCGCCCGGCCAGGTCACGGATCGTCTCCGCGACGATGCCGATCGCGGCTCGCTGCTCCTGCACGAAGTCACGGTCGACGGGCGCGCCGTGACCGGGTACGACGACGGTGCCCGGGCCGACGAGGTTCAGCGCCAGGTCGAGCGAGAGCGGCCAGTCCATCGGGAAGCAGTCGTCGCCGTACGCCGGCATCCCGGACTCCTCGACCAGGTCGCCGGCGAGCAGCACGTCCGCGTCGTCGAGGCGTACGACGAGATCGCCGCCGGTGTGGCCACGACCGGGATGGACGAGCTCGACCACCCGGTCGCCGAGGTCGACCGCCGTGACCGAGGAGAAGGTGTGGTCGGCCGCGACGATCGGGGTCGACGCGATCTCGTCGGCGCGGTGGTGTCCCTCGGCGACGGCGCGCTCCTGGAGCTCGCGGTTGTGCGGCTCGGTCGTCTCGGCGGCGACCTCGTGGGCCGTGATCGGCACGACGCCGTACTCCTCGCGGAACGCGTGGTTGCCGAGCACGTGGTCGACATGGGCGTGGGTGTTGACGATCCCGACCAGGTCCCGGCCGGAGAGCCGGCGCAGGTCGGCGATCACCTCGCGGGCCGCCTCGGTCGAGGCGTGGGTGTCGACCACGAGCAGCCCGGCCTCACCCTCGACCACGGTGACGTTGACGTCGTACCACTCGTAGCGCGCGACCCAGACCCGCTCGCCGACTTCCGTGAACTCCGACACGTTCTGGAGCCTAGTATCCTTGGCACTCTGGCCAGACGAGTGCCAACAGACGACCGGGACGCGAGGAGGCGACATGCAGGAGGAGCGCAGGCTCGCCGTGCTCCGCGCCATCGTGGAGGACTACGTGTCCACCCGGGAGCCCGTCGGCAGCAAGGCCCTCGTCGAGCGCCACCGTCTCGGGGTCTCCCCGGCGACCGTGCGCAACGACATGGCGGCGCTGGAGGAGGAAGGCCTGATCGCCCAGCCGCACACCAGCGCCGGGCGGATCCCCACCGACAAGGGCTACCGCTTCTTCGTCGACCGGCTGACCCAGATCAAGCCGATGTCGGCCGCCGAGCGCCGCGCGATCGCGACCTTCCTCGAGGGCGCCAGCGACCTCGACGACGTGGTGCAGCGCTCGGTGCGGGTGCTCGCGCAGCTGACCCAGCAGATCGCGATCGTTCAATACCCCACGCTCGCCCGGTCCACCGTCCGGCACATCGAGCTGGTCTCGATGGGACCGCACCGGGTGCTGCTCGTGCTGATCCTCTCCACCGGACGGGTCGAGCAGCGCGTGGTGGAGATGAGCGAGGAGCTCGCGCCCGACGACCTCGCCGACCTGCGCAGCCGGATCCTCGGCGCCGTCGTGGGCGAGCGCATCACCGACGCCGCCACCGCCCTGGGCACGCTCACCGCGCAGACCTCGCCGACCGACAGCACCCACATGGCGGTGATCGCGGCGGCGCTCGTGGAGGCGATGTCCAACGAACGCAGCGGCGAGCGCGTCGTGGTGGGCGGCACCGCCAACCTCGCGCGGTTCGGCGACGGGTTCGACCAGTCCATCAAGCCGATGCTGGAGGCGCTCGAGGAGCACGTCGTGCTGCTCAAGCTGCTCGGCGAGGCCACGTCGCCCGACTCGATCACCGTCCGGATCGGCCACGAGGGGCCCTACCAGGAGCTGGCCACCACCTCGGTGATCGCCACCGGCTACGGCCCGGGCGAGGAGGCCGTGGGGTCGCTTGGCATCGTGGGTCCCACGCGGATGGACTACCCGGGCTCGATGGCTGCCGTGCGAGCGGTGGCCCGCTACGTCTCCACGATCCTCGACCAGACCTGACCCAGAACTTCCCAGGAGCAAAGACCACACGTGAGCCAGGACCCCTACGAGATCCTCGGCGTCTCCCACGACGCCGATGCTGACGAGATCAAGAAGGCCTACCGCCGCCTCGCTCGACAGCTGCACCCGGACGTCAACCCCGACCCCGCGACCCAGGAGCGGTTCAAGGAGGTCTCGGCGGCCTACGAGGTGCTCTCCGACCCCGAGAAGCGCCGGATGTACGACCTCGGCGGCGACCCGTTCGGCCGTGCCGGTGCGGGCCAGGGCGCGGGCTTCTCGTTCACCGACATCATGGACGCCTTCTTCGGCGGCACCGGTGCCCAGACCCAGGGCCGCGGGCCACGGCCGCGCACCCGCCGCGGCCAGGACGCGCTGGTCCGGCTCGAGATCGAGCTGGCCGAGGCCGCCTTCGGCGTCACCCGCGAGCTCAAGGTCGACACGGCCGTGGAGTGCACCGTGTGCCACGGCAGCGGCGCCGCGGAGGGATCCCGGCCGATCACCTGCGAGACCTGCCACGGCCGGGGCGAGGTCCAGCAGGTGCAGCGCTCGTTCCTCGGCGAGATCCGCACCCTGCGCCCGTGCAACGCCTGCCGCGGCTACGGCGAGATCATCCCCGAGCCGTGCCGCGAGTGCTCGGGCGACGGCCGGGTGCGTTCACGCCGCTCGATCACCGTGAAGATCCCGCCCGGCGTCGACACCGGCACCCGCGTCCAGCTCGCCCACGAGGGCGAGGTCGGGCCCGGTGGCGGACCCGCCGGTGACCTGTACGTCGAGATCCACGTCGCCCCGCACGCGGTCTTCACCCGCGACGGCACCGACCTGCGCTGCCACATCACCGTGCCGATGACCGCTGCCGCCCTCGGTACGACGATCAAGCTGCCCCTGCTCGAGGCCGACGTCGCCGACGCCGACTCCGACATGGAGCTGTGGGTCGACCTCGAGATCAAGCCCGGCACCCAGTCCGGCCAGGAGCAGACGCTGCGCGGTCGCGGCGTACCCCACCTCCGCTCGCAGGTCCGCGGCGACATCGTCGTCACGATCGACGTGGAGACGCCGGGGCGTCTCGACGACCGACAGGAGGAGCTGCTCCGCGAGCTCGCCGCGCTCCGCCACGAGGAGTCGCCCGACGGCCACATCCAGACACCGCACAAGTCGATGTTCGGCCGGCTGCGCGACGCGTTCAACCCGCGCTGACCGTGTCCCTCCCCGTCTTCCTCGGCCCGGTCACGGGGGTCACCACGGGCGAGACGGTCGTGGTCGCCGGCGACGAGGCCCACCACGCCGTGGTCGTGCGCCGGACCCGCGTCGGTGAGCAGGTCGTGCTGGTCGACGGTCATGGGACGGCGGCCACGTGCACCGTGGCGGACACGACCAGGTCGTCGCTGACCGCGTCGGTCGACGCGGTCTCGGTCTCCGCCCGGCCGACGCCTCAGGTCACCGTCGTCCAGGCGATCCCGAAGGGTGACCGCGCCGAGCTCGCCGTCGACGTGCTGACCGAGATCGGCACCGACCGCATCGTGCCGTGGGCGGCCGCCCGGTGCGTCGGTGTCTGGCGCGGCGACCGGGCCGCGAAGTCGCTGGCGAAGTGGCGCGCGACCGCCCGCGAGGCCGGCAAGCAGTCCCGTCGGTCGTGGCTCCCGGAGGTCACCGAGATGGCCGACACCGCCGAGGTGGCCGCGCTGCTCGGCCGAGGCCGACCTCGCCGTGGTGCTGCACGAGTCCGCGACCACGTCGCTCGCCTCGCTGCCCCTCGACGGGGTCGCGTCGATCGTCGTGGTGGTCGGGCCCGAGGGCGGGATCACCGACGAGGAGCTCGCGGCGTTCGGAGCCGCGCACGTCGTACGGATGGGGGAGCCGGTGCTGCGCACCTCGACCGCCGGGGTGGCCGCCGTCGCCGCGTTGCTGTCACGGACGTCGCGCTGGGGCTAGCGTGAGCGCCGTGAGTGAGCTGCGGCCACGGCTGGAGGCGGAGTACGTCGCCGACACGGTCAGTCGTCTCGAGGCGCGCATCCGTGCCCGCTTCCCGGACCGGCGGCTGGGCAACGTGGCCGCGGAGCTGGGCTCGGCCGTCCCCGAGATCCGGGACGGGTTCGAGCAGTCGAAGACCAGGCGGCGACAGGTGCGGCTGTTCTCGCGGAGTCGACGAGCGCCGTCCTCGTGCTGGTGGCTGTGGTCGCGCTGCTGCTCGCCCTGCGCGACGCGTTCACCCGCGGGACGGACAACTCCTTCGACTGGGTCTACCTGGTCGAGAGCGTCATCAACGACCTCGTGTTCACGGCGATCGCGGTGTTCTTCCTGTGGGCGATGCCGGAGCGGCTGGAGCGTCGTACGCTCCTCGACCTGCTGCACCGGCTGCGCTCGCTCGCCCACGTCGTCGACATGCACCAGCTCGACAAGGACCCCGAGCAGGCGCGCAAGGACTACCACCCGACCGAGGTCAGCCCGCAGCGCCGGATCATGGACGCCGAGGAGCTGCACCACTACTTCGACTACTGCAGCGAGCTGGTCTCGCTGATCGCGAAGACCGCGGCCCTGTGCGCCGAGCGCACCTCGGACCCCGTCGTGCTCAACACCGTCAGCGAGATCGAGACGCTGGGTGCGCAGATGAGCCAGAAGATCTGGCAGAAGATCTCGCTGCTGCCGGCCCACTGAAACCACGGTCACTCGACGGTGACGTCCTTCGTGTCCTGGCTGGTCCCGATGCCCTCGCCGTCGGACTCGTCGGTGTCGTGGACGACGAGGGTGTAGTCGCCGGGAGGAGCGGTGACGTCGAAGGAGTACGGCGAGAGGGTGCAGCACTCCTGAGCGGTGGTGAACCCGTTGCGCACGGTGTCGTCGCCCCGCTTGAGCTCCCAGACCACGTTGGCCTCGAAGGTGGCCGCGCGGCCCTTGACGGTGAACGTCGTCGGGACGGTCGCGCCCTGGGCCGGGGACTCCACCAGCACGGTCGCCAGGATCGTGTCGTCGCCGGCAGGAGCGACCGGGAGCGGAGGTGGCGACGCCGAGCACCTCGTCGGCCGGCGAACCTGCCACGGTGAACGTGACCGGCTGGGTGGTCCCCGCTGCGGTGGTGGCGGTGCGGACGAGCGACTGCACGGCGGTCTCGGCCGTCTTGCCGTTCATCCCCGAGGGTCGCTGCACCGGACCGGAGAGGTCGATCGTCACGGAGCCGCCCTCCTCGGTCGCCGTCGCGGTGACGCCCAGGGCCTTGAACGGGTTCTGGTAGTCGGGGTCGTCCGGGGAGCCGGTCAGTGCCTCGTCCACGGCCACCTGGAGGTCGCTGTCGGTCGCGTCGGCGACGGCGCGCACCTCGGGGAACAGCCGCGGACCGGCGGCGGTCGCGCCCACGTAGTAGACGATCGCCTGCACCGTCCGCCCGGCCGGCTGCCTGGGACGCCGGCGCCTCGGTCGGACCGGTGCCGGCCGAGGGTGGGTTGTCGGCGGGCTGCTGCTGCGCGATCCACGCGCCGCCGGCGATCACGACCGCGGTGGCGGCCGCGGCGGCCAGGGTGATCGGCAGCCAGCGGGTCGCCGAGGGACGCCGTGCGCGGGACCGGATCTGCTCGACGCCTCCCTCGGGGTGCACGTCGGAGACGGCGTCGTCCATCAGGCGGCGCAGGTCGGTGTCGTCGTTCACGGGGTCTCCTCCAGCAGTGGGGACAGGGAGCGGCGCAGGGCGTCGGCGCCCCGGGACGCGTGGCTCTTCACCGCGCCCTGGCTGATGCCCAGGGTCTCGGCGATCTCGCGCTCGGACAGGTCGAGGTAGTAGCGCAGCGCCAGCACCTCGCGCTGCCGCCGCGGCAGCCGTGCCATCGCGTCGAGGACCGACTGCCGCTGCGACTGGCGCAGCACGTCGTGGTCGGCTCCCGGGTGGTCCGCCGGCGCCTCCGCCGGGTGCTTCGAGACCACCGTCAGGTGGCGCAGCACCGACCGTGACCGGTTGACCACGGTCTGGCGCAGGTACGCCGGCACGTCGGCGTCGTGCAGCTTGTCCCAGCGGCGGTAGACCGCCACGAACGAGTCCTGCACGACCTCCTCGGCGCGACCCACGTCACCGAGCAGGAGCACGGAGAGCCGGACCAGCCGCACGTAGTGCGCGTCGTACAGCCGCTCCAGGGCCACATCGGCGTCGGTGTCGATGGGCACCCCCTCGATCAGTTGAGTCGTCACGTTAGTAGGACGTTCCGGTCATCCCGGGGGTTTACACGCCGGTTTCGGTTTCTGAGGCATGCTGGCCCCATGACTGACGGGACCAGGGATCCGGACTGCCTGTTCTGCAAGATCGTCGCGGGCGACATCGACGCCGACGTCGTGCACGAGTCGGACACGACCGTGGCCTTCCGCGACCTGAACCCGCAGGCGCCGACCCACGTGCTGGTCATCCCGCGCAGCCACTACCCGAACGCCGCGACGCTGGCCGCCGGCGAGCCCGGGACGCGCCGCCCACCTGTTCGACGCCGCGGCGGCCATCGCGGACGCGGAGGGTCTCGGCGAGGGCTACCGGCTGGTCTTCAACACCGGCGCGCAGGCGCACCAGACGGTGTTCCACGCGCACATGCACCTCATCGGCGGTCGTGCCATGACCTGGCCACCGGGATGAGCACCCTGCGGCGTACGACGGTCGGGGTCGGCCTGGCGGTCGGCACCCTTCTGCTCGCCGCCTGCGGCACCGGCAGCGACGACGGCAACGAGCACGAGAACCACCCGGAGTCCGCCGCGAAGCCCGACGCCGCCGCCAGCGAGACGCCGCACCACGACGGGCACGCCGAGGCCGCTGCCCGTGCGGCACAAGCCGCTGCGTCCGGGCGAGCGCCGCGTGACCGTCCGGATGCCGACGGACTACACGCCGTCGGCCCCCACCGGTGTCGGCACCGACGACTACCGCTGCTTCCTGCTGGACCCGAAGGTCGACCAGCGACCAGATGATCACCGGCTTCAACGTGCTGCCGGGCAACCCCGACGTCGTGCACCACGTGATCCTGTTCCGGGTGCCGGCCGACCTCGTCGCCGAGGCCGAGCAGCGGGACGCCTCGACCCAGGGCCAGGGATGGACCTGCTTCGGCAACTCCGGGCTGCGCAGCAACGGGGCCGAGATCGACGACGCACCCTGGCTCGGCGCGTGGGCACCCGGCGGGGGCGAGCAGGTCTACGGCAAGGGCTTCGGCGAGGAGCTGGGCACCGGCTCGCGGGTGATCATGCAGGTGCACTACAACCTGCTGGCCGGGAAGAAGCCCGACCGGAGCGCGGCCGAGCTGCGGGTGACCCCGGCGAGCGACAGGATCCAGGCGCTGCAGACCCAGCTGTTCCCGGCGCCGGTCGAGCTGCCGTGCCGACCCGAGCACGCCGACGGCCCGCTCTGCGACCGGGCCGCGGCGCTCGCCGACGTCAAGAAGCGCTTCGGCGAGGGTCCCGGTTCGACGGCCGACCTGCTGCACCTCCTGTGCGGCACGGACCCGCCGGGGCCGGTCCAGTCGTGCACCCGACCGGTCAACCAGCCCGAGACCGTCCGCGGGGTCGCCGGCCACATGCACCTGCTCGGCAAGTCGATCAAGGTCGAGATCAACGCCGGGAAGCCCGACGCGCGCACCCTGCTGGACATCCCGGTGTGGGACTTCGACAACCAGGGCAGCAGCCCGATCAAACCGGCCAGGCTCGACCGCGGCGACACGGTCAAGGTCACCTGTCGAGCACAGCCAGGAGCTGCGCGACCGGCTGCCGTCGTTCGAGGGCCAGCCCGACAAGTACGTCGTCTGGGGCGAGGGCACCACCGACGAGATGTGCCTCGCGATCCTGCTGGTGACCCGGCCCTGAGCAACGGACCAGGCGAAACGGACAGGCGGTCCCACCCGCCTCTCCCGTAGCATTGGACGGTCAGCACACACCGACAGAGAAGGGCCGCCCCCCACCGGGGCATCCATGACTGAGTCCAGCAAGACGGGCACGCTCCCTCAGGGCGGGACCCTGCACACGGTCGTCGTGCCCAACAGCATCAACATGGTCGCCCTGCTCGGCCCGGGCGACGAGCACCTCGCGCTGATGGAGGAGGCCTTCGACGCCGACCTCCACGTGCGGGGCAACCAGTTCACGCTGCGCGGCGCAGCCGGCCGAGGTGGCCCTCGCCGAGCGGATGCTCGACGAGCTGGTGACGATCATGCGCACCGGCCAGGGCGTCACCCCCGAGACCGTCGAGCGCGTGATCACCATGCTGCGCGCCGAGACGACCGAGCGCCCGGCCGACGTGCTCAGCCTCAACATCCTGTCCAACCGCGGCCGCACGATCCGGCCCAAGACGCTGAACCAGAAGCGCTACGTCGACGCCATCGACAAGCACACCATCGTCTTCGGCATCGGCCCCGCCGGCACCGGCAAGACCTACCTCGCCATGGCCAAGGCCGTGCAGGCGCTGCAGGCCAAGAAGGTCAACCGGATCATCCTGACCCGCCCCGCGGTCGAGGCCGGCGAGCGGCTCGGGTTCCTGCCCGGCACGCTCAGCGAGAAGATCGACCCCTACCTGCGCCCGCTGTACGACGCCCTGCACGACATGCTCGACCCCGAGACGATCCCCAAGCTGCTCGCGGCCGGGACGATCGAGGTCGCACCGCTGGCCTACATGCGCGGCCGCTCGCTCAACGACGCGTTCATCATCCTCGACGAGGCGCAGAACACCTCGCCCGAGCAGATGAAGATGTTCCTCACCCGCCTCGGCTTCGGCTCCAAGATCGTCGTCACCGGCGACGTCACCCAGGTCGACCTCCCCGGCGGCGTACGCAGCGGCCTGCGCGTCGTCGAGGAGATCCTCGACGGGCTCGAGGACCTCAGCTTCAACCGGCTCACCGCCCACGACGTCGTCCGCCACCGGCTGGTCGGCAAGATCGTGGAGGCCTACGAGACCTTCGACTCCCGCCACCAGGGCGACCAACGCGAGGGGCGCGAGCGACCGACCGATGACCATCGAGGTGCAGAACGAGTCCGGCGTGGAGATCGACGAGCTCCGGACCCAGCGGCTGGCCCGCTTCGTGATCGACCGGATGCGCGTCCACCCGCTCGCCGAGCTGTGCGTGACCCTGGTCGACGAGGACACCATCGCCGAGCTCAACGCCCGCTGGATGGAGAAGGAGGGCCCGACCGACGTGCTCGCCTTCCCGATGGACGAGCTGCGGCCCGGCCTGGTCAACGAGGAGCCCGAGGAGGGCGTGCTCGGCGACCTGGTGCTGTGCCCGTCGGTGGCCGCGAGCCAGGCCGAGACGGCCGGCCACACGACGGCCGACGAGCTCGACCTGCTGACGGTCCACGGCATCCTGCACCTGCTCGGCTACGACCACGCCGAGCCCGACGAGCATCGCGAGATGTTCGCGCTCCAGGCACCAGCTGCTCGGGGAGTGGCTGGCGCACGAGGCCGGCCGGGTCTCCTCCGAGCGGGCGTGAGCCAGAGATGAGCGGACACAGTCCGGGCCTCGTCCTGCTGGTCGTCGTCCTCGTGGTGCTCGCCGCCGCGTCTGACCACGGTCGAGGCAGCGCTGTCGTCGTTCTCGCGCGCCCGCGCGCTCGAGCTCGCCCACGAGCAACGCTCGGGAGCCGTGCGGCTGCTGCGTCTCCTCGACGACGCCGCGCACAACCTCAACGCCCTGCTGGTGGTGCGACTGCTCGTCGAGACCTCGGCGGTGGTGCTGGCCACGGCGATGGTGCTGGACCTGCTCGGCCCCGACGAGTGGAGCTCCGTGCTCGCCGCCGTCGGGCTGATGTTCGTGGTGCTCTTCGTCGTGGTCGGCGTCGGCCCGCGCACGATCGGACGTCAGCGCGCCGAGGTCGATCTCGCTGGCGTCGGCGGGCGCCGTGCTCGCCCTGGGCCGCGTCCTCGGTCCGCTCGCCCGCCTGCTGATCCTGATCGGCAACGCGATCACCCCCGGCAAGGGGTTCTCCGAGGGACCGTTCTCCTCGGAGGCCGAGCTCCGCGAGATGGTCGACCTCGCCGAGGCGTCCAGCCTGATCGAGTCCGACGAGAGCAAGATGATCCACTCGGTCTTCGAGCTCGGCGACACCTCCGTGCGCGAGGTGATGGTGCCGCGCACCGACGTCGTCTACATCGAGCGCACCAAGACGCTGCGCCAGGCGATGTCGCTGTTCCTGCGCAGCGGCTTCTCGCGGATCCCGGTGGCGGGGGAGGACCTCGACGAGATCGTCGGGTTCGCCTACCTCAAGGACGTCAGCAAGCGCGTCTTCGACCGACAGGCCGCCGAGACCACCGAGCACGTCGACTCGGTGATGCGACCGGTCTTCCACGTGCCCGACTCCAAGCCGGTCGACGACCTGCTGCGCGAGATGCAGAAGCAGCGCCGGCACATCGCCGTCGTCGTGGACGAGTACGGCGGCACGGCCGGCATCGTCACCATCGAGGACATCCTCGAGGAGATCGTCGGTGAGATCACCGACGAGTTCGACGCCGAGGAGGCCGCGGTCGAGGAGCTGGCCGACGGCTCGAGACGAGTCTCCGCGCGGTTCCCGGTCGACGACCTCGACGAGATCCTCGGGGTCGCCTTCGAGGACGACGACATCGACTCGGTCGGCGGCCTGATGGCCAAGCACCTCGGCAAGGTGCCGATCCCCGGCTCGGCCGTGGAGGTGGACGGCTGGCAGTTCACGGCCGAGGAGACCAAGGGTCGGCGCAACCGCATCGGCACCGTGCTGATCAGTCCCGTCGTCCAGGCCGGAGGACGTGGCCCACGCGTGGTCGACGACAGCGAGCGCACCGGCCGCGAGCGCAAGGTCCAGCACTAGGGTCTCGCGGACGTGACGACACTGCCACCCGAGGACAACAAGCTCGTCGTGCTCGCGAGGGCCACCCGCGCCCGCACCGGCGCCGCGGAGGGCGCCGCGCTGCGCGACCTCGACGGCCGGACCTACGCCGGCGCGACCGTCGACCTGCCGTCGCTGCAGGTCTCGGCCGTGGGAGTGGTGATCGCGATGGCGGTGGCCAGCGGGTCGAAGGGCGCCGAGGCGGTGGTCGTGCTGACCGAGGGCGAGCTGGCTGCGTCCGACCTGGCCGCTTTGCGTGACTTCGCCGGGGAGGGAGTCGCCGTCCACCGCGGCAATCCCGTCGGGAGCGGTACAGGACACCGCCACGTCGTAGTGCCTTCCTGTCCGCCGTCAGTGGCAGGATCGGGGTGACAGAGGGCTAAGGTTGTCCGAGGCAACCAGTCGCGGAGTCCATCACAGGGGGTAGCGGCTTGACCGTCAGCGTGACCGGCACGACGCAGCACCAGGAAGCGGTGCGGCGCCTGCAGGCGTCGTACGCCGCTCTCGCGCCCGGCTCCCCGGTCCGGCTGGCCAAGCGCACCTCCAACCTGTTCCGGCCCCGCGACGCGATCGCCACGGCCGGTCTCGACGTCTCCGGCCTCGACGGCGTGATCAGCGTCGACGCCGAGGCGCGCACCGCCGACGTGCAGGGGATGTGCACCTACGAGGACCTCGTCGACGCGACCCTGCCGCACGGGCTGATCCCGCTGGTCGTGCCGCAGCTGCGCACGATCACCCTCGGCGGCGCGGTCACCGGCCTCGGCATCGAGTCGACCTCGTTCCGCAACGGGCTGCCGCACGAGTCGGTCCTGGAGATGGACGTCTTCACCGGCGCGGGCGAGGTCGTCACCTGCACGCGGGACAACGAGCACGCCGACCTGTTCGCCACCTTCCCCAACTCCTACGGCTCGCTCGGCTACGCCACCCGGCTGCGCATCGAGCTCGAGCCGGTCGCCTCCCACGTCGCCGTCCGCCACGTGCGGTTCAGCGACACCGCGAGCGCTCCAGGACGCGATCGCCTCGATCAGCGCGACCGGCGAGTGGCACGGCGAGCGCGTCGACGCCCTCGACGGCACCACCTTCGAGCCGGGGGAGCACTACCTGACGCTCGGCCGCTGGACCGATGCCGCCGGGCCGGGCAGCGACTACGCCGGTCAGCAGATCTACTGGCGCTCGATCCAGCAGCGCGAGATCGACCTGCTGACCACCTACGACTACCTCTGGCGCTGGGACACCGACTGGTTCTGGTGCTCGCGTGCGTTCGGCGCCCAGCACCCGCTGGTGCGCCGGCTCTGGCCGCGACGGCTGCGTCGCTCCGACACCTACCACCGGATGGTCGGCCTCGAGCGCCGCTTCGGGATCATGGACCGTCTCGACCGCCGCGCCGGGCGTCCGCTGCGCGAGCGGGTCGTCCAGGACATCGAGGTGCCGGTCGAGCGGCTCGGCGAGTTCCTCGACTGGTTCGACGACGCGGTCGGGATGCGACCGGTGTGGCTGTGCCCGTTGCGGCTGCGCGGGGAGACCTCCTGGCCGTCGTACCCGCTGGAGCCGGGCCGCACCTACGTCAACGTCGGCTTCTGGGGCGCGGTGCACGTCGGCGACGACGCCCCGACGAGCCCGCGCAACCGGGCCATCGAGGCCAAGGTCGCCGAGCTCGACGGCCACAAGTCGCTCTACTCCGAGTCGTTCTACGCCCGGGACACCTTCGACCGTCTCTACGACGGCCCGCATCTCGCTGCGGTCAAGCAGCGGTACGACCCAGATGACCGGCTCACGAGCCTCTACGACAAGGCGGTGCGACAACGATGACCCAGATGAAGGACATGACCCAGACGCGGGGCGGGGCTCGTCTGACCCTGGCCGAGGTGTTCGAGTCGCTCCTCGCCAGACCGGTCCCGATCCGGTTCGAGGCCTATGACGGCAGCAGCTACGGACCGGCCGACGCCCCGATCGCCCTGGAGCTGAAGAACGAGCGCGGGCTGGCCTACCTGGTCACCGCGCCCGGCGACCTCGGCATCGGCCGCGCCTACGTGTCGGGCGACCTCGACATCCACGGCATCCATCCCGGTGACCCCTACGAGGGCATGGTGCTGCTGCTGCGCGCGATGCGCTTCCGCCGGCCCGTCGCCGGCCCAGGTCGTGCAGCTGCTCCGCTCGATCGGGCTGAGCCACATGGTCCCGCCGCCTCCGCCGCCGCAGGAGCACCTGCCGCGCTGGCGCCGGATGGTCGAGGGCCTCCGGCACAGCCCGGAGCGCGACGGCAAGGTGATCCAGCACCACTACGACGTCTCCAACCGGTTCTACGAGATGGTCCTCGGCCCCTCGATGACCTACACCTGCGCGGTCTTCCCGACCGAGGACGCCACCCTCGAGGAGGCCCAGCACACCAAGTACGACCTGGTCGCGCGCAAGCTCGGTCTCGAGCAGGGCCAGCGGCTGCTCGACGTCGGGTGCGGCTGGGGCGGGATGGTCCGCCACGCGGCCCGGGAGTTCGGCGTCCGCGGGCTCGGCGTGACCCTGTCCCGGGAGCAGGCCGAGTGGGCCCAGGCCAAGATCAAGGAAGAGGGGCTCGACCACCTCGCGGAGGTCCGCCACCTCGACTACCGCGACGTCCAGGAGACCGGGTTCGACGCGGTCAGCTCGATCGGGCTGACCGAGCACATCGGTGTCGACAACTACCCGTTCTACTTCGACTACCTGAAGAACAAGCTGGTCCCGGGCGGGCGGCTGCTCAACCACTGCATCACCCGACCGGACAACAAGCCGACGCAGACCGGTGCCTTCATCGACCGCTACGTCTTCCCCGACGGTGAGCTCACCGGCTCGGGCAAGATCATCACCGAGGCCCAGAACGCCGGGCTCGAGGTCCAGCACGAGGAGAACCTCCGCATCCACTACGCGAAGACCCTCGCCGGCTGGTGCCACAACCTCGAGGAGAACTGGGACGCCTGCGTCGCCGAGGTCGGCGAGGGCACCGCCCGGGTGTGGGGGCTCTACATGGCCGGCTCGCGGATGGGCTTCGAGCGCAACGAGATCCAGCTCCACCAGGTGCTGGCCACGCGCACCGACGAGGAGGGTGTGAGCGGCTACCCGTTGCGGCACACGTTCTAGGGATCGCCCGCGGCGAGCGCCGATTCGGCGTTTCGGCGTACGCGGGGCGCCCGGGCGGGGGATAGTGCCCCCACCAACGAGCCTCCCGGGAGCCCGCCATGTCCGCTGTGCGTCGTGCGCGCGCCGCTGCGCTGGTGGCGGCCGTGGGCGCGGTGGTGCTCTCGCTGCTCCCGGGCCAGGTCGCGTCGGCCCGCGACGCGCGGCCGGCGCCGATCGGCAGTGACCGCTTCGTCGCCGGCCAGCCCTACCGCGGCGACTTCCCGGACCCGACCGTGCTGCGCGTCGGGAACGTCTTCTACGCCTACTCCACGACGATCTCGTCGCTGAACCTGCCCGGTGATGAGCTCGCGCGACCTGATCCACTGGAAGGCGCGCGGCGAGGGGCTGAACCACGTGGGCTCGTGGGCGGCCTCGCGGCGGGTCGGCGCAACGCACGTTCGGGGCCACCTGGGCACCGACGGTGGCGAGGTTCGGCAAGCGCTACCTGCACGCGTACGCCGTGCCGCGGCGCGGCCGTCCGTCGCAGCGGTGCATCTCGCTGTCGTCCTCGCTCTCGCCGTTCGGGGGCTTCGTCGGACCGGCGGACCCGCCCGCTCCTGTGCCCGGCCACGCGGGGGGCGATCGACCCGGCGTTCTACACCGGTCCGAAGGGCGCTCGCTTCGTGCTCTGGAAGATCGAGCAGACGCGCCGGCTGCCGAGCCAGCTGTTCATCAACCGGCTCTCGGGCGACGGGCGCCGAGTCATCGACTCCTCGAAGCCGCTGCTCACCACGAAGGACGCGTGGGAGCGGCCGCTGATCGAGAACCCCGCGATGATCCGCTACCGCGGGCGGTTCTACCTCTTCTACTCCGGGGGCGACTACACGAACAAGTCCTACGCGACCGGCTACGCGATCTGCGCCTCGCCGTACGGCCCCTGCACGCGGGCCTCCGACCGGCCGCTGCTGGCGACGGGCGGCCGGGTCGCGGGACCCGGCGGCGCGATGCCGTTCCTCGACCGCCTCGGACGGCTGCGGCTGGCGTACGCCGCCTGGGACATCGGCAACACCGGCTACCCGACGAACACCTCGTGCCGCCGACGGCCCAAGGGCTGCCCGCAGCGCAAGCTGCACGTCGCCACCCTGAGCGTGCGACCCGACGGGACCCTGGCGGTGGCCGCCCGTGGGTAGGCGTTCGCTGGTCCTCGCGATCGCGGGTGTGCTGCTGGTCTCGGGGGCGCTGGCCGGCTCGGCGACGGCGTCGGTCAGGAGCGAGCGCTCGGACCAGTCGGACCGCGCGCAGGACGATCGCCAACGAGCCGTTCCGCGGCGGGACGCCGTACACCGGCAACTTCCCGGACCCGACCGTGCTGCGGCTCGGGTCCACCTTCTACGCCGCCTCGACGACGGTCGCGGCGCTGAGCCTGCCGCTGATGACCTCGCGCGACCTGCAAGACCGTGGGTGCCGTCCCGGGCGGCGGGCACGGGAGACCGGCCCGAGGACGCGATGCCCACCGGGGCGTCCTGGGCACGGACGCGGAGCACCGCTCGGGGCAAGGTGTTCTGGCCGAGCTGGGCACCGTCGCTGTACCGGCTCGGTCCGAGTCGGTTCCTGGCGGCGTACGCCGTGCCGAACGCGAGCGACGGGAGACGCTGCGTCAGCGTCGCCACGGCGCTCGAACGCCCGCGGCCCGTACGTCGACCGCTCGGCCGCGCCGCTGGTCTGCGGCACCAGGGCCGCGATCGACCCGTCCTTCTTCCGGGCGAGCAACGGCTCGCTGTGGATGCACTACAAGTGGGGCGGGCGGCCCGACTGGCTGATGGCGCGCCGGATGCTGCCCAACGGCACCGGCGTGGTGGCCGAACAGCCGGAGCCGGCCGCTGCTGTCGCCGCGGCTGACGTGGGAGGGGAACACCGTCGAGAACCCGGCGATGATCCGGTTCCGCAACCGGCTCTACCTGTTCTACTCGGCCAACGACTACCGCACCGCGGCGTACGCCACCGGCTACGCGACCTGCCGCACCGTCCGTCGGGCCGTGCACCCGCGCGGGCCGGTTGCTGCTGCCGGGGCCGTACCTCGTCGGCCAGGGCGGTGCCCAGCCGTTCGTCGACCGGGCCGGCCGGCTGCGGCTCGCCTACCACGCGTGGCGCAAGGGACAGGTCGGCTGCGCAACGCGGCTCCCGGCTGCGAGTCGACCGCGGCGGGCTGCCCGCAGCGGAGGTTGTACGTCGCGACGCTGGGCGCCACGAAGCAGGGCAGGCTCGTCGTCCACCGCCGCTTCTGAGGCCGGCACCCGGACCCGGCTAGCCTTGCTCGGTGACCTCCCGGACCCCCCTCGACGCCGTCGTGCGCGAGCGCACCGTGCTCAGCGAGCACCTGCTGCGGCTCGTCCTCGAGGTCTCGTCGGAGCTCGCCGGCACCGGGGTGCCCGACGAGTGGCTGGCGCTCACGGTGCCCGGGCAGTTCCAGACCCGCTACTACACCGTGCGCGCGCTCGACGGACGACCTGCTCACCCTGGACGTCGTGGTGCACGAGCACGGACTCGTCACGGAGTGGGCGCAGACCGACTGCGTGGGCCAGCGGGTCGGGATCTCCGCACCGAAGGGCTCGTTCACGCTGCCCCCGGACGCCGAGTGGGTGCTGCTCGCCGGCGACCTGACCGCGCTGCCGGCGATGGCGCGGATCACCGAGACGGTGACCTCGCTGCCGGTGACGGTGCACGCCGAGATCCCGGACGAGCCGCTGGCGGGCTACTTCGCCAGCCCGGTCACCTGGCACCACGCGGAGTCGGGGACCAGCGAGCTGGCCGCCATCGTCCGCGGTCTGGAGTGGCCGTCGGGGCCGGGGTACTTCTGGATGGGTGGCGAGTCCGCGCAGATGCGCGACATCCGGCGCCACCTCCGGCACGACCTCGGCCGGGACACCCGGCACTACGACGTGATGGGCTACTGGAGCGGCGGCCGCGGCCGGCAGGCCCGCCGGGTCGACCCCGGGCCGATCTACGCCGCGGGCAAGGCGGCCGGCAAGTCCGACGAGCAGATCTGGGCCGACTACGACGAGGCGCGCCACGGATGAGCTCCCCAGAGCACCGCTCCGGCTTCGTCTCGTTCGTCGGACGGCCCAACGCCGGCAAGTCGACGCTGACCAACGCGCTGGTCGGCACGAAGATCGTGATCACCTCGTCCAAGCCGCAGACCACCCGGACCGTCGTGCGGGGGATCGTGCACCGCCCTGACGCGCAGCTGATCCTGGTCGACACACCGGGTCTGCACCGGCCGCGCACGTTGCTGGGGGAGCGGCTCAACGACCTCGTCACCTCGACGTGGGCCGAGGTCGACGTGGTGGCGGTGTGCTTCCCGGCGAACGAGAAGCCGGGTCCCGGTGACCGGTTCCTGGTCAACGAGCTGGCCAAGGTCCGTCGTACGACCAAGGTGGCGGTGGCGACCAAGACCGACCTCGTCGGCCCGCAGCAGCTCGCCGAGCACCTGCTCTCGATCCAGGCGCTGGGTGAGGAGACCGGCACGGAGTGGGCCGAGATCGTGCCGGTGTCGGCGAAGAACGGCGACCAGGTCGGGCTGCTCGCGGACCTGCTGGTCGCCAGGCTCCCCGAGGGGCCGGCGCTCTACCCCGACGGCGAGCTCACCGACGCCCCGGAGGAGACCCTCGTCGCCGAGCTGATCCGCGAGGCCGCGCTCGAGGGCGTCCGCGACGAGCTGCCGCACTCCATCGCCGTGGTCGTGGAGGAGATGGGCCTCAAGGAGGGCCGCCCCGACGACAAGCCCCTGCTGATGGTGCAGGCCAACCTGTACGTCGAGCGCTCCTCGCAGAAGGGCATCGTGATCGGCCACAAGGGCGCCCGCCTCCGCGAGGTCGGCACCGACGCCCGCCAGCAGATCCAGGCCCTCCTCGGCACCCCGGTCTACCTCGACCTGCACGTCAAGATCGCCAAGGACTGGCAGCGCGACCCCCGCCAGCTCCGCAAGCTCGGCTTCTAGCCCCGCCCTGACAGATGTCACGGTCGGGTCGTGACGGGCGATCCGGGGAGAGAGGTGCGTTCTCTTCGATGCTGGTCGCATGACGACACAGCACACACCCGCCGTACGGCTGGCCGGGGTCACCAAGGACTTCGGATCCGTCCAGGCCGTGCGGGGGATCGACCTGGAGATCCAGCCCGGCGAGATGGTCGCGTTCCTCGGCCCGAACGGCGCGGGGAAGACGACGACGATCGACATGGTCCTCGGGCTCTCCCGACCCACCACCGGCGACGTCGAGGTCCTCGGGATGCAGCCGCGGCAGGCGGTGGCCCGCGGGCTGGTCGCCGCCGTGATGCAGACGGGCGGCCTGCTCAAGGACCTGACGGTCCGCGAGACCGTCGAGTACACCGCCAGCCTGTTCGTCGACACCAAGCCGGTCGACGAGGTGCTGGAGAGCGCCGGCATCACCGGCATCGCCGACCGCTGGGTGGCCAAGTGCTCCGGCGGTGAGCAGCAGCGGCTGCGGTTCGCGATGGCGCTGCTGTCCGACCCGGCGCTGCTCCTGCTCGACGAGCCGACGACCGGCATGGACGTCGAGGGACGCCGCTCGTTCT
Source organism: uncultured Actinomycetota bacterium (assembly GCA_963722835.1). Lineage (GTDB taxonomy): Bacteria > Actinomycetota > Actinomycetes > Propionibacteriales > Nocardioidaceae > Marmoricola. The sequence goes on from CAVROK010000003.1 coordinate 639,209, forward strand.
GGTCCGCCATCCGCGGGGACGCCGCGCAGGGACGCTCGGTGCTCTTCGCGACGCACTACCTCGAGGAGGCCGACCAGTACGCCGACCGCATCGTGCTCATGAGCAACGGCCTGGTCGTCGCCGACGGCACCGGCAGCGAGATCAAGTCGCTCGCCAGCGGCCGGACCGTGCGCGCGACGTTGCGCGACGCGGACGCTGGTGCGCTGCACCGCCTCGGCGGCGTCGACAGCGTGGAGATCCGCGGAGACCAGGTCTACGTGCACGCCAAGGACAGCGACGTCGTCGCGCGCTACCTGCTCACCGAGACCCGCGCACGCGACCTCGAGATCACCGCGCACGGGCTCGAGGACGCGTTCCTCAGCCTGACCGGTCGCACCCAGCACCCGACCACCCGCGAGCTCGAAGGAGCCCTCCGATGAGCACCATCCAGGGGATCGACCCCACCACCCGCCGCGTGCCGCCGCTGGGCGGCTTCAACGCCACCCTGCTGCGCATCGAGACACGACGGATGCTGCGCAACCGGCGCACGATCATCTTCGCGCTGATCTTCCCGGCCGTGATGTTCCTCGTCTTCGGCTCGGGCGGCCAAGGGGCCGAGAAGGTCGGCGAGGGCAACGTCTCGGCGTACGTCATGGTCTCGATGGCCCTGTACGGCGGAGCGCTGATCGCCGCCGCCACCGGAGCCGGCGTCGCCGTCGAGCGGGCACTCGGCTGGTCGCGACAGCTGCGCCTCACCCCGCTCCACCCGACCGTCTACATCCTGGTGAAGGCCTTCGTCGCCCTCGTCCTGGGCGCCGTCGCGATCGCCAGCGTCAACGTGGTCGGCATCCTCAAGGGCGACCCGCAGATGCCGACCGACACCTGGATCTGGTGCGCACTGCTCACGCTGGTCTGCGTGATGACCTTCGCGGCGCTCGGCGTGTTCGCCGGCTACCTGCTCCCGGGGGAGAACGTGATGCAGTTCCTCGGCCCCGGCCTGGCCCTGCTCGCCTTCCTCGGCGGCCTGTTCATCCCGCTGAGCCAGTACAGCGAGGTCGTGCGCCAGATCGCCTACTGGACGCCGATGTACGGCGTGGCCGAGGTCGCCCGCGCACCGCTCACCCACGAGCTCCCGTGGTACGCCGTCGTCAACGCGATCGGCTGGTTGGCGATCTTCGTGGCCGGTGCTGCGTGGCGGATGAGCAAGGACACCGCCCGCGTGTGAGTGCCACTACCGTGACCGTCATGGCACAGACGCGGCCCGTGCCGGGCGAGCTGAACACCCAGCTCACCCGACGCGGGCCGCTGTTCGCCGCGATCTGGCTGTTCTTCCTCGATCGAGCCGCTGCGCGACGGATGGGCCCAGCGCGACACCGTCGAGGGCGTCCTCGGGATGCTCGCGACGGTCGCCTTCGGGGCGGTCTACCTGCTGTCCTGGCTGCGGCTGCGGCGGGAGCGCCAGCAGCTGATGGCGCGGCCACCGGCGTCGGCCTCGCTGGGCGTGGTTCCTGGGCCTCGTCTCCCTCGGCGTGGTGATGGTCCTGTGCCTCGGCCAGGAGGGCACCGCCGCCGCGGTCTACATCGCGGTCCTGGCCGTGGTGCTGTTCCCGGCTCGGGTCGCGCTCGTCCTCGTCGTGGCGGACGCCGCGCTCCTCGTCGTGCTCGGCGAAACGGTGCCCGGCTGGACGAGCGGTGTCGGGGTCGCCTTCGCCGCCTGCGCTGCCGCGGTGGCGATGTACGGCATCCAGCAGATGATGCTGCGCAACCTCGCGCTGGTCTCGGCGCAGGCCGAGAACGAGGAGCTGGCCGTCGAGAACGAGCGGACGCGGTTCGCCCGCGACCTGCACGACATCCTCGGCCACTCGCTGACGGTCATCACGGTCAAGGCCGAGCTGGCCAACAAGCTCCTCGACGTCGACCCCGAGCGGGCCCGGGCCGAGATCGCGGACCTCGAACGCCTGTCGCGCGACGCCCTGGCCGACGTACGCCGCGCCGTCGAGGGCTACCGCGAGCTCAGCCTTCCCGGCGAGCTGGCCCGCGCCCGGACCGCCCTCGACGCGGCCCGGATCGAGGCCGTGCTGCCGAACTCGGTCGACGACGTGCCCTCGGGCCGCCGCGAGCTGTTCGCCTGGGCGATCCGGGAGGGGGTCACCAACGTCGTCCGGCACAGCGGGGCCAGCCACTGCCGGGTCGAGCTGTACCCGGACCGCGTCGAGATCGTCGACGACGGAGGGGGTCCGCAGCGGGGCTGCGGCCGGCCACGGACTGACCGGGCTGCGCGAGCGTGCGGGCGCTGCGGGCGGGACGGTCGTCACGCGGGTGCTCGACCCCGGGTTCTCGCTCTCGGTCGTGCTGCCGTGAGCGAGCCGATCCGGCTGCTGCTCGCCGACGACCAGGCGCTCGTCCGGGGCGCCCTCTCGGCCCTGCTCGGTCTCGAGCGCGACCTCGAGGTCGTCGCGGAGGTCTCGTCGGGAGACCAGGTGCTGGCCGCCGCCCGCGAGCACCGCCCCGACGTGGCGCTGCTCGACGTGGAGATGCCCGGGCTCGACGGGATCGAGGCCACCGCGGCGCTGCGCAAGGCGCTGCCCGACGTACGCGTGCTGATCGTGACCACCTTCGGCCGGCCCGGCTTCCTGCGCCGCGCGATGCAGGCCGGTGCCTCGGGGTTCGTGGTCAAGGACACGCCCGCGGCCCAGCTCGCCGACGCCGTACGACGCGTGCACGCCGGCCTGCGCGTCGTCGACCCCGATCTCGCGACCGAGAGCCTCGTACGCCGGTGAGTCGCCGCTGACCGCCCGCGAGACCGACGTGCTGAGGGCCGCGCGCGGGGGAGCGGCGGTCGCCACCATCGCGCAGGCGCTGTTCCTCTCCGAGGGCACGGTGCGCAACCACCTCTCCGCCGCGATCGGGAAGACCGGTGCGACCAACCGCACGGAGGCGGTCACCATCGCCGACGGCAACGGCTGGCTCTGAGGTCGGCGCGGGCGACTAGCCTGACGGACGTGAGCTGGGAGGACCTCTACGACGACACCGCGCGCGAGCGTCTCGTCGAGGAGCCGGCCAAACGGGTGGAGGCGCCGGTGCGCACCGCCTTCGAGCGTGACCGGGCACGAGTCGTCCACTCCGCGTCGTTGCGCCGGCTCGCCGCCAAGACCCAGGTGCTCGGGCCGCAGGCCGACGACTTCGTGCGCAACCGGTTGACCCACAGCCTCGAGGTCGCGCAGGTCGCCCGCGACCTGGCCCACCCGCTCGGCTGCCACCCCGACCTCGCCGAGACCGCGGCGCTGGCCCACGACATGGGGCACCCGCCCTTCGGCCACAACGGCGAGGTGGCGCTCGACGAGATCGCCGCCGAGTGCGGCGGCTTCGAGGGCAACGCGCAGACGCTGCGCATCCTGACCCGGCTGGAGGCCAAGACCGCCGACCGCGACGGTCGGTCGGTCGGGCTCAACCTGACCCGGGCGACGCTCGACGCCTGCACGAAGTACCCCTGGGTCCGCGGGCCCGACTCCTCGAAGTTCGGCGTCTACGAGGACGACCTCGCGGTCTTCGCCTGGCTGCGCGAAGGCGTCGCCGGGCCGCGTCGCTGTGTCGAGGCGCAGGTGATGGACTTCGCCGACGACGTCGCCTACTCGGTGCACGACCTCGAGGACGGCGTGGTCGGCGGCCGCATCGACCTCGCGATGCTCGACCGGCGGGAGGCGCGCGCGGACACGTGGGGCACCGTCCGTGACTGGTACCTCCCCGACGCGTCCGACGAGCTCCTCGACGAGGCGTTCGGCCGGCTGCGCGCGGTCGGCTCGTGGCCCGGTGCGTCGTACGACGGGAGCAGGGCCGCCCTCGCCGCGCTCAAGAACCTCACCAGCGACCTGATCGGGATCTTCTGCGGCAGCGTCCATCGAGCCACCCAGGCCGCGCACGGCCCCGGGCCGCTCGTCCGCCACCGCGGTGACGTCGTCGTGCCCGTGGAGACGCAGCAGGAGATCGCGGTCCTCAAGGGGATCGCGGCGCACTACGTGATGCGCGCGCAGGACCGGCTCGACCTGATGGACCGCCAGCGGTCGTTGCTGCACGAGCTGTTCGAGGAGCTCTGGAAGCGTGGGAGCGAGGGGCTCGACCCGGCCTTCCGCGCCGACTTCGAGCTGGCCGACGACGACACCGGCCGCACCCGCGTGGTGGTCGACCAGATCGCCAGCCTGACCGACGCGTCCGCCGTCGTGCGCCACGCGGACCTGACTGCACGCGGGCACGGCTGACGCGAGAGGCTGGGGACATGTCACACGCACCGCTGGTCTGGCTGCCCTTCGAACCCGAGGTCCTCGGTGGCGACCTCCCGGACAACCTCCGCTACGAGCAGATCGACCCGGACCACCTCCCCGCGAGCGCCGACGAGGTCGCGTTCTACGTGCTGGCCTACCGGTTCCGACCGGAGGACGGCGAGGCGCTCGCGACGCTGCCGAACCTGCAGGTCGTGCAGACGCTGACCGCCGGGGTGGAGCACATCCGCGGCTACGTGCCCGAGGGGGTGCTGCTGTGCAACGGGCGTGGCATCCACGACACCTCGACGGCCGAGCTGGCGGTCGGGCTGGTCGTGGCCAGCCTCCGCGGGATCCCGGAGTTCGTGCGCGCCCAGGAGCGGGCGCAGTGGGCGCCGGAGCGTCGGCAGTCGCTGGCCGACAAGCGGGTGCTGATCGTCGGGTACGGCCAGATCGGCGAGGCCATCGAGGCGAGGGTGACGCCGTTCGAGGCCGAGGTCACCCGGGTCGCGCGCAGTGCCCGGGACGGCGTACACGCCATCGAGGAGCTGCCGGACCTGCTGCCCGAGGCCGACGTCGTCGTCCTCATCGTGCCCGGGACCGACGAGACGATCGGCCTCTTCGACGCGCCGATGCTGGCGCGGATGAAGGACGACGCGCTGCTGGTCAACGTCTCACGCGGTCCGGTGGTCGACACCGACGCGTTGCTCGCCGAGCTGGAGAGCCGACGCATCCACGCCGCTCTCGACGTCGTCGACCCCGAGCCGCTGCCGGAGGACCACCCGCTCTGGAAGGCGCCGAACCTGCTGCTCGTGCCGCACGTCGGCGGCAACAGCACGGCGATGAACCCCCGCGCGCACCGGCTCGTCCGCGAGCAGCTCCAGCGGTTCGCCGCCGGTGAGGAGCTCGCGAACGTGATGTCCGGCGACTACTGACTCAGGGCAGGGTGCCCTGCGGCCCGGTCTCGTCGGTGAGCTTGAGCCGGTCGGGGTTGAGCTCGTCGGTCGACTCGTCGCCCCCGCTGGTCGCGGACTTCACCTTGTCGGTGGCGGTGCTCGCCGCGTCGGTGAGCTTGTCCTTGACGACCGGCGCCTTCTCCTTGGCCAGGTCGGCCGCCTGCTGGGTCTTCTCCTGCACGCGCGGGTCGTTCTTGACCTTGTCGAACTGCGTGCGCAGCTGGTCGTAGCGCTCGCGCCCGGCCTTCGCGCCGAGCACGTAGCCGATGCCGCCGGCGATGAGCAGGGGCAGCCTCTTGATGATCATGTCTTCTCCTTCGGGGAGTCCTTCGACTCCGGGTTGTCGGTGTGCGTGGCCTCGGCCTCTCGGCGGATCTTCCGCCCGAGCGCGACGTCCTTGTCCCGCTTCTTGCGAGCCTTCTTGATGTTGCGAGTGTCCCGCGCCGGGAGCTGGAGCTCCTCCTCGGCCGCGATGCCCGCCTGCAGCTGGCGTCCGCGCTCGAGCTCGGCGTCGAGCTCGGCTCCGAACAGCAGCGCGAGGTTGGTGATCCAGAGGAACAGCAGCGTGACGATGACGCCCGCCAGCGATCCGTAGGTCTTGTTGTAGCTCGAGAAGTTGCCGACGTAGAAGGCGAACCCGACCGACGCCAGCACCCAGACGAGGATCGCGACCCCGGCACCGACCGAGATCCACCGGAACTTCGGCTGCTGCACGTTGGGCGTCGCGTAGTAGAGCAGCGCGACGACAGCGACGACGATCAGCGCCAACACCGGCCACTTCGCGATCGACCAGACGGTGAGCGCCGTGTCGCCGAGACCGATCACGTTGCCGATGGACTCGGCCACCGGACCCGACACGATCAGCATCAGCAGGGCGGTCGCTGCCAGGACGACGGCGATCAGCGTCAGGACCAGCATCAGCGGGCGCAGCTTCCAGAACGGCCGGCCCTCGTCGATCTCGTAGATCTTGTTCATCGCCCGGCCGAACGCCCCGACGTACCCGGAGGCCGACCAGAGTGCCGCCAGGACGCCGATGATCAGCGCCACACCGGCACCTTGCGACTGGGCCACCTGGTCGAGCGCGTCCGTGACGAACTTCAACGTCTCGGGGGACAGCAGGGGAGCCAGCGTGTCCTCGACCGTCTGCACGGCCTTGGGTGCCTGGCCGAGCACGCCCAGCACCGAGATCAGCGCGAGCATCGCCGGGAAGATCGAGAGCACGGCGTAGTAGGTCAGCGCCGCGGCCAGGTCGGTGCACTGGTCCTCGGTGAACTCGTGCATGGTCTTGCGCAGGACGTAGAACCACGACCGCTTGGTGAGGTCACCCGGGTCGTCCGGCTTGCGGGGGTCGTCGGGGTCCGGAGTCGTCGGCTCGGTGCGGTCCAGGCCTCGTCCCTCGCCCTCCCTGGCCTGGGACGTGGTCATGATCGTCGCTTCAGCCAGATCAGCAGCCCGATACCCAGCACCACGGCCGCTGCGGCTCCGAGGACCTCGGGGCGGGGCTTGCCGTCGTCCGTGGTCGCCCGGTCGCGTACGTCGGCCAGCTTCTCCTTCGACTGGGCCTTCACGTCGAGCTTGTGGCCGAGCTCGTCGACGGTCTGTGCGAGGTGCGCGCGCTGCCGCTCGATGTCGGCCTGGATCTCCTCGGGAGTGCTCATGCGCGCTGTCCCTTCACGGTCGCGATGTCTTCCTTGACGCCTTCCACGGCGCGCTCGGGCACGGGCGGGGTGGCCTCCTGGACCTGGTTCTTCCCGACCACGGCCAGGATGCCAGCCCCGGCGAAGAGGACGACGGCGACGATGAGCGCGGCCAGCCAGCCGTCCATCGCCAGGGACAGGGCCAGCACGGCGGTGGCGATCACGGTGCCGAGGCCGAAGAACGCGAGCAGCCCCGCGCCGCTGAACATGCCGATGCCGATCCCGGCCCGCTTGCCCTTCTCGGTGAGCTCTGCCTGGGCCAGCCGGATCTCGGAGCGGATCAGCTCGGGGACCTGGGTGGTGAGGTCGTTGACGAGGGCGCCGAGCGTGGGGTCGGGGCTGCTCGCGGGAGGGGCCGGGGTCTGGCCCGCCGGATGTTCAGTCATACGAGTCGGGTAGCCAATCCACAGTCTTTGAAACCTGCGGGCGCACGGTCCTGGCTCGTCGTACCCGACCCGTAGACTCCGCACCGTGGCGGGCAGGATCCGGGAAGACGACATCGCGGAAGTGCGCGAGAAGGCGCGCATCGACGACGTCGTCTCCTCCTACGTGACACTCCGCAACGCCGGCGGCGGCTCGATGAAGGGGTTGTGCCCCTTCCACGACGAGAAGTCGCCGAGCTTCAACGTCACCCCGGCGCGCGGCATGTACTACTGCTTCGGATGCGGCGCCGGCGGAGACGTCATCAAGTTCGTGATGGAGATGGACGGCCTCGGGTTCACCGAGACGGTCGAGCGGCTGGCCGAGAAGGTCGGCGTCCAGCTGCGCTACGAGGAGGGCGGCGCCCCGCGTCCTCGCGCCGGCGGCCACCAGCGGCCGCGGCTGATCGAGGCACACCGGGTGACCGCGGAGTGGTACGCCGAGCAGCTGGCCACTCCCGAAGCCCTGACTGCCCGGCAGTTCCTCGACTCGCGCGGGTTCGACGCGGACGCCGCGGCCCACTTCGGGGTCGGCTTCTCGCCCCGCGGGGGAGAGGTCCTGCTCAAGCACCTGCGCCAGAAGGGCTTCACCGACGAGGAGATGGTGACCTCGGGGCTGATCGGCCAGGGTCGTGGGCTCTACGACCGCTTCCGGGGTCGGCTGATGTGGCCGATCCGCGACAGCAGCGGAGACACCATCGGCTTCGGCGCGCGACGCATCTTCGACGACGACACCATCGAGGCGAAATACCTCAACACCCCCGAGACGCCGATCTACCACAAGAGCCAGGTCCTCTACGGCATCGACCTGGCCCGCCGCGAGATCGCGCGCGCCAGCCAGGCCGTCATCGTCGAGGGCTACACCGACGTGATGGCCTGCCACCTCGCCGGGGTGAAGACGGCCGTCGCCACCTGCGGCACCTCCTTCGGCGACGACCACGCTCGCGTGATCCGACGCCTGCTGCACGACCACGACGAGTTCCGCGGTGAGGTGATCTTCACCTTCGACGGCGACGAGGCTGGCCAGAAGGCAGCGATCCGGGCCTTCGAGGGTGACCAGATCTTCGCCGGGCAGACCTACGTCGCGGTCGAGCCCAGCGGGATGGACCCGTGCGACCTGCGGCTGAAGTCGGGCGACGCCGAGGTGCGTGAGCTGGTCGCGCGACGGGTCCCGCTGTACAGGTTCGTCCTCGCCAACGTGGTCCAGCGCTACGACCTCGACCGCGCCGACGGCCGGGTCGACGCGATGCGCGAGGCGGCCAAGCTGGTGACGAGCATCCGCGACCGGTCCAAGGTCGACGCGTTCGCCCGCGAGCTGGCGGGGATGCTCGGCATCGAGCCGACCGACGTGCAGCGCGAGGTCCGCCGCGCCGCGGCCCGGGGGAGCGCGCCCACCCCGGCTGCCGCCCCCGGTCAGCGCCAGGCGGCCGAGCTGCCCGACCCGCGTGACCCGCGGCTGTTCCTGGAGCGCGAGACGCTCAAGCTGGTGGTGCAGCACCCGTCCGTGGTCGCGCGCACCGCCAAGGACGTCAGCCCCGACGACTTCACCCACGGTGCCTACCGGGCCGTGTGGGCCTCGATCGAGGAGGCCGGGGGCGCTCCCGCTGCGGACGCCCACTGGGCCTCGACCCTCCGCGACGCGCAGACCGACGAGCGGCTCAAGTCGCTGGTCAGCGCGCTGACCGTGGAGCCCCTGCGCCGGGAGCCGGACACGGCCTACGCGCAGATGCACGCCGACCGGCTGCGCGAGCTCTCGGCCAAGCGGCGGATCGCCGATCTCAAGTCCCGTCTGCAGCGCACCAACCCGGTCGAGCAGGCCACGGAGTACAACCGGATGTTCGGAGAGCTGATCGCGCTCGAGGCGCACGCCCGTGCCCTTCGCGAGCGGGCGCTGGAGAGCCAGTGAAGCTGTTCTCCCGGAGCAGCGTCCCGGCGGACGTGCTCGATCGGGCGTCGCTGCCGCGCGGCGAGAAGGTGCTCGCCTCCTCGGAGGCCGGCGACGGCACCTGGTTGCTCGGCACGCGCCGGTCACTGGTCCTGGTGCTCGACTCCTCCGTCGAGACGCTCCCATGGGAGTCCGTCGAGGACGCCCGCTGGGACCAGGAGTCCGAGCGGCTCCACATCGACGGGTGTGGGGGAGTACGGCCAGGTGCGACCGTCGTACACCTTCGCGATGGAGGACCCCGCCCTGCTGCTCCAGCTCGTCCGCGAGCGCGTCACCGCCAGCATCGTGCTCCAGCGCCGGGTCCCCGTCCGCGACCGGCTCGGCCTCACCGTGATCGGCCGCCGCAGCCCCGTCGGCGGCCCGGTCGCGTGGATGCACGCCTACGACCCCGGCCTCGACCCCCACGACCCCGAGGTCTCTGCCGTCGCCGCCCAGGCCCTGGCCCAGGCCCAGGCCGAGGTGGGCGACGAGCCCGCCTGAACCCGATTTAGGGAACCCCGCCCTCCTTGCTAGTGTTTGCGGGCGCGCGATCCCCTGTAGCTCAATTGGCAGAGCATTCGGCTGTTAACCGGAGGGTTGTTGGTTCGAGTCCAACCGGGGGAGCGATTCGGAGGACTCGGCAATCGCCGGGTCCTCCGCCATTTCCAGCTCCAGAAGCGGGATCGCTCAGCGACGGTCGTTGTAGACGAACCACACGATGAGCGAGAGCACGACCACGCAGGTGAGCACGAGGGCCCACACAGCTGCGCCGTTCGCCATGGGGAGTCCTCTCGTCGTCCACGGGTACCCGTTGCCCGCCGGCTCGAACCGCTGGGTACCGGATGCCAGACGGGGTACGTGCACGTGTGTGACCCCCCAGAGCTTCAGCGCCTTCGCCGACGAGCCCGACAAGACCGAGCAACCCGCACCGGACACCGATACTCCTGCGGGAGGATCCGCGGGCGAGCCCGCAGAGCCGAAGGCCGGGCGTGGACGCCCGGACCCGCTGCGCGGCTCGCGGACCAGTGGTTTCTGGGTCGCCGTGCTGGTGCTGGTCGTGGTGATGCTCCTGCTGGCGGTGTTCATCCTGCAGAACACCCAGAAGGTGGACGTCTCCTTCCTGGGCTGGCAGGGGAGCGCACCGCTGTCGGCCACGTTGCTGATCGCGGCGGTCGCGGGCGCGCTCCTGGTCGCCACGGCCGGGCTGCTGCGGATCCTGCAGCTCCGGCGGCGGGTCAAGCGCGTACGCCGGGACTCGTAGCGGGTACTGCGTTGGCATGACCGCACGTATCGCACAGCTCACGCTGGACGTCCACGACGCCGCCGCCCAGGGCCGGTTCTGGTCCGAGGCCCTCGGGATGACGCTGGAACTCGGTGACGACGGGGCCGGCATGCTCTACCCGCCGCCGGACGCTCCGTCATCGCACCAGACGATCTGGCTGCAGCCGATCGGGGAGGGCAAGCGCGAGAAGCTGCGCCTGCACCTGGACCTGAGGCCGGAGGACGGGGACGTCGAGGCCGAGGTCGAGCGACTGCTCGGGCTCGGTGCCACCCGTGCCGACGTGGGGCAGACGGGCGAGGAGGGTTTCACCGTGCTGGCTGATCCGGAGGGCAACGAGTTCTGCGTGCTGCACGGGGACCCGCGCTAGCCCGGAACAGCAGGCGTCAGTCGCCCCAGCCCATCGGGAAGACCTCGAACGGCGCGGCGAAGGCGACGCCCATCCGCTGGCCGGTGCCGCGCGCCATGCCCTCGAGGAACTCGCGGGGGTCCCAGTTCTCCCACCCCAGGCCCTCGATGTACGCCGAGTGCGCCTTCAGCGACTCCACGCCCGCGTCGAAGGTGTCGGTCGTGTCGACCCCGTGGCTCGAGACGGGGGAGCCGAACGCCCACACCTCGCGTACGCCGCCCCACGGCTCGAGCTCGCCGTCGAGCTGCTCGGGGAAGACCCAGCGGTTGCCGGCGTCGCGCACCGCGTCGAGCACGGCCTTGCCCACGGCGATGTGGTCGGCCTGGTTGAGGTTCCGTCCACCCCAGGTGTCCCGGAAGTTCCCCGTGATGACGATCTCGGGGCGGTGCCGGCGTACCTCGGCAGCGAGGAGGCGACGCATCGCGACGCCGTACTCCAGGATGCCGTCCGGCTCCCGGAGGAAGTCGACGGTGTCGACGCCGACCACCCGCGCGGAGGCGACCTGCTCGGCCTCGCGCACGATCCGGCACTCGTCCGGGGTCATCCCGTCGATGCCGGCCTCACCGCTCGTGACCATCGTGTAGCCGACCCACTTGCCCTGGCCCGTCCAGCGCGCGACCGCAGCAGCAGCCCCGAACTCCATGTCGTCGGGGTGGGCCACGATGCACAGGGCACGTGACCAGGTCTCGTCGAGCGGCTCGAGGGGTGCGGGAGCGTCCATGGGCCGAACCTACGCCTGTCGGCCGCGGCCGCGTCAGGGGTTCAGTGCGGGAGCGTGAAGCAGAACCGGCTGCCCTCGCCGTGCGGGTTCGGGTCCACCCAGATCGTGCCGCCGTGACGCTCCACGATCTGGCGGCAGGCCGCGAGGCCGATGCCGTGCCCGGGGCCGCTGCCGTCCACCTGCGCGAACATCGAGAAGACCTCCTCGCGATGCTCAGGCGGGATGCCGAGGGCGTTGTCGGTGACGCTGACCAGCCAGTCGGCGTCGCGGGCCTCGACGACCACCTCGCAGCGAGGCGCGCCGGTCGTGGTGGCGGTACTTGAAGGCGTTCTGGATCAGGTTCTGCAGCACCTGACGCAGGCGCGACCGGTCGGCGACCACGGTCGGGCTGTCGGGATCGATGACCAGCTCGGCGCCGGAGGTGGTGGCCAGCTCGCCCAGGTCGTGGCGCACCTCCTCCACGAGCTCCACGACCGAGACCTGCTCGCGCAGCTGCGCGCCGCCGACCCGGGAGAAGTCGAGCAGCGAGTTCACCAGCTCGGCCATCCTCTCGGCCGCGTTGGTGACCCGGCTGAGCCACTCGGTCGCGCGCTCGTCGAAGACGTCCTCGTACCTGGACTCCAACAGCTCCATGTAGCCCCGGATCGTGGCCAGCGGCGCCTGCAGGTCGTGGCTGGCGAGCATCGCGAACGCCTCGAGGTCGGCGTTCGAGCGCTCGAGCAGCACCTTCTGCGCGCTGAGCTCCCGGTTGTACTGCTCGATCTGCGCCGCAGCCTTGACCTCGTCGGTCAGGTCGGCGATGTGGGAGACGAAGTGCAGCGGCTTGTTCTTCGAGTCCCGCACCAGCGAGACCGACAGGTCGGCCCAGACGTGGTGCCCGTCCTTGTGCAGGTAGCGCTTGCGCATCCGGTAGCTCGGGATCTCGCCCGCGACGAGCTGCTCGAGCAGCTTCAGGTCTGCGTCGAGGTCGTCGGGATGGGTCAGCCGCTGGAAGTCGAGTGCGTGCAGCTCCTCCTCGGTGTACCCGAGGATCGCGCACAGTGCCCGGTTGACCCGCAGGAACTGACCTTCGAGGCTCACCAACGCGATCCCGACGGGCGCGTTGTCGATCGTGAGCCGCCAGCGCTCCTCGGCGGCGGCAAGTGTGGGCACCTGCCCACTGTAGAGCCGCGTCTCGGACCTGTCGTCCTTATCCGACATGGCCCGGTGATGCGGTTCACCCGCTGCCGAATAGGGCCTGAGCACGCGCGGCTCTACCCTTGGTCGGTGAGTGAGAGCAGCGCGTCCGACGTCCCCTCCTTCGACCAGCTGGGGCTGGACCCGAAGGTCGAGAAGGTGCTCCGCGAGGTCGGGTACGAGAGCCCCTCACCGATCCAGGCCGAGGCGATCCCGCCGCTCCTCGCCGGCAAGCACGTCGTCGGCCTCGCCCAGACCGGCACCGGCAAGACCGCCGCGTTCGCGCTGCCGATCCTGTCCCGGATCGACCTGTCGCAGTCCACGCCCCAGGTGCTCGTCCTCGCCCCCACGCGTGAGCTCGCGCTGCAGGTCTCCGAGGCGTTCGGCCGCTACGCCGCGCACCTCAAGGGGCTGCACGTCCTGCCGGTGTACGGCGGCCAGGGGTACGGCGTCCAGCTCTCCGCCCTGCGTCGCGGCGTGCACGTGGTCGTCGGTACGCCGGGCCGGGTGATGGACCACCTCGAGAAGGGCACCCTCGACCTGAGCGAGCTGCGGTTCGTCGTGCTCGACGAGGCGGACGAGATGCTCAACATGGGCTTCGCCGAGGACGTCGAGACCATCCTCGCCGGCACGCCGGAGGACAAGCAGCTGGCCCTGTTCAGCGCGACGATCCCGCCGCAGATCCGCCGGATCATCAAGAAGTACGCACCCGGTGCCACCGAGATCAGCGTCAAGTCCACCTCCAGCACGGCGACCAACGTCGCGCAGCGCTACCTCAAGGTGGCCCACCCCCAGAAGCTCGACGCGCTCACCCGGATCCTCGAGGTCGAGAACTTCGACGGCATGATCATCTTCGTCCGCACCAAGCACGCCACCGAGGAGCTCGCCGAGCGCCTGCGCGCGCGAGGCTTCTCCGCCGCCGCGATCAACGGCGACGTGGCGCAGGTCCAGCGGGAACGCACCATCGACCAGCTGCGCAAGGGCAAGCTCGACATCCTGGTCGCCACCGACGTCGCCGCGCGCGGTCTCGACGTCGAGCGGATCAGCCACGTGATCAACCACGACATCCCGACCGACACCGAGTCCTACGTGCACCGCATCGGGCGCACCGGTCGCGCAGGTCGCAGCGGACAGGCGATCTCGTTCGTGACGCCGCGCGAGAACTACCTGCTGCGCGCGATCGAGAAGGCCAACCGCACCACGCTCGAGCAGATGAACCTGCCGACGGTCGAGGACGTGAACGCCTTCCGCGTCGCCAAGTTCACCGAGGCGATCACCCAGGCGCTCGGCGACGACCAGCTCTCGATCTTCCGCGAGCTGGTGCAGTCCTACGAGCAGGAGCACGACGTGCCGGCCGCCGACATCGCGGCCGCCATCGCCGTGCTCGCCCAGGACGGGGAGCCGCTGTTCCTCGAGGACATGCCCGAGGCGCGCACGCCCGAGCGTCGCGAGCGGCGAGAACCCGCGGGCGGCCTGGTCAGGTGGCGCATCTCCGTGGGCAAGCGGCACCGGGTCGAGCCGCGCCAGATCGTCGGTGCGCTCGCCAACGAGGGCGGCCTCAAGCGCGCCGACTTCGGCCGCATCGACATCAAGCCGAACTTCTCGCTCGTCGAGCTGCCGCCGGACCTCTCGGCGGAGACCCTCGACAAGCTGGCCGGCACCCGCATCTCCGGGATCCTGATCGACCTCCAGCGCGACAAGGGCCCCGCCCCGCGCTCCGGACCTCCCAAGCGGTTCAACGACCGGGCACCCGGGGGCAAGAAGCCGCGGCACAAGCACGGCTGAGCGTTCCCTTTGCGCGGGGCGGTCGTTTGACCTCCTGACACCGACCCAGGAGGTCCCGTGCGCCGTACTCTCGTCGCCCTCACCGCTCTCGCCGCTGCCGCCGGCCTCACCCTGGCCGCAGCGCCCGCCTCGACGGCGGCCGAGGAGTACCCCGTCAGCTACAACTTCCTCAGCAGCGCCGTGCTGGCCGGGGCCCAGGTCGACGCCGACCCGCCCGGGGCGAACGACTGGGACTGCCGGCCGACCGCCCGGCACCCGCGGCCCGTGGTGCTCGTGCACGGCACGTTCGGCAACAAGAACACCAACTGGCAGACCTACGCGCCGCTGCTCGCCAACAAGGGCTACTGCGTCTTCGCGCTGACCTACGGCGTCGCGGCCGGTACGCCGAAGGGCCTCGACCAGTTCGGCGGCCTGGACGACATCGTCACCAGCGCGCAGCAGCTCAAGGCGTTCGTCGCGAAGGTGCGCCAGGCAACGGGCGCTCGCCAGGTCGACATCGTCGGCCACTCGCAGGGCACCCTGATGCCGAACTACTACGCGAAGTTCCTCGGCGGCGGGCCGTTCATCCACAGCTACGTCTCGCTGGCCCCGCTCTGGCACGGGACGAACCTCGGTGCCCCGGGCCAGACGAACCGCTCGATGAACGTCTACGCGCCCTCGGCCACGCAGACGCCCGGCTGCACGGCGTGCAGCCAGATGGGCTCCGACTCGGAGTTCATGGCGAAGATGCGCGCCGGGGGAGTGGCGGTGAAGGGCATCCGCTACACCAACATCGTCACGAGGTACGACGAGCTCGTGCAGCCCTACACCAGCGGCATCGAGCCCGGCATGCGCAACATCACCGTCCAGGACGGCTGCGCCACCGACTACACCGAGCACTTCGAGATCGCTGCTGACCCGGTGGCCGCCGGCTACGTGCTCAACGCCCTCGACCCCGCACGCCCGACCCCGGTGCCGTGCACGCTCGTGCTGCCGTTCGAGGGCCCGGTGCCCACTGCCTGACCGAACGAGCGGATAGGCTCGCCCGCCGAGGGGCGGTAGCTCAGTCGGTCAGAGCAGAGGACTCATAATCCTTCGGGCGCGGGTTCGAGTCCCGCCCGCCCTACGAAGTTCTGACCTGCGAAAAGACCCTCTGACCTGCGGCGATGCCGTTGGTCAGAGGGCCTCGCGGCCGATTGGGCAACGTTGGTTGTCGTGGGCCATTTACGGGCGTGGTGCGGACTGAGCGCTGGACTGATCGACCGAACTCGCGTGCTCCCGACGTGGGGAAGTGTCCCGCTGGCTGGGGTACGACACGAGGACGTCGCGGCGTGGGTCACGAGGATGCACACGACCGGACTTTCGGCATCGCGAACGCGTCAGGCGTGGATCGTGGTGTCCCAGGTGCTCGACCTAGCTGTGAGGTCGCGGCGCATCCCGAGCAATCCCGCTCGAGGGGTCGAACTGCCCAGCCTCCCGAGCCGTTCCGCGCACGACAAGTTCCAAGCCCTCGACGAGCGGCAGGTCTGGTCACTCGCGGACGCCGCCGGGGAGCAGCGGCTCGCGGTGCTCACCCTCGCGTGGTGCGGGCTCCGTCCGATCGATCCCGGTCCCGGGGTGGCTCGTCGACGAGCTCGCTCCGCTGATGGCGGGAAAGGGTCCAGAGGACCGGCTCTTCACGGCGGCCGAGGGTGGGCCGCTCCTCTCGGGCAACTGGCGCGGGCGCGTGCTCGACCCGGCCGTGAAGCGAGCCGGGATCGCCACCCGGGTGGCTGGGGACATGCTCCGACCGCACGATCTGCGGCACACATGCGCGTCGTTGCACATCAAGCACGGGACGCCTCCGACGGTGTTCTCGATGATGCTCGGGCACGCCTCTATCCGCGAGCTGGGGGCAATGCTCTCTCCGAAAGGGTGTCGCTCGTCGAGGTGGCAAACTGACTCCGTTCAAGCAAAGCGCGCGGATCGCGGCGATCCGGACGCAACTTCGGCCGGCGTCGCGGTCAGCGGCCGAGGAGCCTGCTGAACCAGCCTCCGCTGCGGTCGCTGCGTGGATGCCCTCCGCACCATTGGCCCGCCGGGACTGAGGACTTGACCTGCGCGACGTGTCGGCCGCAACCGGCCCAGGTGGTCTTGCCGCAGGTTCTGCACTTGACGGGACGACACATGGTGGGGCTCCTCTTTGGCTGGGTCAGAACAGGGCGGGTAGGGCGCGGGCTGCTGTGTACAGGGCGACCGCGACGACCAGGACGGTGAACGCGGTGGCCAGGTAGGTGGTCTCGAGCCGGTCCGCGAGCCGGGCACCGAGCAGGCCTCCGAGGGCGGAGGCGGCAGTCAGGGCTGCAACGAGGCCCCAGTCGGGGGTCGCGCCGAGGCCGGCGCGGGCGGCGAGCGCTGCAGCGGAGGTCAAGGTGATGACGACGAGGGAGGTGCCGGCGGCGAGGTCCATGGACAGCCCGAGGGCGAGCACGAGGACCGGCACGACGAGGAAGCCTCCGCCGACGCCGAGGAACCCGGTGAGCAGTCCGACCGCAGTGGCGGTGAGGAGCACCTTCAGCGCCTGCGGGCACCGGCAGGCGAAGGTCGGGCTGAAGGTGATGATCGGGTCGTCGAGGCGGGCGCGGGCACGTTTCGCTGCGCCGGAGGTCGCCGACCCATCCGCATCAGCGGGCTCCGAACGCAGTTGGCGGTATGCCATCAAGCCGCCGACGGCGAGCATGAGCACGGAGAACGATGCGAGCAGCACTGGCTCGGAGACGTGGGCGGAGAGCTTGGCGCCGGCGACCGCGCCACCGGTGGCGAGGAGGCCGAAGAGGACGCCGCGTGCCACGAGTACGTTTCCGGCGCGCTGGGCGGTGAAGGCACCGACCAGCGAGGTCACCCCGACCACGACCAGTGAACCGGTGGTGGCCTGCGCCGGCGACTGACCCAGGACGTAGACGAGGACCGGGACGGCAAGGATGGAGCCGCCGCCACCGAGAGCGCCGAGGCTGAGCCCGATCAGTGCGCCGGCCGCGAGGGCCAGCAGCAGGCTCACGCCTCCTCGGCGGGTCCCGCGATGCCAGGCGAGTCGCCGGTCGCCTCTGTGCCCGGTTCGACGAGGTGCAGCCCGACCTTCTCGGCGTTCTCGAAGGAGTCGTCGATGGCGACCAGGGTGCGGTTGGCGGCGGCGAGCAGCGAGGCGGCGATGGAGGCGCGGTAGCCGCTGGCGCAGTGCACCCACACCTCGCCGGCAGGAACCTCACCCACTCTGTTGGGGAGCTCGTGGATGGGGAGGTTGAACGCCCCGGCGATGGCGGTCGATTCGTACTCGTCGGCGCGGCGCACGTCGAGGATGACCACATCGCGGTGCCGGCGAACCTCTTCGAGGTCGGCGAACGTCGCGGTCGGGAAGGAGGCGAGGTCACCGACTGCCCAGTCGTTCGGTCCGCCGGTGGCTGCCGCGGCGGGGCGGTCGATGCCGATGCGCACGAGCTCGCGCTGGGCACGAGTCACGTCCTCAGCGGTCTCGCCGAGCAGGGTGACCGGGGTGCCCCAGTTGATGAGCCAGCCCATGTAGGTGGCGAAGGATCCGTCGATGCCGAAGTTGAGCGTTCCCTGGGCGTGGCCAGCGGCGAACGCGGTGCGGTTACGCAGGTCGACGACCCATTCCCCAGAGTCGATCCGTTGACGCACCGCGTCGGGCTCGGCGACCTGGGGTGGGCTCAGGTCGGGGGCGCTGGGACCTGCGGCGTTCCGGTCAGGCATGTGCGCGTAGTAGGCGGGGAAAGCGCTCAGGCCCTCGAGCAGCTCGCGGACGTAGGCGTCCTCGTCCTGGGTCAGGACAGGGTTGGACTGCTGCTCGTTCCCGATGGTCGAGGACGTCGCATCGGACTGGGTCGAGGCGCAGAACGACCCGAAGCCATGGGTCGGGTACAGCTCGGTCGAGTCCGGTAGGACGTCGGCGAGCTTCGCGGCGGAGGCGTGCTGGAGACGTGCGAGGTCCTTGGTGTGTTCCTCGCCGAGCAGGTCCGGGCGTCCGGTGGAGCCGTAGAGGAGCGATCCCCCGGAGAAGACTGCGACGTTCTCGCCAGACTCGGACCCGGCGTCGGAGAGGGCGTAAGCGAGGTGCGTGAAGGTGTGACCCGGGGTGGCGAGGGCGGTGATGCGCATCCGCGACCCAATCTCGATGCATTGGCCGTCGACAACCGGGGTCCGCTCGAAGGCGACGTCGTCGGCCTCGTTGACCCGGTAGGTCGCATCGGTGGCCCGTGCCAGCGCGAGTCCGCCGGTCACGTAGTCGCCGTGGCGGTGTGTCTCCAGGACCTCGACCAGTTTGACGTCGTGCTCGGCAAGCAGGTCGAGGACTCGGTCGATGTCGCGTTGGGGGTCCACGACGAACGCGAGTTCCCCGTCGTGGACCAGGTAGCTGCGGTTTCCCAGGGTGGGTGTCTCGATGGCAACGATGCTCAGTGCGGAACTGGCGGTCATGGTCTCTCTTCCAAAATGCGGCAGGGGCGGGGCGGGCGCAGGGCTCAACCGTTGGGGCGGGCGCCGGTGGCCATCTGGCGGCCCGAGTCGGCCCAGGCTGTGGTGCCACCTGCCACGGAGTAGGCGTCGATGCCCCACTGGGTCAACAGGTCAGTCATGGCTGCGCTGCGGTTGCCGGAGGCGCAGATGACGTAGACAGGCTCGTCGCGGTTCAGGTTCTCAATCTGGCCGGGCAGGTTCCCCATCGGGACCAGGCGCGCCCCGGGCACGTGCCCCTCGACGTACTCGGCTGCTTCCCGGACGTCGATCACGGTGGCGTCCTGAGCGTGAACGGAGGCGAACTGCTCCACGTCGATCGCCGGTGTCGTGTCGCTCATCAAGAGGTCACTCCTCATCGAACTGTCATAGTCGGCTCTACGGAACTTGGTCAGATGGATACCCATGGGGGTATCGTTCAAAACACAGTACACACCCCCGGGGGTATCGCCAAAAGGTCAGCACAATACCTGCCGGGGTATGTTGGCGGCACTGGTGAACAAGCACCACGTCACCGGACAGGAGCGTTGAACATGCCCGAGCTGAAGCCCGAGGAGATGGGTGCGGTCATCAATCGCATCAAGCGCGCCCAAGGTCAGCTCGGCGGTGTGCTGCGGATGCTGGAGCAGGGCCGCGAGTGCGAGGACGTCGTGACTCAGCTGGCTGCGGTCTCCCGTGCGCTGGACCGCGCTGGGTTCGCCATCGTCGCGACCGGGCTGCAGCAGTGCCTAGCCGACGGGGAGACGATGGACAGCCTCGACGTGCAGAAGATGGAGAAGCTGTTCCTCTCCCTGGCCTGAGCCGCCTCGCTGCTGCCGGGTCGGGCCGCGTTGGCACGTCGGGCTACGTTGACTTGATGTCACCCCTTCCTGCCTCGCACCGGCCCGCGAGGTTCCGTCGATGCTGAGCTCGGCTTGCCGGCCGCAGCCGTACGGCACTGCGCGTGACTAACCAGGGACTTGGCGTCGGACCTCAGAAGAGGTCGCGACTGCTCACGGCGGTCACCGCCATCCTGGCGGTGCTGGTGGTCGCTGCCCTGGCATGGGTGCTCCTCGAGCGCGACACCTCCGAGGCTCCGGCCTCGAAGACCGCCGCGCCGTCATCAGAGCTCCAGGTGGTCGACGTCGCGACCACGCGGCGAGCACTCACACATGGTGGCATCGCCATCGACGTCCGGACCCCGCAGGAGTACGCCGCAGGACACCTGCAGGGCGCAATGAACATCGACCTGAGCGCCAAGGACTTTGACCAACAGATCGCGGCGCTCGACCCTCACGCCGACTACGTGGTCTACTGCGCTTCGGGCCGCCGAGCAGCCGAGGCGATCAAGGCGATGAAGGCCGCCGAGTACACCGGGCAGCTGACCAACGCCGGCGGCTACGAAGATCTGGACAGGGCCGGGCTGGATACCCAAACCAGCTGAGTGTTCGCGCCGCGCGCATCGGCGGCCCCTCGTCGGTCCGCTGGCGTGAATGTGTGCGGCGCTCCACCGAACACCGCCCGCGGCGGTCGTAAACGGCCTCTGACCTGCGGAAACAGTAAACGCGGGGAGGTAGCTCAGTCGGTCAGAGCAGAGGACTCATCATCCTTGGGTCGTGGGTTCGAGCCCCACCCGCCCCACGGACAGACCTCAGCGGATCGTCATCCGGCGGGCGACGATGGCGCTCTCGGTCACCTTGGTCCGCGGCAGCCAGAACTGGTAGCTCCGGACGCCGGGACGCAGGGGGGTCACGGTCATCTTCGCGATGCCGTTGCGGACCGGCACCTTGCGCACGAGGCGGCCCTGGGTGCGGACCTGGAGGACCCCGTTGTACGTGCGGCAGGCCCGCCGCCGGACGATGGCCTTGAGCACCATCTGCCGGGTACCCGGGCACGGCCGAGACGCGGAGGCTCGGGGCGCTCCGGATCACCCGCGTGAACGGGGTCGGCACCAGCTTCTGCCTGTACCCGGGCCGCTTCACGACGACCACGGCACGGATCCGGTGACCGAGGTCGGCCGCGGTGATCCGGTAGGTGGGTGAGACGACACCCGGCATCAGGGCCCAGTCGCGGGACCAGTGCACGGTCTTGGTCGCTCCGGCCGGAACCTTCACGGCTCCGACGCGCAGGGTGGCGCCGACCGCGGGCTCCCCGGCCATGCTGGGCGGCTCGGTCGCGGGCAGCTCGCCCGGCGCGACCGGGTCGGTGGCCGTCGAGGCGGCCTTGACCGCGGCGTACCCCGTCCTCGTCGCGGTGACCTGGACGCTGATCGCCTTGCCGACCATCGCCGGGCCGAGGGCCAGCGAGGATCCGGTGGCGCCGCCCAGGGGGGCGCCGTCGGCGAGCCACTGGTACGTCGTGCCCACGGGTCCGGGCGTCCAGGAGCCCGGCTGGGCGTCGAGGGTGTGCCCCACCTGCGGGGTGCCGGAGATGCTGGGGCGTGCGGTGTTCGCGATCGCCCCGGGCTGCACGGCTGCCGTGGAGGTGGAGAACACCGCGGCAGCGGGATGGCCGAGCTTCGAGGCGGTCACCCGGACGCTGATCTTCTTGCCCTTCAGCGCGTTGGTCAGCGCCAGGGTCGAGGCGGTGGCACCGCTGATCGGTCCGCCGTCGGCCATCCACTGGTAGGCGAGGGCCACGCCGGAGACGCTCCACGAGCCGGCGGAGGCGGTCAGGGTCGAGCCGACCTTCGCGTTGCCGGTGACCTTGGGGGCCGCGGTGTTGCGGATCAGGACGTCCCTGAAGTGGATGAAGCCGCTCGGCCAACCCCGGGTGGCCTTCGTGACGCGCGCCCAGGAGAAGTCGCCGCGCCAGCTGTCCATCGACACGATGATCTCGCTCGCGCTGACGACGCGCTCGACGTACGCCACGTGCCCGGCCGACCCTGCCGGGGAGACACCGGCCTTCCACCAGGCCACCGAGCCCACGCGGGGAGTGCTGTTGGTGATCGACTTCATCGAGGTGCCCCAGTAGGTGGCGTTGCCCCCACCCGACCAGGGCCGCGTGTTCGGCATCCCCGCCTTGATCATCCGGTACGCCGCGTAGTTGGTGCAGTTGTGGCCGGAGTACATCCGCCAGTACATCTTCCCGCTGACCTTCGAGTACCCCGCGTCACCCATGCCGGCCTTGGCGCAGCCGGCGTAGCCGGTGCACAGGGTCGTCACGACGGCCGAGGCCGGGGCGGGGGTGAGGGCGACGGTGCCCGCCGCCAGCACGGCGGCGCAGAGAGCGGCGCACACCCTTTGAGGGAGTTTGGGCCGTATGGGGGAGGCAGTCACCCGTGTGAGTGTAGGGACTGGAGTGACAGAAAGTAACTGAAATGACCAAAGGTCAAGACGACACGCCGACAAGTATGTCTGAATTTCAGCCATGTCATTTGGACATTTCTCACATCCGTCCGTCATGACACCATTGGCCCCATGGAGAACGCGCGCCCCATCGAGACCTGGCTGACGGACATGGACGGCGTGCTCGTGCACGAGGAGGACCCCATCGCCGGGGCGGCCGAGTTCGTCGAGGCGCTGAAGGCGTCCGGCAAGAAGTTCCTCGTCCTCACCAACAACTCGATCTTCACCCCGCGCGACCTCCGGGCCCGGCTGCTGGCGAGCGGGATCGACGTGCCCGAGGAGGCGATCTGGACCTCCGCGCTGGCCACCGCCGACTTCCTCGCCGAGCAGCGCCCGCACGGCTCGGCGTACGTCGTGGGCGAGGCGGGGATGACGACCGCGATGCACGACGTCGGCTACGTGATGACCGACCGCGACCCCGACTACGTGGTGCTGGGCGAGACCCGCACCTACTCCTTCGAGGCGATCACCCGCGCCATCCGGCTGATCGACGCCGGCGCCAGGTTCATCGCCACCAACCCCGACGCGAGCGGACCCAGCGCGGCCGGCAAGCTACCGGCGTGCGGGTCGGTGGCCGCCCTGATCAGTACGGCGACCGGCAGGCAGCCCTACTTCGTCGGGAAGCCCAACCCGCTGATGATGCGCAGCGCGCTCAACCGCCTCGAGGCGCACTCCGAGACGACCGTGATGATCGGTGACCGGATGGACACCGACATCATCAGCGGGCTCGAGGCGGGCATCCGCACGGTGCTGGTCACGACCGGGTCCACCGCGCCCGACAAGATCGACACGTTTCCCTACCGGCCGACGCGGGTGGTCGACTCGATCTCCGACCTCGTCGACCTGGCGAGCCAGCCGGCGGGGGAGATGTGACCGGAGCGGTCAGCTCGGGTCTTCGGTGACCTTGGCCAGCAGCGCCGAGGGCGACGTGGCGAAGTAGGGCTCGACCGACGCGGCGAGGGCCGCCTCGCCCTGCCGGGACGTGAGGTCCCACGGGATCACGACGAGGCACAGCTTGTGCCGGTCGGCGGTCGACAGCACCACCACGTGCTTGTCCTCGGGCGGGAAGGTGCCGGCCTCGATGTAGCCGCGGGCCGTGCTCACCCGCTTGGGTGCGTCGGCCCAGTCGGCCGGGCAGCAGACCGCGCGCACGATGCGGGCCCGGTCCTTCGGGAACTGGTCGACGAGCTCCGCGAGCTCGACCGCGAGGAAGGGCGACTGGGGCCACCACCCTCCGTCGAGCGGGTGAGCGGACTCGGAGAGCCGCAGCCTCAACGGCACGCGCTGGATGGGGGTGCTCGGGTGGTCGATCGTGGTCACGTGCGCCTCTCGGCCGGCCCGGAGTGGGCTCCACGCTGGAGGCAACTTCACGAAACGGTCACCCCCAAACCTACAGCCTCCTGCCGAGAACGCCCCGCTCGGGAGTCGGAGCGGCCTAGCATCACCGGGTGATCAAGTACCTCGGGTCGAAGCGGCTGCTGGTGCCCGTGCTCGGGGAGATCGCACAGGCCACGGGCGCTCGCACGGCTGTCGACCTGTTCACCGGGACCACGCGCGTGGCGCAGGAGTTCAAGTCCCGGGGCATCGAGGTCACCGCCACCGACCTCGCGTCCTACAGCGAGGTGCTCAGCGACTGCTACATCGCCACCGACGCGGCCGAGGTGGACCGTCCGGCCCTCGCGGCCGAGCTCGCCCGGCTCAACGGGCTGCCGGGAGTCCAGGGCTACGTCACGCGCACGTTCTGCGAGCAGGCGCGCTTCTTCCAGCCGCACAACGGTCGCCGCATCGACGCGATCCGCGCCGCCATCGAGGAGGACCACCCGACGGGTCCGCTGCGACCGATCCTGCTGACCGCGCTGATGCTCGCCGCCGACCGGGTGGACTCGACGACCGGCCTGCAGATGGCCTACCTCAAGCAGTGGGCCCCGCGATCGCACCGCGACCTCGAGCTCCAGGTGCCGTGCCTGATGGAGGGGCGCGGTCACACCGTGCGCGGCGACGCGATGGTCACCGTCGACCGGCTCCCTCCGGTGGACCTGATGTACCTCGACCCGCCGTACAACCAGCACCGCTACTTCACCAACTACCACGTGTGGGAGACCCTCGTCCGCTGGGACGAGCCGGCGCACTACGGCATCGCGTGCAAGCGGCTCGACGCCCGCGACGACAGCACCAGGAGCGTGTTCAACAGCAAGCAGGACATGCCCGCGGCACTGGCCGGCCTGCTGGGTCGGGCGCGTGCGGAGGTGCTGGTCGTCTCCTACAACGACGAGTCGTGGATCACCCCGGAGCAGATGACCGAGGCACTGCGCGCGGCCGGACGCCCGTGCGTCGAGGTGGTCGCCTTCGACTCCAAGCGGTACGTCGGGGCGCAGATCGGCGTCCACGGGCCCACCGGCGAGAAGGTCGGCGAGGTCAAGCGCCTCCGCAACATCGAGTACGTCTTCCTCGCCGGCGAGCGCGATCGCGTCGAGGCCGCCACCGCCGCGGTCGCCACGCGCCGGGCGGGACGTCTCCCGGGCTGACCAGATCCGGGCAAAGGCCCCGACCTTCGCGTGCCACCCACATCAGGCCCGCAAACGTGGAAACCTGTCAGCGTGCAGGCGGCGGCGCTGGAGCAGACCGAGGAGCCCGCGAGTCCGGAGGGACAGGACCAGGTCCTCTGGCTTGCCCTCGGGACTGCGGCCTACTTCGGGCTCGGCCTGCTCGGCCGCCTGACGATCGCCGA
Source organism: uncultured Actinomycetota bacterium (assembly GCA_963722835.1). Taxonomy (GTDB): domain Bacteria; phylum Actinomycetota; class Actinomycetes; order Propionibacteriales; family Nocardioidaceae; genus Marmoricola. Next base: position 664,349 of record CAVROK010000003.1, read on the forward strand.
CGGCGAGGTGTTGAGCCTGGTCTGGCCGGCGGCGGGGGCGGCCATGCTGCTCTTCGGCCTCACGGCGACGCGATGGTGGCCCCTCGCCGCCGCTCTCATCGCCGCGGCGACCATCACCCTCAACCTGCTCACCGGCGCCACCACGACCCTGGCGGGCATCTTCGTCGTCGCCAACGTGACCCAGGGGATCTGCGGCGTGCTCGTGCTGCGACGTCTCGCCCCCGGCCTTCGCGGCACCGGCGGCACCAGGCCGCTCGACCAGCTCCGCGACTTCCTGTCGATCCTGGCGGCGTCGGCGGTGAGCTCCGTCCTCGGCGCCGCCGTGGGAGGCCTGGGGCGCGGCCTGCTCCTCGACGCCTGGTCGGACACCGACATGGTGGTCTGGTGGGCGCGCAACACCGCGGGCTGCGTGGTCGTGTTCGCCACCGCGATCCTGATCATCGACCGGTGGAGGCTGCTCCAGCAGCCCGAGGAGCGGTCCCGGATGTGGGCGGCCGTCCGGGAGCGTCGGGTCGAGGGCGCGCTGCTCGTCGTGTTCACGGTCGCGCTGTACATGACCGTGTTCCTGGGGTTCTCGACCCTGCCGATCGCGTTCCCGCTCCTGGTCCCGACCGTGTGGGCCGGGCTGCGGTTCGACGCGTTGACCGTCGCCCTGCACAGCGTCCTCGTGTGCACCGGGGTGGTCGTGTTCACGATCCTCGAGCGAGGGTCGTTCGCCAGCGTGGGCGTCTGGACCGACGAGGTCCTCGTGTCCCAGCTCTTCATCGCGCTCGTCTTCTGCCTCGGCGCCCTGCTCTCGCTCGGTCGCGGGGAGCGGCTCACGCTCACCGACACCCTGACGACCGAGCGCGCCGACTCGAAGAGCCAGGCCGACGTGCTCTCGGCGATCATCGACACGATGCACGACGGCCTGACCGTGATCGACGAGAGCGGCCAGGTGCTCCGGCGCAACCCTGCGGGGGCCCAGATGGTGCGCACCGAGCCGGACCGGCTCAACCACCTGCGCGACTCCGGCTTCACGATGATGTCGGGGGACGGCCGCGTGCTCAGCGAGGCCGACTACCCCTGGGTGCGGGCGATCCAGGGGGAGAACGTGGTCGACCAGGACCTCGTGCTCGCCTTCCACGACGGGTCCCCGAGCCGCACCCTCGCGGTCAGTGCGCGTCGGCTGCCGACCCGGGACGCCCGCGGACTCGGCCAGGCGGTCGTGATCTACCACGACGTCACCGCCGACCGGGCCCAGCGGTCGGCACTGGAGTCGTTCGCCCGGGTCGTCGCGCACGACCTGCGCGGGCCCCTCGCCGTGGTCGAGGGCTGGACCGAGATGCTCAGCCAGGACCTCGACGACCGCGACGGGCTCAGCCGGGAGGAGGCGGCGCCGAAGCTCGAGCGCATCCGCGCCGCTGCCGGCGGGATGCAGCGGCTGGTCGCCGACCTGCTCGAGTCCTCGATCTCCCGCGAGCAGCGGCTGCGCCTCTCCGTCGTCGACCTCGAGGCGGTGGCGCGCTCGGTGGCCGAGCAACGCTCCGCGGTCGCCGGTCCCACCCCGCCCCTGATCGAGATCGCTCCGCTGCCCGACGTGCACGGCGATGCGGCGCTGGTCCGGCAGCTGCTCGACAACCTGATCGGCAACGCGGTGAAGTACGTCGCGCCCGGTCAGGCGGCGAAGGTCTCCGTCTCCGGGCGGGTCGTGCGGGACAACGTGGAGGTGACCGTCGCGGACGAGGGCATCGGCATCCCCGCGTCCGAACGCGACCAGATCTTCGAGGCCTTCCACCGCGCCCACGCCGGCACCGAGTACGACGGACACGGGATCGGCCTGGCCGTGTGCAAGCAGATCGTCGAGCGTCACGGAGGCCGGATCTCGGCCCGCGCACCCCTCGGTGAGGTCGGCACCCGGATCGTGTTCACCCTCCCCGCGGTGCCTGCGGCCTGAAAAAGTCCCCGAACCGGGAAAACAGTCCGAAAAAACCTATTCACAACGAATGTGTGGAAGGTCTGCTTTAGGTACCTTTGTGTCAGCGCCGAGGTAGCCCGCGGGGGGCTCCTCGGCGTCGCAAAACCCGGCCGGGAGGCCCTCCCTACCACGGCGCTGGTCTCCCGGCCGGGCTCCCCGCGCCACCACGACCTGCGCGTCAGCGACCCTCGGCGTGGGCGGCGTCCCGGATCTCGCCGACCAGCTCCTCGATGACGTCCTCGAGGGTGACCACGCCGGCGACCGCGCCCGTCTCGTCCAGCACCGTCGCCATGTGCGCGCCCTGGGCCTGGAGCGTCTGGAGGGCACTGACCAGCGTGTCGGTCAGGTGCACCTCGGCGAACGGCCGGACCCAGGCGTCCTCGACCACCCGCGCGCGCCCGTGCGGGTCGGCGTGGAGCACGTCCTTGATGTGCAGGTAGCCGACCAGCGACCCGTCGGTGTCCACCACCGGGAACCGGGAGTAGCCGGTCTCGCCGCACGCCGCCTCCACGTCGGTGACGCGGGCACGCCGGGGGACCGTCTCGAGCGCGTCGAGGGGGAGCAGCACCGCGTCGACGGTCCGGGAGGTGAAGCCGAGGGCACCGGCGAGGCGCTCGTACTCGCTCTCGTCGAGCATCCCCTCGTCGTGCGACTCGTCGACCATCGCCTCCACCTCCTCCAGGGTGAAGGTCGAGGTCACCTCGTTGCGCGGCTCGACCCGCAGCAGCCGGACCACGCCGTTCGCCACCGCGTCGAGCCCGTAGACGATCGGCTTGAGCAGGGTCACGATCGCCACCATCGGCGGGCCGAGCACCATCGCGGCCCGCTCGGGGCCGGCCAGGGCGAGGTTCTTCGGCACCATCTCGCCCAGCACCACGTGCAGGTAGACCACGCAGGTCATCGCGACCGCGAACGCGACCGGGTGCAGCCACGCCTCGGGCAGGTTGACGGCCTCGGCCACGGGCTCGATCAGGTGCGCGAGGGCCGGCTCGGCGACCGCGCCCAGGCCGAGGGAGCACACCGTGATCCCGAACTGGGCCGCGGCGATCATCTGGGAGAGCTCCTCCATCGCCCGCAGGGTGGTGCGGGCCACGCGGGAGCCCTCGGCCGCCTTCGGCTCGACCTTGGTACGCCGCGCCGAGACGAGTGCGAACTCCGCACCGACGAAGAACGCGTTGCCGAGCAGCAGCACGACCCCGAGCCAGATGGCTGCCTGCGTGCTCATCGGACGTCCTCGTCCGGCGGTGTCGACGGGCCCGGGTCGAGCTCGCGGATCGAGATGCGGTCGACCCGCAGCCCGTCCATCCGCTCGACGCGCAGCACCGCGTGCTCCTGCACCGGCTCCTCGTCGTCGTCCTCGGGGAGGATGACGGGCAGCGGCACGACCGCCTCGTCGCCGCGCTGGGGGATCCGGCCGAGCTCCCGGACGAGCAGGCCGGCCACGGTGTCGTAGGCCTCGTCCTCCGGCAGGGCGATGCTGGTCGCGTCGGCCACCTCGTCGGGCCGGAGCAGGCCCGAGACGATCCACGAGCCGTCGGGGCGCTGGCGCAGCCGGGAGCCGTAGCGGTCGTGCTCGTCGGCGATGTCGCCCACGATCTCCTCGACGACGTCCTCGAGGGTGACCACGCCGGCCGTTCCGCCGTACTCGTCGGAGACGATCGCCATCTGGAACCCCTCGCCGCGCAGCAGGGAGAGCAGCGGGTCGAGCCGCAGCGACTCGGGCACGACCGTCGCGTCCACCATCACCTCGCGGATGCGGGTGTGTGCCCGCTCGGCCCGGCTGACCGCCACCGCCTGCTTGACGTGGACGGAGCCGACCACGTTGTCGGAGGAGCCCTTGATCACCGGGAACTTCGAGAAGCCGGTCGCGCTGGAGAGCTCGATCACCTCGCTGACCGGGTCGGTCGCGTCCACGCACGCCATCTGCACGCGCGGCGTCATGATCTCTCCCGCGGTGCGCGGGCCGAAGGCCACCGAGCGCTGCACCAGGTGGGCCGTCTCGGTGTCCAGGGTGCCCTCGCTGGCGGACCGGTGGGCGAGCGAGGCGAGCTCGTCGGAGGAGCGCGCCGAGCGGAGCTCCTCCTGCGGTTCGACGCCCAGCATCCGCACCACGGCGTTCGCCGAGCCGTTGAGCACCCGGATCGGCCACGTCATCACGGTGGTGAAGCCGCGCATGAAGCCCTGGGTGCGTCGCGCGACGGGCAGCGGGATCGCGATGCCGAGCTTCTTGGGCACCAGCTCGCCGAAGAGCATGGTGGCCACCGTCGCCAGGACCAGGCCGAGGGTGACCGCGATCCCGGGCACCGCTCCCTCGGGCACGCCGGCAGAGGTCAGGGGCGTCTCGAGCAGCGCCGCGATCGCCGGCTCGGCCAGGAAGCCGATGATCAGGTTGGTCAGGGTGACGCCGATCTGCGCCCCCGAGAGCTGCGTGGAGAGGCTGCGCAGCGCCGTACGGACGCCCTGGGCCTGGCGGTCTCCCTCGGCCGCCGCCTTCTCGACCGCGGCACGGTCGACCGCCACGAAGCTGTACTCGGCCGCCCCGAAGACCCCGCACGCCAGCACCAGGGCCACGGAGATCCCGAGCAGCAGCCATTCCATGCGGGCCATTGTGTCGGTTGCCGGACGCGCAGCGGCCGGGACACCCGCCCCGGAACCGTGAGATGGTCTGTGTTCGTTGTTTCCTTGCTAGGGGGTGGTGACGTGCTGCGGTTCTCCGGTGTCGCGCTCAGCCACGTCGGGCTCGTGCGCAGCGGCAACGAGGACTCCGGGTTCATGGGACCCACGTGCATGCTCGTGGCCGACGGCGTCGGTGGCGCCGCTGCCGGTGAGGTCGCGTCCGCCACGGCGGCGTACGTCGTCTCGGCGACGGCCCTCGCGACCCCCTCCGGCGAGCCCCACGCGATGCTGCACTCCGCGGTCGAGCTCGCGCAGGCCCAGGTGGCGTTGGGCGTGCAGCGCGACGCCGCCCGCGCCGGCATGGCCACGACCCTGACCGCCGTCGCCACCGACGGCGAGCACTTCGCGATGGCCCACCTCGGCGACTCGCGCGGCTACCTGTTCCGCGACGGCACCCTGACGCGGGTCTCGCACGACCACACCTGGGTGCAGCGGCTCGTCGACGAGGGATCGCTGACCGAGGAGGAGATCCCCTTCCACCCCTGGCGCAGCGTGGTGACCCGCAGCGTCAACGGTGACCCGCGCGACACCGGAGACGTCATCGACCTCCATCTGGTCGCGGGCGACCGGATCCTGCTCGCCAGCGACGGTCTCACCGACCTGGTGCCCGAGCGCGACATCCAGGCACTGCTCACCCGGCACTCCGACGACCCGGCCGTGGAGGCGCTGCTCGACGCGGCTCTGGCGGCCGGTGGACGCGACAACGTGACCTGCCTGCTCGCCACCGTGGTCGAGAGTCCGCCCGAAGCGAGCGAGGGCGTGCTGGGCGGCGAGGGCTTCCTGGTCGGCGCGGTCCGCGACCCCCGCAACGTGGTCGACGTCGCGGCGGTCCGGATGCCGCACAGCGCCTGAGCGACGGTCCCCACCGTGCAACAATCCGCGGCATGAGTGAGCTCGATCGCCCGCGGCTCGAAGGTTCGGTGGCCGTGCGAGGCGGTCGCCGGCTGTCCTTCGCCGAGTTCGGCAACCCGCGTGGTGCAGCGATCGTGTGGATGCACGGCACTCCGGGCGCCCGTCGGCAGATCCCGCTGGAGGCGCGCGCGTTCGCCGAGGAGAACGACCTGCGGATCATCGGGGTCGACCGTCCCGGCATCGGGTCCTCCACGCCGCACCTGTACGACGACATCCTCGACTGGACCGGCGACCTCGTGGAGCTCTGCGACGTGCTCGACATCGACACCCTCCGGGTGATCGGCCTGTCGGGCGGTGGCCCCTACGCGCTGGCCGCCGGCGCCGCGCTGCCCGACCGGGTGCACGGCGTGGGCGTGCTCGGGGGAGTGGCCCCGTCGCAGGGTCCCGATGCCATCCACGGCGGGCTGATGACGCTGGCGCCGTACGCCGCCCCGGTGCTCTCGTTCGCCCGGATCCCGCTCGGCATCGTGCTGGCGCAGGCGATCCGCCTCGTGCGGCCGCTGGCCGGGCCGATCCTGGACGGCTACGCCGCCGTCCAGCCGCGCGGCGACAAGGAGCTGCTGGCCCGCCCGGAGTTCAAGGCGATGTTCCTCGACGACCTGCTCAACGGCTCGCGGTTCCACTTCGGCGCGGTGCTCTCCGACATCATCCTGTTCACCCGGCCGTGGGGCTTCGAGGCCGGCGACGTCCAGGTGCCGGTGCACTGGTGGCACGGCGACTCCGACCACATCATCCCGCACGACCACGGCGTGTTCATGGCCGAGCGGCTCCCGCACGCCCGGTTCACCACCATCGACGGCGAGTCCCACCTCGGCGGGCTCGGGGTCGCGACCGAGGTGCTGGGCCAGCTGATGGAGCTCGGCCCCCGCTCCACCGTCCGGTCATCTGCGACATAACAGACACGCCGAAGGGCGATTTCGGGGCGTCTGGCTGGCGTGGAGGCCTCGTCGTCAGTCACAATGGGCTCACAAGTTCACACGTGCACCATGCCGCGACGGTGACCGACCGTTGCTCCACTCTCGAGACCGCTGGGGAAGGCGTATCTCGACGCCGGAGCAAGAGGAGGTCCTCGTGGCTGCACCAACGACCCGTACCGCGACCCGTGGAGTGCTCTACATCCACTCGGCGCCGTCCGCGTTGTGCCCACACATCGAGTGGGCCACCGGCGGCGTGCTCGGCGTGGCCCCGCAGATGGAGTGGACTCCTCAGCCTGCCCAGTCCGGCAGCTACCGCACCGAGTACTCCTGGTCGGCCGACCCGGGCACCGCGGCGTCGCTGACCTCCGCCCTGCGCGGCTGGGACCAGCTGCGCTTCGAGGTCACCGAGGAGGGCACCTCCGGCACCGAGGGAGCGCGCTTCTCGGCCACCCCGGCCCTCGGCGTCTTCCACGCCGTCACCGGGCTGCACGGCGACATCATGATCCCCGAGGACCGGCTCAAGGCGGCCGTCGTCAAGGCCTCCCTGGGCGAGACGACCCTGGAGATCGAGATCGGCAAGCTGCTCGGCAAGCCGTGGGACGACGAGCTGGAGACCTTCCGCCACGCCGGCGACGGGGTCGCCGTGCGCTGGCTGCACCAGGTGGTCTGACCTAGCTTCGGACCCCGAGCCGGGCCGAGAGGTAGCCGACGAGGTCCTGCACGCGGACGAAGTACTTCGCGTCCTCGTCGTCGATGCGTACGCCGAAGTGGCGGGCCGCTCCCTCGAGGATCTCCACCATCGCGAGCGAGTCGATCCGGAGCTCGTCGACGAAGGTGCGCTCAGGGCGGATCTCCTCGGCCGGGCGGCCGGTGACCTGCTCGATGATCCCGGCGAGCTGGGGGAGCACAGACATGCCACGAGGGTGCCACAGGAACACCAAGAGCCCCATGGCAGCAGGGAATTCGCGATTTCCGCCCACCTGTTGGTCACATCGGGGTGCCAGGTGGTCAAAAGTGGAACCAGTTCTGGTTGACTGCTGCCACCAGTGCCCAGCCCGGCCCGAGGAGATCGTGTGGAGCAGGTCCCAGGCAGTGCCGTCGAGCTCCAGCGGATCACGATCCACGGCCATGAGCGCGCGTTCGTCAAGACGGGACAGGGCCCGGCACTGTTGCTGCTCCACGGCCTCGGCTGCACGCACACCACCTGGCTCCCGGTGATCCACGAACTGGCCAAGCACTACACGGTGATCGCTCCGGACCTGCTCGGGCACGGCGAGAGCGCCAAGCCGCGTGCGGACTACTCCGTCGGCGGCTACGCCAACGGGATGCGCGACCTGCTGACGATGCTCAACATCGACAAGGTGACCGTGGTGGGGCACAGCTTCGGCGGTGGCGTGGCGATGCAGTTCGCCTACCAGTTCCCCGAGCGCACCGAGCGGATGATCCTGGTCGCCCCGGGCGGGATGGGCCCTGAGGTGTCGCCCCTGATCCGCGCGGTCACGCTGCCCGGCTTCCACCAGGTGATGGGCGCCCTCACGCTGCCCGGGGTCCGGCACGCCGGCAAGGCCGGGCTCCGCGCGATGTCCCGCTCCAAGGTCAGCGCTGCTCGCGACCTCGCCGAGGTCGCCGAGATCTACGACTCCTTCAAGGACCCGCGCGCCCGGGCGGCGATCCGCCACGTCGTGCGCGCCGTGGTCGACATGAAGGGCCAGATCGTCACCATGGTCGACCGGGCCTACCTGACCCAGGCGATGCCGATGCTCGTGGTCTGGGGCAGCGACGACGTCGTCATCCCGGCCAAGCACGCCGAGAACGTCGCCCGGATCGCCCCCGGCGCGGTCGTGGAGGTGCTGCCGAACAGCGGACACTTCCCGCACAAGGACCATCCCGACCGCTTCGTGCGGATCGTGCAGAGCTTCATCAAGGCGACCCAGCCGGCGGCGTACCACCGCGGGCGCTGGCGCCAGCTGCTGCGCAACGGCCCGACCGAGCCGGTCAACCGCGCCGAGGCGGGCGAGGCTCCGGTCGCGCCCGTCTCCCGGCTGCCGCGCCGCCGCGGGGCCTAGTCCCCGACGCGCGGGCCGATCCGGCGCTCCTCGGCGGACAGCGTCCTGCCGGTCGCGACGACGACGATCAGCCCGAGCACGACGAGGATCGCGCCGAGGCCCTTGAGCAGCGGGTCGAGGTCCTCGATGGCGGGCACCGACGCCACGAAGCAGGCGATGCCCAGCACGATCGGCACGATGCCGCGCCGCAGCGCCGTACGCCAGGCGGGCGTCACGCGTCGCCGCCTTCCTGCTTGACGTCGGCGACCGCGGTCGGGTCGTCGATGCGGTACTTCTCGAACGCCTCGGCCACCGCCTCGGGCTTGACCTCGCCGCGCTCCGCGAGTGCGCGCAGGGTGGCCACGACGACGCTCTCGGCGTCGACCTGGAAGAAGCGGCGCGCAGCGGGCCGGGTGTCGGCGAAGCCGAAGCCGTCGGTGCCGAGCACGTGGTAGTCGCCGGGCACCCAGTGCGCGATCTGCAGGGGTACGGCGCGCATGTAGTCGCTGACCGCCACGAACGGACCGGCCGCGCCGTCGAGCGCGCTGGTCACGAACGGCACCTTCGCGTCCTCCGCGGGGTGGTTCAGCGTCCACCTCTCCGCCTCGACACCGTCGCGGGCCAGCTCGTTCCACGAGGTGACCGACCACAGGTCGGCCGCCACGCCCCAGTCGTCGGCGAGCAGCTGCTGCGCCTTCTGGATCCACGGGAAGCCGACGCCGGAGGCGAGCAGCTGCGCCCGCGGGGCCTCGCCGTTGCCGGAGACCTCCGGCGCGTCGGCGTAGTGGTAGATGCCCTTGAGCAGAGCCTGCACGTCGAGGTCGTCGGGCTCCTTGGGCATCAGGATCGGCTCGTTGTAGACGGTGATGTAGTAGATGACGTTCTCGCCCTGGGGGAACTCGTCGCTCATGGTGTACATCCGCCGCAGGCCGTCCTGCATGATGTGCGCGACCTCGTGGGCGAACGCGGGGTCGTAGTGCACGACCGCCGGGTTGGTCACCGCGAGGAGCGGTGAGTGGCCGTCGGCGTGCTGGAGTCCCTCACCGGTCAGCGTGGTCCGTCCGGCGGTCGCGCCGATCAGGAAGCCGCGCGCGAGCTGGTCGGCCATCGCCCAGATCGAGTCGCCGGTGCGCTGGAACCCGAACATCGAGTAGAAGATGTAGAACGGGATCATCACCTCGCCGTGGGTGGAGTACGACGAGCCGGCGGCCGTCGCGGAGGCCATCGCGCCCGCCTCGGAGATGCCCTCGTGGAGCAGCTGGCCGGCCTTGTCCTCGCGCCACTTCAGCAGCAGCTTGCGGTCGACCGACTCGTAGACCTGGCCACCCGGGTTGTAGACCTTGGCGCTCGGGAACATCGAGTCCATCCCGAAGGTGCGGTACTCGTCCGGCGCGATCGGCACGATGCGGTGGCCGATCTCCTTGTCCTTCATCCAGTCGCGCAGCAGCCGGACGACCGCCATCGTGGTGGCGATCTTGCTCTTGCCCGAGCCCTGCTTGAGCTCGGAGTACATGTCGTCGCCGGGGACCTTCAGCGGCTTCGCCCGCACCACGCGCTTGGGCAGCGAACCGCCGAGCTGCTCGCGGCGCGCCATCATGTACTCGATCTCGGGGGAGTCCTTGCCGGGGTGGAAGAACGGTGCCGTGCCGGAGCTCTCGTAGGCCTCGTCGATGTCCCGGTCGCTCATCGGCAGGTAGAGCCGGTCGCGGAACTTCTTGAGGTCGTCCTTCTTCAGCTTCTTCATCTGGTGGGTGGCGTTCTTGCCCTCGAGGGCCTCGATCGTCCAGCCCTTGATGGTGTGCGCCAGGATCACGGTCGGCTGGCCGACGTGCTTGGAGGCGGCGTCGAAGGCGGCGTACACCTTGCGGTAGTCGTGGCCACCGCGCGGGAGCTTCTCGATCTGCCGGTCGCTCATGTGCTCGACCATCTTGCGCAGCCGCGGGTCGGCGCCGAAGAAGTGCTCGCGGTTGTAGGCGCCGTCCTCGACCGAGTAGGTCTGGAACGCGCCGTCGGGGGTGCTGTTCATCTGGTTGACCAGGACGCCGTCGACGTCGCGGGCGAGCAGCTCGTCCCACTCGCGGCCCCAGATCACCTTGATCACGTTCCAGCCGGCACCCCGGAAGTTGGCCTCGAGCTCCTGGATGATCTTGCCGTTGCCGGTCACCGGGCCGTCGAGCTGCTGCAGGTTGCAGTTGATGATCCAGGTGAGGTTGTCGAGCTCCTCACGGGCGGCGACACGGATCGCCCCGAGGGACTCCGGCTCGGCCATCTCGCCGTCGCCGAGGAACGCCCACACGTGCTGCTCGGAGGTGTCCTTGATGCCGCGGTTCTGCAGGTAGCGGTTGAACCGGCCTGGTAGATCGAGTTGATCGCGGTCAGGCCCATCGAGACGGTCGGGAACTCCCAGAACTCCGGCATCAGCCGGGGGTGGGGGTACGACGGGAGGCCCTTGCCGACGCCGTGCTGCACCTCCTGGCGGAAGCGCATCAGCTGCTCCTCGGTGAGCCGTCCCTCGAGGTAGGCGCGGGCGTAGATGCCGGGGGAGCCGTGGCCCTGGATGTAGACCTGGTCGCCGCCGCCGGGGTGTTCCTTGCCGCGGAAGAAGTGGTTGAAGCCGACCTCGTAGAGGCTGGCCGACGACTGGTACGTCGCGATGTGGCCGCCGACCTCGAGCCCGGGCCGGTTGGCGTCGGAGACCATCACGGCCGCGTTCCAGCGGATGAACGCGCGGATGCGGCGCTCGATCTCCTCGTCGCCGGGGAACCACGGCTCCCGCTCGGGCGGGATCGTGTTGATGTAGTCGGTGCTGCGCAGCGCCGGCACACCGACGGCCTGCTCACGCGCGCGCTCGAGCAGGCGCAGCATCAGGTAGCGCGCGCGGTCGCGGCCGCGGTCGGTGACGAGGGCGTCGAAGGACTCGAGCCAGTCCTGCGTCTCGTCGGGGTCGATGTCGGGGAGCTGGGTCGGCAGTCCCTCGTGGATCACGGAGGCGCGCGGGGTCGCCGCGCGGCTCTCGCTGGAAGTCCGGTTGGTGTTCTCGGAGTCGGTCACCGCTCAATCGTGTCACTTCTGCGAAGCACAGGAAATCTACCGATGAGTACATGGGCGAGACGGCGTCACCTGACCTCGCATGGTGGACACGAGGCGTGTGGGGTTGCGCCCGGATGGGAAACACAGTGGACTACGACCCACTTAGTGCACACAGGAGAGTGGAGGACCCGACGGTGAGCCCGAGCGCAGGCGGCGCTGACGTCCAGCTGGGGGATCGGCTGGGCCTCAAGCCCGGCATGGTCGTTCAGGAGCTCGGCTGGGACGAGGACGTGGACGACTCGGTCCGCGAGATGATCGAGAACGCGATCGATGCCGACCTCGTCGACGGTGACCACGGCGACGTCGTGGACCTCGTGTTCCTCTGGTGGCGGGACGACGACGGCGACCTCGTCGACGCGCTCGTCGACTCCCTCACCGACCTCGTCGGCGGCGGGGCCATCTGGTTGCTGACGCCCAAGGTCGGCCGCCCGGGCGCGGTCGACGCCTCCGACGTCGCGGAAGCTGCGCCCATCGCGGGACTTTCCACGACGACGACCGTTGCAGTGGGTAAGGAGTGGACGGCGACTCGTCTCGTCGCTCCCAAGAACCGCTGACCCCACGGCACGGAGGCCCCTCACCCCATGTTCGAACAGCTCGGCAACCAAGTCCTGCGACAAGCCCGGATGGTCAAGGTGATGGCGACCTCCGGCGTGATCCGTCCCTACGGCCCCGCGACGCTGCTGGGGATCGCGAAGACCGTGCGCAGCTGGGGCATCGGCTTCGCCGGCGGGATCGGCGCCCTCGCGATCCGCGCTCCCGAGGAGGTCGGGCTGGTCGACGAGCTCGGTGAGCTGACCTGGGGCGAGATCGACGACCGGTCGACCCGCCTGGCCCACGGGCTGAAGGACCTCGGCGTCTCCGAGGGCGACAGCGTCGCCGTGCTGTGCCGCAACCACCGCTACTTCCTGGACGCCTCGACCGCCCTGTCCAAGCTGGGCGCCGACATCCTCTACCTCAACACCGCGTTCTCCGGCACCCAGCTCGGCGAGGTGTGCAAGCGCGAGAAGCCCGCCGCGATCATCTACGACGAGGAGTTCACCGAGCTGGTCGAGAAGTCCGGGATCGACCTGCCGAAGGTGGTCGCCTGGCACGACGGCGAGGTGGGCGACGTACCCCTCGTCGAGGAGCTCGTCGACAAGGGCTCCACCGACAAGCACCCGGTGCCCGGAGCACACCACCCGCCCGGTGATCCTGACCTCCGGCACGACCGGCACCCCGAAGGGCGCGCCGCGCGGCGAGTCCGGCATCGACGGCGCCGTGGCGTTGCTGTCGAAGATGCCGTTCCACGCCGGGGGCACCGACCTACATCGTCGCGCCGCTGTTCCACACGTGGGGCTGGGCGCACCTGAACATGGCGATGCTGCTCGGCTCGAAGATCGTGCTCCGGCGCAAGTTCGACCCGCAGGACTGCCTGAAGACCATCCAGGAGCACGACGTCGACGCACTCATCGTGATCCCGGTGATGATGCAGCGGATCATGAAGCTCGACGAGGGCGACCGCGACGGTGACTGGTCGAAGCTCCGGGTCGTGGCCGCGTCGGGGTCGGCCCTCCCCGGTGACCTGGCGACCGACTGGATGGACGCGTTCGGCGACAACCTCTACAACACCTACGGCTCCACCGAGGTCGCCTGGGCCACGATCGCCCAGCCGCGCGACATGCGTGAGGCCCCGGGCACGGCCGGCAAGGCGCCCTACAACACCGTGGTGCGGATCTACGACAACGACGGCAACCCCGTCGAGCAGGGGGAGTCCGGGCGGATCTTCGTCGGCAACACGATGCTCTTCGGCGGCTACACCGGCGACGAGGCCGAGAGCAAGGAGATGATCGACGGCCTGATGTCGAGCGGCGACGTCGGCAAGCTCGACGAGGACGGCCGGCTGTTCGTCGAGGGACGCGACGACGAGATGATCGTCTCCGGCGGCGAGAACGTCTTCCCCAAGGAGATCGAGGACTGTCTCCAGCGGCACGACAACGTCCAGGACGTCGCGGCGATCGGGGTCGACGACGACGAGTACGGCAAGCGGCTGCGGGCCTTCGTCGTCAAGGACGGCGACGTCGACGAGGACGCGCTGAAGAAGCACGTCAAGGACAACCTCGCCCGCTACAAGGTGCCGCGCGAGATCGTCTTCCTCGACGAGCTGCCCCGCAACGCGACCGGCAAGGTCCTGAAGAAGGACCTCAAGGAGTACGACGAGGACTCCTCGGAGGAATCAGCGGGGGACTCCTGACCTCGGTGTCCGGCCCGGCTGGCACCATGTCGGGCATGACGTTGGCGATCGGGGACAAGGCTCCGGACTTCACCCTGAAGGACCAGCACGGCCAGGACATCACCCTGTCGACGTACGCCCGAGGGCAAGGCGGTGCTGATCGTCTTCTACCCGTTCGCCCTCAGCGGCGTGTGCACCGGCGAGCTGACCGGCCTGCGGGACCGGCTCGGCGAGTTCGAGACCGACCGGTCGACGCTGGTCGCGGTGAGCTGCGACCCGATGTACACCCAGCGCGCGGTGGCCGACCGCGACGGCATCTTCTTCCCCCTGCTCAGCGACTTCTGGCCGCACGGCCAGACGGCCATCGCCTACGGCGTCTTCGACGAGATCTCGGGTGGTCCGAAGCGGTCGTCGTACGCCGTCGACAAGGACGGAATCGTCCGCTGGGCGCAGCACAACGCCCGCGGCGAAGCCCGCGATCTCGACGCCCATGCGGCGGCCCTGGCAGCGCTGGTCTAGTCACTTCAGATCATTTTCTGCCAATCGCTTGGAAGCGGTTCGTCCGTGCGGCACTCTTTGGTTGTCGCGCCGCTGGTGACCCGAGACGCCAGCGGCGCGACTTTGCGTTGTCACCCGGAATCCACGCTCACGGGACCTCGCATTTCCGGACTCATGGGGCACGTAAAGACTCGCTGCCGTAGTCTGTGCCCGCCCCGAATGTCCGGCCGGAGACCCGGCCGCCGACGCGGGGTTCCGGGCGTATAGCTCAGCGGTAGAGCACCTCGCTTACAACGAGGTGGTCGCAGGTTCGATCCCTGCTGCGCCCACCGCTCCAGACCATCCGGTCCAGATCTCCGACGCGGCTGCGCGCCGCACAACTCCGGGGCGACTCGGCCTGGCGTCGCGACGTGCGCTGACCCCCCGTAGCCTCCGCTCGTGACGAGTGCGCTGTACCTCCTGGCTGGACTGGCCATCCTCCTGGCCGCTCTGCTGCCGTCGGTGCTGAGCAGGTTCGCCCTCTCACCGCCCGTGGTGCTGCTGGGTGCGGGCATGGCGATCGGCCTGCTGCCGATCGGTGACCGCCTGCTCGACCCGGTCGACAACCGCGAGGTGGTCGAGCAGGTGACGCAGTTCGCGGTGCTGCTCGGCGCTGATGGGCGTCGGCCTGGCCCTCGACCGGCCGCTCCGGCTGCGTCGTCCCCGCGACTGGCTGCGGTGGTCGGCCACCTGGCGGCTGCTGCTCGTGGCGATGCCGCTGACGATCGCGGCCGTCTGGCTGATCGGCTGGTGGGGCCTCGGGCTCGGTGCCGCGACCGCGCTGCGTGCTGGGCGCCGCCCTGGCCCCGACGGACCCGGTGCTCGCCGGTGACGTGCAGGTCGGTGGGCCCGACGTGGAGTCCCAGGAGGAGGACGAGAGCGACGAGCGGCACGAGGTGCGGTTCGCGCTGACCTCGGAGGCGGGGCTCAACGACGGCCTGGCCTTCCCGTTCGTCTACGCCGCGATCTACCTCGCCACCAAGGGGTCACCGGAGACCTGGCTGCTGCAGTGGGTCGCCTGGGAGGTCGTGGGCCGGGTGGTCGTCGGCTTCCTGGCGGGTGCGCTGGTCGGGTGGGTGCTGGCCAAGCTCGCGTTCCGGGCGCGGCGGCTGTCGCTGCGGCTGGCCGAGCAGGGCGAGCCGCTGCTGGCGTTGGCGGCGCTCGCGACGTCGTACGGCGCGGCCGAGCTGCTCGGGGGCTACGGGTTCATCGCCGTCTTCTGCTGCGGCATGGCCATCCGGAACTCCGAGCGGCACCACGACTACCAGGCCGCGATGCACGGTGTCGTCGAGCGCCTCGAGCGGCTGTTCACGCTGCTGATCCTGCTCTGCCTGGGGATGGCGATGACGCGCGGCCTGCTGGACGCGCTCGACTGGCGCGGGGTCTCGGTCGGCGTGGCGCTGGTGCTCCTGGTGCGGCCGCTGGCCGGCGTGGTGAGCCTGATGCCGTTCGCCCGCCGAGGACACGGCATGGACGCCCGGGAGCGACTGGTGACCGCGTTCTTCGGCGTCCGCGGGGTGGGGTCGCTGTTCTACCTCGCCTATGCCGCGGGGAGGCGGACTTCACCGACCTCCGCTGGCTGTGGGCCACGACCGCCTTCACGATCGGCCTCTCGGTAGTGGTGCACGGTGTGCTGGCCAAGCCCGCGATGGCGTGGCTGGAGCGACACGAGCAGGCGTGACTAGGGTGGCCGGGAACCGTCCACTGATGGGAGCCACACCGTGATCGTGCCGTTCTCCGCCGCCGACTTCCTCGACCGCGCCCTGGCGGTGTACGCCGACCGCATCGGCATCGTGGACGAGCCCGACCAGCCGGCGTCGAGCCTGGGGGAGCTGACCTACGAGCGCGTCGGCGAGCTGGCTCGCGCGCAGGCAGCGAAGCTCGACGAGCTCGGCATCGGTGTCGGCGAGCGGGTCGCCTACCTCTCGCACAACAGCGCCCGGCTCTTCACCGCGTTCTTCGGGGTCACCGGCTACGGCCGGGTGCTGGTGCCGATCAACTTCCGGCTCTCGCCCGAGGAGGTGTCCTACATCGTCGAGCACTCCGGCGCCCGCGTGCTCTACGTCGACCCCGAGCTCGAGGAGGCGATGAAGGGCGTCGAGTGCGAGCACACGTTCCTGATCGGCGACGACGAGGACATGTATCTCGAGGGCAAGGACCCGCAGCCCTGGGAGCACGAGGAGAACGCCACCGCGACGATCAACTACACCTCCGGCACCACGGCCCGGCCCAAGGGCGTGCAGATCACGCACCGCAACATCTGGACCAACGCGCTGACCTTCGCGCTGCACGCCGGGGTCACCGACCGCGACGTCTACCTGCACACGCTGCCGATGTTCCACGCCAACGGCTGGGGGATGCCGTTCGCCATGACCGGCCTGGGGGTCACGCAGGTGGCGATCCGCAAGATCGACGGGGCCGAGATCCTGCGCCGCGTCGAGAAGTACGGCGTCACGGTGATGTGCGCGGCCCCGGCCGTCGTCGCGTCGGTGCTCGAGGCGGCCGAGACCTGGGACGGCGAGATCCCCGGCCGCGACCGGGTGCGCATCATCGTCGCCGGGGCACCGCCGCCCACGAAGACGGTGGCGCGGGTGGAGGCCGAGCTCGGCTGGGAGTTCATGCAGATCTACGGCCTGACCGAGACCTCGCCGGTGCTCACGGTGAACCGCACCCGCGCCGAGTGGGACGACCTCGAGCCCGAGGAGCGGGCCACGCGGCTCACCCGCGCGGGCCAGCCCGCCATCGGCGTGACGCTGAAGATCTCCGACGACGGCGAGGTGCTCGCCCGCTCCAACGTGGTGCTCGAGGGCTACTGGGAGCAGCCGGAGGAGACCGAGGCCGCGCTGGGCGACGGCTGGTTCCACACCGGTGACGGCGGCGTGATCGGCGACGACGGCTACCTGACCATCCAGGACCGCAAGAAGGACGTGATCATCACCGGTGGCGAGAACGTCTCCTCGATCGAGGTCGAGGACGTGATCTTCTCCCACCCCGACGTCGCCGAGGTCGCCGTCATCGGCGTCCCCAGCGACAAGTGGGGCGAGACGATCAAGGCGCTCGTGGTGAAGACCGAGGGCTCCGAGCTCACCGAGCAGGAGCTGATCGACTACTGCAAGTCCAAGGTGGCGCGCTTCAAGGCGCCGTCGTCGGTGGAGTTCCGCGAGGAGCTGGCCCGCACGGCCACCGGCAAGCTGCAGAAGTTCAAGCTCCGCCAGCCCTACTGGGAGGGCCGCGAGCGGCAGGTCAACTGAGGGATGTCCGACTACCCCCGCATCGACGTCACCGTCGACGTCGTCGCGCTGACCGAGATCGACGAGCGGGTCCACCTGCTCGTCGTACGACGTGGGAACCCGCCGTTCGAGGGGCAGTGGGCGCTCCCGGGCGGCTACCTCGAGGTGGACGAGGACTTCGCTCCCGGTGCCGTGCGGGAGCTCGAGGAGGAGACCGGGGTCAGCCTCGGACCCGACCGGCTCCGCCAGCTGGGGGCGTACGGCGATCCCGACCGCGACCCGCGTGGCCGCACGATCAGCGTCGCCCACGTGGTCCGGCTCGACGAGCCCGTCGAGCCGCAGGGCGGGTCGGACGCCGACGACGCCCGGTGGCTGCCGGTCGAGGATCTCCTCGCCGGCTGACGAGCTCGCCTTCGACCATGCCGCGATCGTGCGGGACGCGCTCGCACGGGACGCCTAGGTCGGGCTCGGGGACGCTCAGCCAGAAGGTGGACCCCTGCGGCTCGCGGGCGGTGTAGCCGACGCGGCAGCCGTTCGCCTCCGCCAGCCGGCCGACGATGTAGAGGCCGAACCCGCTGCCGTGGCGGCCCAGGGTCGCTGCCGCGCCGGCTCCGCGGAAGCGCTCGAACATGTCAGGCACGACCTCGGCCGGCACACCGCTGCCGTGGTCGTGCACCGTCACGACGCCCTCGCCGTCGATGGCCGAGATGACCACCTCGACGGGCGGGGCGCCGTACCGGAGCGCGTTGCTGACCAGGTTGGTCACGATCTGGCGCAGGTGGAACGGGTCGGCGTGGCCGCGCGGGTCGCCCTCGGCGGTCACCTGCACCGTGCTCCCGCCGTGGACGTCGGTGAGGGCCTCGACCACGACGTCGCGCAGCGAGACGGTGAGCGGCCGGGTGGCGATGGTGCCTGACTCCACGTTGGCCATCGCGAGGATGTCGTCGAGCAACGTGGAGAGCCGCCGCGCGGCGCCGAGTGCCTTGTCGACCCGCTGGAGACGCTCCTGGTCGGGCGCCTCCCAGCTCCTCGGCGAGCATCTCGAGGTGGGCGAGCACCAGTGAGAGGGGTTGGCGCACGTCGTGCCCGACCAGGCCGAGCACGTCGGCGTTGAGCCGGTTGACCTGCTCCAGCGCACGCTCGGCCTCGACCCGCTCGGTCACGTCGGCCACCAGCACGAACAGCCCGACCACCTCGCCGTCGACCTCGTCGGGCGTGTAGGTGACCTGGGAGTACTGCGTGCTGCCCGTCGGCGGCGACGAGGGTGCGCACGAACTGCTGCTGTCCCTCGCCGGCCAGCGCCCGGAGGACATGGGGCTCGTTCTGGGCGTAGACCTGCTCGCCGACGATGTCGCGAAGGTGTCGTCCACGCATCTCCTCGGGGTGCACGCCGAACCAGTCGACGTACGCCTCGTTGGCCACCACGTTGCGCAGGTCGCGGTCCCAGTAGCCGATCAGCGCGGGCAGGTGGTCGAAGAGGACCCGGAGCCTGCGCGCCTCTTCCTGTGCCAGTCCCTGGGCAGCATCAGGCGACTGGGATTCGGGCACGGACGACATTCTGGGGTGAAGACGGTGCCAGCGCCAACGATCACCTCATTTCGGCGCCGATGTCCGCGAACGCAGTGACCCACCGGGCCGGGCAGGCTCTAGCATCCGAGGGGTGACCCTCACCTTCCTGGTGACCTCGCTGGTCATCTGCGTGACGCCCGGCACGGGCGCGCTCTACTCGATCGCCGCAGG
This sequence comes from uncultured Actinomycetota bacterium, assembly GCA_963722835.1. Lineage (GTDB taxonomy): Bacteria > Actinomycetota > Actinomycetes > Propionibacteriales > Nocardioidaceae > Marmoricola. The sequence goes on from CAVROK010000003.1 coordinate 683,662, forward strand.
GCTCTCCCGCGGGTGCGCGGGCCGGTGTGCTCGCGGCGTTCGCGTGCACGCTCGGGGTGGTGCCGCACGCGGTCGCAGCGATCACCGGGCTGGCCGCGCTGCTGCACGCCAGCGGAGTCGCCTTCGCCGTGATCAAGTACCTCGGCGTCGCCTACCTCGTCTACCTGGCGTGGGCCACCTGGCGCGACACCGGCGCGCTCGCGGTGAACCGGGAGGACGGTCGACCACCGGTCCGCCGGGTGATCGCCTCGGGGATCACGCTGAACCTGCTGAACCCGAAGCTGACCATCTTCTTCTTCGCCTTCCTGCCCCAGTTCGTGCCGGCGGGGACCCCGCACTCGCTGGCGCACATGATCGGCCTGAGCGCGGTCTTCATGGTGATGACGTTCCTCGTCTTCGTCGGCTACGGCCTGCTGGCCGCCGCCACCCGCGAGCGCGTGCTCAGCCGCCCGGTGGTGCTCGTGCGCCTGCGGAAGGTGTTCGCGGCCTGCTTCCTCGCCCTCAGCGGGCGGCTGGCGCTGGAGTCTCGATAGCCTCCTCCCATGCCGACGCTGGGTGAGGTCACCGCACTGCTCGACGAGTGGTTCCCGCCGCAGCACGCGGACAGCTGGGACGCGGTCGGGCTGGTGCTCGGCGACCCGGCCGTCGACGTGCACCGCATCCTGCTGGCCGTCGACCCCGTCGCGGCCGTCGTGGACGAGGCGGTGCTGCACGACTCCGACCTGCTGGTCACCCACCACCCGTTGTTCCTCAAGGGCGTGCACGGCATCGCCGCCACCGACCCCAAGGGCAGGGTCGCCCACCGCCTGCTCAGCAACGGCTGTGCGCTCTTCACCGCCCACACCAACGCGGACTCACCGGCAGGCGGGGTGTCGGAGTCGCTGGCCCTGGCGCTCGGGCTCGAGGACGTCCGCCCGCTGGAGGCCGACGCCGCGGAGCCGATGGACAAGATCGTGGTCTTCGCTCCGGTCGACACCGCCGGGAGCGTCCGGGCGGCGCTCGACCTGGCCGGCGCGGGCCGCATCGGCAACTACGAGCAGGCGTCCTTCACGACCACGGGCGAGGGGCGCTTCCGGCCGCTCGAGGGCGCCACGCCCGCGATCGGTGAGGTGGGGCGCTCCGAGGTGGTCGACGAGGCGCGCATCGAGACGGTCTGCCCGCGGCGGCTCCGGCAGGCCGCGATCGAGGCGATGCTGTTCGCGCACCCCTACGAGGAGCCGGCGTACGACGTGATCGAGCTCGCCCCGCTCGAGGAGCACGACCGTGGCTCCGGGCGGATCGGGACCCTGTCCGAGCCGGTGACCCTGCGCGAGTTCGCCGATCGGGTCGCGCGGGCCGTGCCCGAGACCGCGCACGGGGTGCGCGTCGCGGGCGACCCCGACCGGCTCGTCGAGACGGTGGCGCTGTGCGGAGGCGCCGGCGACTTCCTGCTCGACCGGGCCAGGGCCGTGGGCGCGGACGTCTACGTGACCTCGGACCTGCGCCACCACCCCGCCTCGGAGCTGCGCGAGCACGCCGCGGCCCCGGCGCTGGTCGACATCGCGCACTGGGCGGCCGAGAGCACCTGGCTGCCCGTCCTCCGCGACCGCCTGGTCGGGGCGCTGGGTCGTCTGACGGCGGGCGATACGGTGGAGGTGCGCGTCAGCGCGACCAACACCGACCCGTGGACCTTCCGGGTCTGAGCCGACCAGTAGGAGACCGTCCTGAAAGCCGACCCGTTCGTCCAGCTCAAGCTGCTCGACGTCCAGGAGCTCGACTCCAGGATCGACACCCTCGACCACCAGCTGGGCTCCATCCCCGAGGCCGCGCAGCTGCGCGAGCTGTCGGCTCGTGCCAAGACCCTCGACAACGCGGTCCGCGACCTGCGGGTGCAGGTCGACGACATCACCGCCGAGCAGAAGCGGGCCGACGCCGACGTCGAGCAGGTCAAGTCGCGCCAGGTGCGCGACCAGTCGATGATCGACTCCGGCCAGATCAAGGACCCCAAGGCGCTCGAGCGGATGCTGGGTGAGCTCGAGTCGTTGCGGCGGCGGATCAACAGCCTCGAGGACGTCGAGCTCGAGGTGATGGAGCGGCTCGAGGACGCGCAGGTCTCCCTCGACCGGAACGTCGCCGAGCTGGCCGACCTCGAGACCGAGCGGTCGACGGTGCAGGCGGCGTACGAGAAGACGTCGGCCGACCTCCAGGCCCAGCTCGCCGCGGTGCAGGACGAGCGCCGGACGACCGCGTCGGGGATGCCCGAGGACCTGATGGCGCTCTACGAGAAGCTGCGCGCCCAGAAGGGCGGTGTCGGCGCGGCCGCGTTGCGACGGCGCGAGTGCGGTGGGTGCCGGCTGACCCTGAACGCCTCGGACCTCGGCATCATCGCGAAGCAGCCCACCGACGAGGTGATCCGGTGCGAGGAGTGCAACCGGATCCTGGTGCGCACCGGGGAGTCCGGCCTGTGAGCTTCCGCTCGGTGATCGTGGAGGCCGACGGCGGGTCCCGGGGCAACCCCGGCCCTGCGGCGTACGGCGCGCTGCTCAAGGACGCCGAGACCGGCGAGGTGATCGCCGAGGTCGGGGAGACGATCGGCACGGCGACCAACAACGTCGCCGAGTACCGCGGCCTGATCGCCGGGCTCGAGCTCGCCGCGGAGCACGCACCCGAGGCCGACATCGAGGTCCGGATGGACTCCAAGCTCGTCGTCGAGCAGATGGCCGGCAACTGGAAGATCAAGCACCCCTCGATGAAGCCGCTGGCGATCGAGGCCAAGCGGCTGGCTCCCACGGGAACGACGTTCACCTGGGTGCCGCGAGCCGAGAACGTGCACGCCGACCGGCTCGCCAACGAGGCGCTCGACGGCGTCCGGGACGGCAGCGGTCCGCTGGACGAGGCGACGACCACCGAAGGAGGCACCCGCGCGCGGCTGGGGACCTCCGCACGGCAAGCCCACGACCCTGGTGATGGTGCGCCACGGGGTCACCGACGCGACCAAGGGCAAGCTCTTCTCCGGCGGCCTCGCCAGCAGCAACCCGCCGCTCAACGACGAGGGTCGCGGACAGGCCCGGGCGACCGGCGAGTGGCTGGCGCCGCTGTCCGGCACCTTCGACGCGCTGGTCAGCTCGCCGGTGCGGCGCACCCGGGAGACGGCGGAGATCCTCGCGCAGTTCTTCGACCTCGAGGTCGAGGAGGAGCCCGGCATCGCCGAGATGGAGTTCGGCACCTGGGACGGGATGAGCTTCACCGAGGTCCACGAGAAGTGGCCCGACGAGCTCGGCTCCTGGCTGGGCGACCTCGAGTCCGCGCCCCACGGAGGCGAGTCGTTCCGTGCCGTGGAGAAGCGGGTGCTGGAGGGTCGCGACCGGATCGTGGAGTCGTACGCCGGGCAGACGGTCGTCGTGGTCAGCCACGTGACCCCGATCAAGACGCTCGTCGCCGAGGCGCTGGGTGCTCCGCTCGAGGCGGTCTACCGGATGGAGCTCGCGCCGGCCGCCGTGACGGTCATCTCCTACTTCAAGGGCGGCCCCGACGGCGACATCCCGATGGCCAACCTGCGGCTGTACAACGCACGGCCGACCGAGATCTTCGGGTAGCCCGGCAGCCTCAGAGCTCGGTGACGACGACGTCGAGCTGCTGGCCGTGCCGGCCGGGCTCGCCGGCCTCCACCTTCCAGCCCAGGTCGGCGATCGTGTCCGCGAGCCGGGCCGGGCTGGTGGGGGAGGCGCCGCTGTCGAGGAGGGCGCGGACCAGCCGGCCCTTGGTGGCCTTGTTGAAGTGGCTGACCACGCTGCGCCTGCCGCCCACCTCGTGGAGCACGCGCACGGTGGCCACCTTGCGCGCGAGGTCGGGCTCGGGTCGCCAGAACTGCGCGTAGGTGCTCGAGCGCAGGTCGACCACGAGCCCGCTGCCCGCGGCTTCGCGGACGGCAGGGTCCGAGCGCGTCGCGCCAGTGGGCGGAGACGACGCCGAGCCCGGGGAGGTTCACGCCGCCGGCGAGGCGGTACGACGGGATCCGGTCGCCGGGGCGCACGAGCCCGAAGACCGAGGAGATCACCGCGAGCCACCGGGACGCCCGCCGCTTGGCGGCCGCGTCGAGCGTCGCGAGGTCGAGCGACTCGTAGAGCACGCCGGTGTAGATCGCGTCGGCCCGGGCCGTCGGTGCGGTTCGCAGGTCCGCGTTGCGTCGTACGTCGTCGGCCTGGGTGGGTCCGAGGCCGAGCACCTTCGCGGCGCTGTCGGTGTCGTCGCGGCACAGCGCGACGAGGGCGTCGAGCACCTGCTCGCGGGCGCCGGTCAGCTCGGGGAGCGCTCATCCGGCCGAGGTCCAGCGGTGCACCCCGGCGGGGCGTCGCCTTGCCCTCGGAAGGGGGCAGCAGGATCAGCACGAGGGCCACCCTAGGGTGGCCACGACATCGACGGCACGAGGAGGTGCGGGTGGCGACTCGGGTGCTGCAGGCGCGCGACGCGGCGTACGACGAGCTCCGGACCGGCATCGCCGCGATCCAGCAGGAGCTGCACGTGCGGCCGGAGTTCCCGCCCGAGGTCGAGCAGGCCGGCGAGCGGGACGCGGCCGTCGCCACGGATGCCCGACCTCGACCTCACCCACCTGGACTTCGTCACCCTCGACCCGGCGGGCGCGATGGACCTCGACCAGGCGATGCACCTGGAGGCGGCGGGCGACGGCTACGTCGTGCACTACGCCATCGCCGACGTGATGGCGTTCGTGACGCCCGGCGATCCCGTCGACGAGGAGGCGCACCGGCGCGGCGAGTCGTTGTACGGCGCGAACAGCAAGGTGCCGCTCCACCCGACGGTGCTCAGCGAGGGCGCCGCGTCGCTGCTGCCCGACGAGGTCCGCCCGGCGTTCGTCTGGACGATCTGAGCCTCGCCGCGGACGGGACGATGACCGACGCCCGCGTCGAGCGGGCGCGGGTCCGCTCGCGCGCCCAGCTCGACTACGTCGGCGTGCAGCGGGAGATCAACCAGGCGCCGGACGGCTCGACGCTGGCGCTGCTGCGGACGGTCGGCGAGCTGCGCATCGCCCAGGAGGCCGAGCGGGGCGGGGTGTCGCTGCCGATGCCGGCGCAGGAGGTCGACCTCGCCGGGGACCACTACCGGCTCGAGTTCCGCGAGATGCTGCCGGTGGAGTCGTGGAACGCCCAGCTGTCGCTGCTCACCGGGTTCGCCGCCGCGTCGTTGATGATCGAGGGCCAGGTCGGCATCCTGCGCACGCTGCCCCCGGCTCCCGACCACGCGGTGCAGCAGCTGCGGCGTACGGCGCGGGCGCTCGGCCTCGACTGGCCCAGGTCGACGAGCCACCAGGAGTTCATCCGCTCGCTCGACGCCGCCCACCCGGCGGAGGCGGCCATGGTCGTGGCGTGCACGCGGCTGCTCCGGGGTGCCGGGTACGCCTCGTTCCACGGGCACGTGCCCGACCAGCCGCAGCACGCCGCGCTGGCCTCGCCGTACGCCCACGTGACCGCGCCGCTGCGCCGCCTCGTCGACCGCTACGGGCTGGAGATCTGCGCGGCGCTGTGCGCGGGCACCGACGTGCCGCCGTGGGTGCTCGACCGGATGGACGACCTGCCCGACGTGATGCGGGACTCGGGCCGCACGTCGCGCGCCTACGAGAACGCGGTGGTCAACCTGGTCGAGGCGCTGACGCTGCGCAGCCGCGTGGGGGAGACGCTTCGAGGGCGTGGTGACCGAGGTCGAGCACGACGACCAGCGCGAGGGCACCGTGATGGTCCGGGAGCCCGCGATCGAGGCGCCGGTGACCTCCACGTCGCCGCTGCCGGTCGGCGAGGACGTCACCGTCACGCTGGCCGAGGCCGACCCCGTCACCCGGAAGGTGCGCTTCACCCTCGGATAGGCCCTATCCTTGGGGCGCGGATGGGCTGGCCGGGCGACCGCGACGTCGCGAGACGCCGAGGAAGGTCCGGGCTCCACAGGACGAGGTGGTGGGTAACGCCCACCCGGGGTGACCCGCGGGATCAGTGCCACAGAGAACAGACCGCCTCCGTCCCTGTCTTCGGACAGGGTCGGAGGTAAGGGTGAAACGGTGGTGCAAGAGACCACCAGCGCGACGGGAGACCGTCGTGGCTAGGCAAACCCCACCTGGAGCAAGACCAGACAGCGAGCGTTCGAGGGTGGTCCGCCCGAGCTCGCGGGTAGGTCGCTGGAGGGTGTCGGCAACGGCAGCCGTAGATGGATGGTCGCCAACCGTGCCGTCGAGAGGCGGTACGGCGAACAGAACCCGGCCTATGAGCCAGCCCATCCGCACCAAGCCTCCTCCCGCTCCGGACTAGGACAGTGACGATCCCGCCGGTGACGGAAGCGCATGCTGGCCAGACAGTCTGTCGAGGAGAGGCCTGCTGCGATGAGAATGCGACGTGCTGCTGCCATCACCTCGGTCGTCATGCTGGCCAGCAGCCTCTCGGTCGTCCTGGCCCCCGCGCAGGCGGTGACCACCATTTCCATCACGGCGCCGAACATCACCGTGCGACTCAATGCCTGCGGCAGATCCACCGTCACCATCACCGGCGACTGGGCGAGCGACACGTACAACTCCGTCGAGGCCTTCGTGACGGGGCCGGGCGGCAACACCTTCGCGGGCGGCTACTGGGACAACGAGAGGACTGGCTCCATCGCCGTTCCCGTGCGTCTGTGCGGGTCCGAGAACTACCCGGGCCGCTACACCGTCGCCGTCAAGGCGCAAGGATTCGGCGAGAACCTCGAAAACCCGACGGAGGTGAACGCCACGAAGACCTTCCAGTTCACGAAGGTCGATCCTCGTGCGCGGTCGGCGATCACCAAGAAGGTCAGGTACACGCGCGGCGCGTTCAAGTGGAAGGTCCCCGGACGGCTCTTCCGGGCCGGACGCGGGTACGTGGGCAGGCGCGTCGCCGTCCAGGCGATGGTCCAGGGGGACTGGACCCACATCGCAGGGGCAGAAGACCGGGAGGAAGGGTCGCTTCGGCTGGAAGTTCAAGCCCAACGGGTTCACGTGGAGATACGTCTTCTACGGCAACGCCACCACGAGGCCGAGCGTGTCGGTCGCGTTCAGGACACCTCGCCCGGCAGGAAGGCAAGCGGCAGCGGTCGACCCGCGTTCAGTGGTCTCCTAGCCGGCATGCCCGGTCGGGTGACCGCGGCGAGGACGCTGGAGTTTCCTCGCCCCGAACGCCGCAGGGCATCGGCTTACGTGCGTTTGGCGCCGAGCGACGACAGTCGGCTTGGCTTCGGCGGGGATTCCTCGGCTCCACCCGCTAAGTCTCTGAACCGGGCTCGGCTTCAGGGTCCGTCTCCGGAAAGTCCTGCGGATCGGCCGGCGCTCCGATGTCGCCGTGCTCGAGCTCGGACTCCTCGTCTGGGACAGGAGGCTGCGGTCCGCCAGCCCCTTCGTTCTCAGACACCGGTCACGGAGTCTCGGTCTCCGGCTCAGCCCCCGGGTCGCCCGGATCCTCGCCCGGTGCCACCGGGTTGATCGGGTTCTCGTTCGGGTCGCTGGAGGGAACGATGTCGGGGTCCTGGACGGGTTCGTTGGGTGTGGTCGTCATGTGTCTCCAGTACCCAGGCAGAGCCGTGCCACCGTGTCTCGCGTTTCTGATTGGCTGCAGGAATGGCCGACAGCGCACCGATCGGGTGGATCCGGGAGATCGTGATCAACAGCCGCGACCCGATGGCGCTGGCCGGCTTCTGGTCGCGGGTCGTCGGCGGCACGCCGACGGAGTGGTACGACGGATGGGTCACGCTCGAGCCGCCACCGCACGGCCAGCGGCTCTCGTTCCAGCGCAGCTCTGAACGGGCGGATGCAGACGTGCACGTCGACGTGCTGGTCGAGGACCTCGAGGCTGCCCACGACGATGTGCTCGCGGCCGGTGCGTCGTACGTCGAGGAGCGGTGGTCGCCCCGGCCCGGACCGGACGGTGAGCCGGTCCCGTGGCGGGTGTACCTCGACCCGGAGGGTCACGCGTTCTGCCTGGTGGTGCGCTGAGCTGTCGTCTACGTGATGCCGGTGGGGCGGTGGTAGACGTCGTGGTTCTCGTGCCCGCAGACGCGACACCGGACGAAGTAGCCGGTGTCCTCGTGGCTGTCGTACGGGACCCTGAGCCACTTGTGCCCACGGACGAGGCAGATGCTCCAGCGCTTGAGGTTCACGATGACCTCCGCGCTCACTGGAGGCGCGTCACCTGCACGTCGACGAACATCCGCGAGGTGCCGGTGCCGGAGAAGACGCCGGCGAGCGGCTTGACGTCGTTGTAGTCGCGGCCGGTCGCCACGATCACGTGCCGGTCTCCGGGCTCGGTGTCGTTGGTCGGGTCGTAGCCACGCCAGCCGTCGTCCCACCACTCGACCCAGGCGTGCGACTCGCCCTTGGCCGGTACGCCGATCTCGGGGTCCTTCTTGGGGTGGAGGTACCCCGAGACGTAGCGCGCGGGGATCCCGATGGACCGCAGCGCGCCGATGGCGATGTGGGCCATGTCCTGGCAGACGCCGCTGCGCTCCGCCCAGGAGTGGGCGGCGAACGCGTCGACCGTGGTCGAGCCGGAGACGTACTTGACCTCGTTGTAGACCACGCCGCAGATCTCGCGAGCGGCGTCGCCGGGGGTGGCGCTCCTGGACGCGATCTCGCGGGCGAGGGCGACGAGGTCCTCCGGCGGCTCCACCCGCTCGGGCAGGGTGAGGAACTCCGTGTGCAGGTCGGCGGTCTCCTCGCCGCGGATCTCCTCCCAGCTCATCGTCGGAGGGCCGGCCGGCGCGCGGTCGGTGTGCACCGTCGCGGACGCGGTGACCGTCAGCGACTGGTGCGGGTCGAGCACCTCGAACGCCGTCACCTGGGCGCCCCAGTAGTCGCGGTAGGTGTAGACCCACGGCGTGGGGGAGACCTCGACGCGCGAGTGCACGACGATCTGGCCGGGCAGGGTCAGCGGCGTCAGGCGGGCCTCGTTGAACGAGGTGTTCGCCTTGCCGTCGTACTCGAAGCCGGTCGTGTGCGCGATGCGCAGCTGCATGCTCATGCCCTCACCCCGTGCCACTCGGTCGCCTCGGCGCCGGCGAAGTAGCGCCGGCTGATCGCATCGGTCGCCAGTGCGCAGGTGCGCTGCAGGCGTTCCATCTCGTTGGGCAGCTCGGCGACGACGTCGCTCAGCGAGCGGTACTCCAGCTCCGCGCGCGTCCGGCCGAGCAGGCGCTGGGCCTCGTTCTGGAACCCGGCGCGGGTGCCCGACGACTGCAGCCGTTCCAGGCACCGCTCGGCCTCGCTGAGGCCGAACACGACGGATCGGGGGAAGAGCCGGTCGAGCAGCAGGAACTCGGCGGCACCGCGCTCGGTCTCCAGGCCCTTGTAGGTGCGCAGGAACGCCTCGTAGGCGCCGCACGCGCGCAGCGACGTGCCCCAGGCGGATCCCGAGGTGATCGCCGCGGTCGCGACCAGGCGGGAGGTCATGTCGGCGCGCTCGATGGAGCGACCGAGGACGAGGAACTGGTAGCCCTCGTCGCGGGTCATCGTCGCCTCGGCGATGCCGTTGATCTGCGCGGCGCGGTCGCGCACCCAGCGGAACGCGACCGGGGGCCGCATCGAGCGGAAGTGGCCCGACGGGATCGCCCGGTAGGTCGTGTTGATCGCCTCCCACATCGAGGTCGACAGCGTCTCCCGGGCCCGGCGCGCGCTCTCGCGGGCGGCGGCCATGGTGGCGGCGATCGAGGCGGTGGAGGTGGTGTCGTAGGCCAGGATCCGCATCACCTCGGCGCTGTCGAACACGGTCTCGTCGTCGATGTCGACGCCCATGATCGAGAGCAGGCTGCGACAGGTCGAGGCCTCGTCGACGCCCGGGTCCTCGAGGATCAGCTGCATCTGTACGTCGAGGATGCGGGCGGTGTCCTCGGCCCGCTCGACGTAGCGCCCGATCCAGAAGAGCGACTCGGCGATCCGGCTCAGCACGAGGCCACCTCCTCGCGCTCGGAGCGGCCTTGCTGTTGCTGTTGCTGCTGGTCGTGCTGGGAGGAGAAGGAGTCGAGCGCCGGGCCGACGTCCTGCGGCGTGGTGTGCAGCTCGATCCGCTCGGGCTCCTCGCGCACGGTGTGGCGACCGTGGCCGGCCAGCACCCAGGTGTCCTTGGACCCGCCGCCGCGCGAGGAGTTCACGATCAGCTCGCCCTCGCCCGAGCGCGACCCGGGTGAGCCCGCCGGGCAGCACCCAGACCCGGTTGCCGTCGTTGACCGCGAACGGGCGCAGGTCGACGTGGCGGGGACGCATCACGCCGTTGATGTACGTCGGCACGGTGCTCAGCTGGATCACCGGCTGCGCGATCCACGACCGCGGGTCCTGCAGCACCTTCCCGCGCAGCTCGTCGAGCTCGGGCTTCGAGGCCTGCGGGCCGATCACGATGCCCTTGCCGCCGGAGCCGTCGACCGGCTTGAGCACCAGCTCGTCGAGACGGTCCATCACCTCTTCGCGGTGGTCGGCATCGCCGAGCCGCCAGGTGTCGACGTTGCGCAGGATCGGCTCCTCGTCGAGGTAGTAGCGCACCAGGTCGGGCAGGTAGGTGTAGATCAGCTTGTCGTCGGCGACGCCGTTGCCGACGGCGTTGGCGATCGTCACGTTGCCGGCGCGGGCGGCGTTGATCAGGCCGGAGCAGCCGAGCAGCGAGTTGCTGCGGAAGTGCACCGGGTCGAGGAACTCGTCGTCGACGCGGCGGTAGATCACGTGCACCGGCTCGAGGCCCTGCGTCGTACGCATCATCACGCGGCCGCGGCGGCACTCGAGGTCGCGTCCCTCGACGAGCTCGACGCCCATCGTGCGGGCGAGCAGCGCGTGCTCGAAGTAGGCGCCGTTGAAGACGCCCGGCGTCAGCACGACGACGTTGGGGTCGGTGACACCGGCGGGGGCCGCGGCGCGCAGCGCGGTGAGCAGCTTCTGCGGGTAGCCCGCGACCGGGCGGATGCGGTGCTCGGCGAAGGTCTCGGGCAGCGCAGCGGCGATCGCGCGGCGGTTGGTCATCACGTAGGAGACGCCGGACGGCACCCGCACGTTGTCCTCGAGGACGCGGAACTCGCCGTCGTCGTCGCGGATCAGGTCGATGCCGCTGACGTGCACGCGCACGCCGTTCGGCGGCTCGATGCCGGCGGCCGCGCGGTGGAAGTGCGAGGACGTGGTGACGACGCGACGGGGGACCACGCCGTCCTGGAGCACCCGGCCCGCGTCGTACAGGTCGTCGAGGAACTTCTCCAGCGTGTGCACCCGCTGCTGGACGCCGGCCTCGACCGTGGCCCACTGGTCCATCTCGATGACGCGGGGGAGCACGTCGAGCGGGAACGCCCGCTCCTCGCCGCCGATGTCGAAGGTGACGCCCTGGTCGAGGTAGCTGGACTGGAGGGCCTCGACCCGCGTCTGCAGCTCGTCCGCGCCCATCTCGTGGAGCGAGGGCTGCAGCTGGCTGTAGGGAGTCCGGAGCGCGGACTCGTCGTACATCTCGTCGTACGCCGAGCTCGCTCCGGCCGGGCCGCTGAAGTAGTCCTCGAACATGCTCGTCACCCGAGCGACCATAGCGAGAACGTGTTGCGGGTGTGTGCCCCGGTCTCACGGGCCCGTCAGGGGAGGGTCAGGACCTCCGCGCCGTCCTCGGTGACCAGCAGGGTGTGCTCGAACTGCGCGCTCGCCCGGCCGTCGCGCGTGACGACCGTCCAGTCGTCGTCCCACATGTTCCACTCGTGGGTGCCGAGGTTGAGCATCGGCTCGATGGTGAAGGTCATGCCCGGCCTGATCTCGTCGGCGTAGTGCGGGTCGTCGAAGTGCGGGATCACCAGGCCGGAGTGGAACGAGGTGCCGATGCCGTGCCCGGTGAACTCGCGTACGACGCCGTAGCCGAACCGTCGTGCGTAGGACTCGATCACCCGTCCGATCACGTTGATCTGCCGTCCGGGCTTGACCGCGTTGATCGCCCGCCGCAACGCCTCGCGGGTGCGGTCGACGAGGTCGCGCACCTCCGGGGAGACGCCGGGCGTCAGGAAGGTGGCGTTGGTGTCGCCGTGGACGCCGTCGAGGAACGCGGTGATGTCGATGTTGACGATGTCGCCGTCCTGGACGACGTAGCTGTCCGGGATGCCGTGGCAGACCACCTCGTTGACCGAGGCGCACAGGGACTTCGGGAAGCCCTTGTAGCCGAGCGTCGAGGGGTAGGCGCCGTGGTCGCAGAGGAACTCGTGGCCGATCCGGTCGAGCTCGTCGGTGGTGATCCCGGGCGCGACGTGGGAGCCGACGAGGTCACGGGCCTCCGCGGCCAGCCGGCCGGCGATCCGCATCCGCTCGATGGTGTCGGCGTCCTTGACCTCGGAGCCGGTGAACGGCGCGGGGCCGGGCTGGTCGACGTACTCCGGACGCGGGATGTGGGCAGGCACGGGCCGGCGGGCCGAGATCCGTCCGGGAGCCATCGCAGTCACGCGAGCGAGTGTAGTTTCAGGAGCATGAGCAAGTTCTGGTACTGCCTCAAGCACCACCGGGTCGAACACGAGAACCTCTGCAGCTACGCCGACCGTCTCGGGCCCTACCCGACCGAGGAGGAGGCGTCTCGCGCGCTGGAGAAGGTCAAGGAGCGCAACGAGGAGTGGGACAACGACCCGCGCTGGAACGACTGACGATCAGCCGACGAAGCTGCCCGTCGGCACCGCGCGCTGACCGTTGCGCCCGTCGACGTGCTGGCTGTCGCCGGTGCCGTAGGTCCAGCGGAAGCCGTGCGACCGCCAGATCCGCACGACCGCGTGCGAGCTCGACCGCCAGGCGTACTTCGGGTGGCTGCGGGAGTGCCACCACGAGTTCGGCACCAGGCCGGTCGCCGAGCGGTAGGGGTTCTCCCAGGTGTTGATGTCGACGGCCCGGCCGCGCGAGTGGGGCGACATGACGCCCGGCTTGTTGACCACCTGGCGGCAGTTGAAGGCCGAGGTGTTGTCGGCGCGCATCGAGGCGTAGTCGTTGGCGCCGTGCAGCTTCTTGCTCCACCCGAACCGGTCGACGCGGTACATCCGACGGATCGGGTACTGGCCGGCGTACATGTCGGCGAGGGCACCGGCGGCACGACGCGCGGCCGCGGTGGCGAGCACCATCTCGCCGCGGTAGCGGTAGCCGTCGAAGCCCCAGTAGTTGATGCGCAGCAGGCGCAGCCCGGAGCGTCCGACGGGGCAGCCGCCGTGCCAGCTGCGCCCGGTCATCGAGTTCCAGACACCGTTGGGGATCCGGGTGACGACCGCATTGGCGCCCCTGCCCTTGGCGCGGGCCTGGGGGGCCGTGAACCTGGGGCGGGGCGCGGCCTTCGGGTACGACGCCGGGCGGATCTGCGGCACGTTGTCGATCGCGAGGACCGGTGAGGCGTCGGCCAGCCACCAGGGTCCCGCGGCGCCGACGGCTCGCCACCGGGAGTCGACCCGGGGCATCACCGAGAACGTGACCCGGCCGGCGGTGTTGGTGCGCAGCCGCCGCGCCACGGTCCAGCGACCCGAGCCGAGCTTGCGCTGGATGGTGACGATGCCGCGGACGGCCGAGGAGTCGGCAGCGGTCCAGAGCACCGAGAGGTTCGCGGAGCGCTCGTCGACCAGTCGCGCCGGCCCCGTCAGTCGGACCGTGCTCGCGTAGCGCCGGCCGGTGACGCTGACGACGTTGGAGTCGACCGCGGCGTTGACGGTGTCGCCGGCGTACGACGCCTGCCAGGTGCTCGTGCCCGCGGGCAGCGTGGCGTTGATGACCACGACTCCGGAGCTGTTGGTGGTGCCGCTTCCCACGACGGCGGGCGACGGGCTGGCCCGACGCAGGGTGACCGTCGCGCCGACGATCGGGGCGCTCGCCGTGTCGCGCAGCGTCGCGGTGAACGGCACCGCCGTCCCGGCCTTGCCGGAGGCCGGCGCGGTCAGGCCCAGGCTGGACGGTGTCGGGTCCGCACTGGCGGGGCCGGCGAGGCCGACGAGGGCCGTGGCGACGACGACCGCGAGGACGACGACGCGGGTGACCGGCGTGCTGGGGAAGGGCACGGTGCCTCCGAGAGGGCGATCTGGCTGCGCCCGGGTGGCACGCCGGTCTCAGGCTAGCCGCAGCGGCGGGCCGTCGGGCGCATCTCGGCCGTGCCTCTAGGGTGTGTGCCCGTGGCGCGGTCGAAGGTCTCCCCGTGGGGGTTCGTGGGCATGGGTGGGATGGCCTGCCTGATGTTCCTCGACCTCGGGACCGCCAACGTGGCGCCGTGGTGGGTGACGACGCTCTTCCTCGTGCTCTGGGTGGTGCTCTTCGCCGTCGCCTGCCGGTGGTTCGTCCCGCACCCTCGGCGGGTCCCGTGGCTCCCGCTGCTCGGCTTCGCCGTGTGGCTGCCGACGATCGCGCTCGGCACGCGTCAGCTGGGGTGGAGCTGACCCGGTCCCGCTGCTCCATGTCACAGGCTGCCGGGCTGTCTCGTCCAGGTGTCAGACCAGAACCGGATGAGGAGCGTGACGTGATGCGGGTGTTCGTGGCAGGTGGGAGTGGAGTCATCGGTCAGCGGCTGGTGCCGCAGCTGGTGGCCCGGGGACACCAGGTGACCGCGACGACGACGAGCGCGGGCAAGCTGGGACTGCTGTCGCAGCTGGGCGCCGAGGGCGTCGTGATGGACGGGCTGGATGCAGCGGCGGTCGGCGAGGCGGTGGCCGCCGCACGTCCCGACGCGATCGTGAACCAGATGACCGCGCTGTCCGAGGCGCACGCGGGCAAGGTGAACCCGCGGAAGCCGGCACCGTTCTTCTCGACCACCAACCGTCTCCGCACCGAGGGGATCGACCACCTGCTCGCCGCGGCGGAGGCGACCGGTGTCGCCCACGTCGTCACGCAGAGCCACGCCAGCATGAACGGACTGCGCACGGGCGGATGGGTCAAGACCGAGGAAGAGCCGCTGGAGGTGCTCGAGGGGACGAAGGCCGTCACTCACCTCGAGGAGAGGGTGGTCGCCGCGGGCGGAGCCGCCCTGCGCTACGGCGGGTTCTACGGCCCCGGGGCGTGGGACGACCAGCTCCGCTACGTGCGCAAGCGGCTGCTGCCGCTCGTGGGCGGCGGCACCGGCTACGTCTCGTGGATGCACGTCGACGACGGTGCCCACGCGACCGTGCTCGCGGTCGAGCGGCAGGCCGCGGGGGTGTTCAACATCGTCGACGACGAGCCGGCTCCGGTCAGCGAGTGGTTGCCCTACCTCGCGGAGTGCGCCGGGGCCAAGCCTCCCCGGCGGATCCCGGCCTGGCTGGCACGGCTGCTGGTCGGCGAGATGATGGTGGGCGTGATGACCGAGGGACGCGGCTTCTCCAACGCGAAGGCCAAGCGACAGCTCGGCTGGGAGCTGCGCTACCCGTCGTGGCGACAGGGCTTCAGGGCCGAGCTCGCGTGACCAGGGTCGAGGAGTTCGAGGAGCTGCGGTCGCTGCTGTTCGCGATCGCCTACCGGATCCTCGGCAGCGTGGCGGAGGCCGAGGACGCCGTACAGGAAACCTGGCTGCGCTACGAGGCCACCCCGACCGAGCCGACGTCGACGAAGGCGTTCCTGTCGGCGGTGGTCACCCGCATCTCCATCGACGTGCTTCGGTCGGCGCGCGTGCGACGGGAGGCGTACGTCGGGCCGTGGCTCCCCGAGCCGCTGCTCACCGATCCCTACGAGGACCCGGCGCGCTCGGCCGAGCTGGCCGACTCGTTGTCGATGGCCGCGCTGGTGCTGCTCGAGCGGCTCAGCCCGCTGGAACGGGCGGTCTTCGTGCTGCGCGACGTGTTCGCCTTCGACTTCCCCGAGATCGCCTCGGCGGTCGGGCGGTCCGAGGCGGCCTGCCGCCAGCTCGCCGTACGGGCGCGACGGCACATGGACGACGGGCGCCCGCGGTTCGAGGCGGACCGCCGGGAGCGCGAGGAGCTGGCCACGCGCTTCTTCGACGCCCTGCGCGAGGGCGACGTCGACGGGCTGCGGGAGCTGCTCGCCGCGGACGTCCAGATGGTCGGCGACGGGGGAGGCAAGGCGCCGGCACTCGCCCGGGCCGTGGTCGGCGCGGCCAACGTGGCCCGCGTGCTCGCGTCCAACGTCCCGTTGCTCGCCAAGGTCGGTGCGGTCGTGGAGCCGCGCGAGGTGAACGGCCAGCCGGGCGCGGTCATCCATGCGCGCGACGGCAAGCTGCTCGGCACGATGACCCTCGACGTGCTCGACGGGCGGGTCCAGACGATCCGCTCGGTGGTCAGCCCGGACAAGCTCGGGCATCTCGGTCCGCTCGCGGACGCGTGGGGGTTCGCCCGTGAGCTGAAGCAGGCACGCAGGCCCGGCTGACGTCGTACGGGAGTAGTCTGCGCTGGTGTTGTCGTGGCGCTCCGAGAACTCATTCCTGTCGATCGGTTCCGAGGGTTCGATCCTGTCCATCGGCAGCATCGGCTCGGTTGCCTCGATCGGGTCCATCGGCTCCGTGTTGTCGGTCGGCTCCCTCGGGTCGTTCCTGTCGGCGTTCTCGATGGGCTCCCACCAGAGCAACTGCTCCATCCTGAGCACGCGCAGCAACACCTCGATCCTGAGCCGACAGAGCAACGGCTCGATCCTGGGCAACGGCGACGACCACTCGGTGCTCGGCCGCACGCAACAGTGCGACGGGTGACCGTGCGGACGTTCCTGGCAGGCACCGCCCTCGTGCTCGGGCTGTTGCTGGTCTGGGGCGGATGGGCGTACGGCGTTCCGTTCACCGATCGTGAGTGCCACGAGAGCCAGCGGACCGAGCTCGCGCGGCTGGAGTCGACGGTGCGTGCTGTCCTCCCGGTGAGCCGGGTGGAACCGCTCGACCAGTGCCGCCTCGATGCCGATGCCCAGGTGATCGCACTCGCGCCCAGAGCCCTGGACACCCGCGACGTTCGTGGTCTCTTCGACCGGGCCGGCTGGTCTGCCCGAGGGACGGACCGTGTGTCCCCGGACGGCAGGGTCTACGTCACCTGGGGGACGGTCACGCACGGCACGCTCGACAACGTCGAGATCTCGGTGCAGCGGGTCGGTTACCGCTCGCCCGTCGGCGACTGAGGTCCGTCGTACGGCGCGGGCGGGCGGAGGTCGAACCGTTCGGCGAGACGTCGTACGTCCTCCCGGTCGACGGGCCGCGGCTCGTAGCCCTGATGCATCTGCAGCTGGTCCTCGGCTGACGCACAGCGGACGGTCCGGCCGCCGATCGAGCCGCTGGACCGGCGCCCCGTAGTGCCAGGTCGAGCCGTCCTGCAGCACCTGGTCGCCACCGCCGTCGTCCGTCAGGTCGACGGGATGCAGGTCGACCTCGCGGCCGGCGCTGTCGCGGAACGCGATGGTGGTGGGCAGCCAGTCCCTGATGACGTCGTAGCCCTGGGCCGTCAGCAGCTCGCGGACTCCGTCCACGTCTGTTCGCGACACGACCAGGTCCAGGTCGCTGTGCGGCCGGGTCTGCTCGCCGAGCAGGCAGTCGACCCCCCAGCCGCCGTCGAGCCAGTAGTCGGATGCCGTGGTCGTCCAGGGCGCCGAGCAGCTCGAGTACGTCGGACGCTTCCACGGCGACGAGCATGACATCAGCCGGGTGGGCCGGTGCCGTGGGTGACGTCGGTGGTGCCGTGGCGGTCGCGGAGGAACTGGTAGCCGTGGGGGCTGGTCCACAGGTAGGTGCCGGGGTCGATGGCGGTGTAGGTCCACGGGGTGTGGGTCTTCAGCCGGTGGTGTCGTCGGCAGACGGGTGCGATGTTGCAGGAGCAGGTGGTGCCGCCGTCGTGCGTGGGCGGTGATGTGTTCGGAGTCGCAGGCGATGGCGGGGCGGGTGCACCAGGGGAAGACGCAGGTGCCGTCGCGGACCTGGGTCTGCTCGGCGAGGCGTTCGGGGACCTCGTAGGCGGCGACGCCGATGTGCTGGTCGAGGTCGATGACCGGCTTGACGACGACGTGGGTGTCGGGGTTGGCGCACCAGGTGCGGACCTGCTCGGCGGTCACGGTGCGGTGGTGGTTGTTCACCTGCGCCAGCTCGAGCCGACCCTGGCCGGTGGTGCCGGTGATGGCGGCTTCGGAGAGGTGCACGTAGAGCACGACCTGCCGGGGCTTGGCGCGCTTGGCCGGCTCTCGGAGGCCCCGTCGGCGCTGGGTCGTCGTCGGGTTCGTCGAGGTCGCGGCCGAGGTGGCCTCGGGCGATGCGGCCGGCGGCGATGGCGCGGCGGACGTCGAGGGACTCGGTGGATCCTTCGAGGCGGAGCGCTTCGGCTTCGGCGGTGATGGCGGTCTCGAGGTCGTGGGCATCGGCGAGGTCGAGCTCGCCGTGGAGGTAGGTGGTGCCCGTGGAGCCGACCTGGTGGTGGAAGAACGTGACGTGCCGTGCTTCGGCGGCCTTCGCTGCGTTCTCGGTGGCGAGGTCGGGCATGAAGGTGTCGATGGCGTGGGCGACGAGTCGGTCGAGCTGGGTGGTGCCGACCTTGTGCGCGACGGGTGCCACCTGGGCGTCGACGTAGGCGGCGGCTTCCGGGGAGAGGCCGAGGGTGGCGGCCGCGATCCGGCAGGCACGCCACGGCTCCACGGTTCCGTGTCTGGACGCGTGCCCAGTGCCGGGGGAGGCGGTACTTCAGCTCGAGGGCGTGGGCGATCTTGATGCGTCCGGCGATGGTGGGGCGGGCGATGACGGCGGCGAACTCGGCGATGCAGAACTCCGCGACCAGCGGTGCCCCTTCACCGGCCAGGGGTAGTGGGCAGTCCCCGCCGCGGTCGGCCCAGGTCGCGGCGTCCTCGATCGACTCGGCGGGGTGGCGCTCGGCCCAGGTCACTGCCGCGAGCAGCAGGTCGGCCTCGGCCCGCATCGCCGCGTCCCGGCTGTGCCTTCGCGAACGCGAGCACCGCGGTGTCGGTCTCGAGGTCCTCCCGGGTGCTGGTCATGGGTCGATTCAACCAGCGGGCACTGACAGTTTCGGGTCGAGTTTCCCTTGTCCACAAGGAGGATTCTCGAGATTCTCGACTGCTTCGAGGGTGGTTTCGAGAGGCTCAACCAGCGTGGTGCGGCGGTGCCGGCGTACCGGTGGTCTCGACTGATCGCTCGCTGGCGCTCGCTGCTCGACCACCTTCGGCCGCGAGTCGTCGTACGCCCCTTGGTTTCGACAAGCTCAACCAGCGGTGGTCCAGCCCTGGGTCAGGTGCGGGGGCGGACCCACAGGATCACGTCGCGGTTGTCGCCGTTGGACGTGGTGACGAGGAGGTCGCCGTTGTAGAGGCTGGTGATGGAGCGCACCCGGCCGTAGCGGGAGAGGGCGGGTGGGGTGCGGGAGCCGACGTAGGCGCCGGCGGAGTTGAACCGCATGAAGATCACCCGCGAGCCCTTGAGGGTGGCGACGGCGAGCATGCCGCGGTAGGCCTTCCACTTCGCCCCGCGCACCCACGAGATGCCGGAGGTGGCGACCGTCGGGAAGCCCGAGCTCCAGCGCGCCCCGACCTGGGTGCCGGGGAGGCCCTGGTCGGTCATCGGCACGCTCTGGTTGTAGCCCGGGACCGGGTGCCAGCCGTAGTCGCCGCCGGGCGTCAGGCGGTTGATCTCGTCGTTGCGGTCGGGACCGTGCTCCGCCGACCAGACCGCGCCGCCGGGGCGCTGGGACAGGCCCTGCACGTTGCGGTGGCCGTAGGTGTAGATCAGCCGGCGCACGCGCGTGGAGGCGTTGATGAACGGGTTGCTCGGCCAGGCAGCGCCGGTGATCCGGTTGAGGCGGAGGGTCTTGCCGCCGAGCGAGTTCAGGTTGCGCGGGTTGCTGCCGGTCGCGGCGTCGCCGGTGCCGACGAAGAGCGAGCCGTCGCTGGCGATCAGCAGCCGGCAGCCGCCGTGCTGGCCGGTCGTGGCAGGGATGCCGGTGACCAGGCGGCGTACGAGGGTGGCGCGCAGCGGCTTGGTGCGCAGCCGCCACGAGACGACGCGGACGTCGTGCCCGCCGCCGGTCCGGTTGGCGCCGTGGCAGGTGTAGAAGAGACGGTTCTTGCTGAACTTCGGGTCGACCGCGAGACCCATCAGGCCGGTCTCGCCGCTGGCCCAGAGGACGCTCGAGGGGAACTTGACGCGGTAGAGGCGGCCCTGCTTCGTCCGCATCAGCAGGTGCTTCGAGGACCGCTCGGTGATCAGGAACCGGCGGCCGGGCAGCGGCTTGACGTCCCAGGGGAGGTCGAGTCCCCGCGCGATCCGGGTGACGCTGAGGACGGGGTACGTCGCCGCGGCGCGCGCGGCGCTCGGGGACGAGGTCTCGGCAGCAGGAGCCGCGGACGTGGCGGGAAGGGTCGAGAGAGTCAGGGCGGCGGC
The DNA here is from genome assembly GCA_963722835.1 of uncultured Actinomycetota bacterium. Classification (GTDB taxonomy): domain Bacteria; phylum Actinomycetota; class Actinomycetes; order Propionibacteriales; family Nocardioidaceae; genus Marmoricola. Next base: position 703,932 of record CAVROK010000003.1, read on the forward strand.
GCCGACGACACCAGTCAGCCCGAGAACGATTCGTCGCATGGCCGACGGTAACGCGCTCCGACCCCGATTGTGGGTGAACCGCGACGACGGGTTCAGGACATGAAACCGAGCGGGCTGTAGGAGAGCCCGGGGAACAGCGACGGCACGGAACGGTCGGGGAATCGACGCGTGACGATCTCGCCGAGCACGTTGCGGTAGTCGGTGGTGACCTTCAGGTCCCCGTCGGCGATGGAGGCGGCGTCGAGCCCGGGCCAGCTGCCGTAGTACTTCCCGCCCTTCACCCCGGCGCCGGCGACGAGCATCATGTTGCCCCAGCCGTGGTCGAAGCCCTGGCTGCCGTTCTCGGCGACCCGGCGGCCGAACTCGGAGACGGTCACGACGGTGACGCGGCTGCGCAGCTGGCCGAGGTCCTGGAAGAAGGCCGCCAGCGACTGCGCCAGCCCGTCGATGCTGGACTGCATGCTGCCCCAGGAGATGGTGCCGTAGTTGGTGTGCAGGTCCCACGACCCGGCATCGATCGCGATCACGTCGGTGCCGATGTCGGCCTTGATCAGCTTGGCGGCGCTCTGCAGCGGTTCGGCGAACGGGGAGGCGTTCCACACGGTCGGGTAGGCGACCGCCGAGTCCGGCATCGCGGCGAGCTGCGCGCCCGGCCCCTTGGACAGGGCAACAGCCTCGGCGGCGCCCCCGGCCAGCGGGCCGGTGGCGCCGTTCCAGGCGGTGTTGAGCGAGGCGTAGCGACGGGCGGCGTTGTTGTCGTCGATGCCGCCGATCTGCAGGCCGTCGAGGTCGGTCGTGGCCAGCAACGGCTTGGGTCCGACCATCGCGGTGGTCGGGAAGTTCATGCCGAGCTGTACGGCGTCGAGCGTGCCCGGGTTGCTGCCCAGGCCGATCATCCGGTTGATCCAGCCGCTGCGGACGCTGGAGCCGGGGTCGGCGTCCTCGACCTCCTCGATCGCCGCGAAGTGCGACCGGTTGGGTACGGCGAGGCCGGTGGCCTGGATCGCGGCGAGCTCGCCGGAGGCCCAGAGCGACTGCAGGGGAGCCATCGCCGGGTGCAGGCCGAACAGCGCATCGGCGCACACCAGCGAGGTCTTCGGTACGGCGGTCGAGGGCCGCGCCTTCGCGTAGCCGGGGTCACCGTGCGGGACGACGACGCCGAGTCCGTCGATGCCGCCGCGCAGGGACAGCACGACCATCGTGTTGCCGCCCGGGGTGCCGGCGTACGTCGCCTGCATCATCGCGTCGCCGAACATCTGCGTCGTGGCCATCGCGCCGCCGACGGCCAGCGCTCCCTGGAGCACGGAACGGCGGGACGCCTGCGCGCGGGCGAAGTCGCGGCAGCAGTCCGGCGTCTGGTGGTGGTCGCTCATCGGAGTCTCACAGGTCCTCGGGGTCGGCTCAGGTCGTCATGTGGTCGGGGGTGTCCAGCAACGCCATCACCAGCCGCGGGAAGAGCCAGCCGGCCAGGTTGTGCTGCGGGGTGACCTGCGTCGAGGCGGTGACGACGGCCCACTTCTCGGGACCGGTGACCGCCTGCCGCGCGACGTTCTGCAGTCGCGTGTCGGCCGCCTTGCCGAGCCAGGTCTTGCAGAGGTGGTCGACGTAGGCGTCGAAGCGGATCGACGACGCCGGCAGCCACGAGGCGTGGGCGCGGTACTTCGCACCCTTGGGCCACCAGCCGCCCGCCTGGTTCTGGTGCATGCCGTAGGAGGCGAACACCCGCGACGCCGACGACCACATCCGGCCGGTCACCGGCGGTCCGTCGGGACGCGGCCAGGAGAACAGCGGCGCACTGCCGTGGAGCCAGTTCGCGTGCCGCGTGTAGGCGTCGTTGCCGGTCGGCGCCTGGACGTCCACGTCGAGGACGCGAGCGGTCGCGACCAGGTCGGCGATCGGCGTACGCACCTTCTGGCCGCGCGAGGTCAGGAACTCCGGGTGCTGCGAGAGCACGCGCAGCACGGCCTTCATGTCGGTGCCGGCGTCGAGGTAGGTCTGCGCCAGGGTGTCGACCAGCCCGTCGGACGGCGAGTCGGAGACGAAGTACGTCGCCAGCTTGCGCGCGAGGTTGCGGGCCGTCGCCGGGTGGTGGGCCAGGTAGGAGAGGTAGGCCAGCGTCGCCGCCTGACCGTCCGCACTGGCGTTGGCGTGGGTGAAGTCGAGCACCTGGACGGCGCCGGTCGTGTGCTTGGTGGGGTCGTACGACGCAGCGAACGTCGTGCCCCAGTTGACGGTGTAGCCGGAGAGCAGCACGGCCGAGGACTTCACCATCGCCTCGGAGTAGCCGGCCTCGCGACCGACGGTGTGCAGCTCGAGCAGCTCACGACCCTGGTTCTCGTTCGGCTTGTTCTTCACCGACTTCCAGTTGTCGAGGTAGAACCGCATCGCCGGGTGCAGCGAGCAGGCGGTGAGCAGGTCCTCGAACCGGCCGAACGCGTTCTCCCGGATCGTCTTGTCGTAGTCGAAGCGGTAGACCCACGCCCGGTCGTGCCCGACGGGGATGTGCAGGTTGGTCGACCAGAAGTCGGTCATCGTCTCCAGCAGGCTGCGACGCGAGTAGATGCGCCGCATGATCGACCAGTTGCCGAGGTCGTGGCCGTACTCCCAGGCCGCCTTGGTCTTGGCGCGGTCGGTGTCGTACTTCTCCACCGGCGTGCGCCACAGGAAGCTGTACCAGCCGTCGACGTCGGCCACCTTCGGTGCCTCGGCGACCGAGCCGGGGTTCATCTGGGCCTCGAGCCACTCCTCGGGCGTGCCGACGGCGCGGAGCTGCTTGAGCGCGGTCTGGGTGAAGCCGGTGCCGAACCGGTTGAGGTAGAGCAGCTCACGCGGGGTCGCCGCGAGGGCGGCGGACGACGAGGGCTGGGAGGGGTTCCCGCCGCGTGCCGGGAGCCGGCTCCTGCGGGTGCGGCTGGGCCGGCGGCTGCGGAGCCGGCCGCGGCGGCGGGCTCGGCTTCGGCTTCGGCTTCGGCTTGGGCTTGGGCTTCTTGTGGGGACGCTTCTTGACGACCGGGCGGCGCTTCTTCTTGCGTCGCTTCTTCTTCTTGAGACTGAAGATGGCCATCGGGGTCCCAACGGAGGCGGAGGGTGGTCAGTGGCCTCCATGGTGACGAGAAAATCGCCCCAATGCACATCGAATGGGCAGAAATAGGCCGAAAAGGACGATCAGAAGGTGTGCTCGGTCCCGGGGAAGGCTCCGGACCGGACCTCGTCGGCGTAGCTGCGGGCACCCTCGAGGAGCACGCCGCGCACGTCGGCGTACTGCTTGACGAAGCGGGCCATCCGCCCGCCGCGCAGCCCGAACGCGTCCTGCCAGACGAGGACCTGGGCGTCGCAGTCGACGCCCGCGCCGATGCCGATCGTCGGGATGGTGAGCTCGCTGGTCACCTTGCCGGCCACGTCGCCGGGCACCATCTCCATCACGACCGCGAACGCACCGGCCTCCTCGACCGCGCGTGCGTCGGCCAGGATCCGCTCGGCGGTGTCGCCGCGGCCCTGGACCCGGTAGCCGCCGAGGGCGTGCTCGCTCTGCGGGGTGAAGCCGATGTGTGCCATCACGGGTACGCCGCCGCGGCTGAGCAGCTCGATCTGCGGCACCATCTCGCGGCCGCCCTCGAGCTTGACGGCGTGGGCGCCGCCCTCCTTCATGAACCGGACCGCCGTGTCGTAGGCCTGCTCGGGCGAGCGCTGGTAGGAGCCGAACGGCAGGTCGCCGACCACCAGCGAGCGGGTCACCGAGCGGGAGACCGCCCGGGTCAGCGGGATCAGCTCGTCGACGGTCACCGGGAGCGAGGTCTCGTTGCCGTAGACGTTGTTCGAGGCGCTGTCGCCGACGAGGAGGACCTCGATGCCGGCCTCGTCGAAGATCTGCGCGGTGTACATGTCGTAGGCGGTGAGCATCGCGAAGCGCTCGCCGCGGGCCTTCATCTCGCGCAGGTGCTGGGTGCGGATCCGCTTCGCGGGTGCCGCGGGCTTCTCGCGCTGCCCTTCTGGGCTCCCGCTGCCGTACGGCGCGCTCTCCTCGCTCATGGGAGCCACGCTAGACCCGACCGCCGGGGTTGGCTGCTGTCTCGTCGATCACAGTCCCGGTGCACGGTCGACCGGGCCGGGGTGTAGGTCTCGGTCGGCTGCACGACCGCGTTCCTCGGACAATTGTCGCTCTGCCACACTGGAGAGGTGGACTTCCGCTCGGCGTACGCACACGGGTTCGCCCGGATCGCGGCCTGCACGGTGCCCGTCACGATCGCGGATCCGCAGGTCAACGCGGCGACGGTGCTCGACCAGGCGCGTGCGTGCCACGACGACGGTGTCGCTGTCGCGATCTTCCCCGAGCTGGGACTGAGCGGCTACTCGATCGACGACCTGTTCCTCCAGGACACCCTCCTCGAGGCCGTCCAGACGGCCATCGCGGACGCTGGTCACCGCGAGCCGCGACCTGCGCCCGGTGCTCGTGGTCGGCGCGCCGATCCGGAAGGGACTGCGCGTCTACAACTGCGCGGTCGTCATCCACGGCGGCCGCGTGCTCGGCGTCGCGCCCAAGTCGTTCCTGCCGACCTACCGGGAGTTCTACGAGGCGCGGTGGTTCGCCTCGGGCGCCGACCAGCGGGGCGAGTCGATCCGGGTCGCCGGGGCCGAGGTCCCCTTCGGTCCCGACCTCATCTTCCGGGCCAGCGACGTGCCCGACCTCGCGCTGTTCGTCGAGGTGTGCGAGGACATGTGGGTCCCGGTGCCGCCGAGCGCGCACGCGGCCCTCGCCGGTGCCACGCGTGCTGGCCAACATCTCCGGCTCGCCGATCACCATCGCCCGTGCGGAGGACCGCCGCCAGCTGGTGCGCTCGGCGAGCTCGCGCTGCTCCGCGGCGTACGCCTACGCCGCCGGTGGCGAGGGTGAGTCGAGCACCGACCTGTCCTGGGACGGCCAGACGATGGTCTACGAGTGCGGCCAGCTGCTCGGCGAGGGGGAGCGCTTCCCGACGGGTGCGCAGAAGACCGTCGTCGACGTCGACCTCGAGCGGATCCGGCAGGAGCGGATGCGTCAGGGCACGTTCGACGACAACCGCAGTGCTGAGGACCTGCCGCGGTTCGTCGAGGTCGAGTTCACCCTGAACCCGCCGGAGGGTGACATCGGCCTGCGTCGCAAGGTCGACCGGTTCCCGTTCGTGCCCGACGAGGTCGAGCGGCTGGCGCTGGACTGCTACGAGGCCTACAACATCCAGGTCTCCGGGCTCGAGCAGCGGCTGCGGGCGATCGGGCAGCCCAAGGTCGTCATCGGCGTCTCCGGCGGGCTCGACTCGACGCACGCACTGATCGTCGCCGCCAAGGCGATGGACCGCCTCGACCGCCCGCGCAGCGACATCCTCGGCTTCACGCTGCCGGGCTTCGCGACGGGTGACACCACCAAGGGCTACGCCACGCAGCTGTCCAAGGCCCTCGGGATCACCTTCGAGGAGATCGACATCCGCCCCGCCGCCGAGCAGATGCTCACCGACATGGGGCACCCGTTCGCGCGGGGCGAGAAGGTCTACGACGTCACCTTCGAGAACGTCCAGGCCGGGCTCCGCACCGACTACCTGTTCCGGATGGCCAACCAGCGTGGGGGGATCGTGCTCGGCACCGGTGACCTCTCCGAGCTCGCGCTCGGCTGGTGCACCTACGGCGTCGGCGACCAGATGTCGCACTACAACGTGAACGCCGGCGTGCCGAAGACCTTGATGCAGCACCTCATCCGGTGGGTGGTCGAGAGCGAGCAGTTCGGGCCGAAGGAGGACGAGACCGGGTCGCTGCTCACCGAGATCGTCGGCCAGAAGATCACCCCCGAGCTGGTCCCGACCGGCGAGGACGAGGAGGCCCAGTCGACCGAGGGCTCGATCGGCCCCTACGCGCTGCACGACTTCACGCTGTTCCACGTGCTGCGCTTCGGCTTCCGGCCGAGCAAGATCGCGTTCCTCGCCGAGCACGTCTGGTCGGACGCGTCGGTCGGGGAGTGGCCGCCGAACTACCCGGAGGACAACCGGCCGGAGTACGCCCTCGGCGAGGTCCGGGAGTGGCTCGAGGTGTTCATCAAGCGGTTCTTCGCCAGCCAGTTCAAGCGTTCCGCGCTGCCCAACGGGCCCAAGGTCAGCGCCGGCGGGACGATGTCGCCGCGCGGTGACTGGCGGATGCCCAGCGACGTCGGACCGGCGGCCTGGCTGGCCGAGCTGGAGAACGTGCCGAAGGGCTGAGCCGCCGCGGCTAGGCTCGCGCCATGGTGAGCAGCATCCTGGTCGTCCAGCACCAGGACGACTGCCCGCCGGCACTGGTCGGGGAGTGGCTCGTGGAGGCGGGCTGCCGTCTCGACGTACGCCGCCCGTACGCCGGGGACGCGCTGCCCGACGACCTCTCCGGGCACGACGCCTTCCTGGTCCTCGGCGGCTCCATGGGCGCGCACGACGACGACGACCACCCGTGGCTCCCGGCGACGAGGGCGCTCGTGCGCGACGCGGTCGAGCGGCGTACGCCGACCCTGGGGATCTGCCTGGGTCACCAGCTGGTCGCGGTGGCGCTGGGTGGCACCTCGGAACGCAACCCGGCCGGCCAGATGCTCGGGCTCCAGGAGCTGGGCTGGACGGACGAGGTCACGGCGGACGACCTGCTGCGAGTCGTCGCGTCCACACGCAGGGGGATCTTCTGGAACGACGACATCGTCAGCCGGGTGCCGGAGGGGACGGTGACCCTGGCGCAGACCCCCGACGGCCAGCTCCAGGCAGCCCGGTTCGCCCCGACGGTGTGGGGCGTCCAGCTGCACCCGGAGGTGGACGAGGCGATCCTGCGCGCGTGGGCGGAGGAGGATCCGGACCGCTACGCCGAGGGCGTCCTCGAGGACGTGCTGGGCCGCATCGCCGCGGCCAGCCACGAGCTGGTCGCCGGGTGGCGGCCGCTGGCGCAGTCCCTCGCCGCACTGCCCTAGGCTCCGTCACATGGGTAAGCAGGAAGACTTCGTCCTCCGCGCTCTCGAGGAGCGCGACGTGAGGTTCGTCCGGTTGTGGTTCACCGACGTGCTCGGCTACCTCAAGTCGGTGTCGGTCGCCCCGGCGGAGCTCGAGAACGCCTTCTCCGAGGGCATCGGGTTCGACGGCTCGGCCATCGAGGGGTTCGCCCGCGTCACCGAGGCCGACATGCTGGCCCATCCCGACCCGAGCACCTTCCAGCTGCTGCCGTGGCGGGGCGAAGGCCCGTCCACCGCGCGGATGTTCTGCGACATCATGATGCCGGACGGCTCACCGTCGTACGCCGACCCGCGGTACGTGCTCAAGCGCACCCTGCAGACCGCCGCGGACAAGGGGTTCACCTTCTACACCCACCCCGAGATCGAGTTCTACCTCTTCCAGGGGCGGCCGGGCATCGGCGAGGACCCGATCCCGGTGGACCGCAGCGGCTACTTCGACCACACCGCCCAGTCGCGCGGGTCCGACTTCCGCCGCGAGGCGATCAACATGCTCGAGTCGATGGGCATCTCGGTGGAGTTCAGCCACCACGAGGGCGGGCCGGGCCAGCAGGAGATCGACCTGCGCTACGCCGACGCGCTCTCCACGGCCGACAACATCATGACCTTCCGCACGGTGGTGCGTGAGGTGGCGCTGAGCCAGGGCATCTGGGCCAGCTTCATGCCCAAGCCGTTCACCACCCACCCGGGATCGGGCATGCACACGCACGTGTCGCTCTTCGAGGGCGACGCCAACGCCTTCTTCGAGGCGGGTGCGGAGTACCAGCTCTCGAAGACCGGCCGCAGCTTCATCGCCGGCATCCTGCACCACGCCAGCGAGATCACCTGCATCACCAACCAGTGGGTCAACTCCTACAAGCGGCTGATCGGTGGTGGCGAGGCTCCGTCGTACATCTCCTGGGGGCACAACAACCGCTCCGCGATGGTCCGGGTGCCGATGTACAAGCCCAACAAGGGCCAGTCGACGCGCGTCGAGCTGCGCACGATCGACGCGGCGTGCAACCCCTACCTGGCGTACGCCGTCGTGCTCGCTGCCGGCATGAAGGGCCTCGAGGAGGAGTACGAGCTCCCGCGCGAGGCCGAGGACAACGTCTGGTCGCTCAACGACCGGGAGCGCAAGGCGCTCGGTCTCGAGCAGCTGCCGAAGAACCTGTACGACGCGATCAAGATCGCCGAGGACTCCGAGCTGCTCGCCGAGACGCTGGGGGAGCACGTCTACGAGTTCTTCCTGCGCAACAAGCGCGCGGAGTGGGAGGAGTACCGCGGCCAGGTCTCCGCCTTCGAGCGCGACCGGATGCTGCCGGTCATCTGATCGGTCGCTGCGGGCTTCGGTAGATTCGCCGGGTGGCAGCCCGAGGTGACATCACGCAGGGCAAGCTGGTGCGCCTGGGGTTCCTCGACCCCGACCGGGCGCGCACCCTGTTCGAGACCCTCGGTGACGTCGCGGCCCCGATCGTCCCGCTGATCGGACGCAGCGCCGATCCCGACCAGGCGCTGGGCGCCCTCGTCGCGCTGGCCGACGCCGTCGACGACCGCGACCGCCTGCTCCAGGAGGTGGCCGACGACGAGGGCACCTCGATGCGGCTGCTCTCGGTGCTCGGCGCGAGCCAGGCGCTGGGCGAGCACCTGCGTCGCCACCCCGACCAGTGGCACGAGCTGTGCGACCCGACGCTCGGCTCGACCCGCCCGCCGGCGTACGCCCTGAGGGCGGCGTTGATCCGTGCGGTGGGCGCCGATCCCGACGACCCCGCGCCGGTGGCGACGCTGTCGCAGCGCGAGGCGCAGGGACGCGTTGCGCGTGGAGTACCACCGCCACCTGCTGCGACTCGCCTCCCGGGACCTCGCGCACCACCTCGGCATCGACGACGCTGCCGCGGAGCTCTCCGACCTCGCCGCCGGGACCCTGGACGCCGCCCTGGCCGTCGCCCGCGCCCAGGTCGGCGAGGACGCGACGTCGCTGCCGGCTCGCCGTCATCGCGATGGGCAAGTGCGGTGGCCACGAGCTCAACTACGTCAGCGACGTCGACGTGATCTTCGTCGCCGAGCCCGCCGAGGGGTACGACGAGCAGAAGGCGATGCGCGCCGCGACCCAGCTCGCGTCGGTGCTGATGCAGGTCTGCTCCGACCACACCGCGGGAGGGGACGATCTGGCCGGTCGACGCCAACCTCCGACCCGAGGGCAAGTCAGGGCCGCTGGTCCGCACCCTGGCCAGCCACGCCGGCTACTACGAGCGCTGGGCGAAGACCTGGGAGTTCCAGGCGCTGCTCAAGGCGCGGCCGGTGGCCGGCGACCTCGCCCTCGGGCGGGAGTACGCCGAGGTGGTGCGCCCGCTCGTGTGGTCGGCGGCCGAGCGGGACGGCTTCGTCGACGAGGTGCAGGCGATGCGTCGCCGCGTGCTCGACCACATCCCCGCCAACCAGGCCGAGCGCCAGCTCAAGCTCGGGTCCGGTGGGCTGCGCGACGTCGAGTTCGCCGTCCAGCTGCTGCAGATGGTGCACGGCCGCACCGACGAGGAGGTCCGTCCGCCCACGACGCTGAGCGCCCTGGCGCGCCTGACCGAGCGGGGGTACGTCGGCCGCGAGGACGGTCGCTCCCTGCACGACGCCTACGCGTTCCTGCGCCTGCTCGAGCACCGGATCCAGCTCTACCAGCTGCGCCGCACGCACGTCGTGCCCGAGGAGGAGGCGGCGCTGCGCCGGCTGGGCCGCTCGCTCGGCTACAGCAAGGAGCCCGTGCGCGAGCTCGACGAGGCGTGGCACTTCCACCAGCGCGAGGTGCGCCGCCTGCACCAGAAGCTGTTCTACCGACCGCTGCTCTCCGCCGTCGCGCGGATCAAGGGCGACGAGGTCCGGCTGAGTCCCGATGCTGCGCGGGCGCGGCTGGCCGCCCTCGGCTACCTCGACCCGAACGGCGCCCTGCGACACATCGAGGCACTCACCGCCGGGGTCACCCGCACGGCCCAGATCCAGCGCACCCTGCTGCCCGCCATGCTCGAGTGGTTCGCCGACGCACCCGATCCCGACGCCGGGCTGTTCGGCTTCCGTCGGATCTCCGAGGCGCTCGGTGCCACGCCGTGGTACCTCCGCCTCCTGCGCGACGAGGGCGAGGCCGCCCAGCGGATGGCGCAGGTGCTCGCGACCAGCCGGTTCGCCACCGACCTGCTCCAGCGCGAGCCCCAGGGCGTCGGGATCCTCGGCGAGCAGGAACGCCTCGAGCCGCTGACCCGGGCCACGATCCAGAGCGAGATGGCGTCCGCGGCCGAACGACGCGACGACGCCGACGAGGCGGTCAGCGCGATCCGCGCGATCCGTCGGCGTGAGCTGCTGCGGATCAGCGTCGCCGACCTGTGCGTGCCGTTCGGCGTGGCCGAGGTCGGGCTACGCCCTCACCGACCTCGCCAGCGCGACCCTCGAGACCACGATGGCTGCGGCCATCCGGTCGGTGGAGAGGTCGAAGGGCGAGTCGATGCCGACCCGGATGGCGATCGTGGCGATGGGTCGCTACGGCGGCTACGAGCTCGGCTACGGCAGCGACGCCGACGTGATGTTCGTGCACGAGCCGCTGCCGGGCGCCGACCAGCAGCTGGCCGCCTCGATGGCCCAGGCGGTGGCCAACGACGTACGACGGCTGCTGTCGACCCAGGGCCGCGACCCGTCGCTGGAGGTGGACACCGGCCTGCGACCCGAGGGCCGCAACGGCCCCCTGGTGCGGACGCTCGACTCCTACGCCGCCTACTACGGCAAGTGGTCCATGGTGTGGGAGGCCCAGGCGCTGCTCCGCGCCGCCCCGATCATCGGGGACGCGGAGCTGTGCGCGCGGTTCCGCGAGCTGATCGACCCGCTGCGCTTCCCGGAGGAGGGCCTGACCCGCGACGACGTGGTGGAGGTACGCCGGATCAAGGCGCGCGTGGACTCCGAGCGGTTGCCCCGAGGTGCCGACCCGGCCACCCACTTCAAGCTCGGCCGCGGCGGCCTCTCCGACGTCGAGTGGACCGTCCAGCTGCTGCAGATGGAGCACGCCGGCCGGATCCAGGAGCTGCGCACGACCAAGACGCTCGAGGCCCTGCAGGTCGCGGTCGAGCACGACCTGCTCGACCTCGGCGATGCCGCCGGGCTCGCCGAGGCGTGGCGGTTCGCGAGCAGGGCCCGCAACGCGACCGTCCAGGTGCGCGGCAAGCCCTCGGACCAGCTGCCGCGCGACGCCCGGGAGCGGGCCGCGGTGGCGGCGATCCTGCAGTACGAGCCGGGGCAGTCCGACGAGATGGTCAACGACTACCTGCGGGCGGCCCGCCGGGCGCGGGGGATCGTGGACCGGGTGTTCTGGTCCTGAAGATCATGACTTCAGTGTCTGAAAAGTAAGTTATAGTCTTCACATGACGGATCTGAAGCCCTCCACCCCGGTGGCCACGCTGATCGGCGACGTGGTGCGGTCCCGGTCGGCCGCCGACCGCTCCGGGCTGCACGTCGACCTCACCCAGGTGCTGGACGCGGCGAACGACCGGCTGCGACCCGTCGTACCGCTGCGGATCACGGTGGGCGACGAGTTCCAGGGCTGCTTCGCGGCGGTCGGCGAGGCCGTGCACGCGTCGTTGTGGCTGCGCCTCCACCTCGCGCCCGCTCAGCTGCGGCACGGCATCGGCTGGGGCACGGTCGCGGTGCTCGCCGACGAGCCGCGCGTCGAGGACGGCCCCGGCTGGTGGGCGGCCCGCGACGCGATCGAGGCGGTCAAGGCCGACGAGGGCCGGCCGGCCACCCGCCTGCTGCGCACGGCCTACCGCCGGGCCGTCGAGACCGAGGGCGCCGACCCGGCCCTGGTCAACGCGGCCCTGATGTGTCGGGACCAGATGGTTGGCTCGGTCTCGCAGCGGTCACTGCGGCTGCTGCGTGGTGTCCTTGACGGGCGCAGCCAGGTCGAGCTGGCGGAGGAGGAGGGCATCTCCGCCTCCGCGGTCTCGCAGCGGATGCGCAAGGACGGACTGGCCGTGCTGCGTCGCGGCCGACGATCTCCTGGAGGGAGTGCGATGACCTGGCTCGCGGTGCTGCTGATCGGCGTGGCCGTCGCCGACCTCGCCCACTCGATCCGGCCGGTGCCGGTCGTCAACGAGTGCACGGGCGCAGCCGCGGCGGTGTGGGTCGGGCTCGTCGCGGGGCTCACCGACCTGGCCGACATCGGTGCGCTCGCGGTGATCGCCGTGCTCGTGGTGCTCTGGGGCCAGAGCGTCACCCGCGCCTTCTCCCAGCGCCCGGGCTGGGGGCCCGACTGGCTGCCGCTGCTGGTCCTCGGCGGCGGTGTCGGCCTGGCCCTGCTCTGCTCGCCGTGGGCAGGTCCCGGCGGCGGGCTGCTGGGGGAGTGGCTCGACGCCACCGGGGTGCCTGCCCTGCGCGGGCTCACCACCGAGCGCGCCCTGCTGCTGACCGGCGTCTTCCTGGTGCTCCTGTCGACCGGCAACGTGATCGTCCGGCTGGTGCTGTCGGCCACGGGCACCACCAACCCGGCGCTGCACGACACCCCGGAAGACCCGGAGCAGCGGCTCAAGGGCGGTCGGCTGCTGGGCCCGATGGAGCGCGTGCTGATCGTCGGCCTCGGCCTGGCCGGGCAGCTGACCGCGGCGAGCATCGTGATCGCGGCCAAGGGTCTGCTGCGCTGGCCGGAGCTCCAGTCGAAGACCGAGCAGCAGTGGATCCACCGGCTGACCGAGTACTTCCTGGTCGGCAGCTTCGTCAGCTGGCTGATCGCCCTCGGCGGGCTGGTGCTGCTCGCGCGCTGAGCGCTAGAGCCACAGGCGCAGGGCGGCGGTGGTCACGACGGCGGCTGCCACGGCGAGGACGACGTTGAAGCCGCGCCACAGCAGCACCCCGCCCACGGCGACCCCCGCGGTGTCGGCGCCGACGCCCAGCTGGCGACCGTCGACCAGCGCGCTGGTGACGACCAGGGCGGCGAGCAGCGCCGGCGCCATCATCGAGATCACGCGCAGGAACCTCGCGCTCGGCTCGCCGGCCGCCCAGGACGACCGGGCCGGCCGCCTTGACCACGAAGGTCGTCACGGCGAGCCCGATGATCGCCCACCAGATGGTGCTCACGGCGTGCCCTCCTCGTCCTGCTCCTCGTCGTCGCGGGGCGTCGCCAGGCCGAGCAGCGCAGCGGCCGCAGCGGCCATGATCGGGACGCCGGGCGGGGCGAACGGTGTCAGGGCAAGTGCGATCACGATGCCGAGGGCGGCCACGACGCGTGCCCGGCGACGACGCAGCTCGCCGAGCAGGATCGCGAGGAAGAACGTCGGGAAGATCGCGTCCAGCCCGAACCGTTCCGGGTTGCCGAGCAGGTTGCCGGCGTACGCGCCGACGGCGGAGCCGAGCACCCAGGTGACGTACTGCGGCAGGGTGCTGCCGAACATCAGCCAGCGGTCGTAGGTGCCGTCGCCGCGGTTGGCCATCGCCCACGAGGCGTCCACCATCGTCTGCCCCTGCAGCGCCCGGACGACCGGCCCGCCGGGCAGCGAGGGAGCGACCGCGATGCCCATCGCCAGGAACCGGCCGTTCATCAGCGTGCCGGCGGCGACGGCTGCCCCGGCCGCGCCACCTCCGGTGAGCACGGCGAGCGCGGCGAACTGGGCCGATCCGGCGAACACCACGACCGAGGTCAGGATCGCCTGGAGCGGGCTGAAGCCGGCCTGCCGCGCCAGCACGGCGAACGACAGGGACAGCACGGCGCCCACGGCGGCGAAGGGGAGGCCCATGCGTACGCCGGAGCGGAAGCTCGCACGTGCCGACATGGGGAGCAGCGTGCCACCCCGCACCGACGGTCAGGTCGGCTGGTAGGCGAGTAGGATCGAAGCCCATGAGCCACCGCATCACGTTCTTGTGGACCGTCCCGAGGTCGGTGTCGACCTCCTTCGAGCGGATGATGAGCGCGCGGGGCGATCACACCGTCTTCGACGAGCCGTTCTCGCGCTCCTACTACTACGGACCGGACCGGCGCTCGGATCGGTACGACGAGACGTTGCCGGACAGCTCAGCCGAGCAGGTGCTCGCCGAGATCGAGCGAGCGGCCGAGGAGCGGCCGGTGTTCGTCAAGGACATGGCCTACCAGGCGAGCTCGCTGATGGGCCGGGACCTGCTCGAGCGGTTCGACAACTGCTTCCTGGTCCGGGATCCCGCGGCGACGTTGCGCTCGCTCGTCCGCCATTGGCCCGACTTCACCGACGCGGAGGCGGGCTGGCTGCACCTCGACGAGGCGGACCGCATCGTCGAGCAGCTGCCGCAGCCGCGCGTCGTCATCGAGGCCGATGCGCTCTGCCGGGATCCCGAGGGCGTGGTCAGCGAGTGGTGCGCGCGGATGGACCTGCCGTACGTCGAGGAGGCGCTGTCCTGGGAGCCGGGCATGCGACCCGAGTGGGAGCTCTGGGGCGACTGGCACTCCTCGACCGCCCAGTCGACGGGGTTCGAGGAGCTGAAGCCGGCACCGCACCCGCCGCACGAGGACGAGCCGCGGGTGCTCGAGGTCTACCGCGACGCGCTGCCGGTCTACGAGAGGCTGGCCGCCGAGGCCATCGGCACGACGGGCTGAGCCGTCTGCCGCCGGGTCACAGCGACCGTGCGACGAGCATCCGGCGCACCTCGTCGGCCCGCTCGCGCATCCGTCCGCGGACGACCGGTGCCGCCGAGCCCGCGACCTCGTCGGCCCTGGTCAGGAAGTCGTCGTCGATGCCGATCGGCGGGAACAGCCGACCGGCGTTGACCATGGCGATGATCATGCCGCCGGCGTTCAGGCCGGGGATCAGCTCGAGGTAGCGGTCGGGGTAGCCCTGCAGCAGGTCGGCGTGACCGGGCGACCAGAAGGCGGCGGTGACGGACCCCACCGAGGAGATCGGCACGTTGCGATCCACCGTCAGGACCTCCCAGACCGCCTCCTTGTCCTCCGCGGTGGGAGTGGCGGCGCGGACCGTCAGCGCGCGCACCCACGACTCGGGGTCGGGGTCGCGGTCGACGAGCCGGCGGACGACGTCGTCGTCGAGGTCGCCGCCGAGCTCGGCCCGGCGCTGGAGCAGTCGCCACTGGAGGTCGACGTCGTCCTCGTTGTCCGCGAGCAGGGTGTCGACCTCGTCGAGCGTCGCCGTACGGGCCAGGCCGCGGAGCGCGACCTGCCGACGCTCGGGTGTCCGCGCGAGCTCGCGGCAGGCGTCGGCCACCAGGGCCGTGAGCTCGTCGCGCTCGGCGGCCGGTGACCAGAGCGCGGCCGCGGCCAGGGTCCGCTGCAGGTAGGGCTCCAGGACGGCGTCGGAGGTCTCGGACCGCAGCACGCCGGTCAGCGCGCCCACGACCTCGGCCGTGCGGGCCTCGCCGTTGGTGAGCATGTCCCACATCGTCGCCACCGCGACCCCGCGGGAGATCGCCGTGGGCAGCGAGGGGGCGAGCTCGAACAGCGCGTCGCGGGACGAGGCGTCGGGACGGGTGCGCGCGAAGGTCAGGTCGTCGTCGTTGACGAGGTAGAGGTCGGCGTCCGCGGGCAGCTCCACGGGGGTGCGCTGTCCGGTGACCTCGACGTTGGCGAGGGAGATCCGCTCCAGCCCCGACGGCGTACGACGGTAGGCGCCGACGTCGAGGGCGTGCGGGCGACGCGGGGCCGACTCGTCGGGCGGGGTGGCGTCGAGCTCGAAGGAACCGTCACCCCGCTCGAGGCGGAACAGGTCGGTGCCGGCGGTCTCCAGCCACGAGGTGCGCCAGGCATCGAGGTCGCGGCCGCTGGCCTCGGCGAGCTCGTCGACCAGGTCCTGCAGGGTGGTGTTGCCCCAGGCGTGGCGGGAGAAGTACGCCGCCATCCCGGTCTCGAACGTCGACTCCCCGATGTAGTGCATCAGCTGGGCCAGCGTCGAGGCGCCCTTGGGGTAGGTGATCGCGTCGAAGCTCGCGGCCGCCTGCGCGACGTCCTCGATCGGCTGGCGGATCGGGTGCGACGTCGGTCCCTGGTCGGCGAGGTACGCGACCAGCTTGCCGCTGGCGAGGTGCGCCGCCCACGCGTCGGTGTAGCGGGTGGCGCGGACCATCGCCCAGTTGCAGGCGAACTCGGCGAACGCCTCGTTGAGCCACAGGTCGTCCCACCAGCGCATCGTGACGATGTTGCCGAACCACATGTGCGCCATCTCGTGGAGCAGCACCCTCGCCAGCTCGTCGAGCTCGGCAGGGGTGGGCGTGACCCGGCTGAGGAACGCGTCGGACCACGCCACGCAGCCGTAGTTCTCCATCGCGCCGCCGAACTCCGGCAGGAACACCTGGTCGTACTTGGTCTGCGGGAACGGCATCGCGAAGACCTCGCCGTAGAACTCGAGGCCCTGCCCGGTGACGGTGAACAGCTCGTCGGCGTCGCGCTCCAGGATCGCCGCGAGCGATCGCCGGGCGAGGAGGCCGAGGTCGCGACCGTCGATCTCACGCCGGAGCTCGTGGAACGGGCCGGCGAGCACGACGGGGTTGTACGTCGAGAGCGGGGGAGTGTCCGGGAAGGTCCACCGGCGAGCGGGTGATCCGTCCGGTGCCTCCGCGTCCTCGACCACCGGGTCACCGGAGTTGCTCACCACCCGCCAGGTCTCCGGCGCCGTCACCGTGAACGCGTGCGGTGCCTTGAGGTCGGGCTGGTCGAAGCAGGCCCAGACGTGGCGGGCCTCGTCGGGCTCGAAGGAGGTCCAGACGTAGACCTCCTTGTCCGCCGGGTCGACTGCCTTGTGCACACCCTCGCCGTCGACCGTCTCCGGCTGCACGGTCTCGACGACCAGGGTGTTCTCCTCCGCGAGGTCCTCGAGCCGGATGCGGCCACGCTCGGCCGGTGGGAGCTCCACGTCGTTGAGCCGCGCGGAGACCACCGTTGCGGCGCAGTCGACGAAGGTCGGCGTGCCCGGGTCGCGGCTGGTGAAGCTGATCGTGGACACGCAGCGGAGGTCGGTGCCGGTCAGCAGGTCCGTCATGTCGACGGAGATGTCGTAGCGGCGTACGTCGATCAGGGCCGCGCGCTCCTCCGCCTCCACCTGGGTGAGGCTGAGGACTCCTGCCGCTTCCTCCTGCTCGTGCTCCGTCTCGCCCACGGGTCTCCCTCCAACGATCTGCGCGGTCCGGGCCAGATTACGGCCCGCACGGGCGCGACCGACATGAGAGTGTCTGCGCATGACCGAGCCCGGGACCCATCCCCGCGACCCGCACGCCGACGGTCCGACGCCGGGACCCTTCTCCGCACTGCTCGGGTTCCGCTACATCCGCGTCGACGAGGACGAGGCGGTGGTCGAGGCCGATCCCGGACCCGAGCACTGCAACGGCGCCGGGATCGTGCACGGCGGGTTCCTCGCCTCGCTCCTCGACACCACCACCGGGTGGGCGGTGCATGCGCGCGTCCCTGCCGAGGCGGCCGCACCGCACGTGCACCTCAGCGTCCAGTACGTGCGGGCCGCGGTGCCGGGTACGCCGCTGGTGTGCCGTGCCCGCTGCATCAGCGTGGGCAAGCGGATCGGCTCGACCGAGGCCGAGCTCAGCCAGGGCGGCCACGTGGTGGCCCGGGCAGTCGGCACGCACGCTGTCCTGCCTGGCTGACGCAGCCGGGTCTGGGGAGTGCATGATGTGGGGCATGTCCGCGCGCCCTGACTCGCCCTCCGGGGTCGGCGCGCGCGCAGCACTCGCGACGGCCGCCATCATGGCCGGCACCCTGGTCGCCCACACCTGGGCCGGTGGTGCCCTGCCCGCGTCGCCGTGGCTCGTGGGCGTGACGGCGCTCGTCTTCGGCGCGTCGGTGGCGGTGTTCCGCGGTGTGGTGAGCGGGCCGGTGATGTTCCTCGCGCTCGGCTCGGCCCAGTTCGGACTGCACGCGCGTGCTGATGCTCCTCGGCGGGACCGGGCTCGCACGAGTCCGGTGGCGCACGCGAGCGGTGCGCACGTCATGTCCGGGGGCGCCTCGGTCGCCGACCTGTTCGCGATGGATCCGCGGATGGCGCTCGCCCACGCCGTCAGCGCCGGCCTCACGGCGTTGATGTGGTCGCTGCTCGCACGTGCACTCGACGCGCTCGTGCGGCTGCCCGAGCACCCGGGTCGTGGTGGCGTGGCGACGATGCCGGCCTCGTCGCGGGCGGTCGCTCCCGTCGCTGTCCCCGCACCATGGTTGAGCCGGAGCGCCGAGGCGAGGGCCGCCGTACGCCGCCCTGCCGCGCTGCGCCTGACTGCTGACCGCATCGGGTGCGCGCCGGCGTACGCGCACCCCCGTCAGCAACCAACCAGAAGGACAACCCACATGAAGTCACGCATCCCTGCGCGCCTGCTCGCCGCCTCTGCGGCCACGGGCCTGCTCACCCTGGGGCTCGCCGGCCCGGCGAGTGCCCACGTCGGCGTCACCCCTGAAGCAACAGCCGCCGGCTCGTTCACCGTGGTCACGGTCAGCGTGCCGCACGGCTGTGACGGCTCACCGACCACGAAGATCGCCGTCCAGGTCCCCGAGGACATCCTCTCGGTCACGCCGACCCGCAACAGCTTCTACGACGTCACCAAGAAGATGGAGAAGCTCGACCCCGCGGTCGAGGACGCGCACGGCAACGAGGTCACCGAGCGGGTCGCGAGCGTCGAGTACACCGCGAAGACGCCGCTGCCGGACGGGCAGCGCGACGCCTTCGAGCTCTCGCTCCAGCTGCCCGACAAGGCCGGCGAGACGCTCACCTTCCCGACGATCCAGACCTGCGCGAAGGGCGAGACCGCCTGGACCGAGGTCCCGGCGGAGGGCCAGGACAGCGAGGAGCTCGAGCACCCCGCGCCGGCCTTCGAGATCACCGAGGCCGAGGACGGCGACGGGCACGACTCGGCGGCCTCCGACAGCCACGAGGACGCCGAGGAGGACGCGGCTTCGGCCGCGCCCGCCAACGCCTCCACGACCGACGACGGTGACGACGGTGGGGCCGGCACCACGCTGGGCATCATCGGACTGGTCCTGGGTGCCCTCGGCCTCGCGGCGGGCGGCACCGCGCTGGTCCAGGTCCGTCGTCGAGCCTGATCGTCAGGAGCGGCGCGAGTGACCAGGTACGCGGCGGCGCTGCTGGCCGGCGTCGTCCTGGCGCTCGCGCCCGCAGCCCCGGCGGCTGCGCACGCCAGCCTGCTCGAGACCGATCCGGCCGAGGGACAGGTGCTGGCGGAGTCGCCGGGGGAGGCCCGGCTCACCTTCGACGAGACGGTCTCGGTGTCGGCCGACGGGGTGCAGGTCTTCGACGCGCAGGGCGAGTCGGTGACCTCGGAGGCAGCCACGCGCGACGAAGTGCTGACCGTGGACCTGCCCGACACGCTGGCCGAGGGCACGTACGTCGTGTCCTGGCGGGTGGTGTCCGCCGACGGCCATCCGGTCGCAGGCGCCCTCACCTTCTCGGTCGGCAAGCCCAGTGCGGTCGTGAAGAAGCCGCCGACCAACCAGGAGGCCGCCGACGGGACGGTGCGGGGGATCCTCAGCGCCGTCCAGGGCGTCGGCTACCTCGGGCTGTTCGTCGCGGCCGGGCTGGTGCTCTTCGTGGCGTGGCTGCTGCCGGGGGCCGCTCGGCTGGAGGCGCTGCGTCGGCGGCTGCTCGGCGTCGCCCGGGCGGCGGCCGCGAGTCGCCGCGCTCGCCGCGGTGATGCAGGTCCCGCTGAGCGGCGCCTACCAGCAGGGCCTGGGACTCGACGGCGTCGCGGAAGGAGCCGGGTGGTCCGCGGCGAGCGGCCGCGAGCTGGTCGCGTTGCTGCTCCTCGTCGGGGGACTGGCTGATCGCGGTGACCTCCCTCCGGAGCGGCCCGCCGGCCGCGGGGCGTCGTACGGCTGCGAGCGCGGGGGTGGCCCTCGCCCTCGTCGCTCCCGCGCTCGTCGGGCACTCCCGCGCCTTCCCGCCGCAGTGGCTGGCGGTGGCCACCGACGTCCTCCACGTCGCCGCGGGTGCCGTGTGGCTGGGCGGACTGGTCGGGCTGGCGCTGAGCCTGCCCGTGCTCGCGGGACGGGCGCGCGCCGCGGCGGAGACCCTGTCCCGCTTCTCGAGCGTCGCCGCGGGCGTGCTGCGTCGCGCTGGTGGCGCAGTGGGTCGCGTGCTGGCGTGGCGCATCGTCGGCTCCTGGGAGGACCTGTTCGGCACGGCGTACGGCCGGCTCCTCATCGTCAAGGTGATGGTCGCCGCGCCTCGCCGTCGGCATCGCGGGCTTCAACCGCTTCGCGCTGCTGCCTCGCGTGCACCGGGCCGGCGACAACGCCGAGCGCCGCGAGGCCGCCACCGCGATCCGGCAGACGATCATGGCCGAGGCCTCCGTCCTGGTCGCCGTCCTGCTGATCACCGGGTTCCTGGTCAACCAGTCCCCGCGCCAGGCACCGCCGGTGATCGAGCCGAACCGGACCGGTGTCTCCACCGGACAGCTCGGCGACGACCTGCGCGTCCTCGGCACCCTCTCGCCCGGGACCCGCGGGACGAACACGCTGACGATCCAGCTCCAGGACCTGACCGGCGAACCGTACGAGCCGCAGCGACCCCCGACCGTGCGGGTGCGCTCGGAGACGGTCGATCTCGGTGACGTCGCAGTGACCCCGAGCGACGCCGGCACGTTCCGCGCGGAGGTGGTCATCCCCACCGACGGCAGCTACCGGGTCCAGGTGAGCCTGCGGCTCACCGAGTTCGAGAACCCGGTCGCCGTGCTCAGCTTCCGGGTGCCCGCTCCCGGACGGTGACCGTCACCGGCACCGTGTGCAGCATCCCGTCGACGCGCACCTGCACGAACAGGCGGTAGTCCCCGGGCTCGGTGAACTGGGTGTGGAACGTCAGCCGGGTCGCGTCCTCGTCGACCTGCGGCTCTCCCAGCGGGTGCATGTGCACCGCCGCACCGGTCTCCGTGTGGAACCCGGTCACGTGGGCGGAGGTCCCGAGGTAGCTGCCCAGCTCGACCGGTCGACCGGCGGTGTCGCTGACCGCGAGCTCGAGACGACCGTTGTTGCCGACGGCCACGGTGCCGCGGGCGGAGACCGCCACCGTGCCGTCGTCGGCGTCGCGTCCCTGCTGTCCGTCGGGCACGGTCTGGCGCTCCCACGGCGCCGGGCACGGTCTTCGTACTCGCCCAGCATGATGAAGTCCCCGTCACCTCCCTCGTCCCGGGCCACGAACTCGGCGACCACGCGGTAGTCGCCGGCCTCGGGAGGGTGACCGGGGCCGACCAGGTGCCGTCGGCGGCCATGGTGGGGTGCAGGTGCCGGAACACCGCGAGGTCGGTGCGTACGACGTACAGGTGCAGCTTCTTGGTCTGCTCGGTGATGTAGTCGCGCACGACGGACCCGTCGTACCGCTGGATCCGGAAGCTCACCTCGCCCGGTGCACCGGCCTTCTCGGGCACGCGCACGTCGACGAGGCGGTAGCCGACCTCGTCGGCCCGGGTGCCGTCGCCGACCAGCATCGACACGGCGGCGTTGCTGCCGCTGTGGGTGTGCGGCTGGGCCTCCGAGGAGTCCTCCGACGAGGCCGGCGCGAGCGGGTCTGCGAGGAGGAGCCAGCCGACGACGACGAGGAGCAGGCCGATGCCGATGACCGTCAGGCGCCGAGCTGTCCACACGGGCCCCACCTTCTCATCCGGACCAACCGCGTCCGGGTGACCCCGGCTGACTAGTCCAGGCGGCGCGCCTGTGGGCCCGCGGGGTGCGAGCCGTGCCACGATTCTCGACAAGTTCGGTCGTGATTTCTGGTCAAGGGAGTCGCCATGCTTCGTCGCTGTGTCCCCGCCATCGCCACGGCAGTGGTCGCGCTGTTCGCCCTCTCGGCCTGCGGCGACAGCGACACCCCCTCGTCGACGGAGAAGGAGGGCGAGACGACCTCCCTCCAGACCGTCACGGACGGCAAGCTCACCATCGGCACGGGCGAGCCGGCGTACCCGCCGTGGGTCGAGGACGACAAGCCCGAGTCGGGCCAGGGCTTCGAGGCTGCCGTGGCGTACGCCGTCGCGGACAAGCTCGGGTTCGCCAAGGAAGACGTCGTGTGGATCCGGACGCCCTTCGACGCGGTGATCTCTCCCGGGCCCAAGGACTTCGACTTCAACCTCCAGCAGTTCTCGATCTCCGAGCAGCGGAAGAAGGCAGTCGACTTCTCCTCGCCGTACTACGTCACCTCCCCGGCGCTGGTCTCGATCGAGGGCAACGCGGGGCCGACGCGAAGAGCCTGGCGGACCTCAAGGACGTGACGATCGGTGCCGCGGTCGGCACCACCACCCTCACGGCGGTCGAGGAGCTGGTCGCGCCCAGCAAGAAGGTGCAGCCGTACAACAGCAACGAGGACGCCGTGCAGGCGCTGCGCACCAAGGCCATCGACGTCCTCGCGGTCGACCTGCCGACCGCCATCTACCTGGCCAACGCGGAGCTGGACAACGGCGTCGTCGTGGGCCAGCTCAACACCGACGAGGGCGGGGACGAGTTCGGGTTGCTCCTGGAGAAGGACTCCCCGGCGACGAAGCCCGTCACCGAGGCGGTCGACGCGCTGCGCGAGGAAGGCGTGCTCGACAGCCTCGCCGGCAAGTGGCTCACCGACAGCGCGGGCGCGCCGATCCTCCAGTGACCCTGCCCGTCTCCGAGGTCGAGCTCGGCCGGCGGCGCTACCGAGAGGGTCAGCGGCGCCGATCGCTCGTCGTCAGCGTGGTCAGCACGCTCGTCCTGGCGACCTCGATCTGGCTGGCCCTGGTGCTGAGCCCCGGGTGGGACGACGTCAAGGACTCCTTCTTCAACGTCGAGATCGGCCTCGACGCCTTGCCGGAGGTCCTGCGCGGGTTGTGGCTCAACGTGCGGGTGCTCGTCGTGTCGGCCGTCCTGGTCGCCGTGTTCGGCAGCCTGCTGGCCATCGCGCGGACGTTGCGCTCGCCGGTGCTCGCGCCGGTCCGCTTCCTCGCTGCCGGTTACACGGACATCTTCCGGGGGATGCCGCTGCTCATCGTGCTCTACCTCGTCGGGTTCGGCCTTCCCGGCCTCGGGCTGTTCGGTCGGGTGCCGTCGTACGTCTACGGGACGCTGGCGCTCGTCATCACCTACTCGGCGTACGTCGCCGAGGTGCTCCGTGCCGGCATCGAGGCAGTGCACCCGTCGCAACGGCAGGCCGCGCGGTCCCTCGGCCTCAGCTACAACCAGACGCTGCGGGTGGTCGTCCTCCCGCAGGCGGTCCGCAAGGTCACGCCCGCGCTGATGAACGACTTCGTGTCGATGCAGAAGGACGTCGGACTGATCTCCGTCCTGGGAGCGGTCGATGCCGTCCGGGCGGCCCAGATCGAGGTCGCGCAGACCTACAACTTCACGCCGTACGTCGTCGCCGGGGTGCTGTTCGTGCTGCTGTCCTGGCCGACGATCCGGCTGACCGACTGGTTCACCGCTCGGGCGCGAAGACGCGAGCAGATCGGCGCCCTGGTGTGAGCGGGCCGGTGCTGCAGGTCGTCGGCGTGCAGAAGTCGTTCGGCGACGCGACGGTCCTGCGCGGGGTCGATCTCGAGCTCGCCCAGCACGACGTGGTGGCGCTGATCGGCGCCTCGGGCTCGGGCAAGTCGACCCTGCTCAAGACGATCAACCTCCTCGAGCCGGTCGACGACGGGCAGATCTTCCTGGCCGGGGACGACATCACCGAGCCCCGGGTCGACGTCGACGAGGTCCGTGCGCAGATCGGGGTGGTCTTCCAGCACTACAACCTCTTCCCGCACCGCACCGTGCTCGACAACGTGACCCTGGCGAGCCGCCTGGTGCTCAAGGTGCCCCGCGCCGAGGCCGAGGCCCGGGGACTCTCGCTCCTCGAGCGGATCGGGCTGTCCGAGCACGCCCGCTCCTACCCCGACCGTCTCTCCGGGGGCCAGCAGCAGCGCGTGGCCATCGTGCGCGCGATCGCCACCGATCCCAAGCTGCTCCTCCTCGACGAGATCACCAGCGCGCTCGACCCGGTGCTCGTCGGTGAGGTGCTCGATCTCGTCCGCCACCTGAAGGAGAACGGCTCGACGATCCTGATGGCCACCCACGAGATGGACTTCGCCCGGCGCGTGGCGGACCGCGTCGTCTTCCTCGCCGACGGCCTCGTGGTCGAGCAGGGGACCCCCGAGCAGCTCTTCGACGATCCACAACGGCAGGAGACGCGCGACTTCCTCGCCCGCCTGCATCACTGAGGTGTCTTGGCGGGCGCGGTGGCGGCGTACACCGCCAGGCAGAAGATCCAGCCGCTCATCGCCAGGATCTGGAGCCGCTGGGCGAGGCCTGTCTGCCAGGCATCGGGATCCCACGTGCCGAGGGCGATGAACACGACGGTCCCGACGACACCGCCCACCCAGAAGGTGAGCTGCGCGGCGCGATGCATCCAGGCCGGGCCGTGCCGTCGGGTGTCCAGGGCGACGCAGCCCGCGCCCAGGAAGAGGGCCGTGGCCGACACGACGCTGAACCCGTCGTGCCACCACCGCTGCATCTCGTCCGCGGCGCCGGTGCACACCTCGGGCGCGGCGCACGGCAGCGGAACCAACGCGGCGAGGATGCTGCCGGCTGCGAACACCACCGTCAGCCACACCGCTGGGCGGCGCCACCCGTCGGCGGGCAGCGCCTGCCAGACCCAGGGCAGCAGCGACACGGTGAGCACGGCGCACACCACATCGGTGATGCGGAGCAGCGTCGCGGTGGGCTCGCCCGGGACCTCGAGGTCGCTGACCACGGCGAGCCAGTCGTGGTCGGGGGAGAAGACGGCGTCCAGCAGGAAGTTCGAGTAGAGGAAGGCCGCGACCGTGCCCACGACCAGGAGCACGACGGCGCGCCCGTGGAGGCCGAGGGTCACGTCGGCTGCCAGGCGGTCGAGTAGCCGCCCGACGTCATCCGGGCCTGGTCGCGGGTGGCGTACTCGCGAGCGCGGTGGCTGGACAGCGCGAGCAGCACCAGGATGCTCGCACCGAGCGTCGGCAGCTCGCCGATCCCGACTCCTTCGGTGCCGCGGACGGAGCCGAGGAACGACAGCGTCGTCGTCACCACGGCGAGGCTCATCATCACCAGCCTCGACCAGTTGGCGCCGCGGAGCACGCTGCGGGCCAGCACCACGTCGACGACGGCCGACACCACGAGCACCACGGACAGGAGGACCGCGGCGGCCTCGATCGTCTCGCGGGCCATCACCAGACCGGCGCGGTCGGCGTTGCGGGTGAAGAACTCCGGAGCGACGAGGAGGCCCACCGCGCCGACCACGTACGCCGCCGCACGGGCCATCGCCACGCCAGCGCCGAACACGGTCTGCAACGGTCGCCGATCGCGACTGTCCGTCGGCGCGACCTCGATGACGTCGGTGGCCTCGATCCGACTGAGGTCCACGACCGGCAGGTCGCCGTCGGTCTCGATGCGGTCGCCGCCGCCGTTACGGGAGTGGTAGCCGGTGGAGAAGTTCTCGATCACCTCGACGCCGGCGTCGACGTTCCCGGCAGCGATCGTGTGGACGACGAAGTCGCGCTCCACGTCGGTGTCCTCGTCGATCTTGTGCGTGACCTGGAAGGTGAACAGCGAGAGCCCCACGCTGCGGTCGAAGGAGCCCGCCGCGAGCCAGTCCGCCTGGTGGCCACCCGGCAGCAGCCAGCCGTCGGGACAGCGCCAGAAGCGCACGTGGTGCCGCTTCGACGGGCTGCCGGCCACCTCCTGCTGGTAGGCGAAGTCCTGCTGCCGGTCGAAGAGGTGCAGGGGACTCACCGGCGCGGCCGGGTAGCTGCGTCTGCGCAGCGTCGAGGTGATGATCCCGATCGACGAGCGCAGGGTGACGTCGTCCGCGCGGACCCAACCGGCACGCTCGAGCGCACGGTGCACCTGCGCCTCCCGTCCGAGAAGGGCGATGTTGACGGGGTCGGCCAGCAGCCCGTCGCTGGTGCGGGCCCGGCCGAGGAAGTAGCCGGGGACGTAGAGGTTGGTCAGGATCCGGTGGAGGCGCGGCAGCAGGAGGTAGGTGAAGAACAGCCAGAACACCACCAGCAGCAGGCTCGCCCATCCTGACCGGGCACCGTCGCGCAGCAGCAGGAACCCCAGCCACATCGCCGCGAGGGCCGAGAAGCTGAAGAAGGCGGCGTCGACGACTCCCATCGTGGAGGGTCGGCGTTCCTGACTGCGACCGCGCCACATGCGCTCCAGTGTGCAGGACCACGTGGCTCCAGTCCGAGGACGACTGGACCGGTTGCGTCATCCGCGTGACTCCCGTGCGTCCCCGCCCCTAGGTTGAGGTGATGCTGCTGGGCTTGCTGGGCGCGTTCGGCGCAGCCCTGTGCTACGGCGTGGGGTCCGTCCTCCAGGCGGTGGCAGCGCGCGGCACGGCCACGGCGGAGGGCCTGGACCCCCGGCTGCTGCTGCGACTGGCGCGCTCGTGGCAGTACCTGGTCGGTGTGGCCCTCGACGGGCTGGGCTTCGTGCTCGCCGTCGCGGCCGTGCGCAGCCTGCCGCTCTTCGTCGTCCAGTCGATCGTGGCGAGCTTCCTGGCCGTCACCGCGGTCGTGGGGGCGGTGGTGTTCAAGACACCGCTGCGCCGGGCCGACCGCCTCGGCCTGATGGTGGTGATCGGTGGGCTGGTGCTGATCGGGCTGTCCGCCGCCGAGGACCGGTCGGTTGCCGTGAGCGACACCGAGCAGTGGGGTGTCCTGGTGGCGACGGTCGTCCTGGGGGTGGCGGCGGTGCCGCTGGCACGCCTGCGCGGGGCCGCCGGGGCAGCAGCCCTGGGCGCGGTCGCCGGCCTGGCCTTCGGGGCGACCGCGATCGCCGCGCGGATGCTGCCGGGGTCGCTCGCCCCCGATCGACTGGTGGGGGAGCTCGGCTCGCTGGCGTCCAGTCCTGCGACCTATGCCCTCGCGCTGGCAGGGGCGCTGGCGATGCTGACCTACTCGACGGCGTTGCAGCGCGGGACGGTCACGCAGGCCACCGCGCCACTCGTCGTCGGCGAGACGGTGTTTCCCGCCATCGTCGGCATCCTGCTCCTCGGCGACGCGCCGCGGCCCGGCTGGGGCTGGGTCGGGGCCATCGGGTTCGCGCTCGCCGTCGGCGGTGCACTGAGCCTGTCGCGGCACGGCGAGATCAGCGACGAGGCGGTGGGGACCGATCGAGTCCCGGCCGGTCACGGACAGAGGGAGACCAGATGACCAACGGGGTGGACCACACGACGCACGACGACCGGTGGCCCGACCGCTTCGCCCTGGGCATGCTCGCCGCCTCGGCGTTCGTCTTCGTGGTGGCCCTGGTGCCGCCGTGGCACCGCTACTTCGCCCAGGCGGACGACGCCGTCTCGACACTGACCATCCCGATCGTGCCCAGCCTGGTGTACGCCAGCCTCCTCGCCGTGATGGCCGTCGCGCTCCGGCGCCGGCTCCGGGCGGCGTGGTGGATCCTGGTGATCTGGTGGCTGGTGGTGCCCGAGGTCGCTCGCATCCTGCTGCTCGTCGACGGCACCAAGCCGGTGCTCAACGTGATCGGGTTCGTCCTCGTGCTGGGCGTGCTGGTGCTCGCCGTACGTGCCCGGCCGCAGTTCACGGCCTTCCGCGTGGCCGGCAACCTGCGGTCGGCCACCGCGCTCTTCCTCGTGGGCGGTGCGGTCGTGCTGCTCGGTGGAGCCGCCCTGGTCGACGCCTTCGGCGACGCCGACAGCTACGCCAACGCGATCGCCTTCGTGTACGGCGAGATGCTCACCGACATCGGACGAGTCGCCAGCGGGGGCGACTCGGTGACGGCACCGATCTGGGTGCGCCTCCTGATCGGGATCGTCGGCGCCGCGGTCGTGCTGACGTCGGCAACCCTGCTGTTCCGTCCTCCTCGTGGGGACCGCACGCTCGGCGTCCCGGACGAGGCCCGGGTGCGCGGGATGTTGCGGGACTACGGGGAGTGGGACTCGCTCGGCTACTTCGCCACCCGGCGCGACAAGGCCGTGGTGTGGGACACCGACGACCCGGCCGAGGCCCGCGCCGGGGTGTCGCACGGAGTCTTCGGCTCGGTCAGCCTCGCGAGCGGCAACCCCGTGGGCGACCCGCTCCGGTGGCCCGAGGCGATCGAGCGGTGGCGGACCCACGCCCGGGCGGCCGGGCTGTCCCTCGCGGTGATGGGTGCCGGCGAGGAAGGGGCCGAGGCCTACACGAACGCCGGCCTGGTGGCCTTCGACATCGGCGACGAGGCCATCGTCGACCTCACCGAGTTCTCCCTCAGCGGGCCGGGCATGAAGGCGGTGCGCCAGTCCGTGTCCCGGCTCCAGCGGCACGGCTACACCTGCGAGGTCCTGCGCCACGGGTCCCTCACGGCGGAGGGCTTCGCTGCCCTGGCCGACGCGGCCGGGCACTGGCGTGGAGACGGCGGTGACGAGCGTGGCTTCTCGATGGCGCTCGGCCGGCTCGAGGACCCGCTCGACGGGGAGTGCGTCCTGGTGCAGGCGCGAGACGAGGAAGGGAACCTGCGTGGGTTCCTCAGCTTCGTCCCCTGGGGCCGCAACGGCCTCTCGCTCGACCTGATGAGGCGCGACCCGACCGCCGGCAACGGGCTGGTGGAGCTGATGATCGCGTCCCTGGCCGAGCAGGCCGTCGGCTTCGGGGTGGGTCGGGTCTCCCTCAACTTCGCCATGTTCCGCGAGGCGTTCGAGCGGGGGGCCAGGATCGGCGCCGGCCCGCTGGCGCGGCTGTGGCGGCAGGGCCTGCTGCTCGCGAGCCGGAGCTGGCAGCTGGAGTCGCTCTACCGTTCCAACGCGAAGTACCAGCCGACCTGGCAGCCGCGGTTCATCTGCTTCGAGTACGCCTCGGACCTGCCACGCGTGGGAGTGGCCGCGGGCAACGCCGAGGGGTTCCTCGCCAAGCCGTCCCTGTCCGCGCTGCTCGGCCGCTCCGGAGGCGAGCCGGACGCCCTGGAGAGCGGGAGCCTCGAGCACGCGGCCGCCGTACGAGAGCTGATGCCGCCGGAGCGTGACCTGCTCGCCGAGGCGCTGTCGACGACGCACCTGCCCGAGCAGGTGCGCGTACGCCGCGCCAAGCTCGACCGGATCCGCGCCCGCGGGCATCGACCCCTACCCGGTGACGTTCCCGCGCACCCACACCCTGGCCGAGGTCGTGGCCGAGATCGCAGCCCGGGGTGGGGAGCTGCCGCCGGACACGAGCACGGGCCTCCAGGTCTCGGTGACCGGCCGGGTGATCCTCAAGCGCGACCACGGAAAGCTGGGCTTCGCCACGCTCCGCGACGCCACCGGCGACCTCCAGGTGATGGTCGACGTCGCCGCGGTCGGGCAGGAGGCCGACGACTTCTGGCGCCACGACATCGACCTCGGCGACCACGTCGGCGTCGCGGGCGAGGTGATCACCACCCATCTCGGCGAGCTCTCGGTGCGGGCCACGACGGTGACCCTCACCAGCAAGTCGCTGCGACCTCTGCCCGACAAGCACAAGGGGCTCACCGACCCCGAGGCCCGCATCCGCACGCGGTACGTCGACCTGATCGTGCGTCCCGAGGCCCGCGACATCGCCTACAAGCGAGCCACCGTCGTCCGCAGCGTCCGGGACTCCCTGCACGCCCGCGGCTTCACCGAGGTCGAGACGCCGATCCTGCAGACGGTGCACGGTGGGGCCAACGCGCGCCCCTTCGAGACGCACATCAACGCCTACGACATGGACCTCTACCTGCGCATCGCCACCGAGCTGCACCTCAAGCGGCTCCTCGTCGGTGGCATCGAGAAGGTCTTCGAGCTCGGTCGCCAGTTCCGCAACGAGGGCGTGGACTTCAAGCACAACCCCGAGTTCACCTCGCTCGAGGTCTACGCGACGTACGGCGACTACAACACCATGCGGGTGCTGACCCAGGAGCTGATCCAGGAGGCGGCGACCGCGGTGTACGGCGCACCGGTGTCGCGTCGCACCGATGCCGACGGCCGCACCGTCGAGTACGACTTCTCCGGCGACTGGCCGGTGAAGTCGATCTGCCAAGCGGTCTCCGAGGCGCTGGGTGAGGAGGTCACGGCCGACACCCCCGTCGCCGAGCTCCAGCGGCACGCCACGAAGATCGGGCTCGACCTCGACGCCGAGGCGTCGTGGGGCTTCGTGCTCGAGGAGATCTACGGCGAGCTGTGCGAGGGCCAGACGACGACCCCGGTCTTCTACACCGACTTCCCCAAGGAGAACGCCCCGCTGACCCGGCCGCACCGCACCGACCCCCGGCTCGCCGAGAAGTGGGACCTGGTGATCTTCGGCGCCGAGCAGGGGACGGCGTACTCCGAGCTCGTCGACCCGGTCGACCAACGCGCGCGACTGGTGGCCCAGTCACTCCTCGCGGCCGCTGGTGATCCCGAGGCGATGCAGGTCGACGAGGACTTCCTCGAGGCGCTCGAGTACGGCATGCCGCCGACCGGTGGCATGGGCCTGGGCATCGACCGGCTGGTGATGAACCTGACCGGGCTCTCCATCCGCGACACCATCCTGTTCCCGCTGACCCGCCCGCAGGGCTGAGCCGGATACATCGTGACGACCACCCAGGACTCCCCGAGCGCCGTGCAGAAGGTCTCGGTCCTGACCCTCACCGGCATCGTCGTCGGCTCGATGGTCGGGGGCGGGGTGTTCACGCTCCCCGGCGAGTTCGGGGGAGCGGCCGGCGTCCTCGCCGCCGTGGTCGCGTGGCTGCTCGCCGGGGCGGGGATGCTGATGCTCGCCTTCGTGTTCCAGTCGCTCGCCGTACGCCGGCCCGACCTGGACAGCGGCATCTACATCTACGCCCAGGCCGGGTTCGGCCACTACGCCGGCTTCAACGCTGCCTTCGGCTACTGGGCCAGCAACGTCGCCGGAAACGTCTTCTACATGGTGTTCACGATGACGACGCTGGGGGAGTTCTTCCCCGGTCTCGACAACGGCACCACCGTCCTGGCCGTGGTGCTGGCCTCGGGGCTCGTCTGGCTCTTCCACCTCCTGATCGTCCGCGGCGTGCGCCAGGCAGCCGTGATCAACCGCATCATCACCGTGGTCAAGCTGGTGCCGATCCTGGTCTTCCTGGTGATCGTGCTGTTCGCCTTCGAGGCCGGCACCTTCGCCGACAACTTCTGGGGCGGCGAGTCGCACACGGTCGGCTCGCTGTTCGACCAGGTCAAGGACACGATGCTGATCACGACGTTCGTGTTCCTGGGCATCGAGGGCGCCAGCGTCTACTCGCGCCTGGCCCGCAGGCGCGAGGACATCGGCCGCGCCACCGTCCTCGGGTTCGCCAGCGTCCTGGCCCTGTTCGCGTCGGTGACGCTGGTGTCGTACGGCGTGCTGCCGCAGTCCGACCTGGCCAAGGCGAAGCAGCCCTCCATGGGCAGCGTGCTCGAGTCGGTCGTCGGGTCGTGGGGCGCGGACTTCGTCAACGTCGCCGTGATCATCTCGGTGCTCGGCGCCTACCTCGCGTGGACGTTGCTCAGCGCGGAGACGCTCTACATGCCGGCCCGCACCGA
Source organism: uncultured Actinomycetota bacterium (assembly GCA_963722835.1). Classification (GTDB taxonomy): domain Bacteria; phylum Actinomycetota; class Actinomycetes; order Propionibacteriales; family Nocardioidaceae; genus Marmoricola. Next base: position 735,321 of record CAVROK010000003.1, read on the forward strand.
GGTGATGCCGTCGTTCCTGCGAGCGAACAACCGGCACCAGACCCCGATCGCGGCGCTCGTCGCGACGACCATCGCCGTACAGCTGCTGCTGCTGGTGACCCTGGTCGTCGAGGACGCCCTCGACTTCATGCTCAAGCTGGACACCTCGCTGACGCTGATTCCCTACCTGCTCGCGGCGGCGTACGCGCTGAAGCTGACGATGACGGGGGAGACCTACGCCTCCGACGACGAGGACCTCCGCGAACGGCGCAAGCAGCGCCTGGTCGCGCTCCTGGCGGTCGTCTACTCGCTGTTCCTGCTCTACTCAGCGGGACCGAAGTACCTCCTCGTCGGCTGCGTCATCTACGCCCCCGGCACCCTGCTCTACCTCCTCGCCCGCCGTGAGCGCGGCGAGCGGGCCTTCACTCCCGTCGAAGGCGTGGTCTGTGCGCTGCTGATCGTGGCCGCCGTGAGCGGGGTCGCGCTGGTGGCGACCGGGACCCTCGTGATCTGATCCGGGACCCGTCGCCCCCGGCCACCGGCCGGGGAGCGAGGTGTCTCGGAGGTCGAGGTGAACCAGAGCCGGACCACGGCCGGTCGTGTTCAACCAGCTCGCCAGGACGCGTGCGCGGTTCCCGGGGATGGCGGACAGGTGGTACCCCCGCGCGGCGACGCGCGCTGCCACGCCCGTGAGAGGGATCCCCAACGGCCTGGCGACACCGTGCCACCCGCCGAGGTCGGCGGCCAGCCCCAGGTCATGGTGGCGGTAGCGGCGCACGGTGCCCTGACCGAGCGAGGCTGCGACGGAACGCGCCACCGTCCGGCCCTGTCGCATGGCGTGCTGCGCGGTGGGGGCGGTCTGCTCGCCCGGTCGGGTGAGGTCTGGGACAGCCGCCAGGTCCCCGAGCGCGAAGACGTGCGGCACTCCGATGACTGCGAGGTGCTCGTCGACGGGAAGTCGACCCGCATCGAGCGGGACGCCCACAGCACTCGCGATCGGGTGGGGTGACACGCCACCACACCAGATGACGGTGCGGGCGCCGGTCCAGGCACCATCAGTGGTCCGGACACCGGTGGCGGAGACTCGCTCCACGGTGGTCGAGAGGCGAACGTCGACCCCGCGGCTGCGGAGGATCTGACCCGCGCGGGCCCCCAGGTCCTGACCCAGCTCGGGCAGGATGTGGTCGGTCGTGTTGATCAGCACCCAGCGCGGGATGACCGGGTGTGCTTCGTTTCGCTGCCGGACGAACGCTGTGCTCAGCCGTTGCAGGAAGGCCACCAGCTCGGTGCCGGCGAACCCGGCGCCGATGACGACGAAGGTGCTGCGCGCGTCCTTGAGCTCGGGGTCGTCAGTCGTGCTGGCGAGCTCCAGTTGTTGCAGGACGTGGTCGCGCAGGAAGGTGGCTTCAGCGGTGGTCTTGAACCCGACAGCGTGCTGCGCGAGGCCGGGGATCGGGACCGATCGGGAAACGCTCCCTGCGGCGAGGACGAGTCGGTCCCAGCCCACGTCGCGCTGGTCTCCTTCGGGACCGGCGACCCTCGCGACGCGATGGGCGAGGTCGATCTCCTCGACCCGGCCGAGCATCAGGCGAGAGCGCAACCGACCGGTCAACGCCACGGTGATGTCCCGGGGGTCGAGCAGCCCACCCGCCACCTCGGGCAGCAGGGGTGTGTACAGCAAGTGGTCGGTGGGGGCGACCACGGTGATCTCGGCCTGGTTGCGTGACAGCCGACGCTCGAGCTGTCGGGCTGCGTAGAAGCCGCCGAAACCGCACCCGACGATCAGGATCCGGGCCGGGGCCGTCATCGTGCTGCTCCAGGACGGGTGACCATCACGGCCTCCGGAGGATGCACGTGCATCCGGCCACGGCGATGACCCGGTCGCCCGCGTCGACGATGCGGGCCGAGGCGACCATCGTGCTCCTGCCCGGGTGCACGACCTCGCCGGTGCAGACGAGCGTCCCACCTGTGAGCAGCGCCGGCCGCAGGAACCGGACGTTCATCTCCCCGGTCACGTAGCCCACGGCAGCGGGGAGGAGCGAGTGCACCGCACATCCCATCGCCGTGTCGAGCATCGCGGCAAGAACGCCTCCATGGACCATCCCGAACGGGTTCAGGTGGAACTCATCAGGGTCGAGGGCGAAGACGACCCGGCCCGCCTCTGCCTCGACCGGCTCGATGGCCAAGGTCATCATCGCGGGAGGCAGGGGCAACGTCCCGGCACCGATGGCGCGCAAGACGTCGAGACCGTCCTCGGTGGCGCCGGCGACCAAGGTCGCGTCCTGGTTGTCCCAGCTGTAGGTGCGCTGTTGGCTGTCAACCTTCATGGCGTCCTCCTGCCATCGTGCGGGCCGCTCGTGTCAGCATCGTGCGCACGACGAACGGATGGACCTTGCGGACCACTGCGAAGTACGCGGCCCCGCGTCGGTTGCGCAGGTCGACGACCGTGCTCAGCACGACCCGATCGGGCTCGACCAGCACCGACGCGCGGTAGGCGAGATGGCTCTGGTCGACCCCCAGCAGGACCTCGTCGTCCGTCCTGGCCACGGTGTCGAAGACATGTCGGCCACCAGGTTCGATGCCGACGACGCGCGCCAGGAGCTCGCGTACGCCGAACAGGCCGCGGACCCAGCGTGGGGGTGCCCGGAAGACCGCATCGGCCCAATCCTGGGCATCGCGACCAGAGCGATCCCTCGGGACGTGAACGGCGTACGCATCCGACCAGTCGACGGAAGGAAGCGCATGTGCGAGCAACGGAGTGTTCGGCGGTGCAACGGGCTGAGCGGTGTGAGTGGACAACATCTGGAACCTCCATACGCCTCCGTATGGAGGACTGGCCATACGGTAGCGTATGGACATGGCGAATGGGAAGCGTGAATCTTTGACGGCTGCGGACTGGACCGGGGCGGCACTTGACGCGCTCGCACACGGAGGACTGGGTGCCGTGGCTGTCGAGCCGCTCGCCAAGTCGCTGGGCACGACGAAGGGCAGCTTCTACTGGCACTTCACCGATCGCAACGCTCTGCTCGAAGCCACGCTCGAGCTGTGGGAGCGCCGGGATACCGACCGGGTGCTGGCCGGCATCGACGAAACCCAAGACGTGGCGACGCGGCTGCACCACCTGCTGCGGTTTGCGTTCCTGTCCGTCCGGGAAGATGCCGCCGGAGGTGCCGGAGCGATCGAGCTCGCCCTCCAGGCGCATGCCTCACATCCACTGGTCGCACCGACGCTGGCGCGGGTCACCGCACGGAGGGTGGCTGCGCTCAGTCGTCTGTACGTCGAGCTGGGGCTGTCGCGGACGCGTGCTCGCGACCGCGCCCTGCTCGCCTACACCTCGTTCCTCGGTCACGCCCAGATGGCCCGCGCCACCCCGGAGCTGCTGCCCGAGGGGCGCGCGTTCGCCCGGCACGTCGACCAGGTCATCGGCGCCTTGGCCGAGGTCGGAGGCTGAGCGGGGTGAGGCGCGAGGCGCGCGGGAGCGGGCGACGGGGGCGCCTGTTGAACGCGCGCGCCCGTGGAGGGCGATACCGTCGCACGGTGGCGGACGGGAGAGGCCGGGGGAGGCTAGGGAGGGCTGCGTCAGCGTTCGTCAGCAACGCCCGGAACCCCAACCTGCGGCGTGCCCAGCTGAGCTTCCTCGGCGCGTGGACGGCGGAGTGGGCCTTCACCGTCGGGCTCGGGATCGTGGCCTACCGCGATGGCGGTGCCACGGCCGTCGGGCTGGTGGGACTGCTGCGCATGGTGCCGGCAGCGATCCTGTCCCCGTTGCTCTCGCCGCTCGCCGACCGGGGACGCAGGGAACGCGTCCTGATCCTGGTGTCGGTGCTGCGCGGCGTCGCCACTGGCGCGGCCGCGGTCGTCGTCGGTATGGGCGGTCCGATGGCCATCGTCTATGCGCTCGCGGTGCTCTCGACGATCGCTGCCACCCTCTACCGTCCGGCGCACTCGGCCCTGCTCCCGTCGCTGTGTCACACCGGCTACGAGCTGGCCAGCGCCAACGTGGTGCGCGGGCTGTTGGACTCCGCTGCCACGCTGGTGGGCCCGCTGCTGGCGGCGGTGCTGCTCCAGTTCACCGATGTGACCGTCGTGTTCGCGGCGGCCGCCGTGCGTCGTTGTGGGCGTCGGCGCTGCTCCTGCGGCTGCGGTACGACTCACCGCCGCGCCCGCCGGCGCCGCCCGGGACCAGCCTGATGAGCTCTGCCGCGGAAGGGGTCCGTGTCGTCAGCCGGAACGCCGACCTGGCACTGATCGTGGGTCTCGCGGCGGCGCAGTCGTTCACGCGCGGTGCACTGACCGTGCTCACGGTGGTCGTGGCCATCGACCTGCTGGGGACCGGTGAACCGGGAGTGGGCGTCCTCACCGCAGCCATCGGCGCCGGCGCGGTGCTGGGCTCGCTCGCTGCGTCGTTGCTCGTCGGCACCCGGCGGCTGGGCGCGTGGTTTGCCATCGGCGTGGCCCTCTGGGGAGTGCCGGTGACCCTGATCGGCGTCTTCCCGCAGCAGGTGGCGGCGCTGTGCCTGTTGGCGTGCGTCGGGGTCGGCAACGCACTGATCGATCTTGCCGGCTTCACGCTCCTGGCACGGTTGGCCGCCGACGAGGTGATGGCGCGCGTGTTCGGCGTCCTGGAGAGCCTGGTGGCGGTGTCCATCGGGATCGGGGCGGTCGTCGCCTCGGTACTGGTCGACCAGGCCGGCGTGCGTCCGGCGTTGGTCATGGTGGGTCTGCTCTGCCCGGCCCTCGCGCTCGTTTCCTGGCAGCGGTTGCGGGGAATGGACCGGACCATCGGCGTGCGTGACCGCGACATCGGGTTGTTGCGGGCGGTGAAGATGTTGAGCGTGCTGCCGCTGCCTGCGATCGAGCGGCTCGCTCGCGGGCTGGAACCGGTGGTGGTGCCGGCCGGAGAGAGTGTGTTCAGGCAGGGCGATGTCGGCGACCGCTATTTCGTGATCGAGTCGGGCCATGCCGACGTGATCGGGGACGGACGTGTGGTGGCGAGTCTCGGCCCAGGGGAGGGATTCGGCGAGATCGCGTTGCTCCGCAGGATCCGTCGTACGGCCACCGTGCGCGCGAGCAGCGAGCTCCGACTCCAGGCGCTGCGCTCCGACCACTTCCTCCCGGTCGTGACCGGCTACACGCCCAGCGCCCGCGAAGCGGGGACGGTCGTCGACTCGATGCTCGACCGGTTCACGCCGCAGGACGACGTCGAACCTCCGTCTGATTAGCGGAGTTCACGTCATTTGAGCCCGTACGACGGTTGGTAGGGTCCGGCATGACGTCTGGTCGATCGCTCCTCCTCATCGCCGACATCGGCGGCTACACCGAGTACATGCGCACCCATCGGATGAGCCTGGCGCACGCCGAGGTGAACACCGGGCGGCTGCTGGAGAAGGTGATCGACGCCGCCCCGGGCTTCGAGCTGATCGAGATCGAAGGGGACGCAGCATTCCTCGCTCGTCAGGCCGACGGGTCGAACGGTGCCGACGTCGCCCTGACGCTCCAGGTGGCCAAGGCCATGCACCAGGCCTTCCATGTCGAGCGACGGCACGTCGCGACCAACCTCTGCCCGTGCAACGGCTGCGCCCAGGCGAACAACCTGAAGCTGAAGTTCGTGGCGCACGTCGGCGAGGTCGCCACGCAGACCATCAGGCAGCGCCGCAAGCTCGTCGGGATCGACGTCATCCTCATCCACCGGCTGCTGAAGAACACGATCCGGGTTCCCGAGTACGTGCTCCTCTCGGAGGCGCTCCACGACGAAGCAGGCACGTCGTTGCCCGGTCCCGCGCACGAGCTGTCCGAGGACCTCGAGGGGATCGGGCCGGTTCGCGCCTACTTCGTGGACGTCGCGGACCTCGGGCCGCTTCCTCCGCTGCCGGATCCATCGGTGCTCTCGCGTCTCGGGAGGACACTGGCCGTCGCCGGCACCGGTCTGCCGTACATGCTGGGCCTGCGGCGTGGGCGTCGTACCGCCCACGCCGGCTGACCGTCCGTCCTGTCCGTCCCTCGGCTGACTCGGGTCAGTTGCCCTTGATCGCCGAGATCTCGAACTCGAGGGTGACCTTCTCGCTGACCAGCACGCCGCCGGCCTCGAGCGCGGCGTTCCAGCTGACGCCGTAGTCCTTGCGGTTGATCACCACGGAGCCCTCGAAGCCGACGCGCAGGTTGCCGAACGGGTCGGTGGCCGCGCCCTCGTACTCGAAGGGGATGGTGATCGAGTTGGTGACGCCCTTGATGGTCAGGTCGCCGGTCAGCTCCAGGCTGGTGGCGCCGGTCTGCGTGACGCCGGTGGAGACGAAGGTGACCTGCGGGTACTGCTCCAGGTCGAGGAAGTCGTTGCTCTTCAGGTGGCCGTCGCGCTGCTCGTTGTGGGTGTCGATGCTCGCGGCCTGGATCGTCAGCTGCGCGGACGACTTGGTGAAGTCGTCGGCGTCGACGACGGCGCTGCCCTCGAACTCGTTGAACTGGCCGCGGACCTTGGTGACCATCGCGTGCCGGGCGACGAACCCGATGCGGGTGTGGGCCGGGTCGAGCACGTAGGTGCCGGACAGGTCGCCGAGGGTGGTGGGGGAGGTGGTGGTGCTGGTCATGTCTGACTCCTGTGTATGTCGGATCGGGGTCACATCGCCCGAGTAGTTGATGTGTCACTTACATACGATCACAACCTAGGTGACGTGTCAACTATTCCCGGCTAGGATGGCGGCATGACAACCGACGTCCCGTGGCTGAGCGCGCAGGAGGAGCACCTGTGGCGCGGCTGGAACCGGCTGAACACCGAGCTCCTGGCCAGGCTGCAGCGCCAGATGCAGGCCGACGCCGGGCTGTCGGGGTCGGACTACGAGGTCCTGGTCCACCTCACCGACAGCCCCGAGGGCCGGGTACGCGTGTCCGACCTCGCCACCCTGCTGCAGTGGGAGCGCAGTCGGGTCTCGCACCACCTGACCCGCATGGAGCGTCGCGGCCTCGTCGAGCGCAGCGAGTGCGCCGAGGACGGCCGTGGTGCGTTCATCGGCGTCACCGCTGCCGGGCGCGCCGCGATCGAGCAGGCTGCGCCGGGTCACGTGGCCGCCGTACGCCGGCTCGTCTTCGACGTGCTCGACGAGGACGACGTGGCCAGGCTCACCAGCGTCTTCGACACGATGCTGGCCCAGCTCGAGGACGTCGCCGAGGACAAGGCTTCACCGATCGCGTCGAACCGGGTGTGAACGGCGACGGGCCGCCGATCCGGAGATCGACGGCCCGTGCCAACGGCTGAGCTCAGATGTCGTAGTAGAGCTCGAACTCGTGCGGGTGCGGGCGCAGCTGCACGGGAGCGATCTCGTGGACCCGCTTGTAGGAGATCCAGGTCTCGATCAGGTCCGGGGTGAAGACGTTGCCCACGGTCAGGAAGTCGTGGTCGGCCTCCAGGGCGTCCAGGACCGCGCCGAGGGACGTCGGCACCTGGTCGATCTCGGCCATCTCGTCCGGCGGGAGCTCGTAGATGTCCTTGTCGATCGGCTCCGGCGGCTCGGTCTTGTTCTGGATGCCGTCGAGGCCCGCGAGCATCAGCGCCGAGAACGCGAGGTAGGGGTTCGCCGACGGGTCGGGGAACCGGGTCTCGACGCGCTTGGCCTTCGGGTTGGAGCCGGTGATCGGGATCCGCACCGAGGCGGACCGGTTGCGCGAGGAGTACACCAGCGAGATCGGCGCCTCGAAGCCCGGCACGAGGCGGTGGTAGGAGTTCACCGTCGGGTTGGTGAACGCCAGCAGCGACGGAGCGTGCTTGAGCACACCGCCGATGTACCAGCGCGCCATGTCGGACAGCCCGCCGTAGCCGGTCTCGTCGTAGAACAGCGGCTCGCCGTCGTTCCAGATCGACTGGTGGACGTGCATGCCGGACCCGTTGTCGCCGAAGATCGGCTTCGGCATGAAGGTGACGGACTTGCCGGCTGCCCAGGCGGTGTTCTTGATGAGGTACTTGAACTTCATCACGTCGTCCGCGGCCTTGAGCAGCGTGTCGAACCGGTAGTTGATCTCGGCCTGGCCGGCGGTGCCGACCTCGTGGTGGGCACGCTCGACCTGGAGGCCACACGCCTCGAGGTTCTTGACCATCACCGCGCGCAGGTCGCTGTAGTGGTCGTAGGGCTCGACCGGGAAGTAGCCGCCCTTGAGGCGGGTCTTGTAGCCGAGGTTGTCGCCCTCCTGGCCGGAGTTCCACCAGCCCTCGACGGAGTCGATGTGGTAGTACCCGGCGTTCACGCCCGTGGAGTAGCGGACGTTGTCGAAGATGTAGAACTCCGCCTCGGGAGCGAAGTAGGCGGTGTCGCCGATGCCGGTGCTGGCGAGGTACGCCAGCGCCTTGCGCGCGATGTTGCGCGGGTCGCGGCTGTAGGCCTCACCGGTGATCGGGTCGTGGATGAAGAAGTTGACGTTGAGCGTCTTGGCCGGACGGAAGGGGTCGATGTACGCCGTCGTCGGGTCCGGGTAGAGCTGCATGTCGGACTCGTTGATCGCCTGGAACCCGCGGATCGAGGAGCCGTCGAAGCCGAGGCCGTCGTCGAAGACCGACTGGTCGAAGGACGAGACCGGCACGGTGAAGTGCTGCATGATGCCCGGCAGGTCACAGAAACGGACGTCGACCATCTCGACGCCCTCGTCCTTGATGTACTTCAGCAGCTCTTCGCTGTTCTGGAACATTCGTCCTCCTTGGCCGCGTGGCGCGACCGCCTGAAATTGGTGAGCGTCAGCGCGCGCGCAAGCGGTGCGCCGACGACGCGAACCTACGGACGGGCCGTTGCACGACCGTATCCACTTTGTTTCACGGATGTAACGGGGGTCCGATGGCTGGCAACGGCTGGTCGACGGTGCCCGGATAGGGTCCATTCGTGCTCGAGTACGCCTCCTGGCCGCGCCGGATCGGTGCCCTGGTCATCGACTGGACGGTCTCCACCCTGGTCACGATCGGCTTCATCGGGCTGGGCGACTACGCCGCTCCCGGGAGCCCGGCCGGCTGGATCGTGCTGCTGGTCTTCGCGATCGAGGTCTCCGTGCTCACCGCCCTGACGGGCGGGTCCTTCGGCCAGCTGCTGACCGGCGTGCGCGTCCTGCGGACGAACGGCCATCCGCTGAACCTGCTGCTGGCGCTCGGCCGCACGGTGCTGATCTGCCTGGTGATCCCGCCGCTGGTCTACAAGTCCGAGACCGGGCGTGGACTGCACGACCTGTGGACCGACTCGGCGGCGTACCGGCGCTAGCTGCCGCCGGAGCCGTCGTCGGGGTCGGTGGTCTCGGTCGGCGGCACCTCGAACGCGGACCACACCAGGTTGTGGTCGCTCGGCGGCTTGCTCGTGCCGGGCACGAAGTAGTTCACGACGTTCTGGTACTGACTGGTGCCGCGGACACCGCGCAGGAAGATGGCGTCCGCGCGGCCGCCGACGGTGGCAGCCGGCGCCTGCGCTGCGAGCTTGTTCACCGTCGAGTAGTTCACGCCCGTCTTGCTCATCGACGCCATGGCGTCCCACCACCCGGCGCGGACCAGCGTCGGGTGTGCCGGGTTCGAGTCGCCCCAGAGCCCGTAGCCACTGGCGAAGTCGCCGGCGATCACGGCCGGCTCGGACTCGTCGGTCAGCCCGTCGAGGGCGGCCAGCACGGCACGCGCGCTCGCGCCGGTCTCCTTGTTGCTCTGCGCGTTCGGCCCGGACGTCACGTCCTTCGGTGCGAAGTGGATCGAGACGACCACGAAGGAGGTGTCGGAGCCGATCGCGCTGAGCCGTGCCCACGGCAGCGGGATCTCGGTCCCGGTGCGGTAGCTCTTGATCGGCTGGCCGTAGGGGCTGTGCTCGTTGAGGGTGCCGCTGCCCGACAGCTCGAACCGGGTCGCGTCGTACAGGATGCGGCCCTCGGTGTGGTACGTCGGCGCGACCGCCCAGGTGTGGCCGGTGACGTCGGTCAGCACGGCCGCGACGTCGCTGCCGTCGGTGCTCAGCGTCTCCTGCAGCGCCACCACGGTCAGACCGCGGGCGGCGATGTTGCGGGCGATCGCTGCCCGGCGGGTCTCCCAGCCTTCGCGCCCCGCGAGCATCACGTTGTAGGTGCCGAACCGGACCGGGTCACCGGACGCCGGCTGGGGCACCTTCGGCCAGGTCGCCTTCAGCTCCGACAGGAAGCCGAGCTTGGTCCTGTTGGCTGCCTGGACCCGCGTGAACACCGGGTTGGCGTAGGGGAGGGCGGTCATCGTCGGGTCGTGAGCGGCGTCGGTGCTCATCACCCGGGTGATCGAACGACCGGAGGCGGGCAACCAGCCGGAGTACCGCGTGGCCCCGGGCCAGAGGTCCCAGGGCGCGAAGGACCACTGCACCCGGTAGCGGGTGGCGTTCGGCACGCCGCCCCAGGAGAGGCGTACGGCGTTGTCCAGTCGAGGTCCCGGTCGCGGTGACCCGCTTGGGCGCCCGGAGCGGCGCCTTCTTGACGACCTTGCGCTTCTTCTTCTTCTTTTTCTTCTTCTTGCGGGCGGCATCGGCGTGCACCGAGGTGAGCTGTCCCGCCGTCTGCAGCGTCTGCACGCTGGACGACGCCGTCGCCCCTGCCGCCGGCACCTGGGTGGGCGCCACGAGGGCGGCTCCAAGCAGGGCGGAGAGGAAGAGCAGGGGACGGCGGCGCATGGGAAACCTCGAGAAGTTGGGGTCCTTCCCAAGATACCCACAAATGTCCTAAATCATGCTGAAACGGACAAATAGGGTCCAGTCCCTGGACTACCGGGGAACGCGGAACTCCGACCAGACCAGGTTGTGGTCGCTCGGCGGCACCCGGGTGCCGGGCATGAAGTAGTTCGCGACGTTCGCGTAGCGGAAGCTGCCCCTGATGTTGCGCAGGAAGATCCCGTCGGCACGGCCCGCGACGGCCAGGGTGGAGCGCTGCCCGCGGCGCCCGTTGACCGTCGAGTAGGTGACGCCGGCGCGGCTCAGCGAGGCCATCGAGTCCCACCAGCCGGCGCGGACCAGGGTGGGCTGCGCGGGGTTGGGGTCGCCCCAACGGGCGTACCCACCGGCGAAGTCACCGGCGATGACCGCAGAGCTGCCGCTGTTCGGCATCCGGCCCAGGGCCGCGAGCACGGCCCGCGCGCTGGCGCCGGTCTGCTTGTTGCCGGCCTTGGTGGGCCCGGTGCGGACGTTGGACGGCGCGAAGTGGACCGAGACCACCGTGAAGGTCCGGTTGGAGCCGCCGGCCCGGAAGCGGGCGTACGGCGTGTTGATCACGCGGCCGGTGCGGTAGCTGTGGATCGACTGGCCCGAGGGGCTGTACTTGTTGAGCAGCCCGGAGTCGACGACGCTGTATCGCGACGAGTCGTAGAGGATGCGCCCGTGCGACGCGCCGGTGGAGGCGACCCTCCAGGGACGGCGGGTCAGGCTGGTCAGCCGCGACGCGATTCCGCTGCCGTCGGTGTTCATGGTCTCCTGCAGCGCCACCATGGTGAGGCCGCGCGCGGCGATGTTCTGGGCGATGCGGGGCATCCGGCGTGCCCAGTTGGAGCTGCCGGCCAGCATCACGTTGTAGGTGCCGAGGCGGACCACGTCACCGTCAGCGGGGCGGGAGATGGCCGGGTACGACGCCCTCCACTGCGACCAGTAGCCCAGTCGCTTCGCGTTCGCGGTCTGCACCCGGGTGAACACCGGGTTGGCGTACGGCGCCGCCGCCATCCGGTAGTCGTTGCTGGCGTTCGTGCTCACTGCCTTGGTGGTGGACCGCTGCGATGCCGGGATCCAGCCGCCGATCTGGGTGGCGCCCGGCCACTTGTCCCACGGCGCGTAGGCCCACTTGACCCGGTAGCGGGTGGCCCGGGGTGCCGGGCGCCACGAGACGCGCACGGCGTTGGTGAGCCCGGACATGTAGGTCAGTGCGCGCGCGGGCCTGGCGCCGCGCGACTTCTTGCCCTTGCGCCCTTCTTGCCCTTCTTCCGCTTGCGCTCAGCCGAGTCGGAGGAGGCGGTCAGGGTCGAGGACTGCTGCGCGGTGGTCCCGGAGCTCGGAGGCGCGCGAAGGCGCCGCGCCCTCGGCCGGTAGGGTGCTCGCGGGCAGGGCCAGCAGGGTGGCGATGGGAATGGCGACAAGGGCAGACGTACGACGGCGCATGGCGGGGGACCTCGCGGGGTAGAGGTGACAGGATTACCCCACTTTACGCCATTTCAGGCTAAATGTCGCTAATAGTGCTTTTCGGACATTCAGCGGCCGCGCAGATTCCCTCGCATGCCCTTCATCGAGGTCGGCACCGGGCCCTTGGGCATCGGGATGTTCGACCGGTTCGCGTCGAGGGCCTTGATCCGCGCGAGCACGTCGGTCATCTGGGCCGGCTTGATCTCCTTGCCGAGCTTGGTGACGTGCCGGGTCAGCTTCGAGAGCGGGACCTGGCCGGGGTCGTGGCCGACCAGCACCTCGTGGATCGGCGTCTCGCTGGCCACCCGCTCGTGCTTGCGCCGCTCGGAGGTGAGCAGCGGCCGCAGCCGGTTGGGGTTGCCCTCGCCGATGAGCACGATGCCGGGCGGCCCGACGACGCGGGTGACGACGTCCTGCTGCTTGGTGATCGCGATCGCCGGCTCGGTCTTCCACCCGCGCTTGAGCATCCCCAGGGCGGCGGCGGCCGCGCCGGGCTTGCCCTCGATCTGGGCGATGGCGGAGCGCTGTGCGCGTCGGCCGAAGATGATCAGCACGCCCAGGATGCCGGTGAGGACGCCGAACGGGATGGAGAAGAGCAGTGTCCTGAACAGCAGCAGCATCACCGCGAAGCCCGCGAGGCCGGCGAGCAGGAAGACGCCCAGCAGGATCCACCCGATCTTCGGGTCGGTCCGCTTGGTCATCGTGTAGCTCTGCCGGATCTGCTTGATCCGGCCGACCTTGTTGGGGTCCTTCGGTGGCTTGGGCTTCTTCGCCATGGAGTGGTGCCTTCGTGGTGTCGGTCGGTGAGGGACGCCTGAAGTCTAGGCGGTCGCGTCCACGCTCTCGCGCGCCTCGACGGCCTGCTTGTAGAGGCGCCCGGCACGGTACGACGAACGCACGAGCGGTCCGCTGAGCACGCCGGCGAAGCCGATCTCCTCGGCCTCGGCCGCCATCTCGACGAACTCCTCGGGCTTGACCCAGCGCTCGACGGGGTGGTGGCGAGGCGAGGGGCGGAGGTACTGCGTGATGGTGATCAGCTCGCAGCCGGCGGCGTGCAGGTCGACCAGCGCCTGGTGGATCTCCTCGCGGGTCTCGCCCATGCCGAGGATCAGGTTGGACTTGGTGACCAGGCCGAAGTCGCGTGCCTGGGTGATCACGTCCAGCGAGCGGTCGTAGCGGAACGCCGGCCGGATGCGCTTGAAGATCCGCGGCACCGTCTCGACGTTGTGCGCGAGCACCTCGGGCCGGGACTCGAAGACCTCGCGGAGCAGGTCGGGCTCGCCGTTGAAGTCGGGGATCAGGTTCTCCACGCCGGTGCCCGGGTTCAGCTCGTGGATCTGCTTCACCGTCTCGGCGTACAGCCACGCGCCGCCGTCGGGCAGGTCGTCGCGGGCGACTCCGGTGATGGTGGCGTAGCGCAGCTCCATCTTCTGCACCGACTCGGCCACCCGGCGCGGCTCGTCACGGTCGAGCGGCTGCGGCTTGCCGGTGTCGATCTGGCAGAAGTCGCAGCGCCGGGTGCACTGGTCGCCGCCGATGAGGAAGGTGGCCTCGCGGTCCTCCCAGCACTCGTAGATGTTGGGGCAGCCCGCCTCCTGGCACACGGTGTGCAGCCCCTCGGACTTCACCAGGCTCTGCAGCTGCTGGTACTCGGGCCCCATCCGCGCACGCGTCTTGATCCACTCGGGCTTGCGCTCGATCGGGGTCTCGGCGTTGCGGGCCTCGAGGCGCAGGAGCTTGCGTCCCTCCGGAGCTACTTGAGTCACGCCCGCCACTGTACGTCGCAAGGCCGTCCCATCTCGAACCGGCAACGGCCTGCGATCTTGCAATTGGTATCCGAACGGTTACCATTTGCGGATGGACGTCTTCAGCGCGCTGGCCGACCCCGTACGCCGGTCGCTGCTGCGCTCGCTGACGGCCGGCCCGGCGCGCGTGGTCGATCTCGCAGCGGGCCACCCCATCTCGCGTCCCGCCGTGAGCAAGCACCTGCGGCTGCTGACCGAGGCCGGCCTGGTCAGGGCCACCGACCACGGCCGCGAACGGCACTACGACCTGGTCCGCGAGCCGCTCGCGCCGGTCGGTCGCCTGCTCGCCGAGCTCACCGCGCCGGCCCCCGGTCCTCGGCTCGACACCCCCACCCTGGATGCGCTCGACACCGAGGTGCACCGAGCCGGCCGCGACCGCCGCGCCGGCGTACACCACCGGACCCACGACCCCCACCAGCACGAGGAGACCGCATGAGCGTCGAACCCACCGGCCGGATCACCACCGACGGCGACCGGCGGGTGCTCACCATCACCCGCGAGTTCCGGGCGCCGATCGAGGACGTCTGGGCCTCCGTGACCGAGTCCGACCGGCTCGCCCGGTGGATCGGCACCTGGACCGGGGACCCCGCGTCCGGACGCGTGGCCTTCCTGATGACCGCCGAGGGCGCGACCGAGCCCGAGGACATGGAGATCCGGGAGTGCGTCCCGCCCCGGGTGCTGCGGGTGACCTCGCACGTGGGGGAGGAGCAGTGGCACCTCGACCTGCTCCTCTCGGAGGTCGACGACGTCACGGTGCTGACCTTCACCCAGCCCGACATCGACCCGGTGGCGGCGGAGAGCGTCGGGCCCGGGTGGGAGTTCTACCTCGACCGGCTGGTCGCGGCCGAGACGGGCGGCGACGTGGACGCGATCGACTTCGACCGCGACTACTACCCGGCGATGGTCGAGCACTACCGCGGTCAGCTCGGCTGACGCTCAGACGTCGCGCCGGCTGAACCAGATGATCGAGACGGCGACCACGACGGCGAGCAGGATGCCGAGGAAGGTGCCGGACTCCAGGTGGGACATCGTCTGCATCGGGCTGCACCGCTCGCCCGGCGTACACACGATGCTGGCGTCGAAGTAGCGGTAGTCGTAGGCCAGCCAGCCCAGCGCGTTGTTGCCGACCGACCAGCGTCCGGCACCCTCCACGGGGAGCAGGTTGACCGCGATCTCGCCGCCGATGCTGTAGACGAACAGCAGCGCCAGCGTCGCGACCGTGTGCCGGAAGACCATCGTCAGCGCGAAGCGCGCCGAGACCCGCCGCCCATGGCCAGCGCCGTCGCGCGTACGACGTGCCACGCCACATGGCCCACGTCGGCGGAGGACACCGGGATGTCGCGTGCCTGGGCCACGAGCCCGAGGATCAGCCAGAAGGCCGCGATCGACACCAGCGCGACCACACCCGAGGCCAGGGTGACTGCGCCCGCCTTCGCCAGCCACAACCGCAGGCGGCGGGGCACGAAGAGCAGCTGGTTGGTCAGCGAGCCCGACGACCAGTCGGCGCCCACGAAGGTGCAGCCCGCGATCACCATCAGGCTCACCACGACGACCGCGAGCGGCAGGCCCAGCCCCTCGGTGGTGAGGGCCTTGCGCAGGCTGAGCATGTCGCGCGGGTAGTAGGCGTCGGGCCCGGGGACCAGCGCGTCCTCGCACTGGTCGGCAGTCGCCGAGGGACCGAGGAAGTCCTTGGGGGCCGCGCGGCAGGCGATCACCTCCGCCTGGATCTCCGGCTTCTTGCCCTCGAGGTCCGCCTGCGCCGCCGCGTCGGCGCGGTCGGTCTCGGTCAGCGGCCGGGTCTGCCAGGCCGTGATCCCGGCCAGCACCACGGCGAGGACGACGGTCGCGAGGACCAGGAGCGCGATCGCGCGACGGGAGCGGTAGCGGTTGAGCTCGACGGCGAGCAGGCGCATCAGGAGGCCTCCTCGTCATGGGGCGGCGGCTCCTCCTCCGCAGCGGCGGCGTCAGCCCGCTGGGGTCGGCCGGTGAGCTTGAGGAAGAACGACTCGAGGGTCGGCCGGATCGCCGACAGCTCGCTGACGTAGACGCCCTTGCCCGCGAGGAGCTTGGTGATCTCCTCCGGGTGCTCGTGGCCCTCGACCACGAGCAGGTCGCCCTGCCGGGTGACGGTGTAGCCCGCCGCCTCCAGGAAGTGCCGTGCCCCGTGCGGGTCGGTGACGCCGACCCGGGTCCGCGAGACGTTCTCGCCGAGCAGGTCCTCCACCCGTCCGGACGCGAGCAGCCGGCCGTTGCCGACGATCGAGACCGAGTGGCACACCTGCTGCACCTCCGCGAGGATGTGCGAGCTCAGCAGCACGGTGACCCCGGACTCGCCGAGCTCGCGGATCAGCTCGCGGATCCCGCGGATGCCGGCCGGGTCGAGCCCGTTGGTGGGCTCGTCGAGGATGAGCAGGTCGGGGCTCTTCAGCAGGGCCGCGGCGATGGCCAGTCGCTGCTTCATGCCCAGCGAGTAGGCGCCGTACCGCTCCCGGGCCCGGTCGGCCAGCCCGGCCTGCTGGAGCACCTCGTCGACGGTGCTGCGGGGGACGCCGATCGACCGCGCCAGCAGGGAGAGGTTCTTGCGCCCGGAGAACGTCGGGGTGAAGCGAGGCTCCTCGACGATCGCCCCGACGCGGTCGATGACCTGGGGGAGCTGGGCCGGGACCGGGAGGCCGAAGAGCTTCATCTCGCCCTTCGTGGCGCCGGCGAGACCCAGCAGCATCCGGATCGTGGTCGTCTTGCCCGACCCGTTGGGACCGAGGAACCCGTGCACACCGCCCGCGGGAACGCGCAGGTCGAGGCCGTCGACGGCCACGGTGCGTCGCCCGCCCGATCGGTAGACCTTCCGTAGACCGTTCGTCTCGATCACGAGGTCAGTCACGGTTGTCGGCACACCCTTCCGCCGTCCGGCGCTCGGTCGGACTCCAGCATGGCGCAAGCCGCGGTCAGGGCAGCGGATTGAGCACGGGGACACGCAGGTCCCCGGGGGGCCGGCGTCCGGGCTCTGGACGCGGCTCGTAGTCAGGCGTCGGGACGTACGCCGACCAGGCCAGCAGCTCGGTCAGATGGCGCTCCACCAGGGGCAGCGACCTCGGTGACCGGCACGTCCCGACCGAGCTCCTCGGAGAGGGTGGTCACGCCGGCGTCGGCGATCCCGCACGGCACGAACCGGTCGTACCAGGAGAGGTCCACGTCGCAGTTGAGCGCGAACCCGTGCATCGTCACGCCGCGGCTCACCCGGATCCCGATGGCCGCGATCTTCCGCTCCGGACGGCCGGCAGCGGGGTCGGCCTGCAGCCAGACGCCGCTGCGACCCGGCACGCGTGCGGTCTCGACGCCGAGGTCGCGACAGACCGCGATCAGCGCCTCCTCGAGACGCCGGACGTAGTCCACGACGAGGACGTGGTCGGGCAGCGTCACGATCGGGTAGCCGACCAGCTGCCCGGGGCCGTGGAAGGTGATCTTGCCGCCGCGGTCGACCTCGATCACCGGGGTGCCGTCGGTCGGACGCTCGTGGGGCTCGGTGCGCTTGCCGGCCGTGTAGACGGGGGAGTGCTCGAGCAGCAGCACGGTGTCCGGCCCTCCGGCCACGACCGCGGCATGGACCTCGCGCTGCCGGTCCCATGCCTCGAGGTAGTCGGTCGGGCCGTCGGTGAGCTCCTCGAAGACCAGTCCGTTCACGCTTCGAGGCTATCTCCCGCACCTCGGCTGTGGACAACCGCACGAGCGCGGCACGCGGACGGCAAGGTGGGGCCATGCGCCTGTTCGCGCTCCTCGTGCTGCTCGTCGGTCTGGCGGTCCCGTCCGGGTCGGCGGCCGCACGCCTCGCCGCCGGTCGTCTGCTCCGCGCGAGGACGTGCGCAGCGCGCTGTCGGTGCTGCACGACTGGGACGACCGGCGGGCCGTCGCCTGGGCCAGGTCCGACGAGTCGGAGCTGCGCGCGCTCTACGTGCCGGGTTCGGCTGCCGCGCGCGCCGATGTGCGTCTGCTGCGTTCCTGGACGGCCCGCGGTCTCGTCGTACGACGGCTGGAGACGCAGGTCTTCGGGGTGCGCGTCCTGCACCGCTCGCAGCGGACGGTCGTCATCCGCGTCCTCGACCGCGTGGCCGGCGGAGTCGTCGAGGAGCACGGTGAGGAGCGACCGTTGCCGAGCACCCGTCCCGTCGTACGCCGGATCGAGCTCGTCCTCGACGGCGACGACTGGCGGGTCGCCTCGGTCACCGGCTGGGGCTGAGCCCTTCGCGCAGCACCGCGGCGACGTCCGGGTCGCTGAAGGTGAACCCGCTGTCGAGGAGCGCCTGGGGATAGCTGTTCACCGAGTTCAGCAGCTCCGGAGCCATCTCGCCCGCCGCGCGGCGCAGGACCGCCGCCGGCACGTGCAGGAACGCCGGGCGGTGCACCTGGCTGGCCAGCTCGCGGGTCAGCTCCGCGTTGGTCGGGACCTCCTCGCAGCACAGGTTGAACGGGCCGGAGGCGTCCTCGGTCTCCGCGAGGTGGATCACGGCGTCGACCCAGTCCCGGGTCGAGATCAGCGGCACGTACTGGCGGCCGTCTCCGAGCCTGCCGCCCAACCCGGCCTTGAACTGCAGCCGCAGGCCGCCCAGCGGCTGGCTTCGCTTGTCGTAGACCGGCGAGGTGCGCAGGATGCACACGCGCGCGCCGGCCTGGCGTGCCGGCTGGGCCGCGGCCTGCCAGGCGCGCGTGACGCGCGCGAGGAGGGCGTCGCCGCGGGAATGGGTCTCCTCGGTGATGCGTTCACTGCCGTGGTCGCCGTAGATCCCGATGCCGTTGCCGGCCAGGAAGACCGGCTTGGTGTCGCTCTGGGCGATCGCCTCGGCCAGGACGCGTGTCGTGGTGACCCGGCTGCTCATCAGGTTCTCCGCCCACTTCTTCGAGTGGGGGTTGCCCAGAGTCGGCGAACCGGCGACGTTGACCACGACGTCGACCGCGTCGATGACCTCGGGGCCGAGCCGCGCGAGGTTCGGGTCCCAGCGGATCTCGCCCGGCCCGGGCGGCCGTCGTACGAGAGGAGTGACGTCGTGACCCAGCGCCGTCAGCCGCTCGCGCAGCCGGGTACCGAGGAATCCCGAGGAGCCTGCGATCAGGAAGTGCATGGCTCCACCGTTGCACGCCGCCGGAAGCGTCCCACCTGTTGTGGTCGCCCCGGCCGAGAGGAATAGGCTCAATCCCGTGAGTGATTTCGATGTCGTCGTCCTCGGTGCCGGCCCCGGTGGGTACGTCGCCGCCATCCGCGCCTCCCAGCTCGGCCTCAAGGTCGGGGTGATCGAGAAGCAGTACTGGGGTGGTGTCTGCCTCAACGTGGGCTGCATCCCGTCCAAGGCACTGCTGCGCAACGCCGAGCTCGCGCACATCCTCGAGCACGAGAAGGACAAGTTCGGGATCACCGGCGACGCCTCGATGGACTTCAAGCCGACCCACGCGCGCAGCCGCGAGGTCTCGGACTCCATCGTCAAGGGCGTCCACTTCCTGATGAAGAAGAACAAGATCGAGGAGATCCACGGCTGGGGCACCTTCAAGGACGCCAAGACGATCGAGGTCGACCTCGAGGACGGCGACAAGCGCACCGTCACCGCCGACAACGTGATCATCGCGACCGGGGCCACCACCCGGCTCGTGCCCGGCACCGAGCTCTCGGAGAACGTCGTCACCTACGAGGAGCAGATCCTCACCGACAAGCTCCCGAAGTCGATCGTCATCGCCGGCTCCGGGGCCATCGGCGTCGAGTTCGCCTACGTGATGGCCAACTTCGGCGTCGACGTCACCATCGTCGAGTTCCTCGACCGGATGGTCCCGACCGAGGACGCCGAGGTGTCCAAGGAGCTCGCCAAGCACTACAAGAACCTCGGCGTGAAGGTGCTGCTCAAGACCAAGGTCGAGAAGCTCGAGGACACCGGCGACGGCGTCAAGGTCACCGTCAGCAAGGACGGCAAGGAAGAGGTCATCGAGACCGAGAAGGTGCTCCAGGCGATCGGCTTCGCCCCGCGCCTCGAGGGCTACGGCCTGGAGAACTCCGGCGTGAAGACCTCCGAGCGCGGCGCGATCGAGGTCGACGAGCGCGGCCGGACGAACGTCGACGGCGTGTGGGCGATCGGTGACGTCACCGGCAAGCTGATGCTGGCCCACACCGCCGAGGCGATGGGCATCGTGACCGCCGAGACGATCGCCGACCACGACACCATCGAGATCGACTTCGACATGATCCCGCGGGCGACGTACTGCCAGCCGCAGATCGCCTCCTTCGGCTACTCCGAGGCGCAGGCCAAGGAGAAGGGCTACGACGTCAAGGTCGCCAAGTTCCCGTTCTCGGCCAACGGCAAGGCCAAGGGTCTCGGCGACAGCTCGGGCTTCGTCAAGATCGTCGCGGACGCGAAGTACAACGAGATCATCGGCGCCCACCTGATCGGCCCCGACGTCACCGAGCTGCTGCCCGCGCTGACGCTGGCGCAGAAGTGGGACCTCACCGCCGACGAGGTCGCGCGCAACGTGTTCGCGCACCCGACGCTGTCCGAGGCCGTCAAGGAGGCCATCGAGGGCATCGCCGGCCACATGATCCACATGTGACCACCGCGTCCGGTCAGAGCTCGAAGCGGTCGAGCTCCACGACCCAGAACGCGGCGCAGAGCGCGACGAGCAGCAGCACGTAGCGCCAGCCCGCGCGCCCGGGCCGGGTCAGGATGGTGCGCCACATCAGGTACCCGACGACCAGCAGCCCGAGCGCGTAGACGCCCCACAGCAGCGGACCGTAGGTGTGCCAGGTCTGCTGCCAGCCGGTGAGCGGCTTGCCGATCGCGTCCACCCGCTCGGCACCGAGGCCCCCCGGCGCGCCGTACGTGTCGATCCAGGCGGTCAGCGCCGCCATCTGCACGGTCAGCAGCGTCCCCAGCGAGACCAGCGTCGCCACGACGACCTGGGCGATCGACGCCGTCGGCCCCGCCCGCCTCCGCGCCTGCTCGATGATGGACATACCACGCATTCTGCCCGGTGGTGGCGGGTTGCGTCCGGTTTCCCAGGTGATGAACCCAAACCGGTACTTCACACACGAGACGCGGTGTGTGAAGAGGCGGTTTCCTGTGTGAGGAGGGCAGCGTCCTGGTCCCGCGAGGGTCCACCGCACACCAGGGTTGTCCACAGATCGCGCTCGACGGGTACCGGCCCGGCGTACGTCACCTCATCCTGTCCGGATGGACGACCCGTTGCGACTGATCGCCGAGCAGGACGGCGTCTTCCTGCGCAGCGAAGCCCTCGACTGCGGCTACGACGACAAGGCGATCGCCCGGCTGAGACGGACGCGGCGCGTGGCACCGCGTGCGGCACGGCGCGTACTGCTTCGGCGACGTGTGGGCGACGTACACCGCCGAGGAGCGCCACCTCACGCTCGCTCGCGCCGTGCTGCGTACGACGCCCGGACCCATCGCGCTCAGCCACACCACGGCACTGCTCGCACACGGGATCGCGGTCTGGGGCGCCGACCTGTCGCGGGTGCACGTCACGCGGCTTGACCGCGGTGCGGCCCGCATCGAGCGGGACGTCGTCCACCACGTCGGCTTCTGTCCCGAGGCCGAAGTCACCGAGGTAGCCGGGCTTCCGGTCGTGGTCGCGCCCAGGGCCGTCATCGAGGCCGCGACGATCCTGTCGCTGGAGTCCGCCCTGGTGTCGGCCGATTCCGCGCTGTTCCGCCGAGTGGCCGACCCGCTCGCCCTGCACGCGATGTTCGCCGGGATGCACCATCGACCGGGCTCACAGAAGATCCACGTCGTGCTCCACCACATGGACGGCCGCGCGGAGTCACCCGGCGAGACGCGGTCGCGCTACATGTTCTGGCGTCAGGGCATCCCTCGACCCGAGCTCCAGTTCGAGGTGTACGACGGGGGCAGGCTCGTCGCGATCACCGACTTCGTCTGGCACGACCGGAAGGTCTTCGG
Organism: uncultured Actinomycetota bacterium; assembly: GCA_963722835.1. Lineage (GTDB taxonomy): Bacteria > Actinomycetota > Actinomycetes > Propionibacteriales > Nocardioidaceae > Marmoricola. The sequence continues at coordinate 757,170 of CAVROK010000003.1, forward strand.
CGAGTTCGACGGAGCGCTCAAGTACGGCCGACTCCTGAAGCCCGGCGAAGCACCCGGGCGACGCCGTCTTCCGCGAGAAGCAGCGGGAGGACCGGGTGCGCGCTCTCACCGGCTACACCTGTGGCCGTCTCGTGTGGGCCGACCTCTCTCGCCCGGCAGAGACGTGCGAGCGGTTCCGGAGGTTGCTCGGTCTCGCCGCGTGAGCGTCGTACGTCTTCACACACGAGAACTGCCTCTTCACACACCGCGTGAGGTGTGTGAAGAGGCAGTTTGGGTTCATCACCTGGGAAACCGGCAGCCGGCTGGGTCCCTCAGACGTCGAACTGGCCGGCCTCCAGGCGGGACTTGACGTCGGCGAGGAAGCGGCCGGCGTCGGCGCCGTCGACGAGCTGGTGGTCGTAGGTCAGGGCCAGGTAGACCATGTGGCGTACGGCGATGGTCTCGCCGAGGTTGGGGTCGTCGATCACCACGGCGCGCTTGACCACGGTGCCGGGCCCGAGGATGGCGACCTGGGGCTTGTTGATGATCGGGGTGTCCCACAGGGCGCCGACGCTGCCGAGGTTGGTGATGGTGAACGTGCCGCCGGAGAGGTCGTCGGGGCCGATCTTGTTGGTCCGGGTGCGCTCGGCGACGTCGGCGATCTTCTTGGCCAGTCCGGCGATGGAGAGGTCTCCGGCGTCCTTGACCACCGGAGTCAGCAGGCCCTTCTCGGTGTCCACGGCGAAGGCGATGTTCTCGCTGTCGTGGTAGGTGATCTCACCGGCCTCGAGGTCCAGGGTGGCGTTGAGCGCGGGGTGTGACTTCAGCGCGTCGACCGTGGCCTTGGCGAAGAACGGCAGGTAGGAGAGCTTCACGCCCTCGCGGGCGTGGAACTCGGCCTTCACGGCGTCGCGGAGCCGGGCGACCTTGGTGACGTCGACCTCGACGACCTGGGTCAGCTGGGCGGAGTTCTGCAGGGACTCGACCATCCGCTTGGCGATCACCTTGCGGAGCCGGCTCATCGGCTCGGTCTTGCCGCGCAGCGGGCTCGGCGCCTTCTCGCTGGGGGCTGACTTCTCGGCGGCGGCCGGTGCGGCGGGTTCCTCGGACTTCGAGGACTCGGCTGCGGCCAGGACGTCCTGCTTGCGGATCCGACCACCGACACCGGTGCCCTTGATCGAGGCCAGGTCGACGCCGTGCTCGGCGGCCATCTTGCGCACCAGCGGCGTCACATAGGTCCCGCCCTCGCTCGAGGACTCCGAGGGCTCTTCCTTGGGAGCCTCCTGCTTCGGCTTCTCCTTGGGCCTCTGCTTCGGCTCCTCCTCGGGCTCTTCCTTGGCCTCCGGCTCCGGCTCGGGCTCTTCCTCTGGCTCGGGCTCCTCGTCCTTCTCCGGCTCGGGCTCGTCCTTCGGCTCTTCCTTCGCCTCGGGCTCGGGCTCCTCCTCCGGCTCGTCGGCAGAGTCGTCCGCCGCCGCCGTCGCCGGAAGACTCGGAACCGTCACCGATCACGGCGAGCTCGGCACCGACCTCGACGGTCTCGTCCTCCTCGACCTTGATCTCCAGCAGGGTGCCGGCGACCGGGGAGGGGATCTCCGTGTCGACCTTGTCGGTGGAGACCTCGAGCAGCGGCTCGTCGACCTCGACCTCGTCACCGACCGACTTCAGCCAGCGGGTGATCGTGCCCTCGGTCACGGACTCACCGAGCGCGGGCAGGGTGACGGGCGTGCCGCCGCCGCCACCGCTGCTCTTCTTGGCGGCCGGCTTCTGCTCCTCCTCCTCGTCCTCCATGGAGCCGTCGGAGTCGGAGTCGTCGGACTCCTCGGAGTCCTCGGAGTCGGAGTCATCGGCCTCGTCGGAGTCGTCAGCCTCGTCGCCGGAGTCCGAGTCGCCGGACTCCTCGGCGTCGCCGGAGTCGTCGGCTGTCGTCGGTGTCACCCGAGTCCTCCTCGGAGGAGTCCTCCGAGGAGTCGGAGTCGTCCGAGCCGCCTCCCTCGCCCTCGTCGCCGATGGTGCACAGCACGGCGCCGACCTCGACGGTCTCGTCCTCCTCGGCCTTGATCTCCAGCAGCGTGCCGGCGACGGGCGAGGGGATCTCGGTGTCGACCTTGTCCGTGGAGACCTCGAGCAAGGGTTCGTCGACCTCGACGGTGTCGCCCACGGACTTCAGCCAGCGGGTGATGGTGCCTTCGGTGACGGACTCGCCCAGTGCGGGGAGTTCCACGGGTGTCGACATCGGCTTCCTTCGCTCTTCGTTCTCTTGGTCCGGTTCGAGGCTAGTTCAGAGTCCAGCAGGTCAGGTGTGGGCGTGCAACGGTTTGCCCGCCAGCGCGAGGTGGGCCTCGCCGAGGGCTTCGTTCTGGGTCGGGTGGGCGTGCACCAGGGGAGCCACGTCCTCGGGGTAGGCGTCCCAGTTGGTGATCAGCTGGGCCTCGCCGATGAGCTCGCCGACCCGCGCGCCGACCATGTGTACGCCGACCACGGGACCGTCCGTCACGCGCACCAGCTTCACGAAGCCCTGGGTGGCCAGGATCTGGCTCTTGCCGTTCCCGCCGAGGTCGTAGGTGAGGGTCTCGACACCGTCGCCGTGGAGCTCGCGGGCCTGCGCCTCGGTGAGCCCCACCGAGGCGACCTCGGGCTCGCAGTAGGTCACCCGCGGGATCCCCGTCTCGTCGATCGGCACGGGGGAGAGCCCGGCGATCTCCTCCGCGACGAACACGCCCTGCTGGAACCCTCGGTGCGCCAGCTGCAGGCCGGGCACGATGTCGCCGACGGCGTAGATCCCGTCGACACTGGTCCGGCAGCGCTCGTCGGTGGTGACGAAGCCGCGCTCCATGGCGACGCCCTGCTCCTCGTAGCCCAGGCCGTCGGTGGTCGGGCCGCGGCCGACGGCCACGAGCAGGAGGTCGGCCTCGAGGGTCTTGCCGCCCTCGACCGTGACGGTCACGCCGTCGTCGGTCGACTTCACCGACTCGAAGCGGGTGCCGGTGGAGAAGGCGATCTTGCGCTTGCGGAAGGCCCGCTCGAGCGCCTTCGAGGACTGCTCGTCCTCGGACGGCACCAGGTGGGGGAGCGCCTCGAGGATGGTGACCTCGGCGCCGAAGGACCGCCACACGCTGGCGAACTCACAGCCGATCACGCCGCCGCCGAGGACGATCACCGAGCGGGGCACCGACTCGAGGCGGAGTGCCTGCTCCGAGGTCAGCACCCGGCGGCCGTCGATCTCGAGGCCCGGGAGCGAGCGGGAGTAGGAGCCGCTGGCGAGCACGACCGACTTCCCGACGTACGACGTCCCGTCGACCTCGACCGTCTTCGGGCCGGTGAGCCGGCCGGCGCCCTCGACGACGGTGATGCCGCGCCCCTTGACCAGCCCGGTCAGACCCTTGAACAGCCGGGCGACGACGCCGTCCTTGTAGGCGTTGACGCCGGCCATGTCGATGCCGTCGAGGGTCGCCTGCACGCCGAACTTCTCCGACTCCCGCGCCGCGTCGGCGACCTCGGCGGCGTGCAGCAGGGCCTTCGTCGGGATGCATCCGACGTGCAAGCAGGTGCCGCCGACCTTGTCCTTCTCGACGAGCGCGACGCTGAGACCGAGCTGGGCTGCGCGCAGTGCGCACGCGTAGCCACCCGACCCGGCTCCCAGGATCACGACGTCGAACTCGTTGCCGGCTGGGCCCTCTGGCACGTCTGCCTCCACTCCCTCGACTGCTCCCTCGAATGGACGACCTTCATCCAATCACCCCGCGACTCGCTGCCCGTCAACGCGTCGTGTTCACCTGTGCCCCGACCGCCCATGCTTCACACTGGGGCGCATGGGTCTGCTGGACCGCTTTCGACGACGTGGCCACGGAGTGGGGACCACGGGTGCCATCGTGCGTGGGTCGGACAACGCCGACCAGCAGCACCTGCTGGAGTTCATCCGGACGCGTCGCGGGGTCGAGGGCTTCGTCGAGCCACGCACGACCGTCACCGACGTGACCCTCCTGCTCGTGGCCCACGACGGGGAGTGGACCCGCCGCCGCGTCCCCCACGAGAAGTGGGCGCACGACTTCGCCAACCGCAACGGCGTGCCGTCGTACGACGCAGGGCTGGTCGGCATCCCGGACCGGATGCGCGACTACAACCGGGCCCAGAAGGAGCGCCTCAAGCGGCAGCTCGACAGCGACCTGGACAACCCGGCCACGGAGACCTGAGCCGACTCAGTCCTCCGCGGGACCCTCGGCTGCCTCGGACTCGTCCGGATCAACCGGCGCCTCCCGCTCGGCCAGCGCGGCGACGTACTCCACCAGGGTGGCGATGCCGTAGCCCGTCGCCCCGGACGGCACGTGGCCCCACGGACCACCGGTGTTCCAGGCCGGTCCGGCGATGTCGAGGTGCGCCCACGGCCGGCCGTCGACGAACTCCTCGAGGAAGGCCGCGGCGAAGAGTGCCGAGCCCCACCTGACCCAGTTGTGCTGCAGCACGTCGGCGATCTTGCTCTCGGTGCGCACCGCCTCCCGGGTCTCGTCGGGGATCGGCAGCCGCCACAGCATCTCGCCGGTCTCGCGCGCGGCGTCGGACACGGCCGCGGTCGTCTCGTCGTCGCCGAAGACGCCGGCCACCTTCTCGCCGAGGGCGACGATGCACGGCCCGGTCAGCGTGGCGGTGTCGATGATGGCGTCGGGCTCCTCCACGGCCGCCATCGCCAGGGCGTCGGCGAGCAGCAGGCGCCCCTCGGCATCGGTGTTGGTGACCTCGACGGTCTTGCCGTTGAACATGGTCAGCACGTCACCGGGACGCATCGCCGCGCCGGAGACCATGTTCTCCGCCATCGGTGCGTAGGTGGTCACCGCCACCGGCAGCTCGCGGGTGGCCACGGCGAAGGTCGCCGCGATCACGGCGGCCGCGCCGCCCATGTCGTACTTCATCGTCGCCATCGAGCGAGCCGGGCTTGATCGTCAGGCCGCCGGAGTCATAGGTGACGCCCTTGCCGACGAAGGCCACGCTGGCCCGCGCGTCCTCGGGCGCCCAGGTCATCTTGACGAGCCTCGGGGGGTTCGCCGATCCCTTCCCGACGCCGACGATCCCGCCGCAGCCGAGGTCGACCAGCTCGTCCGGTCCGAGGACCTCGATCCGCAGCCTGGACTTCGCGCGCCCCGCGCGCTGCTTGGCGAAGGCCAGCACGTCGTCGGCGAACAGCTCGGGAGTCAGGTCGTTGGGCGGCGTGTTCACCCAGTCGCGTGCCCGGTTGACGACGCCGGCCAGGACCTGCGCGTTCTCCAGCGCCGTGATCGCGTCCTGCCGCCTCGCCGCGTCGCTGAGCAGCGAGACGTCGGCGACACCGGCGTCGTCCGAGCGCGACTTGTAGTGCTTGAACGAGTAGCCGCCCAGGAGGAACCCCTCGGCGACGGCCTGCACGTGCGCGGCGTCGTGGGCGGGCAGGGCCAGTGCGACCGACGCGGCGTTGCCCAGGTTGCGCGCGGCGACGCCGGCGGCGCGGCGCACGCGCTCGAGGGTCAGGGAGTCACGGTCGCCGAGGCCGATGACCAGCAGCTGCCCGGCCTTGATCGCGCCGGCCGTCGGCACCCGCAGCACCTCGTTCGACTCGCCCCGGAAGCCCATCGAGCTGAGCATCGGCTTGAACCGGCGGCCGTACTCCGAGGCGACGTCCTCGGCTCCCGGGCAGGCCACCAGGTCGCCCTTGCGGGTCTTCGCGACGCCGATGACCACGAGGTCGGTGCGGGTCTTGGCAGGGCTGCCCTTGCGCAGCGTGTACGTCGTCACGACGGGCCATGTTAGGCGCATCCAACCGGGCATGAACGCCACGTGTCGCTGCGGTAACTTGCCGTGCATGTCTCTGAAGCAGTCGCCCCTCCACGATCGGCACGCTGCTCTCGGGGCCAAGCTCGCCGAGTTCGGCGGGTGGGAGATGCCCCTGGAGTACCCCACGGGGGTCCTCAAGGAGCACGCCGCGGTCCGCCACGGCGTCGGCGTGTTCGACGTCAGCCACCTCGGCAAGCTCGACGTGCAGGGTCCGGGCGCGGCGGCGTACCTCAACCGGTGCCTGAGCAACGACCTCGACCGCATCGGGCCGGGTCGGGCGCAGTACACGCTGGCCTGCGACGAGGCGACCGGTGGCGTCGTCGACGACCTGATCGCCTACGTCCACGACGACGACCACGTGCTGCTCGTCCCCAACGCCGCCAACTCCGCGGAGGTCCGGCGACGGCTCGAGGACGCCGCCCCCTTCGGCATCGCGATCACCGACCAGCACGAGACCCGCGCCGTGCTGGCGGTCCAGGGACCGAAGTCCGACGAGGTGCTGTCGGCGCTCGGCCTGCCGACCGGTCACGACTACATGTCGTTCGAGACCAGCCCGTTCGACGGCCACGACGTCGTCGTGTGCCGCACCGGGTACACCGGTGAGCGCGGCTACGAGCTGGTCGCCGACAACGCCGCGGCGCCGGCACTGTGGGACGCGCTGCTGGAGGCAGGCGAGGCCCAGGGGATCGCGCCGTGCGGCCTCGGCGCCCGCGACACGCTGCGCACCGAGATGGGCTACCCGCTGCACGGCCAGGACATCAGCCTGGACGTGACCCCCAACCAGGGCCGGCTCGGCTGGGCCGTCGGCTGGTCCAAGCCGGAGTTCTGGGGCAAGGCGCCGCTGGCCGCGGAGAAGGAGGCCGGGGTGCCGGTGACCCTGCGAGGCCTGGTCGCGCAGGGCCGCGGCATCGCGCGGCCGCAGATGAGCGTCAAGGTGACCCAGGACATGCCGGTGGGCCACGTGACCTCCGGGACGTTCTCGCCGACCCTGCGCAAGGGCATCGCGCTCGCGCTGATCAACCCGCAGATCCAGATCGGGGCCGAGGTGCTCGTCGACGTACGCGGGCGGCCGGAGGTCTTCGTGGTGACGAAGCCCCCGTTCGTCGAGACCGACGTCCGCGAGTCCTGAGCGCTCCACCCACCGTCGACGAGAGGACCACCATGACCAACACCCCCGAGCCTGCCTTCGGCACCTCGACCCGTCGTCAGGACCAGGTGCCGTGGTGGTGGCAGCTCCTCGACGCCGACGGTCGGGTGATCAGCGCTGAGCGCACCGAGTTCCCGACCCGCAGCGACGCCGAGTCCTGGCTGGGGGAGGCCTACCCCGACCTCGCCGAGGACGGTGTCTCCGCGGTCACCCTGTTCGAGGGGGACCGCGAGGTCTACGGTCCGATGTCGCTCGAGGCCGGCTGAGCCGGACCGACGAGGGTCAGCGGGGCGCGCCGCCGACCTTCACCTTGGGCTTGGGCATCCGCAGCCAGCGCAGCTGGAGCACGCGCATGATCGCGTAGAAGTTCACGCCCTTGAGGCTCTCGTCGGGGAACTTCGCCCGCAGCGCCCGCTTGACCCGGAACAGCAGCCAGGTCGTGTCGATGGCGACGACGAGGATGGTGACGCTCATCAGCGAGCTGCCGATGCGCATCATCTGGTCGTTCTGGGAGTACTGCATCACCATGATGACGATCAGCAGCGGGAGCAGGAACTCCGCGATCGAGAGCCGCGCGTCGACGTAGTCACGGACGAACCGCTTCACCGGACCCTGGTCGCGGGCGGGCAGGTAGCGCTCGTCGCCGGACTTCATCCCCTCGCGCATCTTGGCGTTGGACTCGGCCCGCCGCTCGCGGAGCAGCTTCTGCGCGGCCTTCTTGTCCATCGGGGCCTTGGCCCGGTTGCGCGCGGCGGCCTCGGCCTCCTTGCGCGTGGGGGTCGGACGGCCCTTGGCACCCGGCCCCTTGTCCTCGGCGACGTCGGTCTCGGGGCTCTCGGTCTTCTCGGTACGGCGGAACACGGGTCCTTCTCGTGGGCGAGGGGCGGTCTGGGGGTGGCCAGCGTACCTGTCCCGGTTGACCCGATCGGAGGCCATCGAGCCTCGTTCGGCTGGGCGAGGTTGGGTAAGTTGTCGCCATGAGCATGATGAAGCGGATCAGCATGATCTTCCGGGCGAAGGCCAACAAGGCGCTGGATGCCGCCGAGGACCCCCGCGAGACCCTCGACTACAGCTACCAGCGCCAGGTGGAGATGCTGACCAAGGTGCGCCGCGGCGTCGCCGACGTCGCCACCAGCCGCAAGCGGGTCGAGCTGCAGATCAACCAGCTCAAGACACAGTCGGACAAGCTCACCGGGCAGGCCCAGAAGGCCATCGAGATGGGCCGCGAGGACCTCGCCCGCGAGGCGCTGACCCGCAAGTCGGCCGTGACCGGGCAGATGAGCGACCTCCAGGCCCAGCACGACCAGCTGCAGGGCGAGGAGGAGAAGCTCACGCTCGCCTCCCAGCGGCTCCAGGCCAAGGTCGACGCGTTCCGCACGCGCAAGGAGACGATCAAGGCGACCTACACGGCCGCCGAGGCGCAGACCCGCATCAACGAGGCCTTCTCCGGGATCTCCGAGGAGATGGGCGACGTCGGGATGGCCGTGCAGCGCGCCGAGGACAAGACGGCGCAGATGCAGGCTCGGGCCGGCGCCATCGACGAGCTGATCGCCTCCGGCGCGCTCGACGACGCCAGCTCGATGAACCGCGGCGACGACATCAGCCGCGAGCTGGAGTCGATGAGCTCGGAGGCCGACGTGGAGGCCGAGCTGGCCGCGCTCAAGGGCAACGCTCCCCAGGCCATCGACGCCCCGGAGGAGCCCGCCCAGGGTCCGGCACAGACCGCCACCCCCGAGCTCGAGGCCGAGCCCGAGAGGGGCCAGCAGTCATGATCGTGCGCATCCTCGGCGAGGGTCAGCTCGAGGTGGCCGACAGCGAGCTGGAGCACCTCAACGAGCTCGACGGCGCCGTCGAGTCCGCGGTCGAGTCCGGTGACACCGAGGCGTTCGCCGCAGCGCTGACCGCACTCCTGGACGGCGTACGCCGCGTCGGCACTCCGCTCGCCGACGACTCGCTCGAGGACTCCGACCTGATCCTGCCTCCGGCCGACGCGAGCATCGACGAGGTCCGCGAGCTGCTCAGTGACGACGGACTCATCCCGGGCTGAAACTCCCGGCGACCACCACACGTTCTCACTACATGGCCCAGACCCGCTTCGTCCCCGACACCGGACTCACCGTCCGGATGACCGCCGTGCTGTTCCTGCTCGGCGCCGCCTTCGTGGCCGTCGTCGTCGGCCTGATGCTGTGGGTCCAGAGCCCGGGACTGGCGTTCCTGATCGGCGTGGCCGGCATCGGCATCGCGTTCTTCCAGTGGTGGAACTCCGACAAGGCCGCCCTGCGTGCCATGCGCGCCCGGGAGGTGACACCGGAGCAGGCTCCCGAGCTGCACGGCATGATCGACCGGCTCTGCGCGATGGCCGACATGCCCAAGCCGCGGGTCGCCATCGCTGACAGCCCGGTCCCCAACGCCTTCGCCACGGGTCGCTCGCCCAGCCACTCGGCGGTGTGCGTGACCACGGGCATCCTGCAGACGCTGACCGCGGAGGAGCTCGAAGGGGTGCTCGCCCACGAGCTCTCGCACGTCGCCCACCGCGACGTCCTGGTGATGACGCTGGCCGCCTCGGCGGGCATCGTGGCCGGGATGGTGACGCGCGGTGCGCAGTTCGGTGCGCTCGGGCTCGGCCGGTCCCGCGGCAACGACAACGGCGGCGGCGCGATCGGTGTCTTCGCCGTGCTGATCATCAGCCTCGTCGTCTACGCGATCAGCTTCCTGCTGCTGCGGCTGCTCTCGCGCTACCGCGAGCTCGCCGCCGACCGCGCCGGCGCCTACCTGACCCAGAAGCCGGCCGCGCTCGCCAACGCGCTGACCAAGATCAGCGGCCAGATGAACTCCGTCCCGGAGCGCGACCTGCGCGCCGCCCAGCCGATGAACGCGCTGTTCATCAGCCCGGCCGTGCGCGGACTGGCCCTCGGCACGCTGACCGCCACCCACCCGCCGCTGGAGCAGCGACTCGACCAGCTGGCGAAGATCGCCGCCGGGCTGGGCCAGACCCGCTGACGTCGTGGGCTTCTGGGACGTGCTGCGCGGCCACTCGGCACCGCGCCAGGCCAAGCTGGACGCGCTGTTCTCGCTGCCCTCGGCCTCGCTGACGCTGGAGGCGTCCCTCGGCCTGCACCCGACCGGCAGCGGCGACGTGTGCTTCCGGGCCGCGGAGGGCCGCGCCGCCGTGTCGATGCAGCAGGAGGCGGCGGACCTGGTCGCGGTCGATGGCGGACCGAAGACCGAGTCCCGGGTCGACGAGTACGGCTACACCTGGCTCACCGTGCGCACCGACCCGCCGGACGTCGGCGGGCTGGTCACGGACCTGCACGCGGTCAACTCCGCCCTCGAGGCCCAGGGCTTCGGGTCCGGGCTGCTCTGCTCCACGGTCGGGTTCCGCTCCGAGAGCGACCAGCGGGTCTTCGTGGTCTACCTCTACAAGCAGGGCACCTTCTACCCGTTCTGCCCCAGCGGGCCGTCCAGCCGCGACACCCTGCTGGAGCGCCAGGTCCGCGACGCCATCGGCGCCGACCTGCCGATCGAGGAGGACACCTCGCGCTGGATGCCGATCTGGGGGCTGAGCTAGGTCTCCCGGGCTAGTCGCGGTGCGACTTGCCCGGCAGGTCGAGCATCCGCTGGAGCGCGACCTTGGCCCAGCGCTCGGTGTCCGGGTCGACCTCGATCACGTTGACCAGCGTGTCCCTCGGCGAGCGACTCCAGCGCCCAGACCAGGTGCGGCAGGTCGATCCGGTTCATCGTCGAGCAGTAGCAGACGGTCCGGTCCAGGAAGACGATCTCCTGCTCGGGGTGGGCGTCGGCGAGGCGCTTGACCAGGTTGAGCTCGGTGCCGACTGCCCACACGGAGCCGGGCGGCGCCGCCGTGATCGTCTTGATGATGAACTCCGTCGAGCCGACGAGGTCGGCCTTGGTGACGACCTCGTGGCGGCACTCGGGGTGCACCAGGATCTTGACGTCGGGGATCTTCGCGCGCAGCTCGTCGACCACGTCCTCGGAGAACCGCCCGTGCACCGAGCAGTGCCCCTTCCACAGGATCATCCGGGCGTCGCGGAGCCGGTCGCTGTCGAGGCCGCCGCTGTGCAGCAGGGGGTTCCAGACCACGCAGTCGTCGAGCGAGAGCCCGAGCTCGCAGGACGGCGGTGTTGCGACCGAGGTGCTGGTCGGGCAGGAAGAGGACCTTGGTGTCGGGTCCCTTCTGCTCGAAGGCCCACTCCAGGGCCGCCTGGGCGTTGGACGAGGTGCACACCGCCCCGCCGTGCCGGCCGCAGAACGCCTTGATGTCTGCCGAGGAGTTCATGTAGGTGATCGGTACGACGTCGTCGGCGATCCCGGCGTCGACGAGCGCGTCCCACGTGTCCTCGACCTGGGCGAGCCGAGCCATGTCGGCCATCGAGCAGCCGGCGGCGAGGTCGGGCAGCACGACCTTCTGCTCGGGTGCGGTGAGGATGTCCGCGGACTCGGCCATGAAGTGGACGCCGCAGAAGACGATGTACTCCGCGTCCGGCCGCGCCGCCGCGTCGCGCGCCAGCTTGAAGGAGTCGCCGGTGACGTCGGCGAACTCGATGACCTCGTCGCGCTGGTAGTGGTGGCCGAGCACGAACACGCGCTCGCCCAGCTTCTCCTTCGCGGCCCGGGCCCGTGCGACGAGGTCGGGGTCGGAGGCTGCCGGGAGGTCTCCGGGGCACTCGACCCCACGCTCCGAGGAACGGTCGCGACCCTGCCCGAGGGGGAGGAGTGGGAGGTCCACTGTCGTCATGCGGGGAGTCTCCCACGCGGCTCGGAGCGCCCGTCACAGCAGTGAGCTGTGCGGCAGGTACGGCGCCGGCAGCCGCATGCCGCGCAGCGCGAGGTACCCCCGCGTCGACACCGACAGACGTGCCTCGAGCCCGATGTCGACCGCCCACTCGTTGGCCGTCGAGACGTGCGCGACCTCGAACGGCGCGTCCGGGGGAGCCGAGGCGATCGCCTCCCAGAGCAGCCGGGCGGCGGTGCGCCGGTTGGTCGCGGCCAGCAGCTGCGGGGCTCCGGAGTCGTGCAGGTAGACGTAGCCGGACCCGGTGGGACGGTCGGTCACCAGCAGCCGGTGCAGCGAGTGGAGGAGCGGGTGGTCGGGGCCGTGCGCCGCGTCGCGACGCTGCCGGTCGATCGAGTCCATCAGGTCGAAGTCACCGGGGGTGCCCTCGCGGACGTGCTCGACGACCGGGATCACGCTGCGGTCCGGCACGCCCGCGAGGTGGAGCTCCGGGTGCAGGCTGAAGCCGGCGCGGCGGTAGCGGCGGAACGCCTTGGGGTCCGCGCTCGACGCGAACATCCCCCGCAGGCAACCGCGCGAGTACGACAGGGCAGCGTCGAGCAGCGGTCGTCCGATGCCCTGGCCCTGGAGACCCGGACGCACGGCGTACGACGCCAGCACCCAGAGCAGGTCACGTCGGAACGACACGACGAAGCCCGCGAGCCCGCCGCCGGCCTCGGCGACCCAGCAGCCGCCGGGGTCGGTCGCGAGCAGGTGGCTGGTCCGGGCGATCCACCGGCTGGCCCGCGCGGGTGAGTGTCGCGGCGTGGCCGTCCGCTCGGTCGGCGGCTCGAACCGCTCGGCCTCGGTGTAGGCGCCGAGGGACAGCTGCTCGGCGGCGGGCACGTCGTCGAGGTGCATCGGGCGGATCACCAGGTCGGGCACTGGGTCGGGCACGCCCCGAAGGTAGCCGCTCGGCGTCGGGCAGGATGAGGACATGCGCGTGGTCTTCGCTCCGGACAAGTTCGCCGGCACGCTGAGCGCGGTCGAGGCGGCCGCCGCGATGGCTCGGGGGTGGGCGAGACGGGCGCCGGACGACGACCTGGTGCAGGTGCCGATGTCCGACGGGGGTCCCGGCTTCGTCGACGTGCTGCACACCGCTCTCGGGGGCGACCTGCACGCCGTGACGGTGACCGGGCCGCTCGGCGAGCCGACTCCTGCCGCGGTGCTGAGCGTCGGTGACACGGCGTACGTCGAGAGCGCGCAGGCCGTCGGGCTGCACCTCGTCGAGCCCGACCGGCGTGACCCCGAGCGCGCGCACACCCGCGGTCTCGGGGAGCTGCTGGAGCAGGCGCTCGCCACGGGCGCCCGGCGGATCATCCTGGGCCTGGGCGGGTCGGCCACGAACGATGCCGGGGCCGGGATGCTGGCCGCGCTCGGTGCTACCGCCGGCCGGGGCGTCCTGGACGCCGGGCCTGCCGGCCTCGCGGAGATCGGGGACGTCGACCTCGCAGAGGTGCAGGCGCGGTTCGCCGACATCGACCTGGTGATGGCCAGCGACGTGGACAACCCGCTGCTCGGCATCAACGGCGCGACCAAGATCTACGGGCCCCAGAAGGGTCTCCCTGACGAACGCCTCGTCGTCGTCGACGGCTGGCTGCAGCACTTCGCCGAGGAGACCGACCGCAAGGTGGCCGCCCAGAAGGGCGCCGGGGCAGCCGGAGGCCTGGGCTTCGCACTGATGCTGCTCGGCGCCTCCCGCGCCGCCGGCGTGGAGGTCGTCGCCGAGGCCGTCGATCTCGAGGGCCACCTGTCCAAGGCGGATCTCGCGGTCACAGGCGAGGGTGCCTTCGACTTCTCCTCACGCTCCGGCAAGGTGCCCTACGGCGTGGCGGAGGTCGCCTCGCGACGGCTGGTGCCGTGCATCGCCCTGGCTGGGCAGGTGCAGATCGGCTCGCGCGAGATGCGGGCGCTGGGCGTGGAGTCGGCCTACTCCATGGTCGACCTGGTGGGGGAGGAGCGCGCCATGGGCGCCCCGGCCGAGGCGCTCGAGGACCTGGCCGAGCGCACGGCGAGGACCTGGTCGCGCTGAGCCACGTCTGGCCGTGGAATGCGGGGAATAACCTCCGATGTGCGACCATTGGACCTGTTGGAACCGCACACCCGATCAGCACTGGAGAGCCCATGACCGAGCAGGTCGACACCGCTCACGAGATCCGCACCGACGGCATCAACCTCAGCGACACCGCGGCATCCAAGGTCAAGAGCCTGCTGGAGCAGGAGGGTCGTGACGACCTCCAGCTGCGCATCGCCGTGCAGCCCGGTGGCTGCTCCGGCCTTCGCTACCAGCTCTTCTTCGACGAGCGGAACCTCGACGGTGACGTGGTCACCGACTTCGACGGCGTGGCCGTGGTCGTCGACCGGATGAGCGTCCCCTACCTCAACGGCGCCAGCATCGACTTCGTCGACTCGATCGAGAAGCAGGGCTTCACGATCGACAACCCGAACGCGACCGGCTCCTGCGCCTGCGGTGACTCGTTCCACTGAGCCCACCGCTCCACGAACACACAAGAGGCGGTGCCCCAACGGGGCACCGCCTCTTGGCGTCTGTCGGTCCGTGCGGCCTCAGTCGAGGTGCAGGTGGAGGCGCGAGGCGAGGTACGCCGCGGCCTCGCTGACCTCGATCTGGGTCTTGGCGGCGTCGAAGGCGTGGTCGTCGGCGTGCAGCGACGGAGCCTCGGTCCGCTGCAGGGGAAGGCTGATCCGGGTGCCGCACTCCGCGCAGTCGTCGTGCATCTGGCCTGCGGTGTCGGCGTCGTCGTAGGCAAGGCGCTCGTAGCTCATGTCGACGACGCTAGGGGCTACCAACTGGTACTCCCAACCGTACCGATGGGTAGGCTACGAAACTCACGCAGATCTCACGCGCCCGAAACTTTTCCGACATCCAAGGACCCACATGTCGCTGCTCATCGCCGGCTCCATCGCGACCGATCACCTGATGAACTTCGGAGGCAAGTTCGCCGACTCGCTGGTCGTCGACCAGCTCGACAAGCTGTCGGTCTCCTTCCTCGTCGATGACCTCGAGATCCGCCGCGGCGGCTGCGCCGGCAACATCTGCTTCGGCCTCGGCCGGCTGGGCCTGCGTCCGGTGCTGGTCGGCGCGGCAGGCGAGGACTTCGGCGACTACCGGTCCTGGCTCGAGCGGCACGGCGTGGACTGTGAGTCGGTGCGGATCTCCGAGGACCTCCACACGGCCCGCTTCGTGTGCACGACCGACGCCACCATGGCGCAGTTCGCGAGCTTCTACCCGGGCGCCATGAGCGAGGCCCGGCTGATCGAGCTGGCGCCGATCGCCCGACGCGTCGGGGAGCCGACCTTCGTGCTGGTCGGGCCGGACGACCCGCAGGGGATGGTGCGGCACACGCAGGAGTGCCGCCAGCGGGGCTACGCCTTCATTGCCGACCCGAGCCAGCAGCTGGCCTTCGGCGAGGGGGAGATGATCCGCGAGCTGGTGGACGGCGCGGCGTACCTCTTCTCCAACGAGTACGAGTCGCACCTGATCGAGTCCAAGACCGGCTGGTCGGCGGAGGAGATCCTCGAGCGGGTCGGCACCCAGGTGATCACGCTGGGTCCTGACGGCGTACGCATCGTCAGCCAGGGGAAGCAGCCCATCGAGGTGCCCGCCGTGCCCGGCGTCGCGGCGGTCGAGCCGACCGGCGTGGGCGACGCGTTCCGCTCCGGCTTCCTCGCGGCGCTCGAGTGGCGCCTCTCCCACGAGCGCGCGGCGCAGGTCGGCTGCGTGCTGGCGGCGTACGTCGTCGAGCAGGTCGGCACCCAGGAGTACACCTTCAGACCGGAGCAGTTCATCGCCCGGCTGGCCGGTGCCTACGGCGAGGAAGCGGCCGCGGACGTGCGGGAGCACCTGACCGCTAGCTGACCCGGCGTACGACGTAGGCCGGCACCCCGTCCGGGGCGTCCTCCTGGCCGACGTACTCCTGGCCGCGCATGCGGCACCACGCCTGTACGTCGGTGCCGGCCGCCGGGTCGTCGGCGATGACGAGGACCTCGTCGCCCACCTCGACACCGTCGACCGCCGCGGCCAGCTCGATGACCGGCCGGGGACACCGCATCCCTCGGCAGTCCACCTCCGTGCGCCTCACCGGTGCACCCCCGCGTCCTTGCGCAGGCGCTCGACGACCCGGGGGAGCGCGTCGGCGAGCCGGTGCACGGCCTCGGGGTCGGTGTCCCGCCCCAGCGAGACCCGCACGTTGCCGTGGGTGAGAGCTCCCATCGCCGCCAGCACGTGGCTGGGCTCGAGCGTGCTCGCGGTGCAGGCGGACCCGCTCGCCACGGCGAAGCCCAGCCGGTCGAGCTCGGTCACGATCGCCTCGCCGTCGACGTAGAGGCAGGAGAACGCGAACACGTGGGGCAGCCGTTCGCCGTCGGCCAGGTACACCTCCGTGTCCGGAATCGCCCGGACTGCGGCGGCGAGCACCTCGGTGAGCGCCCGGTGCCGCTCGTCGAGCCCGGCGCGCTCCTCGAGCGACGCGCGCAGCGCAGCGGCCGCCGCGAGCGCGGCCGGGACGTTCTCGAAGCCGGTCGACCGCTCGTCGACCCGGTCGTCGCCCGGCCAGGGGTTGCGCCAGCGCGCGGACTTGCGCACGAGCAGGACGCCCACGCCCGCGGGTCCGCCCCACTTGTGGGCCGAGACCGCCGCGCTGGACCACCCGGTGGGCAGGGGCAGGTACCCCGCCGAGGCGCACGCGTCGACGAACAGGGGAGCGGGGGTCAGCGCAGCCGCCGCGGCCACGGGCTGGCAGGCCCCGACCTCGGGGTTGCCGTGCTGGAGCGCGAGCACCGCCGGCTCCTCCTCCGCGACCCGGATCCCGAGCACGTCGGGGTCGACACGCCCGGCGCGATCGACGACAACGGTCTCGAAACGGCCGCCGCGCCGGGCGTGCCACTGGCCCGCCTGGAGCACGGCCGAGTGCTCGACGGCGGAGGCCAGCAGCAGGTCACCGTGGCGGGATCGCCCCGCCAGGAGCCCGAGCACGCCGAGGTGGCACGCGTGGGTCCCGCTCGGGGTGAACGTCACCTCGTCGGGCCGGACGTCGAGGCACTCGGCCACCACGGCACGCGCGTTGTCCAGCATCAGGCGGGAGTCGCGCGCCGGACCGTGCAGGCGCCGCGGGTCGGCGTACCCGAGGTCGAGGGCCTGGACCAGCACCTCGCGTGCGGCGGGGTGCAACGGGGTACCGGAGGCGTGATCGAGGTACGCCGGAACCGGGGTGTCCGAAACGCCTCCCGGCGAGCTCGAAGCAGCATCGCTCACAGGGCGAAACCTACCGGCGACCTGCGCGGTGAGAGGGGGTGCCTCAGTAGTAGGGTTTCGTTCAAACGTTTGGCCCAGCTGAAGTTGTCTGAAGACGTCGTCTGCTTACGAAAGGGCTCATCTGTGAGTCTGGAGCTCCCGAAGCGCTTCCGCCGCGCGGCGATCGGAGGCCTGATGGTCACCGCGCTGCTCGTCCTCAGCGGTTGTACGCAGGACCAAGAGGGCGAGATCAAGCGTCTCGCGATGCCGGTCGCCTCCACCAAGGAAGCGCCCCTGATCCATGACCTGTGGATGTGGTCGTGGCTGGCCGCGATCCTGACGGGCATCGTCGTGTGGGGGCTGATCTTCTACGCCGCGATCCGCTACCGGCGCCGCAGCGAGGCGGACATCCCGGTCCAGACGCGCTACAACCTGCCGATCGAGATCTTCTACACGATCGCCCCCGTGATGATGGTGATCGTCTTCTTCTACTTCACCGTCGACACCCAGAACAAGGTGCTCCACGTCGCCGACAACCCCGACCAGAACGTCACGGTCGTCGGTCAGCAGTGGTCGTGGACCTTCAACTACAACCTGGACTACAACGAGGAGACCGAGGAGTACGAGGAGGACGGCGACGGCGAGGTCGTCTACGACGTCGGCACCACGAAGGACCGGCCGACGCTGTGGCTGGTCAAGGACGAGAGCGTCACCTTCCACCTCGACTCACCTGACGTGGTCCACTCGTTCTGGGTGCCCGGATTCCTGTTCAAGATGGACGTCGTCCCGGGCCGCCACAACCAGTTCACCCTGACCCCGACCCGGTCGGGCACCTTCGAGGGCCGCTGCGCCGAGCTCTGCGGGGTCTACCACTCGCGGATGCTGTTCGACGTGAAGGTGGTCGACCAGGCGGAGTACGACGAGCACCTCGAGGCCCTCGCCGAGCAGGGCAACACCGGCCCCGCGCTGGGCGCCTCCGAGAGCGCCGAGACCCCGGGCCTCGAGTCCGAAGAAAGCACTGGAGGAGAAGAGTGACTGCCGTCTCCGACGCCCCTTCGGGAACCAGCGTCACCCCGACCCCTCACCCCTCGCTGGGGACGCAGGTCGTGCGGATCCTGACCACGACCGACCACAAGCTGATCGGCAAGCTCTACCTCGGCACCTCGTTCGCATGGTTCCTGGTGGGCGGGCTGATGGCGCTGCTGATCCGCTCGGAGCTCGCGTTCCCGGGCCAGCAGGTCGTCAACGACGAGCTCTACAACCAGCTGTTCACCATGCACGGCACGATCATGCTGCTGCTGTTCGCGACGCCCCTGTTCTTCGGGTTCGCCAACGTGATCATGCCGCTGCAGATCGGCTCGCCGGACGTGGCGTTCCCGCGGCTGAACATGCTCAGCTACTGGTTCTTCCTCTTCGGCGGACTGATCGCGGCCGGCGGGTTCCTCACCCCTGAGGGCGCGGCCGACTTCGGCTGGACGGCGTACACGCCCTTGTCCAACGCCGTGCGCTCACCGGGCGTCGGTGGCGACCTGTGGGTGATGGGCCTCTACCTGGCCGGACTGGGCACCATCCTCGGCGCGGTCAACTTCGTGACCACGATCATCTGCATGCGCGCGCCCGGCATGACGATGTTCCGGATGCCGATCTTCACCTGGAACGCCCTGGTCACCAGCCTGCTGGTGCTGATCGCGTTCCCGATCCTGGCCGCCTCGCTGCTCGCCCTGGAGGCGGACCGCAAGTTCGGCGCCCACGTCTTCGATGCGAACCATGGCGGAGCCATCTTGTGGCAACACCTGTTCTGGTTCTTCGGGCATCCAGAGGTCTACATCATCGCGTTGCCGTTCTTCGGCATCATCACCGAGATCCTCCCGGTGTTCAGCCGCAAGCCCATCTTCGGCTACATCGGCCTGGTCGGCGCCACGCTCGGCATCGCCATCCTGTCGGTCGCCGTGTGGGCGCACCACATGTTCGTCACCGGCGCCGTGGACCTGCCGTTCTTCGCCGGCATGACCTTCCTGATCGCCGTGCCGACAGGCGTCAAATTCTTCAACTGGATAGGCACTATGTGGGGCGGGTCGATCAGCTTCGACACGCCCATGCTCTGGTCCGTCGGCTTCCTGGTCACCTTCCTGTTCGGTGGCCTGACCGGGGTCATCCTCGCGTCGCCGCCGCTGGACTTCCACGTCTCCGACTCCTACTTCGTGGTGGCGCACTTCCACTACGTCGTCTTCGGCACCGTCGTGTTCGCGATGTTCGCGGGCTTCTACTTCTGGTGGCCCAAGATGACCGGGAGGATGCTCGACGAGACGCTGGGCAAGGTGCACTTCTGGCTGCTGTTCATCGGCTTCCACACGACGTTCCTGGTCCAGCACTGGGTCGGCGTCGAGGGGATGCCGCGGCGCTACGCCGACTACTCGGCCTCCGACGGCTTCACCACGCTGAACCAGGTCTCCAGCGCCGGTGCCTTCCTGCTGGCCTTCTCGACGCTGCCGTTCCTCTACAACGTCTACAAGACCAGCCGGACGCCGATCGTCAAGGTCGACGACCCGTGGGGCTGGGGCCGCTCGCTGGAGTGGGCGACCTCCTCGCCTCCGCCACGGCACAACTTCGTGTCCATCCCGCGGATCCGCTCCGAGTCGCCGGCCTTCGACCTGCACCACCCGGAGATCGCCGCGCTCGAGTACGACGACAACGAGAACCTGAGCGACGACGACGGCTTCGCGGACGCTCCGGACACCGAGGGCCGCGAGCAGGTCATCGGCAAGGACAAGGGGGGTGAGGGTCGATGAAGGTCGAGGCCTGGATCTTCGGCATCTGCAGCATCTTCGTGCTGGTGGTGACGCCGGTGTACTGGTGGGCCAGCGAGGACTGGACCGGCACGAGCGCCCTCGTGATGACGTTCCTGCTGACCACGCTGATCTTCTTCTACCTCTGGTTCCACGCCACCCGGATGGAGCCGCGTCCGGAGGACCGCAAGGAGGCCGAGATCGCCGACGGGGCGGGCGAGCTGGGCTTCTTCCCGCCGTACAGCTGGTGGCCCCTGTGGTGCGCGATGTCCTGTGCGGCCATCGTGCTCGGGGTGGCCGTCGGCTGGTGGCTGGCCGTCATCGGCACCGCGCTGGGCGGGATCGCGCTGTCCGGGCTGATCTTCGAGTACTACCGCGGCGAGCACGCCCACTGAGGCACTCGCGCCCCACCTGTCACTCCAGTTGTTGCTCAGGCGTGACCTGTCACACGCGGTAGGCAGGCGTGTCGTGGGGGCCCCGTTGTTACGCTGAAGTGGTCTGTCCCCCTGCCAGCGTCACTCGGAGTACCCATGTCCACCCGGACCCTTTCCACGCGCATGTCGGTTGCTGCCGGCGCGCTCGCGCTCGCCCTCGTGAGCGCCTGCTCGAGCTCGGTCACGGGCGGTGACGAAGGCTCCGACTCCCCGAAGAGTGACGCCTCCCAGGCGGCGCAGCAGTCGAAGGCCAAGGTCTCCAGCAACGTGCGTCCGGGGGCGCGCAAGGTCGACATCGACCGCAAGATCAAGCTCCGGGTGGCCCAGGGGACCTTCGAGGAGGTCCAGGTCACCGGCCCCAAGGGCGGCATCGTCGAGGGCCGCTTGTCCGCCGACAAGACCCGCTGGGTCTCGAGCACCCCGCTCCAGTCGGCGTCGCGCTACCGGGTCACCAGCACCGCGGTGGACGCCGACGGCCTGAAGAAGGGCTACGAGTCCGGCTTCAAGACCCGCACGCTGACGCTCGACGAGCAGACCTACCCCAGCTTCGTGCCGGTCCAGGGACAGACGGTCGGCGTCGGGATGCCGGTCATCGTCCGGTTCGACGTGCCGGTCACGGACAAGGCGTCGATCGAGAAGCACCTGAAGGTGACCAGCCAGCCCGCCCAGCCCGGCGCGTTCCACTGGATCAGCGACAACGAGGTGCACTGGCGTCCGAAGAGCTACTGGCGTCCTGGCACCGACGTGAAGGTCGTGGCCGACATCGGCGGGGTGCCCGCCGGCGGCGGCATCTACGGCCAGATGGACCGGACGACGAACTTCCACGTCGGCGACTCGATGGTCAGCAAGGTGGACATGAACAGCCACGAGATGCGGGTCTTCCGCAACGGCAAGCTGGCCCGCACGATCCCGATCACCACCGGCGAGCAGCCGAAGTTCACCACCCGGTCCGGGGTGAAGGTGATCGTCGAGAAGTTCCGCCACAAGCGGATGAACTCCGAGACCATCGGCATCGATCCCAGCAGCGCCGACGGCTACGACCTCGACGACGTCGAGTACGCCATGCGGGTCACCTACTCGGGTGAGTTCGTGCACGCCGCGCCGTGGTCGGTCGGCTCGCAGGGGAGCGCCAACGTCAGCCACGGCTGCACGGGCATGAGCACCTCGAACGCCGAGTGGCTCTACAACCAGTCGAAGGTCGGTGACGTCATCGAGTACACCGGCACCGACAAGGGGATGGACCTCACCAACGGGTTCGGCGACTGGAACGCGGACTTCGCGGACTACCGTTCCGGGT
This sequence comes from uncultured Actinomycetota bacterium, assembly GCA_963722835.1. Classification (GTDB taxonomy): domain Bacteria; phylum Actinomycetota; class Actinomycetes; order Propionibacteriales; family Nocardioidaceae; genus Marmoricola. Next base: position 778,655 of record CAVROK010000003.1, read on the forward strand.
CGGCTCTCAGCTGACCTGACTGCTGCCCGGCGTCGAGACCCGCTGCTCCTCGAGGGCGTGCAGCTGGCGCACGGTCTCCGAGGTGCGCACCTCGCCGGTGTCGGGGTAGGTCCCGAAGAGCCGGTCGGCCGTCCCGGCCGTGGTGACGGTGAACCAGTAGTGCTCGTTCTTGTAGTGGTGCAGCCGGTGGTTGCGCCAGACCGCCCGGAACGACTTGCTGCGCGGCCGGTAGTCGCTGTGCACGAGGTAGTGCACCCACTCGTAGTTGAACATCAGGAGCCCGACGGCCACCAGGAACGTCGCGCCTGCTGCCTGTCCGGGGAAGGCGAGCAGCGCGATCACGACGTACGACGGGAGCAGCCACAGCTCGACCTGCCAGGGGATGAACACCAGGGGCAGGACTCGCGGATCGGCGTGGTGGGCGCGGTGCTTGCGCGCCAGGAGCGAGTCGACCGGCACGCCGGCGACCTTGCGCGGACGCCAGTGCAGGATCACCACGTGGATGATCCACTCGATGACCGGGAAGAAGACCACCAGCGCCACCGGCACGACCAGCTCGGTCCAGTCGAAGCTCGCGATCGTCGCGCGGTAGGCGATCGCGCCCGCCAGGAAGCTGCCGATCAGCCAGGGGGAGGGGTGGCGCCAGAACGCGCCCCAGGCCCCGCGGAGCGACTGGGACGTGCGCCGCGAGCCGGTGATGCGGGCGGTGGAGTCCTGCGCGGACTCCCGGGCGATCCGCTCCTCGTCGGCAGCGAGCCGGGCGCGGGCCTTGGCCTCGATCTCGGGGCTGGGCTTGGTCATGGCGGTCCTCTTCGTCGGTGCGGATCGGTCGGTCGTGCGGGTCAGGTGTCGAGCAGGCCGAGGAGGTGGGCGAGCGCCTCCGTCGTGGGCCGGAGCAGCTGGTCAGCGGCCGCGTGGGCGGCGTCCGCGTCGCCCGCCTCGATGGCGTCGGTGAGGTGGGCGTAGCCCGCGACGTTGTCGACCTCGGACTCCATCACCGGGCCGAGCGCGGCGATCGCGGGCTCGTAGGCCAGCCGCAGGCTGTTGAACAGCAGCCGGAAGACGATGGAGTCGGCCGCGTCGACGACGGCGTCCCAGAAGGCCAGGGCGGCGTGCTGCCGGGCCTCGGAGTCCCGGGCCTCCTCCAGCTGCGCCACGGCGGCGCGCAGGGGCTCGGAGCGGCGCTCGGCGTTCCCGGCGGCGAGCGCCGCGACGGCGGGGGCGATGGCCTGGCGCGCCTGGAGGATGCTGCGGCCGACGCCCGGGTCGAGGTTGCCGTCGCGCACCAGCAACCGGGGGAGCAGGTCGAGGCCGGCCGAGGTGCGGTAGTCGCGCACGGTGGTGCTGCCGCCGTGACGGACCTCCACCAGCCCGGCCGCGGAGAGCCGCTGCAGGGCCTCGCGTACGGCGGGCCGGGAGACGCCGAGGACCTCGGCCAGCCGACGCTCGCTCGGCAGGGGGTCCCCGGCCGCCAGCTCGCCGTCGACGACCTCGCCGAACAGCTGGTCGAAGACGTCCTCGGGGACCAGGCGGCGGGCGACGGGTTTCAGGGCCATGCGCCCACGGTGGCTGGTGACACCTCTGGTGGTCAAGTGGTCAGACCAGTATCCGGACCACGAGAGAGGGCCCGGGAGATCCCGGGCCCTCTCTCGTGTGGGTGCTAGTGCGGTCGGCTGAGGTGCTCGTCCTCGATGTCGTGCCGGCCGTCGAACTGGTGGCCGTCGGCCGCGTGGCCCTCGAGGGGAGCGTCGTGGGCCGCCTCGAGCTCGGCGTGGTGGTGCGCGTCCTCGAGCTCCCGCTTGGTCGGCTTCTGGATGTTGTCGCCGTACCAGAGCCGGGAGAACCGGGCCCGCACCTTGTCGATGGCCACCTTCCTGCGGGAGACCCCGTTGGCGTCGGCCTCCGGGTCGGGGGTGAACACCTCGTCCCGTGCCCGGGCGGTGAGCGTGTAGGCCTGGCCCGCCGGGAGTGGGATGTGCTTCTCGGTGTAGCCACCCTCGGCGTCGCGCATGATCACGCCGCTCTCCATGCCGTGCAACAGCTTCTCGTTGTCGTGCCGTTGCAGCGAGATGCACCATCGTCTGGTGATGATGAACGCGATCAACGGCCCGAGGAACACGGCCACCCGGTTGAAGTAGGTGATCTGGTTGATGCTCAGCTTCAGCTTCAGGGCGATGATGTCGTTGCCGCCGGCCATCCACATCAGGCCGTAGAACGTCATCAGCGAGACCATCAGCGCCGTACGCGTCGGAGCGTTGCGCGGGCGCTGCAGCAGGTGGTGCTCGCGCTTGTCACCGGTGATCCACTGCTCGAGGAACGGCAGCATCATCAAGATGGTGAACATCAGGCCCGGCAGCACGATGATCGGCAGGAAGACGTTCCAGGAGAGCGTCCAGTTGCCCCACAGGTGCGTCTCCCAGCCCGGGCATGATGCGCAGGGCGCCGTCGGGCCAGCCCATGTACCAGTCGGGCTGCGAGCCCGCCGTCACCTCGGCGGGGTTGTAGGGCCCGAGCCGCCAGACCGGGTTGATCGTCATCAGTCGCGCCCATCAGGCCGAGGACGCCGAAGACGACGAAGAAGAAGCCGCCGGCCTTGGCCATGTAGACGGGGAGCATCGGGTAGCCCACGACGTTCTGCTCGGTGCGGCCGGGGCCGGGCCACTGCGTGTGCTTGTGGTAGACGAGCAGCAGCATGTGGGCGCCGATCAGCGCGAGCAGGATGCCCGGGATCAGCAGGACGTGGATGGTGAAGAGCCGCGGGATGATCGAGTCACCCGGGAACTCCCCGCCGAAGAGGAAGAACGACATGTAGGTGCCGACCACCGGCATCGACTTCATGAAGCCGTCGGCCGCGCGGATGCCGGTGCCGGAGAGCAGGTCGTCGGGGAGCGAGTAGCCGGTGAAGCCCTCGAGCGAGCCGAGCAGGAGCAGCAGGCAGCCGATCACCCAGTTGAGCTCGCGCGGCTTGCGGAACGCGCCGGTGAAGCACACGCGCAGCAGGTGGATCATCATCGCTGCGACGAACACCATCGCGGCCCAGTGGTGCATCTGCCGCATCAGCAGGCCACCACGCACGTCGAAGGAGATGTTCAGGGTGGAGGCGTAGGCCTCGGACATGTGGATGCCGCGAAGCTGGTCGTAGGAGCCGTCGTAGACGACCTCGACCATGCTCGGCCGGAACCACAGGGTCAGGAACACGCCGGTGAGCAGCAGGACGACGAAGCTCCACAGGGCGATCTCGCCGAGCATGAACGACCAGTGGTCGGGGAAGACCTTGCGGAGGTTCTTCTTGGCGAGGGTGGCGAGGCCGAGGCGGTCGTCGGCCCACTCGGCGGCGGCCGCCGACCTTCGAGGGCTTGGCGGCCTTGCTGGCCTTCTTGCCGTTCGTGCGGGCGACCGACTCAGTGCGACTCATGGCACGTCACTCTCCCGGTCTTGATGGTGTCGCGCTCCCAGAAGCTGGGGCCCACGGCTTCGGTGAAGTCGCTGGTGGCGATCAGGTAGCCCTCGTCGTCCACGGCCAGCGGCAGCTGCGGCAGGTGGCGGGCAGCGGGACCGAAGATGACCTTGCCGTTGTCGGCGAGGTCGAAGGTCGACTGGTGGCACGGGCAGAGCAGGTGGTGGGTCTGCTGCTCCCACAGCGAGATCGGGCAGCCGACGTGGGTGCAGATCTTGGAGTAGCACAAGATGCCGTCGACGCCCCAGTTCTCGCGGCCCGGCCAGGGAGTGATGTCGTCGGGCTGCATCTTGACCAGGATCACGGCGGCCTTGGCCTTCTGGACCTGGAGCTCGACGCCCTCGTAGATCGGCTCGCCGTCCTCCTCCTCGAAGAACACCCCGGGCTCGGCGTTGACCAGCTGGCCGACCTCCATGTCGGAGGGGCGGATCGGGTTGCCGCCGACGTCCTGGACGACGCGCATCCCCTTCTCCCAGACCGTGTGGAAGAGCTTGTCGCCCGGCAGCGGGCCGAGGTCGCGCAGCGGGATGATCGCCACCAGGCCCAGGGCGCCCATGGCGCCGAGCAGCGAGTTGCGGATCAGGGGGCGGCGGCCGATGCCGGACTCCTCGAGCCCGGTCTGCAGGATCGCCACCGTCTCCTGCGACGGTCCTCGTCGGAGGACGAGCCCGGGTGGCGGTACTCGACGATCTCGTGGTCGCTCATCAGCTTGCGGGCCCACTGGATCATGCCGACGCCGATGCAGAGCAGCGCCAGTGCCGAGGGCAGATGCCGAGGAAGACGTTGGAGGCACCGAAGCCCAGGATCACGGCCGGGTCGTCGCCGACCGGGAAGACGAAGTAGGACGACGCAGAAGAGCACGGACGAAGACGTCGAGAGGCCGAACAGGGTGGCGACCTGGCGCTCCGCGCGCTGCTCGAGGCGCTTCGTCGGTGTCCGTCGGGCGCGGCTGGTGGTCCGGGAGCCCCGGGTCGGCGATCGGCTCGGTCTCGAGAGCGGACGCCTCGCGCTTGTCGACGGTCATTCTGCGGCCCTCTTCTTCTTCGTCGAGCGGGCGGGATTGGCCGCGATCCAGACGGCGAAGCCGACCAGGGCGCCGATGCCGACGAGCCAGGTGAACAGGCCCTCGGACACCGGGCCCAGCGAGCCGAGCGTGAAGCCGCCGTACGCCGGGGTCTCCTCGTTCTTCTTCAGGTAGGCGATGATCTGGCGCTTGTCCTCGGGGGTGAGGACCTCGTCGGAGAAGACCGGCATCTGCTGCGGGCCGGTGAGCATGGCCTCGAAGATGTGCTTCTCCGAGACCCCGTCGAGCGAGGGCGCGAACCGGCCGCGCGGCAGGGCGCCACCGGCGCCGGCGAAGTTGTGGCAGGCGGTGCAGTTGGTCCGGAAGAACTCGCCGCCGCGGGAGATGTCCTCGGTCGTCGCGTCGGAGACGTCGTACTCGGACTCGGCCGGGATGTCGGGACCGGGGCCGAGCGAGGCGACGAACGCCGCGAGCGCCGCGATCTCCTCGTCGTCGTAGACCGCAGGCTTGCGCAGCGCCTGGCCCCCGGGCTGGGCCATCGGCATCCGGCCGGTGCCGACCTGGAAGTCCACCGCGGCGGCGCCGACGCCGACCAGCGAGGGGCCGTACTGGTTGCCCTTGGTGGTGTTGATGCCCTCGGCGTTCTTGCCGTGGCACGAGGCGCAGCCGACCAGGAAGAGGGCACGGCCCTTGGCCACCTGGTCCTCGTCGGCCTTCTGGGTCTGCGCGGACGCAGGGGTGAGGGCGGCGTACATGCCGCCGGTGATCAGCAGGCCGAGCAGCAGCACCAGCGGGGCAGCGAAGCGGCTGCGGCGACCGGCCGAGACGCGGCCGACGGTCCGGCGAATGAGGCTCATGATGAGTCGCACCAGGCAGTCCTTAGGTCAGTGCTACTTGATCAGGTACACGGTCGCGAACAGGCCGATCCAGACGACGTCCACGAAGTGCCAGTAGTAGGACACGACGATGGCCGTCACGGCTTGCTCGTGGGTGAACTTGCGGGCGACGAAGGTGCGGCCGAGCACGAAGATGAACGCCACCAGTCCGCCGGTGACGTGGAGGCCGTGGAAGCCGGTGGCCAGGTAGAACACCGTGCCGTAGGCCGAGGACGGGATGGTGACGCCCTCGTGGACGAGCTCGGCGTACTCGAAGGCCTGACCGGCGATGAAGATCGCGCCCATGATGTAGGTGAGCACGAACCACTCGCGCAGGCCCCACAGCTTGACCTCGTGGAGCTTGCCGGTGCGCCCGACGATGCCGTCCTCGGCCTTGAACACGCCGAGCTGGCAGGTCACCGAGGACAGCACCAGGATCGTGGTGTTGACCGCGGAGAACGGGACGTTGAGCTTCTCGGTCTCCTGGGCCCAGAGCTCGGGGCTGACCGCCCTGATCGTGAAGTAGGCGGCGAACAGCGCCGCGAAGAACATGAGCTCGCTCGCCAGCCACACGATCGTGCCCACGCTGACCATGCTGGGCCGGTCGTGATGACCGTGGAGCCGTGAAGCCGGGATAGCCGCTGCTGTCGTCGCCACGCGGCCATTATTGCCTCCCTCGTCCAGGACGGCATCCCTACCCCCGGTGTTTCGGAGAGTTGCCGCATCTAACCTTGCTGAGTGCCGCCTTTCTCGCCCTCGGCGGTCTTCACGCAGTGGGGACTGTCGCCGGTCCTCTTCGTGCTCCTGGTGTGGGCCTGCGGCCTCTACCTGTACGGCGTGTGGCGGCTTCACGACAGGGGCGACCGGTGGCCGGTCGGCCGCACGCTGTCGTTCGTCGTGGGCGGGATGGGGTCCTTCTTCTTCGCGACGAGCTCGGGCCTCGCGGCGTACGACACCACGCTGCTGAGCGTGCACATGGTGCAGCACATGATCCTGTCGATGGCGGTGCCGCTGTTCTGCGCCCTGGGCGCCCCGGTGACCCTGGCGCTGCGCACGCTGCCGCCTCGTCCGCGGTCCTGGCTGCTCTCGGTGCTGCACTCGCGGGTGGCGCGCGTGCTGACCTTCGCCCCGCTCGCGTTCCTGCTCTACGTGATCAGCCCCTGGGCGCTCTACTTCACCGGCTGGTACGACGCCACCCTCCAGTCGAGCTTCCTCCACGAGCTGATGCACGTGCACCTGGTGGTGGTGGGCGCCCTGTTCTTCACCCCGATCCTCGGCGTCGACCCGGTGCCCGGGCGGGTGGCCTACCCGTTCCGCCTGCTGCTGCTGATCCTCACGCTGCCGTTCCACGCGTTCCTGGGCGTCACGATCATGGGGCAGAAGGAGCTGATCGGGGGCGACTGGTACCCCTCGCTGCACGCCTCGATGCCCTGGCTGCCCGACCCGTACGACGACCAGCACCTCGCCGGCGGGATCCTCTGGGGGTCGGGCGACCTGATCGCCCTGGTCCTGGTCGGCGTGCTGTTCGTGCAGTGGGTCCGCTCGTCCATGGCCGAGGGCCGCCGCGAGGACCGCCGGCTCGACCGGCTCGAACGGCTCGCCCGACCTGACCGGTAGCATCGGCCGCGTGAGCAGCCCGACCGAATACCTCAAGGTGCTCGTCTACAGCGACGACGTCGACACCCGCGAGCAGGTGATCCTGGCGCTCGGCCGTCGGCCGCACCCCGACCTGCCGGAGCTGGAGTACGTCGAGGTGGCCACCGAGCCCGTGGTGATCCAGCAGATGGACGCGGGGGGCATCGCCCTGGCGATCCTCGACGGCGAGGCCGTGCCCGCCGGTGGGCTGGGCATCGCCCGGCAGCTCAAGGACGAGATCTACCGCTGCCCGCCGGTGCTGGTGCTCACCGGCCGCGTCCAGGACAACTGGCTGGCGACGTGGTCGCGCGCGGAGGCCGCCGTCTCGCACCCGCTGGACCCGATCGAGCTCGCCGAGGCTGTCATCCGCCTGCTGCGCTCGCGGGTTCCCGCCCAGGCCTGAGGCCGGGGTGAGCGGGACCACCTGGCCCGAGGTGCTCGGGTCGCTGATCGGGCGTGCCGACCTCAGCTCGGAGCAGACGGCGTGGGCGATGGGGCAGATCCTCGCCGGCGAGGCCAGCGCGGCCCAGATCGCCGGGTTCGCGGTGGCGCTGCGCGCCAAGGGCGAGACCATCGACGAGATGGAGGGCCTGGTCGACGCGATGTACGCCGCCGCGACCCCGCTCACGGTCGACGGTCGGGTGCTCGACGTGGTCGGCACCGGCGGTGACCGCTCGTTCTCGGTGAACATCTCGACGATGGCGGCGATCGTGGCCGCCGGCGCCGGCGTCAAGGTGGTCAAGCACGGCAACCGCTCGGCCTCCTCGAAGGCGGGGAGCGCCGACGTCCTCGAGCAGCTCGGCATCCGGCTCGACCTGCCCGCCGACGACGTCGGTCGGGTCGCCGACGAGGCCGGCATCACCTTCTGCTTCGCGGCCGCCTTCCACCCGGCTCTGCGCCACGCGGCCAGCGCCCGCAGCGACCTGGGCGTCGGGACCAGCTTCAACTTCCTGGGGCCGATCGCCAACCCGGCCCGCCCGCGACGCGCAGGCGATCGGCTGCGCCGACCGCCGGATGGCTCCGGTGATGGCCGGGGTGTTCGCCCGACGCGGCGTGGACGCCTGGGTGTTCCGCGGCGACGACGGCCTCGACGAGCTGACCACGACCACGACCTCCAGCGTCTGGGTGGTCACCGGTGGCGCGGTCACCGAGCACACGATCGACCCCGCCTCGCTCGGCATCCCGGTGGGGACCGCCGAGGGGCTGCGCGGCCAGGACGCGGCGTACAACGCCGAGGTGGTGCTGCGCCTGCTCGACGGGGAGACAGGGACCCGTCCGCGACGCGGTGCTGCTCAACGCCGGGGCCGCGCTCGCCGTGCACGCCGCGGGGCCGGGGTCCCTGGAGGAGCAGCTCGGCGCCGGGATCGAGCGGGCCACCGAGGCCGTCGACTCCGGCGCCGCCCGCGCGACCCTCGAGCGCTGGGTCGCCGCGACCCGCTGAGGCTCGAGAGCTCGAGCGACCAGGTGCCGGCCGCGGCGTCGCGCTGGAAGCCCAGCCGCCCGTAGTACGCGCCGACCATCCGGGCCGGCGTGACCACGCGGCGGAAGCCGCGCTCGCGCAGGACGGTGCTGCGGCGCCAGACGAACTCGCCGGGGGAGAAGTCGCGGTTGCGCGGCGTCACGTAGTCGAGCAGCACCTGGGCGACGCCGTCACCGTCGTCGCGGACGAGCACCACCCCGACGGTCTCGTCGCCGCGCTGGACCAGGAACGCCAGCCGACCCGGGACGGCGCCGTCCCAGACGAAGTCGGGCTGGAACTCGCGGATGTCGCCTCGTGCACGCGCAGCACGTGGCGGAGGTACGCGTCGTCCGGCCCGACCTCGAGGACGTCGTACGTCGCCTCGTCGTGCCGCGTCCCGACCAGCTTGCGGATGTGCCAGAGGTTGATCAGGCACAGCACGATGTTCATCGCCACCATCGGCCAGATCTCCAGGGCGGCGTTGAAGCCGGTCAGGACGACGCAGGCCACGAGGTTGAGCACGCGGAAACGGAGCACGCGCGCCTGCATCAGCGAGACGACCAGCAGGGCCGACCCGCACCAGCCGATCAGATCGAGCCAGGACATCCCCGCAGGCTATCCGCGCGACGCCGTCACGACGGGGTCTGGGTCTGGCCCGTGTCGGCCGCCCGGAGCATCGCCTCGGCGACCTCGACGGTGTGGGTCGCGTCCTCGATCGAGACGATCCGCCGGTCCATCGCCGAGCACGGCGTCACGGAACGCCTCGAGCTCGACCAGCAGCGGCTCGCGCTTGGGGATCGCGTAGCGGATCACGTCGCCCTGCACCACGCCGCGGAAGGAGGCCATCGTGTCCCACGAGACGGGGGCGAGGCCGTTGGAGAAGAAGGTCAGGTCGGCGTTGATCGTGTCGGCGACGAGGGTGCCGCGCTCGCCGGTGACGACGGTGACGCGCTCCTTGAGCGGGGAGAGCCAGTTGACGAGGTGGTTGACGACGGTGCCGTCGGACAGGGTGCCGACGGCGGCGACCAGGTCCTCGTGCTGGAGGCCCGAGCGGTGGGCGGTGCGGGCCGAGAGGGTGGCGTAGGGCCGCTTGGCGACCCAGGCGGTCAGGTCGACGTCGTGGGTCGCCAGGTCGAGCACGACGCCCACGTCGGCGATCCGCTCGGGGAAGGGGCCCTGGCGGCGGGTGGCGATCTGGTAGAGCCCGCCCAGCTCGCCGTTGGCCAGCCGCCGGCGCATCTCCTGCAGCGCGGGGTTGTAGCGCTCGATGTGGCCGACGCAGCGACGACCAGCCCGCGCGAGGTGAACGCCTCGGCGATCCGACGGGCGGCCTCGGCGTCGGGAGCGACCGGCTTCTCGATGAGCGCGTGCACGCCGGCCTCGGCCAGCTGCGACGGCGACCTCCTCGTGCAGCGTCGTGGGGACGCACACGACCGCCATGTCGATGCCGCCGGCCGACCAGCTCCTCGACGGTCGGGACGAAGGTGAAGTGCTGGCTGTTGCGGTCGGTGCGCGGCTGCGGGGTCGGCGATGCCGACCAGCTCGACACCGGGCGAGCGAGTTGAGCACGCGGGCGTGGTGGCGGCCCATCTGGCCGAACCCGACCAGTCCTGCGCGCAGGTCAGCCACGGCCGGCTCCTTCGTTGACGGCCGCCACGACGCGGGCGACCTCGTCGTCGGTCGAGCCCGGGCCGGATCGGCAGCGACAGCACCTCGCGGGCGGCGCGCTCGGTCTCGGGCAGGTCCAGCGTCCAGGTCGTACGCCGGGAGCCGGTGGGTCGGCACCGGGTAGTAGACGGCACTGTCGATGCCGTGCTCGTCGAGCCGGGCGGCCAGCGCGTCGCGGTCGGTGGAGCGGACGGTGTACTGGTGCCAGACCGGCTCGGCCTTCGGGGCCGACCGACGGGGTGACCACGCCGACCAGCTGTTCGTCGTACGACGCGGCGACGGCTCGGCGCTCCTCGTTCCAGCCGGGCAGGCGGCGCAGCTGGACCCGGCCCATGGCGGCGGCCAGGTCGGTCATCCGGTTGTTCAGCCCGGCGACCTCGTTGCGGTAGCGCTGCTCCATGCCCTGGTTGCGCAGCAGCCGGACCCGCCGGGCGGTGTCCTCGTCGCGGCACACGACCATGCCGCCCTCGCCGGTGGTCATGTTCTTGGTGGCGTAGAAGCTGAAGGCGGCGACGTCGCCCGAGCGCGCCGACCGGGCGTCCCGTCGTACGTCGCGCCGTGCGCCTGGGCGGCGTCCTCGAGCGAGCAGCAGGCCGTGCCGCTCGGCGACGCTCGGCGAGTCCGACCCAGGCGGCCGGGTGGCCGTAGAGGTGGACCGGGATGATCGCCGCCGTGCGGGACGTGACGGCTGCCGCCGACGGCGGCCGGGTCGAGGCAGAACGAGTCCGGCTCGATGTCGGCGAACACCGGGGTGGCGCCGGTCATGCGCGACCGCGTTGGCCGTCGCGGCGAAGGTGAAGGACGGGACGACCACCTCGTCGCCGGGGCCGATGCCGGCCGCGAGCAGGCCGAGGTGCAGCGCGCTGGTGCCGGAGTTGACCGCCACGCACGGTGCGCCCGCCGACCAGGGCGGCGAACTCCTCCTCGAAGGCGGCCACCTCCTGGCCCTGCACGAGTCGCCCGCTGCGCAGGACTGCGGTGACGGCCGCCAGCTCCTCGTCGCCCACGTGGACGCGGACGGCGCTGACGCGTGGCGTCGCGTGCGTCGGTGCTCAGTCATGGTCCCCAGCCTCGCGCAGGTTGCCGCCGGACTCGACGAACAACGCGCGGGTGACCGGGCAGCGCCACTGGCCGTCCCCGGTCGTCCTCGAGGCGGCGGCCGGCCGGTCCGACCCAGCCGATCCGCCGTGCCGGGGTGCCGGCCACGAGGGCGAAGTCGGGGACGTCGTGCACCACGACGGCGCCGGCCGCCACCATCGCCCACCGGCCGACCACGACGGGCGCGACGCAGACGGCACGCGCGCCGACCGAGCACCCGTGGCGCAGCGTGACGCCCACCGGTTCCCAGTGGGACGCCTCGACGCGGGAGCCGTCCGGCTGGATCGCGCGCGGGTACTGGTCGTTGGTGAGGACCACGGCGGGCCCGATGAACACCCCGTCCTCGACGACGGCGGGCTCGTAGACCTGGGCGAGGTTCTGCACCTTCACCCGGTCGCCGAGACGGACCCCGGCACCGACGTACGCCCCGCGGCCGATCGACGCACTCGGCGCCGATGACGGCGCCCTCGCGGACCTGGGCGAGCCCCCAGACGACGGTGCCCTCGCCGATCACTGCGTCGGCGGCGACCTGCGCGGCGGGATCAACTCGCGGCACGGTCGCCGTTCCCTCGCCGCAGGTTCCGGCCCGCAGGCGCCCCACCACATCAGCGGCCGCGCCGAGCGCCGGCCACCACGACGGTGAGCACGCAGCGACGGCTGCACCCAGGCGCGTGGAGTCGACCTGCGGGCTGTCGCGGATCTCGCGGAGCAGGGTGTGGGCCGGGCTCACGGTCTGCGCCACCACGAAGAGCAGGAACAGCAGCAGCCGCGTCGGGCCGCGGACGTCGCGACCGGACCGGTCCAGCGCGTAGACGGCGAGCAGCACCATGCCCATGGCGACGGGCAGCCCGTAGCGGCCCTGCCAGGCCGCCGAGTACTGGTCGAACGACTGCACGGTCGTCAGGTAGGGGAACAGCAGCATGGCGGCTGCGAGCAGGGCGATGCCCACACGCACCCGAGGGGTCGCCGAAGCGGAGACCGAGGGTCGATCACGATGCCGAACAGGATCAGGTAGCAGACGTACACCGAGGGTGCGTGGCCTGGTCGCGCAGCGGGAAGGCCGCGATCGCCTGGAGGGTCCACGCCGGGAGCTGCTGGGCGGAGACCCCGAACCGGTAGCCCAGCGACGTCGCACCGTCGTCCTCGCCGCCCACCTTGAGCGCGTCCACGGCGAGCACCCAGGCGGTGCTCTGCAGGGCGCTCAGCGCCACGACCCGCGCGCCCACCAGCACAGCAGGTCGGCGCAGCAGCAGCCGGATCCGGCCCGGCTCGGACGCCACGGCCAGGAGCACCGCGCCGAGCGATGACCAGGCACCACAGCGGGCCGAGAGGCCGCAGGGTGGCGAGCACCGCGCCGGAGACGGCGGCGTACGTGGCCAGCGACCGGATGCGGTCCGGTGGCGCGACCAGCGAGCCCGATCAGCGACATCCACAGCGCCAGCGCCGCGATCATCTCCAGGCCGTTGGGGGCGGCGATCGCCGCGCTGTAGACGACCACCGGCGTGCAGGCCACGGCGATGCCCAGCGTAGGGCCAGCGACTCCGCGCCCAGGTCGAGGCCGCGCGGACCGCCAGCCCAGACGAAGGCGAGCGCCAGCAGGGCAGCGGCGAGCCGCATGGCATAGAGAGCGGCCGCGCCGTCGAACGGCAGGGCAGGGGCGCCGATCACGGCGTAGAAGAGCGGGTGGTAGCGCCCGCGCCGCTGGCGACGACGCGTCGTGCCGTCGCCGCCCGGCGTGCCCGACGCAGTCGGCGTCCTCGGTGTAGGGCAGGTTCTGGCACTCGGGCTGGGCCGCGAGGACGATGTCCGGCGGGACCGTGAGGAAGGCGCCGGTGCCGCGCGTGGCGCTCACCGGGTCGATGGCCCACTGACCGCGCGCGGCGGCTGCGGCGCGGTAGGCGTGGTCGTGCTCGTCGCTGCCGGAGAACGGCGGCATCACGAGGATCCAGACGGCGAGCAGGCCGCACAGGCCGGCGAGCATGGTGCGCTGCGCCGCGTACGACGCGTCCCGCGGCGCGCGGGAGCGGTCACGGGTGCGAGCCTCGACCTGCTGGCTCACCGATTGCCTTCCTGGATGTCCAGCTGCATCGCGGAGACCAGGAAGTGCAGGCCGCTGAGGAGGGGAGCGACGGCCAGCAGCACGGTGCCCGGACTGGCGACGGGCGGGCCGAGGGTGTTGACGACGGTGAAGATGCTGAACCCGATGCCCGACGGCCACCAGGAACAGCCCGGTGAAGAACATCAGGGCCACGGCCGAGAAGGACTGGAGGACGTACTTCCACCACATCCGGTGCCAGAACCCGCGCCAGAGCATCGAGCAGGAGCCGTGGCGCGACGCGGCCGACCTTGAGCCCGGAGACCTCGGTGCCGTAGACGGCGGGGATCGGCACGTCCCGAGCCGGGACCCGCAGCACGTTGAGCTTGATCAGCAGGTCGTTCTCGAACTCGTAGCGCTTGGCGAGGCGGTCGAGCTGCAGCCGCTCCAGGGCGCTGCGGTGGATCGCGGTGTAGCCGTTCTGCGGGTCGAAGAGTCCCCAGTAGCCCGAGGCCGCCTTGGTCAGGAACGACATCCCGATGTTGCCGACGACGCGGTGCCGCGGCATGCCTTCGAAGGAGCCCTCGCCGAAGAACCGGTTGGCCTTGGTGAAGGCCGCCTCGCCGTCCGCGATCGGGTCGAGCAGCTGGGGGAGGTACGCCGGGTCCATCTGCGCGTCCCCGGCCATCACCACGCACACGTCGGCGCCGAGCTCGAGGGCCCGCTTGTGCCCGTGCACGATCGCGCCGCCCACGCCCTGGTTCTCGGGCAGGCGGTGCACCTCGAGACGGGGGTCGTCGACCTTGCGCGCGGCCTCGGAGGTGGCGTCCGTGCTGGCGTCGTCGACCACGATGACGTGGTCGACGAGCTCCGGGGCGGTCTCCACCACGGTGCCCACGAGGAGCTCCTCGTTGTGCGCCGGGACCACCACGGCAACGCACAGGTCCCTGTACATGCGAAGACCCTCCTCCTGTCGTACGAGGATAAGGAACAAATCGGGCTTTCGGGTCCGAATTGCCAAGGTCATGGTCGACTGTGCCCAATCGCGTCAATCGCGTCCCAGCAGGTGCTTCGTCCTCTATAACCGAGGCACGAACCCCCGCGTCTGCATCGTGGTCGCCTCGCACAACAGACCCGCTCTGCGAGTCGGATGTCCATGACGCGGTCCCGTGCGCCAATCCGGAGGATCACAGCATCATGAAGCACGCAATGAGCGTGGCGGCCAGCTGCCTGTCGGGCGCTGCCGTGTTCTACGGCGTGATCCTGCTTCGTGAGCACGGCCACCTCGCCGGGCTCGTGGGCGTGCTCGTCGCGACAATTGCGGCGTTGTGCCTGCCGACGTCCCCACACCTGTCCGGTCGACTGTTGCTCACCGGCACTGCTGTCCTTGGCTGGAACCAGGTCGTGTGGTGGACACGCCTGGAGATGGACCGCGTGAGTTTGATGCTCGCGCTCCTTGTGGGAGGAGCCGTCGCCGTCATCGTCTACCGGCTCTGGGCTCCCACGGTGCCAGATTGGTCACTACTCCCTCGTGTGCGCTGGGTGGACACGTTCCCGTGCCTGGTGTTTCTCGCAGGACTGGTTGCGGTGTCGAACGCGTTCCGGCAGACCCGAGCGAGCGACGCGCTCGCGCACCTGCTGCCAGCCTGGGACAACGCAGGGCACTTCTCGATGTTCACGATGATTCTCCGGCGGGGTGCGACCATTGACGCACTGCCTCCGCCCGCACAAGGTGGCACCTGGCACTACTCCCACTACCCAGAGGGCTTCCACGCGACCGTCGCATCAGTGGCGCAGCTGATCTGGCCGCACACCTCCTGGAGCCGGGACGATCTGCTTCTGACTTTCTGGCCGGCCTCCGCCCTCGTAGTGCTGGCAGGTGTCACGGTGCTGACTGCTGGCCTCACTTCGTTGCCCGCTGCGCGTGAGCGGTGGGACGTCACAGCTCCGCTCGTGGGGCTGCTTGCCGGCGCCTATCTGTTCGGGCTGGGTCACGTGCTCGTTTCCTGGGGCTTCGCGAGTTTTCTCCTCAGTTGCTCGCTGGTGGGCTGCGGCTTCTTCATCGCACTCCAATGGACGAGCGTGCGGCAGACTGTCGGCTTGTTGGCGATGGGTGGCGCGGCGGTCGGTGTTGCGCACGGGTGGATTCTGCTGCTGACGCTCATGATGCCGCTCGCACTCGCACTGTTCCTGCCCATGTCGGTCGACCGATGGGCAGCATCATTCACTCGCTGGACGGCCACAGTGGTCGTCGTGGGGGCCACGGCGTACGGCGTCTGGCGCGCGGCAAGCATCGTGGTCACCAATCCACATCGCGATCTGCTCTCGACGCCGGGTGCCATCCTCCCGCCGTCCCCGTGGGGGCTGCTGGCGCTGGTCGTGGCTCTCGGTGCCGTGTTCTGGCTCACCCGGCCAGCGGGCGCAACCGCTGAGCGGCTGAGCATCCTGCGCCGTCGGACGCGTATGACGATGATGATGCTCCCCGTCGCGCTGCTGGTGGCGACGTACCTGGGCGTGATCCAGGTGCGCGCCAACGGACACGTTGGCTACTACTTCTGGAAGTACGTCTGCGGCGCCGAGCTCGTACTAGTCGTCCTCCTGGTGGCCGCGGTGGCGTCGAATCTGAAACCAGAACGACGACTCGTGCGTGGACGCACGTTGGTAGCGTCCCTGATGGTGACCTCGGTGCTGACGATAGGCGCCACGGTGGTGGGGATGTTCATGGGGACGGGGACCACAGGCGCCGCCGCTGCACCCGATCGGGGGGAGCCCAGTAGCTGGCGCATGTTGGCGGACGAGCTGCACAGTGCACCAGAGGACCGGGACAGCGAACGAGGGACTGCGACGTTCGTCGTCTCGCCGGGGCCGCTCGACACGATGAACGGAGCCCTTTGGTACCTCGCGCTCGGCAGAGAATGGACCGCGGCCGCGGAGGCTCGAGCGGAGCAGCTCCAAGGCATTCACACCACGGTCCCCGCCTTGGCCGACCGGGTGGCGTCGTGGCTGGAGACGAATAGCGGGATCCTGCTCGTTCCGTCCGAGGTCCACGACCTTCTTGCGACGAGAACCGACGTGCCTCACGTCGACCGCGTCGTTCCCCGGTGACCTGCCACCCAGGCCCCGGAACAGGCCCCGGTCAGTCGAGACCGAGGGAGAACGCGGACTCCAGGTCGTGCTGGGAGTAGGTGCGGAAGGCGATGTGGGTCTCGGTCTCCATCACTCCGGGGACCTTGTTGATCGAGTCGGCCACGACCCGGGCCACGTCGTCGTGGTTGCTGACCCGCACCAGGGAGATCAGGTCGATCTGCCCGGTGACGCTGTAGACCTCGCTGACCCCTTCGAGGGCAGCGATCGCCTCCGCCACCTCGGGGATGCGGGCGACGTCTGCCTTCACGAACACGATGGCGGTGATCATGGGGTCAAGGTATCGCTGCGCCCGGCTCAGCGGGTCGGCTGGTGGACGGTCGTCAGCGCGCGTCGTTCGTCGAAGGGGACCAGCATGGTCCGCGACGCCTCCACGGCATCGTGGACGGCGAGATGTCGGGTGGCACCCCGGATCGGACAGGCCCACTCACCCTCGACGTGGACCAGACGCACCCCCGGCTGCTCCAGCCAGCGCAGGATCTGCTCGGACTCCTCCGCGCTGGCGGCGGGGGTCGGACCCGGACCCGACCGCACCTCTTCGGCGGACTCCCGCAGCTGCCGCACCCACACCCCGGCGTGGGCATCGGGTGGGATCACCCCCGAGGCGGCGAGGCGTCCGTGGCGTACGACGTGGACGGCCCACCGCCGGTCGTCCTCGCGGCGCGCCGCGACCAGCTCGGAGCACGACGAGAGCGCGCCGAGCCGTTGGGTGCGTGAGGCGGCCCGGACGAACGCGGAGAGCCGGTCGCGGTGCACGCCGGCCTCCTCGAAGCGCTCGTCGTCGGAGAGCTTGTCCATGCGGGAGGCGAGGGCCTCGACGACCTGGTCGGCCTGGTTGAGCAGGGCGTCACGGACCTCGGCGACGAGCATCGCGTAGTGGTCGACGGACACGCTGCCGTCGCACGGAGACACGCAGCGACCCATCTCGGCCAGCACGCAGGCCGAGGAGTGCGGGGCGATCGGCAACCGGTCGCTGCACTGCCGGATCGGGAAGGTCTCGTGGAGCGCGGCCAGGCACTTCTCGGCCGTGCGGCGCGACGCGAACGGTCCGAGGTAGTCGGCACCGTCCTCCGCGACCTTCCGCACCAGCGAGAGCCGGGGCCACGGCTCGACGGTCAGCTTCAGCCAGTGCATCTTCTCCGGATGTCGGCTGCGCCGGTTGTAGCGCGGCTTGTGCGCGGCGATCAGCCGGAGCTCGCGCACCCGGGCCTCGAGAGGGGTCGCGCACTCGATCCCGGTGACGGAGGCGGCCAGGTTGACCATCTCGCCCATGCGGGAGCGGGTCTCGGACGCCGTGAAGTAGGAGCGCACGCGGGTGCGCAGGTCGCGGCTGGTGCCGACGTAGAGCACCCGCTCCTGCTCGTCCCGGAACAGGTAGACGCCGGGGGAGTGCGGCAGGTGCTCGGCCAGGTGCCGCTTGCGGCGGACCGTGGGGCTGACGCGGGAGCTGAACGTCTGCAGCTCCTCGAGCGTGTGCACGCCCAGCCCGCCGAGGCGCTCCATCAACCCGTGCAGGACGTCGACGGTGGCCCGGGCGTCGGAGAGCGCCCGGTGGTTGGGGGTCGTGGTGGACCCGAAGGCGATCGCGAGCGAGCTCAGCTTGCAGTTGGGCGCGTCGTCGCGGGTGACCACGCGGCGGGCGAGGCGGGCCGTGTCGAGGACCTCGAACCCCGGCCACGGCCGGCCCTGCTGCACGGCGAAGTGCTTGAGGAAGCCGACGTCGAACGGCGCGTTGTGGGCGACCAGGACGCACCCCTGGGCGAACTCGAGGAAGGCCGGCAGGGCCGACTCGATGGGCGGGGAGGACGCGACCATCGAGTTGGTGATGCCGGTGAGCACCGCGATGAACGGCGGGATCGCGGTGTGTGGGTTGACCAACGTCTGGAACTCGCCGAGCACCTCGCCGGCGCGCACCTTCACGGCACCGATCTCGGTGATCATCGATCCGGCCTGGGCCGAGCCGCCGGTCGTCTCGAGGTCGACCACGCAGAAGGTGGTCTCACGCAGGGGGCGCCCGAGCTCGTCGAAGCTCATCTGGGCGGACCACCTGCTCATGTGCACGACGCTAGGGAGCCCGACCGACAAAAGCGTGCAGTGACGGCCGTTGTGGCCGCGTGTCGGCCGGTCCGACCGAAACTGTCGGTGGGGGCTGGTGGAGTGCCCACACAAGCTTCCCCAGTGGATGAGGAGAACGGACATGAGCGTGCGCATCGACTGCGACAGCTGCCTGGTTCGCGGGCTCGCGTGTCACGACTGTGTGGTGACGGTGCTGCTCGGGCCGCCGCCCGAGCTCAGCTTCGACCAGGAGGAGCAGCAGGCCCTCGAGGTGCTCGCGGAGTCCGGTCTGGTGCCGCCGTTGCGGATGGTCACCCCGGTGTCCGGTCCCGAGGTGGAGTCCGCCTGACCGAGCCGCTGGGGGCGGTGGGACCGCTGAGCCCGGCTGGGGCTGGTGAGCCCTGACGTGGCCGAGAACACACCCTGAGGGCGTGCGGAGGGTTTGGTGTCCCGCCCGATCTTTCCTAGGGTGACGAACCTAGTGCCCCTGTACCAGTTCGCCGACCGGGCGGGCTCAGGGGCAGCGCCGAGTCTGGAACAGGTGCCCTCGGGGGAGCCATCTGCGCCGGAGCCGGGGACCCACGTTTCTTTGGGGTGAATCCGGCGGGCACTGCCACCGACCGTGGCAGATCTCGCTGGTAGGGCGTTCTTTGGGCCCGAATCCGTCAGCTGACCTGGTAGGCGTCGAGACAAAGAGGAGACCGACCGCTCGTGATCGACGGCCGGAAACGCCACCATGCCCGTGCGGCTGCAGGAGTCACCGCAGCGCTCACCGCGATGAGTCTCGGACTCTTCGTGAGCCCCGCCGCCGCAGCCCCCGACACCCAGGACATCGACGCCGTGCAGGCCCGGGTCGACAAGCTGTCCCAGAAGGCCGAGTCCGCGGAGCAGCGCCACGCCAAGGCTGCTGCGAAGCTGAAGAAGACCAAGGCCCGGCTGCACCAGACCTCGGCCACCCTCAAGCGCCAGCAGCGGACCATCGACGCCCTGCGGGCGCAGGTGGCCGGCGTCGCGGTCGACGAGTACGCCGGGACCTCCGGCACCGGTGCGCCCACCGCGACCCCGGTGCTCGACCCCCAGGTCCGCAAGGACTCCACCGCGCTGCTCGCCAACGTGGTCCTCGTCAGCGAGGACGCCGGCCCGGCGGGCGACGCCCTGACCCGGTCCAACGAGCAGCTCGCGCAGCTGGCCCAGCGCAAGCAGACGCTCCAGGGCAAGATCGAGCTGCTCGCCCGTGGCGAGGAAGCCAGCCGCAGCATGGAGCGCACGGCGGCCGACCGCGAGTCGAAGGCGGCTGCCAAGCTCGCCGCTCTCGAGGCCCAGCGGATCGCCGAGATGGGCGGACCCGCTGTCGCCTACGCCAAGTCGCAGGTCGGTGACTCCTACGTCTACGGCGCCGCCGGACCGGACGCGTTCGACTGCTCCGGGCTGACCATGGCTGCCTGGGCGCAGGCCGGCGTGAGCCTGCCGCACAGCTCCTCGGCGCAGTACAGTTCAGGTCGGCACATCTCCGAGAGCGAGCTCCAGCCCGGTGACCTGGTCTTCTACTACAGCCCGATCAGCCACGTCGGCATGTACATCGGCAACGGGCAGATCGTGAATGCGCTCAACCCAGGTGCGGGCGTCCAGGTCTCCGGCCTGCACTCCATGCCGTACGTCGGTGCAGTGCGCCCTGGAGGCTGACCCCTCTCGCCGAGCCGCTCGTCCCCGTGGGGCGGGCGGCTTCGTGCTGTCCCTGGTGGTCTCCGGCGCGCTCGCGCTCGTCCTGGCCGGTTGCGACAACGGCGTGGAGATCGCGCCGCCGAAGCCGCCGAAGGACAGCACCGCCCAGCGCGGGGAGGAGGCGCAGCAGACGCTCAACGAGCTGGTGACCGCCGTCCGGTCGGGAGCACGGGACGACGCCGTCGCGACCGCGGCGCCCGGGCTCCGAGCAGCTGCTCGGCTGGGTCTCCGACAACGCGGCCGCCCTGCGTGTCGAGGGCCTGAAGCTGCGCTACGTCGACGAGGCCGCGCCGCTCGACAACCGGCAGCAGGTCGAGCTCGGCCCCGACGCCTGGCGCGGCACCGTGCAGCTGACCTATCGCTACGACGGGCTCGACCAGTCACCGGCGAGGGTCGAGACCGAGGTCGCCTTCGTCCCGGACGGCAACGGCGTGCGGATCGCCTCGTTCGGCGGCGAGGGGGTGCGCACGCCGTTGTGGCTCGCCGACCGGCTGAGCGTCGTACGCACGCCGCGCAGCGTGGTCGCCGTCGCGGGCACGTCGGCCGGCCGCTATCCACGCCTGGTGGCCGGCGCGGTGCGGCAGGTCTCGCGGGTGC
Organism: uncultured Actinomycetota bacterium; assembly: GCA_963722835.1. Lineage (GTDB taxonomy): Bacteria > Actinomycetota > Actinomycetes > Propionibacteriales > Nocardioidaceae > Marmoricola. The sequence goes on from CAVROK010000003.1 coordinate 799,424, forward strand.
TCCCCGAGTGGAAGGGCGCGCTGCTGGTGGAGGTGCCGGAGTCCCGCGAGGAGCTCGACGCCGCGCTGCAGTCCCAGCCCGGCCAGTACGACAACATCGCGGCCGTCACGACGACCGCGGACGGCTCGCTGGCCCCGGGCGCGCCGGTCAGGGTGTTCGTCAACCCGATCGTCTTCGGACGGCTCAAGGACCGAGGCGCGCAGGTGGTGATGAGCCACGAGGCCACGCACGTGGCGACCGGCGCGACGTTCGCGTCGATGCCCACGTGGCTGCTCGAAGGGTTCGCGGACTACGTGGCCCTCGACCGCGCCGGCGTGCCGGTCGACCTGGCGGCCGGGCAGATCCTCGCCCGGATCCGCAAGGAGGGCCTCCCCGACGGGCTTCCCACCAGCGAGGACCTGGACCCGACCGCGAACGGTCTCGGTGCCACCTACGAGGAGGCCTGGCTCGCGTGCCGCTTCCTGGCGCAGGAGTACGGCGGCCCGGCGATGGTGCGGTTCTACCGCACGGTCAGCGACGGGGCCTCCACGCAGGAGGCGTTCCGCAGCGTCCTCGGCACGACGCAGCGCGCGTTCGTCGCCGAGTGGCGCGCTGACCTGAGTCGACTTGCCGGGGTGGCAGGCTGAACCGGTGACGTCACCGCCCGTGCCCGCAGCAGGGCCCAGTCGTGCCCTGTGCCTGTGGATGGTCGGCCTCGCGACCACCGTGTTCGTCGTCCTCTGCGCGGTGTTCGTGCCGTGGTCCTGGGTCCCGGGCGGTCATCTCGTCGACGTGCGGGGGAGCGAGGTGTTCACCGAGGCACAGCTCCGCCGCGGCGAGACCTATGCCTCGATGCAGCGCTACCTCTCCTGGGCGGCGCTCGCCGTCTCCCTCGCCGTGGCGCTCTTCCTGGGACTGACGCGGTGGGGGTCGCGGCTGGTCCGGCGGGTGCCCGGTCCGTGGTGGGTGAAGGCCCTGGTCGCGACGTTCGTCCTGCTGGTGGTGGGGGAGCTGGCCACGTTGCCGTTCGACCTCGCGATCCGGTCCAACGCACTGGAGTACGGCCTCACGACGCAGTCCCTGGGCGGCTGGCTGCGCGACAAGTCCTTCTCGCTGCTGGTGTCGTGGGTGTTCGCTGCGGCGGCGGTGCTGGTGGTGCTGGTCCCGGCCCGGCTCTCGCCGCGCCGCTGGCCGCTGTGGGCCGGGCTGGCCGGTGCCGTGCTGACCATGCTCGGGTCGTGGGTCTACCCGGTCGTGGTCGAGCCGTTGTTCAACAGCTTCACGCCGTTGCCGGACGGCGAGTTCCGCACGCGCATCCTGGCGCTGGCCGAGAAGGAGAAGGTGCCGGTCTCCGACGTGCTGGTGGCCGACGCGTCCCGTCGTACGACGACCCTGAACGCCTACGTCTCCGGCTTCGGGAGCACCCGTCGAGTGGTGCTCTACGACAACCTGGTCGACGACGTCCCCGAGCGTGAGGCGCTCGTCGTCGTGGGCCATGAGCTGGGGCACGCCCGCCACCACGACGTGCTGTTCGGTACGACGCTCGGGGCCACCGGAGTCGTCATCGGGACCGGCTTGCTCGGGCTGCTGCTCTCGCGTCGGCGCCTGATGGACCGGGCAGGGGCGGAGAGCGCCGGCCAGCCCGAGGTGGTCCCGCTGCTCCTGGCGCTGATCGCGGTGGGCACCCTGCTCGCCAGCCCGGTGCAGAACACGATCAGCCGGGCGGTCGAGGCGCGGGCCGACCGGGCCTCGCTGGAGGCGACGGGGGACTTCCGCGGGTTCGAGCGGATGCAGGTGCAGCTGGCCCGGCGCTCGCTCAGTGACGACGACCCGCCCGCGCTGAGCCAGTTCTGGTTCGGGTCGCACCCGACGGTGCTGCAGCGCATCGGGATGGCGCGGGCACTCGAGCGGGAGCAGCGGAATTGACGACGCCGGCGACGGGTCCCTCCAAGGTCCTGTCGCCGGCGTCCCGGATCAGCTCGAGATCAGCAGGTGGCGGTCGCGCTGCCCTTGCTGGAGACCGTTCCGCAGGTCTTCGAGAAGGCGGACTTGATGACCCCGCCGAGCAGGAAGACGATGGCGACGATGAGTGCGGCGATGCCGGCGACCAGGAGGCCGTACTCGACGGCAGAGGCGCCGTCCTCGTCCCGGCGACGAGTGATCGTGCGGAGGAATCCAGTCATGATGTTTCCTTCGAGACGCTGCGATTGGGTTGCACGGGGTGTGCGTCCGGCCCCGCCGGTACGGCGGGCCGGACGCGTCCCGTGTCGGTGGCTCACCACCCCCCGGTAGTGCGGGCGCGATGCTCAGGGCGCGCCCGCTGAGGAGCCACCTTCACACCTGCACTCCGTGGTAGCGCAGGTTGTCTGTGGCGCCCGCGCGACGGCCCGTGCGAGCCGGCGGGCGTTTGTCGACGGGCCGGGAGCGCCGGACCTGTGCAGGTCCGGTCACTCCTCCGTGAGGCCCGTCGACGTCTGCGTCAGCTGCAGGCGGCCGAAGAGGTGCTGCCACCGTTCTTGATGGACTTGCAGGTGTTCCCGAAGGCGTCACGGATGACCCCGCCGAACACGAAGACGATGGCGACGATGAGCGCGGCGATGCCGGCGACCAGGAGGCCGTACTCGACGGCGGAGGCGCCTTCCTCGTCGCGGCGGCTGGTGATGGTGCGGATGAACTCGAGCATGATGTTCCTTCCCTCGGGAACTCGGTGTTTTCTTGACGTGCGAACCGAGATGTTCGGTTCTCCTGAGGGAAAGTATGTCAAAACCGGACAGACCGGGGCATCAGTCGTCCGGTTTGATCCAAGTGACCTTTATGGGTGGTTTCGTCCATAGTCATTTCGGACTATGCCCGATTTGATCGCGACAATGCTCAGGTCCTGCCGGCCGGCGGTGGGGTCGCCGACGAGATCAGCCCGAGCCGCATCGCGGTGACCAGGGCCTGCGCGCGGTTGGCGGCGCCCAGCTTGTCGTAGATCCGGCCGATGTGGCTCTTGGCGGTCGACTCGCTGAGGTAGAGGCGACCTGCGATCGCGTTCACGCCGAGACCCTCCGCGAGGAGCTCGAGCACCTGCCGCTCGCGGTCGGAGAGCCGGGGCGCGCCGCCCGAGCTCATCCGGCGCACCATCGCCTCGGCGAGTCCGGTGCAGGTGAAGGTGAGCGGCGCCACCACGGCCTGGCGGGCGGCACCGACCACGCTCGAGGTCGGCGCGTCCTTGCCGACGAAGCCCGAGGCGCCGGCGTCCATGGCGGCGAACAGCTGCTCGTCGCCGGCGTACATGGTGAGCACGACGAGGCCGACCGTCCGGTTCTCCTTGCGCAGCGCGCGCACGACATCGAGCCCGGAGCCGTCAGGCAGGCGGACGTCGGTCACCACGACGTCGGGGTCGACCTCCCTGGCCAGCGCGATGCCCTCCGCGACCGAACCTGCCTGGCCCGCGACCTCGAACCCGTCGGCCTGGGCGAAGGCGCCTGCGAGGCCCTGACGGATCAGCTCGTGGTCGTCGATGAGCAGGACGGTGGTCATGGCACCTGCACGCTAACGGGTCGCCTCGCGGGCAGGGGTCCCGACGCGCACGGTGACCCGGGTGCCCGGCTCGGAGGTCGTGGGCTCGGTGACGACCAGCTCGGCACCGATGGTCTTCGACCGCTCGCGCATGATCTTGAGCCCTTGCGAGTCGCTGCGTGGCTCGTGGGGGTTGACCCCGTCGTCGCCGATCTCGATCTGGGCGTAGGGAGCGCGGATCGTGCAGCGCAGCCAGAGGTTGGCGGCGCCGGAGTGCTTGCGCGCGTTGGACATCGCCTCCTGGGCGATGCGCATCAGCTCGTACTCCACGTCGGCCGGCAGCCGGGGCCCCTGCTCGTCCAGGGTCACGTGGACGGCCATCGCCGTGGTCACGCTGATCTGGTTGGCGTACGCCGAGAGGCTCTCGCCGAGGCCGGCGCCGGCCGCCAGCTCGTGCCGGAGGTCGAAGATCGAGTGGCGCAGCTCGGTGACCACCCGCGTCACCTCGAGGCGCAGCTGGGCGATCCGCTCCTGCTGCTCCGGGTCGGAGGCGCCGATCGCGAGGTTGTCGACCAGGTAGCCGAGCGAGGCGACGTCCTGGGCGACCCCGTCGTGCACCTCGCGGGCGATCCGCTGCCGTTCCTCGCTGGTCGCGGTGTCCCGCACCCGGCCGAACAGCAGGGCCGCCTGGAGCTGGACGGCGTGCCGCGAGAGCCGTCGGCGCAGGTCGAGGGCGGCGCGCGAGTCGACGGGGCGCACCGCGTCGAGGACGAGGATCGCGATCATCTCGTCGTTGGCGACCAGGGGGATGGCGACGTGACGCTCGCGCAGCATCATCGCGCCGTACTCCCAGCAGCGTTCGGAGAGCTCCTCGGCCCACGACATCGCGCCGGGCATGGTGCCCGAGGAGTACCGGAGGGGGGCCATCACGCCCGAGGCGTTCCTGATGAACACGCCGGCGCTCTTCGTGGCGACGAACGAGTCGGCCTCCGCCATCACCTGCTCGGCGATCCCCACCGCGTCCAGGCCGCCGACGAGCTTGCCCGACAGCGCCTCGAGACGCCGGATCAGGCCGACGGCGCTGCGGTAGGACGAGTCCGCGTCGGTCGTCGTCACGGCGCGCCGCAGCGTGAGGCCCATCAGGCCGATCCCGACGGCGGTGGCCAGCCAGGTGAACCCACTGGCCACGAACAGGCGGTCCCACTCCTGGATCACGATCGCACCGCCGACGAGCAGCACCACGAACTCCGTGGCCACCACCCGGGCCAGCCCCGCCCGTCCCCGGTCGATGGCCGCGATCAGCGCCGGGATGACGAGGTACGGCGTGACCGTCGCCTGGTCGGGACGCGCCAGCACGGCCAGGAGGGCCACGACGCCGCCCTCGCACACCGCCACGACCGACTCGGGCACCCGGTGCGTCAACGAGACCAGCTGGGCGACCGTGGCCGTCAGGAGGACCAGCAGCGCGCCGTCGAGGTACCTCGGGCCCGCCACGGCGGCGAGCGAGGTGAGGGCGGCAACGGTGAACACGCGGGCCGCCAGGGCGACCCGCTCGACATCGGTCACAACTCAGAGTTTGCCCGAGAAGCTGTCCATGATCTGGATACCCGCCGGACCGAGCACGGCGATGAAGAGACAGGGCAGGATGCAGAAGATCAGCGGGACGAGGATCTTGACCGGCACCTTCTGCGCCGCTTCCTCGGCCCACTGGCGCCGCTTGACCCGGATCTCGGAGGACTGGACGCGGAGGACCTGGCCGACCGGGATGCCGAACGCGTCCGCCTGCACCATGGCGCTCACGAACGAACGCAGGTCAGGCAGGTTGGTCCGGTCGCCGAGGGACCGCAGTGCGTCGGAGCGCCCGCGCCCGATCTGCATCTCCTGCAGCATCCGGGCGAACTCGTCGGCCAGGGGGCCGTCGGTGTTGCGCGCCACCTGGGCGCACGCGGCGTCGAAGCCCAGGCCCGACTCGACCGAGATGGTCGAGCAGGTCGATCGCGTCCGGCAGGGCGCGCTGGAGCTTGTCGGCGCGGTCGTAGGTCTGCTGGTAGAGGTACATGTTCGGAGCGTTGTAGCCGGCCAGCGAGGCGAGCACGACGAATCCGAGCGTCGGCAGGAAGCCGAGTCCCATCAGGAGCGAGAGCACCAGGGACACGACGAGGGCGACGGCGAAGCCGACGACCTTGCCGGCCATGACGCGTTCGACGGTCCAGCCCGCCGGGTTCCCGGCCAGCTCGAGCTTCTCGCGGATGCGCTCGCTGGCGTCCTCCGGGGTGAGCCGCCTGCCCATGCTCTGCGTGCGTGCCAGCAGCGGGAACAGCACGCGGTCGCTGAAGCTGGCGTCGAGCTCGCCCTTCATCTCGTCGGGCGCCTGCGTCAGCGCCTCGAGCACGGCGATGGAGCGGTTCACTCCCGGCTTCTCCTGGAAGAAGCCGCCGACCGCGCCGAAGACGAGCAGCAGCGCGACGAAGATCAGCGCGAACGCCACGATCAGGACAGGACTCATCACACATCCACCTTCGCGACCTTGGACATCCAGAACACTCCGACGCCGAGGAGCACACCCATCAACGCGAGCAGGATGTAGCCGATCGGCGTCGTGTACATCGGCTCGACGTAGTCGGGCCGCGAGACGGCGAGGTAGAGCAGGAAGCCCGGAGGCAGCCCACCGAGGATGTAGCAGGAGAGGCGGCCCTCTGCCGACAGGGCGCGCACGTGCCGGCGCAGGTACTCGCGCTCGCGCAGCGTGGCGGCGACGGTGAGCAGCAGCTCGGCCAGGTTGCCGCCGACCTCGCGCTGGATCCGGATGGCCATCACGACCCAGGCGAAGTCGCGGCTCTGCATCCGCTCGGCCACGCCGTCCATCGAGTCCTCGAGCGTGACGCCGAGGCGGGTCTCGACGACCACGCGTCGGAACTCGGTCGAGATCGGCTCCGTGCCCTCGCGGACGATCGTGTCGATCGACTGCGCCAGCGACAGGCCGGCGGAGAGGCTGCCCGACATCAGCTGCAGCGTGTCGGCCAGGCCGGAGCTGAAGGCCTTGAGGCGTCGGCCGCGCTTGATCTTGAGGTAGATGCGACGGGCCCGACGATGGAGCCGATGAACAGCACGAGGCCGAGCACGAGGTTGCCGGTGCCGATGAGGAAGCCGACGAGGGCGCCGACGACACCGATGCCGGCCCGGAAGAGCAGCCACTCGGCCGGACGCAGGTCGAGTCCGGCTGCCTCCAGGGCGGTGGCGATCCTGGCCTCGAGGTCCTTGTTGCCGGCCAGGGCCTTCTCGGCGGCCTGACGGGCCTGTCCGGCGATGGCGGTCGGCGGAGCGTCGTCCCGGCGCGGACCGGTCTGCCCGGGGGTGGCCATCACGCCGTACGCCTGGATCTGCTCGGACAGCGTGAGGTTCTGCGCCGGCTTGTTGCCGCTGAACGCGAGGATCAGCACGACTGCCAGGAGCCCCAGCCCGATGGCGGCCACCGCCCCGATCACCACGGTGCGGGACACGGCCAGGGGACCTGTCTGCACCGGCTGCGGAGCGGCTGTCACAGCCTTCTCGGCGGCGATGTCCGCGGCGCTGCGCACCGGGACGTACGCCGAGGCGGTGAACGTCTGCGCCCCTGCCGGGACCGTCACCTGGACGTCCGAGCTGGTCGCCTCGCTGCCGCCGGGCACGTCCGCCGTGACCACGATCTGCCGGGCGAGGGCGTCGGCCTCGCTGGCGAAGGCGGCCGTGAGAGCCGCCGGGTTCGCCGTCGTGAAGACCTTGCCCTTGCCGGCGCCCGCGATCGCCGAGAGTGCCTGGTTGCCGTCGACGCTCTGCTGGAGCGAGACGACGTCGACGGTGGCGCCGGAGTCCTCGATCGCCTCGAGCACGTCGGGGAGGTTGGTGGTCGTGGTGTCCTTGCCGTCGGACAGGACGAGGATCTTGCGCTGGGCGGCGTTCTCGGAGTCGGGGCCGGCGGCCTTGAGAGCGCCGAGGACCCCGTCGTACAGCGCGGTGTGCAGGGTGAGGGTGAGCCCGTTGACTGCCTTGGTGGCGGCGGTGCGGTCGAGCGTCGGCGGCACCAGCGTCTTGACGGTGTCGTCGAAGCTGATCACGCCGACCTTGACGTTGTCCGGGACCGTCGAGAGGTAGGCGAGAGCGGCCTTCTTGGCCTCCACGATGCGGCGCCCGGCCATGCTGTTGCTCGTGTCGATCGCGAGGATCGAGGTGCGCTGCACCTCGTCGCTCGCCGAGGCCGGAGCGGCGTCGGCATCGACCTGGCTCCCGGCGATCGAGACCGACACCTTGTCGTAGTCGACGGTGCCGCTCGCCGGGCACCGAGACGAGCAGGCGGACCGAGCCCTTCGTCGGCTGGGCGTGGTCGATCGCCGCCCCGTCAGCGGCCGAGGCCGGTGCCGCGGCCAGGGCGCCGAGCGACAGCAGTCCCAGGAAGAGGCCCAGGACCGTCGCGGTGAGTCGGTGGACGGTACGGGTCATCGGAAGTCCATGCTGGTGGCGAAGAGCCTGGGGTCGACGACGACGTTGTTGTGCTGCATCTTCTCCAGGAACTTGGGCCGCAGGCCGGTGGCCTTCAGGCTGCCCAGCGACCGTCCCTCGGAGTCGAAGCCGGCGGAGTTGTCGAACAGGAAGATGTCCTGGAGCGTGATGACGTCACCCTCCATCCGCTCGACCTCGGTGACGTGCGTGATCCGGCGCGTGCCGTCCTTGAGGCGGGACTGGTGCACGATCAGGTCGACCGCCGAGGCGACCTGCTCGCGGATGGCGCGTACCGGGAGGTCCATGCCGGCCATCAGCACCAGCGTCTCGAGCCGCGAGCACGTGTCGCGGGGGCCGTTGGAGTGGACCGTACAGATCGAGCCGTCGTGGCCGGTGTTCATCGCCTGGAGCATGTCCAGCGCCGAGGCGTCACGGACCTCACCGACGACGATGCGGTCGGGCCGCATGCGCAGTGAGTTGCGGACCAGGTCGCGGATGGTCACCGCGCCCTTGCCCTCGATGTTCGCGGGACGCGACTCCAGCCGCACGACGTGGTCCTGCTTGAGCTGGAGCTCCGCTGCGTCCTCGATGGTGACGATGCGCTCGTCGGAGGGGATGAAGGACGAGAGCACGTTCAGCGTCGTCGTCTTACCGGCACCGGTACCACCCGAGACCACGACGTTGAGCCGGCCGCGGACGCAGGCGTCCAGGAAGTCGGCCGTGCGCTCGCTGAGCGAACCGAACTGGATCAGGTGGTTGACCGTCAGCGGGTCGGCGGCGAACTTCCGGATGGTCAGGGTGCTGCCGTCGATCGCCAGTGGCGGGACCACGGCGTTGACACGGCTCCCGTCAGGCAGGCGGGCGTCGACCATGGGCGAGGCCTCGTCCACACGACGGCCGATCCGGGAGACGATCTTGTCGATCGTGCGTCGCAGGTGGGCCTCGTCCTTGAACTTGCCGTCGACCTGCGTCAGCTTGCCCTTGCGCTCGAGCCAGATGCTGAACGGCCCGTTCACCATGACCTCGGCCACGTCGTTGTCGCGCAGGTAGGGCTCGAGAGGGCCGTAGCCGAGGATGTCGTCGGCGATGTCCTGCGTGATCCGCTCGCGGTCGACGCGGGTCAGCGGCCGGTTGGTCGCGGCGAGCACGTCGGCCAGCACGGCACGGACCCTGGTGGCCAGCTCCTCGACCTCGAGGTTGGCGTCGTACAGCTGAGGGCCGAGCTGCTGCAGCAGCTCGGTGTGCACGCTCTCCTTCAGGTCCTCGAAGCGGTCCTTGGCCGAGTCGCTCGTGCGTCCGGTCGTGGCCGTGGCTCGGGTCTGGTTGCCGGCGGAGGCGCTGACGGCCTGGCCGAGGCCAGAGGTCTGGCCGTGACCGGGCCGACCGGGCTGCGGGCTGTCCGGCCGCAGGCGTGGTGCCCGGCGCGGTGGCGGGCGTGGCGCCGGCGTGGGTTCCCTGCAGCGAGGTCCGGTTCTTGGCCGGGACGTTCTCGTGGGACGTCGGCGCGTCGGTGGGGACGTCGGCACGTCGCTTCGGGGTGGGCGACTCACCGCCCTCCTCGGCATCCTCGCCCGCGGCCGGACCGGTCGTCCGGTTCAGTGCCGCCAGGCGTTCGCTGAGACTGCTCATCGAGATGCTCTCCTCGCGCTACTTCTTGCGTCCGAACAGGCCACGCTTGGCCGGCTCGGCGGACTTGGCGCCGACGCTGTCGCCGGCGATCTGGTGCGCCAGGCCGGTGATGGCCTTGGAGACGGCGTGGTCGGGCTTCGACAGGACGATGGGCTGGCCGTGGTTGGTGGCACTCGCCACCGCGGAGGAGCTGGGCAGCGCGACGGACACCTTCATCCCCAGGATCTCCTCGACGTTGGCCTGCGAGAGGCCGACCTCCTCGTCGGCCCGGTTGAGCACGAGGTGCCGGTTGTGGGGCACCAGGTTGAGGAGGTCCAGGGTCTCGATCGCGACCTTGGTGTTCTTGATGGTGGGGACGTCGAGAGTCGCCACGATGATGCACTCGTCGGTCTCGTCGAAGGCTCCGAGGACCTGGTCGTCGAAGCCGGGAGGGGTGTCGATGACCACGTAGTCGAAGTGCCGTCGCAGCGTCTGGACCACGCGACGCGCCAGCGAGGCGGTCACGAGGTCGCGCCCCTCGGGGTGGGTCGGGGCGGCCAGGATGGTCAGTCCGCTCTGGTGCCGGGTCAGCAGCTTCTGGAGCAGCGCGAAGTCGAGGTCCTCCTCCGAGGCCGCTGCCTCGGTGATGGTGTGCTCGGGGATCAGCTGCATGGTGATGGCCACGTCGCCGAACGCGAGGTCGAGGTCGACCACGCACACGTCGACGCCGGTCTTGGCGAGGGCGACGCTGAGGTTCACGGCCATGGTGGTCTTGCCGACGCCGCCCTTGGGGGAGAAGACCATGAAGACCTGGCCCTGCCGCTCGCCCTCGGCGGCGCTGGGGCCGTGGATCGCCTCCCAGGTGGTGCGCGCACGCGTCACGGCGGTCCCGAGCGCGGTGTGGTCGTCGGCGGCGACGACGGCCCCGATGCCCGCCTGCATGGCCTGGGCGTAGACCTGGGGCTCGAGCTCGAGCCGGGTCAGGACGATCGAGGTGCCGGGGTGCCCGGACCGGACGCGCTCGGCGAGAGCCGCTGCCGACGTCATGTCGAGGGTCGGACCGATCACCAGCGCGTACTCACCACGACCGGTGAGCCAGCCGTCCACCTCGTCAGGACGAGCGACGACCTGCGCTCCGCCAGGGAGCGCCGAGGTGAGCACACCTGCGGTGGTGGTGTCGGGTTCGACGAGGATGGGCATGCGGGGTCCTTTGGACTAGAGCCGAGTCAGCGGAACAGGTTCTGGTTGCTGGCGCCCTGCGACGGGGCCACCTGCGACTCGTCGTTGAGCAGGCCGAACGCGAGCTCACCGACCTTCTGGCCGAGGAGGATCTTCTCCGCCTCCGGCTGTGAGATGCCCAGGGTGAGCAGCGTCTTGGGGAGCTGCTCGGTGCTCTGGGCCCCGGTCGGGTCGGTGGTGGTCGTCGTCGTGACCGTCGTGGTCCCGGCGCCGATCACGGTGACGCTGGGGAGCAGCAGCCGCGAGCTGGAGCCCGAGGTCAGGAAGATCGCGACCTTGTCGCCGGGATTCACGAAGCCCGCGACCCGCGAGGGGTCGGAGAGGTTGATGGAGATCGCGATCTTGCCCTTGGGGATGGCCAGCCCGCTCGTGGAGGAGCCGGTCGCACCGAACTTCGAGGAGATCAGCTGCTCGCCCGGGAACATGTTGCTGGTCGCCACCTTGCCGGCGATCGGCTCGGTGCCGGTGAGCGCGTCGGGGAGGAGGTCCTTCTTGGAGACCGAGCCGGACTCGATCTTGCCGGCCGACTGCGCGGCCTCGACGGTCTCACCCGCGGCGATCGGCTTGACCACGCGGAGGACCTGGACGGCGTCGTACCGCTGGTCTGCGCGGGTGTCGGCTCCGCGGACGTACAGGAACACCAACAGTGTCCCGACTGCGGCGATGACGGCTGCGACGAGGAGCAGTGCTTTCCTGCGGTCCATGAACGGTTGCCCTTTGCTTGTCCGTGGAGCGCGTGGATTGCGGACCACGACTCCCGATGGCACCGCGAGACGACTGGAGTTTCACGGCAAGACACAGCGTGCCGCAGATGAGTCCGTTTTGTACGTGAAATACGAGACTCGTCCCGAAATTGGGCTAATTGCCCGACTAGCGTAGGTAGAGCGCGTCCACGTCGTCCCGGTGCTCGCGCAGCACCACGCTGCGCTTCAGCTTCAGGCTCGGGGTCAGCTGACCGCCCTCCTCGGTCCACGCGGCGGGCACGATCGCGAACCGCCGGATCGACTCGGCCTTCGAGACGGCCTTGTTCGCCTCCTCGACCGCCTTCTCGATCTCGGCGCGCAGACCGGGGTCGTCGACCAGGTCGGCGACGTCACCCGAGGTGCCGTGCTGCTCGGCCCACGCGGGCAGGGTCTCGAGGTCGATCGTGACCAGGGCCGCGATGAACGGCTGGCCGTCGCCGACGACGACGCACTGGTCGACGAGGTGGTGGGCCCGCAACCGGTCCTCGAGCGCGGCGGGCGCCACGTTCTTGCCGCCGGCGGTGACCAGGATCTCCTTCTTCCGACCGGTGATCCGGACGAAGCCCTCGTCGTCGATCTCGCCCACGTCGCCGGTGTGGAACCAGCCGTGGGCGTCCTTGGTCTCGGCCGTCGCCTCGTCGTTGTGCCAGTAGCCGGCGAACACCTGGCCGCCCCGGAACAGCAGCTCGCCGTCGTCGGCCACCCGGACGCTGGTGCCCTGCAGCGGTCGCCCGACCGTGCCGACCTTCTGGGCGTCGGGCAGGTTGGCGGTGAGTGCGGCGGTCGTCTCGGTGAGGCCGTACCCCTCGAGCACGTTGACGCCGATGCCCCGGTAGAAGTGGCCGAGCCGCTCGCCGAGCGGGGCGCCGCCGGACACGGCGTACGCGCAGCGGCCGCCGAGAGCGGCGCGGAGCCTGGCGTACACCAGCCGGTCGAAGACCCGGTGCTGGGCTCGCAGCGCGATGCTCGGGCGACCGGTCTCCAGGGCGCGGGACCAGGCGATCGCCACGTCGGCGGCCCGGTCGAAGATCTTCCCGCGACCGTCGGCGACGGCACGTTGGGAGGCGGTGTTGAACACCTTCTCGAAGACGCGGGGCACCGCCAGGATGAACGTCGGCCGGAAGCCCGCGAAGTCGTCGAGCAGGTTCTTGATGTCGGACGAGTGGCCCATCCGCACCCGCGCCTTGACGCAGCCCACCTGGATGATCCGGGCGAACACGTGCGCGAGCGGCAGGAACAGCAACGTCGAGGCGCCGTCGTCCGACTCGTCGGAGGGGTCGAAGAGGGCGTCGAGCTCCTCGATGGCGACGGTGAGCTCGAACATGAAGTTGCCGTGGGTGAGCATGCAGCCCTTGGGCCGGCCGGTGGTGCCCGAGGTGTAGATCAGGGTGGCGAGGTCCTCCGGCCCCACCGACGTACGGCGCTCCTCGAGCTGCTCGTCACTGACGTCGTGGCCCAGCGTCATCAGCACGCCGATCCCGTTGCCCGCGATGGACCAGACGTGGTGGAGCTCGGCCAGCCCGTCGCGCACCTCCTTGACCCGGGAGCCGTGCTCCGGGGTCTCCACGAACGCGGCCCGGGCGCCGGAGTCGTCGAGGATCCACTCGATCTGCTCGGCGCTCGAGGTCTCGTAGATCGGCACCGTCGCGGCCCCGGCGAACCAGATGGCGTAGTCGAGCAGGGTCCACTCGTAGCGGGTGCGGGAGATCAGCGCGATCCGGTCGCCGTGCTCGATCCCGGCCGCGATCAGGCCCTTGGCGACCGCCTGCGCCTCCTCGAGGAACTCCGAGGCGCTCACGTCGGCCCAGCCACCCTCGGCCCGGCGGGAGAACACGACCGCGTCGGGATGCTCGGTGCCGTTGGTCACGACGTCGTCGGTGAGGTTGCCCGTGGCCGGGACGCTGACCTGGAGGGCGGTGGAGTACTCGCGCACGCTGTACCTCGGGGGAGATGTAGGGCCGGAACTGCACTCGCACGTTACTCGCCGGTGCGGCTCCGCGCCGCCGCCGGGAGGATGATCCGGGCCGGACCCCGTGGGCTAGCCTTGGATGCCCCGACGACAGGACAAGACCACATGGCCGAGCAGACCACGTCCAGCATCGTCATCGACGCCCCTCCGGCCGAGGTGATGGCCGTGATCGCCGACTTCCCCGCCTACCCCGAGTGGGCGCAGGGGATGAAGCAGGCGGAGGTCGTGGACGGTGGCACCGACGGTCGGGCCGACCGGGTGCACTTCGAGCTCGAGGCGACCCCGATCAAGGACTCCTACACCCTGTCCTACGACTGGAAGGGCGACTCGTCGGTCACCTGGGAGCTCGTCGAGGGCAAGATGCTCAAGGCGATGGAGGGTGCCTACGTGCTGCGTCCCGCGGGGGACGGCACGGAGGTGACCTACCGGCTCTCGGTCGACCTCAGCATCCCGATGATCGGCATGCTGCGGCGCAAGGCCGAGAAGGTCATCATCGACACCGCTCTGAAGGGCCTGAAGAAGCGCGTCGAGTCGCTGCGCTGACGCGCGCCCGGAGCTGCTGCCGTGACCGTTCGCATCATCCTGTTCACCGGCAAGGGCGGTGTCGGCAAGACCACCAGCGCCGCCGGCACCGCTGCGATGGCGGCGCGCGCCGGGCACCGCACGCTGGTCCTCTCCACGGACGCGGCGCACTCCCTGGGGGACGCGTTCGGTGAGCCCGTCGGCACCGAGCCGACCGAGGTCGAGCCCGACCTGTGGGTGCACCAGGTCGATGCGCAGCGACGGTTCGAACGGTCGTGGGGGGAGATCCAGGGCTACCTGATGTCGGTGCTCGACGCCGCCGGCGTCGACCCGATCACGGCGGAGGAGCTCACCGTCATCCCGGGCGCCGAGGAGGTGCTCGCCCTGCTCGAGCTGCGCAACCACGTGATGAGCGGCGAGTGGGACGTGGTCATCGTCGACTGCGCCCCCACGGCCGAGACGTTGCGGCTGCTCGCCCTGCCCGAGGCCCTGGGCTGGTACATGACCCGGGTCTTCGGCGTGCAGCGCCGGGTGGTGCGGGCGCTGCGACCCGTGCTCAGCCGCGCGGCCGGCGTGCCGATGCCGGAGGACTCCGTGTTCGAGGCCGTCGAGCGCCTGCACGCCGACCTCGAGCAGGTCCAGCAGATCCTCACCGAGAAGGACGCCACCGTGCGGCTGGTGCTCACCCCGGAGACGGTGGTCGTCGCCGAGGCGCGTCGCTCCCTGACGACCCTGTCGCTGTACGGCTACCGCGTCGACGGCGTCATCGCCAACCGGGTGTTCCCGCAGGGTGGGGGCGACGAGTGGCGCCAGGGGTGGGTCACGGCCCAGCAGGCCGTGCTCACCGAGGTGCGTCAGTCCTTCGCCGACCTCCCGATCTGGCAGTCCGGCTACCGCGCCGACGAGCCGATGGGGGTCGCTGCCCTCGCAGGCTTCGCCGAGGCGGCGTACGACGGGGACGACCCGCTCGCGCTCCCCGAGGGCGGCGAGGGACCCCTGACGATCACCCGCACCAGCACCGGCGCGGTGCTGCGGATCGCGCTCCCGTTCGCCCAGCGGCAGGACGTCGACCTGGCCCGGCACGGCGACGACCTCGTCGTCACCGTGGGCTCCTACCGTCGGCTGCTGTCCCTCCCGGCCGCGCTCAGCCGCCACACCGTGTCCGCCGCCCGCGTCGAGGACGGCGCCCTGCAGGTACGGTTCCGGTTCGAGCAGGAGGAAGAGCCGTGAGCGACGCAGAAGGACCCCCCGAGGGGCCGCCGCACGAGCCCGTGGGCAGCGTGGGCGAGGAGGCGGCCAAGCTGCTCGGCGCGCTCTCGGAGTGGGCGCGGGAGCAGGGCACCGACTACGCCGGGTCGGCGGCCGGGGCCGCCAGCACGTTCGCCCACGCGGTGCGCGACGTCAACGAGCACATCGCGACCGGCAGCGAGGACTGCCGCTACTGCCCCGTCTGCCAGGTGATCCACGTCGTGCGGGACACCAGCCCGGAGGTGCGCGCGCACCTCTCCGTGGCCGCCAGCTCGCTGATGCACGCTGCCGCCGGACTGCTGGCCACGAACGTGGAGGGACGCGGCAACCGGTCACCGGTGGAGAAGATCGACCTCGACGACGACGCCGACTGGGACGACGAGCAGTGAGCTACACGATCGGTGTGGACGTCGGCGGCACCAAGATCGCCGCAGGCCTCGTCGACGAGCGCGGCAACGTCGTGGTGCACGAGCGGACCGAGTCGCCGGCCAAGGACCCCGCCGAGATCGTGCGGACGATCGGCGAGCTGGTGCGCAAGGTCGCGGCCTCCGAGCCGGTCGAGGCGGTCGGCGTCTCGGCGGCCGGGTTCGTCGACAAGGCGCGGGCGATGGTGGTCTTCGCCCCCAACCTCGCCTGGCGCGACGAGCCCCTCAAGCGGCTCCTCGAGGACGAGGTCGACCTGCCGGTCGTGGTGGAGAACGACGCCAACGCGGCCGCGTGGGGCGAGTTCACCTTCGGTGCGGGCGAGGACGTCGAGGACCTGCTGATGCTGACCATCGGCACCGGTGTGGGTGGCGGCATCGTCATCGACGGCGAGCTCGTGCGCGGCGGCTTCGGCATGGGCGGCGAGGTCGGCCACATCACGATGGTCCCCGGCGGGGTCAGGTGCGGCTGCGGCAACCTCGGGTGCCTGGAGTCCTACGGCTCGGGGACCGCGCTCGTGCGGGTGTCCCGCGAGCTCGCCGGCACCCACCCCGAGCTGGCCAAGGACCTGGTCGCACGAGCAGGAGGCGACCCGACCCGGATCACCGGTCCGCTGGTGACCGCAGCGGCGCGCGAGGGCGACGCCTTCGCCGTCGACCGGCTGGCCGAGCTCGGTGAGTGGATCGGGCAGGGTGTCGCCACCCTGACCGCGGTGCTCGACCCGAACGTCGTCGTCATCGGCGGCGGCGTGAGCGAGGCCGGGGACCTGCTCCTCGGGCCGATCCGCGAGAGCTTCGAGCGGCACGTGACGGGACGGGGTCACCGGCCGATGCTCGAGGTGCGCCGGGCGATGCTCGGCAACGCCGGCATGATCGGCGTCGCCGACCTGGCGAGACGCCGATGAACGGGGCGACGTCGTGATCCTCTCGATCGGCGTCGACATCGGGGGCACCAAGGTCCTGGCCGCGGTCGTCGACGGCACCGGGCGCGTCCTGGACACCGAGGCGACCGCCACGCCGGGCCAGGGACCGGGCCCTGACCGTGCCACCGCCGCGGAGGTCGAGGAGGCCCTGGTCGACGTCACGGGCCGACTGCTCTCGGTCTACGGGCGCTGTCCGGTCGGGGTGGCAGCCGCCGGGTTCGTCGACCGCGACGCCCAGCGGGTGCGGTTCGCACCCCACCTGCCCTGGCGCGACGAGCCCCTGTCGAAGCGGCTCAACCAGCGCCTGGCCGGGCGGATCCAGGGCGACGTGCTGATCGACAACGACGCCACCGCCGCCCTCTGGGCGGAGGGACGCTTCGGGGCGGCCCGCAACGTCCTCGACGCCGTGATGATCACGCTCGGCACCGGCATCGGCGGCGGGCTGATGCTCCGCGGGTTGCTGCACCGCGGGGCCAACGGGATGGCGGGCGAGTTCGGGCACATGCAGGTGGTCCCGGACGGACGGGCCTGCCAGTGCGGGCGACGGGGCTGCTGGGAGCAGTACTGCTCCGGCCGGGCGCTGGCCCGTGCCGCGGCGGACGCCGGCTCCGAGCTCAGTGGTCCGGCTCTCACGGTCGCCGCCTACGAGGGTGACGTGGTGGCCGGCGCGGCGTACCAGCAGGTGGCGCACTGGCTGGGGGTCGGCGCGGCCAACCTGGTGGCGGCCTTCGACCCGGAGGTCGTGGTCGTGGGCGGTGGTGTCTCCGCGGCCGGCGACCTGCTCCTCGAGCCCGCCCGTGCGGCCATGGCCGAGAGCCTGGTCGGGGCCGGCTTCCGTGACCTCCCCGACCTCGTGGGCGCCGAGCTCGGCCCGCTGGCCGGAGTGGTGGGGGTGGCCGACCTGGCGAGGACCGCGGGACGGATCAGACGCGTCGGTAGGTGGGGGCGAGCTCCATCGCGAGTTGTTCGAGGAAGAGCCCGACGTCGGTGACGATGCCGCGGGCCTGCGAGGAGCCGCGGTCGGCGAGCTTGGTGACGGTCGCCGGGTTGATGTCGACGCAGACGAGGGGCACCGAGGCCGGCAGGATGTTGCCGGTCGCGACGGAGTGCAGCATCGTCGCGACCATCAGGCAGAACCCGGCATCCGCGAGCTGGGCGCGCATCGCCCGCTGACCGTCGATGACGTCGGTGTGGACGTCGGGCAGCGGCCCGTCGTCGCGCACCGACCCGACCAGCACGAACTGCTTGTCGTGGGTGACCAGCGCGTGCATGATCCCGCTCGTCAGCACGCCCTGCTCGACGGCGGCCCGGATCGAGCCGGCCTTGCGGATCGTGTTGATCGCGCGGATGTGGTGCTCGTGACCGTGCTCGACCCCCTGGCCGCGCGCCAGGTCGATGCCGAGCGAGGTGCCGTAGAGCGCCGACTCGATGTCGTGGGTGGCCAGGGCGTTGCCGGCGAAGAGCACGTCGACGTACCCCGCCTCGACCAGCGCGACCATGGCCGGCGCCGCGCCCGTGTGGACGACGCCGGGACCGCCGACCCACAGCACCTTCTTGCCGGCCTGCTTGGCCTCGCGCATGCCGTCGGCGACCTGTCGGACGAGCACGGCCTGCGGCTTCTCGCTCGACACCTCGGACTCCATGAAGCCGAACGAGCCCTCGGCCTTGGTCGCCACCGGCGGCGTCACCTTGATGCCCGAGGCGCCGCAGACGACCTGCATGCCCGCGAGCACGTCGGCCATCGGGAGCGTGCGGACCGTCCGGTCCGGGTCGGTGCCGTCGACGATCAGGCCGCAGTCCATCTCGGGGTTCTGCACCGTGATCCAGTGACCGTCGAGACGCACCTGGGTCTCCAGGTTGGTGCTGGAGTAGAAGCCGTCCGGGAAGACCCCGTCCAGCTCGGCGGCGCGGACCTCGGCCTCGCCCGGGTCGACCTGGTTGACGCCGTGGATCTGCAGGCGCATCAGGGTCCGCTGGAGGGTCTCCTCGTCGTCGGCCGACACCCGGATGCGGGCGTACGACGGGTCGGCGGACCCGTGCCCGATGTCGAACCGCTCGACGACGTAGTCGCCGCCGTACTCGCCGATGTCGTTGAGCACCTTCGACAGGGACGCCGTGTCGATCAGGTGTCCCCGGATCTCGACGATCTCGCTGTGCGTCACGTGCTGCCCTCCGTGTGGTCGTGGTCCGGGCGGCCGGCTTGCCTGGCTACAGGACGGCCCCGTCGTCGTAGTCGTCGCCGGTGCTCGGTCGCATCGAGGCGACCAGGTAGACGAACCCGCCGACGAACCAGACCATGAGTATCAGACCCAGCCACGACGGCAGGTCGATGCGGGTCACCAGGGCCAGCAGGACGAAGGTCGGCACCCCGAACAGTCCCACCCAGGCCAGCAGCCGCCGCGGCTCCGGCCGCGGCAGCGGGGGAGGCGGGGGCGGCACGAAGTGGTCCTCCGGCTCGACCTCGACGGGCTCTTCCTCGGGCTCGTCAGGCGGGAACGCGTCGCGCGGTGCGGCAGGGAGCTCGGGCGGTGGTTCGTCCTCGGTGATCTCGGGGCGGTCGCCGTAGTTGTCGATGATCGAGCGCCACGCGGCGTCGTCGGCCGAGACACCCGTGGGCTCGTCGTCGGGGTCGGGGGGCCGGTCGCTGGTCACGGCTCGGTCCGGCTCCCGCCTGGTGCTCCGGACGTGTGGCCGGCGACGCGCTCGACGAACGCCAGCGAGCCGTCGAAGATCTGCTGCGCGTCGTTGTCCAGCGTGGCCACGTGGTAGCTGTCCTCGAGCAGCTCCTCGCGCACGTCGGTGGAGGCCACCGACGACTGGATCGCGCGGCCGCTCGAGGGGTCGACCACGTGGTCCTCGGTCGAGCGGAACAGCAGGATCGGGCAGGTGATGCGGCCGAGGTCGGTGTGCAGGACCTTGTAGGCCCGGAACATCGAGTCGGCCGCACGCAGCGGGGTCTTGGTGTAGCCGTGCTCCTGGACGCCGGGCTTCTTGATGTCGTTGGCGATGCCGGGCATCGACGGGATCACGTGCTTGAGCACCGGGAGCAGCTTGACGTCCTTGCGCTCGGTCGTCACCGCGGGGTTGACGAGCACCAGCCCGGCGACCCGGTCGGGGTGGTCCGCCGCGAGGCGCATCGCCAGCGCTCCGCCCATCGACAGCCCGCAGACGACGACGGTGTCGACCTGGTTGGACAGGGCCTCGAAGGCGCGCTGGATCTCGCCGTACCAGTCGTCCCAGGTGGTCTTGTTCATCTCCTGCCAGGTGGTGCCGTGGCCGGGGAGCCGGGGCAGCGACACGGCGTACCCGTGCGAGGCGAGGTGCTCCGCCCAGGGCTTCATCGACGCCGGCGAGCCGGTGAAGCCGTGGCTGAGCAGGATGCCGACCCGGCCGCGGGGGGACTCCGTGTCCCCGTCGGCGACGAAGGGTTCGGCGAGCGGGTGAACGGGCACGGAAGATCTCCTGGCGACTGTCTCGGAGGGGCGCGGCAATGGTGTCACGCGTTCCCGGGTCGGGCCAGACTATGGTTCGTCCGTGAGAGGCACGAGCGGCATGAGAGGGAGGTGCGCCCGTTGTTCTACTGGTTCCTGAAGTGGATCGCCCTCGGTCCCCTCCTGCGGGTCGTCTTCCGCCCCAGGGTCTCGGGTGCGGAGAACATCCCGGAGGAGGGTGCCGCCATCCTGGCCAGCAACCACCTCTCGTACGCCGACTGGCTGTTCATGCCCCTCACCCTCGCCCGACGCGTCACGTTCGTGGCCAAGGCGGAGTACTTCAACACCCCCGGCATCAAGGGCTGGTTCCAGAAGCGGTTCTTCTCCGGCGCCGGGCAGGTGCCGATCGACCGTTCGGGCGCCTCCGCCGCCGAGGGGGCGCTCTCGGCCGCCAAGCGGGTGCTCGACGAGGGTGAGCTGTTCGGGATCTACCCGGAGGGCACCCGCTCCCACGACGGACGCCTCTACCGGGGGAAGACGGGCGTCGCCCGGCTGGCGCTCGAGACCGGTGTCCCGGTGATCCCGGTCGCGGTCGTCGGCACCGACGTGGTGGCCCCGCCCGGCAAGCGGTTCGGCAGCTTCACCCGGCCGATGGTGCGCTTCGGCAAGCCGCTCGACTTCTCGCGCTACGAGGGTCTCGAGAACGACCGCTACATCCTGCGGTCGATCACCGACGAGATCATGTACGAGATCATGCGGCTGTCCGGCCAGGAGTACGTCGACAGCTACGCCTCCGTGGCCAAGGAGGAGGCCAAGAAGGCCGCCGAGCAGAAGAAGGCCGAGAAGGTCACCGGGACCGGCGAGGCCTCGCCGGGTCCCGACGCGAAGGCCTCCTGAGCCGATGACCTCGGCGGCGACCGCCCCGGAGCCGCGGGCCGGCGTCGAGCCGCACGGCCCCGTCCAGGACACGATGTTCCGTGCCCTCGGCGTGCTCCGGTTCGTCGTGCTGCTGAACACGGTCGTCATCTACGCGGTGCGCTCAGGACGGCTACGAGCACCCGGGCGTCGGGTGGGTCGTGATGGCCGGGCTCGCCGGGTGGACCGCCTTCGCCGTCTGGGCGTTCGCGGCACCGGCTCGTCGTACGCCCGCGTTGCTGGTGGCCGACCTCGCCGTCGCGGTCGTGGCGATCGCCCTCTCGCCGTACGTGAAGGGGGAGGGGTTCAACGCGACGCTGCCCGGCTTCTGGGTGATGGGCGCCGTGCTCTCCTGGGCGATCCTGTGGCGCTGGGTCGGCGGGCTGGCGGCCGCGGTGGCGGTCTCGGTCGCCGACCTCGCCATCCGCGACGACGTCACGCAGAAGGTCTACGGCAACATCTTCCTGCTGGTCCTCGGGGGCGCCATCGTCGGCTTCCTCTCCGGGCTGCTGCAGCAGATGGCGGCGCAGCGCGACCGCGCCGAGCGGGCGGCCGCGGCCGCCCACGAGCGACAGCGGCTGGCCCGGGTGGTGCACGACGGTGTCCTCCAGGTGCTGGCGCTGGTGCAGCGCCGAGCTCCCGAGCTCGGGCCCGACGGTCGCGAGCTCGGCCGGCTGGCGGGCGAGCAGGAGGTGCGGCTGCGCGGCCTCGTGCAGCAGGACTCCCGCGAGACGGTCGCGGTCCTGGGCGACCAGGACCTCGTGCAGCTGCTCGCCCAGCTCCAGAGCCCGCAGGTGCACGTGGCGCTGCCCGGCACGCCGGCGCTCCTGCCGGCCGAGCGCGCGCACGAGGTGGTGGCCGCCGTCGAGTCCTGCCTGAGCAACGTGCGCCACCACGTCGGCCGCGAGGCCGAGGCCTGGGTGCTGCTCGAGGAGGTCGACGACGGGCTGGGTGGTCTCCGTCCGCGACGACGGGCCGGGCATCCCCGACGGGCCGGCTCGAGGAGTCGGCCGCGGAGGGCCGGCTGGGCGTGCACCAGTCGATCGTCGGGAGGATGCGCGACCTCGGCGGTACGGCGACGGTGCGGTCCGGCGCCGGTCAGGGCACCGAGTGGGAGCTGGGGGTGCCGCGATGACCATCCACTCCGACCACCCCTTCCTCGACCCCGAGGGCGACCCCGTCCGTCGCTTCCGGGGCCGGCTCGGCGGCACGGTGACGCTGTGGACGAGCGGGTCGGAACGCCGCGCGGGCCTGACCGTCTCGTCGATCATGGTGGCCGGCGGCGAGCCCGGCCGCGTGCTCGGGCCTGGTCGACCCCGACTCCGACCTGCGCGACGTGCTCGAGGAGACCGGCCGGGCGGTCGTGCACCTGCTCGGGTGGGAGCACCGCGACCTCGCCGAGGCGTTCGCCGGCCTGATGCCCTCGCCCGGCGGTCCGTTCCGGATGGGCGACTGGGAGCAGACCGACCACGGGCCGCGGCTGGTGACCGCCTCGGCCTGGGTCGACGTCGAGGTCGAGTCCGTGGAGGGCGTCGGCTGGTCCGAGCTCGTGGTGGCCCGGATCGTCGACGTCGTGCTCGGTGAGGACGAGCACCCGCTCGAGCACCGACGCGGCCGCTACCGCCGGCCCGGCGGCTAGGGTTCGGCGCGTGACCTCGGACGGTGCCCCGGAAGCGGGAGCAGCAGCTGCGCGTGATGGTGGTCGACGACCACCCGATGTGGCGCGAGGGCGTCGCCCGCGACCTCACCGAGGCGGGCATGCGGGTCGTGGCCACGGCAGCGGACGGCACCGAGGCGATCACCCGGTTCCCGGCGGCCCGGCCCGACGTACTCGTGCTGGACCTGCAGATCCCCGAGCCCAACGGCGTCGCGGTGACCGCCGAGGTGGTCCGTCAGAACCCGGCGGTCCGGGTGCTGATCCTCTCCGCCAGCGGCGAGCAGCAGGACGTGCTCGAGGCGGTGAAGGCAGGCGCGACGGGCTACCTGGTGAAGTCGGCGTCCCGCGCCGAGCTCCTCGATGCCGTACGCCGCGTCGCGCTCGGCGACACCGTCTTCACCCCCGGCCTGGCCGGGCTCGTCCTGGGGGAGTACCGCCGCCTCTCCGACGCACCCGCCGAGTCCAAGGACGGCGCCCCGCGGCTGACCGAGCGGGAGACCGAGGTGCTCCGGCTGGTCGCGAAGGGGTTGTCCTACAAGCAGATCGCCGACCGGCTCGTGCTCTCCCACCGGACCGTGCAGAACCACGTCCAGAACACGTTGCGCAAGCTGCAGCTGCACAACCGGGTGCAGCTGGTGCGCTACGCGATCGAGCAGGGACTCGACGACGACATCGAGGGCTGACGTCGGGAAGAACCACTCGTTGGGTAGCGTTGTGCTGCACACACCGGAGAAGGAGCACGACATGGGTCAGGGAACCTTGTTGTTCCGCGCATCGCTCGGTGACGTGCTGCGTGCCGAGCGGATGCGTCAGGGAATGACGCTGCGCGAGCTCTCCTCGTCCGCCCGGGTGAGCCTGGGCTACATCTCCGAGATCGAGCGGGGCCAGAAGGAGGCGTCCTCCGAGCTGCTCTCCGCGCTCTGCGAGGCCCTCGACGTGCCGCTGTCCGGCGTACTCCGCGAGGTCAGCGACCAGGTCGCCGTCGAGGAGCTCGCCCTGGCGACCCTCGAGACCCCCGACGCCACCGGCGAGGTCGTGGCCTCCGCCGCCTGACCCCCATCCGCCGACCGGGCACTGGATGCACGCCCGGGACCGCCGAGCGGGCACTGCATGCACGCTCAGGAGTGCTGACCGGGCACTCGATGTACGCGCTGGCTCGGGAACGGCGGCGTGCAGTCACGTGGGAAGCGCAGCAGGTAGTCCTGGTCCTCCGGTCCCATCGCCCAGAAGACGCCGGCCTCGCTGATCCTGGTCACCGTCCGGCCGGGCCAGTGACCCGACGCATCGACGTCGCGGATCATCTCCTCAGCCACCGCCCTCTGCTCCGGGCCGGTGCAGAAGATCTCGGAGCGGTACAGGGAACTGACGGTGTCTTCGTCGAGGTCGGGTCGATGCACCTGGAAGAACACCTCGAGCAGTCCCCGGTAGGTGAGCCGGGAGGGATCGAAGACGACCTCGACGACCTCGGCATGGCCGCCGTCGTCTGCCTCGGTCTCCGTGCCGTCTGGCCATCTCGATCTCCCTCCACCGAGACCAGTTCAGGCTGACGCCCGGCGTGCATCGAGTGCCCGCTCGGCGTCGTACGGCGTGCATCGAGTGCCCGCTCGGCGTCGTACGGCGTGCATCGAGTGCCCGCTCGCCGGCGGGGTCAGCTGGTGCCGGTGGCCTTCTCGAGGGCGCCGAGCTCGTCGTCGAGGTGGGTGAGCAGGCGCTGGAGGTGGGGGACGCTGCGGCGGCAGCCGGTCAGGCCGAAGCCCATGTCGGCGGCGTAGCTGTTGCAGGTGATGTTCAGGGCCATGCCGTTGATCGGGATCGACAACGGGTAGGTGCCCGTCATCCGGGCGCCGTTGAGGTACTGCACCGACCGCGGCCCGGGCACGTTGCTGATGATCAGGTTGAACGGCGGCCGGATGATGCCCTGCATGCGGAGCATCGGCGTCACGATGGACGGGGCCATCCCCAGGGCGCTCATCGCCATGATCTGCAGCGGAGACATCGAGCCGAGCGCCTCCTTGCCGGTCTTCATCGACGCATGGATCGAGGCGAGCCGGTCGGCGGGGTCGTGCAGCTCGGTGCCGAGCTTGACCATCACCGCACCGACGGCGTTGCCGCCCTCGCCCGAGGCGGACTGGGACTGCTTGGCGTTCAGCCCGACCGGGACCATCGAGACCAGCCCGGACTCCGGGAGCGCGTCGTGCTCGAGCAGGTAGCTGCGGATCGCGCCGGAGCACATCGCCAGCACGACGTCGTTGAGGGTGGTGCCGCTGGCCTTGCCCACGGCCCGCAGGCGCTCGATCGGCCAGTCCTGCGCGGCGAAGCGGCGCGACCCGGTGATGGTGGTGTTGAACATGGTGCGGGGCGCGTAGAGCGAGAGGGCCGAGGTCTCGTTCTTCAGCCCGTGCTTGAGCGTCTTGACCAGGGCGGAGGGCAGGCCGGCGGCGTCGGCGGTGATCCCGAGCGCCGTACGCATCGCACTGAGGGGTACGGCGGACAGGCTCCGCTCCGCCTCGTCACGCGCCTTCTCGGTCTTCCGGCTCGGACGGGCCGCCCACATCGCCGGCATGTCGCGCTTGTCGGGGTCGGTGGTCATCACGCTCTGCAGCAGCCGCATCGCCGAGATGCCGTCGACGAGCGAGTGGTGCATCTTCGTGTACAGCGCCACGCGCCCGTCGCGCATGCCCTCGATCAGGTGGGCCTCCCAGAGCGGCCGCTCCCGGGCGAGGCGGGTGCTGTGCAGGCGTGAGCACAGGTCGAGGAGCTCCCGGACCCGGCCGGGCTTGGGCAGCGCACTGTGCCGGAAGTGGTACTCGAGGTCGAAGTTGTCGTCCTGCGTCCAGGCCCACTGCCCGCCCGTCGTGATGCCTCGCGTCGGGCGCTTGAGGAACAGCGGCGACATCTCGCCGGGGTCGGACATCTGCTCGTAGATCGTCCGCGCGTAGTCGCGTCCCGCGCCCTCCGGCTTCTCGAACAGCTGGAGTCCACCCACGTGCATCGGCATCTGTCGGTTCTCGGCGAACAGGAATGCCGCTGACGTCGGGTCCATCGGAACAGGCACGTGTCTCCCTCTCTCACAGGTGAGCCGATCCTCGCGCGTTTGGACCGGAAAGAACACCCGGCCCCGTCGGCTGTGGGCGGGTATAGGTTCGGCGGGTACCCAAGGGTGACATCGAGCACACGGAGGCCCCATGACGCAGGCAGCCAGCAGCCCTGGCGGGCACGACTACGTGATCGTGGGGGCCGGCAGTGCCGGTGCGGTGCTGGCCGCGCGGCTGACCGAGGATCCCGGCGTACGCGTCCTGCTGCTGGAGGCCGGACCGGAGGCCGAGGCCGACGAGATCTCCATCCCCGCGGCGTTCCCGGCCCTGTTCAAGACCAAGTGGGACTGGAACTACACGACCACCGAGCAGAAGCAGCTGCACAGCCGGCGGGCCTACTGGCCGCGGATGAAGGCCCTCGGCGGCTGCTCGTCGATGAACGCGATGATCTACATCCGCGGTCACGCCGCCGACTACGACGCGTGGCGCGACGAGTACGGCGCCACGGGCTGGGGCTACGACGACGTGCTGCCGTACTTCATCCGGGCCGAGGGCAACACCCGCCTCGGCGGGCCCTACCACGGCCAGGAGGGACCGCTCCACGTCGAGGACCGGCGCTACACCCACGAGCTCACCGACCTGTGGATCGAGAGCGCGGTGAGCGCCGGGCTGAAGCCGACCGACGACTTCAACGGCGCCGAGCAGGAGGGTGCCGGTCGCTACCAGGTCACCTGCAACAAGGGTCGTCGGTGGTCGGTCAACGAGGCCTACCTCAAGCCCGCGCGCGAGCGGCCCAACCTCGACGTCGAGACCGACGCGTTCGCGACCCGGATCCTCTTCGACGGCGACCGCGCGACAGGCGTGGCCTACCGGAAGCACGGCAGCGAGCACACCGCCTCCGCCGGGCGCGAGGTCCTCCTCTGCGGCGGCGCGGTGAACAGCCCGCAGCTGCTGATGGTCTCGGGCGTCGGCCCGGCCGCCCACCTCCGCGAGCACGGGATCGACGTCGTGGCGGACGTCGCCGGCGTCGGCCTCAACCTCCAGGACCACCCGGTCATCCCGATGGTCTGGTACACCCGCGGCACGACCGATCTCGCGGAGTACAACAACGTCAAGAACCTGCTGCGCTGGAAGGTGAGCGGTGGCGGACCGCTGAGCTCCAACGTGGGCGAGGGAGGCGGGTTCCTGCGCACGCGCGACGACCTTCCGGCGCCCGACATCCAGTACCACGTGGCGCCCGCCGGCTTCTACGACAACGGGCTCCACGAGCCGGTCGAGCGGATGTTCACCGCCGCCCCGACGCTCGTCGGCGTCCGCAGCCGCGGCTCGCTGCGCCTGCGGTCGGCGGACCCGGCCTGGCACCCGGAGATCGACGCGGCGTACTACGACGACGGCGCCGACCTCGACGCGATGCTCGCCGGCATGAAGCGGCTCTGGGAGATCTGCGGGCAGGGTCCGCTCGCCCGGCACCTCGTGCGGCCGTGGCAGCTGCCGGAGAACCCGAGCGACGACGACCTGCTCGAGCACCTGCGCAACTGGTCGCAGACGCTCTACCACCCGGTCTCGACCTGCGCGATGGGCTCGGGCGAGGACGCCGTCGTCGACGCCGAGCTGCGCGTCCGTGGCGTCGACGGCCTCCGGGTCGTGGACGCCTCGGTGATGCCCGTCGTACCCCGGGGCAACACCAACGCCCCCACCGTGATGATCGCCGAGAAGGCGACCGACCTGATCAGGAGTGCCCGATGACGACCGAAGCCACCAGCGACATCACGACCGACAGCATCCGGCCGGACCAGGCCGCGACCCGGGAGACCTTCGACTCGCTCAACCCGCGCACCGGCGACGTCGTAGGCACGCACCCGGTGCACACCGCCGAGGAGGTCGACGCCAGCGTGGCGCGGGCGCGCGAGGCCGCTGCCTGGTGGTCCTCCCTGTCGTACGACGAGAGGGCCGAGCGCCTCGACCAGTGGAAGGGCGTGATCACCCGCCGGATCGCCCAGCTGGCCAACGTCGTGCACGAGGAGACCGGCAAGCCGCACAGCGACGCGACCCTCGAGGTGGCCATCGCGATCGACCACATCGCCTGGGTCGCCAAGCACGCCGAGAAGGTGCTCAAGCGGCGTCGCCGTCCCTCCGGGCTGGTGATGGCCAACATCAGCGCGAGCGTCGAGTACCGCCCGCTCGGCGTCGTCGGCGTGATCGGACCGTGGAACTACCCGGTGTTCACCCCGCTCGGCTCGATCGTCTACGCCCTCGGCGCCGGCAACGCCGTGGTCTTCAAGCCGAGTGAGCTCACCCCCGGCGTCGGGCAGTGGCTCGCGGCGACGTTCGCCGAGGTCGTGCCCGAGCACCCGGTCTTCCAGGTCGTCACGGGCCTGGGGGAGACCGGCGCCGCGCTGTGCCGGTCCGGGATCCACAAGCTCGCCTTCACGGGCTCGACGGCGACCGGCAAGAAGGTGATGGCCGCCTGCGCGGAGAACCTCACGCCGGTGCTGATCGAGGCCGGCGGCAAGGACGCGCTGCTCGTCGACGCGGACGCCGACGTCGACGCCGCCGCGGACGCAGCGCTGTGGGGCGCGTGCTCCAACGCCGGACAGACCTGCATCGGGGTGGAGCGGGTCTACGTCCACGACGCGGTCTACGAGGAGTTCCTCGACAAGCTGCTGACCAAGGCGCGGGACATCCACGGTGACGACTCCGTGGACTCCAAGATCGGCCCGATCACGATGCCCCAGCAGCTCGACGTGATCCGCTCGCACATCGACAACGCGCTGGCCAGTGGCGGTCGGGCAGTCCTCGGCGGCCCGCAGGCGGTCGGCGACCGCTACGTCCAGCCGACCATCCTGGTCGACGTGCCGGAGGACTCGACCGCCGTGCAGGAGGAGACCTTCGGGCCCACGGTCACGGTGGCGCGGGTGCCCGACATGGACGAGGCGGTCCGGCGCGCGAACAACACCCGCTACGGCCTCGGCTCGACGGTCTTCGGCGGCGAGAGCGCGATGGACATCGCCTCGCGGATCAGGTCGGGCATGACCGCGATCAACTCGGTGATCTCGTTCGCGGCGGTGCCCTCGCTGCCCTTCGGCGGCGTCGGCGACTCCGGCTTCGGCCGGATCCACGGCCCCGACGGGCTCAAGGAGTTCACCTACGCCAAGGCGATCGCGCGCCAGCGGTTCAAGCCCGCGCTGGCGCTGACCACGTTCGGTCGGTCCGCCAAGAACGACACGCAGCTCACCCAGCTCGTCACGATGCTCCACGGCCGTGGATCCACACTCAAGAAGTAGCCCCCGCGACCACCTGACGAGGGCACGGCGCGGCCGCCGCGCCGCACCTCGAGCTCGCGATGACGCGCAGCCGCACCTCGCTGCGCCAGCGACGGGCACGGCTCCGCTCCAAGGGCTGGCAGGTCGCGCAGTGCGCGGTCGCGGCGGGAGTGGCGTGGTGGCTGGCGACCGAGGTGTTCGGTCACAGCCAGGCCATCTTCGCCCCGATCTCGGCGGTCGTCAGCCTGGGCACGTCGTACGGCCAGCGGCTGCGCCGGGTCGCGGAGGTCGCGGTCGGGGTGGCGGTCGGGGTCGCGGTCGGTGACCTGATCACGTCCTGGCTCGGGACGGGCGGCTGGCAGATCGCGCTGATCGTCGGACTGGCGATGTCCACGGCGCTGCTCCTCGACCAGGGCGTGCTGTTCGTCAACCAGGTCGCGATCCAGGCGATCTTCGTGAGCGCCCTGCTGCCGGGTCCGGGGGCCGGCTTCACCCGCTGGACCGACGCGTTGATCGGTGGCGCGGTGGCGCTGGTCGCGGCGGCCGTCGTGCCGCGAGCCCCGCTGCGTCGACCCCGCGAGCAGGCGGGCGTGGTCGTGCGGAAGATCTCGGCCCTGCTGCGTGCGGCCGCCGAGGCCATCCGCGACAAGAACGTCGACGAGGCGCTGGAGCTGCTGCGCGACGCCCGGTCGACCGACGAGCTGATCCGTGAGCTCCGGGCGGCTGCCGACGAGGGGCTGTCCGTCGTACGCTCCTCGCCCTTCCGGCGGCGTCACCGCGGCCGGGTCCGGGCGATGGCCGAGCTGGTCGACCCGCTCGACTTCGCGCTCCGCAACACCCGGGTCCTCGTGCGCCGGGTGGCGGTCGCTGCGTACCGCCACGAGCCCGTCCCACGGTCGTACGCCGAACTTCTCGACCAGCTCGCCGATGCCACCGACGCGATCGCCACCGAGCTCGGTGAGGGCCGAGCGGCCACCGCGGTCCGCGACCAGCTGGTCGAGCTCGGCCGCGCCACCGCCCGGGCCGAGCGGTCGCGCGAGCTCTCGGCCGAGGTGGTCCTCGCCCAGGTGCGCTCGCTGCTCGCCGACCTGCTGGCGGTCACCGGGATGGACCCGCTCGCCGCCACCGACCAGATCGCGCCGCTGCCGCCCTAGAGCTCGCGGACCACCGAGTCGACCACCGCGACGAGGTCACCGTCGGTGCGCTCGGCCACCGCTCGTTGCCGCTGGTACGACGCGCCACGTCGCGGGATGTCCTGGACCAGGGCGAGGTCGTCGACGCAGCCGAGTCGCTCGGCGACCGGAGCGAGCTGCTCGAGCAGCTGGGCGAGGTCCTCCTGGAGGAGGCACTCGTTGGAGTGCTCGTCGAGGATGATCCACGCGTCGAGCCCGTAGCGGGCCGACCGCCACTTGTTCTCCTGCACGTGCCAGGGCGGCATCGTGGGCAGCTGCTCGCCGCGCGAGAGCCGCTCCGAGAGGTCGACCACGAGGCAGTGCGTGAGTGCCACCAGCGCGCGCATCTCGGTCAGCGTCGAGACCCCGTCGCAGATGCGCATCTCGACCGTGCCCAACCGGGGCGCGGGCCGGACGTCCCAGCGGATCTCGTCGATCTCCTCGATGACACCGGTGACGAGCAGGTCGTGGCAGTAGGACTCGAAGTCGCCCCAGGTGTCGAACTGGAAGGGGAGCCCGGCCGTCGGCAGCTGCTGGAACATCATCGCCCGGTTGCTGGCGTAGCCGGTGTCGGTGCCGGCCCAGATGGGGGAGGAGGCGGAGAGCGCCTGGAGGTGGGGGTACCACTTGAGCAGGCTGGAGACGATCGGCATCGCGTGGTCGCGGGGCACGCCGACGTGCACGTGCACCCCCCAGATCAGCATCTGGCGACCCCACCACTGGGTGCGCGCGATCAGCTCCTCGTAGCGGTGTCCCGACGTCAGCAGCTGGTGGGAGTACTCCGCGAACGGGTGGGTGCCCGCGGAGTAGAGGTCGACGCCGAGCTCGTCCGCGGCCGGCCTGACCAGGTCGATCAGCCCGGCCAGCTCGCCGAGCGCCTCGTCCGTCGTACGGCAGATGCCGGTGGTCAGCTCGACGGTGTTGCGCAGCAGCTCCTTGTGGATCCGGGGCTGGTGGCCGTGCCGCGAGGACACCACGTCGAACAGCTCGGACGCCGCGTTGACCAGGTCGCGCGAGCGCTTGTCGACCAGCCCGAACTCCCACTCCACGCCGAGCGTCGGCTCGGGGGAGTCCTTGAAGTCGATGCCCACGTGCTCATCGTTCCACGCCCGCGCGAGGCGGGTGCGTGGCCCGCCCTCAGGGGGCCGGGGTGGCCTCGGCCGCAGCCAGCTGGGTGCGGGCGAACGAACCGTCGGCGTTGCGGTAGCCGCCCCCACCGATCACGTAGACGACGTAGGTGCCGGCACGCTTCTCGACCTGGAGGGCGACGTGCTGCCCCGCGAGACCGGCGAACTCCTGCCCGTTGGACTCGACCGCGTGGTCGCCGTCGAAGTCTGCCTCGGCACGGTCGTTCCAGGCGTTCATCGGACCGAGGTCGAGGACCGTCGACCCGAGGCAGTAGGCGGGTCCGCAGGCCCGCCAGGTGCCGTCGACCCGCTCCAGCCTGGGGCCGGACGGTGCCGGGGTGGGCTTCGGAGTGGGCTTCGGGGTCGGCTTCGGCGTGGTGCTCGGCTTGGGCGTCGACGGTGCTGGCTTCGGTGCGGGCTTGGCCGGCTTGGCCACGTGCTTGGGCTTGGCGGCGTGGTGGCGCACCTTCGCGGGCTTGGCCTTCTTCTTGGCCTGCTTGGACTTCGTCGCCTTCTCGGCCGGCGGAGGCGGCGAGGGCACCGAGAAGACGCCGGTCTCGTAGCCGTTGGCGGACGAGAGCACCAGCTGCACGTAGTAGTCGGAGTGGTTGTAGCGGAAGGCGGCGCGGGCCATCCCGGCCGGTTCGGCCAGGTTGCCGCCGGCGCCGCACAGGTAGACGGCCGAGCCCATGGCACTGTCGTCGATGTCGTCGGGGTTCTTCTTCCCGTCGCCGTCACCGTCGCGGGCCACGGAGGCCCAGGTCTCGGGCAGGAACTGCATCTGTCCGACCGCGCGGTCCCACACCTTGTCGCGGTCGAGGACGCCGTTGTCGCTGTCGTGGATCGCCGCGAACGGGCCGGCGCCGTCGAGCTGCGGGCCGCGGATCTCCGGGCGCGAGACGCCGTCGGAGCCGAGCTGGGCACCGGCGAAGCGGCCGTGGTTGGACTCCACCCGGCCGATGGCGGCGAGGAGGGTCCACGAGATCCGGCAGCCGGGGTTCTCCTTGGCCATCAGCTTCTCGGCGCGGTGGTAGGCGCGCAGCGCGGCCTCGGGTACGTCGTTGCTGCCGGTGCGGCTGATCTCGAAGAGCTGCTCGTTGCTCCGGGTGCCCTTCGCGTCCTCGTGGCGGGCGTTCCGCGCGATCAACACGGGACCGGGGACGAGCGGCTGGGCCGTGGCGAGTGTCCAGAGGCCGCCCAGCGTGGTGAGCGAGTGCTCGGCCGCGGGGCTGATCCGGTCGGACTCACCGACGGCGCCGACAGCGGTGACGGTGGTGACGCCGAGGACGGAGAGGACGAGCGGGCCGACGAGCAGCCAGACGTACTTCATGAAAGGGCCTTACGCGGGAGAACGAGCGAGCACGTCCAGCGTACGGACCAAATAGGACAGACCTGTCCAGAACGGCCTAAAGGAGGTTGAAAACCGTCATATTTCGGGCAATTGGTCTAGACAGGGCGGACCGCCGAGCGCAGCCGGGCCAGCCAGTCGACGTGGACGCCGTCGAAGGGAGCCTGCCGCGCAGTGACGGCACCGAGCACCTCCTGGCAGGAGGCCACCGCGTTCTCGGTCACCTCGTCCGGGTAGCCGAGGGCCACCCGGTGCGCCGCGAACTCGTCCTCGTCGTCGATCCAGACCCGCCCCGTCGTCCCCTGGATCACGTCGAGGTCCAGGTCGACCGCCCGGACCAGGCCGTCGCCGTGCCAGACCGCCGGGGTGGTGATGTCGACGTAGGTGTCGAACGGGCGCTTCGGGTCGTCGCCGTAGAAGGTCGCGAGGTGCCACGCGTCGTGCGGCACCAGCGTCACGTGGTCGGCGGCGGCGTGGAAGGCCCGCACCGGGCTGGCGAGCAGGGTGCCCTCGGTGATCCCGACCCAGGTGCCGTGGGCGTCGATGCCGAGCCGGACGCCGTCGAACTCCCAGTGCGGGGCGTCGGGCCACTTCCGGCACTCGACGCGCACGGGGCGTGGCGACCGGCTGGGCCCTGCTGGCATGGGCCGAGGATACGTTGGCTGCGTGCCCGAGCCGATCGTCCCGTCGTACGACGACATCCGCGCAGCGGTCGACCGGGTCGCCCCGTGGGTCCGCCGTACGCCGCTCCTCGAGGTCGAGGTGGGCGGCCGCCCCGTGGCGCTGAAGCTCGAGCTGCTCCAGCACTCCGGGTCCTTCAAGGTGCGCGGCGCCTTCAACAGCGTGCTGGCCGCGGCCGAGCAGCCGGAGGCGCTGGTGGCCGCGTCCGGTGGCAACCACGGGCTCGCCGTCGCGCACGTCGGCCACCGGCTGGGCATCCCGACGCAGGTGTTCGTGCCCGAGTCGGCGCCGGCCGTCAAGGTCGACGCGATCGCTGCCCTGGGCGCCGAGGTGACCAGCATCGGCACGACGTACGCCGAGTCCCTCATCGCCAGCCGTGAGGCCGCCGACCGCCCCGGCACCCTGGCGCTGCACGCGTACGACGCGCTCGGCACCGTCGCCGGGCAGGCGACGCTCGGCGTCGAGATCGGCGAGCAGCTGCCCGACGTCGACACCGTCCTGGTGGCCGTGGGCGGCGGTGGCCTCTGTGCCGGGATCACGCGCGGTCTCGCCGGCGCCCGCCCTGAGGCACGGGTCGTCGCCGTCGAGCCCGCGACCTGCCCGACGCTCCACACCGCCCTCGCTTCCGGTGGTCCGGTGGACGTGCAGGTCGGGGGAGTGGCCGCCGATGCGCTGGGTGCCTCCCGGCTGGGCGAGATCGCCTACGCGACCGCGATCGAACACGAGATCCGCTCGCTCCTGGTCGACGACGACGAGATCGTGGCGGCCCGTCGCTGGCTGTGGCGCGACGCGAGGCTCGCCGCCGAGCCTGCCGGTGCCACGGCTCTCGCCGCGCTGCTCTCGGGGGCCTACGTGCCCGCGGAGGGTGAGCGGGTGTGCGTGGTCGTCTGTGGTGGCAATGCCGATCCCGCCGGGCTCTGAGCTGGACCTCGAGGTGATCTACGACGTCGGGTCGCTGCCGAGCGGCGCTCGACGAGAGGTACGGGACTATCTGCCTGACTCGATAGTCCGATGCAGATGGACCCCGCTGGCGGCTCCGACAGGGTCCGATTGCATCGGACTATCCGGTTCTGCTCCCGCTCGGCTGCCTCAGTCAGCAGGTCGCAGCTCGAGGACCAGGGACGGCGGCTCGTCCGGGTCGTCGTCGGGCTGTCGCTTCTCGCCGACCTCGACGAGTCCGGCGGCGTGGGCGGTGGACAGGGAGGCGGGGTTGCCGCGAGCGATGGTGGCCCGGATGGTGTGGTCCGGCAGCTCCTCGCGGGCACCGGCGACGATCGCACAGGCCAGCTCGCGACCCAGGCCCCGGCCGAGGGCCGCGTGGGCGAGGCGGTAGTACAGGTTGACGGTCAGCGGTTCCATGGTGAGCCGGACCCCGCCCCACCCGACCAGCGAGCCGGTGGCCAGCTCCTCGACGGCGAGGTAGCCGAAGCCGAACTCCTCCCAGTCGAGCAGGTAGGACTCCAGGCGCCGGCGGCACTCGGCCTCGTCCGGCATGGTGGCCGGCGCGTGCTCGTAGGTGCGTGGGTCGGTGTGCAGGGCCACGAAGCCCGGCAGGTCGTCGGCGGTCGGCCGGCGCAGCCGGAGGCGTGGAGTCTCCCGCTCGAAGGGCACCGTCAGCGCTTGCGGGCCGGCATCGTGCGGGGGGCGAGCTTGGCGACGACGTCCTGGTAGCGCGAGCCGGTGAGCTTGGCGAAGTGGTGCATCGCGTGGGCGTCGATGCCGACGAGCACGCGCGCCTTCCCGGCGAGGGTGCCCTTGATGATGATCTCGGCCGCCTTCTCGGCCGTCATCCGCGCCAGCTTCTTCTCGAAGAAGGAGTCGATCGACTCGGCGTCCTGGCTGGCGGTCTTGCGCCCGTTGCGGGCGATGCCGGTCTTGATGCCGCCGGGGTGCACGCAGGTGACGCTGACCTGGTGGCCGTTGATCAGCATCTCCTCGCGCAGGGCCTCGGAGAAGCCGCGGACGGCGTACTTGGTGGCGTTGTACGCCGTCTGCCCGGGCATGCTGATCAGCCCGAACAGGCTGGAGATGTTCACGAGCGCGCCGTCGCCGGAGGCGATCAGGTGGGGCAGGAACTCCTTGGTCCCGTTGACGACGCCCATGAAGTTGACGCCGACGATCCAGTCGAAGTCCTCGTAGCTCATCTCCTCGAAGTCGCCGGTCACGGTGACTCCCGCGTTGTTGACGACCACGTTGACGCGGCCGAACTGCTCGACGACCGCCTGGGCGTGCTCGGCGACGGCGGCACGGTCGGCGACGTCGACGACGTCGCTGCGCAGCTCGCGGGCGCCAGCGCCCTTGAGCAGGTCGACGGTCTCGGCCAGGCCCTGCTCGTTCCAGTCGGAGACGGCGAGCAGCGCGCCCTGGCGGGCGGCGATCAGGGCCATCTCGCGGCCCATGCCGGAGCCGGCACCGGTGATCACGACGACCTTGTCGTTGAGGGTCTTCACGCTGCGGTCTCCTTCTCGATGGACGTGGCTTGACGGTCGGTGACGGCGTACGCGTCCAGGTCGAACTCTCGCAGCAAGCCCCGGAAGGCGAACGTCGTGCGCGGCCAGAGGGTGGTGTTGCGGCCGTGGGCGTCGAGGTACCAGCTCGCGCAGCCGCCGGTGCTCCACACCGTGCGCTTCATCCGGCGCTGCACGTCGGCGTTCCAGGTGTCCTGCGCCTCCCGGGTGACCTCCACGCTGCCGATCCCGCGCTCGCCCATCTGCTGGATCGCGGAGCGGATGTAGGCGATCTGGCTCTCGATGATGAAGACCATCGAGGAGTGGCCGAGGCCGGTGTTGGGGCCGACGATCTGGAACAGGTTGGGGAAGCCGGCGATCGTGGTGCCCTTGTACGCCGCCATGCCGCCCTCGCGCCACGCGTCGGCCAGGGTGCGCCCGTCGCGACCCTTCACGTGCTCGGCGATCGGCTGCTCGGTCGTGTAGAAGCCGGTGGCCACGATGATCGCGTCGACCTCGCGCTCGGTGCCGTCGGCCGTCACGATGCCGGTCGGGGTGATCGCGCGGATCCCGTCGGTGACCAGGTCGACGTGGTCGGAGTCGAGGGCGGGGTAGTAGTCGTTGGAGATCAGGATGCGCTTGCAGCCGATCTGGAAGTTCGGCGTGACCGCCTCGCGCAGCGCAGGGTCGGTGACGCCGCGCGAGATGTTCTGCAGCGCCAGCTTCTTCGCCGGGGCGGCCAGCTTCGGGTTGATCGTGAAGCCCGGGACGAAGCACTCGCGTCCCCAGTAGATGCCGGTGCGGTAGGCCCGCTGCACGAACGGGACGTGCCGGAAGGCGAACCGCTCGACGCCGGTGTAGTCGCGGTCGTTGCGCGGCATCACCCAGGGAGCGGTGCGCTGGTAGACGTCGAGGTGGGAGACCTGCTTGGCGACCTCGGGCACGATCTGGATCGCCGACGCGCCGGTGCCGATCACCGCGACGCGCTTGCCGGTCAGGTCGTAGTCGTGGTTCCAGCGCGCCGAGTGGAAGATCTCGCCGGTGAAGGAGTCGATGCCCTCGATCTCGGGCAGGCGCGGCTCGGAGAGGCCGCCGGAGCCGGTGACCAGCACGTCGGCGACCACGTCGCCGTGGTCGGTGCTGACGCGCCACACCTGCTCGTCCTCGTCCCAGGTGGCGTCCTGCACGGTGACCCCGAACCGGAACCGGTCGAGGACGCCGGACTCGCGGGCGACCCGCTCGAGGTAGGCCAGGATCTCCGGCTGGGGCGAGAACGACCGCGACCAGTCGGGGTTGGGCGCGAAGCTGAACGAGTAGAGCTGGCTGGGCACGTCGCACGCGGCGCCCGGGTAGGTGTTGTCGCGCCAGGTGCCGCCGACGGTGCTGCCCTTGTCGACGACGAGGAAGTCGCCGAACCCGTGCTCGTCGAGCTTGATGGCGGTGCCGAGGCCCGCGAACCCGGCGCCGACGACGAGCGTGTGCACGCGCTCGGGCAGGTCGGACGCGGGAAGCGTGGACGAGGAGGTCGTCGAGGTCATGCGAGCAACCCTGCCAACCTACTGAACGCTCGTCAATAGCGTTGTTGACGTGAGTTCAGTAATATCGGCCACATGTCCTCCCCGTCCCCGACCCGCGTCCGGATGAGTCCCGACAGCCGCCGCGAGCAGCTGATCGAGCTCGGCGTGCGCCTGCTCGCGACCCGGTCCCTGGAGGACCTCTCCATCGAGACGCTGGCCGAGGAGGCGGGGATCTCGCGGGGGCTGCTCTACCACTACTTCGGCGGCAAGCAGGAGTTCCACACCGCCGTCGTACGCCGTGCGGCCGACGACCTCTTCGCCGTGACCGCGCCCGACGGGGAGGGCACCGCCCTCGAGCAGCTCGAGGGATCGCTGGCGCGCTACGTCGACTACGTCGTGGAGAACTACGAGGGCTACGTCTCGCTGGTCCGGGGTGCCGCGGGCGGGCACGAGGGCCTGCGCGAGATCTACGAGGAGTCCCGCGAGGCCCTCACCGGCCGGCTCTTCGAGGGCGCCGTCGCCGAGGAGGCGGCCCACCTCGGCCTGGTCGACACGCCGGCCGTGCGGCTCGTCGTACGCGGGTGGGCGGCGCTGACCGAGGAGGTCGTCCTCGACTGGGTCCGCGACAACCGCGGGATCAGCCGTGAGGAGCTGCTGCTGATCCTGGCCGGCTCGCTGCCGGGGATCCTGGCTCCGCTGGTGCGCGCCTGAGGTCTCCCCGGGCGAACACCCACAGCTTGAGGGCGACGAACCTCAGCACCGTGACCGCGAGGTTCGCGGCGGTCAGCACGACGACCTCGAGCGCCCGGCTCGGGGTCATCAGCGCGTGCAGCACCCACAGCGAGCCCGAGGTGGCGGCGAGGCCGGCGGCGAAGATGGCCAGCCCCTGCACCTGGTGACGTACGACGTCCCGCGGACCGCGCACGCCGAAGGTGAAGCGACGGTTCGCGGCCGTGTTGGCGATCGCCGTGAGCAACAGGGCCGTGAAGTTGGCCCACCACGGCGTCATCGCCGGCCGGAGCGCGAGGTAGAGCAGCGCGTAGGCCAGCGTCGAGCAGACCCCGATCACCAGGAAGATGCCGACCTGCATGCCGAGCCGGCCCCGGCCGGCCTCCGCGCTGGAGCGGCCGAGCCGCTCGCCGATCTCGCGCAGGGGCAGGGTGCCGCGGACCAGCGAGCGTCCGAGGCGGGCCATCCCGCGCAGGTCGTCCAGGGCGGTCCGGACGATGTCGACGCTGCTGTCCGGGTCGTCGACCCAGTCGACCGGCACCTCGTGGATCCGCAGCCCTGCGCGCTCCGCGACCACCAGCAGCTCGGTGTCGAAGAACCACGCGTTGTCCTCGACCAGCGGCAGCAGCTCGCGGGCCGCGTCGCGCCGGATCGCCTTGAAGCCGCACTGCGCGTCGCTGAACCGCGCCCGCAGGGTCCGGCGCAGCAGCAGGTTGTAGCTGCGCGAGATCAGCTCCCGCTTCGCCCCGCGCTCCACCCGGGCGTGCCGGGACAGCCGCGAGCCGATCGCCAGGTCGGAGTGGCCGCTGACCAGCGGCGCGACGAGGGGGAGCAGCGCCGCGAGGTCGGTGGACAGGTCGACGTCCATGTAGACCAGCACGTCGCTCTCCGAGGCGCTCCACACCCGCTTGAGCGCGCGGCCCCGACCCTTCTCGGCCAGGTGCACGACGGAGACCTCCGCGTGGGCGTGGCTGAGCCGCCGGGCGATCAGCGCGGTCTGGTCGGTGCTGGCGTTGTCGGCGATCGTGACCTGGAAGGACCACGGCATCGCGCGCAGGTGCTCCAGCACGCGCTCGACCGACGCGGCCAGCTGGGCCTCCTCGTTGTAGACCGGGATCACCACGTCGAGCATCGTCGTGACGGCCGGCTCGCTGCGTCGGTCGCCCGGTACGGCCGGCTCGAGCAGCGCGCTCACTGGACGCCGTCCGAGAGGTCGTAGAGCGTCACGCCGTCGACCGTGGTCGCCGTGAAGTTCTCCTCGACCCACTGGGCGATCTCGTTGCTGCCGTTGCCGCCCGGGCCACCCATCCCGCCCGCCGCCGCTGCCGATGAACCAGTGCACCTGGCCGTCGGCGACGTACTGCTGGAACTGCGCCAGCGTCGGGCTCGGGTCGCTGCCGTTGAAGCCGCCGATGGCCATCACCGGCTTCTCGCTGGCGAGCTGGTAGCCGGCCGCGTTGTTCGCGCCCACCGCCGCCGCGGCCCAGGTGTAGCTGTCCGCGTCGCTCTGCAGCAGGGCGGTCACCTCGGCCGTCGAGGTGCTGCCGTTGAGGAGGCCGCCCGCTCCGCCGCCACCGCCGGTCGGTGCCTGGGCCGGGGGTTGGTTCTGGTTCTGCGGCTGGTCTGCGGCTGGGCCTGGTTCTGGGTCATGCCGGGCGGGGTGCCGGTCCGGCCGCCGGGGCCGCCCCGCATCCCGCCGGGTCCGCCACTCGAGGCAGGACCGGCGCTGGGGATGGAACCGGTGTGCGGCTGGGCGGCGGTGCTGACGGCGTACGCCGCCGGCCCGGCCATCGTGGCCACCAGGGCAAGGGCGGCCGCCCCGACGGCGAGCCGACGCGGCAGGTGCGCGACGCCGGCGAGGACGAGCGCGGCCGCCAGCCCGACGACCAGCACGACCCACTTCAGCCACGGGACGAACCCGTCCGCCCGGTCGAGCA
The DNA here is from genome assembly GCA_963722835.1 of uncultured Actinomycetota bacterium. GTDB lineage: Bacteria > Actinomycetota > Actinomycetes > Propionibacteriales > Nocardioidaceae > Marmoricola. Next base: position 839,316 of record CAVROK010000003.1, read on the forward strand.
GGTAGAACGCCGAGGACCGAGGTCAGCGCGGTGCTGAAGGCGAGGAGCCCGGAGGCGACGTACGACTCACGGTGGCGCCAGAGCACCCACGACCCGATGCCGACCAGGGCAGCGACCGCCGGGGCGAGGGCGACGGTGTAGTAGGCGTGGAAGATGCCGGCCATCAGGCTGAAGGTCAGCGCGGTGACGACGAGCCAGGTGAGCCACAGCGTCAGCGCCGACCGCACCCGGTTGTCGCGGCGGGCGAACCAGAGCGCGGCGCCGCCGAGCACCAGGGCCGCCGGGAGCAGCCACGCGATCTGTCCGCCGATCTCGCTGTTGAACAGGCGGAACAGGCCGGTCTCGCCCCAGCCGCCGCCACCGCGCGCCGCCACCGACCGAGCCGGTCTCCTCGCCGTTGAGGCGGCCGAGCCCGTTGTAGCCGAGGGTGAGCTCGAGGATGGAGTTGTCCTGCGAGCCGCCGATCCAGGGCCGGCTCGCGGCGGGCCACAGCTCGACGATCGCGATCCACCAGCCGCCGGCCAGCACCATCGAGCCGAACGCCACCAGCAGGTGGCCGACCCGCTTGCCCCACGGGGTCTGGGCGAAGAGCAGGTAGGCGAGGGCGAGCGCCGGCAGCACGAGGAAGGCCTGCAGCATCTTGGTGAGGAACGCGAGCCCGACCAGCGCGCCGCCGAGCGAGAGCCACCGGACCGGGTGGCCGTGCTCCTCGCCGGAGGCCTCGATGCCGCGCAGGGTGGCGGCCGCCGCACCGACCATCAGCAGGGTGAGCAGGGCGTCGGGGTTGTTGAACCGGAACATCAGGACCGCGACCGGGGTCAGCGCCATCGCGGCTCCGGCCACGAGACCGGCGGCCGCCGATCCCGTCGTACGCCGGACCAGGTGGTGCAGCAACCCGACCGTGGCGACACCCATCAGGGCCTGGGGGACGAGGATGCTCCAGCTGGACAGGCCGAAGAGCCGGACCGAGAGCGCCATCGGCCACAGAGAGAGCGGGGTCTTGTCCACCGTGATCGAGCTCGCGGCGTCACTCGAGCCGAAGAAGAACGCCTTCCACGACTCGGAGCCCGCCTGCACGGCTGCGGAGTAGAACGAGTTGGCCCATCCGCTCGCCCCGAGCCCCCAGAGGTAGAGGACTGCGGTGGTGAGGAGCAGGCCGAGGAGGGCCGGCCGCGCCCAGGCGGGGTCGTCGTCCCGTCCGCGCCAGAGGCGAGCGAAGCGGTCGGGGACGCCGGGGGAGCGGCGGGTCGGGTCGGCGGGGAGGGCGTGCGCCTCCCGGGGGGCAGGGGGGCCCGAGGGCCGGGAGAGGGTGCTGGTGTCCATGCACCGACTCTCGGGCGCCCGCCTGCGTCAGCGGTGTGGTCGTTCTGTGGTGCACCTGTGAGGTGCGGGTCCCGTCAGTGGTAGAAGTACGGGTCCAGCACCTGCACCTCGGTGACGTTGTCCACGGGCAACCCGTTGGTGCCACCAGCCGCGCGGATGGACTCGGGGTCGGGGGCGTCGTAGATGCAGAACGTCGTGTGGTGGTCGGGCGACACGTAGGACTTGATCCACGTGACGCCGTGTGCGGCGTTGCCGGCCACCACCTTGCTGCTGGTCTCGGCGCCCTCGTGGTCGAGGGGGATCTCCAGGCCTTCGGGGAAGGTGCGCTGGACGAGGTAGCGAGGCATGGTGTCTTCCTTTGCTGGGATGTGGACTGATGCCCCGATCCTCGTCAGCCCGGCGTCGTGCGACATCGGTCGTCGCTGCCCATGTTTCGGCCGGGGCGCCGACCGGCCAGCTAGGCATTCCAGGCCGAGACGGTCTGTCCGGCCTCCCGGCGATTGCGCGCGCCGAGCTTGGACAGCACCGACGGACACGTGGTGCGCCGGCCGTGCGCGGGGAGATGAACAGGGTCGCCGCGATCTCGGCGTTGGTGGCACCCGTCCCGAGCAGCCGGGCGACCTCGAGCTCACGGTCGGTGAGTCCGGCCGGGTTGGCGGCCGTCGTACGACGGGGGCGGGTGGCGACGGTGACGCCGAGGTCGCGCATCCGCTGCGCCGTACGCGCCGCGTCGGATCGTCGCACCGAGGCGGTGCAGCTCCTCCGACGCCAGCTCGAGCGTCGCGGGGTCGTCGGTCTCGGCTCGTGCCAGGGCTGCCTCCCACGGGCAGCCGAGCTCGTCCCAGAGGGCGGCCGCCCGGTCCCAGTCACGGGCGATCATGGCGGCGTACGGCGCTGCTGCCGCACCCACGTCCGGCCGCGTTGTACCCGCTCGCTCCAGCCACCAGCCCAGCTCGCCGACCGCCCAGGGCTGGGACAGCCGCACGCGAGGTCGAGCGTCTCGGTGACCAGCGCGGGAATGCGTTCGGGCTGCCCGGCGAACCAGGCCGCCTCCGCGCGGCCGGCCGCCACCGGCCAGAGCCGCTGCAGGTGACCGGACTGCCGCGCGGACTCCCACGCCTCGTCGAGGAGGGTCGGCGCCGCCGGGCAGGCCACGACGGACGCGGACGCGGCCGCTGACCGTGAGCGCCCCGATGTGCGAGATCGGGTCGCCGTTGCCGTCGCCGAGCGGTGTCGGCCAGCTCCAGCGGCTCGGTCCCAGTCGACCCTGCTCGAGCTCGACCCGGGCCAGCCAGCTCGTGGCGTAGGCGTGGCTGGTGGTCGAGGTCGCGCTCGGCCGCAGAAGCGACGACGCCTCCTCCAGCCAGCGGCGGGCGACCTCGTAGCGGCGTACCTCCCCGGCCCCGGACCCGAGGTTGACCGTAGGCCGAGCCGACGCCGAGGTCGTCCTGCAGCCGGCGCGACGAACTCCATCGACTCGACGAGCAGCGGCTCGGCCTCGTCCGGGACCGTCGAACCAGCTGGCGGACCCGACGGCGTTGAGCGCGCGCACCAGGCCGACGCGGTCGCCGCGTTCCCGAGCCAGGGCCATCGCCCGGTGGCCGGTCTCGAGCGCGGCCGGGATCTCGCGGGCGAGCATGGACAGCGCGCTGGCGGTGCCGAGCACGATCACCTCGCCCGGGGCTCCCGGGCGGTCGGAGACCAGACGCAGGGCCTCGTCCATCGCCGCGCGCGCCTCCGCGCCGCGGGCCAGCAGCCACAGGACGCGTGACTGGTTGGCGAGCTGGACGGCGAGGTCGTCGTCACCCTGCTGCCGACGGATGGCGATGGCACGTCCGGACGCGTCGAGCGCCGCGTCCAGTCGCCCGGCGGCCTGGTAGGTCGCGGCCGCGCGACCGAGGATCGTGGCTGCCAGGTCGGGGTCGGCTCGCCTCGAGATGGTCGAGTGCGCGGTCCATCTGGGCGGCCGCCTCGTGGTGGGCGCTGAGCCGTGCGGACTGCTCGGCAGCGACGACTGCGTAGGTGAGCACCATGGCCGAGTCGCCGGCGAGGTCGGCGTGGTGCGCGATCCGCGACTCGTGGTGCCCGGAGGCGGTGATCAGGTGCTCGACGACGGCCGCGTGCAGCTCCTGGCGGCGTACGGCGGACAGGTGGTCGAGGACGGCGTTGCGCGCGAGCTCGTGACGGTACGACGCGACGCGCGGCCCGACCTGCAGCAGGTCGGCCCGCTCGCACTCCTCGAGATCGTCCGGCGGTGCACCCGCTCACCGCGTAGAGCAGGTCGAGCTCGATCCGGTCGGGGACGACCGCGGCCGCCTCCAGCGCGGCGCGGGCGCCCTCGCTGAGGCGCGGCCGCGCGACCCACGACCGCGTCCCGCACCGAGGCGGGCACCTCGTCGCTCCCGGAGGCAGAGCACCTCGGTGACGAAGAACGGGTTGCCGGCCGTGACGGCGTGCACCTGTTCGGGCGTGACGTCGTGCCCCTCGGCGAGCCGCGACACGGCGTCGACGGCTCAGGGGCGACAACGGCAGTCGCACCATCCGTGCCGACCGCGCGAGATGGCCCAGGGTCTCGGTGAACCGCGGTGGCGGGTCCGGGGTGTGCTCGCGCAGCGTGAGCACCAGCACCGACGGAGTGTCGGCCAGCGGCGACCGAGGAAGACGAGCAGGTCGAGGGTGGCCTCGTCGGCCCAGTGCACGTCCTCGATGACGACCACGGTCGGCTCGCTCGCGGAGCAGGTCGAGGAGCACCGTGAACCGCTCGTGACGTGCCGACGTCGCTGGCCATCACGGCGGCCAGCCGGCCGCCGGTCTGGTGGGCGATGTCGTGCAGCGGCTGGAGCGGCCGCGGTGTGGTCAGCGGCTCGCAGGCGCCGGTCAGCAGGGTGCCTCGGTGGCGGCTGAGCGAAGGCGCGGACCAGGCTCGTCTTGCCGATCCCGGCCTCGCCGCCGACCAGCGGCGACCCCACCTCCCTGCGCCGCCGCACCCTCGACCAAGGCGGTCAGGACGTCGAGCTGCTGCTCGCGCTCCAGAAGCACCCGTCGATCGTAGTCCGGACTGCAGACGAGGCCTAGCCCGGAAGCGTCACGGTGAACGTGGTGTCGCCGGGCTCCGAGGTCACCGACGTCGTGCCGCCGTGCGCCTGCACGATCGCGGCGACCAGCGACAGGCCGAGGCCGGCGCCGCCGCTGGCGCGGGTGCGCGAGGAGTCGCCGCGGGTGAACCGCTCGAAGGCGTGGTCGGCGAGTCCGGCGGGCAGTCCGGGACCGTCGTCGTGCACCTCGATGCGGACGCCGGCGGGGGATGCGGCCGTCGTGACGGTGACGGTCGTGCCCGGCGGGGTGTGGTGGCGGGCGTTGCCGAGCAGGTTCGTGACCACCTGGTGGAGCCGCTGCTCGTCGCCGGTCACCGTGACGGGCTCGTCGGGGAGCTGCAGCTGCCAGCGGTGGTCGGGGGCGAGCACGCGCGCGTCGCCGACCGACTCCAGCAGCAGGCGGGTGACGTCGACCTCGCGGCGCTCGAGCGGGCGGCCGGAGTCGAGGCGGGCGAGCAGGAGCAGGTCCTCGACCAGCGCGGACATCCGGTCGGTCTCGGTCTCGACCTTCGTCAGCGCCGCGGAGAGCGCGGCCGGGTCGTCCGGCGTACGACGGGACAGCTCGGCGTACCCGTGGATGGTGGCGAGCGGAGTCCGCAGCTCGTGCGAGGCGTCGGCGACGAACTGGCGCACCTGGAGCTCGCTGCGGTGGCGTACGGCGAGAGAGCCCTCCACGTGCTCGAGCAGCGTGTTCAGGGCAGCACCGACCTGGCCGACCTCGGTGCTCTCGTCGGTGAGGTGCTCGGGGACCCGTTCGGTCACGCCGATGTCGCCGGAGTCCAGCGGCAGCGCGGCGACGGCATGCGCGGTCGCGGCCACCTCGTTGAGCGGCCGCAGCTGACGGCGTACGACGAGCGTGCCGACGCCACCCGCGGCGGCGACCCCGAGCAGCCCGAGCAGGACCTCCCACCAGATCAGGCTGGAGAGGATCTCGTCGACCTCGTCGGTCGGCAGGCCGGTGACGATCTTGCCGCCGTTCACGTCCCGGGCGACGACCCGGTAGTCGCCGAGCGCGGTGAGGGCGACGCCGTGCACCTCCCCGTCGGCGGGCACCTCGTCGAGCTCGTCGGTCACGGTGCTCGAGACGCCCTTGCGGAGCGCCCGGTTGTCCTCGCGAGCGGGTGCCGACCACGAACGCCTCGTCCGTGCCGCTGTCGGGGAAGATGCCGGTGACCGTCCGGACCTCGGTGCCGAGGCCAGGGCCCGGTCCCATCGGCCCGCCGTCGTCCCGGCCGCCCGCGGTCGAGGCTCTTCAGCGACCTGCTGGTCGAGCCGGTCGTAGAGATAGCTGCGCATCGCGATCGTCGTCACGGTGCCGATCAGCAGCGCCGTGACGGCGACCAGCGCCACGGCCGTGACGACCAGCCGCGAGGTGAGCGAGCGGGGGAGCCTCATGTCGGCCGGCTTCAGCACGTAGCCGGCGCCTCGCATCGTGTGGATCATCGGCGGCCGGCCGGCGTCGATCTTCTTGCGCAGGTAGGAGATGTAGAGCTCGACCACGTTGGCCTGGCCGCCGAAGTCGTAGTTCCAGACGCGGTCGAGGATCTGCGCCTTGCTCAGCACCCGGCGCGGGTTGCGCATCAGGAAGCGGAGCAGCTCGAACTCGGTGGCGGTCAGGCTGATCTCCTCACCGCCGCGGCTGACCTCGTGGCTGTCCTCGTCGAGCACCAGGTCGCCGACGTGCAGCGTCGACTCGCTCTGCGCCTGTCGAGCCCCGGCCCGGCGCATCAGCGCGCGCAGCCGGGCGACGACCTCCTCGAGCGAGAACGGCTTGGTCACGTAGTCGTCACCGCCGGCGGTGAGACCGGCCACGCGGTCCTCGACGGCGTCGCGGGCGGTCAGGAACAGCACGGGTACGTCGGACTGGTCGCCGCGCAGCCGGCGCAGCACCTCCATGCCGTCGAAGTCGGGCAGCATCATGTCGAGCACGACGGCATCGGGCCGCTGGCTCTTGGCGGTCGACACGGCCTTCGTGCCGTTGAGCGCGACCTCGACCTCCCAGCCCTCGTAGCGCAGCGCCATCCGCAGCAGCTCGGCGATGTTCTCCTCGTCGTCGACGACGAGGACGCGCAGCGGACTGCCGTCGGGCCGGGTGAGGTCGGGTTCCGCGCTCTTCATGGGGACCACTCTGCTCAACTGCGCCACGGAGGAGTCCATGAGCCGGCTGTGCGTTTCCTGTGAACCTCGTCGGGGATTTCGTGGCGTGAGCACAGGACAAACACAGGTTCGCGTCGCACCATGAAGACGTGAGCGACCAACCTCCCGAGTCGAGACCGGCACCGCCGCCGGAGCCCGAGCCGGACCCGACCCCGACCCACGTGCTGCCTCCCGACCGACCCGCGGCACCGCCACGGCAGCGGTTCATCGACCGGGTGTGGACGTTCCGCGCCCTGATCGCCGTCGCCCTCGCCTCGGTGATCCTCGGCGGCCTCGCCGGCGCCGCCCTGGCCAACGTGGGCGACCGGGACGAGCGCCGCGGCCCGGGCGGCTTCCACCGGATGGGCCCGATGGGTCCGCCCGGCGACCAGCGGTGGCAGTGGCGCAACGGTCCACGCGACGACCAGATGCCGCGCTGGCAGGCGCCACGAGACGGCGGACCGGGCGACCCGATGCCCTCGCCGCCGACCCCGACGCCGACCGGGTAGCCGCCGCTCGGCCGGCAACTCGTTTGGCCGCCCACCGGCAGCCGGGGAGAATGGCGACGCTGTGCGTATCCACTTCCCACCCGACCTGCCGGTCTCGGCCCGTCGCGACGACATCGCACAGGCGATCCGTGACCACCAGGTCGTCGTCGTCGCCGGGGAGACCGGGTCGGGCAAGACGACGCAGCTGCCGAAGATCTGCCTGGCGCTCGGACGCGGCGAGGGCGCGATGATCGGGCACACCCAGCCGCGCCGGATCGCCGCCCGGAGCGTCTCCGAGCGGATCGCCGAGGAGCTCGGCAGCGAGCTGGGTGACCTGGTCGGCTACCAGGTGCGGTTCACCGACCGCACCTCGAAGCAGAGCCGCGTGAAGGTGATGACCGACGGCATCCTGCTGGCCGAGCTCCAGCACGACCGCGACCTGCGCCGCTACGACACCCTGATCATCGACGAGGCCCACGAGCGCAGCCTCAACATCGACTTCCTGCTCGGCTACCTCAAGCGCCTGCTGCCCCGGCGTCCCGACCTCAAGGTCGTGATCACCTCGGCGACGATCGACCCGCAGCGCTTCGCGGCCCACTTCGCCGACGCGCAGGGCAGGCCGGCGCCGATCATCGAGGTCTCGGGCCGCACCTACCCGGTGGAGGTGCGCTACCGCCCGCTGCTCGAGGAGGCGTACGACGACGAGGAGGGCGAGCCGGTCCAGCGCGACCAGACCGAGGCCATCGAGGCCGCCGTCCAGGAGCTCCTCGTCGACACGGCCGGCGACATCCTGGTGTTCCTGCCCGGTGAGCGGGAGATCCGCGACACCGCCGACGTGCTCGCACGACGAGCCGAGGGACCGAAGGGGCTTCGACCTCGTCCCGCTCTACTCGCGCCTCTCCTCGGCCGAGCAGCACAGGGTCTTCGAGCGGCACACCCGGCGCCGCGTCGTGCTGGCGACCAACGTCGCGGAGACCTCGCTGACCGTGCCCGGCATCAGCGCTGTCATCGACACCGGCCTCGCCCGGATCAGCCGCTGGTCGGTGCGCACCAAGGTGCAGCGGCTGCCGATCGAGCCGATCAGCCAGGCCTCGGCCCAGCAGCGCTCGGGCCGTTGCGGACGCGTGGAGGCCGGCATCGCGGTCCGGCTCTACAGCGAGGAGGACTTCGAGGGCCGGCCCGAGTTCACCGAGCCGGAGATCCTGCGCACCTCGCTGGCGAGCGTGATCCTCCAGATGACCTCGCTCGGGCTGGGCGAGGTCGAGCGGTTCCCGTTCGTCGACCCGCCCGACACGAGGGCGGTGCGGGCCGGCGTACAGCTGCTGGAGGAGCTCGGCGCCCTCGGCCCCGGTCGTGGCGACCGGCGTCGGCTGACCGGCGTCGGTCGCAAGCTCGCGCGGCTGCCGATCGACCCGCGGCTGGCCCGGATGATCCTCGAGGCCGACCGGCTCGGCTGCCTGCGCGAGGTGCTGGTCATCACCGCGGCGCTGTCGATCCAGGACCCCCGCGAGCGGCCGGTCGAGCAGCAGGCCCGCGCCGACCAGCTGCACGCGCGGTTCCGCGACCCGCGCTCGGACTTCCTCGCCTGGCTGAACCTCTGGCGCTACCTGCGCGGCCAGCAGCAGGAGATGGGGTCGAGCGCCTTCCGCCGGATGTGCCGCCAGGAGCACCTCAACTACCTGCGGGTGCGGGAGTGGCAGGACTTCGAGTCGCAGCTGCGCCAGGTGGCCAAGCAGGTCGGGCTCAGGTCCGGGAAGCCGTCGGACGTGCCCGACGCGGACGGCATCCACCAGGCGCTGCTGTCCGGGCTGCTCTCGCACATCGGGCTGCGCGACACCGACCGCCGCGACTACCTCGGTGCGCGAGGAGCCCGGTTCTCGATCTTCCCCGGGTCGGGGCTGTTCAAGTCGCAGCCGGACTTCGTGATGGCCGCCGAGCTGGTGGAGACCTCGAAGCTGTGGGGGCGGCAGAACGCCGCGATCGACCCGCTCTGGGCCGAGCGGCTGGCGGGCGAGCTGGCCAAGAGCACGCTCTCGGAGCCGTACTGGTCGAAGAAGCGGGAGTCGGCGCTCGCCCACGAGCGGGTCACCCTGTACGGCGTCCCGCTGGTCGCCGACCGCGTCGTACCCCTCGGCAAGCGGCAGGCCGACGTCGCGCGCGAGCTGTTCCTGCGGCACGCGCTCGTGCAGGGGGAGTGGCGCGCGCGCCACCGGTTCTTCGAGACCAACCGCCGGCTCCTCGAGGAGGCCGCCGAGCTCGAGCACCGCGCCCGCCGCCACGACATCGTCGTCGACGAGGAGACGCTGTTCGACTTCTACGACGCCCGGGTTCCGGCCGACGTCGTCTCCGGCGCGCACTTCGACACCTGGTGGAAGAAGGAGCGGACGAAGCGCCCGGACCTGCTCACCTTCGACCCGTCGATGCTCGTGCACGAGGGAGCGGCACTCGACGAGGGCGACTTCCCCGACGAGTGGCACGAAGGGCCGCTCACGCTGCCGTTGCGCTACCACTTCGAGCCGGGCCACGAGGCCGACGGCGTCACCATCGACGTCCCGCTCGCGACCCTCAACACCGTGGGTCCGGCGCCGTTCACGTGGAACGTGCCGGGCCTGCGCCACGAGCTGGTCACCGCGCTGATCCGCTCGCTGCCCAAGCAGCTGCGGGTCAACTTCGTGCCCGCCCCCGACGTGGCGCGCCGGTTCCTCGAGGCGGTGCCGCCGGGGGAGGAGCCCCTGCTCGACGCGCTGTCGCGCTACCTGCGGTCGCTGACCGGCGTGCACGTGCCACCGGACGCGTGGGACGTGGAGAAGGTGCCGGCGCACCTGCGCCCGACGTTCCGTGTCCTCGACGACGAGGGTGCGCAGGTCGGCGCCGGCAAGGACCTCGATGCGCTCAAGGAGCCGTTGCGTCCCTCGTTCGACCGGGCGATGCGCGAGGTGGCCGACGCGTCCGGACGTCGGCGCGACCGGGCAGACGGAGTGGACCTTCGGCACCATCGAGCCGTCGTTCACCCAGACCCGGGCCGGCCACGAGGTGCACGGCTACCCCGCCCTCGTCGACGAGGGCTCGACCGTCGGGCTGCGGGTGACGGGGTCGCAGGACGAGCAGGAGGCGCAGCACCGTCTCGGCGTACGCCGGCTGCTGCTGCTCACCGTCCCCTCGCCGGTCGGTGCACTCGTCGACGGTCTCGACAACGAGGCCAAGCTGGCGCTGGCGGCCTCGCCGTACGCCAACGTCCGCGCGCTGATCGCCGACTGCGTCGTCGCGGCCGCCGGTGAGCTGGTCGACCAGTCGCCGCCCGTGCGCGACCCGGACGCGTTCGCGGCACTCGTCGCCCGCGCCCGCGAGGAGCTGCCGGAGCGGCGCGGCGGCCGTCCTGCAGCAGGTGCTGCGGGTGCTGACGCGAGTGGCGCACGGTCGACCGCGCCCTGCACGGACGCGTCGAGATGTCGATGCTGCCCGCGATGAACGACCTGCGCGGACAGCTGGCCCGGCTCGTGCACGACGGCTTCATCGGCGAGGCCGGGACGACGGCGCTCCGGGAGTACCCCCGCTACCTCGCCGCGATGACGGCCCGGATCGACCGACTCGGCGAGCTGTCCCGCGACCGCGAGCTGATGGACCGCGTCGAGGAGCTCCAGCAGGCCTGGCAGCACCGGGTCGACGCCCTGCCCGAGGGACGCCCGATGGGCGCCGACCTGCGCCGGGTGCGGTGGATGCTCGAGGAGTACCGCGTCAGCCTCTGGGCCCAGCAGCTCGGCACCGCCCAGCCCGTCTCGGACGCGCGGATCCGCAAGGCGCTGGGCTGACGGTTTCCCAGGTGATGAACCCAAACCGCCTCTTCACACACAGTGCGCGGTGTGTGAAGAGGCAGTTTCCTCTCTAGACCTGGGAAACCGGATCCCGCCCGCCGGCCACCCCTAGAGGTACGGCGCCGCAGCCGCGACCACCGCGTCGAAGGTGGCCCGGTCGAGGGCGGCTCCTTCGCGCCGGACGCCGGCCGGGTCGAGCCGGAGGAGCCGGTTGAGCCGGACCTCGCTCGGACGACGCTGCGCATCCCAGTCGCCGGTGCCGATGTCCATCCACTCCCGGCCGTCACGGTGCTCCTGCGAGGCATCCACGTCGTGGTCGCGCGAGGTGAGCTGGAGGGCGAGCAGCCGGCCGTCCTCCTCGCCGATGACGAGCACCGGCCGGTCCTTGCCCTGGGTCGGGTCGTCCTCGTAGGGCACCCACGTCCACACCACCTCGCCCGGGTCCGGCCGACCGTCGGGCTTCGGGGCGTAGCGCCACCGGGGCGTGACCGGGTTGCGCAGACGGAGGCGGGGGAGCCGGAAGGCCATCACGACACCTCCGCGGAGAAAGTAGTGCGCCGGGCCGGGAGCGCCTCACGGCGCGTGGCCGCTCGTAGCGGCTTGATTTGGGACCCGGGGCTGCCACGACCCGGCGCCCGGCCAACTGTACAAGCGGAGGGGGCAGGCTCAACAGCATTCGGCGTGGTGAGTGTCACGCGTTTTTCAGGAGGCTCAGGCGAGCGAGCCGGCGAGCTCGAGGCGCGCGGCGCGCTCGAGCTGGTCGGCGAGGGTCAGCAGCCGGGCGGCCGAGACGTCCGTGGCGTACGACGACGCGTGCTCGGTCAGCTGCACGGGCTCGTCGTGCACCCGGCCCGCAGCCGCGACCCGGGCGAACGCCGCTGCCCGGAAGAGGGTGTCGGCGAAGTCGCCGGTCACCACGCCGCCGAGCACCTGGTCGACCAGGGCGCGGACCTCGTCGGGGCCGGGTGGCTCGACCACGCCGGAGATCACCTCGGCCACCGGCACGTGCGTGCGCCCGCGGTCGAACTCGGCCGCGGCGGTGGCCGGGTCGGCGTACACCCAGCTGCGCAGGAGGTAGAGCCGCCACACGGCTCCGGCGAGCGAGTCCGCGGCCGCGCCGGACCAGAGCTCGGCCAGCGTCTCGAGACCCTCGGTGTCGGCGAGGTGCACCACCCGGGCGACCAGCTCCTCGTCGGCCTCTCCGCGGGCGCCGCGCACGAGGGCGTGCGCGGCCCGGTCCGCTGCCTCGCTGAGCGTGGCCGGGTCGACGTCACCCTCGATCGCCTCGAACGCCTGGGCACCCGGCATCGAGGGACGGTGGTGGTGACGGTCGGTGCTCATCTAGCCCATCTTGGCGGAAGCCGCCTGAACGGCAAGCTCCATCGGGTCCTGGCCGGGCTCGTAGATGTGGTCCTGTCCGTCGTGGTCCATCTTCAGCACCGTCATGCGGGGGCCCTTGAAGGTGACGCCGAGGGAGTGGAAGTGCCCGGTGCCGCCGCGGTTGAAGCTGACGAGGTACCACCAACCCTTGCCGTTGGGCACGCTCACCTGCGTGATCGGGCGCACCTTGCCGTTCCTGACCGAGGACATCGAGTCGAGCACGTCGCTCTTGCAGTCGCGGTGCCACGACTCGAGCACCTTGTTGGCGCGCACGGCCGTCTGGGCGTCGGGGAACTCGACGACCTGCTGGCCCGCGGTCGCCCCGTCGGCGCCGCGGAAGTCGCGCTGGACCACGCTCATCGCGCCGATGGAGAGCAGGTCGAACTGCTGGCAGATCCCGAACGACGTGGCGCCGGGCACGTCGGTCTTGCCGTCGGTCCAGGGGGAGGAGCCGTTCAGCGGGGGGAGCTCGGCACCGCTGAGCAGGGCCGCTTCGGGGGTGCCCGGCGCCGCGGTGGAGGAGGCAGTCGCCGACGGCGTGGCAGTCGGCTCCGGAGTCTCGGTGGGCTCGGACGTCTCGGTCGGGGTCGGGTCAGGTTCCGAGGCGGCCGGGGTCTCGGCGGGCTCGTCGTCCTTGCTGACCGAGCAGCCGGCGAAGGCGCCGCTGAGGAGGAGTCCGAGCGTGGCGACGGCGACCGCGGCCCCGCGCTTCCTGGTCGTTGGCATGGCGTCAGCGTAGAGGTCGACATGCTGCCGACCCCGTGCGTCACGACGGTGTGGCGTGTCCCGATATCGTGGCGGCGCCGGACGCGACGGAAGGGTGGCTGTGCTGATGATGGGCGGGTCGTCCGTACGTCGAGGGGTCGCGGCGCTCGCCGTACTCCTGACGGTGGCGGCCGGTTGCTCGTCCAACGAGGAGGAGCCGCCGAAGGCCGACCCGACGCCGACCCCGACGGCTCCGACCGAGGTCACGCTCGCGGTCTACGGGCCGCGCGCCGGTCATCGAGGCCTACAAGCGCCTCGCCGCGACGTACACCGTGGAGCACCCCGGGGTGAAGGTCGTCGTCCAGGACTACCCGTCGCACGACGTGGCGATGTCAGCGGTCAGCGCCGATGCCGACGGACGGGGAGGCCCCTGACCTCTTCCTGATGGACCACGACGATCTCGCCCAGCTCTCGGCCGACAAGGCCATCCGTCGCGTCGACGACCTGCTCGCCGAGCGTGAGGTCGACTTCGGCGACGGCTACACGCGCAACGGGCTGGAGGCGTTCAGCGCGGACGCCGCGCTCCAGTGCATGCCCCTCGACATCTCCCCGATGGTCGTCTACTACAACCCGCGGCTGGTCGAGCTCGACCAGATCGCCGAGCCCGGCAGCAGCCCGGTCACCCAGAAGGACGGCTGGTCCCTGGACGAGTTCGCGCGTCGCAGCGGCGCAACCACGTCGTCCGGGAGTGCGAGGCCTCTCGGTCGCTCCCGACCTCGAGCAGGTCGCCCCGTTCATCTGGTCCGAGGGCGGCGAGGTGGTCGACGACACCGACGAGCCGACGACCCTCACCCTCTCCGACGGGCCCTCGGCGGACGCCATGGAGCAGCTGCTGGAGATCGTGCGCAACCCGGGCCTGACGTTCAGCCAGAGGGCGCTGCGCAAGAAGTCGGCGTTGCAGCGGTTCAAGGACGGGCAGCTCGGCATGCTCCTGGCCTACCGCGACCTCACCCCGCAGCTGCGTGCCGACCCGACGCTCACCTTCGACGTGATGCCGCTGCCGCGGCTCGGCAGCGGCGCCACGATCGCGCAGATGTCGGGCCTGTGCATCTCCGAGAGCTCCGAGCACGTCGAGGAGGCCGCAGACCTCCTCGCGTCGCTGATCTCCGAGGACGACTCCTCGGTCCTGGCCGCCACCGGCTACGTGATGCCGTCGAACCTCGACGCCCTCAACAGCGACGCCTTCCTCCAGCCCGGCCAGCGCCCGCTGCACTCCGACGTCTTCACCCGCGAGCTGCGCCGCGCCCGGATGCTGCCGAGCACGACCACCTGGCCCGCCGTGGCCGGGGCGGCGGCCTTCGAGCTGAACGAGCTGTTCTACGACCCGGTGATCGTCCCCCTGCAGGAGCGGCTGGAGGCGATCGACGAGGAGTCGGCCCGCCTGTTCAACCCGCCGGAGACGCCGACGAGCTCTCCGTCGGCCACGCCCCTGATCCTGCGCCGCAGGTCAGTCGGCCTTGGGGGCCTTCGGGTGGAGGATCGCCTGCGCGATCATCGGCGCGGTGATCTCGATCTGCCAGGCGCGGGCGCCGAGGCGGGCGAGCTCCTCGGCCACGGCGGTCTCCACGTCACCGGTGGTCACCGGTGGCTTCCACAGCACCCGGCGCAGGTAGTCGGGCGTCAGGAGGTTCTCCACCGGGACGTCACGCTCCTCGGCGAAGGCGTTGACGAGCGTCCGGGCGGTCGCGAGCCGCGCTGCTGCCACGGGGTCGCGCTCGGCCCAGACCCGCGGCGCCGGCGGACCGTCGGAGCGCAGCGTCAGGGGCGGCAGCTCGTTGTCGCGCAGGTTGCGTGCGCGGACCAGCGCCGCGAGCCACTGGTCGGAGTAGCGACGGGCGCCACGACCGTGGAAGCCCTGGGTGTCGAGCAGCGCGGAGGTGGTGGTCGGCATCGAGTTCGCCGCCGCGATCAGGGCGGAGTCCGGCACCAGACGCCCGGGGGTGGTGTCGCGCTGGGCGGCGATCTCGTCGCGGGTCGTCCAGAGCTCGCGGACGGCCGCCAGCGCACGTCGTCCCTTGGCCTTGTGGATCCCGGACGTACGCCGCCACGGGTCCGTCCGAGGTGGGGGCACGTGGTTGATCAGGTGCTGGAACTCCTGCTCGGCCCAGCCGATCTTGTCCTGCTCGACCAGCGCCGCGGCGATCACGTCGCGCAGCTCGACCAGCACCTCGACGTCGAGGGCGGCGTACTCCAGCCAGGGCTGCGGCAGCGGACGGCGTGACCAGTCGACCGCCGAGTGCTCCTTGCGCATCGAGCTGCCCAGGATCACCTCGACCAGGGTGGCCAGACCGACGCGTGGGTACCCGAGCAGCCGCGCGGCGAGCTCGGTGTCGAAGAGACGCACGGGAGTGAGCCCGACCTCGCGCAGGCACGGGAGGTCCTGGCTGGCGGCGTGCAGGATCCACTCGGTGTCGCCGATGGCCTCGTCGAGCGAGGAGAGGTCGGCGAAGACGGTCGGGTCGACGAGCGCCGTGCCGGATCCCTCCCGCCGGAGCTGGATCAGGTAGGCGCGAGGGGAGTAGCGGTAGCCCGACGCACGTTCGGCGTCGAGGGCGATCGGTCCGCTCCCGGCGGCGACCCTGGCCACGACGTCGGCGAGAGCGGATTCGGTCTCGGTGATCGCGGGCAGTCCGTCGCGCAGCGTGAGCAACGGCGTCGGAGGGGCCTCGGGGGCCGTCTCGCCGGGGTCGGGCGTCTCACTGTCGTCGTCGGTGGGCTCTGGCTGCGCAGTGGTCGGACCCGACATCAGCCGCCACGTTGCCCGCGTCGGGAAGGCATCGTGGCGACGCCCTCGGGCACGGGTGGGAGTCCCACCGCGGTGCACAACAGCTCACCCCACGCCTCGACGTGGGGGGTGAGGTCGCTCGTCGGCGACCAGGAGGCACGGATCTCGAGCTGGGCGGTCGGCGGCTCGTCGGCCATCCCGCCGAAGCTCTCGGAGCTGACGCAGGTCACGCTGCCCGACGGCACGGCGTACTGCGCGCCGTGGGCCTCGAGCGCCTCGGTCAGCCAGCTCCAGCCGACGCCGGCCAGCATCGGGTCGCTGACCAGCTCGGGGTCGATCTCGGCGCGGACGTAGGCGACGCACCGGAAGGTGCCGAGCCACGCGTCGTTGCCCGCCGGGTCGTGGAGCACGACGATCCGGCCCGACCCGACGTCCTCACCTTCGACCGTCACGTCGGCCGAGAGGGCCGAGGCGAACGGAGCGATCCGCTGCGGTGCCGGCATCTCCTCGACGAAGAGCTCGGACCGGAACCTCGCGGCCCTCATCTGGGTCACGGCACGGCTGAACTCCGGCGGAGCCGGGGGTGGCTCGATGCGGGGTTGCTCGGGTGCCGCCATGTCGACAGGTTAGGCCGACGTGACGATCCCCGGGACCCGACTCGCCGCCTGACCTGCGAGGATCGGCGCATGCCCGCGGCCTCGACCACCAACCCGGCCCTGCACGATTCGGCCTTTTTGCGCGCTGCGCGGAGCGAGCCGACGCCGCACACGCCGGTGTGGTTCATGCGCCAGGCCGGACGCTCGCTGCCGGAGTACCTCAAGGTGCGCGAGGGCACCACGATGCTCGAGTCGTGCATGCGTCCCGAGCTCGTCGTCGAGATCACGATGCAGCCGGTGCGGCGCTACGGCGTCGACGCGGCGATCTTCTTCTCCGACATCGTGCTGCCGCTGAAGGCGGTCGGGGTCGACCTCGAGATCGAGCCGGGCGTCGGTCCCGTGGTGGCCCACCCCGTCGAGACGCTGGCCGACGTCGAGGCGATCCCCGACCTGACGCCCGAGCACGTCCCGTTCATCACCGAGGCGGTGCAGGGCCTCGTGGGCGAGCTCGGGGCGACGCCGCTGATCGGGTTCGCCGGCGCGCCGTTCACCGTGGCGTCGTACCTCGTGGAGGGCGGGCCGTCGAAGGAGCACGCCAAGACCAAGGCGCTGATGTTCGGTGCTCCGGAGGTCTGGGACGCGCTGATGCGCAAGATCTCGGGCATCGCGGCGGCCTACCTCGAGGTGCAGGTCGACGCAGGTGCCTCGGCCGTCCAGCTGTTCGACTCCTGGGCCGGTGCGGTCACGCGGGAGGACTACCGGACGTTCGTGCAGCCGTGGTCGGCCCACGTGCTCGACCGCATCGGCGAGACCGGGGTGCCGCGGATCCACTTCGGGGTCGGCACCGGCGAGATCCTCGACCTGATGGGGGAGGCCGGCGCCGACGTCGTCGGCGTGGACTGGCGGGTGCCGCTCGCAGCCGGCGTCGAGCGGGCCGGCGGTCGCGCCGTACAGGGAAACCTCGACCCCACCCTCGTCTTCGCGCCCACCGAGGTGATGCTCGAGCGGGCCCGCGAGGTGCTCGACGCGGGGGCGGCGGCGCCCGGCCACATCTTCAACCTCGGGCACGGCGTGATCCCGTCGACCGATCCCGACCAGCTGGCCAGGCTCACCGCGTTCGTGCAGGAGCAGTCGGCCCGCTGACGGGCTCAGGCCTCCGCGGGCGGCGGGGGCAGGGCGACCCGGCGGCGGCGTACCACCAGCCAGAGGGGTACGCCGACCAGCCCGACCAGCACGACGAAGGGCAGCATCGCGCCCACCACGGTCAGCGCGACGACGGTCGCCCCGGTGAAGGCGTCCCACCCGTTCGACAGACCGGCCAGGAAGCCCTTGGTCTCCTCCTCCGGCTCGGGGTCGCCGGCCGGCCGGTTCAGGTAGACGTTGACGGTGCTCAGCGAGGTCTGGTCCTTGAGCCAGGCCTGCTGCGACTTCAACGAGTCGAGGTCGGCCTGACGGCGGGCGAGGTCGTTCTCGATCGCGATGACGTCGCCGAGGTCCTGGGCCCGCGAGAGCAGCGCCTCGATCCGGCGGATGCTGCGCTCGGCGGCGCGGACCCGCGCGTCGTTGTCGACGACCTTGGTGGTGACGTCCTCGGAGCTGCGGCTGCGCTCGACGACCTTGCCCAGCGAGTCGAACGAGGTCATCGCGTCGTTGAACCGCGGGGACGGCACCCGCAGGGTCATCGTGCTGTCGACGAGCCGGCCCTTCTGGTCGCTCGTGCTCTGCTCGTCCGCGACGAGGCCGCCCCACGCGGAGACCATGCGGATGATCTCGGCCCGGGCGCGCGTCAGGTCCTTGGTCCGCAGGGTGACCTGCCCGGTGGAGATGACGGCCCGGGACACCGGAGTCACCGCGACGGCCTGCCGCGCAGTCGCAGTGCCGTCGGACGGTGCGCGCTCGTCAGCGGCCACGGCCGGCTCGGCCGCACTGCCCCCCGAGTCGGCAGCGATCCCCTTGTCGTCGGACTCGCCCACCCCGTTCCGTTCGGCGATGAGCGCGGCGATCGCGACCACGACCATCAGGACCACCAGGGGAACGACCAGCACTGCCCGCTTCTTCGTCATGGTGCTGTGACGCCGCTGACACCCGATCGGTTCCCCCGGGCTGCTGTGCCACGCTGTCGGCGTGCCAGTCGAGGTGCCCGCAGCCAGCCGCAGACCGGTCGTCGCCGTCGTCGGCGGCGGGATCTCCGGGCTCGCCGCAGCGCACCGGATCGCGCAGCAGGCGCCCGACGTGGACGTGCTCGTGCTGGAGGCCTCGCCCCGCATCGGTGGCAGCCTGCGCACCGCCGACGTCGGTGGCGTGCAGGTCGACGTCGGGGCCGAGGCGATGCTCAACCGCCGTCCCGAGGCCGTCGCGCTCGCCCGCGACGTCGGCCTCGGCGACGACCTGGTGCACCCCGCCACCATCTCGGCGCACGGCTGTGGACCAGGGGACACCTGGTCCCGCTCCCGCGCACCCTGATGGGGGTGCCGACGGACCTGAGCGCGCTCGACGGCGTGCTGTCCGCCGACGGCCTGGCACGGGCCGCGCTGGACGCCGAGCTGCCCGCGACTCCGCTGGGCGACGCCGACATCAGCGTCGGCGACCTGGTCGAGCACCGGCTCGGTCCGGAGGTCGTCGACCGGCTGGTGGAGCCGATGCTCGGCGGCGTCTACGCCGGTCATGCCCGGGAGATCTCCGCGCGGGCCGCCGTGCCGCAGCTCGTCGCGCTCCTGGAACGCGACCCGTCGCTCGTCCGTGCCGCGGCGGCATCGATGCCTCCGGCCGACGCCGAGGTGGCTCCCGTCTTCGCCGGTCTGGTCGACGGGGTCGGTCGGCTCCCCGCCGCGATCGCCCGCGCCAGCGGTGCCGTCGTCCGCACCGGCGCGACGGTGCGGGAGCTCGCACGACGCCCGGACGGCGGCTGGAGCCTGGTCGTGGGCTCGACCCGCGAGCCCGAGCTCGTCGAGGCGGACGCCGTGGTGCTGGCGACCCCGGCCCGGCCGACGGCGCGACTGCTCGAGGGCACGGCGCCGGGTGCGGCCAGGGCTCTGGGCGAGGTCGAGTCCGCGTCGATGGCGATCGTCACGCTCGCGGTCCCGGCGCCGGCGTTCCCCGAGGTCGACGGTTCGGGCTTCCTGGTGCCGCCGGTGGACGGCCGGGCCGTGAAGGCCTCGACGTTCTCCTTCGCGAAGTGGGGCTGGGTGCGCGCGGCCGGAGCCGCCTCCGACGAGCCGGTGGTGGTGCTCCGCTGCTCCCTGGGTCGCCATCGCGAGGAGCAGACGCTCCAGCGCAGCGACGAGGAGCTGGTCGACCTGGCCCTGGGCGACCTCGCTGATGCCATCGGGCTGCAGGTGCGCCCGGTCGACGTACACGTGCAGCGGTGGGGTGGTGCGCTGCCGCAGTACGCCGTCGGGCACCTCGACCGGGTGGCCGCGGTGCGTCGCGAGCTGGAGGGTCTCCGCGGTCTGGCGGTGTGCGGCTCGACGTACGACGGAGTGGGGATCCCGGCCTGCATCGCCTCCGCCCACCTGGCCGCTGCGAAGGTGCTCGGGGACCTTGCCACAATGGGCTCATGACCAGATCGGCCGCCGGCAAGGCACGCGAGCTCAACGACACGATCCGCTACACGATGTGGTCGGTGTTCCGGCTGCGTGACGTGCTCGGCGAGGACGCGTTCCGTCACGAGGAGGCCAGCGACGTCGAGGCCCTGGTCGCCAAGCTCGAGGCCGACGACGTCGTCGTACGCGGCTTGTACGACCTCAGCGGTCTGCGCGCGGACGCCGACGTGCTGGTGTGGTGGCACGCCGAGGAGGTCGAGAAGCTCCAGGACGCCTACCAGCAGCTGCGCCGCACGGCGTTCGGACGCCGGCTCGACCCGGTCTGGTCACAGGTCGCGCTGCACCGTCCGGCCGAGTTCAACAAGAGCCACATCCCGGCGTTCCTGGCGGGGGAGGAGGCACGCGACTTCGTGTGCGTCTACCCGTTCGTCCGGTCCTACGAGTGGTACCTCCTCGAGGACTCCGAGCGCCGCCGGATGCTCGCCGAGCACGGCAAGATGGCCCGCGACTACGCGGACGTGCGCGCCAACACCGTCGCCAGCTTCGCCCTCGGCGACTACGAGTGGATCCTGGCCTTCGAGTGCGACGAGCTGCACCGCATCGTCGACCTGATGCGCCACCTGCGCGCCTCCGACGCCCGCCGGCACGTGCGCGAGGAGCTGCCCTTCTACACCGGCCGCCGGCGTACGCCGACCGAGCTGCTCGCGGCGCTGCCGTAGCGGGGAGTCACAGGAGTTGACCGGTTTAACAACTGGCGTTGTGAAACTGGCACTGTCATACGAAAGTTTTCCGAACATCGTGCCTGTTTAACAACCGGCGTTGTTAAACCGGCAGCACTCAGGCGTCCTCCGCCCCCGGCTCCTCCTCGAGCTTCATGCTGATCGAGTTGATGCAGTAGCGCAGGTCGGTCGGGGTGCCGTAGCCCTCGCCCTCGAAGACGTGGCCGAGGTGCGAGCCGCAGTTGGCGCACCGCACCTCGGTGCGCACCCGGCCGAAGGTCTTGTCCTCGATGTACTCGACGCGTTCCTCGGCGAGGGGGGCGTAGAACGACGGCCACCCGCAGTGGGAGTCGAACTTGGTCTCCGAGCGGAACAGCTCGGTGTTGCAGGCCCGGCAGCGGTAGACGCCGACGGTCTTGGTGTCGGTGTACTCACCGACGAAGGGCGCCTCGGTGCCCGCCTGGCGCAGCACGCGGAACTCGTCGGGCGACAGCTCCTCGCGCCACTCGGCGTCGCTCTTCTCGACCTGGTAGCTCATGCCTCCACGGTAGTGACTGCCTCAAGTAGCGGAATCTGGACTTGACTGCTTCGGTGCACAACTGTTCACTGGGGGTTTCTGCACGCTCACCGGGAGGACACGCCAGGCATGGTCGCTGAGAGGGTCTCGTGGTCCGGGGTCCGCAAGATCGGAGCCCGACTCACCACACCGCTCCACCCGGACGACTACCTGTCCCTGATCAACCCGCTGTGGACGGCACGCGAGCTGCGCGGTCGGATCGAGAAGGTCGTCCCGGAGACCGACGACGCGGCGACGATCGTGATCCGGCCCGGCTGGGGCTGGCGCTACGACCACAAGCCCGGGCAGTACGTCGGGATCGGGATCCAGGTCGAGGGCAAGTTCCACTGGCGCTCGTACTCGGTCTCCTCCCCGCCCAAGCGCGACGGACGCACGATCGCGATCACCGTGCGGGCGATGCCCGAGGGGTTCCTCTCCACCCACCTCGTGCAAGGCCTCGAGCCCGGCACGATCATCCGGCTCGCGGAGCCCAACGGCGACTTCGTCCTCCCCGAGCCGCCGCCGGAGAAGATCCTCTTCCTGGTGGCAGGCAGCGGCATCACGCCGGTGATGGCGATGCTGCGCACGCTCGACCGCCGCGACACGATGCCCGACGTCGTGGTGGCCTACAGCTCACCGACCAAGGAGCGGATGATCTTCCGCGACGAGATCGTCGAGCTGAGCGAGAAGCACGACGGACTCTCGCTGCACGAGCAGCACACCGACTCCGACGGCATGCTCGAGATGGCGGACCTGGAGCGCGTGTGCCCCGACTGGAAGGACCGGGAGACGTGGGCCTGCGGCCCGGGTCCGATGCTCGACGCGGCGGAGGAGCACTGGGAGGAAGCCGGGCTGGAGGACTCCCTGCACCTCGAGCGGTTCTCCCTCGAGCTCGGCGGCGACGGCGGCGAGGGCGGCACGATCACCTTCCGCAACTCCAACAAGACCACCGAGGCCGACGGCGCCACCTCCGTGATGGAGGCGGGCGAGGAAGCCGGCATCGGGATGCCCTACGGCTGCCGCATGGGCATCTGCCACACCTGCACGCTGACGCTCGTCGAGGGCACCGTGCGCGACCTGCGCAACGGCGACGAGACGTCCGGCCCCAACGAACCCATCCAGACCTGCATCACTGCAGCAGCCGGTGACTGCACGCTCGACATCTGATCTCGACCCGCTCGACCCACGAGGTCACCCGACACCGAAGGAGCAGCAATGGCGATCGCCGACGTGAAGGAGTACACCCACCTCAGCAAGGAGGAGGTGGAGGAGCTCGGACGCGAGCTGGACGCGCTCCGCGCAGCAGATCGAGGAGTCGCGCGGGGACGACGACGCGGCGTACATCAACCGGATGATCAGGATCCAGCGCGGCCTCGCGATCGCCGGACGCATCACGCTGTTCGCGAGCAAGTGGAAGCCTGCCTTCTGGGCCGGCGCCGGGATGCTGGCGGCCGCCAAGATCCTGGAGAACATGGAGATCGGCCACAACGTCATGCACGGCCAGTGGGACTGGATGAACGACCCCGAGATCCACTCCAGCACCTGGGAGTGGGACACCGCGCAGCCGGCCGAGCAGTGGAAGCACTCGCACAACTACGTGCACCACCAGTTCACCAACGTCCTCGGCCACGACAACGACATCGGCTACGGCATCCTGCGGATGGCGCGCGAGCAGCGGTGGAGCGTCTTCAACCTCGGCCAGCCGGTCTACAACGCGCTGCTGGCGAGCCTCTTCCAGTGGGGTGTCGCGCTGCACGACCTCGACATCGAGGCGATCCGGAAGATGGAGAAGGATCCCGAGGTGATGAAGAAGCAGCTCGCGCAGATCGGCCGCAAGGTGCGCAGGCAGATCGGCAAGGACTACATCTTCTTCCCGGCGCTCACCGGTCCGGCGTTCCTGCAGACTGCGGCCGCCAACGGCCTGGCCAACCTGACCCGCAACCTGTGGTCCTACATGATCATCTTCTGCGGGCACTTCCCCGACGGTGCGCTGCACTTCACCGAGGAGGAGCTCGAGGACGAGACGCGCGCGGAGTGGTACCTGCGCCAGATGCTCGGTTCGGCGAACTTCACCGGCAGCCCGCTGCTGCACATCGCTTCCGGCAACCTCGGCTACCAGATCGAGCACCACCTGTTCCCGGACCTGCCGAGCAACCGGTACGCCGAGATCAGCGAGAAGGTCCGACCGCTGTGCGACAAGTACGGCATCCCCTACACCACGGGCCCGCTGTACCGGCAGTACGGCCAGGCGCTGCGCACGATCACGAAGCTCTCGCTGCCCAACCGCTTCACCAAGCCCAACCGGCGCGACTACCCCGAGACGCCCGAGGTGCCGCGCGGACGTCGCAGCGAGGACGAGCGCCCGATCCGTCGTACGGAGACCGGCGGTTGGACCTCCAAGGCGACCGCATGATCGACCAGCCCGCCGGCGGTCAGGACATGCGCCGGGGCGACCTCCCGTTCGCCAGCATGGGCGACCTCGGCCTGGACAAGCGCAAGGTGACCCAGTGCGCCCTGAGCCGGATCTGCGGGGTGTGCGCCGGCAGCCTCTCGCGGCCGGTCGCGTTCCTCGGCACGGTCGAGGAGCTGGGCCGCAACGAGTACCACTTCCCGCCGTCGCACGTGGGCTGCGCCGAGGCGGCGCTGGAGGTGTGGGGTGCCGCGTCCAGCGCGGCGCTCGGCCACCCGGCGTCGCCGGAGACCTGGGTGCTGGTCACCACGTCGGGCTTCGAGTTCGTGCGGCCCACGCCGGAGTGGGACGACCGTCGTCCGGTCTTCTCGCCGAACTCGTTGATCGAGGAGCGCAGCATCCCGGCCTAGGCAACGTCTGCGCGTGGCCCCAGCACGACGTGGGCTCGCGCCCTAGATTGTGCGCATGGCAACTCCCGCAGCCGAGGTCGACGCCGACGGTCAGCCGGTCCGGGTCTCCAGCCCCGACCGGGTGATCTACCCGGCGACGGACTCCACGCCCGAGGTCACCAAGCTCCAGGTCGCGGAGTACTACGTCGCGGTCGGCGACGGCATCATGCGCGCGCTGGGCAACCGGCCGACTGCGCTCGAGCGCTGGACGAGCGGCGTCCATCCGGGGATCAAGCTGGCGACGGGTCGTGGCGACAAGAGCGACGCGTTCTACAGCAAGCGCGTGCCGAAGGGCGCCCCGCCGTACGTCGAGACCACGCAGGGTCACCTTCCCGAGCGGACGCACCGCCGACGAGGTCTGCGTGAACAACCTCGCCACCGTCGTGTGGTGCGCGCAGATGGGCACGATCGTGTTCCACCCGTGGCCCACCCGCAGCACCGACAACGACCACCCCGACGAGCTGCGCATCGACCTCGACCCGCAGCCCGGCACCACCTTCACCGATGCGGTGCGCGTGGCCGGCGTCGCGCGCGAGCTGCTCGAGGAGCACGGCATCACCGGCTACCCGAAGACGAGCGGCAACCGGGGCGTGCACATCTACGTGCGGATCGAGCCGCGCTGGGAGTTCACCGACGTCCGGCACGCGGCGATCGGCTTCGGGCGCGAGCTGGAGAAGCGCGACGCCGGCGTCACCACCAAGTGGTGGAAGGAGGAGCGCGGCGAGCGGATCTTCGTGGACTTCAACCAGAACAACCGCGACCGCACGATCGCCTCGGCGTACTCCCTGCGGCCGCTGCCCGGCGCCCCCGCCTCCACGCCGGTCTCCTGGGACGAGCTCGCCGGCCTGACCGACCCGCGCGTCTTCAACCTGTTCACCGTCCCCGAGCGTCTGGCCGACGACGACCCGTGGGCCGGCATCGACGACACGGCGCACTCCATCGAGCCGCTGCTCCGGCTCTTCGAGGAGTCCGACGAGGGCGAGGCGCCGTTCCCGCCGGACTATCCGAAGATGCCGGGAGAGCCGCCGCGCGTGCAGCCGTCGAAGAAGGTCGAGTCGCACTGGGACGAGCAGGGCGAGCGGATCGAGGACTGACCGGCACGATGTGGACCTACTGCTCCTGCGGCGAGCGGCACTGGGGGAAGTACGGCGCGGCCGGGCTGCTGCTGACCGACCCGGGCCGGACCGGCGTGGTGCTGCAGAAGCGGTCCCGGATGGTGCACCACGGCGGCACCTGGAGCGTCCCGGGTGGCGCGATCGAGCACAGCGAGGACCCCGTCGTCGCCGCGCTCCGCGAGGCGCACGAGGAGGCCGGCGTCGAGGCGGCGACCGTGAGCGTCGTCGACACCATCGTCGGCACCGACCACGGCGACTGGTCCTACACCTACGTCCTGGCCGAGTCCGAGCGACCCGACGACCCGCGCCTGGGGACGTCCTGGGAGGCCGACCGGACCAGGTGGGTCGACCTGCGGACCGTCGCCGGCCGCCGGCTGCACCCGGGCCTCCGCGCCGACTGGCCGAGGCTGCTCGCCACGCTCGAGGACCGGACGGACGCGCGGACTGGGATAGTCCGAGACGTTCGGCACCTCTGGACCGGCGTGTCGCGGGCCGACGTCTCGGACTATCCGACAGGTCACTCGCCGTCGGGCTCGATCGCGACCCCGAGCGACTGCACGAACGCGCGCAGCGGGGACAGGCCGAACGGGTCGATCGGTGGGTGGGTCGCGGGGGAGATGTCGACCACGGAGCGGTGCAGGCCCTCCTCGCCCAGCGTGGCGACGAGGACCTCGACGGCCGCCTCCAGCCGGGCCTCGTCGGGGAGGTCGGCGAACGCGGGGTGGTAGACGCTGACCTGAAGACCGCGTCCCGCGACGCGGGCCGCGACCAGGACGTCAGCCAGGGCGATGGTGCTCCCGCCCACCTCGAGCGAGGTGGTGTCCAGGTCGGCGACGGGTGACCGGGCGGTCTTGCGCCGTCTGAAGAGCGCCATCCTCAGAAGCCGCTGATGCCTTCGCCCTCGCCGGCCTGCTCGTCGAAGTTCTCGTGCTCGAGCAGGTGCAGGACCGGGACCCCCAGCTTGCGGCGGGCACGGGAGGTCCAGTCGACGTGGAAGAACTCGCTGACGATGTGCGGGCGGGTGAGGATGATGACCTCGCGGGCGTCCACCTCGGAGACCTTGCTGACGAGGGCCCGGATCGGGTCGTTGGTCACCGGTTCGCCGTGCGCCTTGCCGCCGGCCTTCTCGATCGCAGCGATGGTGACGTTGACGTTCTCGCGGCAGCCGTCGAGCAGCTCCTTGCGCAGTCCCTCGATGTCGGCGTCGGCCACGGAGACCGCGGGGGTGCTCAGGACCTCGCCGGTGGCCAGCGACCCCATCGCCGACTCGACGCGGGCCGAGGCGTCCTCGACCGGCAGCAGGACGTGGTAGACGACCGGGTCCTCGATGTCCTCGTGGAGCCCCCGGAGATTGGCGGCGTCCTTCGCCGTGAACGCCTGCTCGACGAGCAGGACGACGTTGTAGTCGGTCATGATCCACCTCCGGCTGCGGAGTCCATACCGAGAACTGTAGTCAGGTCGTAGCTGACCGGCTGCTCGAGCTGCTCGTAGCCGCAGGACTCGGGATCGCGGTCGGGGCGCCAGCGCTTGAAATGGGCCGTATGACGGAACCGCCGACCCTCCATCGCGTCGTACTTCACCTCGAGCACGCGCTCGGGGCGCAGGGGAGTGAAGGACAGGTCCTTGCCCTGGCTCCACCGGCTCTGGGTGCCGGGGACGCGGTCGGGGTTGGCGATCGCCCATTCCTGCCACTTGCCCCACGGGTGCTCGCTGATGTCGACCTCGAGCGGCTTCAGCTCCTCGAGCAGCTCGGCTCGCCGGGCCTCGGTGAACGAGGCGGAGACACCGATGTGCTGGAGCTCGCCGTCGGCGTACAGGCCCAGCAGCATCGAGCCGAGCAGCGGCCGCTCCGGCGTCGAGGTCTTGTGCAGCCGGTAGCCGGCGAGCACCACGTCGGCGGTGCGCTCGTGCTTGATCTTGAGCATCGTGCGCGCGTTCGGCTGGTACGGCGAGCCGAGCGGCTTGGCCACGACCCCGTCGAGCCCGGCCCCCTCGAACTGCTCGAACCAGCCCTGCGCCTCCTCGGCGTCGGTGGTCGTCCGGGTGAGGTACGTCGGACCGGTGAGCCCGCCGAGCTCCTGCTCGAGACGGGCCCGGCGCTCCTTGAACGGCCGGTCGACCAGGGACTCGTCACCGAACGCCAGCGCGTCGAAGGCCACGAACGACGCGGGCGTCTTCTCGGCCAGCATGGTGATGCGCGACTCGGCGGGATGGATCCGCTCCTGGAGCACCTCGAACTGCGAGCCGCGGACCGACGGCGACGAACAGCTCCCCGTCGAGCACGCACCGCTCGGGCAGCTGCTCGCGCATCGCCGTCACGATCTCGGGGAAGTAGCGGGTGAGCGGCTTGGTGTTGCGCGAGGTCAGCTCGACCTCGTCGCCGTCCTTGAACGCGATGCACCGGAAGCCGTCCCACTTCGGCTCGAAGGACAGGCCGTCGTCGTACTTGGCCGGGTCGGGGATCCCCTTGACGGCCTTGGCGAGCATCGGCTGGACGGGCGGCATGACGGGAAGGTCCACGTGGACGACCGTAGACCCCACCGCCTCAGGTCACGAGCACCTGCCACACATGACCGTCGGGGTCGGCGACGGAGGCCAGGCGGTCGACCTCGTCCGTCGATGCAGCGGCGCGATGCCGACTGCTGGGACGTCGTGAACTCATCGGCCGGGGCGGCACGTCAGGTGCGACATACTCGCCTCCATGGCCTACACCGTCACTGACAAGCTCCGGGTGCCCCAGGGACCGGTCTCCCTCGCCGACCTCGACCCGGCGGCGACGCCCGGGTTCACCGGAGGCAAGCGCGAGGCCGAGAAGGCGCTGCGCGACCTCGGGTCCGAGCTGGCCGAGCTCCAGGAGCGGATGTACGCCGAGGCGTACGTCGGTGGGCGCCGTCGCATCCTGGTCGTCCTGCAGGGCATGGACACCTCCGGCAAGGGCGGCGTGGTCAAGAAGGCGCTGGGCCTGCTCGACCCCAACGGCCTGCGGCTGAAGTCGTTCAAGAAGCCGACCGAGGAGGAGCTCGCGCAGGACTTCCTGTGGCGCATCGACAAGGCACTGCCCGAGCCCGGAGCCGTGGGTGTCTTCGACCGCTCGCACTACGAGGACGTGCTGGTCGCCCGGGTGCACGAGCTCGCCGACGCCGAGGAGATCGAGCGTCGCTACGGCGCGATCAACGACTGGGAGAAGTCCCTGGTCGACAACAGCACCGTGGTGATCAAGTGCATGCTCCACATCTCGGCGGCCACGCAGAAGGAGCGACTGCTGGCGCGCCTCGACGAACCCGACAAGCAGTGGAAGTTCAAGCCCGACGACGTCGACGAGCGGGCGCACTGGGACGACTACCAGAAGGCCTACGAGGTCGCGCTCGAGCGCTGCAACACCGATGCCGCGGCGTGGTACGTCGTACCGAGCGACCGCAAGTGGTACCGCAACTGGGCGGTCGGCCAGCTGCTGGTGGAGTCGCTCCGCGGGATGCAGCTGGAGTACCCGAAGCCGGACTACGACCTGGAGGAGCAGCGCCGTCGGCTCGAGGAGGAGGACGCGGCGTCTTGAGGCAGGTGCGCGCCACGCGCTACGTCACGCCGCTCCGCGAGGGTGGTTCGCTGCCCGGCATCGTCGAGGCAGACGATCTCGGCACCTACGTCTGCAAGTTCCGCGGAGCCGGCCAGGGGCTCCCGGTGCTGGTCGCCGAGGTCGTCGTCAGCGAGCTGGCTCGCCGGCTCGACCTGCGTACGCCGCGGCTCGTGGTCCTCGAGCTGGAGCAGGCGATCGCCCGCTACGAGGCGGACGAGGAGGTGCAGGACCTCCTCAACGCCAGCCTGGGCCTGAACCTCGGGGTCGACTTCCTCCCCGGCTCCTTCGGCTTCGACCCGACCATCGAGGTCCCGGCCGACGTCGCCGCCCGGACGCTGTGGCTCGACGCGTTCGTGGCCAACGTCGACCGCAGCTGGCGCAACCCGAACCTGCTGGTCTGGCACGGCGACCTGTGGCTGATCGACCACGGCGCCTCGTTGTACTTCCACCACGCCTGGAGCGGCGGCATCACCGACCCGGCTCGCTTCGCCGCCCAGCCGTACGACGTCGCCGACCACGTGCTCGGGCGGCACTCTGCTCAGGCGGCCGCCCTGGACGCCGAGCTCTCCGCGGTTCTCTCCGACGCGGTGCTCGTGGACGTGCTGTCCGTCGTCCCCGACGAGTGGCTCGAGCCCCGGCCGGGTGCGGAGTCGCCCGACGAGGTGCGGGCGGCGTACGTCTCGTTCCTGCAGGCGCGACTCTCGGGATCGCGGGTCTGGGTCCCCGGCAGGGCAGCAGCATGAAGCCGTACCAGTACGTCGTCCTGCGCTGCGTCCCTCGCGTCGAGCGCGAGGAGTTCGTCAACGTCGGCGTCGTCCTCTACTGCCAGGCGCAGGAGTTCCTCGACGCCGGCTGGCACGTCGACCGCGCCAGGCTGGGCGCTCTCGATCCCGACCTCGACATCGACGCGGTCTGCGACGCGATGGACTTCGTCGAGGCCGTGTGCCGGGCCGACGAGGCAGCGGGCTCGGTCGCTCAGCAGGACCGCGGCACCCGGTTCGGTTTCCTGCGCGCACCGCGGAGCACCGTCGTACAACCCAGCGCGGTGCACGGCGGGCTGACGGAGGACCCGGCGGCTGAGCTGGAGCGACTGCTGGCAGCGCTGGTGCGGTAGCTCGCTAGGGTCCCGCGATCCACGACCACACTTTCCGACGGGACGTAGGCTCCGGGTATGGGACTGATCCTGCTGGTGCTGCTCATCGTGGCGCTGGTAGCCGTCGTCGTGGTGGCGGGGCGCCGGAGCAAGGAGCGCGAGCTGAGCCGGCGTGAGGAAGAGGTGGCCCCGGTCAGGAAGCTGGCCTTCGAGGACATCACTGCCTTGGGCGAGGACCTGCAGGGGCTCGACTCGGAGATGAGCGGTCACGAGCTCGATGCAGGCGCGAACGCCGACTACCAGCGTGCGCTCGACTCCTATGAATCGGCCAAGCTCGCCGGCGACTCGATCACCGAGCCCGAGGACATCCGGCACGTCACCCAGATCATCGAGGACGGGCGCTATGCCATCGCGTGCGTGCGGTCCCGAGTCGCGGGCGAAGCGCTGCCGACCAGACGCCCGCCGTGCTTCTTCGACCCGCGCCACGGGCTCTCGGTCGCCGACGTGCCGTACGTTCCGCCGGACGGGGTCGAGCGGGACGTACCCGCGTGCGCCCTGGATGCCGAGCGCGTCCGCGCGGGCGCAGATCCTGACGTCCGCAAGGTGATGGTCGGGGCGCAGCGTGTCCCGTACTGGCAGGGTGGCCGTGCCTACGAGCCGTACGCCGGGGGCTACTTCGGCGCCTTCGGCCCGATGACGTGGATGTTCATGGGCGGCATGATGTTCGGCGGCTTCGGGGGCGGAGACGGCGGGGGCGGTGGGGACGGCGGAGATGGTGGGGACGGTGGCGGTGACGGCGGCGGCTTCGACGGCGGCGGTGACGCTGGCGGTGGCTTCGACGGCGGCGGATTCGACATGGGCTTCTGAGCCGGGCCGTCGGTCATTCGTGCCTGCGCCTGACTGCGCCGCTGGTGCGGCGAGCCCTCTCGTAGAGTTCGGCTGTGACAATGCGTGCCGTGGCAGCGTGGCAGGTCCTCATGCTCGGGCTGCTGGCCGTCGATGGGCTTCGGTGGGGCGTCCCGACTCGTCGTCTGGGCTGGCACTCTGGTTGCTGCCGCGCCGTGCTGAGTTCGCCGCCACCGCTCCGACAGGAGCGAGCGCCGCCGAGGCGGACGGCACCCATCGCTGGTTGAGCTGTCGATAGCCACCGAGACAGCTACGATCGAGGAATCCGTCGTCCGAGGGTCGGCAGGGCAGGTCCTTGGCGAGCTCCGCTGCCACCGCCGGCGAGTGAGCCCCTGGGCCGCCTGGTCGAGCTGGTTCGCTGGCAGGTGGGTCGAGGGCGGCGGAATGGGTCACCCGCCTGGCACGGGTGGACACTCCAACACCTCGATGGAGTTGCCACGGTGCAGTCCCAGGTGCGGATGTTCAGCGAAGATCCGGACCGCCTCGTCGTGTGAGTCGGCGTCGAGGATGGCGTAGGCAACCTTGGTGTCGGTGAAGTCTTCGACCCCCTGCGAGGTCACCACCTTCTTCATGAACAGTGGTGCGCCGGGATCGACCAACGCGTCCTCTCGTGCCTCTGCCCACGCACCCCACGCGCGCATGAACTCGCTTTGCTCTTCCGCGCTCAGATCACTCGTGGACGCGTCGTCCGCCGCGCCGTGAAAGATGGCCACAAACTTGCCCATGTCCGCAAAGTAGCAAGGCCCGCTCGAGGAAGAGAAGGCTGTCGAGGCAGCAGGCAGGGCGCGGAATGGATGCAGCGTCGTAGCTGGCGTCAGGGCAGGTGTGACGATCTACCTGGCGGTCAGGCAAGGCACGCTGTCATGCGAATCGAGACGAGCAGTCCTGGTATCTCGGCTCCCAGCTTGGCGGCGTACCGGGCCGGTGGATCAGACGGGAACCAGCGGGCGTACTCCTCGTTCATGCCGGCGAAGTCGCTCGGGTCGGTGAGCAGTACGCCCACCTCGACGACGTCATCGAGCGTCGCACCGGCCTCTCGCAGGATGGCCTCGCAGTTCGCCAATGCCTGGCGGGTCTGGGCCTGGATGCTGTCACCGGCCATTCCACCGGTGCTCGGGTCGATACCAGTGGTTCCCGAGATGAAGACCTGGGAACCGGCTTTGACTCCTTGGCTGAAGAGTGGCGAGCTCGGTGCGTTCGGTGTCGTGATGATCTGACGCGGCATCTCGGACCTCCTGGCTGATCGTCCCATCGTCCGAAGTTCCGGGAAAGGCTCTCTCCGGCGTGCGGCGATGTGCAGGCGCCTGCGGCGGGCCCGGACGTTGTTGACCGGCGCGGGGCTCGTCGTCAGATCGCGACATAGCCCGCATGCCTGGCTCTCGCGGTCCGGTGAGCCTTGGTGCCTGGGCGACACTGGCAGGGTGCGACTGCACCACCGCTGGGACGACGACGAGGACCGTCCCGAACCTGACCTGACCGATCCCGCGACGGCCGCGGCGTTGGCCCGTGCCGCTCGCGATGTCCGCAGGGTGAAGCTGATCCACCTGGGTCTCCTGGCTCTAGGGATAGGCCTGCTCGCGCTCGCGCTGCTCCTCAGGGTGGACTGACCCTCCTCGGAGGTCACGGTCACGCGTCGTGGTGGCGGACGGTCTAGGTGACACCCGGGCTCGGCTCGGCGCCGGCGAGCCAGTCTGAGATGGCCGAGGCAGTCCATGCCGGGTCCTCCAGGTGCGGGAGGTGGCCGACGCCTGACCTGGTCAGGACCTTCCACGAGGGGTGGCGACCGACGAACGGAAGGGCGTCGCTCAGCGGTGAGAGCAGGTCGTCCTCACCGTGCAGCCACAGCGTCGGCGGCCGCAACGAGTTGAGACGCCGGTGCCACTGGTCGGCAGCTGCGAGCAGCGCGATGGTGCCGAGGATGGCGTCCCACTGACGGCGCTGGGCTACGTCGGCGTCGGGTCGCTCTGCGCGCAGCCGCGTCTCCGTCACGGAGGCGCTGACGGCACGCGGGTCGATGCTTGCTGCGTGCGGAGTGGCGTCGTTGAGTTGACGGTCGACGAGGTCCTCGGCGGTGCTGCGACGTACGGTCCGCGCGACGGCCCGCCGGACACCTGGGGCTCGCAGCAGGAGGAGCTTCGCCATGAGGCGCACGTCCCTGCGACCCGAGTGAGCGTGCGGCACGGGGGGACCGATGAGGACGAGCCGTTCCACGTCGTCCGGCGTCTCGAGTGCATGGAGCATGGCCAGCACCCCGCCGAGCGAGTGGCCGACGAGCACGACCCGTCCGCCCGCAACCTGGCGGATGAAGAGGGCAATCATCCGCGCCTGCTCAGCCACGGCCTCGGGGCTGTCTCCTGCCTCTGCTGTGCCACAGCCCGAGCCGCCGTGCGCGAGGAGATCAAGCGCAAGCACACGGTGGGTCTCGGTCAGCGCAGACCCGAGCAGGCCGAAGTTGAGCGAGGAGCCGCCGAGGCCATGGACGCAGAGAAGGACCGGGGCCTCGGAGGGACCGCCGAAGTCCAGGTAGGCGACGGCGCCGTCCGAACCGCCGAAGCCCTGCAGGGAGGCGAGGCGTCGGGTGGCCGAGGTCGGCCACCCGGCCGTGGGAGAGGAGGAGGGTCCCTCTTCGCTCATGGCCTGCTCCTCGGCGTGGTTCGCACGACCTCCCCGTGCAGCCGCTGCGCCCATCCCACCACGGTTCCCGACCGCCCGTCGTCAGGTGCGGACCTCCTGCGACACGAGAACGTGTTCTAGTAGTTCGCTACGGTCTGCTCATGAGCAAGAGCGCCTCGCTGGTGCGCGTGGGTCTGGCCTACGTGGTCGCGATCGCGGTCGGTGCCGCCTGGCTGTGGCTCGGTCCGGACACCGCGCATCTGTGGCTGGACGGGCTGATCGCCGACACCCTCGCGACCCTGGTGATCTTCGGGTTCAGCCGAGCCCACCACAACTCCAGCTTCTACGACGCCTGGTGGAGCGTGCTGCCACCTCTGCTGGCGATCTACTGGTGGGCGGCCGGGCCGCTCGGGCTCGACGACGTCCGGTGCTGGCTGGTCCTCGGCGTGATCCTCGTCTGGGCGGTGCGGCTGACCGGCAACTGGATCTACGCCTTCCCCGGGTTCCCGCACGAGGACTGGCGCTACCCGCTGCTGCGCGAGGGCAAGGGCGCCATGGAGCCGCTCGTCGACCTGTTCGGGATCCACCTGGTGCCGACGTGGCAGGTGTTCCTCGGCATGACGCCGGTCTACCTGGCGCTCACGCGCACCGGCCAGGACGTCGGGTGGATCGACGCCGTGGCCGTCGTGATCGGACTCGGCGCGGTGGCGCTCGAGCTGGCCGCGGACACCCAGATGTACCGCTTCGCGCGCACCAAGCAGCCGGGGCAGTGCATGGACCAGGGGCTGTGGAGCTGGTCGCGGCACCCCAACTACTTCGGCGAGATCAGCTTCTGGTTCGCCCTCGGCCTCTTCGGTCTCGCGGCGTCGCCCGCGGACTGGTGGTGGGTCTTCCTCGGCACCATCGCGATGGCCGCGCTCTTCCTCGGCGCGAGCATCCCGATGATGGAGCAGCGCAGCCTCGAGCGGCGACCGGCGTACCAGGACGTGATCGACCGGGTGCCCCGGCTCGTCCCGCGTCCCCCGCGGGTCAGGTCGTGACCCGAGCCCGGGTGGTGATCGCGGGCCTCGGCGACACCGGCCTGCTCACCGCCCGGCACCTCTCGCGACACGTCGACGTCGTCGGCATCTCGACCAAGCCCGCCCTCGTGAGCGGGCAGGAGCTGGGCATGCGGCTGGCCCGACCCGACGCGTGGGCCCGCGAGTACCTCGTCGGGTTCGACCGCTACCGCAAGCTGGACGGCGTACGCACGGTCCACGGCACGCTCACCGAGCTCTCGCTCGACGACCGCGTGGTCGGCGTACGGCTCCCGGACGGCACCACCCGCGCCGAGCCGTACGACGTGCTGGTCATCGCCACCGGTGTCACCAACGGCTTCTGGCGCCGACCGGACCTCCAGTCGGACGAGGATGTCGCTGCGGCCCTCCGAGCGCACCACGAGCAGCTGGCGGCCGCCGGGTCCATCAACGTCATCGGCGGGGGCGCGGCTGCGGTCAGCGCCGCGGCGAACCTCGCCCTGGCCTGGCCCGACACGCAGGTCGCGCTCTACTACCCGGGCGAGCGGGCGCTCCCGCAACATCACGGACGGGTCTGGGCGACGGTCTCGCGGCATCCTCGACGGACGTGGGGTCTCGCTCCATCCGGGCCATCGCGCCATCGTCCCCACAGGCTTCGACCTCGACCGGATCACCACCGACCCGGTCGCGTTCAGC
The DNA here is from genome assembly GCA_963722835.1 of uncultured Actinomycetota bacterium. GTDB lineage: Bacteria > Actinomycetota > Actinomycetes > Propionibacteriales > Nocardioidaceae > Marmoricola. Next base: position 874,325 of record CAVROK010000003.1, read on the forward strand.
ACCGGACAGCCCGACGCACCGGCCGACGCGACGCTCTGGGCCATCGGACGGGTCCGGCCCAACACCGGCTGGTTGCCCGACTCGCTGCTCGACGAGGCGGGCTTCGTCCGGGTCTCACCCGACCTCTCCGTCGCTCGGCGCGCCGGGGGTGTTCGCCATCGGCGACGTCGCGGCCACGGACCCGCTGCGCGGATCGGCCCGCAACCGGGCCGACCGGCTGCTCGCCCGCAACATCCGCCGCCATCTGGCCGGGCGCCCGCTCCGCAACTACCGCGCCCGCCGTCGGCGTTGGGGCTCGGTCCTGGGGTTCCAGCCGGACGGGCTGCGCGTGTTCACGCCGTCGGGCCGGTCCTTCCGCTTCCCTGCCTGGTCGATCCAGACGGTCCTGCAGCCCTGGATCGTGCGGCGCGGCATCTACGGCGGCGTCCGCCGTCACGGGTGGCGGGCACAAGAAGGGAAGGGCACGAATGCCCTTCCACTCTCAACGTATACGGCAGTAGTGGGCTTGCGGCAAGACCCCTGACCTCCCGCACAATCGACGGCCGACGAGGATTCATCACGCGAAGGCGCGGGGGAGTGGCTGTTGATGGACGTGGACGTGGTGGTGGTGGGCGCGGGACCGACAGGTCTCATGCTCGCGGGCGAGCTGGCGCAGCTGGGGGTGCGGACGCTGCTGCTGGAGCGGCGGCGGGAGCCGTCCGAGATGGCCAAGGCCGGTGGTCTGGCCGGTCAGATCCTGGAGCTGCTGCACTACCGGGGCGAGCTGGACCGGTTTCGCGAGGCGAGTCCCGATCCCGATCGGCCCGAGCCGCCTCCGCGGTTCCCGTTCGGTGGGGTGCACCTGGACTTCACCCGGCTCGACGACCCGCCGATGCGGGCGATGCTGCTGCCCCAGCCACGGCTCGAAGGCGTGCTCGCCGACCGGGCGATCGAGCGAGGTGCCGCCGTACGCCGTGGTCACGAGGTGGTCGGACTGCGCCAGACCGACGAGGCCGTGACGGTCGAGGTGAGTGGCGCGGACGGGCCGTACGAGGTGACCGCGCAGTTCCTGGTCGGTTGCGACGGTGGCCGCAGCCGGGTGCGCGACCTGGTCGGCATCCCGTTCCCGGGCACCTCCTTCCCCGAGATCGAGCGACTGGCCTCGGTGACCGTCCCCGACTCGGTGACGGTCACCGACGACGGGAGCCTCGAGGTGCCGGGAGCCGGCCGGATCCCGTTCGGCTACACCGCGACCGAACGTGGTGTGTTCGCGTGCTCGGGCCTGGGCGGCACGATGGGGATCTACACCGCCGAGGTGGAGACGACCGAGTACGACGACGACCTGCCCATGACGGTGGCGGAGCTCGGCGCGAGTGTGACCCGCGTGCTCGGCATCGACCTGCCGCTGGGGGAGCCGCTGCGGATGACTCGGTTCGGCTACTCGGCGAAGCAGGCGGACACCTACCGCGACGGCCGCGTCTTCCTGGCGGGCGATGCCGCGCACCTGTTCCCCGCGGGCGGGGTCGCGGTCAACGCGGGCATGCTCGACGCGGCCAACCTCGCGTGGAAGCTCGCCGCGACCGTCCACGGCTGGGCGCCACCCGGTCTGCTCGACACCTACTCCGAGGAGCGCCGCGTCGCCGCCGAGCGCACGTTGCTCCACACGCGTGCCCAGGTGGCCCTGCGTCGCGCGCACGGTCCCGGGGGCGACGCCCTGCGGGCACTCTTCGTCGAGCTCGCTGCCGACGAGCAGCCGCTACGCCGCCTCGGTGCGCTGATGGCCGGCACCGACGTGGGGTCTGCGAGGTCGGAGCAGCACCCGCTCGTCGGCGCCTTCATGACCGATCGAGACCTGCACGTTGCTCGCGACGATCCGAGAACGGCCGCAGTGCTGCGTGATGGCCGACCCGTACTGCTCGACCTCGCGGGCCGGGCACGCCTGCGTGAGCTGGCGGGTCACTGGGATGACCGCGTCGACGTCGTCAGCGCGACGCTCGAGGAACGGCCGGCGGACGCACTCCTGCTCCTGCCGGACGCCCGCGTCGCCTGGGCGGCGACGGTCGACGAGTCAGACGAGACCGCGTCGTCCACGCTGCGCGAGGCACTCGCCCGGTGGTTCGGCGATGGATCGACAGCGCCTGCCGCGGTCAGACAGGCACCAGCTCGACCGCACCCACGGCGTAGCGCGCGAGGATCGTCCGGGCCAGCTCCGGGTCGGAGCCGAGCGGCTCGGAGACGGCGACGGCGCCGGCCTCCAGGGCGAGCTCGGCGGCCCGGTCGGGCAGGAAGCCCGGGGCGAGGAACATCGAGGCGACGGCCACGTGGCGACGACCCTCGGCGCGGAACGCACGGACGGCCTCGCCGGTGGCCGGGGGAGCGGCCGAGGCGAACGCGGCGGTGACCGGCAGCTTGTGCCGGGCGCCCCAGACGCGGGCCAGCCGGCCCATCGCCTGGTTGGCGAGCGGGTCGGAGGAGCCGGCCGCGGCCAGCACCAGGGCGTCGAGCTCGCGCACTCGTGCGTTGCTCAGGGCGTCGCGCAGGCGACGGTCGAGGACGTCGAGGAAGGTCGGCTCGAGCCCGAGGATGTTCGTCATCCGGATCTGCAGGCCCGGGTGGCGCTCGGTGGCCTCGGCGATCTGGCTCGGTACGTCGATCTTGGCGTGGTAGGCCTCGCTGAGCAGGAGCGGTACGACGACGATCTCGTCGTACCCGGCCCGGACGAGCTTGTCGACGACCTTGCCGAACTGCGGGCGCGACAGCTCGAGGAACGCCGGCTCGATCCGCAGGTCGGGGCGCAGCAGGCGGGTCTCGGCGACAAGCGCCTTGATGGTGGCGGCCGAACGTGGGTCACGGCTGCCGTGCGCGAGGGTGATGAGGGCTGGAGCGGTCATGTCGATCCGTCTCCCTTCGAGCTCGTGCGTCGGACGCCGTCGTCGTTGGCGGTGAGGTCCTCGGCGGTGGGGATGGGGGCCATCGGAGTCATTGGTGGATGCCGCACTCGGTCTTGTTGCTGCCGACCCAGCGGCCGCTGCGCGGGTCCTCGCCGTCGGCGACCCGCTGCGTGCACGGCCAGCAGCCGATGGAGGGGTAGCCGTCGTACTGCAGCGGGTTCACGAGGATGCCGTTCTCGGCGATGTACTTCTCGACGTCCTCGTCGGACCAGCGCGCCAGCGGGGAGACCTTGACCTTCTGCTTCTTCTCGTCCCAGCCGACGACCGGGGCGATCACCCGGTTGTGGGTCTCGGCGCGGCGCAGCCCGGTCGCCCAGGCGTCGTACGACGAGAGGCCCTCCTCGAGCGGCTGGACCTTGCGCAGCTTGCAGCACAGGTCGGGGTCGCGCTTGTAGAGGTCCTTGCCGTACGTCGCGTCCTGCTCGGCCACCGACTGCACCGGCGTGATGTTGATCAGGTTGACCGGCATCGTCGCCTCGACGGCGTCACGGGTGCCGATCGTCTCGGCGAAGTGGTAGCCGGTGTCGAGGAAGACGACGTCGATGCCGGGGGCCACCCGGGAGGCGAGGTGGGACAGCACGGCGTCGCTCATCGACGAGGTCACGCAGAAGCGACCGGCGAACGTGGCGACGGCCCACTCGATGATGTCCTCGGCCGGCGCGAGCTCGAGCTCGGCGCCCACGTGGGACACGATCTCCTTGAGCTCGTCGGTGCTGCGGCCCTCGGTCGCCGAGCCGCGGTTCGCGCGGGCGGCCAGGGTGTTGGGGGAGGTCATCGGACGTCCCCCTTCGCGTGGGCAGAGGCAGGGGGACGCAGCTGACCGATCATGGACAGCTTGAACGCGCGCAGGCAGGACCGGCATTCCCACTGGCCGTGGCCGGAGCCCGACTCCGAGCCCTCGGCCTCGTGCGGCCAGAGGTTCTCGTCGCCGCAGTAGGGGCAGTGGAAGGGCACTGCGCGCGCCGACATCAGAGAGCCTTCTCTCCGCGGAGCAGGATCTCGTCGGCGCGGACGGCCCAGGCGGCGAAGCTCTCGCCGTCCTCGCGCTCGTGGAGGTAGTTGCCGACGACCGTGGTGATGTAGTCGTCGAGCCCGGCGCTGGTCACCTTGTGGGCGCGCAGCTTCTTGCCGAAGCCCTCGGTCAGCCCGAGGCTGCCGCCGAGGTGCACCTGGAAGCCCTCGACCTGGTTGCCCTCGTCGTCCATCACCAGCATGCCCTTGAGCCCGATGTCGGCGACCTGCGTGCGGGCGCAGGCGTTGGGGCAGCCGTTGACGTTGACGCTGATCGGGGTGTCGAGGTCGGGGAAGCGCTTCTCCAGCTCGGCGACGAGGTCGATCGAGCGGTTCTTGGTGTCGACGATCGCGAGCTTGCAGAACTCGATGCCGGTGCACGCCATCGTCGAGCGTCGCCAGTTGGAGGGGCGCGCCTCGAGGTTGATCCCGGAGAGGTCCGCGACCAGTGCCTCGACGTCGGCCTCGTCGACCCCGAGCACGACCAGCTTCTGGTGCGCGGTCAGGCGGGCACCGGCAGCGCCGTACTTCTCGACGAGGTCACCGAGGTCGGTCAGGGTCTGCCCGTCGATGCGGCCGGCGACCGGAGCGGCGCCGATGTAGAACTTGCCGTCCTTCTGGGCGTGCACGCCGATGTGGTCGCCGGTGGGACCCGAGGCGTCGGGGGAGGGGTTCCTGACGAGATGCTTCTCGAGGTACTCGGTCTCCAGGACCTCGCGGAACTTCTCCACGCCCCAGTCGGCGACGAGGAACTTCAGCCGGGCACGCGAGCGCAGCCGGCGGTAGCCGTAGTCGCGGAAGACCGAGGTGACCGCCTCCCAGGCGTCCGGCACCTCGTCGAGCGGGATCCAGACGCCCAGCTTCGAGGCCAGCATCGGGTTGGTCGAGAGCCCGCCGCCGACCCACAGGTCGAAGCCCGGGCCGTGCTCGGGGTGCACCGTGCCGACGAACGAGACGTCGTTGACCGACGGGACGCAGTCATGGCTGGGGTGGCCGCTGGCGGACGTCTTGAACTTGCGGGGGAGGTTGGAGTACTCCGGGTTGCCGATGTAGCGGCGCTTGATCTCCTCGAGCGCCGGGGTGGCGTCGATGATCTCGTCGGCCGCGACGCCGGCGACGGGGGAGCCCAGGAACGGCCGCGGCGAGTCGCCGCAGGCCTCGAGGCTGGTCATGCCGACGTCGTCGAGCCGCTGCCAGATCTCCGGCACGCTCTCGATCTCGATCCAGTGGTACTGGATGTTCTGGCGGTCGGTGATGTCCGCGGTGCCGCGGGCGAAGTCGGTGCCGATGCTGCCGAGGGCGCGGAGCTTGGCCGCGTCGAGCAGCTCTCCGTCACTGCGCACGCGCAGCATGAAGAACTCGTCGTCGAGCTCCTCCTCCTCGAGCATCGCGGTCTTGCCGCCGTCGAAGCCGGGAGCACGCTGGGTGTAGAGCCCCATCCACCGGAACCGGCCACGCAGGTCGGCGGGGTCGATGGAGTGGAAGCCGCGCTTGGAGTAGATGTTCAGGATGCGCGCCCGGACGTTGAGCGGGTTGTCGTCCTTCTTGGACTGCTCGTTCTTGTTCAGGGGCTCGGTGTAGCCGAGCGCCCACTGCCCTTCGCCACGCTTGGGGCGGGCGCGCCCGGAACGGCCGATACGTCCCTCGGTCGGGGCCGTCGGAGTGCTGGTCATCAGTCAGTGTCCCTAGCGTGTCTTGGGTGTTCGGGGAGCCGGCGTGCGTCGTACGGACTGCGTTGTCTGCGACGCTGCGGCGGCCAGGCGGGTGAATCCGGAAGGGTTCAGAACCGGCGAAGACACATCATGCTGCGGGTACGACCGAGGTCCACGTGGCGGCGGGCCACGAGCCAGGTGGTCGTATCAGCACTGATCATGGGTACGAGTCTCAGGTTTCGGACGGTCGTTCCACAAACGCGAATCTCATGTCGTGAGACGGCTGTCCATGATTCGGATACCCGATTCGGGGCTGGACGGGCCGCCGAGGCGGTCCCCTAGTCTGTGGCCATGACGGACGCGACGAGCCAGGACTCGGCAGTTTCAGGCGTGGCAGGCGACCCGGGCGCGCTGGCCAAGACAGCGTCGTCGGCGTACGACGCGGCCCTCGAGGTGATCGCCTCGGTGGAGCCCCGTGTGGCGGAGGCCACACGCAAGGAGCTGGCCGACCAGCGCTCGTCGCTGAAGCTGATCGCCTCGGAGAACTACGCCTCGCCGGCGGTGCTGCTGACGATGGGCACCTGGTTCAGCGACAAGTACGCCGAGGGCACGGTCGGCCACCGCTTCTACGCGGCCTGCCAGAACGTCGACACCGTCGAGGCGCTCGCCGCGGAGCACGCGCGCGAGCTGTTCGGTGCGCCGTACGCCTATGCGCAGCCGCACTCGGGCATCGACGCCAACCTGGTCGCGTTCTGGTCGATCCTCGCCAACCGGATCGAGACCCCCGCCCTGAAGCGGCTCGAGGCCAAGAACGTCAACGAGCTCTCGGAGAAGGACTGGGAGGAGCTGCGCCACGAGTTCGGCAACCAGCGCCTGCTCGGGATGGCCCTCGACGCCGGCGGTCACCTGACCCACGGCTTCCGGCCCAACATCAGCGGCAAGATGTTCCACCAGCAGCAGTACGGCACCGACCCGGAGACCGGTCTCCTCGACTACGACGCCGTCGCCGCGAAGGCGCGCGAGTTCAAGCCGCTCGTGCTCGTGGCCGGCTACTCGGCCTATCCCCGTCGCGTGAACTTCGCGAAGATGCGCGAGATCGCCGACGAGGTCGGGGCCGTGCTGATGGTCGACATGGCCCACTTCGCCGGCCTGGTCGCCGGCAAGGTGTTCACCGGCGACGAGGACCCCGTGCCGTACGCCCACGTCACGACCACGACGACGCACAAGTCGCTGCGCGGACCGCGTGGTGGGCTCGTGCTGGCGCAGGAGGAGTTCGCCGGCGACGTCGACCGTGGCTGCCCGATGGTGCTCGGCGGCCCGCTCTCGCACGTGATGGCCGCCAAGGCGGTGGCGCTCGCCGAGGCGCGTCAGCCGTCCTTCCAGACCTACGCGCAGAACATCGCCGACAACGCCAAGTCGCTGGCCGAGGGGTTCAACTCCCGTGGCGCCACGCTCGTGACCGGCGGGACGGACAACCACATCGTGCTGCTGGACGTGTCGTCGTACGGCCTCAGCGGCCGGCAGGCCGAGTCGGCCCTGCTCGACTCCGGGGTCGTCACCAACCGCAACTCGGTGCCCCAGGACCCCAACGGCGCCTGGTACACCTCCGGCATCCGCTTCGGTACGCCGGCGCTCACCACTCGCGGCTTCGGGCACGACGAGTTCGACACGGTGGCCGACCTGGTCCACGAGGTGCTCTCCAACACCACGCCCGGCACCAACAAGGCCGGTGCGCCGTCGAAGGCGACGTACCAGCTGGCGGACGGGGTCGCCGACCGCGTGCACGCGCGGGCGCAGGAGATGCTCGACCGCAACCCGCTCTACCCGGGGCTCGAGCTCACCTGACCCATCTGTGGGCGTGACCGTGACCACACGTTGACAGCGTCGTTGTGACAGTACTGCTGTCAACGTCATGGGAGATCACGGCATGTCCGACGCGCGCCCGCACCTGTCCGCACCCTCACCTCGCCTGACCCGCCGGTCGGTCCTCCAGGCCTCGGCCGTGGCAGGTTCGGCGGCTCTCATGGGACAGCTGGGCGCTCCACCCGCGTTCGCGCGCTCCGCCGGCCGCAGCGTGGCCGTGCTCGGCGGCGGCATGGCCGGGCTCGCCACGGCCCACGAGCTCGTCGAGCGTGGCTTCACGGTGACCGTCTTCGAACCGAGCGCCTGGGGCGGCAAGGCCAGGAGCATCCCCGTGGCGGGCACCGGCGCAGGCGGACGACAGGACCTGCCCGGCGAGCACGGCTTCCGGTTCTTCCCCGGCTTCTACCACCACGTCCCGGACTCGATGCGGCGTACGCCGTTCGCGGGCAACGCCAACGGCGTCTGGGACAACCTCATCGCCGCGACGGAGGGCAAGTTCGTCCGCGACGGTGACCACGCCGACGCGTTCATCTTCGGCGTCGGCCCCGACCCGCAGGCGCTGCTCACGGTCGACGGCATGCGTCGCTACCTGACCCAGCTGCTCTCCGGCCGCGACGTGCCGCCGCACGAGCTCGCCTACTTCGTCGAGCGCGTGCTCGTGTTCATCACCAGCTGCGACGAGCGACGGTTCGGGCAGTGGGAGAACGTCACCTGGTGGGACTTCGTCGGCGCGGAGAGCCGGTCCGAGGAGTACCAGAAGGTGCTGGCCGCAGGCCTGACCCGCAACCTGGTGGCGGCCAAGGAGACAGTGGCCAGCACGCGCACGATCGGCAACATGGGCGAGGCGTTCGTCTTCAACATCGCCCAGCAGGGCAACGACGGCGAGATCGACCGCGTGCTCGACCTGCCGACCAACGAGGCCTGGGTGGACCCGTGGGTGACCCACCTGCGTGGTCTCGGCGTGCGCTTCGTCGACGGGCAGGGGCTGGCGGCGTACGAGACGAAGGGCGGTCGGATCAGCAGCGTCCAGCTGGTCGACGGGGCGGGTCGGCGTACGCGCTTCACGGCCGACTGGTTCGTCAGCGCGATGCCGGCCGAGCGCGCCAGGGAGCACTGGAGCCCGGCCGTCAAGGCCCTCGACCCGCACCTGGCCGCGATGGACGACCTGTTCACCGACTGGATGGTGGGCATCCAGTACTACCTGCGCAAGCCGGTCGAGATCACCAAGGGACACATCACCTTCTGCGACTCCCCGTGGGCCCTCACGGCGCTGACCCAGGGGCAGTTCTGGAGCGACCGGGAGTTCCAGCGCGACTACGGCAACGGCGAGGTCGTCGACTGCCTGTCGGTCGACGTCTCCAACTGGGACGCCCCCGGGATCCTGTTCGGCAAGCCCGCCAAGCAGTGCACGCGGCCCGAGATCGCGCAGGAGGTCCTCGCGCAGATCAAGCTGCACCCCACGGCTGCGGCGGAGCTGCCCGACGACGCGGTGCACTCGTGGTTCCTGGACCCGGGCGTCCAGTGGGACGCCGCAGCGGGACGCAACACCAACGCCACCCCGCTGCTGGTCAACACGGTCGGCACGTGGGAGAAGCGCCCCACGTCGCGTACGGCGATCCCGAACCTGTTCCTGGCCGGTGACTACGTGCAGACCAACATCGACCTGGCCACCATGGAGGGCGCCAACGAGTCGGCACGCACCGCGGTGAACGCGCTGCTCGACGCGTCCGGCTCGAAGGCGGAGCGCGCGGCGACGTACCAGCTCTACAAGTCGCCGGCGCTCGAGCTGGTCAAGCGCACCGACGCGCTGCTGTATCGAGCGGGACGGCCGAACCTGCTCGACGTACCCGTGAACTGAGGCTCTTCGCTCCGGATCGCAATTTTCGGACTGAAATCCGCCGGAACGGGCATGAACCCTCTGAACGCACGGTGAGGCCGGTCACAGGAGGGCTCTCGTCGGGCGGCGGACCGATGAATGCCTGGACCTGGAGGAACACATGAGCACGACCCCCGCATCCGACACGGCGAAGCCCAAACGGGACCGCACGCACTGGCTCTACATCTCGGTCGTCATTGCCGTCTTCCTGGGTGCCGCCGTCGGGCTCATCGCCCCCGAGTTCGCGAGTGGCCTGAAGTGGATCGGCGACGCGTTCGTGGCGCTGATCAAGATGATGATCCAGCCGGTGATCTTCTGCACGCTCGTCCTGGGGGTGGGATCGGTGAAGAGCGCGGCGAGCGTGGGCAAGGTCGGGGGCCTCGCGCTCGCCTACTTCCTCACCATGTCGACCATCGCGCTCGCCATCGGTCTCGTCGTCGGCAACATCATTCACCCCGGTGAGGGCCTGAACCTCTCCGACGACCTGGCCAAGGAAGGCACCGCCCAGGCCGAGGGCGCAGGGTCGACGACCGAGTTCATCGTGCACATCGTGCCGGACTCGCTGTTCTCGTCCCTGACCTCCGGCGACGTGCTCCAGACCCTGCTCGTCGCGCTGCTCGTCGGGTTCGCGCTGCAGTCGATGGGACGTGCCGGCGAACCGGTCCTCGTCGTCATCGGTCACCTGCAGCGCGTGGTGTTCCGGGTGCTGGCGATGATCATGTGGGCCGCGCCCGTGGGTGCCTTCGGCGCGATCGCCGCGGTCGTCGGCGAGACCGGGTGGGACGCGCTCAAGAGCCTCGCGGTGCTGATGGTGGCGTTCTACATCACCTGCTTCATCTTCGTCTTCGGCGTGCTCGGCACGATCCTGAAGCTCGTCACCGGGGTCAACATCTTCAGCCTGTTCAAGTACCTCGCCCGCGAGTTCCTCCTGATCCTGTCGACGTCGTCCTCCGAGTCGGCCCTGCCGCGGCTGATCGCGAAGATGGACCACCTCGGTGTCGACCGCACGACGGTCGGCGTCGTCGTGCCGACCGGCTACTCGTTCAACCTCGACGGCACCGCCATCTACCTGACGATGGCGTCGATCTTCATCGCCGATGCACTCGGCGACCCGCTGTCGATCGGTGAGCAGATCTCGCTGCTGCTGTTCATGATCATCGCCTCGAAGGGAGCGGCGGGCGTGACCGGCGCCGGTCTCGCGACCCTGGCCGGCGGACTGTCGTCGCACCGTCCCGAGCTGCTCGAGGGTGTCGGGTTCATCGTCGGCATCGACCGGTTCATGTCCGAGGCCCGGGCACTGACCAACTTCGCGGGCAACTCGGTGGCCACGGTGCTCGTCGGGCAGTGGACCAGCACCATCAACCGCGAACAGGTCGACGAGGTGCTGGCCGGCAACGATCCGTTCGACGAGCGCACGATGCTCGACGAGGACCACTCCGAGGGCGAGCGGTCGACCGCCATCCCGGGCGTCGACAACCCGACCGGGGAGACGACTTCGCGCTAGCTGGTCGCGTCGAGCAGGTCGAGGCTCAACCGCGCGATGTCGGCGCGCGCCTGCGCGACCTGGTGGACGTCGGACGTCTGCTCGGCCTCGAACAGGTCGAACGGCACGCTCGTGAAGCCGGTGTAGATGAGCAGCTGGAGTGCGTGCGCGCGTCGTACGACGGAGTCGGGGATGTCGCAGGCCTCGGCCCGCAACCCGTCGAGGTAGGCGCCGAGGATGGCGTCCTCCACCTCCGCGAGGTCGTCGCTGCTCCGGCGCCCGACCTGCACGTCTCCGACGAGCAGCTGGGCCAGGTCGAAGCCGACCGGGCCCGGCCCCCAGAACCCGTAGTCGATCAGCACGAAGTCCTCGGTCCCCTCGCGCGCCAGCAGGTTGTTGGGGCAGGCGTCTCCGTGCGAGGCCAGGAACGGCATCGCGTCGAGCTCGTCGGCGTACTCCGACGAGTGGCTGGCTGCCTCCTGCAGCCGCCCGCGGAGGCGGTCGTCGAAGGCGCCCGCGACGAGAGGGTGGTGCCAGACGTCCTCCTCCCGGAGGATGGGGAGCACCTGCATCTCGAGACGTCCCTCGTGGTACATCCGGACCGTGTTGGTGTGTCCCACGCTGGGGAGCAGCTCCCGCACGCTCGGGCTCGCCGCGTGGCGGCCGAGGAGGTGGGCCGCGCGGGTAGAGCGGGCCAGGTCCCACTCACGGTCGACGACCGGGACCTCCTCGAGCCACACCGCGTTGGAGAGCTCGTCGAGCTCGAAGACGCCCAGCGCCCGCGCCATCGCCAGCCCGTCGGGGAGCCGGTCGCCCAGGTCGGAACCGTAGGCCAGCGCTTCCGTGCGCCAGGGCACGCTCTGCGCCGCCATCTCGCGCAGCTCCGGCGGGACGAACTCGAAGAACGGGTGCCGCGACCAGGACTGGATGTGCTTCACGAACATCCGGAAGGGCTGATCCGCGCCGCCGACGCGTGCCGTGCCGCCCACCCAGTAGCGCCCTGCGGTCGTGATGGCCGGCAGGTCGTAGGGGAACTCCACCGCTGTCGACTCGACGAGCTCGACATCGTCCGGAGCGGCTCCGAGAAGGTCCGCGACCATGGCCGTGAGCTCCGCGTCGGTGACGTCGGCCGGTCCAAGCGCGCTGCGGTCGTGCATGACTTCTCCTGATGGGAAAGTGGGTTTACCACTCCGAAGAAGGTAAACTTGCTTTATGAGTTCGGTCAAGGTGGATTTCCCGCGCGAGGAGCTGCAGGTGCCTCTGCTGATGGGCCTGCTGTTCCGCGAGGTCAGCGACACGTTCGCCGCCGAGGACTGGGACGGCCTGCGGCAGTCGCACTTCCGGGTGATCTCCTCGGTGCCGCCGGAGGGGATCAGCGTCACCGAGCTCGCTGAGCGGGTCGGGATGACGAAGCAGGGGTGCGGTCAGTTCGTCACGACGCTCGTGGCGTCCGGTCATCTCAAGGTCCACCAGGACCGCACCGACCGCCGGGTGCGTCGCGTGCGCCGTACGCCGAAGGGCAGTCGCACGATCGCCTCGGTGACCGACCGCATCCTCGCGATCGAGGACGACTGGGCCTCGCGAGTGGGGGAGCGGCGCTACCGGACGTTCCGGCGGGTGCTCGAGGACCTAGCCCTCGACCAGTGAGCGGTAGGTCTTCAGGGTCTGGTCCGCGATCGCCGGCCAGCTGAACTCCTGCTGGGCCCGACGCCGACCCGCGACACCTCGCTCGCGAGCACGGTCGGGATCGCTGACCGCGTCGACCAGGGCGGCCGCCAGGTCGGCGACGTAGCGGTCGGGGTCGAGCGGAGTGCCGGTGCCGTCGGTGGCCTGCTCGATGGGCACCAGCCACCCGGTCTCGTCGTGGACCACGACCTCGGGGATGCCTCCGGTCGCCGTCGCGACGACGGCGGTCTCGCACGCCATCGCCTCGAGATTGACGATGCCGAGCGGCTCGTAGATCGACGGGCAGGCGAACACGGTTGCGGCCGTGAGCAGGGCCACGACGTCGGGCCGGGGCAGCATCTCCGCGATCCAGACGACGCCGTCGCGCTCGGCTGCCAGGCCCTCCACCAGCCCGCGGACCTCTGCCTCGATCTCCCGGGTGTCCGGGGCACCCGCGCACAGCACCAGCTGCACGTCGGGAGGGAGCTCCGCGGCGGCCCGGAGGAACAGCGGAAGGCCCTTCTGCCGGGTGATGCGCCCGACGAAGATGACGCTCGGCCGATCGGGGTCGACCCCCAGCTCGCGGACCCGTTGCGGGTTCGGCACCGGCTGCCAGTCGTCGGTGTCGATGCCGTTGTGCACCACGTGCACCTTCCCCGGATCGACCTCCGGATAGCTGCGGAGCACGTCCTCGCGCATGGCAGCGCTCACCGCGATCACGGCGTCCGCTGCGTCGTACGCCGTCTGCTCGACCCAGCTCGACACGGCGTACCCGCCGCCGAGCTGCTCGGCCTTCCACGGACGCATCGGCTCGAGGCTGTGTGCCGTGACCACGTGCGGGACCCCGTGCAGGAGCTTGGCGAGGTGACCGGCCATGTTGGCGTACCACGTGTGCGAGTGCACGACGTCGGCGCCGGCACACCCGCCGACCATCTCGAGGTCGACGCCGAGCGTGCGGACGGCCGCGTTGGCCTCGGCCAGCTCCGCGGGGTCGCGGTAGCCGGTGGTCCCGCTCTCGGCCCGCTCTCCACCGAAGCAGTGCACCCGCGTGTCCACGCCGTCGACGGCACGCAAGGCACGGACCAGCTCGGCGACATGGACGCCGGCGCCGCCGTAGATGTCGGGCGGGTACTCCCTGGACAGCACGTCGATCCGCATGACCTCCAACCTAGTGTCACGAGGCCTCGCATTGTGGCGCCGGTCACCACTACGTTCGAGGCATGAGCGGCTCTACCAAGAGGAAGAACGTCCTGGCGATCGTGCTGGCCGGTGGTGAGGGCAAGCGGCTGATGCCGCTCACCGCCGACCGCGCCAAGCCCGCGGTGCCCTTCGGGGGCATCTACCGGCTGATCGACTTCGCCCTGTCCAACGTCGTGAACTCGGGCTACCTCAAGGTCGTCGTGCTCACGCAGTACAAGTCCCACAGCCTCGACCGGCACGTCACGACGACGTGGCGGATGTCGACGCTGCTGGGCAACTACGTGACGCCGGTGCCGGCACAGCAGCGGGTCGGGAAGCGGTGGTACCTCGGCAGCGCCGACGCGATCTACCAGTCGCTCAACCTGCTCACCGACGAGCGCCCCGACATCGTCGTGGTGGTCGGTGCCGACCACGTCTACCGGATGGACTTCTCGCACATGGTGGACCAGCACGTCGAGTCGGAGGCCGGCTGCACCGTTGCCGCGATCCGGCAACCGATCGACCTCGCCGACCAGTTCGGCGTGATCGACGTGGACCCGAAGTCACCCGACCGCATCCGCGCCTTCCTCGAGAAGCCCAAGGATCCCGTGGGGCTGCCGGACGCACCCGATGAGGTGCTGGCCTCGATGGGCAACTACGTCTTCGACGCCGACGCGCTCAGGGACGCGGTGACCCGGGACGCGGAGCTCGAGCGATCGAAGCACGACATGGGCGGCGACATCGTGCCGTGGTTCGTCGACCGCACCGAGTCGGCCGTCTACGACTACAAGGACAACGAGGTGCCGGGCTCCAACGAGCGTGACCGCGGCTACTGGCGCGACGTCGGGACGATGCGTTCCTACTACGCCGCGCACATGGATCTTGTCGCGCCGCTGCCGGTCTTCAACCTCTACAACACCAAGTGGCCGATCTACACGAGCTACGGACCCCAGCCGCCCGGCCAAGCTGGTGGAGGGTCACGCGGGCCAGCCGATCACGACGTACAACTCCATCCTGTCGCCCGGTGTCGTCATCACCGGCGGCACCGTGAACCAGTCGGTGCTCTCGCCCGCTTGCTACGTCGACGAGGGCGCGGAGGTCTCCGACTCCGTGCTGCTGCCCGGGGTCACCGTCGGCGCCGGTGCGATCGTGCGCAACGCGATCATCGACAAGAACGTGGTGATCCCGCCCGGTGCCGAGATCGGCGTCTCGTCGGAGGACGACCTCGCGCGCGGCTTCGTGGTGGACGAAGGGCTGACGGTGCTGGCGAAGGGTCAGGAGGTCCCCAAGTCGTGAACGACTCTCGTGCGGGTCAGCTGGCCCAGCCGTCTGATCTCGTCGACGTGCCCCACCTCGTCACCGCCTACTACACCGGCGTGCCCGATCCCGACGACGTCGACCAGCAGGTCGCGTTCGGCACGAGCGGACACCGTGGCACCTCGCTGAAGACGTCGTTCAACGAGACCCACATCCTGGCGACGACCCAGGCGATCTGTGACTACCGCCGCGAGCAGGGGTACGACGGGCCGCTGTTCCTCGGTCGCGACACCCACGGGCTCTCCGAGCCGGCGTGGGCCTCGGCGCTCGAGGTGCTCGCCGCCAACGACGTGACCGTGCTGGTCGACGACCGCGACGGCTACACGCCCACGCCCGCGGTCTCGCACGCGATCATCCGGGCCAACGTCGGCAAGGACCTCGGGTCCGCGTCGGGGCTGGCCGACGGCATCGTCGTCACGCCGTCCCACAACCCGCCCACCGACGGCGGGTTCAAGTACAACCCGCCGCACGGCGGCCCGGCCGACTCCGACGCGACCAGCGTGATCGCGAAGCGGGCCAACGAGCTGATCACGGGTGGGCTCTCGGAGGTCCGCCGGATCCCGTTCGAGCGAGCGCGGCTGGCCGCCTCGGCGTACGACTTCCTCGGGACGTACGTCGACGACCTCTCCTCGGTGCTCGACATCGACAGGATCCGGTCGGCCGGCATCCGGATCGGTGCCGACCCGCTCGGGGGAGCGAGCGTCGCCTACTGGGGCGAGATCGCCGACCGGCTCGACCTCGACCTGACCGTGGTGAACCCGCTGGTCGACCCGACCTGGCGGTTCATGACGCTCGACTGGGACGGCAAGATCCGGATGGACTGCTCCTCGCCGTCGGCGATGGCGTCGCTGATCGGACGCAAGGACGACTACGACATCGCGACGGGCAACGACGCCGACTCCGACCGGCACGGGATCGTCACGCCGGACGCGGGACTGATGAACCCCAACCACTTCCTCGCGGTCGCGATCGGCTACCTGTTCGGTGGCGCTCGTCCCGACTGGCCGGCGTCCGCGCAGATCGGCAAGACCCTCGTCTCGTCGTCGATGATCGACCGGGTGGCGGCCTCGCTGGACAAGCCGATGGTGGAGGTGCCGGTCGGCTTCAAGTGGTTCGTGCCGGGGCTGATCGACGGGTCCTTCGGCTTCGGCGGCGAGGAGTCGGCCGGGGCGTCGTTCCTGCGTCGCGACGGCAGCACCTGGACCACCGACAAGGACGGCATCATCCTGGCCCTGCTCGCCTCGGAGATCCTCGCGGCGACGGACAAGACCCCGAGCCAGCACTACGCCGACCTGGTGGCGCAGCACGGCGACCCGGCGTACGCCCGCATCGACGCACCCGCCGACCGCGAGCAGAAGGCCAAGCTGGCCGCCCTGTCGCCCGACGACGTCACCGCCACCGAGCTCGCCGGCGAGCCGATCACCGCCAAGCTCACCGAGGCTCCGGGCAACGGCGCCAAGATCGGCGGCCTCAAGGTCACCACCGAGTCGGCCTGGTTCGCCGCCCGCCCCTCCGGCACCGAGGACGTCTACAAGATCTACGCCGAGTCCTTCCAGGGCCCCGACCACCTCCGCCAGGTCCAGGACGAGGCCCGGGAGGTCGTCTCCGCCGCGCTGCAGGGCTGAGGATCTCGTAAACGCGCGGACATAAGTCCTCGGTCGAGGACGGCTCCTACGCTGCGCACGCGGGACATCGGTGGACTTGTGTCCGCGCGTCTACGACGGCGCGGAGCACGTCGAGCACATAGTCACGGTCGAACATGACGTCCTCCCACGAGAAGCGGAGCACGATCCAGCCGTCGACCACGAGCAGGTTGAAGCGTCGGGCATCGCGTCTGAGCGCCGCTCGATCTCCGTGCCACTCGAACGACTCCGCCTCGAGGACCAGCCTCAACTGCTCGTCGACGAGGTCGGGGCGGACGTTCTGGCGATCGTTGTTGATCCATCACTGGGGTTCGACATCGAGGCCATCGACCTCGATGGCGATCGAGCGCAGGCACGACTCGAAGGGGTTGTCGGCCCGCCCGTCGGCGTACCGAGCGACGCGGAAAACTCCTGGTCTTCCCGGTCCGCGGACGGTGGCACCGATGCGCGCGAGAACGCTGCGCGGTACACCGTGGCGGAGCGCGGAGTCTCCGATCGCCAGTGCGTCGTCCGGAGGCATCGTGCGGAGGCAGTCGATGAGGGTGCGTCGGACGGACGTGCAGATGTCGTCGACGATCTCGTCCGGCCGCAGGTCCGCGCGATGGGGCTCACCGTGGGCGGCACGGCGAGCCGCCGCCGGCGCGGAATCGTGATGTGGGTCTTGCCGGGCACGGTCTTGACCTCCCAGCCGTGCCACAGCGCCGCACTCGCATGACTCAGCACGCCCCTCAGGCCGTGTGCTGTCATCAGATCGAGATCGAGCTCGGGAACGCCGTACCGGCCGCGCGAGAACCAGAGGATGTCGCCCGCCCGGACGGCGGCTCGAACTCCGCGCGACTGGTCGCCGCGACGAGCTCGGCACGGGTGGCGAACCAGCCTTGCTGTCGGATGAACCGCACGAGACTGTCATCCCGGCACCCTGACTGCTCAACGTGCTCCGGTCGAATGGCGATCCACAGGCACGCGCACGTGCGTGCTATTCGTAAACGCGCGGACATAAGTCTGTCGCAGTGCTGATGTGCACCCAGCGTGGAAGCCGATGTCGACCGAACTTGTGTCCGCGCGTTTGCGAACCGAGGCCAGTCACTCAGGCGACGACCGGGGTGGTCCGCTCGACGATCGACCGGAGATCCGTCCCGACCGGGAGCGTGCCGAGGGTGCCGTTGTAGTCGCCGCCGAGGCGGGTCGCGCAGAAGGCGTCGGCGATGCCCGGGGGAGC
Source organism: uncultured Actinomycetota bacterium (assembly GCA_963722835.1). GTDB lineage: Bacteria > Actinomycetota > Actinomycetes > Propionibacteriales > Nocardioidaceae > Marmoricola. Next base: position 892,163 of record CAVROK010000003.1, read on the forward strand.
GAAGCGCACCAGCAGCGAGGCCTGGAGGCAGGCGGCCATCTGACCGGCGAGGCGACGGGCCGAGACCTCCAGCGTCGTGGTGTCGGCGAGCAGCTGGAGCACGCCCTCGATGGCGCGGTCGAGGCGAGGGTCCTCACCTTGCGCGAGGCCGACCTCGGTGAGCCAGGCCTCCAGGACCTCGGGCTCCCGACCGAGGGCGCGGAGCACGTCGAGGGCGTTGACGTTGCCCGACCCCTCCCAGATGGAGTTCAGCGGCGACTCGCGGAAGAGCAGCGGCATGCCGGACTCCTCGACGTAGCCGTTGCCGCCGAGGCACTCCAGCGCCTCGGCCACCATCATCGGCGTGCGCTTGCAGACCCAGAACTTGGCGAGCGGGAGGGCGAGCCGGCGGAACGCCGCCTCGTGCGGGTCGCTGCGGTTGTCGACGGCTGCCGCGAGGCGGATCGCGATCGCGGTGGCGGCCTCCGACTCGACGGCGAGGTCGGCGATCACGTTCTGCATCAGCGGCTTGTCGGCGAGCAGCCCGCCGAAGGCCGAGCGGTGCGCGACGTGCCACGAGGCCTCGGCGAGGGCCGCGCGCATCAGCGAGGCCGAGCCGAGCACGCAGTCGAGCCTGGTCGCCGCGACCATCTCGATGATCGTGCGCACGCCCCGGCCCTCGTCGCCGAGCCGCTGCGCCCAGGTGCCGTGGAACTCCAGCTCGGAGGAGGCGTTGGAGCGGTTGCCCAGCTTGTCCTTCAGCCGTACGACGTCCAGGCGGTTGCGCTCGCCGGAGGGAAGCACTCGCGGCACCAGGAAGCAGCTCATCCCACCAGGTGCCTGGGCCAGCACGAGGAACACGTCGTTCATCGGGGCCGAGGTGAACCACTTGTGGCCGTGCAGGGTGTACTCGCCGTCGACCGACGTGGGTCGCGCCTCGGTCTCGTTGGCCCGGACGTCCGAGCCGCCCTGCTTCTCGGTCATGCCCATGCCGGCGAGGGCACCACTCTTCTCGGCGACCGGCCGCAGACCGAAGTCGTAGGAGGTGGACGCGAGCTTGGGCGTCCACTCCTTCGCGATCGCGTCGTCGACCCGGAGTGCGGGGACGGCGGCGTACGTCATCGAGATCGGGCAGCCGTGGCCCGGCTCGGTCTGCCACGCGAAGAAGCCCGCGGCCCGGCGTACGTGTGCGTGCGGGTCGTCGGACTCCCAGGGAGCCGCCTGGAGGCCGTGTCCGACGCCGCGCTCGAGCAGCCAGTGCCACGACGGGTGGAAGCGGACCTCGTCGACGCGGTTGCCGTAGCGGTCGAAGGGCACCAGCTCGGGGTGGAACTCGTTGGCGAGCATGCCGTGCTCGCGGGCCTCGGCCGAGCCCGCCTGCTCACCGAGGGCCAGGAGTGACGTCACGGTCTCGGACGACGCGTGCCGTTCGATCGCCTCGACGAGCGCGGCATCGGAGGTGACGGTGTTGTGTCCCACCAGCGGGGGAGCCTGGTTGCGGGCTACCCGGTTGTCGATCCCCATGGCCTTACCGTAGTTCTCATGGCAGCCGAAAGCAGTTCGCGGCCCGGGGCGCGGACGCTTTCCTGGGAGGTCGTCCGCAGCACGGTCTGGCGACTCATCGTCTCGACGGTGGGCACCTGCATGCGCAACCGCGTCACCGGTCTCGCGGCCGAGGCAGCCTTCTTCGCGGTGCTCTCGCTGCCGCCGTTGATCTTCGCGCTGGCGGGCTCGATCGGCTACATCTTCGCGCAGTTCAGCGACACCCAGATCGGCGAGGTGCGCAACACCGTCCTCGACATCGCCGGCCAGGCACTGACGCCCCAGACGGTGGACAGCATCATCACGCCGACGCTCAACGAGGTCCTCAGCGGCGGCGGTCGCTACGACGTGGTCTCGATCGGCTTCATCCTCGCGCTGTGGTCGGGCTCGCGTGCCCTCAACGTCTTCGTCGACACCATCACGATCATGTACGGCCTCGGCGGGCACCGCGGCATCGTCCAGACCCGCGCACTCTCGTTCCTGCTCTACGTGCTCGGCATGATCACCGGGGTCATCACGATCCCGCTCGTGGTCGCCGGCCCCACACTGATCGAGAAGTGGCTGCCGGAGCGGGTCGACTGGCTCAACGAGCTCTACTGGCCGACCGTGCTCGTGCTCGGCATCCTGTTCCTCGCGCTGCTCTACCACGTGTCCGTGCCCGTTCGTAACGCCTGGCGTTACAACCTCCCCGGTGCCGTGTTCACGATGTTCTGCTGGGTCTTCGGCTCGGCCTTGCTGCGCCTGATCCTGGTCGGTACGGCGAAGGGCTCCACCTCGATCTACGGCCCGCTCGCTGCTCCGATCGCAGTGCTGCTGTGGCTCTACCTCCTCTCCATCGCGGTGCTGATCGGCGCGGCCCTGAACGCCGCGTTCGACCAGATCTGGCCGCAGAAGGAGCTCACCTCGGCACGGCTCGAGCGGCTGAAGAAGCTGAAGCTGGAGAACGTCCTCCCGTGGAAGTCCTCGCTCGAGCGCGCCGCCGACTCCGATGACGAACGCTCCGCGGCCGCGAACGACCCGGCAGAGGCGAAGCCGCCACCGGCAGACCCGGCGACCGGCAAGCAGCCCGGAGCCTGATCCGCGGGTCGATATTCCGGTGACGGGGCGCAGGGTGCGACGTACATTGCCGCTATGGAGGCCGTGCCTTGACCGCAGTGCCCGCTGCTCGTGACGAGCAGAAGGTCGGCTGCGTGCTCGCCCGTGAGATCGGGGTCCTCGTCGTCCTCACGGACGTCGGGCCGGTGCGCGCGTCGTACGGCGCCCGCATGCTCGGGCAGATCGCACGGGACCGGTCCCACGTGCCGGAGCCGGGGGAGTGGGTCGTCCTCCGCCGGTGGTACGACGGCCCGGTGACCGTCGAGTCCACGCTGACGCCGCGACCGCCACGCCTGGCCCAGGTGCTGCCGCTGCACCGTCGCCGCGCCTGAACTGTCCCGCTACGACCGCTGAGGGTCGCTGCCGGAGGCGGCTCGGTCTGCGTGCCATGCTGCACCCGTGGGAAACGTGACCCTGCCGACGCCTGTCTTCCTCGCCGGCGGCGCGATGTGCCTCGTCGCGGGCTACCTGGTCGGATCGGTCGCCGGACCCGACACTCCCGACCGCACCACGGCCACGGTGGTCAGCTTCGACACCGCCGACGACGAGGCTCTGCCTCGAGGGCGACGCGATCCAGGACCAGGAAGGCGTCGACTCCGCCGGGCAGCTGTGCGGCACGCTGCGACGCACCCCGAACTCGCAGATCCCCGCCAAGGGTGACGAGTTCCGCTTCGTGTCCGTCCGCACCACCGGCGAGGACGACGGCGAGACGAAGCAACAGGTCGTCATCTACGGCGCCGTGGTCGACTGAGGCGCTGTGGCCACCGATTCGACACCCAAGGGTTTCACCGCCCTGCTGAAGCTCCCGGCGCCCGACCGGTCGCCGTGGTGGGAGCTCGGACGACGGCTGCTGATGGCCGATCGGGATCCTGGTGTTCACGGTCCTGCTCGTCTACTTCGACCGCGACGGCTACATCGACCAGACAGACCTCGAGAACGACTACACCGTCGACCTGATCGACTCGATCTACTACACGACCGTCACGCTGAGCACGACCGGCTACGGCGACATCGCCCCGGTGAGCGACGGCGCCCGCCTGATCAACGCGTTCGTCATCACCCCGTTGCGCATCGCCTTCCTGGTGCTGCTGATCGGTACGACCCTCGAGGTGCTCGCTTCGCAGGGCCGGGAGATGTTCCGGGTCGCCCGATGGAGGAAGAACATGGACAAGCACGTCGTCGTGATCGGCTACGGCACCAAGGGACGCAGTGCCGTGGACACCCTGGTCAACAACGGCACTCCGCGCGACGCCGTCGTGGTCGTCGACCCGGGCGCGGTCGCCCAGGGGGAGGCCCACGAGGACGGCCTCGCGGTCGTCACCGGGGACGCCACCCGGCGGGAGGTGCTGCGCCGGGCGGGCGTGGACCGGGCCCAGCAGGTGATCATCACGACCGCGCGCGACGACACCACCGTGCTCGCGACCCTCACGGTGCGCCAGCTCAACCCCGACGCCTACATCGTCGCGGCCGTCCGCGAGCAGGACAACGTGCCCCTCGTCCGGCAGAGCGGTGCCGACTCGGTCATCACCTCCTCCGACGCGGTCGGCCGGCTGCTCGGCCTGGCCTCGTACTCGCCCAACCTCGGCTCGGTGATGGAGGACCTGCTCACCTACGGCGAGGGACTCGAGGTCGCGCAGCGGGACCTGCTGGTCAGCGAGGTGGGCAAGGCGCCGCAGTCCCTGCCCGACCAGGTCATCGCCGTGGTGCGCGACGAGAAGGTCTACCGCTACTTCGACCCGACGGTGACCCTGCTGGCGCGGGGCGACGAGCTGATCGTCGTACGCCCCGCCAAGGAGCTGCCCTGGGCCCCGCGCCCGGGAACCCACAACGAGGACGCGAGCGACGACGACCAGTGATTGTCCTGACCGGCTTCACCCCGGCTCGTAGGCTGACCGGGTGAAGAGCGCAGCGAAGCGGGTCGTCCTCGAGCTCCTGGGCTGGATCCTCGTGCTCGTGGGCATCGCCGCGCTGGTGCTGCCCGGACCCGGGCTGCTGGCGCTGTTCGCCGGGGTCGCGCTGCTCGCCACGCAGTACGAGTGGGCCGAGCGACGGCTCGACCCCGTCCGCAAGGCCGCTCTGCGTGGGGCCGCCGACAGCGTGAAGACCAAGGGCCGGATCGCGTTGTCGATGTTCGGCGTGCTCTGGCTGATCGGGTTCGGAGTCCTCTGGATCGTGAAGCCCCCGACCCCGGACTGGTGGCCGATCCACGAGCGGTGGTGGCTGGCGGGCGGCTGGGCGACCGGCATCACGCTGATCGCGTCCGGGATCCTGGCGGCCGCGATGATCGTCTACAGCTATCGACACTTCCGCGAGATCAAGGACGACCAGCAGGCGGAGCATGCACTCGACTGACACGGCTCCAGGAGCCCGACGGTGAAGCTCCACGCCTACGTCGCGTTCTTCACCGTCGGCGCCGTGCTCCTGCTCGTGGGGCTGGTGCTGTTGCTGGCCGTGCCCGCCCCCGGGATCCTCGTGCTCGTGATCGGCGTGGTGCACGTGCTCATCGGGTCGGTGCTGCGCACGCGCGCCCGACGCGACCACGCGGTCGGCTGAGTGGGGGATTCCGGACAACACACCGGACATGCGCGTGGTTACGCAATAGACCTACTTGGTCTAGTTCACCCCGCCCGTCCGGAGGCCGATACTTTGCCCCGGACTGCTCCCGTGTCGGACGATGGGCGCACCTGCTGTGGAAGGAGCCCACGTGCGCACGATGTACGTCGCTGTGGTGGAAGTGGCCACCCGGGGTGAGGTCGACCTCGACGAAGCCATGAACATGCTGGCCGACTACCGGCCCTCCATCGGCACGTCCTCGCGCGGGTGGGCCGAGGTCCAGATCAGCTTCATGGCCACCGGCCTGGCCCACGCCTGCACCAAGGCGGCGGCTGTCGCACGGGCCGCGACCGGGGCCGAGTCGATCGCCTGCACGGTGATGACCGAGCACGAGCACATCGCGCGTCGTGGCCTCGAGCCCGGCGTGGTCGGGGGCCGGCACGCGGCGTCCGGACAGCAGCAGTGGTCGCTCCCGCGGCAGACGACGGCGTCCGAGGCCACCTGAGCCAGGCTCAGCGGCAGGCACACTCCTGTCGGGGCACGCCGGCCCGATCGACCTCGGGCTCCTCGTGCCGCTGCTCGGGCACGCGGGTTCGGTCGGCCACGGCGATGTCCTCGCCGATCCGGTCACTCCAGCGCTCGCCGGTCCAGTAACGGTGCACGTTCGGGCGATCCGTGTCCCGGTACCAACCGGCAGGCTGGCCTCGCATCTCTCGCATTCGTCGTCCCCCAACGAAGTTGTCGACACCAACGAAACGACGCCGGAGGGTGTTGTGTCACGACCAATCGTTGTGATGTGCACCCTTCGTCCGGATTCATCCACTTATGTGGTTCACCATTCGGACGATCCAGACATCGACATGTGGGATGGCGTGACGGCGGTCACGGGTCGACGTACTCCGTGGCGCGTGTAGCGCATCGATGGGCGACGTGGGATGAACTCCGGGAATCGGACATTTCCGGTCTAGTGCGGCTGGTGCGCGAATCGGCGTTCCGGGGCGGCGCGGGGGTCGCTGGGTCATTCTTGGTGGGCAGGCAGGTCCCAGGCGAGCACTAGGGGTAGAGGTCATCCGGGACCGGTCGGCAGCCAGGAAAGAGAGGCCCTCGCAAGAGGGCCTCTTTCTTTGTCCCGATCCGCTGCCTGCCGCGTCCTCGGCCCTGGACCGCTGACGCCTCGGTCTACGGGGGGAGAGCCAAGGCGCCAGCGGCGCTTGTGGCTCAGTGCGCACCTGAGCCGAGCCAGCAGGGTCAGGGACGGGCCGGCACAGGTTGGCACTGCAGCTGGCCCCAGGAATCGGTAGGCGCTCGTGTCGCCTCCGGGATGCCTAGAAGCATGACCGACGCCACGCGAATTGCGCGACTTACGAGTCTCCGCGGTCTAGATTTCGGCGGCCTGCGCACCCCTTCGTCTCAAGGATCGTCTCAAGGTCCGATATGAGCGGTTTGCCCAATTCGGTACCGGGCATACCTGAATAGCTGGTGCAGAGAGTCGCCGTGATTCTGAGTGCGTATCGAGCGCAAGGAGCCCCGCATGTTTCTGACGTCACTGACCGCGAACACATCCTCGGACGCGCACCCTGCGCGGACGCGTCGGAGGACCAGCCAGCAGCGCATCGACTGGGCCCGCGTGGAGCAGCTCTATGCGTTCGCCCGGACCAGGGCCGAGGAGCGACTCGCGCACGCCGAGCGACACGATGCCGATCGGGTCTCGAAGGAGCGAGCGGCGCTGCGCACCCTGGAGTCGATGTACGCCCTGGGCCGGCGCAGCGAGGACATGGCCTCCTGTGCCATCACCTACTTCCGCGTCCGGGCGATGCGGGATGCCCAGCACCCCGACTTCCTCGGCGAGTGGCTCGGCCGACCCCTGACTGCTGCGGCGAGCTAGCCGCGGCGTACCACACGCAGATGCCGAAGCCGCCCGTGTGGGGTTGATTCGCACGGGCGGCTCCGGTGTCACTGTCGACCGCGAGGTCCGCGGGCTGCGCCCTCACTGGAGGGTTCCGGGCATGCGGCCCGGCTCGTGACCCGAGACTCCTACCCCTGGACAGACCCCGTTAGTCCTGTTCGGCCACAAAGCGTGACCAGTGGGACGAATGAGTCGTTGTCACTCCGAGCCGTCCGAGGCCGGTCCGGGTTGATGGGCCTCGGACGGCACCAGTCTGTCCCGGTCAGCGGGGACGCCGACGGTCGCTCCGGCCCGGCCGCTTCGCGGGTCGCTCGAGGTGCATCGAGTACAACGCTCCGCTGGCGACGACGAAGGCGAGAAGGGTCAGGACGAGAAGGAGCATCCCTCGAACCTAGGGTGGTTCCTGCGTCACTGCGCTTTCCTGGCCGGCCCGTATCGCTTCGTGGATGCGGGCTGCGTCACATGGTCATCGCGAGCCCGGGCCGCGCCTCTCGGCTTCACCGGGCCGCATCAGCGGCAGGTCTGCCGTCACCCGTGATGACTCGACGGGTGACGTCGTCTGGCGGCGGCGGGTCAGCTCGCCGAGGATCACCAGCGGCAGCAGCACCAACCACCCGGCGAAGGTGGGGATGGAGGTGGCGTGCTCCAGGAGTGGCGTCAACGTCTGTGCGGTCATGGGTCCGAGCCCCCCGAGTCGAGCGTGCGGTCGAAACGGCGTCGTGCTGCACCTGGGAGAAGCCTTCCCGCTTTCGAATCAGACAAACCGGACAAACGCGGAATGAGACCCGCCGTCCCGTATTTGCCGTGTCGTCCGGGACTCTTCGTCGTTGACCCATATGAGCGGACGGCGCGAAGGATGCGGCATGAACGATCACGACGACCTGGTGGCTGCGTTGGTGCGCGCTCTCGAGACCGACTCCTCGCAGCAGGCGCTCCAACGAGCGATCGCCGCAGTGCGGGTTGCCCGGGGGGTCTCACCCAGCCGGGCCTACGCCATCCTGGTGCGCGCGAGCGCCGGATGTCCGGAAGAAGTCAGTGCCCCACGGCTGGTTCCTGCGCAGCGAGAGCCGCTGCTGGCCAGCTGAGTCCTGCGACTCTTGTGTGGGCGATACTGGGTTTGAACCAGTGACCTCTTCCGTGTCAAGGAAGCGCGCTACCGCTGCGCCAATCGCCCGAGGGTGATGCTGTGCGTATGTAGTTGAGGTGGGTACGGGATTCGAACCCGTGTTGACGGATTTGCAGTCCGTTGCCTCGCCTCTCGGCCAACCCACCGCGGAGGCTTCGGCTTCTCTCCGAGCGGACGACGAGGCTCGAACTCGCGACCTCAACCTTGGCAAGGTTGCGCTCTACCAACTGAGCTACGTCCGCTTGCGACCGCGGGTTCCCCTGCGGTGCGAAGGAAACCATAGCCGAATCGCCCACCGTCACAAACTCGGGGCATCCTGCGCGCGCCGGACATCCGGAAGGCCCCGTCGAGGCGGGCTAATGTCGATCGCATGCACGCCTGGGTCAACGGCCAGATGCTCACCGATCCGCTGTCGCCGGCCATCCTCGTCACCGACCACGGACTCACCGTGGGCGACGGGGTGTTCGAGGCGATCAAGGTCGTCGACGGTCAGCCGTTCGCGCTGACTCGCCACCTCGAGCGGTTGGGCCGGTCGGCGGCTGCCCTGGGCCTGCCGGCTCCCGACTCTCGACACGCTGCGAGCCGCGGTCGACCGACGTACTCGCCCAGGAGTCACTGCCGCTCGGGCGGATCCGGATCACGTACACCGGTGGGCCGGCGCCGTTGGGATCAGGCCGGGGCGACGCGGCCGCGACCACGGTCGTGGTGGCGGCGCCGATGGATCCGGCGCCGAGGACCGCTGCGGTCGTGTCGGTGCCGTGGCCGCGCAACGAGCGCGGAGCGTTGGCGGGCGTGAAGTCGACGTCGTACGCCGAGAACGTGGTCGCGCTGGCCGAGGCGGCCAAGCACGAGGCGTCGGAGGCGGTGTTCGCCAACCTGGCGGGGCACCTGTGCGAGGGCACGGGGACGAACGTGGGCTACGTCGTCGGGGGAGAGGTGCGGACACCCACGTTGGGGTCCGGCTGCCTGGCCGGCGTGACCCGGGCGCTGCTCCTGGAGTGGTACGACGTGCGCGAGGTCGACGAGCCGATGGAGGTGCTCGACTCTGCCGACGAGATCTTCCTGCTCTCCACCACCCGTGACGTGCAAGGGGTGCACCGGTGGAACGACCGCGACCTGGATGCCCCGGGGCCGATCACCCGCGAGCTGATGGAGCTCTGGGCGGCCCGGGAGGCCGAAGGCGTGGACCCGTGAGGGTCAGGCGCTGAGGATCTGGGCGAGCTCTTCGTCGAAGTCGACGAACGAGCTCTCCTGGCCGTCCGGGACCGAAGCGAGCATGGCCTGGACGAAGCGGGTGACGCTGCGCGAGCCGGCCTGCACGAGGAGCTCACCGTCGGGGGAGCACAGCTCGATGATGACCACGGCGCTGCCGTCGGAGCTCAGGCACGGCCACACGTGGACGTCGCCGTCACCGGTGGGCTCGTAGAGCCCCTCGACGAGCAGTTCCCGGCCGAAGGTCCAGAGGACTTCCTGCACGCCGGTGCGAAACACCATCGTCACGGCGTACGGGTCGGCCGGGTCGAAGACCAGGTCTGCGTCGATCGACGTGGCCTCGCCCTGCGGGTCCACGAACTCGAGCTCGACGTTCTCGGTGACGACCTGTGCGGTCTTCGTCTGCTTCATCGTTACTCCCCTTGTTCACTTCCCGGGATTCCCTCCAGAACCCCTTCGCGCCCTCCACGCGATGAGAGGATTCTGCGCAGCATTTTCAACAACCGACAGACGAAGATCCGAAATGTCCGTTTAATCCCGTGACTGGTCTATGTTTCTCACGCCACTGGTCTATTTCGAGACCGCATTGGTCTAGTCAGGTTCGGACCCACATGTGACTCCTGTCGACCCGCAAGGTAAGGCCCCGACGGTCCCGTCGCCCCCGTTGGAGGTCCGACCGATTCGGGGGGACCCCGGGCCCTGCGCTATGGTTTCCCGCGCATCATCCGGGGGCGATTGGCGCAGTGGTAGCGCGCTTCGTTCACACCGAAGAGGTCACTGGTTCGAACCCAGTATCGCCCACCCGAAACGACGCAGAGGCCGTCCGCACACGCGGGCGGCCTGTGCGGGTACGTCTCTGCCGTCTGCGGAGCAAGCGGGCGCTTTCACATGGCGGAGGCCCGTCAGCGGCACCTCTAGACCACTACGCGCCATTTCATCCGCAGTCCCGGTGGCGGGCGGTCGGCGACACTACGGTCCACACATGGCGTCCGACCCCCCTGGCTGGTACCTCGACCCGAGGCGTCCGGGCATCCGCCGCTACTGGGACGGCGACCACTGGATCGACGTCGACCAGGTGGTGGAGGACCACGCCACTCCCGCTGAGCCGCCGGCGCCTCGCTCGTCGGGCGAGCCGCGGCTGATCATGCAGCGACGGCCCGAGGACCGGCAGGCCGACGCCGACGTCCCCGAGGCGACCGGCGACCCCGAGCCGCTCCAGGACTGAAGCCGCTCCCGTCCCTCCAAGGCGATGGGCGCGCGAATCCCGGTACGACGGACGGGTGCTCCGTCGATACCATCGCCGGGTCCGGCCGAACGGTCGCAGCACCGCCACCCCCAGGAGTCCTCCGTGTCCCAGATCAACGTCGTCCTCGTGCACGCCGGCGCGCGTGAGGAGCAGACGGTGGCGACGGGCACCAAGGCCTGGGAGCTCTTCCGGGAGACTCCCGAGGTGATCGCTGCCCGGGTCGACGGTGAGCTGCGCGACCTCGCCCACGAGCTCGCCGAGGGCAGCGAGGTCGAGGCGGTCGCGATCGACAGCGCCGACGGCCGCGACATCCTGCGCCACTCGACCGCTCACGTGCTGGCGCAGGCGGTCCAGGACCTCTTCCCGGACGCGAAGCTCGGGATCGGGCCGCCGATCGAGAACGGCTTCTACTACGACTTCGACGTCGAGACCCCGTTCGTGCCGGAGGACCTCGAGAAGCTCGAGACCCGGATGCGCAAGATCGTCAAGGAGAACCAGCGCTTCTCGCGCCGACCGGTCTCCGACGACGATGCCCGCGACGAGCTCGCCGAGGAGCCCTACAAGCTGGAGCTGATCGGGCTCAAGGGCTCGGCTGCCGACGCAGCAGAAGGAGCCGGTGCCGAGGTCGGTGCCGGCGAGCTGACCATCTACGACAACATCGACCGCAACGGTGACGTGGCGTGGAAGGACCTCTGCCGCGGTCCGCACCTGCCGACCACCAAGCGGATCCCGGCCTTCAAGCTGATGCGCTCGGCCGCGGCGTACTGGCGCGGCAACGAGAAGAACAAGCAGCTCCAGCGCATCTACGGCACCGCCTGGGAGACCAAGGAGGCGCTCGCCGAGCACCTCCACCGCATCGAGGAGGCCGAGAAGCGCGACCACCGCAAGCTCGGGCGCGAGCTCGACCTCTACAGCTTCCCCGACGAGATCGGGTCCGGGCTCCCGGTCTTCCATCCCAAGGGTGGGGTGATCAAGCGGGTGATGGAGGACTACGTCCGCCAGCGCCACATCGAGGAGGGCTTCGAGTACGTCGGCACCCCGCACATCTCCAAGGAGGGGACCTTCCACCTCTCGGGACACCTGCCGTACTACGCGGACGGGATGTTCCCCCCGATGGAGTTCGAGGGCGCCAACTACTACCTCAAGGCGATGAACTGCCCGATGCACAACCTGATCTTCAGGTCGCGCGGGCGCTCCTACCGCGAGCTGCCGCTGCGGTTCTTCGAGTTCGGGCACGTCTACCGCTACGAGAAGTCCGGCGTGATCCACGGGCTCACCCGCGTGCGCGGCTTCGCCCAGGACGACTCGCACTCCTACGTCACTCCCGAGCAGGCGCCCGACGAGATCCGGCACCTGCTGGAGTTCATCCTCGGGCTGCTGCGCGACTTCGGCCTCGACGACTACTACCTGGAGATGTCGACGCGCGACGACGCCAACAAGGACAAGTTCGTCGGCGACGACGAGGACTGGGCGGTGGCGACCAAGGTCCTCGAGGAGGTCGCCACCGGGACAGGGCTCGAGCTGGTGCCGGACCCGGGCGGGGCGGCGTACTACGGCCCGAAGATCTCCGTCCAGGCCCGCGACGCCATCGGCCGGACCTGGCAGATGTCGACCATCCAGTACGACTTCAACCAGCCCAAGGGCTTCGACCTCCAGTACCAGGCCGCCGACGGCACCCGGAAGCAGCCGGTGATGATCCACTCGGCCAAGTTCGGCTCGATCGAGCGCTTCATCGGCGTGCTGGTCGAGCACTACGCCGGCGCGTTCCCTCCCTGGCTGGCACCGGTGCAGGTCCAGGGCATCCCGATCGCCGAGCGGCACAACGACTACCTCGCCGAGGTCGCGCAGAAGATGCGCGCCCAGGGGCTGCGGGTCGAGCTCGACGACTCCGACGACCGGATGCAGAAGAAGATCCGCAACGCCCAGCTCCAGAAGGTGCCGTTCATGGTGATCGCCGGCGACACCGACGTGGAGGCGGGCGCCGTGAGCTTCCGCTACCGCGACGGTCACCAGGACAACGGCGTACCCGTCGAGGAAGCCATCGCCCGGGTCGCGGCCGCCGTCGAGTCGCGCGAGCAGGTCTGACGTACGACGGCGCCGGGTGCTTCGTGGGCACCCGGCGCCGTCGGCTCGTCCGCACCGAGGTCAGCCGCGGGCCTCGATGACCATGTTGTACGCCGTCGAGGCGACGTGCCGGACGTGGGCGAACCCCGCGTCGTCGAACACCTCGAGCGTCCGCTTCGGTCCGGCCTGCGCCCCGAGGGCAGCCCCGCCCTGGGCCAGGGCGTTCGGCATGCAGATCGAGTGGCTGGCGGTGAACCACCGCAGCGCGACCGGGTCCGTGCCCTCGGCGAGCTCGTCGGGGGCGAACGGCTCCACCGCGACGACGAGGCCTCCCTCTGCGACCTTCGACCGCGCGTGCGCGAGCGCGCCGACCGGGTCACCCAGGTCGTGCACGGTGTCGAAGAAGCAGATCAGGTCGTAGCTGCCGGCGTACGACGTGGTGCGCTGCACCTCGAAGGTCAGCCGGTCGGAGACCCCTGCCTCGGCCGCTGCCTCGGTCGCGAGCCGCACGGACTCCTCGTGGTAGTCCACGCCGACGAACGTCGAGTTCGGGAACGCCTCCGCCATCAGGATCGTGGCGGTGCCGAGGCCGCAGCCGACGTCGAGCACCTCGATGCCCTGCTCCAGCCGCTCGACGAGGCCGGGCACCTGGGGCAGCCACTCGGTGAGCAGCGAGCCGCGGTAGAGCGGCCGGAAGAACCGCTCGACCCCGCTGAACAGGCGCGAGTCGTGCTCGTGCCAGGCGACGCCCTCACCGGTGGCGTAGCCGTGCGCCAGCTTGTCGACCGACGACCAGATGGCGGCGATCGTCTCGTAGCTGCCGGCCATCGCGGCCGGGCTGTCGTCGTCGGCGAGGACGATGGCGTGCTCGGCAGGGAAGGTGAACGCGCGCGTCTGTGCGTCGTACAGCACGTAGCCGGCGGAGGCCTGCGCCGCGAGCCACTCGCGCAGGTAGCGCTCGGCCAGCCCGGTGTGGTGGGCCAGCTGCTCGCTGGTCACCGGACCGGACGTGGCGAGTGCGCGCCAGATGCCGAGCCGGTCGCCGAGGTAGGCGAGGACGGCGTTGCCGGCCGCGCCCTGGTCGACGGCGACCTGCATGGCGAAGGCCTCGACCCGCGCGAAGTCGATCTCGGTGCCGACCTGCTCGGTCGTCTCGATCGGCTCACGCGTGGCGATGTCATAGGTGGTGGTGTCGATGGACATGGGGTTTCCTCTCGTACGGGAAGCAGCCGGACGGCCGCTGCCGCACCACCGTGCGACCGGGCGCTCGCGCCGCCCTGTCCCTCGCCACCGGCGCCCGCGGGCGCGTGACAGGCAGGTGACAGGGAGCGCCGGGAACGTACTGGTCCAGACGCCGATGGCGACCCACCCGGACCTGCGGCACAGTGACCACGCGAGTGCGACCGCGGACCAGGAGACCGGAATGAGCGAAGCCACACCGGGCGTGCCGGTGCAGGTGGACGTCCTCGGCCCCCTCGTGCTGCGCGTCGCAGGGGCGCCTGTCGACGTACCCGGCCGTCGACGGCGCGCCGTGCTCGCGACCCTGGCGCTGGCGCGTGGGGGAGTGGTCGGTGCCGAGCGGCTGATCGACACCCTGTGGCCGGACGAGCCGCCGGCGGACGCGGTCCAGGCGATCTACAACCACGTCTCGCGGTTGCGTCGACACCTCGGACCGGCCTCGGACCGGCTGCGTCGTACGGGCGGTGGGTACGCCCTCGACCTGGACCGCGAGGACCTCGACGCGGAGCGTGCGCGTCAGCTGGCCTCGGAGCTCAAGGGCGCGACCCCGGACGAGGTCGCGAGACTCGCGCGCGAGGCGCTCGACCTGTGGCGAGGTGAGGCGCTCGAGGAGTTCCGCGACATCCGTCTCCTGGAGAGCGAGGCCGCCGGCCTCGACGAGCTCCGGCTGCGGCTGCGCGACGACCTGACGGAGGCGCTGGTCTCGCGCGGGGACGCCGCGGCGGTGGCCGAGGCGACCTCGGTGGTCTCGGCCGAGCCGTTGCGCGAGCGCAGTGTCCTCCTGCTCATGCGGGCTCTGGCGGCCGAAGGGCGTGCGGCCGACGCGATGGCCGCCGGCGCCGAGTTCCGGCGCGCGCTCGTCGACGAGACCGGACTCGACCCGGGTCCTGCCCTGGCTGCGCTCGAGCAGGAGATCGCCAACCACGAGACGGCGGGCTCGCCGGCGCCGGCGACCCTGTTCACCTCACGACAGCTGGCGCGTCCGTCGGGGCCACTCGTCGGTCGGCGGCAGGACCGGGAGGAGATCCTCCGGCTGCTCGCCGACCACCGGGTCGTGACGGTCACCGGGCCTGGTGGCGTGGGCAAGACCCGGCTCGCGCTCGACCTGGCCGCCGACGAGTTCCTCGCGTCGGGCACGGCGGCTCGCTCGTCTCCGTGGTCGACCTGTCCGTCGTCGAGGAGGCGAGCCGCGTCTGCCAGTCGGTGGCCTCGCAGCTGGGGCTCCGGACCGGCGCCGACGTCACGCCGATCGACGTCGCGTCGGCCATCGGGGAGAGCCGGCTGCTGCTCGTGCTGGACAACTGCGAGCACGTGGCCGAGGCGTGCCGACAGCTCGTGGCGACGCTCGACGCCCAGGCGCCGCACGTGCGGGTCCTGGCCACCTCCCGGGTGACGTTGCACGCGCCCGGCGAGTACGTCGTCCGGCTGCAGCCCCTTCCCGTCCCGGGCACCACCACCGACCTCGCGCACGCGGAGCGGCAGGCGAGCGTCCGCGCGTTCGTCGAGCACGCCCGTCGGCACCGCAACGGCTTCACCCTGCAGCCGGAGGACGTGGCACCGCTCGTGGAGGTGCTCCGCCACCTCGACGGCCTGCCGCTGGCCATCGAGCTGGTCGCCGGTCAGGCCGCGATGATGCCGATCTCCGCGGTCCGTGACCGGTTGGGCCGTGCCCTGGACCTGCGCACCGGGGTCGCCGGGCCGGAGGACGACCGGCAGCGCACGTTGCGCGGGACCATCGCCTGGTCCTACGAGCTGCTCGACGACGCGGAGCGCGCGCTCCTGCGGGCGATCGCGCCGTTCCCGGGCGGGGTCGACCTGAGCGGGGTGGAGTCGCTCGCGGCGTACGCCGTTCCCGGGCAGGACCCGCTGCCGCTGCTGCAACGCCTGGTCGACGCGTCCCTGGTGGTGGTCGACCAGAGCCTCACCCGCTACCGGTTGCTGTTCACGGTGCGGGCCTTCCTGCTCGACGAGCTCGCCACCCGCGGTGAGCTCGAGGCTGCCGAGGAGCGGTTCCTGCAGTGGGCCGTGGAGACGGCGCGCACGATCGGCGCCGAGCTGTTCGGACCGGGCGAGGCGGCCGCCGACCGGCGCCTGCGCGCGGAGCTCGACAACCTGCGCGCCGCCCGCGACCTGGCGCGGCGTCGCGACGAGCTGGACACCTGCGTGGACATCACTCTCGCCGTCGACCAGGCCTCGATCTGGCGCGACCTGCGCGAGCTCTGGGCCTGGTGCCTCGAGCTGGCCGACGACCCCGCGATCGCCGGACACCCCCGGGAGGTCGACGTGCTCGTCGGAGCCGCGGACGCCGCTCGCCTGACCGGCGACTTCGACCTGTGCCTCGCCATGGCCGAACGCGCCCTGGCCACCGAGACGTCCTCCGCCCAGGCGCCGCAGCTGGTGGCCCGTGCCACGTCCTCCCTCGCGGCGGTCGCGCACTTCCGGGGCGACTTCGCCCGGGCGGCCCTCCTGTGGGGGCGGTCCGGGGAGGTCGAGGACCCCAAGCGCCAGATCGGCTACCTGGCCTCGTCCGCCCTCGCCGCGGCGTACGACGGCGACCTGGCCGGCGCGCGGTCCTCGATCGCCCGGGCCTGGGCCGGCGACGCCATCGGGCTGTGCACCAGTCCGCGTGCCTTCGCCCGGTACGTCGACGGCGAGATCGTGGCGGGCGCCGACCCGGAGAGCGCGATCGCGTCGTACACCCGCGCGATCGAGGAGTCCCGCTCGGTGGGCGCGAACTTCGTCGAGGGAGTGGCCAGCGTCGCGCTCGCGTCGGCCCGGACCCGGACGGGCGACCACGTCGGCGCCGCGGAGCTGTTCGGTCACCTGCTCGGCTACTGGGCCGCAACGGGACACCAGCCCCAGCTCTGGACCACCGCGAGGAACGCCGTGCCGCTGCTCGTCTCGCACGGCAACACCCGCGAGGCCGTGCTGCTCCTCCTGCACGCGGACCTCGCACCGCGGGCTGCTTCGATCAGCAAGCAGATCGCCCGCCACAGCGGGCGGTCGTTCACCGCGGTCGACGACCTCGTCGAGCCGGTGGTCCTCGAGCAGCTGCGGGTGGAGGCGGCGCGCCTGACCCCCGGCGAGGTGATCGAGCTGGCCCGCGCGGCCCTCGTCCGCATCACGACCGACCCGTGACCCCCGCGTGAGGATCGCTGCCGGGGCGGGACAATGTGCGGGTGAGTGATGCGACCCACCAGGACGGTGTCGGCGAGCCGGATGCGCTCGACCGGCTCTGGACCCCGCACCGGATGGCCTACATCCGCGGCGAGAGCAAGCCCTCGGACGACTCCGAGGGGGAGTGCCCCTTCTGCCGCATCCCCGCCCTGGGTGACGTCGACGGTCTCGTCGTACGACGCGGGGAGAGCGCCTTCGTCGTGCTCAACCTCTACCCCTACGCGCCCGGGCACCTGATGGTCTGCCCCTACCGGCACATCGCCGACTACACCGAGACCACCGAGCCGGAGGCCGAGGAGATCGGCCACCTGACGAAGCAGGCGATGCACACGCTGCGCCAGGTCTCGGCCGTCCAGGGCTTCAACATCGGCATGAACCAGGGCGCGGTCGCCGGCGCCGGCATCGCCGCCCACCTGCACCAGCACGTCGTGCCGCGCTGGCTCGGCGACCAGAACTTCATGCCGATCATCGGGCAGACCAAGACGCTCCCCGAGCTGCTCACCGAGACGCGCGAGCTGCTGGCCGAGTCGTGGGTGGTTTCGGTCAGCTGACCAGGTGGGGGTGCTCGGCGGCGCGCCCCTGGAAGCTGAGGATCGCCGGGTTCATCACCCGACCCTCACGCACCTCGATCGCCCGGCTGATCGTCTCGTCGGTGTCCCATGCCTCCGGTCCCGCCATCACGACGGGCAGGAACGGCAGCAACGCCTCGCTGTTCTCCCAGGTGGCCGAGTTCCAGAGGTACGACGGACTGTGGTCGACGGCGTAGTAGTCGATCGTGTCCCCGACGGTGAACATCGGGTCGTCGAAGGTCGTCGGTCGCGCCCACTCGAAGCCCATGCCCTCGTCGCAGGAGACGTCGACGACCAGGCTGCCACGACGGAAGTCCGCCAGGTCGGCCGTCTCCAGGAACGTCAACGGGGCAGCGGTGTCCTGGAGGGTGCAGTTGACGATGATGTCGTTCTCGGCGAGGTACGCCGCCAGCGGCACCCGTCCACGGTCGGTGATCACGTGGCTGCGGTGCGGCGGCTCGGGGTCGTGGTCGAACTGCCGGATCAGGACGCGGTGGATGGGGGACCCGACTGCGGCCACGCCGCGGTTGGTGAGCACGGCGACGTCATGGACCCCGTGGGCGTTCAGCGCGGTGACCGCACCTCGAGCGGTCGCCCCGAACCCGATGACCACGGCACTGAGGCGGCGACCGTAGTCACCGGTGGCGCCTGTCAGCTCGAGTGCGTGCAGCACCGAGCAGTAGCCCGCCAGCTCGTTGTTCTTGTGGAACACGTGCAGCCCGACGTTGCCGTCGACCGTCCAGTGGTTCATCACCTCGAAGGCGATCAGGGTGAGCTGCCGGTCGATCGCGTGCTGGGTCATCACCGGGTCCTGGACGCAGTGCGGCCATCCCCACAGCACCTGACCAGGACCCATCGCCGCGACGTCCTCGTGCTGCGGCTTGGGCAGCACCACGATGTCGGAGCCGGCGATGATCTCCTCGCGGCTCGCGAAGCCGGCGACGAAGTGAGCGAGCTCGCTGTCGGCGTACCTGAAGCGCGCGGCGTACCCGTGCTCGAGGGTGATCCGCTGCTGGAGCTCCTGCGGGATGCGTGACAGGTGGTCGGGGTGGATCGGGAGCCGGTGCTCGTTCTCCTTGGCGGACGACCCGACGATCCCGAGGCTCAGTGGCGCCCGGCTCACTTCTTCTTGGGGTCGTGCAGGCGGTCGTGCTCGCTCTGGGCGGCGGCGCGCTTGTCAGCGCGCTTCTCCTTGATCGACTTGGCGGACTTCTTCGACATGCTGTTGCGCGGCGACTTGTCGCTCATGGGGACTCCCAGATGGGAAGCCTGAATGGCTCCGTGCTGCCGACGGTACGCCGTACCTCGCCGGGCAACGCGCTTCGCCGTGCGAAATCCCGGTCTCAGAACGGGACTTCGGTGCCGAGCAGTCCTGCCCCGGTCGTCCGGCCCGACAGGGTGCGGCAGAACTCGACGGCGTCCATGCGCACCTCCTCGGTGGTGCCCTGACCGGCGAACGTCCACTGCCCACCGGCGGGCCCGGTCAGCTCGAGCCGGCAGGACCGGCCGTGCCGCGTCGCCCACTCGCGGGCGACGTCGTCGACGATGACGCCGTCGTGTGAGGGCGTCAGCTTGATGGACATCCCGGCAGCGCGCGCCAGGTCGACCCGGTGCATCCAGCAGTCGCGCGTGAGAATCACGTCGAGGAGGTAGCCGACGGTCCACCGCTCCTCGGCGCCGTTGAGGAGCTGGGGCTCGGGGAGGGCGAGCCGCCGCACCAGCGCGGGGGCCCATCGTCGTCCGCGCGCAGCGCGTGGTGCCACCTTCCGGGCCTCGTCCACGAGCTCGGTCGGCGACCGGCCCTCGCGCTCGCGGACCTGCAGCGCCGTCAGCGCGTCGATCGACGGGCCGCCCTGCTCGGCCTGGTCGCGGTCCGCCAGTCGTTGCTGGCGGGCCATCTCCCACGGGCTGGTGCACATGGCGGCCATGCCGATCGACGTGGGCCGCCAGCTGCCGGACGTCCCAGCCGTGCAGTCGGTGCGCTTGGTCCAGTCCTCGGGGCGCAGGCCCGCGAGCGCGTCGACCACGCGGTCGTACTCGTGGCGTGCCAGCTCCATGGACGCCGGTCGCGTCAGGCGGGGTCGTCTCGGGGCCTGCTGGGTGGGAGAGGTGGTGGAGGTCATCGTCGGTTCCTCGGGGTGTTCTTCGTGGGCGGGTCAGGAGGGAGGCCCACGGCGTCCGCCCACATGGCGACGGCGCGGTCCAGCAGGGAGGCGTACCGCGTGCCTCCGGGGTCGTTGGCGTGGTGCTGGTTGACCATCCCGCCGATCAGGGCGACCCAGACGTCCATGTCGTCCGCCGACGTCACTCCGAGGTCGCGCAGGGTGGCCCGCGCGCGCTCCATCACGCGCACTGCCGGGGCGTAGGCGTCGGGCTGGGGGAGAAGCCGGGGATGATCCGCACGTCCATCAGCTGGTGCCGCGCGAGGTCGGAGGTCGTGAACTCGAAGAAGTGCCGCGCCATCGCCGCACCGCCGCGCGCGGGTGCGCGGGCAGTCGGCGCGAGCTCCTCGATCTGCGCGCGCTCGTAGTCGGACCAGGCCTGGCCGAACATCGCGTCGTAGATGGCGTTCTTCGACTCGAAGTGGGAGTAGAGGGACGGAGCCCGCATGCCCACACGCTCGGCGACGTCACGCAGCGTCAGCGAGGAGAGCCCGTTCTCGCGCGCGAGGTCCCAGGCGGCCTCGAGGATGTCCCGGCGCGTCGCCTCACGACGTTCGGCTATCCGATCGCGCTTAGGCGTATCTAACATGATTAGGAGAATGACTCCGTCCGCCGCCGGTGTCAAGACCCGCGTCGAGGGCCGGTAGCGTGCTCGCGACATGTTGGACCGGTTCAAGAGCTTCTGGCAGGGCGTCATGCTGGCGCCCGTCGTCAACCTCTTCATCCGCCTCGGGATCAGTCCGGACGCGGTCACCCTGGTGGGCACCGCCGGTGTGTCGGCCGGCGCACTGATCTTCTTCCCGCGCGGCGAGCTGCTGGTCGGCGTGCTGTTCATCACCGTGTTCATCTTCAGCGACCTGATCGACGGCGCGATGGCCCGGAAGACCGGGCGCACGTCGGTCTTCGGTGCGTTCTTCGACTCGACGCTGGACCGGATCGGTGACGCCGCGATCTTCGGCGGACTGGTGCTCTACTTCGCCGGTCCGGGGGACAACTACCTCTACCTCTGCCTCGCGCTGTACTGCCTCGTGATGGGCGCCGTCACGTCGTACGCCCGGGCGAAGGCGGAGTCCCTCGGTCTCCAGGCGGAGGGCGGGATCGCGGAGCGCGCGGACCGCACCGTCGCGATCCTGGTGGCCGTCGGTCTGTCGGACTGGTGGAACCTGCCGGTCCTGCTCGACGTGACGCTCTGGGCGCTGGCCGTGGCCATCACCGTCACCGTCCTGCAGCGCGTGTGGATGGTGCGCCAGCAGGCGGTGGCACAGGTGCCCCGAGAGCGGAGCGGACGGCAACGGCCCGGGTACGGCGTGAGGCCCGTTCGGTCGTAGCATGCGCCGTATGGCAGACATCCCCTCCTCGATCCCGCAGAGCTCCCCGGAGACCGGCACGTCCCGGGTCAAGCGCGGCATGGCCGAGATGCTCAAGGGCGGCGTGATCATGGACGTGGTCACCCCCGACCAGGCCAAGATCGCCGAGGACGCCGGCGCGGTCGCCGTGATGGCCCTCGAGCGCGTCCCCGCGGACATCCGCGCCCAGGGCGGCGTCTCCCGGATGAGCGACCCGGACATGATCGACGGCATCATCGAGGGCGTCTCCATCCCGGTGATGGCCAAGGCCCGCATCGGCCACTTCGCGGAGGCGCAGGTGCTGCAGAGCCTCGGCGTCGACTACATCGACGAGTCCGAGGTGCTCACTCCGGCCGACTACGCCCACCACATCGACAAGTGGGCGTTCACCGTCCCGTTCGTGTGCGGGGCGACCAACCTGGGCGAGGCGCTGCGCCGGATCACCGAGGGCGCGGCGATGATCCGCTCCAAGGGCGAGGCCGGCACCGGTGACGTCTCCAACGCGGTCACGCACATGCGCACGATCCGGCAGGAGATCCGGCGGCTCGGGTCGCTCTCGCCCGACGAGCTCTACGTCGCCGCGAAGGAGCTGCAGGCGCCGTACGACCTGGTGACGGAGGTGGCGCAGGCCGGCAAGCTGCCCGTCGTCCTGTTCACCGCGGGAGGCATCGCCACCCCGGCCGACGCCGCGATGATGATGCAGCTCGGGGCCGAAGGGGTCTTCGTCGGCTCGGGGATCTTCAAGTCCGGCAACCCGGCCCAGCGGGCCGAGGCGATCGTCAAGGCGACCACCTTCTTCGACGACCCCGACGTCGTCGCGAAGGTCTCCCGAGGCCTCGGTGAGGCCATGGTCGGGATCAACGTGGAGGACCTGCCGGCGCCCCATCGACTGGCTGAACGAGGCTGGTAGCGGGCGTCTGGTATAGCCCACATGATGGCATTTGCCCGATAAACGCGCATCTGTCCGGGTTTATCCGTCAAGATTTCCCTACATCGCTTCAAGCGATCAACCCACCAGTCCCGGTGGGGTGCCGCCGCGGGGGAGGCACCCCACCGGGACACTCGGTTCAGCCGTCCGTCACCGGGCCTGGCTCCAGTCGGGCAGCTCCTGCACCGTCCAGCTGTTGCCGTCGGGGTCGGCGAAGCCGACGAAGCGTCCCCACGCCTGGTCGTCCACGCCCGAGGCCTCGACACCACGTGCCTGCAGGTCGGCCAGCGCCTCGTCGGCGGAGGCCACCACCACCTGGATGGCCTTGAGGCTGCCCGGCTCCATCTCGCTGAGGCCGCGCCCGAACGCGATCGAGCAGGCCGATCCGGGCGGCGTGACCTGGACGAACCTGATGTTCTCGTCGACCGTCTGGTCGTGGTCGACCGGCCAGCCCAGCGTGTCGGCGTAGAACGCGCGGGCGCGGTCGACGTCGCTGACCGGCAGGATGACGAGCTCGACGCGGTAGTCCACCATGGGAGTTCTCCTTCTTCGGTGTGTGTGCTGCCCACGCTAGATCGCCATCAGGAAGGTTTCGTTCCTGATGTGCCACGGATTCGCAGCGCTTCTAGACTCGACAGGTGCCCACAGCTCTGTCCGGTCCGACCATCGGTGTGCTCGCCCTCCAGGGTGACGTGCGCGAGCACCTCGCCGCCCTCGAGGCGCTGGGCCTCGCCCATCACGCCGTACGCCGGCCCGCGGAGCTCGAGGCCTGCGACGGGCTCATCATCCCCGGCGGCGAGTCGACCACGATGGCCAAGCTCGCCCGGATCTTCGAGCTGCTCGACCCGCTCCGCAAGCGCGTCGAGGACGGCATGCCGGTGCTCGGCACCTGCGCCGGGATGATCATGCTCGCCGACCGTGTCGAGGACGGCACCGCCGGGCAGGAGACGATCGGCGGCCTGGACATCACGGTGCGCCGCAACGCGTTCGGCCGCCAGGTCGACTCCTTCGAGGGGGAGCTCGACTTCGCCGGCCTCGAACAGCCGGTGCACGCGGTCTTCATCCGGGCGCCCTGGGTCGAGGCGGTGGGGCCGGACGTCGAGGTGCTCGCCCGCGTCGGGTCCGGTGAGGCCGTGGGTAGGATCGTCGCGGTCCGGCAGGGCCCGCTGATGGCCACGTCCTTCCATCCCGAGGTCGGCGAGGACGTGCGCATCCACCGGCTCTTCTGCGACCTCGTCGTCTCGACGACCGCCGGCTGCCAGGAAGGAACGCGCTGATGTCAGGCCACTCCAAGTGGGCGACGACCAAGCACAAGAAGGCCGTCATCGACGCCCGTCGCGGCAAGATGTTCGCCAAGCTGATCAAGAACATCGAGGTCGCCGCCCGGATGGGCGGCGGCGACCCGGCCGGCAACCCGACGCTGTACGACGCGATCCAGAAGGCCAAGAAGTCCTCGGTCCCCAACGACAACATCGACCGTGCGGTCAAGCGTGGGTCCGGGGCCGAGGCGGGTGGCGCCGACTACAGCACGATCATGTACGAGGGCTACGGCCCCAACGGGGTCGCCTTCCTGATCGAGTGCCTCACCGACAACAAGAACCGTGCGGCCATGGAGGTGCGTACGGCGATGACCCGCAACGGGGGGTCTCTCGCCGACCCGGGCTCGGTGTCCTACATGTTCAACCGCAAGGGCGTGGTGATCGTGCCCGCCGACCAGGACGGCAAGAGCGTCTCGGAGGACGACGTGCTCGAGGCGACCCTCGAGGCGGGCGCCGAGGAGGTCAACGACCTCGACGGCTCCTTCGAGGTCGTCACCGAGGCGACCGACCTGGTCGCGGCCCGCACCGCCCTCCAGGCGGCCGGCATCGACTACGACTCCGCCGAGGCGTCGTTCGTCCCGAGCATGCAGGTGGAGCTGGACCGTGACGGGGCCGGCAAGGTGTTCCGGCTGATGGAGGCCCTCGAGGACCTCGACGACGTGCAGAACGTGTTCGCGAACTTCGACGTCTCCGACGACGTGATGGCGGCCCTCGACGCCTGAGGGCGAGCGGAGAGCACCGGCGTGCCTCCACCGGGATCGGCTGCGTGACACCTAGCGTGGTGCGAACAGGTGTTCGGACGATCTACACGCGCGAGGAGCCAGCATGCGGGTGCTCGGCATCGACCCCGGCCTCACCCGGTGCGGGGTGGGCGTCGTCGAGGGTTCGGTCGGCAAGCCGCTCTCGCTGGTCGACGTCGGCGTCGTACGCACCGGCGCGGAGCTGCCGATCGAGGAGCGTCTCTGCCTGATCGAGGCCGGTCTGGAGCGCTGGCTCGACCTGACCCAGCCGGACGCGGTCGCGGTCGAGCGGGTGTTCAGCCAGCACAACGTCAAGACGGTGATGGGCACGGCGCAGGCCAGCGGGATCGCGCTGCTCGTCGCCGCCCGCCGCGGGCTGCCGGTGGCGCTGCACACCCCGAGCGAGGTCAAGGCCGCGGTCACCGGGAGCGGCCGGGCCGACAAGGCCCAGGTCGGCGCGATGGTCACGCGGCTGCTGCGCCTGACCGAGACCCCGCGACCGGCGGACGCCGCCGACTCGCTGGCGCTGGCCATCTGTCACATCTGGCGCGGCGGAGCCGCGAGCAGGATCGAGGCCGCGCTGGCGGCCCAGGGGACCGGAAGGGGATCACGTCGATGATCGCGTTCGTGCACGGGCGGGTGGCCGCTCTCGGCCTCACCTCGGCGGTGCTGGAGGTGGGCGGAGTCGGTCTGGAGCTCCACTGCACCCCGGACACCATCGCCGGACTGCGGACGGGCGCGGAGGCGACGCTGCCGACGAGCATGGTCGTCCGCGAGGACTCGCTGACCCTGTTCGGCTTCGCCGACGAGGACGAGAAGCAGATGTTCGAGCTCGTGCAGACCGCCAGCGGCGTCGGCCCGAAGCTGGCGCAGGCGATGCTCGCCGTGCACCGGCCCGAGGCGCTGCGCCGGGCCGTGAGCAGCGACGACGTCAAGACGCTCACCACCGTGCCCGGCATCGGCCAGAAGGGCGCGCAGCGGATCATCCTCGAGCTGCGCGACCGGATCGGTCCACCGGGAGCATCCGCCTCGCCCGGTCCCCAGGCGCCCACGTCTCTCGGCGCCTGGCAGGGCCAGGTGCAGGCCGGGCTGGTCGGTCTCGGCTGGTCGACCAAGGAGGCCGACCGTGCCATCGGCGAGGTCGCCCCCGAGGCGGAGCAGATGGCCACCCCCGACGTGGCCCGCCTGCTGCGCTCGGCGCTGCGCACGCTGAGCAAGGCATGAGGGTCGAGGCGACCTGATGAACGAGTCCGAGCTCGAGGAGGCCGAGCTGGCCTACATGACCAGCCGTCCTCTCACCGCCGATGACGCCGACGCCGACGAGCGGGTCGTCGAGGCGGCCCTGCGGCCACGCACGCTGGCCGAGGTCATCGGCCAGGAGCGGGTCCGCGAGCAGCTCTCGCTGCTGCTCGAGGCGGCCCGTGCCAGGCAGCGGGTGCCCGACCACGTGCTGCTGAGCGGACCGCCGGGCCTGGGCAAGACGACCCTGGCGATGATCGTGGCGGCGGAGATGAGTGCGCCGCTGCGGCTGACGAGCGGGCCGGCGATCACGCACGCCGGCGACCTCGCCGCGATCCTCTCCGGCCTCAACGA
The DNA here is from genome assembly GCA_963722835.1 of uncultured Actinomycetota bacterium. Classification (GTDB taxonomy): domain Bacteria; phylum Actinomycetota; class Actinomycetes; order Propionibacteriales; family Nocardioidaceae; genus Marmoricola. The sequence goes on from CAVROK010000003.1 coordinate 917,959, forward strand.
CGGCGACGTCCTCTTCGTCGACGAGATCCACCGGATGTCGCGACCCGCCGAAGAGATGCTCTACATGGCGATGGAGGACTTCCGGGTCGACGTGGTCATCGGCAAGGGCCCCGGGGCGACCGCCATCCCGCTCGAGATCCCGCCGTTCACGCTGGTCGCGGCGACCACCCGGTCCGGGTTGCTGCCCAGCCCCCTGCGCGACCGGTTCGGCTTCACCGCGCACCTGGAGTTCTACGAGCCGGAGGACCTCGAGCAGATCGTGCGACGCTCCGCCGGCCTGCTCGAGGTGGAGCTCCGGTCCGACGGTGCCTCCGAGATCTCGCGCCGGTCGCGGGGCACGCCCCGGATCGCCAACCGGTTGCTGCGCCGCGTCCGCGACTACGCCCAGGTCCGCGCCGACGGGGTGGTGACCCGTGACCTGGCCCGGGCGGCACTGGATCTCTTCGAGGTCGACGAGTCGGGTCTCGACCGGCTCGACCGGGCGGTCCTCGACGTGCTGTGCCGTCGCTTCGGCGGGGGACCGGTCGGGGCCAGCACGCTGGCCGTGGCGGTCGGCGAGGAGCGCGAGACCGTCGAGGAGGTCGCCGAGCCGTTCCTGGTCCGCAAGGGGCTGCTCGCGCGCACGCCCCGCGGCCGGGTCGCCACCGCCGCCGCGTGGCAGCACGTCGGCCTGACACCACCCGAGAAGGCCTGGAGCTCCGACCCGACGCTGTTCTGGTCCGAGTCGGACTGATACCTGCGCATCTTGTCCCGTGATGCCAGTTACACTCGACCCTCGGTGTCCGACCCGACGTCGCTGAGCTGACGTGGCCGGCGTCGGCACACCCTTGGACCTGTTCCCTCGCATTGGAGACGTGTGACGTGTCTGCCTCCGCGCAGCTGCTCGTGATCGTGCTGGCGATGGTGGCTTTCTGGGCCATCGTCATGCGCCCCGCCCGCAACCAGCAGAAGAGGGTCGCCCAGCTGCAACGCGACCTCGAGGTCGGCCAGCGCGTCGTCCTCTCTGCGGGGATCTTCGGGACGATTCGTTCGTTGACCGAGTCGCAGGCCGAGATCGAGGTGTCTCCCGGCACCGTGATCACGGTGGCGCGCCAGGTCGTCGTACGACGTGTCGACGAGCTCGAGGACGACTCGGCCACGCCCGACGCCAGCGAGCCGGACGGTCCGACGCGGACCGAGGACTGAGGAGAACCAACACTGTGGCGAAGAAGACCCTCCGGCCGGCGCGCACGCTGCTGATCTTCGGGCTCTCCATCTGCGTCCTCTACGGGCTGGCCGCTCTGGGCCAGACCTGGAAGCCCCGGCTGGGTCTCGACCTCGAGGGCGGCACCCGGATCACGCTCTCCGCCATCACCAGCGGCGACAACGAGGTCACCCAGACCAAGCTCAACCAGGCCGCAGGCATCGTCGACCAGCGCGTCAACGGGCAGGGCGTCGCGGAGGCCGAGGTCACCACCCAGGGCAACCGCAACATCATCGTCGAGATCCCCGGTGAGAACGCCTCCAGCCTCGTCGACTCGGTCAAGCGCACCGCCCAGCTGCGGTTCCGGATCGTGGCCGGCCAGCCGCAGCCCGGCACGCCGGCGGCGCAGCCGTCGGAGTCGGCCAGCCCGTCCGGCCAGGCCTCGCCCTCCGACAAGGCCAAGCCGAGCAAGAAGAAGACGCCGCAGGCCAACCAGGCCACGCCCAACCCGCGTCCGGCGCCGTTCGCCGACGCCTCGCCGAGCGCCGACCCGACCACCCAGCCCTCCGCGCCCGCGGCGTCGCAGGCGCCCCAGCCCACTGCCAAGGGTGCCTCGGTCGACGACCCGATGGCCTGGTCGCAGAACCCCGGCGAGGAGTGGCTGCGCAAGTACGCCGAGTTCAACTGCCCGCCCAAGGGGCAGGCAGCGGCCCCGGTCGCCGACGACCCCAGCGAGCCCCTGATCGCCTGCAACGAGGACGGACTGAAGTTCCTGCTGTCCAAGTCGCTGATCGAGGGCACCGAGCTGAAGTCGGCGTCGTACGGCATCCCGCAGAACGGCACGACGTACGCCGTCAACCTGGCCTTCAAGGGCTCGGCCCGTGACGTGTTCGGCGAGACGACCACCGCGCTGAACCAGAACGGCGGCACCTTCGCGATCGTGCTCGACGGCAACGTGATCTCCTACGCCGGCGTCAACGAGCCGATCCTCGACGGCAACGCGCAGATCACCGGTGACTTCACCGAGGCCGAGGCTCGCTCGCTGTCCAACTCGCTGAAGTTCGGCGCGCTGCCGATCCGGTTCGCGCGACCCACCATCGAGACCATCGGGCCCTCGCTTGCCGGCAACCAGCTGTCCGCGGGCATCCTCGCCGGTGCCATCGGCCTGGCGATCGTGATGCTCTACTGCCTGCTCTACTACCGCGGCCTGGGCCTGGTGGTGATCGCCTCGCTGCTCGTCGCTGCGGTGATCACCTACGGCACGGTGCTGGTGCTGGCCAAGGCGGCGAACTTCACCCTGACCCTCCCCGGCATCGCGGGACTGATCGTCGGCGTGGGCATCACGGCCGACTCGTTCATCGTCTACTTCGAACGAATACGTGACGAGATGCGCGACGGCAAGTCCATGCGCGTCGCGGTCGAGACGGGCTGGGCGCGGGCCCGGAACACGTGTCTGGCCGCGGACGCCGTGTCGATCCTGGCCGCGATCGTGCTCTACGTCTTCGCCATCGGTGTCGTTCGCGGGTTCGCGTTCGCGCTCGGCGTGAGCACGATCATCGACATCGTCGTGTTCTTCTTCTTCACCAAGCCGGTGATGACGCTGCTGGCGAAACGGAAGTTCTTCAACAGCGGGCACAGGCTCTCCGGGCTCTCGGCGGAGACCTTGGGCGTGGACGAGCTCCCCGCCCACTCCCGACTGGCGACGGCGGGGAGGGCCTGATGGGCAAGATGAGCAGGCTCGGCAACGCCCTCTACGAGGGCGATGTCTCGATCGACTTCGTCGGCCGCAAGTGGCTCTGGTACGGCATCTCCGCCGTGTTCGTGCTGATCGCCATCAGCGGCCTCTACTTCAAGGGACTGAACTTCGGCATCGAGTTCGAGGGCGGTGTCGAGTACAGCGTCAGTCTCCCCTCCAACGAGGTCACGCAGGAGAACGCCGACACGATCCGCACGGCCGTGGCCGACACCGGCATCGACGCCGCGTCGTCGCCCATCGTGAACACCTCCGGAGAGGCCATCCGGGTGCAGACCGAGGAGATGTCGGTCGCCGACGCCGCCCGGGTCACCCAGGCGATCGCCGAGTCGGTGGGCGTCGACGCCCAGGACGACATCTCCACCCAGGAGGTGGGCGCCAGCTGGGGTGAGCAGGTGGCCGAGCGCGCCCTGCTGGGACTCGTGGTGTTCCTGATCCTGGTGGTGCTGTTCATCTGGGCGTACTTCCGAGAATGGAAGATGTCCGTCGGTGCACTCGTCGCGTTGGCGCACGACGTCGTGATCACCATCGGCATCTACGCCCTCTCCGGCTTCGAGGTCACCCCCGCGACCGTGACCGGTGTGCTCACGATCCTGGGGTTCTCGCTCTACGACACCGTGGTGGTCTTCGACAAGGTCAAGGAGAACACCCGCAACCTGCGGCAGAGCAAGAAGACCTATGGAGAGCTGGCCAACCTCGCGGTCAACCAGACGCTGGTGCGCTCGATCAACACCTCGATCGTGGCGCTGCTCCCGGTCGGCGCGATCCTCTACGTCGGCGTCGCGACCCTCGGCACCGGCTCGCTGAAGGACCTGTCGCTGTCGCTGTTCGTCGGGATGGCGGCCGGTGCCTACTCCTCGATCTTCATCGCCACGCCGCTCGCCGTGCACCTGAAGGCCGGGGAGAAGCGGATCGTCGAGACGGATGCCCGTGCCAAGGCGCGCGCCCGCCGTGACGTCGACCGCTATGCCGACGTGCCGGTGTTCACCGACGACATGCCGGTCCACGACGGCGACGACGATGACGACGATGACGGGCGGATCCGGGACGAGGACGAGGCACCGGTGCGGGCACCTCGACGGCCGGAGGCGTCCGGGTCAGGGCGCGTGGTCCCTGACTCGAAGAAGCCGCTGAGCGACACCGGCTCGTCCCGGCGTACGCAGCCGACCCGCCAGCCACGCTCCAAGCGCGGCAAGTGAGCCTGAAGGCATGGTGACCCCGAGCGAGGCCGAGAGCCTGAGCGCGCTCATCGAGGCGCGGGTGCGCGACATCCCGGACTTCCCGAAGCCCGGGGTGACGTTCAAGGACATCACCCCGCTGCTGGACGACCACATGGCCTTCACCCTGGTGGTCGACGCGCTGGCGGCGGCCGGACGCGACGCCGAGGGCGACGTGCTCGTCGACAAGGTCGTCGGCATGGAGGCCCGCGGGTTCATCCTCGCGGCGCCCGTGGCGCTGTCGCTCGGGGTGGGGTTCGTGCCGGTCCGCAAGCCGGGCAAGCTCCCGTGGCAGACACGTGCGGTCAGCTACGACCTCGAGTACGGCAGCGAGACCCTCGAGATGCACGTCGACGCCCTCGAGCCGGGTGAGCGGGTGCTGGTGATCGACGACGTGCTCGCGACCGGCGGGACGGCGCGCGCGACGGCCCAGCTGGTCGAGCAGGCCGACGCAGTGGTGCACGGTCTCGCGATGCTCCTCGAGCTCAGCTTCCTCCCCGGCCGGGAGACCGTCGGCGACGTACCGCTGACCGTGCTGCACACTGTCTGACCTCGCCACGGTTCCGGCTGGCCCCTCGCCCCTAGACTTGCAGTCTGTCCCGCGTGGCGTCGAAGGGAGGGGCGGATGGCCGAAGACCGGGTCGTGACCGACCCCCCGACCGAGGGGACCGAGAGCGCCGCGCCGCCGGAGCGCTCGTCGTCCTCGCTGACCGGCCGCGGCGTGCGCGCGCGCCTGGCACGGATCGGCACCCGGAGCCAGGCCGGCAACCCTGTCCTCGAGCCGTTGTTCCGCACCGTCCGGGCCAACCACCCCAAGGCCGACCTGGCCCTGCTCGAGCGGGCCTACGACACCGCCGAGAAGCACCACCGGGGTCAGACGCGCAAGAGCGGCGACCCCTACATCACCCACCCGCTCGCGGTCACCACGATCCTCGCGGACATCGGCATGACCGAGCCGACCCTGGTGGCGGCCCTGCTGCACGACACGGTCGAGGACACGCCGTACACCCTCGACCAGCTGCGCAGCGACTTCGGTGACGAGGTGGCGCTGCTCGTCGACGGGGTCACCAAGCTCGACAAGGTCAAGTACGGCGACTCGGCGCAGGCCGAGACGATCCGCAAGATGATCGTCGCGATGAGCAAGGACATCCGCGTCCTGGTCATCAAGCTGGCCGACCGGCTGCACAACATGCGGACCCTGCGCTACGTCAAGCAGGAGACCCAGGAGCGCAAGTCGCGCGAGACGCTCGAGATCTACGCCCCGCTGGCCCACCGGCTGGGCATGAACACCCTGAAGTGGGAGCTCGAGGACCTCGCCTTCGCGACCATGCACCCCAAGATCTACGACGAGATCGTCCGCCTCGTCGCCGAGCGCGCGCCGTCCCGCGACCAGTTCCTCTCCGAGGTGATCACCCAGGTCGAGCAGGACCTGCGCAGCTCGAAGATCAACGCCCGCGTGACCGGGCGACCGAAGCACTACTACTCGATCTACCAGAAGATGATCCACGGAGGCCGTGAGTTCTCCGACATCTACGACCTGGTCGGCATCCGCATCCTCGTCGACAGCGACCCGGAGTGCTACGGCGTGCTCGGCGTGCTCCACAACCGCTGGAACCCGCTGCCCGGCCGGTTCAAGGACTACGTCGCGATGCCGAAGTTCAACATGTACCAGTCGCTGCACACGACGGTGATCGGCCCGTCCGGCAAGCCGGTCGAGATGCAGATCCGGACGATCGGCATGCACCGCCGCGCGGAGTACGGCGTCGCGGCGCACTGGAAGTACAAGGAGGACGTGCGCGCCGGCGTCGACACCGAGCGCGACCGCGGCCGAGTCCGACATGCAGTGGCTGCGCCAGCTGCTCGACTGGCAGCACGAGGTCGACGACCCGGGGGAGTTCCTCGACTCGCTGCGCTTCGAGATCAACAGCGCCGAGGTGTTCGTGTTCACGCCGCGCGGCGACGTGATCGGGCTGCCGATCGGCTCCACGCCGATCGACTTCGCCTACGCGATCCACACCGAGGTCGGGCACCACACCATCGGCGCGCGGGTCAACGGCCGACTGGTGCCGCTGGAGTCCGTGCTCGAGCACGGCGACGTCGTCGAGGTGTTCACCTCCAAGTCCCCGAACGCCGGCCCGTCCCGCGACTGGCTGCAGTTCGTGAAGTCACCGCGGGCGCGCAGCAAGATCCGCCACTGGTTCACCAAGGAGCGGCGCGAGGAGGCCATCGAGCAGGGCAAGGAGCAGATCGGCCGGCTGCTGCGCAAGGAGGGACTGCCCCTCAAGCGCGTGATGACGCACGAGTCGCTGACCCAGGTGGCCAACGAGCTCCGGGTCGCCGACGTGTCCGCGCTCTACGCGGCGGTCGGCGAGGGCAACCTCGGCGCCCAGACGGTCGTCCGCAAGGTCATCGAGGTCTCCGGCGGCAAGGAGGGTACGGCGGAAGACCTCGCCGAGGCGGTCACGATCACCCGCCCCCGCCGACGCAGCACGGCGGGTCACGACTCCGGCGTGGTGGTGAAGGGCGCGACCGACGTACTCGTGAAGCTGGCGCGGTGCTGCACCCCCGTCCCCGGCGACGAGATCCTCGGCTTCGTCACTCGCGGCGACGGCATCTCCGTGCACCGCCGCGACTGCACCAACGCCAAGCAGCTGCTCAGCCAGCCCGAACGCCTCGCCGAGGTGGAGTGGGCGCCGACCGCCCAGTCGACGTTCCTGGTGCAGATCATGGTCGAGGCGCTCGACCGCGCCCGCCTGCTCTCCGACATCACCATGGTCCTCTCGGACCAGCACGTGAACATCCTCTCGGCCAGCCTGACCACCACCCGTGACCGGGTCGCCAAGAGCCGCTTCGCCTTCGAGATGGGCGACCCCAAGCACCTCGGCGCCGTCCTCAAGGCCGTCCGCCAGGTCGACGGCGTCTTCGACGCCTACCGGGTGACCCAGTAGCGCTCCAGCCGTTCAGTTGTGCGGTCCGTCTACAGGGCGGGCGACCCCCGCAAGCTCAGCTGAAGTCGCTCGCGGCCTTCCGGGCCATCTCCAGGAAGGACTGCCGGGAGGCGAGGTTCTCCTCGAGCTCGCGGACCTTGCGCTCGTCGCCGGAGGCGCGGGCCTTCTCGAGGCTGGACTCGATGTCGGCGATCGCACGCTCGAGCTGGCCGAGCATGTCGTCGGCGCGGGCGGACTTCTCGGGGTCACTGCGCTTCCACTGGTCGTCCTCGACCGAGCGGATCGCCTGCTCGACCTTGCGGATCCGGGCCTCGAGCGACTTCATCTGGTCGCGGGGCACCTTGCCGGCGGCGTCCCAGCGCTCGGCGATGCCGCGGAAGGCGCGCTTCGCCGCCTCCAGGTCGGTGACCGGCAGCAGCGCCTCGGCCTCGACGAGGATCTCCTTCTTCTTCTCGGCGTTGGCCGCGAACTCGCGGTCCTGCTCGGCGTTGGCGGCGTCCCTGGCCCCGAAGAAGGTGTCCTGGGCGGCGCGGAACCTCTGCCAGAGGTCTTCCTCGACCTCCCGAGGCGCTGCGCCCGCGGCCTTCCAGTCCTGCATCAGCGCGCGGTAGCGGCTCGAGGTCGGACCCCAGTCGGTCGAGGTGCTCAGCTCCTCGGCCTCCTTGAGCAGCCGCTGCTTGACCACCCGGGCGCCCTCGCGCTTCTCACCGAGCTCGGCGAAGTGCGTCTTGCGCCGACGGGTGTACGACGTGCGCGCGCTGGAGAAGCGGTGCCACAGCTCGTCGTCCTTCTTGCGCTCCAGCCGGGGGAGCGACTTCCACTCCTCGAGCAGGTCGCGCAGCCGGTTGACCCCGTTGCGCCAGTCCTTGCCCTGGGAGATCTTCTCCGCCTCGGCGACGATCTCCTGCTTGCGCGTCTGCGCCTCTTCGAGCTTGCGGGCCCGGTCGGCGCGCCGCTGCCCACGTTGTACGCCGATCAGCGGCCCCAGCGCGTCGAGGCGAGCCGTCAGCCCGACGACGTCGCCGACGGCATGGGGCTCGACGAGCTGGGCGGACACCTGCTTGATCGACTCCGTCGCCTCGTCAGGACTCAGCGCGCCGGCACGCACCCGCTGCTCGAGCAGCTGCACCTCGAACGCCAGGGCGTCGAAGCGTCGGGTGAAGAACGCGAGCGCCTCCTCCGGCGTGCCCTCGGGGTACTGGCCGACCACGCGTTCGCCGTCGGTCGTGCGCACGTAGACGGTGCCGTCGACGTCCACGCGACCCCAGTCGCTCGTCAACACACCGGGCTGTTCGCCCTCGCTGACGGACTGGTCCTGGTCGTTCCCGTCGGGTGAGCTGCCCTGCGCGGTCACCTTGCTACACCTGCTTCTCGTCGTCCGGCGTGGTCTGTCGGGCTGACCTCATCGTAGCCATGACCGAACGACGCTTCAGGGCCAGTACGCTGGGGCCCATTCGCTTTTCGGACACACCCACGACGCAGGAGACGAGACCGTGCTGATCGCAGGCTTCCCGGCCGGTCCGTGGGGCACCAACTGCTATGTCGCCGCCACCGGTCCCGGCACGGAGTGCGTGGTCATCGACCCGGGCAAGGACGCCGCGGAAGGCGTGGCCCAGGTGGTGCGCGAGCAACGCCTCAAGCCGGTCGCGGTGCTGGTGACCCACGGTCACGTCGACCACATGTGGTGCGTGGCCCCCGTCGCCGGCGCGTACGACGCAACCGCCTGGATCCACCCCGACGACCGGCACCTGCTGGCCAACCCGATGGCGGGCATGTCGGCCGAGACGACGGCGATGCTGCTCGGCGGCAAGTACGAGTTCGCCGAGCCCGACCGCGTCGAGGAGCTCGCCGACGCCCAGAAGCTCGAGCTGGCGGGGCTGGAGTTCGTCGTCGACCACACGCCCGGGCCACACCGAGGGCTCGGTCACCTTCCGTTCCCCCTACGCGGCCGAGGACATCTCCGAGGTGATGTTCTCCGGCGACCTGCTGTTCGCCGGCTCGATCGGCCGCACCGACCTCCCCGGCGGTGACCACCCGACGATGCTGCGCAGCCTGCGCGACAAGGTGCTGACCCTGCCCGACGACATCGTCGTGCTGCCCGGGCACGGCGAGCAGACCAGCATCGGCCGCGAGCGCGTCACCAACCCCTACCTGCTCGACCTGGTCGACGACGACCAGCAGACCAGCCCTGTGACGCGAGGGCTCTGAGATGTCCCGCATCACCCCGCTCAGCGGGTTCCCCGAGCTGCTGCCCGCCCAGCGCCACGTCGAGCAGCAGGTGCTGGCGCGCCTGGCGGAGACCTTCGAGCTGCACGGCTTCGCCAACGTCGAGACGCGAGCAGTCGAGCCGCTCGACCAGCTGCTCACCAAGGGAGAGACCTCCAAGGAGGTCTACGTCCTGCGCCGGCTCCAGGCCGAGGAGGGCGACGCGGGCATCGGGCTGCACTTCGACCTCACCGTGCCGTTCGCGCGATACGTGCTCGAGCACGCCGGCAAGCTGGAGTTCCCCTTCCGCCGCTACCAGATCCAGAAGGTGTGGCGGGGCGAGCGGCCGCAGGAGGGTCGCTACCGGGAGTTCACCCAGGCCGACATCGACGTGATCGGTCGCGACACCCTGGCCTTCCACCACGACGTCGAGGTCGCCCGGGTGATGCTGGACGCCCTGCGGAGGCTCGACTTCCTGCCCGGGTTCACCCTGCAGGTCAACAACCGCAAGCTGATCCAGGGCTTCTACACCGGTCTCGGGGTCGAGGACACCGCAGCCGTGATGCGCGCGGTGGACAAGCTCGACAAGCTCACCGAGGAGCAGGTGCGCGCGCAGCTGCGTCGAGGAGGCCGGGCTCACCGGCGAGCAGGCGGACAGCTGTCTGGCGCTGGCCCGGATCAGCACCCGGGACACGGGCTTCGTCGAGCAGGTGCGCGCGCTCGGCGTACGCCACGAGCTGCTGGACGAGGGACTCGAGGAGCTCGCCGCGGTCATCGACGGCTGCGCCGCGCTGGTCACCGACCGCGTGGAGATCGTCGCCGACCTGAAGATCGCCCGCGGGCTCGACTACTACACCGGCACCGTGTTCGAGACCCGCCTGGCGGGCTACGAGAGCCTGGGCTCGATCTGCTCCGGCGGCCGGTACGACGCCCTCGCGACCGACGGCAGGACCACCTATCCCGGGGTCGGCATCTCGCTCGGAGTCAGCCGGGTGCTCGTCCCGTTGCTCGGCCAGGGTGTGGTCACGGCCGACCGCTCGGTGCCCAGCGCCGTCCTCGTGGCCGTCGTCGACGAGGAGCACCGCGCGGCGAGCGACGGGCTCGCCGAGCAGCTGCGGGGCAACGGCGTCTCGTGCGAGGTCGCGCCCGCGGCCCAGAAGTTCGGCAAGCAGATCCGGCATGCGGAGCGCCGCGGCATCCCCTACGTGCTCTTCCCGGGCACCGACGGGGAGCAGCCCGAGATCAAGGACATCCGCAGCGGGGACCAGGCCCCGGTCGACGTCTCGACGTGGACCCCTCCCGTGGAGGACCTGAAGCCCCGCATCACCACCACCGCCCCAGAGGAGCAGCACCAGTGATCCGCACCCATGACGCAGGCACCCTGCGGTCCACCGACGTCGGCAGCGAGGTCACCCTCGCCGGCTGGGTGGCACGCCGCCGCGATCACGGGGGCGTGGCCTTCATCGACCTCCGCGAGGCCAGCGGCGTCGTCCAGGTCGTCATCCGCGACGAGGCGGTCGCGCACCACCTGCGCAACGAGTACTGCCTGAAGGTGACCGGCACCGTCTCGACCCGGCCCGAGGGGAACCAGAACGCCAACCTGCCCACCGGCGAGGTGGAGGTGATCGCCACCGACGTCGAGGTCCTCAGCCCCGCCGCAGCGCTGCCGTTCCCGATCGACGACCACGTCGAGGTGGGGGAGGAGGCCCGGCTCCGGCACCGCTACCTCGACCTGCGCCGCAGCGGCCCCAACGCCGCGCTCCGCCTCCGCAGCAAGGTCAACCGCGCCGCGCGTGACGTGCTCGACCGACACGACTTCGTCGAGGTCGAGACGCCGACCCTGACCCGGTCCACGCCGGAGGGCGCCCGCGACTTCCTGGTGCCGGCGCGCCTGCAGCCCGGCAGCTGGTACGCCCTGCCGCAGAGCCCGCAGCTGTTCAAGCAGCTGCTGATGGTCGCCGGGATGGAGCGGTACTACCAGATCGCCCGCTGCTACCGCGACGAGGACTTCCGCGCCGACCGCCAGCCGGAGTTCACCCAGCTCGACATCGAGATGAGCTTCGTCGAGCAGGATGACGTCGTCGCGCTCACCGAGGAGATCCTCACCGCACTCTGGGCGCTGATCGGGTACGACGTACCGACCCCGCTCCCGCGCCTGACGTACGCCGAGGCGATGTCCCGCTTCGGCTCCGACAAGCCCGACCTGCGGATGGGTCAGGAGCTGGTCGAGTGCACCGACTTCTTCAAGGACACCCCGTTCCGGGTCTTCCAGGCGGAGTACGTCGGCGCCGTGGTCATGCCCGGGGGAGCCTCCCAGCCGCGCAAGCAGCTCGACGCGTGGCAGGAGTGGGCCAAGCAGCGCGGGGCCCGCGGGCTGGCCTACCTCCTCGTCAAGGAGGACGGCGAGCTCAGCGGACCGGTCGCGAAGAACATCAGCGACGAGGAGCGGGCCGGCATCGCCGCCCACGTGGGAGCCGAGCCGGGGGACTGCATCTTCTTCGGCGCCGGCCCGACCAAGTCCAGCCGCGCCCTGCTCGGCGCGGCGCGCCTGGAGATCGGCCGCCGCGGCGGCCTCATCGACGAGGACGCCTGGAGCTTCGTCTGGGTCGTCGACGCGCCCCTGTTCGAGGCGGCCGCCGACGCGACCGCGGCCGGCGACGTCGCGGTGGGCGGGGGCCAGTGGACGGCCGTGCACCACGCGTTCACCAGCCCCAAGGACCTCGAGTCCTTCGACCAGGACCCGGCGAACGCGCTGGCGTGGGCCTACGACATCGTCTGCAACGGCAACGAGATCGGCGGTGGGTCGATCCGTATCCACCGCCGGGACGTCCAGGAGCGGGTGTTCGCGCTGATGGGGCTCGACCAGGCGGCGGCGCAGGAGAAGTTCGGCTTCCTGCTCGACGCCTTCGCCTACGGTGCGCCCCCGCACGGCGGCATCGCGTTCGGCTGGGACCGCATCTGCGCCCTGCTCAGCGACACCGACTCGATCCGCGAGGTGATCGCGTTCCCGAAGAGTGGTGGCGGCTACGACCCGCTGACCGCTGCCCCGGCGCCGATCACGCCTGAGCAGCGCAAGGAAGCAGGAGTCGACGCCCGGCCCGAGCCCGGCGAGGCCGACACGGCGGCCAAGTCGCCTACGGCGGGCGAATAGTCGCGCTCTGGTAACAATCACGCTTCTTCCGGCCTCTGGACTTAACCGGGACCACCCGTTGTGCCTAGTCTCACGTAGTTCAGTCGGGACCCTGGCTGGCAGTTCTTGCTGGCCCCGTCCAAGTGGGTGACGGGCCGCACCGAGGAGGAATTACGTGAGAAGCAAGCGATTGTTCGCTGTGGGGGCGGTGATCGCCACGCTGAGCCTGCTCGGTACGGCGTGCGCCGCGCCGGACACCGAGGACGAGGGCAGCGGTGACGAGAAGACGTCGTTGAACATCGGTTGGAACCAGGCGTTCTACTCGTACAACGAGAACAGCTCCAACGGAAACGCGACCGCGAACTCGATCATCAAGTACCTGATGAACGACCAGTTCTGGTACTACGACTCCGAGTCGGAGCTCCACGCGAACACGTCGTACGGCACGTACGAGAAGACCAGCGACGACCCGCTGACCGTCAAGTACACGATCAGCGACGAGACCAAGTGGTCCGACGGCACCCCGGTCGACGCCGCTGACATGCTCCTCATGTGGGCCAGCCAGAGCGGCCAGCTGAACACGATCGCCAGCGACAAGGTCGAGACCGACGACGAGGGCGTGCCGAAGACCCCGAAGGGCCAGGTGTTCTTCAACTCCACCGGTCCCGGCTTCTCACTGGTCACCAAGACCCCGGAGATCTCCGACGACGGCAAGTCCCTGACGCTGGTCTACGACAAGCCGTTCGCCGACTGGCAGGTCGACATGAACGGCCCCAACGTCCCGGCGCACATCATGGCCGAGAAGGCGCTCGGGCTCGATGACGCCCAGGAGGCCAAGGACGCCTTCATCAAGGCGGTCACCGAGAAGGACAACGTCGCCCTCGAGAAGATGGCGAACTTCTGGAACACCGGCTTCGACTACACCAAGATGCCCTCCGACAAGGACCTCGCCCTGTCCAACGGCGCGTACCTGATGAAGGACTACAAGGAGAACCAGTACGTCACGCTGGAGGCGAACCCCGACTACAAGGGTGAGCACAAGGCGTCGATCGACACCCTGACCGTGCGCTACAACGGTGACCCGATGTCGCAGGTCCAGGCGCTCGAGAACGGCGAGCTGGACATCTTCTCGCCCCAGGCGACGACCGACGTGGTCAAGGCCGCGGAGCAGGTCGACAACGCCAAGATCGAGGGCGGCTCCGAGGGTACGTTCGAGCACATCGACCTCAAGATGGGCAACGGTGGCCCGTTCGACCCGAAGACCTACGGTGGCGACGCCACCAAGGCCCTCAAGGTCCGGCAGGCGTTCCTGCACGCGGTGCCGCGCCAGGAGCTCGTCGACAAGCTGATCAAGCCGATCAACCCCGAGGCCGAGGTCCGCAACTCGTTCCTGCTGACTCCCGGGTTCCCGGGCTACGACGAGGCGGTGGCCCAGAACGGTTCGTCCGAGTACGCCACCACCGACCCGGCGCTGTCCAAGAAGCTGCTCGGCGAGGCCGGCGTCAACGGGACGATCGACGTGAAGGTGCTCTTCGACAAGGCCAACACCCGTCGTCAGAACGAGTTCCAGATCCTGAAGCCGGCGCTGGCGAAGGCCGGGTTCAACCTGATCGACCTCTCCAACCCGGACTGGGGCACGTTGCTGCCCTCGCCCAAGTACGACGCGGAGTTCTTCGGCTGGCAGGCCACCTCCACCGCCGTGAGCGGCGACCAGGCGGCGTACTACACCGGTGGTCAGAACAACTTCGTGAGCTACAGCAACAAGGAAGGCGACAAGCTCTGGGACGAGCTCGTCACCACGCCTGACGTGGCTGCGCAGCAGGGTCTGCAGACGCAGATCGACACGCTGCTGTTCAAGGACGCGGTCGGTCTGCCGATCTTCCAGTTCCCGGCTGCCACGATCTGGAACGAGACCCGGGTCGAGGGTGTTGACCCGTCGTTGCTGAACCCGACGATGTTCTACGGGTTCTGGAATTGGAAGATTCCCGGAAACTGATCTCTGGTCAGGCTCTCCCGTAGAGCGGGTGTGGTGGGTACCGTCGTTGGGCGGCGGTACCCATCACTCCTTTCCGCAAGCAATCGCCGCGCCAACGTCAGGTCGGGTTCTAGATGGTTGTCTTCTTCGTCAAGCGCTTGCTCATGTCGATGCTGGTGGTCTTGCTCTCGACGCTCGTCATGTACGTGCTCGTGGACCTCTCCATCGACCCGCTGTTCGACCTGCGGGTGAGCAACCAGCCCAACAAGGAAGACCTGATCGCGCAACGGATCGCGATGCTCCGGCTGGAAGATCCGGTGCTCTCGCGGTACTTCTCCTGGCTCAAGGACGCCAGTGGGTGCCTCTACGGCCAGTGCGACCTCAACCAGAACTGGTTGACCCACCAGACGGTGACCTCCCTGCTGAGCGGGGCGGTCGCCACGACGATCCAGCTGGTCAGCGTCGCCACGGTCCTGGCCATCGTGCTGGGCGTCATGGTCGGCGTGGTGAGCGCGCTGCGCCAGTACACCGGCTTCGACTACTCGATCACCTTCCTCTCCTTCCTGCTCTACTCGCTGCCGGTCTTCTGGGTCGCGGTGCTGGCGAAGGTCTTCCTGGCGATCGACTTCAACAACTTCCTGGGCCAACCCAACCCACAGCTGTCCCTCGGCTTCATCGTGGTCAGCGCTCTGCTCGTGGGCCTGGTGGTGTCCTCGGCGGTGGCCGGGAACTGGTCCAAACGGCTGCGCAACTTCGGCGTGGGTGCAGGCGTGATGGTGGTCCTGCTCGGCTACGTCAACGTCACCAAGTTCTTCGCCGACCCCCAGCTCGGGATCGGGCTGATCATCCTGCTCTCGGTCGGGGCAGCGTTCGTGGTCACGGGGATGAGCACCGGCCTGCGCAACCGCAAGGCGCTGTACTCCGCGTTGTCGGTGGCGGCCCTGGGCGCGGTGCTCTGGCTGCCGCTGCTGTACTTCTGGGAGTACGCCGAGGACGCCGGCTTCCTCGGCTGGCCGCTGATCGTCGCGATGTTCCTGGTCGGTCTGGTGGTCAGTGCCTTCATCGGCTGGGCGTGGGGCGGGCCTGACCGTTCGCGGTCCGCCCGGACCGCCGCCCTGACGGCCGTCCCGGTCTCGATGCTGCTCTTCGCCGACCGCCTCATGCAGAGCTGGGACTCCTACAACGACAACAGCGTGATCAAGGGTCGTCCCATCGCCACGCTCGGCAGCTCGACGCCGAACCTGGAGGGCGACTTCTGGATCCAGACGATCGACACGGCCACGCACCTGCTGCTGCCGACCGCGACGCTGATCCTGATCTCGTTCGCGTCCTACACGCGCTACACCCGGGCCTCGATGCTCGAGGTGATGAACCAGGACTACATCCGGACGGCCCGGTCCAAGGGGCTCACCGACCGCACCGTGGTGATGCGACATGCGCTGCGCAACGCGCTGCTGCCACTCGCGTCGATCGTCCCGATCGACATCATCACGCTGCTCGGAGGCGCGGTGATCACCGAGACGGTGTTCGGCTGGTTCGGCATGGGTCGCCTGTTCGTGGTCTCGCTCGCGGACAACCAGCAGTACCCGGTGATGGCCTACATCGTGGTCGTCGGCATCCTCGCCGTGATCGCGAACTTCGTCGCCGACCTGATCTACGCCGTTCTCGACCCAAGGATTCGGGTGGCCGCATGAGTACCCCACTGGAGCCCACCGGGGGACTCGACCTGGAGACCAACGAGAACGCCATCGAGCTGAAGGACGTCGAGGGCCTCAGCCAGGGTCAGATCGTCCGCCGTCGGTTCTTCCGTCACCGCGGTGCGCTGAGCGGCCTGGTCACGGTCACGCTCGTCGTGATCCTCGCCTACACCTCGATCGGCGCCTTCGGCCTGCCGGGCTGGTGGAAGTGGGACCACTTCACGCCGGGGGACGTCGTCAACGGTGGCTCGCCGACCCTGACGCTGCCGACGTGGCTCGGCGGACCCGGGTTCGCGATCGGCGACCACCCCTTCGGCCAGGACGAGATCGGCCGGGACACCTTCGCGCGCGTCATGAAGGGCACCCAGACCTCCATCAACGTGATGGTCGTGATCAGCCTGCTGGCCGCCCTGATCGGGATGGCCGTGGGCGCGATCGCGGGCTACTTCCGCGGCTGGGTCGACCAGGGGCTGATGCGGTTCACCGACCTGTTCATCACCTTCCCGGTCATCGTGATCGGTGCGGTGCTCGGCAAGGTGGCCGGCTCGGCCGGCGCCTTCGCACTGGCGGTGGCGCTGGGTGCGATCAGCTGGACCACGCTGGCCCGGTTGGTGCGCGGTGAGTTCCTGACGCTGCGGGAGCGCGAGTTCGTGGATGCCGCGAAGGTCGCGGGGGCGAGCAGCTTCCGCATCATCCGCAAGCACATGATCCCCAACGCCATGGGCGTGATCATCGTGAACACCACGCTGCTCGCGTCCCAGGCCGTGCTGCTCGAGACCGCACTGTCCTACCTCGGGTTCGGCATCAAGGCCCCGGACGTGTCCCTCGGCACGATGATCTCCGAGTACCAGTCGGCCTTCTCCACCCGGCCGTGGCTGTTCTGGTGGCCGGGTCTGTTCATCGTGATCATCGCGCTGTCGGTGAACTTCATCGGCGACGGTCTGCGTGACGCCTTCGACCCCCGGCAGAAGCGCGTGCCGTCGGAGCGGAAGATGAACCGCGCGGCCCGTCAGGCCGAGCAGGAGCACAACGAGGCCGCCCAGTGAGCGCCGGGTCAGGCCAACAGCGGCAGCACGACGCTGGCCAGCACCAGCAGCGTCGTCGGCACGATGACGTCCCAGTGCCAGACCGTGGACGGTGCCGGTCGTTCGAGCCGCGGGTTGTCGAGGTACCCCGCAGCCTGCAGCGACTCGAGCCGGTGTCGAGACGGCGTGGGCAGCCTCGCTGTCCTGGCCACGGGCCCGCTGCCGGCCGGCGGGTGCACCGGCCGCCCACGCGGTCACGTTGCCGTACGCCGTGCGCAGGCGCAGGCCGTAGCGGCCCTCCACTGCCTCGATCGCCGGCCAGGGCACGCTGATCGAGCGGAGCGTGTTGGCCACCGTCACGCCACCGTCGGACACCTCCACGTGGGGGCGCCAGAAGGCTGCCCATCCCAGGAAGCCGAACAGGATGCTGGGTACGGCGTACGTCAGCAGGGCGTCCACGCCGTCGTAGACGGCCGTGCCGAGCGCCACCACGCCGGCGGCCATCATCGCCACTCCCAGGTTCCGGGCGCTGGACGACCTGAGCACCTCGGTGGACCCCATGGGACCACCCTCGCAGATGCCCCGCTGCGCGCATCGACAGCACCGAAAGGCCACTCGTGAGCACTTCGACTCCCGGCACTCCGGGCTACCAGGACCGGTCCCAGCCGGTCGTCCCCGAGGACGACGGCCCGATCCTGGAGGTCGAGGACCTCAACGTCTCCTTCTACGTCGACGGTGAGTGGTTCCCCGCCGCCATCGACGTGAACTACCACGTCGACGCGGGCGAGGTGCTCGCGATCGTGGGCGA
This sequence comes from uncultured Actinomycetota bacterium, assembly GCA_963722835.1. GTDB lineage: Bacteria > Actinomycetota > Actinomycetes > Propionibacteriales > Nocardioidaceae > Marmoricola. Next base: position 935,900 of record CAVROK010000003.1, read on the forward strand.
GTCCGGCTCCGGCAAGACCCAGTCGTCGATGTCCCTGCTCGGGCTGCTCCCCGTCAACGGTCGGGCCAGCGGCAGCGCGCGGCTGAAGGGCAAGGAGCTCGTCGGCCTGAGCGGCGCTGCGCTGCGCCGCGTCCGCGGCCGGGAGATCGCGGTGATCTTCCAGGAGCCGATGACCGCGATGAACCCGGTGTACACGATCGGGTTCCAGATCGTGGAGACGATCCGGTCGCACTTCGACATGTCGCCCAAGGAGGCCAAGGCGCGAGCCATCGAGCTGCTCACGCTGGTCGAGATCCCGGAGCCTGAGCGTCGCTTCGACTCCTTCCCCCACCAGCTCTCCGGCGGCCAGCGCCAGCGCGCGATGATCGCCCAGGCGCTGGCGTGCGAGCCCCAGCTCCTCGTGGCGGACGAGCCGACCACCGCCCTCGACGTCACGGTGCAGGGCGAGATCCTCAAGCTGATGAGGGACCTGCGCGAGCGGGTCAACGCGGGCATCGTGCTGATCACCCACGACATGGGGGTGGTCGCCGACATGGCCGACCGCATCGTGGTGATGCAGCAGGGGCGCATCGTGGAGGCCGGCACCGCCGACCAGATCTTCAACCATCCCGAGCACCCGTACACCCAGCAGCTCCTGGCGGCGGTGCCGCACTTCGGGCACGCGCAGGAGAAGGTGCAGACGGCCGGGGTCATCGAGGGCGCCGAGGGCGAGCGGGTCGCCGAGGCGGCCGAGCGCGAGACGCCGACCGCGTCCACAGGTGGCGCGCACGCCGACCGCGAGCCCATCATGGTCGCCGAGAACCTCGTGCTGGAGTACCCCAAGCGGGGCAACCAGCCGGTCTTCCGTGCCGTCGACGGCGTCTCGCTGACGATCGGCAAGGGCGAGGTCATCGGTCTGGTGGGGGAGTCCGGCTCCGGCAAGACCACCATCGGCCGGGCGGCGATGGGGCTGCTTCCCGTGGCCGGGGGGACTCTCGAGGTCGCCGGCGTGAAGATGCACGGCGCCACCGCCAAGGACCTGCGTCCGCTGCGCGACCGCGCCGGCATCGTCTTCCAGGACCCGGGGTCGTCGCTGAACCCGAGGCTGCCGATCGGGGAGTCCATCGGGGAGCCGCTGTACCTGCACCGCAAGATGCGGGGCAAGCAGCTCAGCAACGAGATCGAGAGCCTGCTCGACAGCGTCCACCTGCAGCGTGGGTTCCGGAACCGCTACCCGCACGAGCTCTCCGGTGGCCAGCGACAGCGCGTCGGCATCGCGCGTGCGCTCGCGCTCCAGCCAGACCTGCTGGTCGCGGACGAGCCGACCTCGGCGCTCGACGTCTCGGTGCAGGCGAAGGTGCTCGACCTGTTCCAGGAGCTCCAGCGCGAGCAGGGCTTCGCCTGCCTGTTCATCAGCCACGACCTCGGCGTGGTCGAGATCCTCGCCAGCCGGATCGCGGTGATGTACATGGGCGAGATCGTCGAGCTCGGGAGCACCGACGACATCGTCCACCGGCCCCAGCACGAGTACACCCAGCGGCTCGTCTCGGCCGTTCCGGTGCCGGATCCGGCGGAGCAGCGCCGCCGCCGCGAGGCCCGGGACGCGCTGATCGCGGAGGCAGGGGTCTCCTAGGCGGTCTCGACGTCGGCGGGGCCGGTTAGGCTCGCTGCGATGGACGGCCTCTTCGCCTACGAGGGCCCCGAGCCGGCCCGCGAGGGCACCTCGGGCGGCTCGCTCGCGGGCAACACCCACGACTCCGCTCCGCTCGCGGTGCGGATGCGTCCCCGCGACCTCGACGAGCTGGTCGGGCAGCAGCACCTGCTCGCTCCGGGCGCACCGCTGCGCCGCCTCGTCGAGGGCGACCAGTCGATGGCGTTGCTGCTGTGGGGACCGCCCGGCACCGGCAAGACCACCATCGCCGCGATCGTCTCCGGCAAGACCAACCGCCGCTTCGTCGAGGTCTCGGCCGTCGCCGCCGGGGTCAAGGAGGTCCGCGAGGCGATCACCTCGGCCCGCAACCGGCTCGCCTCGAGCGGCCAGGAGACGGTGCTGTTCGTCGACGAGGTGCACCGGTTCACCAAGGCCCAGCAGGACGCCCTGCTCCCCGGGGTCGAGAACAGGTGGGTCACCCTGGTGGCCGCGACGACGGAGAACCCGTTCTTCTCGGTGATCTCGCCGCTGCTGTCGCGCTCGCTGCTGCTCACCCTCGAGCCCCTGACCGATGACGACATCCGCGGCGTCATCGAGCTCGCGGTCACCGACTCCCGCGGTCTGGACGGCCAGGTCAGCGTGGAGCCTGATGCGCTCGACCACCTGGTCCGGCTCGCCGGGGGTGACGCGCGGCGGTCGCTGACCTACCTGGAGGCCGCGGCCGGGGCGGCGCTGTCCCAGGGGCTGACGAAGGTCGACGTCGAGACCACCGAGAAGGCGGTCGACCGCGCCGCGGTCCGCTACGACCGGCAGGGAGACCAGCACTACGACGTCACCAGCGCCTTCATCAAGTCGATCCGCGGCTCCGACGCCGACGCCGCCGTGCACTACCTGGCCCGGATGGTGGAAGCAGGCGAGGACCCCCGGTTCATCGCCCGCCGGCTGGTGATCCTCGCCAGCGAGGACATCGGCCTGGCCGACCCCACGGCCCTGACGACCGCCGTGGCCGCCGCCCAGGCGGTGCAGCTGATCGGGATGCCCGAGGCGCGGCTCAACCTGGCCCAGGCGGTCATCGCGCTGGCCCTCGCGCCGAAGTCCAACGCCGTGATCAAGGCGATCGACGCGGCCAGCGCCGACGTACGAGCCGGCAAGATCGGCCCCGTCCCGGCGCACCTGCGCGACGCCCACTACGGAGGCTCGAAGAAGCTCGGGCACGGCCAGGGCTACCAGTACTCCCACGACGCGCCCTACGGGATCGCCGAGCAGCAGTACGCCCCGGACGTGGTCCTGGACGCGGAGTACTACCAGCCGACGAACCTCGGGGCGGAGAGCGGCCTGAAGGAGCGCTGGGAGCGGGTCCGCCGGCTGATCCGCGGCAGGTAGGGTCGGACCCCATGGGAACGCCCCTCCTGATCACTCTCGTCACGGCCGTCGCGCTGCTGGTCGTGGTCCTGCTGACCCTGCTCCGCAGTCGCGCGGAGTCGCGACGGGCGCTCGCGGCAGCGGCCGCCGAGACCGAGGAGCTGCGTCGGCGTCTCGACGCCCTCTCCGAGCAGCTCGAACGGGTCGCGCGGGCCGAGCGCACACGCGCCGAGGAAGCCGCCTACGTGATCACCGACGCGGGAGAGCCGCGCCCCGAGCCCAACGTCCCCGACAGCGTCGTGCTCAGCGCGACCGTGGGCGAACCGCTGGTGAAGGTCGTGTCGCTGGGCCACGGGCTGCGCCGCGCGCTGTCCGCGGAGTCGCGCAACCGGATCTGGTTCGAGGTGCGGCGCGAGGTACGCCGCGCCCGCAAGCAGCGCCGCCGGGAGATGAAGCAGGCCTGGCGCCAGATGCAGTCCGAGGAGCGAGCGGCCGCCGCAGGCGCCGCGACGGCCGAGCCGGCCAGCGCAGCGTGAGCCCGCGATGACGAGAGGGTTCTGGTTCGTCGCCGGTGCCGGCGCGGGCATCTACGTGATGGTCAAGGCACGCCGTGCCGCCGAGGCGTTCACCCCCGACGGGATGCGCGACCGGCTCGCGGGGCTCAACGTGGGCGCGCAGCTCTTCGCCGAGGAGGTGCGCGCCGGCATGACCGAGAAGGAAACCGAGTTGCGCGACCGGCTCGGGCTGACGCTTGATGGACCACCCGCGCTGGAACGGGTGCGCTGGGTCGAGTGGTTTCGAGACGCTCGCCGGCGCTCGCTCCTCAACCACCGAGGGTGGGGCACGCCGCTCAACCACCGATGTCATGGAGGACCAGGACTGATGGACACCGCCCAGATCCGACGCCGCTTCGTGGAGCACTTCGAGGCCGCCGGTCACCAGGCTGTGCCCTCGGCGTCCCTGCTGGTGCCGGACCCGACGCTGCTGTTCGTCAACGCGGGGATGGTGCCGTTCAAGCCCTACTTCCTCGGCCAGGAGACGCCGCCGTGGCCGCGCGCGACGAGTGTGCAGAAGTGCATCCGGACCCCCGACATCGAGGACGTCGGCAAGACGACCCGGCACGGCACGTTCTTCGAGATGTGCGGCAACTTCAGCTTCGGCGACTACTTCAAGGAAGGCGCCATCGAGCTGGCCTGGGACCTCGTCACCAAGCCGGTCGTCGACGGCGGCTGGGGGCTGGAGGAGAGCCGGCTGTGGCCGTCGGTGCTGCACGGTGACGACGAGGCGCTCACGCTCTGGATGAAGGTCACCGGCCTGCCCGAGAAGCGGATCGTCAAGCTCGGGCCCAAGGAGAACTACTGGTCGATGGGCGTTCCCGGCCCGGGCGGTCCCTGCTCGGAGATCCTCTACGACCGCGGTCCGGCGTACGGGCCGGAGGCCGACTGGGAGGCGATGGGCACCGCGATGGCGCCGGAGCTCGAGGACCGCTACCTGGAGATCTGGAACCTCGTCTTCATGCAGGACGAGCTCAGCGCGGTGCGGTCCAAGGAGGACTTCGACATCGTTGGCTCGCTGCCCAAGCGCAACATCGACACGGGCATGGGCCTGGAGCGCGTCGCGTATCTCCTGCAGGGCAAGGAGAACATGTACGAGATCGACGTCATGTTCCCGGTGATCGAGAAGGCCGAGGAGCTGACCGGCCGGAAGTACGGCGTCAACCACGACGACGACGTCCGCTTCCGCGTGGTCGCCGACCACATCCGCTCGTCGATGATGCTGATCAGCGACGGCGTCACGCCCGGCAACGAGTCGCGGGGCTACGTGCTGCGCCGGTTGCTGCGTCGGGCGGTGCGGTCGGTCCGGCTGCTCGGCTACGAGGACCCGGCGCTGCCGGAGCTGCTGCCGGTCAGCCGCGACAGGATGGCCGAGACGTACGGCGACCTCCAGCGCGACTGGGAGCGGATCTCCACCGTCGCGTACGCCGAGGAGCACGCGTTCCGCCAGACGCTGCGCACCGGCACCACCATCTTCGACACCGCGGCCTCCGAGGTCACGTCGTCGGGCGGCACGACGCTCTCCGGCGACAAGGCCTTCGCGCTGCACGACACCTACGGCTTCCCGATCGACCTGACCCTGGAGATGGCCGCCGAGAAGGGGCTCAGCGTCGACGAGGCGGGCTTCCGCCGGCTGATGACCGAGCAGCGTGAGCGGGCCCGCGCGGACGCGAAGGCCAAGAAGGGCAAGCAGGCGTCGCAGGGCGCCTACCGCGACATCGCGGACTCCCTCGGTCGTGCCCGTGGAGTTCACCGGCTACGACGAGGTGACCAGCGAGGGCGCCGTGCGCGGCATCGTGAGGGTGACGTGACCGTCGCGAACGCCGGCCCGGGCGAGGAGATCGAGCTCGTCCTCGACCGCACGCCGTTCTACGCCGAGGGCGGCGGACAGCTCGCCGACCAGGGGATCATCGAGCTCGACAACGGTGCCCGGATCGAGGTCTACGACGTCCAGTCGCCGATCACCGGCCTGGTCGTGCACAAGGCGCGGGTGCTCGACGGCGAGGTCTCGCTCGGTGGACACGCGCAGTCGCTGGTCGACACCGAGCGCCGGAGGTCGATCAGCCGCTCGCACACCGCGACGCACATGGTGCACAAGGCCTTCCGCGAGGCGCTCGGCGAGACGGCCACGCAGGCCGGCTCGGAGAACTCGCCCGGGCCGGTTCCGGTTCGACTTCTCCGCCACCGGTGCGGTGCCGCAGTCGGCGATGGGTGACGTCGAGGCGCGGGTCAACGACCTCGTGCTGGCGGACCTCGGGGTCCACGCGGAGCTGATGACCCAGGAGGAGGCCGTGCGCTCGGGCGCGATGGCGCTCTTCGGTGAGAAGTACGGCGACCAGGTGCGGGTGATCTCCGTCGGCGACTGGGCGAGCGAGCTCTGCGGCGGCACGCACGCCCAGCGCTCGGGCCAGCTCGGCGTGGTCAAGCTGCTCGGCGAGAGCTCGATCGGCTCCGGCGTACGACGCGTCGAGGCGCTGGTCGGCGGCGACGCCTACCGGTTCCTGGCGCGCGAGCACCTGCTGGTCGCGCAGCTCAGCGAGTCGCTGAAGGTGCGACCCGAGCAGCTGCCCGAGCGGGTCGACGACATCCTCGAGCGCCTGCGCACGGCGGAGAAGGAGATCGAGAAGGTCCGGCTCCAGCAGCTGCTCGCGGCCGCGGGTCAGCTGGCCACGGACGCCCAGGACGTCGGCGGCGTGTCGTTCGTCGGCCACGAGGCGCCCGGTGCCGGCGGGGGTGACGTGCGCACGCTCGCGCTCGACGTACGCAGCAAGCTCCCGCGGACCGCCCGGCGGTGGCCGCGATCGTCGGCTCGTCCGGCGGCAAGGCCTCGGTCGTGGTGGCCGTCAACGACGCGGGCCGGTCGGCCGGCGTCTCCGCCAACGCCCTGGTGCGTGCGGCCTCGGAGGTGCTCGGCGGCAAGGGCGGCGGCAAGGACGACGTCGCCCAGGGCGGCGGCACCGACCCGAGCAAGGCCGGCGACGCGCTGGAGGCGATCCGGCGCACCCTGGCCGGGGGACGCTAGCCCCGGATGGTGGGCGAGCTGGCCGGCGTACGTCTCGGCGTGGATCCCGGCGACGTACGGATCGGGGTCGCGAGCAGCGATCCCGCGGGCATCCTGGCGACGCCGGTGGAGACCGTCGCACGCGGCGACGGCGACCTCGACCGGCTCGCCGCGCTCGTGGAGGAGCTCGGCGCCGTGCGCGTCTACGTGGGGCTGCCTCGCTCGTTGTCCGGGAGAGATGGGCCTGCGGCGGGTAAGGTTCGAGCGTTCGCGCGTGAGCTGGCGGCCCGAGTCGGGCCGGTTCCGGTCAGGTTGTGCGACGAGCGCCTGAGCACCGTGACCGCTGAGAGTCAGCTGCGGAGCCAGGGACGCAAGGGCAGGAAACGCCGGGCGGTGGTCGACCAGGCCGCCGCCGTGGTGATCCTGCAGGGAGCCCTGGATCGCGAGCAGCAGACTGGCACGTACGCCGGCGAGCCGGTGCCGACCGAGGACATCTAGGACGAGGACGGAGCGCGTGCGCGAGGACGAGTACGACGAGGAGTGGGACGACTCCGCCGAGCACGACGAGGGCGACGACTACCACGACGACCCGCCGAGGACCCGTCGACGCGGTCGCGGCTGCCTGCCGGTGCTGTTCGTGCTGGTGGTGCTCGGGGCCGCTGCCTGGTTCGGCGGCCGTTTCGTGTACGACGAGATCAGCTCCCGACTCGGTCCTGCGCCGGACTACGCCGGACCGGGAACCGGCCAGGTGCTCTACGAGGTCAAGGACGGCGTCACCTCCGCCGAGATCGGTCGTGAGCTGAAGGCCAAGGGCGTCGTGAAGAGCGTCGACGCGTTCAACGACGCGGCACGGGGCGACGACAAGTCACGCAACATCCAGGTCGGCTACTACCAGCTCAAGCAGGAGATGAAGGCCGAGGATGCGTTGGCCGTGCTGGTCGAGCCCGAGAACCTGATCCAGAGCCTGGTCGTCGTGCCGGAGGGTGCGCGCGTGCGTCAGGTCGTGCAGACCATCGTCGACAAGACCGACATCTCGAAGAAGGCCGTGACCGCGGCGCTGGCGAACCCGAAGGCGATCGGGCTGCCGGCGCAGGCCCAGGGCAACCCCGAGGGCTACCTGTTCCCGGCGACCTACACGGTGCCGCCCAACCAGAACGCGGTCGGCCTGATCCGGCAGATGGTCGCCAAGAGCGTCCAGGTCGAGGAGTCGCTCGACCTCGCGACCCGGGCGGAGGAGGTCAACCTCACGCCCGAGCAGGTCCTGACCGTCGCCAGCATCCTGGAGTACGAGGCGAACAGGTCCGAGGACTACCCCAAGGTCGCGCGGGTGCTCTACAACCGCCTCAACCAGGGGATGCCCCTGCAGCTGGACTCGACGGTGTCCTACGTCAGCAAGCGTTCCGGCGACGTGTGGACCACGGCGGCAGAGCGGTCGAACACCTCGGCGTACAACACCTACGCCAACGCCGGGCTGCCGCCGGGACCGATCGGCTCGCCCGGTGAGGAGACCATCGAGGCCGCGCTGTCGCCGGCCAAGGGGGACTGGCTGTACTTCGTCCCCGACTACGCGGAGGACACCACCCGCTTCTCGGAGACCTACCAGGAGCACCTGAAGTGGGTCAACAAGCTGCGCGCCTACTGTCGCGAGAGCGAGGACTGCTGAGCGTGCCCGCCCCGATCTCCGGCGGTCGTCGCTGTGCGGTCGTCGGCTCGCCCGTCGCGCACTCGCTGTCGCCGGCCCTGCACCGCGCGGCGTACGCCGAGCTGGGGCTCGACTGGACCTACGACCACGTCAGGGTCGACTCGGCCGGGCTCGAGGAGTTCGTGGCGCAGCTCGACCCGAGCTGGCGCGGCCTGTCGTTGACGATGCCGCTCAAGCGCACCGTCGTACCCCTGCTCGACACCAGCGACGACTGGGTCCGGCTCTCCGGGGTCTCCAACACGCTCGTCCTCGACGAGGGCAGCCGGCACGGCTACAACACCGACATCCCGGGTGCGATCGCGGCGATGGAGGAACGGCTGGCGGCCCCGGCACGATCCGCGGTCGTCCTGGGCGGGGGAGCGACGGCGACCTCGGTGCTGCTCGCCCTGGCCGAGCAGGGTTGCGAGAGCGCCACCGTGCTGGTCCGCGACCCGGCCCGCGCCGAGGAGACGGTCGCCGTGGTCAGCGGGCACCCGCACGCCCCGGAGCTCAGCGTGGACACCCTCGACGGGATGGCGGTCCTCGACGCCGACCTGCTCGTGTCGACGATCCCGGGGGAGGCGCAGACAGCGGACGTGCTGGCCGCGTGCGCGCAGGTGCCGGCCGTGTTCGAGGTCGTCTACGACCCGTGGCCGACGCCGCTCGCGCGGGCGGTGCTCGACGACGGCCGCCGGCTCGTCGCGGGCCTCGACCTGCTCGCCCACCAGGCGGTCGGTCAGGTGCTCCGGATGACCGGTGAGGCGGTGTCGGTCGACCTGCTGCGGGAGGCGGGCACCCGGGAGCTCGAGCGCCGGGCTGTGCAGATCGCCACCGACCACCCCTCGGTCCCCTAGCCTTCGCGCATGGACTGGCTCGACCCCGCGCAGTGGCAGGCCGCTGCGGTGTGCCTGCTCGCGTGCGCGGCGCTCGGCTGGTTCGTGCCGACGCTGATCGGCCGGATCCCGGAGCCGCAGCAGGAGCCGGTGGCCGCTGTGCCCGAGGAGAGTGATCCGCCGGCACCGACGGCCGGGCGGAAGCCCTTCGACCGCTCGCTGCCGCCCGCGCCGGACAAGGTGCCGTACGCCGAGATCGCGGCGGCGCCCCGACTCGCGCTCTGGACGGCCGCCTGGTCCGGGCTCTTCGGGGCGTCCTTCGGGGCCGCGCTCGGCTGGACCGGCGCGCTGCTCTACCTGGTCCCGCTCGTGCCGGTCGGGGTCGCGCTGATGATCATCGACTGGCGGACCACGCTGCTGCCGACGCGGATCATCCACCCGACGTACATCGCTGCTCGCCGTGCTGATCCCGGCCGCGGCGCTGGTCGACCAGGATCTCGACTCGCTCTACCGGGCCGCCTGGGGCTGGCTGGTCATCGGCGCGTGGTTCTGGGTCTTCTGGTGGCTGTTCAACGCGTGGGGCTTCGGGGACGTGCGCCTGGCCCGCGTGCTCGGTCCGGCGCTGGGCTACCTCGGCTGGTACGAGATGTTGATGGGACTCGCGCTGATCCTGCTCGTCGGGGGCATCGGCGGCCTGCTGATCGGCATCGTCACCCGCGACCTGCGCCGACGCGTGCCCTACGGCCCGTTCATGCTCGTCGGGTCCGCGCTGGCGGTCGTGATCGGCCCGTGGCTGGCGCGAGGTCTCGGGTACTGACGGTCGCCTCAGCGGCTCCGGTCCCGCGTGAAACACTGGCCCCATGCTGCGCTGGCTCACGGCGGGGGAGTCCCACGGCCCCTCGCTCACCGCGATCCTCGAAGGCCTGCCTGCCCACGTGCAGGTGACCTCCGCGGACATCTCCGAGGCCCTGGCCCGGCGCCGGCTGGGCTACGGCCGCGGCGCGCGGATGAAGTTCGAGCAGGACGAGGTCAGCATCACCGGCGGTGTCCGGCACGGTCGGAGCCAGGGTGGTCCGGTGGCGATCGTCATCGGCAACACCGAGTGGCCCAAGTGGGAGCAGGTGATGTCCTCCGACCCGGTCGACCCCGTCGAGCTGGACGCACTGGCCCGCAACGCCGCCGCTGACCCGTCCGCGTCCGGGGCACGCCGACCTGGTCGGGATGCAGAAGTACGACTTCGACGAGGCCCGCCCGGTGCTCGAGCGCGCCTCCGCCCGCGAGACCGCCGCCCGCGTCGCGCTGGGGCGGGTGGCCTCGCTGTTCCTCGAGCAGGCCACCGGTGCCCGGATGGTCTCCCACGTGATCGAGCTGGGCGGTGTCCGCGCGCCTGCCGGCTCGGTGCCCGAGCCGGACGACGTGACCCGGCTGGACGATGACCCGGTGCGGTGCCTGGATCCCGACACCTCGAAGCTGATGGTCGAGCGGATCGACCAGGCGCACAAGGACGGCGACACCCTCGGGGGCGTGGTCGAGGTCGTCGTCCACGGGCTGCCCCAGGGCCTGGGATCGCACGTGCACTGGGACCGCCGGCTCGACTCCCGGCTGGCCGGTGCGCTGATGGGCATCCAGGCGATCAAGGGCGTCGAGGTCGGTGACGGGTTCGAGCTGGCTGCCACGCCCGGGTCGCTGGCGCACGACGAGATCGTCAGCGAGGACGGTGCGATCCGTCGTACGTCGGGACGCTCGGGGGGCACCGAGGGAGGCATGTCGACCGGTGAGGTGCTGCGCGTGCGTGCTGCCATGAAGCCGATCGCCACCGTCCCGCGCGCCCTGCGCACGGTCGACGTGGCCACCGGCGAGGCCGCGGTCGCCCACCACCAGCGCTCCGACGTCTGTGCCGTGCCGGCCGCGGGCATCGTCGCCGAGGCGATGGTCGCGCTCGTGCTGGCGGACGCGGTGCTGGAGAAGTTCGGCGGCGACGCGGTCTCCGAGACGCGGCGCAACGTGCAGAGCTACCTCGACACGCTCCGCTTTCGATGACTCCCCGACCCAGGGTCGTCCTCGTCGGCACGATGGGGGCGGGCAAGACGACGGTGGGCCGCGTGCTGGCCGAGACGTGGGGCCTCGGGTTCCGCGACACCGACCAGGACGTCGAGGCCGCCGAAGGGCGCTCCGTCTCCGACATCTTCGTGGACTCGGGCGAGGCCGCGTTCCGCGACCTGGAGCGGGCAGCGGTCGCGGCGGCGCTGTCGGGCCACGACGGCGTCCTCGCTCTCGGCGGCGGGGCCGTGCTGGACGAGCGCACGCGAGCGCTGCTCGCCGGTCACCGGGTGGTGTTCCTGCGGGTGGGACTGAGCGAGGCCGCGCAGCGCGTCGGCCTCGGTGTCTCTCGCCCGCTGCTGCTCGGCAACGTCCGGGGGCGGATCAAGCAGCTGATCGACGAGCGGACCCCCGTCTACGAGTCGGTGGCATCGCACGTCGTCGACACGGACGGCCAGTCGGTGGCCGAGGTGGTTGAGCAGGTGCGCGCTGCGGTCGAGGATGGCGCCCATGGGTGAGGCGCGTGAGGAACAGCGGACCCGGATGCACGTCCGAGGCGCCTCGCCCTACGACGTCGTGGTCGGCCACGGCGTGGTCGACGAGCTGTCCGCACTCGTCGGACCCGCTGCCGAGCGCGTCGCGGTGCTGTACGACGCCGACCTCGCCTCGCTCTCCGCGCAGGTGCGACAGCCCCTGCTCGACGCCGGCTACACCGTCGAGGACGTGCCGCTCACGCCTCCCGGAGAGGGCTCGAAGTCCTACGCGACCCTCGAGAGCTGCTGGGAGCTCCTCGGTGCAGCCGGCTTCACCCGCTCCGACGTCGTCGTGACCTTCGGAGGCGGCGCCACGACCGACGTGGGCGGGTTCGTCGCCGCGACCTGGCTGCGCGGCGTCCGCGTGGTCCATGTCCCCACCACGCTGCTCGGGATGGTCGATGCCGCGGTGGGTGGCAAGACCGGCATCAACACGGGCGCGGGCAAGAACCTCGTCGGCTCGTTCCACGAGCCCGCCGGTGTGCTCTGCGACCTCGACCTGCTCGCCTCGCTGCCCCCGGCAGAGCTGGTCGCCGGCCTTGGCGAGGTGATCAAGTGCGGCTTCGTCGCCGACCCCGAGATCCTGCGCATCGTCGAGGCAGACCCTGCCGGCAGTGCTGGACCCCGCTTCCGCGCAGCTGCGCGAGGTCGTGGAGCGGGCGATCCAGGTCAAGGTCGACGTGGTCGCCGGCGACCTCAAGGAGACCGGTGGGTCCGACGGGCACCCGGGGCGTGAGGTGCTCAACTACGGCCACACGATGGCGCACGCCGTCGAGAAGGGCACCGGCTACCGCGTCCGCCACGGCGAGGCCGTCGCCCTCGGGATGGTCTACGTCGCCGAGCTCGCTCGCCTCGCGGGACGTCTCGACGACGAGACCGCCGCCCGGCACGCCGCGGTGCTCGCGTCGGTCGGCCTGCCGACCAGGTTCGGCGAGCTGCCGTTCGACGACGTGCTCGCGACGATGCGGGTGGACAAGAAGTCACGAGGATCGGTGCTGCGGTTCGTCGTGCTCGACGGGCTGGCGAAGCCGTCGATCCTGGCGGACCCGTCCGAGCAGGACCTGCGGGCGTCGTACGACCGGCTGAGGGGTGACCGATGAAGGTGCTGGTGCTCAACGGTCCCAACCTGGGCCGCCTGGGGCGTCGTCAGCCCGAGATCTACGGGACCACGACGCATGCCGACCTCGAGCGGCTGTGCGGTGAGTGGGGCACGGGGCTCGGCCTGGACGTCGAGGTGCGGCAGACCAACCACGAGGGCCTGATGCTCGACTGGCTCAACGAGGCCGCCGACGCGTCGACGCCCGTGGTGCTCAACGCCGCCGCGTGGACGCACTACTCCTACGCCCTCTTCGACGCCTGCGCCCAGCTGACCGCGCCGCTCGTCGAGCTGCACATCAGCGACCCCAAGTCGCGCCCGGAGGAGTTCCGGCACCACTCCGTGGTCACGCCGTACGCCGCGAAGGAGATCGTCGGCCAGGGGATCGACGGCTATCGACAGGCACTGGAGTTCCTCGCCGGGACGGCGTGACGGCCGACGCTACGTAGATGGGTCCACGTGGCCCCCGCTACGTAGCGCGACTGTCGGTGGCCGGTGCGATAGTCGGCGCATGACAGCGTGGCGAGACGTCGAGCAGGCGGAGCCGGAGTTCGCGCAACGGGTGCAGGGGCTGTTCGACGCCCACCGGCACAAGACGATCGCGACCGTGCGGGCGGACGGCTCGTCCGCGGATCTCCGGGATCGAGGCCGCGTTCGAGGACGGCGAGCTGACCTTCGGCTCCATGCCGCACGCGCGCAAGGGCGCCGACCTGCTGCGCGATCCGCGGTTCGCGCTGCACAGCGCCACCGTCGACCCGGTCGAGGGCTCCGAGGCGCAGTGGCCGGGCGAGGCGAAGATCTCGGGACGCGCCGTCGCTGCCGGAGCGGTCACGGACGGTCCGGACGGTGACCTGTTCCACGCCGACGTCCTCGAGGTCGTGCACACCCACCTCGACGAGAAGGCCACGATGCTCGTCGTCGAGTGGTGGACGCCGGCCGACGGGCTACGGCGGGTCGAGCGCGCCTAGGGCGACGGGGGAGCGCCGCCGGCGAGCGACATCAGGTACTCCCCGATCCTGGCGTCGATCTCCTCCCGGGGAATCTCCCGCTCCCTGAGCTCGGCCAGCCACGAGGTCATGATCTCCCTCGACGCCGAGATCTCGAGGGCGATGTTGTCGGGGTCGCGGAAGTTCAGGTGGTAGGAGAACTCCATGTCCCTGATCGGGGTGTAGGTGACGCCGAGGGCGTCGAGCTTCTGCTCCCACTCGACCAGCTCGTCCCGGCTGGCGGCGCTGAAGCCGATGTGGTCGAGGCCGGTGTTCAGCTCGGTGAAGGGCTCGCCGCTCGCTCCCTCGTGCTTCACGATCGCGAACAGGAAGCCGGTCTGCCGGTGACAGAGGATGCGGCCGTAGCCGACGTCCAGCAGCCGCACGAGGTCGAACACGTCGGTGTAGAAGCGCTCGCTCCGGTCGAGGTCGGACACCGAGAAGCTGACGTGGTCCGCACCTGTGAAGATCATCGGTCTGCTCCTAGTTTCTCGTCGAAGAACGCCAGCACCCGGTCTACACCCTCCTGCTGGCGGTGCAAGGTCAACGTGGAGTGCTGGCGGCCCTCGAACTCGACCCGGATGAACGCCTCGCCCAGCTCGCGGGTGAGCGTCTCGAACCGGGTGCCGACCGCGAGGTCCTTCGTGTAGCGCAGCCCGAGCACCTGGCACCCGGCGGCGGCCCGCTGCTTGACCGTGGCGAGATCACCGGGGCTGAGGTTGATGTCCGCGGCGCGCTGGCGACCGACCGGGAACGGCGACGACGGCTGGGCGAGGACGGGGGCGACGACGGACGTGTCGACCATCATCGCCAGCGCGAACCCACCCGTGAAGCACATCCCGAGGGCGCCGACACCGGGGCCGCCGAGCTCGTCGTGCAGCTCACGAGCGAGGCTCCGCAGCCAGCCGGCGACCGGCGTGGTGACTCCCGTCGCGAGCTTGGTGAACTCCTTGCTGATGCAGACGCGCGGGAAGCTCTCCAGCATGCTCCGCGCGCCGAGCGGTGCCTCCGGCGTACCGAACAGGTGCGGCATCACGACGGTGTAGCCGGCGTCGACCACCTCCTCGCAGAAGCCGATGAACTCGGGCGTGATGCCGGGGATCTCATGGATCACGATGACGCCGGGGCCGCTGCCCTTGCGGTAGGTCGGGTGGGTGACCCCGCCGGAGGAGTGCTCGCCCTGGCTCCAGCTGTCGAGGAGAGTCATGGCGGTGATCCTGCCACCGGTACGACGTGACAGGCTGCGCGCGTGAAAGCTTTCCGATGCCGCGTGTGCAACGCGTCGCTCCACTTCGAGAACTCGCGGTGCGTGTCCTGCAACACGCGGCTGGGGTACTCGCGGGGCGAGCAGGCGCTCGTCCCGGTCGACGAGAAGGGCCGCTACGTCGACGCCGAGGGCCGCGAGTGGTTCGTGTGCCGCAACCTGACCCTGTCCGGCTGCACCTGGCTCTCGCCCACCGACGGTGGCCAGTGCTCGAGCTGTGACCTGACCCGGACCCGCCCGAACGACGACGACCCCGTGGGACTCGCCAACTACCCGGTGGCCGAGCGGGCGAAGCGACACCTCGTCGCCGAGCTCGACACGCTCGGGTTCCCCGTCGTGAGCAAGACCGAGGACCCCGACAACGGACTCGCCTTCGACCTGCTGAGCAGCGTCGAGGAGAACGTCGTCATCGGTCACGCCAACGGGGTGATCACCATCGACCTCGCCGAGAGCCGCCCCGCCCACCGGGAGCGGGTCCGCGAGAAGCTCGGTGAGCCCTACCGGACGATGCTCGGCCACTTCCGCCACGAGGTCGGCCACTACTACCAGTGGCAGCTGGTCCGCGACGACGAGACGGTCGCCCGCTCGCGTGAGCTCTTCGGCGACGAGACGACCGACTACCAGGCGGAGATCGACCGGCACTACGCCGAGGGTCCGCCGCCGGGCTGGGAGTCGACGTACATCTCGAGCTACGCGACCATGCACCCCTTCGAGGACTTCGCCGAGACCTGGGCGCACTACCTGCACATCTGCGACACGATCGAGACGGCTTCGGAGTACGGCCTGGTGACGGTCGGCACGATCACCCGGTTCAGCCAGTTCCGCGACGTCGTGGTCGGGATCTGGGTGCCGCTCAGCGTCGCGCTGAACATGATCAACCGCAGCATGGGCCACGACGACCTCTACCCGTTCGTGATCCCCGACGGCGTGCTGGACAAGCTCGACTTCGTCGCGTCGCTGGCGCCGGCCCACGACTCCTCGACGGCGGGGTAGCGTTTCTTCGACCATGAACAAGCCCAGCACCGGGTCCTGGTCGCCGCAGCGTGGCGGTCGGGGCGCTCCTCGGTGTCATCGGTGGTGTCGTGCTCGAGGACGGGAAGGACCTGCTGTCGTCGTCAAGGGGCGACGAGGAGCGCACGTCGATGGCGGTCGGCCCTGTCAGCGATGCCTCGGACCAAGCGCCTGAGGGCCGGGCCTTCGAGCTGCCCGTCTTCAACGCCTCGGAGACCGACGTCGAGGCGCGCGTCGCCTCCCTGGAGGGCGCGGTCGATGCCGTGCGCCCTGGGCCGGCGACCTCGATCTCCCCGGGTACCTGGGGTGTCGTCGGCTTTTCGGTGATCGCGAACTGCGACACGCGGGCGTCGGAGCCCGTCCGCCACGTGCATCTCGGGGTGGCGGATGGCGAGGACGCGGATCGCGAGGTGAGGCTCGCCCTGCCCGGGGAGGGGCAGGTCCTCGTCGACTATCACCGGGACCTGTGTCGGCAAGGCCTCAGGCTCTCCTCGAACGATCTCCTCGGCGTGTGGATCCTCGACTGGGCCGAAGGCGGGCGACCGGGGTCGATGCTGTGGCGGTTCGGCCGTGACGGCTCGTTCGTGGCCGACCCTGAAGGGGGCTTGTTCACCGACGACACGGCCTTCTCAGGCACCTACCGCCTGCGAGGTGAGCTGCTGACCATCGACGTCTCCGGTGGTTACGCCTGCAGGGCAGGAGGGCAGGTCGTCTGGCAGGTGGCGCTCGACGGGGACGACCGGATGACCCTGAACTTCCTCCGGGGCACCTGTCTGGGTGAGGAAGACGACCTGTTGGTGATGTTCCGGGTGTTGCGCGACGCCGGGCTGCCGGGGTCGCGCTGACGCGTCAGCTCACGCCGGGGTCAGCAGGCAGTCCGACAGCACGGCTGCGCCGTCGCGCTCGCCCTCGCCGGCGATCGTCGCCTCGACGGCGACGCCCTCGTCGACGTGCCAGCCGCGCACCCGGATGGTCTCGCCCGGGAACACCACGCCCGCGAACCGGGCGTTGAAGCCGCGCACCTTGCCGGCGTCGCCGCCGAACAGCTCGTCGGTGACGGTGCGCAGCACGATGCCGTAGGAGCACAGCCCGTGCAGGATCGGCGCCGGGAACCCGGCCGCCTTGGCGAACTCCGGGTCGGCGTGCAGGGGGTTGCGGTCACCGCAGAGGCGGTAGAGCATCGCCTGCTGCGGCGTGACGTCGTACGTCGCATCGCAGTCCGGCCCCCGGTCGGGGACCTCCACCTTGGTCGAGGAGCCGCGGTCGCCGCCCCAGCCGCCCTCGCCGCGCACGAAGATCGAGGAGCGGACGGTCCACAGCGCGTCGCCCTCCGCGTCGAGCGCCTGGCCCTCCTGCCAGATCACGGCCGCCTTGCCCTTGTCCCACACGTCGGTGATCCGCGTCCGCAGCACGGCGGAGCCGAACGTCGGCAGGGGAGCGGCGACCTGGATCTCCTGGCTGCCGTGGACCACCTGCGACAGGGTGATGTCGCACCCGGGGAGGTCCAGCGGTGGCGGGTCGGTCTCGTGGAACGTCGGCGCGACGATGCCGAAGCTGGGCAGCACCTGCAGGTCGTCGTTGTCCAGGGTGTAGCGCAGCGCGGAGGGGTCGAGGTTGTCCCCGGGACCCGCTCCCGCGCCGATGCCGAGGTGGTAGAGCAGCACGTCCGAGCTCTCCCACGAGAACGTGCGGTCGGGAAGCTCGGCACCGATGGCGACGTCCGGGTCGATCGGCATCAGGACGCCTCCTCGACGTGACCGGGGACCTCGGCCCCGCTGGTTGAGCCTGTCGAAACCTCGTTCGCCGTCGATAGCAGAGCTGGCGATGTCCTCGGCGGCCAGGTAGCCGAACACCAGCGCCGGCCCGATCGTCGCGCCGGGCCCGGCGTAGGTGTGGCCCATCACCGCAGCGGAGACGTTGCCGGCGGCGTAGAGCCCGTCGATCACCGACCCGTCCTCCCGCAGCACCCGGGCGCGCTCGTCGGTCACCAGCCCACCCTTGGTGCCGAGGTCGCCCGGCACGATCTTGACCGCGTAGAACGGGCCCTGGTCGATGGAGTGCAGGGACGGGTTCGGCTTCACGGTCGGGTCGGAGTAGTACTTGTCGTAGGCGCTCTCACCGCGGTGGAAGTCCTCGTCGATGCCAGAGCGGGCGAAGCCGTTGAACCGGTCGACCGTGGCCCGCAGCGCGTCGGCGGGCACCTCGATCTGCTCGGCCAGCGCCGCGAGGGAGTCGGCCTTCTTGATGGTGCCGTGCTTGTACCAGCGGCCGGGGAAGGGCTGGCGAGGCGAGAGACCGGCGAACAGGTAGCGGTTGCGGTAGCGCTGGTCGACGATCATCCACGCGGGCACGTGCGAGACACCGGTCTCCTCGCCCTTGTAGATCTCGTGCACCGCCTCGACGTACGGCAGCGCCTCGTTCATGAACCGCTGGCCCGCCGAGTTGACGATGATCGAGCCCGGCAGGTTGCGCTCGGCCAGCGCGAACCACGGACCGCGGGGGAGCGGGATCGTCGGCCCCCACCAGGCGTCGTCCATCAGCGCGACGGCGGCGCCGGCCTCCATGCCGGCGACGTGGCCACCACCGGTGTTGGACTCCGCTCCGGTCGTCCAGTCGATGCTGGTCGGCTTGGGCTGGAAGCGCTCGCGCAGCTCGAGGTTCTTCTCGAACCCGCCGCTGCCGAGGATCACGCCTCGTCGTGCCCGGATCGTCGTCGCGGTGCCCTGGCGCTGCACGTTGACCCCGACGACGCGCCCGTCCTCGACGAGGAGGCTGCGCAGCTCGGTGCCGTACTCGACGGGCACGCCGGCGTCGACGAGGCCCTTGCGCAGACCGATCGCCAGCGCGTTGCCCATGGCGTACATCCGGCGACCGCGCAGGCTGCTGACGATCCGGTTCACGATGACCTTGACCATCGTGATCGGTCCGCGGATGGTGCGCATCCCGAGGCTGATCTTGCGGAAGTCGGCCTGCGTCACGATCAGGTTGGCCGGGGCCTTGGTGTACGGCGGGTGCAGGTGGGCCAGCTCGTCGCCGAGGAACCGGCAGTCCATCGGCACCGGCTCGACGCTGCGACCCCGGGAGCGACCACCGGGGGACTCGGGCAGGTAGTCGGAGTACTGCGGGACCCAGGCGAACCGCACCGGGGTCTGGTCGCGCACGAAGTCCATCACCTCGGGCCCGCGGTCGATGAAGGTGTCGCGGCGCTCCTTGGGCACCACGTCGCCGACGATCGCCTCGAGGTAGCGCTTGGACTCCTCCGGGTCGTCCGCCTCCCCGGCGGCCCGGAGGGCGTAGTTGCCCGGGATCCAGACTCCTCCGCCCGAGCGCGCGGTCGATCCGCCGAAGTAGTTGCTCTTCTCGACCAGCAGGGTGTCGAGGCCCTGTCTGGCGGCGGCGAGCGCGGCCGTCATGCCGGCGCCACCGGCACCGACGACGACCACGTCATACGAGTCCTTCATGGCGCAAAACTGTAACAGGTTCTATTGTTGGGGCCATGCTCTCCGACGACGTACGCCGCACGGTCGCCGACGCCCTCAGGGACGCCGAGGTCGAGCGTGCGCCGATCCCGCCGCTGCGCGACACCTGGCCCGACATCGACGTCGTGGACTCCTACGAGATCCAGCTGCTCAACATCCGCCGGAGGCTCGAGGCCGGGGCGCGGGTGAACGGCCACAAGGTCGGCCTGTCGTCGAAGGCGATGCAGGAGATGATGGGCGTCGACGAGCCGGACTACGGCCACCTGCTCTCCGACATGGAGGTCTCCTCGGACGAGCCGGTCGACGCGGCGCGGTACTGCTACCCGCGCGTCGAGGTCGAGGTCGCGTTCATCCTCGGCGAGACGCTGCCGGGCGAGGGCTGCACCGAGGAGGACGTGATCCGGGCGACCGAGTACGTCGCCCCGGCGATCGAGCTGATCGACAGCCGGGTCCTGGACTGGAACATCAAGATCGCCGACACCATCGCGGACAACGCCTCGTCGGCCGGTTACATCCTCGGCCCGGAGCGGATCCGTCCGGAGGACGTCGACCTCAAGCGATCGAGGCGGTGCTGATCCGCAACGGCGAGAAGGTCGCCGAGGGACGCTCCGACGCCGTCCTCGGCAACCCGGTCACCGCCGTGTCGTGGCTGGCCGACAAGGTCGCGTCGTTCGGTGTCACGCTCGAGGCCGGGCACGTGATCCTGCCCGGCTCGGTGCACCGCGCGATCGACGTACGCCCCGGGGACGACTTCGTGGCCGACTTCCACGACTTCGGCTCCGTCCACCTCTCGTTCGGTGGTTGAGGAGCGAGCGCCAGCGAGCGTCTCGAAACCACTGGCTCTGAAAGGAACGCGATGACCAAGAAGACGGCCGCGATCGTCGGCCCGGGCAACATCGGCACGGACCTGATGTACAAGCTGCTGCGCAGCGACCTGATCGAGCCACGCTGGATGATCGGCGTCGACCCGGACAGCCCCGGGCTCGGCAGGGCTCGGGACAAGGGGCTCGAGGCCAGCCACGAGGGCGTCGACTGGCTGCTCAAGCAGGACGAGCTGCCCGACCTGATCTTCGAGGCGACCAGCGCCTACATCCACCGCGAGTACGCGCCGCGCTACGCCGAGGCCGGCATCCGCGCCGTCGACCTCACCCCGGCGGCCGTCGGACCGGCCGTGATCCCTGCGGTCAACGGCGACGAGCACGCGAGCGCCGACAACGTCAACATGATCACCTGCGGCGGCCAGGCCACCATCCCGATGGTGGCGGCGGTCTCGCGCGCGACGCCGGTGTCGTACGCCGAGATCGTCGCCTCCGTGGCCTCGCTGTCCGCCGGCCCGGGCACGCGCCAGAACATCGACGAGTTCACCCGCACCACCGCGAAGGGCGTCGAGACGATCGGCGGAGCCGAGACCGGCAAGGCGATCATCATCCTCAACCCGGCCGAGCCGCCGATGATCATGCGCGACACGATCTTCTGCGCCGTCGGGCCCGAGGTCTACGAGGAGGGCCAGGACGCCGTCGCCGAGTCGGTGCACCGGATGGTCGAGGCGGTGCAGCAGTACGTGCCCGGCTACCGGTTGCTCCAGGACCCGCAGTTCGACCCACCGACGCCGTACACGCGCGGGCAGACGAAGGTCAGCGTGTTCCTCGAGGTGGAGGGGGCGGGCGACTTCCTGCCGCCGTACTCCGGCAACCTCGACATCATGACCGCCGCGGCGACCCGCGCAGGAGAAGGGATGGCCAAGGGCATGACCGTCTTCGGAGACCCCGCAGCTCAACCAGCTCGACCGCGACGTGGAGCGAGCGACCTCGACATCCGCCTGACCGACACCTGCCTGCGCGACGGGTCGCACCACAAGCGGCACCAGTTCACCGGCGAGGAGGTGCGCTCGATCATCGGGGCGCTCGACGAGGCCGGCGTACCCGTGCTCGAGGTGACCCACGGCGACGGGCTCGGGGGCTCGAGCTTCAACTACGGCTTCTCGCACACGCCGGAGCAGGAGCTGATCAAGATCGCCGCGGAGACGGCGAAGACGGCGAAGATCGCCTTCCTGATGCTGCCCGGCGTCGGCACCAAGGACGACATCCGCAAGGCCCAGGACAACGGCGGCTCGATCTGCCGGATCGCCACCCACTGCACCGAGGCCGACGTCTCCGAGCAGCACTTCCGGCTCGCCCGCGAGCTCGGCCTGGAGACCGTCGGGTTCCTGATGATGAGCCACACCCAGCCGCCCGAGGTGCTCGCGAAGCAGGCGCGCACCATGGTCGACGCCGGATGCCAGTGCGTCTACGTCGTCGACTCCGCCGGTGCCCTGATCATGGAGGGCGTCGCCGACCGGGTCTCCGCGCTGGTCGCCGAGATCGGCTCGGAGGCGACGGTCGGCTTCCACGGCCACGAGAACCTCGACCTCGGCTGCGCCAACACGGTGATGGCGGTCCGTGCGGGCGCGACCCAGATCGACGGGTCCGTACGCCGCTTCGGCGCCGGGGCGGGCAACACGCCGCTCGACGCGTTCGTCGGCGTCTGCGACAAGCTCGGCTGGAAGACCGGCGTGGACTTCATGAAGATCATCGACGCCTCCGAGGACGTCGTACGCCCCGCGATGCCGGAGGAGTGCCAGCTCGACCGGATGACGATGATGATGGGGTACGCCGGCGTCTACTCGTCGTTCCTCAAGCACGCCGGCAACGCGGCCGAGCGCTACGGCGTCTCGGGCGCGCAGATCCTCCAGATCGCGGGGGAGCGCAAGCTGATCGGCGGCCAGGAGGACCAGCTGATCGACATCGCCCTGGAGCTCAGGGCGAAGCAGGACGCCGACGCCTGATCGGATTGGGGCGCCCGTTTTGGGGGTACATCCACTTCATCGGGTTTCGAGTCCCAGGAGTGCATGTGTCGGAGCGCTACGCCCGCGGATGGGCCACAGCATGGTTCGCCCTGGCGTGCCCCGTCGTCCTCGCCGGGCTGCTGGCCTGGTCGGCGCCCGGGGTCGTCGTCCTGTTCGTCGTCGGCTTCGGCGTCACCACGGCACTGCTGGTCGGGGTCGCGACCTCGCCGGGGAACCTCTCGTCCATGAGCGTGCCGCTCGTACGCCGCGCGCTCGCCGCCTCGGCGCGCTGGGCCGTGGTCGAGGTCGCCCTGGCCGTGACCGCGATCGTGGTCCCGCTCGTGGCGCTGCTCGTGATCGCTGCCCTGGTCGGCACCTCGCCGTGGGTCCTGCGACACGTCGCTCGTCGACGCACCGCCGGTCGCCCCACAGCCCTGAAGGCAGCGCCCGTGTGGCGGTCCCGGAAGGATCTCGACGGCCTCACGCCCGAGCGCATCCGGTCCCTGGTGCGCCGCCTGGATGTCGCCGGCCTGTGCCGGGCCTGGCGGAGCAGCCACGCGCTGCTCGGTGAGGTGGAGGGCGTCGAGGCGCGGAGCAAGGTCGTGCTGCTGCGTCAGGCCTACCTCGACGAGATGGAGCGGCGCGACGCGGCCGGGTTCCAGCGGTGGCTCGAGGCCGATGCGCAGGCGTCCGGCGACCCGGAGGCCTTCCTGCGCCCGGAGCCCCACGGGGACGGAGAGGCTGCCGCCTGACCGCCACGGGCTTCACAGGTCGTGGACGAATGACTAGAACGTGTTCTAGTATTGAGCTCAGGGAGACACCACCACTGTTGAGGAGTACCCATGAGCCAGGCGGTTCTGGACGGCGTCCGCGACCTGCTGCCGACCCTGAGGGAGAGGGCTGACGAGGCAGAGCGGCTGCGCGTGGTGCCCGAGGCCTCCATCAAGGAGCTCGAGGAGACCGGGTTCTTCCGGTTGCTGCAGCCCAAGCGCTTCGACGGTCTCGAGTCCGACCCGGTCGACTTCTACACCGCGGTCCGCGACATCGCGAGCGCGTGCGGCTCGACCGGCTGGGTCTCCAGCGTGGTCGGGGTGCACCCCTGGCAGGTCGCGCTGTTCGCCGACGAGGCCCAGCAGGCGGTGTGGGGCGACGACACCACGACCCGGCTGAGCTCGTCGTACGCCCCGACGGGGAAGGCGATCCAGACCGAGGGCGGCTTCACCCTCTCGGGCAAGTGGAGCTTCTCCTCCGGCTGCGACCACTGCACCTGGGTCCTGCTCGGCGGGCTGGTGTTCAACACCGAGGGCCAGGTCGTCGACTTCCGCACGTTCATGGTGCCGCGCGAGAACTACGAGATCATCGACGTCTGGCACATGATCGGGCTCAGTGGCACCGGCTCGAACGACATCGTCGTCGACGACGTGTTCGTCCCCGAGGCGTTCACGCTCTCCATGGGCGACACGGGTCGCTGCTTCGGCCCCGGCCAGGAGCAGAACACCTCCGACCTCTACAAGCTGCCCTTCCACTCGATCTTCACCGGCACCATCACCACCCCGATCATCGGGATGGCGATGGGCGCCTACGACGAGCACGTGGAGATGCAGCAGAAGCGCACCCGTGCGGCGTACCTCGGCGAGAAGGCCTCGCTCGACCCGTTCGCGGCCGTCCGCATCGCCCGCGCCTCGAGCGAGATCGACGCCGCCTGGGCGCTGCTGGTCAACAACATCCGCGAGGAGCAGGCCTACATCGCCAAGGGCGAGAAGATCCCGCTCAAGACCCGGCTGAAGGTGCGCCGCGACCAGGTGCTCGGCAGCCAGCGGGCCATCGACGCGATCGACTCGCTGTTCGAGGCCTCCGGCGGTCGCGCGCTGACCAACGGCACCTACCTCCAGCGTGCGTGGCGCGACGCCCACGCCGGCCGGGTGCACGCGGCCAACGACCCCGAGCGCGCCCTGCAGATGTACGGCGCGCACGAGTTCGGCCACAAGGTCGACCCCGGGATGTACTGAGACGTGGCCGACTTCTCCCAGGAGGGCACCCGCCGGTCGGTCACCGTCAAGGCGGAGGCCGGCGAGAGCACGCTGAACTACTACGAGGCGGGGGAGCCGACCGCCGACGTCGGGGGCGGGCTGCCGCTGGTGATGCTGCACGGCGGCGGACCCGGTGCCTCGGCGTGGAGCAACTTCGGTTCGGCCCTGCCCGGGTTCGCCGAGCACTTCCGCACCCTGCTCGTCGACCAGCCGGGCTTCGGCGCGTCCGACAAGCCGGCGGTGGTCGGCAACTACTACCGGCACGCCGCGGACCACGTCGTGTCCCTGCTCGACGAGCTCGGCATCGACCGGGTCCACCTGCTCGGCAACAGCCTCGGCGGCGGTACGGCGATGCGGCTGGCCCTCGAGCACCCCGACCGCGTCGGCCGGCTCGTCCTGATGGGACCCGGCGGGTTGTCACTGAACCTGTTCCACGCCGACCCGACCGAGGGCGTGCAGCGGTTGATGGACTTCGCCGCGAACCCGAGCCGCGAGGCACTGCGCGCGTTCATCTCCACGATGGTCGTCAACCAGAAGCTGGTCACCGACGAGCTCGTCGAGGAGCGCTTCGCCGACGCCACCGCGCCTGGTGCGCAGGAGGCGATGGCGTCGATGGGGATGTCCTTCTGGAACCCCGAGACCGCCGAGGACGGCATGCTCTGGCGCGAGGCACACCGCCTCCGCAAGCAGACCCTGCTCACCTGGGGCCGCGAGGACCGGGTGAACCCGCTGGACGGCGCCATGGTCGCCCTCAAGCTGATCCCGAAGGCCTCGCTGCATGTGTTCCCCAACTGTGGGCACTGGGCGCAGATCGAAGCCGCCGACGAGTTCCGCGAGGTGGCCACCGCGTTCCTGGCCCGCCACGTCGAGAGGCGGAAGGAGTCCTGATGACCATCGACATCCGCAGCATGGGCTACGCCCGCGTCGCCAGCACCGATCTCGAGGCGTGGCAGAAGTTCGCCGTCAAGGTGCTCGGGCTCGCCGAGGGGCGTGGCCCGACACGAGGAGAACCTCTACTACCGCATCGACGAGGTCTCGGCACGCCTCATCGTCTTCCCCTCCGACAAGGACGAGCTGTCCTGCATCGGCTGGGAGCTGGCCGACCACCCCGCCCTCCAGGAGGCGCGCGAGCACCTGCAGAAGGCCGGCGTCGAGTTCGAGGAGGGCACCGACGAGGAGCTCGCCGAGCGCCGCGTGCAGGAGCTGATCCGGTTCCGCGACCCCTTCGACAACGTCTTCGAGCTGTTCCACGGCATCACCTACGAGTCGCGGCCGGTCGTCACGCCGTACGCCGCCACCTTCGTGACCGGCGACCAGGGGATGGGCCACGTCGTCATCCCGGTCAGCGACGACGTCGAGGCCTTGCGCTTCTACACCGACGTCCTCGGGTTCCGGCTGCGTGACTCGATGAGCATGCCGGGGGAGTTCGTCGGCAAGGAGCCCGGCTCGAAGGTGTGGCTGCGCTTCCTCGGGGTCAACCCGCGGCACCACAGCCTGGCCTTCCTGCCGATGCCCAACCCGAGCAAGTGCGTGCACATCATGCTCGAGGTCGACCAGCTCGACGACGTGGGCCGCGCGCTCGAGCGGGTGCGCAAGCACAAGGCCCCGCTGTCGGCCACGCTGGGCCGGCACATGAACGACCAGATGGTCTCCTTCTACGTGAAGTCACCCGCCGGTTTCGACGTCGAGTTCGGCACCGAGGGCCTGCAGGTCGACGACGCCCGGTGGGTCGCGCGAGAGAGCACCGCGGTCTCCTACTGGGGCCACGTCTTCGGCGGGCAGTAACGCGCCCGGAACGCGTCTTTGGTATGACTGCACCCATGTCCTCCCACCCTTCCCCGGAGATACCCGACGGGATGCGCACCGACGCGCGGGAGACCTGGCCGAGCCGTGAGCTGATCGACTCGTTCCTCGGCACCGGCCTGGACTTCGAGCTCCGCCTCGGCGAGCACACCCCGATCCCGATCGACGACCCGGAGGCGGCCGAGCGCGCGCGCAGCTTCCGCGACGTGCTCGGGCTCTTCGCCACCGGCGTCACCGTCGTGACCTCGATGTCGGGCAACGAGCCCGTCGGGATGACCTGTCAGTCCTTCTCCAGCGTCTCGCTCGAGCCGCCGCTCGTGATGTTCTGCCCGGCGAAGACCTCGCGCGCATGGCCGATGATGCGCAAGGCGGGCTTCTTCTGCGTCAACTTCCTGGCCGCCGACCAGCGACACATCTCCAACGGGATGGCCACGAAGGGCCCGGAGAAGTTCGAGGGTGTCGGCTGGAAGCCCGCGTCCACCGGGGCGCCGCTCATCGACGGCGTGCTGGGGTACGTCGACTGCACGATCGACCGCGTGCACGAGGCCGGTGACCACTACATCGTGGTCGGTCGCGTGGAGGAGCTCGCCTTCGGGGACGGCCAGGAGGACGTCACGACCAGCGACGCTCCGCTGCTGTTCCACCGCGGCGCCTACACGAAGCCGGAGTAGTTCTTTGGCACGCTGAGTGCCATGCCTTCCCCGTCCTCGTCCTCGTCCGAGGCACCGGACTTCACCGAGCGCCTGTTGCGGCGGTTCCTGCTCGTCTGCGAGAGCCCGCGCACCCAGCGACGCGCGCTCGCGCTCGTGCGGGGGAGCGTCAGCAACGCGCGGGCGGGACGCCGCTTCTACGCACTCGTCAACCGCGTGGTGCTCAACCCGGTCGCCCGCGCGATGGGGGTCGACGCCTCGGCGATCCGGCTGGAGCTGGTCGGGTCGCAGCTGATCGGGCTGGCGATGATCCGCTACGTGCTCAAGGTCGAGCCGATCGCCTCGTTGTCGGTCGACGAGCTGGTGCCGCTGATGGCGCCGCCGCTGCGGTCGGCTCTCGGTCTCTCGCAGCCAGTGGGAACGGCACCGGTGGAGCTGGCCGTCGTCCCGTGGTGAGTCCGGTCAGCTGACCTGAAGCGTCGTACCGGCTGAGGTCGGTGGGCGCTGCAGGTGCCGGGGCCTGTGGATTGCCGTTCGACGCGACCGGCGGTCCAGCACACCCTGTCGGCATGGACCCGATGTTGCCGCTGCATCCGCTGCACTCCGTGCTGCCGCTCGACGAGCCGTTCACCCCGGCGATGGCGCGGGCTGTCGGGATCTCACGGGTCGCGCTGGACCGCCTGCTCCGGGAGGGCCTGGTCAGGCGGCTGCTGCGTGGGGTGTACCTGCCCTCGGTCGCGTTCGAGTCGATCGGCGTGCGCGCGGCCGCTGTGGGTCTCGCCACCGGCGGGCGGCGCGGCGTGGTCGTCGACCGGACGGCCGCGTGGGTGCACGGTGCGCTGGCCCTCGACGACCTGGCCCCGGTGTCGCTGATGGCCCCCGGTCGGTCCTCTGCGGGCAGCCGGCGTCTGGTGGCACGCGACGTCGAGGTGATCGGGCCGGTGCGGATCACCACTCCGCTGCGCACGGCCCTCGACGTGGGCCGTCTGCTGCCGGCCGGCCAGGCGCTGGCCGCGATGGACGCGCTGCTGGCCGGTGGCTCGTTCAGCCACGCCGCGCTGCTCGCCGAGCTGGCGCGGTTCGGCGGCCACGCGGGGGTGGCGCAGCTGCGTGCGCTGGCGGCCCAGGTCGACGCGCGTGCGACGTGCCCCGCCGAGTCGCTCCTGCGGCTGCACTGGAACGCCGCCCGGCTGCCCACCCCCGTGCCGGGCATGCCCGTCGCCGCCGGCTCCCGACTGGTCCGCCTCTCCCTCGCGGTGGGTCGTCGACAGTTCGGCGCCGCGCTCGCCCACCAGATCACCGCCGATGACCTGCTCGCCCTCGAAGGCGCGGGCTGGCGGATCGTCGTACTCCCTCAGGAGCGGCTGCTCTCCACCGACCCCGCCATCTGGACCCGCCACCTCGAGCGCGAGTTCCACCAGCACCTGCTCGCCCAGGTGAAGGACGAGGAGGAGGTCGGGTGAGGGGCGTGGGACCGGATAGTGCGACCATTCGGACCCTTCCGCCGGGCGTTCCTAGGGGTCCGAATCTCGGACTATCCGTCGATCGGAGCGGGTTCCCAGGTGGGACCCGGTCTGCGAGCGACCGAGGGACTGGTGGCGCCGCGTGCCGGTGGATCCCACTGGGCGAGCGGGACCGACCAAGCGCAGGCGGCCGGGCCGCGTTTCGGCAGACGTCGCCGGGCTGTACGTGCCGGCGTACGTCGACGAGGCAGTCGTCGAGCAGCGGATCTACGAGCAGGGGCACCGGATCCAGAGCCAGGGCGCGGTGACCGGATGGGCAGCGCTCAGGTGGCGAGGTGCGCGCGTACTTCGACGGCGACACTCCGGGGGGCGACGTGCGACCCGTGCCGCTGGTGGTCGGCGACCATCCGCTTGCAGGCTGATCGCCGGGTGGAGATCAGCGATGCGCAGATCGCGCCGGCCGAGCGGACTCAGGTCGGCGGCATCTGGGCCGCCACCGTCCAGCGCGCCCTGTTCGATGAGATGCGGAGGCTCGACTGACGTGCGGACGCGGTGGTGCTGATGGACATGGCGGCCGCTGCACGGCTGATCTCCGTCGACCTGATGCGAGAGTACGTCGAGCTGGCGCCGCAGCCTGGACCGGCGTACCGCGTGGTCCGGCAGGCGCTGGACTGGCAATCAACGACAGCCGATCGCCCCGGAGACCCGGATGCGTTTGGTCTGGGATCCTGGATGCTGGGCTCCCCACGCCGCTTGTGCAACATTCCCGTGTTCAGCTCGAGCGGGCGAGCTGCTCGGCAATCCCGGACCTTCTCGATCCTGTCGCCGGCCTGGTCGGGGAGTACGACGGTGCAGACCACAAGGCGCACGAGCGTCATCGCGCCGACGTCGCCCGCGAAGGCGGTACTGCGACGCACGGCCTCGAGTACTTCACCGTGGTCGGCGGGGACCTGACGCGACCGGCCGCTGGTCGTTCGAGCGGATGCACGAGACCCGCGGACCGCGCACGGTTCTTACCCGCGGACGCAGCGACGCTGGACACTCGAGCCGCCGCCTTGGTGGCAGCCCCGTCGAGGAGCCGCTCGACCTGCACCTCGTCCGCACTCGGCCTGGCGCCGTTGCTCACCCGGAACCTGATCGCTCCGATGGTTCGGACCGCTTGGCAGGCCTGAGCGCCCCTCAACGGGTCCGCATCTGCATCCGGACTATCGGGCTCTAGTATCCCAGCGCCTGGATCGCGTCGTGGATGCTCAGGGTGCGCTGGGCGGACTCGACGTGGAGGTTCTCGATCATCCGGCCGTTGTAGGTGACGACCCCGGAGCCGGCGCCGTCCTCCCAGGCCTGGAGGATGCCGCGGGCGTCCTCGACGGCCTGCTCGGAGGGGGCGAAGGCGGAGTTGGCGCCGTCGACCTGGCCGGGGTGGATCAGGGTCTTGCCGTCGAAGCCCATCTCGCGGCCCTGCTGGCACTCGGCGAGGAAGCCGTCGGTGTTCTTCACGTCGTTGTAGACGCCGTCGAGGATCACCTTCCCGGCCGACCGCGCGGCGAGCAGCGCGAGCCCGAGGCCGGTGAGCAGGGGCTGGCGGCCGGGGACGTGCTCGGCGTACAGCTCCTTGACCAGGTCGTTGGTGCCCATCACCAGCACGGTGAGCCGGTCGGAGGCGGAGGCGATCTCCTCGGCGTGCAGCATCGCGTACGGCGTCTCGAGCATCGCCCAGAGCTTGGTGTGCTCCGGGGCGTCGTGGCCGGCCATCGCCTCGACCAGGTGCAGCACGGCGTCGGCGCTGTTCACCTTGGGTACGACGATCGCGTCCGGACCCGCCTCGCAGGCAGCCGCGAGATCGTCCTGGTGCCACTCGGTGTCGGCGCCGTTGACCCGGATCGTGAGCTCGCGCTGGCCGTAGGAACCCGAGGCAGCGGCGGCACACGCAGCAGTGCGCGCGTCGACCTTGGCGTCAGGAGCGACGGCGTCCTCGAGGTCGAGGATCAGTCCGTCGCACGCGATCGACTTGGCCTTCTCCAGGGCGCGCTCGTTGGACGAGGGCATGTAGAGAACGGAACGGCGAGGCCGAAAGGCGTCGGAGGAGGAGGTCATCAGGCGTCCTCGGACAGAGCGTCGTACTGCTTCTTCAGCTCCGGGTCGATCTCGGCCAGCTGCTCGGCGAGCTCGACCATCACCAGGCACTGCTTGAGCGAGGCGTCGTCCTCCATCTTGCCGTCGAGCATCACCGCGCCGGTGCCGTCGCCCATCGCCTCGACGACGCGGCGCGCGTGCGCGACGTCCTCCGGCGAGGGGCTGAACACCTTGTTGGCGATCGCGATCTGCTTGGGGTGCAGCGACCAGGTGCCGACGCAGCCGAGCAGGAACGCGTTGCGGAACTGGTCCTCGCACGCGACCACGTCGGCGATGTCGCCGAACGGCCCGTAGTAGGGGTAGATCCCGTGCATCGCACACGCGTCGACCATCCGGGCGATCGTGTAGTGCCACAGGTCCTGCTGGTACGTCGGCCGCGAGGCCTCGATGTCGGCCTGGTCCGAGGAGGCCGGGTCCTGACGCACGAGATAGCCGGGGTGACCGCCGCCGACACGTGTCGTCTTCATCCGCCGGTCCGCGGCCAGGTCGGCCGGGCCGAGCGAGAGCCCCTGCATCCGCGGCGAGGCGCCGCAGATCTCCTCGATGTTCACCATGCCGCGCGCGGTCTCGAGGATCGCGTGGACGAGGATCGGGCGGTCCAACCCGGCCTTGGCCTCCAGCTGGGCGAGCAGCCGGTCGACGTAGTGGATGTCCTCGGCACCCTGCACCTTGGGCACCATCACTACGTCGAGCTTGTCGCCGATCTCGGTGACAAGGGTCGTTAGATCGTCGAGCCCCCAGGGGGAGTCGAGCGAGTTCATCCGGGTCCACAGCTGGGTCGGCCCGAAGTCTGTGTCTCGAGCGATCTTCACCAGGCCCTCGCGCGCGGCGATCTTGTTGTCGGCCTTGATGGCGTCCTCGAGGTTCCCCAGCAGTACGTCGACCTTGCCGACCATGTCGGGGATCTTCGAGGCCATCTTCGCGTTGCTCGGGTCGAAGAAGTGGATCGCCCGGCTGGGACGGGCAGGGATCTCGCGCACGGGATCGGGTGCTCCGACGGCGAGAGGGGCGAAGAAGTCCTTGGCGCTGCGCATGAGCCGGACGCTAGCAGCGGCGTACGGACGGCCGGTATGACGAACCCCACGCTTGATCTAGGTTGGCCGGATGTTGTCCGACGGTGCTGCTCGCGTCGTCGTGGTGGTGGAGGGCGAGAGCGACAGCACGGCGCTCGTGACGCTCGCCCGGCGGCTCGGACGCGATCTCGAGACGTGAAGGTGTCCACGTGGTCGCGCTCGGGGGTGCCACCAACGTGGGCCGCTTCCTGGAGGACCTCGCGTCCATGGGAGAGGGACCAGCGCTCGCCGGCCTCTACGACGCCGCGGAGGAGCGCTTCTTCCGGCGCGGGCTCGAGCGCGCCGGCCACGGCCCGGTCCCGGACCGCGTGCGTCTCGAGGAGCTCGGCTTCTTCGCCTGCGAGCCCGACCTGGAATCCGAGCTGATCCGCGCGCTGGGCACGAACGGCACCGAGTCCGTCATCGAGGCCCACGGCGAGCTGCCGTCGCTGCGCCTCCTCCAGCGCCAGCCGGCCCAGCGGGCGCAGTCCGTGGAGCAGCACCTGCACCGCTTCCTCGGCACCCGCTCGGGCCGCAAGAGCCTGTACGCCGCGGCCCTGGTCGAGGCGCTCGACCTGGACCGGGTGCCGCGTCCGCTGCTCGACGTGCTCGACCGGGTCCGGGCCTGAACAGCAGGCCGGTCAGTCGAGCAGGAGCGCGCGGGCCCGGTGCGCCGGCTCCCAGAGGTGGCTCAGCGCGTGCGCGCGCTTGAACACCAGGTGGGCGTCGTGCTCCCACGTGATCGCGATGCCGCCGTGCAGCTGCACGGTCTCCGACGCCACGTGGTCGAGGGCGTCGGAGCAGTAGGACCGCGCGACCGCCGCCCGCCGGGCGAGCACCTCGGCGCGCGCCTCCGTCGGCTCCTGGACGTACGCCGACGCGGCGGCCGTCGCGCCCCACGAGGCCGACCGCGATGCCTCGACGAGCACGAGCATGTCGGCCATCCGGTGCTTCAGCGCCTGGAACGAGCCGATCGGGCGCCCGAACTGCACCCGCTCCTTGCTGTAGGCGACCGTCATGTCGAGGCCGCGCTGTGCCGCGCCGACCTGCACCGCGCTGGTCAGGGCCCAGGCGACGTCGCGGAGCGGTCCGTCGAGCGCAGCTCCGTCCGGCACGCGTCCCAGTGAGATGGTCTGGTCGAGGGCGCCGACCTTCTCGATGTCCGGGGAGACCAGGACGACCTCGCCGTCGCGCGCCTCCAGCACGATCGAGGCCGAGGCGCCGTCGAGCACCAGCTCACCGGTGACCAGCGTGGCCACCTCGCCGGTGGCGATCCGGGGGAGGAGGTCCGACCTCAGCTCGTCCGACCCACCGACGAGCAGCGCCGAGGTGGCGATCGCCGTCGCCAGGAGGGGAGCGGGCGCGAGGTTGCGTCCCAGCTCCTCGAGGACCACGGCTGTCTCGACGAGCGAGGCCCCGAAGCCGTCGTACTCCTCCGGGATGGGCAGCGCCGCCACGCCGACCTGCTCGCACAGCGCCTGCCAGAGCGACTCGTCGTAGCCGCTGCTCGGACTCCATCGCGGCGCGCACGGCGCCACTGTCGCTGCGCTTGTCCAGCAGCGACCGCACGATCGCGGCGAGCTCGTCCTGCTCCTCGGTGCGGGCGAAGTGCATCAGCCGAGTCCCTCGGCCACGCGACCCCGGTGGTACGACGCATCGCCCCACGCGCCGACCAGGGCACGGACGCGGTTGATCCACAGGCCCAGGTCGAACTCGGCGGTGTAACCGATCGCACCGTGCACCTGGAGCGCGACCCGCGAGGCGAGGTAGGCCGCGTCGCCGGCGGCGACCTTGGCCCCGGACACCGCCCGCGGCTCCATCGAAAGGGCGGCGCCGTGCACCAACGGTCGGGCGAAGTCGAGGGCGATCCGGACGTCGGCGAGCTGGTGCTTGATCGCCTGGAACGACCCGATCGTGCGGCCGTACTGCTTGCGCTGCTGCACGTAGTCCACCGAGTCGGCGAGCAGGCGCTCACCACAGCCCAGCAGCTGTGCCGACGCCGCGAGCGTGGCCCGGTCGAGGGCCGCGTCGTCGAAGGGCTCGGCGTCGCTGACCTCGAAGAGGTGCCGGGTGGTGTCGACCGAGCGGAGCGGTGCACCGACCGAGCCGTGCAGCAGGCGTGGCCACGTCGGCGTCCACGGCGTACGGCGAGAGCGGCGGTGCCGCCGCGGTGACCATCTCGCCCTCTGCCTGAGGTGCGAGCGCGGCCGACTCGATCCAGGGCCCGACGGCGAGCTGGTGGCCGAGCACCTCGAAGGCGACGACGAGGTCGACCGGCGTACCGCCCAGGCCGCCGTCGTCCTCGGGCAGCACCAGGGCGGTCACGCCCTGCTCGGCCAGCCGCTTCCACAGCGTCAGCCCGGGCTCGTGCTCACCCTCGGCCCAGGCGCGAGCGGCCGCGACGGAGTCCGCGCGGGCCATCAGGTCGGACAGCGACTGGGCGAAGCCCGTCTGCTCGGCGGTGAGGCGGAAGTCCATCACGCCCCCTTCGGCTCGCGCGGGAGGCCGAGGATGCGCTCGGCGATCACGTTGTGCTGCACCTCGTTGGTGCCGGCGTAGATCGGGCCGGACAGGGAGAACAGGTAGCCGTCGGCCCACGAGCCGCGCAGCTCGCCCTCGGGACCCAGCAGGTCGAGGGCGGTCTCGTGCATCGCGACGTCGAGGTCGGACCAGAAGACCTTGTTGACCGAGCCGGCGTACCCGATCTGGCCGCCGTCGACCAGCCGCGAGACGGTGCCCCAGGTGTAGAGCCGGTAGGCCTCCGCGCCGAGCCAGGCGTCGACCACGCGGTCGCGGAGCTCCGGCGGTGAGCCCTGGTCCCGCCACAGTGCGACCAGCCGTTCCGCGGTCGCGCAGAAGCGGCCGGGGGAGCGCAGCGACAGTCCGCGCTCGTTGCCGGCGGTGCTCATCGCCACGCCCCATCCCTGCCCGGGCTCGCCGAGCACGTCGGCGTCGGGCACGAACACGTCGTCGAAGAACAGCTCGGCGAATCCCGGCTCGCCGTCGAGCTGGGCGATCGGGCGCACGGTGATGCCCTCGGCGTCGAGCGGGAAGCAGAAGTAGGTCAGCCCGTGGTGCCGCTGCGACTCGGGGTCGCTGCGGAACAGCCCGAACCCCCAGTGCGCGTACGTCGCCCGCGAGGACCACGTCTTCTGGCCGTTGAGCACCCAGCCGCCGCGCTCGTCGTCCCGCTCGGCCCTGGACCGCAAGCGACGCGAGGTCGGACCCGGCCTCCGGCTCGGACCAGGCCTGCGCCCAGATCTGCTCACCGGTGGCCATCGAGGGCAGCCAGCGGTCCTGCTGCTCCGGGGTGCCGTTCTCGAAGATGGTGGGGGAGAGCAGGAAGATGCCGTTCTGGCTGACCCGCCCGGGGGCGCCGGCGCGGTAGTACTCCTCCTCGAAGATGACCCACTCGACCAGCGAGGCGCCGCGGCCGTGGTACTCCTCCGGCCAGCTGACCACCGCCCACCGCGCCTCGGCGAGCTTCGCCTCCCACTCCTGGTGCGCGGCGAAGCCCTCCGGGGTGTCCATCGACGGGAGCGGCTCGCTCGGCACGTTGGCCGCGAGCCACTCCCGGGCCTCGGCCTGGAAGGCGAGCTCGGACTCGGACAGGTCGAGGTTCACGAGGTCTCCCGCAGCTGGTTCTTGAGCACCTTGCCGCCGAGGTTGCGGGGGAGTGCGTCCACGAACTCCACCTGGCGCGGCACCTTGAAGTTGGCCAGCCGCTCCTTGGCGAAGGCGACCACGTCATCGACGGACAGCGCACGTTCGCCGGTCGAGCTTGTCGAGACCACGACGTACGCCTTGCCCACCTCACCCATCCGCTCGTCGGGTACGCCGACCACGGCGACGTCGTTGACACCCTCGAGACGCATCAACGCCTGCTCGACCTCGGCGGGGTAGACGTTGAAGCCGCCGGAGATGTACATGTCCTTGAGCCGGTCGGTGATCGTCAGGTTGCCCTCGTCGTCGAGCGTCCCCACGTCGCCGGTGTGCAGCCAGCCGTCCTCGTCGATCGCCTCGCGGGTGGCCTCGGGGTCGTCGAGGTAGCCGAGCATGACGTACTCCCCGCGCAGCAGCAGCTCGCCCTCACTGCCGTCCGGGTCGCCCTCCGGGCGAGCGATCCGTGCCTCCATCCCGGGGATGGCGCGACCGCACGTGTTGGCGACGGTGTCGGCGGAGTCTCCGTCTCGGCACATCGTGGCGACGACGGCCTCGGTCATCCCGAACGCCGTGACCACGTTGTCGATCCCGAGTCCCTCCGGCGACGCCGTGCGCATCCGCTCGATGAGCACGACCGGGACGACTGCGGCACCGGTGACGGCGAGCCGCAGCGAGGACAGGTCGTAGTCCGCACGGTTCGGGGCCGCCAGCAGCGACTGGTAGAGCGTCGGGGCGCCGGGGAAGACGGTGATGCCGGCGTCCTGGATCAGCTGCATCGTCTCGTCGACGTCGAAGGCGGCCACCGGGTAGAGCGTCGCGCCCGTCAGCAGCCCGACCACGATGCCGATCTTGTAGCCGAAGGAGTGGAAGAACGGGTTGACGACGAGATAGCGGTCGTCGGCGGTGACCCCGCCGAGGCTGGCCCACGCGTGGGCGACGCCGATGGTCTGGCGATGGGCGCTCATCGCACCCTTGGGCCGTCCGGTCGTGCCGGAGGTGAACAGGATGTCCGCGACGTCGTCGGGTGCCACCCCGGCTGCGGCGTCGTCGATGTCGGCAGGGTCGGCCGCCACGTCGGTCAGCCGGGCGAGGTCGATCACCTCGAGCACCGAGCCGAGGTCGGCGGCCGCACGGAGGTCGTCGATCTGGGTGCGACCGAGGAAGCCGTCGGCGACGACGACGAGGCGGGCGCCGGTGCGTTCGACGATGTCGGCCACCTCGTGCCCGGTGTAGCGGCTGTTGGCCGGCACGAGCACGCCGCCGGCGTAGGAGACGGCGAGCGCGGCGACCGCCCAGTCGATGCTGTTCGGGGCCCAGACCACGACCCGGTCGCCGGTCTCCAGGCCACGCGAGCGGTAGCCGGCCGCGGTCTCGCGGACGCGGTGGAGCAGGTCCCGGTAGGTCACCGTGCGGACGCCCTCGACGTACGCCGCCCGGTCGCCGTGCGCGGCCGCAGCGGCGCGCAGCGCGGCCGGGATGGTGCCCGGGATCGCGGGCGGTGAGGGCGGCATCTCGACTCTCCGGGTCTCGACTCAGAGGGAACCAAGCAAGTGCTTGGTAGGGTACCCTATGAGCATGGATCTCACCTACAGCCCCGAGGACGAGGCCTTCCGCGCCGACGTCCGCTCGTGGCTGGAGGACAACCTCACCGGGGACTTCGCCGAGCTCCGCGGCAAGGGCGGTCCGGGCCGCGAGCACGAGGCGTACGACGAGCGCGTCGCATGGGACCGGCACCTCGCCCAGCACGGCTGGACCTGCCTGGGGTGGCCGAAGGAGCACGGCGGTCGAGGGCTGCCGCTGTTCCAGCAGGTGATCTTCCACGAGGAGTACGCCCGGGCCGATGCCCCGGCGCGGGTCAACCACCTCGGCGAGGAGCTGCTCGGCCCGACCCTGATGGCCTTCGGCAACGACGAGCAGAAGCAGCGCTTCCTGCCGCCGATCGTCGCGGTCGAGGAGCTGTGGTGCCAGGGCTACTCCGAGCCCGGCGCCGGCTCCGACCTCGCCAACGTCTCGACCAAGGCCCGGCTCGATGGCGACCACTACGTGATCGACGGCCAGAAGGTGTGGACCTCGCTGGCGCACGTGGCCGACTGGTGCTTCGTGGTGGCCCGCACCGAGGCCGGCTCGCAACGGCATCACGGCCTGTCCTACCTGCTGGTGCCGATGGACCAGGAGGGCGTCGAGATCCGCCCGATCATCCAGCCGACCGGCACCTCGGAGTTCAACGAGGTCTTCTTCTCCGGCGCGACCACCGATGCCGCCAACATCGTCGGCGCGGAGGGCGACGGCTGGAAGGTGGCGATGGGCACGCTCGGCTTCGAGCGTGGTGTCTCGACCATCGGCCAGCAGGTCGGGTTCCAGCGTGAGCTCGACGCGCTGCTCGACCTCGCGCGGTCCAACGGGTCCTACGACGACCCGGTGCTCCGCGACCGGCTGGCGAAGGCACAGGTCGAGCTCGAGGTGATCCGGCTCAACGCGCTGCGCACGCTCAGCGAGGACCAGGCGCCGCAGCAGGCCAGCATCTCCAAGCTCCTGTGGGCCGGGTGGCACCGCACGCTCGGCGACCTCGCGATGCAGGTCCGCGGCACCGACTCGCTCACGACGGGGCCGGACTACGACCTCGACGAGTGGCAGCGGCTCTACCTCTTCACCCGCGCCGACACGATCTACGGCGGGTCCGACGAGATCCAGCGCAACGTCCTGGCCGAGCGGGTGCTCGGCCTCCCCCGAGAACAGCGGAGTGAGGCGCGAACGTGACCGCGATCCGACCCGAACAACCCACGCCCGACTACGTGCCGGCCCACGGGCTCCTGCGCGACAAGGTGGTCGTGGTGACCGCGGCTGCCGGGGCCGGCATCGGTGCTGCGGTCGCCCGTCGGGTGCTCGAGGAGGGCGCGAAGGCGGTCGTCCTCGGCGACACCCACGAGCGCCGGCTCGGTGAGGCCGCAGACGCCCTCGGCGAGGAGTTCGGGGCCGACCGGGTGCGCACGCTGGTGTGCGACGTGACCGACGAGGCGCAGGTGCAGGCGCTGGTCGACGCGGCCGACGAGTTCGGTGGCCTCGACGTGATGGTCAACAACGCGGGTCTCGGCGGCACCGCTGCGATCACCGAGATGACCGACGACCAGTGGGGCAAGGTCATCGACATCACGCTGACCGGGACGTTCCGCTGCATCCGGGCGGCGAGCAACAAGATGATCGCGGCCGGCACCCGCGGCGTGATCGTCAACAACGCCTCGGTGATCGGCTGGCGTGCGCAGGAGGGCCAGGCCCACTACGCCGCCGCGAAGGCCGGCGTGATGGCGCTGACGCGCTGCTCGGCGCTCGACGTGGCGCCGCACGGCATCCGCGTCAACGCGGTGTCGCCGAGCCTGGCGATGCACCCGTTCCTGGCCAAGGTGACCTCCGACGAGCTGCTGGCCGAGCTCAAGCAGCGCGAGGCCTTCGGTCGGGCGGCGGAGCCGTGGGAGGTGGCCAACGTGATGGTCTTCCTGGCGAGCGACTACTCGTCGTACCTCACCGGCGAAGTGATCTCCGTGAGCAGCCAACATGACTGAGGCACCCACCCAGACCCGACGCGGCGAGCTGCTCGACATCGCCGCCAAGCTGTTCGCCGAGCGGGGCTTCAAGAACACCACCGTCCGCGACATCGCCGACGCCGCCGGCATCCTCTCGGGCAGCCTCTACCACCACTTCGACTCCAAGGAGGCGATGGTCGACGAGCTGCTCGACTCCTTCCAGACCGAGCTCTGGGCGGAGTACGACGCGATCGAGGCCTCCGACCGGACGCCCCGGGAGAAGCTCGAAGCAGTCGTGCGGGTCTCCTTCGACGCCATCGACCAGCACCACAGCGAGGTCGCGATCTTCCAGACCGACGCGACCTATCTCGCGACCTTCGAGCGGTTCGCCTACCTCGAGGAGCGCAACGTGCGCTTCCGCGACCTGTGGACCGGCCTGCTCCGCGACGGCGTGGTCTCCGGCGAGCTGCGCGCCGACCTCGACGTCGAGCTCGTCTACCGGTTCCTGCGCGACACCGTGTGGGTCGCCGTGCGCTGGTACCGCCCCGGCGGCGACATGACCCCGGCGCAGGTCGCCGACCAGTACCTCCACATCCTCCTCGAAGGGATTCAGCATGGCTGAGGCCTACATCGTCGACGCCGTCCGCACCCCGGTCGGCAAGCGCGGCGGCTCGCTCGCCGACGTCCACTCCGCGGACCTCGGCGCCCACGTGCTGAAGGCGCTCGTCGAGCGCACCGGGATCGATCCCGGTGCCGTCGACGACGTGGTGATGGGCTGCTGCGACACGATCGGCTCGCAGGCCGGTGACGTCGCGAGGACCGCCTGGCTGGTGGCCGGGCTGCCCGACCACGTGCCCGGCGTGACCATCGACCGGCAGTGCGGGTCCTCCCAGCAGGCCGTGCACTTCGCGGCCCAGGGCGTCATGTCCGGCACCCAGGACCTGGTGGTCGCCGGCGGCCTGCAGAACATGTCGGCCATCCCGATCTCCGCGGCCATGCTGGTCGCGCAGCAGTACGGCTTCTCCACGCCGTTCGCCGAGTCGCCCGGCTGGCAGGCGCGCTACGGCGACCAGGAGGTGTCCCAGTTCCGCTCCGCGGAGATGATCGCGGAGAAGTGGGACATCAGCCGTGAGGAGATGGAGGAGTTCGCGCTCGCCTCGCACACCCGCGCCCGCGCCGCCATCGACGAGGGACGGTTCAAGAACGAGATCGTCCCGGTCGGCGCCTTCGACACCGACGAGTGCCCGCGCGACACCTCGCTCGAGAAGATGGCCGGCCTGAAGCCACTGGCCGAGGGTGGCCGGATCACCGCAGCCGTCGCCTCGCAGATCTGCGACGCTTCGTCGGCGATGCTGATCGCCTCCGAGCAGGCGATCGCCGACCACGGGCTGACGCCGCGCGCCCGGGTGCACCACCTGTCGGTCCGCGGCGACGACCCGGTCTGGATGCTGACCGGACCGATCCGGGCCACGAGGCACGCCCTCGAGAAGACCGGACTGTCCGTCGACGACATCGACCTCTTCGAGTGCAACGAGGCGTTCGCGTCCGTCGTACTCGCCTGGGCGCGGGAGCTCGACGTGCCGCTCGACAAGGTCAACGTCAACGGGGGCGGCATCGCGCTCGGCCACCCGATCGGCGCCACCGGCACCCGCATCATGTCCACGCTGCTCAACGAGCTCGAGCGCACCGGCGGCCGCTACGGCCTGCAGACGATGTGCGAGGGCGGCGGCCAGGCCAACGTGACGATCATCGAGCGGCTCGGCTGATCGATGGCGGCGCCTCGCGCCACCTGGGTCTGGGAGCGACCACCTCCCAGGGACCTGATCGCCTGGGGCCGCAGCCAGGGGCTGCGCGAGCTGTTCGTGGCGGTGCGCGCGGGTGAGCAGACCCCGGCCGACCGGGCGTGGCTGCGCTCCGTCGTGGAGCGCGCGCACGTGCACGGCATCCGGGTAGCGGCCCTGGGCGGCGACAAGGGATGGGTCGACGATCCGGCCGCGGCCCTCTCGTGGCTGCAGACAGTTCTCTCCGCTCGCCTGTTCGACGGTGTCCACGTCGACGTGGAGGTCTGGGACCACGCCGGGTGGAAGACGCGCCCGGTCGAGCTCGGCGCTGCCTTCGTCGAGCTGCTGCGTCAGCTTGCCGAAGCGAGTCCCCTGCGCCTCGAGGCCGACATCGCCTTCCACCTGCACACCGTCTCGACCACGTCCGGCGAGACCCTGGAGTCCGCGGTGATGCAGGTCGTCGACGCCGTGACCGTGCTGAGCTACCGCAACACGGTGTCAGGACCGGACAGCATCACCGACGTGGCGCGCTCGGCCGTGACCACGGCGTCGCGACGTGGAGTCCCGTGCCGGTTGGCAGTCGAGACGAAGGATCTCGGCCCCGACCCGGTCGCACGCAAGCAGACCTTCCACGGGCTGGGCAGGGCCGCCCTCGACCACGCCCTGACCGACGTCGATGGCCGGCTGGTCGACGTGGCCGTCTACCGGGGTGTCGCCGTCCACGACTACGACCACTGGCAGAAGCTCTAGAACGCCGTCGCCAGCACGTCGCTGAACAGGGCGTGCTCGTCGGCGATGGCCGGGTCGAGTCCCTTGCTGCGGAACCACGCGCAGACGTTGGCGCAGTCGCGCAGCAGGAAGTCCATCCCCTGCGGGTTGCCGACGAGGTCCAGGACCTGGGGGAGGTCGATGATGACCAGGCGCTCGCCCGCGGCCAGCAGGTTGTACGCCGACAGGTCGCCGTGCACGATGCCGTGCTGGGCCATCAGCGCGAGCGCCTCGCGGAGCTGGTCGAAGTACGACGCGAGCAGCTCGGGGTCCGGCCGGGTCTGGGCGAGCCGCGGCGCCGTCTCGCCGTCGTGGCGGACCCACTCCATCAGGATCTCGGTGCCGTCGATCTGCACGGGGTAGGGGACCGGGAGCCCGACGAGCCAGCAGCGCTTCAGCGACTCCCACTCGGCGTTCGCCCACTGCCCGGCGGCGACGGCCCGGCCGAAGGTCGAGCCGCGCTGCACGGCGCGGGCCTCGCGGCTGTCCCGCCCGCGCCGGCCCTCGGTGTAGGCGGCGTTGCGGTGGAAGTTGCGGTGGTCGGCGTCGCGATAGCGCTTGGCCGCCATCACCACCGCGGGACCGCCCTCGACGGCGCGCTCGAGCAGGAAGACGTCGGCCTCCTTGCCGGTCTTGAGGACGCCGAGCTCGGTGTCGACCGCGGCACGGTCGGTGATCACCCAGTCGGGTCGTGGCTCGGGGCCGCGGCAGAGCGGTTCGACGTCGTACCACGTCGTCCAGCGCTGGTTGTCGGCGTCGGGTTCGTCGTAGGACCGGAAGTCGAAGACGAAGGTGGGGTCGAGATCAGGGTCGTGCGCGGTGGCAGGGGCGTCCTGCGAGGAGTGCATCTGGTGCTCCGGTGTGAGAGAGGTGGTCTGCGGACAGGCCAGTGACAGTCGTGGACATGTCGGCTCCTCCTCTCGATCACGTGCCGGAGCACTGGGTGTCGTCGATCCCATCTTCCGCGACCACCTCGCGGTCGTGCAAGCGGTTTATTCGTTCGACAGCGGTCCGGCCGCGGCGCACCCTGTGGACATGCAGGTGCAGCACGCGCTCCGCTTCGAGGAGTACGCCGCCGACGACGTCGACGCGGTCGAGGGCAGCCGGACCGTCCTCAACGCGGCCAACGCCGTGGACGCCCCGTTCCTGCCGCAGCGGACGCCGCTCCGCCACGCGATGGACCTGCGCTACGGCTGGGACATGAGCCCGGAGCGCCACCTGCTCGCGCGGTTCGACGGTGAGCCGGTCGCGATGGCCGACGTCGAGCTCGGCGAGTGGGACAACCGCGACGTGGCCTGGTTCTACCTCGTCGTCCACCCGGACCACCGTCGACAGGGCCACGGATCCGCGCTGCTGGCGCGGGTGCTGGAGATGTCCCGCGAAGCCGGGCGCACCAAGTTCGGCGGCGCCTGGTGGGAGTCGGAGGCCACGCGAGGTTTCGCCGCCCGGCACGGGTTCGAGCTGGCCTCGCAGGAGATCCACCGCGTCCTGCGACCGCACGAGCTCCCCGCCGGCTTCGTCGAGCAGGCGGTCGCCGAGGCCGCGCCGTACGCCTCGGACTACGAGCTGGTCCGGGTGCTGGGTCGCACTCCGGAGGAGCTCCTGCCCGCTGTCTCGGCCATCACCGCTGCGATCAACGACGCACCCCTCGACGACCTCGACATCGAGGACGAGGTGTTCCCCGTCGAGCGGATCCGCCACTACGAGACCGCCTCGATCG
This sequence comes from uncultured Actinomycetota bacterium, assembly GCA_963722835.1. Lineage (GTDB taxonomy): Bacteria > Actinomycetota > Actinomycetes > Propionibacteriales > Nocardioidaceae > Marmoricola. The sequence continues at coordinate 978,775 of CAVROK010000003.1, forward strand.
ACTCGGGCCACCGGCTCTACCGGATCCTGGCCCGACACCGGGCCACCGGGGAGCCGGCCGGTCACACCGTGGTGGTCGTCGACGAGGAGACCCCGACCATCGCCCACCAGCACGACACCGCCGTGATGGGCAGCCACCGCGGCCACCGGCTGGGGCTGCTGCTCAAGGCCGAGCTGATGCGCTGGCTGTCGGAGGCCGAGCCGCAGATCGAGTCGATCGACACCTGGAACGCCGAGAGCAACGACCACATGATCGCGGTGAACGAGCGGCTGCGCTATCGCGCGATGGGGCGCGAGCTCGCGTTCCAGACGCGGTAGTCAGGCCAGCAGGGTCGACGTACGACGCAGGCACTCGGCCGCCTCGGTGACGACCCGGTCGAGCAGCTGCTCGCAGGTCGGCAGGTCGTCGATGACACCGACGACCTGGCCGCTGGCCAGCACCCCAGCGGAGGTGTCGCCCTCGACCAGGCCGGCCTTGAGCATCATCGGGGTGTTCGCCGCGAGGGTCATCTGCGCGAGCGAGCGACCCTGCTCCTTGCGCATCGCGCGGCCATCGGCGAGCAGCTGGCGCCACGACATCTCGCTCATCTTCTTGAACTCCAGCGTGCGGCGCAGCGTGGGAGCGAGTCGCCTGACCGCGCTGGACTCCTCGACCTCCTCGACCAGGTCGGTGCGCAGCATCCGGTGCGGCATGCCGTCCACCTTCGCGGTCACCACCGTGCCGTTGAGGTCGGCCTGGAGGTAGCGCTGCTTGACGGCATCAGGGACGGTCGAGTCCTGGGTGAGCAGGAAGCGGGTGCCCATCCCGATGCCGGCCGCGCCGTAGGAGAGGGCGGCGGCCAGGCCACGTCCGTCGAAGAAGCCGCCGGCGGCGACGACCGGGATGTCGACCGCGTCGAGCACGGTCGGCAGCAGCAGGGTCGTGGGGACGGTGCCGGTGTGGCCACCGCCCTCGCCGCCCTGGATCATCACCGCGTCGGCTCCCCAGCCCGCGACCTTCTCGGCATGGCGAGCCAGCCCGACGCTGGGCATCACGACAAGCCCGTGGTCCTTGAGCTTGGCGATCAGCTCCTTCTTCGGAGCCAGGGCGAAGGACGCGACCTTGACGCCGTGCTTGATCAGCAGGTCGACGCGATCGGGTGCGTCGCCGGCGTCGGCGCGCAGGTTGACCCCGAAGGGCTGGTCGGTGCGGCTCTTGACCTCGAGGATGGCGCGCTCGAGCTCGTCGTACGTCATCGTGGCGCTGGCCAGGATGCCGAGCCCGCCCGCGTTCGCCGTACCGACGACGAGGCGCGGGCCGGCGACCCAGCCCATGCCGGTCTGGACGACGGGGTGGCGTACGCCGGCCAGCTCGGTGAGCGGTGTGCGGAGCAGCTGGTCGATCACTGCTTCGCCTCCACCGGAGGCACCTCGCGGTCGCGCAGGCTCTTCGGGTCGAGCATCTCGCGGATCAGCATCAGCTCGCCGGGGGACGGGCTCGCGGGTCTCGGGAACGTCGCCGTCACCCGACGGTAGAGCGATCTCGAAGGAGGACGCGGCCTGCACGTCCGCGACGGTGACCCCGGGGTGCACCGAGACGAACTGCATCGTGTGGCCGGGACCGCCGAAGTCGAAGACGCCGAGGTCGCTGACCACGCGGTGCACCTGGTGGAAGCGCGTCGCGGCAGGACCGGCGGCCTCGGCACGCGTGCGGCCCACGCCGGAGACGATGTCGACCTGCTCCACGAAGACCCGGCTCGAGTGCTTCGGCACCCAGTAGGAGGTCTTGTTGTTCACGGTGTTGCCGGGGGCGCCGCGCACGCCGAGCAGCTGACGCTTCGGCTTCGCCCAGTCGCCGATCGCGGAGATGTTCTGGTTGCCCTCGCGGTCGACCTGGGTGGCGCCCATCATCACGTGGCGCTTGCCGAACGGGACGACCGACTCGAGCACGAGCCGGAAGGGCATCCAACCCTCGACGACGTCCTGCGTCACGCCGAGCGGGGGAGCGCCCTGGAGGATCCGGGACTCCCCGTCGGTGATCATCAGCAGGGGGTTCGAGGTGAGCTTGGCGAGACGGGCGCCGAGGCTCGGGAGCAGGCCCATCGGGCTGCCCATGATCTCGCCGTCGTCGGCGAAGCAGTCCGCGATCGCGACGGCGCAGTACTCCGCCCGGGAGACCTCGCTCATGCCTCCTCCTTCGCAAACGCAGCGACTGCGTCCTGGTAGTCCTGCTCGCTGCCGGACAGGAAGCGTTCCTCGAAGGCCGCCCAGTCCTCGGGCGTCTTCGCCGCAGCGGCATAGGCCTTCTGGAACTTCTCGTCGCGCTCGTAGGTCGGGGTGCAGGTCGTGAAGTGCGCCCCGTGGGGCGTCTCGACGACACCGGCGACCATCGTGCGGTTGATCAGCATGGTCTGGATGGCCGCGTCGACGGTCATGCCGGCGGTGTCGACGATCTGCTCGGTCGAGACGTAGGCCTCCTTGGCTGCCATGCAGAACAGGTCGTCGAAGTAGGGGTCCGGGCCGAGGTACTGCGCGTTGCCGAACTGGTCGGCGCGGTTCATGTGCACCAGGGCGACGTCGAGCTCGAGAGCGGGTACGGCGACCAGCTCCTCGCCGTCGGCGTAGGGGGACACCACCGTCTTCAACGTCGGGTCGTTGTCGAGGACGGCGGAGCCGAGGCCCGCTCGCATCGGCAGGAACGGCACTCGTTGGGCGGCGGCGCGGAGCCCGGTCTGGAACATGCCCTCGTCCCACTCCCGGAAGGACGCGGTGGCCTCCTGGCGGGCGCGGGAGAACAGCGGCTCGAGCGGGATCGAGTCGAGTGTCGCGAACGCGAACACGACCTTGCTCGCCTTGCCGGACTGGAGGAGCAGGCCGACGTCCGGGCCGGCGTACGACACGATCGTGAGGTCCTCGAGGTCGCTGCGCAGGATCTCGCGGACCAGGGCCATCGGCTTGCGGCGCGACCCCCACCCGCCGATCCCGACGGTCATGCCGTCCTCGATGCGACCGATGACGTCCTGGGCGGACATCACCTTGCTGGGCATGCTCACTCTGCTTTCCTCTGCTTGTTCTGGCCGGACTTGTCCGTGCCCGCGAAGTCATCGCGCAGCTCGTCGGAGACGCCGGCGAGGTTGAGCTCCATCGTGAAGCCCTGCTCGAACCGGTAGCTCTTGTTGACGTCGATCGGGTCGATCCCGTTGAGGGCCTCCTTGGCCATCCGGATCACCCGGGTGTCCTTGCGGGCGATCTCGCGCGCGACCACGAGCGCGGCCTCGTCGAGGTCCTCGCGGGGGACCACCTCGAGCACCGAGCCGTGCTGGACGAGGTCCGTCGCGGCGATGTTGCGGCCGGTGAAGTAGAGCGTGCGCATCAGGTGCGGCGGGACCATCCGGGCCAGGTGCGTCGCTGCGCCCAGGGCACCGCGGTCGACCTCGGGGATGCCGAAGAAGGCGTCGTCGCTGGCGACGATGCAGTCGGCGTTGCCGACCAGCCCCACGCCGCCACCGACACAGAACCCGTTGACGGCAGCGATGACGGGCACGGCGCACTCGTAGACCGCACGGAAGGCCGCGAAGCACCCGCGGTTGGCCCCGATCAGCGCGTCGAAGCCCTCGGTGTGCTGCATCTCCTTGATGTCGACGCCGGCGTTGAAGCCCTTGCCCTCGGCGCGCAGCACCACCACGTGCGTGGCCATGTCCCGGCTTGCCTCGTCGAGCGCATCCGCGAGGTCGTACCAGCCCTGCACCGGCAGCGCGTTCACCGGCGGGTAGTCCACCGTGACCACGCGGACACCGTCGTCGTGGAGCGTGGATGTCACACCCATGGCCCGTCCTCCGTCGCACAACCAAGCATTTGCTTGGTACTCTACACCGGTGACCCTCTCCGTGGACCTGACCGGCCGTGTCGCCCTCGTCACGGGCGGCAGCCAGGGCATCGGTGCGGGCATCGCGGCCGTGCTGGTCGAGGCCGGCGCCTCGGTCGTGACCTGCGCCCGCTCGGCGGTCTCCGACCCGGCGCCGGGCACGACGCACGTGCAGTGCGACGTACGCGATCCCGACGCCGTCACGGCACTCGTCGACGGCATCGTCGAGGAGCACGGTCGGCTGGACGTCGTGGTCAACAACGCCGGCGGGTCGCCGTACGCCCTCGCCGCGGACGCCTCGCCCTCGCTTCCTCGACAAGATCCTCGGCCTCAACCTGACGGCGCCCCTGCTGGTCGCGCAGGCCGCGAACGCCGTGATGCAGCGTCAGGGCAGCGGCGTCATCGTGAACATCTCCTCGGTCTCGGCGCTGCGCCCGTCACCGGGCACCGCGGCGTACGGCGCTGCCAAGGCCGGCGTGGACAGCCTGACGCGGTCGCTGGCCGTCGAGTGGGGGCCCAAGGTCCGGGTCAACACCGTCGACGTCGGGCTCTGCCGCACCGAGCAGACGGCCGACCACTACGGCGGCGACGCGACGGTGCGCGCCATCGAGGACACGATCCCGCTCGGCCGGATGGCCGAGCCCGCCGAGGTGGGCCAGGTCGTGGCGTTCCTCGCCTCGGACCTGGCCAGCTACGTCTCCGGCGCCTCCGTGGAGTGCCACGGCGGCGGCGAGCCGCCCATCTTCCTGCACGTCGTCCAGAAGGAGCACCAGTGACCGGCATCCTCGAAGGTCGCATCGCGATCGTCACCGGAGCGGGGCGTGGCATCGGCCGCGCGCACGCCCTCGAGCTCGCGCGTCAGGGCGCCAAGGTCGTCGTCAACGACCTCGGCACCTCGGGCTCCGGCGAGGGAGCGGCCTCCGAGGTGGCGCACGAGGTCGTCGCCGAGATCGAGGCGCTGGGCGGGGCGGCGGTCGCCAACGGTGCGGACGTCGCGGACTTCGAGCAGGCGGCCGCGATGGTGCAGCAGGCCATCGACGCGTTCGGGGGACTCGACATCCTGGTCAACAACGCAGGGTTCGTGCGCGACCGGATGCTGGTGAACACCTCCGAGGAGGAGTGGGACGCCGTCATCCGGGTGCACCTCAAGGGTCACTTCGCGCCGCTCCGGCATGCGGGTGCCTGGTGGCGCAGCGAGGCCAAGGAGGGCCGCCAGCGCGCCGCCCGGGTCGTCAACACCTCGTCGGGCGCGGGGATGCAGGGCTCGATCGGGCAGACGACCTACTCCGCGGCCAAGGCGGGCATCGCCGGGATGACCCTGGTGGCGGCGGCCGAGCTGGGTCGCTACGGGGTGAACGTCAACGCGATCGCGCCGGTGGCGCGGACCCGGATGACCGAGGGCGCCTTCCCCGAGATGATGGCCGGCCCTGCTGATGGGGAGGGGGAGGACGCCTTCGACGCGATGGACCCCGCGAACAACTCCCCGGTCGTGGCGTGGCTGGCCTCCGAGGACTGCGACGTCAGCGGTCGCGTGATCGAGATCGAGGGCGGTCAGATCTGCGTCGAGGAGGGCTGGCGCCACGGTCCGCGTCAGGACATCGGACGACGGTGGCAGGCCGACGAGGTGGGCGCCGCCGTACGCGAGCTGATCGGGCGGGCAGCGGTGCCGGACCCGGTCTACGGGACCTGAGCCTCAGCCCAGGTATCCCTGGCCGAAGCCGTTGGGGCCCTGGGTGTGGGCACGCATGTCCGCCTCGGCGGTTGCCTGGTGGCGGAGCCGGTCGAACTCGCCGGGCCCGTGGCGCTTGGCCCGGATCTCGCGCACGGCGAAGAAGGCGATGACGGCGAACACGGCGACCCAGATGAGAACCCACGCGATGGTCGGCTGGCGACCTCCCGACTGTGATGGTGGGCACAGCCTAGGTCGCGGGTGCGTGAATCCGCCCCTGATCGGGAACGGGGTCCCCGCTAGGTTGAAGGCAGACGACGGCCACCCACGCGCCCGGCCCTCGGGCGACGACGAGGAGACGCATGACCCGCTTCACCGCGAGCACCCAGTCGGCGGCCACGCTCAAGTCCTCCCGCAAGGACGTCTGGGCAGCGCTGACCGATCCCGAGCTGCTCCCCAAGCTGACGCCGTACCTGCACCGCATCGACGTCGACGGTGACCGCTGGACGTGGAACGTGGCCAAGGTGCCCGTGCTCGGCAAGTCCATCGGCACCACCTTCACCGAGGTGATGACCTTCGAGGAGCCGCACCGGATCGGGTTCACGCACGACCCCGAGCGGCCCGACGAGAAGAGTGGCGTCGAGGGGGAGTACCTCCTCGAGGAGGACGGCTCGGGCTGCCGGGTCGCGATCGACCTCGGCGTGACCGTCGACCTCCCGTTCCCGAAGGCGACGCGACGTGCGGTCGAGGGGACGATGAAGGGCGTGATGGCCGCGATGGGCCGTCGCTTCGCCCACAACCTGCTCAAGCACCTGGGGGAGTGACCGTGCGGATCCTGGTCCTGGGGGCCACGGGGTACGTCGGCTCGCGCCTCGTGCCGGCGCTGCTCGATGCGGGCCACGAGGTCGTGGCTGCGTCCTCGTCCCCGCCGGACCCCGGCCGCTTCACCTGGGGACGCGACGTCGAGTGGGCGCGGTGCGACGTCACCGACGACACGGCCGTCCGCGAGGCGGTCGAGGGCGTCGACGGGGTCTGCTACCTGGTGCACTCGCTCAACGTCCGCGGGTTCGCCGACCGCGACCGTGCCGGTGCCGACGTGGTGCGAGACGCCGTGCGCGAGCTCGGCGTACGCCGGCTGGTGTATCTCTCCGGTCTGGTCCCCGACGAGCCCACGGACGAGCTGTCGCGGCACATCTCCTCGCGCCTCGAGGTGGAGCAGATCCTCGCCGAGGCCGACAGCGAGAAGTGCTCGGTGCTGTCGCTGCGCGCCGGTGTGGTCATCGGCGCCGGCTCGACGTCGTTCGAGGTGATCCGCCAGCTCGCGACCCTGCTCCTCGTGCAGCCCGTGCCGAGCTGGCTCGAGCACCGGGTCCAGCCGATCGCCGTCAGCGACGTGCTGCGCGCGATGGTGGAGGCCTTCGAGGACGAGCACCTGACGGGGGCGGTCGACATCGGCGGCCCCAGCGTCCTGCCGTACTCCCGCCTGCTCGCCGAGTCCGCCCGCGCGGCCGGCCTGCTCCGGGTGCGGGTGCCCACTCTTCCGCTGCCTCCGCCGCTGGTCAGCCTGGGCGCCGCCGCCATGTGCGCCGCGCCGTTCTGGACCGTGAGCGCGCTGATCGAGAGCCTGCGCCACGACATGGTCTGCCGGCCAGGGGAGACCTGGGTGCCGAAGGACGGCGTCGCCCTGCTCGGCGTGCGCGAGGCGATGGCCCGCTGCTTCTCGCCGGTCGGTACCCACGCCGAGTCCCCCCTGCCCAGCGACCCGGACTGGACCCGGATGCGCGCCCCCGTCCTCGACGAGCTGCACGCCCCCGCGACCGTCCGCGCCGGCGCCAGCCTCGCCCTGCGGCGGGTGCGGGGGTTGGTGGGGCTGCTGTAGGGGCTGCGGTTTAACAACCGGCGTTGTTAAACCGGCACGATGTTCGGAAAACTTCGGTAGCAACCTGCCTGTTTTCGTATGACGGCGTCATCCGGCGAGCAACGCACGGCCCCGGGTCAGCTGATCGCGGATCCGGGCAGCAGTCACGATCGGGCGATAGAGGTCGGCCCAGATCAGCCTGATCATCAGCCATCCGGTGATCTCCCGCAGCAGGTCCTCCCGTTGCTTCTCGCGTATGACCGCTTGCTCGATGCTCTCCCCAGGACGACGGAAGCGGTGGTACTTCACCAGCCCGTCGAACTCCCCGAGGAGCCCGTACTCCGGCCAGGCGTAGTCGACGCGGCCGACCAACACGCCGTTCCCGTCGTACACCTCGAACTGCAGCCGCGGCTCGGGTAGGTGCTGGCGCCAGCAGAGATGCCGGCCAAGCGACTCTCCCATCGACTCGGCACCCGGTCGGACGAGCCGAGCTGTGATCTGGAGCTTGCGGGAGCCTGGTCCGCGGTAGCGCTCACGAGCCACGTGGAGCTCGTCCATCGTGGCGAGGTTCTGGTCGACAACCCCGTCAAGGATGACCAGGCCAGACGCGACGCTGCTGAGCGACGCCGTCTCGAGAGCAGCACGAAGCGGGTCGACCGCAAGGACCCCGTCAAGCCCCAAGCGCAGCTCTGCGTCTCGGACGGGCATGCGGTGATAGACGACGTCCGGTGTTGTCCGTGCCAACGCCGTGTGCAGTGCCACGACGTGGATCTTGTCCAGGTCTGGTTTGTGAAGCCGGAGTCCATGTTCCACAGCAGCGCTGGTGTGGCTCAGGGCTAGCTCGGTCTTGTGCGACCGAAGTACGGCATGTGACCGGAGTCGATGCTGTTCGAGCGAGTCTGCGGCACCCCAGATCGCCCGGGCCACATACGCGCCGTGGCGGATCCGACTGATCACCCCATCGCGCATCGCCGCCCGAAGGTCCCGGTCCTCATAGCCGAACTCGAGTGCGTCGCGACGCAGAAACACATGGTCGTCATGAAGTTCACCGAGCTCGTCCATGACGAAGAGCGTGGGCGACTCGGGATCACCTGGCGACAGGCAACCCGGTGCCTGTGGAACGCGTGCTCGCGCGAGTGCTTGTGGACATGAGACGGCGACTCGTCATACGAAAACTGTCACGTTGTGCCCGAAGCATTCCGAACATGCTGTCGGTTTAACTACCGGGGTTGTGAAACCGGCAGCCCCACCTACCGCCGCAGCAGCCCCTTCGCCACGTGGGTCACCTGGACCTCGTTGGAGCCGGCGTAGATCATCAGGCTCTTGGCGTCCCGGGCGAGCTGTTCGACGCGGTACTCGGCCATGTAGCCGTTGCCGCCGAAGAGCTGGACGGCTTCCATGGCGACGTCGGTGGCGGCCTTGGAGGCGTAGAGCTTCATCGCGGAGGCCTCGGCCAGGTCGAGATCGACCTCGCCCCGGCGGGCGGCGATGCCCTTGAAGACCATGTTCTGCACGTTGATCCGGGCGACCTCCATCTCCGCGAGCTTGAGCTGGATCAGCTGGAGCTCGCCGATCGGCTTGCCCCACAGCATGCGCTGCTTGGCGTAGTCGACGCACAGGCGCAGGCACTCCTCGATCACGCCGAGCGAGAGGGTGGCGATGCCGACGCGTTCGACCAGGAAGTTGGAGCGGGCGGACTCGCGGCCGTCCGACCCGGGTCGTCCCTCGAGCAGCCGGTCGCGGCCGAGGCGGATCTGGTCGAAGAACAGCTGGCCGGTGGGGGAGGAGTTCATCCCCATCTTCTTCAGCGGCTTGGACTGCTCGAGCCCGTCCATGCCGCTGTCGAGCACGAAGGTCAGCACCGGCTGGTCGCGGCGGTCGAGTCCCGAGCCGTCGTCGAGCTTCGCGTAGACGACGAGCGTGTCGGCGTACGGGCCGTTGGTGATGAACGTCTTCTGGCCGGTGAGCACGAACTCGTCACCATCGGGCTTGACCGTCGTACGCATGCCGCCGAAGGCGTCGGAGCCGGCGTCCGGCTCGGTGATGGCCCAGGCGCCGACCTTCTCGAAGGTCATCAGGTCACGCGCCCAGCGCTTGCGCTGCTCGACGGTGCCGTTGGCGTTGATCGTGCCGGCGGCCAGTCCGATCGAGACGCCGATCGCGGCGGGGATGCCCATGGACACCTTCACCAGCTCGATCTGGGGGAGTACGGCGAGCGCGGGGTCCATGCCCTCACCCGAGCCCGAGGACGAAGACGACGACGAGCGACGAGGAGACCGACCGGTCGAAGCTGTCAGCCGCCATCTGGTCGAGACCGAAGGTCGAGAAGAACTTCCGGATCAGGTCGTACGGCGGCAGGTCGCCGTGCTCGAGCTCGTCCTGGTGCGGACGGATCTCGCGGTCCACGAAGTCCCGGACGGCGTCGCGGATGGCCAGCTGGTCGTCGGTCCACGTGAACATGGGCCCGAGACTAGAACGCCGGGACTAGATCCTCTCGATCACCGTTCCGGTGGCCATCGCCCCGCCGGCGCACATCGAGATGAACGCCCGGGTCGCGTCGATCCGCTCCAGCTCGTGCAGGGCAGTCGTGATCAGCCGGGTGCCGGTGGAGCCGACCGGGTGGCCGAGCGCGATCGCCCCGCCGTTCACGTTGGTCTTCTCGAGCGGAGCGCCGGTCTGCTGCGCCCAGGAGAGTACGACGGACGCAAACGCCTCGTTGACCTCGAACAGGTCGAAGTCGTCGAGGGTGAACCCCGTGCGATCGAGCAACCGTCGCGTCGCGTCGATCGGCCCGTCGAGGTGGTAGTACGGATCGGACCCGACCAGCGCGTGGTCGACGATCCGGGCCCGCGGGGTCAGCCCGAGCGACTCGGCCACCTCGAGGTCCATGATCAGCACCGCCGAGGCGCCGTCGCTGATCTGCGACGACGTACCCGCCGTGTGCAGCCCGTCCGGAAGCACCGACCGGAGTCCCGCGAGTCCCTCCATCGTGGTGTCGCGCAGCCCCTCGTCGACGGAGACGACGCGGGTCTCGCCGGTCGGCTTGCCGCTCTCCTTGTCGATGACCGGGGCCTCCAGCGGCGCTGTCTCGCGCTCGAAGCGGCCCTCGTCGACCGCGGCGCGGGCCTTGCGCTGCGACTCGAAGCCCCACGCCTCGAGGTCCTCCCGGCCGAGCCCGCGGTTGCGCGCGATCCGGTCGGCCCCCTCGAACTGGTTGGGCATGTCGATGGTCCACGACTCGGGCCGCGGGTCACCCGCGCCGGGCGGGACGTTGGCGCCGAGCGGGATCCGGCTCATCGACTCCACGCCGCACGCGATGCCGACCTGGATCGTCCCGGCCTTGATCATGTCGCTGACCAGGTGCGCCGCCTGCTGGCCGGAGCCGCACTGGGCGTCGATGGTGGTGGCCCCGGTGGGCTGGGGGAGGCCGGCGTGCAGCCACGCGCGACGCACCATGTCGTTGGACTGCTCGCCGGCCTGCGTCACGCAGCCGCCGACGACCTGCTCGACGAGCTCGGGGTCGACCCCGGAACGCTTCAGCACCTCGCGCTGGACGAAGCCGAGCAGCTCACCGGGGTGGACGCCGGCGAGCCCGCCGTTGCGCTTGCCGAGGGGGGTGCGGACGGCGTCGATGATCACGGGGTTTCCCATGGGACAAAACTAGAACACGTTCTTATTTTCGGCAACGCCACGCCAGAATCCTGCCGTCCGCTCTTCCTAAACAAACCGAGAGTATGTAACGATCACTACTAGAACGTGTTTCAGATTTCGTGGAGGATTGCGCTGTGACCGCTTCACCTGCCGTGCCCACCGGGTTCGACCCGACCGACCCTTTCCTGTGCGAGGAGTCCATCCCGCTCAAGGAGTTCATGGAGCTGCGCAAGACGGCCCCGGTGTGGTGGGTCGCGCAGACCGAGGGGGCCAGTGCCGGCTTCCTCGACGACGGCTACTGGGCGGTGAGCCGGCACGCCGACGTCGCCGCGGTCTCCAAGAACAGCAAGGACTTCTCCAGCCGCGAGAACGGCGCGATCATCCGGTTCAGCCCGGACATGACGCGCGACCAGGTCGAGCTGCAGCAGATCATGCTGATCAACCAGGACCCGCCGATCCACACCAAGACGCGCCAGCTGATCAGCCGCGGCTTCACCCCTCGCTCCATCGGTGCGCTCCACGACGTGCTGATCACCCGGGCCAACAAGATCATCGACGACGCCCTGGCCAAGGGCGAGGGCGACTTCGTCGAGGACGTGGCGGCCGAGCTCCCGCTCCAGGCGATCGCGGACCTTCTCGGCGTACCGTTCGAGGACCGCCGCAAGCTCTTCGACTGGTCCAACCAGATGCTCGCCGGCGACGACCCGGAGTACGGCGGACAGCCCGACGTGGCCGCCGCCGAGATCCTCGGCTACGCCATGGAGATGGCAGCCGACCGCAAGCAGAACCCGCGCGACGACCTCATCACCAAGCTCGTCCAGGGCGATGTCGACGGCGAGCCGCTGAACGAGGACGAGTTCGGCTACTTCGTGATCATGCTCGCTGTGGCCGGCAACGAGACCACGCGCAACGCGATCACCCACGGCATGAAGGCGTTCTTCGACAACCCCGAGCAGTGGGAGCTGTTCAAGAAGGAGCGGCCCAAGTCGGCGACCGACGAGGTCATCCGCTGGGGCACGCCCGTGACCGTCTTCCAGCGCACTGCCCTCAACGACGTGATGGTCGGCGACCAGCTGGTCAAGAAGGGCCAGCGGGTCGGCCTGTTCTACGCCAGCGGCAACAACGACGACGAGGTCTTCGACGACCCGAGCTCGTTCAACGTGCTGCGCGACCCCAACCCGCACCTCGCCTTCGGCGGCCACGGCGCGCACTACTGCATCGGCGCCAACCTCGCCCGCCTCGAGGTCGATGTGATGTTCAACGCCATCGCCGACCGGATCCCCGACATCGAGCGCACCGGCGACGCCGTACGACTGCGCCACGGCTGGATCAACGGGATCAAGCACCTGCCCGTGAAGTACGCCTGAGGCTCGGCGCCGGAGCCGGCATCGGCGCCCGTCGACCACGCAGCACGAGGCCGACCCCGAGGGCGGCGATGCCCAGCCCCGCCACCTGCGCCGGCGTGACAGGTACGCCGAACATCACCCACACCCAGACCATGGTCGTGGGAGGTGTGAGGTACAGCAGGGTGCTCGCCACCATGGCGCCCTGCGTCTGGGTCACGTGCACGTACATCACGTAGCCGCCGAGGCTCGCGAGCACCACCGACCAGACGACCGCCACCCAGAAGTCCGGTGCGCTCGGCACGGCGGGCGGATCGAAGCACGCCGACAGCACCAGGAGCGCGACCGCGGTGACGACTCCTTGCATCATGATCGTCGGGAACAGTCCGTCGGCGGGCAGTCGACGCTCGAGCACGGTGCCGACCGTCAGGCACGACATCCCGGCCACGGGCAGCAGATAGGCCCACCACGGCGCGTTCGACACCGAGAGGCCTCCGGAGACGACGACCGCCACGCCGACCAGGCCGAGGACCATGCCGGTCCACATCCACCTGGTGATGACCTCGCCGAGGAGGCGACCGGCCACGGTGGCGACGAGCAGGGGCTGCAGGGCGGCGATCAGGGCGGCCGTCCCCCCGGAGACCCCCTGGGCGACGCCCTCGAAGACCAGCACCAGGTACGCCGGCTGGCACAGCAGGCCGACCACGACCTGACGCCGCCAGGCCCGGCGCGTGGGCCAGGGCAGCCGTGCTGCCCGGTAGGCCAGCACCAGGACGAGTGCGAGCGGGACGAACCGCCACGTGAGCAGCGTCAGGGTGTCGGCACCGGCGCGGGCGGAGAGCTCGGCCCCGACGAAGCCCGAGCTCCACGTGACGACCAGCGCCGCATCGGCGACGAGCGGGGAGCGGAGCAGGTGGGGGAGAGGCATCTGGACAGGTAAACACACCGGTCGGTATACTCTCAATCTACCTTCGGAGGTGTGACCGATGAGCACGACGACTCACGAGCCGGCCCTGACCCCCGCTGCGCGCCGCATCCTCGACGCCGCGAGTGACCTCTACTACAGCCGGGGGATCACGAGCGTGGGGATGGACCTGGTGGCCGAGCGCGCCGGCACCACGAAGAAGACGATCTACGACCGTTTCGGGTCCAAGGACGGGCTCATCGTGGCCTACCTCGAGGCACGAGCGCGGCGCTGGCAGTCCCACGTGACCGAGCACCTCGCCGGCGTCGAGGGCAGCGCGGCCGATCGGGCGGCCGCCGTGCTCGACGCCCTCGAGTCGTGGCTCGAGGCGGCCGAGCGCGGGTGTGGCTTCGTCAACGCCTACGCCGAGCTCTCCACGTCCTCTGAGCGCGCCACGGCCGTCGTCCGCGCCGAGAAGCAGTGGATGCGCGACCTCTACGGGCGCCTGCTCGCCGCGGGTGACGTCCGGGACGACGACGGGTCGCTGGCGAGACGGCTCGCGCTGGTGCATGAGGGGGCCATCGTCGAGCTGACGGCAGGCGGGTCGGCGTACGCCCTCGACGACGCGCGCCAGGTCATGCACTCCCTGCTCCGGGGCGGGGTGTCGAGCACCTGATCCCGCCGTCGTACCCCTCAAGATGAGCGGGTGGACCCCTGGGTCGAGCTGCGTATCCACGGCGTGAGCGGTACGCCGCCCGAGGACCTGCTCGACCGGCCGCACGTCGTGCAGGTCGACGGCGATGCCAGGTCACGCTTCTTCCGGGCCACCGACGCGGACCACGTGGTCCTCACGGGTCCCGACGGCCAGGCGGTCGAGGGGTTCCACTGGGGCCGCTACACCTCCGGCTCGTGGATCCAGGCGCTCTGGCTGACGCTGCTGCCGATCGGGCTGGTCAACCTCGCCGCGTTCATGCTGCCCGGGCCCAGGCTGATCTCGACCAGCCAGGGGGAGGAGAAGGAGGAGCCTCGGGCCGTGCGGGCCAGGAGCGTGGCCCTCGGGTTCCTGCGCCTCATCGGCGTCCTGCTCACGATGCTGCTCTCCCTCGCGGTGAGCATGACGCTGATCGACGTCGTGGCGGTGCGGTGGTTGGGGACGCAGAGCTGGGCGCCCGCGTGGGTGGTGTCGGTGGCCCCGCTGGTGGCCACCCTGGCCGCGGGGGTGTTCGTCGCCGCACTCGGCGGGCGCGCGTGGTTCCTGTCCCTGTTCAACCGGGAGGTCGGCAGGTCGACGGACCCGCCGCTCCCGGCCACACCCAGGCCGCCGGCGGCGACCTCGGTGGACACCTCGGCGTCGTCGGTGCGAGGAGCGCCGTTCAGCCCGTTCGCGAGCGACGACTTCTACACCGGGGATCCGGACACCTTGACGCTGCGGGGACTGCACGTGGCGGCGGGGTTCGCCGTACCCGCGTTCCTGGCCACCAGCGTGGCCGACGTCCGGTGGGCGTGGGCGGTGGCCGTGACCGTGATCGGCGTGGTGCTGGTGGTGATCGCGCTGCTGGGCGACAAGGAGGGCGCCGCGACCACCGCCATGACGACCGCCAAGCCGAGGGCACGGTGGCACGCTGTTGCCGCCGTACTGACCCACCTCGTCGTGGGGTTCGGGTTCCTCGTGCTCGTCGTCGCGGCCTTCGCCATCCAGGGGATCCGTCCCACGTCCGGCGACCCACGCCTGCGGCGCGGCCCCGAGTGGAGCGCGGAGAAGTTCGACGAGGCGGCCTCGTGGTTGCTGGTGCTCTCGGGCGTGTGCGTGGTCGGACTCACCGTGGCCGTCGTCGCGCTCGCCTTCCTCTCGCGGCCGCAGAGCGGCACACCCGGCACCCCGTGGTGGCACTTCCGGCCCTACAGCCACCGGTGCGCGGCGGTGCCGGTCGCCGCGCTGGGACTGTTCCTCGGAGTCGGGTACTCCGCGGCCCTGGTGCTGGGTGTCTCCACCCTGCTGGCGCGCACGAACAGCGGCGCGGGGGGCGCCACGCTCACCACCGAGGTGCTCAAGAGTGTCGCCTACGCCTTCGGGATCGGTGTGATCCCGGTGCTCGGCATCGGGCTGCTGCTGGGCGTGCAGCGCTTCCGGAGCGGCTCGGAGCTCGCGCGGCGGGCTCGTCGAGGACTCCCGGACCCGTCGCCGTTCCCGGAGCCGCGGCTGAGGGTCTGGCGGCGAGCACTGGCGTCGGCGATCTGGGTCGCCCAGCTGAAGAACGCCGTACAGGCGATCATCTGGACCGTCGTCGTGGCGGCGAGCGTGCTGACGCTGGCGATGGCGTTGCACCAGTTCGGCATCGTCGACATCCCGCTGCTCGCCTACCGCACCTCCGGCATGCCGGCGTGGGACGCGGCCTGGTGGCAGATCGGCACCTGGCTGCTCCTCGGACTGATCGGCGGGATGGTCGCCCTGTCCCGAGGAGCGCTGCGCAGCACGAACCTCCGCCGCGGCGTGAACATCATCTGGGACGTCGTCGCGTTCTGGCCGCACGCCGTCCACCCCTTCATCCCGGAGCCGTACTCGATGCGGGTCGTCCGCGACCTGGCCCAGCGGATCCGGGACCACCTCGCGGCACTCGGCCCGACGGACCGTCGCCAGGTCGTGGTCTGCGGGCACAGCCAGGGGAGCCTGATCAGCTTTGCCGCCCTGAACCTGCTGACCGACGAGGAGTGCCGTCGCGTCAGCTTCCTGACCTTCGGGTCACAGCTGCGGGTGATCTTCCCGCGGGCCTTCCCGCTGTACGTCAACTACGCGGGCATCGACTACCTCTACAAGCGGCTCGACGGGTCGTGGATCAACCTCTACCGGGAGACCGACCCGCTGGCCGGCCCGGTGCTCTCGTGGAACCACACGACGGACGGCACGAGCCAGGGCTTCCCGGACGCCGGAGCCCCTGCGCAGGAGCGCAGCCCCGAGGGTCCCTACGCGACGGTCCGCCACGGCGCCGACTGGCTGCTCCGCGACCCCGTGCCGCGCGTCGACCCGGAGCAGAAGGCCCCGGTCCACGCGCTGCAGAAGCACAGCTACTTCTGGTCCAACCCGGAGTGGGACACCGCGTTGCGCGCCCTGCGCAGGATCCCGCCGTCGGGCTGACCCTGACGGTCGCGTAGTTCGGACCGGAACGCGGGCTGGGGCACCGCGCGCACCTGCCGGTTGGTCCGAACTACCCGGGTGTCGGCAGCCTCACTCGCTCGGCGCGACCTGGAAGGCCCGGACCTCGATCGGGCCACCCAGAGCCTTCGATGCCCTGGCGGCCCAGTCGAGGGCGGTCTCCTCGTCGGCGACCTCGATGATCCAGAAACCCCCGAGGTACTCGGGAGCCTCGACGAAGGGGCCGTTGACGGTGCTCAGTGCCTCGCCGGTGTTGTCGACGGTCTTCGCGCTCGAGGGCGGCATCAGCCCACCCGCGAAGACGAATGCGCCGGACGACGTCAGCTCCTCGATGATCGCGCCGGTGGCAGCCATGGCCGCCTCCAGCTCGGCCGGGTCCATGGTCTCCATGGTCGGCTCCTCGTCGGAGTCGTGCGGAACGGACAGCAGGTATTGGGTCATGTCACTAGTGACCGTACGCGAGGCGGGAACTCATCGGTCGAGCTGACGGTCAGGCTGCCGGTGGCCCCTCGTCGCGGAGCTTCTGCACGCTGGTCATCGCCTCGCGCAGCTGGGTCAGCCAGTCCTCGGTGTGCTCACCGACCAGGCGCACGCACCAGGCGAGGGCGTCCGCGCGGCTGCGGGCGACCCCGGCCTCCACCAGCGTGTCGAGCACGACCCGCTCCGGCTGGCGCAGCCGCGTCATCACGGGTACGGCGAGATGGGTGAACACCGCCTTGGTCGGGCCGCAACGCGCTCCCCAGGCGACCTTCTTGCCGAACCGGTGCTCGGCCTCCCGGGCGATCGAGATCCGCTCGTCCCGGGTCTCCTCGCGGAACCGCGAGATGCGTCCCTTGGCGGCCTCGGTGGCCTCCGGCCCGTCGGCGTCGCCCTCGACCCCCTCGGGCGCCGCCAGCGTGCCGACGACCATGATCTCCTCGCGGTCCACGGTGACCTCGACGGCCTCGGTGAACCAGCCGTCGGGCAGCCGCCCCTGCAGCCAGCCGGCGATCTGTCCTTGATCTGCGCTCATGGTCGCTCCTCTGCAACGCTGTAATGAAGTAATCATGCGCCGCTGGAGCGGTATCGGCAACCCCTTCTGCCCAGGGCAGAACCGCCCCCGGCAGAACCGCTGGATTGCGGCCCGACCTCGCCGGAGGCTGGTGGCACCACGAACAGGAGGCGCCCGATGCCCGATCCGATCCCGACCGGCTCGCTCGACGACCAGCTCACCGCCCGGCTGCTGCACCAGCGGATCATCGTCCTCGGCCAGGAGGTCGACGACCCGATCGCCAACCGGCTGTGCGCGGCGCTGCTGCTGCTCTCGGCCGAGGACCCGCACAGCGACATCAGCCTCTACATCAACTCCCCGGGCGGCTCGGTCTCCGCCGGCCTCGCGATCTACGACACGATGCGGCTGATCCCCAACGACGTGAGCACCCTGGCCATGGGACTGGCCGCCAGCATGGGCCAGTTCCTGCTGTCGGCGGGGACACCGGGGAAGCGCTACGCGCTGCCGCACTCGCGGGTGCTGATGCACCAGGGGTCGGCCGGGATCGGTGGCACCGCGGTCGACATCGAGATCCAGGCGGAGAACCTCGAGCACACCAAGAACGTGATGATGCGCCTGATCGCCGAGCACACCGGTCAGCCGGTCGAGAAGGTCGAGCACGACGCCGTACGCGACCGCTGGTTCACCGCCGAGGAGGCGCAGGAGTACGGCTTCGTCGACCAGATCCTCAGCGACGTCGCCGCCGTGACCCCCGCGCGACCCGAGCGCCGCGTCGGGCTCGGGGTCGGAATGGGGGTCGGCCGATGAGCAGCTACACGATCCCCAGCGTGGTCGAGAAGACGCTGCGCGGCGAGCGGGCCGTGGACATCTACAGCCGGCTGCTCACCGACCGGATCATCTACATCGGCACCGAGATCGACGACGGCGTCGCCAACGTGGTCATCGCCCAGCTGCTGCACCTGGAGTCCGAGAGGCCGGAGGTGCCGATCAACCTCTACCTCAACTCGCCGGGTGGCTCGGTGACCGCGAGCCTGGCGATCTACGACACGATGCAGTTCGTCAGCTCGCCGGTGCACACCACGTGCGTGGGCCAGGTCGCCAGCAGCGCGTCCCTGCTCCTCGCGGGTGGTACGCCGGGCAGCCGGATGCTCCTGCCACACGCCCGCGTCGTGCTGCACCAGCCGTCGACCGGGGGACAGGGAGCCCTGCCCGACCTCGCGCTCCAGGCCAAGGAGATCGTCCGTCTCCGCGCCGAGATGGAGTCGATCCTGTCCCGCCACACCGGCCAGAGCGTGGAGCGGCTGCGCGAGGACACCGGCCGCGACCTCGTCCTCGACGCCACGGAGACGGTCGCCTACGGGCTGGCCGACGGGATCCTGGAGAGCCGCAAGTCCGCGTAGTGGTGACCGGGCACTGGATGCACGCCAGAACACGTCGAGCGGGCACTCGATGTAACCAGGCGTACATCAAGTGCCCGCTCGGCGTGCTGGAGGTGCATGGAGTGCCCGCTCGATGGTTGTCGGGGGCAAGGAAGAAACGGGAGCCGGACGGGGTTGCCGACCCATGAGCAACCTCCTCGATTCCTCCATCGCTGCCCTGCGCACCAACCACGACCAGCTCGCGACGCTGGTCGCCGAGGCGGGTCCGGAAGACCTGACCCGACCGAGCGGCGCCACCGAGTGGACCGTCGCCGACGTGCTCTCACACCTCGGCAGCGGCTCGGAGATCTGGCTGCTCCGGCTCCGCGCGGGCATCGAGGGGATCGAGGTCGGAGAGGTCGACAACCACGCAGTCTGGGACCGGTGGAACGCGATGTCGCCGGAGGACCAGGCGGCCGAGTTCGTGAAGGCGCAGGGCGCGTTCGTCGAGACCCTGGAGTCACTGGACGCCGGCCAGCGCGAGCGGGTGAACGTCGACCTCGGCTTCCTGCCGGCGCCGGCGCCCCTGTCGCAGGCCGTGGGCATGCGGCTCGTCGAGGTCGCCAACCACGCCTGGGACGCGCGGGCAGGGATCGACGACGACGCCGAGATCGAGGCGACGTCGGCCGACCTCGTGCTCCGGTCGCTCGCCGGGGACCTGTCCTTCATGCTCGGCTTCTCCACCAAGCCCGACGTCCTGAGCGAGCCCGCGGTGGTGGCCCTCGAGGGCTACGCGCTGCGCATCGACGACGCGGTCAGCGTGACGGTGGGTGACCCGGACGATGCCACCGCCTCGTTCGACGGCCCGGTGGCCAGCGTCGTGCGCCTGCTGAGCGGGCGGCTGCGCCCGGAGCGGACCCCGGACGGCGTGCAGGTCATCGGGAACGTCTCGCTGGAGGACCTCCGTCAGGTGTTCCCCGGCTACTGACGCTGCTGACTTCTGGGGAGGTGCTTGCGTCGTTCGCGATGCCTTCGTGGTCTCCGGTGTCGGCCTCTGCTGTGGCGAGAGGTGCACCGGCGTGCGGTTCGTCGACCTGAGACGCAGCTCGCCGTCGCCGTCTCTTCCGCAGAGCGTGGATTGCCGAGAGTGCCCCTGCGATCGCCGCGACGCCGGTGGCGACGGAGACGACTGCGTTCCACGACCCTTTGAGGAATCCCCCTGTTTGTTCCACCAGACCATCGTCGTCGGGCTTCGCTGTGCCGGCTGCTACGTCGAAACGCACGACGACAGGTTCGACCCGTCCCTCGAAATCCTCGATCTCCCCATCTCCGGAGTCGACCCGCATCACGGGCTGGAGCTTGATCGTCGCGGACTGGGTCCCCGGCTCCTGCGCGGTCACGATCCAGGAGAACTCAGTCGGTTCGGGCGGGAAATATCGCTGTTTCTGGAAGCCGGATGGTGCGACACCGAGCTTGTCTGCTGCAGCCTCCAGTGAGGCGCGGACTGTGCAGGTGACAAGGAAGTCTTCTGTGGAGGAACCGGGGAGCCGAATGCTGATCGTGGTGGGCGCGAGCGTGAGGCGGTACGTGTAATCCGCGCCGAGCTTGAGCTTCACGCGAGGCTGATAGGTGAGGCGCGCCAGGTCCCGCGACTGCGTCGGACCCACGCACCGGTTCTCGATGTCCCGTGCCGAACCCGCATCGAGACAGTTGACTCCGAACGACCGGCAATCCGGCCCATCGACTTCGTCGCCTGATGGGAAGTCGAGCGGAACGACGGACCTGGACGAAGGCCCAACTCCTGCGCCCGGCGTGCCCTGCCCTGGTGGGGTCCTCTCCGATGCGCTCGAGCAACCCCAGACAACCACCATCAGCGCGCAAGCCAACACGAGTT
The DNA here is from genome assembly GCA_963722835.1 of uncultured Actinomycetota bacterium. Lineage (GTDB taxonomy): Bacteria > Actinomycetota > Actinomycetes > Propionibacteriales > Nocardioidaceae > Marmoricola. The sequence goes on from CAVROK010000003.1 coordinate 999,437, forward strand.
TGACCGCGCGCACGACAAAGCATTGCCTGGCGTCTGCCATTCGGCTCTCCAGCGTTGCGACGTGGCGCCAGCCTAGGAGAGCCGGCGCCGGTGAAGCGCTGGACCTGGTGGGTGGTCTAGGCGGCCAGGGCGAGCGGCCCGGTGGGTCGCGCCGCGAGGGTGCGGCTGACGCGCGTGGTGAGGTCGACCAGGCGCAGTCCGAGGGCGCCGGAGACCGCGCCGAGGATCTCCGAGCTGGGCTCCTTGCGCCCGCGCTCGATCTCGGAGAGGTACTGCACCGAGACGCCCGACTCCTCGGAGACGTCGGCGAGGGTGCGCTCCTGGCGCTGCCGCTCCTCGCGCAGCTCCTGACCGACCGCCTCGCGCCACAGCGGCTCGACGGTGCCGTCGTCGGGACGCTCCTGCGGCGGGAACGCGATCAGTTCTCCCATGGATCGAGAGTAGGCCTGTGGCAGTCGGGCGGCGGGGCTGTTCGCGACAGGCGAACTAGGCGGATCCGAGCTCGGTGAGCGGCACGTCGGTGTCGGCCAGCCGGTCGGCGTCGACGTCCAGGCCGACGATGCGGCGTACGTCGCCGATGGCGTCCCAGTCGTTGACGTGCATCCCGGCCACCACCTGGCCCTCGCGGAGCCACCACGCCGTGAACACGAGCCCGTCGACGTCGCCGCGCATGACGGCCCGGTCGTAGCCGTCGGGGCCGGGGGAGCCGACGTACTCCATGCCGAGGTCGTACTGGTCGGTGAAGAAGTAGGGCAACGCGTCCGCCACGACCTCCTCGCCCAGGATGTTGCCCGCCGCGACCTTGCCGTGCTGGATGGCGGTGTCCCAGTGCTCCACGCGCACCGGGCGACCCAGGACGGGATGGTCCGCGTTGGCGACGTCGCCGACGGCGTACACGTCACGCGCGCTGGTGCGCAGCCGCTCGTCGGTCCGGATGCCGTTGTCGACGGTGATGCCGGCGGCCTCGGCGAGCTCGGTGACCGGCTCGATGCCGATGCCGACCACGACCAGGTCGCAGACGACGGGGTCACCCTCGGCCAGGTGCAGCACGCCCTGCTCGCCCTCGCGCGTGATGCCGCTCAGGGACGCACCCAGCCGCAGGTCGACCCCGTGGCCGCGGTGCAGGTCGGCGAACACGGCCGCGACCTCGGGGCCGAGGACTCGCAGCAGAGGCTGTTCGAGCGACTCGACCAGGGTGACCGTCGGCATCGGCCGCGCGCGCGGCGGAGGCGACCTCGAGCCCGATCCAGCCGCCGCCGACGATGCCGATGCGGGTGCCGGCCGTCATGGCCGCCTGGATGCGGCGGGAGTCCTCCAGCGTGCGCAGGTAGACGACCGGTGCCCCGCTCTCGTCGGCCATCCGGAGATGACGGGGTCGCGAGCCGGTGGCGAGCACCAGGTGGTCGTACGCCGTCCGGTCGGCGCCGGCGACGACCTCGCGAGCGGCGAGGTCGAGCGAGGTGACGGCAGTGTCGGTGTGCAGGACGACGTCGTTCTCGGCGTACCACGCCTCCTCCTGCACCAGCGCCTTGTCCTCGGTGCCCTTGCCGAGCAGCAGGTCCTTCGACAGCGGCGGCCGTTCGTACGGCGGGTGCGGCTCGTCGGTGAACAGGGTGATCGGACCGTCGTGGCCGCCCTCGCGCAGCTTCGTGACGAGGGTGCCCGCGGCGAGCCCGCCTCCCACCACGACGACGCGATCGCTCATCCTCCCAGTGTGCCCCGGATGGCACCGGAGGCAAGCAGGGCGGATGATGGCAGCCATGAGCAGCGGAGTCGTCGTACGACCGATCGAGCCGGGTGACCACGAGGCGTGGGAGCAGCTGTTCCACGCCTACCGCACCTTCTACGAGTACGACGAGCAGCAGGACGTCGTCGACCGGGTGTGGGAGTGGATCAACGACGACGCCCACGAGACCAACGCGCTCGTCGCCCTCCTCGACGACGACATCGTCGGGTTCGCGCACCACCGCGAGTTCGCTCGCCCGTCGTCGGGCAAGCGCGGGCTCTACCTCGACGACCTGTTCACCGATCCGTCGGTGCGGGGCAAGGGTGTCGGCCGCGCGCTGATCACCCGTCTCGGCGAGATGGCCCAGGAGCGAGGTTTCAACAAGGTCCGTTGGATCACCGCCGAGGACAACCACACCGCGCAGCGGCTGTACGACGACATGGCCGAGAAGACGACCTGGGTCACCTACGACTACAGGGTCTGAACCGAAGGAGACGACATGGACCTGTTCGAGATCGGCGAGAGCCAGCACCTACGTCGCGAGGAGGCCGCGGCCCGGTTGCACGCACTGGCCGATGCGCTTGCCCGGCACAACGAGGTGGAGTTCGAGCGCAGCGGCAAACGGATCACGGTGGACGTGCCCGACCACGTCGACCTGAAGGTCGAGGTCGAGCTCGGGGACGAGAACGAGCTGGAGATCGAGCTGACCTGGTGAACCCGTCGAGAACTACGTAGACGAGCACACGTGTGCTCGTCTACGTAGCACTCGGCCGACCGATCAGCTGGTCGGCTGCTCGGACCCGACGATCCACATCGCGAAGAACTGTGACCCACCGCCGTAGGCGTGGCCGAGGGCGCGCCTCGCGCCGTCCACCTGGTGCTCGCCGGCGGCACCTCGCACCTGCAGGGCGGCCTCGGCGAACCGGAGCATCCCGCTGGCGCCGATCGGGTTGGAGGAGAGCACGCCGCCGCTCATGTTGACCGGCATCCGCCCGTCCAGCGCCGTCGCGCCCGACTCGGTGAGCTTCCAGCCGTCGCCCTCCGCCGCGAAGCCGAGGCTCTCCAGCCACATCGGCTCGAACCACGAGAACGGCACGTAGATCTCCGCCGCATCGATCTCCTCGATCGGGTTGGTGATGCCGGCCTGCGCGTAGATCGCGGCCGCGGCGTCACGCGACGCCTGCGGGTTGACCTGGTCGCGCTCCGCAGCGGTGGTGGCCTCCGAGCGCATCACGGTGCCGTGGATCCAGGCCGGGTTGGGCGAGGCCTTCGCGGTGTCCTCGTCGGCGATGACGAGGGCGCACGCCCCGTCGGAGGAGGGGCAGGTCTCGTCGTAGCGGATCGGGTCCCAGAGCATCTGCGAGGCGAGCACCGACTCGACGGTGGTGTCCTTGTTGCGCAGGTGCGCGTAGGGGTTCTTCAGCGCGTTCTGCCGGTCCTTGGCCGCCACGATCGCGCCGACGTGGGTCGGTGCCTCGGAGCGCCGGATGTAGGAGCGCACGTGCGGCGCGAAGTAGCCGCCCGCACCCGCGTGCACCGGCATGTTGAACGGCACCGGCACCGAGAGGGCCCACATCGCGTTGGACTCCGACTGCTTCTCGAAGGCGACCGTGAGCACCCGCTTGTGCACGCCCGACTGGACGAGCGACGAGGCCACGATCGCGGTCGAGCCGCCGACCGACCCGGCGGTGTGCACCCGGATGAGCGGCTTGCCGGCGGCGCCGAGCGACTCGGCGAGGAAGAGCTCGGGCATCATCACGCCCTCGAACAGGTCGGGCGCCTTGCCGACGACGATCGCGTCGATGTCGTCGAAGCCGACGTTGGCGTCCGCCATCGCCCGGTCGATCGCCTCGCGGCAGAGGCCGGCGATGGACACGTCCTCGCGCTTGGCCCGGTGGTGGGTCTGACCCACGCCGATCACGGCGGCCGGCTTCTTGTGGGCGGAGTGCGTCCCCATCAGGCCCGTCCTTCCATCGTGCAGATCAGGTTCTGCTGGAGCGCCGGCCCGCTGGTCGCGTGGCCGAGCACCTTGGTGGCCTCGCCCGCCCAGACCTTCTTCGCCGCCTCGCCGAAGCGGATCAGGCCGCCGGTGAACATCGGGTTGCCGGAGAGCGGGCCGCCGGAGGGGTTGATCGCCACGTCGTCGGCCAGGCCCAGCTCGGTGCGCAGGATCAGCTCCTGGTGGCTGAACGGTGCGTGCAGCTCGGCGAGCTCGACGCCGTCGAGGTCGGCGTCACGGGCGGCGAGGCCGGCCGAGGGGGAGCGGGTCAGGTCACGGGAGCCCATGCTGATCGGGTCGACGTACGTCGAGAGGCTGGTGATCCACGCCGGTCGCTCGCTGACCTCGCGGGCCCGGTCGTCCGCGGCGAGCACGATCGCGGCGGCACCGTCGGTCACGGGAGCACAGTCGTGCTTGCGCAGCGGGTCGGCGTACATCGGCCGTTCGAGCAGCTCCTCGACCGACGACCCGCCCTTGCGGATGGCGTACTCGTTCTTCTCGGCGTCGGTGAGCGAGCGGTTCACCACCTCGGCCATCGCCTTCTCGTCCCAGAGGTCGGCGTCGATGCCCGCCCGGGCCTGGAGGCCGGCGAGCGACACGGTGTCGGGCCACAGCGGCGTCATCGTGTAGGGGTCGAGCTGGAGGGCGAGGGTACGCCGCAGCACGCCGGCCGAGCTCTTGCCGAAGCCATAGACCAGGGCGGTGTCGACCTCGCCGGTCTGGATCTTGATCCACGCCTCGTAGAGCGCCCACGCGGCGTCCATCTCGACGTGCGACTCGTTGACCGGCGGGATGACGCCGATCGCGTCGACGGCCTGCACGAACGAGAACGACCGTCCGGCGAGGTAGTCCGAGGAGCCGGAGCACCAGAAGCCGATGTCGCGACGGGTCCAGCCGGTCTGCTCGTAGAGCTCGGTGAAGAGGGGCACGAGCAGCTCCACGCACGTGGGCGACCCGTCGAACTCCTCCATCTGTCGCTGGGCGAACCCGACGACGGCGACGTCTCTCATCTCATCCCCTCAGAGGTGCTGCTTGTAGGTCTCGTAGTCCGCATCGGGCTCGTCCGTCGGACGGAAGTGGCTGATGTTCTCGATCGTGGTGCCCCACTCGTCCTCCGGCTTCCAGACCGCCTCGACCCGCATGCCCATCCGGACCTCGTCGGCCGGGATGTCGAGGATCAGGTGCAGGAAGGCGATGTCCGCGCCGTCGAGCAGGATGTACGCCGAGACGTACGGCGGCGTGATCTTCTGCCCCATGAACGGCACGTTGACGATGCAGAACGTGGTGACGGTGCCCTTGGCGGGCAGCTCGATCTCCTCGTTGGTGGGCGTGCCGTCGGCCGGGCAGGCCGAGCGCGGCGGCACGTAGACCTTCTGGCACGTCGGGCAGCGCTGGCCGAGGATCTTGCCCTGCTCGAGTCCCCGGTAGAACGACGACTCCTCCGGCGAGGCGGCGTAGATGTAGTCGAGCTCGACCGGCGTGATCACGCCCGGTCACGGGCTCGTCTCGAGCCGAGCCACCGTCGGTCGAGCTTGTCGAGACCCTTCATGGGTGGCCGGCTCGAAGCAGGCGATGTCGGTGATCGCGCCGACCCGCTCGTCGGCCCAGCGCACCTGGACGCGCATGCCGGTGCTCACGTCGTCGGGGGAGGTGACGTCCAGCCCGTGCAGGATCGGGACGTCCGCGCCGTCGAGCGTCACCAGCACGAAGGCGAACGGGCGGGAGAACGGCTGTCCGGCCACCGGCTCGGAGACCCAGGTCCAGGACGTCACGGTGCCGGTCGGCTCGACGTCGACGAAGTCGGTCACGGCCTCGTGGGTGACGGGGTCGTACTCCGGCGGTGGCACGACCACCTTGCCGTCCGACGTACGGGCGCCGACGACCTGGCCGTCCCGCAGTCCGGTGAGGAACCTCCCGATGACCGGGCCGGTCGAACGGGTGTAGTCGAACGCTACGGTGACCGGGGCTGACAGAGTTCGTGTCATGGTCCGAAAGTAGAACACGTTCTACTATTTCGGCAAGCACCACCCCACGCGAAGGAGACGCAATGAAACTGGGACTGCAGCTCGGCTACTGGGGAGCACAGCCGCCCGAGGGCGTCGGCGAGCTGGTCGCCGCGGCCGAGGACGCCGGTTTCGACGCCGTCTTCAGTGCCGAGGCGTGGGGGTCCGACGCGTTCACGCCGCTGGCCTGGTGGGGCCGCGAGACGAGCCGGGTGCGGCTCGGCACCTCGATCGTGCAGATGTCCGGACGCACGCCGACCTCGATCGCGATGCACGCCCTCACCCTCGACCACCTGACCGGCGGGCGCGTCGTCCTCGGCATGGGCGTGAGCGGTCCGCAGGTCGTCGAGGGCTGGTACGGCCAGCCGTTCTCCAAGCCGCTCGCGCGCACCCGCGAGGTCGTCGACATCGTCCGCAAGGTGCTGGCCCGCGAGGGTCCGGTCACCAACGACGGCCCGCACTACCCGCTGCCGTACGACGGTCCGGGGGCCGTCGGGCTCGGCAAGCCGCTCAAGCCGATCGTGCACCCGTTGCGCGCCGACATCCCGATCTGGCTCGGCGCCGAAGGACCCAAGAACGTCGCGCAGACCGCCGAGATCGCCGACGGCTGGATCCCGATCTTCTACACGCCCAAGTCGGCCGGCATGTACCAGCCGTGGCTCGACGAGGGGTTCGCGCGCGAGGGCGCCCGGCGTACCCGCGAGGACTTCGAGATCGCCGCGACCTGTCACCTGCAGATCACGAGCAGCGACGACGAGCGCCGCGGGGTCATCGAGGCGCTGAAGCCCTCGATCGCGCTCTACATGGGCGGGATGGGCGCCAAGGAGCAGAACTTCCACAAGAACGTCTTCGACCGGATGGGCTACGAGGCGATCACCGAGGAGGTGCAGGAGCTCTTCCTCGCGGGCAAGCGCGAGCAGGCCACCGCGCTGATCCCCGACGACCTCGTCGAGGAGATGCACATCGTCGGCGACGCCGGCTACGTCAAGGAGCGCGCGGCGGCCTGGGAGGAGACGGGCGTGACCACCCTGCTGCTCAGCTGCCGTACGCCGGACGAGGTCCGCCAGATCGCGGAGACGATCGGCTGACCATGGCCGACGCGACCGAGCGCAACGTCCTGGGGGAGGACCTCGAGCCGTGCGGGACCGAGCCGATGACCGGGTTCTTCCGCGACGGCTGCTGCAGCACCGGCCCCGAGGACCTCGGCAGCCACACCATCTGTGCGGTGGTCAGCGCGGAGTTCCTCGAGCACCAGCGCAGCATCGGCAACGACCTGTCGACGCCCAACCCGGGCTACGGATTCCCGGGCCTGAACCCGGGGGACCGCTGGTGCGTCACTGCGGCCAACTGGGCGCGCGCCCACAACGCCGGCGCCGCAGCCCCCGTCGTGCTGGCGGCGACCAACCGCGCGGTGCTGGACCTGGTGCCGCTCGAGGTGCTCCAGCAGTACGCCGTCGACGTGCCCGGCGACCTGAGAGTGCGAGGACCTGAGCGGACTCGAGTCGTAGGTCAGCCGGGGCGTGCGTTGCTGGTTGGGAACGTGCGGGCACTGAAGCGCGCAGAACGCTGCGCATCGTTGCGGAGCTGAAGGCATCGTCGACGACTGTGACACCGGCAGGTGTCGTGGCGAGCAGGTGCGCGCGATCTCGAGTGGATGCGACGCACGGCCACGCGGGAGGTTCGCCGACGTGCTCGTGGAACAGGCGGTTGAGCTGACGGACGGACCCCGGGTGGGCGGCGAGGGCGTCGGCGCTGAGGTCTCGTCGGGATGGGCCACACGTGGTCAAGCGCTTGGCGCACCACGGCGTGGTCGACCGTGGAGTCGGTTGAACATGCTCATCTGGGCTTGGTTCCGGGCGTTGGAGATAGGTGACCAGCCCATGGCCACCAACGCGCGAGCTCGGGGCCGTGGTCTCCTCGATGAACGACAAGGTGAGGTCCAGAGCGGAGGTCACCCGCCCGAGGTGGCGATCGGCCGTCGCGGATGAAGATCGGTGACGCGTCGACGTGACGGCGGCGTACCGCTTCTGCAGCCTCTCCGCGAACATCCAGTGCGTCGTGGCCGTCTGCCGTCCAGGAGTCCGCTCGCGAGCATCGTGGCGCCGGTGCACACGGAGCCGACCGGCTCGCGTCCGCTGCCAGTCGCCGCAGGTGTCGCACCAGCGCCTGGTCGCACGCGGCGGTCTCGTGGACCGAGGCCTCCCGAGACGACGACGGTGTCGGCCCGCTCCAGAGCGCGCTCAGCTCGCCTGCGCTCGCAACGCCGAGCCTGAGTCGCACCGGATCTCGCCGCCGGAGACGCTGGCGAGCGACCACCTCGTACGGCGAGGTCGATGCCCCGAGCGGGTTGGCCATCTCGAGGGTAGACGTCACCGCGCGATGTGGATGAGCTCGGACCCGTCGTAGGCCGACCACGACGACCTGATGCGTGCTCACGACTTCAGCCTAGGAGATCTGGGCGGTGTCAGCGGGACTAGGTTTCAGAAATACTGCCAGGCTCAGAACGCGGGAGTTGCGGGACTGACGGCTCGCCAGGCTCATGAGCACACACCACCCAGCACCCGCCTCAACCGGGCTCGGACGGGCGCGAGGAGACGCACAGCAAGATAGGCCTTCGCGCTGCACTTCGTCGAGATGGTCGTCGTCATGTTCGTCGGGATGGGCATCTTCAGCGGCTTCGCGGCCTGGCGTACGCCGCTGCCGGCAGTAGCTTGTCCGACCAGCCCGGACCGTGGCGGGTGCTGCTGATGGGCATCAACATGGCCGTCCCGATGGCGCTGTGGATGGCCTTCGCGGGCACTCCGCCGCACGCAACCTGGAGATGGCCGCCGCGATGCTGGTGCCGAGCGTCGCAGCCGCTGTCCTCGACGGGGCTGGAGTCGTGGACACGGCGACCGCGATGGAGATCCAGCACCTGGTGATGATCCCGGCAATGCTCGGTGTGATGCTCTGGCGCTATGACGAGTACTCGCGGACCGGCCACCGGCACGTCGCGGAGTGACCGGAACCCCGTAGGCAGACGCAACGTGCTCACCACCCGTAGGTGGTGAGCACGTCGTCGTGCCGGCTACTTGACCTCGGCGCGGAGCACCCGGACCAGGCCGACGACGAACGGGAGGACCACCCAGATCAGGGTGCTGGTGGCGCTCTGCGCCCACTGCTCGCCGGTCAGGTTGCCGCCCGAAGAACAGCGGCGTCTGGGCGGCCCACAGGTCGATCCACGGCTGCACCTCGTGCAGCGGCGTCCCACAGGCTGCCGACGATGTTGAGAGCGCGTGGGGAGCACGAAGTAGCTGACGATCGCGGCCGACGGAGTTCAGGAACAGCAGGCCGAAGGCCAGGCCCTGGAGCACGCCGGTGACCTGCAGGAGGGCGAACTTGCCGAGGTCGTCGACGCCGACGCTGCGCCCAGGCGTCGTCGGACGCCGCCGAGCGACCGTGGCGAGCGACGGCGAGCACGACCGCGACGACGATCGCGGCCAGACCGGCGACCAGCGCGGCGAGCGACCTTGGCCACGCAGCACCCGGCCGCGCACCGGCGTCAGCGTGAAGGACACCAGCGCGGTGCGCTGGCTCCACTCGCTGGTGACCAGCAGGATGCCGAGCACCGGGAGCAGGAAGCCCTGCGGACCGTTGGCGGCCGCCATGAAGTTGAAGAACGTGCGCTCGGACGGGTCGGCGGCTGACGTAGAAGACGCCGATGACGACCAGCGGTGATCGCGGCGATGCCGATCAGCAGCCACTTGCCCGGACCGGGTGTCGGCCAGCTTGCGCAGCTCGACGCGGGTCAGGCGCCACAGCGGAGATCCGAGGCATCGTCGAGAGGTCGACGGTGCGGCCTGGCTCGGGTGATCGGTGGTGGCGGGGTGATCGTCGCGGTGCTCATGCTGCTGCTCCTTCGCGTTGGGTGTCGGCGGTGAGCTGGAGGAACAGGTCCTCGAGACCGGCGCCGTCGGCAGGTCGGAGCTCCTCGAGGGCGAGGCCTTCGGCCGCGGCCAGGTTGCCGATCTGGCGCGGCTCGGCGTCGCTGCGCAGACCGGCTCCCGGAGGGGACGGCGTGGATGCCGTGCCGGTGCAGCGCCTCGCGCGAGCGCTCGTGGCTCGACGCGCCCTGACGTAGGCGCCGCGGGTCTGGAGCAGCTCCTGCTTGGTGCCCTGCGCGACGATCCGGCCGCGCCCGATGAGCACCAGGTCGTCGGCGATCTTCTCGACCTCGTGGAGCAGGTGGGAGGAGAGGAGCACGGTGCCGCCCGCGCCGGCGTACTCGCGGAGGAGCCCGCGCATCCAGTGGATCCCGGCCGGGTCGAGCCCGTTGGCCGGCTCGTCGAGGATCAGCATGCTCGGGTCGCCGAGCAGCGCGTGGGCGATGCCGAGACGCTGCCGCATGCCGAGCGAGTAGTTCCTCAGCCGACGTCCGGCCTCGGTCGGCGTTGAGGGAGACCAGCTCGAGCATCTCGTCGACCCGCGACTCGCGGCAGGCCCATGGTGTCGGCGCCGATGGTGAGGATCTCGCGGCCGGTGCGGCCCGTCGTGCTGGGCCGAGGCGTCGAGGAGCACGCCGACGCAGCCGTCCCGGGTTGGGGATGTCGCCGTAGCGGTGCCCGCCGATCGTGACGCGACCGCTGCGTGGCCGGCGTGAGGCCGACCATGATCCGCATCGTGGTGGACTTCCCCGCGCCGTTCGGGCCGAGGAAACCGGTGACCCGTCCCGGTCGTGCCACGAAGGACACGTCGTCGACGGCCAGGTGGGCGCCGTACGTCTTGGTGACTCCGTCAACTGTGATCATGGGCCGAGTCTCATCGCCGGTGCGCCGCCGCGCACATCGGCCCGAGGGATCGCGCACCGCGACCAAAGAAGGGGGTGATCGAGACTTCGGGATCTGCTGCGCGGCTCGCGCCGACTCGTAGTGTGAGGAGAGTGCAACGTCCCAGCCCGGAGCAGTACAACCCGCCACTGACCTGGCGGGCGCAGCTGTGGCGCATGGCGGTGGCGGTCGCGTTCAGCGGCGTGCTGTGGTCCATGTCGGCGCCGGCGCAGTGGCGAGCAGGCCCGTTGGCTGTTCTGGCTCGACCTGTCGTTCGGTCTCGTGTCGCTGGGCCTGACGTTCTTCCGCCGGCGCTGGCCGTTCGCGGTCGCGCGGCCACCAGCATCCTCGGCTCGGTCTCGGTGACGGCCAACGGCCCGGGACGCTCGCCACGGTGTCGCTGGCCACCCGCCGGGTGATCTGGCAGGTCGTGGACGATCCTGGTGCTGAGCGTGGTGTCGTCGGCGACGGTGCCGATGCATCGCAGCCCGGCTCGTCGAGCGGCCCGGTGTGGATCGACTACATCCTCGGGCTGCTGTCCGCCATCGCGATGATCGTCGGCGGCATGTACATCGGCTCGCGTCGCGAGCTGCTGTGGACGCTGCGCGACCGGGCCGAGCGAGCCGAGGCCGAGCAGGCGCTGCGAGTCGAACAGGGCCGGCTCAACGAGCGTGCCCGCATCGCTCGCGAGATGCACGACGTGCTGGCCCACCGGATCAGCCTGATCGCGATGCATGCCGGAGCGCTGGCCTACCGCACCGACCTGACGCCGGCGGAGACGCGCGAGACCGCCGAGCTCATCCAGACCGCCTCGCACGAGGCGCTCGGCGACCTGCGAGAAGTGCTGGGCGTGCTCCGTGACGGCGACGCCGACGGCTGTCGAACGAGCGCCCGCAACCGACCTTCGGTGACCTGTCGGCGCTGGTGCTGGAGGCCGAGGGCACCGGCATGCGCATCCAGTACGACGACCGCGTGCGTCGAGGCCGCGCAGATGCCCGACCAGGTCGGCCGGACGGCGTACCGGATCGTCCAGGAGGGCCTGACGAACGTCCGCAAGCACGCGCCGGGCGTCACGATCGTGGTGCAGATGAGCGGCTCGCCCGTCGACGGCCTCAGCATCAGGATCCGCAACCCTGCCCGCAGCCGGCAGCTCGCCGTCGGCGGCGTGCAGACGCCGGGAGCCGGGCTCGGACTGGTCGGGCTGGGGGAGCGGGCCAAGCTCGCCGGCGGCAGCCTCGACCACCCGGCGCGACGGCGGCTCGTTCGAGCTCACCGGGTGGCTGCCGTGGAAGACGTGAGCGCCGGCGGACCGATCCGGGTGCTGGTCGTCGACGACGACGCCCTGGTGCGGTCAGGTTTGCTGATGATCCTGGGCGGTGCGCCGGACATGGAGGTCGTCGGCGAAGCCGTCGACGGCAGGGACGCGCGTCGACGCGGCTCGCCGAGCACCACCCGGACGTCGTCCTGATGGACATCCGGATGCCGCGGATGGACGGCCTCGAGGCGACCGAGGTCATCGGCTCGTGGCCGGACCCGCCCAAGGTGATCGTGCTGACCACCTTCGACGCCGACGACTACGTGGCACGCGCTCTGGGCGCGGGTGCCAGCGGCTTCCTGCTCAAGGACACCGCGCCGCCGGCGATCATCGAGGCGATCCGCCGGGTGGCGGAGGGTGACCCGATGCTCTCGCCGAGCGTCACCAGCCGGCTGATCGCGCAGCTGACCACCGGGGTCGGCCCCGAGCGCGCGCGCGCTGGCCAGGGACCGGCTCTCCCGGCTCACCGAGCGCGAGCACGAGGTGGCCGTCGCGGTCGGCGAGGGACTGAGCAACGCCGAGATCGCCGGGCGGCTGCTACCTCTCCGTGCCGACGGTGAAGGCGCACATCGGCCACCTCTTCGCCAAGCTCGAGGTCACCAACCGCGTCCAGATCGCCATCTGTGTCCACGACGCGGGTCTCGTCTGATCGCGCGCGATTGCCCATTTCTGGAACACGTTCTAGTCTCGCGGCATGACGGTCACGCCCTCAGACGACACCCTCCGCCTCGGCACGCACAACGGCCACACGATGGTCGCCGCCCTCAAGCGGCACCGCGACAAGCCGGTGATGCGGTTGTTGCCGTCGTCTTCGGCTGAGGACGTCAAGACGTTGACGGGCGGCGAGATGTCCGCTCGGATCAGCCAGTACGTCCAGGCCTTCGAGGCGCTCGGTGCCGGCCAGGGCACGCCCGGCGCGCTGCTGGCCCTCAACCGGCCGGAGGTGCTGTTCATCCTCGGCGCGGGGCAGACCCAGGGCTACCGGCGTACGTCGCTGCACCCGCTCGGCTCGCTCGACGACCACGCCTACGTGCTCAACGACGCCGAGATCACCACCCTGATCATCGACCCGGTGCCGATGTTCGTGGAGCGCGCCCTCGGCCTGATCGAGAAGGTGCCGGGGCTCGACCAGGTGCTGACGATCGGACCGGTGCCCGAGGAGCTCGCCCACATCGGCAAGGACCTCGCCGCCACGGCCGAGACGTTCGCGCCGCAGCCGCTCGAGGCCGTGCTGCTGCCGCCCGACCACATCGTCTCGGTGACCTACACCGGCGGCACCACGGGCAAGCCCAAGGGCGTCATCGGCACGGCGCAGGCGATGTCGACGATGACCCAGATCCAGCTCGCCGAGTGGGAGTGGCCGGAGTCTCCGCGGTTCCTGATGTGCACGCCGCTGTCGCACGCGGGCGCGGCGTTCTTCGCGCCGACGGTGATCAAGGGTGGGTCGCTCTACGTGCTGCCGCGCTTCGACCCGGCCGAGGTGCTGAGGACGATCGAGGAGCAGCAGATCACCGCCACGATGCTGGTGCCCTCGATGCTCTACGCGCTGATGGACCACCCCGACTCGAAGACCCGGGACCTGTCGTCGCTGGAGACCGTCTACTACGGCGCCTCGGCGATCAACCCGGTGCGGCTGCAGGAGGCGATCGACCGGTTCGGACCGATCTTCGCCCAGTACTACGGGCAGTCCGAGGCCCCGATGGTGATCAGCTACCTCGCCAAGGGCGACCACGACAAGGCGCGGCTGGCCTCGTGCGGCCGGCCGTCGGCGTTCCTGCGCACGGCCCTGCTGGACGAGGACGGCAAGCCGGTGCCGACGGGGGAGCCGGGGGAGATCTGCGTCTCCGGGCCGCTGCTCGCCGGCGGCTACTGGAAGCTGCCCGACGAGACGTCGGAGACCTTCCGGGACGGGTGGATGCACACCGGCGACGTGGCCCGCGAGGACGAGGACGGCTTCTGGTTCATCGTCGACCGCACCAAGGACATGATCGTCACCGGCGGCTTCAACGTCTTCCCGCGCGAGGTGGAGGACGTCGTCGCCGAGCACCCGGCGATCGCGCAGGTGGGGGTGATCGGCGTACCGGACGAGCGCTGGGGCGAGGCGGTGACCGCGATCGTCGTACTGCGTGAGGGAGCGGAGCTCACCGACGACGTGGTCGCCGAGATCAAGGAGTCGGTCAAGCAGCGCAAGGGCGCGGTGCAGGCACCCAAGCAGGTGATCGCCACCGACGCGCTCCCGTTGACGCCGCTGGGCAAGCCGGACAAGAAGGCGCTGCGCGCGCAGTACTGGGGTGACCGGGAGCGCAGCGTCGGCTGACGCGAGGGTCAGTCCGCGGGACCGCCGTTCGACAGGCGAGCCGCCTCGCGGGCGCGACGTGCGGCCCGTTCGGCCGTGGCACTGCCGACGATCACGCGCAGCTGTTCGGGCAGCGCCTGGATGCGCCCGTCCTTGTGGATGTAGCCGTTCGCGCCCAGGGACAAGGCCCGCTGGGGCATCCCGCTCGCATCGCCGAGAGCCGAGAGCATCACCACGACTGCCTCGGGACACTCGTGCCGGATCAGGGGCAGCGCCTGGATGCCGTCCATCACCGGCATCAGGATGTCGAGGAGGACCAGGTCGGGCTGGTGGGCCTTCACCGCCTGGACGCCCTGCTCGCCGTCGGCTGCCTCGGCGACGACCTGGAACTGGCCGCTGCGCTCCAACGCGCCACGGACGAGGAAGAGCAGGTCTTCACTGTCGTCGATCGCGACGACACTGACGGGGGAGGTGGGCGGGCTCGTCATAGGCAGGTGGGTACGGGCGTCGGACGTCCGCACGTGATTCCACGGTAGCCCTGTCGAAGCCTTCGTGGGGCGATTCTGCGAGGGAGCCCTCAGGTACGCGCGACGACCAGCAAGGCCCCCAGCAGCCCGGCCTTGGTCGCCGCGACGTTGTTGCCGATGCGCTGCATGAAGACCGGCCCGAACACCACCGCGTTGTTCACCGGCCCGGCCGGGGGTGGGCCGAGGGTCGAGGCCGTGCGGTCCTCCACCTCCTCGACCGTGAAACCGGCTGCCTCGAGGTGGCGGGTGTAGTCCTCGACTGACTCCACGAACGACGAACGCTCGTCCTCGGCCCAGGGCAGCGGATAGGGCAGGTCGCCGTCACCGGTGCGCATCTGCTCGTAGAGACCGAATCGCCCGCCGGGCGCCAGCACGCGGTGCACCTCGGCGAAGACCGCCTGCTTGTCGGGCACGTTCATGCCGACGTGCACCATCACCGCGGCGTCGAACGAGTCGTCCTCCAGCGGCAGCGACTCTCCCGGTGTCGTCACGAACCGGGCCCGGTCTGCCAGTCCCACCAGCTCGGTGAGTCGGGTCGCGGTGTCGACGAAGTCCGGGCTCAGGTCGATGCCGGTGACCTCGGCCCCGGACATGGCGGCCATCCGCGACGTGCCGCCGATGCCACAGCCGACATCGAGGAGGCGTACGCCGGGACCGACACCGAGCCGGTCGAGGGCGTGCTTCGTCGAGCCCGGCCCTCCCGCGTGCAGCTGGTCCACGGCGAACAGGTCGGCAGGTCCGAGGCGGTCGGCGTCGAGGCCGGCGCCGGTGAGCGCGGTGACGATCGTCCCCGTCAGGTCGTCGGCGCTGTAGTGCCCGGTGACCAGGTCGTGAACGTCCACGGCGTCATCTCCCGTCCTTCCGGGACCCAGAAAATTTCTGGTTGCGGTTTCCACAAAGTGTCCCGGTATGTCCGTTTTGCCCTATACTTCCGATTAGGCCAATCCCGCATCGCTCGGGCGGATGAGGAACGGCACAACCGGTCCCAGTCCCTCTTCTCTACCCCGCGGAGACCCAGTATGCGCGTTCGATCGAAGTACCTCATGTCCACCATGGCCCTCTCGGTGGTCGCCACCCTGGCCGTGGGCGCCACCACCACCGGAGCCAACGCCGCGCCCACCCGCGTGGAGACCATGCGGAACGGCGACTTCGCCCAAGGTGGGGCAGGCTGGACCGTCAGCAGCGCCGCCACGAAGGGGAGCATCGTCAAGCAAGGGCTGCGCGGCAGCAAGGCCGCCAAGCTGACCAACCGTCGTGCCGGACTCGCCGTGATCGACAGCCGCAAGGGTCTCGTGCGTTCCGCCGACGCCGGCGAGCGCTACACCGTCTCGGCGTACGTCCGCTCGAACCAGCCCGGCGCGCTGGGCGCCATGGTCCTGCGTGAGCACGACGGTGCCGCGCTCGTGAAGCGGACCGCCACGACCTTCCGCGCGTACCGCACCTGGCGCAAGGTGACGATGAACGCCACCAGCCGCAATGCCGGCAACGACCTCAGCGTGCGCGTGCTGTTGAACCGCCTGCGCGCAAACCGCTTCCTGCTCGTCGACGACGTCTCGATCAAGAAGTGGGCGCCGGCGACGCTCCCGACTCTTCCGCTGCCGACGCTCCCGCTGCCGACGTTGCCGCTCCCGACTCCCACGCCGGACCCGACGCCGACGCCGACTCCGACGCCGACGCCCGACTCCGACTCCCACGCCGACTCCGACGCCGACGCCGACTCCGACTCCGACGCCGACTCCGACCCCGACTCCGACGCCGACCCCGACGCCGACTCCGACGCCGACCCCGACTCCGACGCCGACCCCGACTCCTGCACCGGGCGCGACCCTGCTCGGAGCCGGTGGCGGCAACGTCGACCGCACCAAGGCCAACATCGGTGTCGACCGTTGGTACGGCAGTGCCGGCAGCGTCAGCAGCGCCATCACCCGGGCCAAGGCGAACCACGCGGCAGGCGTCCGCACCTGGATGAGCTTCAAGCTGCCCCACAACTGGACGCAGATGGCGGACGGCGCCGGAGATGCCTGGGCGAAGGACCTGTTCGCCAGGCTCGACGCACTCAACTTCGAGGTCTGGGTCGCCTTCCACCACGAGCCCGAGGGTGACGGTGACACCAACGAGTGGCGCCGGATGCAGGACCGCCTGTCCCGCCTGGTCCCCGGCGGCACCGGCGGCGACATCAAGTTCTGGCTGATCGTGACCGGCTGGACCCAGGAGTTCAACCCGTCCGACAACGCCAACCAGTGGTCGACGCTCTTCCCGACCGGTGCGCCGATCTACGGGATCGCCTACGACAACCCCTACCTCAAGTACGGGTACAAGTGGTCCGGCGGCGCCAAGACCACGACGATGGAAACCGGTTGGACCGAGGGTTCGGTGTACGTGCAGAAGCTCGCCGCTCGCGCCAAGTCCTACGGCGTCCACGCCGCGATCGGTGAGTACGGGTACTCCGACGAGGCTTTCGCGAAGGACAAGCAGTGGCTCGACCGCTCCATCGAGTCGGCCAAGGCCAACCACCTGCTGGGGGTCGCGTACTTCGACACGCAGCTCAACTCGTCGAAGTCGTGGTGGCTCGGGCCGGCGGACAGCGCCAAGCGTGCCTACTTCAACTCGGTGATGGAGCCGCCTGAGCTGACGCGCTGAATGACGCTGCCCCTGGACCGGAAGGTCCAGGGGCAGCGGCGCGTGCACGCGCTGTTCAGGAACGACCCGGCCACGGATCGACACCTAGAGGCGAGAGACGCCTTCCCAGCCGGAGCTGGGTGCCTTGACGCCGAAGTAGGCGCCCAGCGTGGGCGCCACGTCCATCGTGTGTGCCTTCGCCGAGCGGGCGATGCCCTTCTTCACCGCGGGCGCGCCGCCACCGATGAAGAACGGGATCGGCTCGGAGGCCGGGTGGCCGTGGTTCCCCGGGATCGGGTTGCTCTGCGGGCCGGGGTCGCTGAACCGCCAGCCGGCCTTGCACCACACCAGCAGGTCGCCGGCCTTCGGTCCGAGCCGGAGGGTCGGCGTCTGGTCGATCCGGTGGGCCTGGAAGACGCCGGGGGTGGCCAGGGCGATCGTGCGCATCTTCGCCAGGCCTGCGCTGCGGGCCGAGGACGGGCCGGTCCAGTAGACGAGGTCGGCGCCACCGTTCTGCGCGATCTCGAAGTTCCCCGCCAGGGCAGGGTCGGCGTCGAAGGCGGACGTCAGGCTGATCGTCTGGTGGGGGAGTGACCAGTCCATCGAGTGGTCCGCCAGCACGATGACCATCGACGTGGACCACAGGTCGGCGCTCTTGAGCTTGTCGACGAACCGGCCGATCTGCAGGTTGGTCGACGCGAGCGCGGCCGTGCGGGCGGCCTTGAGGGTCGTCCCGGTGAGGTCGGAGTGGCCGACGCGGTCGACGTCGCCGAGGTTGACGAACATCATCGCCGGGTCGAACTCGTCGATCATCGCCAGCGCGGCCTCCATCGTGGCGGCGTCGGGTGCGTGCCCGGACACAGGGATGATCGGGAACGGCTCCCACCGGTGCGTGGGTCGCTCGCCGAAGACGGAGTAGAGGTACTCCTTGGAGAGCACCGTGCCCGTCGTACGCCCCGACGCGTTGAGCTGGTCGATGATCGTCGTCACCGCGATGTCGGTGGGCCGCGAGCAGTCGCGGACCGCGCCCTCGGTGCGGTCGTAGATGCTGTTGGCCGGTACGCCGTTCCGGGCCGGTCGGCAGCCGGTCATCATCATCACGTGGTTGGGGATCGTCTCCATCACGGGCAGCGAGCGGGCAGCGGGGTACCACGTGCCGCCGTCGCGGAGGGCCTTCAGGTTGGCCATCTCGTCGATCTCGCCGGGGCGGCATCCGTCGACCACGAGCACGTAGGCGCGCCTGGTGGTGGCCGCGTGCGCGGCGCCGGGGGCGCTGGAGAACGCGAGGGCGGCTCCGGAGACGCCGGCGACCTTGAGCAGGGTGCGACGGTCGGTCATGAGGCCGGTCGTGGGCCCGGTCATCGGCTGGGTCATCACGCCACCGGCCCGTCGACGGAGTGGATCGTCTGGCTGCCGGCCGTGGTGGCCCACGACTGCGTCCAGGTGAGGCCGGTGGCCTTGTCGGCGCGGTCCCCGATCACGTACCAGTCCATCTGAGCCCTCTTCGCGGTGACGTCGAGGACCGAGAAACCGTGGTCGTCGAAGTTCAGGTACTTGATGTGCGGGTTGTTGGTCTTGAGGATCTCCTCGACCGCGAGGCTCGTCGTACGGCGCGGGGTGCCGGTGATGTCCTTGAGGTTGTTCGAGGTCACCGACGTGGTGACGAACTCGACGCCCACGGAGTTGCGGGTGCCGGCGTACGTCGCCTTGTCGGCCGGCAGGTCGCAGGCCCACCCGGAGTGGATGTCGCCGGTCAGGAACAGGGCATCGGTGACGCCGTTGTCGCGGAGGTGCTCGAAGACCTCGCGGCGGTCGTCGGTGTAGCCGTCCCACTGGTCGACGTTGTAGGGCACCCCCTCCGGCGGGAGCAGCCCGGCGGTGTCGTTGATCGGCTTGATCAGGTCGCGCGGGATGCCGGCGAACGTGACCGGCGCGATCATCACGGGGTTGCCGACGAGCTTCCACTGGGTGGCCTGCCGGGTCAGCGAGTCCTTGAGCCAGTCCAGCTGGGCGCGGCCGGTGATGCTCCGGTCGGGATCGGCGGTGGCCGGGTCGACCTGGACGGCGAGCTGCTGGTCGCGGTAGGTGCGCAGGTCCAGCAGGCTGAGCTCGACGAGGTCACCGAACTGGAGCCGACGGTAGATCTGGGTGCCGTCACCGAGAGCTGCGCTGCCGCTGAGCCGGATGGGCATCCACTCGTCGTACGCCTTGTAGGCCTGGGCACGGCGGGTCGCCCAGGCCGGCTCGCCGGGGTTGTGGTTGACAGCCCCTCCCTTCCACGCGTCGTCGGCCGACTCGTGGTCGTCCCACGTGCAGATGAAGGGGTACTTCGCGTGCAGCCGCTGGAGGTCCGGGTCGACCTTGTACTGCGCGTGCCGGCGGCGGTAGTCCGCGAGGTTCAGGATCTCGTGCGGTGGCTGGTGCTGGCGGACGTCGACGTTGCTCTGGCCGTAGCCGTACTCGCCCTGGCCGTACTCGTAGAGGTAGTCGCCGAGGTGGAGCACCGCGTGCAGGTCGTTGCGGTTGGCCAGGTGCCGGTAGGCGCTGAACCAGCCGGCCTGGAAGTTGGCGCAGGAGACCACGCCCAGCCGCACGTTCGACGGCGACGTGGTGGCCGCAGGGGCGGTGCGGGTGCGACCGGTCGCGCTGCGGTGGCTGCCGAAGACGAACCGGTAGTAGTACGTCGTGTTCGCCTTCAGGCCCGTGACGTCGACCTTGACCGTGTGGTCACGGGCCGGCCCGGTGCGGATGTCGCCCGAGCGCGCGATGCTGGTGAACCGGCTGTTGGTGGACACCTGCCAGCGCACGGTGACGTCGGGGCCGACGCCCGAGCCGGGCGTGCTGGCGGACGTCGGCGTGACGCGGCTCCAGATGACGACGGACGTCGAGCGGGGGTCACCGGACGCGACACCGTGGGCGAACTGGGCGATGGGCATGCCTCAGTCAACGACCCGTGTGCCCGCGCGTCATGGCTTCGGTCGACGAGGTGAGCGTCACAGGGATGAATTCATCCCTGGTTCACTCGAGCTCCTTGCGGTCTCTTCTGCTCCCGGGCCGCGAGCTTCTTGCGCTCCTTCTTCTCGAGCCCCTTCGTGATCTCGCGGATGGCGCCCTCACGGTTGCCGAGCAGCTGTGCCAGGCGCGCGCCGGTGCCGATCATCACGAACACCGGCCATGGGAAGCCCTGGCTCGTTGCCGCCCAGATCACCCAGCAGATCACCGTAGGGATGAGGAAGCCCATCAGCGCCTGTTGACGGTGTTGTCGGTATCGGTCCTCCGCCTCCGCGCGAATGCTGGCCGCGGGCCGGACCGCCGGCGTCGACGCGACGAGGTCGTCGATGATCGGCGGCAGGTCGCCGAGCGTGCGCGACTGCGCGACCCGGTCACTGCGCTCGTCGAGCTCCTCGGGGGTGAGCCGGCCCTCGGCGTACGCCGTGCCGAGCAGGTCGTTGACCACGTCGCGGTCGCGGTCGGACGCGCGCAGCCGGGAGTTCTCCACGTGTCGTGGATCGAGGCTGAACCTCTCCCAGATGCTGCCCTCCGCCATGTCGATCAGCCTAGAGGGGCGGCCGCCAGAGTGAAGCGCCTCGCGCGCGCAGCACGCTGGCTGATGCACGTGTGTGACTACTTGACCTCGGACCGGCGCAGGAACAGCACCCCGACGGTGAGGGGAACGACGATCCAGATCATCGTGGTCGAGCCGAGCATCGCCCACTCCTCACCGGTGTTCGTGGCGCCCTCGAAGAGCGCCACCTGCGTTTCGTTCCAGTCGATCCACGGCTGCAGGTCCGCGAACCACGAGCGCACCTGGGCCAGGAGGACGAGGATGCCCGGCATGACCAGCGAGACGACGAAGTAGCCCACGATCGCGGCCGCGGAGTTGCGCAGCACGACACCGAGGGTGAAGCCGATGGCCATGCCGACCAGGTTGCCGAGCACCATCTGGGGCGCCATGGACAACGAAATGTCCCACGCGGTGTCGACGCCGGCGAGGGCGGAACCGGCCACGTTGCCGAGGGCGCCCACCGCGAAGGCGACGGCGATGGAGCCGAGGCCCACGAGGAGGGTCGCGATCGCCTTGGCGCCGATCACGCGTCCGCGGCTCGGCACCAGCGTGAACGTCGTGAGCCCACTGCGCTGGCTCCACTCACTCGTGACGGCCAGGATCGCGATCATCGGCAGGATCACCGACATCGGGAACCCGATCGCCGTCGCGAAGCTCTCGTAGGTGACGGCGCTGTCGGGAGCGAAGATGATGACCGCCCCGGTCGCGATGACCGACAGGACGCCGATGCTGACGAGCATCCAGAATCCCGAGCGGGTGTTGAACATCTTGCGCAGCTCGACCTGGACGAGCCGGGTGATGGGGATGGGCTGGGCGGTCCGGCGGGCCCGGGGTGGTGGCCGGGGGGACGATCGTGGCGGTCATGCCGCAACTCCTTCGCGTTGGGTGTCGGCAGTGAGCGACAGGAACATGTCTTCGAGCCCGGCGCCCTCGGCGGACCGGAGCTCGGTGAGGGCGATGCCGGCGGTCAGGGCCACGGCCCCGACCCGGGCGGGATCGGCATCAGTGCGTACGGAGCCGTCGCCGGCGAGCGTGCTGGGGATCCCCGCCTGCTCCAGTGCGTGTGCGAGATCGCGCGGTGACGTCGAGCGGGCCAGCGTCCCGGCGGCCGCGAGGAGCTCTTCCTTGGTGCCGGCCGCGACGATCTTGCCGTTGCCGATCACGACCAGGTCATCGGCGATGACCTCGATCTCGTGCAGCAGGTGCGAGGACAGCAGCACCGTGCCGCCCTGGCTGGCGAAGCCCGTCAGCAGGTCGCGCATCCACCGGATCCCCGCGGGGTCGAGCCCGTTGGCGGGCTCGTCGAGGATCAGCACCCTCGGGTCGCCGAGCAGCGCGGTGGCGATGCCGAGGCGTTGACGCATCCCGAGGGAGTAGTTGCGCACGCGGCGCTTGGCCTCAGTGGGGGTCAGACTCACCAGCTCGATCATCTCGTCGACCCGGGTGCGGGGGAGGCCCATGGTGTCGGCGGCGACCGCGAGGATCTCGCGGCCGGTGCGGCCGGCGTGCTGGGCCGAGGCGTCGAGGAGGACGCCCACCTCGAGGCCGGGGTTGGGGAGGTCGGCGAACCGTTCTCCGTCGATGGTGGCCGAGCCGGACGTCGGGACGGTCAGACCGACCATCACGCGCATCGTGGTGGACTTGCCGGCGCCGTTCGGACCGAGGAAACCGGTCACGCGGCCGGGCTGGGCGGTGAAGGAGACGTTGTCGACGGCGGTGAAGCCGGCGTACCTGCGGGTCAGGGCCTCAACTGTGATCATGGGCTCAACCCTCGCGGCATCGCGTCGGGCTCGTATCGGCTCGATGGCCAGTCTTGTCCTGACCGAAAGTACGAGGCCGGGACCGTGCCGTGGGTCGATCTCTACTCCCGGACCCGACCGGTCTCGTACCCCCACATCGCGACCTCCACCCGGTTCCGGGCGCCGAGCTTGGCCATGAGGCTGCCGATGTGGGTCTTCACCGTGCTGAGGCTGATGTGCAGCTCGGCGGCAATCTCTGCGTTGGTGCGACCCCGCGCGATGGTGAGCAGCACCTGCTCCTCGCGTTCGGTGAGCGGGTCGAGGGGCTGCGCGGGAGGTGCTGCCCGACCCGTGCCCGCGAACGTGGACAGCAGCCGACGGGTGATGCTGGGCGAGATGAGTGAGTCACCTCGGGTGGCCGCCCGGATCGCCTCGCCGAGCAGCTCGGGTCCGGCGTCCTTCAGCAGGAAGCCGGTGGCGCCGGCCGACAGCGCACCGTGCACGTACTCGTCGAGGTCGAAGGTGGTGATCACGACGACCGCGACCGGGTCCTCGACGCCCGGCCCGGCCAGCAGGCGGGTCGCTTCGACGCCGTCGAGGACGGGCATCCGGATGTCCATCAGGCACACGTCGGGACGGAGCTCGCGGGCCAGCCGCACCGCCTCCTGCCCGTCGCGCGCCTCCCCCACGACCTCGATGCCGTCCAGGGTGCCGAGGATCAGCCGCAGTCCGGTCCGCACGAGATCCTGGTCGTCGGCGACCAGCACCCGGATGCTCACGCCGGCACCTGCCGCGGCAGCGTTGCGCTGACGGCCCAGCCGCGACCCGGGTAGGGACCTGCCCGGCACGTGCCACCCAGGAGCAGCGCGCGTTCCACCATCCCGGTGAGCCCGAACCCCGCTTCGGGGGCGGGGTCAGCCGGGCCCGGATCACCGTCGTCGCGTACGACGAGGCTGACCGTCGACTGGTCGCCGGCGACGCGCACGTCGATCAGGGTGGCGTTCCGGGCATGCCGCAGGGCGTTGGTGACCGCCTCCTGAGCGATCCGGAAGACAGCGGCGTCGATCGCCGCCGGGAGGGCGGCCAGGTCGCCCGCGACCGTCACCTCCACCCGCGGCCCGGCAGGCGAGGCCCCGGACAGCCGCCCGAGGTCGGCCACACCCGGCTGCGGGGCGTAGTCGACGGGTGCCTCGTTGCGCAGCACGCGGACCATCGCCCGCATCTCGGCCAGCGTGCGCGAGGCCTCCACCTCGATCACCTCCAGTGCCTCGAGCGGCGACGAGGGGTTGGTCGCCGCGAGGGCGCGCCCTGCCTGTGCCTGGATGGCGATGGCAGAGACGTGGTGGGCCACCGTGTCGTGCAGCTCGCGCGCCAACAGGACCCGCTCCTCCGACTTCACCTGCTCCAGCCTTCGCTCCCGGGCGCCGTGCTGGGAACGCACGGCCCAGCCCAGGGCAAAGGCGGACATCAGGACAGCGATCCCGCCGATTGCGTCGCCGACCCCGGTCCAGCTGATGAAGAACCCCAGGGTGGCCGGGACCAGGATGATCGCCAGACCCGCCACCGACTCTCGCCCGGAACCCCACCGAAACAGTGAGTAGGGCAGCACTATCAAGTAGAGCATCGTGTACGCATCGAGCGCCGGTGCGCCGGATGCGAGCAGGCCGATGTCCACGACCGCGACCACGCCGAAGGCGGTCGCGACCACTGCGAGCGGGTGGGTACGACGCCACAGCAGCAGCGGTGACAGTCCGACCGTCACCACCACCGACAGCCCCGGCAGCGGCAGGTCCTCACGCAGGACACCCTCCAGCACCCCGGAGACCGTCACGAATGCCAGCAGCGCCCAGTCCCGCCATACCCGAACCGGTGGGTCCGGGGGCCGGGGTTCCTCCAGCAGGGACCGAAGTGGATTGCTCACCCCCTCAGCGTAGGGATGGAGCGCCGCCAGGGGACCGGCCGAAAGTCTGACCCGGCCCCCGGCCGAAGGCACGGCTGGCTCGGAGCCTCACGGCCGCTGCGTGGCGACCACGAGCGCCGTCACGGTGGAGTCTGGAAAACGTGCGGATCGCGCACCGATGAGTTCCCGGTGTCGGCGCGGTCGGTACTCGGACCACACAGCTGCTGGGAGGCTGACACCGTGCGGAAGCTGATCTACATGATGAACGTGAGCCTGGACGGCTACGTCGCTGCGCCCGGCGACGACATCAGCTGGGGGGTGCCCAGTGTCGAGCTGCACCAGTGGTTCAACGACCGAGCCCGCGAGCTCGGTGTCTCGCTGTACGGCCGCAAGCTGTGGGAACTGATGAGCGGGCACTGGCCGACCGCCGACCAGGACCCGGAAGCGACGCCCGTGGAGGTCGAGTTCGCCCACATCTGGCAGCAGACGCCGAAGGTGGTGTTCTCCACGACCCTCGACGAGGTCAGTGGCAACGCGCGCCTGGTCACCGGCGACGCCGTGGCCGAGATCGCCCGACTGAAGGCAGAGGACGGCGACCCCATGGAGATCGGCGGCGCCACCCTCGCGGGTACGGCGATGCGCGCCGGCCTGATCGACGAGTACCAGGTGGTCACGCACCCGGTGCTGGTCGGGGGCGGCACGCCGTTCTTCAGCGCGCTGGACACCTGGGTGAACCTGCGTCTCGTGGAGACGAGAACCTTCCCGGACGGCGTGACCCAGTCCCACTACGAATCCAGACGCTGAGTCCCGGAGCCGCAGCCAGGCGCGAGCCGCGGTTCAGCGCCTCGGCTGTCACCGCCACAAGCGGTCGGCGGCGATCTGTCGCGGATCGATCCCGCGGCCGAGCAGCTCCACGAGTGCTTCCGCCAGCGCGTCGGGTGAACCGGGTGGCACCAGGAGGTCGGTGGACCACAACATGCCGTCGACCCGGTGGTGCACCGTGACCCCCTCGCCGTCACGAACGGCCCAGGGCATCATGTCCGGCCGGAGCGCCCGCATGTGCCGGACCACCGCGCGAGGGCGGGTCTCCCAGCTGCGGTCGGCGGTCGCCTCGTGGAGTACGGCGAAGTACTCCTCCGCCTCGAACACCAGAGCCGGGAGGTCGAGAGGCTCGTTCGGAACATCCCACTCGGAGGTCAGCGCCGGATCCGGCCCGTAGCCCGGATCAGGCAGCGCCGAGTGATAGACGCCGGTCAGGGACAGGAAGTCCGTCCACTCGACACGGTCTCCGCTCCGGCGGACCAGCCCCGCGACGTTCGCGCACCCGAACTCCCCGCAACCGCACCCGTAGAACGCGACTCGACGAGGCGGGTCGGTGGGGAGCAGCGCGTCCGTGTCCAGGATGTCGGCCGGGTCGTTGGCCTCGTCGCTCCCCGCGGCGGCGAGCAGGTCGGACCCGTCGATCAACAACCTGACCTTCGGGTAGTTCGGCGTCGACGAGTCGATGCGGATCTGCAGCCTGTTCATGCTCGGTCCTGTGCGTCCGACAGCTCACCGGGGAGGATCGACCAGCTCTGCATGTCGCCTCGTCGGTCGTCGCGATGGTGCACCGAGCGCAGCACGCCCTCGAGGGTGTAGCCGACCTTCGCCGCGACGCGCGAGGAGGTCGGGTTGTCGACGGAGATGAGCGCGGTGACGCGCAGCATCCCCTGGTCGAAGGCCCACACCGTCAGCTGTCGAAGCGTCTCGGTCGCGACACCGCGTCCTCGACCCCAGGGGGAGACGGCGTACCCGAGCTCCACCTCGCGGCCCTCCCAGTCGATCGGACCGGTGACGGCGTACCCGACGAACTCGTCGCCGTCGAGGATCGCCCAGCCCACGCGGTCGTGGCCGTCGAACCGCTCGAGGTACTCGTGCACCCATCCCTCCGGCATCGGGTCCGGCGTACGGGTGTAGCGGATGACGTCGGGGTCGCGCATCGTCTCGAGCAGCGCGGGCACGTGGTCCTCGGTGAGGAGGACGAGCCGGATCGTGGGCACGAGCCGACGGTAGGGCACGGCCGGGCTGCGAAACGGCACCGACCTGCCGATCGGAGGCCGAAGGAGTAAGGCTACCCTTACCTGCGTGAGAGGGGGGAGTGGAGCGGGCGCCGCGCCGCCCCCGTCCTCGAGCGCCAACGAGCAGCCGAGGAGCGCGACCCGGCTGCTGCTGCGCGCCGTCGGTCGCTCCCGCGGACCGCTCGCCGGCTTCCTGCTGCTGCTCACCACCTGGCAGCTCTGCGAGTCGATGGTGCCGGTGCTGATCGGCGTCATCATCGACCGCGCCGTCGACACCGGCGACCTCAGCGCGCTGTTCCTCTGGGGCGGGGTCCTGGTCGTCCTGTTCGCGGTGCTCAGCTACTCCTACCGCTTCGGCGCCCGGATCGGCTTCGGCATCGTCCAGCGCGAGATGCACCAGCTGCGACTGGACATCGCCGGTCGCGAGCTCGACCCGCGAGGCGTCCGCAGCGGCCTGATCCCCGGCGAGACGCTCTCGCTCGCCACCTCCGACGTGGAGCTCGTCGGCTGGACGATCCGCTCGCTCGGGTACGCCGTGGCCGCGGCCGTCGCGGTCGTGGTGAGCGCGGTCGTGCTCCTCCGGATCGACATCGTCCTCGGCCTCGTGGTCCTGCTCGGCGTGCCGGCCGTCCTGCTGGTGATCCAGGTGGTGACACCGGCCATCGCCCGTCGTACGCGCGACCAGCAGGCCCTCATCGCGCACACCTCGGGCGTGGCCACCGACCTGATCCGCGGGCTGCGCGGGCTCAAGGGCATCGGTGCCGAGGACGTCGCGAGCTCGCGGTACCGCGTGGAGAGCGACCGCGCCCGGGCGGCCGGCATCCGCACCGCCAACTCGTACGGCGTGATGGCCGGCCTCACCACCGGGCTGAGCGGACTCTTCCTCGCGGTGGTGGCCCTGCTCGCCGGCGTCCGGGCGCTCGAGGGCGAGATCACGATCGGCGAGCTGATCGCGATCGTGGGGCTGAGCCAGTTCCTCGCCGAGCCGATCAACATCCTCGGCCACATCAGCGCCCAGGTGGCCGGTGCGCACGCCTCCGCGGGACGCATCGTCAGCTACCTCGGGGCGCCACCGCTGGTTCCCGCGGGGGACAGGTCACCCGAGGGCGAGGCGCCGACCCTCGACCTCACCGAGGTCCACGTCGACTCGCTCGCCGGGCTGACGGTCCGCTCGCGTCCGGGCGAGCTGCTGGGCCTGGCCGTCGCCGACCCTGCCGACGCGGCCGCACTCGTGGGCGTGCTCGCCGAGGGCCGGACCCCCGAGGTGCCCGACGCCGTCCGGCTGGGCGGGGTGCCGCTGCACGACCTGCACGCGCACGCCCGCCGCGGCGTCCTCGTCGTGGCGCCGCACCACGTCGACCTCTTCGAGGGCACGGTGCGCAGCAACGTCGACCCCGACGGCACCCATGACGAGCACGGGCTCGCGCGACTCGTGGACGCCTCGGCCGTGACCGACGTCCTCGACCTGCATCCCGACCGGCTGGAACGGCCCGTGACGCCCGACGGTGCGACGTTCTCCGGCGGGCAGCGTCAGCGGATCGCCTACGCCCGGGCGCTGGCCAGCGGGGTGCCGATCCTGGTGCTGCACGACCCGACGACCGCGGTCGACGCGGTCACCGAGCACCGGATGGCCGAGGGACTCCGCCAGACCCGGCACGCGAACGGCAGCCGCCTGACCACCTGGGTGCTCACCAGCAGCCCCGCACTGCTCGCCCAGGCCGACCGGGTGGTGCTGGTCCGCGACGGCCGGGTCGTCGCCGAGGGCTCGCACGCCGAGCTGACCGGCCACGACGACTACCGCGACCTGGTGCTGCGATGAGCGCGCCCGTCCGGGAGCTGCTCCCCATCGCCTCGGCGCGCGAGACGCTCCGCCTCACGCTTGCGCTCGTCGTGCAGCACCGCGCCGCCGTGGTCGTCTGCGTGCTGGCCTTCGCTGTCGGCGGTGCCGCCGGGCTGGTGCCGCCGTGGGTGCTCGGCCTGATCGTCGACGAGGTCCGTGACGGCGGTGAGCCCGAGACGGTCGTGCGGATGGCGCTGGTGATCGCCGGAGCCGCGGTCGTCGCAGCCGTCGCCTCCGCGCTGTCGATGACGTTCCTGGCGCGTGCCGCCGAGCCGGCGCTGGCGAGCCTCCGCGAGCAGGTGCTCGACCGGGCGCTGCACCTCGACGCGGAGAGCGTCGAGCGCGCGGGCGCCGGCGACCTGCTCTCGCGGGTGGGGGACGACGTGCGCACCGTGGCGGACTCCATCAAGGAGGTCGTGCCGCTGATGGTCGAGTCGGCCGTCGCGGTCGGGTTCACGACCGTCGGCCTGTTCGCCCTCGACTGGCGCCTCGGCCTGGCGGGCCTGTGCGCGGCGCCGTTCTACGTCGCGGGACTGCGGTGGTACCTGCCCCGCTCCGCTCCCCTCTACCGCGAGGAGCGCATCGCGCAGGGCGAGCGTGCCCAGGTCCTCGTCAGCGGCATCCACGGAGCGACCACGCTGCGTGCGTTCGGCCGCGAGCAGGACCAGCTCGAGCAGGTACGCCGCACCTCGTGGTCCGCGGCCCAGATCGCGCATCGACGTGTTCGCGCTGTTCACCCGCTTCGGTGCCCGCAACAACGGCTCCGAGCTGATCGGCCTGAGCGCCGTGCTGGCCACCGGCTTCTTCCTGGTGCGGGCCGATGCCGTGAGCGTCGGCGCGGTCACGGCGGCAGCGCTGTACTTCCACCGGCTGTTCAACCCGATCGGCGCCCTGCTGGTGCTCTTCGACGAGGTCCAGTCGGCCGGGGCCTCACTCGCTCGGCTGGCCGGCGTCGCAGGGATGCCCGAGCCGGGGGAGCGCACCGGCCCGACTCCCGGACCGGACGGTGACCTGGTGGTCTCCGGCGTCTCGCACGAGTACGTCGCCGGCGTGCCCGTCCTCCACGACGTCGACCTCGTGCTGCGGCCGGGCGAGCGGGTGGCCCTGGTCGGTGCGACCGGGGCCGGCAAGACGACGCTCGCCGCCGCCGTCGCCGGGATCCTCCAACCGACCGACGGCAGGATCACCCTCGGCGGCGCGTCGTACGACGACCTCGACGGGCGTTCGATCCGTGACCAGGTCGTGCTCGTCAGCCAGGACGTGCACGTCTTCTCCGGCACGGTCCGTGACGCGGTCACCCTGGCCCGTGCGGACGCCAGCGACGAGGAGGTCCGCGCCGCCCTCGAGGCGACCCGGGCGTGGTCGTGGGTGCGCTCGCTGCCCGAGGGGCTGGACACCATCGTCGGCGACGAGGGCCGCGCCCTCACCCCGGCGCAGGGACAACAGCTGGCGCTCGCGCGCGTCGCCCTGCGCGACCCGCGCGTCGTGGTGCTCGACGAGGCCACCGCCGAGGCGGGCTCGGCCGGTGCCCGGGTGCTGGAGGAGGCCGCGCTGGCGGTCACCGCGGGCCGGACCGCCCTCGTCGTGGCGCACCGGCTGACCCAGTCGCAGCGCGCAGACCGGGTGCTCGTGATGCGCGACGGCCGCGTGATCGAGCAGGGCACCCATGCGGACCTCCTGACCGACGACGGCGTCTACGCCGAGCTCTGGAGGGCCTGGAGCGCCGGCTGACCCGCATGGCGTGCGCACCTGTCGGGCACCATGTCTGCGTGGCAGCGCGCAACGGGGAGCACGGGTACGGGTGGGTCACGAAGTCGCTGCACTGGCTGACGGTCGGGCTGGTGCTCGCGCAGTTCGTCGTCGGCTACCTGATGGACGACGACGGCGGTGGTCACGGGCGTGGCCGCGGGCGAGGTCGCGGCGAGGGCTCCGGGCACGGTCGCGGACGTGGGGGAGACGACGACCTCGAGAGCATCACCCTGCTGCCGCTGCACGTCACCCTCGGGATCGCGATCCTGGTGATCGCCATCGTCCGGGTGTTCTGGCGGGTGAGCACACCACTGCCGCCGTGGGCAGAGTCGCTGTCACGTGCGGAGCAGCGCATCGCCACGATGACCGAGCGCACCCTGATGGCGATGCTGTTCGTCGTCCCGGCGACCGGCCTGGTGCTCGTGCTCGGCGAGGACGACGACCTGCTCGGCGTACACATCGCGGCGCACGTGGTCTTCTTCACTGCCCTGGCTGCGCACCTCGGCCTCGTGCTCGGACGCGGCCTGCGCGGTCGACCGGTGCTGCTGCGCCGGATGCTGTGATCAGCTGCCGGTGAAGTTCGGCGACCGCTTCTCGGCGAACGCGCGCGGGCCTTCCTTGGCGTCGTTGGACGCGAACACGGCGGCGCCGACCTTCGCGTCGTCCTTCCAGCACTCGTCCTCGTGCTTGCCCTCGGAGTCGCGGATCGTCTTCAGCACCGCCTGCACCGCGAGCGGACCGTTGGCGGCGATCAGCGCGGCGATCTCGTGGGCCTTGGTCAGCGCCTCACCGTCGGGTACGACGTGCCCGATCAGGCCGATCTCCTTGGCCTCCGGGGCCTTGATGTGCCGGCCGGTCAGCAGCAGGTCGGCCGCGACCGTGTAGGGCAGCTGCCGCACCAGGCGTACGGCGGAGCCACCCAGCGGGTAGAGCCCCCACTTCGGCTCGGAGACGCCGAACCGGGCCGACTCGCCGGCCACCCGGATGTCCGTGGCCTGGAGGATCTCGGTGCCGCCCGCGATGGCCGGGCCCTCGACGGCGGCGATCAGCGGCTTGGTGACCCGGTAGCCCTTGAGCAGCGACGGGATCACCGAGGGGTCGAACTCGCCGGACTCGAACCGGTCGGACGGCGAGCTCGAGGACATCGCCTTCAGGTCGGCCCCGGCGCAGAAGTAGCCGCCCGCCCCCGTGAGGATCACGACCCGCACGTCGACGTCTTCGTTGGCCCGGCGCCAGGCGCCCTCCATGATCGCGAGCATCTCGCCGGAGAGTGCGTTGCGTGCCTCGGGCCGGTTCATGGTGACCACCATGACGTGGTCCTTCACCTCGACCAGGGCGTGCGGTTGTGCCTCGTTCTGGGCGTCGGCGGGCGCGGTTTCCGTCATGGGGGCCATGCTAGTCAGAAACAAGAACGTGTTCTAGTCTTGCCGCCATGGCCCTGAACATTGCAGACCTGTTCGAGCATGCCGTGGATGCCGCGCCCGACAACCGCGCGGTCAAGGTCCTGGACCGCGTGGTCACCTACGCCGAGCTCGAGTCCGAGTCCAACAAGCTCGCCCACTATCTCGCCTCCCAGGGCATCGGCCCGGGGGACCACGTCGGGATCTACGCCAAGAACAGCATCGAGCACGTCATCGCCGTGCTGGCGGTGGTGAAGATCCGCGCCGTCAACATCAACGTCAACTACCGCTACGTCGAGGGCGAGCTCAACTACCTCTTCGACAACGCCGACGTGAAGGCGCTCATCCACGAGCGGCCCTACGCCCCCTTGGTGGCGGCGTGTGCGCCGAAGCACGAGCACCTGAACACCTTCGTCTCGATCCCCGACGTGACCGACCCCGACAACGACGCCGACATCTCGGCGTACGACGGGGTCACGCTGGCCGACGCCCTCGAGGGCCAGAGTGCCGAGCGCGACTTCGGCGAGCGCAGCGCCGACGACCTGCACATCATCTACACCGGCGGCACGACCGGGTTCCCCAAGGGAGTGATGTGGCGCCACGAGGACTTCTGGCGGGTGCTCGGCGGCGGCATCGACTTCTACACCGGTGAGCCGCTCGAGGAGTTCGACCAGTCCAAGCAGGCGAACGACCCGCGGATGGTCACCTTCCCGCTGAGCCCGCTGATGCACGGCGGTGCCCAGGCCGGCCTGCTGATGCACCTGTTCGCCGGGCACCTGACGATCCTCGAGCCGAAGTTCGACCCGGTGCGCACCTGGGAGCTCATCGACCGCGAAGGTGTCCAGCTGATCTTCATGACCGGCGACGCGATGGCCCGGCCGCTGATCGAGGAGTTCGAGCGCAAGGCGGAGACGGGCGAGCCCTACAGCGGGGCCAGCCTGTTCGCCATCTCCAGCAGCGCCGCCATCTTCAGCCCGCCGGTCAAGAAGCGCTGGATGGACGTCTTCACCAACGCCGTCTTCACCGACTCGGTCGGTGCGTCGGAGACCGGCTTCCAGGGGATGGGCCTCCAGGACAAGGAGCACATCAGCACCGACGGTCCGGTCGTCGGCCTCGGCCCGAACAGCGTGGTGATCGACGACGACAACCACGTCCTCGACGTCGCCAAGGACATCGGCCAGATCGGTCGTCTCGGCCGTGGCGGCTCGGTGCCCGTGGGCTACTACAAGGACCCCGAGAAGTCGGCCAAGACCTTCCTCGAGATCGACGGTGAGCGCTACTCGGTGCCGGGCGACTTCGCCCGCATCGAGGAGGACGGGAAGGTCACGCTGCTCGGCCGTGGCTCCAACTGCATCAACACCGGCGGGGAGAAGGTCTACCCCGAAGAGGTGGAGATGGCGATCAAGGGACACCCGGACATCTACGACGTCCTCGTGGTCGGCATCCCCGACGAGAAGTACGGCCAGTCGGTGACCGCGGTCGTCCAGGCACGCGAGGGATCCACGGTCGAGCTCGAGGACCTGCGGTCGTTCCTGCGCCAGCACCTCAGCGGCTACAAGCTGCCGCGTGCGCTGACCCTGGTCGAGGAGATCCCGCGCAACGCCACCGGCAAGGCGCAGTACCCCAAGGCGAAGGAGCTGGCCCTGGCGTCGTTCGCCGCCAAGGTCGCCACCTCGCCGTCCGCGACAGGAGCCTGACCGCATGCGTACAGAGCTGTGTGAGCGGTTCGGGATCGAGTACCCGATCTTCGCCTTCACCCCGTCCGAGCACGTCGCGGCCGCTGTGTCGCGCGCCGGCGGGCTGGGTGTCCTCGGCGCAGTGCGGTTCAACGACGCCGAGGAGCTCGACGAGACGCTGAACTGGCTGGACGACAACACCGACGGCAAGCCGTACGGCGTCGACGTCGTGATGCCGATGAAGATCCCCACCGAGGGCAAGTCGGTCGACCTGAAGGCGATGATCCCCGACGAGCACATCAGCTTCGTCGAGAAGACGTTGCAGCAGCTCGGCGTACCCCCGCTCCCGGAGGGTGAGGGCCGCGAGGGAGTCCTCGGCTGGCTGCACTCGACCGCGCGGTCGCACGTCGACATCGCGCTGAAGCACCGGCCGGTCCTGATCGCCAACGCCCTCGGCTCGCCGCCGGTCGACGTGATCGAGCAGGCCCATGCGGCAGGGCGTCCAGGTGGCCGCGCTGGCCGGCGCGGCCAAGCACGCGCTCTCGCACGTGAAGAACGGCGTCGACATCATCGTGGCCCAGGGCTACGAGGCGGGCGGGCACACCGGCGAGATCGGCAGCATGGTGCTGACCCCGGAGATCGTGGACGCCGTCGGGCCCGACGTGCCCGTGCTCGGCGCCGGCGGCATCGGCTCCGGTCGCCAGGTCGCGGCCTCGCTGGCGCTGGGCGCCCAGGGCGTGTGGACCGGTTCGGTCTGGCTGACCACCGAGGAGTACTCGAACCTGAACACCAACAAGGGCATGACCGAGGCGTTCCTGCGCGCCGGCAGCGCCGACACGGTGCGCACCCGCGTCTACACCGGCAAGCCCGCACGGCTGCTGAAGACGAAGTGGACCGAGGCCTGGGCCGAGGAGGACGCGCCCGAGCCGTTGCCGATGCCGCTGCAGAACCTGCTGGTCTCCGACGCGCACAACCGGATGAACGAGCACGGCGATCCCGACGTGATCTCGATGCCGGTCGGCCAGATCGTCGGCCGGATGAACGAGGTGCGTCCGGTCGCCGACGTGATGGCCGAGCTGGTGCGGGGCTACGAGGAGTCGGTCGCGAACCTGGAGAAGATCCGGGGCTGAGCTGCTCGCTCAGCGCGGGGTCGCGACCGGGGCGTAGAGCCGGGCGAGGTCGGCGGTCTCGCCGAGCCGGTCGAGCACGAGTCGCAGTGGGGACCAGTTCTCGCGGCCCCGGCGGGTCACGGCGTACGCCGTCATCACCACCGACGGGTCGGTCAGCCTCAGGACCGTCACGTCCGGGGTGGTTGGCCGTTCGAGCGGCAGCAGGCCGACGCCGTACCCCGCGCTGATCAGGTCCTCGACGAGGTCGAGGCTGTCGATCTGGTGCCGGATCGACGGTGTGAACCCGGCCAGGGAGCCGAGGGTGCGTACGGCGTCCTCGTCGGCGGTGTTGCGCGAGTTCACGATCCAGGGCCGGTCGCCCCAGGCGGTCAGGTCGGCCGTGCCGCCGGCCGGTGCTTCCGATGCCGGCACGCCGAGCCCCCACGCGGTGCTCCAGAGAGTGCGCGAGCTGAGCACCGGATCGGGGGAACCGGGGGCCAGGTTGTAGTCGTAGGTGAGGGCGAGGTCGAGGTCGTCGCTGACGAGCAGTGCGTGCGCCTCGATCGGCTCGTACTCGTGGATCAGCACCTCGACCTGCGGGTGCTCGCGGTCGAGCTCGGCGACGATCGGCATCAGCGAGGCGCGGATGGCGGTCTCGAAGCCGCCGATGCGCAGGCGGCCGGCGGGCTCGGACTCCGGGTCGAGGTCGAGACGTGCTGCCTCGACGCTGGCCAGGATGGTCACCGCGTGGTCGGCGAGCCGTCGACCGGCCGGCGTCAGCCGCACCCGGCGTCCGTCGGGCTCGAGCAGGGGAGTGCGGACCTCCCTGGCGAGGGCGGCGATCTGCTGCGAGACCGTCGAGGTGGTCAGGCCGTGCACCTCGGCCACCTCCCGCATCGAGCCGAGGCGGGAGAGCTCGAGCAGCAGGTGCAGCCGGCGTACGTCCACGCGTTGATTGTGCAGGATCAGTGAACGGTATGCACATCAATCTCACGTGGACGCGAACAGTTCCGCGGCGTTCACTGGACTCATGACCCTCCTGCTCGCCCCGCGTACGTCGGCCCGCACCGGCGTCCTGATGGCGGTCACCGCCATGCTGAGCGTGCAGATCGGCCTCGCCGTGTCGATCGGGCTGATGGACCAGCTCGGCCCCGAGGGGGCGGCCTGGCTGCGGCTCGTGTGGGCGGGCGCGTTGATGCTGCTGATCGTGCGGCCGCGACGGGCGCAGTTCACCCGACGCACGCTCGCCACCAGCATCATGCTGGGTCTGGTGACGGGTGGGGTCACGCTGCTCTTCATGGCGGCGCTCGCCCGGCTCCCGCTCGGCGTGGCCAGCGCCCTGGAGTTCCTCGGCCCCCTCGGTGTCGCCGTGGCGCGCGGGACCGGCCACCGCGCCCGGATCGTGTGGCCGCTGTTCGCTGCGGTCGGGGTGCTGCTGCTGACCCAGCCGTGGAACGGCAGCTCCGACCCCGTCGGGGTGCTCTTCGCGCTCGCCGCCGCGTGCTGCTGGGCGGCGTACATCCTGCTCACCCAGAAGGTCGGCGACGAGGTCTCCGGCATCACCGGCCTGGCCGTGTCGATGCCGGTGGCCGGACTGCTGGCCACGTTCGTCGCCGGGCCGGAGACGTTCCCCCAGATGACCGCCGAGCTCTGGCTGGTCGGCCTGGGCCTGGCCCTGCTCCTGCCCGTCGTCCCGTTCACCCTCGAGCTGCTCGCGCTCCGGCGCCTGAAGACCGCGGCGTTCGGCACCCTGATGAGCCTCGAGCCGGCGATCGCGCTGGTCGTCGGCCTGGTCCTGCTCTCGCAGGTGCCGAGTCCGCTGGCGGTGCTCGGCATCGCCTTCGTGGTGGTCGCCGGTGTGGGCGCCGAGCGCACGGGTGCCCGGACCGAGGCGGGGGAGACGTCGGTGCCGACCCAGCCCCGGGCCTCGTAGGCCCGGAAACAGGTCACGCTGCCGGAAGGCGCTCGTCGTGCAGCGCCGTCCAACTGGTGGTGATGCCCGAAGTGCCTGACCACCAGGTCCCGGTTCGCCTCGGGCCGGGATGAAGGCTCGTGTCACTCTGCTGCACGAGCATCGCACCGGGGCCCGAGGCGCGCGACTCAGGGCTTGCCGCGCCAGCTGCGCGCCTTCCAGCTGTCGCCGCGCCAGCTGCGCGCCTTCCAGCCTTCGCCGCGCCAGCTGCGCGCGTGGAACTGGTCTGCGGACCACGTGTGTGCGGACCAGGGCACGCCACTCCAGGAGCTGCCCGTCCACGTGGC
Organism: uncultured Actinomycetota bacterium; assembly: GCA_963722835.1. Classification (GTDB taxonomy): domain Bacteria; phylum Actinomycetota; class Actinomycetes; order Propionibacteriales; family Nocardioidaceae; genus Marmoricola. The sequence goes on from CAVROK010000003.1 coordinate 1,036,021, forward strand.
TGCCTGGAGCTGCTTCTTGTCCCACTTCGTGCCGGTCCACGTCTTGGCGTTCCAGACCCCCTTGATCCACGAGCTTTCCGCGGCCTGCGCGGACAACCAGGATTGGGCGCGCCAGGGAGACCCCTGAGCATCCACCTCGCCGAACAACGCCTCTCCGGTCTCGGGGTCGACCACGTGCTCGCCACCTCGAGACGCCTCAAGGGACCCCAAGCCGGTCGAGCGGCTGGACGGCGAGGACGCGGAGGGCACGGTGGCCTTGGACTTCACGAATGACACGGCGGCTCCGACGTCCGCGACGCCGCGCCCCTGCGCGGGACCGGCGCCGGCCAGCGGTGCTGCGGTCTGCATGAGAACTGACTTGACCTGCGCCGGCGTCAGCTTGGGCTGGGCACTGAAGAGCAGGGCTGCCTCACCGGACACAACGGCCGCCGCCTGCGAGGTGCCGCTTCCACGGAAGAACCGGCCTTCGTCATCTCCGGTCAGGCGTCCCTCGGGGTGTGCGGAATCCGCGTAGGAGCCGGCCACGCGCAACGAGACCACCGACTTGCCAGGGGCCAGTACGTCGGAGCGTCGGTCGGCGCTGCCGCCGTTGGTGAAGTCAGCCACCACGTCGTCGGTCGTTGCGTCGGAACCACGGTGATCGCTGGCGCCTACGGCGAGGATGTGCGGATCGGCCGCCGGCATCAGCAGGCTCGGGGCGTCCAGGCCCTCGTTCCCAGCGGCGGCGACGACCAGGATGTCGTGGTTCCACGCGTTCTCGACGGCCCGTGCCAGGGGGTCCACCTGCCAGCTCTGCTCCGAGGCGGTGCCGTAGGACAGGTTGATCACCCGGACGTGCATGCCCGCGTCGTCACGGTGCTCGACCACCCAGTCGATGGCGGCGATGACCTGCGACACGTCGGCACCGCCGTCGCCAGTGCCGACCTTCATGTTCAGGAGCTTCGCCTCCGGGGCGACGCCCGCGAACAGAGTGCTGTCTGGCTTCTTGGGGTCGAAGCCCTCATCGGCGCCGGCGATGATGCCCGCCAGATGCGTGCCGTGACCGAAGCCGTCCAGGTAGCGGGTTCCCGCGCTCTGGCTCTCGAAGGACAGGTCTGGGCCGTCGATGACCTTGTCGTCCTCCTCCAGCCCGGGGACGCCCACGACGCCCGTGTCGATCAGTGCGACCGTCACGCCCTTCCCGGTGGCGCCGCGCAGCCAGGCATCCTGCGCCCCGACGCTCTTCGTCAGCGAGTGCATCGACCCCAGGTCCTTGGAGGCGTCCCACGAGCCGCGTCCTTGAGATGCCTGCTTGCTCTCCTTGGTGTCGTCGTCGCCCCACTCTGAGTCGACGACGCCCCCGGAAGTCTGGTCCTGGGTCGCGTCGTCATTCTTCGGCGACTTGGCGAACGCAGTGCCGTTGGCGCCGGTCGAGAGGAGCGCTGCGACCAGAACGATCGGCGCGGCTCTCTTCCATGTGTTGCTCATCGAATTCCCCCCGGGATCATGCTTTTAGCTATGAATGCCATGTAAGGGAAATAGTGGTCCAAAGGGACGTAAGTCATCCGGAGAGTCGTCGAACGCGGTAGGCCCGGACTAGCCCGCAATCGGGCTGATCTTGACAAGAGAGGACGAATATCACTATTCGGATGTATCTATCAATGCGCCCCGATCACGATCAGTTCAGTATCGGAATTGAGGTCACAAAGCGGGCGATTTTGGCCTACGCTCGGCACACAACGGCACGAAGCAAGGGTCGACGCACGTGGTGCGGCGTACTCACCCCCGGGAGTGTGAATGAGCTGGAACGGTGAAGGCCCAAGTCTTGGGGTACGCCGATGTGATGGCGCCTCGCTGGTCCAGAGGTGAGGGGAGCGCCCCGTCGTCGCGTGACCAGGAATGGACGTCGACCTGCCGTCGGTAGGCCCTTCCGGCCTACCGGAGTCATCCGAGCCCGCCGGCGAGCAGGGCTCGGAGGCGGGCTCGGACCGTCGGCAGCTTCTCATGACGTGGCTGCTGGCGGCGGGGATGGCGGCCCTGGCCGCCGGAATCATGGCCTCGGGCGTGCTGCGGGAGCCGGAGGCGTATGTACCTGACCCCGGGTGGTTCGTGCTGATGCCACTCTTCGCGATGGCCGAGGTCGTGGTCATCCACCTGCCGACGCAGCGCAACGCTCACGGGCACACACTCCGGGAGATTCCAGCGGTGCTCGGCCTGACCTTCCTCGCGCCGCAGCAGTACGTCAGCGCCTACGTCGTGGGCGCGGTTCTGGGGCTGGTCGTCGCAGCACGAATGCGCGGCGTGAAACTGGCCTTCAATGCGGCCATGTTCGCACTCGAGGCGGCCCTCGGCGCCTTGACGTACCACGCGATCCTGCAGGGCGGTGACCCGCTCTCGCTGACCGGTTGGCTGGCCGTGTTGGTGGCGGTGCTCGTCACCGACCTCATGTCCGCCGGCGCCGTGACCGCTGCGATCAGCCTGACCGAGGGCGTGTTCGACGGTCAGGTGCTGCAGGAGGCGCTCCGATCGGGGTCCGTCGCCGCGTTCATCAACACGTGCGTGGCACTGCTCGTTGCGACCCTGGTGGTGGTCCGGCCCTCGGCGCTGCCGCTGCTGGGCGTGATCGTCGTGCTCCTGGTCCTGGGCTATCGCGTGTACGTCTCCCTCGCCCGTGGACATGCGCAGACCCAGCTGCTGTATCGGTTCGTCGATCGCACCGCGTCGGCGCGTTCCTTGCATCATGTCATCGAGGTCATGCTCGCGGAGACAGCCGACTTGTTGCACGCGCAGCACGCCTATCTCGTGGAGATCGTCGACGAGCACGACGTGCGTTGCCACTCCTTCACGGACGGCACCTTGCACACCGAGACGCTCTCGCTGCCTGAGCCGGAGGCCTGGTGGCGCGCCGCGACCGACGTCGGTGTCGTGAAGTACGAGCGGTCTCGTCACGGGGGCCGTGCGGAGACAGGGCCGCTCGCCGGGACGACGCCTGCGTTGTCCTCGCCTCGCGACGGGCTCGCCGCACCCCTGCGAGGAACGGGACTTCGCCGACACGTGCTCGTGGTGTGCAACCGTTTGTTCGAGAAGGAGACCTTCGGCACTGAGGACGTCCTGGTCTTCGAAGCGCTCGCAGCGCACGCCGGCGTCGCCGTCGAGCGGGCACGTAGTGTCAGCGACCTCGAGGCCTTGGCGAGCGAGCTGGAGGTGGCGCGCGATGCGGCCCTGGCGGCCTCGGAAGCGAAATCGCTGTTCCTGGCCAACATGAGTCATGAGATCCGCACGCCGCTGACCACGGTGCTCGCCACCGCGGAGATGCTCGAGGACACCGCGTTGGACGACCTCCAGGCCGAACTCGTGGAGAAGATGCACCGCCAGGGCGCCCTGCTGAAGACGTTGGTCGACGGCATCCTCGACTTCTCCCGGATCGAGGCGGGAGAGCTCACCCTCGCTTCGACGCCGTTCGACCTCCGCGACATGGTGGCCTACGCCGCACACGTCTATGAGCAGCGCACGACCAGGGCCGGAACCTGGTTCGAGTGGAAGCTGGAGCCGGGTGTGCCCCAACTCGTGGTGGGTGACCAGGGGCGCCTGTTCCAGATCCTCTCCAACCTCCTGGACAACGCCCGGAAGTTCACCCATCAGGGACGGATCGGGCTCACGGTGCGTCCAGCACCAGGCGACCCGCCCGACGTCGTGGAGTTCGTGGTCGACGACACCGGCATCGGCATCGCCCAGGATCACCTGAGCTCGATCTTCGAGGTCTTCAGCCAGGTCGACGGCTCAGCCACCCGGCACTACGAGGGCACGGGGCTGGGCCTGGCGATCTGCAAGCAGCTCACCGAGCTGATGGGAGGGACCATCGACGTGGAGAGCGAGCTGGGCGTGGGGAGCACTTTCACCGTGAGACTCCCGCTGGGGGCAACCCCTTGGAACCCTGCCGGACGGGGCGCTGTAGGCGTGGTGGACTGCGACAGCGCGGGCGACGGAGCCGATGTCGATCATCCGACCCTGCTGAGGTCTCGTCGGGGGGTCAACTGACCTGTGCGGTCAGGTAGTAGCAGGCGACGGCCGGCGTACCCCCGGTAGCTCTCGGGCAGGTACGGCGCCGGGCCCGTGATCTCCACCGGCGCTCACACGCCCTCGCGCTGCCGGAGGTCGACCACTGACTGGCACCCGCGCCCGTCCCACAGATCCTCGCGCGGCGATCGCGCTCGCCGTCGGTCGGGTCCCGACTCAAACCTGATAGGGGGTGAGTCGCGGCCACCAGCCCGGCACCGCAGCGCGGTAGCGCGTGTAGGACTCCCCGAACTGGTCGGTGAGCGTCGGCTCCTCGTAGACGCGGACGAAGGTCCACACCGTCACCAGGAACACGGCCAGCCAGGCGAGCACGCCCGTGCTCCGCAGGATGAGCGCCTGGCCGCCGATCATCGAGGCGACGGCGAGGTACATCGGGTTGCGCACGTAGCGGTAGAGCCCGCCGACCACGAGCCACTCGGTCGGCGCCACGGGGGCGGGGGTTCCTGAGCCCTCCCGGACGAACCGACGGAAGCACGTCACCACGGCGACGAGCCCGGTCGCGAGCAACGCCGCTCCGAGCAGGTCGAGAGCACTTGGCTCGCCCTCGGGTCGGCCCGCGATCAACCACGGCACGGCGAACGCCATCGTCCCGGGCGCCAGGAAGAAGAACACCACCGTGTGCACCGCTGCTCGGCTCATGCGCCACCTTAACTCATCAACTGGTGAATTGTTTTCTGTCCAACGCTCCTGGTTCACCCCCGCGGGATGAGTCGACGACCTCGAAGCGGTCGACAGGATGGGCTCGCAGGGCCGGTGGCGTGTCGCAGCGTCACGGCGAACCGGGACCGATCACGAGGGGACGCGACATGGGCGAACAGGCTTCGGGGCGACAGGTGCTGCCGATTCCGGACCCGGCTCACGTGGGGCTGACGACGTACGACGCCAAGGATCCGGAGACGTCGTTCCCACCGATCGTGCCGCTGCGTCCTCCGGACGGGGCGCCCGAACGTGCTGGTGGTCCTGCTCGACGACGCGGGTTTCGGGTCCTCCTCCGCGTTCGGCGGGCCGATCAGCACGCCGAACTTCGAGCGGCTGGCGGCGGGCGGGCTGCGCTTCACCCGGTTCCACACCACGGCGCTGTGCTCGCCGACCCGTCAGGCGCTGCTGACCGGGCGCAACCACCACTCGGTGGGGATGGGGGGCATCACCGAGATCGCCACCTCGGCTCCTGGCTACAGCTCGGTGCGCCCGAAGAACAAGGCGCCGCTCGCCGACATCCTCAAGCTCAACGGCTACTCCACGGCCCAGTTCGGCAAGTGCCACGAGGTGCCGGCGTGGCAGACCAGTCCGATCGGCCCGTTCGACGCGTGGCCCACCGGAGGCGGCGGGTTCGAGCACTTCTACGGCTTCATCGGCGCCGAGACGAACCAGTGGGCCCCGGCGATCTACCGCGACACGGTGCCGATCGAGCCGGAGCGCGTGGACGGTGAGGAGTACCACTTCACGAGGACATGACCGACCGGGCCATCGAGTGGATCGGACAGCAGAAGGCGCTGGCGCCCGACAAGCCGTTCTTCGCCTACTTCGCCCCCGGCGCCACCCACGCACCCCACCACGTCCCGAAGGAGTTCGCGGATCGCTACGCCGGGCCTTCGACGCAGGGTGGGACGCGCTGCGCGAGGAGACCGTGCAGCGGCAACGGGAGGCGGGCATCGTCGCGCCGGATGCGGAGCTGACCGCCGCGACCCGCGGAGATCCCCGCCTGGGACGACATGCCCGATGACCTGAAGCCGGTGCTGGCGCGCCAGATGGAGGTGTACGCCGGCTTCCTCGAGCACACCGATCACCACATCGGCCGGCTGATCGACTCCTTGGCCGACCTCGGGGTCCTCGACGACACGCTCGTCTACGTCATCATCGGGGACAACGGCGCCTCCGCGGAGGGCACGGTCAACGGCACGTTCAACGAGGCGATCACGCTCAACGGAGCCAGCGCGCTCGAGACGGTCGAGTTCATGACCAGCCGGATCGACGACTTCGGCACGCCGCGCGCCAACAACCACTACGCCGTCGGTTGGGCGCACGCCATGAACACGCCCTACCAGTGGACCAAGCAGGTCGCCTCCCACTGGGGCGGCACCCGCAACGGCACCATCGTCCACTGGCCCAACGGCATCGCGGCCAAGGGCGAGGTGCGCACCCAGTTCACCCATGTCATCGACGTGGCCCCGACCGTCCTGGAGGCAGCACGGCTGCCGCATCCGAGCTTCGTGCACGGGATCCAGCAGGCACCGCTCGAGGGCACGAGCATGCTCTACGCCTTCAACGAGGCGGACGCCGCGGAGCGCCACGAGACCCAGTACTTCGAGGTGTTCGTGAACCGCGGCATCTACCACCGGGGCTGGACCGCGGTGACGCGGCACTCCACCCCGTGGAAGTCGGGCGAGCAGCTGCCCGCCTTCGACGACGACGTGTGGGAGCTCTACGCACCCGACGACTGGACCCAGTCGCGGAACGTGGTCGACGAGCATCCCGAACGCATGCACCACCTGCAGCGGCTCTTCATGATGGAGGCCGGCGAAGTACAACGTCTTCCCGCTGGACGACCGCAAGTTCGAGCGGTTCAACGCCGACCTGGCCGGTCGTCCACAGCTGATCACGGGCAACACCCAGCTCCTGTTCGGCGGCATGGGTCGGCTCTCGGAGAACAGCGTGATCAACCTCAAGAACAAGTCCCACGCCGTGACCGCCGACGTCTCGGTGGCCGCGGGGGGTGCCGGTGGAGTCATCGTCTCCCAGGGCGGACGCTTCGGCGGGTGGGTTCTCTACGTCCACGACGGGAAGCCGGCGTACTGCTACAACCTCCTGGGTGTCCAGCAGTTCACGGTCTACGCCGACACCGAGCTCACCCCGGGTGACCACCAGGTGCGGATGGAGTTCGACTACGACGGTGGTGGGCTCGGCAAGGGCGGCACGGCGACTCTCTACGTCGACGGCGCAGAAGTCGGCCAGGGACGGGTCGAGGCCACCCAGCCGATGATCTTCTCCGGCGACGAGACCACGGACGTCGGAAACGACACCGCCACCCCCGTGAGCGAGGACTACACGTCCAGCGAGAGCACGTTCAAGGGCCGGGTCCGGCGGGTGCAGATCGACATCGACGACGCGGCCCAGGACGCCGACCACCTGATCACGGCCGAGGAGCAGTACCGCGTGGCGGTGGCGAGGCAGTAGTCGAGCGGGCCCGAGCAGAGCACTGGGAGTGCTGTTCACTGCTGCATGCGCGGATCGTGCGTGGGGTCGGCGTACGTGGGCGGGCAGCCGTGGTCGACAGCGTCGGGCTGCAGCTCGTAGTGCCACGGTTCGTTGCCGTAGACCTGGCACAGCCCGTACGCCGCGCCGTACGCGGACAGCCACGCGACGGCGTCGGAGCGCCCGATGTCGACCGCGTCCCCCGAGACGTGAGGAGACGTGCTGGGGGTGGCCACCCAGCGTGCGGCAGAGGCTCGTGACCCGTACCGCGAGATGGCTTCCTGCAGGAGACGTTCCTGATACGCACGGGACCGCCAGCCGCTGTTCACGTAGAGCTCGACCCCGTCCTCGGACGCCTCCGCCGCGGCTCGCCGCAGGGCCTTGCGCAGGCGCACGTCGAGGTTGGCCACGGCTGGCGTCGAGGTATCGAACACCGAGGTGTCCTCGGGGATCACTCCGTCCGCCTCGCTGAGCGCACCACGAGGGTCGGGCCGGAGAAGCTCGCGGAACGAGGTCGCCGAGGAGGACCCCGACGGATGGCTCAGCACGCCGACGAGCACGGCGATCGTGATCGCCAGGCCCGCGAGCACGAGCTTCGGCGCGCGGCGGACGGCACGTCGTGAGGCGGTGTGGGTCATGCCTCCAGTGAAGGAAGCGCGGTGTTGCCAGCCCGTATGCGGTTTTGGATACGCCGGCGATACACGTCAGGTCGTTAGCGTCAGGGCATGCGCGTGTTGATCGTCGAGGACGAGCCCTACATGGCGGAGGCCATCCGCGACGGGCTGCGCCTGGAGGCGATCGCCGCTGACACGGCCGGTGACGGCGACGCTGCCCTGGAGATGCTGGACATCAACACCTACGACATCGCCGTGCTCGACCGCGACATCCCCGGGCCGTCCGGGGACGAGATCGCCCGGCGCATCGTCGCCTCCGGCAGCGGCATCCCGATCCTGATGCTCACCGCCGCCGACCGGCTCGACGACAAGGCATCCGGGTTCGAGCTCGGTGCCGACGACTACCTGACCAAGCCCTTCGAGCTCCAGGAGCTCGTGCTCCGACTCAGGGCCCTCGACCGCAGGCGCGGCCACCACCGACCGCCCGTGCGGGAGATCGCCGACCTGCGGCTCGACCCGTTCCGCCGGGAGGTGTACCGCGACGGCCGCTACGTCGCCCTCACCAGGAAGCAGTTCGCCGTGCTCGAGGTCCTCGTCGCCGCGGAAGGTGGCGTGGTCAGCGCCGAGGAGCTGCTGGAGCGGGCCTGGGACGAGAACGCCAACCCCTTCACCAACGCGGTCCGCATCACCGTCTCGGCCCTGCGCAAACGCCTCGGCGAGCCTTGGCTCATCGCCACCGTGGCCGGGGTCGGCTACCGCATCGACCCGGCCAACGAACCCGGGGGAGCGGGCCGTGGCTAGGGAGCCCGGTCTGAGCGTCCGCCTCAAGCTCACCCTCAGCTATGCGGGGTTCATCATGCTGGCCGGCGCGCTGCTGCTGGCCGTCGTCTGGGTGTTCCTGCTGCGGTACGTGCCCGACGTGATCGCGGGCCCGAGCATGGGACCCGACCGCTCCGACCTGCTGGACGCCTTCCTTCCCAAGGCCGTCGCCATGCTGGCGTTCCTGCTGCTGTTCGGCCTGTTCGGAGGATGGATCCTCGCCGGCAGCATGCTCTCGCCCCTGACGCGCATCACCCACGCCACCCGCCTGGCCGCGGACGGGTCGCTGTCGCACCGGATCCACCTGGAGGGCCGCGAGGACGAGTTCCGGGAGCTCGCCGACGCCTTCGACACCATGCTCGCGCGGTTGGAGGCGCACGACGCCGAGCAGCGGAGATTCGCCGCCAACGCCTCCCACGAGCTGCGCACCCCGCTGGCGATCACCCAGACCCTGCTCGACGTCGCCCGCAAGGATCCGGACCACGACACCGGTGAGCTCGTCGAGCGCCTGCACCACGTCAACACCCGGGCGATCGACCTCACCGAGGCACTGCTGCTGCTCAGCCGCGCCGAGCAACGGTCCTTCACCAAGGAACCCGTCGACCTGTCCCTGGTGGGGGAAGAAGCCACCGAGACGCTCCTCCCGCTCGCCGAGAAGCGCGGCGTCACCATCGAGACCTCCGGAGAGGTGAGCTGCACCCTCGGCTCACGGGCTCTCCTGCTGCAGCTGACGACGAACCTCGTGCACAACGGGATCGTCCACAACCTGCCTGAGCACGGCCCTGAGCGCGGCACGGTGTGGATCACGACCAGCGCACAGCCCACGGGCGTGACGTTGACCGTTGAGAACACCGGCGAGTCGCTCACCCCGCAGCTGGTCGCCACCCTGGTCGAGCCGTTCCAGCGCGGCACCGAGCGCATCCGGGCCGATCACGCGGGGGTCGGGCTCGGCCTGGGGATCGTGAAGAGCATCGCCCAGGCACACGACGGAACGCTCACTCTCACCCCCCGCGCCGCCGGCGGGCTCCGCGCCACGGTGGAGCTACCTGACGCTGGTCAGGCGGAGGTCTGACTCAGCCGTTCTGGAGCTCTAGGCAGAGACCGTCAGGAGACGTAGCGCCGTGTCGCGAACACTCGAGCGCGCCTCGACCGATGCCTCCACCAGGATCGAGTAGGCGGCGATCTCATCGACATCCTGCTGCGCCTGGATCACGCGCATCGCGTCGAAGATGGTGGCGCGGCGAGCCTCGCGACCCCGCGGATCACCGTGCGAGGCGGAGAGGTGGGGTGTGTAGCTGCCTTGGTGCATCTGAGTGACTCCTCGAGCTTCACGCATGGCACAGGGCGGCGTTTGCTGGACGAGACGCTGTGGTTCCCACCTGGACCGACAGCTTCATCGAGAGACGAGACCTCGCCAATGTACGGCCAAACCGGGGGTCCGCTACTACAAAGGTCTCCACCCTCGAAGTCAGCTCACGAGCGCGGTCAGGTAGTAGCAGGCGACCGCCGGCGTACCCCCGTAGCCCTCCGGCAGGTACGGCGCCGGGCCCGTGATCTCCATCGGCGTCCACAGGCCCTCGCGCTGCAGGAGGTCGACCACGGCCTGGCACCCGCGCTCGTCCCACAGGTCCTCGCGCTGCGTGAGTACGACGAGGCCGCCCGGCCGGGCCACCCTCGCGAACTCCCGCCACACCGTCTCGACCTCCGGGAGATAGGTCATCACACCCACGCAGACGACCGCGTCGACGCTGCCGTCCTCGAGGGGGAGCCGTTGCTGCAGGTCCGCCTGCTCGACGGAGTCATAGGCTCCGCCCTGCCGAGCGACCTCGAGCGACGCCTGCGAGATGTCCAGTCCCCGGAGCTGTCCCTCGAAGCCTCGTGCCCGGAGCGCCTGGCCGACGAGTCCCGTGCCGCATCCGACGTCGAGCACCGAGGTCGCCTCGGGGTGGCGGGACACGACGGTCTTCGCCACCACGGCGGGAGCCTGGTAGGACCACGAGGCAAGGTCGTCGTCGTAGCCCTCGGCCCACGTGTCGTAGCGGTCGGCGACCTCTCGTGGATCGCTCGTGCCCTGGTGCAGCCAGTCGCCAATGGGGTCAGCGTCGGGAACCATCGCGCCAGCGTCTCACGCGAGAGCATCCGTGTCCGGGGCTGAGCCGAGTTCGCCGGGGTACGTAGCCGCCATGGACTCCACGACCACCCAGCCCTTCGGTCTTCTCGTCATCGGCAGCGGGCCTGCGGGCGTGCATGCAGCCGTGGCGTACGTCGAGGCCGGTGGTCCGGGTCCGGTCTGCCTGGTGTCGGCCGACGCGGACGACCCGTACCAGCGCCCGCCGCTCTCCAAGGCCGTCCTGGCCGGGGAGGAGCCGCCCGAGGTGACCCCGATCCTCGAGGACGACTCGGTGCTGGCGCGAGGTCGACGTACGGCTGGGCACCCGGGTCGACTCGCTGGACCTCGGGCACCGACACGTGGTCACGGACGACGGCCAGGAGCTGGCGTACGAGCGTCTGGTCCTGGCCACCGGGTCAGCGCCGATCGCCGCTGCCGGGAGCCGATCCTGCGGCAGCGGTGCACGCACTCCGCAGCCTCGACCACGGCCGTCGGCTGGTCGATGCGGTGGGCGAGGCGCGCTCGGTCGTCGTGGTGGGCTCGGGGTTCATCGGGTGCGAGGCGGCGGCCTCGCTGGCCGGTCGCGGCGTGCAGACCACCCTCGTGACGCCCGAGCCGGTGCCCCAGGCGGCGCGGCTCGGCGAATGGGCGGGGGCTCGGATCGCCGAGTGGTTGAAGTCGTCCGAGGTGGAGCTGCGCACCGAGGTCAAGGTCGAGCGCGTCGACCCGCGGGCGACCGTGCACCTCGACGACGGCTCCACCATCGAGGCAGACCTGGTGCTGGCCGCGGTGGGAGTCACCCAGGCGCAGCCTCTGATCGAGGGCTCCGGGCTGCAGATGCGTGACGGCCGGCTCGCTCGTCGACGAGGAGCTGCAGACCAACGATCCGCGCGTGTGGGCGGCGGGCGACGTCGCGCATGGCGCAGCACGCCGTCGTCGAGCGTGCACTGAGGGTGGAGCACTGGGGCGATGCCGATCACCATGGGTCAGCTCGCGGGCAGCAACGCCGCAGCGCAGAGCCCGGGCGGCAGCGAGGAGCCGAGCCAGTGGTCGTCCCCGCCGGGGTTCTGGAGCGAGATCGGCGAGCACACCCTGAAGTACTCCGCGTGGGGTGACGGCTTCGACGAGGTCCGCGTCGTCGAGCACGGGCAGGGGGCCTTCACCGTCTGGTACGCCGACACGGTGGGCGAGGTCGTCGGCGTGCTGACCCATGAGCGCGACGAGGACTACGAACGCGGGGGAGACCTGCTGGCCCGACGAGCGAACCTGGGTGAGGCGGTCTCATGACTCGTGGGCGCGTGCTCCCAGGCTGTGCAGCCAGTCGACGACCTCGTGGGCCTCGGACCGGACTGCGGCGTCGAGGGGGGTGGCTGGTTCCCAGGGCGCCGGCCAGTTGAGGTCGGCGCCGCGCTCGAGGAGCGCCTGGGCCGTGCCGAGCCGGCCGCCGTGGCAGGCGGACCAGAAGGCGTGGTGGATCGCGTCGTCGGACGGAGGGTCGAGCGCGTCGAGGGCGCCGAGAACGTCGTCGGTCATGCCGAGAGCCGCCAGGTCGAAGGGGGTGGCGTGGGCGCCGCGCTCGACGAGCGCGCGTGCGGCGTTCCACTGGGCGAACGCCGTGGCGTCCCGAAGAGGTGTGCCGTCCGCGATGACGCCGCCGTCGGCCTCGATGTCGGCGCCGGCGTCGAGCAGCGCGTGCAGTGCGGCGGTGTCGTCGCTGCTGGCCGCCCAGTGCAGTGGCGTCTCCTCGTGCGGGCCGCGGAAGCGGACGTTGACGTCGGCGCCGGCCTCGAGGAGGACGGTGATGGAGTCAGCGACGTTCGGGAAGTGACCGGGCCAGTCGGTGGCCACGTGCAGAAGGGACCTGCTCATCCCGTCGGGGTCGTCGTCGCCGAGCCGGGCGTGCGCGAGGTCGGGATGCTCGGCGAGGAGCCGGCGCAGCTCGTCCACGCGACCGGCATGGATCGCGGCCACAGCGGCGACCGCTCTCGGGTCGAGCGTGCTGATCGTGGTCACGTGGCACCTCCCAGCTCGCACGCTAGTCGGGGAGCAGGTCGCGGCGCAGGCGAGTACGACGTACCTCGCTCCGCCCGGACCCAGTGGATCCCGTCGTCGAGCGGCTGTTCCTTCAGGTCCCGCTTGAGCACCTTGTTGGTCGCGGTGCGGGGGAGCGCGTCGAGGATCCGGACGTGCCGAGGCAGCTGCTTGGGGCCCAGGTCGGCCTGCTCGGCGAGGAACGACTCGAAGTCCTCCGGCGAGAGCGGGCCGACGAGGACGAGCGCGGCGACGAGCTGGTCGCCGGAGGAGGGGTCGGGGACGGCGTACACCGCGGCCTCGGCGACGGACGCGTGTCGGACCAGGATCCGTTCGATGGGGGACGCGGCGAGGTTCTCGCCGTCGACGCGCAGCCAGTCGGCGGTGCGACCGGCGTAGTAGACGAAGCCCGCCTCGTCGCGGTAGGCGAGGTCGCCGCTCCAGTACATCCCGCCCCGCATCCGCTCGGCCGTCGCGGCCTCGTCGTCGTAGTAGCCGGCGAACTGGCCGGTGCCGACCGTGTTGACGAGCTCGCCGGTCGCCTCGTCGAGGTTGCGTCACGCGCCCGCTCTCGTCGAAGACCGCGCGCGGGCACTCCTGCTGCGTCTCCGGATCGAGGACCGCCACGCCCTCGAGGGGCACGCCGAGCGAGCCCGGGGGAGTGCCCGGGATGCGCGAGATGACGACCGCGTTCTCGGTCGAGCCGAACCCGTCGACGACCTGGCAGCCGAAGCGCCGGGAGAACGCCGCGATGTCCCGGTCGCCGGCCTCGTTGCCGAACGCGAGCCGCAGCGGGTTGTCGGCATCGTCGGGTTGCTCGGGGGTGGCGAGCACGTAGGAGAGCGGCTTGCCCACGTAGTTCATGTACGTCGCGCGGTAGCGGCGTACGTCGGAGACGAACCCGCTCGCGGAGAACTTCTCCGCCAGCGCCACGCAGCCGCCGGCCGCGAGTGCGGGACCCCATCCCGCCATCACCGCGTTGGAGTGGAACAGCGGCATCGAGACGTAGAAGACGTCGTCGGCCCCGAGCCCGAGGCGCTCGAGCAGGTAGGCGCCCGGGAAGGTGACCTTCTCGTGGGTGATCCGCACGGCCTTGGGGTCGCCGCTCGTGCCCGAGGTGAAGATCAGCATGAACAACGAGTCGGGATCAGGAGCAGCGTCCGGTGGTGCAGCGGACGCCTCCTGCACCGACTGCTGCCACGCAGGCTCGTCGCTGACCACCAGGCGTACGTCGCCGAGGTCGATGCCCTCGACCAGGGGCAGCAGACGGCGGTCCGCCACGACCACCTGGCAGTCCGCCTTGCGGATGTCGGCCAGCAACGCCTCGCCTCGGCGCGTGGTGTTCAGCCCGACCGCGACGTGCGTTCCCAGTCCGGCGGCGCCGAGCTGGAAGGCCATCTCCGGGGTGTTGTCCATCAGCAGCCCGACGTGGCGCGGCCGGTCGGGTGGCAGCAGTGTGTCCAGGGCGTGCGCGCGACGGGCACTGGCAGCGACGTACTCCCGCCAGGTCCAGCGCTCGTCACCGGCCAGCAGCGCGGACCGGTCGTCCTCCGAGCGCGCCAGCAGCGCGTCCCGGACCGTCGACATGCTCAGGCGGGTTCTTCGGCCAGCATCGCGCCGATCGTGCGCGACTGCTCGGTGGTGCCGCCCAGGGCGAACTCGAGCCGCTTCGCCGCGGTGAAGTAGCGGTGCGCCTCGCCGTCGAGGTCGATGCCGACGCCGCCGTGGACATGGACAGTCGTGTGGGCGATGCGGTGGCCGGCGTCCGCGGCCCAGAGCTTGGCGACCGCGATCTCCTGCGTGGCCGGCAACGACTCGCTGAGCAGCCAGGCCGCCTGCCACATCGTCAGCCGGGCACCCAGGACGTCGATGTAGCCGTCGGCCAGACGCTGCGAGACCGCCTGGAAGGTGCCGATGGGGCGGCCGAACTGCTCGCGGGTCTTGGCGTACTCGGAGGTGAGCGACAGCGACCCCTCGAGCACCCCGAGCTGCTCCGCGCACACCGCGACCGTGAGCCGCTCGAGGAGCCACTCGACGATGCCGGCGCCCTCGCCGATGGTGCCGAGCACCCGGTCGAGGGGTACGACGGCGCGGTCGAGCTCGAGCCGGGCGGCGACCTCCTGGCCGCTGAGCCGCTGCGGGACCACGCTCACGCCCGGGTCGTCGCAGTGCACCAGGAAGACGGTCAGCCCGGACGAGGTCTCGGCCGGCACGATGAACAGGTCGGCCAGGGGACCGGACGGGACCACCGCCTTGCTGCCGGTGAGCAGCCAGCTCGAGCCGTCGTTGTCGGCGCGCGTCACCGGGTGCTCCGGCGCGTTCAGGCGGTCCTCGGAGAGCGCGGTGCTGAGGATGAACTCGCCCAGCCCGGCCACCGACAGCCAGCGCGCCTGCTGGGTCTGGGTGCCGAACGCGGCGATCGCCATCGCCGTCACTGCGTGCACGCCCAGGGGCAGCGGGGCCACCTTGCGGCCCGACCTCGACCAGCAGGCTGGCGAGCTCGAGCAGGCCGAGCCCGCTGCCGTCGTGCTCCTCCGGAACCGTCAGGGCGATCAGCCCGGAGTCGGCGAACCGACGCCAGAGCTCGTGGTCGAACCGGGCCGGCTCGCCCTCGATCTGCTTGAGCCGCTCGGGGGTGCAGTGCTTCTCCAGGATGACGCCGGCCAGCTCGGCGGCCTCGGCACCCTCGGGTGTCTGCTGGAAGTCCATCTCGCCGCTCCTATCGCTTCGCGGCCGGCAGGCCGAGGCCGACGTAGCCGATGATGTCGCGCTGGATCTCGTTGGTGCCGCCGCCGAAGGTCATCACCAGCGAAGACCGGTAGAAGCGCTCGAGGCGGCCGCGCAGCACGGTGCCGGAGGAGTCGGCCGCGACGAGGGCCTTGGGGCCGACGACCTCCATCAGCGAGCGGTAGACCTCCGTGGCCATCTCGGAGCCGTAGACCTTGGTGGCCGAGGCGTCGGCGGGGGAGAGGTCGTCGGTGGCCGAGGCGAGCTGCCAGTTGAGCAGCTTGAGCATGTCGGCGCGGGCGTGCGCCCGACCGAGCAGCACCTGCACCCACTCGGAGTCGATCACCCGGCTCCCGTCGGGGTTGCGGGTGTGCTGCGCCCACTCGGTGACCAGCCGGATGGAGTGGGTCACCGGTGCGGCCGAGGTCAGCGCGACGCGCTCGTGGTTGAGCTGGTTGGTCATCAGGGCCCAGCCGCCGTTGAGCTCGCCGACCAGGTTGTCCGCCGGGACGCGGACGTCCTCGTAGTAGGTGGCGCTGGTGCCCACGCCCGCCACGGTGTGCACCGGGGTGAAGGAGAAGCCCTCGCTGTCGGCCGGCACCAGGATCATCGACAGGCCCTTGTGGCGGGGCAGGTCGGGATCGGTGCGGCAGGCGAGCCAGATGTAGTCGGCGTACTGGATCAGCGAGGTCCACATCTTCTGGCCGTTGATGACCCACTCGTCGCCCTCGCGCCGCGCCTTGGTCTGCAGGCTGGCCAGGTCGGTGCCGGAGCCGGGCTCGGAGTAGCCGATCGAGAAGTGCATCTCGCCCTTGAGGATCTTGGGCAGGATCTCCGTCTTCTGTGCGTCGGTGCCGAAGCGCATGATCGTGGGCCGACGGTGTTCAGCGTCAGGTAGGGGATCGGTACGCCGGCGATGGCCGCCTCGTCGGTGAAGATCAGCTGGTCCATCATCGAGCGGTTCTGGCCGCCGTACTCCTCCGGCCAGCCGATGCCGAGCCAGCCGTCGTGGCCGATCTGGCGGATGACCTCCTTGTAGACGTCGGCGGCGCCGAACTCGCCCCCGGAGTCCTCACCGAAGGCGTTGGTGGACGCCGCCAGCCCCGCGCGGCGCTCGGGCGTGACAAGGTCCTCGAAGTAGTCCCGGAGCTCGGCGCGCAGCTTGTCCTGCTCGGGTGTCAGAGCGATGTGCATGAGGCTCCTGAGGGGGACTCGAGTAGGGCCCGGATCGGGCGTTGGACTGTCATTCTCCCGCGTAAAACTATAACCTGTTCTTGTTTCCGGCCACCATCACGGAGGAACCGATGAGCACCAGCACCACCTCTGCGCCCAGCCCGGGATCCAGCGCTGGGTCCAGCCAAGCACGTTCGATCGACCGCGGCACGCCGCCGCAGCGTTATGCGCGCGGTTGGCACTGCCTCGGGCCGGTGGGTGAATTCGACGACGGCAAGCCGCACTCCGTCCAGGGCTTCGGCGGGAAGCTGGTCGTCTGGAAGGGCGAGAACGGCCAGCTCAACGTCCTCGACGGCTACTGCCGGCACATGGGTGGAGACCTCACGCAGGGCACCGTCAAGGGCGACGAGATCGCCTGCCCGTTCCACGACTGGCGCTGGGGCGGCGACGGCAAGTGCAAGGCGATCCCCTACGCGCGGCGCATCCCCCTGCGCGCGCGGACGCAGAAGTACGAGACCGAGATCCGCAACGGTCTGCTGATGGTCTGGCACGACGTCGAGGGCAGCCCCGCCGACCGGGAGATCCTGCCGCCCGAGCTCGACGACATCATGGACTCCTCGAAGTACACCGACTGGAGCTGGAACGTCCTCGACGTCCCGACCGCGCACTGTCGCGAGATCATCGACAACGTCGTGGACATGGCGCACTTCTTCTACATCCACTTCGCGTTCCCGACGAGCTTCCGCAACGTCTTCGAGGGCCACATGGCCACCCAGTTCATGGAGTCCACCGGGCGTCCCGACATGGCGGGCGAGGGGTACGGCGACGAGGACCTCGTGCTCAAGTCGGAGGCCACCTACTACGGGCCGTCGTTCATGATCAACTGGATCAAGAACGACTACAAGGGCTTCGTCACCGACGTCGTCCTGGTCAACTGCCACATCCCGACCGGCCCCAACTCCTTCGTCCTCCAGTACGGCCTGAAGGTGCTCAAGCCCGAGGGTGTCGACGAGAAGACCACCGACTACATCGGCAAGCGCTACACCCAGATGTTCGGCGACGGCTTCCTGCAGGACGTGCACATCTGGCTGAACAAGGCCCCGGTCCAGAACCCGCTGCTGTGCGAGGAGGACGGCCCGGTCTACCAGCTGCGCCGGTGGTACGAGCAGTACTACGTCGACAAGGCCGACGTCACTCCCGAGATGACCGAGCGCTTCGAGTTCGAGGTCGACACCACCAAGGCCAACGAGTACTGGCACGAAGAGGTCGCCGAGAACCTCAAGAAGAAGGCGGAAGAGGACGAGGCGGCGGAGGCCGGGGCTCCCGCGCCCACCGCTGCGGGCGGAGTCTGATGGTCTCCTTCGCTCCGACCAGCGAGGAGACGCTGGAGGACCAGCGTCTCTACACGCAGGCGCGCCTGACCCAGGTGGCGTGCCTCGACTGCCTCGCGCGCGTCGGAGTGAAGAAGAACAGCGAGCACCACACCTCGATCCAGTGGAGCACCGAGGCGCTGGAGCACTGTGCGGAGTTCCGCAAGATGGCCTCCGAGCCCGGGGGGCGCCACGTCTACGAGGGTTGCTCGCGGCTACGGTCGTCCATCGAACGCGCAGTGGCGGAGGGCGAGATCGAGATCGGGGCACACGATGGCTACTGAGTCCTTCGTGCTCACCGTGAAGGACGTCATCGAGGAGACCGCGGACGCACACTCGATCGTCTTCGAGGTGCCCGACGACCTGCAGGAGCAGTTCGCCTACACCCCCGGGCAGTT
This sequence comes from uncultured Actinomycetota bacterium, assembly GCA_963722835.1. Lineage (GTDB taxonomy): Bacteria > Actinomycetota > Actinomycetes > Propionibacteriales > Nocardioidaceae > Marmoricola. The sequence goes on from CAVROK010000003.1 coordinate 1,054,511, forward strand.
CCTCACCGTCGCCGTCCCGAGCGACCAGACGGGACTGGCCGCGCGGTGCTACTCGCTGTCGTCGGCGCCCCACTCCGGTCGCCACCAGATCACCGTCAAGCGCACCGACGACGGCTACGCCTCGAACTGGATCTGCGACCACCTGCGCGAGGGCGACACGCTGCGGGTGCTGCCACCGAGCGGCATCTTCACGCCACGCGACATCGAGTCCGACCTGCTGCTGTTCGCGGGCGGCTCGGGCATCACGCCGATCATGTCGATCACCCGCACGGCGCTGGAGAAGGGGCACGGCAAGGTCGTCCTCTTCTACGCCAACCGTGACGAGAGCTCGGTGATCTTCGCCCAGGAGCTGGCCGAGCTGTCGGGGGAGTACGCCGACCGGCTGGTCGTCGTGCACTGGCTCGAGTCGGTGCAGGGTCTTCCCTCGCAGGACCAGCTGCTCTCGTTCGCGTCGTACTTCTCCAGCTACACGGCGTTCGTGTGCGGCCCGGCGCCGTACATGAAGGCCGTCGTCGACTCGCTCAAGGAGCTCGGCTTCCCGCGCGACCGCCGCCACCAGGAGAAGTTCGTCTCGCTGGGCGGCAACCCGTTCGGTGACGTCGAGGAGATGCAGGCGGCCGCGAAGACGCTCGCCGACGCCGACGACCACGAGGACGACGACGAGCAGCCGATCGCCGGACCGATCGCGGTCGAGGTCGAGCTCGACGGTGAGAACTTCTCCTTCGATGACTGGCAGGGCGACAAGGTGCTCCTGGACTTCCTCGAGGAGAAGGGCGTCGACGCACCGTTCTCCTGCCGCGAGGGCAACTGCAGCGCCTGCGCCTGCGTCGTGCTCGAGGGCGAGGTCAAGCTCAAGCACAACGAGGTCCTCGACGCCGACGACCTCGCCGACGGCATCCGCCTGGTCTGCCAGTCGCTCCCCGCGAGCGAGAAGCTGAAGATCACCTACAACGGCTGAACGGCGCGTCAATCCAGCGCCGGCGCGATCACGTCTCGACGACCAGGTTGGTGACGGCGTCGAGCTGCAGCCCTTCGGTCACCGGTCCGGCCGGGTCGATCTCGGTGCTGAGCACCACCACGGCGTCCTGCTCCGGGAGCACCTCGATCAGCTGGCCCCCGAAGCCGCCGCGAAGTAGGCGGCCTGGTCCCGGACCGAGGTGACCCACCACTCGTAGCCGTAGCCGGGGGCGAGCTGGTGCCGGCGGCATCCACCTGCTGCGCGGTGTGACTCCCGGATCCAGTCGGCGGAGCACGATCCGTCGCCCGTCGTAGGAGCCCTGGTTGAGAGCGAGCTCGCCGAGGCGCATCATGTCCGCAGGTCGCAGCTTGAGCAGGCCCAAGCCGGCGTGCGTGCCGTCCCGGTCGACCGGCCAGGCGAACCCGGCCGCCAGGTAGTCGCTGTTCTGGCGGAGAAGCCACCGGCTCGAAGGCGCGCCGGGTGTCGATGCCGAGCGGACCGAACAGCTTCTCGCGGGCGTAGTCCAGGACGGTCTCGCCGGTCGCTCGCTCCAGGACCGGCGCGACGAGGTGCGCGCCGGCGTTGGAGTACTGGAACCGCTCCGGACGGCTCTGGTGGCAGAGAGTCGAGGATGCGACCCAGCGGCATCCCCGGGAAGCATGGCGAGCGAGGCCGACGTCGTTGCCGCCGCCCGGGAACCCGCCGGTCATGGTGAGCAGCTCGCGCAGCGTCGTGCCCGCCGCGGCAGGGGCTCATCGTGCGCGCCCGCTCGGGCAGGAGCTCGGCCAGCGTCTGCTCCACCCCGGCGATGGCGCCGTCGTCGATGGCGATCCCGACCAGCAGCGAGACCACGCTCTTGGTCACCGACTCGGTGTCCCAGTGGTCGGTGGAGCTGGCGTCGCGGTAGTGCTCGACCACGGGCTTGCCGTCCACGTTCACCAGGACGGCACGGACGCGATCGGCATCCACGTCGAGGGCGAGTCGTTCCTCGATGGCACCGATCAGCGTGTCCTCGTCGATGCGCCCGGGGGGCGGGGTCTCCTGCACCTCGGGATCCGAGCACGCGACCGCCGGCAGCAGGCAGCCGAGCGCGAGCACCAGGCTCGCGCAGCGTCGGCGGGATCGCGCCGTCGTCATGAGCTCCTCCGCTCCGACCGGGCCGCCGGCCCGATCACGTCGCTGACCAGGAAGGTGAGGGCGTCGGGAGTCATGCCCGGCGACCCCTCGACGGCTTCGCTCGCGACCACCACGACGAGCGCGTGGGCCGGCAGCACCTCGAGCAGCTGCCCGGTGAGGTCGGCGACGAAGTACGCCGGCGTGTTGTCCGACTCGATCAGCCACCAGCCGTAGCCGTAGCCGCCGTAGCCGGAGAGGTTGTCGTCGGGGCGGGAGACGTTGTCCTCCTGCACCTTGGTCGCCTCGCGCACCCATGCGGCAGAGACCACCTGCTGACCGTCCCAGCGCCCGTGATCGAGGTAGAGCTGGCCGAGCTTCGCGACGTCGCTCGGCCGGAGGGTCAGCGACGTCCACCCCTGGTGCAGCCCGCGTGCGTCCGTCGCCCAGCCGAACCCGGTCTCGTCCGTGTCGATGCCCAGCGGGTCGAGCAGCCGTGACCGGGCGTAGTCGAGCAGGGACGAGCCCGTGGCCTCCGCGACGACGGCGCCGAGGACGTGGGCGCCCTGGGAGGAGTAGTGGAACGAACGGGCGGGCGTCGGGCGAGCGGCGCGGAGGATGGCGCCCACCGGGTCGGGTGCGGACATCTGCCCACCGGTCGCGTCGCCCCGGGCGGTGGCGAAGCCGCCTGTCATGGTGAGCACCTCGCGCAGGGTGACCCGGGCGACGGCGGGGGACATGTCGTCGGTGTGGTCGGGCAGCAGCTCGGCCAGGGTCGCGCTCACCCCGGGGATGTGGCCCTCGTCGATCGCGATGCCGACGAGCGTGGTGACGAAGGCGGTGGTCTCCCAGCCGACGTCCCAGTGCCGGCTGGCGGGGACGTCGTCGTACTGCGCGACGACCTGCTCGCCGTCGACGTCGGCCAGGAGCGCCCGGACGTTCTCGTGGCCCGGGCGGAGGTCGAGCTGCCGCTGGATCGCACTCACCAGCTCCGAGTCGCGCTCGGCGCGCGTCGTGGTGCGGTCCGTGTCGCTCGCACACGCGACCAGGACGACCAGCAGCGCCGCCACCGCAGCCGCGGTCTGGCCGTGCCGCACCCTCACGCCACACCCTCCCCTCAGGAGCCGAGTCGCCTCACCCGGCAGTCTGGTTCTGCGCCGGAAGCAACGGCAAGACCGGTCTTCACCACCACACGTCCGTCGCCACGGCGCGTGTGGTCCGATCGGTCGTCCGGATCACTCACGAGGGAGCCGCATGGCGACCGACTAGACCGCGCCCGTCATCCGCGGCAGACTCCGAGCAAAGAGGGGTGGTCCTCGTGACCCGTCGCCGTTCAGCCGTGAGTCGCATCGTGGTCCTGCTTCTCACCACAGGCTTTCTCGGACTCCTTCCGTCGGCCGCGGAGTCGAGGGTGCGCGCTCCCACAGACGCACGCAGCGACCTGTTGGGCCCCCCATGGCAGGGCGGGGGCACAGTGTCGCCCCAGCGGGCCGACGGCGACATTGTCCGTACGGTCTTCCGTGCACACGGACAGAAGGATCAGGGTCCGGGTGAGCCTCACTGAGCTGCGGCGCAACTTCGAGGTCCTCTCGTTGATCGTCCCGGTCCGCACCAACGAGGGGCTGAACCGCTACGTCGTGCTGGCGCGTTGACCGAGATGAAGCTGCCCTGCCGTGGAGCGGGGACGCGGGGCTGTATCGACCTCAGCTGACGACGGCTGGGTTCAGTGGTGTGGGCGTCCATCGCTCGATCGAGCTACACGCGCCAACGACCGTCGTCATCGGCTTCTCCCGCAGGTGCGTTGGCAATCCACGCTGGGTCAGGCTCGGCGCCCATGCTGCACATCTGGCGTCACCCAGGCCGAGGACTACTACGACGATGCACTTCTCGAGTCGAAACTTGCCGAGTCCGGCGACGCCGCGCTTTCGCGCCCGATCCATCGCGGATCGACGGGCGGCGAAGCCGAGCTCACGCGAGAGCGCGTCTCGGTAGGCCTCACCAACCCCGCTCGCGCCACTCCTCGAGGTGCGGCCGCTCGTTGCCGAGCACGGAGTCGTTGCCGTGGCCGGGGTAGAACCAGGTCTCGTCGGGCAGCCGGTCGAAGATCTTCGCGCCCACGTCGTCGAGCAGGCTGGTGAACGCGTCCGCGTCACCGAAGGTGTTGCCGACCCCGCCCGGGAAGAGGCTGTCACCGGTCCAGAGGTGGGGCGTGCCGTCGGGGTCGTCGTACAGCAGCGCGATCGAGCCGGGTGTGTGCCCGACCAGGTGGATGACCTGGAGCCGCACGTTGCCGAACTCGACCGTGTCGCCGTCCTGGACCCGGTCGTCGACGGTGACTCCGGTCTGCTCGGTGATCGCGTCCGCGTCGTCGGCGCCGGCCACGGTGACGGCGCCGGTCGCGGCGACCACGTCGGCGAGGGCACGGTGATGGTCCCAGTGCTGGTGGGTCGTGATCACCCGGGTGAGGCCGGAGGGGCCCACGAGCTGCCGCAGCGCGTCGGGCTCGGCCGCGGCGTCGATGAGGACCTGCTCGTCCGTGGCCCGACAGCGCAGCAGGTAGGCGTTGTTCGACATCTCCTTGTCGACCGCGAGCTTCGTGACGATGAGCCCGGCCAGCTCGCGGGTGTCGGGAGGACCGCCGGGCGCCACCTCGCCGGAGTAGGGACCACTGTCGCCGATGCTCGCTGCCATGGGGCACAGCCTAGGAGGGCGTCTCTAGGGTTGGGGAGTGCGTCGACCCGAACCTCTGATCCCGCAGCCCGGTCAGGAGTCGGTGTGGGACTACCCGCGGCCACCGAGCGTGGTGCCGAGCGGCGAGACGGTCGAGGTCGTCCTGGCCGGCACCGTCGTGGCGCGGACGACGCGCAGCTGGCGAGTCCTCGAGACCAGCCACCCGCCGACGTACTACCTGCCCGCCGAGGCCTTTGCGGAAGGCGCGCTGCGGGAGGCACGGGGGAGCAGCTGGTGCGAGTGGAAGGGCGCTGCGTCGTACTTCGACCTGGTGGTCGGTGACGTCGTGGCCCCTCGTGCGGCGTGGACGTATCACTCACCCACCCCTGGCTTCGAGCAGGTCGGCGGGGCGATTGCGGTGATGCCGAGCCTCGTCGACCGGTGCACGGTCGACGGGGAGGTGGTGCGCCCGCAGCCGGGCAGCTTCTACGGCGGCTGGATCACCGACCGGGTCGTCGGCCCGTTCAAGGGCGTGCCCGGCTCGATGGGTTGGTAGGCGTCAGGCGGTCGGCGGCGTCGCGCGTCGCCAGGGACCCAGTGACGGCAGGGAGCCCGAGTCGGAGCTGAGCGCGTCCCCCGCACCGCGTCCGGTCAGCCACCAGCGCGAGGTCCGCGCCGCGACCGGTGACCGTCGGACCACCCGCGCCGTCGCCCACGGGCCAGTCCCGGCCGAGGTCGGTCGCCCGCAGCCGGAACGGTCCGGCGTCGGCCCGGTCGACAGCGACGACGTCGAGCAGCTCGGTGACGAAGTCGTCGGGCCAGTCGTGCTGCGTGTACGACGCGCCCAGGTCGACGTGGTGGATCTCCACCTCGCGCCGACGCGTGTCCACGATCGTGCCGGCGGGCCAGGCCGGTCCGCCCGGCAGTCGGGTGAACGAACCCGCCCAGCCGTCGTCGTCCATGGCGGCCACGGCGTCGCTGAAGGCGGTGGTCGCGGCGAGCAGTCCGTCGCGCAGGTCGGCGGGGTCGCTCTCGGCGTACTCGCTGATCTCCGCGTCGCGCTGCTCGTCGGACTCGTACATCGCCACCGGCTCGCCCCGCCCGACGGCGTCGAGCACCCGTGCCAGCGCTCGACCGTTGAGGGCCAGGTGGGCGACGACGTGGGCGCGGGACCAGCCGGGCAGCAACGACGGGGCGGTGAGCTCGTCGGTGGTGAGCGCGTCGACCGTGCGGTTGAGCGCGATGGCGGATCTGTCCAGGTGGGTCAGGTCTGCTGGGTCCCGAGCGACGTCCATGGCCATATCAGTACCTCAGATGGCCCGCGCAGGCCATTCACCCCGCGGAGCCGTTCTGCGAGAGTCGCCGCGTGACCCTCCCGGAGGTGGCCGCACCCACGTCGGCCAAGCGCGTGGCGGTCCTGGTGGCCTGCGTGCTGGCGCTCGGGCTCTCCCTGATGTGGGCGTTCCTGAGCATGCGCGCGGTGATGGGCGTCGGCGGAGCCTGCGCCGACGGCGGCCCGTACGTGAGCGCGCAGCCGTGCCCCGACGGTGCGGTGCTGATCGCCTTCGCGGTGCCGCTGATGCTCGTCGCCGCGATGGCCGGCTCGGCGGTCGCGCTGTCGATGTCGGCCCCCAACCTGCTGATCCCGATGTGGGGGATCCTGTTCGGCTCGCTGGGGTGGAACTTCCTCGAGTACGGCGTGACCGGCGACGGTCTCGTCTGGGGCTGGATCGTGTGCGGCGTGGTCTTCGAGGCGATGGCGCTCCCCGCGATCTACGCGATGTTCCTGGGCCTCCGGCTGACCCTGTCGCCGCCGTCCGGGACCACCCAGCCGCCCGAGGCCCGGAAGTGGTGGGTCATCTACCCGGTCCTCGGCGCGATCGGCGCCTACCTCGGCTGGCTGAGCTTCGAGGCCCTGGGCTGAGCGGGTCGCTCAGTCCTCGTCCTCGGTGATCGGCAGGAAGACCGACTGGAGCCGGTGCCGTGGGGGCGCGACGGCCTGCGGCCCGAACACCCGCGCGCGCATCGGGGCGGTGAGGACACCGAGGGGTGCCGTGAGCAGGTAGGCGCAGGCGACCACGAGGCCGGTGGTCGCGGGGTCCAGCACGAGCCCCGCCACCAGGGCGAGGGCCAGCACGGCGGTGGTGGCGCGCGCCTGGCTGGTGCGGGGGGAGAGGAGTCCCCGGAAGGAGCGGAAGCGGACCGTGGTGACCATCAGCAGCGCGGGTACGACGCTGACGCCGACCGGCACGAGCACACCGGGACCGTGCTCCGGCGTCTGCAGCGCGAGGATCGTCGCGATCACGACGAGGGTCGCGCCCGGGCTGGGCAGGCCGACGAAGTACTTCTTGTCCGCCAGCGGGTCCACGGTCACGTTGAACCGCGCCAGCCGGAACGCCGCGCACGCCAGCCAGAAGAAGGCGGAGATCCAGGCCACGATCGGGTTCTCCGGAAGCGCCCAGGTGTGCACGAGCACCGCCGGGGCGAGGCCGAAGGACACCAGGTCGGCCAGCGAGTCGAGCTGGACGCCGAACGGCGAGGTGGCGCCGACGAGACGGGCCACGGCGCCGTCGGCGATGTCGAGCACGATCGAGCCGGCCAGCAGCGCGGCGGCCCAGCTGAACTCGTCGGCGAACGCCAGCAGGATCGCCGAGAACCCGCACGCCATGTTGCCGATCGTGAACATGCTCGGCGCGGTGACCCGGAGCCGTTCCTTCGGGTTGAGCTGGCGCAGCGAGACCACCGCCGCGCCGGACGGTGACTTCAGCCGCCAGCGGTCGAGCAGGCGGCGGGGGGACCTCTCGGTCGCCGGGCTCAGGGCGAGCTCACTGGTCGACCGGCAGGGACAGCGGGCCAGCGGGCGATGACGGACTCGCCCGCGACGGTGTGCTCGCCGACCGTGGCCAGCAGCTCGACGTGCGGCGGCACGAAGACGTCCATCCGCGACCCGAACTTCATCAGCCCGATGCGCTGGCCCGCGCGCAGCACGTCACCCTTCGCGACCCGGGTGACCACGCGCCGCGCGACCAGGCCGACGATCTGGCGGAAGACCACGGTGCGGTGCTCGCCGTCGACGGTGTCGCTGACCGTGATCTCGCTGCGCTCGTTCTCGGTGGCGCTCTCGAAGCGGTACGCCGCGTGCCACTTCCCGGGCCGGTAGGTCACGTCCTGCACCGTCCCGCCGTACGGCGTCCGGTTGATGTGCACGTCGAACAGCGAGAGGAAGATGCTGACCTGCTGCCACGTGCCTTCCGGAGCGACGCCGTCCTGGCCCGGTCCGACGTACATCACCTTGCCGTCGGCGGGCGCCAGGACGAGGTCCGGGTCGACCTGTCGGTGGTCGGGGGTACGGTCCGGATCGCGGAAGAACGCCGCCACCCCGACGGGCAGGGCGAGCAGTGACAGGGCGGTTCGACGACGTCCTGCCAGGGCTGCCAGGGCTGCCGGGACGGCGCTCACCGCCACCGCCGGACCCGCAGCCCGGTCGATGGCGCCGCTGCTGAGGGAACCGTTGGAAGGCATGGTCAGACAGCCTAGAGGTCGGGCCGGAGGTCGGGATCGTCCCGGTCTCATCACGAACCAGCCGCCTGCGTGGCGGCTTGCTGAACACGATAGGATGGCGAACACTTGTTCGAACCAGGTCGCACATCGTCAACCACACCGGTCAGGGGTCTCATTCGTGGCTGATCAGCTCGTCATCCGGGGCGCGCGCGAGCACAACCTCAAGGACGTCTCCCTCGACCTTCCCCGTGACGCACTGATCGTGTTCACCGGCCTCTCCGGCTCCGGGAAGTCCAGCCTGGCCTTCGACACGATCTTCGCCGAGGGGCAGCGTCGCTACGTCGAGTCGCTCTCGGCGTACGCCCGGCAGTTCCTGGGCCAGATGGACAAGCCCGACGTCGACTTCATCGAGGGCCTCAGCCCGGCGGTGTCGATCGACCAGAAGTCCACGTCGAAGAACCCCCGCTCGACCGTCGGCACGATCACCGAGGTCTACGACTACCTGCGACTGCTCTACGCCCGCGCCGGCCGTCCGCACTGCCCGACCTGCGGCTCCCCGATCGAGCGGCAGACCCCGCAGCAGATCGTCGACCGCGTCCTCCAGCTCGACGAGGGCACCCGCTTCCAGGTGCTGGCGCCGGTGATCCGCGGCCGCAAGGGGGAGTACGTCGAGCTCTTCCGCAGCCTCCAGTCCCAGGGGTTCAGCCGCGCCCGCGTCGACGGCGAGACGATCCAGCTCTCCGAGCCGCCCAAGCTGGAGAAGCAGCGCAAGCACACCATCGAGGTGGTCGTCGACCGGCTCTCCGCCAAGGCCTCCTCCAAGCGTCGCCTCACCGACTCGGTGGAGACCGCGCTCGGCCTCGCCTCCGGCCTGGTCGTCTTCGACCTCGTCGACGCGGACGCCAAGGACCCCCACAAGGAGATGAAGTTCTCCGAGCGGATGTCCTGCCCCAACGACCACGACATCGAGACCGACGACCTCGAGCCGCGGTCGTTCTCGTTCAACTCCCCGTTCGGCGCCTGCCCCGAGTGCCACGGCCTCGGCACCCGGATGGAGGTCGACCCCGAGCTGGTGATCTCCGACCCACAGGCGACCCTCGGCGAGGGCGTGATCGGCCCGTGGTCGGGCGCTCACGTCTCCGACTACTTCACCCGCCTGCTCGGGGCGCTGGGCAACGAGCTCGGCTTCGACCTGAACACCCCGTGGGACGACCTCCCGGCCAAGGGCCGCAAGGCGATCCTCGAGGGCCACGCGACCAAGGTCCACGTGCGGCACACCAACCGCTACGGCCGCGAGCGGTCCTACTACACCAACTTCGAGGGCGTCCGCCCCTACATCGAGCGGCGGCACCGCGAGGCCGAGAGCGACACCAGTCGCGAGCGCTTCGAGGGCTTCATGCGCGAGGTCCCGTGCCCCACGTGCGAGGGCACCCGCCTCAAGCCGGTGTCCCGGGCGGTGACGCTCGGCGGCAAGAACATCGCCGAGGTGTGCGCGCTGGCGATCAACGAGACTGCGGAGTTCCTCTCCGACCTCGACCTGTCCTCGCGCGAGCGCCAGATCGGCGAGCGGGTCCTCAAGGAGATCCAGGAGCGGCTGCGCTTCCTGCTCGACGTCGGTCTCGACTACCTCTCGCTCGACCGGCCCTCGGCGACCCTGTCCGGCGGCGAGGCCCAGCGCATCCGGCTGGCGACGCAGATCGGGGCCGGGCTCGTGGGCGTGCTCTACGTCCTCGACGAGCCGAGCATCGGCCTGCACCAGCGCGACAACCACCGGTTGATCCAGACCCTGGTGCGCCTCAAGGACCTCGGCAACACCCTGATCGTCGTGGAGCACGACGAGGACACCATCAAGACCGCCGACTGGGTCGTCGACATCGGCCCCGGCGCCGGTGAGCACGGTGGCCAGGTCGTCCACTCCGGCACGGTCAAGCAGCTGTTGAAGCACCGTGACTCCGAGACCGGTCTCTATCTCTCCGGCCGCAAGTCGATCCCGGTGCCCGGCGTACGCCGCCCGCCGACGCCCGGCCGCGAGCTGACGGTGCACGGCGCCCGGGAGAACAACCTCAAGAACATCGACGTCGCGTTCCCGCTCGGCTGCTTCGTCGCGGTCACCGGCGTCTCCGGCTCGGGCAAGTCGACGCTGGTCAACGACATCCTCTACACCTCGCTGGCCAAGCAGATCTACAACGCCCGCACGGTGCCCGGTCGGCACCGGAAGATCAGCGGCGTCGAGCACGTCGACAAGGTCATCCACGTCGACCAGTCGCCGATCGGCCGCACGCCGAGGTCCAACCCGGCCACCTACACCGGCGTCTTCGACCACGTCCGCAAGCTGTTCTCCTCCACGCCGGAGGCGAAGATGCGCGGCTACCTCCAGGGTCGGTTCTCGTTCAACGTCAAGGGCGGGCGCTGCGAGGCGTGCTCGGGTGACGGCACCATCAAGATCGAGATGAACTTCCTCCCGGACGTCTACGTCCCGTGCGAGGTCTGCCACGGGGCGCGCTACAACCGCGAGACCCTCGAGGTGCACTACAAGGGCAAGACCATCGCCGACGTCCTGGACATGCCGATCGAGGAGGCCGTCGACTTCTTCGCCGCGATCCCCGCGATCTCGCGACACCTGACCACGCTGATGGAGGTGGGCCTGGGCTACGTCCGGCTGGGGCAGCCGGCGACCACCCTCTCCGGAGGCGAGGCGCAGCGGGTCAAGCTGGCCAGCGAGCTGCAGAAGCGGTCGACCGGCAGCACCGTCTACGTGCTCGACGAGCCGACCACGGGCCTGCACTTCGAGGACATCCGCAAGCTCCTCGGGGTGCTCTCCAGCCTGGTCGACAAGGGCAACACCGTGCTGGTGATCGAGCACAACCTCGACGTCATCAAGACCGCCGACTGGGTGGTCGACATGGGTCCCGCCGGCGGCAACAAGGGCGGCATGGTCGTCGCGACCGGCACCCCGGAAGACGTGGCGCGGCACAAGAAGAGCTTCACCGGCGAGTTCCTCAAGCCGCTGCTGGACGCCTGACCGCGCCGATCCACAGCCGCTGCACAGAGGTCGTAGGACCTTTGGACAGCAGCGTGGGTCAGGCTCGTCCCCGTACGTTGAACGGACAACCAGCGACGAATCCCGGGAGGATCCGTGACTGAGAAATCGAGTGCCATCTCGGGTGGCGCATCGCGTCGTGCCCTGGTCGGCGGCGTCGTCGGCCTCGGGGTCGGCGTACCCCTGCTCGCGGCCTGCGGCTCCGACGACAGCAGCGACGGCAGTGCCGGGGGCGGCTCCGGGGGTGACAGCGGCGACAGCGGCGGCAGCGACGGGGGCACCACCTCGTCCGGCGGGATCGCCACGACCTCCGAGGTCCCCGTCGGCGGCGGCAAGATCTTCGCCGGCGAGAAGGTCGTGGTCACCCAGCCGACCGAGGGCGACTTCAAGGCGTTCAGCGCCATGTGCACGCACCAGGGCTGCGTGGTCTCCGCGATCAAGGACGAGGAGATCGACTGCACCTGCCACGGCAGCAAGTTCTCCATCGCCGACGGGTCCGTGCTCGAGGGCCCGGCGACGAAGGCGCTGGAGTCCCTGAAGGTCACCGTCAGCGGCAACGAGATCAGCGTCGCCTGAGCGGACAGCGGACGGCGGCCGGTCAGCCGGCCAGCGTCGCCCGGACCACCTGGCTGGCCCGGTCCACCGCACCATCGGTGACGCCCGGGTGCATGGGCAGGCAGACCAGGCCGTCGACGAACCGGTCTGCCCCAGCCAGGTGAGGCACGGGCGGGTCGCACACCTCGTGGGCGTAGGCGAGCCGGTGCAGCGGCTGGATCGCGGCGGAAGCCGCGACGCCGGCACCCTGGAGGGAGCGGACGACGGCGTCGCGGTCGGCTGGGGTGCCTTCGATCCGGATCGGGTAGCGGTGCCAGCCGTGCAGGCCATCTCCTGGCGCGGGACGGTGCGGCACCTGGGCGCGGCGTACGTCGACCAGCTGATCGTCGTACCGCCCGGCGATCTCGTGCCGACGTCGCTGCCATCCCGCCAGGCGGATCAGCCGGTCACGACCGATGGAGGCGCTCTGCTCGGTGAGCCCGTCCTGCAGCCCACCCTGACGCAGCAGGTGGGGGGCGGCGTGCCCGCTGCGCACGTGCCGTCGGGCTGCCGGCGGAGGGACCGTTCTCGCGGTGCCGACGCAGCTGCTCGGCCCGGTCGACATTGTCGGTCGTGACCATCCCGCCCTCGCCGATCGGCAGGTTGGCCGTCGTGTAGAAGCTGAAGCAGGTGATGCCGTGGGCCCCGGGCGCGTAGCCGTTCAGCCGGGCGCCGACCGCCTGGCCGGCATCCTCGACGACGGAGGTCGTCGGCAGGCCGGCGGCCTCGGCGAGGGCTCCGGTGTCGCACGGGTCGCCGCGCCCAGGGGCTGACCACCATGGCTCGCGGCGCCACGGTGCCGCCGGCCACGACCGCCCGGACGTGGTCGGGAGTCGGCATCCCGGTCTCGTCGGAGACGTCCAGGAGGACCGGTCGGAGGGCCGCGCGCACGGCTGCCTGCAGCACGGCGGTCGGCGCGAGGGTCGAGACGAGCACGCGGGACCCGTGCGGGAGCCGGAGCGAGCGCAGGGCGATCTCCACGGCGACGGCGCCCGAGGACACGGCGACGGCCCAGCCGGCTCCGACGTGGGCGGCGAACTCCTGCTCGAAGGCGAGGCCCTGGGGGCCGTTGACGCGCCATCCGGACGCGAGGACGCGCGGTTCCGGCCCGTCAGTACCTGACTCGATGATCATGCAGCCCCCCGGCTGATCGCGTCGCACACACGCAGCAGGGTCTGGGCCGCTCCCGAGAAGAACCGACCGTGGGTCGATCCGCACCTCTCGCTCCATGACAGCACCCATCGGGGCCGATCCACAAGGGGTGACCGAGCGTGCGCCGCGCTACGATCTTCACGGTCAGCACGGGGCACGGCGCGTCGAGCAGGACGTGCTGGGCCGTGCTGCCGGTGATCAGCTTGCCCACGGGCGATCGCCGCCGCAGCCCGATCACGATCAGGTCCGCGTGGTGGGTGAAGGCCGCCGCGAGGATCGCCTCGGCCGTCGGCCGGCCGTCGGTCGGCTGCTCGATCTCGTGCTCCACGCCCGCCTCGGTCAGCTCGGCGGCGATCGCGTCGAGGTCCTGTGGGGTGGCGAAGCTGGGGTGGCTGAAGTCGCCGTGCCGCCCGGTGTTGACGACCACCAGCCGGGCACCGCTCGCCTGCGCCCAGCCCTTCGCCCTCTCGTAGGCGGCCGTGCCCTCCGGCGAGGGCAGGTATCCCACCACCACGCAGCGCAGGCCGAGCTCCGGGACGTTCATCGCAGGCTCTGTTCGTCCTCCGGCACGGTGGTGGCGCCGGTCATGATCGCCACGGCGTCCTGCATCGAGTGCGTCTCCGGGCTGATCACCGCCGCGCGGCCGCCGAGCCGCTGGATGTGGATCCGGTCGGCCGTCTCGAACACGTTCGGCATGTTGTGGCTGATCAGGATGACCCCGAGGCCCTGCTCGCGCAGGTCGCGGACCAGCCGGAGCACCTGCTCGGTCTCGCGTACGCCGAGAGCGGCGGTCGGCTCGTCGAGGATGGCGACCTTGCTGCCGAAGGCACCGGTGCGGGCCACGGCGACGACCTGGCGCTGTCCTCCCGACAGCGTCTCGACGGCCTGGTTGATGTTCTGGAGGGTCGAGATCCCGAGGTTCTTGATGTGCTCCTCGGAGTGGCGCTCCATGGCCTTCTTGTCGAGCATCCGGAAGACCGACCCGGCGATGCCGGGGCGCCGGATCTCCCGCGCCAGGTAGAGGTTGCTGGCGATGTCGAGCGCCGGCGCCACGGCGAGGGTCTGGTAGACGGTCTCGATGCCGGCCTCCCGGGCCTCCTGCGTCGACCGGAACCGCGTCTCCTGGCCGTCGACCTTGATCGTGCCGCGATCGGGGATCATCGCCCCGGACAGGCACTTGATCAGCGTCGACTTGCCGGCGCCGTTGTCGCCGATGACGGCGAGCACCTCGCCGGGGAAGAGCCGCAGGTCCACGCCACGGAGACCGACGACGCGACCGAACAGCTTGACCATGCCCTCCGCCTCGAGGACCGGTTCGGTGGAGTCCTTGGCGGGTCCGCGCTCGGCGGTGGCTGCTTCGGTCATGCCCTGACCCTCCGGATCCACTGGTCGACCGAGACGGCGAGGATCACCAGGATGCCGGTGGCCAGCACCTGGTAGTTCGGATCCACCCCCGCCAGGGCGAGTCCACTGTTGAACACCTGGACGATCAGCGCCCCGAGCAGGCTGCCGATCACGAGTCCGCGGCCGCCGAACAGGCTGGTCCCGCCGATCACCACCGCGGTGATGCTCTGCAGGTTGAAGTTCAGTCCGGCGTTCGGGTCGGCGCCGCCGACGCGGCCGCACAGGATCCACGCGGCCACGCCGACGGTGAACCCGGCGACGACGTAGGCGCTGAGCAGCACGCGCTTGGTGCTGATGCCGGCGAGCTGGGCCGCCTCGCGGTCGTCGCCGGTCGCGTAGAGGTGTCGCCCCCAGGCCGTGCTGCCGAGGGCGAAGCTGAGCCCGGCGTACAGCAGCAGCATCAGCAGGACGCCCCAGGTGATGCTGACGTCGCCGATGGAGATCGTCTCGCCCGTCCACACCAGGAACGCACCCGGGTCGAGCGCGATCGTCTGGCCGTTGGCGTACAGCAGCGAGACGGCCGTGAAGATCGAGAACGTGCCGAGCGTGACGATGAACGGCGGCAGGTTGAGCCGGGTCACCAGCACGCCGTTGAGCAACCCGGTGAGCAGGGCGGCGCCGAAGCCGATGACCAGCGCGAGCACCCCGGGGACCCCGAGGTCGTCGTTGAGCTTCACCATCACCAGGGAGGTGAGCACCATCGCCATCCCGATGGACAGGTCGATGCCGGCGGTCAGGATGATCACCGTCTGCCCGGCGGCCAGGGCGCCGACCACCGCCATCTGCTGGACCAGGAGGGACAGCGCCTGGGGTCGCAGGAAGTTGTCGGCCACCAGCCCGAACACGAGGACCGCCACGATGAGCACGATCAGCGGGCTCAGCGCCGGGTTGCGGTGCAGGAGGTGCTGGATCCGCTGCGCAGGCGTGTGCCGGGTGGGGACCAGCTCCTCCGCAGTCGCGACGTTGTCACTCATCAGTTCTCCTCCTGTCAGCCGGCCGTGCCCCAGCACGCCTGCTTGCCCTCGTCGACCGTCTGGCTCTCGATCCCCTTGATCGGCTCGGCGGTCACCAGCTTGGTGCCGGTGTCGAGGTAGTCCTCGCCCTCGGGCAGCTCCGGGGCCTCCTTGCCGGCGCCGATCTCGGCCACCGCATCCACGCCGAGCTGCGCCATCTTGCCGGGGTACTGCGTGGCGTCGGCGGCGAAGATGCCCTTCTCGACGTCCTCCATGCCCTGGCAGCTGCCGTCGATGGAGACGATGAACGCCTTGTCCTCGCGGTTGTCGGCCTTCAGGGCGGCGTACGCGCCCTCGCCGGCCGGCTCGTTGATCGTGTAGACGACATTGATCTCGGGGTTGCGGGACAGGCACTGCTCCATGGCCTGGCGACCGCCGTCGACGGCACCCTGGGTGGCCTGGTGGCAGACGACCTCGTAGTCCCCGCCCTTGCCGCCCTTGTAGGTGCCGGTCTTCTCCTCCTTGGCGTTCAGCGTCTTGCTGCCCGGGTCGATGCCCATCCCGGTCAGGAAGCCGTGGTCCCGGTCGACGTCGACGGAGACGACCTGGTCGTCGTACAGGTCGAGCATCGCGATCACGGCCTTGCGCCCGTTGAGCTTGGCGGCGGCGTACTCGCCGATGAGCTTGCCCGCCTCGAAGTTGTTGGTGGCGTAGGTGACGTCGGCGGTGTTGGCCGGGTCGAGCGGGGTGTCGAGGGCGATCACGAACAGGCCGTACTCCTTGGCCCTGCGCAGGGCCGCGTTGACCGCGGGGCCGTTGGAGGTGATCAGGATGCCCTTGTCGCCCCGGGCGATGGCCGTGTCGATGGCGTTGATCTGGGTCTGGGTGTCGCCGTCCGCGTTGCCGGCCGCGACCGAGAGATGGGCTCCGGACTTCTTGGCCTGGTCGAGCGCGGCGTCCTTCATCGACACGAAGAAGGGGTTGGTCTGGGTCTTGATGATCAGCGAGACCCCCGTGCGGTCGCCGTTCCCGCCGACGCCACAGCTGGCCAGCAGGGTCAGGGCGCAGCCGACAGCCATCGCCGCCGCACCGCGTCGGCACCACGACGCCGTCCCGAGACGACGTCCTCCCTGCCCTGGCTCCCGAGTCATCACCTCAGGTCTAGTGCCCCACGGGAACCCAAGGCAAGGGCTGGCCCGGAACTGGTACCGACGCAGATCGCCCGGTGTCGGACCCGGCTCGTAGGGCTGGGAGCGTGGCTGACCCGTCGACCTACCGTCCGAAGCCGGGGTCGATTCCCACGCAGCCGGGCGTCTACCGGTTCCGCGACAAGGACGGCCGCGTCGTCTACGTCGGGAAGGCCGTCAACCTGCGGTCCCGGCTGTCGTCGTACTTCCAGGACGTGGCCAACCTGCACGTCCGCACGGCCACGATGGTCACCACCGCGGCCTCCGTGGAGTGGACCGTGGTGGCGACCGAGGTCGAGGCCCTGCAGCTGGAGTACTCCTGGATCAAGGAGTTCGACCCGCGCTTCAACGTGAAGTACCGCGACGACAAGTCCTACCCGTGGCTCGCGATCACGATGAACGAGGAGTTCCCCCGGGTGATGGTCGGGCGGGGCGCCAAGAAGAAGGGCGTGAAGTACTTCGGCCCCTACAGCCACGCCTGGGCGATCCGCGACACGGTCGACACCCTGCTGCGGGTCTTCCCGATGCGCTCGTGCAGCAACGGGGTGTTCAAGCGGTCGGGCCAGATCGGCCGCCCCTGCCTGCTCGGCTACATCGACAAGTGCTCGGCGCCGTGCGTGGGCCGGGTCGACGCCGACCACCACCGCGAGATCGCGGAGGACTTCGCCGACTTCATGGGCGGCCGCACCGACGCCTTCGTCAAGCGCATCGAGCGGGCGATGTACGCCGCCTCCGAGGCCCAGGACTACGAGAAGGCAGCCCGCCTGCGCGACGACCTCGGGGCGCTCCACAAGGCGCTGGAGAAGCAGGCCGTCGTGTTCGGCGACGGCACCGACGCCGACGTGATCGCGCTGGCCGAGGACCCCCTCGAGGTCGCCGTGCAGATCTTCCACGTCCGGGCGGGACGGATCCGCGGCCAGCGCGGCTGGGTGGCCGACCGGGTCGAGGACCTCGACACCGGCGGGCTGGTCAGCGAGTTCCTGCTCCAGCTCTACGCGGGCGAGGAGGGCGATGCCATCCCGCGGGAGATCCTGGTCCCGGCGGTTCCCGAGGACGCCGAGACCTTCGAGCAGCTGCTCTCGGAGACCCGGGGGAGCAGGGTGCGGATCCGGGTGCCGCAGCGCGGGGACAAGCGGTCCCTCCAGGAGACCGTGGCCCAGAACGCCAAGCAGTCCCTGGCGCTGCACAAGACCAAGCGCGCCAGCGACCTGACCGTGCGCAGCCAGGCCCTCGAGGAGATCCAGGAGGCGCTCGAGCTGCCATCGGCGCCCCTGCGGATCGAGTGCTACGACATCTCCAACCTCCAGGGCACCGAGGTCGTCGCCTCGATGGTCGTCTTCGAGGACGGCCTGGCGCGCAAGGGGGAATACCGCCGCTTCGTGATCCGGGGCGTCGACGGCCAGAACGACGTCGCCTCGATGCACGAGGTCATCACGCGCCGGTTCCGTCGGCTGCTCGACGAGCGGATCGACACCCCGGACCTCAGCGGTGGCGAGGTCGACCCCGAGGACGCCGGCCCACTCCTCGTCGACCCGGACACCGGCCGACCGCGGAAGTTCGCCTACACGCCCGGTCTGGTCGTGGTCGACGGAGGCCCACCGCAGGTCGCGGCGGCACAGCGCGCGCTCGACGAGCTCGGCATCGACGACGTCCCGCTGTGCGGCCTGGCCAAGCGGCTCGAGGAGGTCTGGGTCCCGGGACAGGCGGACCCGGTGATCCTCCCGAGGTCCAGCGAGGGCCTCTACCTGCTGCAGCGGATCCGCGACGAGGCCCACCGGTTCGCGATCGCCCACCACCGGTCGCGGCGCTCGAAGACGCATGGTGGAGAGCCTGCTCGACGACGTCCCCGGGCTCGGCGAGGTGCGGCGCAAGACACTGATCAAGCATTTCGGGTCGCTGAAGAAGCTCCGGGCTGCCACCATCGACGAGATCGCCCAGGTTCCAGGGATCGGGACCCGGACCGCCACGGCGATTGCGGAGGCGGTCGCGACCGCGCCGAGGGCCACCTCCGTCAACACGGCGACCGGCGAGATCCAGGAGCACTGATGGTGGACCAGGGCGAGCTCGTCATCGTGACGGGCATGACCGGTGCCGGACGCAGCACGGCGGCCAAGGAGCTCGAGGACCTCGGCTACTTCGTGGTGGACAACCTGCCGCCGGAGCTCGTCAGCGACGTCGTGCGCCTCATCGACGAGAAGCAGGGCATCCAGCAGGCCGTGGCCGCCGTCGTCGACGTCCGGGCGGGGGTCTTCTTCGAGTCCCTGCGGGAGCAGCTCGCGGCCAGGTTCCCGACCCGCCGCACCACGCTGCTCTTCCTCGACGCCTCCGACGACATCCTCGTCCGTCGGCAGGAGGCCGCTCGCCGCCCGCACCCGCTGCAGGGCAGCGGTCGGCTGCTCGAGGGGATCAAGCAGGAGCGCGCGGTCATCGCCGGGCTGCGGGGCGACGCCGACCTCGTCATCGACACGACTCCGCTCAACGTGCACCAGCTCAAGGACAAGGTCGCCGACGCGTTCGGCACGCCGGAGACGGTGAAGCTGCGGATCACCGTGGTCAGCTTCGGGTTCAAGTACGGCGTCCCGGTCGACGCCGACCTGATGGCCGACATGAGGTTCCTGCCGAACCCGCACTGGGTACCCGAGCTCCGGCACAAGACCGGCAAGGACACCGAGGTGGCGGCGTACGTGAAGGACAGGGCGGACGCCGAGGAGTTCCTGGAGCGCTACACGCCCGTGATCGAGACGGTGGGCGCCGGCTACCTCAGGGAGGGCAAGAGGTTCATGACCGTGGCGATCGGGTGCACCGGCGGCAAGCACCGCAGCGTGGCGATGACCGAGGAGATCGTCGAGCGGCTGCGCAAGGCGGGGCTGGAGGCCGAGGCCACCCACCGCGACCTCGGCCGGGAGTAGGCCGTGCGCTGGTCGACCGAACCGTCCGTCGTGGCTCTCGGGGGTGGGCACGGCCTCGCGGCGTCGCTGACGGCGCTCCGCGGCGTGACCACCGACCTCACGGCCATCGTGACCGTGGCGGACAACGGCGGCTCCTCCGGGCCGGCTCCGCGACGAGTTCGGGGTGCTGCCGCCGGGTGACCTGCGGATGGCCCTCGCGGCCCTGTGCGGCGACGATCGCTGGGGGCAGACCTGGGCCCGGGTGCTGCAGCACCGGTTCGCCTCCGAGGGCGAGATGGACGGCCACTCGATGGGCAACCTGCTGATCGTCACCCTCTGGGAGCTCCTGCACGACCACGTGGACGGTCTCGAGTGGGTGGCCGGCCTGCTCGGCGCGCGCGGGCGGGTGCTCCCGATGGCGCTGACGCCGCTCGACATCACCGCCGAGGTGCAGGGGAGCGGGGACGATCCCGACGAGGTGGTCACCGTGCGCGGCCAGGTCGAGGTGGCGACGGCTGCCGGCGAGGTGCTCTCGGTCGCCCTCGAACCCCGCGACGCCAAGGCCTGTCCCGAGGCGATCGAGGCGATCAGCGAGGCCGACTGGGTCGTCCTGGGGCCGGGATCGTGGTACTCCAGCGTCATCCCGCACCTCCTGGTCGCCGATCTTCGCGACGCCTTGTGCCGTACGCCGGCCAAGGTGGTCGTCTCGATGAACCTCGAGCCGCACCTCGACGAGACCCGGGGCTACGACCTCGCCGACCACCTCGACGTGCTCCTCCGGCACGCCCCTGACCTGCCCGTTCACACGGTTCTGGTAGACCCCTCCGCAGTGCATGACGGAGACCGGCTCGCGGCCACCGTGGCGGCCGCCGGAGCTCGTCTGGAGACCATCGACCTGGCGGCGGTCCAGCCCGGTGTCCATGATCCGCAAAAACTTGGCGCAGCTTACGCGCGGTTGTTCAGGGAGAACTAAGGTGACGACATGGCGATGACGGCGCAGGTAAAGGCAGAACTGGCCAGCACGACAGTCACGAAGACCTGTTGCCGCAAGGCTGAAGTCTCGTCGATGCTGCGGTTCGCGGACGCGCTGCACCTGGTCAACGGCGGCATCGTCGTCGAGGCCGAGCTGGACACCGGCGCCGCCGCTCGCCGAATGCGCAAGGACATCGCCGAGGTCTTCGGGCACCACCCCGAGGTCGTGCTGCTGAAGGGCAGCGGCATCCGCCGCGGCTCTCGCTACATCGTCCGCGTCTCCCGCGAGGGCGAGTCGCTGGCCCGCCAGACCGGCCTGATCGACCAGCGCAACCGGCCGGTCCGCGGCCTGCCGCCCGTGGTCGTCAACGGCTCCGGCTGCGACGCCGTCGCCGCGTGGCGAGGCGCCTTCCTGGCCCACGGGTCGCTCACCGAGCCGGGCCGCTCCAGCTCCCTCGAGGTGACCTGCCCCGGACCCGAGGCAGCCCTGGCCCTGGTCGGCTCCGCCCGTCGGCTCGGCATCTCGGCGAAGGCGCGCGAGGTGCGGGGCGTCGACCGCGTGGTGATCCGCGACGGTGACGCGATCGGCCAGCTGCTCACCCGTCTGGGCGCCCACGAGTCGCTGCTCGCCTGGGAGGAGCGCCGGATGCGGCGCGAGGTCCGGGCCACCGCCAACCGGCTGGCCAACTTCGACGACGCCAACCTGCGTCGCTCGGCCCGCGCGGCCGTGGCGGCCGGTGCCCGCGTCGAGCGCGCCCTGGAGATCCTCGGCGAGGAGATCCCCGACCACCTCGGGCAGGCCGGCCGGCTCCGGCTCGAGCACAAGCAGGCCTCCCTCGAGGAGCTCGGTCAGCTCAGCGAGCCGGTGCTCACCAAGGACGCGATCGCCGGTCGGATCCGGCGTCTGCTGGCGATGGCCGACAAGCGCGCCGAGGAGCTCGGCGTACCCGACACGGAGTCGTCGCTGACCCCGGAGATGCTGGCCGAAGAGGCCTGACCCGGGGTTACTCGCACGTACCCCGGACGCCGCGGAGAGGGCTCGACCCCCGCGATAGGGTCGTTGGGACGAGCCCCCACATCTCTTCTCCAGGAGTACTGCTGTGACTGTCCGCGTAGGTATCAACGGCTTCGGCCGCATCGGACGCAACTTCTTCCGCGCCGTGCGCGCCTCGGGCGCCGACATCGAGATCGTCGGCGTCAACGACCTCACCGACAACCAGTCCCTCGCCCACCTGCTCAAGTTCGACTCGATCCTCGGCCGCCTCGACGCCGACGTGTCCTCGACGGACACCGCGATCAAGGTCGGTGACCAGGAGATCACCGCGTTCGCCGAGCGCGACCCGTCCGCCCTGAAGTGGGGCGACATCGGCGCCGACGTCGTCGTCGAGTCGACCGGCTTCTTCACCGACGCCACCAAGGCCCGCGCCCACGTGGACGGCGGTGCCAAGAAGGTGATCATCTCCGCGCCGGCCTCCAACGAGGACTTCACCGTGGTGATGGGCGTGAACCACGACGACTACGACCCGGAGAAGCACACGGTCATCTCCAACGCCTCGTGCACGACCAACTGTCTGGCTCCGATGGCGAAGGCGCTGAACGACGAGTTCGGCATCGTCAAGGGCCTGATGACGACCATCCACGCCTACACCGCCGACCAGAACCTGCAGGACAACATCCACAAGGACCCGCGTCGTGCCCGCGCCGCGGCGATCAACCTGGTGCCCACCTCGACCGGTGCGGCCAAGGCGATCGGCCTGGTGCTGCCTGAGCTGAAGGGCAAGCTCGACGGCTTCGCCGTGCGCGTCCCGGTGCCCACCGGTTCGGCCACCGACCTCACCTTCGAGGCCGGGCGCGAGACCTCCGTGGAGGAGGTCAACGCGGCCGTCGAGAAGGCGGCTGACGGACGCTTCCTGCGCTACTCCACCGACCCGCTGGTGTCCTCCGACATCGTGACCGACCCGGCGTCGTGCATCTTCGACGCCCCGCTGACCAAGGTCATCGGCAACCAGGTGAAGGTCATCGGCTGGTACGACAACGAGTGGGGCTACTCCAACCGCCTCGCCGACCTGATCACGCACGTCGGCAAAACCCTCTGAGATGGCGGAGTACGCCTCACTGGGAGACGTCTCCGGCAAGCGGATCCTGGTCCGCTCGGACCTCAACGTGCCGCTCGACGGCGCCCGGATCACCGACGACGGGCGCATCCGCGCGAGCGTGCCGACGATCCAGGAGCTCTCGAAGGCCGGTGCGCGGGTGGTCGTGATGGCTCACCTGGGCCGGCCGAAGGGAGCGCCGGAGGACAAGTACTCGCTCCGGCCGGTCGCCGAGCGGCTCGGCGAGCTGCTCGGGAGCGAGGTGCACTTCGCGACCGACACGGTGGGGGAGTCCGCGCAGTCGACGGTCTCCTCGCTCGAGGACGGCGACGTGGCGCTGCTGGAGAACGTCCGGTTCAACCCGGGGGAGACCAGCAAGGACGAGGCCGAGCGGGGTGCCTTCGCCGACGAGCTGGCCGCCTTGGGCGACGGGTTCGTCAGTGACGGGTTCGGCGTCGTACACCGCAAGCAGGCGAGCGTCTACGACGTCGCGCAGCGGCTGCCGCACACCATGGGCGGACTCGTCCGCGCCGAGGTGGAGGTGCTGCGCAAGCTCACCGAGGAGCCCGAGCGGCCCTATGTCGTCGTACTCGGCGGCTCGAAGGTGAGCGACAAGCTCGCGGTCATCGACAACCTGCTCGGCAAGGCCGACACCCTGCTGATCGGCGGCGGGATGGTCTTCACCTTCCTCAAGGCGCAGGGCCACGAGGTCGGCAAGAGCCTGCTCGAGGAGGACCAGGTCGAGACCTGCCGCGACTACCTCCGTCGGTCCGAGGAGAGCGGGGTCGAGATCATCCTGCCGACCGACGTCGTGGTCGCGCCGGAGTTCAAGGCCGACGCACCGCCCACGACGGTCGCGGTCGACGCGATCCCGGCCGACCAGATCGGGCTGGACATCGGGCCGGACTCCGGCTCGGCGTTCGCCAAGGCGATCAGCGGCGCCAGGACGGTGTTCTGGAACGGTCCGATGGGCGTCTTCGAGTTCGAGGCGTTCGCCGAGGGCACCCGCTCGGTCGCGCAGGCGCTGACCGAGGTGGACGGGCTCTCGGTGGTCGGTGGCGGCGACTCCGCGGCCGCCGTACGCCAGCTCGGCTTCGACGAAGGTGCCTTCGGGCACATCTCCACCGGCGGTGGCGCCAGCCTCGAGTACCTCGAGGGCAAGGAGCTCCCCGGCATCAAGGTCCTGGAGGACTAGTGGCGACCACACGCACCCCGCTGATGGCGGGGAACTGGAAGGCGAACCTGAACCACCAGGAGGCCGTCGTACTCGTGCAGAAGCTGGCGTGGACGCTGGCGGACAAGAAGCACGACTTCGGCAAGGTCGAGGTGGTGGTGGTGCCGCCGTACACCGACCTGCGCAGCGTCCAGACGCTCGTCGACGGCGACCGGCTGCAGATCAAGTACGGCGGCCAGGACGTCTCGGTGCACGGCGAGGGTGCCTACACCGGCGACATCCCGGCGTCGATGCTCAGCAAGCTGGGCTGCTCCTTCGTCGTGGTCGGGCACTCCGAGCGGCGTGAGCACCACCAGGAGGACGACGCGCTCGTCAACGCGAAGGCGCACAAGGCCCTCGAGGCCGGGATGACGCCGATCGTCTGCGTCGGCGAGGGGCTCGACGTACGCAAGGAGGGGCGGCAGGTCGAGCACACCCTCGCGCAGGTCGACGGCTCGCTCGCGGAGTTCAGCCCCGAGCAGATCGCCGGACTCGTCGTCGCCTACGAGCCCGTCTGGGCGATCGGCACCGGCGAGGTCGCGACCCCCGACGACGCGCAGGAGGTCTGCTCGGCGATCCGCGCGCGGATCGGTGAGACGGCGGGAGACGCAGCCGCGGCCGGCGTACGCATTCTCTACGGGGGTTCGGTGAAGGCGGCCAACGTGGCCGGCATCATGCAGCAGGCGGACGTCGACGGATGTCTGGTCGGCGGAGCGAGCCTCCAGGCCGACGAGTTCGGCGGGATCTGCCGTTTCTATGACATGCCTGTCTTCTAAGTGACCTGACTCTGATCAGCGCGCCTGATGTTGTTAGGCTCCCACCCGTGGTTATCGTCTTCGAGGTCTTGCTCGTGATCACGAGCTTGCTGATGATCCTGCTGGTGCTCCTCCACAAGGGGCGCGGCGGCGGGCTCTCCGACATGTTCGGTGGTGGCGTCTCGAGCGGGCTGGGCGGATCGTCCGTGGCCGAGCGCAACCTCGACCGCATCACCGTCGGCATCGGCCTGGTGTGGTTCGCGTGCGTGGTCGGACTCGGGCTGCTGCTCAAGACCGGCAACTGATCCTCTAACGATCTCGAAGGAGTCCACCGTGGCAGGCGGAGGAAACGCCATCCGGGGCAGCCGTGTCGGCGCCGGTCCCATGGGTGAGGCCGAGCGCGGCGAAGCTGCCCCGCGCCAGAACGTCACCTACTTCTGCAGCAACGCCCACCGCACCCTGATCGCCTTCGCGGTGGAGGCGCAGGTCCCCGACACCTGGGACTGCCCCCGCTGCGGCCTCCCGGCCAGCGTCGACTCCGACAACCCGCCCCCGGCCCCCAAGATCGAGCCGTACAAGACCCACCTCGCCTACGTGAAGGAGCGCCGCTCCGACGCCGAGGCCAAGGACATCCTCAACGAGGCCATCGCCACCCTCCGCGCCCGCCGCAAGTCCGGCGACGTCGTCTTCTAGCTCCCCCTTCCCGCTGACCGGGCACTAGATGCACGCCTGAGCTCGCCGAGCGGGCACTGGATGTACGCCGAAACGCGTCGACCGGGCGCTCGATGCACGCCTGTGGATGAGGAAAGCGCCACGTGACCTCTTTGCTGCACCCTCGCGTGCATGGATGGCACCTGGCTGGATGACCGCGGCTCCTTGCTCACCGATCGTTGTCCGCTCCCGCTCGACAGGCCATTCACGTCGTCACAGGCCAGGGCGTGGGGAGTGTCGCGGCGGACCTTCGAGACGATGGTCCGAGATGGCCTGATCCGCCGAGTCCTGCGTGAGGTGTACGCCGTCGCGCAGGCGCCGAACGACACGATGATGCGTGCGGCCGCCCTCAACCTGGTGATCCCGCCGGCTGCGGTCGTCACCGACAGGACAGCAGCCTGGCTGTACGGCGTGGACATCCTTCCGCGTTCAGCGTTGACCATCGCGCCGCCGCTGAACGTCGTCCACATGACCGACACCCGGATGCGGCGCCCCGAGTGCGACGGCCGGCGACGCGGACTGCTACTCACCGACATCACGACCGTGCACGGCATCCGGGTGACGACGGAGCTTCGCACCGCGCTCGATCTGGGACGACTGCTGTGGCGTTTCGATGCGCTGGCGGCGATCGACGGCTTCCTGCGGATCGGCGTTCCGCAGGAGCAGCTGATCTCGGAGATCGCGAGATTCAAGGGTTATCGCGGCGTACGGCAGCTCCGTGCGCTGGCCCCGCTCGGCGACGCTCGCTCGGAGTCGGTGGGCGAGTCGGGGCTGCGGCTGCATTGGCACGACGCGGGCCTGCCCTGGCCGGAGCTCCAGTTCTGGATCTACGACGACGACGGCACACCGATCTTCCGCCTCGACATCACTGATCCCGATGCTCGCTACGCGGCCGAGTACGACGGCGTCGAGTTCCACTCCGAGGACGAGGACCAAGAGCACGACGCGGAGCGGCGCGACTGGATCCGCCAGCACCGCGCGTGGACCATCGACCCCTTCACCAAGGACGACGTGTACCGACCGGGCGCCTACCCGATTGCCGATCTCGTGGCAGGACACCAGAAAGCCCGGCGAACGGTGTCGCTCTGGACACCGGGTCGCCGGCTCTGATGTGCATCGAGTGCCCGGTCGACGACGTACAGCGTGCATCGAGTGCCCGCTCGGCGGGTTTCGGCGTACATCTAGTGCCCGGTCGGCGGTCAGAGGGCCGAGGAGGCGGGGAGGTCGAGCCACCAGGTGCGGTTCGGGGTGGTGAGGCCGCGGGCGGGGGTGTCGTGGACGGAGCCGTCGGGGGCGAGGGCGCGGGCGACGGCGTCGGCCTTGCCCTCGCCGGAGACGAGGAACCACACCTCGCCGGCCTGGTTGAGGGCGGTGAAGGTCAGCGAGATGCGCTCGGGCGGGGGCTTGGGGGAGTCGGTGACGGCGACGGCGATCCGGTCGTCCACGTCGAGCTGCGCGAAGCCCGGGAACAGCGAGGCGACGTGTCCGTCGGGTCCGAGCCCGAGCAGGACGAGGTCGAAGTCGCCGGGCTCGCGCTCCCGCACCAGCCTGTCGTACGACGCAGCGGCGGCCTCGAGGTCGGGGTGCACCTCGTCAGCCGCCGGCATGGCATGCACCCGGGCCGGGTCGACGACGACCACGTCGAACAGGTCGTGGCCGACGGCCCGGTCGTTGCGGTCGGAGGAGTCGGCCGGCACGTAGCGCTCGTCGCCCCACCAGAAGTCGACCCGCATCCAGTCCACCGAAGGTCCGTCCGGGCCTGACTCGAGGGCCGCCACGGCGCGGTAGATCTCCTCGGCGATCGTGCCGCCGGTCAGGCACACCGACGGGACCCGGCCCACGGCCTGCACGGCGACCAGCTTCGCGACCAGCTCGCCCGCGACCCGCTCGGCCAGCGCAGCGGCGTCCGGCAGGACCTCGACCCGCGGGCTCATCGGGACTGCAGCTTCACGAGGCGCTTCGCGGCGGCGGCGTACATGTCGTCCTCGTCGAGCCGCCGCAGCTCCTCGGCGAGCAGCTCCGGGACCTCGCGACGCTTCAGCGCGACGGGCCGGTCCGGCTGGCCGGGCGAGGAGAACCGGGCCAGCTTGCCGTCGCCGCGGCTGATCGAGATGTCGCCCGTCCGGGTGCGCAGCACCACCTCGGTGATCCCGGGGCCGTCCGAGCTGTGCCGCTCGACGTCCACGCGCAGCCGCTCGCTCAGCCAGGCGACGAGCAGCTCGGCGCTCGGGCTGATCCGCTCGGCCGTCACCGACGCGGAGCTCACCTTCGCCGGGTGCTGGTCGAGGGCGGCGGCGAGCAGGGCCCGCCACGGGGTGATGCGAGTCCACGCGAGGTCGGTGTTGCCCTTGGCGTACGACGCGCACTGCCGGTGCATGGCCTTCGTCTTCCCTCGCGTGACGGCCGCCGAGTCGGTGATCCGCCGCTGGGCCAGGGCGCCGAGAGGGTCGGTCGCGGGTTCGTCGGGGGCATCGGTGGGCCACCACAGCGCCACGGGGGAGTCGGGCAGCAGCAGGGGGAGGACGACGGACTCGGCGTGCTTGACCACCTCGCCCCCGAGCCGGATCAGCGCGGTCTCGCCGCCCCAGCCGGAGCCGCTGCCGACCTGGGCGTTGACGACGCCCTTGCCGCGCGCGTCGCCCAGGATCACTCCGAGCACCCGGGCCGGGTGCTCCTTCGAGGCTGCCCGGGCGGCGTCCATCGCGTCGTCCGCAGAGTCCTCGTCGACCACGATGACCAGCGTCATCACCATCCCCGTCGCCGGCGAGCCTGCCGTCTTGCGCGCCCGCACGAGTGCGGCGGCGATGCCCGCCGAGTTGGTGTCGGTGAGCTCTATCAAGGTCGCCTCCAGACCCGGCCGTCGCGGGCCAGCATCGCGTGGGCGGACTCGGGTCCCCAGTGGCCGGAGGGATACTGCTCCGGCTTCGACTTCCCGGCCGCGTCCTGCTTCGCCCAGTGCTCGAGGATCGGGTCGAGGATCGACCAGGACAGCTCGACCTCGTCCTGCTGGGGGAACAGCGGCGGGTCGCCGAGCAGCACGTCGAGGATCAGCCGCTCGTAGGCCTCCGGGCTCGCCTCGGTGAACGAGCCGCCGTAGGCGAAGTCCATGTTCACGTCGCGGATCTCCATGGAGCTGCCCGGCACCTTCGAGCCGAACCGGATCGTCGCGCCCTCGTCGGGCTGGATCCGGAACACGATGGCGTTGTGGGTCAGGTCCTCCGTGGCGGTCGCGGTGAACGGCAGGTGGGGTGCCCGCTTGAAGACCACCGCGACCTCGGTGACCCGGCGGCCCAGCCGCTTGCCGGTGCGCAGGTAGAACGGCACCCCGGCCCAGCGACGCGTCTCCACGTCGAGGCGTACGGCGGCGAACGTCTCGGTCGTCGAGGAGCTCTTGATGTCCTCCTCGTCGAGGTAGCCGTTGACCTTCTCGCCCCCGGCCCAGCCGGCGGCGTACTGGCCGCGCGCGGTGTTCAGGTCCAGCCGCCGGGGGAGTACGACGGACGACAGCACCTTCTGCTTCTCGATGCGCAGGCTCTTCGCGTCGAACGAGGTCGGCTCCTCCATCGCGACGAGCGCCAGCAGCTGGAGCAGGTGGTTCTGGATCACGTCACGAGCGGCACCGATGCCGTCGTAGTAGCCGGCCCGGCCGCCGATGCCGATGTCCTCGGCCATCGTGATCTGCACGTGGTCGACGTAGTTGGAGTTCCAGATCGGCTCGAACAGGTTGTTGGCGAAGCGCATCGCCAGGATGTTCTGCACCGTCTCCTTGCCGAGGTAGTGGTCGATGCGGAAGACGGACTCCGGCGCGAACACGTCATGGATGATCTGGTTCAGCTCGCGGGCGGACTCGAGGTCGTGGCCGAACGGCTTCTCGACGACCAGCCGGCGCCAGGCGGAGTCCCCACCGTCGGCGAGCCCGTGCTCGGCGAGCTGGTTGATCACCGGACCGAAGAACTTCGGCGGGATGGACAGGTAGAACGCGTGGTTGCCGCCGGTGCCGCGGACCTCGTCGAGCTCCTCGATGGTCCGTCGCAGCTTGCCGAAGTCGGCGTCGTCCCCGAAGTCGCCGGGCACGAACCGGAAGCCCTCGGCGAGCTGACGCCACACCTCCTCGCGGAACTCCGTGCGGGCGTGCTCGCGGACCGAGTCGTGCACGATCTGGGCGAAGTCCTGGTTGGCCCAGTCACGGCGCGCGTAGCCGACCAGGCTGAACCCCGGCGGCAGCAGCCCGCGGTTGGCCAGGTCGTAGATCGCCGGCATCACCTTCTTGCGCGACAGGTCACCGGTGACGCCGAACAGCACCAGTCCGCACGGTCCGGCGATCCGGGGCAACCGACGGTCGTCGGGGTCCCGAAGCGGGTTGGTCCACTCCTCCCGCTGGTTGCCCGTCGTCGTCACCTGAGGGTCTCCCGGAGCACGCCCAGGCCGGCCGACTGGTCGGTGAGGTGCAGCCGGAGCACGGGACGACCGTGGTCGGCGAGGACGGTGGCGTCACCGACGGCCTGCGCCGCGATGAAGCCGCCGAAGGTGAACGGCCGACCCGGGATCTCGAGGTCCTGCTCGGGCTCCGCGGTGACCTGGAGGTAGACGCCGGTCGCCGGTCCGCCCTTGTGGTACTGCCCGGTCGAGTGCAGGAAGCGCGGCCCCCAGCCGAAGGTCGTCGGCCGGCCGGTGCGCTCCGCGAGGCTCTCGCGCACCTGGGCGAGGTCCGCGTGGCGGGCGCGGTCGAGGTAGGCCATCACGGCGAGGTAGCCGTGCTCGCCGTCGAGCTGTCCCAGCAGGGTGGCGACGGCGTCGGCCACGGTGCTCTCGCCGGAGAGCAGTCCCTCGGTCGCGTAGACCTCGACGGGACCGTCGGTGAACGCCGGCGTGGGGGAGTCGCCCGCACCCTCGAGCATGTCGCGCGCCGCCTGCTTGGCGCTCTCGACGTCGGGCTGGTCGAACGGGTTGATGCCGATGAGCCGGCCGGCGACCGCGGTGGCGTACTCCCACAGCAGCATCTGCGCGCCGAGGGGCGCGTCGACGGCGACGCCCCAGCCCGAGGCCGGGAGCGCGTCCATGTGCACGCCGGAGCCGATGGTGACGAGCACCTCGTCACGCGTGCTGGGGTCGAAGTTCGGCGCGTCCAGGGAGGGTACGACGACCGGCAGGATGCCCTTGCCGTCCTTGCCCGTCGACTCGGCGATCAGCTGCTCGGCCCAGTCGCCGAACCCCGGGATGCCCGAGCCCTTGTCGGCCAGGACCAGCTTGTCCACGCCGGTCTGGTTGGCCACGCCGAGCAGGCCGCCGAGCCGGAGGGCCGGGTTGTCGGGGTCGTCGGCCTCGAGGCGGGGCTGGATCGCGGCCGCCTCGTCGAGCAGCCGCCCGATGTCGGCACCGGCGAGCCCGCTCGGCACCAGCCCGAACGCGGTGAGCGCGGAGTAGCGACCGCCGACGTCGGGGTCGGCGTGGAAGACGCGGTAGCCCGCCTCGGTGGCCGAGTCGTCGAGGGGCGAGCCCGGGTCGGTGACCACGATGATGTGGGCGGCCGGCTCGAGGTCGGCGTCCTTGAAGGCCTGCTCGAAGGCACGCTTCTGGCTGTCGGTCTCGACGGTGCCGCCGGACTTGCTCGACACCACCACGACGGTGCGCTCGAGCTGGTCGGTCAGCGCGCTGCGGACGTAGTCGGGGTCGGAGGAGTCCAGCACGGTCAGTGCGACGCCGTGGGCGGCGCAGATGACCTCTGGCGCCAGTGAGGACCCACCCATGCCGCACAGCACGACGCGGGTGCACCCGCGGTCGGCGAGCACGTCGCGCAGGCCGACGATCTCGTCGACCAGCGACCGGGACTCCTCGGCCAGCCCGACCCAGGCGAGCCGCTTGCCGGCCTCGGACTCGGCATCGGGGCCCCAGAGGGTGGCGTTGCGCTTGGCGATCCCCGAGGCGACACCGTCCGTCACGAGGGTCTCGACCGCGGAGGAGAACGCAGCCTCGTCGCGGTAGCCGAAGAAGAGCTCGAAGCCGTCGCCGGCGGCTGTGCTCCAGTCGGTCACTGGTCCTCTCCTCGGGCTGCCTCGAGGTTCTTCTCGACGGTCTCGAGCAGCTCGTTCCACGACGTGACGAACTTCTCGACGCCCTCCTCCTCGAGGGTCTTGATGACGTCGTCGTAGTCGACCCCGGCATCAGCCAGCGACTTCATCACCGCGCGGGCGTCGTCGTAGTTCGGTCGGACCTGGTCACCGATGATCTCGCTGTGGTCCTTGACCGCGAGCAGCGTCTTCTCCGGCATCGTGTTCACGGTGTTCTCGACGACCAGGTCGTCGACGTACATCGTGTCCTTGTAGTCGGGGTTCTTCACGCCGGTCGACGCCCACAGGGGCCGCTGGCGGTTGGCGCCGGCCGCGGCCAGCGTGTCCCAGCGCTCGCCGCTGAAGAACTTCTCGTAGGCCTCGTAGGCCAGCCGCGCGTTGGCGACCCCGGCCTTGCCGAGCAGGTCGTCCGAGGCGCCGGTCTTGTTGAGCCGGTTGTCGATCTCGGTGTCGACGCGGGAGACGAAGAACGACGCGACCGAGTGGATCTTCGACAGGTCCTGGCCCGCGTCGAGCGCCTTCTCCAGCCCGGAGAGGTAGGCGTCCATCACGCCCTGGTAGCGGTCGAGCCCGAAGATCAGGGTCACGTTGACGCTGATGCCCTCACCGAGGGTGTCGGTGATCGCGGGCGCGCCCTCGGTGGTCGCCGGGATCTTGATGAACAGGTTCTCCCGGTCGACCTCCTTCCACAGCTCCTTGGCGGAGGCCAGGGTCGCCTCGGTGTCGAACGCCAGGTCGGGTGCGACCTCGATGGAGACCCGGCCGTCGACGCCGTTGGTGGCGTCGAAGACGGGCTTGAGGACGTCGCAGGCGTTGCGGACGTCGGTGGTGGTGAGCGCGAAGACCGTGCGGTCGACGTCGGCGCCCTCGGCGGCGAGCTTGCGGACCTGCTCGTCGTAGCGCTCGCCCTCGGCGAGCGCGGCGGCGAAGATCGACGGGTTCGTCGTCACGCCGACGACGTGGTCGTCGCGGACGAGGTCGGCGAGGTTGTCGGTCTCGATGCGCTCGCGGGAGAGGTCGTCGAGCCAGATCGAGACTCCGGCCTCCGACAGCTGCCTTCAGGTGGTCAGTCATGTTTCCTCCTGCGTTGGTCGTGCTGGTGTCGGTGGCCGGCGCGGATCAGCCCGTGGCCACCCTGATGCTGTCCTCGGCCGCGTCGGCCACGGCCTGGCCGGTGAAGCCGAACTCGCGGAAGATGCGGGAGTACTCGGCCGAGGCGCCGTAGTGCTCGAGACGACACGATGCGTCCGTGGTCGCCCGACGATCTCGCGCCAGCCCTGGGCGATGCCGGCCTCCACGGACACGCGCGCCTTGACGGTCGGCGGGATCACGATCTCCCGGTAGGACGCGTCCTGCGCGTCGAACCACTCCCGGCACGGCATCGAGACGACCCGCGCCGAGATGCCCTTCTCGGCGAGCAGCTCGCGGGCCTGCACGGCCAGCTGCACCTCCGAGCCGGTGCCGACCAGGACCACGTCGGGGTTGCCGTCCTCGGCGTCGACCAGGACGTAGCCGCCCTTGGCGACGTCGTCGGTGCCGGCGAAGCCCTCGGTCCCGCGCGGGAAGACCGGCACGTTCTGCCGGGTCAGGATCAAGCCGGCCGGGCGGTCGGTGTTCTCCATGATCGCCTGCCAGCAGGCGGCGGTCTCGTTGGCGTCGGCCGGCCGCACGACGTCGAGGCCCGGGATCGCGCGCAGCGCGGCGAGGTGCTCGACCGGCTGGTGCGTCGGCCCGTCCTCGCCGAGCCCGACCGAGTCGTGCGTCCACACGTAGGTGACCGGCAGACCCATCAGCGCCGCGAGCCGGACCGCCGGACGCATGTAGTCGGAGAAGGTCA
This sequence comes from uncultured Actinomycetota bacterium, assembly GCA_963722835.1. GTDB lineage: Bacteria > Actinomycetota > Actinomycetes > Propionibacteriales > Nocardioidaceae > Marmoricola. Next base: position 1,087,620 of record CAVROK010000003.1, read on the forward strand.
GGAAGGTGCCGCCGAAGACACGGGTGCCGCCGTGGACGGCGATGCCGTTCATGATCGAGCCCATGCCGTGCTCGCGGATGCCGAAGTGGAGCACGCGACCACCCGTGCGGGTCGGCCTTCCACATCTTGGTGCCGCGGTCGGGCGGCAGGAACGACGAGGCGCCCTCGATGGTGGTGTTGTTGGACTCCGCGAGGTCGGCCGAGCCGCCCCAGAGCTCCGGGACGGTCTTCGCGATCGCCTGGATCACCGCGCCGGACGCCTTGCGCGTGGCGACGCCCTTCTCGTCGGCGGGCCAGGTCGGGAGGTCGTCGGCCCAGCCCTCGGGCAGGGCGCGGTCCTTCATCCGGTGCAGCAGCTCGGCGCGGACGCGGTAGCGCGAGGCCCAGGCCTGGTAGGCCTCGTCCCACGTCGCGCCCTCGCGCGGCGCCCCGCTCGCGCAGCGCGCGGGTGTGCTCGATGACGGCGGGCGGGACCTCGAAGGTCTGCTCGGGGTCGAAGCCGAGGATCTTCTTGGTGGCGGCGACCTCCTCCTCGCCGAGCGCGGAGCCGTGGGAGGTGCCGCTGCCCTGCTTGTTGGGCGCCGGCCAGGCGATGATCGTCTTCAGCCGGATGAAGCTGGGCCGGTCGGTGACCAGCTCGGCCGCCCGGATGGCGTCGTACAACGCGCCGACGTCCTCCGTGTAGGAGCGGCCGTCGTTGGTCCAGTCGACGGTCTGGACGTGCCAGCCGTAGGCCTCGTAGCGCGCCGCGACGTCCTCGATGAGGGCGATGTTGGTGTCGTCCTCGATCGAGATCTGGTTGTCGTCGTAGATCAGCGTCAGGTTGCCGAGCGCCTGCACGCCGGCGATGGCCGAGGCCTCCGCGCTGACGCCCTCCTCGATGTCCCCGTCGGAGCACAGCGCGTAGATGTGGTGGTCGAACGGCGACTCGCCCTCGGCCGCCTCGGGGTCGAAGAGGCCGCGCTCCTTGCGCGCGGCCATCGCCATGCCGACGGCGTTGCCGATGCCCTGGCCGAGGGGACCGGTGGTGGTCTCGACGCCGGCCGTGTGGCCGTACTCCGGGTGACCAGGGGTCTTGCTGCCCCAGGTGCGCAACGACTTGAGGTCCTCGAGCTCGAGTCCCCAGCCGCCGAGGTAGAGCTGGATGTAGAGGGTCAGGCTGGTGTGGCCGCAGGAGAGCACGAACCGGTCGCGCCCGATCCAGTCAGGGTCGGCCGGGTCGTGCCGCATCACCTTCTGGAAGAGCAGGTACGCCGCGGGGGCCAGGCTCATCGCCGTCCCGGGGTGACCGTTGCCCACTTTCTGCACGGCATCCATGGCCAGCACACGCACGGTGTCGACTGCGCGATCGTCGAGCTCGGTCCAGTCGAGTCGGGCATCAGTGGGCACGTCGGTGGGGTCCTCTCATCAGCGTCACGCTTCGTCTTCGAGCCTAGTCCGCAGACGGCACGCAGGTCACGTCGGTCGGTTCGTGGGAGGAGCGGCCCCGGAGATAGACTCACCGAGGCTGTACCCCAATTCCTGAAGGCGAGGCCGCATGACCGCGCTCGACTCCGAGGTGTCCGTCCGGGCACGCCCCTCGGGTCGGCCGACCATCCGGGACGTGGTCGGTGCCTACGTCGGGCTGACCAAGCCTCGCGTCATCGAGCTGCTGCTGCTGACCACCGTCCCGGTGATGTTCTTCGCCCAGCGCGGCGTGCCTCCGCTGTGGCTGGTCGTGGCCACCGTCGTGGGCGGCACCCTGTCCGCCGGCAGCGCCAACGCGCTGAACTGCGTCTACGACCGCGACATCGACGAGCAGATGCGCCGCACGCGCCGACGTGCGCTGCCGCGCCACATCGTCACGCCGCGGGCAGCCTTCGTCTTCGGCCTGGTGCTGGTCGTGGTCTCGACCCTGGTGCTCGGCATCTGGGTCAACTGGCTCTCCGCCGGGCTGGCGCTCGCGGCGAGTGCGTTCTACCTCTTCGGCTACACGATGGTGCTCAAGCGGCGTACGACGCAGAACATCGTCTGGGGCGGCCTGGCCGGGTGCTTCCCGACCCTGATCGGCTGGACCGCCGTCACCGGCGAGCTGGCCTGGCCGCCGGTCGTGCTCTTCCTGGTCGTCTTCTTCTGGACGCCGCCGCACACCTGGGCGCTGGCGATGCGCTACCGCGAGGACTACGCCCGGGTCGCCGTCCCGATGCTTCCCGTGGTCAAGGACGCCGAGGGCGTGGCCCGGCAGATCGTCGCCTACTCGTGGGTGATGGTCGCGGTCTCGCTGGCGCTGTGGCCGGTGGCCGACACGGGCGTCCTCTACCCGGTGGTCGCGGCCGTGCTCGGGGCCGGGTTCCTGGTCGAGGCGCACCTGATGTGGCAGCGCGCCCGGCGCAGCAACGAGCTCCAGGTGGTGCGCCCGATGCGGCTGTTCCACTGGTCCAACATGTATCTCTCGCTGCTGTTCGTCGCCGTCGCGCTGGACCCGCTGATCACGCGTTGACGGGCGTGCCGGTTCGTCCGGCGTACGAAGTCGGCGAGGCTCACCGCCAGCACGGCCCCGACCAGCAGCACGCCGAGGCCCGCCTCCGGTGCGAGCAGCGCCACGGCCCAGACCAGCGCCACGGCCACGAGGGCCGGCACCGCCGTGCTCGGCATGCCCTCGGCCAGGCTGTGCAGCCCCGAGACCGTCACCAGGTAGACCGTGACCGGCGCGGCCAGCATCATCAGCGCCGTCTGGTGCCCGAGGTGGGCGTCGTGGTGCAGCACGTCGACGAGGACCGCGAGGGTCGCACCCGTGGCTGCGACCGAGGCGAACACGAAGTAGTGCGCGTAGCCGAACACGAAGGCCGTACGACGCGTGACCTCGTCGACCACCGGGGCCTTGAAGTAGATCCACCACATCGAGAACACCAGCAGCAGGCTGCCGAGGATCAGCAGCATCAGCTGGGTGTCCAGCCCGCCGGCGTCGATGGTGCCCGAGATGGCCTGGGTGGTCGCCAGGATCACCTCGCCGAGCACGATGATCGTGAACAGCTCGTAGCGCTCCGCGATGTGCTCCCGGTGCCACGGGGTCTGGCCGGCGCTCTCGGCCCAGTAGGGCAGCGCCATCTCCAGGACCACCAGCGCCGCGAACAGCGCCCAGCCGAAGGACACGTCCGGGAACAGTGCCGTGCGGAGCACCCACAGCACCTGGATGACCGCGATGCCGCCGGCGTAGCGCAGCGCCGTCTGCCGGCAGTCGGCGTGCTCGCGCGCGACCCGGAGCCACAGCGGGATCATCGCGACCCGCATGATCACGTAGCCGGCCACCAGCAGCCAGAAGTCGTGGTCCTCGCCCATCGCGCGCGGGACGCCCGCGGCCAGCACGAGCAGGCCGGCCATCACCACGAAGGTGAGCAGCCGGAAGCTGGCGTCGCCGGAGTCGTAGGCGCTCGCGAACCACGAGTAGTTGACCCAGGCCCACCAGATCGCGAAGAACACGGCGGCGTACCAGACGTAGCCCGAGAGGTGGTCGTGCGCCAGGTCGTGGTGCAGGCTCGCCGCTGCCGCGGCGACCGCGACCACGAAGCACAGGTCGAAGAACAGCTCGAGCGGGGTGGAGGCGCGGTGCTCCTCGTCGGGGTCGCGACCCGACATCGGCCGGTGCCACGGGATGGCGGGGACGGCCTCGCTCACGGCACGGCTACCCGGCCATGGACGACAGCACGCCCTCGAGCATCTGCTGCGCGACCTGGATCGACGGCGTCCGCCCAGCCGGCGAGGAGGTGTAGCGCACCGTCACGACCTCCCGGCCCGCCATGGCTGCCATCGTCGCGGCGTCCGCGCCGCCGGCCCGGCTGCTCGCGGCGCAGGCCTTCTTGGCTCCCTCGGCCTGGAAGCCGGCCTGCTCCTGGTAGACGGTGCGGTCGATCGCGCGGCACTGGCTGTCGAGCACGGTCCCGGCGATGACGTCGTCGTTCAGCTGGACCCACGTGACCACGGCCTGCACCTGGTCCGAGGCGGGGTCCTCCGACCGCAGGGAGCAGGCAGCCGTCGGGTTGCCGGTCTCGTCGGTGTTGGCGTTCGAGATCAGACCGGTCCTGGTGCCCTCGGGCACCAACGCGCACAGGTCGGCGGGTACCTCGGGCTCCATCGGCTGGAGCGCCTCGGGCTCCTCGCCGCCGCAGCCGGATGCGACCAGGAGTCCGGCGACGACGAGTCCGAGTCGGGTACGGCGTAGAGCCGTCCGGGGCATCGGGCCTCCTCGTCTCGCTGCTTCGACGGGCCACATTCCACCACAACGGACACCCCCAGGTGGGGGATCTCAGGACATGCCGGCGAGCAGGACGCTCACGCTGGCACCCCTGGCACTGGTCGAGTTCGCCGTGGCCAGCAGCTGTCCGGCGGCGCCTGCCGGGACCGGTCCGTTGCTGTCGGCGAGCAGCGCCGAGATGTGTCCTCCGGCCGAACCGAACGTCCGCGCGCGGATGCTCTGCCCGGCCGGCGAGGTCCACGCGGTGGTCGAGCTGGACTCGTCGGCCCAGTAGGTCACCAGCCAGCTGGCGTCTCCGACCGCGGTCACCGCGGGACTGGTGTGGCGGGCCCCCGTGACGTTGTCCGTCTTCGAGGCGGACGCGGCGACGGGGCTGGTCGTGCCGGCGTCGCGGTAGGCCGTGACCGTGAGGTCGGACTTCGCGTAGCCCGACGACGTCAGCCGGACCACGCTCCCGGCATCGGAGGCAGTCGCGACCTTGCGGTAGGCCCGCACGACGATGCCGTCGCCGTTCCTGCTCTGGAGGACCGTCCAGCCGGCGGGGTTGGTGTACGTCGGTGTCGTGGTGTTGGCGGTGAAGAACAGCAGCAGCACGTCACCTGCCCGGACGCTGCTGGGGACCGTCACGGCATGGCTGTTGCGGTTGCCGTTGGTGGCAGCCGCGGCCACGAAGGTGATCGGGGTCGCCGCAGGAGGAGGGTCGGTGGTGGTGGCGAGGACGGTGTCGGTGACGGCGTGGCCGTGGTCGTCGGCGACGGTGAGGGTCACCGTCCGTGCGGCGCCGGTGGCGTAGGTGTGGGCGGCCGTCACGCCCGTGACCGGGTCGCTGGCGTCGCCGAAGTCCCAGGTGTAGGTGAGGGGGTCGTTGTCGGGGTCGGTCGACCCGGCCGCGCTGAAGGTGCAGTCGAGCTCGGTGCACGTCGCGACGGCGTCGGCGACCGGTGCCTGGTTCGCCGGGGGCTCTTCGGGTTCCTCGGCTCTCGGGTTCCTCCGGCTCCTCGGGGTCGACCGGGTCGGTGGTGGTGGCGAGGACGGTGTCGGTGACGGCGTGGCCGTGGTCGTCGGCGACGGTGAGGGTCACCGTCCGTGCGGCGCCGGTGGCGTAGGTGTGGGCGGCCGTCACGCCTGTGACCGGGTCGCTGGCGTCGCCGAAGTCCCAGGTGTAGGTGAGGGGGTCGTTGTCGGGGTCGGTCGACCCGGCCGCGCTGAAGGTGCAGTCGAGCTCGGTGCAGGTCGCGACGGCGTCGGCGAGCGGTGCCTGGTTCGGCGGTGGCTCCAGCGGGAGCCGGTGGGCCCAGACGTTGGCGACGGCGCCGTTGAACTGGTCGGTCGCGCTGGAGATGACGGCACCGGACTTGCTGATCTTGCCGCCGATCGCGGCGGGCTGGGTCGCGGGGAAGGTCAGGGTGCCGGCGGCGCTGTTGGCCACGACGCTCGCGGGCGGCGCGGTGCTGCCGTACGGCGACACGGCGACCGTGACCTTCGACCCGACCCGTGTGCACGTGGCGGTGTACCAGCGGTTCGCGACGACCTTCGTCTTCGAGGTCACGAAGCCCTGTCCCCCCGAGCCGCGCACCCGGCACGAGGGGTACCCCTTGTCGATCTGCAGCTTGAACTGGGCCGAGTCCTCGTAGAGCCCTCGCTGGAAGAGATTGTCGCCGTTGTCGATCGAGCGTCCCGAGGAGGTGGCGTCGAGCCGGAAGACGGCGCCGTACTCGAAGTCGGAGGCGCCGGGGGACAGGCCACCGCCCGACGTGGGGGTCACGCCGACCACGGCACGCGGGTAGGTCCCGGACTTGACGTAGGCCGGGAACTGGACCGCCGGGGAGACGCCGTCCGGGCCGGTCACCACCTTGGCGTTGCCGCCGCTGAGCCGGGCGACCGCGATCCGCACCGGGGTGTCGCCGCCGACGGTGAACTGGCCGGGACCGGTCACGACCGTCCCCGTCGTCCCGACGACGGCCATGGTCAGGCTGTTCGGGCTCGCCGCCTCGCCCCGAGCAGGGCCGGCGACGGCCGAGACGAGGAGCAGGAGGCACAGCAAGAAGCCGAGATCACGGAGCCCACGCTTCATGCCAGTCTCTCTTGCTCGTCCACCCCCGTGTGCCCGCAGGCTACGGCGCTCCCCGGCGCCGGTTAAGCAGGCGATCAAGGGATGGCCGTGTCGTGGGCACAACCGGCCGTTCTGTCCCGATCCGGGCGGTCAGGTGGGCCATCGCTGGTCCAGTCAGGTGGCGGTGGGGGACTCCCGCACCTCGAGCAGCACCCAGGTCATCGTGGCGGTCAGCAGCGCGGCGCCGAGCAGGTGGAGCTCGACGAGCACGATCGGCAGGTCGTTGAAGTACTGCACGAAGCCGATCAGTCCCTGGCTCAGCTCGACGACCACCAGGACGGTGGCGGCGCGCACGAGCACCGGCCGGGGCGCGGGTCGCCCGCAGCGCGAGCAGCAGCCCGATGCTGAGGCCCACGAACAGGAACACGGCGTCTGCGTGCGTCTGCGAGAGCTGCAGGGGATCGAGTCCGTTGCGCGGCACGTCCTTGTCGCCGGCGTGCGGACCGGAGCCGGTGACGACGGTGCCGAGGTAGAGCACGACCCACCCGACGGCGTACGTCGTCCACGCGAGCGGGGTGAACCGGCCCGCGGGGGCGTTGGTGGCAGGTCGGTCGATCCGGCGCAGGTAGAGCACCGTCAGGCTGATCATCGCCAGCGACACCAGCAGGTGGAAGGAGACCACCCAGGGGTTGAGGTCGGTGAGCACGGTGATGCCGCCGACGATCGCCTGGGCCGGGATGCCGAGCGCCAGCCAGAAGGCGAGCACGCGCAGGTCGCGGCGTCGCGACTGCCACGCGGTGACGAAGGTGGCGACCGCGATGGCGGTGAGCACGAACGTGAGCGTGCGGTTCCCGAACTCGATGGCCGAGTGGTAGTCGAGGGCGCCGTGCGGGGTGAAGGAGGTGTCCGTGCAGCGCGGCCACGTCGGGCAGCCCAGTCCGGAGGCGGTCAGTCGGACCGCGCCGCCGGTCAGGACGATGCCGATGTTGCCCGCCAGCGTGGCCCAGCCGAGGCGCCGCAGCCAGCGACGGTCGCCGAAGGTCACTCCCACGCGAAGGTCCTCGCGGTGAGGGCGGTGCCGATCCCGGTCCACACGACCAGCACGAGCAGGGAGGTCCAGTCGTAGCTGCCGTTCCAGAACGCCTGCCGCAGCGCGTCGCCCAGGGCACCGGACGGGAGCAGGCGTGCGACCTCGCCGAAGGCGCCGTACGACGACGAGGGGAGCACGACGGCCCCGCCGACCATCAGCAGGAGGTAGACCAGGTTCGCCGCGGCGAGGGTCGCCTCCGCGCGCAGGACGCCGGCGACGAACAGGCCCAGCGAGGCGAAGGCGGCCGTGCCGAGCACGATCGTCAGCAGCGCCGCGACCAGCGAGGGGTGCGGCTCCCAGCCCGAGGGCCAGCGCGACCGCGGAGATCACCGCGATCTGCAGCGCCTCGACGAGGAGCAGCGCGCCGACCTTGCCGAGCAGCAGCCCCGAGCGCGGCAGCGGCGAGGAGCCCAGCCGCTTGATCACGCCGTAGCGCCGCTCGAAGCCAGTGGCGATCGCCAGCGAGGTGAACGCCGTGGACATCACCGCGAGGGCGAGGACTCCGGGGGTGAACGCGTCGATCGGGCGACGGGTCAGCTCGATGTCGAGGTGGGTGACGCCCTGGACCCCGCCGATCAGCACGATCACCGGGATGACGACGGCCAGCAGGAGCTGCTCGCCGTTGCGGAGCATCAGCTTCGACTCCATCGCCGCCTGCGCGAGCACCTGCCGGGAGCAGGGGTGCGGCACCGGGCTTCGGCGTGAAGTCGAGGTCGAGCTTGTCGGGGCTCACGACAGCTCCCGTCCGGTGAGCTCCAGGAAGGTGTCCTCGAGGGTCCGCTGGCCGAGGTTGAGCGACTCCGGGAGCACGCGTTCCTGCTCGCACCACGCCGAGACGGTGGCCAGGGTGGTGCTGTCGGCGGGACCGGTGATCAACAGGCTGACGTCACTGATCGTGGTGACCTCGAGCCGGTCGCCGAGCGCCCGACGCAGCGAGTCGGGGGCACCGTCGGGGAACGGCTTGGTCACCACCAGCCGGATCGTCGAGGTGCCGCCGCGGGTGAGGTCGAGCGCGGTGCCGGAGGCGATCATCCTGCCGCGGTCGATGATGTGGATCCGGTCGGCGAGCCGCTCGGCCTCGTCCATGTGGTGCGTGGTCAGCACGACCGTGACGCCGTCGTCGCGCAGCTGGGTCAGCAGCTCCCAGGTCGTACGACGCCCGGCCGGGTCCATCCCGGCGGTCGGCTCGTCCACGAAGACCAGCTCGGGGCGACCGACGATCGCCATCGCGAGCTTGAGCCGCTGCTGCTGGCCACCGGACAAGCGGCGGTACGGCGTACGGCCGCAGTCGCCGAGCCCGAGTCGCCGGCCCAGCTCGTCCACGTCGAGAGGGTCGGCGTGCAGGCGCGAGATGTGCCGCAGCATCTCCATCGCGCGCACCCCGGACCAGGCGCCACCGTCCTGGAGCATCACCCCGATGCGGGGGAGCAGGTCGCGCCGGTCGCGCTGGGGGTCCAGGCCGAGCACCGACACCGAGCCCTGCTGGGCACGTCGGTAGCCCTCACAGGTCTCCAGGGTGGTCGTCTTGCCGGCGCCGTTGGGCCCGAGGACGGCGGTGATCGTGTTCCGCTCGACGGTCAGGTCGAGGTCGTCGACGGCCACCTTGTCGCCGTACCGCATCACCAGCCCGGTCACCGCGACAGCGGGAGAGGTGGCGGCAGGGGAGGGCACGCCGGGGATTCTAGTTTCGACGGGCTCAGCCGCCGCTGGGGGGCAGACCCTTCACGTAGCCCGCCTGTCCGAGGTGCATCAGGCAGTCACCGAGGAGGCTGACCAGCCGGACACCGGCGGTGACGGGCGGGTCCCAGTTGCGGTCGACGATGCGGTCGAGCTCGTCGGCGTCGGTGCGGTCGAGGTACTCCAGGGTCAGCCGGTGCACCGCCTCGTGGTAGTCGACGAGCTCGTCGAGGCGCTCCACACGGACGGTGTCGACCTCGTCGCTGGAGTGTCCGTAACCGATGTCGCCCGGCTCGAACGGGAAGCCGAACCGCTCGGCCCAGCCGTCGTGCCACGCCTGGGTGACGCCCGCGAGTCCCGCGATGTGGTCGTCCTGGACCCGCGCGGTGTGCCAGAGCAGCCAGGTGATGGAGTTGCCGGTGCCGCCGGGGCGGCGATGCGCCTGCTCCGGATCGAGGCCGTCGGCGAGGTCGACGTACGCCTCGCGGATGCGTCCGAAGGTGTCCAGCAAGAGGTCTCGAGCGTCCATGGATCGACCGTAGACCGTGCCGGACGGGTTAGGTGACCCTTATTTGAACGGTCGGATGGATTAAGGGCACACTGGTGTTGTGGAAATCGTGGAGCCGACGACCGGGCACGACCAGCCCACGCGCGAGCGTGTGGTGCGGTCCGTCCTGTCCAACGGTCCCTCGACCGCGGCGGCGCTCGCGGAACGCCTCGAGCTGACGCCCGCCGCCGTACGCCGCCACCTCGACCAGCTGATCGACGACGGCATCCTCGAGGCGCGCGAACCGCGCGCGGTCGCCGTCCGTCGCCGCGGCCGTCCGGCCAAGGTGTTCGTGCTGACCGACGCAGGTCGCGACAGCCTCGACCAGGCCTACGACGACCTGGCCGTGCAGGCGATCCGCTTCCTCGCCGAGACCGGCGGGGACGAGGCCGTCCGCCAGTTCGCCGACCGGCGCGCGGCCAAGATCGAGCAGCGGTTCGAGGCCGCTCTCGAGGCCAACCCCGAGCTGAGCCGCCCCGAGGCGCTCGCCCAGGTCTTCACCGCCGAGGGCTACGCTGCCGCGCTGCGCGACCTGCCCGTGGGGGAGCAGCTGTGCCAGCAGCACTGCCCGGTCTCCCACGTCGCCCACGAGTTCCCCGAGCTGTGCGAGGCCGAGACGGCCGCGATCAGCCGGATGCTCGGTCGGCACGTGCAGCGACTCGCGACCATCGCCCACGGCGACGGCGTGTGCACCACCTGCATCCCGAACATGGTTCCAACAGGCTCCACCAGCCAATCCAAGGAGACGGTCACCAGATGACTTCGATCGAAGAGCTGAATCCCACACTCAAGGGCATCGGGCGCTACGAGTTCGGCTGGTCCGACGAGACCGACGCCGGCGCCGACGCGACGCGCGGTCTCAACGAGGACGTCGTGCGCGACATCTCCTCGAAGAAGAGTGAGCCGCAGTGGATGCTCGACCTGCGCCTGAAGGGCCTCAAGCTCTTCGGCCGCAAGCCGCTGCCCACGTGGGGCTCGGACCTGTCGACGATCGACTTCGACAACATCAAGTACTTCGTGCGGTCCACCGAGAAGCAGGCCCAGACCTGGGACGACCTGCCCGCGGACATCAAGAACACCTACGACAAGCTCGGCATCCCCGAGGCCGAGAAGGCCCGTCTGGTCTCCGGCGTCGCGGCCCAGTACGAGTCCGAGGTCGTCTACCACAAGATCAACGAGGAGCTCGAGGCCCAGGGCGTGCTGTTCCTGGACACCGACACCGCGCTCAAGGAGCACCCGGAGATCTTCCAGGAGTACTTCGGCACGGTGATCCCGGTCGGCGACAACAAGTTCGCTGCCCTGAACTCTGCCGTGTGGTCGGGCGGTTCGTTCATCTACGTCCCGCCGGGCGTCCACGTCGAGATCCCGCTGCAGGCCTACTTCCGGATCAACACCGAGAACATGGGCCAGTTCGAGCGGACGCTGATCATCGTCGACGAGGGTGCCTACGTGCACTACGTCGAGGGCTGCACGGCGCCGATCTACAGCTCGGACTCGCTGCACTCCGCGGTCGTGGAGATCATCGTGAAGAAGGGTGGTCGCTGCCGCTACACGACCATCCAGAACTGGTCGAACAACGTCTACAACCTCGTCACCAAGCGCGCGACCTGCGAGGCCGGCGCGACGATGGAGTGGGTCGACGGCAACATCGGCTCCAAGGTGACGATGAAGTACCCCGCCGTCTACCTGATGGGCGAGCACGCCAAGGGCGAGACGCTCTCGATCGCGTTCGCCGGCGAGGGCCAGCACCAGGACGCGGGCGCCAAGATGGTGCACGCGGCTCCGAACACCTCGAGCTCGATCCTGTCCAAGTCGGTGGCCCGCGGCGGCGGCCGTACGTCGTACCGCGGACTCATCCAGGTCAACGAGGGCGCCCACGGCTCGAAGAGCAACGTGCTGTGCGACGCGCTCCTGGTCGACCAGATCAGCCGCTCCGACACCTATCCCTACGTCGACATCCGCGAGGACGACGTGTCGATGGGCCACGAGGCGAGCGTCTCGAAGGTCTCCGACGACCAGCTGTTCTACCTGATGTCGCGAGGCATGGAGCAGGACGAGGCGATGGCGATGATCGTGCGCGGCTTCGTCGAGCCGATCGCCAAGGAGCTCCCGATGGAGTACGCCCTCGAGCTCAACCGGCTGATCGAGCTGCAGATGGAGGGCGCAGTCGGCTGAGCGCTTCGCGCTCTGCCGACTGGTGGGCTCTCGCGCTCGCTGACGCTCGCGCTCGTCATGGTTGCGGCCCTGCCGGGCTCACGGCCACCAAGACTGTTGTTAAAGGAAGTTGACTGTTGACTCTCACTGATTCCGTGCGTGACGCGCTCGAGCAACCCGAGAAGGTGCTCTCGCACCTGCACCCCGAGGGGTCGTTCGACGTCGAGGACCACGTCGTGCCCACCGGGCGCGAGGAGGTCTGGCGGTTCACGCCGCTCAAGCGCCTGCGCGGCATCCACCAGGAGGCGCCGCTCGACGGCCACTCCTTCGAGGTGGAGGTCCACGCGGCCGAGGGCGTCACCGCCGAGGCCGTCGGCATCGACCACGAGTCGCGCGGCACCTCCGGGATCGTCCCGCCCGACCGGGTCAGCGCCCGCGCCTGGGCCGCGGCCGACTCGGTGTTCCTCGTCGACGTGCCCAAGGAGCACGTGAGCGAGCAGGCCACCACGGTCACGCTCACCGGCACCGGCAACGAGGTCGCCTCCGCCGGTCACCTGGTGATCCGGGCCGGCGCGTTCTCGAAGGTCGACGGTCGTGCTGCGCTTCCAGGGCACGGCGACCCTGGCCGAGAACGTCGAGATCGTCGTCGGCGACGGCGCCGAGCTCACCGTGGTCTCGCTGCAGGACTGGGCCGACGACGCCGTGCACCACTCCACCCAGCACGCCTCGGTCGGCCGCGACGCGACCCTGCGCCACGTAGCCGTGTCCTTCGGCGGCGACGTGGTCCGCCACGACGCCACCGCGGAGTACTCCGGCCCCGGCGGCTCCGTCGAGATGCTCGGCCTCTACTTCGCCGACGAGGGCCAGCACATCGAGCACCGCCTCTTCGTCGACCACAACGCAGCCGCACACCCGCAGCAACGTCGTCTACAAGGGCGCGCTGCAGGGCGAGGGCGCGCACGCCGTGTGGATCGGCAACGTGCTGATCCGCAAGGTGGCCGAGGGCATCGACACCTACGAGGAGAACCGCAACCTCGTCCTCACCGACGGCTGCCAGGCCGACTCCGTGCCCAACCTGGAGATCGAGACCGGCGAGATCGAGGGAGCCGGGCACGCCTCGGCGACCGGACGGTTCGACGACAACCAGCTGTTCTACCTGCGCTCGCGCGGCATCGAGGAGTCCGAGGCCCGCCGCCTGGTCGTGCACGGGTTCTTCAACGACCTGATCCGCAAGATCGGAGTGCCGGAGCTCGAGGAGCAGCTCGTCGAGACCGTCGAGGCGGAGCTGGAGAAGAACGTCCACAGGATCCTGCGATGAGCTTCCAGCGCGCCTGCTCGCTCGCCGAGCTCACCGACAGCCAGCCCATGCGGGTGGAGATCGACGGGCTCGACGTCGCCGTGGTCAAGCACGACGACGAGGTGTTCGCGATCGAGGACGAGTGCAGCCACGCGGCGGTCGCGCTGTCCGAGGGCGACGTGGACGACTGCACCATCGAGTGCTGGATGCACGGCTCGCGCTTCGACCTCCGGACCGGCAAGCCCACCGGTCCTCCGGCCACCGAGCCGGTCCCGATTTACCCCGTGCAGATCGACGGGGACGACGTACTGATCGACCTAGGAGACAACTGACATGGCAACGCTGGAGATCAAGGACCTGCACGTCTCGGTCGACACCGGAGGACGGCCCCAAGGAGATCCTCAAGGGTGTCGACCTGACCATCAAGGACGGCGAGACGCACGCGATCATGGGCCCCAACGGGTCCGGCAAGTCGACGCTGGCCTACTCGATCGCGGGTCACCCGAAGTACACCGTCACCCAGGGCAGCGTGACCCTGGACGGCGTCGACGTGCTCGCGATGAGCGTCGACGAGCGGGCGCGCGCCGGGCTGTTCCTGGCGATGCAGTACCCCGTCGAGGTGCCCGGCGTCTCCGTGGCCAACTTCCTGCGTACGGCGAAGACCGCCATCGACGGCGAGGCCCCGAAGCTGCGCACCTGGGTCAAGGACGTCAACACCGCCATGGAGCAGGTGAAGATGGACCCCGCCATGTCGCAGCGCTCGGTCAACGAGGGCTTCTCCGGCGGTGAGAAGAAGCGCCACGAGATCGTCCAGCTCGAGCTGCTCGACCCCAAGGTCGCGGTGCTCGACGAGACCGACTCCGGCCTCGACATCGACGCGCTGAAGATCGTCTCCGACGGCGTCAACCGCTTCAAGGAGGACGGCGACAAGGGCGTCCTGCTGATCACGCACTACACGCGGATCCTGCGCTACATCACCCCCGACTTCGTGCACGTCTTCGTCGACGGCAAGGTCGCCGAGGAGGGCGGCCCCGAGCTCGCCGAGCAGCTCGAGGCCGAGGGCTACGACAAGTACTCAGAAGTCCGCGGTCTGATGGAGGGGGCTGCTGCCGGGCCTGGAGGTCATCCGCAAGGACTTCCCGATCCTCGAGCGTCGGCTCAGCGGTGACCTGCCGCTGGTCTACCTCGACAGCGCCAACACCTCGCAGAAGCCGCAGGTCGTCATCGACACGATGGTCGACCACCTCGAGCGTCACAACGCCAACGTCGCCCGCGCGATGCACCAGCTCGGCGCGGAGTCGTCGGCCGCGTTCGAGGACGCCCGCGACAAGGTGGCCCGCTTCCTGAACGCGCCGTCGCGCGACGAGGTGATCTTCACCAAGAACGCCTCCGAGGCGCTCAACCTGGTCGCCAACACGATGGCGTGGGCCGGCCCGCTCGAGGTCACGGCCGGCGACCGCGTGGTGATCACCGAGATGGAGCACCACTCCAACATCGTCCCGTGGCAGCTGCTCACCGAGCGCAAGGGCGCCGAGCTGCGCTGGTTCGGGCTCACCGACGACGGACACCTCGACCTCTCGAACATCGACGAGCTGATCACGGAGAACACCAAGGTCGTCTCGCTGACCTGGGTCTCCAACATGCTCGGCACCGTCAACCCGGTCGCGGAGATCGCGCGTCGCGCCCACGAGGTCGGTGCTGTCGTGGTGCTCGACGCCTCACAGGCCGCGCCCCAGCTCCCGGTCGACGTGCAGGCGTCCGGCGCCGACTTCCTCGCCTTCACCGGCCACAAGGTCACCGGCCCCACCGGCATCGGCGTGCTGTGGGGCAAGGCCGAGCTGCTCGACCAGCTGCCGCCCTTCCTCGGCGGTGGCGAGATGATCGCGACGGTCGCGATGGAGAGGTCGACGTACGCCGGCATCCCGCACAAGTTCGAGGCCGGCACCCCGCCGATCGTCGAGGCCGTCGGTCTCGGTGCGGCCGTCGACTACCTGACCGAGATCGGCCTGGACAACATCCACCGCCACGAGCAGGCGGTCACCGGTCACCTGCTCCAGGGGCTGTCGACGGTCAGCGGCGTCACCGTGCTCGGACCCCTCGACCCGACGCAGCGCGGGGGAGCGGTGTCCTTCGAGATCGACGGCATCCACCCGCACGACGTGGCCCAGACCCTCGACGCCCGCGGCATCGCCGTACGCGCCGGGCACCACTGCGCCAAGCCGGCCCACAAGCGGTTCGGGGTGCAGAGCTCGACGCGCGCCTCGTCGTACCTCTACACGACGCCGGCCGAGATCGACGCGCTCATCGAGGGAATCAACTACACCAAGAACTACTTCAAGGTGACGTGATGGACCTCGACAGCCTCTACCAGGAGATCATCCTCGACCACTACCGCAGCCCCCACCACGCGGGACTGCGGGAGCCCTTCGAGGCCGAGGTGCACCACGTCAACCCGACCTGCGGCGACGAGATCACCCTGCGGGTCCACCTCGACGGCGACACCGTCACCGACGTGTCGTACGACGCCGAGGGCTGCTCGATCAGCCAGGCCGCTGCCTCGGTGATGACCGACCTGGTCATCGGCCAGCCGGTCGACAAGGCGATCGGCGACCCACGAGGCGTTCCTCGAGCTGATGCAGGGGCGCGGCCAGGTCGAGCCCGACGAGGAGGTGCTCGAGGACGGAATCGCGTTCGCGGGCGTCGCGAAGTTCCCTGCGCGCATCAAGTGCGCTCTACTTTCCTGGATGGCGTTCAAGGACGCCACCGCCCAGGTCGTCACCAAGGAGGAAGCATGACTGCCGACCGATCAGACATCCACGGAGACCTTCCGGAGGTTCCCGAGGCCTCCGGCGGCGGGACCGCCACCGCCACCAAGGACGACGTCGTCGAGGCGATGAAGGACGTGGTGGACCCCGAGCTGGGCATCAACGTCGTCGACCTCGGGCTCGTCTACGACGTGCACCTCGACGAGCACTCCAACGCGGTGCTCGACATGACGCTGACCTCGGCCGCGTGCCCGCTGACCGACGTCATCGAGGACCAGACCAACTCCGCGCTGGAGGGCCTGGTCGGCGACGTCACGATCAACTGGGTCTGGATGCCCCCGTGGGGCCCGGACAAGATCACCGACGACGGCCGCGAGCAGCTGCGGGCCCTGGGCTTCAACGTCTGACGCGGGTGTCCGAGTTCACGCTCGACCTCGACGTCGACTTCTCCGAGCATCTCGAAGGGATCCGCGACGCCCTGGCCGCGTTCGTGGACCACGCGCGGAAGGCGGGACTCGACACCCCCGTCCCGACGGCTCCGGAGTGGACGGTCCGGCAGCTCCTCGCCCACCAGGGCATGGTGCACCGCTGGGCGACCGACAACGTGCTCGGCCGGCGTGCCGACCCGAGTGCCTACGAGGCTCAGGGGCTGGAGGCCGACGACCCGGTGCTGTGGCTGCGCACCGGTGGCCACCGCCTGCTGACGGCCCTCGAGCAGGCGCCTGCTGACCTCGACGCGCTCGTCTTCCTGAACGACGCACCCCCGCCGCGGCTGTTCTGGGCGCGGCGTCAGTGCCACGAGACCACGATGCACTCCGTCGACGCCCTCGCTGCCCGCCTGGGCCGGGTGCCGACCGCCGAGGAGACGTGGATCACCCAGCAGATCGCCCTCGACGGGATCGACGAGCTCCTGCGGGGTTTCCTGACCCGCCCCAAGTCCCGGCTGCGCAGTGACCAGCCCCGGACGTTCGCGATCCGCCCGAACGACGTACGCCGGTCGTGGCGGGTCGAGGTGAGCACCGAGCCTCCCGTCGTGCAGCGAGACGTCCACGGGCACGCCGACGTCGTCCTCGAGGGCACCGCGGAGCAGCTCTACCTGGCGCTGTGGAACCGGTCCGACGAGGTGCAGACCGCCGGCTACGACCTGTGGCGACGAACGGCCCGCATCACCTGGTCCTGAGATGAGCGACGTCCTCGTCCCGCCCGCACGCTTCGTGCGCTGGGTCGAGAACTTCGGCGGCCGGCACGGCGAGGTCGGTCTCTCGGTCGACGACGGAGCGCTGGCCGGATCGGCGTCGGACGGGTCCACCTTCCGCGCCGAACCGCCGTACGGGCAGGCGCACACGGGCGCGGCCGACGCCGCCGGAGTTCCTCACGTCCTGCGTGCCACCCGACTCGCTGGGGCGTGCTGCTGGTGCGCAAGGGCGGCTTCGCCGTGGCCCGGCTCGAGGGGGATCAGCTCGTCGAGTCGAAGGTCGGGCAGCGACACGTCCAGGGCCGCACGAAGGCCGGGGGACAGAGCCAGCAGCGGTTCGCGAGGCGACGGGACAACCAGGCCCGGCAGGCGTACGAGGCGGCCGCCGAGCACGCGGCCCGGATCCTCGCCGGTGTGCCGCTGATCGTCACGGGTGGGGACCACGCGGCCGTCGAGGCCGTGCTCGCCGACCGCCGACTGGCCGGTCGTCACGTGGTGCCGCCGTTCCTGGCGGTGCCCGACCCGCGGCGGAGCGTGCTGGAGCAGGCGATCCTGGACGCGGGGTCGGTGCGGATCGCGGTCGTCAACGCCTGACCGGATGTGCGCGTTTTGCCCGGATGTGCCCGCCTGCGTGGCTAACCTCGCCGCATGAGCTCGTACCCGCCGCCACCGGCCGCGCCGGCTCCTGCGCCGCCGGGGCACGAGCCCGACAGCAAGGTGCCGGTGTGGGTGGTGCTGCTCGTGCTGCTGGTCGTGGCGGCGATCGGCGGGGTCTGCGTCGTGGTGCTGCTCCAGGACGGCAAGGACGAGTCGAAGCGCACGTACCCGGCCGCCTGGGACGCCCGCATCCAGCCCTACGTGAAGATCGCGGAGAAGCAGCGCGGCCTCGAGTTCCTGCACCCGGTCGAGGTGCGCTTCCTGCCTCCGGCGAAGTTCGAGAAGACCGTCACCACGGACGAGAAGGAGCTCGACAAGGACGAGCGCGAGGAGCTCGAGCAGTTCACCGGCGTGATGCGCGCCGTGGGCCTGCTGAGCGGTGACGTGGACCTGTTCAAGGCCTTCAACGACTTCAGCGGCGGCGGCACGCTCGCCTACTACTCCTTCGACGACGAGCGGGTCACGGTCCGGGGCGAGAAGGTGACTCCCTCGGTGCGCGCGACCCTGGTCCACGAGCTGACGCACGTGCTCCAGGACCAGCACTTCAAGGTCGGCGACCGGGTCAAGAAGCTGTCGAAGGAGTCCGACGACAAGCCGTCCACCTCGGAGTCCTCGGTGCTCGACGGCATCATCGAGGGCGACGCCCAGCGGGTCGAACGCCTCTACACGCAGTCGTTGACGCCGAAGCAGCGCCGGGCGCTCGACCGGGGCAGGCAGGACGAGGGCTCGGAGGCCAGCAAGCGGCTCGAGCAGGTGCCCCAGGTGATCATCACGCTGATGACCTCCTCCTACAGCCTCGGCGAGGGGCTGGTGCAGGTGGTGGCGGCCGACGGCGGCAACGACGCGGTCGACGACCTCTTCCGTGAATCCCCGAAGCACGAGTCCGCACTGATCGATCCCCTGCGCGTGCTGACCGGGGACACCGAGGCCGCGAAGCTCGACGTACCCGAGCTCGAGGACGGCGAGAAGAAGCTCGACTCCTCGGGCGAGTTCGGCGTGCTGAGCTGGTACCTCGTGCTGGCCGAGCGGATCCCGCTGCTCGACGCGCTGGCCGCGGCGGACGGCTGGGGTGGCGACGGCTTCGTCGCCTTCACCCGGGACGGGACGTCGTGCGTGCGCGCGGACTACGAGGGGGAGACCCCGGCCGACACCACACGGATGCTGTCGGCTCTGGGCCGATGGGTCGCGGCCGCACCGGGGTCCTCGGCCACGGCGGAGCGCGACGGCGATGTGGTCCGGTTCGAGTCCTGCGACCCCGGCAAGACGGCGAAGGGCGTCGGCAAGGACGTCTCGCAGGACGCCGTGGACCTCCTGACGATCCGTGCGTCCCTCGGCGTCACCTTCCTCAAGGGAGGCCTGCCCGAGGAGCCGGCCCGCTGCCTGGCCGGCAAGCTCGTGCGGGAGTACCCCGTCTCCAAGCTCACCGACCCGACGTTCGGCCAGGACAACGCGGCCGTGCAGGCCCGGGTGCGTCAGCTCGCTGCCGGCTGCCGCTGACCGGGGTCAGGGCGCGACCGGTGCGTGTACGACGACGTGCTGCACCGGCACGTCGTAGCGCTCCCGTGCGTCGGCGACGACTCCGTGGCGCAACCAGGACGAGCGGTCCTCGGGCTGGGTGGCGATCACCACGTGGTCGGGACCGAAGGAGCTCATCGCCTTGTCCAGCGCGACCAGCGGACGGTAGTCACCGAGCTCGCCCTCGACGGTGAGCCCGCGTCCGCGCAGGTCCTCGAGCGTCTGGTCGAGCCGCTCCTGGGCCGCGTGGGTGGTCGCCTGCCAGACGAAGGCAGCGCCCTCGCGGTCGGCCTGGCCCGTGTCGACCGGGTTCACCGGCACCACGACGAAGTAGTCCGCGGTGTCGCTGCCCTCGATCCGCTCGAGCGCGTCGTGCAGCTCGTCGCTGGCCATGGTGCGGTTGGCGAGCACGACGATCTTCCGAGCGGACGAGTCGCCGCCGTCGGTGTCGAGCTCGTCGGCCGAGACCGACCCGCCGCGCCAGCGGGTGACGGCGTACAGCACCAGCACGACCGCCCACGACAGCAGGCTGAGCAGCAGCTGCGACCGGGTGTCGGACTTGAAGAACATCTGCGCGAGCACGGCGATGATGCCGGCGCCGGCGAGGATCGTGAGCACGGGGAAGAACCACATCTTCACGGTCAGCTGGTCCTCGGGCGTGCGGCGCCGCAGCACGAACTGCGAGACGGCGATCAGGAAGTAGACGAAGAGGATCACCGCGCCCGAGGAGTTCAGCAGGAAGGTGAAGACGGTGTCGGGGGAGACGTACGCCGCGATCACGCACAGGAAGCCGACGACGGTGGAGGCGAGGATCGCCCAGACCGGGACGCCACGACCGTTGACGGTGATCAGTCGCATCGGTGCCTCGCGACGGGCGGCGAGCACGAACAGCATCCGCGAAGCGGTGTAGAGCCCCGAGTTGAGGCACGACAGCACCGCTGTCAGGACGATCAGGTTCATGATGTCGTCGGCGTACGGGATGCCCATCTCCTTGAACGCGGCGACGTACGGCGACTCGCCGAGCGCGCTGTCGTTCCAGGGGACGATGCAGACCAGGAGGAACACCGACCCGACGTAGAACGTGCCGACCCGGACGATGACCGACTGGGTGGCCTTGGCGATCGCCTTCTCCGGGTCGTGCGACTCGGCCGCGGCCACGGTGGCGATCTCCGCGCCGACCATCGAGAAGACGACCACGACGATGCTCGAGAAGATGGCAGCGGTGCCGTTGGGCGCGAAGCCGCCGTGGTCGGTGAGGTTGCTCAGGTCGAAGCCCTGGTTGGGCCAGAGGCCGATCACGAAGAGGGTGCCGAGGACGAGGAAGGCGATGATGGCGAGCACCTTGATGCCGGCGAACCAGTACTCGAACTCGCCGTACGACCCGACCGAGAACAGGTTCGTCGCGGTCATCAACGTCATCAGCACGAGCGCGAAGACCCAGAGGGGCACGTCGTCGAACCAGACCCGGAGGATCTCCGCGCCGGCGACCGCCTCGAAGCCGACGACGATCACCCAGAAGTACCAGTACAGCCAGCCGACCGAGAAGCCGGCCCAGCCACCGAGGGCACGCCTGGAGTAGTCGGCGAACGAACCCGGTCGACGGGTTCGCCGTGGCCATCTCGCCCAGCATCCGCATCACCAGGATGATCAGCACGCCGGTGACGGCGTACGTCAGGAACGCGGCCGGTCCGGCGTCCTGCATCACCGCCCCGGACCCGACGAAGAGACCGGCGCCGATGACCCCGCCGATCGCGATCATCGTGAGATGGCGTTGCTTGAGCCCCTTCTGGAGGGTGGGGGCGGGGGAGTCGGTCGTCTGGGTCATGGGGTTCTCCTACCCCAGCGCCGACCGGGCTACACGGTGAGTCGCGCGGTCCCGGAGAGCAGGCGGTCCACGGGCTCGCCGACGGGCACGCCCAGCAGCGTGGCCAGCGCGAAGTCCGCGGCCGCGCGCTCGAACACGGTGCCGCGTCGCAGCATCCCGTGCTTGCCGCCCTCCACGGTGAGGAAGCCGACCGACTCGGCGGTCTCCTCCAGCCGGTGGGCGAGCGCCCGCGCACGGTCGATCGACGCGACCCGGTCCTCGGTCCCGTGGACGACCAGCAGCCGTCGCCCGGAGGCGTCGGCGCGGTCGGTGGGATGGATCCACGGGTTCAGGGCGACCGCGCTCCGGACCGGCTCGCCGCCGGCCGCGAGCAGCGCCGCCCGACCGCCGAGGGAGTGCCCGACGAGGCAGGTCGGGAGGTCCCCGTGCGTCGACGCGAGGTCACGCAGCGCCCACTGCACGTCGTCGACCGGCGTGTGGTGGGTGTCCCAGCCGCGCGTCGAGTTCAGCAGCCGGTAGACCGCGAGCCGGCCACGTCCCGCCCGGGCGATCCGGCGTGCGATCGGCACCATCCGCAGCACCGACAGCTGTGCCGGGCTGACAGCGGGCCGGTCGGCGCGCGAGCCGCCGCCGTGCAGCACGAGCACGACGCCCTCGGGGTCGGCGGGGACGCGGGTGGGGATCAGGCGATGGGAGCTCACTGGCGGAGATCCTCTCAGGCGCACCCTCACACCCGACTCGCTCTGTCAGGATGTGCCCGTGTGGGAGCCGGACCCGTCGTGGCGTCGCCTCGCCGGCGCAGGCGGTCCCTCGAGCGCAGGCCTCTGGCTGGCCGACGTCGACGGCCGCACCTGGGTGGTCAAGCGGCTCGAGGCTCCCGACGGGTCCAACCGGGCACTCCTGGACCCGGCCCATGCGGGGTACTGGCGCCGCGAGGCCGAGGTGGCCGCTGACCCGTCGTACGTCGACGGGCCGGGGCTGGTGCCGCCCGAGTTCGGTCCGGTCGAGGAGGACGACGAGGGCGTCACGATCTGGAGCGCCGAGGCGTCCGGCGAACCGCCACCGGGGCTGTTCGTCGCGCGGGCGCTGGGTCGCTTCGCGGCCGCGCCGTACGACGCCCCGCCGTGGGCCTCGCGCCGGCTGCTCGAGGATCGACTCGCGCTGGCTGCTGCCCGGGGTGGCTGGCCGACCCTCGCACGCACCACCCTCGCCGACGTGACCGACCGTCTGTGGCAGCGCCGGGACACCTGGCTCGCCCGCTGCGCCGACGGCCCGCAGGGACGGGTCCACGGAGACGCCGTGCCGACGAACTTCGTCGCGATCCGGGGCGAGGACGCCGTCGCCGTCGACTGGCAGGGCTGCGGCACCGGGCCGGTGGGCGCCGACCTCGGCTACTTCGCCCTCTCCAGCCGCGAGGAGTTCGACGTGCTGCTCGCCACGTTCCTCGACGGCGCCGGCAGCGAGGTCGACACGGAAGCCGCGGCGACGGCCGCCCGGGTGACCGCGGTCTACAGCGTCGTCAGCACCGCGGAGTGGGCGCTGGCCCAGGTGGCGCGCGGCGAGGGTGCGCTGGCGGGCAAGTACCGGCACCCGGCCGTCGCGCCGCACCTCCGCGCGCTCCAGCGGCAGTTCCCGCAGATCGAGGCAGCTGCTGTGATCGCACTCGACCACCGACACCGAGGAGACCGATGACCAGGTACGTCGTCGACGCGCTCGCACAGCTCCACCTGGCTCGCCACGGCATCGAAGTGGCTCCGGAGCACGAGCTGCTGGCGCCCACCCTGATCCGCTCCCAGACGTTGTCGTTGGTGCACGAAGCCGTGCACGCAGGCGAGCTGCCTGCTGGTGAGGCCCAGGAGCTCCTCGCCGCCGTCGGCAGGATGAAGGTCCGGCTGCTCGGGGACGCCGTGCTGCGGCGCGTGGCGTGGAAGTACGCCGACGAGCTGGGCTGGGCCTCGACGTACGACGCGGAGTACGTCGCCCTCACCAAGCTCCAGGGAGAGGCACTGGTCACCCTCGATCCGGAGCTCGCCCGCAGGGTCGAAGGAGTCGTGCCCACCGCGCCGATCGAACACCTGGGCGGACCAGCGATGTGATTTCTCCGGGGATGGCACCTAGGGTGGACGTTTGCCCAAGAGGACCCTCTGTGAGAGGAGCACCACATGAGCACCGCAACTCCCGACGGCCAGACGCCGTCCGACCCGAGCACCGCCGGCATCGACCCGCAGGTCGTGCTGCGCGAGCTAGCCACCAGCGTCGCCCTGCTGCCGCAGGAAGGCCCCACGCCCGACGACGCCCCCGAGGGCGCACTGGCCATCCCGGTGATCCAGCAGGACGACAAGCAGTTCGTGCCCGTCTTCACCTCCGAGGAGAACCTCGTGGCCGCGGGCGCCGACCCGGCCACCGCGCTCCGCGTCTCGGTCGCCGACCTGGCGGCCAGCCTGGGCGAGGAGGACCTGTGGCTCGCGGTCGACCCCGCGAACGAGGAAGGCCTGGCACTTCCGCCCGAGCTCGTGCAGGCGCTGCCGGCACTCGCCGGGGCGTCCGACGCCGGAGGCGCCCCCGCCTGACGGCTCGGCTCGATCGCTGACCGCTCACGCGCCCTCGCGCTGCGTACGATGCGAGGGTGCTGGCCCGCCTGACGCCGGCTCGCGGTCCGCTGAGCCGATCCCGCCTGCTCACGGGGCCGGCACCCGTGCTGGCCCTCGTGGCGGCGGCCGGCCTGTGGGGCGCGCTGCGCGGCGGCTTCACCGACCTCTTCGTCTACCGCTACGGCGGCCGGGCGGTGGTCGAGGGGCTGTCGCTGTACGGGTCCGACGACCCGGTGACCGGCCTGCCGTTCACCTACCCGCCGTTCGCCGCCGTGCTGATGGTGCCGCTGGCGCCGCTGCCCGGGTGGGCCGCGGCCGCGTTGTGGACGGCGCTGTCCGCAGCCGCCCTCGCCGTGGCCGTCGTGGCCGTACGACGCGAGCTCGGCCGCCCCGCACCCGGATGGCTGGTCGCGCTCCTCGCCGGCGGAGCGCTCGCCCTCGAGCCGGTCTGGCAGAACACTCACCTTCGGCCAGGTCAACCTGCTGCTGATGGCGGTCGTGCTGGTCGACCTGCTCGGCCCCGCCCGCCGCTGGTCCGGCGTGCTCGTCGGCGTCGCCGCCGGAGTGAAGCTGACGCCGCTCGTCTTCGTCGTGCTCCTGGTGCTGGTCGGCGCGGCGGTCCGCTGCGGGACGGGCCGTGCTGGCGTTCGCTGCCACGGTCGTCATCGGGTTCGCGGTGCTGCCCGGGTCCTCCGCGACCTACTGGTCCGACCGGCTCCTCGACGCCGACCGCGTTGGTCCGCCGGCACTCGCCCACAACCAGTCCGTCTACGGCGCGCTGACCCGGCTGGGTGACGGCCCGCCGTCGTCCGTGCTCTGGCTGCTGCTCGCCGGGGCCCTCTCGGTCGGCGTGCTGCTCGTGGGGGTGCAGTGGTGGCGCCGCGGCGACCGGGCGCTCGGCACGTGCCTCGCCGCGGTGTCGATGCTGCTCGCCTCACCCGTGGCGTGGTCGCACCACTGGGTGTGGGCGGTGCCCGTGGCGCTGCGTCCTGTGGGAGCACAGTCGGTGGGCCTCGGTGGCGTGGACGGCGGTCTTCGTGACCCGACCCGTGGTGTGGCCGCCGTACGGCGAAGGCCGCGAGCTCGACTGGACCGTCGCCCAGCACGTCGTGGGGCACGCGTACCTGATCGCTGCGCTGGCGTTCGCCGTGTGGGCAGCCGTGGCGTTGCGACGGACCTCAGGGCATGAACTGGCGGAACGGGAAGTACGCCAGGAACCCGAGCAGCATCGCGACGGCGAACCCCCACCGACAGATGCGGGGGAGTCCGTCGTGCCAGAGCAGCAGCGCCACCGCGACGGCGTACGCCGGGATGAGCGGCAGCGCGTAGAACAGGTAGCTGATCCGGTGCGAGATGAGTGACAGCCCGAGGTAGGGGATGAACACGCTGGCCGACCAGACGACGCACCAGGCGCCGAGCGGGTCACGGCGGCGTACCCACAGCCAGGCCGCGTAGAAGAGCGCGACGAGGGCGACGCCGCTCAGGGCCGGGTTCAACGCGCCGCGGAACCAGATCTCGGGCTTCGTGGTCTGCACCTCGCCGCCGACCACCTCGTTGGTGTCGACGCGCAGGTAGGTGATCTGCACGTCGTTGCTCAACCACTGCCACGGCTCGCTCTCGCTGTTCACCGGCCCGCCGGTGCGGGACAGGTCGAGGCCGTAGGACTGGATGAACCGCGCGTGCGACACGGGATTGTCGAACTTGGTGAACTGGGCGTCGAGGACCCACAGGCCCGCTGTCGCGACCACGGCCGCGACTCCACCGAACAGGCCCGCCCGGCGGGCGCGGTCGCGGAACCGCCCACCCCCGGGCATCACGAGCACGAGCACGACCAGACCTGCCAGGGCGAAGACGGCCGGCACCTTCACCAGCGCCGCGATGCCGCACAGCACGCCGGCCCAGACCCACTGCTTGCGCATCAGCAGCACGGCACCGAGGAGGAGCGGCGCCAGGAAGAGGATGTCGAGGGTCGCGATCCGGCTGTGCACGAGCAGGAGGTTGTCGAGCATGGCGACCCCGGCGGCGTACACCGCCAGCCAGGGGCTGCGCCCGGTCGAGCGGACGAGCAGGTAGATCGCGATGATGACGACGAGGCCGGCGACGATGCTCGGGAACCGCCACCCGAGGGGGTCGTCGCCGAACACGCGCATCGACGCCGCGATGACCACCTTGCCGAGCGGAGGGTGCTCGGAGTTGGGGTCCAGCCCGGAGGGGGAGTCGGCGTACGGCGCGTCCGCCGCCACCGTCCAGCCGAGCAGCCGACGCGCCGCGTTGACGTAGTAGGCCTCGTCGAAGATCAGCGACTTGTCCGGCCGGTTCAGCCAGGCCACGCGCGTCACCACGGTGGCGACCAGGATCAGCCCCAGCGCCGCGGTCGGACCCGTGATCCGTGACCGGACGCGCCGCCACCGCGAAGCTGGCGGCGCGGCGCGCTCCTCAGGCGGCGTCACGACTTCCTGCGTCGCCACCTTCACCCCCGTACGACGACCACTACGCCAGCTGGATCTCCGAGACCCGGCCTGCTCAGTTCGCTGGGGAGAGCGTGCTCACCGTGGTCGTCGTCACGGTCACGGTGGAGACGCCGGTAATGGTGCTCGTCTCCGTCTCCGTCTCGGTCTCCCGCTCGGTCGTGGTCACGTACGCCGTCGTGTAGTCGGTCACCGTCGGGCCGTTCACCGTGGTGGTGACGACCTGGCGGTCGGGTTGCTCAGGGTGGTCGTGGTGACGCTCCCCGGTGCGGTCACGGTCTCCGTGGTCCCCGGCCCGGTCTTGCAGATCGTCTTGGTCCGCCACTTGGTGGCGGTCGCCGTCTTGGTCTTCGTGACCGTCTTGGTCTTCGTGACGGTCACGGTCTTCGGCTTGCCGGTCGCCTGGCCGAACTGGAACGCGACAGGTGCCATGGTCCGCGTCGTCTCGTAGCAGCCCTGGGTCTGGGTCCCCTGGTTCGCCACGCCACCTGGCCCGCCACCCGCAGCAAAGGCGACGATGAGACAGCCGACGGCCGTCAGCGTGGTCGCAGCAATGGCGTGGAGAAGGAATCGACCCCGAGAAATGAGTCCTCCATCACCGGCGAGAGGATTCCGCATGGCGCACCATCCGTGGGTCGCGTGTGTGTGGAAGTCACTCTTGTGAGCGCCGAACGAGCCGGTCAAGAACCCGCCCGATATGCGCTCCGCGCGGCTATACCAGCGAGGCGTTGATATGGCCGCCTAAGTGCGGCCGGGTCCGCAAGTGCGCCTTTTGCTCGTCTCATCTGCCGGGATGCCTGCCCGCCTGGGATGGCGGCGGGCAGGCGTTCCCCGGGCAGGTCCGTGCGCGGTGGCGAGGAGGTCCCGATCACCCTCGGTATGCGTGATGCCGAGGGTGATCGGGAAGGGAGGGAGGCCTCGTCGGTGACGGGGTCACCGACAGATCGCGCTGTGCGCGGTCGGCCACCCGGTGTGCATGGGTCTTATTTAACATCAAGTCAGTAAACATTGTGCGGATTGGTCGATCTGCGAGAGCGCGTGGCGTACGCCGGCCGCGTGCTCAGCAGGTCGGCCCCTGCCGTCCGGACACACCGATGTGCGAATAGTGCGGACCACTCCGCAGGCCTGGCAGTGACCTCGTCGTACCGGATAGTCCCGTGTGAACGGACCCTTCTGAGAGGGTTCCGGAGGTCCGTCTGCTCGGGACTATCCAGCCCAACCCGATAGTGCGATGCGCATGGACCCTGCTGGGGGGTCGGTCGGGGTCCGAATGCATCGGAGTATCCGCACATGCCACCGTCAGAACAGCCGCGGGACAGACGAGCCAGCCTCCAGTGATGGCGCGCCGCTCGACGGCTGCCTGGTTCCGCGCCTCGCTAGCCGACGTCCGGCACCCAGTCGAGCGCGCCGCGACGGAAGGCCCGGACTGGCAGGGATGCGGCGCCCTCCGGGACCCGGCCGAGCAGCGGCACGCCGGTCACGCGCGGGAGGTCGACGAGGTTCTGCTCCTCGGCCAGCCCGGGGTGCTCGGGCCAGGAGCCGATGACGATGCCGGCCACGTCCTGGTCGCGGGCGCGCAGGGCGTTGACCGTCAGCTCGGCGTGGTTGAGCGTGCCGAGACCGGCGCGGGCGACGACCACCCAGCGCACGTCGTACGGCGCGAGCACGTCGGCCAGCGTGTAGTCGTCGCCGAGACGCACGAGCAGCCCGCCGGAGCCCTCGACGAGCGTCACGTCGTGTCGGTCCGCGACCGACCGGACCAGCCCCTGCTGCTCGGCGAGCGAGGGAAGCGCGACGCCGGACACCCGAGCGGCGGCGTCAGGAGCGAGCGGGTCGGGGAGGCGGACTCCCTCGTGCAGGGAGACCTCGCCGGCCAGCCGGCGTACCTCCGCCAGGTCGCCGTCGTCGTCCGCGCCGATCCCGGTCTGGGCCGGCTTGACCACGGCGACGCGACGACCCAGCGAGAGCTGGACCGCGGCCAGCGCTGCGGTGACGACCGTCTTGCCGACCTCGGTGTCCGTGCCGGTGACCGCGACGATGCGTCACAGCAGCCCGTCCAGCACCCCGACCGCTCGGGCGAGCTCGTCGTCGTCGAGCTGCGCGTGCGCGGTGAGCCGGAGCCGCGAGATGCCGTCGGGCGTGGAGGGAGGCCGGAAGCAGCCGATGCGTACGCCGTTCCCGGCGGCCTTCTCGACCGCGGCCACCGCCTCGTGCGGCCCGGGCATCGGCACGGCCAGCACCGCGCCCGCAGGGTGCTCGACGCGGCACGCGCGGGCCAGCACGCCGGCGACCTCGTTGACGCGCGCCACGCGTTGCGGCTCGTCCTCGACGACGCGCAGCGCCGCCAGCGCACCGCCGGCCGCGGCGGGAGCGAGCCCGGTGTCGTAGATGAACGGCCGTGCCCGGTTGACCAGGTGCTCGCGGACGGCGCTCGAGGCGAGCACGGCTCCGCCCTGGGCGCCCAGCGACTTGCTCAGGGTGAGGGTGCCGACGACGTGCGGGGCGTCGCCGAGGTCCGCGTCGCGGAGAAGCCCGCGCCCCTCGATGCCCGCGACGCCGAGGGCGTGCGCCTCGTCGGCGATCAGGACGGCGTCGCGTGCCGCGCACACCTCGGCGAGCTCGGCGACCGGGGCGGCGTCGCCGAGCACGGAGTAGATCGTCTCGACCAGCACCACGGCACGGAGCTGCGTCCGAGCGGCCAGCGCCTCGTCGACAGCCGCGACGTCGTTGTGCGGGACGACCACGACGGTCGCCCGGCTGAGCCGGCAGGCGTCGATCATCGAGGCGTGCACGTGGGCGTCGGAGACCACGAGGGTGTCGGGGTCGGTCAGCGCGGAGACCGCGGACAGGTTGGCGTGGTAGCCGGTCGAGAAGACGAGCGCCTCCGGGAAGCCGGTGAACGCGGCCAGTGCCTGCTCGAGCTCCTCGTGCAGGGTCAGCGTCCCGGTGACGAGGCGGGAGGCGCCGGCGCCGGCGCCGTACTCCTGGGCCGCAGCGACCGCGCCCTCCACGACCCGCGGGTGGCGTGCCAGGCCGAGGTAGTCGTTGCCGGCGAGGTCGATGACCGGCTCGGAGGGGTGCCGGGCGACCAGGCGACGGGTGAGCCCCGCGTCCTCGCGCTGCTGGGCCTGCTGGGCCAGCCAGTCCTCGAAGCCGGTCACGCGACCACCTCGCAGATCGCCGCGGTGATGGTGGCGAGGTCCTCGTCGGAGGCGACGTACGGCGGCATCGTGTAGACGAGGTTGCGGAACGGACGCAGCCACACGCCGTGGTCGAGGGCGCGCTCGGTGACCTTCTGCAGGTCGACGGGGGAGTCGAGCTCCACGACGCCGACAGCGCCGATCGTGCGTACGTCGACCACGCCCGGCGCGTCACCGGCCGGAGCCAGGCCGCGCCTCAGCCCGTCCTCGATCCGGCGGACGTTCGTCTCGTTGTCGTACGACGCGAGCAGGTCGAGGCTGGCGTTCGCGACAGCGCAGGCCAGCGGATTGGCCATGAACGTGGGGCCGTGCATCATCGCGCCGGCCGGAGAGGCGCTGACCCGCTGCGCCACCTCGGCGGTGCACAGCGTGGCGGCCAGGGTGAGGTACCCGCCGGTGAGCGCCTTGCCGACGCAGACGATGTCCGCGCGCTCGGTGAGCTGGTCCTGGGCGAGCGCCGAGCCGATCCGCCAGAAGCCGGTGGCGATCTCGTCGTGGATCACCAGGGCTCCATGCTCGCGAGCCAACCGGCTCAGGTGGTCGACGCAGCGCGCCGACCAGGGGCGCATGCCGCCGGCGCCCTGGAGCAGCGGCTCGACGATGACGGCGGCGACCTCGTGGGCGTGCTCGGCGAACAGGTCGGCGGTCGCGTTCGCCCAGTCGTCGAAGCCCGCGTCGTCTCGCGGGGGGAGGGGCGCGAACACGTGCTCGGGCACGATCCCGGCGTACATGCTGTGCATCCCGCCCTCCGGGTCGCACACGCTCATCGGCGAGAAGGTGTCGCCGTGGTAGCCGCCGCGGACCGTGAAGAACTTCGTGCGGCCGGTGCCGGCCTGCGCCTGCCACGCCATCTTCATCGCGACCTCGACGGACACCGACCCGGAGTCGGCGAGGAAGACGTGGGGG
This sequence comes from uncultured Actinomycetota bacterium, assembly GCA_963722835.1. Classification (GTDB taxonomy): domain Bacteria; phylum Actinomycetota; class Actinomycetes; order Propionibacteriales; family Nocardioidaceae; genus Marmoricola. The sequence continues at coordinate 1,117,791 of CAVROK010000003.1, forward strand.
AGTCCGCTGAGCTCCACGAGCCGGCGGCCGAGCTCGACAGCCGGTGCGTGCGTCAGGCCGCCGAACATGACGTGGCTCATCCGCCCGAGCTGCTCGTGCACGGCGGCGTCGAGCTCCGGGACGGCGTACCCGTGGATCGCGCACCACCACGACGACATCGCGTCGACGACCTCGTCAGGGAGCCGTCGCGACGCAACCTCAGCCGTACGCCGGACGCCGACTCGACCTCGTGCACCAGGGAGGGCGAGGTCGCGGAGGAGTACGGGTGCCACAGGTGCTCCCGGTCCCAGGTGAGAGCGGGAGCTGCGTCAACCACCGTGGAGCGTCCCGTGCTCGACGCAGGTCGCGCTCCACCCGCGGGGGATCACCTGGACGACCATCCGGCGGCGGCAGTGCGCGCAGTACCGCGGCGGTTCGAGCCGCAGCCGGGCCTCGCACACGTCGTGGCCGCCGTCCGCGAGGGACCGGCCACAGTGCCCGCAGTAGGCAGTCGGGGCGGGCGCGTCGATCACGGCCTCAGATCTGCTCACTCAACGCCTTGATGGGCATCTTCAGGTCCGCGAGCAGCTCGAGGTCCTCCTCCGGGTCGCGGCCCAGGGTGGTCAGGTAGTTGCCGACGATGACGGCGTTGATGCCGCCGAGCAGCCCGTCGCGCGTGCCGAGGTCGCCGAGGGTGAGCTCGCGGCCGCCGGCGTAGCGCAGGATCGTGCGCGGCATCGCCAGCCGGAAGGCGGCGATGGTGCGCAGGGCGTCCTTGCTGTCCATCAGCGGCAGGTCGCCGAAGGGCGTGCCGGGGCGCGGGTTGAGGAAGTTCAGCGGCACCTCGTCGGGCTGGAGCTCGGCCAGCTGCGCCGCGAGCTCGGCACGCTGCTCGATCGTCTCGCCCATGCCGACCAGGCAGCCGCAGCACAGCTCCATGCCGGAGCTGCGGACCATCTCGCAGGTGTCCCACCGCTCCTCCCAGGAGTGCGTGGTCACCACGTTGGGGAAGTAGGAGCGCGCGGCCTCGAGGTTGTGGTTGTAGCGGTGCACGCCCATCGAGACCAGGTCGTCGACCTGCTCCTGGGTGAGCATCCCGAGCGAGGCGGCCACCTCGATGTCGACGGCCTCCTTGATCGCCTTCACGCCCTCGCGCATCTGGCTCATCAGCCGCTCGTCGGGTCCGCGGACGGCGGCGACGATGCAGAACTCGCTCGCACCCGTGGCGGCGGTCTGCTCGGCGGCCTTGACCAGCTCGGGGATGTTCAGCCACACCGAGCGCACCGGCGAGGTGAACTGCCCGCTCTGGCTGCAGAAGTGGCAGTCCTCGGGGCAGCCGCCGGTCTTCAGCGACACGATCCCCTCGACCTCGACCTCGGGCCCGCACCACTTCATGCGTACGGCGTGCGCGAGCTCCAGCAGGTCGGGGAGCAGCTCGTCCGGCGAGGTGAGCACGGAGAGGATCTGCTCCTCGCTGAGCCCCTCACCCCGGTCGAGCACCTGCTCGCGGAGGTCGGCCAGCTGGCTGGAGTCGTGGAGGGACGGCTCGGTGTGCACAGACATGGCAGTCATTCTGGCCCACGGAGCGGGCGGCGCCGTGACACGGGTGAGTACTGGACGGTCACCAGGGACCCGACCAGGGTCAGCCCCGGCGGAACGCCCGCTCGTGCAGCTCCCGCATCTCCTGCTCCAGCTCCGGGTCCGGGCCGAGCACGGGAAGCCCGGGCAGGACCTCGCTGACGCTGAACGTCACGACGGGTGACGGGCCGGCGCCCCACTCCTGGCGCCACTGGTCGAGCCGGCGGGACGAGACGGCGTACACGATCGGGCCGAGGCCCACCCACCCGTGCGCGGCCGAGCACATCGCGCAGTGCTCGCCGGAGGTGTACACGGTCGCGCCGGCGCGCTCCTCGGGGGTGAGGTGCTCACCGGCCCAGAGGGCCAGGTCGATCTCGGGGTGCGCGAGCGGCTGCCCGGTCCGCTCCCGGTTCAGTCGCTCGGCCAGCACGTCGCCGTTCGCGCCCACCAGGAGCGACCCGAACGGGTCGTCCCCGGCTTCGAGGGCCTCGCGCGCCAGCTCGACGCAGCGGCGCAGGTGCTGTCGGTGGTGGTCGTCGAGAGCCATGCCTCTCCGTCACAGGTCGTCGGTCCGGAAGGTGTCGCACGCCTGGATCGTGCCGCGCTCCATGCCCCGGTTGAACCAGTTGACCCGCTGTGCCGCCGAGCCGTGCGTGAAGGAGTCGGTGTCGACGCGGCCCGACGTACGTTTCTGGATCCGGTCGTCGCCCACCGCCTGGGCGGCGTCGATGGCGCGCTTGATGTCCTCCTGGGTGAGCTCGGCGATGATCGGCTGGCCCTGCGCGTCCTTGGTCTGGGTGGCGCTGCCCGCCCACATGCCGGCCAGGCAGTCGGCCATCAGCTCGACCCGGACGGCGTCGCTCTTCGGCCCGCGCTGGGTGCGGATCTGGCCGAGGACGCCGAGCTGGTTCTCGATGTGGTGGCCGTACTCGTGGGCGATCACGTAGCCGATCGCGAACGGTCCGCCCTGCGCCCCGAGCTGCCCCTCGAGCATGTCGTCGAAGAAGGTGGTGTCGAGGTAGACCTTGCCGTCGTTGGGGCAGTAGAACGGGCCCATGTCGGAGCTGGCCGGCCCGCAGCCCGAGTCGGTGCCGCCCTGGAACCGCACCGTGGTCGCGGGCTGGTAGTCCTTGCCCGGTCTGGTCGGGGTAGGCGCCCTGCCAGTAGTCCTGCACCGAGTTGGTGAACAGGTCGACCGCGCACTCCTGGGAGTTGTTGGCGTCCTCGCCGGTGCGGCAGGTGTTGGCCGACGGCTCGTCGTTCCCTCCCGAGGATCCGCTCCCGAGGAGGTCCATGCCGGTGCACTGGGAGAGCACGACGAACAGGATGATGATCACGATCGTGCCGAGGCCGATCTTCCCGCCGCCACCGCCCGGCATCGGCAGGCGCATGGCTCCGCCGCCGCGGCTGCCGCCGCTCCGGGTCTCGATCTGGCCCTGGTCGATCCTGGCCTTCGGGTTGAAGCGCAACGGCTTGGTCCTTTCGCCCCCGGGTGCCCGCTTAGACTAGGGGTTCGCGTGGGTACGTACCCCGCCCTGACGCCCTTCATCAGTCGGCGTCACCCCAACCGTGAGAGTCGTGTCGTGATCACTGTGTCCCAGCTCGAGGTGCGCGCGGGCGCGCGCCTGCTGATGGGCGACGTCTCGTTCCGGATCGGGGCCGGTGACCGGATCGGGCTGGTGGGCCGCAACGGGGCCGGCAAGACGACCCTGACCCGGATCCTCGCCGGCGAGGGGCTGCCGGCCGGCGGCACCGTGCACGCGTCGGGCTCGGTCGGCTACCTCCCGCAGGACCCGCGCACCGGTGACCTCGAGGTGCTCTCGCGCGACCGGATCCTCTCGGCGCGAGGGCTCGACGACGTCGTACGCCGACTCCGGGGTGCCGAGACGGAGATGGGCAGCGACGACCCCGACGTACGGGACCGGGCGATGCGCCGCTACGAGAACGCCGACGCCGCCCTGCACGCCGCCGGCGGGTACTCCGCCGAGGCCGAGGCGGCCCAGATCGCCGCGTCGCTCGGCATCGAGGAGCGCCTCCTGGGCCAGCCGCTGCGCACGCTCTCCGGTGGGCAGCGTCGCCGCGTGGAGCTGGCGCGGATCCTGTTCTCCGGGGCCGAGACGCTGCTGCTCGACGAGCCGACCAACCACCTCGACGCCGACTCGATCGTGTGGCTGCGCGAGTTCCTGCGCAACCACAAGGGCGGGCTGGTGGTGATCTCCCACGACGTCGGGCTGCTCGAGGCCTGCGTCAACCGGGTGCTGCACCTCGACGCCAACCGGGCGGTCATCGACATCTACAACATCGGCTGGAAGGCCTACCTCGCGCAGCGCGAGACCGACGAGAAGCGCCGCAAGCGCGAGCGGATGAACGCCGAGAACAAGGCGAAGACACTCACCGACCAGGCCAACAAGATGCGCGCCAAGGCGACCAAGGCGCAGGCGGCGCAGTCGATGCTCAAGCGGGCCGAGAAGCTGATGGAGGGCATCGAGGGGGAGCGGAAGGCCGACCGCGTGGCGCGGATCAAGTTCCCCTCGCCGGCGCCCTGCGGCAAGACGCCGCTCACCGCGAGTGACCTGTCGAAGTCGTTCGGGTCGCTGGAGGTGTTCACCGACGTCGACCTGGCCATCGACAAGGGCAGCCGCGTGGTGATCCTCGGGCTCAACGGCGCCGGCAAGACCACGCTGCTGCGCATCCTCGCCGGGGTCGACCAGCCCGACACCGGGATGGTGGTGCCGGGCCACGGCCTGAAGATCGGCTACTACGCCCAGGAGCACGAGACCCTGGAGACCTCGCGCACGGTGCTCCAGAACCTCCACTACGCCGCGCCGCAGCTCACCGACACCGAGGCCCGGTCCGTGCTCGGGTCGTTCCTGTTCTCCGGCGACGACGCCACCAAGCCGGCGGCGGTGCTCTCCGGCGGCGAGAAGACCCGGCTCGCGCTGGCGATCCTGGTGGTCTCGAGCGCCAACGTGCTGCTGCTCGACGAGCCCACCAACAACCTCGACCCGGCCTCCCGCGAGGAGGTGCTGGCCGCCATCCGCGAGTACGCCGGCGCGATCGTGCTGGTGACCCACGACGAGGGCGCCGTACACGCCCTGGAGCCGGACCGGGTGCTGATCCTCCCGGACGGCGTCGAGGACCTCTGGACGCCCGACTACGCCGACCTGGTGGCGCTCGCCTAGGAGCCACCGGTCAGCGGGTGCCTCCGGTGGGTGTCGTCCAGCGGGCGGCCGTGACCCGCGCGCGACCACGAGGTTGGCGACGAGCAGCACGCTGCCGCCGAGCAGCAGCTGGGTGGTGAGCGGCTCGCCGATGAACGCCACGGCCAGGCCGGTGGCCCAGACGGGTTCCAGCACCAGGATCACGGCGGCCTGCGTCGCGGCGATGTGCCGCTGGGCCCATCCCTGCAGCGCGACGCCGAGCACGCCGGCGACGAGTGCCAGGTAGAGCAGCCGGAGCCAGTCGGTCGGTGCCGTCGGCACCTCGAGCCCTCGCACCAGGGCAGGCACCGCGATGACCACGGTGATCGCGACCATCGTCACCGTCGTGAACCCCCACAGGTTCGTGGCGGGCACCCACGCCCCGAGCGTCGAGATCTGCACCGCGTAGAGGACGGCGGCCGACAGGCACAGCACCAGCCCCAGGGCGGAGACCGTCCCGCCCGCGGCGAACAGCCCGAGGCCCGCGAGGGCGAGCAGGGTGCCGCCCACCGTCGTACGGGTGACGCGGACGCGGTAGAGCAGCCAGTCGACGATCGGCGTCATCACGACGTACGTCCCGATCAGGAATGCCGCCGCCGAGGCGGTGCTCTCGCGCACGCCGAAGTAGTGCGGGACCTGCGCTGCCCCGAGCAGGACGCCGATCACGATCGCGTGCCGACGGCTCGCTGCGGGCAGCTGGGCGACGGCCCGGGGGCGGAGCGCCCAGAGGACGGCGGTGCCGAAGACGAACCGGATCGCGAGGACGGAGAGCGGGTCGTAGCGGTCGACCAGGTCCTTGGCCACCACGAACGAGCCGCCCCAGCTCACGGTGCACACGAGGAGCGCGACGACGGCAGCTGCCCTCGACCCACGGTCGTCGTGCATCTGCTGGCCCTCCTACAGTTCGGACATGATCCTCCCCGACGCAGACACGCTCACCGCCGCAGGCCTGCGGCTCGAGGTCGACGGGGCCGTCGCCACGGTCACCCTCGACAAGCCGCAGCGGCGCAACAGCCAGACGCCGCGGATGTGGCACGCGCTCGACGCCATCGGGCAGGGGCTGCCCGACGAGGTGCGCGTCGTCGTGGTCAGGGGAGCGGGCGACTGCTTCTCGGCCGGCATCGACACCCGCCTGCTGACGGGCGAGGAGGTCGAGGGCGAGGAGTCCGTGGCCGGGCTGATGGGGGCCGGCGACGAGCGGATCCTGGAGGCGATCGACGGCTACCAGCGCGGCTTCACCTGGCTCGCGGATCCCGGCATCGTCTCCGTGGCCGCCGTCCACGGCTACGCGATCGGGGCGGGCTTCCAGCTGGCCCTCGCGTGCGACCTGCGCGTGGTCGCCGACGACGTGCGCTTCTGCATGAAGGAGCCCGCCCTCGGCCTCGTCCCCGACCTCGCGGGAACAAAACCGCTGGTCGACGCGGTTGGGTATGCGCGGGCGCTGGAGATCTGCGCCACCGCGAGGTACGTCGAAGCGGACGAGGCCGGAGCGATCGGCCTGGCCACTCTCGTCGTACGTCGGGAGGAGCTGGACGCGGCCACCGCGGACCTGGCCGGGGCCCTCCTGGCCAGCAACACGGGAGCGGTCCGGGAGACGAAGGCCCTGCTGCAGCACGCAGGGGAGCGTGACCTGGAGGCACAGCGTCTGGCCGAGCGGCAGGCGCAGGTGCGTCGGTTCCGCGACCTTGTCGGAGGTGGCTGAGACACTCAGCCCGTAGGACGGAAAGGGGCGCCATGAGCGGAATGAGTCCGTGGGCCATGCTCGGCTCTGCGCGCCGCGACCGCTCCGTCGTCGAGCAGAAGCTGTCCCGCGACACCGTCAAGCGGATCGTCGGGTTCGCGCTGCCCCACCGCGCCCTGATCGTGTGCGTTCCTCTTCTTCGTGGTGATCGACGCGGCCCTCGTCGTCGTCAACCCGCTGCTGATCAAGCACCTGCTCGACGACGGCATCCTCGCCGAGGACCTGAGCGTCGTGGTCTGGCTGGCCGCGGCGATGGCACTGACCTCCATCGCCGACGCCATGCTCGGCGTCGCCAGCGGCTACCTCTCCTCGCGCATCGGCGAGAGCCTGATCTTCGACCTCCGCACGCGGGTGTTCGCCCACGTGCAGCGGATGTCGCTCGCGTTCTTCACCCGCACCCAGACCGGTGCGCTCGTGTCCCGGCTGAACAACGACGTCATCGGCGCCCAGCGAGCGTTCACGTCCACGCTCTCGAGCACGGTCAGCAACCTGATCAGCGTCGTCGTCGTCGGCATCACCATGTTCCTGCTGAGCTGGCAGGTGACCCTGGCGTGCCTGGCCCTGTTCCCGCTGCTGCTCATCGCCTCGCGCTGGGTCGGTCGCCAGATCAGCGGCCTGACCCGCGACCAGATGGACGGCAACGCCGACCTCGGCAACCTGATGACCGAGCGGTTCAACGTCGGCGGGGCGCTGCTGCTCAAGCTGTTCGGCCGGCGCGACGAGGAGGACGCGAAGTACGCCGAGAAGGCCGGCGTCGTGCGCGACCTCGGCATCCGGATCGCCCTGATCACGCGCGTCTTCATGGCGATGATGATGCTGATCCCGGCGCTCGCCACCGCACTCGTCTACGGCATCGGCGGCAGCCTCGCGATCAGCGGTGCGCTGACCATCGGCACGCTGACCGCGCTCGCGACACTGCTGCTGCGTCTGCTCGGTCCGCTCCAGGGGCTGTCCAACGTCCGCGTCGACGTGATGACGGCGCTGGTCAGCTTCGACCGGGTCTTCGAGGTGCTCGACCTGCCCTCGACCGTCGTGGAGAAGCCCGACGCCGTCGCGGTGCCGCCGACCGCGTCGCGGGTCGAGTTCGACCGGGTCGACTTCACCTACCCGCGCGCAGAAGACGTCTCCCTCGCCAGCCTCGAGACCGTGGCGCGCCCGGAGAGTCGCGAGCACGGCGAGGTCCTGCACGAGGTGAGCTTCGCCGCCGAGCCGGGCCAGATGATCGCGCTCGTCGGCCCCTCCGGCGCCGGCAAGACGACGATCACGCACCTGGTCGCGCGGCTCTACGACGTCAACGACGGCGCCGTGCGGGTCAGCGGGCGCGACGTCCGCGACGTGACGCTGCAGTCGCTCGAGGACGCCGTCGGCTACGTGACGCAGGACGCCCACATGTTCCACGACACGATCCGGGAGAACCTCCGCTACGCCCGGCCCGAGGTCACCGACGAGGAGATCTGGGCAGCGCTCGAGTCGGCCCGGATCGCCACGCTCGTGCGCACGATGCCCGACGGGCTCGACACCGTCGTCGGCGACCGCGGCTACCGGCTCTCCGGCGGGGAGCGGCAGCGGCTGGCGATCGCCCGGTTGCTGCTCAAGGCTCCGGGGATCGTCGTACTCGACGAGGCGACGGCCCACCTCGACTCCGAGTCGGAATACGCCGTACAACGCGCGCTCGACGAGGCGCTCGAGGGCCGCACCTCGCTCGTCATCGCCCACCGGCTCTCGACCGTGCGCAACGCCGACCTGATCCTGGTCGTCGACGACGGGCGCATCGTCCAGCGCGGCACCCACGGCCAGCTGATCGCCGAGGGCGGGCTCTACGCCCACCTCTACCGCACCCAGTTCGTCGAGGACGCCTCGAAGGACAGCGAGCTGGACACCGAGGACTCAGCGGAGGACGCCGTCCAGCTCACGTGAGCGGGTCGTAGGGTCGATCGCATGGACCTCGGACTCACCGATCGCGTGTACGTCGTCACCGGCGGAGGTCGCGGCCTCGGCCGTGCCAGCGCCGACCTGCTCGTCGCCGAGGGAGCGCGCGTCGTGCTCTCCGGCCGCGACGAGGCGACGCTGGAGGAGGCAACCGGCCGAGCTCGGCGAGCGCGCCGTCGCGGTCGTCGGCGACAACGCCGACCCGGAGACCGCGGACCGGCTGGTCTCCGCTGCCCGCGACACCTGGGGCCGGCTGGACGGTGCGCTGATCTCGGTCGGGGGACCGCCCACGGGCACGATCATGGACAGCCCGGACGACGCGTGGACGTCCGCCTTCGAGTCGGTCTTCGTCGGAGGCCTCCGGGTCGCGCGAGCCGTCGCCCGTGCGATCGAGGGACCGGGGTCGATCGCGTTCGTGCTGTCCAGCTCGGTGAAGGCGCCGCTGCCCAACCTCGCCATCTCCAACGGGCTCCGTCCCGGACTCGCGATGGCGGCCAAGACCCTGGCCGACGAGCTCGGACCGCGGGACATCCGCGTCAACGGGCTGCTCCCCGGTCGCGTGGGCACCGAGCGGGTGGCCGAGCTCGACGAGTCCACCGGTGATGCCGAGGCAGCCCGGGAGAAGGCGATCGCCGGCATCCCGCTCGGCCGCTACGGACGACCCGAGGAGTTCGCCGCCGCGGCGGCGTTCCTGCTCAGCCCCGCGTCATCCTTCATCTCCGGGACGATGCTGCCCGTGGACGGCGGCATGCTCCGGTCGCTGTGAGGGCTTCGGCTTCTCGCGACGGCGTCGTCGCTGCCTGAGCTCGTCCCAGACCAGGTAGCAGAACCCGAACACGGCGAGCGCCCCGAAGAACCACCACTGGAGCCCGTAGAAGAAGTGCGGACCGTTGCTGGTGTCGTCGGGGAGCACGACCGGTTCGAGGGGCTCGGCCGGGGCGGGGCTCTCGGCGGCGAGGTCGAGGAAGCCGCGGTAGAGCGGGTACGGCACCACCTCGGCGATCCGGGCCGAGGACACCGCCCGGGTCGAGAGCTCGCTGACCCTGGTGGCGCTGCCGGTCGCGTCGCGCCGTACCCAGCCCGTGACGGTGACCTGCCCGTCGGTCACCGCGGGCAGCTCGGGACGGGTGGCGCCGGAGTTGTCGGTCGAGAGCCAACCCCGGTCGACCAGCACGGCCGCGCCGCCGTCGGTGACCAGGGGAGTGACGACGTCGACGCCGGCAGCGCCGTCGCGGGTCTGGTACTTCAGGACCACGGTGTGCTCGTCGTCCCAGGTGCCGTGCACGGTGACGCGCTGCCACTCGTCGTCGCTCGACGCCGGGCGGTCAGGCGAGAGCACGTCGTCGATGGGGACCGGAGGGGCGTTGAGGTTGGTGGCCACGACGCGGTTCTCGGCCTTGCGCTCGTCGAGGCGGTGGAACTGCCACTGGCCCAGCAGGGTCGCCACCCAGGCCAGGAAGACGACCGCCACGGCGAACAGCACCCAGCGGCGGCTCAGCAGGAATCCCACGCCGCAACCGTAGTTCGTGGCCCTGCCTCATAGACTGTCCGGGTGAGCACCTCGACACCTGTCTCGGGACTGGCCGACAGCTACGGCCGCGTCGCCACGGACCTGCGCGTCTCGCTCACCGACCGCTGCAACCTGCGGTGCAACTACTGCATGCCGGCCGAGGGCCTCGACTGGCTGCCCACCGAGGAGACCCTGACCGACGACGAGGTCGTCCGCCTGGTCCGGATCGGCGTCGAGCAGCTCGGCATCCGCGAGGTCCGGTTCACCGGCGGCGAGCCGCTGCTGCGGCGCGGGCTGGCCGGGATCGTCGAGCGGACCAAGGCGCTGAGCCCGACCCCCGAGGTCTCGCTGACCACCAACGCCCTGGGCCTGTCGCGTACGGCGCAGACGCTCGCCGACGCCGGCCTCGACCGGGTCAACGTCAGCCTCGACACGATCCGCCGCGACGTGTTCCACGAGATCACCCGTCGCGACCGCCTCGACGACGTGCTCGCCGGTCTCGAGGCCGCCGCGAAGGCGGGACTCGGGCCGATCAAGGTCAACGCCGTGCTCCTGCGCGGGGTCAACGACCGCTACGCCGCCGAGCTGCTGCAGTGGTGCCTCGAGCGCGACTACCAGCTCCGGATCATCGAGCAGATGCCGCTCGACGCCCAGCACGGCTGGTCGCGCGACGGGATGGTGACGGCCGAGGAGATCTTCGCGCTGCTCGAGTCCGAGTTCACCCTGACCCCCGACCCCGAGCACCGCGGCAGCGCCCCCGCCGAGACCTTCCTGGTCGACGGCGGACCGGCGAAGGTCGGCGTGATCGCCTCGGTCACCCGCCCGTTCTGCGGCGACTGCGACCGGGTCCGCCTCACCGCCGACGGCCAGGTCCGCAACTGCCTCTTCGCCCGCGAGGAGTCCGACCTCCGCCGCGCCCTCCGCTCCGACGCCACCGACGACGCAGATCGCCGACCAGTGGCGCCTCGCCATGATGACCAAGCGCCCCGGCCACGGCATCGACGACGAGACCTTCCTCCAGCCCACCCGGCCCATGTCCGCCATCGGCGGCTGAAGCGGAGCGAAGCCGCCGTCCATGGCGGAGGTTCGAGCGATCGCGTCGCGCTGGACCGAGCCATGCGGAGGGCGCTCGGGTGACGCGTCTCGAGACCTTCAGTCGCGTTCCTCGAGGCAGTCGTGGCCAACCAGAGTTGCCCTGCTCAGCGACGTACGACCAACCAGAACTGCCCTCTCGGCGTACACGCGCCCACCAGAACTGCCCGGTCGGCGTCAGTGGGGGGCGATCTCCTTGAGGAACTGCCGGGCGGAGAGGAAGTCGGCGAGGCTCTGGCGGTGGTCGTCGCAGGCGAGCCAGACCTTGCGGCGGTCGGGGGTGTGCAGCTTGGGGTTGTTCCAGCGCAGCTCGTGGACGGCGGGGGCGTTGCAGCCGCGCGCGGAACAGAGGTCCGGGCCGTCCGGCCCGTCGGGGAGGTCAGTCACTCGCCGAGCTCCCGGCGGCCGCTGTTCGGCGGGACCAGGTCGGCCCCCTCGATCCGGGGGCTCGCGACGTTGGCCATCACGACGGCGATGTAGGGGAGGATGAACGCCGCCACGACGAGCACCCAGCGCAGCCATCCGTCGGCCAGCACGGCCCCGATGAAGCACGCCGTGCGGATCGCCATCGAGACGAGGTAGCGCTTCCGACGACGAGCGATGTCGTCGTGGTGACTGGTCGGCGCGGTGGTGATGCGGACCGGTGCGTCCTCATGTCGCGCCCGGCGGGAGGTGACCACGTTGCCAGCCTACGTCGGCCGCATCGGCCCCCCAACGTGCACCCGATCGGCCCCCGGTCCCAGGCACGTCGAGGCGTGGCATTCTTGACCAGTCCCACCCGCGATCCCCAGGAGCTTGCCTGATGTCCAACCGCACCTACCGCGTCACCGAGATCGTCGGCACCTCCCCGGACGGCATCGACCAGGCCATCCGCAACGCCGTGGAGCGCGCTGCCAAGACGCTGCGCCACGTCGACTGGTTCGAGATGACCCAGGTGCGCGGCCAGGTCAAGGACGGCACCGTGGAGCACTTCCAGGTCGGCCTCAAGGTCGGGTTCCGGCTCGAGGACGACTGATCCCAGTGCCGGAGGGGTCGCAGGAGTCGTCGACGGCGCTGGTCGAGCTGCGGGTCCTCGAGGGACCCAACCTCTACTTCCCGCGAGCGGCCATCAAGCTCACGCTCGACGTGACCGCCCTGGCCGAGGCCCCCGAGGCAGACGTACGCCGACTCGCGGAACGTCTCGGGATCAGCTCCCTGCGTGCCGACGCCCCGATGAGCGGCTTCCGGCAGCGGTCGATCACCCGCCTCGTCACCCGGCTGGTGCGCCGGGTGGCCGCCGAGTCGGGCACCACCCGCCTCGGCGTACGCGTGCGGACCACCTCGCAGCCGGGGCGCATCGTCGTGGCGTACCCGTGGCGTGACCGCAACCGGGCCTGCGCGCTGGGGGAGGCGGTGGCCTCGGTCATCGACGGCCTGGGCTCGACCGAGGTGAGCACCCTCGTCGAGGAGGCCGCGCACCGGGTCGCCTCCACCGAGCGAGGTCCCGGCCCGACCACGATCCGGCCCAACGTGCCGGTGGTGGCCGTCACCGGCACCAACGGCAAGACCACCACCTCGCGGATGATCGCGCACATCGCCCGGGAAGCCGGTCACCTGGTCGGCTGGTCCAACACGGACGGGATCTACGTCGACGGTGTCCAGGTCGAGTCGGGTGACTACTCGGGACCTTCCGGTGCCGGTCGCGTGCTCGCCCACCGCGAGGTCGACTTCGCCGTCACCGAGACCGCCCGCGGCGGCATCCTGCTCAAGGGCATCGGCCTGGTCAGCAACGACGTCTCGGTCGTCACCAACGTCACCGCCGACCACCTCGGCCACCAGGGGATCGACACCGTCGACCAGCTCGCCGAGGTCAAGGGCGTGGTCCCGCGGATCACCAAGAAGTCCGGCTGGGCGGTGCTCAACGCCGACGACCCGCGGGTCTTCGCGATGCGGCTGACCACCCCCGCGCGGCCCTGGGTCTTCTCACGGGACCCCGACTCGCCCGCCCTGCGTGAGGTCCTCGGCGCGCACGGCCGGGCGACCACGATCATCGACGGCTGGATCACCGTGCTCGAGGAGGGCCGCGCCGACCCGCTCGTCGAGGTGATCGACGTGCCGATGACGCTCAGTGGGCTGTCGCGCTTCAACGTCGAGAACGCCCTGGCGGCCGCCTCTGCCGCCCTCGCCGCCCACATCCCGCGCAACCACGTCGTCGCCGGGCTGACGTCGTTCCGGCCCGACGCCGAGCACAACCCCGGGCGGATGAACTTCTTCACCATGGGCGAGGTCTCGGTCGTGATGGACCTCGCCCACAACGAGGCCGGGCTCGAGGCGATGATCGAGATCATGCGCGGCGTCCGCGCTCCCGGGCGTCGGCTGCTCCTCGGGCTGGGCGCGGTGGGTGACCGTCAGGACGACCTGATCGAGCTGCTCGGCGAGATCGCCGCTCGTGACGCCGACGTGGTCGCCATCGGCCACAAGGAGAAGTACCTCCGCGGCCGGACGCTCGAGGAGCTCGAGGGGCTGCTGCGCGCCGGCGCCGAGCGGGTGGGCGTCACCGACATCGAGGCCTACCCGACCGAGCTCGACTCGCTGCAGGCGCTGCTCAAGCTCGCCGAGCCGGGTGACGTCGTCGGGCTGATGTGCCACGCGGAGCGCCAGCAGGTCTACGACTGGCTGGCGGCGCAGGGGGCGACGGCGGACTCACCGGAGCAGCTCCGCGAGAAGGTACGACGTGCCGCCGGGCGGGACTGACCCGGCCGAACCACTCGACGAGGACGCCACGCTCCTCGCACGCCGCTCGTCCCGGGGCCGCCTCACGCTGCTGACCGTGACGCTCGGGTCCGGCATCGCGATGCTCGACGGCACCGTGGTCAACATCGCGCTGCGCCGGATCGGCACCGACCTCGGCGCGTCCCTGGCCGAGCTCCAGTGGGTGTCGAACGGCTACCTCGTCAGTCTCGCGGCCCTCATCCTGGTCGGCGGCGCACTGGGTGACCGGTACGGGCGACGGCGGATGTACCTGATCGGCGTCGTCGGGTTCGCGCTCGGCAGTGCCCTGTGCGCGTTCGCGCAGTCTCCCGTGCAGCTGGTGGTCTTCCGGATGCTCCAGGGAGTGGCGGCAGCACTGCTCACGCCCGGTGCGCTGGCGATCATCCAGGCGTCGTTCCGCAAGGCCGACCGCCCCGCCGCGATCGGGACCTGGGCCGGCGCCGCCGGCATCGCGGTGGCGATCGGCCCGTTCCTCGGCGGCTTCCTCGTCGAGCACGCCGGCTGGCGCTGGGTGTTCGCGATCAACCTGCCGCTGTGCGCGCTGGTGCTCCTGCTCGGCATGCGCCTGCCCGAGTCGCGCGACGAGGAGGCGCCGCGTCACTTCGACTACAAGGGCGCGCTCGCCGGCGCGGTCACCCTCGGCGTGACGACCTACCTGCTCACCTCGTGGCGCGACCTCCCGGTGCCGGTGCTGCTCGCCGGGATCGTGGTCAGCGCGGCGGCCGCGAGTGCGTTCGTCGTACTCGAGAAGCGGCCGGGTGCGATGGCTCCGCTCTCCATGTTCCGGTCGCGGGTGTTCAGCGCCGCGAACCTGATGACGCTGCTCGTGTACGGCGCCCTCGGCGCCGTGCTGTTCTTCCTCGTCCTGCAGCTCCAGGTCTCCGCCGGGTACGACGCGATCGCGGCCGGTGCAGCCACCCTGCCCATCCCGTTCGTGATGCTGCTGCTGTCCTCGCGCACGTCGGTGGTCGCCGCGCGGATCGGCCCGCGTGTCCCGATGACCGTGGGGCCCATCGTCTGCTCGATCGGGGTGCTGCTCCTCTCCGGCGTCGACGAGGACGTGTCCTACTGGACCGGGGTGTTCCCCGGGCTCCTGGTCTTCTCCCTGGGGCTCGTCACGCTGGTCTCGCCGCTGACGGTCGCGGTGCTGGCGGCCGTGCCCGGCAACCACGCCGGTGTCGCGAGCGGGGTGAACAACGCGGTCGCGCGGGCCGGGAGCCTGCTCGCGGTCGCGGCGCTGCCCTCGATCGTCGGCCTCGGGGGCGAGGAGTACCGCGACCCGACGGCCCTCACGGCGGGGTACCACCAGGCGCTGCTGCTGTCTGCTGCCATGCTGGCCGTCGGCGGCGTGGTGTCCTGGTTCGGCCTGCACGAGGTCGGCAGGCTCCAGGAGACCGGCCGACCACTGATCGAGGAGAGCCACCGCACATGACCGACGACAACAGCCGCCTTGCCGTGCTGATCGACGCCGACAACACCTCGCCGAAGCTGGTCAAGGAGATGTTCGACGAGCTCGCCGGCTACGGCACGCTCACCGTGAAGCGGGCGTACGGCGACTGGACCGACCCGCACATCGGCGGCTGGAAGGACCTCCTGCTCGCCAACGCGATCTCGCCCCAGCAGCAGTTCGCCTACACCAAGGGCAAGAACGCCACCGACTCGGCGCTGATCATCGACGCCATGGACCTGCTCTACTCCGGCAACGTCGAGGGGTTCGTGCTCGTCTCGAGCGACAGCGACTTCACGCCCTTGGCGATGCGCCTCCGGGAGGCGGGCAAGCGGGTGATCGGCGTGGGTGAGCGCAAGACGCCCAAGCCGTTCGTGGAGGCCTGTGAGCGCTTCCTCTACTTCGACGTGCTCCAGCGCGAGACCGTCGCCCCGGACCCGCAGCGCGACCAGAGCAAGGACGACCAGCCGCGGCCGATCCAGAGCGTGCTGACCAAGGCGCTGAACAAGGTCGACACCGACGACGACGACTGGGTGTCACTGAGCGCGCTCGGCAACCACCTCAACCGCACCGACCCGTCGTTCGACTCCCGCACCTACGAGTTCGCCAAGCTGGGCGACCTGGTCAAGGCCCAACCCTTCGTGGAGACGAAGACGGTCCAGGGCAGCAGCGGGCGCGGCCAGACCTGGGTGCGGCTCAAGGGTCGCCGTTCCAGCAACACCTCGGCGAAGAAGGCCGCCACGAAGACGGCCAAGAAGGCCGCCACGAAGGACTGACCGAGTGCTTCAGCCGGTCAGCCGGCCCAGCGTGACCGAGGGCCGGCCCAGCAACCGCTTGGCCTCCCGGATGCCGCTGGTCATCGCACCGTCGGCGTAGCCGACCCGGGCACTCTGGGTGTGCTCGCCCGCGAACAGCAGGCGCCCGGCGACGGGCATCCCGAGGAGGTCGAGGTCGGCGTTCGTCGCTCCGGGCGGGACATGGGCGTAGGAGCCATGCGTCCACGGGTCCTGCGCCCAACCGGTCACGGCGACAGCGGCCGGCTCCGGGCACGGTGCGCCCAGGGCCTCTCCGATCAGGCCTGTGGCCCAGTCGGTGGCCCGGGTGCTGTCGCGCACGTGATGGGTGGCGGAGTGGAAGACGTGGCACACGAGGACGGCGCCGACGTCGAACGCGTCGAGGTCGAACACCCAGGTCGACGGCTCGTCAGCGTTCGCCGGTGAACAGCACGAGGTGTGACCAGCCGGCCTCTCGCCAGAAGGGCTCGTCGAACGCGAGGGCGACCTTCTCGTAGCGCCCGAAGCCCAGTCGCTGCACGACCTCGAGACGCTCACTCGGCAGTGGCGGGTCGAAGACGGGCAGCCCGTGCTTCAGGGCGCCGAGCGGGACCGTGACGACGACGTGGGTGCCCACCTCGGTCACTCCCGAGCTCGACGTGAGCGTCACGCCGTGATCGGACAGGTCGACCTGGGCGACCGGCCAGTCCCGGCGTACGTCGAGCCCGGCGGCCATCGCCTCGACCACCACCGAGTAGCCGCCCTCGGGCAGGTCGCCGAAGTAGTCCTCGTCGTACTCGTCCTGCGTCCAGAGCCACTCCAGCGACTGGTCCTCGGCGGCGCCGGCCGCGTCCGCCTCGACGTTCGCCCGAAGGTCCTGCCTGGCGCGCCGCAGGTCGTGACCGCCCAGCCCGCTCGCGGCCAGGTGCGCCTCGATCCCGTCCGCGGCCGAGGCGGTCGGCCCCAGCTGTGCGCGCAGGTCGCCCAGCGCGGCGACGAACCGGTCGAGCCCGTGCGTCGTGGTCGCTTCGAGCTCGTCGTGGGACAACCACTGACCGGTCACGCGGTCGAAGCCGGTGAGCGTCGGCAACGGGTCGCCGGGAGAGCACGGGACGCCGACGCTGCGCGCGAAGGCCCGCAGCGGGTTGCCGCTGGGGTGGTGCAGCCAGGAGCCGCCCAGGTCCACCGGCGCCCCGCCCAGGTCGACGGTGTGCAGGCGGCCGCCCACCCGGTCCCTGGCCTCGAGCACGGTGCAGGCGACGCCGGCATGAGTGAGTGCGTTCGCGACGGTGAGGCCGGCGATCCCGGCGCCGACGACGAGCACCCGCTCGACAGGGCCCACGACTCCCGCAGGGATCTCGTCCCGGCCGTCGTCGAAGCGCATGGTCACGACACGACCGGCCGGCCTCAGGCCTCCGGCGGAGGCGTGTAGTCCGGGTCGGCCACCGGGGTGTCGTCCCCGAACACGGCCGCGCCGGGCTGCGCCATCGGCGACCAGTTCTCGAGCTCCGACATCACCAGTGGGTGCTGGTCGACGCAGACCACGAGCAGGTCACCGCGGTTGGCGCGGCTCATCGCGTGGTGCACGGCCTTGATCTCGTCGTGGATCACCTCGAGCTGCTTGCACCGGCTGCCGGCCTCCATGGCGCGGCGTACGCCCTCGGCCACCAGGGTCGCGGTCTCGCCGCGCTTCCGGCGCCGCAGGCTCACGTCCTCGCGGACGACGACGACGTCGAAGTGCTGGGCAGCGACCTCGCCGAGCTCGCGCATGTCCTCGTCGCGGCGGTCGCCGGCCGTGGCGATGACGCCGATGCGCGACGGCTTGCCGAGCTCGTGGCCCTCGTCGAGACTCTCGCCGACACGGTCGACGAAGTCGCCGAGCGCCCGCATGCCGGGCGCGTTGTGGCAGTAGTCGACGATGACGTTGACGCCGTTGACCTCGATCTCGTTGAGACGACCGGGGGAGAGGTAGTAGTTCGTCGAGAACGTGCGCAGCCCCTGGCGGATGTCGTGCAGCGGAGCACCGGTCGCGAACGCGGCAGCAGCCGCGGCCAGGGAGTTCTGCACGTTCATCCGGGCCCGGCCCGAGAAGGTCGCGGGCAGCAGGTGGGTGAAGGCGAGCTGCATGTCCCGCGAGCCGTGGCGTACGACGATCATCTCGCCGCGCTCGGTCTTCTGGAGCACCAGCGCCTTCCCGCCCCGCCGGCAGTGGGCGTCGATCATGTCGCGCTCCTCGGAGCCCGGCTCGGCCATCGAGAACCACACCACCTGACCCGAGCAGCGACGCCGCATCTCGCGGACCAGCGGGTCGTCGGCGTTGAGCACGGCGTGCCCGTCGCGCGGGACCGCCTCGACGAGGACGGCCTTGACGTCGGCGAGCTGCTCGACGGTGTCGATGCCGCGCAGGCCGAGGTGGTCGGGCTGCACGTTGAGCACGACGGCCACGTCGTTGCGCTCGTAGCCGAGTCCCTCGCGCAGGATGCCGCCCCGGGCGACCTCGAAGACGGCGAAGTCGACGCGCGGGTTCTGCAGCACCATGCGCGCGCTGCGGGGGCCGGAGGCGTCGGCGCGGATCAGCAGGCGCTCGTCGATGACGACGCCGTCGGTGGAGGTCATGCCCACCTTGTTGCCCATCCCCTTGAAGATGTGGCTGATCATCCGGCTGGTGGTCGTCTTGCCGTTGGTGCCGGTGACGGCCACGATCGGGATCCGGCTGCGGGCTCCCGGCGGGAAGAGCATGTCCACGACCGGCTTGGCGATGAACTGCGGCTCACCGATGGTCGGGTGGGTGTGCATCCGGAACCCGGGCGCCGCGTTGACCTCGCAGATCGCGCCGCCGGTCTCGCGCACGGGCTGGGTGATGTCGGGGCAGATGAAGTCGATGCCGGCGATGTCCAGCCCGACCATCCGGGCCGCCTCCTCGGCGATCTCGGCGTTCTCCGGGTGGGCCTCGAAGGTGCGGTCGATCGAGATGCCGCCGGTGGACATGTTGCCGGTGAGCGCGAGCTTCACCATCTCGCCCTCGGCGGGGACCGTGTCGAGCGTGTGCCCCTGGTCGGCGAGGACCTCCTCGGCGGCGGCGTCGATCTTGATCCGGGTCAGGATCTTCTCGTGGCCCACACCGCGCCGCGGGTCGGCGTTGGTGAGGTCGACGAGCGACTGCACCGTGCTGGTGCCGTCACCGATGACGTGGGCGGGCACCCGCTCGGCGATCGCGGCCACGCGGCCGTCGATGATCAGGCAGCGGTAGTCCTTGCCGGTGACGAACGACTCGACGATGACCCAGCCACGGCGCGACTGGTCCTTGGCGATCGGGAAGGCCTCGCGGACCTCGTCCTCGTCCTGCAGGTCGAGGCACACCCCACGGCCGTGGTTGCCGTCGAGCGGCTTGACGACGACCGGGAAGCCGATCCGCTTGGCGACGGTGGCCGCCTGGTCCGCCGTACGGACGGACTCCTGCCTGGGCACCGGCAGGCCGGCCGCGCCGAGCAGCCGCGTGGTGAGGTCCTTGTCGGAGGCGATGTCGACCGCGATCGAGCTGGTCTCCGAGGTCATCGTCGCGCGGATGCGCTTGGCGTGGACTCCCTGGCCGAGCTGGACGAGCGAGTGCTTGTTGAGCCGGATCCACGGGATGTCGCGCGAGACGGCCTCGTCGATGATCGCCTGCGTGGACGGGCCGAACGCGGTGCGCTGCGCGCGCAGGATGAACGCGTCGAGCTCTTCCTCGAAGTCGAAGTCGGGGTCGGCCTCGACCAGGTGGTTGACCAGGCGTGCGGCGAGCCGGCCGGCCTCCAGGCCCACCTGCTCGTCGACGTAGCCGTAGACGATGTTGTAGCGACCCTTCTGGCCCTTCACCTGCCGCGTCTTGCCGCGCCGGATGTCGTGACCGACGACCTGTTGCAGCGCCAGGGCGACGTGCTCGGCGACGTGGCCGAGCCAGGTGCCCTCGTGCAGCCGCTCCACGAACCCGCCGCGGCGCCCGCGTGAGCACGAGTGCTCGCGCAGCCCCGGGAGCGCCTCGAGCAGGTGGTCGGTGAAGCCGGGGATCGTGTTGGTCGGGAAGTCCTCGAGGACCCCGAGGTCCACGACCAGGTGGATCGCCTTCTCGTAGGACCAGATGTTGGCGCCGCGATAGACCCGCGTCTCGATGATGGCCAGGTCGGCGGTCGGCCGGCCCCCCGAGCTGACCGAGGCCGTGCGCTGGTCCTCGACGTCGTTGACGCGGTCGGTCACTCCGATGCTCCTCTGGTTCGTCGGGCGATGCGGCGCCGCAGGACCGAGGGAGAGACGTCCCCGGCGGCGATGTCTCGTGCCATCTTGCGCAGATCACGGTTGGCGTTGGCCAATTCGGCGGCGTCCTCTGGGTCCACCACCTGGTTCGGCGGCACCAGCGTGCGCGCGGTCAGGTCGAACTCCGACCCGGCGGGCAGCACGTGCAGCACCACGCCGGACGCGAGGATCGGGCGCCGCTCCTTGGCCTGGTGGGCGTCGGTGACCATCGCCCGACCGTCGAACAGGGTGACCGACCCTCGGCCGACCACGCGGAGCATCTCGGTGCCCTCGCTCCGCGTGATGATGGCGCCGGTGTCCTCGTCGACGCCCATGCCGAGCAGCTGCGGGCTCTGGGAGACGATCATCAGCAGTCGGCCGTAGCGGTTGCGCTGGGCGAAGTGCTGGTCGATCACGCAGTTCTCGACCAGCCCCAGGCCCGCCGCGACCTGGGTCATCCGCTGCTTCGGGGTGGAGCCGCCCGGGCCGAACGCGACCATGTGCGAGGACTGGATGCTGGCGCCGGCGGACGTGCCACCGATCGTGACGCCACGGCTGCGGGCCGCCACGATCGCCTCGCCGAACGGCGTCCCGGCGATCACCGTGGACAGCTTGAGCTGGTTGCCGCCGGTCATGAAGATGCCGGTCGCCCGGTCGAGCTGCTCGACGACCTCGGGGGAGCCGGCGTCGGCACGGGACTGGGGGCGGACGCCGTACACCTCGGCGGCGCCGAGCTTGCTGAACAGCGCGTCGTAGACCTCGACGATCTCCGGCCCCAGCGAGGAGGCCGTCGGGATCACCGCGATCCGGGCGTCCGAGCCTCCGGAACGCCGCACGAACTCGCCGAGGACGGTGCGCCTGCCGAGCTTGTCCTCGGCCCCTCCGATGACGAGCAGGTCGCCGTCACCGCTCCGGGCTGGACCGTCGGCTCCGAATGGCATGACAGGAAGCCTAAGGGGTGGGAGATTGGCTCAGGTGAGCCCACCTTCGCCCGATTCGTCCTCGGGTTCTGCTGCCGGGCGTCGCCGCCTGCTCGTCATCATGCGCCACGGCAAGGCGGAGGCGTTCGCTGCCGAGGACCACCGCCGGCTGCTCACCGAACGAGGGGCGCTCGAGGCTCGCGCCGCGGGGGAGTGGCTGGCCTCCCAGGGGCTGGTCCCCACGCACGCCCTGGTGTCCTCGGCCCAGCGTGCGCAGGACACCTGGGTGGGCCTCACCGGACCTGCCGGCACCACGGCAGCGCCGGTCGTCAGCGACGCGATCTACAGCGCCGGCCCCGACAACGCGCTCGACATCCTCCGCTCGACGCCGGACGACGCCGAGGTGGTGCTGTACGTCGGGCACAACCCGACCGCGGCCTCCCTCGCCCACCTGCTCGACGACGGCGACCCCGACCCGGCCTCGTTCCGCGAGATGAGCGCCGGCTTCGCGACCTCGGCGATGGCGGTCCTCGACGTCCGCGTCCCCTGGGCGGAGCTGGACGCCGCGACCGGGCGGCTGGTCGGCTTCTACCCGGGGCACGGCTGACCGGACGCCCTGCGCGGCCCGAACATGCGAATGTGACGCGCGAGGGTTCTGGGACCTCACGATCGCCCCGGCAGCGACATTCGCATGTCGGGAGGCAGTCCCTCACATCACTTGAAGAGCCTTCCCCCTCCCCCCCGGTGGAGGGGGAAGGCTCTTCTACTTTCAAGCGCCTCCCCCTCCCCCCCGTGGAGGGGGGAGGCGCTGCTTCACCGGGCGTCGCCCCGTTGCCATAGCCGCCTGTGCGAACCGCGATCGAGTGCGTGTGGCGGTTCGGAGTCAGGCGCAGACGCGGCCCGCGCCGGCCACAGTCCCTGTCGTGGTCCTGGTGCCGCTCGCACCCGTCGATGGCGACGGGGCGTGGGCGCGCCCGTGCAGGGAGGGTCAACCAGGCCAGTTGCGGAGCAGTGCGGCACGACTGTGCGGCACTGCGTCATCCCCAGAAGCGAATCGATCAGCGCTCAGCGTCGCGCCGACGTCAGAGTTGTCAAGGATTCCCAGGGAGGGCGCTAAGCCACCCGGTCCACTCACCGAGGCTGGCCCTTGTCCCAGGGCGCTGGGAGCGCTGGGAGCGCTGGGAGCGGTTGGCGCCTGCGCGGGGCCCTGGGGAACAGCCCTGGGTCCCCCGATCATGTCGACGCGACCAGCTCCGGCATCAGCGACTGTGGCCGCGGCGGCGGCTGTCCAACTAGTGACGGACCCCGCCCCTGCCACGCTCCCACAGACGACCGGCGAGGCCACCTGAAGCGCGACAGTAGCGAGGGCCTCGGGGCGTCCAGGTGCGGCGGATGGCAGGACAACCGGCCCGAGACCCGGCTCCGTGACCGGCTCCGTGACCGGCTCGACCACCTCGACCACCGGATCGACCACCGGCTCGACCACCGGTTCCGTGCCCGGTTCCGTGACCGGTTCTGTGACCGGCTCGACAACCTCGACCACCGGGGCAACAACCGGCTCCGTGACCGGCTCGACAACCTCGACCACCGGCGCAACGACCGGCGCAACAACCGGCTCCGTGACCGGCTCGACCACCGGCTCGACAACCGGTTCGGTGACCGGCTCGGTGACCGCAGGCACCGTCTCAGTGACCGGCTCCACCGCTCTCAGCCACCGGCTCGGCCGGCTCCATGACGGTCTCGGTCGCCTGCTCGACCGTCTCGGTGACGGGCTGCGACTCGATCCCGCTGCTCACAGACACCTCGCCTCCCGCGCCGGAGCCTTCGTCGGCATCGGCCGGGCCGGTGGCGAGCAAGAAGGCGACGAAGGTCGCCCCGAGGAGCAGGAACAGGCGGTAGCAGAACCTCAGGGACGGCGCGGGCGAGAGCCACCCGCAGGCTGCCGCCTGCGCGTCGACACGTATCCGCCCTGAGAAGAGCATGGGTCAACTATCTGGCGTCAGTCCCTTTCCGGCACACTGACCGAGACAATGATCTAGTCCACCCTTTGACGGACGGCAAGGTTTCGCAAACACTCCAAGTGAGCGGCCATCTCGGGTGTCTCGTCCCCCCGTCGATGACACTCCGGGATGGCTGCCTTGAGCCATGAGCGGCACAGGCCTGGGGCGCGGCGCCGTGCCCCTCAGACCGGCGGCTCGGGAGTGGTGACGCCCTCCTCGGCGTCGGCGGCGACGACCTCCTCGCGGCTGATCCCGAGCAGGTAGAGGATCGCGTCCATGTAGGGGACGTTGACCGAGGCGTGGGCCGCCTCCTGGACGACCGGCTTGGCGTTGAAGGCGATGCCGAGGCCGGCGGCGTTGAGCATGTCGAGGTCGTTGGCACCGTCGCCGATGGCGATCGTCGACTGCACGGGCACCCCGCTGCGCTCGGCGAACGAGCGCAGGGCGTCGGCCTTGCCGGCCCGGTCCACGATCGGGCCGACCAGCCGGCCGGTCAGCTTGCCGTCGACGATCTCGAGCTCGTTGGCGATCGCGAAGTCGATGTCGAGATCCTCCGCGAGCCGGTCGGTCAGCTGGGTGAACCCGCCGCTGACCACGGCGAAGCGGTACCCGAGCCGACGGAGCACGCGCACCGTGGTCCGGGCACCCGGGGCGAGCTCCAGGTCGTCGTACACCTTGTCGAGCGCGGACTCGTCGAGTCCCTTCAGCAGGGCCACCCGGTCGCGCAGGCTCTGGGCGAAGTCGACCTCGCCGCGCATCGCCTGCTCGGTCACGCGCGCCACCTCGGCCTCGCAGCCGGCGTGAGCCGCGAGCATCTCGATGACCTCGCCCTGGATCAGGGTCGAGTCGACGTCCATCACGATCAGGCGCATCCCGCGGCGCAGCAGGTTGGCCGCCTGCACGGCGATGTCGACCCCCTGCTCGGCGGCCTCACGGGCGAGGATGTCGCGCAGCTTGTCGGGGTCGACGCCGGAGACGTGCAGGTCGATGGCCGTGATCGGGTAGCGCGCCATCCGCTCGATGCGGTCGATGTTCGCGCCGGTGTCGGCGATCCGGCCGGCGATGGCGGCGACGGCCGGCGCCTTGAGCGGGGTGCCGAGGACGGTGACGTGACTGCGTCCCTCCGGGCGGTGCCGGTTGTCGCCCGAGCCACGCTCCACCTCGACGGCCATCCCGAGCTGCTCGGCGACCCGCTCGATCTCCGCCCGCAGCGGCTTCCAGTCCCGGGGCGAGCTGACCAGCAGGCCGAGCACCAGCCGGCGCCGCAGCACGATCTGCTCGATGTCGATGACCTCGACGCCGAACCGCGCGAGGGTGTCGAAGACCAGGGAGGTCACGCCGGGGCGGTCCTTGCCGGTCAGCGTGATCAACAGGGTGTGCGGCTGCTCGCGTCTGGTGTCGTCGGGCACGGCACGAGGTTAACCGCCGCGTGACGGGTCAGCTCGCGCGGCCCGAGCACGCCCCGACGACGGCTCGGCGGGCGGCGCGGTCGAGGTCGAGGAGGGCGCCCCGCCGCCGGTCGATCTCGTACGACGAGACCGCCCCTCCCTCGCCGGAACGGGCCAGCTCCACGACCTCGAGACAGAGGAGGGCCCGCTCGAGCGTCTCGAGACGGCGGCCGTCGTACCCGGGCGGGAGCGGGAGCCTCGGTCGGTGGCGCAGGTTCATCAGCAGGTCGGGGATCTCCGGCTGCCACGAGGCCACGTCGAGGTCGACCAGACGTCGCGTCACCTCCGCGAGCGTCGTACGCAGCTCGATGGCCGTCTCCCGCTCGTCCACCCACGGCACCCGGTCGGCACGATGGGCCTGCCACACGACCGTGCGCGCGTCCTCGAACGGCACCAGCCCGACGGCGCCGACCACGACGGCCTGACCGGCCTCGATCGCCGCGAGGTTGAACTCGTCCGGCCCGCCGAGGCCCACGGGGTCGCCGGGCGCCGGGAGCGCGAGCGAGACCGGCCCGTCGAGGGCCGCCGGCAGCTGGTGCAGCTCCAGCACGTCCGCACCGGTGCCGTCGCTCATGCCGCTGACCAGATGGCGCGGGTCGTCCCCGCGGACGGCGTCGGCCAGGTCGTCGGGGCCCACCTCTCCTGCACGGCACGCGTCCAGCCACGTGGCGAGCACGGCGGCGACCGGGAGGGAGCCCATGGCGGGAGCGTAGGCAGGCGCGGCCGCGTCGATGGCTGCGGGTAGGTTGATGAGCGTCTCCACCGATCCCGACGCGCCGCTGAGGTCCCATACGTGAATGCCGTGCTCGAGCTCGCCGACGTCACCGTCAAGCGAGGCGGTGCCACCCTGCTGGACGGCGTCGACTGGGCGGTCGAGGAGGACGAGCGCTGGGTGATCCTCGGTCCCAACGGAGCCGGCAAGACCACGCTGATGCAGCTCTGCTCGGCCCAGATCCATCCGACGTCCGGGGTGGTGGGCATCCTCGGTGAGGTCGTGGGGACCGTCGACGTGTTCGAGCTGCGCCCCCGGATCGGGTGGACCAGCGCCGCCGTCGCCGAGCGGATCCCGCGGCACGAGATCGTCCGCGACGTGGTGGTGTCCGCGTCGTACGGCGTGGTGGGCCGCTGGCGGGAGCGGTACGACGAGCTCGACCACGACCGGGCCACCGCGCTGCTCCGCGAGGTCGGGGCCGGTGCACTCCTCGACCGGACCTTCGGCACCCTCAGCGAGGGGGAGCGCAAGCGCGTGCAGATCGCGCGCGCGCTGATGACCGACCCGGAGCTGCTGATCCTCGACGAGCCCGCGGCCGGCCTCGACCTCGGCGGTCGCGAGGACCTGGTCTCGACGCTGTCGGTGCTGGCGCTCGACGAGTACTCACCGGCGACCATCCTGGTCTCGCACCACGTCGAGGAGATCCCACCGGGGTTCACCCACGCCCTGCTGCTCCGCGAGGGGCGGGTGACGGCGGCCGGTCCGCTGCCCGAGGTGATGCGTGAGGAACCGCTGTCCAAGACCTTCGGGATGCGCCTGTCGTTGCACGAGGAGGACGGCCGCTACACGGCCCGTCGGATGGCGCGTCGGCACGCCTGAGCGTTGTGCCCCTACGGATAGGCTCGCGCCATGGATTGGCTGAGCGACAACCTGTGGGCGGGCTGGCTCGCGCTGGCGGTCGCGCTCGGGGCTCTGGAGCTCGTCAGTCTCGACCTCTTCCTGATCATGCTCGCGGGAGGCGCCGTGGTCGGCGCCCTGACCGCCGCGCTGGGCGGGCCGCTGGCCCTCCAGATCGTGCTGGCACTGATCACTTCCGTCGCGCTGCTCGGCGTGATCCGTCCCAACGTCGTCAAGCGGCTGCACCAGGGCCCGACGCTCCGCACCGGGGCCGACGCCCTGATCGGCAAGCGGGCCACGGTGCTGCGAGAGCTCGTCCACGGATCCCCGGGGCGGGTCAAGATCGGCGGCGAGGAGTGGACCGCCGAGCCGTACGACGAGGACGACCGCATCGAGCCCGGTGAGGTCGTCGACGTGGTCCAGATCAAGGGCGCAACGGCATACGTGCTGCGCGTCCACCGGCTCGAGTCCTGACGGCTCGGGCGTCATCGGAGAGAGAAGGAGGGGGTCCTGATGGGTGTCGCAGTCCTGGTGCTGTTCGCACTGATCCTGGTCTTCGTCGTGCTCGTGCTGGCGAAGACGATCCGCATCATCCCGCAGGCACGCGCGGGCATCGTCGAGCGGTTCGGCAAGTACAAGACGACCCTGCAGCCCGGCCTGAACATCATCACGCCGTTCGTCGACCGGGTGCGCTACGTGATCGACATGCGCGAGCAGGTCGTCTCCTTCCCGCCGCAGCCGGTGATCACCGAGGACAACCTGGTGGTCTCGATCGACACGGTCATCTACTTCCAGGTCACCGACCCGGTGTCGGCGACGTACGAGATCGCCAACTACATCTCGGCCATCGAGCAGCTCACCATGACGACGCTGCGCAACATCGTCGGCGGCATGGACCTCGAGCAGACCCTGACCTCGCGCGAGGACATCAACCGCGGCTTGTCCGGCGTGCTCGACGAGGCGACCGGACGGTGGGGCGTGCGCGTCGGACGCGTCGAGATCAAGGGCATCGACCCGCCGCCCTCCATCAAGGACTCGATGGAGAAGCAGATGCGTGCCGACCGTGACAAGCGCGCGGTGATCCTCACCGCCGAGGGCCAGCGCCAGTCGTCGATCCTCACCGCGGAGGGCAACAAGCAGGCGGCGATCCTCTCGGCGGAGGGCGACCGCGAGGCGCTGATCCTTCGCGCCCAGGCCAACCGGGAGGCCTCGATCCTCAAGGCGCAGGGTGAGGGGCAGGCCATCCAGACGGTCTTCCAGGCCATCCACGACGGTCAGCCGGACCAGGCGCTGCTGGCGTACCAGTACCTCCAGATGATGCCGAAGATCGCCGAGGGATCGGCCAACAAGGTCTGGGTGGTGCCCTCGGAGATCACCAAGGCGCTCGAGGGACTGGGCTCCGCGGTCCACGAGGTCTCCGGCATTCCCAAGTCATCGGGCGGCCCCCGGGTGCGGGTCGACACCGACCCCGAGTCCGCGCGCAGCGACGAGGCGGACGCCCAGCTCTCCAGGACGCACGAGGAGGTCCAGAAGGCGATCGCCGCTGCGGAGGGCGCGGCGCGCTCGTCCGGGGCCTCCCCGGCCGCGCCGACCCCTCCTCCGGCCGACCCGGGTGAACCGACCGGTGAGGCGCCGCCGCCCCGGTGAGCCCCTGGGAGATCGCCGCCATCCTGCTCGCAGGCGTGGCGGCCGGAACCATCAACACCGTGGTGGGGTCGGGAACGCTGATCACGTTCCCGACCCTCCTCGCGTTCGGCATCCCGCCCGTCACGGCCAACGTGTCCAACACGATCGGACTCGCTCCCGGGTCGCTCTCGGGTGCCATCGGCTACCGACGCGAGCTCGAGGGTCAGCGGACGCGGCTGGTCCGGCTCGGCAGCGCATCGTTGCTGGGTGGCATCGCGGGAGCGCTGCTCCTGCTGCTCCTGCCGTCCGCGGCGTTCGACGCGATCGTCCCGGTGCTGATCGTGCTCGGCTGCGTCCTGGTCGTGCTCGGCCCCCGGATCCAGCGGCGGGTCACCGCCCGCGCGGAGGCTCGCGGCGGCGTGGCCGAGCACGGCGTCTGGTGGGTGTGGCCCGCGGTCCTCGTGGCCGGCGTCTACGGCGGCTACTTCGGCGCCGCGCAGGGTGTCCTGCTGATGGCCATCCTCGGCATCGGGGTGATCGACTCGATGCAGCGGCACAACGCGACCAAGAACGTGCTCGCGCTGATCGTCAACGGTGTCGCCGCGATCATGTTCATCGTGCTCGACTTCGTCGACGTCCCCGGTCTGGACGGTGGCCACGTCGACTGGGCGGTGGCGGGACTGATCGCCGTGGGCTCCACGATCGGTGGCCAGCTCGGCGCCACCGTCGGTCGCCGGCTCCCTCCGACCGTGCTGCGCGCCGCGATCGTGCTGGTGGGGGTCGTCGCGGTCGTGACGTTCGTGATCTGAGCGGAGTTGGCGTGCCGGACGTCATACGAAGTGGTCGCTGGGGCTGCCAACTCGGATGACGATGCGCGGGACGTACATACGGAATGGTCGCCAGAGCAACCAGTTCGTATGACGTTGCGCCGGGCGTCAGCTCTCCTGGAGCTCGAGCACCCCGGTGGCGACGGCGGCGGCGGCCACGACGGTGAGCAGGATGCCGGTCTTCTTGGGTACGGCGCCGGAGGCCGCGGTCACGATCCCGGTGTAGGCGTCGGCGCCGTCGACGGCGATGCCGAGCTGCACGAGCCGGCGGCGGGCCTCGCCCGAGGAGGCGAGCGTGATCGCGCCGAGGGCGATCTCGCGGGAGCCGAACATCCGACCCATGTAGGACAGCTGCGGGTTCGTCTTCGGGTTCAGCAGGAAGAGCCGCGCGGTCAGGGACGGGGAGAGCAGGGACATCGCGCCGATGGCGATGCGGCCGTAGGCGAGGCCGGTGATGGGTTCCATGGAGGGGAGGCTAGCGGCTCCCGGCTCCGGGCCGGTCAGCGGTCGACGTACGCCGAGAGCCAGCGGTCCATCTCGGCGTACACCTGCGAGCGGACCGGCTCGGGGGAGAGGACGGCGTCGTGGAGCGCGCCCGGCACCTGCGCGATCGTGACGTGCCGCGACAGCTGCGCCGCCCGCCGCTTCATCCGGTCCACGTCGAGCACGACGTCGGTCCGCATCAGGTCGGGGTCGTCGAGCGAGGTGGGGTGCCCGGAACGGGCGGAGCTGACCAGCAGGACGGGGGAGTCGATCTCGAGCCCACGGGCGATCCGGGCCTGACCGGTGCGGATCGCGCGGATCCAGCCGGCGTACACCGGCCAGGACGCGAGCGGCTTCCAGTCGAGGCTGAAGTCCCACTCGCCGCGGTGGTCGCGGTGCAGGCTCCGGGCGTAGACGCCGCTGACCTCGCGCGGGATCTCGCGCATCGGGTAGAACGCCCCGAGCCGGTGGATCACCGGGAGCGCCATCAACCGGGTGAACGCGTCGCCGTGCATGTCGATCCACGGCGCGTTCAGGAAGACACCGGCCGCCGGGAAGCCGCGGTCGTGCAGCCACAGCGGCACGGTGAGCCCGCCGGTCGAGTGCGCGGAGAGCACGACGTGGTCGTGGCTCTCGGTCACCCGACCGAGGGCCTGGTCGAGCTCCTCGTAGTAGTCGTGCAGGTCCGCGACGTAGTTGGCGGTCTGGTGCGGCAGCAGCGATCGGCCGTACTTGCGGAGGTCGAGCGCGAAGAAGTCATAGCCGCGCGCGGTCCAGAACTCGGCCATGCCGGTCTGGAAGAAGTAGTCGGCGAAGCCGTGGACGTGCAGCACCGCCTTGGTCGTACGACGATCCGCGGGCCGGCGTACGAGCGTCGCGACGACCTCGCCCTCGTCGTCGGGCCGCAGGTGCAGCGTCTCGGCGGTGTACGGCGCCCCCAGGACGTCGGGGCGGACGTCGGGCTCGGCCATGGCGTGATCCTGCCATGACCGAGCCCGACGCTCGATGCGTGCTGCGTGCTACTTGCTCGGCGTTGGTGTTCGGCTCGACGATCGGGTCGCTCGCCTCGTCCTGGGCGTCGCCGGGCTGCGCACCCGGGGCGCCGAGGTCGGCACCTTCGCGGACCAGCTCCTCGATCTTCTTGCCGGTGTCGGCGTCGACGTGGTGCCAGTACTGGAACGCCCGCTCGAGCACGTCGCCCTCGACCCCGCCGAGCAGGTGCCCGGCCACGGTCTTCACGAACGCCTCGCGGATCTCGTCGTTCCAGACCTCGCGGACCAGGGTGCCGGCCTGCGTGAAGTCGTCATCGTCCTCGCGCAGCGTGTAGGCCTGGCGCACCATCGCGCCGTCGGTCTCCCAGCCGGGGTCGACCTCGCCCACGTTGTCGGCGTAGCCGCGGCCGAACGAGTTCGGCGCGTAGACCGGGTCGTCGCCCCGGTGCTCGTAGGCCATCGGCCCGTCCTGGGTGTAGGTGTTCACCTCGACGCGCGGGCGGTTGACCGGCAGCTGCAGGTAGTTCGGACCGATCCGGTGACGGTGCGTGTCGGAGTACGAGAACGCACGGCCGAGCAGCATCTTGTCCGGGCTGAAGCCGATGCCCGGGACGAGCGCGCTGGGCTCGAAGGCGGCCTGCTCGATCTCGGCGAAGAAGTTCTCCGGGTTGCGGTTCAGCGTCATCGTCCCGACCTTGATCAGCGGGTAGTCGCTGTGCGGCCAGATCTTGGTGAGGTCGAACGGGTTGATCCGGTAGGTCTTCGCGTCGTCGTACGGCATCGCCTGGATCGACAGCGTCCAGCTCGGGAAGTCACCCTGCGCGATCGAGTCGTAGAGGTCGCGACGGTGGAAGTCGGCGTCCTCGCCGGCGATCTGCGTGGCCTCGTCGTCGGAGAGGCCCTCGACGCCCTGGTTGCTGTGGAAGTGGTACTTCACCCAGTGCTTCTCGCCGGCCTCGTTGACCCAGAGGTAGGTGTGCGAGCCGTAGCCGTTCATGTGGCGGTAGGTCTTCGGGATGCCGCGGTCGCCCATCAGGTAGGTCACCTGGTGCGCCGACTCGGGGTTGAGGCTCCAGAAGTCCCACTGCATGTTGTTGTCGCGCAGCCCGTTGCCGCCACGGCGCTTCTGCGAGCGGATGAAGTGGGGGAACTTCATCGTGTCGCGGACGAAGAAGACGGGCGTGTTGTTGCCGACGAGGTCGTAGTTGCCCTCGTCGGTGTAGAACTTCAGCGCGAAGCCGCGCGGGTCGCGCCAGGTGTCGGGGGAGCCCTGCTCACCGGCCACGGTGGAGAACCGGGCGAGCATCTCGGTCTTCACGCCGGGCTGGAACAGCCCGGCCTTGGTGTACGCCGAGACGTCCTCGGTCGTCTCGAACTCACCGAAGGCACCCGACCCCTTCGCGTGCACGTTGCGCTCCGGCACGCGCTCGCGGTTGAAGTGCGCCATCTGGTTCAGGAAGTGCACGTCGTGGAGCAGGATCGGCCCGTCGGGACCGAGCGTCAGGCTGTTGCGGTCGCTGGGCGCCGGTGCGCCGGTGTCCGTGGTCGAGCCGACCGTCGCCTCGGAAGAGGGTGCGGTCGCGATCGAGGTGCCGTCGTTCGGCTGGGGCAGGTCAGGCATGGCTCACTCCTTGTGCGCGCTTCAGATCCGTCGTCCCTTCGAGACAAGCACTCACACTTGAATGAGTCAAGAATGATCAGTGCTGGTAGGTCCCGTGGACGATCGCGCGGCCGGCCGTCTTGAAGGCGAGGTTGAAGCTGACCACGGCCGCCGAGGCGTCGGAGTCGACGCCGAGGGACTCCTCCTTCACCGCGTGCACCACGAAGTAGTAGCGGTGCACCTGGTCGCCCTCCGGGGGAGCGGCCCCCATGAACGACTTGGAGCCGCCGTCGTTGGCGCACATGAAGGCGTTCCCGGGCAGGTCGGCCCCCTCGGCGCCGGCACCCGCGTCGAGCGACGTCACGTCGGCCGGCAGGTCGACCAGCACCCAGTGCCAGAACCCCGAGGGGGTCGGGGCGTCCGGGTCGAAGCAGGTGACGGTGAAGCTCTTGGTGCCCTCCGGCGCGTCGCTCCAGGACAGCTGCGGCGAGGTGTCGCCCGCGGCGTTCACCTGGTCGTCCTTGAGCGGCTGGCCGTCGGTCACGTCCTCGCTGGTGACGGTGAAGCTCGGCACCGCGGGGAGCAGGTCGTAGGGATCGGGGCTGACGGGTCGTTCGAGGCTCATGGGCGCGAGGCTAGTCCGCGTGCTGGGAGGCGCACACCAGCCGGTCGACGGGGATGGACACAATGGACCGGTGACGCACCCCTCCTGACCAGGCCGGCGACCTCCCGATCTACCCGGTCGGCCTGCGCCTGGCCGGCCGCAAGGTCCTCGTCGTCGGGGGCGGCAACGTGGCCCAGCGCCGCGTGCCGACGCTGATCGCCGCCGGTGCCGAGGTCCACCTCGTCTCGCCCGAGGTCACACCGGCGATCGAGGGGCTCGTCGGGTCCGGGGAGGTGCGCTGGATCGAGCGAGGCTTCGAGGACGTCGACCTCGAGGGCGCCTGGTACGTCATGGCGGCCACCGGCGACGCAGCCGTGAACGAGCGGGTCAGCGAGCTGGCCGAGCAGCAGCGGATCTTCTGCGTCCGCGCCGACGACGCGTACGCCGCCACCGCCTTCACCCCCGCGGTCGGCCGGCACGCCGGCGACACGGTCGCGGTGATGGGCAGCTCGGCCGACGAGCGCGACCCCCGCCGCCACGCCGGCCTGCGCGACGACATCGTCACCGCCCTGCGTGAGGGGTCGCTCGCGAGCAGGCACCACCGGGACACCGGGCCCGGGGTGGTGCTCGTCGGCGGGGGCCCGGGGGATCCCGAGCTGATCTCGGTCGCCGGACGCAAGGCGCTGATGGAGGCCGACATCGTCGTCGCGGACCGGCTCGCCCCGCGCGAGCTGCTCGCCGACCTGCCGGCCGACACGGAGATCGTCGACGTGGCCAAGCTCCCGCGCGGGCGCTCGGCCCAGCAGGAGGAGATCAACCGGGTGCTCGTGGAGTCGGCGCGCGACGGCAAGCGCGTGGTCCGCTTCAAGGGTGGGGACAACTTCGTCTTCGGCCGCGGCTACGAGGAGGTCATCGCCTGTCACGAGGCCGGCGTCCCGGTCACGGTGATCCCGGGGATCAGCAGCCCGCTCGCCGTCCCGGCCACCGCCGGCATCCCGGTGACCCACCGAGGCGTCACCCACGACCTGACCATCGTCTCGGGCCACCTGCCCCCGGGACATCCCGAGTCCCTCGTGCAGTGGGGTGCCCTCGCGAACCTGCGCGGCACCCTCGTGCTGATGATGGCCGTCGAGAACGCGCCCCTCATCGCCGAGGTGCTGCTGCGCGGCGGTCGCGACGCGGTCACGCCCGTGGCGGTCATCTGTGACGGCACCATGCCGACCGAGCGCACGGTGCTGTCGACGCTGGGCGAGCTGGCGGACGACCTCACGGAGCACGCGGTGCATCCGCCGGCGATCATCGTCATCGGCGAGGTGGTGGCGGTGGCCCACCCGGACCACTACGGGTCTGCGGAGGCGGCCCGCCCCGCGACCGGGCCCGGCTGAGCGCCGACCGACCATGGCGACGTACGTCGAGATCGAGGACCCGTCTGACCCGCGCCTCGCCGACTACCGCGACCTGCGCGACGTCCAGCTGCGCCAGTCCCTCGAGGCCGAGCACGGGCTGTTCCTCGCCGAGGGCGAGAAGGTCGTACGACGGGCCGCCGAGGCCGGCTTCCCGGTCCGCTCGTTCCTGATGGCGCCGCGCTGGCTGGACGGGCTCGCCGACGTCATGGAGTCCACCGACGCGCCCTGCTACGTGGTCAGCGAGGCGCTCGCCGAGCAGGTCACCGGCTTCCACGTCCACCGAGGTGCCCTGGCGTCGCTCGCCCGCACCCCGCTTCCCTCCGTCGACGAGGTGCTCGACGGAGCCCGGACGGTCGTGGTCTGCGAGGACATCGTCGACCACACCAACGTCGGCGCGATCTTCCGATCGGCCGCCGCGCTCGGCGTCGACGCCGTGCTGCTGTCGCCGCGGTGTGCGGACCCGCTCTACCGTCGCTCGGTCAAGGTGGCCATGGGTGCGGTCTTCGCGCTGCCCTGGACCCGTCTCACCGACTGGTACGACGCGCTGCCGGATCTGGGTCGTCGCGGGTTCCACACGGTGGCCCTCACCCTGGCCGCCGACGCCGTCCCCATCGAGCAGGCGGTCGCTGGGCTGGACAAGATTGCCTTGACACTTGGCACGGAAGGTCACGGTTTGTCCGGGCGCTGGGAGAGCACCGCGGAGCGCCGGGCCGTGATCCCGATGCAGCCCGGGATCGACTCCCTCAACGTCGCGGCTGCGACCGCGGTCGCGTGCTACGTCGCGGCGCTGCGGTGAATCGCGGCGGAAGCGGGCGTTGTCTCCTATTGTGTCCGCGTGGGGTGGCCAGCAGCACCGGGTGAGGGGTCTATCGGCGACCTCGTCGCGCAGGTGTCCGACTACGCCATCATCGGGCTCGACCCCCAGGGCACCATCACGAGCTGGAACCTCGGCGCCGAGCGCGTCAAGCAGTACACCGCCGAGGAGGCCATCGGCGCGAGCTTCGCGATGTTCTACACCGACGAGGACCGCCGCGCCGGCCTGCCGGTGAGCCTGCTCATGGAGGCGCGCTCCGCAGGGCGGGTGGAACACCTCGGCTGGCGGGTGCGCAAGGACGGCACGCGGTTCTGGGGCGACGTGGTCATCACCGCCACCCACGACCCCGAGGGGCACCTCACCGGCTTCACCAAGGTCACCCGCGACCTCACCGAGCAGCACGCGCTCGAGACCGCGCTGAAGCAGAGCGAGCAGCGGCTGCGGCTGCTCGTCGGGCAGGTGGTCGACTACGCGATCATCGCGCTGGACCCCCAGGGGATCATCGAGACCTGGAACCTCGGCGCCGAGCACGTGAAGGGCTACGCGGCGGACGAGGCCATCGGCCGCAGCTTCACGATGTTCTACCCCGAGGAGGACCGCCGCGCCGGACTTCCGCTCAGGCTGCTCAACGAGGCCGCTGAGCAGGGTCGGGTCGAGCACACCGGGTG
Source organism: uncultured Actinomycetota bacterium (assembly GCA_963722835.1). Classification (GTDB taxonomy): domain Bacteria; phylum Actinomycetota; class Actinomycetes; order Propionibacteriales; family Nocardioidaceae; genus Marmoricola. The sequence continues at coordinate 1,153,057 of CAVROK010000003.1, forward strand.
GCGGGTGCGCAAGGACGGCACCCGGTTCTGGGGCGACGTGGTCATCACCGCGCTGCACAACGAGAGCGGCGAGCTCACGGGGTTCGCCAAGGTCACCCGCGACCTCACCGAGCAGCACGCGCTCGAGACCGCGCTGAAGCAGAGCGAGGAGCGGCTGCGGCTGCTCGTCGGGCAGGTGGTCGACTACGCGATCATCGCCCTGGACCCCCAGGGCATCATCGAGACCTGGAACCTCGGGGCCGAGCGGGTCAAGGGCTACACCGCCGACCAGGCCATCGGCCGCAGCTTCGCGATGTTCTACACCGAGGAGGACCGGCGTACCGGCCTCCCGCTCGAGCTGCTGGCGAAGGCCCGGGACAACGGTCGGGTCGAGCACACCGGCTGGCGGGTGCGCAAGGACGGCAGCCGCTTCTGGGGCGACGTGGTCATCACCGCGCTCCACGACGCCCAGGGGCACCTGACCGGGTACGCCAAGGTCACCCGCGACCGCACCGACCTCAAGGCCCTCGAGGACGCGCAGGACGCCTTCTACGCGACCTTCAACCACGACTTCCGTACGCCGGTCACGGCCATCAAGGGCTTCGTCGACGCCATCCGGCACGCCGAGGACGAGGAGACCCGCGGCCAGCTCATCGACCGGGTCGAGTCCAGTGCCGACCGCCTGATGGGCATGGTCGAGGGCCTCGTCGCCTTCGCGCGCCAGCGGGCCGCTCACGCCTCGCTGACCCTGGCCGACATCGACCTCGGCCAGGTGGCGCGCGCTGCCGTGAGCGACCTCTCCAGCCACTTCGACCCGGCGCGGGTCGACGTCGCCAACCGGGTCGCCCTCGTGACGGGCAACGGGGTCGCCATGCACCGGGTGGTGACCAACCTGGTCATCAACGCACTGAAGTACTCACCGCCCGACTCACCGGTCGAGATCAGCTTCAGCCGCGAACGGGCGGGGTTTCTGCGGATGGTGGTGACCGACCACGGGCGCGGGATCGACCCCCGCGACCTCGGGACCATCTTCGACGAGTTCACCCGTGGTCGGCTGGCCGAGGACGACGGCGGCAGCGGGCTGGGGCTGGCCAGCGTGCGCGAGCTCGTGCACCAGCAGCAGGGCCAGGTCTGGCTCGAGAGCGAGCTGGGTGTCGGCACCACCGTCACGGTCGAGCTGCCCTCGCAGGCCGCGCTGAAGCCCGACGCGCCCAGTCAGCGCTCCGGCTCGTCCTCCGCGGCGAGCTCGCCGGCCCCGGCGCGCGCGTCCGACCCGGCGACGGCGGAGTCCTCGGAGCCGGCCGGCCACTGCCCCGGGTAGTCCTCGGCCGCCGCCTCCATCTGCTTGCGCAGCTTCTTGCGCGCCCGGTTGTTCAGCCGGTCACCGAACACGGTCCCGACCGTGTGGTCGGTCTCGTGCTGCAGGCAACGCGCGAACAGCCCGCCGCCCTCGTAGGCGACGTCCTCGCCGGAGAGACCCTGTCCGACGACGCGGGCGTGGTCGGGGCGGGCGCACTCGACGAACGCACCGGGGTAGGAGAGGCAGCCCTCCTCGCCGTCGTCGAGGCGACGGTCCTTGCCCTCGGGAAGGACCAGGACCGGGTTGCAGACCACGCCGCGGTGGATGGTCCCGTCGTCGTCGGGGCAGTCGAAGACGAACACGGCGAGGTCGACGCCGATCTGGCAGGCGGCGAGACCGACCCCGTCGGCGGCGTACATCGTGGCGACCATGTCGGCGACCAGGACGCGCAGCTCCTCGTCGTACGACGTGACCGGGCGGGCCTTGCGGTGCATCACCTCGGTGCCCCAGCGAGTGACCGGTCGGACGGTGCCGTCGCCGGGGAGCTCGGCTGACGAGGGGGAGGCGGGGAGCTGGTCACGCCCGGGAGAGGTGGCGGGGTCGCTGCTGGCCATGGGCCGAATACTAGACACGGTGAGGGAGTGAGCGGCGACACGTGGACCAACTGTGGCGCTGCGTGTAACTCACAGTTACATTCGGTGTCATGTCTTCGAACGCCAGCCAGCGCGAGACCCTGAAGCTGCCCTGGAGCCTGCTCCGGGCCGGTGGCCGGCACGGGCTCTCCGACAACGAGACGCGCGATCCCATCGGGCTCGCCGTGCTCGCCCTGAACAAGATCGCCTCCAGCGACCTGATGGACCGCCTGGGCATCCGCAAGGCCAGCGAACAGACGGTCTACCGCGTCACCAGCGCAGGCTTCCGCACCGCCGGCAACGTCGGGCGCACCTTTGCCCGTGCCGGCAAGGCGACGCGCGGCAACCGGGTCCCGGCTGCCAAGAACGCCGGCCTGTTCGACCTGACGCCCGGCGAGGACGAGCAGATGCTCGCCGACGTGGTCAGCGAGTTCGCCGAGGAGATGGTGCGCCCGGCAGCAGCCGACGCCAACGAGGCGTGCGCCGCGCCGGACGACCTGCTCAAGGCCTCGCTCGAGATCGGGCTCCCGATCCTCGGCGTCCCGGAGGACCTCGGCGGCATCGCCACCGAGCGCTCCGCCGTCGCCGGCACCCTGGTGCACGAGGCACTCGCCAAGGGCGACATGGGCCTCGCTGTCGCGCTGCTGTCCCCGGGCGCCGTCGCGACTGCCCTGTCCCTCTGGGGGACCGAGGAGCAGCAGACCACCTACCTGCCGGCGTTCACCGGCGACGAGGTCCCCGCCGCCACGCTCGCCCTCGCCGAGCCCACGGCCCTGTTCGACCCGTCGACCCCGACCACGAAGGCCGAGGCCTCGGGCGACGGGTTCGTCCTCAACGGCGTGAAGTCCGGAGTCGTCCGTGGGGCCGATGCGGAGCTGTTCGTCGTGGGTGCCGAGCTCGACGGCAAGCCGCAGCTGTTCCTCGTCGAGTCGAAGACCGACGGCATCACGATCGAGTCCGACCCGTCGATGGGCCTGCGCGCGGCGAGCCTGTCGCGGCTGGTGCTCAAGGACGTCGCCGTCGAGAAGCTCGCGCTGCTGGGTGACGCCGAGGACTACCTCGACTGCGTCCGGTTCTCGCGTCTGGCGTGGTGCGCGCTCGCCGTCGGTACGGCGCAGGCGGTGCTCGACTACGTGACGCCCTACGTCAAGGAGCGGGAGGCCTTCGGCGAGCCCGTCGCCCACCGCCAGTCGGTCGCGTTCATGGTCGCGAACATCGCGATCGAGCTGCAGGGCATGCGCCTGGTGACCTGGAAGGCCGCCGGTCGCGTCGCGCAGGGCAAGCCCGCCGACCGCGAGATCGCGCTGGCCCGCCGACTCTGCGCCGAGCGAGGCATGCAGATCGGCAACGACGGCGTCCAGCTGCTCGGTGGCCACGGCTTCGTCAAGGAGCACCCGGTCGAGCGGTGGTACCGCGACCTGCGAGCCATCGGCCTGATGGAAGGAGCTGTCCTCGTCTGAGGACGACCACACGATGATCAATCTCGAGACACCGAAGAAGATCCGTCCGCTGATCGACCAGGCCCACCAGGTCGCGATGAACATGCTGCGACCGATCTCGCGCAAGTACGACGAGGCCGAGCACGAGTATCCCAAGGAGCTCGACATGCTCGCCGCGATGATCGACGGCATCAGCGAGTCCGGGGCCACCGGCGGTGCCGGTGCGGCCGGCGTACGCCGCTCGGAGACGCCCGAGGACAAGCAAGGGCAACAAGAACGGCGCCAACCTCGCCTCGGTCCTCTCGATCATGGAGATGTGCTGGGGCGACGTCGGCCTGCTGCTCTCGATGCCGCGCCAGGGCCTCGGAAACTCGGCGATCGCGTCGGTCGCCGACGACGAGCAGCTGGAGAAGTTCGCCGGCACCTGGGCGGCGATGGCGATCACCGAGCCCGGAACGGGCTCCGACTCCGCCAACATCCAGACGACCGCGCGCAAGGACGGCGACGAGTACGTCCTCAACGGCGAGAAGATCTTCGTGACCTCGGGCGAGCGGGCCGACAGCGTGGTGGTGTGGGCGACGCTCGACAAGAGCCTCGGCCGCGCCGCGATCAAGTCGTTCGTGGTGGAGAAGGGCACGCCCGGCATGCGGGTGGAGCGGCTCGAGCACAAGCTCGGCATCCGTGCCTCCGACACCGCGGTGATCATCTTCGAGGACTGCCGGGTCCCGGCCGAGAACCTCCTCGGCTCTCCCGAGGTCGACACCAAGCAGGGCTTCGCCGGCGCGATGGCGACCTTCGACAACACCCGGCCGCTGGTCGCTGCCATGGCCGTGGGGTGTGCGCGGGCCTCGCTCGACCTGACCCGCGAGATCCTGGAGGAGGCCGGTGTCGTCGTCGACTACGACAAGCCGGCGCTCGCCCAGTCGGCCGCCGCGTCGACCTTCCTCCAGCTCGAGGCGGACTGGGAGGCGGCGTACCTGCTGACCCTGCAGTCGGCCTGGATGGCCGACAACCGCGAGCCCAACTCGATGGAGGCCTCGATGGCGAAGGCCAAGGCCGGCCGGATGGGCTCCGACGTCACGCTGCGCTGCGTGGAGCTGGCCGGCACGTTCGGCTACTCCGAGGTCGAGCTGCTCGAGAAGTGGGGCCGCGACTCCAAGATCCTCGACATCTTCGAGGGCACGCAGCAGATCCAGCAGCTGATCGTCGCCCGGCGGGTGCTGGGGCTGAGCTCGGCCGAGCTCAAGTAGGCCGGTCGCGGTCGTGGCAGGGTGACGTCATGACCGTGTCTCGGGCCAAGCGCACCGACCTGATCGTCGAGGTGTTCAGGGACGCCTTCGACCCGCTGATGAAGGCCGACCCGGTGGCGTTCCGGAGCAAGTACCGGAAGATGGCCGCCGACCCGCACGCCTTCTACCGCGGCTCGGCGTGCCTCTACTACGCCGACGTCACCGCGACGAAGGACCCGTGGGTCGACGAGCACAGCGGAGCGATCTGGATCCACGGCGACCTGCACGTCGAGAACTTCGGCACCTACCTGAACTCCGACGGCCGGCTCGTCTTCGACATCAACGACTTCGACGAGGCCTACATCGGCCACTTCACCTGGGACCTGCAGCGCTTCGCGGCGAGCCTCGCCCTGCTCGGCTGGCAGAAGGCGCTGCCCGACGAGGACATCGCCGGCCTGATCGCGCGCTACGTGCGCGCCTACCTCCGGCAGGTCGACGAGTACGCCGGGAGCGGCGACGACGAGGACTTCGCGCTCCACCTCGACAACACCGACGGGCCGGTGCTCGAGGCCCTGGTCAGCGCCCGCAAGATCCGCCGCGCGGACCTGCTCGACGAGATGACGTACGTCGACGCCGGGGTCCGGATGTTCTCCCACGACCCCTCGGTGCGGGTGCTGCCGAAGCGGGAGCGGGCGAAGGTCGAGAAGGCGTTCGACTCCTACCTCGAGACGATCCCGCGCTCCAAGCGGTTCGACCGGGAGCTCTTCTACGACCTGCGCGACGTCGTCGGCAAGTCGGGCTTCGGCATCGGCAGCGCGGGCCTCCCGGCGTACAACTTCCTGGTGGAGGGGTACAGCCAGGCGCTCGACAACGACGTGGTGCTGTCGATGAAGCAGGCCAACATCCCGGCGCTGAGCCGGTTCAGCGACAGCCGGGCGGTCGACCGCTACTTCGAGCACGAGGGCCATCGCACGGCGGTCAGCCAGCGCGCCCTGCAGGTGCACACCGACCCGCTGCTCGGTCACGCCGAGATGGACGGTGTCGGCTACGTGGTGTCCGAGGTGTCGCCGTACGAGGTGGACCTGGCGTGGGAGAACATCACCGAGCCCGACGAGATGGCGGCCGTCGTCGACCTGCTGGGCCGGGCCACGGCCAAGGTGCACTGCGCCAGCGACGAGGACAGCGACCAGGACCTCGTCGACTTCCAGGTCGAGCAGGCGGTGGTCGCCTCGCTGAAGGGCCGACGGCGTGCGTTCACCGACATGGTCGCCGAGTTCGGGCTGAGCTACGCCGAGCGGGTCCGCCGCGACCACGCCCTGTTCGTGGAGGCGTTCCGGGGCGGGAAGATCGGGGTCGCGGCGACGTAGGGGCGTTGGCCAGTTTCCCAGGTTATGAAGGGAAACTGCCTCTTCACACACGTCGCCCTGTGTGTGAAGAGCCGGTTTGGGTTCATCACCTGGGAAACCGGCCGCCGCCACCACCCGTACGACGCCGCGCCTACGACTCGACCCGAGCCCCAGCACCGGGTGAGGCGAGGAAGAACTCCGGCTGCCGCCAGCCGCGGGCCACGAACGCGGTCGTGACAGCCGCCTGCACCGCGTCGGCTCGCTCGGCGGGGACCAGCGCGATCGCCGAGCCGCCGAAGCCGCCGCCGGTCATCCGGGCGCCGACGGCTCCTGCCTCGCGGGCCACGTCGACCGTGACGTCGAGCTCCTCGCACGAGACCTCGTAGTCGTCGCGAAGGGAGACGTGGGAGGCGACCATCAGCGGCCCGACCGGGTCCCAGTCGTCTGCCCGCAGCGCCTCGACGAACGCGTCCACCCGGGCGATCTCGCTGACCACGTGCCGGGCGCGCTGCAGCAGTGGTTCGGGGAGGCCCTCGAGGTCGGTGTCCGATGCGAGGCCGAGGTGCTCGACGCCGAGCTGCTTCGCGGCGTCCCAGGCCTGGTCGCGACGGGAGCCGTAGCCGCCGTCGGTGAGCTCGTGGCTGACCTTGGTGTCGATCACGAGCAGCGCCAGGCCGTGGGCGGCAGGGTCGAAGGGCACCTGCTCGCGCTTCCCGTCGGCGAAGTCGAGGAGCAGCGCGTGGTCCGGCTCGCCGTACACCGCGATCGCCTGGTCGAGCCCGCCGGTGGGCGCGCCGACGTACTCCTGCTCGGCGCGGACGCACGCCGCGACCAGCTCCTCCTGGCTGCGTCCGAGCCCGAACAGCTCGTCGACCGCGACCGCCACGCTGCACTCCAGGGCGGCGGAGCTGGACAGGCCCGGCGCCGATCGGCACGTCGCTGCTGATGTCGACGTCGACGCCGTCGCGGATCTCCAGCGCCTGCAGCACGCCCGTGACGTACGACGCCCACGGGTCGGCCTCGCCGAGAGCGTCGACGCGACCCTCCCAGGACCGCGACCCGCTGGTGACCCGGACGATGTCGTCGTCGCGACGCGTGACCGTCGCGCGGGTGACCTGCGTCAGCGCGATCGGCAGGCACCGGCCGCCGTTGTAGTCGACGTGCTCGCCGATCAGGTTCACCCGACCGGGCGCGACACCCGTGACTGCACCCCGCCGAGTAGATTCGGCTTCTGTGCGGTTCCTCTCAGACACCCGGCCAGCGTATGACCTGACCTACGACGACGTGTTCATGGTGCCCCGTCGCTCGGGGGTGGCCTCCCGCTACGACGTCGACCTCTCCTCCGACGACGGGACGGGTACGACGATCCCGATCGTCGTCGCCAACATGACCGCCGTCTCCGGTCGCCGGATGGCCGAGACGATCGCCCGCCGGGGTGGCATCAGCGTGCTGCCGCAGGACATCCCGCTCGACATCGTCGAGGACGTCGTCTCCTGGGTGAAGGGACGGCACCCGGTCTTCGAGACCCCGATCACCCTGCAGCCGACCGACACGGTCTCCGACGCCCTGGCACTGCTGCCGAAGCGATCGCACCGGGCCGCAGTCGTGCTCGACGAGGGCCGCCCGGTGGGCGTGATCACCGAGGCGGACTGCCTCGGCGTCGACCGCTTCACGCAGGTCGGCCACGTGATGACGACCGACCTGGTCACCCTCAAGCACACGATGGAGCCGCGCGAGGCGTTCGACGTGCTCTCCTCGACCCGGCACCGCCTGGCCCCGGCCGTGGACGACGACGGGGGACTGGTCGGCATCCTGACCCGCACCGGTGCGCTGCGCTCGACGATCTACCGTCCCGCGCTCGACCACCTCGGGCGGCTGCGGATCGGCGCCGCGATCGGCGTCAACGGTGACGTCGCCGGCAAGACGAAGCGGCTCGTGGCGATGGGCATCGACTGCCTCGTCGTCGACACCGCGCACGGGCACCAGGAGCGGATGGTCGAGGCGCTGGCCGCCGTACGCTCCGTGGAGCCGAAGATCCCGATCGTGGCCGGCAACGTGGTGGCCGCCGACGGCGTGCACGACCTGGTCGAGGCCGGCGCCGACATCATCAAGGTCGGTGTCGGTCCCGGCGCGATGTGCACGACCCGGATGATGACCGGCGTCGGGCGCCCGCAGTTCAGCGCCGTGCTCGAGTGCGTGGACGCCGCCCGCAAGCACGGCAAGCACGTCTGGGCCGACGGGGGAGTGCGCCACCCGCGCGACGTCGCGCTCGCCCTGGCCGCCGGTGCGTCGCAGGTGATGATCGGCTCGTGGTTCGCGGGCACCCACGAGTCGCCCGGCGACCTGCACATCAACACCGACGGCCGTCCCTACAAGGAGAGCTTCGGGATGGCGTCCGCCCGCGCGGTGGCCGGCCGTACGTCGGCCGACAGCGCCTTCGACCGGGCCCGCAAGTCGCTCTACGAGGAGGGCATCTCGTCGTCGCGGATGTTCCTCGACCCCGAACGGCCGGGAGTGGAGGACCTGATCGACGAGATCTGCTCCGGCGTACGCTCCGCCTGCACGTACGCCGGTGCGCACGACCTCGAGGAGCTCACCGAGCGTGCCGTCCTGGGCGTCCAGTCGCCCGCCGGATTCGCGGAGGGACGCCCCCTTCCCGGCGGCTGGTGACACACCCTCCCGATTACTCGAAGCGGCCGCGGGGCTTGCTAGTGTTGCGTCGCTCGTCCGGGTGGCGGAATAGGCAGACGCGCTAGCTTGAGGTGCTAGTCCCCGTATAGGGGGTGGGGGTTCAAGTCCCCCCTCGGACACCAGAGACGCCCCACGTTCCCGCAGGTCAGGGACGTGGGGCGTTCGTCGTCCCGCGAACGTGCCCACCACGCGAACGGATCTGTCTCGCGGGCCAGATGCTCCGTGTCCTCGTGTCGGGCCCCTCGTTGACTTCCTCGTGGCCCTGGTCGCCGGCCTTCGGGGGGACGGCGACCGGGGCCCTCTCGGCGCCCCTAGGATCTGAGACGTGACGACGCCCGCTGTTCACGATGCTGCGACGTCCGGTGCGTCGCCATCGGGACAGGTGCAGTCCGTCGCCCGCGCCATGGACCTCCTCAAGGCCGTCGCCGCCGCCGACAGCAGCCAGTCGAGCGTGGCGTCGCTGGCCCGGCGCTGCGGCCTCAACCGGGCCACGGCGTGGCGCCTGCTCACCACCCTGGAAGCCCAGGGCATGGTGAGTCGCGACGCAAGCACCGGCTGGTTCCGGCTCGGGCCGGCGATCGCCGAGCTGTACACCGAGCGGGGCGACCAGCGCGGCCTGGCGGAACGGTCCCGACCCCTGCTCGAGCGCCTCAGCCTGGAGACGGGGGAGATCGCCTGCCTCGGCGTCGTCGAGGGCGAGGGCGTCGAGTACGCCGCCGAGGTGATCCCGGCGATCGTGGACGACTGCTCCTGGTTGGGCGAGCCGGTGGTGCTGCACGCGTCGTCGATCGGCAAGGCCTTCCTGGCCACCGTCCCGCCGGAGCGACTTCCGGTCCTGCTGGACGAGCCGCTCAAGCAGTACACCGACTCGACGATCACGGACCTGGCGGCACTCGCCGCCGATCTCCGGCAGGTCAGGGCTCGCGGCTATGCCGTGTGCCGCGGAGAGTTCGAGCCCGGCTCCTGGGGCGTTGCTGCGCCAGTCGCCGGACCGGCCGGCGAGGTGGTCGCGTTCGTGTGCCTGTGGGGGCCTGACCAGCGCGGCGACGACACCCGGTTGGCGGCCCTGGGACAGCTCGCCCGACGAGCGGCCCGGGATCTGGCACGCGTCTGACGGCCGGATCGGACACAATGGCGCCATGTCGGCCAGCACTGCGCTCATCCTCGTCGGGCTCCTCATCGCTGCCGCCGGCGCCGGCGGTGCGCTCCTGGCGCACTACCAGCCGGACAGGACGCGCCCGGGCGCGGTCGGCGACGAGCTGGCCCTGGCCACCGACTTCGAAGGGATGGCGCGGGCCTTGCACGCGATCGACCGGCGGATCAAGATCGGCGTCGGGGTGGCCGTGGGTGGCCTCCTGCTGGCCGGGATCGGCGCCTACCTCGGCAGCGACGCCCGTGCCCTCGGCGCGGACGTGGGTGGCGGCGGCTCGAACGACAACGCACGCGTGGGCGGTTCCTGGTAGCCCCGTCCGCGCCTCACGGGGTCGTCGGGGGCGCTGACGGCACGAAGTCGAGCAGCTCCTCGTGCCCCTCGCGCACGACCAGGCAGCTGGACTCGGGCACCTCGCGCCAGGCGCCGTGCAGGTCACCGAGCGGCTCGGAGACGACGAGCCGGGCATCGTCGGAGAGCTGGTGCAGCTCGGGGTTGTCGGGGTACTGGGCCCGCAAGGTCGCGATGTCGGCGCTGTGGAACAGCGAGCGCGACCGCCCCTCGCTCGAGTAGCGGAACGCCCACGTCGTGTCCCCGTCCGTGGTCGCGACCGTCATCTGGATCGGGAACTGCACGCCGTGCCGCCGACCGATGTCCTCGACCAGCCCCACGGCGCGCGACATCCCGGCGACGGGGTCCTGCTCGAGCCCGAAGGTGAGGGCGAGGTGGAAGAGCAGCTCGGAGTCGGTCGACCCCTCGATGTGCGGGAACAGCTCCGGTGCGACGGCGAGCGTGAGGTCACGCTTGACCGTGAGGAAGTCGGCGATGCCACCGTTGTGCATGAACAGCCAGCGCCCCCGACGGAACGGGTGGCAGTTGGTCTGCTGGACCGGCGTACCGGTGGTGGCCCGGATGTGCGCGAACACCCGCCGTGACGACGCCTGGGCCGAGAGCTCACGCAGGTTGCGGTCGTTCCAGGCCGGCTCCGTGCTGTGGAAGACGCCGGGGGTGTCGAGCCGTCCGTACCACCCGACGCCGAAGCCGTCCCCGTTGGTGGCCTCCACCCCGAGCTGCGAGTGCTTGCTCTGCATGACGAGCGAGTTCGCGGGCTTGAACAGCAGGTCGTGAAGGCACACGGGGGACCCGGAGTAGGCGAGCCATCGACACATCACGCCACCTCTTCCTGCCTCCTTTCTCCCGCTCCTGCACCCCGTCTGTGCTCACCCGTTTAGTACGATCCCGCGTCTTTCGGGACGGTCCTACCGTGTGAGCAATTCCGACGAGGGAGACGGCGATGAACGCAATGAGTACGCCATGAGCGCGGCCGACGTACCGCTCCCCGGGGCCGGTTCGGTGGGCGCCCGAGCCGCACGCGCCAAGATGCCTGCGTACAACTACATCTCCTGGATCGCCCTGGCGATGATGACCACGAGCTCGGTGGCGAGCCTGCGAGCCGCCCCGACGATGGCGGTCTACGGGCTCGCCTGCGTCTTCCTCTACATCGTGCCGGCGATCGTCTTCCTGCTGCCGACCTCGCTGGTCTCGGCCGAGCTCGCGTCCGGCTACGAGGGCGGCATCTACAAGTGGGTCTCGCAGGGGATCTCCAAGCCGATGGGCTTCCTGGCCGTGTGGTGCCAGTTCGCGATGACGATCTTCTACTATCCGAGCCTGCTCGGCTTCGTCGCGAGCACGCTCGCCTACGTGATCAATCCGGAGCTGGCCTCGAGCGGGGTGTGGACGGCCCTGGTCATCGTGGTCGTCTACTGGACCGGGGTCTGGGTCTCCTCGCGGGGTACGTCGGGTGTTGCCGGCCTGGCGAGCATGGGCCTGGTCATCGGTACCTTGATCCCCGGCGTCGTGCTGGTCACCCTCGGCGCCCTCTTCCTCGGCCAGGGGAACCCCTCGGCTGCGCCCATGGACGCCGAGCCATCTGCTGCCTGCCTGGGCCGGGCTCTCCAGCCTGGTGCTGATCGTCAACAACTTCCTGTCCTACTCGGGCATGGAGATGAACGCCGTGCACGTCGGTTCCTTGAAGGACCCCGGCAAGGAGTTCCCCAAGTCGATGTTCCTGGCCATGGGCATGGTGCTGCTGATCTTCATCCTTCCCGCGCTCGCGATCAGCTGGGTGGTCCCGGCCGACCAGCTCTCCCTGACGGCCGGTGTGATGCAGGCCTTCGACGCGGTCTTCGCCGAGTTCGGCACGCAGTGGCTGACACCGATCTTCGGGATCATGCTGGTGGCTGCGTCGCTCGGCGGCATGCTCACGTGGCTCGCCGGTCCGTCCAAGGGGCTGCTGCTGATCTCCCGCGAAGAGGGCTACCTCCCACCCTTCCTGCAGCGGCTGAACAAGAACGGCGTGCAGCAGAACATCCTGGTCACGCAGGGCCTGCTCACCACGGTCATCGCCCTGGGATATGCGCTGATCCCGGATGTCTCCAGTGCCTACTGGATCTTCTCGGTGATCACCACGCAGGTGTACCTGATCATGTACCTGCTCATGTTCGTGGCCGCCGTGAGACTCCGGCGCAACGACCCGGACCACCCGCGCGGCTACCGGGCACCGATGCTGGTCGGCCTGTGCGGCACCGGCCTCGCCGCCAGCCTGGCCGCCCTGCTCATCGGGTTCATCCCGCCCTCGCAGTTCGGCGGCGGTAGCGGATGGACCTACTTCCTGATCGTCGGAGGTGGCGCACTCGGGCTGGGCCTGCTCGTGCCGTTCCTCTTCTACCAGTTCCGCAAGCCTTCCTGGAAGCAGCCGATCACCGAGGAGGTGGCGGAGTCATGAGCGACTACACGGGTGAGCCCGAGCACCACAACCGCTTCGTGTACTGGGGAGCCTGGGCCCTGCTGGGAGTGTTCGTGGTGATCGGGCTGTTCACGTTCAGCTCTGCCCGCGAGAGCAGGCAGGCCAACGACAAGGCCGACCAGCTGATCGCGGCCCTCGAGGACGCGGGGGCGCAGTCCGTGCCCTCGAAGGACCAGATCGTCCGGATCCTCGGTGAGGACGGCGGCGCGACGTGCGACGACCCGGGCGAACGCGCTCGCGGAAGGCCACGCTGTACTCGATGGTGGCCAACGGCGCGGCCGGACCCGGCATGCGGCCGGTGATCGCGGACACCCGGATCGTGCAGGGACAGCTGGCGGTGATCGAGGTCTACTGCCCCGACGAGCTCGAGGACTTCAAGAGCTACATCAGCGACCTGAAGTACGACGACGTGGTGAACCAGTGAGCGCCGCTGACCTCCAGCAGCGCGTCTCGGACCAGATGCCTCGGGTGCGCGACGAGCTGGCCGACCTCGTCTCGATCACGTCGGTGGCCGACGCGCGACAGTTCCCGCCGGAGGAGTGCGCCCGGGCAGCGCAGTGGGTGCTCGACGCGTTCGCCGAGCTCGGTTTCACCGACGCCGCGCTGCACCGGACGGCCGACGGCAGCGACGCCGTGGTCGGGTCGCGCCCGTGCGCCGACGCGGACGCGCCCACCGTGCTGCTCTACGCGCACTACGACGTGCAGCCGCCGCTGGACGACGACGCCTGGCACACCTCGCCGTTCACGCTGACCGAGGTCGACGGTCGCTGGTTCGGTCGCGGGGCTGCGGACTGCAAGGGCAACATCCTGATGCACCTGACGGCGCTGCGGGCGCTGGGCGACGACGTCCCGGTCAACCTGAAGCTCGTCGTCGAGGGATCCGAGGAGCAGGGCACCGGCGGGCTCGAGGACTTCGTGCCGAAGAACGCCGACCTGCTCCGGGCCGACACGATCCTGGTCTGCGACACCGGGAACGCCGCCGTGGGAGTGCCGGCAGTCACCGTCAGCCTCCGCGGCATGGTCAACGTCGTCGTGCACGTCGAGGCGCTGCCGAGCGAGCTGCACTCGGGCATGTTCGGCGGACCGACCCCTGACGCGCTGGCGGCACTCGTCGCGCATCCTCGCCAGCCTGCGCGACGAGAACGGCGAGACCACCGTGCGAGGACTCGAGCACGACCAGACCTGGAACGGAGCGCCGTACGACCCGGGAGCCTTCCGCAGCGACGCGGGCCTCAGCGACGCCGAGAGCCTGCTCGGCGCGGGCACGGTCTCGGACATGCTCTGGGCCCGTCCCGCACTGACCATCCTCGGCATCGACTGCCCTCCGGTCGTCGGGTCGACGGCTGCCATCGTCCCGCGCACCAGCGCACGACTGAACCTGCGGATCCCGCCCGGGACGGATCCGGACGCAGGCGCTGGCGGCCCTGACCGAGCACCTGACGTCGTCGACTCCCTGGGGAGTCACGGTGACGCGTGGAGACCGAGGCGACCGGCAGCCCGTTCCGGGCGAGCACCGACGGGCCCGGCGTACACCGCCATGCGCGCCGCCATGCACGAGGCCTATGGCAAGGAGCCGGTGCTCGCTGGGCCAGGGCGGGTCCATCCCGTTGTGCAACGTCTTCGCCGACACCTACCCCGACGCCGAGCTGATCCTGATGGGCGTCGAGGAGCCGCTCGCGCTGATCCACGCGCCGAACGAGAGCGTCGACCCGGGCGAGATCGAGCGACTGGCCCTCGCCGAGGCCCTCTTCCTGCGCGACTACGCGACCTCGCAGCGGATGAGCATGCCGGGCTCGCGAGCGTCGGCCGCCGCCTGTGGGCGCGGCTGAGGGGCGCCGCCACGCTCCAGCCGCGGCGCCGGTCGCGCCGGCCCTGCCGGCCCAACCGCCCGAGTCCGTGCTGGACCTGCTGCGCCATCTCGGTGTCGCCCTGTGCAGGGCCGGCGAGGCAGCCGACCGCGTGACGGCGATCCTGCGAGGACGTGGCCGGGGCGTACGACGCACAAGGAGTTCGCTTCTTCGTCCTGCCCACCGGGGTGTTCGTGCGCATCGACGCCGGGGTCGCGAGCCGGATCGACTTCGCGCCCGGCGGCAACGACGCGCTGCGCCTCGACCAGATCGATGCGCTCTACCGGCTCGTGGACGACATCCGCCGGCGCCGGGCTCGACGTGGATGAGGCCACCGCGCGACTCGCTCGCGCTCCTGGCCTCGCAACCACGCTTCGGCGCGCGTCGTGACGATCCTCGGCACTGCCATCCTCACCATCGGCCTGGGCCTGGTCCTGAACCCGACCGCCTCCGCACTGCCTGCTTATCTCGTGCTGGGTCTGCTCGTCGGTGTGCTGCGCTGGTGGGCGGATCGCTGACGAGACGCTGGCCACGGTCCTGACCGTCACCACGGCGTTCCTGGTGACCTGGCTGTGCCTTCGAGCTCGCCGGCCCGCTGCTGAACACCGCGTCGATGGACGATCGTGATCCCCTCGCTGGTGACCTTGCTCCCGGGTGCGGCGCTCACGATGGCGACCGTGGAGCTGTCGGCCGGCTCGATCGTCTCCGGGCTCGGCGAGGCTGGTCTTCGGCCTCGAACGTCTGTTGCTGCTGTCCTTCGGCATCGTGCTGGGCACCCAGCTCGCGGGTCTTCCGGCACGAGCTCGTCAGACGCCCGAGCCGACCGCTCGGCGCGTGGGCGCCCTGGCTCGGCGTGCTGATCTTCGGCCTCGGGCAGTACCTCGCGTCGTCGGCACCGCCGAGCGCGCTGGTCTGGCTGCTGCTGGTGCTCTACGTCGCCTACACGGCGCAGGTCGCCTCGGCAGCGATCGTGGGCGCTCTGGGGTCCAGCTTCGTCGCGGCCGTGGTGGTGCTCCCGGTGGCGTACGAGCATCCAGCGCTACAGCGTCGCGGTCCGCCGGTCCCCGTGACGTTCCTGCCCGCCTTCTGGCTGCTCGGTGCCCGGAGCGCTGGGACTCGAGGGAGTCACCGAGCTGGTGGGGGCGGACCAGGTCGCCGGCCTCGGTGACTTCATCAACGCGCCTGCTCAGCATGGTCGCCATCGCGGTGGGCGTGCTCGTGGGCTGCCGGGCTGTCGGAGCGGCTGGTCAGTCCCGGAAGAGCAGCGCGGCCCTCTAGCCCGTCGGCTACGCGACGACCTGAAGGCTCCGGTCGGTGTTGTTGAAGCGCCGGGGGCCGTCCTCGGTGACGGTGACGATGTCCTCGATGCGTACGCCGAACCGGCCCTCGAGATAGATCCCCGGCTCGACCGAGAAGCACATGCCGGGCACGAGCGGCTGTCCCTCGCCCTCGACCATGTACGGCGGCTCGTGGGTCGTCACTCCGATCCCGTGCCCGGTCCGGTGGATGAACTGCTCGCCGTACCCGGCCTCGGTGATCACCCGCCGCGCAGCGCGGTCGACGTCCTGGCAGGTCGCGCCGAGCTGGGCCGCATCGACGCCCGCCTGCTGGGCCTGCCGCACGATCTCGTGCACCCTCCGCGCCTCGTCGCCGGGCTCGCCGACCGACACGGTCCGGCTGGTGTCCGACCCGTAGCCGTACATCAGCCCACCGAAGTCGAGGACGACCATGTCGCCCACCTCGATGGTGCGCTCGCCGGCCTCGTGGTGCGGGTTGGCGCCGTTCGGGCCCGACCCGACGACGGTGAAGTCGACCTGCTCGTGCCCGAAGTCGCGGAGCAGGCGCGGCCAGGTCCGCGGCCACCTCGGTCTCGCGCCGTCCGGAGAACTGCACCCCCAGGATCTCGCCGTACGCCGCATCAGCGGCCGCGCCCGCCGCAGCGAGCCGGGCCTGCTCGGCGGCGTCCTTCACGGCGCGCAGCATCGGCAGGGTCTCGGTCATCGAGCGGAACGAGCAGCCGGGCAGCAGCCCCTGGAGAGCGAGCAGGTGCATCGCCCACGCCGAGTCCGAGATCGCGTGGCGTGCCGGTCGCGGATCAGGTCGCCGCGCGACGGCGTACGGGTCGGTGGCGTCCAGCCAGTCGACGATCCGCACACTGGGCGCCCCGGCGGCCGCCTCGGCGTCCGGACGCTCGAGCCGCGGCACCAGCAGGGTCGGCTCGTCCCGTCGGAGAGGACGAGCACGGTCAGACGCTCGGTGATGGCGGTCGGTTGGTAGCCGGTGAGCCAGACGAGGTCGGGGCCGGGTGTGACGAGCGCGCCGCCGAGGCCGGCCTCCTTCGCCTGCGCCACGACGCGGGCCATCCGGGCGGCGTAGTCCTCACTGGTGAAGGGAGTGGGGGAGCGCCGAGTCTCCGTCATCGTTCGTCTCCGTCCTCGAGCGGGGATCGGCGCGAGTCTAGGAGCGAGCCGCGGGAGCGACCTCACCCCAAACGGACGACGTCCTGCCCGGCAGGGACCGTCAGGGTGAGTGCGGGGTGATGGCGATGACTGGTCCTGTGAACGGGGCTGCGCCCGCGGCGACCGCGGCCGCAGCCGGCACCGTCCTCCTCACGCTGGCCTCGGGACAGTTCCTGATGACGCTGGACAGCTCGGTGATGAACGTGTCGATCGCGCAGGTGGCCAAGGACCTCGACACCACGGTCACGGGCATCCAGACCGCGATCACGCTCTACACCCTGGTGATGGCGACCTTGATGATCACCGGCGGCAAGATCGGCAGCATCATCGGGCGGAAGCGGGCGTTCGCGATCGGCTGCGTCATCTACGGCGCCGGTTCCCTGACCACGGCCCTGGCCCCGAACCTCACGGTGCTGATCATCGGCTGGTCGTTCCTCGAGGGCATCGGCGCCGCCCTGATCATGCCGGCGATCGTCGCCCTCGTGGCCTCGAACTTCGCAGCCGCAGAACGCCCCCGTGCCTACGGGCTGGTGGCCTCCGCGGGTGCGATCGCCGTCGCCGCAGGACCTCTCATCGGTGGTGCCGTCACGACGTACCTGACCTGGCGGTTGGTCTTCGCGGGCGAGGTGGTCATCGTGATCGCCATCCTCGCCGTCACACGACGGATCAACGACGTGGAGACCCGAGCCGCGCCGACGATCGACGGCGTCGGGGTGCTCCTGTCCGCCTCCGGCCTCGGCATCGCCGTCTACGGCGTGCTGCGGTCCGGCGAGTGGGGCTGGGTGCTCGGCAAGCCGGACGCGCCCTCTCTGCTGGGCATCTCGCTGACCCTGTGGATGGTGCTGCTCGGGCTGGTCATCCTCCGCCTGTTCGTGGCCTGGGAGCAGCACCGGACCGCCTCCGGCAAGGAACCACTGGTGGACCTCACGATGCTGCGCGAGCCCCAGCTCGCCGGTGGGCTGACGATGTTCTTCTTCCAGTTCCTGCTCCAGGCGGGACTGTTCTTCACGATCCCGTTGTTCCTCTCCGTCTCCCTCGGACTGAGCGCCGTCGAGACCGGGGTGCGGTTGCTGCCGCTCTCCATCACCCTGCTCCTGGCCGCGGTCGGCATCCCGCGCCTGTGGCCGCACGCCTCGCCCCGCCGCGTGGTGACCTGGGGGCTGGCCGCGATCCTGCTCGGGATCGTCTCCCTGGTGGGGGCCCTGGAGATCGGTGCCGGGGCCGAGGTCGTCACGGTGCCGCTGCTCCTGGCGGGGCTGGGGGTCGGCGCGCTCGCCTCCCAGCTCGGTGCCGTGACGGTCTCGTCGGTGCCGGACAGCCTGAGCGGGGAGGTCGGCGGACTGCAGAACACCTCCACCAACCTCGGTGCGTCGCTCGGCACGGCCCTGTCCGGCTCGGTCCTGATAGCGGCGCTGAGCGCCAGCTTCCTGAGCGGGATCGAGGAGAACCCGGCGGTACCCACGAAGGTGTCCCAGGCCGCGCAGGTGGAGCTCAGCGGCGGCGCACCCTTCATCTCCGACGCCGACCTCGCGCAGGCGCTGGAGGACACGGACCTATCGCCCGCGCAGGCCGACGCGCTGGTCGAGGAGAACGAGTCAGCCCGCATCGCTGCACTCCGCCTGAGCATCGCCCTGCTCGGGCTCCTCGCGGCGATCGCACTGTTCCTGACGCGGCTGCTGCCCACCCATCCCGTCGGCAAAGAACCCGAAGCGGCCACCCCCGAGACGGAGGAGACGACCACATGAACGACCAGGTGATCGAGCCGGAGGGCACGGCACCCGCCGAGTCCATGTCGGAGAGCGAGCTGGTGTCCCGGCTCACGTCGTTCCGGGAGTTCCGCGAACGTCTCGAGCGCAGCATCCTGCCGCTCGCGACCTCGGTCGACGGGACGACGTTCGGGTTCCAGGCGCCGCTGCACGACCTGCGGCTCCGGCCCGGTTCGTACGTCGCGCTCCAGTCCGGCGACGTGGTCCGGCTCGGACAGGTCACCGAGCTCGTCGCGGCGCACGAGACCGCCGACCTGAGCGGTGTGCCCGAGACGTCCTTGTCCGAGATGCGCCTCCGGCTGGCACAGGGCTCCGGGGTCGTCCTCGACGGGGACGGACAGGCCTTCCACGACGCCGCCGTCCTCGACGCCTCTCCCGAGGACGTCCACGCCTGGTTCTCCGCCAGCCAGGCACACCGAGCCGGCGTCACCATCGGCGAGCTGGTGCTCGCTCCCGGCGTCCCAGCCGTCCTGCACAGCGGCGGACTCGGCCGGCACACCTTCATGTGCGGCCAGTCCGGGTCCGGCAAGACCTACTCGCTCGGATTGCTGCTCGAGCGGGTCCTGGCCGAGACGGCGCTCCGCGTCGTCATCCTCGACCCCAACTCCGACTACGTCGGACTGGGTCAGGTCCGCGACGACGCTGACCCCGCGCTGGCCACGGAGTACGCCGCCGCGACGGCCGGCAACGTCGCCGTCTGGAGCAACCGACCCGATGCGGACCGACCCCTGCGCCTGGGGTTCGCCGACCTGTCGCCGGCCGTCCAGGGCGCCGTGCTCGGCCTCGACCCCGTCCGGGACCGCGACGAGTACGCCGCCCTCGTCGACCTGCTCCGCGACCGCCGGGAGGGGGAGTCCTTGGTGTCGGGCATGGACGACCTGCTCGGCGCGCAGGATCCGGCGCTCGCACAGCTCGGTCGCCGGGCGGCGAACCTCGGCGTGCTGGGCTGGTCGGTGTGGAGCGCGACGGGACCCTCCATCGTCGACGAGATGCGCCACCCGACCACGTCGTGCACGGTGGTCGACCTGGGATCGCTCGGCACCCCGGCCGAGCAGCACCTCGTCGCCGAGGCCGTCCTCTCGACCCTGTGGGAGACGAGGGCGGAGCGCCGCCCGACACTGATCGTCATCGACGAGGCGCACAACATCTGCCCCGCCGAACCGATGAACGACCTCACCCGGCTCTCCTCCGAGCACGCCGTGCAGATCGCGGCGGAGGGCCGCAAGTTCGGTCTCTACCTGCTCACCTCGACGCAGCGACCACACAAGGTGCACGAGAACGTCGTCTCCCAGTGCGACAACCTGCTGCTGATGCGGATGAACTCCCAGACCGACATCGGCGACCTCGGCCGCCTGCTGTCCTTCGTTCCTGCCGGGCTGATGGCCGCCGCCACCTCGTTCCGCATGGGCCAGGCACTCGTCGCCGGGCGCCTGCTGCCGCAGGCCACCTTCGTGCAGATGGGACGACGCCTGACCGTCGAGGGCGGCGCCGACATCCCGACCACGTGGACCTCGCGCACCCCGGAGGGTTGACACCTAGAACGTGTTCTACTCATGCTGACGCATGGCCCAGCCACCCCCGCCCGCCGACATGACGATGCAGCGCTCCAGCCGGGACGCCGACGACGTCCGCACCCGGCTCACCGACGTGGCTGGCGACCGTCCTCCCGGAGGGCGCCGACCCGACGGTGGTGCTGCACAGCTCGGTGCAGGAGAACGGGCTCTCGTCCGAGACCGTGCTGCTCGACGCCACCTGGACCGAGGGCGGTGCGCAGCAGGCGGGTCAGTACGTCGCCCGGGTGGCGCCGGCCGCCGAGGACCTGCCCGTCTTCGAGCAGTACGCCCTCCAGGACCAGTACGACGCCATCCGGATCGTGGGGGAGACCACCGGCGTACCCGTCCCGCAGGTGCGCTGGATGGAGCCCACCGGCGACGTCCTCGGCACGCCGTTCTTCCTGATGGATCGCATCGACGGGCTCGTCCCGCGCGACGTGCTGCCCTACAACTTCGGTGACAACTGGCTCCACGACGCCAGCCCCGAGGACCAGCGCAGGCTCCAGGACTCGACCGTCAAGGTGCTGGCCGACCTGCACGCCATCCCGGATGCGACCGACACGTTCGCGTTCCTCGACCCGGCGTACGACGGAGCCACCGCCCTCGCCCGCAACCTCGCGAGGGTGAAGTCCTGGTACGAGTTCGCCGTCCCGGACATCGGCCGCTCGCCGATCGCCGAACGGGGACTGGCCTGGCTCGAGGCCAACCTGCCCGACAACCCCGAGGCGGTGCTCTGCTGGGGCGACGCCCGCATCGGCAACGTGCTCTACCGCGACTTCGAGCCGGTCGGCGTCCTCGACTGGGAGATGGCCACGATCGGGCCGCGCGAGATGGACGTGTCGTGGATCGTGTTCGCCCACCAGGTCTTCGAGTCGATCACCGGCATGCTCGAGATGCCCGGCATGCCGCACTTCCTCCGCGAGGAGGACATCGTCGCGACGTACCAGGACCTGACCGGCGCGACCCTCGGCCCGCTCGACTGGTACCACGTGTTCAACGGCATCGAGTGGTGCATCGTCTTCATGCGCACCGGCGCACGACAGATCCACTTCGGCGAGATCGAGCGGCCCGAGGACATCGAGACGCTGTTCCACCACAAGCCGTTGTTCGAGTCCGTGCTGGCGAAGGTGGGTGGCTGAGCGTGGTCGGTCCGCTCGACGAGTACCCGCTCCACCAGGTGCCGCTGCCCGTGACCTGGGCCGGCTCCAGCGACCGGAACTTCTACGACCGCTGCTACCTCAACGCCCACGACCGCACCGGCGAGATCTTCCTGATCACCGGCATGGGCTACTACCCGAACCTCGGCACCAAGGACGCGTTCGTGCTCGTACGCCGCGGCGACGAGCAGACCGCGGTCCACCTCTCGGACGCCATCGACGACGACCGCCTCGACCAGCGGGTCGGCAACTACCGGATCGAGGTCGTCGAGCCGCTGCGCAAGCTGCGGGTGGTCCTGGAGGAGACGGAGGGGATCGGGCTGGACCTGACCTGGGAGGGCTCCTTCGACGTGCTCCAGGAGCAGCCGCACGTGATGCGCGCCGGCAGCAGGGTGACGCTGAACGCCCAGCGGTTCGCGCAGGTCGGCACGTGGTCGGGGACGCTCGTCATCGACGGCGAGGAGACCGACGGTGACGCCCGACCGCTGGGTCGGCACCCGCGACCGGTCCTGGGGGATCCGCCCCGTGGGTGAGGCGGCTCCGGAGGGAGCGCCGCCGGACCCGCCGTTCGAGGGCATGTGGTGGACCTACCTCCCGATGCGCTTCGAGGAGTACGCCGTCGTGCTGATCCTCCAGGAGGACCCGGCCGGCTACCGGACCCTCAACGACTGCCACCGCATCTGGCGCGACGGCCGGGTCGAGCAGCTCGGCTGGCCGCAGGTGTCGATCCGCTACGCCTCCGGGACCCGGGTGCCGACCGGCGCCTCGATCGCGTGCACCACCCCGGACGGCAAGCCGGTGCAGATCGAGGTGGAGTCGCTGCTGCCCGTGCCGATCCACGTCGGCGGCGGGTACGGCGGTGACCCCGACTGGATCCACGGCCAGTGGAAGGGACCCGGCTTCACCGAGCGGGTCACCTACGACCTCACCGACGACTCCGTCTCCGGCCGCATCATGTTCGGCGTCATCGACCACGTCGCCCGCGCCGACGATTGACGGCGCCGAGGGCTGGGGGCTCTTCGAGCACGGCGCCCTCGGCCGGCACGACCCCAGCGGCTTCGCCGACTGGTTCACCCTCGCTCCCTGACCGACCCACCGAAGGACCTCCCGTGACCCTGGACCGCGACTCCCTGTTCATCGACGGCGACTGGGCCGCCCCGGCCGGCGGCGAGCTGATCGAGGTGATCTCCCCGCACACCGAGGAAGTGGTCGCCACCGTCCCGGCCGGCACCGCGGCCGACATCGATGCGGCCGTCGATGCGGCCCGGCGTGCGTTCGACGAGGGCCCGTGGCCGCGGATGAGTCCCGAGGAACGCATCGAGGTCGTCCAGGCCTTCTCGAACCTCTACGCGGGCCGGCTCGAGGAGATGGCCGGCGTGATCACCACCGAGATGGGCTCACCCATCTCCTTCTCCAACCTCGCGCAGTCCCCGGCCCCCTGGATGATGATCGAGACGTTCATCAACATCGCCAAGGCGTTCCCGTGGGAGGAGCAGCGACCGGGCGCCCTCGGCAGCGACGTGATCGTCCGTCGCGAACCGGTGGGTGTGGTGGCCGCGATCCCGCCCTGGAACGTGCCCCAGTTCACGACGATCTCCAAGATCGCTCCCGCCCTGCTGGCCGGCTGCACCGTCGTACTCAAGCCGGCGCCGGAGACACCGCTCGACTCCTACCTGATGGCCGAGCTGCTCCGGGAGGCCGGCTGCCCGAACGGCGTGGTCAACATCGTCGCCGCCGGCCGTGAGGTGGGGGAGCACCTCGTCGCGCACCCGGGCATCGACAAGGTCGCCTTCACCGGCTCCACGGCCGCGGGCCGCAAGATCGCCTCGGTCTGCGGCGAGCAGCTCAAGCGGGTCAGCCTCGAGCTCGGCGGCAAGTCGGCCGCGATCGTGCTCGACGACGCCGACCTGGCCACGACCATGGAGGGGCTGCGCTTCACCGCCCTGATGAACAGCGGCCAGGCGTGCGTGGCGCAGACCCGGATCCTGGCGAGCCGTGCGCGGTACGCCGAGGTGGTCGACGCCCTCGCCGAGACCGTGTCCTCGATGCCGGTCGGTGACCCCGCCGATCCCGCGACCGAGATCGGGCCGATGGTGGCGCAGCGGCAGCAGGAGCGGGTCGAGAAGTACATCGCGCTCGGGCAGGAGGAGGGCGCCCGCGTCGTCGTCGGCGGCAACGGCATGCCCGACGGTCTCGACCGTGGCTGGTACGTCCGGCCCACCGTCTTCGCCGACGTGCGACAACTCGATGCGGATCGCCCAGGAGGAGATCTTCGGGCCGGTGCTCTCGGTGATCGCCTACGACGACGTCGACGACGCCGTCCGGATCGCCAACGACTCGGACTACGGGCTGGCCGGAACCGTGTGGACCACCGACCAGGAGGCCGGTCTCGACGTGGCCCGCCGGGTCCGCGCCGGCACCTACGGCGTGAACACCTACACGATGGACTTCGCGGCCCCGTTCGGCGGCTACAAGAGCTCGGGCATCGGCCGCGAGTTCGGCCCGGAGGGGCTGGCGCAGTACACGGAGTACAAGGCGATCTACCCGACCGCACCGGCGATGTAGCGACCGGTGCTCCTCGACCTCCAGCTGGACGCACGGCCGGACCGGGCCGCCGCCCGCGCTGCGGAGCTCGTCGCCGCCGGCGCCGCTGGGCTGTTCACCTTCGAGGGCCCGCACGACGTGTTCCTGCCCCTGGCGGCGGTGGCCGGACGTGTCGAGGCCGAACTGATGACCAACGTCGCGATCGCGATGCCGCGCAGCCCGATGCACCTCGCCCACGCGGCGTGGGACCTCCAGCTGATGAGCGGCGGCCGGTTCCGGCTCGGGACTCGGGCTCGCAGGTCAAGCCACACATCGAGAACAGGTACGGCGCGACCTGGTCGCCGCCCGCTGCCCGGATGCGCGAGATCGTCCTCGCCGTGAAGGCGATCCTGACCGTCGTGGCAGGACGGCACTCCGCTCGACTTCCGCGGCGAGCACACCCGGCACACGTTGATGCCGCCGACGTTCGTCCCGGGTCCGAACCCGCTTCGGTCCACCGCCGGTCCTGCTCGGCGCACTCGGTCCGGTGATGACGCGCACCGCGGCGGAGGTCGCCGACGGGCTGCTGGTGATGCCGTTCCACAGCCACCGGCACTTCCGCGAGCGCACCCTGCCGGCGGTCGAGGAGGGACTGCGCGGTCCGGTCGCGAACGCATCGACGTCTACCCCCAGGCGATCCTCGCGATGGGTCGCACGGACGAGGAGCTCGCGTCGGCCACCGAGGGAGTCGCGATGCTGCTGGCGTTCTACGGCTCCACGCCGGCGTACCGCCCGGTGCTCGAGGTCGAGGGATGGGGCGACCTCCAGCCGCAGCTCAACACGCTCTCGAAGCAGGGGGACGTCGCGGCGATGCGGTCACTGGTGACCGAGGAGATGGTGGAGACGCTCGCCGTCCGCGGCACCCCCGAGCAGTGCGCGGACGGCGTGGTGCAGCGGTTCGGCGACGTCGCCGACCGGATCTGCGCCTACTTCCCGGGTCACGACCCGGGAACCGAGCAGATCGCCAGCCTGGCCCGCGCATTGGCCGGGGGAGGAGCAACGCGCGGACCGGGCTGACGGGATCAGGGGGTGAGCCGGTGCTCGGCGAGCCACGACTCGGGGTCGATCGGCTCGCCGCCGGCGGGGTGCACCTCGAGGTGCAGGTGCGGACCGGTGACGTTGCCGGTCGAGCCGACGTACCCGATCAGGTCGCCCTGCTCGACGCGCTGGCCCTGCTCGACGCCGAACTCGCTCTGGTGGCAGTACCAGAGGGCGGTGCCGTCGTCGAGGCGCACGACGGTCTTGTTGCCGAAGGCGCCGTCGGACTCGGTGGACTCCACGACGCCGGGGCCGATGGAGCGGATCTCGCTGCCCTCGTCGGCCGCGAAGTCCAGCCCGGTGTGGGTGCTGGACCACAGGCCGCTCGAGGCGCCGAAGCGTCCCGTGAGGTGGTAGCCCTGCACGGGCAGCACCCACGGCTCGGGCTTGACCTTGAGCTTGACCTTGGGGGCGAGCCATTGGGGAGCGGCGGCCGGTGCGGCTTCCGGGCTCGGACGGCAGGCTCTCGCTCGGTGCTGCCGAGCGCGAGCTCGACGCCGGGCGCGGAGATGGCCGCGGCGCTCGGCGCCACGGTCGCCAACGACGGGCGGTGTCAGGTCGAGGGCAGAGGCGGCCGGAGCAGCGACGCCGAGCGCGCAGGCGGTCAGCACGCCGGTGACGGCGACGGGCGCGAGGGCGCGCCGCAGGTGGGACTTGGGGGGCATGGGCAGAAGGTGTGTCCTCGTCGCGCCGCGAAGGGGAATGGCTTACCCGGATCGCCTGGGGTGCGCGACGGCGCACCTCGCTGCTCGTCAGAGGTCCTGTCGGGGACACCGGCCGGGGACGAGCAGATGGCGCTTCCCGGTCCGGGCTGTTCCTGTCTCGAGACCGCCTCGGGGGCGGCACGACGGCCCAGTCAGCCATGATCGTCGGACGCATGCAAACTGGGTGCTAGCTGTTTGTTAGCGCGGTCACACGGGGCAGGCGGGGTTCACGCTCAGCGACCCGCTTCGACGCGATCAAGGTCACATGCGCGCATGGGTTGGCCGGATGTGGGTTCCCTTCAAGTGAGAGACCACCGACGAAAGGACCCGTCATGGGCACCGAGGACAAGGCCAGCAACAAGTTCAAGGACATCAAGGGCAACGTCAAGGAGTCGACCGGCAAGGCGACCGACAACGAGGACCTGGAGAACGAGGGCAAGGCCGACCAGGCGGAGGCCTCGGTCAAGGAGTCCGTGGAGAAGCTCAAGGACGCCGCCGGCAACGTGAAGGACGCGTTCAAGAAGTAGTCCCTCCGGGAGTTCGCACTTCCGCCCGCGCAAACGCCCTAGTCCATGCGGGCTAGACAAGTGTGGCCCCGCCACGCCGCGGATCGTGCGTCCGTGCGCACTGCGACCTAGCCTCGAAACATGGAGGAAACGCAAGTGCCGACAGCCGCGGGGGTCGCGATCGGCACCACCGCGCTCGGACGTTTGCAGATGCGGGTGCCCGAGGACGACGGCTACGAAGAAGTCATGGTCGAGCGGCGCTGGCCCGACATGGGCTCCGCCCGTGCCTGGTGCGAGCGCACCGCGCAACGGGCCGCGCCCGGCACCGCCGATCCTGGAGATCCAGGTCTTCCAGGAGAGCTGGCAGCACGCCAAGTCGTGGGAGACCACCAAGACCCGGCCGCACGCCGAGGTGCTCCAGATCGGCGTGGTCAACCCGGCCGGCTACGTCCGCTGGTCCGAGCCGCGCCCGATGTCCCCGCGCACGGGTTCCCGCCACCTGCTCTGATCCTCGTTGGTTGAGGAGCGAGCGTCAGCGAGCGTCTCGAAACCACCGGGGTTGGCTGCTGCCCGAAGTGGGGCACCATGGGTGGTATGCCCCCGACTGACGAGTCCACGACGTACGACCCGGCCGCCGAGGTCACCGAGATCTGCCGCGACCTGATCCGGATCGACACCACCAACTTCGGCGACCAGCCGGGCCCGGGCGAGCGCAAGGCTGCCGAGCACGTCGCCACCCTGCTCGACGAGGTCGGCATCGAGTCCGAGCTGTGGGAGGCCGAGCCGGGCCGCACCAACGTCCTCGCGCGCTGGGGCGGGAGCACGGGTGACCCGGTGCTGGTGCACGGTCACCTCGACGTCGTCCCGGCCGACCCCGACGACTGGCAGCTGCACCCGTTCAGCGGCGAGATCCACGAGGGCCAGGTGTGGGGCCGCGGCGCGGTCGACATGAAGGACTTCGACGCGATGCTGCTCTCGACGGTCCGGGCGCGCGCCCGCGCCGGCATCGTCCCCGACCGCCCGCTCGTGCTCTGCTTCACCGCCGACGAGGAGGCCGGTGGTCATCGGGGCGCCGGACAGCTCATCGAGGCGAAGCGGGAGTGGTTCGAGGACTGCACGTACGCCGTCGGCGAGGTCGGCGGGTTCTCCACGACGGTGCGTGGCAAGCGGCTCTACCTGATCGAGGCCGCCGAGAAGGGCATGGCCTGGATGCGGCTCACCGCCAAGGGGCATGCGGGGCACGGGTCGATGCGGCACCCCGACAACGCCGTCACCACGCTCGCGGAGGCGGTCGCGCGGATCGGCACCTACGAGTGGCCCGTGCAGCTGACCCCGACCATGGAGGTGCTCCTGGGCGCCGTGGGCGAGCTGGCCGGCACCGAGGCGACACCGGACAACGCGGAGGAGCTCGTCGAGGAGTTCGGGTCGGCCGCCCGCATGCTCGGCGCGGTCATCCGGCACACCACCAACCCGACCATGCTCGAGGCCGGCTACAAGGTGAACGTCGTGCCCGGTCAGGCCACGGCCCAGGTCGACGGCCGGTTCCTGCCCGGTCTCGAGGACGACTTCCTCGCCACCCTGCGCGAGCTCGCCGGCCCCCGGGTCGACATCGAGTTCATCACCAAGATGGGCGGCCTCGAGACGCCGTACGACGGAGAGATGGCCGACGCGATGACCGCCTCCATCCTCGAGGAGGACCCGGGTGCGGTGGTGGCGCCGTACCTGATGAGCGGCGGCACCGACGCGAAGCACTTCACCCAGCTCGGCATGCGCGCCTTCGGCTTCGCCCCGCTCCGCCTGCCCGAGGAGCTCGACTTCACCGCGCTGTTCCACGGCGTCGACGAGCGCGTCCCGGTCGATGCCCTGGAGTTCGGCGCCCGGGTGTTCGACCGGTTCCTCGGCCGGATCTGACCGGGCCTCCGGAGCCGCGGATCGCGGACACGAGTTCGCCGCCTGCTCCACGAGCGCTATGTAGAAGGGCCACGTGGACCCATCTACGTAGCGCTCACGAGTACCTGAAGCAGCCGGCCCTACCTGCCCGGATCTGCGTCAGCTCGACGTCGGGTCCGGATGCGCGGATAGTTCGGACCAGTCGGCCGGGGCGTGGGGTGGCCCGGCCTGCAGTTCGGTCCGAACTACACCTCGACCAGCCAGGCGAACCGCTGGCGGATGATCCGGCGGCGCAGCTGGACGCGGCGGGTGCCGTCGTAGGCGACGCGGACGCGGTCGAGCTCCCAGCCACCTCGCTCGGCCTGCTCGACCAGCATCCGGGTGACGGCGCTGCGGGAGTGCTCGCGCGAGATCAGCAGCCGGGAGTACTCGTACTCGACTCCGGGGCGAAGGGCGCGGCGGTGCTCGATGCGGCGCTGCTTGGCTGAGGTCACGCAGGATCCTCCTGGTCGTCGGCGGACACGTCGTCGAGGGCCTGCACGATCTCCGACGGCAGCTCACACTCCTCCACGGTGAGCGACTCGCGGAGCTGGGCGGCGGTGCGGGCGCCGATGATCGGCGCAGTGACGCCCGGCCGGTCGCGGACCCAGGCCAGGGCCACCTCGAGGGAGGACCAGCCCAGGCCGTCGGCCGCGCGGGCCACGGCCTCGACCACGCGCTGGGAGTGGTTGTCGAGGTAGCGGCCCACGAACGTCGAGAAGTGCGGCGAGGCGGCGCGGGAGTCGGCCGGGGTGCCGTTGCGGTACTTGCCGGTGAGGACGCCGCGACCCAGCGGCGACCACGGCAGCACCCCGAGGCCGAGCGCGCGGGCCGCCGGCACGGTCTCCGCCTCGACGGCCCGGTTGAGCAGGGAGTACTCCACCTGGTTGGACGCCAGCACGGCCCGCCCGGGCACGGCGCGCTGCCAGGTGGCCGCCTGCGCGGTCTGCCAGCCGTTGTAGTTGCTGATCCCGACGTACGACGCCCGGCCGGTCGTCACGGCGTAGTCCAGGGCGCTGAGCGTCTCCTCGAGGGGCGCGTCGTCGACCCAGGTGTGCACCTGCCACAGGTCGACGTGGTCGACGCCGAGCCGCTTCAGCGAGGCGTCGAGGGTGCTGACCAGGTGACCGCGGGAGGCGTTGGTGAACCGCTCGCCCTTGCGCCGGCCGACACCGGCCTTGGTGGCCAGCACGATCTCGTCGCGGTCGCAGACGTCGCCGAGCAGCGAGCCGATCAGGCGCTCGGAGTCGCCGTCGGTGTAGCCCGCTGCGGTGTCGACCAGGGTGCCCCCGGCATCCACGAACGCGGCGAGCTGCTCGCGGGCCTCGTGCTCGTCGGTGTCGCGGCCCCAGGTCATGGTGCCCAGCCCCAGGCGCGAGACCGAGAGTCCCGTGGCACCGAGGAACCGCTGCTGCATGGCCGAACGCTATCCACCAGACCCGGCAGACCGGCCTCCGGCTCGCCGTGAGGGGGTGGGGGAGGAGCGTCGGCTCGTCCCTACACTTGCCGCGTGCTCGACTTCCTCAAGGCCGTCGTCCTCGGGCTCATCCAGGGACTCACCGAGTTCCTCCCCATCTCCAGCAGCGCGCACCTGCGGATCTTCCCGGAGCTGTTCGGGTGGGGCGATCCCGGCGCAGCGTTCACCGCGGTGATCCAGATCGGCACCGAGCTCGCCGTGCTCATCTACTTCCGCAAGGACATCTGGCGGATCGGCTCGACCTGGTTGCGGTCGCTGTTCCAGCCGGAGTTCCGCGGACACATCGATGCCCGGATGGGCTGGTACGTGATCGTCGGCTCGATGCCCATCGTGGTGCTCGGCATCCTCCTGAAGGACGTCATCGAGCAGGACTTCCGCAACCTCTGGATCATCGGCACCATGCTCATCGTCCTGGGCGTCGTGCTCGGCATCGCGGACCGTACGGCGAAGCAGGACCGCGAGCTCAAGCAGGTCGGCATGCGGCACGCGATCCTCCTCGGACTGGCCCAGGCGTTGGCACTCATCCCCGGGGTCTCCCGGTCGGGGGCCACGATCTCGATGGGCCTGTTCCTCGGGCTCACCCGCGAGGCCGCCACCCGGATCGCGTTCCTGCTGGCCATCCCGGCCGTCGTGGGCGCCGGGATCTTCGAGCTCAAGGAGATCCCGAACGGCCACAACGACTTCGGCTGGGGCCCGACGATCGTGGCCACGGTGGTGTCGTTCGTCGTGGGGTACGCCGCGATCGCCTGGCTGCTGAAGTACGTCTCGTCGCACTCCTACACGCCGTTCGTGATCTACCGGATCGGGCTGGGCGTGCTCACCCTCAGCCTCCTGGCCGCAGGGGTCCTCACGTCCTGACCGTCACAGCCAGCCGGCGCGCTTGCTGATGACGTAGACGATGAGCGAGCTCAGCACCATCAGGCCGAGGGCGAACGGGTAGCCGAACCCCCAGTGCAGCTCGGGCATGTGGTCGAAGTTCATGCCGTAGATGCTGCCGACGACGGTCGGCGCCACGATCAGGCCGGCCGCGGCGGAGATCTTGCGCATGTCGTCGTTCTGCTGGATCGAGATCTGGGCGATGTGCGCCTCGAAGGCGGTCGAGAGCAGCGAGTCGAGGCTGTCGATGGTGTCGGCGACGCGGTTGAGGTGGTCGGCCACGTCGCGGAAGTAGGGGCCGGCGTCGGTGTGGATGTGGGTGACGGCACCGACCGTGAACTTGTTCATCGGGTCGCGCAGCGGCATCACCGCGCGGCGCATCTCGGCCAGCTCGCGCTTGAGCACGTAGATGCGCGCGGCGTCCTTGGTGCGCTCGGTGGAGAACACCGACTCCTCGACCTCGTCGACGTCCTCCTGGAGCGAGCCCGCGACCTCCTCGTAGCGGTCGACGACCGCGTCGCACACGGCGTACACGACCGCGGACGGCCCGTGCGCGAGCACGTTGCTGGCGTCCTCGAGCCGTTTCCGGGCGTCCTTCAGGCCGCCCCCCGACCCGTGCCGGACGGTGATCACGAACCGGTGTCCCACGAAGAGACTGATCTCGCCGGTCTCGACGGCGTCCTCCGCGTCGACGTACCAGAGCGTCTTGAGCACGATGAACAACGAGTCCTCGTAGCGCTCCACCTTCGGCCGCTGGTGCGCCGAGATGGCGTCCTCGACGGCGAGGGCATGCAGCTCGTAGAGGTCGGCGACCGCCTCGAGCTCCTGCTCGTCGGGGTCGTGCAGGCCCACCCAGACGAAGTCGTGGTCACCCGTGGCCTCGGCCCGGACCCCGGCCAGGTCATGGGTGTCGAGCCCCAGGTCGACCCGTTCACCGTCGCGGTACAGCGCGTTGTCGACGATCACACGTTGCAGGCTAGGCGCTCGACCGCCCGTCTCCGGGTAGCGCCGCGTACGCTCCCCGCATGGCAACGGTGATCCTGGCCCGGCACGGACGCACCACGGCCAACACCGGGGGTGTGCTGGCGGGCCGCACGAAGGGTGTTCACCTCGACGAGACGGGTGAGACCCAGGCGCGGGCAGCGGCCGAGCGCCTCACCGGGGTGCCGCTGACCACCGTCGTCACCAGTCCGCTCGAGCGCTGCCGCGAGACGGCCAGACTGATGGTGCCCGGCATGCGAGCCGTCTCCGACCGGCGGCTGCTGGAGTGCGACTACGGGGAGTGGACCGGGCACGAGATCAAGCGCCTGGCCAAGGAGAAGCTCTGGCGCACCGTGCAGGTCCAGCCCTCGGGCGCGCGGTTCCCGGGCGGTGAGTCGCTGCAGGAGATGTCGTCGCGTGTCGTCGCGGCGATCCGCGACCGCGACGCGCAGATCGAGGGGGAGGCGAACGACCAGGCCGTCTGGCTGGCGGTCTCGCACGGTGACCCGATCAAGGCGATCCTCGCCGACGCCCTCGGCATGCACCTCGACGCGTTCCAGCGGATCGCGGTGGATCCGGGCAGCCTGTCGGTGGTCCGCTACACCCCGCACCGGGCGTTCGTGCTCACGATGAACTCCGCGGCCGGGTCATTGGCGCACCTCGCGAGCAAGCCCCGCAAGCGGCGTACCCGCTCCAGCGACGCCGTGGTCGGGGGCGGAGCCGGTCCCTCGGCGCCCTCGACCCCCTAGCCTCTAGGCTCGACGGCATGCCGGTCATCCACCGATTCGACCCGCCCGAGCGCTTCGTGCCGGGCACGGTCGGCGAGCCCGGCAGCCGCACCTTCTTCCTCCAGGCGCGAGCCGGCAACCAGGTCACGTCGGTCTCGCTGGAGAAGCAGCAGGTGCAGATCCTGGGGGAGCGGGTGGCCGAGCTGCTCGACGAGCTGATCCAGGCCGAGGAGGCCGAGACCACGATCCCCGCGATGACCCCGGTGGCGCTGATCGACAACGAGCCGCTCGACCAGCCGATCGAGGAGGAGTTCCGCGCGGGCACGATCACCCTCTCCTGGGACGCCGGTGACGAACGAGTGGTGATCGAGGTCTTCCCCGTCGCCGAGGTGGAGGTCGAGCTGCCGGTGGAGGCGGCCGAGCAGGAGCTGATCGACCTGCCGATCGAGGAGCCCGAGCCCGAGGAGGTGCTGCTCGTCCGGATGCCGCCCGCGATGGCCCGCTCCTTCGCGGCACGCGCCGAGTCGGTGGTGGCGGCGGGCCGCGCTCCGTGTCCGTTCTGTGGGGGACCTCTCGACGCCGACGGGCACCTGTGCCCCCGCGCCAACGGCTACCGCCGGTCCCGTACCTGACCACGTCCCGCCATGTCTGCTCCCGCGCCCTCCTCGCTGCTCGACGGTCAGCTGGTCGTGCTCGGCCGGATCATGCCCGCGTCGAACCACACCTTCCTGACCCGGCTGGGCGACGAGGGCGTGCAGTGCGTCTACAAGCCGAGCTCGGGTGAGCGTCCGCTCTGGGACTTCACCGACGGCACCCTGGCGGCCCGCGAGTACGCCGCGTGGGTCATCTCCGACCACCTCGGCTGGGACGTCGTCCCGCCGACCGTCCTGCGCGACGGCCCCGCCGGGCCCGGGATGGTCCAGCTGTGGATGGAGCCCGACGAGGACGACGAGGCCCCGGACCCGGTGGACGTGGTGCCGGAGGGGGAGCTGCCGGCCGGGTTCCTGCACGTCCTCGACGCCACCGGTGCCCGTGACGAGCCGGTCACGCTGGTGCACGAGGACTCCGAGCCGCTGCGTCGGATGGCGGTCTTCGACATCGTCACCAACAACACCGACCGCAAGGGCGGGCACGTGCTGCCGATGCGGGACGGGCACCGCTACGGGGTCGACCACGGGGTCTGCTTCCACACCGAGGACAAGCTGCGGACCGTGCTGTGGGGCTGGGCGGGCCAACGGCTGACGCCGGAGGAGGCGGGTGGGGTCGAGTGTGTCCTCGACGGGCTGCGCGGCGAGCTCCGGGAGCGGCTCGAGGACCTGCTCACCGTGCGCGAGGTGGACGCGATCGAGCGCCGTTCCGAGCGGCTGCTCCGCGCCGGACGGTTCCCGCTCCCCGCCGGTGGTTGGCCGTCGATCCCGTGGCCGCCCTTCTGAGGAGCGGCCGATAGGCTCGTGCGCATGCGTGCGTGGACCTCTCCCGAGCCGGGGACCCTGCCCGGCGACGCGCACGGACCGGCCGTCCGGGTCTTCGACAGCTCCACCCGCTCGCTGCGTGAGGTGACTCCCTCCGAGGGGCCGGCGCGGATGTACGTCTGCGGGATCACGCCGTACGACGCCACGCACATGGGCCACGCAGCGACGTACGTCGCCTTCGACCTGCTCAACCGGGCCTGGCGCTCGGCCGGCCACGAGGTGCGCTACGTCCAGAACGTGACCGACGTCGACGACCCGCTGCTCGAGCGCGCCGAGGCGACCGGACAGGACTGGAACGCGCTGGCCGAGCGCGAGACGGAGCTCTTCCGCGAGGACATGCAGGCGCTGCGCGTGCTCGCGCCGGAGGCCTACATCGGTGCGGTCGAGGCGATCCCGCTGGTCGTCGACATGGTCGAGATGCTCCAGGAGGCGGGGAGCGTCTACGAGGTGCCGACCAGCTCCGGGCCGGCAGATCTCTACTTCTCCGTCACCCGCGACCCGGCCTTCGGCGAGGTGTCCGGCTGGACCCGCGAGCAGATGCTCGAGGTGTTCGCGGACCGTGGGGGAGACCCCGACCGCCCCGGGAAGAAGGACCCGCTCGACTGCCTCCTGTGGCAGTCCGAACGCCCCGGCGAGCCCGCGTGGGACACCTCGCTCGGGCGCGGCCGGCCCGGCTGGCACGTCGAGTGCTCGGCGATCGCGCGGCACCACCTCGGCGGCGCGATCGACGTGCAGGGCGGTGGCAGCGACCTGGTCTTCCCGCACCACGAGATGAGCGCGTCGGAGGCGCAGGTCGCCGACCCGGAGTCCCGGTTCGCCCAGACCTACGTGCACGCCGGGATGGTCGGCCTCGACGGCGAGAAGATGTCGAAGTCCAAGGGCAACCTGGTGCTGGTCTCCCGGCTGCGCGAGGACGGCCTCGACCCGATGGTGATCCGGCTCGTCCTGCTCGGGCACCACTACCGCAGCGACTGGGAGTGGGACGAGGCCGACGTCTCCGCCGCGGGCGCCCGGCTCGACAAGTGGCGCTCCGCCGTCGCGCGGGACGCCGGCGCTCCGACGGCGGGAGTCGTGTCCGACGTACTCACCGCGCTCGCCGACGACCTCGACGCCCCCACGGCCCTCCGCCTGCTCGACCACTGGGCCAACGCCACCGACTTCGGCGACGACTCCGAGCCCGGCGCCGGCGAGGTCATCCGGGCGCTGGTCGGATGCGGCGCTGGGCGTCGAGCTGTAGTCACACCAGCCACTGGTTTAACTACTCCGGTTGTTAAACCGGCACGATGTTCGGAAAACTTTCGTGTGACAACGCCTGTTTCACAACTCCGGTTGTTAAACCGACACCCCTACTCCTCCGGCGCGTCCCGCCGCTTGAGGTACCGCTCGAACTCCCGGGCGATGGCCTCGCCGCTGGCCTCGGGGAGCTCGGAGGCGTCCTGGCTCTCCTCGAGGTTGCGGACGTACTCGGCGACGTCCTCGTCCTCCTCGGCGAGCTCGGCGACGCCGCGCTCCCAGGCGCGGCTGTCCTCGGGCAGGTCGCCGAGGGGGATGCTCGTCTCGAGCAGGTCCTCGACCTGGCCGAGCAGCGCCAGGGTGGCCTTGGGGCAGGGCGGCTGCGGGAGGTAGTGCGGGACGGCGGCCCAGAACGACACGGCCGGCACGTCGAGGCGCCCGCACGCGTCCTGGAACACGCCGACGATCCCGGTCGGCCCCTCGTACGTCGCGGGCTCGAGCTTGAGCCGGTCCTCGAGGTCGAGCTCGGTCGCGCTGCCGCTGACCTGGATCGGCCGGGTGTGCGGTGTCTCGGCGAGCAGCGCCCCGAGGGTGACCACCACCTCGACGCCGAGCTCGTCGGCGCAGGCGAGCAGCTCGGCGCAGAACTGGCGCCACTTCATGTTCGGCTCGATGCCGCGCAGCAGCACCACGTCGCGGTGCGAGCCGGGCGGGCGGGCGACGTACACCTGCGTCGAGGGCCACGTGATCCGTCGCATGCCCTCGTCGGTGGTCGACACGGTCGGCCGGTTCACCTGGAAGTCGTAGAACTCCTCGGGGTCGACCACGGCCACCACCTGGGCGTCCCAGACGTCGATCAGGTGGTCGACCACGCCGGTCGCGGCCCCCGCCGCGTCGTTCCAGCCCTCGAACGCCGCGACCATGACGGGCTCGGTGAGGTGGGGCACGTCCTCGATCTCGATCACGTTGCCAGCCTAGAGGTGCGCGCCATGTCAGGATCCGGTATCTCCGCGGGCGCGCCAGAGCCGGCTCCGTAGGCTTGTCCCTGCGCCCCGCCCGATTCGAGAGGACCTACGTGCCCGAGACCAGGTTTCACCGTCCCGACTGCACCGAAGAGCTCGGTGCGGCCCTGCGCGAGCGCATCCTGGTGGTCGACGGCGCGATGGGTACGGCGATCCAGCGGGACCGCCCCGACGAGGCCGGCTACCGCGGCGAGCGGTTCGCCGACTGGCCGAGCGACGTCCAGGGCAACAACGACCTCCTGACGCTGACCCAGCCCGACATCATCCGGTCCATCCACCGGGAGTACCTCGAGTCCGGCGCCGACATCATCGAGACCAACACGTTCAACGCCAACGCGATCTCGCTCGGCGACTACGGCATGGAGGAGCTCGCCTACGAGTTCTGCTACGAGTCCGCCCGGCTCGCCCGCGCCGCCTGCGACGAGGTCACCGAGCGCACGCCGGACCGTCCGCGCTACGTGGCCGGCGCCCTCGGTCCGACCACCCGCACGGCGTCGATCTCGCCGGACGTCAACGACCCGGCGGCCCGCAACGTCAGCTACGAGCAGCTCGTCGAGGCGTACGCCGAGGCGACCCGCGGGCTGCTCGACGGCGGCAGCGACCTGCTGTTCATCGAGACGATCTTCGACACCCTGAACGCGAAGGCGGCGATCTTCGCCGTCGAGACCGTCTTCGAGGAGTACGAGCGCCGCTGGCCCGTGGTGGTCTCCGGCACGATCACGGACGCCTCCGGTCGCACGCTCTCCGGCCAGACCACCGAGGCCTTCTGGAACGCGGTGCGCCATGCCCACCCGTTGCTCGTCGGGCTCAACTGCGCCCTGGGCGCCAAGGAGATGCGACCGTTCCTGGCCGAGCTCTCGCGGGTCGCGGACACCTTCGTCTCGGCGTACCCCAACGCCGGCCTGCCCAACGCCTTCGGTGAGTACGACGAGGCCGCCGCCGAGACCGCCGAGACGCTCAGCGAGTTCGCCGACGCCGGCCTGGTCAACCTGGTCGGCGGCTGCTGCGGCACCACGCCCGACCACATCGCCGCGATCGCCAAGGCCGTCGACGGCAAGGCACCGCGCACCGTTCCCGAGATCCCCACGGCGATGCGGCTCTCCGGGCTCGAGCCGATGAACATCACCGAGGACTCGCTGTTCGTCAACGTCGGCGAGCGCACCAACATCACCGGCTCGGCGAAGTTCCGCAACCTGATCAAGGCGGGCGACTACGACGCCGGCCTGGCCGTGGCGGTGCAACAGGTCGACGCCGGTGCGCAGGTGATCGACGTCAACATGGACGAGGGCATGATCGACGGCGTCGCGGCGATGGACCGCTTCACCAAGCTGATCGCCAGCGAGCCCGACATCAGCCGGGTGCCGATGATGATCGACTCCTCCAAGTGGGAGGTGATCGAGGCCGGGCTGCGCAACGTCCAGGGCAAGTCGATCGTCAACTCGATCTCGATGAAGGAGGGCGAGGACAAGTTCCGCGAGCAGGCCCGCCTGTGCCGCAAGTACGGCGCCGCAGCGGTCGTGATGGCCTTCGACGAGGACGGCCAGGCCGACAACCTCGAGCGTCGTACGCAGATCTGTGAGCGTGCCTACCGGATCCTGGTCGACGAGGTCGGCTTCCCGCCCGAGGACATCATCTTCGACCCCAACTGCTTCGCCCTGGCCACGGGCATCGAGGAGCACTCGAACTACGGCCTCGACTTCATCGAGGCCACCCGCTGGATCAAGGAGAACCTGCCCGGCGCCCGCATCTCCGGCGGCATCTCCAACGTCTCGTTCTCGTTCCGCGGCAACAACCCCGTGCGCGAGGCGATCCACGCCGTGTTCCTGTTCCACGCCATCAAGGCCGGCCTCGACATGGGCATCGTGAACGCCGGTGCCCTCGTGGTCTACGACGAGATCGAGCCCGAGCTGCGCGACCGGATCGAGGACGTCGTCCTCAACAGGCGTCCTGACGCCGCCGAGCGGCTGCTCGAGATCGCCGAGGAGCACCGCGGCTCCGGTGAGCAGCAGGAGGTGGCTGCCCTCGAGTGGCGCTCGCTGCCGATCGGGGAGCGGATCACCCACTCGCTGGTCAAGGGCATCGACGCCCACGTCGAGGAGGACACCGAGCAGCTCCGGGCGGAGATCGAGGCACGCGGTGGTCGTCCGATCGAGGTGATCGAGGGTCCGCTGATGGACGGCATGAACGTCGTCGGTGACCTGTTCGGCTCCGGCAAGATGTTCCTGCCCCAGGTGGTGAAGTCCGCGCGGGTGATGAAGAAGGCGGTCGCGTAC
Source organism: uncultured Actinomycetota bacterium (assembly GCA_963722835.1). GTDB lineage: Bacteria > Actinomycetota > Actinomycetes > Propionibacteriales > Nocardioidaceae > Marmoricola. The sequence goes on from CAVROK010000003.1 coordinate 1,191,233, forward strand.
CTGATCCCGTTCATCGAGCAGGAGAAGCTCGACAACCCGGAGTACGCCACCGCGAAGGACACCAACGGCACCATCGTGATGGCCACGGTGAAGGGCGACGTGCACGACATCGGCAAGAACATCGTCGGCGTCGTGCTGCAGTGCAACAACTACGAGGTGATCGACCTCGGCGTGATGGTGCCGGCGCAGAAGATCCTCGACAAGGCGACCGAGGTCGGCGCCGACCTGATCGGTCTCTCCGGGCTGATCACGCCGTCGCTCGACGAGATGGTCAACTTCGCGAGCGAGATGGAGCGCCAGGGCTTCGAGATCCCGCTGCTCATCGGCGGTGCCACCACGTCGCGCGCGCACACGGCCGTCAAGGTGACCCCGCGCTACCAGGGCCCGGTGATCTGGGTCAAGGACGCCTCACGTTCCGTGCCCGTCGCGGCGGCCCTCCTGTCCGACGAGCAGCGCGGGAAGCTCCTCGCCGACACCGAGGCCGACTACGCGTCCCTGCGCGAGCGGCACGCCGCCAAGAACGACCGGCCGATGGTGTCGATCGACGACGCCCGCGCCAACCGGACGCCGATCGACTGGTCGTCGTACGAACCGCCGGCGCCGGCCATGGGGACCACCACCCAGGTCTTCGAGGGCTACGACCTCGCCGAGCTGCGCGAGTACATCGACTGGCAGCCGTTCTTCAACGCCTGGGAGATGAAGGGGAAGTTCCCCGACATCCTCAACAACCCGACGAGCGGCGAGACCGCACGCAAGCTCTACGACGACGCGCAGGAGATGCTCGACCGCGCGATCGAGGAGAAGTGGCTCACGGCCAACGGCGTGATCGGGTTCTTCCCCGCCAACGCCGTCGGTGACGACATCGAGGTCTACGCCGACGAGGAGCGCACCGAGGTGCTCACCGTGCTGCACAACCTGCGCCAGCAGGGCCAGCACCGCGAGGGCGTGCCCAACCGCTCGCTCGGAGACTTCATCGCGCCGAAGGAGACCGGCCTCGCCGACCACGTCGGCGCCTTCGCCGTCACCGCCGGGCTCGGTGGCCAGGACAAGATCAAGGAGTTCAAGGACGATCTCGACGACTACAGCGCGATCCTGCTGGAGTCCCTGGCCGACCGGCTCGCCGAGGCGTTCGCCGAGCGGCTGCACCAGCGCGTGCGCACCGACCTCTGGGGCCACGTGCCCGACGAGCAGCTCGCCAACGAGGACCTGATCGCGGAGAAGTACTCCGGCATCCGTCCTGCGCCCGGCTACCCCGCGTGTCCCGAGCACACCGAGAAGGTCACCCTCTGGGAGCTGCTCGACGTCGAGGCCACCACGGGCATCGAGCTCACCGAGTCGATGGCCATGTGGCCGGGCGCCTCGGTCAGCGGCTGGTACTTCTCCCACCCGCAGGCGCAGTACTTCGTGGTCGGCCGGCTGGCCCGCGACCAGGTGGCGTCGTACGCCGAGCGCAAGGGCTGGACCCTCCAGGAGGCGGAGCGCTGGCTCTCCTCCAACCTCGGCTACGACCCGGATGACTGACCTGCCCGCGGCCGTCCTGTGGGACATGGACGGCACGCTGGTCGACACCGAGCCGTACTGGATGGAGCGCGAGTACGCCCTCGCGGCCAAGTACGGCGGCCGCTGGACCCACGAGGACGGGCTCGCCGTGGTCGGTGGTGACCTGATCGACTCGGCGACGTACATGCGCGACCACATGGGCATCGACCGCACCCCGCACGAGATCGTCGAGGAGCTGCTCGACGGTGTCGTGGAGATGGTCAAGCAGGTGGTGCCGTGGCGTCCGGGGGCGCGCGAGCTGCTGGGCGAGCTGCGCGACCGGGACGTGCCGTGCGCCCTGGTGACCATGTCCTGGCGTCGGTTCGTCGAACCCGTCGTCGACGCGCTGCCCGCCGGGTCGTTCGACGCCGTCGTGTGCGGCGACGAGGTGACCCACGGCAAGCCCCACCCCGAGGCCTACAGCCGTGCCGCCGAGCTGCTCGGCCTCGACCCGGGCGAGACGGTGGCCATCGAGGACTCACCGACCGGAGCGGCGTCCGCCGAGGCCGCGGGCTGCCGGCTGCTCGTCGTACCCAGCCACGTGCCGGTGCCCTCCGGACCGCAGCGCGTGTTCCGCGAGACCCTGGTCGGCCTGCGCGCCCACGACCTCGCCCACCTCACCTGACCGGACGGGCGTCGTAGTACCCACGTCCAATGGCCGACGGCCCTTGCTCGCACCCAGAGTCGTGCTCACCACCCACCAGACCAGGGAGCACGTCATGACCGTCACCCGCACCAGCACCCGCATCCTCGCCCCGACCGTGGCCCTCGCCGCGGCCGTCCTGCTCACCAGCACTCCGGCGCTCGCCAAGGACGGCGACGTCCGCACCTCCGGCACCTGCCAGGGCGGGGCGGAGTGGAAGCTCAAGGCCAGCCCGGAGGACGGCCGCATCGAGGTGGAGGGCGAGGTCGACTCCAACCGCGTCGGTCAGACCTGGAACTGGACCCTGCGACGCGGCAACGGCACGCTCGTCGGCAGCGGCACCAGGAAGACCGCCGGACGCAGCGGCTCCTTCGAGGTACGCCGGGTCGCCGGAAACTGGAGCGGCACGGACACCTTCGTGTTCCGTGCCCAGCGCCCCGGCACGCAGCAGATCTGCCGCGGGGTCGTTCGCTTCTGACCGGGGTGCCTCGGGTGCGTGTTTCCGCGCCTCGGGGCATTTCTTGGCTATCGCTGCGCGAGATACGTCTCGAGCTGGGCCAGGGAAGCGTCGAGTCCGACCTCGTGGTCCTCTGGGCTGATCCCGGAGGGAACATCCACGGCCCGGATCGTGACGAGGGTCCCATCCTCGTGGGGGGACAGCTCCCAGGTCATCTTCATGGTGCCAGCGAACGCAGGGTCGTCGGAGACGAAGTCGACGGCCTGGGCGACCAGTACGTCGGGAACGATCTCCACGAACCGAACCTCCACGACATCGGATTCTGGCGTGGTCTTGCCCATACCTGTCGAACCGTCCACGTAGCTCAACACCAGACGGTAGGAGCCCCCGGGCCGAGCGTCGAAGTGCTCGAAGCGGCCGGTCATCCCGTGCGGCGGAAGCCAGTCCGTCAGCGCAGCTTCGTCGACGAGAGCCGTGAACACACGCTGCGCGTCCGACTTGATCACACGGGAGGCTGAGTCTGTTCTCGCCATCAGTGCAGGATGCCAGTACCGACACAAGAACGATCAGTTCGAGTCGCGAATGACCCTGCTTGAGGACCGTGCCGACTTCCGGGCATCATCACCGGGGTGACGGTGCGTGTGCTCGTGGTCGACGACCACACGATGGTGCGCATGGGCCTGGTCCAGCTCCTGGCGACGGCCCCCGACCTCGAGGTGGTCGGCGAGGCCTCCAACGGCCTCGAGGCGGTGGCGCGCACCTCCGAGCTCGAGCCCGACGTCGTCCTGATGGACCTGCAGATGCCCCAGCTGGACGGCATCGGCGCCACCCGCGAGATCGTGCGCGCGGGCACGGCCCAGGTGCTGGTGCTGACCTCGTTCTCCGACGCCGACCGCATCGTCGACGTGCTCGACGCCGGCGCGGTGGGCTACGTGCTCAAGGACACCGACCCCGAGGACCTGCTCGACGCCGTGCGCGCGGTCGCCCGCGGTGACTCGCCGCTGCACCCCCGGGTGGCGCGGCAGCTCCTCACCGCCCGCAACCGCAACGGCTCGCGCGACGACCTCACCGCACGGGAGCGCGAGGTGCTCGAGCTCGTGCGCCAGGGCCTGGCCAACAAGCAGGTGGCCCGGCGCCTCGGCATCACCGAACGCACGGTGAAGGCGCACCTCACCTCGATCTACAGCGCGATCGGGGTCACGGACCGGACGTCGGCGGCCCTGTGGGCGCAGCGGCATCGGGGCGAGCAGCAGTCGTGAGGTCGGGCAGCGGCGGCGGCTCGTTGCCGAACGTCGGGCAGTGCGCCTGGAAGCTGCACCACCGGCAGGCCCACCCGGGGTTGGGCAGCCACTCGCCGCTCGACCGGGCCCGCTCGATGGCGTGCCAGATCGCCTCGACCAGGCGCTCCGTCGCGAGCAGGTCGTGCTCGTCGGGCTCGTAGCTGACCATCTGGCCGTCGCCGAGGTAGACCAGGCGCAGCAACGCCGGCACCACGCCGCGGGTGCGCCAGATGACCAGGGCGTAGAACCGCATCTGGAACAGCGCCTTGGCCTCGAAACCGACGCCGGGGGAGCGGCCGGTCTTGTAGTCGACCACCCGGATGGCGCCGTCGGGGGCGACGTCGATGCGGTCGACGAAGCCGCGCAGCAGCAGCTTGGAGTCGAGCAGCGCCTCCACGTAGAGCTCGCGCTCCGCCGGCTCGAGCCTGCGGGGGTCCTCGAGGGCGAAGTAGGCGCGCAGGCTCTCGCGGCACGAGGCCAGCCACGCGGTGATCTCGGGGCCACCCTCCGCGGAGTCGCCGACGAACATCTCCGCGGCACCCGGCTCCGCGTCGAGCACGAACTGCCAGGCGTCCTGGACCATCTCCTCGGCCCGCTCCGGCGTGCGGTCGGCGGCGGCGAGGTCGAAGAGGTCCTCGAGCACCTTGTGCACCACGGTGCCGCGCAGGGCGTCGGGGGAGGGCTCCTCGGGGAGTCGGTCGATCGTGCGCAACCGGTACATCAGCGGGCAGGTGCGGAAGTCGCCGGCGCGGCTGGGGGAGAGCGAGGCGAGCACGTGCTCCCCGTCGACGGGCGTGCCGATGCGGGTGCGCCCCTCCGGCGACTCCTGCGTGGTGCTCGACGACGCCTCCATGCGGCAACCGTAGGCGACCGCGCCGACAGGCCCGGTGCGCGCTAGCGTTGCCTCGTGAGCGACGAGGAGTCACCCGCCGGAACGGGGAAGGACAACGCCCGTGCGGCGTACCCGCCCGGCACCATCAGGGTGGGCTCCATCCGAGGGGTCGACGTCCTCGTGCGCTCCTCCTGGTTCCTGATCGCGCTGCTGATCGCGGTCCTGCTCGCCCCCAACATCGAGGAGGTCGAGCCGGGACTCGGCCCGCTGAAGTACGTCGCCGGGCTGGCGTTCGCGATCCTGTTCTACCTCTCGCTGCTGCTCCACGAGATCTCGCACGCGCTGATGGCGCAGCGCTACGGCCTCGGGGTGCGCTCGATCAGCCTGGTCTTCCTCGGCGGGTTCACCGAGATCGACTCCGAGACCCGGACCCCGGGCCAGGAGTTCAAGGTCGCCGTCGTCGGCCCGCTCACCTCGATCGCCGTCGGACTGGCCTTCCTGCCGCTGTGGCCCATCGCCCCCGAGGGGCTGCTCGAGCTCACCGTGCGGGGTCTCGCGGTGGCCAACCTGATCGTCGGCGTCTACAACCTCATCCCCGGCCTGCCGTTCGACGGCGGCCACGTGCTCAAGGCCCTCGTCTGGAAGCTCACCGGCAACATGCACCGCGGGACGATCGTCGCCGCGTGGGGCGGCCGGGTCTCCGCCGTCCTGGTGCTGTTCTGGCCGTGGCTGCTGCACGAGCTCTTCGACACCACGCCCCACATCACCGACTACGTGCTGGCGGTGATCATCGGCGCGTTCCTCTGGTCCGGGGCCACCGCCTCGATGGTCAGCGCTCGCGTACGCCGCCGGCTGCCCGCCCTCAAGGCGCGTCCGCTGGCCCGGCGCGTGATCGCCGTCCCGGACGACCTGCCCGTCAGCGAGGCCGTACGACGGGCGCAGGACGCCGGCGCCGGAGCGATCATCGTGCACGTCGGCGACGACCGGCTCAGCGGCATCGTCAGCGAGGCCGCCCTGCTCGCGACCCCGGAGGACCGCCGCGCCTGGGTGCCGGTGAGCGCCGTGGCCCGCTCGATCGAGGACGGGCTGGTGCTGCCCGCCGACATCGTGGGGGAGGACCTCGTCCGCGCCATGTCCGCGACCCCGGCCGAGGAGTACGTCCTGGTCGAGGGTGACGGCTCCGTCCTCGGCGTGCTCACCACCGCTGACGTGGACCGCGCCTTCGAGGAGGGTGCTCGTCGGTGAGCACGACCACCGACTGGTCCGGCGTACGCCGTGGACCGCTGCGACCAGGTGAGTGGGTCCGCCTCACCGACGCCAAGGGCCGGCGGCACAACATCTGCCTCGAAGCGGGCAAGTCGTTCCACACCAACCGCGGTGGCATCTCCCACGACGACATCATCGGCCGGGAGGAGGGGTTCACGATCACCTCGACCTCCGGCGGGGAGTACCTCGTGTTCCGGCCGCTGCTCAGCGAGTTCGTGGTCTCGATGCCGCGCGGCGCCGCGGTCGTCTACCCCAAGGACGCCGCCCAGATCGTCGCGATGGCCGACATCTTCCCCGGCGCCCGCGTCGTCGAGGCCGGCGCCGGGTCCGGGGCACTCAGCTGCTCCCTGCTGCGTGCCGTGGGACCCACCGGCCACGTCTCGTCCTTCGAGCGGCGCGAGGAGTTCGCCGAGATCGCGCGTCGCAACGTCGCCCAGTTCTTCGGTGCCCCGGAGGACCAGAACCACCCGGCGTGGACGCTCACGGTCGGTGACCTCGTGGAGTGCCTGCCGACGGCCGAGGAGGACGGCAGCGTCGACCGGGTCGTCCTGGACATGCTGGCCCCGTGGGAGTGCGTCGACGTCGTCGCCGACGCGCTGACGCCCGGCGGCATCGTGGTGGCGTACGTCGCCACGACCACCCAGCTCGGCCGCGTGGTGGAGACCCTGCGCGCCCACGGGGAGTTCACCGAGCCCCAGCCGTGGGAGACGCTCGTCCGCGACTGGCACGTCGAGGGACTCGCCGTACGCCCCGGTCACAAGATGAACGGCCACACCGGGTTCCTGGTCACCGCACGACGGATGGCGCCCGGCAACGCGGCGCCGGTGAAGAAGCGGCGCCCGGCTCCAGGTGCCTACGGTTCGGACTACGACGGCCCACGGCCGGCCGGGATGCCGCCCCAGGATCTCGGTCCTCAGGACGGCCCGGGCTGAAATGTTGCAGATCGGCAACCAATGGCGTGACACACGTCGCTAACCACTTGGCAGGCATGCTCTTCCGAGTAGGGTCAAATTCCAGACCCTGCTCACGGAGGTGGTTCACGTGTCCGATGCAGGTGGCGAACATGGCCCGACCACGGCCCAGCTGCTGAACCAGGTCTCCTTCCTCGAAGCGGAGGTCGCTGATCTGCGTCGCCGTCTCGCGGACGGACCGGGCGCGTCCCGCGACCTCGACCAGCGCCTCCTGGACACCCAGCGTTCGCTCTCGGCGGTGACGTCGCAGAACGAGCGGCTGGCCCAGACCCTGCGCGAGGCACGTGAACAGATCTTGACGCTCAAGGAGGAGGTCGACCGGCTCGCCCAGCCGCCGACCGGCTTCGGCACCTTCCTCAAGCGCAACGAGGACGACTCCGTCGACGTGTTCACCGGCGGCCGCAAGCTGCGCGTCAACGTCAGCCCGTCGGTCGACCTCGAGACACCTGACCAAGGGTCAGGAGGTCATGCTCAACGAGGCCCTCAACGTCGTCGCCGCCCTCTCCTTCGAGGAGGTCGGCGAGGTCGTGATGTTCAAGGAGTTCCTCGCCGACGGCGACCGCGTCCTGGTGATCGCCAACGCCGACGAGGAGCGCGTCGTACGCCTGGCCGAGCCGCTGCGCTCGATCACGCTGCGCGCCGGCGACTCGCTGCTGCTCGACGCCAAGTCCGGCTACGTCTACGAGAAGGTGCCCAAGTCCGAGGTCGAGGAGCTCGTCCTCGAAGAGGTGCCCGACATCGACTACCGCTCGATCGGTGGCCTCTCCGGCCAGATCGAGCAGATCCGCGACGCGGTCGAGCTGCCGTACCTCTACCCCGACCTGTTCAAGGACTACGAGCTCAAGCCGCCCAAGGGCGTGCTGCTCTACGGCCCGCCCGGCTGCGGCAAGACCCTGATCGCGAAGGCCGTGGCCAACTCGCTGGCCAAGAAGGTCGCCGAGAAGACCGGCCAGGAGGGGCGCTCGTTCTTCCTCAACATCAAGGGTCCCGAGCTGCTCAACAAGTACGTCGGGGAGACCGAGCGGCACATCCGCCTGGTGTTCCAGCGTGCTCGTGAGAAGGCCAGCAACGGCACCCCGGTCATCGTGTTCTTCGACGAGATGGACTCCCTGTTCCGCACCCGCGGCTCGGGTGTCTCCTCCGACGTGGAGAACACCATCGTCCCGCAGCTGCTCTCCGAGATCGACGGCGTCGAGGGGCTCGAGAACGTCCTGGTCATCGGTGCCTCCAACCGCGAGGACATGATCGACCCGGCGATCCTGCGACCCGGCCGGCTCGACGTGAAGATCAAGATCGAGCGCCCGGACGCCGAGTCCGCCCGCGACATCTTCTCCAAGTACCTCACCGCCAACCTGCCGCTGCACGCCGACGACCTCGCCGAGTTCGGTGGCGACAAGGACGCCTGCGTCGCCGGCATGATCACCGCGACCGTCGAGCGGATGTACACCGAGTCCGAGGAGAACCGCTTCCTCGAGGTCACCTACGCCAACGGCGACAAGGAAGTCCTCTACTTCAAGGACTTCAACTCCGGCGCGATGATCCAGAACATCGTCGACCGGGCCAAGAAGATGGCCATCAAGGAGGTCATCGACCACGACCAGCCCGGCATGCGCGTGCAGCACATGCTCCAGGCGTGCGTCGACGAGTTCAAGGAGAACGAGGACCTGCCCAACACCACCAACCCCGACGACTGGGCGCGGATCTCGGGCAAGAAGGGCGAGCGGATCGTCTTCATCCGCACGCTCATCACCGGCAAGCAGGGCACCGAGCCCGGCCGGTCGATCGACACCGTCTCCAACACGGGTCAGTACTCTGTAGGCAGCGAGCTTCAACGGCCAGAGAGCGAAGGGCGCCGACCTCATGGTCGGCGCCCTTCGTCTGTGCAAGGCTGTGCGGCTCTGGTCAGCCGCCGTTGGGGCTGAGGTACTTGTAGATGCCCTTGCCCCAGGTGATCTCGTTCGGGATCGAGGCGAGTCGTGCCGACTCGGTGTAGCGACCCTCCTGGCCCTTGACGCCGTAGCCGGGCAGGTGCGAGGTCTTCTGCGCCCAGGTGACGTTGAAGAACTTGTTGTGGCGCATGGCCTGCGCCTGGTTGTCGATGATCTGCTGCTGCTCGTCACCGCTGAGCGCGAACCGGCTCCAGTTGCTCGAGCCGCTCATCGTGATGTAGCGACCGTTCGAGCCGGCGTAGCGTCCGACGATGGTCATCCACTTGCTGTGGTTGTACTTGACGATGACGCGGCCCTTGCCGGTGATCACGGACTGGCGGACCGGGATGGCGCCGCGGCCCGAGCCGTTGCGCAGGATCGCCATCACCGGACGGGTGCTCAGGGCGTAGATCATCTTGATGTCGCAGCCCTGGTTCCACAGCTGGCGCAGCTTCTTGGCGATGTAGACGCCGCGGTCGCCGTAGATGGAGTACTGGATGATCCGGATCCGGGTCCGGTTGCCGCCGTTGTTGCACTGGGTGCGGTTGAGCTCGCGCATCACCGGGTCGGTGTTCCGGTTGGCCCCCGCGAACGGGTAGAACTCGTCGGTGTACATGCCGGTCGGCCGTGGTGAAGATCCGGTGCGGGACGGCGACGCGGCGTCCCGACGCGGGCCTGCTTGAAGATCGTCAGGAAGTGGTTGTAGACGTCCTCACGCCGGGTCGCCTCGGCCTGGTTCCACTGGCCGGAGTAGCCCATCTGGGTGAGGTTCATCGAGGTCTGCACGGTGACGAACGGCACGTGCGCGTTGCCGACGTTGGTGAAGAGCAGGTACTTGGCGTGCGGCGTACCGCCCCGGCCACGGCAGGAGCCACGGCAGTCGCGGGCGAAGCTCACCTTGTTGATGGTGGACGGGTAGCCCGGTCGGTAGAGCTTGGAGCCGAGCCGCTTCTTCAGGAAGCGCCACTGCGGGTTGGGCTTGTTGCGGCCGCGGGCCCCCACGATCTGGACGCTGACGCCGCGGTCGCGGGCGGCCACCAGGGCACGGGCGATGGCCCAGTCCTTGAACGACCAGGTGGCGATCCGGATGGTGCCGTTGCCGTCGGCCGGGAGGCCGCTGCCCGTGCGCGGGCCGCCCACGGTGCTCTTGATCGTGGCCAGGAGGCGGTTGCGGATGGCGAACTTGGCCGCCTTGCCGCGGTTGGGGAACGAGAAGTAGCTGCCCCCGGCGATGACGTAGTTCAGCCGCGCCGCGGCACGCGCGGAGTCCTTGCTCGCCGCCGTGGCGGCGGGAGCCGCCGCTGAGGCGGTGGAGCTGGGGCCCACGATCGACAGCACCGAGAAGATCAGCGCTGCCGTGACCACGAGCACGGGCAGACGACGGTTGGGCATGAGATTCCCCCCACGATTCTGGATTCCGAGACGCCCGAGGCACATGGGCGCCACGAAACGTAACACGCACCGCCGCAATTGGGACTGTCAACAGGCGGCACCTGTCTAGACTCCGCCAGCCGGGCCGTACGCTCGGCCCCATGAGCGTCCGACGTGTGATGGGCACCGAGACCGAGTTCGGCATCTCGGTCGCCGGCCATCCGCACGCCAACCCGATGGTGGCGAGCACCAGGCTCGTGAACGCCTACGCCACGGCGACCCTGAAGGCCCGACGCGCGCGGTGGGACTTCGAGGAGGAGTCGCCGCTGCGCGACGCACGCGGGTTCGACATGTCGCGCGACGTGGCCGACCCCAGCCAGCTCACCGACGAGGACCTCGGCCTCGCCAACGTGATCCTCACCAACGGGGCGAGGCTCTACGTCGACCACGCGCACCCGGAGTACTCCACGCCGGAGTGCACCAACCCGATGGACATCGTCGTCTGGGACAAGGCGGGGGAGCTGATCGCGCTCGACGCGACCCGGTTCGCCACGCTGCCGGGCGAGGGCGACCTGCTGCTCTACAAGAACAACACCGACAACAAGGGCGCGTCGTACGGCGCCCACGAGAACTACCTGGTCCGCCGGTCGACGCCGTTCGGCGAGATCGTGCGCCACCTCACGCCGTTCTTCGTCAGCCGCCAGGTGATCTGCGGAGCCGGGCGGGTCGGGCTCGGCCAGGACGGGCACGGGGACGGCTTCCAGATCAGCCAGCGCGCCGACTACTTCGAGGTCGAGGTCGGCCTCGAGACGACGCTGAAGCGGCCGATCATCAACACCCGCGACGAGCCGCACGCCGACCCGGAGAAGTACCGCCGGCTGCACGTGATCATCGGCGACGCCAACCTGGCCGAGACCTCGACGTACCTCAAGGTCGGGACGACGGCGCTGGTGCTCTCGATGATCGAGGACCGCTTCCTCACCACCGACCTGAGCGTGTCGCGTCCGGTGGCCTCCCTCAAGGAGGTCTCGCACGACTCGTCGCTGCAGCACCTGCTCGAGGTCGGCGACGGGCGCCGGATGACCGCCGTACAGCTGCAGTGGGAGTACTTCCACCACGCCGAGCGCTACCTCCAGGAGCGGCGCGGGGGAGACATCGACCCGCCGACCAAGGACGTGATGGAGCGCTGGGAGTCGGTGCTGACCCGGCTCGAGCGCGACCCGTTCGAGTGCGCCGACGAGCTCGACTGGGTGGCCAAGCTCAAGCTGCTCAACTCCTACCGAGACCGGGACGGCCTGGCCTGGTCGGACGCCAAGCTGCACCTGATCGACCTCCAGTACGCCGACCTGCGGCCCGAGAAGGGGCTCTACCACCGGCTGCTCAAGCTCGGCCGGATGAAGCGCCTGGTCTCCGACTCCGTGGTCGAGGAGGCCATGCACGAGCCCCCGGAGGACACCCGCGCCTACTTCCGCGGCCGCTGCCTGAGCAAGTACGCCGACAACATCGCCGCCGCCTCGTGGGACTCGGTGATCTTCGACCTGCCCGGCCACGAGTCGCTGCAGCGGGTCCCCACGATCGACCCCCTGCGCGGCAGCCGCGCCCACGTCGGCGCCCTGCTCGACCAGCACGACACCGCCCTGGGCCTCTTCGAGGCCCTCACCGCCCGCTGACGGGCCTGCAGACGGCGACCCCACGCTGGTTGAGCCGTCGAAACCGACCAGCGCGGGTTACGGCTCAACGCGGTGGCACGCTGCGACGTCAGCCCTCGGGGGTCATGTACTTGTAGATCCCCTGGCCCCAGGCCGGCTCGTCCTCGGGGACGCCCGGGATGGGCAGGGCGCGGCCGGAGGCGGAGAAGCGGGCGCGGGGCGGCTTCTTGGAGGTGTTCTGCTTCCAGGTCCGGGCGAAGGCCAGCAGGTAGGGGCGGGTGTAGCCCACGCTGCGGATCTGCTGCATCTGCTCGTCGGAGCCGAACGCCGCGAGCGACCAGTTCGCGGAGCCGTTGAAGGTCACCCAGGCCGAGGAGCGGCCGTTCCAGTTGCCGGTGATCGTCATCCACTTGCTGTGGTTGTACTTCACGATCTCGCCCGAGCCGTTCTTGGTGACCGACTGGCGCATCGGGATCGCCCCGCGGCCGGACCTGTTGCGCATGATCTGGAGCACCGGTCGCGTGATCAGGCTGTAGATCATCTTGACGTCGCAGCCGGCGTTCCACAGCGAGCGCAGCCGCTTGGCGATCCAGACGCCGCGGTCGCCGTACATGGCGTACTGGATGACCCGGATCTTGGTGCGACCGCGCGTGCCGCCGTACCCGGCTCCTCGGCAGCGGGTGCCGTTCGAGGGTCTGCACCACCGGGTCCTGCCGGGCACCGGCGCCCAGGCGCGGGAAGAAGTAGTCGATGACCAGCGGGCGTGACTCGTCGGGCCCGGTAGGGCCGCGCCACCATGGTGCCGCCGCGGCTCTGCCGGAACACGTAGAGGAAGTCGTCGTAGACGGCCTTGGCCTTGATCACGGTGCCCTGGTTCCACTGGCCGGTGTAGCCGAACCGGGTGAGGTTCATCGAGGTGTGGAAGGTGACGTAGCGCTGCTGGTTGCGTCCGACCTTGTCGAACAGGAAGTACTTCGAGTGCGCGGTGCCGCCCGGCCCGCGGCACGAGCCCCGGCAGTCCCGGGCGAAGCTCACCGTCTCGCGCGTGGTCGGGTACGTCGGACGGTAGAGCTTCTGTCCGAGGCGCTTCTTGAGGAACTTCCACGGCTTGTTCTGCTTGTTCGTGGACCTGGCGGCGATGACCTGGACGCTGACGCCCCGGTTGCGGGCCGCCACCAGGGCTCGGGCGATGGCCCAGTCGTCGAAGGTCCAGGTGGCGATCCGGATCTTGCCGTTCTCGTTCATCGGGGTGCCGATGCTGGTCCGGGGCCCGCCCCAGGTGCCCTTGATGCTGTTCAGCACCCGGCTGCGGATCGCGAGCCTGGCCTTCTTGCCACGGTTCGGGTAGGCGAAGAAGTTGCCTGCCGGGGGCGCGTAGGCGATCCGCGGTTGCCCGACGGCGCGAGCGGTGGACACGGACGTGCGCTCGGTGTCGGCCGAGGGTGCGGCTGCCGCGCCGGCGGAAGCCACCACGAAGGTCGAGGCGACCAGGGTGAGCAGGGTGATCAGGACGGCGGCGGGGGCCGGCGTACGACGCATCGAGACTTCCTCGGCTGGACGACAGCGGACTGGTGTGGGCGTCAACGGCTCGGCGAAAGTAACACGCAGCCACCCCCTCACCCGGCGCGCGACCCGCGGACGGAGGCGGCTCAGGGATCCATGTAGCGGAAGACGCCGGTGCCGAAGGCGGGAGCCCCCTGGGGGACGTCGCGCGCGAAGGGCGCGACCGTGGCGGCTCGGCCGAAGGTGACGACGCGCGCGAACGACGGCTCGCGGGAGCTCGGCTCCCGCCACGTCTTCTTGAACGCCTTGTTGTGCCGCAGCGCCTCGCGCGCGCTGGAGATCCGCTGCATCTGCTCGTCGTCGCTGAAGGCGAGGTTCGACCAGTTCCCCGAGCCGCTGAAGGTCTGGTACGACGCAGTGGAGCGACCCCAGGTGCCGATGATCGTCATCCACTTGCTGTGGTTGTACTTCACGAGCGTGCCGTAGTAGTCCTTCTCCACCGACTGTCGCATCGGGATCGGCCCACGACCGGCCGGGCTGCGCAGGACCGTGAGCACCGGTCGGCTCGCCACCGAGTAGATGATCGCGACGTCACAGCCGGCCTTCCACAGGCCGCGCAGCTTCTTGGCGAGCCACACGCCGCGGTCGCCGTACATGGCGTACTGGATGACCCGGATCTTGGTCCGACCTCGCTTGCTCGTGGTCGCACCCGTGCAGCGGGTGCCGTTGAGGACCTGCAACGCGGGATCCTGGACGGCCGTGGCCCGCGGTCGCGGGAAGAAGTAGTTGACGACGTTGCCGAGCGACTTGACGTGGTACCTCGTGTACTTCCCGCGGGCCAGCCTGGCCTGCCGGAACACGTTCAGGTAGTCGTCGTACACCGCACCGTCGCGGTAGACCTGCGCCTGGTTCCACTGGCCCTGCCAGGCCATGTAGGTGAGGTTCGACGACGTCTGGAAGCTGATCTTGCGCGCCTTGGCAGGACCGACCCGGTCGAAGAGGAAGTACTTCGCGTGCGCGGTGCCTCCCGGACCGCGGCAGGAGCCCTTGCACGAGCGCGCGAAGCTCACCGTCTCCCGCGTGGTCGGGTAGCCGGGTCGGTAGAGCTTCTGCCCGAGCTTCTTGCGCAGCCACTGCCACGCCGCGTGGTCCTTGTTGGCGCCCTTCGCGGCGATCACCTGCACGCTCACCCCGCGCTTGCGGGCGGCCACGAGGGCCTCGGCGATGTCCCAGTCGTCGAAGGACCAGGTGGCGATCCGGATGGTGCCGTTCTCGTTCATCGGGGTCCCGATGCTGGTCCGGCGCCCGCCCCAGGTGCTGTCGATCGTCTTCAGCACGCGCTGGCGGATCGCCTGTCGCTCCTTGCGCCCACCGTTGGGGTAGGTGAAGTAGCTGGTCGGGCGCACCACGAAGGTGCGCGGCGGTTGGCCGGCAGGCTTCCTGGGCTTCTTCTTCGCCTTGGCCTTGGCCTTCGACTTCGCCTTGTCCTGCTTCTTGTTCTTCTTCCGCTGGTCGCGCTTCTTCTGCTGCTTCTTCTTCTTGGCCTTCTGCTTCTGCTTCTCGCGCTTCTTCTCGCGGAGGGTCTCGCGGGTCGAGGCCTGGGCGTGCCCGACCTGCTGGCCCACGTGCTGCACCGCCTGCGGTGTGGCCGTGGCGGACGCGGGAGCGGACCCGGGCAGCAGCGTGACGACCAGGGCGAGGAAGGTCGCGCCGACGACGGCGAGGGCGCGGCTCTGCGAGCGCGCGCGGTGGTATGGCCTGCCATGGGGGAAGGCCTTGAGCAGGAGAGACATGATCCTCTTCCGAACACAAGGAACGTTGGCACGGCAAGCCCACCACGCTTTCGTCCCGTTTTGGGGGAGGCATGCCGGAACGGGATCCCGCCAGCCCGGGACAGGTGTGTTCGCGTCCGTCGTGTCAGGGGAGTGGATAGGGTCGAGGTACGACGTACCAGCGTCCGTCAGAGGAGGTCGCCATGGCGCAGGAGCAGAAGCAACCGCGCAAGTCCCACGACGAGGAGGAGCCGACCGACGCCGCACCCGCGCCGGCCGACGCCGTCACCGAGCGCAAGGAGCAGCTCGACGAGGACATCGACGCGATCCTCGAGGACATCGACGACGTGCTGGAGACCAACGCCGAGGACTTCGTGAAGTCGTTCATCCAGAAGGGCGGTCAGTGACCCTCGATGTCTGACGCCCGACTGCCCGAGTCGTTCCTGGCCCCCGGCACGTCCTCGTTCGCCGAGTTCGTCGGGTCGGTCTCGCCCGACCTGCTGCCCTCGCGGATGACCCTGCCGGCCGGCAGCGCAGCCGACCTGGCGCCGCACGCCACGACCATCGTCGCGGCGACCTTCGCCGGCGGCGTGGTGATGGCCGGTGACCGGCGCGCGACGATGGGCAACATCATCGCCCAGCGCGACATCGAGAAGGTCTTCCCGGCCGACGAGTACTCCTGCGTCGGCATCGCCGGCACCGCCGGGCTGGCCGTCGAGATGGTGCGGCTGTTCCAGACCGAGCTCGAGCACTACGAGAAGATCGAGGGCACCACGCTCTCGATCGACGGCAAGGCCAACCGCCTCTCGGCGCTGATCCGCGGCAACCTCGGCATGGCGATGCAGGGCCTCGCCGTGGTGCCGCTGTTCGCCGGCTACGACCTGGTCAGCAACCAGGGCCGGATCTTCTCCTACGACGTCACCGGCGGCCGCTACGAGGAGACCGCCTTCCACTCGGTGGGCTCCGGCTCGGTCTTCGCCCGCGGGTCGCTGAAGAAGCTCTACCGCGACGACTTCGACCAGGAGCAGTGCGTGACCGCGACCGTGCAGGCGTTGTACGACGCCGCCGACGACGACTCGGCCACCGGCGGGCCCGACCTCACCCGCCGCATCTTCCCGGTGGTCAGCGTGATCACCGCCGACGGTCACACCCGTCTCTCGCAGGACCAGGTGGCCACCATCGCCGACCGCGTCGTCGCCGGCCGCATGCAGCGACCCGACGGCCCCGCCGCCAACCTCACGTGATCGGACCTGAACCAATGAGCGAGCGAAGCGAGCACGTGACCGAGCGCAGCGAGGGAACAATCAAACAGAGCCATGCCCCGGCATGCGAATGGGCGACCGGAGGTCGCTCATGAGCATGCCGTTCTACGTCTCGCCCGAGCAGCTGATGAAGGACCGGGCGGACTTCGCACGCAAGGGCATCGCCCGGGGCCGGTCGGTCGCCGTGGTGCGCTACGCGGACGGCGTGCTCTTCGTCTCGGAGAACCCTTCGGCAGCGCTGCACAAGATCAGCGAGATCTACGACCGGATCGCGTTCGCGGCCGTCGGTCGCTACAACGAGTTCGAGAACCTCCGCATCGCCGGCGTCCGGCTGGCCGACATGCGCGGCTACTCCTACGACCGCCGCGACGTCACCGGGCGAGGCCTGGCCAACGCCTACGCCCAGACGCTCGGCACGATCTTCTCCAGCGGTGGGGAGAAGCCCTACGAGATCGAGATCTTCGTCGCCGAGGTCGGGGACGCCGCCGACGACGACCAGGTCTTCCGGCTGACCTTCGACGGACAGGTCGTCGAGGAGCACGACTTCGCGGTGATGGGTGGGGCCGCAGAGGCGGTGACGACCTACCTCAAGGAGCGCTACGCGCCCGGCCTGGCCCGCAACGAGGCCATCGCGCTGGCGGCCGCGGCCCTGGGCCAGAACGAGACCGGCCATCGCGACGTGCCGGCCCGCGACCTCGAGGTGGCGGTGCTCGACCGCACCCGCACCCAGGAGCGCAAGTTCAAGCGCGTGCCCGCCCAGGTGCTGGTCGGGATCCTCGGCGACCAGGCGCCGTCCGAGGCCGCTGAGCCGCCCGCGGACGAGGCATCCCCGCCCCCGACGGAGGACGAGCCGCCCGTCGCGCCCTGACCCGATATCCCCACCCGACACATAGTGTGTGTCTGTGGACCGACGAATCTTCGGGATCGAGAACGAGTACGGCGTCACGTGCACGTTCAAGGGGCAGCGTCGCCTGTCTCCCGACGAGGTCGCCCGCTACCTGTTCCGCAAGGTGGTCAGCTGGGGCCGCAGCAGCAACGTCTTCCTGGCCAACGGGGCCCGGCTCTACCTCGACGTCGGCAGCCACCCTGAGTACGCCACTCCCGAGTGCGACGACATCATCGACCTCGTCACCCACGACAAGGCGGGGGAGCGGGTGCTCGAAGGCCTGCTGGTCGACGCCGAGCGACGACTGCGCGACGAGGGCATCTCCGGTGACGTCTACCTGTTCAAGAACAACACCGACAGCGCCGGCAACTCCTACGGCTGCCACGAGAACTACCTGGTCAGCCGGCACGGCGAGTTCAGCCGCCTCGCCGACGTGCTGATCCCGTTCCTGGTGACCCGTCAGATCATCTGCGGAGCGGGCAAGGTGACCCAGACGCCCCGCGGTGCGTCGTACTCCGTCAGCCAGCGCGCCGAGCACATCTGGGAGGGCGTCTCCAGCGCGACCACCCGGTCGCGGCCGATCATCAACACCCGCGACGAGCCGCACGCCGACGCCGAGCGGTTCCGCCGGCTGCACGTGATCGTCGGCGACTCCAACATGAGCGAGACCACGACGATGCTCAAGGTCGCGAGCTGCGACCTCGTCCTCCGGATGATCGAGGAGGGCGTGGTGATGCGCGACCTCACGATGGAGAACCCCATCCGCGCGATCCGCGAGATCTCCCACGACATGAGCGGGCGACGCAAGGTGCGGCTCGCCAACGGGCGCGAGGCCAGCGTGCTCGACATCCAGGGCGAGTACCTCGCCCGGGTCCGCGACTTCGTCGACCGCCGCGAGCTGCACACGCCCGTCATCGAGCAGTCCCTCGACCTGTGGGAGCGCGGCCTGAAGGCCGTGGAGTCCGGCGACCTGTCGCTGGTGGAGCGCGAGATCGACTGGGTGATCAAGTGGAAGCTGCTCGAGCGGTATCGCACCGTGCACGGCCTCCCACTGGGACACCCGCGGATCGCCCAGCTGGACCTCGCCTACCATGACATCCACCGCGAACGAGGGCTGTACTACCTGCTCGAGAAGCGCGGTGCGGTCAAGCGCGTGACCAACGACCTCGCGATCTTCCGGGCCAAGTCGGTGCCACCACAGACCACCCGGGCGCGGTTGCGGGGCAACTTCATCAAGCGCGCGCAGGACCGTCGACGAGACTTCACCGTCGACTGGGTGCACCTGAAGCTCAACGACCAGGCCCAACGCACGGTGCTGTGCAAGGACCCCTTCCGTTCGCACGACGAGCGGGTGGAACGACTGATCGAGGGAATGTGACCTTTCGCCCCATCGCCATCGCCGCTCTGGTGCTGGCCCTGACCGCTACCGCCTGCGGTTCCGACGACGAGAAGAAGGAGACCTCCGGTCTCGAGGACCAGGTCACCGTGACCGGGGACTACGGCGAGAAGCCGACCGTGAAGGTCGACGCCCCGCTCAAGGTCTCCGAGACGACCGCGTGGACGGAGACGGAGGGCGACGGCGAGAAGGTCGGTGCCGAGGCCACGACGATCCTCGACCTGACGCTGACCGACGGACGCACCGGCAAGACGGTGATCTCCACCAACGACAAGGGGCAGCGCCCCCTGGAGATCAAGCTCGGCGACCAGGTGTTCCCCTCGCTGACCAAGTCGCTGGTCGGCAAGACCGCCGGCAGCCGGGTCGTGATCGCCTCGACCCCGGGCGACGCGTACGGCGACCAGGGCGCACCGCAGCTCGGCATCAAGGGCGGCGACCCGATCGTGATGGTCGCCGACATCCTGTCCACCGACCCGACCACGGTGCTCGACGGTCCCACCGGTGAGACGAAGTCCCCGCCGGCGACGGCCCCGAAGATCGAGACGGAGGGCGACGACCTCACCGGCCTCGACTTCAGCGGGCTGAGCAAGCCGAAGAAGTACCAGGCCATCGTGCTCCGGGAGGGCACCGGTCCCGAGGTCGAGATCGACCGCATCGCGGCGGACTACATCGGCCAGGTGTGGGGGGCCAAGGAGCCGTTCAACAACAGCTACGGCAAGGAGCCGGTGCAGTTCTCGATCGGGCTCGGCGGTGTCATCCCCGCCTGGGACAAGGGACTGACCGGGATGAAGGAGGGTGCTCGGGTGATGCTGATCTGCCCGCCGGACTCGGCGTACGGCAAGGCCTCGCAGCCCGGCATCCCCGCCAACTCCACGCTCGTGTTCGTGATCGACGTGCTCGGTGTCGGCTGAGGGATCCTGACCCGTGTCCTCTGCGAAGTCCGAACGCCTGCTCAACCTGGTGATCCTGCTGCTGGTGGCGCGCAACTACACCACCAAGGAGCAGATCCGGGGCCTGATGGAGCCCTACCGGGACAGCAGCGACGAGGCCTTCGACCGGATGTTCGAGCGCGACAAGGACGACCTGCGCGCCCTCGGCGTCCCGCTCGAGGTCGGCTACGTCGACAAGTTCTTCGAGGACGAGCAGGGCTACCGGATCAAGCGCGACGCCTTCGAGCTGCCCGAGATCGACTTCACCGCCGACGAGGTCGCGGTGCTCGGCCTCGCAGCGCGGGTCTGGCGGCACGCGGGACTGGCCGCGGCCACCAGTGATGCCCTGGTCAAGCTCAAGGCGGCCGGGCTCAGCTTCGACCGGGAGCAGCTCGACCAGGTCGCGCCCGCGCTCGCGGCCGAGGAGCCGGCCTTCGAGGCGATGTGGCAGGCGACCGTCCACCGCACGCCGGTGCGGTTCGACTACACCCGGGCGGGGGAGACCGAGGCGCGCACGCGGCACCTCCAGCCGTGGGGCGTGGTCACGGCCCAGGGCCGGTGGTACGTCGCCGGGTTCGACACCGACCGCGGGGAGCCGCGGATGTTCCGGCTCAGCCGGATCGTCTCGACCGTGACGGCCGACGGTGACGCCGGCTCCTACACCGTCCCGGAGGGCACCGACCTGCGCGCGCTCTCCGAGACCCTGGCTCCCCGGCGGCCGGACCGCACCGCGGTCGTGCTGGCCCGGCCGGGGGCGGCCAACGGCCTGCGTCGCCGCGCGACGGTGAGCGCCACCGGCGTCACCGGCCCCGACGGCACCCTCGGCTGGGACGAGCTCCAGGTGCCCTACGTCTCGGAGACCGACTTCGCCGGCGAGCTGCTGGGGTACGCCGACGCGGTCGTCGTCGAGTCTCCCGACGAGCTCCGCAACGCGGTCGCCGAGCGACTGGCCGCCGTCGTGGCCCCCGCGACCACGGAGGCTGCGAGATGAGCGGCGCCCGCGAGCAGGTCTCGCGCTTGCTGGCGCTGGTGCCCTACCTCCAGACGCGCACCGACGTGTCGCTCGCCCAGGTGGCGGCGGACTTCGGGGTCCGGCCCGACCAGATCATGAAGGACCTCAAGGTCCTCTGGATGTGCGGTCTTCCAGGCCTGACGCCCGACAAGATGATCGACGTCGACTTCGAGGCGATCGAGGACGATCCCGACGGCGTCGTACGCATCGACAACGCGGACTTCCTCTCCCGGCCGGTCCGGCTGGGGAGCTCGGAGGCCTCGGCGCTGATCGTCGCCCTGCGCGCGCTGCGCGAGGGCAGTCCGGACGCCTCGCACGAGGTGATCGACCGCTGCCTGGTCAAGCTGGAGGAGGCGACCGCGAGCGGCACCGCCACACCACCGGTCGCGCTGCACCTGCCGCAGTCGCCCACGGCGCTCCGGCACTCCGCGCTGCTCGAGGAGGCCATCCGGACCAACCGGCAGGCGCGCCTGGCCTACTACGTGCCGACGCGCGACGAGACCACCGAGCGCACCGTCGACCCGTTGGAGCTGCTCTCGGGGGAGGGGCACGACTACCTCGACGCCTGGTGCCACCTCGCGCAGGCGCGGCGCCTGTTCCGCCTCGACCGGATGCACTCGGTCGAGATCGTCGACGAGCCGCGTCAGGAGCACGACCTCACCCCGCGGGACCTCTCCGACGGCCTGTTCGAGCCCGGTCCCGAGGACATCGAGGCGGTGCTGCACCTCGAGCGGTACGCCCGCTGGGTGGCGGACTACTACCCGGTGGAGTCCGTCGAGGAGCTGGGCGGGGGCCGTCTCGAGGCACGTCTGCGGGTGGGGGACCCCCGCTGGCTGGTCAGGCTCGCGCTCCGGGTGGCACCGGGACTCACCGTCGTGGAGCCGCGCGAGCTGAGTGCGGAGGTCGCTCGCACCGCTGGGGCGACGCTGGCGTTGTACGACACCGCACGGGGCTGAGCGCGAGACACAGCGCGCAGACAGCAGGTCCACCCTCGGGATTCAGGTCGACGGCGTAGCATGACAGACATGACCCACGCGTTCGTCACTCCGATGATTGCCAATCTCGGCCCCACGGAGCTGATCATCATTGCCGCCATCCTGGTGCTGCTGTTCGGGGCCAAGAAGCTCCCCGAGCTCGCCCGCGGCAGCGGTCGCGCCCTGCGCATCTTCAAGTCGGAGACCAAGGGCCTGATCGACGACGATGACGACGACGAGACCAAGACCCCTGAGCAGAAGCAGATCGACGCCCAGAACACGACCGCCGCCCAGGCCCAGGAAGCGAAGGTCCGCGACGCACAGCCCGAGGACCCGGGCTCTCCGCGTCCCTGACCCCGGGACCCGTCGCCTGTGTCCATCACCGGCGTCCTCGACCTGTTCCGTGGCCGCCCCCGTGATCCGATCGGTGAGGGCGGCCGGATGTCGCTCGGGGACCACTTCCGTGAGCTGCGCGCCCGCGTCATGCGCGCGGCCATGTACCTCATCGTCGGCACGATCATCGCGCTCTTCTTCTGGGAGCAGCTCTTCGACCTGATCTACGAGCCCTACCGCCAGGCCTCCGAGTCGCTGGGCCAGGAGGTGCAGACCCAGGCCGTGATCACCGGCATCGGCAGCCCGCTGCTCCTGCAGCTCAAGCTGTGCGGCGTCGCCGGCATCGTCTTCACCTCGCCGCTGTGGCTCTACGAGATCTGGGGCTTCATCACCCCGGGACTGCACGACAACGAGCGCCGGTGGACCCGGCTGTTCGCGTTCATCGCCGGACCGCTGTTCCTGGCCGGCGTGGCAGTCGGCTACTACGTGCTCCCCAAGGGCATCGCCGCGCTGATCGGCTTCACCCCGCTCGAGCTGACCCAGCTGACCGAGTTCGGTGACTTCTTCACCTTCATCACCCGGATGCTGCTGGTCTTCGGGATCGCGTTCGAGATCCCGCTGTTCATCGTGCTGCTCAACCTCGCCGGGGTGGTCTCCGGCAAGGCGCTCGGCCGGCACCGCCCGTGGATCGTCCTCGCGACGTTCATCTTCGCCGCCGTCGCCACGCCCTCCACCGATCCCTTCTCGATGCTGATGCTGGCGC
This sequence comes from uncultured Actinomycetota bacterium, assembly GCA_963722835.1. Taxonomy (GTDB): domain Bacteria; phylum Actinomycetota; class Actinomycetes; order Propionibacteriales; family Nocardioidaceae; genus Marmoricola. The sequence goes on from CAVROK010000003.1 coordinate 1,213,999, forward strand.
TGCCGATGATGCTGCTGATCTTCATCTCCGAGGGGATCGCCCGACTGGTCGACCGGCGCCGTGCTCGCGCCGCCCCGGAGCAGTGGGACGACGACGAGATGTCGCCCCTATAGGGTCACCACGTGCCACAGGAGATCGCCCTTCTCACCAACCCCACCTCCGGCAAGGGGAGAGGGGCTCGCACCGTCGAGGAGGTGCTCCCGCGGTTGCGCGACGCCGGGTTCGCCGTACGCAACCTCGTGGGCCGTGACGCCGACGAGGCCCTCGACCAGGCCCACCAGTGCGTCGCCGACGGCATCGAGACGCTGGTCGTGGTGGGCGGCGACGGGATGGTCCACCTCGCCATCCAGGCGCTGGCCGACTCCGAGACCCGGCTGGGGCTGATCCCGGCGGGTACCGGCAACGACGTGGCCCGCTACTTCGACGTCCCCCGCAAGGACACCGCCGCCGCCACCGACGTCGTCATCGGCGGCAAGGAGCGACGCGTCGACCTGGCCCGGATCGGGTCGAAGTACTTCGTGACGGTGCTCGCCGCCGGCTTCGACGCGATCGTCAACGAGCGCGCCAACGAGATGAGCTGGCCCAAGGGGCAGATGCGCTACAACCTCGCCACGCTGGCCGAGCTGCGCACCTTCAAGCCGATCCCGTACGTCGTGGAGATCGACGGGGAGCAGCAGCGCTTCGAGGCGATGATGGTCGCGGTCGGCAACGGGCCGTCGTTCGGGGGCGGGCTGCGGATCACCGAGGGCGCCATCCTCGACGACGGACTCCTCGACGTGGTCGTGATCCGTCCGATGAGCAAGGTCGAGCTGGTGCGCACCTACCCGAAGCTCTTCAAGGGCACCCACGTCCACCACCCCGACTACCGCCACCACCACGCCAAGAAGGTCACGATCGCCGCGCCCGGCATCACGGCGTACGCCGACGGGGAGCGGATCGCGGCGCTGCCCCTCACCGTGGAGGTCGCACCGCTGGCGCTGCGCGTCCTGGTGCCATGAGCCTCTCGCCAGCCGAACGCTACGAGCGGTCGCGACGGCACCGCGAGCACCCCTCGCTGGCCGACTTCGCCTCGCGCCTCGCGTTCACCCTCGACGACTTCCAGCTGCGGGCCTGCCGGGAGCTCGAGGACGGGCGCTCGGTGCTGGTGGCGGCGCCGACCGGCTCCGGCAAGACGATCGTCGGCGAGTTCGCCGTGCACCTCGCGCTGGAGACCGGCCGGAAGGCCTTCTACACCACGCCGATCAAGGCGCTGTCGAACCAGAAGTTCAACGACCTGGTCAAGCGGTACGGCGCCGACAAGGTCGGCCTGCTGACCGGCGACAACAGCATCAACGGCGAGGCACCCGTCGTGGTGATGACCACCGAGGTGCTGCGCAACATGCTGTACGCCGGGTCGCGGACCCTCACCGGTCTGGGGTTCGTCGTGATGGACGAGGTGCACTACCTCGCCGACCGGATGCGTGGTGCCGTCTGGGAAGAGGTGATCATCCACCTGCCCGAGTCGGTGGCCCTGGCCTCCCTGTCGGCCACCGTGAGCAACGCCGAGGAGTTCGGCGAGTGGCTCGGCACGGTCCGGGGCGAGACGACGACGATCGTGGAGGAGCGGCGGCCGGTGCCGCTCTACCAGCACGTGATGGTCGGGCGCCGGGTCTACGACCTGTTCGCCGACGAGGGCGGCACCGATCCCGCCGACCTCGAGGAGCGCGACCGCGAGCCGCAGGTCAACCCCGAGCTGCTCCGGGTGGCCCGCGACGACTGGGCGCGCGGACGGGTCAAGGACCGCCGTCCCAAGCGCGGTGGCAAGCGTCCGAACAAGGGTCCGGGCGGCACCCGCGGCGTGTGGACCCCGAGCCGGCACGAGGTGGTCGAGCAGCTCGACCGCGCCGGGCTGCTGCCCGCGATCGTGTTCATCTTCAGCCGCGTCGGCTGCGATGCCGCGGTGCAGCAGTGCCTGAACACCAACCTGCGCCTGACCACGCCCGAGGAGCGCGACGAGATCTACGCGTTCGTCCAGGAGCGCTGCTCGGGCATCCCCGACGAGGACCTCGAGGTGCTCGGCTACCACGAGTTCCTCGACGGGCTGACCCGTGGCGTCGCCGCCCACCACGCCGGGATGCTGCCGTCGTTCAAGGAGTGCGTCGAGGAGCTGTTCCTGCGCGGGCTGTGCCGCGTCGTGTTCGCCACCGAGACCCTGGCGCTCGGCATCAACATGCCGGCCCGGTCGGTGGTCATCGAGAAGCTGTCGAAGTGGAACGGCGAGACGCACGCCGACATCACGCCGGGGGAGTACACCCAGCTGACCGGCCGGGCCGGACGCCGCGGCATCGACGTCGAGGGCCACGGGGTGGTGCTCTGGCAGCAGGGCTTCGACCCCAAGGCGGTGGCCGGCCTCGCGTCGACCCGTACCTACCCCCTCAAGTCGAGCTTCCGTCCGTCGTACAACATGGCGGTCAACCTGGTGCACCAGTTCGGCCGCGACACCGCCCGCGAGCTGCTGGAGTCGTCGTTCGCGCAGTTCCAGGCCGACAAGGCCGTGGTCGGCCTCGCGCGGCAGCTGCGCAAGGCCGAGGACGCGCTGACCGGGTACGCCGAGGCGGCCACGTGCGACCAGGGCGACTTCATGGAGTACGCCGGCCTGCGGCACCGGCTCTCCGACACCGAGAAGAACCTCGCCCGTTCGCGCCGCGCCGACCGTCGCCAGGAGGTGATCGACTCCCTGGAGTCCCTGCGCCCCGGCGACGTGATCGAGGTCCCGGGCGGTCGCTTCGCCGGGATGGCCGTGGTGATCGACCCCGGCACCCGCGCCGACCGCGAGGGGCCGCGCCCCTACGTGCTCACCGCCGACCGGCACGCGCGCCGGCTCAGCCTGACCGACTTCCCGACGCCGGTGGGGTCGATCACCCGGGTGAAGATCCCGCGCAACTTCAACGGCCGCAACCCGCAGTCGCGCCGCGACCTCGCCTCGACGCTGCGCAACCGCACCCACAACCTGACCCCGCCACCCCCGGGACGCTCGCGCGGGGCGGGCCCGGGCCGGACACCCGAGGAGGACCACCGGATCGAGGAGCTGCGCAGCCAGCTGCGCAGCCACCCGTGCCACCAGTGCCCGGACCGGGAGGACCACGCGCGCTGGGCCGAGCGGTACTTCAAGCTCGAGCGGGACGCCAAGACCCTCAAGCGCCGGATCGAGCAACGCACCAACACGATCGCCCGGCAGTTCGACCGCGTCTGCGACGTGCTGACCGCGCTGGACTACCTCGAGGGCGAGGGCAACGCCTCCCGGGTGACCGACCGTGGCCGGACGCTGATGCGGATCTACAACGAGATGGACCTGCTCACCGCCGAGTCGCTGCGCGCCGGGCTCTGGGACGGCCTCGACGCGTCCGGTCTCGCCGCGGTGCTGTCGACCCTGGTCTACGAGTCGCGCCGGCCCGACGACGCCACCTCACCCCGGGTCCCCGGCGGTCAGGTCAAGCAGGTGCTGGCCGACATGGTCTCGATCTGGTCGGACCTCGACGCGCTGGAGCGCGACCACCACCTCGACCAGCTCCACGAGCCCGACCTCGGGTTCGCGTGGGCGGCGTACCGCTGGGCCGAGGGCGACGAGCTCGACGACATCCTGCACGTCACCGACCTCTCCGCCGGCGACTTCGTGCGCTGGATGAAGCAGCTCCTCGACCTCGCCGACCAGGTGGCCGACGCCGCGGGCGACGGCGACCTCCGCACGGTCGCCCGCGACGCCGCGAAGCGGCTGCGGCGGGGCGTGGTGGCGTACTCCTCGGTCAGCGGGTAGGGGCTGCAGGTTTCCCCGGCCGCCCGGGGAAACCGTCGCCTGACGGCTGTTGCAACACCCATCAGGCGATGGGATTGCCCGCCAGCCTCGTCCGATTCGTCCCCGTGAGGTACGACGAGCTGCCGGCGCCCTCGAACATGCGAATGTCGCTGGAGGGACTGCGGGGGCTCTCGTCCGTCACTCGAGTGACATTCGCATGTCCGGGGGAGCGAGCCAGAGACCGAGCCGCTCGCTCAGCCCGCCAGCGTGGCCGTGAGCCGCTCGACGGGGCTGGTCAGGCCCCACTGCTCGGCGATCGCCGCCAGCATCTCGGGATCGGCCGGGGACGGTGGGGAGGAGCAGGTCGGGGGAGCCGAGGTCGATGTCGCGGGCGACGGCGACCACCTTCGGCGCCACGCTCGAGGTAGTCGAGGGAGGCCTTGATCTTGCCCCGCGGACCAGGGCCCATGTCGCCGTCGGGGTCCTTGGCGGCGGCGATGATCGAGTCGAGGTCGCCGAACCGGTTCAGCAGCACCGCGGCGGTCTTGTCGCCGACACCGGCCACACCCGGGCAGGCCGTCGGAGGAGTCACCGCGCAGGGTCGCGAAGGCGGCGTACTGGTCGGCGTTCACGTCGTACTTCTCGCGCAGCACGTCGTTGGTGACCCGCTCGTGCTTGCCGACGCCGCGGGCGGTGTAGAGCACCCGCACCTCCGCCTCGTCGTCGACGAGCTGGAAGAGGTCGCGGTCGCCGGTGACGATGTCGACGGGCATGCCGGCGTCGGTCGCCAGGGTGCCGATGACGTCGTCGGCCTCGTAGTGGTCGGCACCGACGATCGCGATGCCGAACGCGTCGAGGACGGCCACGATGATCGGGATCTGCTGCTCGAGCGGGTCCGGCACCTCCTCGATGTCCGGGGTGTCGCCGGGCCGGGGTGCCACCACCCGGTGCGCCTTGTACGTCGGCAGCAGGTCCACGCGCCACTGCGGACGCCAGTCGTTGTCCCAGCAGCAGGCCAGGTGCGTCGGCCGGTACTCGTCGACCAGCCGGTTGATGAACTCCAGCAGCCCGCGCACGGCGTTGACCGGCATCCCGTTGGGAGCGGTCACGCTGTCCGGCACCCCGAAGAAGGCGCGGAAGTACAGCGAGGCGGTGTCGAGGAGCATCAGTCGAGACGTCACGGAGCAGGAGTCTTCCACGCTCGCAGGCCCTAGGCTCACACCCGTGGAGAAGACCGACCGCAAGATCCTGGGCCTGCTCGCCGAGGACGGCCGCATGTCCTACACCGACCTCGGCAAGGCGACGGGCCTGTCGACCAGCGCGGTGCACCAGCGGGTGAAGCGGCTCGAGGAGCGCGGCCTGATCCTCGGGTACGGCGCCACCATCGACCATGCCGCTGCCGGGAAGCCGCTGACCGCCTTCGTCAGCATCACGCCGTTCGACGTCTCGGAGAAGGACGACTACCCCGAACGGCTCGAGTCGATCGCCGAGATCGAGTCGTGCTGGTCGGTCGCGGGGGAGGAGTCCTACATCCTCAAGGTGCGGGTCGCGACCCCTGCCGACCTCGAGGAGCTGCTCGCCCGGGTGCGGGCGGTGGCCAACGTCTCGACGCGGACGACGATCGTGCTGTCGACGCCGTACGAGAACCGCCCGACGCACTGAGCACCTGCACCGAATTCCCGCCACGAGGCAAGCACCGGCGACGTCCGGTCTACACCGGTTCGAGGCATTCCTGCCGACATTTCGCCGCTTCGGTGCGTGATGCCGCAGACTCTCCGCGTGGGCGATGACAGGTCCCCGGGTTCCTCGCCGTGGTAGGAACCCGAGAGACGGTGGCATCGCCCACAGCCATGTCCCGGGCCAGGTTGCCGAGGCGTCAGCGGCCCTCGTAGGCCGCCTCGAGCTCCTCGATGTCGAAGGCCCGCTTGTCGATCGCCATGAAGCAGGCCGTCACCCGCTGCACGCGCTCCGGGTCGGCGTCGGCCATCATCTTGTCGAGCACGGCCGGGTAGACCTGCCAGCTGAAGCCGTAGCGGTCCTTGAGCCAGCCGCACGGGCCCGGCTCGCCGCCCTCGGTCAGCGCGGCCCAGAACCGGTCGATCTCCTCCTGGGTGTCGCACGGCACCGCGAGCGAGACCGACTCGTTGGCCTCGAAGCGCGTGTCCCCGCCGTTGATCGCGGCGTAGGTCTGGCCGCTGAGCTCGAAGTAGATGGCCATCTTCTGGCCGGCGAGGTCGCCGGCGTCGGCGCCGTGGTCCACGGAGCTGGACACCTTGCTGTCCGGGAACAGCGAGCAGTAGAAGTCCACCGCCTCCTCGATCTTGCCGTCGTTGATCCACAGGTTCGGGATGATCTGCTGCATGGCGCTCTCCTCGGTCGGTTGTCCGTCAGCAGGTACGACCCGGCTCCGACCGGGAAGTCATCGGTGAGCGCGCCGCAGGTGCAGCACGACGGGCGCGCTCGAACCGGGGAGTGTCGTGCCCGGGTCGTCGGGGAGCGTGCACCTCGCAGCTGACGCCGGGTGCGATCCGGTAGGGACCTGACTGCAGCACGCCGCCCAGCGCGCGGCGCAGGCGCGACATCTCGGCGCGCACCGTCACGACGCGTCCGCGGTCGTCGAAGAGGTCCTGCGCGAGACCGGCGGCCGACCGTCCGTCCGGACCGGCCTCGACGAGGGCCGCGAGGATCTCCGCGTGGCGCGGCGAGAGCCGCCGCGACCACGAGCCGCTCGGACCGGTGACCCGCGCCTGGGGCGAGCCGGTGAGGTCGAGCGCGAGCGAGGTGGCGGCATCGTCGACGTCGCCGTCGAGGCGCAGCAGCCAGCCGCCGGCCAGCGGCTCGGCGTACGCCGCCCCGAGGTGTGGCAGCCACACGGCCCCGCCGACGAGCCCGTCGGGGAGCGAGACCCGCTCGGGCATCCGCGAGCCGACGGCGGCCGCCAGGTGGCCGTCGTTGTCCACGGCGAGCGCGTCACCGCGGATCCCGGCGAGCAGGGGAGCGGCGCTCGCCCGCAGGCGGTCGAGCTCGGCGCGACGCCGGTCGACGAGCTCCATCGAGGTCAGTCGCGAGGCCAGCTCCACCAGCGCGAGCTCGGCGGGGTGCATCCCGCGCGACGGGCCGCTGACGTCGACGACCCCGAGCGTCCGGCCCGACCACGGGTCGCGGAGCGGTGCGGCGGCGCAGCCCCACCGGGTGTGGGACTCGACGAAGTGCTCCGGCCCCTGGATGTGCACGCCCTCGCCGAGCACGAGGCTGGTGCCGATCGCGTTGGTGCCGACGTTGCCCTCGGTCCACGCGGAGCCGCCGATGAAGCCGAGGCCGTCGGCGAGGCGTCGTACGCCGCTCGAGCCGACCCGCCACAGCACTCGCCCGTCCGCGTCGGCGACGACGACCATCTGGCCGGCGTCGATCACCGAGGAGAGGGTCTGGCTCAGCCGGGGGACGAACTCACCGAGCTCGCTCGCCGCGCGTCGGCGCTCGAGCTCGCTGGTGTCCAACGGCGGGATCTCCGGGGTCGAGCCCGGTTCGAGGCCGCACGCGGCCACCCGGCGCCACGACGCGGCGACCGTCGTACGCGGGGAGGAGGCCGTGCGCGCGCCCGAGCCGGTCAGCACGGCCTCCCGCGTGCGGTGCAGCTCCTGCTCGGCCACTGCAACCTCCTGCAACCCTGTCGCCGGCCGTTCCCACGATGTGTGCTCGGTCACACCAGCCTAGGCGAAGGAGGAAACCATGACCCAGGCCCCGGAACGGGAGACCCTCGAGACCCCCGACACCGCTTCCAGCGACCCCCAGTCTCGCGTCGACGCATGGCTCGCGCGGTTCGAGGCGGCGCTGAAGTCCCGCGACATCGAGACAGCGGCGTCGCTGTTCGCGACCGAGAGCTACTGGCGCGACCTGATCGCGTTCACCTGGAACATCAAGACCGTCGAGGGTCGTGACGGCGTGACCGACCTGCTCACCGAGACCCTCGACCACGCCGACCCGTCCGGCTTCGCGACCGAGGAGCCGCCCGACGAGGCAGACGGCGTCGTCACGGCGTGGATCGTCTACGAGACCGGCACCGGTCGAGGGCGCGGTCTCCTGCGGCTCGAAGGAGGAGGACGGCGAGGACAGGGCCTGGACGCTGCTGACCACGCTCTACGAGCTCAAGGGGCACGAGGAGCCGCGCGGGACGCACCGCCCGATGGGTGCCGAGCACGGCGCCAACAAGGAGCGGAAGACCTGGAAGGAGAAGCGCCAGGACGAGGCCGAGAGCCTCGGCAGCACCACCCAGCCCTACGCGCTGGTGATCGGCGGCGGGCAGGGCGGCATCGCCCTCGGCGCGCGGCTGCGCCAGCTCGGCGTGCCGAGCCTGGTGATCGACAAGCACCCGCGTCCGGGCGACCAGTGGCGCAACCGCTACAAGTCGCTGTGCCTGCACGACCCGGTCTGGTACGACCACCTGCCCTACCTGAAGTTCCCCGACAACTGGCCGGTGTTCGCCCCCAAGGACAAGATCGGCGACTGGCTGGAGTCCTACACCAAGGTGATGGAGGTGCCCTACTGGTCGAGTACGACGGCCACCAGCGCCACCTGGTCGGAGGAGACCGGGGAGTGGACCGTCGAGGTGGAGCGGGAGGGCCAGCCGCTGACGCTGCGCCCGAAGCAGCTCGTCTTCGCGACCGGCATGTCCGGGAAGCCGAACCTCCCCGACATCCCGGGCACCGAGGTCTTCCAGGGCGACGTGCACCACTCGTCGGCGCACCCGGGACCGGACGCCTACCGCGGCAAGAAGGCCGTCGTCATCGGGAGCAACAACTCGTCCTTCGACATCTGCGGCGCGCTGTGGGAGAACGACGTCGACGTCACGATGGTGCAGCGCTCGTCGACCCACATCGTCAAGAGCGACAGCCTGATGGACATCGGGCTCGGCGACCTCTACTCGGAGCGGGCGGTGGCGGCCGGGGTGACGACCGAGAAGGCCGACATGATCTTCGCGTCGTTGCCCTACCGGATCCTGCACACCTTCCAGATCCCTGCCTACGAGGCGATGGCCGAGCGGGACAAGGACTTCTACGAGCGGCTGGAGAAGTCGGGCTTCGAGCACGACTGGGGTGACGACGGCTCCGGGCTGTTCATGAAGTACCTCCGCCGCGGCTCCGGCTACTACATCGACGTCGGCGCGGCGGACCTGGTCGCCAACGGCGACGTGAAGCTCGTCAAGGGCCAGGTCGACCACCTCACCGAGGACGCGGTCGTGCTCGAGGACGGCACCGAGCTGCCGGCCGACGTGGTCGTCTTCGCGACCGGGTACGGCTCCATGAACGGCTGGGTCGCCGACCTGATCGACCAGGAGACCGCCGACCGGCTCGGCAAGTGCTGGGGCCTCGGCTCGGACACCACCAAGGACCCGGGGCCGTGGGAGGGCGAGCAGCGCAACATGTGGAAGCCGACGCAGGTGCCGAACCTGTGGATGCACGGCGGGAACCTGCACCAGTCACGCCACTACTCGCTGTACCTCGCACTGCAGCTCAAGGCGCGCTACGAGGGGATCGACACCCCGGTGTACGGCCTGCAGGAGGTGCACCACACCAGTCCTAGCTGAGCAGCTCGAGCACCGCCGCCTCGAGGGTGCGCTGCTTGGCGGCGGGGGAGCGGTACTTCTTCGAGACCAGCTCGGGGTCGATCGTCGTACCGCTCTCGTAGAGGTCGATCACACGCGGGTCGATGTAGGAGTTCCGCGCGATCGTCGGGGTGTTGCCGAGGTACTCCGCGACCTCCGAGACGGCGCCCTTGATCGCCCGCTGCCGGGAGCGCTTGGTGTCGCCCGGCTCGTCGGTGGCCGCGAGGGCGGCAGCGGCGAGCACGGTGGCGTGCCAGGTGCGGAAGTCCTTGGCGGTGAGGTCCTCGAAGAGGCCCCCGGATGTAGGTGTTCACCGCCGTCGGAGTCGAGGTCGTGCCAGCGGCGCTGGAGCTGGTAGGCGAGCAGTCGTTCGGAGCCGCCGCGTCGCCGGCGAAGGCTGTCCAGCACGGTCAGGACTCGGGGTCGTCGATCTCGATGCTGTGCTCGATGCCCGACTTGCCCTCGAACCGGAAGACGAGCCGGTCCTTGTCCTTCGGAGACGTGCCGCTTCTCGAGCGTGGTGAGGCCGAAGGAGCCGTTCGTGTCGGCGTAGATGTCGCTGCCGATGCGGAAGTAGCCGAGGTCCAGCAGGCGTACGGCGACCGCGTCGGCCCGCTCGAGCGGCATCCCCTCGAGCCCGAGGTCGCGCTTCACCGCGCGTCGCGCCGCGGGCAGCTTGCGGGCCGCCTGCAGCACCCGGTCGAACTTCATCTTGTCGCGCTTGGTCCGCCAGTCCGGGTGGTAGAGGTACTGCCGCCGCCCGGCGTCGTCGGTGCCGACCGCCTGGATGTGCCCGTTCGGGTACGGTGAGATCCACACGTCCTGCCACGCCGGCGGGATCGCGAGCGACTTGATCCGCTCGATCTCGTCGGGGTCGGCGATGCGCTGACCCGGTCTTGTCGAGGAAGATCCAGCCCGCTCCCCGCGCGGCGTCGGGAGAAGCCCGGCGTGCTGGGCGAGACGGTCCTCAGTCGCGGCATGGCTAGGAGTTCCCCTTCCGGGGCAGCAGCATGCCGTTGCCTGCGCCACATCCCTGCTTGACCTCAACCCAACTAGAGGTTGTCTGCTGGAGACATGCGCGCCATCCGCCTCCACGAGTTCGGCCCTGCTGACAACCTCGTCCTCGACGAGGTGCCCGACCTCGAACCCGGGCCGGGAGAGGTGCGCATCGCGGTGCACGCCGCCGGCGTGCACCTGCTCGACACGACGCTGCGCCGCGGGGAAGCAGGCCCGATGCCGCTGGCCGAGCTGCCGACGATCCCGGGCCGCGAGGTCGCCGGCGAGGTCGACCGGGTCGGAGCCGGTGCCGATCCTGCTTGGCTGGGTCAACGGGTGGTGGCGCACCTGGGACTCGTGCCGGGCGGGTACGCCGAGCAGGCGGTGACCACGGTCGACAAGCTCTTCCCGCTGGCGGACCACGTGGTCTTCGCGGACGCGATCGCGGCGGTCGGCACCGGTCGCACCGCGCTGGGCGTGCTGGAGCTCGAACCGCCGACACCCGACGACGTGGTCCTCGTCCCGTCGGCGGCCGGCGGTCTCGGCTGGTTGCTGGTGCAGGGTGCGCACACGGCCGGTGCACGCGTGGTCGCGGCAGCCGGGAGTGCCGAGCGCGCGGCACGGCTGGAGGAGCTGAAGCCCGAGGTGGTCGCCGACTACTCCGAGCCAGACTGGTCTGCCCGCGTGCGCGAGGCCACGGACGGCGGCGTCACCCTCGTCTACGACGGCGTCGGGGGCGATGTCGGTCGCACCAGCCTCGAGCTGCTCCGCCCCGGCGGGCGGCACGTGATGTTCGGCTACTCGGCAGGCTCGCCCACACGCTTCGACACCGACGACGTGGTCGCCCGCGGCATCACGGTCGGCTGGAGCCTGGGCGCCAGGATGGTCGCCCTGCCGGGCGGGATCCCGGGGCTGGCGTCCCGCTCGCTGGAGCGGCTGGCGGCGAGGGGAATGGCACCCGATGGTGTCGACGTACCAGCTCGCCGAGGCCGCCCGGGCGCACCGCGACCTCGAGGGCCGTCGCGCCCTGGGCAAGGTCGTCCTGACGGTCGACCGATGAGTTCGGCCGAACCTGTCGGTCCATACCTACACACTGCGAGAGCGAGGAGAGGACCGTGACCGACCTGCTGACGAGCCGATGCACGATCCCCGGCCCGCGCCGCCGGCGCGGGGCGCGAGTCCCGCGGGCGCTGCGTCCGTTCCGGCACCCGGCCTACCGGCGGCTGGCCGTCGCCCTCGCGTTCTCCACCTTCGCCTCCGGCGTCTGGGTGGTCGCGATGGTGTGGGAGGTCATCCGGATCGGCGGTGGCCCTGCCCAGCTCTCCCTCGTCTCCACCGCCGGTGCGGTCGGCGTGCTGCTGCCGGCACTCCTCGGCGGGGTCGTGGCCGACCGCGTCCCGCAGAAGCGCATCCTGCTCTGCGTCGCGACCCTCGAGCTCGCCGGCATGAGCCTGGTCGCGCTGCTGTCGCTCACCGACACCACGCAGGTGTGGCACCTCGCCGCGGTGTCCTTCGCCACCGGGGCGGGGATGGCGTTCTACTACCCCGCCTACTCGGCGTGGCTGCCCTGCGCTCGTCGACGAGGCGGACCTGCAGGCCGTCAACGGGTTCGAGGGCATGGTCCGGCCGACCCTCGGCCAGGCGCTCGGACCCGGCGTCGCGGGCGTCGTGGTCGGGGCGTCTCCGCCGGTGCCGCGGTCGCGGTCGCCGCCAGCTTCGCCCTGCTCGGCCTGGTCGCGCTGACCCTGGTGCCGCTGACGCCGGTCCGCCGCGACCCTGACGCCGAGCAGACCGGCAGTGCGGTGGCCTCGGCGCTGCACGACATCCGCGAGGGCTTCGTCTACATGGTGCGGACCCCGTGGCTGCTGGCCACGCTGGTGTTCGCCGCGCTGATGATCCTGGTGATGATGGGCCCGTTGGAGGTGCTGATGCCGTTCCTGATCAAGGACCGGCTCGGCGGCGGGCCGGGCGACCACGCCATGGTGATGGCGGCCTTCGGCATCGGTGGCGCCCTGGGGTCGCTGGGGATGGCCTCGGTGCGGATGCCGCGGCGCTACCTGACGGTGATGAACCTGCTGTGGGGCGTCGGCTGCCTGCCGCTGATCGTGATGGGGCTCGCCACCCAGATCTGGATGGTCGTGGTCGGCCGCGTTCGTGCTGGGCGTGCTGTTCTCCGCGCCGATGGTGATCTGGGGGACGCTGCTGCAGCGCCGGGTGCCGCCGCACATGCTCGGCCGGGTCGCCTCGCTCGACTTCTTCGTCTCGATCAGCCTGATGCCGGTCTCGATGGCGCTGGCCGGCCCGGTCTCCGACCTGCTCGGGCTGCGCACCACGTTCTTCATCGCCGGGGTCGTGCCCGGCGTCGTCGCCGTCGTGGCGATCCTGCTGGCGAAGATGCCGCAGGACGAGCTCGCCCACCCGCTGCGCGACGAGTGAGCGTCGCTCAGGAGACCGGCTGCAGGTGGTCCTGGCCCTGACGGGCCCACCACGCCTGCCCTCGGCCGGGAGCGTGTGGATCGGGTCGTAGTACTCGTAGGTGCGGCTCAGCGCCTCGGGGTCGGCCGCCTCGATCGAGGTGCGGTAGTTCTTCGTCCAGTAGGAGATGCCCCGCACCTCGTCGTACGACGCGAGCTGGTGCACCCAGCGCTTGCCGACGAACGGCACGTCGCAGACGATCCGCGGCGTCGCGAAGCCGGGCAGGTAGCCCATCATGTGGTGCTGGAGCCGCTGGGCGTCGGCGACCGAGATCCGCCAGTGCTCGGCGTTCGGGATCATGTCGCACATGTAGAAGTAGTAGGGCAGGATCTGCGCGCCGTCGAGCAGCCGGAAGCACAGGTCGAGCAGCGCGTGCGGGTCGGCGTTGACGCCGTTGAGGATGCACGCCCTGGTTGCGGACGTCGCGGACCCCGGCGTCGAACATCGCCTCGCGGCCTTCGCCACCAGCGGGGTCACCGAGTTGGCGTGGTTGACGTGGGTGTGGATCGCGAGGCCGACGCCGCGCTCCCGGGCGGTGCCGGCGACCCGCGCCATGCCCTCGACGACCTCGGCCTGCAGCCAGTGCTGGGGGAGACCCATCAGCGCCTTGGTGGCCAGCCGGATGTCGCGGATGTTCTCGATCTCCAGCACCTTGGTCAGGAACTCCTCGAGGCGGGCCCACGGCATGTTGGCGACGTCGCCACCGGAGACGACCACGTCACGGACGGCCGGGTGCGTGCGCAGGTAGTCGAGCATCTCCGCGTGCCGGTCCACCGGCTTGCCGAGGAACTTCAGCTTGTCGACGGTCGGCGGTGGAGTTGCCGACGAGGTCCATCCGGGTGCAGTGGCCGCAGTACTGCGGGCAGGTCGGCAGCAGCTCGGCCAGCACCTTGGTGGGGTAGCGGTGGGTGAACCCCTCGGCGGCCCACATGTCGTGCTCGTGCAGCGAGTCGCGGCTGGAGTAGGGGTGCGAGGGCCAGTCGGTGCGCCGGTCGGAGAACACCGGGATCATGTAGTGCCGGACCGGGTCGGCGTAGAAGGCGTCGGTCAGGGAGCCCGGACCGGCGGGCGCTCGTGCGGCGCCATCGTGTTCATCATCTGCGGCGGCACCAGCATCGACATGGTCGCCCGTGCCGCCTGGTCGCGCTCGAGGTCGGCGTAGAACCGCTCGTCGACGAGGTCGCCGAGCAGCTCGCGCAGCTGACGGAGGTTCTTCACGCAGTGCGAACGCTGCCACTGGGCGCTCTCCCACTCGCTCGCGGGTGACGTCCTTCCACCCGGGGAAGCGGGTCCAGTCGGGCTCGACCAGCTCCACGCGGCGGTAGGGGTAGGGCTGGCCGGTCGCGCCCTCGACACGAGCGATGGAGGTCTCGATGCTCATGGCACCATGGGAACACGAACTTGCGGTGCATCAAACACATCGCCGTAATATTTACGCTAGATGTGGCATACAACAGGAAGGTCTTGGCATCGTGGGGCACATCACAGGCGACCCGGTGGGATGCACCGCGTCCTTGAGCCCTCGGGGGTGCTGCCCCAGGCCGCCCACCGGCTCGACACCAATCCGGTGATCCGCGCCGACGAGGTGCGGGTCCGCGTCGAGCGGCTCAACCTCGACGCCGCTCTTCCGGCAGCTCGAGGGCAAGCACGACGGCGACGGGACGCGGTGCGGGCCGAGGTGCTCGAGATCGTCGCGCACCCGCGGCAAGATGCACAACCCGGTGACCGGCTCCGGCGGGATGCTCGTCGGCACGGTCGAGGAGGTGGGGGAGGGCTCCCCGCTCGGGCTCGCCGTGGGAGACCAGGTCGCCACGCTGGTCTCCCTGACGCTGACCCCGCTGGTGATCGAGGACGAGCTCGCCGGCTGGGACGGCCGCAGCGAGCAGGTCCCGGCCGACGGCTACGCCATCTGTTCGGCCGCGCATCGCCGCGCGGCTGCCCGACGACCTGCCCGCGCCGCTGGCCCTCGCCGTGATGGACGTCTGCGGTGCCCCGGCCCTGACCGAGCGGCACGTCGGTCGGCTACGCCGACCCGGTGGTGTCGTCGGGGGTGCTGGCAAGTCCGGCTCGCTGTGCCTGGCCGCCGCCCGACGGGCCGGTGCCCGTCGCACGCTCGGCGTCGTACGCGACCAGGGCGAGGCGACCGGCTCGAGCTGGCCGTCCCGGCGCCGGCCTCGCGGACGCCGTGGTGGTCTGCGATGCCCGCGACCCGGTGGCGGTGCGTGACGCTGTCTCCGCGGAGGGCGGACCGGTCGACGTGACGTCGTCTGCGTGGACGTGCCCGGGTGCGAGGGCGGGGCGATCCTGGCCACCCGCGAGCGCGGCACCGTGATCTTCTTCTCGATGGCGACCTCGTTCAGCGCCGCTGCCCTCGGGGCCGAGGGGCTGGCAGCAGACGTCACGATGGTCGTCGGCAACGGCTTCGTCCCCGGCCACGCCGAGGTGGCCCTGGAGACCGTTCGCTCCACCCCTGCCGTTCGCGCCCTGTTCGAGCGGAGACTGTGACCGTGGCCCCCACAACAAGAAGAAGCTCGACCTCG
>CAVROK010000004.1:0-121256 GCA_963722835.1 uncultured Actinomycetota bacterium
ACGGCAAGCGCAACACGAACACCCCGAAGCTGCCCTGGCAGGACCTGCGCGCGGCCTTCGAGCAGCGCGGCTGGAGCAACCTGACCAACACGCGCGGGCAACTGACCGTCGGTGACACCTCGATCGCGTTCGTGGGTGTCGACGACCCGCACCTGTCCTACGACGACCTCGACGCCGTCGCCGGCCCGGCTCCGGTGGACGCCGACGTGCGCGTGGGGGTCGCGCACGCGCCGTACCTGCGGGTGCTCGACCAGTACGCCCGCGACGGCTACGACCTCACCTTCGCCGGGCACACCCACGGTGGCCAGGTCTGCCTGCCGATCAAGGGCGCCATCGTCACCAACTGCGACCTCGAACCCGCCCGCGCCAAGGGCCTGCACCGGCACCCCGCGGACTCACGGCCCGGCGACCCGGACTCGTCGTGGCTGCACGTCTCGGCCGGCGCCGGCACCTCGCCGTACGCCCCGATCCGGCTGTGCTGCCGCCCCGAGGCAACCCTGCTGACACTGCTCCCGAAGGACTCCTGAAGCCCGGTCGACCGACGCCGTAAACCCGGTTCGGAGCACCCAATTCGCTCTAGTAGACTCGCCTCGCCTTCGGGCTGTGGCGCAGCTTGGTAGCGCGCCTCGTTCGGGACGAGGAGGCCGCAGGTTCAAATCCTGTCAGCCCGACCGAAGGAAACACTGGACTGCCGGATCCGCCACGTGCGGGTCCGGCAGTCGGCTTTCCGGGCCCCGGTGGTCGGCGTACGACGGCGGCCTTCCAGGCGCATGCGAATGTGACGCACGGTGCGGACGCTCGCCCCACTGGCCACTCGCGTGACAATTGCATGTCCCGTGTCGGCCCGACGGCGACTGCTGAGACCGGCGTGCGGAAGGCCGCGTGCGAGGCATCCATCCGTGGCACTATTCGCACCATGCCCGAGGACTCCGAGAAGCGCGGCGGCGAGCCGAACCTCGAACTCCCGTCCCTGTTCGGCCGCGGTCGGAAGAAGAAGCGGGAGGAGGCGGCCGAGAGCGAGCCGGCTCCCGACCGAAGAGATCGAGCCTGTCGCCGAGGCGCCCGAGACGGCCGCCGAACCCGCCGTCGCGACCCCGGCACCGCCTCGCCCCGGCCCTGCCCCGGTCGAGGGCTCCACCCGGAGGCTTCCTCCGACCCCGCCGCCACCGTCGCCGCAAGCCGTCGAGGACACCGCCCCCATCCAGGCGAGCGCTCCCCCCGCCGACCCCGATGTGCAGCCGATCCCCGACCCGGTGCCACCACCGCCCCCCGCTCCCACGCCGGAGCCTGACCCGACGCCCGACCCGAGCCCCGTTCCCGAGCCCACTCCGGTCCCCGAGCCCACTCCGGTCCCCGAGCCGACCCCGACGCCCGAGCCGGAGCCCGTGCCCGAGCCCAGCCCGGTGCCGGACCCGACGCCGGTCCCCGAGCCGACGCCCGTCGAACCGACGCCCGACCCGATCCCGGTGACGCCGGAGCCGGATCCTCATCCCGGACCTGACTTCGTGGAGCACACGACCGTCATCCCGACGGTCGACGCAGACGCTTCGGCCGGCGACCAGGCGGTCGGCGCCCCGCTCTTCGCGGACGAGACCGACCAGGCGGCCGAGGCGGAGGCTCCGAAGGAGCGCAGGGAGGTCACGCTGCCCGCGCTCAACGCCCGCATTGCGGTGATCGTCTCCGGCCTCGTCGTCGGCCTCGTCGGCGTCGTCCTCTCCTGGGGCGCCGGTCAGGGGTGCGAGGCGGTCCGCGGCGTCGGCAGCTGCGGTGGCGTGGGCCTGTTCGCCCTGCTCGCCGTCGTGGCCATCCAGGTCCTCGTGGGTGCCGCCCTGCTCCGCGCCTGGAAGATCACCGACCCGACCAGCACCAGCTTCCTCGGCGTGGGTCTGGTCGCGGTGATGGCGCTGCTGTTCTTCCTCGGCTCACTGGAGTCGATCTGGATGCTGCTCGTCATCCCGGTGCTCACCGCGATCACGTTCCTGATCTCCTGGTGGGTCACCGAGACCTTCGTCGAGCAGGGGTCGGGCGACAACATCCACCGGTAGCTGCCGCTGATCCGCTGCAGCCCGGCGGCTCACGCCTGCTTGTGGTTGGGACAAGCGGGTTGCCTCTCGGCTCATGGTCCGCTGTGGACGCCGACAGGGCGGAGCCGCCCTCCCCCGCTGCCCTCCTCCGGTGCATTCCACCCGGTCGGCTCAGATCGCCCTTCGGGCGATGAGCTCGGCGATCTGGACGGTGTTCAGGGCGGCACCCTTGCGCAGGTTGTCGTTGCTGACGAACAGCGCCAGGCCGCGCTCGTCGGGGACGCCCGGGTCGTGGCGCAGCCGGCCGACGTACGACGGGTCCTTGCCGGCCGCCTGGAGCGGGGTGGGGATGTCGCTGAGCTCGACGCCGGGGGCGGCGGCCAGGATCTCGCGGGCACGGGCCACCGGCAGCGGTGAGGCGAACTCGGCGTTGATCGCCAGCGAGTGGCCGGTGAAGACGGGGACGCGCACGCAGATGCCGGAGACGAGCAGGTCGGGGATGCCGAGGATCTTGCGCGACTCGTTGCGCAGCTTCTTCTCCTCGTCGGTCTCGTCGAGACCGTCGTCGACGATCGAGCCGGCGAGCGGGACCACGTTGTAGGCGATCGTGCGGTCGTACTTCACCGGCGCCGGGAAGGCGATCGCCGAGCCGTCGTACGACAGCTCGCGGGCCTTGTCGCCGGCCGCCTCGACCTGGCTGGCCAGCTCCTCGACGCCGGCGACGCCGGAGCCGGAGACGGCCTGGTAGGTCGAGGCGATCATCCGGATCAGCCCGGCCGCGTCGTGCAGCGGCTTGAGCACCGGCATCGCGGCCATCGTCGTGCAGTTGGGGTTGGCGATGATGCCCTTGCGGGCGTTCGGCGATCTCCTGCGGGTTGACCTCGCTGACCACCAGCGGGACGTCGGGGTCCATCCGCCAGGCCGAGGAGTTGTCGACCACGGTCACGCCGGCCTCGGCGAACCGCGGCGCCTGGGCGCGCGAGGTGGTGGCGCCGGCGGAGAACAGCGCGATGTCGAGGCCGGTCGGGTCGGCGGTCGCGGCGTCCTCGACGGTGACCTCGCGGTCGCCGAACGGCAGCACCGTGCCGGCCGAGCGGGCGGAGGCGAAGAAGCGGATCTCGTCGGCCGGGAAGTCCCGCTCGAGCAGGATCTGGCGCATGGCGACGCCCACCTGGCCGGTGGCGCCGACGATGCCGATGCGGACACCCATCAGCGACCACTCCCGCCGTAGACGACGGCCTCGACCTCGTCGGCGTCGAGGTCGAACGCCGTGTGCGTCGCGGCGACGGCGGCGTCGACGTCGGCCTCGTCGACGACGACGGAGATGCGGATCTCCGAGGTGGAGATCATCCCGATGTTGACGCCGGCCTCGGCGAGCGCGGTGAAGAACTTCGCGGTGACGCCGGGGTGCGAGCGCATGCCGGCGCCGATCAGCGAGACCTTGCCGATCTCGTCGTCGTAGAGCAGCGAGTCGAAGCCGATCTCGCCCTTGAGCGCGTCGAGCGCCTCCATCGCGGTCTGTGCCGTCGGTGCGGGGCAGCGTGAAGGAGATGTCGGTCAGGTTCGTCGCGGCGGCCGAGACGTTCTGGACGATCATGTCGAGGTTGATCTGTGCCTTGGCGAGCGCGTCGAAGATGCGTGCGGCCTCGCCGACCTTGTCGGGTACGCCGACCACGGTGATCTTGGCCTCGCTGCGGTCGTGGGCGACTCCGGCGATGATGGCTGCTTCCATGGTGGCCTCCTGATGGGCCTCGTCGTTGATGCTGCCCGCGACCACGGTGCCGTCGAGCTGGCTGAACGACGACCGCACGTGGATCGGGATGTCGTAGCGGCGGGCGTACTCGACGCAGCGCAGGTGCAGGATCTTCGCGCCGCACGCGGCCAGCTCGAGCATCTCCTCGTAGGTGACGCGCGTCGAGCTTGCGCGCCGCGGGCACGATCCGCGGGTCGGCGGTGAACACGCCGTCGACGTCGGTGTAGATCTCGCACACGTCGGCCTCGAGCGCGGCCGCCAGCGCGACGGCCGTGGTGTCGGTGCCGCCGCGGCCGAGCGTGGTGATCTCCTTGGTGTCCTGGCTGACGCCCTGGAAGCCGGCCACGATCACGATGTGGCCGTCGTCGATCGCGGCGGGATGCGGCCCGGCGTGACGTCGATGATCTTGGCCTTGCCGTGCACCGAGTCGGTGATCACGCCGGCCTGCGAGCCGGTGAACGACCGCGCGGTGAAGCCGAGGTCGGAGATGGCCATCGCGACCAGCGCCATCGAGATCCGCTCGCCGGCGGTGAGCAGCATGTCGAGCTCGCGGGCCGGCGGCAGCGGGCTGACCCCCTCGGCGAGGTCGAGCAGCTCGTCGGTGGTGTCGCCCATCGCGGAGACCGCGACGACGACGTCGTTGCCGGCCTTCTTCTCCTCGACGATCCGGCGGGCGACGCGCTTGACGGCGGCGGCGTCGGAGAGCGACGAACCGCCGTACTTCTGCACGACGATGCCCACGGCGGCTGCCCTCCTCGACTGATCGGTCGTGATCCGGCCCGTCCCTCACGAGCCGCCGACGATTCTACGTGGGCTCAGCGACGGGCTCGCCCGCGTCCAGCACGGCCTCGGCGGCGGCGATCTGCTCGGTCTCGCTCTCGAAGTCGGTGTCGAGGCGGTCGTGCGCCACCACGGACTGCAGCGCGCGCAGCGCGGCGCTGGCCAGGTTGCCCCAGTCGGCGACGTAGGAGTACTGCCACCACCACAGCGCCTCGGCGACGTTGCCGGCGCGGTAGTGGCGCAGCCCGTTGGCCAGGTCGGTCGCGATGGCGGTCAGGTCGTCGGAGAGCTGCGCGCGCGATGATCTCCGGGTCGTAGGGCTCGAAGTTGTAGGTGTAGGTGTCGACGCTGTCGAGCAGCCGGGCGAACCGCAGCCGCATGGCGTCGAGGTCGGGGTCGGGCCCGACGTCGGGCTGGTACTCCGCCGACGGCGCGAAGTCGCTGCTGGGCACCCAGCCGGGCGCCGGCGAAGAGGATCTGGCTCACCTCCACGAGCAGCAGGGGTACGACGTCGCCGGGGTTCTCCTCACGCGACATCGCCTGGAGCGCGACGAGGAAGGACTCGACGGCGTCAGCGATCTGCTGCGCGAACTCCTCGAGCTCGGGTCCAGCTCTGTGTCAGTCACCAGCGTTTCGCCTTCCTGCGAATGCCCGGCCCAGGGTGACCTCGTCGGCGTACTCGAGGTCACCGCCTACGGGAAGTCCACTCGCCAGCCGGGTCACGCGCAAGTCCATGGCCGCCAAGAATCTGCTGAGATAGGCGGCGGTCGCGTCGCCCTCGATGTTGGGATCGGTGGCCAGGATGACCTCGGTCACCGTCGCCGTCGGCCAGCCGGGTCATCAGCTCGCGGATGCGCAGCTGGTCGGGCCCGATGCCGTCGAGCGGCGAGATCGCGCCGCCCAGCACGTGGTAGCGGCCCCGGAACTCGCGGGTCCGCTCGATCGCCACGACGTCCTTGGGCTCCTCGACCACGCAGATCAGCGTCGGGTCGCGCCGCTCGTCGCTGCAGATCCGGCACAGCTCGGCCTGCGAGACGTTGCCGCAGACCTTGCAGAACGTGGCCTTGGCCTTCATCTCGACGAGCACGTCGGCGAGGCGGCGTACGTCGGCCGGGTCGGCCGCCAGCAGGTGGAAGGCGATCCGCTGCGCGCCCTTGGGCCCGACGCCGGGCAGCCGGGCGAGCTCGTCGATCAGGTCCTGGAGGACGCCCTCATACACCGAAGCCGCCTGGCAGCTGGGGACCGCCTGGTCGTCGCCGCCGAGGCCACCGCCGGCGAGCGGGCCGAGGGCGCGCGGGGCGAGCTCGTCGACCTTGCGCCTTGCGCGTCGCGGTAGGCCGCGACGACCAGGTCGCCGAGGTCGGTCAGCGAGTCGGCGTCGTCGGCGTCGAAGGCGCCGGGCGCGATCGTGACGCCGGTCAGCTCGCCGGTGCCGGTGAGGGTGACGTCGACGCCGCCGGCGCGTGCCCTCGACCTGGGCCGCGGCGAGCTCCTCCTGGGCCGCGACCAGCTGGGCCTGCATCTGCTGGGCCTGCTCGAGCATGGCGTTGAGGTCGAAGCCGCCCTCGCCGCCGAGGCCGCCGAAGGGGTTGCTGTCGCTCATCTGGTCGCTCCTGTCGTTGGCTCGGGGCTGGTCAGTCGTGGGGATCTCCTCGATGACGGTGGCGCCGAGCTCGCGCTGCGAGCAGCTCGGTGCTGTCGAGCCGTCGTCGGCGACCGGGTCGTCGCGGTGGGCGTCGGCGTCGGGGTCGGGTCCGGTGGGCGGCGGCGAGGCTCGTCACCGTTGCGGGTCGGCGCGATGTTGGAGCGCGCCGCCGCGATCGACTCCGGCCGGGCCGGGCTGGCGGCCTCGGCGGCGGCCGGCCTCCGTCGCTCGCCCAGGCCGGAGGCGCGCTGGGCGGCGGCTCGGTGGGCCGCGGGGGCTCGGACGGCCGGCCGGCTCACCCGCGGCGCGGTCTCCGGGCCGGGCTGGGCGCAGGGGTCGACGACGGTCTCGACCTTCCAGTCGGCGCCGATCATGTCGATCGCGGCCTGGCGCAGGATCTCCTCGCTGCCGCCGCCGATGAAGGAGTCGCGCGCCCCGGCGTTCTTGAAGCCCACGGTCAGGCTGGTCGCGTCGACCCCGATCACCTGGGCGTTCTGGCTGAGCAGGATCCAGGTGAACCGCCGCATCTTCTTGACCTGCTCGAGCAGGTCGGGCCAGATCCGCCGGACGTCGGCCAGCGAGAGGGCCGCGGCCCCGGCCGGCTGAGCCGGCTGGCGCGGTCGGGGCACCGGCTCGGCAGGCGGCTCGGCCACGGCAGGCTGGTCGGAGGCCGGGGCTCGGCGGGCGCGGGCGCTGCCGGCTCGGGAGCGTGGTCTCGGCTGACCGCTGGCTCCGCCGCGCTCGAGCACTTGTCGGGCCTGGGCGGCGCGGGCTGGCGGCGCGGGCGGCCGCGGGAGTCGCGGAGCCGGCTGGGCGGCCGGCGCGGGCTCGCCGACGACCGAGACCCGGCGCTCGAGCCGCTCGAGCCGTGCGTCGAGTCCCAGCGCGTCGTGGTCGGCGGCCGGCAGCAGCACGCCGGGCGCAGATCAGCTCGAGCAGCAGCCGCGGCGTCGTCGCTCCGCGCATCTCGGTGAGCCCGGCGGCGACGATGTCGGCGGCGCGGACCAGCTCGGCCTTGCCGAACCGGGCCGCCTGGGCGACGAGCCGCTCGGCCTGGTCCTCGGGGGCGTCGATCAGACCGGACGCGGGCGCGTCGGGCACGGCGGCGACGATCACCAGGTCACGCAGCCGGCGCAGCACGTCCTCGGTGAACCGGCGGGGGTCCTGGCCGGTCTCGATCACCTTGTCGACGACGCCGAAGACCCCGGCACCGTCGTCCGCGGCGAACGCGTCGACGACCTCGTCGAGCAGGTTGTCGGGGGTGTAGCCGAGCAGGTTGGTCGCGACGTCGTACGTCACCCCGTCGGTCCCGGCGCCGCCCAGCAGCTGGTCGAGGACGGAGAGGGAGTCACGCGCGGAGCCGGCGCCGGCGCGGACGACCAGCGGCAGCGCCGCCGGGTCGATCTTGACGCCCTCCTGGTCGCAGATCTCGGCGAGGTAGTCGGACAGCACGCGCGGCGGGATCAGCCGGAACGGGTAGTGGTGGGTGCGCGAGCGGATGGTCGGGATGACCTTCTCCGGCTCGGTGGTGGCGAAGATGAAGCGGAGGTGCTCCGGCGGCTCCTCGACCAGCTTGAGCAGGGCGTTGAAGCCCTGCGTGCTCACCATGTGGGCCTCGTCGATGATGTAGACCTTGTAGCGGCTGCTGACCGGGGCGAAGAACGCCCGCTCGCGCAGGTCGCGGGCGTCGTCGACACCGCCGTGGCTGGCCGCGTCGATCTCGATCACGTCGATCGATCCCGGGCCGCCGCGGGCCAGGTCGCGGCAGGACTGGCACTCCCCGCACGGGTCGGCGATCGGCGCCTTCTCGCAGTTCAGCGCCCGGGCGAGGATGCGGGCGCTGGTCGTCTTGCCGCAGCCGCGCGGGCCGGAGAAGAGGTAGGCGTGGTTGACCCGGTTGTTCGCCAGCGCCGCCCGCAGCGGCTCGGTGACGTGGTCCTGACCGATCACCTCGGCGAACGTCTCCGGCCGGTAGCGGCGGTACAGGGCGAGGGAGGGCTCCACACAGGCACCCTAACCAGCGACGCCGACAGGCGGGCAGGTGCCACCGCGGGCTTCGGACTTCGGCTCAGCCGGCTCCCAGGGCGCGCGAGAGCAGCACCTGCCGGGTCCGCGCGCCGGTCTTCTCCAGGACGGCCTTCACGTGGTCGTTGACCGTGTGCTCGGAGAGCACCAGCCGCTCGGCCACCTCGTGGGAGGAGAGGCCCTGGCCGAGGAGGTCGAGGACCTCCGTCTCGCGGGCCGAGAGGCCATGCACGCGGGCGAACAGGTCGGTGCGCTCGGCAGGCGTGCTCGGCTCGATCGAGACGGCGATGTCCCGCTGGTCCTCCCCCGCCGCTCCGTCCCGGGAGCCCATCCGGTCGGCCTTCACGGTCACCCAGCGGCTGCCGCCGAGGTGGATGCGCGACCACGGCTCGCCGACCGGGACCTCGTGCTCGAGGGCGACGAGCGCCGCCGCGACGTTGTACGCCGCCGCGGGGATCGGTGTCATCGGTTCGTCCGGCGGGTTCAGCTGCAGGAGCGCCGCGGCCGCACCCGCCGTCTGGGTCTGCACCTGGAGGTCCGGGCCGAGGACCACGACCGCCGGCCCCACGGGCAGCAGCTGCTCGGGCGTGTCGACGAACGTGCGGGCCAGCGCCGAGCGGAGTCCCGGCACGACGTACGGCGCCAGCGAGCCGAGGAAGCGCAGCTCCTCACGGCTGAACGCACCTTCGGTGCGCCACAGGTCGAGGAAACCCCAGCTGCCGTGCCGGTCCCCGAACGCGGTGACCGCGACGTCGACCACACCGAGGTCACGCTGCACCTCGCGCCAGAGCAGCGAGCGCGCAGGATCGTCGTCGGTAGCGGTCAACAGGGACGCGGCGGCCACCCGGCCCTCGAGGAGCTCGGGCCAGCGGTTCAGCGTGGTCAGGTAGCGCGCCCGGATCAGGGCGGGCAGCCGCGGCCACGGGAGCATCGGGACGTCGGCGAGCGGTGAGCTGCCCACGCAGGTCACCGGGTCGGTGAGCGAGAACAGGTAGGCGTCGGACGGCACCACCCGGCGTACCTCCGCGACGACCTCCTCGCGCAGCGCCTTGGCCGTCAGCGAGCCGCGGCACAGCCGCTCGATCCGGTCCAGGCTCGAGGACGCAGTCGGCACGCGCCCAGCGTACGGCGGGAAAGACCCCCAGGATCCGGGATGTTCGAGCGGCACCCGCACTCCGCAGTCTGGGGACCACACCGACGAGGAGGTCACCATGACCACGTTGCACATCGAGAACACCGTCCGCGACTACGACACCTGGCAGGAGGCGTTCGACAAGTTCGAGCGGTTCCGGGTCGAGAACGGCGTCCGCTCCTACCGGATCAGCCGGCAGGTCGCCGACCCGAACAAGGTCAACGTCGACCTCGAGTTCGGCTCCCGGGCCGACGCCGAGGCCTTCGTCCCGCTGCTGGAGAAGATCCTGGACACTCCGCAGTCCCACGAGCAGCTGCTGGAGCACTCGACACCGGCGCTGATGGACACCGTCCGGGTCCGGGACCTCGAGCCGAGCGCGTCCTAGGGCCCGGACATGAACCGGGCATGAAGAGGCCCCCCGTGCACCCGGAAGAGCCCACTTGCCCTTGCTGCCTTCCGGCCCTGGGGGATTCGGTGAGATACCGCCGCACGGGGGGTTGGCCCAGAGTCTAGGAGGTCGATTTCGCGAGGGCCAATCGGCACGGGCTGGCTGGGCACGCAGGACGTCATACGAGGTGGTCGTTCGGGAAGCCAGGGCGTATGACGTCCCGGCGAACGTCATACGAAGTGGTCGCCAGGGCAACCAGGACGTATGACGTCCCACCGGACCACGGCGATTTCTCCGCGACCGAGACCAACAGGTAGCCTCACCGGCGGAGGATTCGCCTAGTGGCCTATGGCGCTCGCTTGGAAAGCGGGTTGGGTTAATAGCCCTCAGGGGTTCGAATCCCCTATCCTCCGCCACTCTTTCCAGGTCAGACCACGCTGTGACCCAGCGCCGGGAGCTCAGAGCCCGCCCGGGGGGAGCGCGGTGTCGAACTTCAGCCCGGAGCTGCCCTCGCCCTGCCCGGCCTCCTTGCGTCGGCCGACCCACAACACGGTCCCGCCGCCGGGTGTCCGCGCGAGCTGGAAGCGGCGGGTGACCACGATGCCGTCGCGAGGCACCTCCTCCTCCGCGACTCGGAGGCGATCGTCGGCGACGTCGCCGTCCGGGTCCGCGCGCAGGATGAGTCCGTGCGGGTGCACGATCTCCGTCCCACCCGACAGGAAGCGGACCATCGGCCGGCGCTCCAGCTCGGTCGCGAACCTGTTGACGGGGACGCCGGTCACGGGCACCGACACGAACGGCACCCAGTGGTCCGGGACGGGCGTCATCAGCCGGTAGACGATGGCCGCGTCGTCGAGATCACCGGGCAGCTGCTGCCGCAGTGACCGCGACTCGACCAGTCCGCGCCGGACCGGCTCGCCCGTCGGACCCTGCACGATGCGCTCGACGCCCCACACCAGGTTGGCCATCTCGTCCCGGAACAGCGCCACCTCCTCCAGGGGCGGTCCCTCGAGCGCGTGCCGCACGGTGGCCGGCAGCACGAAGACGTCCGCGAGGGGAGAGCCGTCGTCGACGGGCGTGTTCTGGAAGACCGTCCAGCCGGGGCGGCTCACGTCGCGCGACGGCTTGATCCGGACCTCCTCGCCGAACGTGTCGACCACCCGGAGGTCGTGCACCCGTGCGACGTTGCCGTAGGGCAGGTCGAAGGGCACCAGGAACCAGTCGTTGCCGAAGACCAGCGAGAACTCCACGAGCGCGAGCCGGGCGAGGTCGGTCGACCCGGCCTTCACTCCTCCGAGGTAGACGTTGCCGTCCTCGAATGCCCAGAGACGGTCGCTCGGCATGCCGGGATACCTCACCGGCGTCGGCATCACGCTCTGCTTGATCGGCGTCGGTGCCACCGGCTTCGCGGGTGCCCCGAGTCGCGGGGACGCTGCGGCGTCGAAGGAGAACCAGTCGACGGTGCCGCCGACGTACTCGTCCGCGCGCAGCACGACGTCTCCGGTCGAGAGGCTGGCCTGGAGGGCGAAGCCGTACTCCAGCCGGTGCGGGTCCCAGGACGTGCCGATCGGCGCCGCGACGTACGACTCGGCCCAGGTCAGCCAGGCCGTGAGGGCGTCACGCAGCCTGGCCCGGTGGGGGTCGGTCGTCGCCGCCTGGCGGATCGAGGGCGGCAGGCTCCGGACCTTGCCGCCCGGCCCCCGTCGCAGGACCAGGTCCGCGGCAGCCGCGGCCCCGTCGGGCACTCGTCCGGACACCAGCCGGCGTCGGGCGGCGCCGGTGGGGTCCACCTCCGCGTCAGGTACGCCGCTGAACGCCCACTCGGTCAGGTACGCCTTCAGCACCTTCGCCGCGACGGCCTTGGGCAGACCGGCCGCGCGGGTCAGCCGCACCAGGTGCAGACCGAGGTGGGTGCGGACCCGCTCGGGGAGCACCGACGGCGCCTCGGCCTCGACGGCGACCTCGACGGGCAGCTCGGGACCGGGTACGTCGACCGAGGTGGCGGCCGCATCCCCGTCGCCGGAGGCAGTGCCGGGGTGGAAGCGCGTCACCGGACCGTGCTCGGCGGCGACCTCCGCGAGGATGGGAGATCCGCCGTCCTCACCGCGCAGCTCCTCGAACTGCCACTGACGCCCGACCATCCACAGCGGGTCGGCGATCTGCACCTCGAGGCCCGGCGTCAGGTCACCGCTGGAGAGGTTGACGGGCTCGAGCCGTGAGTAGGTCACGACCGTCGGCTTCACCTTCAGGGTGGCCTCGAGCTCGAGGAGACGTTGCAGGTCGATCGGTGGCATCCCTCACCCCTTCCCGAGCACGGCGGCGTTGACGTTGAGCACCCCGAGCGCCTCGGCCCTGGTCACCAGGTCCTTCAGCGACACGGACGGCACGTCGTGGGTGTAGTCGTCGGGGAGGTAGAGCGCCGGGAGGAAGGAGCCCATCGGCGCGAGCTCGGCGGAGGAGAGGGTCCGCAGCTGGGCGAGGTCGGCCGCCTCGTTGACCGTGTCGAGCAGGGTCTCGAAGGTCCACTTCTCCGGGTTGCGTGCCGGATGCACGGCGAGCAGCACCGCCTGGGGTGCGCGCGCCCCCGGGGCGTCGTAGTGGAAGGAGACCGCGGTCGTCTCCTTGTCCGCGGGGATCGTCTCCGTCCACCCGTCGACGACCAGCCCGGCGAACGCGCGGGTCAGGTTGACCGGCTGCCACGAGTGCAGCACCAGCCCCACCGACCCGTGCGGCGGAGCGCCGGCGTCATCGAAGGGCAGCGCCAGCCACGGCGACCCCGGCCGGTGCGGCAGCTGGACGACGCCGAGCTGTGCCGCCACGTCGCCGCCTTCCGCCTCGGCGTGGGTCAGCAGTCCCGCCAGCGGGTCGAGCTCGGGGCGGACCAGCGAGACCCGCTGGAGCCAGGCGGCCGGCGTGGTCGGGTCTCCGTCGAGAAGCGCCTTCCGGTCCCTCAGCGAGGCGGTCACCGGGGCGGCGGCCGCCAGCGTCCACCTCGGCAGCACCGGCTGCGCCGACCCGAGCAGCGCCTTCAGGAGGGCTGTGTGCCGGGCCGCCACCTGCTCGTCCCCGTCGGGCACCGGCTCGGCCGCCGCGGTGCCCACAGCCGTCCGCAGCGCCGCCAGGCGGGTCCTCACCTCACTGGTCTGGGCCGCCAGCTCGGCCGCGGCGGACGGGTGGTTGGCCGGCACCCGTGGCATCGCGTCGGGACCGTCGAACGGCACCGCGTCCAGCAGCGCCTTGGTGCGCTGCGGCTTGGTCGTCGCAGTGCGGAGCGCGCTGACGACCGACGTGAGCCGGGTCCGCGTGGCCGTCACCCGGGCTGCCAGCTCGGCGACGTCGACCGATCCCGGGCTCGTCATGCCCGGGCCGACCGAGGCCCCCGAGACGAAGTCCCCTGCGGTCAGCGGCGAGGACGCCGTCAGCTTCGCCACCCAGTCGCCGAGCATGCTGAGCAGCGCCAGACCGCCGGTGGCCGAGGCCCCCGGAGGGTCGGCCAGGAGCTCCAGCTCGGCAGCGGCATCCGCGGGCACCTGGGCCGCGAACGCCAGCCCGATGCGTTGCTCCAGCTCGCTCGGCCGGTCCTGGCCGGTCCGTTGGCTGGCCAGCGCGACGGAGAGAGGTCCGAGACCGAGGTCGGCGAGGGAGACCGGCGTGAGCACGGTCGTCGTACCGTCGCCGGCCTTGAGCAGTGCGCCGAACCTCCAGTCGGCTGGCGTGCCGAGCAGCTGGCCGACCCAGGCGTCGAGCAGGGGCTCGGCGGCTCCTCGCGCGTCCCGCTGCCACCCCGTCGGGAGGGCAGCCTTCTGGAGCACGATGGCGACCCGGTGCGCCACCGTGTCGCCGGCGCGGGGAGAGGCGACGTAGTCGAGGTCCGGCGCGCGGCCGTGCCGGTCGTGGGCGGACAGGGCGGCACCGGACCGGTCGAGGTTCCCGAGCGCGGCCTGGTGGACGCTCTCCGCGACGAGCAGGTCGCTGACCGCGTCGTAGCTGTCGTGGACGTCGTCGATGACCGCGCGGAGGAGACCGCCGTCAGGGCTGGGCAGCGAGGCCAGGCCGGCCTGGTTGGCGATCGCCGTGAGTACGGCGTTGGGGTCCTCGCGCCACCGGTCGAGCAGCGTCACACCGTCCACGACATCGCGGGCGGCGAGCACCTCGACGGACTCGTCGGGCGCGACGTCGGGGCCGCGCAGGGGCGCCGTGCGGCGCATCGGCATCTGGTAGCGCATCATCTGCGCGCCGGACTCGCGGAGGCGACGTTCGAGGCGATATCCGAGCAGCGCCGCCAGCCGCTGACCCTGCGCGACTCCTTCGAGCAGCCAGGTCGCGCGCCGGACGCGGTCGGAGGTGACCTGCAGGTCGAAGACCGCCCCGTCGTTCCCGCGGTTGGCCAGCCGACCGTTGCGCAGCAGCGCGGTGCTCGCGGCATGGGCCAAGGAGGGCGTGTGCACGAAGCCGAGGCTCTCGGCGGCAGTGCCGACGTCGCGTCGCAGGTTCTCGACGAAGCCCCAGCATCCGACGTGGACGCCTTCGGGGGATCCGGAGCGGTGCGTGCTGAGCCGCTCGGTGGCGAGGCCGGTGAACCAGGCGTCGAGACGCGTCGAGAACAGGTCGAGATAGCCCCGGAACGCCCACTCCAACCCGTCGGCCGGCGCGGACGCGAGGGTGCGGAGGGCGACCTGCTGGTGCGCGAGCCAGTAGTGCGGGTCCGTCGGCGCACCCAGCAGTACGCCGATGTCGGCCAGCTTGTCGAAGAACGCTCCCGTCACGACCTGGCCGATCGGCCTGCTCTGGTCGACCTGCGGCACCACGGCGTCGGCCAGCTCCCGGCCGGACTTGAAGTCCAGGGCCGGACCGGCCACCGACGGGGGCTCCTCGACGCGCACCATGTACGGCGTCGGCACGGCGAGCTTGCGCAGTGCGGGAAGCGCGACCAGCTCCGCGGCGGACACGCCCACCACGTCCAGGATCGTCTTGAGGCCGGCCCGGTCGATCTCCATCACCGCAGCACAGGCGGCGAGCGCTTCGAGGAGCGCGACGGAGTCCTCGCGCAGGTTGAGTGCGGTGCGACCGTTGGGGTCGCTGAGCAGGTCTGCGACCTCGGTGAGGTAGCCGATCGGGTTCTCCTCGCCGGGCTTGGCGACCAACGGCACGCGCAGCGGGTGGTCCTTGGCGTGGGTGAGCTCGTTGAGCCGGGTGGAGCGGAACTCGCCGAGCCCCACCCACATCGCGGCCGTCCAGGACCGCTGCCAGGCGTTGACCAGGTCCCAGCGGATGCTCGCGTAGTAGCGCTCGATCGGGCCGGTGATGGGGCGGAAGCGGAAGGTCCACGGCACGGGAGTCCGTTGCAGCAGCGCGAGGAGCACTGCGTCGACGTCCTGCTCCTCCCCCGCCCGGCGCAGGTGGGGTACGTCGGCGACGGATGGCCCCACCAGCCGGCGCATCTGGGTCGCCACCCGGTGCACGAGGGCCTCCGCCTGGCCACGTCCCGGTTCGTACCGCTTCGACGAGACGACCGGCAGCACGCCGTACGGCTGGGCGCCGACGCGCAGCGTGGGCAGCGGACCGCCGGCGAAGACGTTGCGGCGGCTGAACTCCCGCAGGTTCGCGTCGACCTGGGGGTCGTCGGCCAGCGGGTCGAGCATGTCGGAGAGGTAGTAGCCCGCGGTGCTGCGCCAGAGCGCGTCGGTCAGCGCGGAGGCCCACGCGTGCTCGCGTCCTGCGGCACCAGGCAGGTCGTCGAAGGAGCCGGGGTCCATCCCGAGCGCGGACGCCAGTCGCCGGCCGGCGCTCCACTCGTCGGAGGGAGGCACCTCCCGGGCCGGGTCCAGGTCAGCCGCCTCCGCGGCGCTGTCGCTGGTGAAGCCCGCCCGGTTCTCGGAGGTGTTGTTGGTCGGCGTGCCCTGGGCGACGAAGCCGAGGTGGCCGGAGTAGCCCTGGGCGTCGAACAAGGTGCCGAGCGTGGCCGCCGCCTGCTCCGGCTCCTGCGTCCAGTCGACGCCGAGGACGACCAACCGGTCGACTCCCTGGGCGAGCGAGGCGTCCTCGACCTCGATCAGCACCCCTTGCTCGGCGGCCTGCTTCGGGTCGCGCAGCCACGCGGTGCCCGGGTCCGTCGGCAGCCCGCCCTCGGTCTCGGCCTTGCCCAGGAGACGTGGGTCCGGGCCGACCGCGAGCTGGTCGGGGACGAACTCCCCCCACTTCCGGAACCGCTCGACCCAGTCGTCGCCCTGCTTGGCGAGACCGACGACGCAGAACCGGTCCGGCAGCACGGTCGCCATCGGCGCCCTGCTCCACGACGACTCCCGCGCAGGTACGTCGGGGAAGGACGGCGCTCCCCCGGACGGCGTGTTCGTCGGGGTCATCGCCTTCACGAGGTACGCCGCGCGACCGGGCCGGAACTTCGAGGTCAGCCCCTGCCACGCCGTCGTCGCTGCCTCGGTGTCGTCGAGCCCGGCGCGCCACCGCTGCTTCCAGTACCACCTCGCCCCCTTCTTCTCGTCCGAGGTCAGCGCGGGGTCGTGGCCGTCGATGTGCAGCTGGTCCGGGAACACGCGGATGCGGAGCCTGGTGGTCGAGGCGAAGCGGGTCTCGATCCGCACCGGCAGCATCGCCACGGGTCGCCGACCGTCCAGGGTGGCCACCAGGCTCTCGGGGGTGAAGACGGTGATCAGCTCGTCGGAGATCCCGCCGATCGTGCCGAGCAGGTCGTCCCGCCGACTGTGCGCATCGGTGATCCGCTCGTCGGTGCGGTCGATCCGGGTGGCCAGGGCCTCGGCACGGGTGATCGCCCCGGCCTCGAGCAACCGGGTCTGCTCGGCGAGGAGCTCGGCGCGGGTGATCCGGAGCTCCTCGGTGGTCCGGTCGAGGTCGGTCAGCTCGGCGCGGGAACGAGCCAGTGCTCCGAGGTTCGAGGTGATGTCCGGGTCCGGCACGTCACACCCCCTTCACGAGGTGGTCGGCGTGCACGAGCAGCTTGAACGGCCGCTGGAAGAGGGCGGCAGCGATGCCATCGGCCTGCCCGACCGACGGGCTGAGACCCAACGCCGACAGCTGGCCCACGAGGAGGTGCGCGGCGGGAGTCACGCCGAGATCCGGCCACGCGACGTCGTTCCAGGTGCCCGGGTTCGCCGTCTCCCGGCCGACGGTCTCGTCGAACCCGAACCGCGGCTCGGTCACCGGCTCCATCAGTCCGAAGAACCAGCCCTCACCGGTGGTCAGGTCGGAGCTCACCAGCGGGAAGCCGAAGAACGACACGTCCGGGTCGAACTGACCGGCGAACACGGGCGTCCGCAGGTCCGCGGGGTCGGCGCTCGGCTTGTGCTGCGTCTCGGCCCGCACGGCCACGGCCATGGTCCTCGGGTAGCGACGCAGCAGGTCACCACGCAGGAGCAGCACCAGGTTGCCCAGCGGGTCGGAGGTCTGCGCGGGGAGGTCGTCCCGGTTGCGACCGGCGACGCTGCGCCGACCCCAGGTGTGGATCTCGAAGATGTCCGGACCGTTGTCGACGCGCTTCCAGAACCTCCGCCACGGCGTACCCCGTCCGTCGGTGGGATAGCTGCGCCAGAGCAGCTCCTTGTTCGTCTCGTGGTTGAGTCCGCCCATGAACCCGGCGATGAACCGGGGGTTGGTCTCGAGCAGCGTGATGGACTCCGGCGGCACCTCGTCGACGCCGGGGCAGAACCGGGTCCGGTCGTACTCCGCCAGATAGGTGTACGCCGGCAGGTCGAGCTTCGGGAAGGCCATCACCCGGTCGAAGTGCTGCGGCAGCCTCCACCCGGGCAACAGCTCGGGCTCCAGCAACAGGTCGGTCAGCTTGTGCCCGCCGATCGTGAGCATCGTGCCCAGCCGCGCGGGGTGTACGACGGCCGGGTTGCTCCGCTCCATGGTCGCCACGACCGCCTGCGAGATCGCGAAGGACACGAGGTCCGGCACGGTCGGGTCGACCGCCAGCACGGTGCGGGTGCTGATCTCGCTGACCGCGGACTCGTAGCGCGCGATGACGGCCTGGCTCTTCACCAGTGGCGGCATGGTGACGGTGGTCCCCGCACGGTCCGGCTGCACCACCACCGGCCCGCCGCCGGCTCCTCCGACCACGCCACCCACCGGCTCGATGAGGATCTCCCCCACGCTCCCGCCGGGACGCAGCTCCAGCTCGACGGGGTTCACGATCACCCCACCGCGTCGGACGAGCAGCGGCTCGATCGACCCCTGCGGGAGACGGCCGACCAGCTCCCCGATCTCGGAAGCGCTGCCGCGCAGCCGCGGGTCGATGCGCGCGATGACGACGTTGGCCTGACCGGGCGGCGTCAGCACCACGATCTCGCCGCCGGCCCGGAGCCCGAGGGGTCGCACCACCATGGTCTGACCCGTCTCGATGACGAAGCCCGCGTTGCCCGGACGCTCGGCGACGGTCAGGCGCACCGCGTCGATGACGGCCGAGGACGAGGACCCCAGCACGTCGGTCAGGAGCGGCCGCTCGACACCCGCGAGCTGGACCGAGGAGACCTCGCGCGCCGCGCTGAGGTGCGCGCTGGTCAGCAGGCCGTCGGTGCGCGGGTCGACGCGAGGGACGAGCATGTCCTTCGCCGACACCACGGGTGCGGAGGTGAGGGTCTTGGAGGCCTTGCCCAGCGCCGCCGCACTGGCCTTGTCGATCGTGAGCCCCACCCCGAACCTGGTCAGCTCGACGCCCTCGTCCACGGCGGGGGGCATCGTGCTCGGCAGTCCGTCGACCGCGAGGACGGGGAACCGGGTGGCGTCGACGTCGGGCGTCCTGCCGCCAGCGTCTTGACGAGCGTCTCGCCGGCCGCGCGGACGCCGACCGTGACCCCCTCGCGGGCGGCCCTGCGGGCGACGCCGGCCAGCACCCGACCGGTCGCAGCGGTGTAGCGCCGCATGGCGCCGTCGGCGTCCGGTCCGGGAACGAGGTCGGGCCGATCGCCGGGGCAGGGTCTGGCCCCCGAGCAGGGTCCGGTCCGCGAGGGGTGACGGCGATCTGGAACAGCCTGGCCTCGGGCAGCGGCAGCAGGTGCCGGTCGCGGAACCGCAGCCCGACCTCGAGGCTGAGCCGCGCACGCGACAGCGCGGCCTCGATCGCGAGGACGTCCCCGACCTGCTGCCAGCAGGCCTCCATCACGTCTTCCTGGTACGTCCGCATCACCTCCGCGCCGAGGCCGGCCGCCACCCGGCTGCGCGGGTCGGTGTTCACCTCGCGGAACCAGGTCGGGTCGGAGTCCGTCACGGTCGTACGCCGGATGTGCGCGCCGTCGTACACCGGAGGACCGAGTGCCTCCCCGTCACCCGGCGACTGGCCGTCGAGCTTCCCGTCGGCGGCGTCGGCCAGCACGCGGGTGACCTCCTGCAGACCCGTGCGCAGCGGCTCCGGGACGTCACCGAGCGCGGGTCGGCGACGGCGGCTCGGCCGTCGACCGGGCGATGGCCGGCGCCTGCAGCGCGCCGTCCATGTCGAGGAACCGGCCGGGGTCGCCCGTCCGGCAGGTCGACGAACGGCGAGGCGTCGCCGACGTGCATCTTGACCCGGCCGATGCGCGCGCTCGCCTCGTACGGCTTCAGCCGCCGCGCCAGCGACTCGAAGTCGCCCTGCGGGCCGGTCTGGAAGCGCCAGTGGAAGTAGACCGGGAGCTGATGCTGTCCGGGGCCGTCCACGCGGGCTTCAGCGGGTCGGCCGGCTTGGGCGTGCCGCCGAAGCCACGGACCACCCCGGCGTCGAACGCGGGCACGAGGCAGGCGATCCAGCGGGTGTCCGGCTCGAGCCGCCGCGGGCAGACCACCCGCGAGACGTTGCGGTTCGGGTGGTCAGCCAGTGCCTGGCCGACGGCCTCGGGCGTGCTGCCGGCGTCCTCGTCGAGGAGCTGCACGTGCGCCCAGGCCCAGGAGTCGGCGAGGTCGGGCAGCTCGCCCGACGCACCGGACTCGATCTCAGCTGCGGCAGCAAGGCGCCCGTCGGGACGGTGACCGAGACCCCGGGACGGTCGCGGACCACGACGAGGACCAGCCAGGGCCGCAGGTGCCCGACGCCGGGACGCCGGTCGGCGTGAACAGCCACGGGAGCTCGGGGTTGTCGAAGTCGACGGCGGCGAGGTAGTTCGGCTCGACGTTGGTCGAGTTGGCCGCGGGATGGTGCGCACGATGACCGTCGGGTCCAGGCCGATGACGTCTCCCGGCCCGCTCAGCGTCGTCGAGGTCGGCACCGCACCCGCGCCGGCGACGACGACCTCGATGTCGACCTTGGCCCGCGCCGGCATCGGCGTGCCGTCGTTCGCTCCGGGGATGGCGGCGGCCAGGCCGCGGCGCGACCACGGCAGGAACCGGTAGACGGTGTCGGTCATGACGCCACCTCGAACGCCTCGACGACGAAGCCGCCGCTGGCGCGGGCCGCCTGCGACGCGATGGCCTCCGACGACACGCGGCCCGGCGATGACGGTCATCGACTCGGCCAGGGGCCGGCGTCGACGACCGCCATCGGCGCCTCGCGGAGCACTGCCTTCCCGACGTCGACGCTGCAGCGCCTCCGACTTCGCGCGCGCCGAGCCCGCCGCGGCGCCGAACCCCACGAGTGCCATCGCCACGTCGCTGGCCATCGACTCACGGAAGGTCAGGCCGACCTTCCAGTGCAGGTTCAGCACCGGCTCCGGCTCGAGGATCTCCACCTCGTAGTCGGCCTTCACCGTGGTGCCGGCGGTGGAGACGGTGTAGTCGGTCGACCCGATCCGGACGCCGCTGGTGAACGTCTCGAACGAGCGCCCTTCGAGCTTCTGCTGCTCGGTGAGCTCCATGAACTGGCCACGCGCGAAGTGGTCGGTCACGGGCTCGCTGGCGCTGGTGGCGTCGCCCCCCACGGTGACGCCCTGGATCGAGAACGTCGGTGTGCCCTCGTCGAGCAGCTTGGTGCCGATGCGGTCGATCTGCACGTCGAGCGGCACCGCCTTCTGCGCGATCGTGATCAGACCGAGCGGGTGCGCCAGCGTCTGGCCGGACGGTGGCTCGGCCAGCGTGACGAGGGAGTTGCCTCCGACGGGAGGGCCGGGCAGGAGCCGCGTCGGGTCGCCGAGCTCCCTGCGGAGCAGCTCGGCGGCACTCGTCGTGCCCGGTTCGACGGCAGGGGCGCTGCCCCAGCTCTCGTCGAAGCCGATCTCGACGTCCCACCAGAGGATGCCGAAGCTGAAGTAGCCCTTGGCCCGCCACTCCCCCGGCCCCTCGAGCGACATCCGCACGGTGACGGAGGCGAAGCTCTCGCCGAGTGCCTCGAGCTTCACCACGAACTCGAGCTGGACGAGGAACCGGAACCGCGGGGTGAGGTAGAGCAGCGCGTCGAACGAGAGGTGGCCCTGGATCGAGGCGACGGAGATGTCGGCCTTGACCTCGATCTTGCAGCCGCCCTGGACGCTGTTGCTGGTGATCGCGAAGTAGTTCTCGTTGCGGATCTTGATCGGACCGATTCCGAACGAGACCGCCATCCGCTCCAGGACTGCCGGTACGCCGCGAGGCACGTCCTTGAACGCCGGGTGGAAGCCTCCGGCCGAGAGCACGAACGACGGGTCGTCACCGAAGCGCATCGCCAGCACCATCTCGCCGGTGAGGTCCAGCTTGGCGAACCCCTCGATCCCGACGAACGAGTCCCGCAGCCGAGCGCGGATCAGCAGGAACTTCTCGACGTCGTCGTAGAACCCGACGACGTCGACCAGCAGCTTCACGATCGCCGGGACGCCGAGCTCCCTGGGCGGCAGCTGGACGAGCAGCTGACCCAGGAGGATCACCTTGGTGAGCTCGGCCGGCTCGTCGCCGCCGAGGGCGTTGCGGACCTCGAAGATCAGCCCGAGCCGCACGTAGACGATCGGGGGCTGCGAGAAGGAGAGCTCGAGCATCGGGCCGAGGAGCAGGCTGTCGGACTCGATCGGGAAGAGCTGCTTGTAGCGGCCGATGATCCGTGGGGCGTCGGCCACCGGGTTCTCCGGGAAGAGGACGTCGTCGAGCGCGCCGGTCTTCATCCCCGCGGTGAGCGCGTCGAGGTCGGCCCGGTGGTGCAGGCCGATCATGCCGCCGAGGCCGGTCCAGAAGATGCCGAAGGCGATGTGCACGCGGAACTGGCCGAACACGAAGATCAGCAGCGACCAGCCCTCGGACCCGTCGGGCCGCTTGGTGGTGATCAGGGCGATCGCCTTGATGCTGAAGACGAAGATCTTCAGCTCCAGCGCGCCGGCGTACTCGCCCTTCTCGGCGTCGATGAAGAGGTAGCCACCGCCCTTGACCGGTCCGACGTCGAGGGCGAGGCCGATGCCCTTCGGCGGCAGGAACGTCACGAAGTCGCTGACGTCGTCGATGTCGCGTGCGAGAGCGGCGAGGTCGAGGGCCGTGCCCATCTGGTCGACCGAGGCCTGGAAGGGACCGAGCTTGAGGGAGAAGCCGCCGCGGATCTCCAGCTTGGGATCGCCGCTGAGGGTGAGCTCGAGGGCGATGTACTGGATGACGAACACGCCGAAGATCGACGCCGCGACGGGCAGGTCGACCTTGAGGCCGGTGCCGCCGTCGAAGCGGACGCCGTGGCCGGTGTCGGCGATCAGCCCGAGGTCGAAGGGCACCTCGACCTTCCCGCCGGGAAGGTTCGACAGGAAGCCGTCGCCGTCGCCGAGCGAGATGACCAGCTTCCCCTTGCGGAGGTAGGTCTTGAAGCCGGCCTTGTCGGCGCCGAGCTCGACGCCGAAGGAGAAGCCGCCGATCTCGAGCCTGGTGGCGTTGCTGGTGCCGAAGACCAGGAACGGCTCACCCTCCTTGGTCTTGGGCGTCACCCCGATGTCGATCGTGGGCACACCGGGTCCGAAGACCCGGAAGTCGGGGTTGTCGGTGGAGAACCGGAACGACATCGAGAAGGCGCCCGAGGCCCCGAGGTCGGTGGTGTACGTCGCCGACTCGGTCTCGTGCTCGATGCGCAGCCGCGCGCCCATCCCCACCATCAGGCCGGGCCCGCCGTCGGCCTTCGGCACGGCGATCAGGGTGAGCATCGGCGCCACCCCGGTCGCGCCGGGGATGTGGAAGACCACGCTCAGGGCGCGCGACGCGACGACCGACGCCTCGGGGGCGGAGCCGGGCTCGGGGTCCCAGCCGTACATCGCGTCGATGGTGCCGCCGACCGGCTTCACCATCTGGTCGAGCACGACGACGAGGGTGCCCGCCATGGCCGAGAGACGCGTGACCAGGGCTTCGGCGTCGTCCTCGTCTGCCTCGCCCTTGAGCAGCCGGGTGACCGGTGCCGGGTCCAGCTGGGGGAGCAGCTCGTCGTCCTCGAGGATCAGGCCGAACAGCACGCACAGGGCATAGGCGCTGGGGTTGCGCACCCGCAGGGAGTCGGCCACCCACAGCTTGAAGATCAGCCAGAAGACGTCCCACTCGTCGACACCGTCCGCCTTCACCGCCTCGGCGAACGTCAGGATCGTGTCGGCCAGCGCCTTGATGTCCACGATCGTCGCGGCGAGCGCGATCTCGTCGATGTCCTCCTTCGCGAGGAAGGCGTCGATCTTCTGCTTCACGGCGGGATCGACGGCCGCCGGGGTCGCGGGGTTGTCGGTGTTCAGCCCGAGGTCCTCGCGCGTCTCCGTGGCGATCGCCGGGTCGGAGAAGGTCTCCTCGACCCACTCGACCACCGACTTGAAGAAGTCCGCGATCTTCTGGAAGACGTTCCGCTTCTTCTTCTTGTCCTCAGCCATCACTCCGCCTTCAGGACGGGCGCGGCCGGCATGGGTGTGGGCACGAAGGCGACGGCGTGCTCGGTGAACTCGTCTCCGGTCTCGTCGTCGACGTTCGACAGCAGGGTGTGGGCGACCCGGTAGTCCGTGCCGTCCCGGGCGAACGACACCAGTCCCAGGTTGTTGCGGAAGACCATCAGCCGCACCGGGTCCCGGGGGTCGAGGGCGACGGTCTGGTGGCTGGCGCCGATCTCGGCGTACGACGCCAGCTTGTCGCCGGCGTTCCAGCTGAGGACCGGGACGACGGGGGCTCCCGCGGGCAGGGCCGACTTCGGGCGCTCGTCGCGGACGACCTCGAGCCGCCAACGCCAGTCGGGTGCCTTGCTCGTCGTCGTACCGGCCGGCCAGCCCTGGGCCGGGAGGATCGCGGGCTTGCGCCGCAGACGACCACGTCGTCCGGGACGGATCGACGCGCCGGCGGGGAGCACCACGCCGTGGTCGCCCTCCCAGGCGATCCGCTCGGCCGGCACCCCGCGCAGCAGCTGCTGCCCGATCCGCAGCGTCCGCAGCAGTCCACGCATGTCGTCGCCGGGCTGGTTGCGCGCGGCGGACGACGTGCACTGCACGATCCGGGAGTCGAGCGTCTCGTCGTCCTTGCCCCAGAAGTCGAGGGTGAGCGTGCTGGCGAAGTGCACGTCCCCGGAGAGCACCACGACACGGCGGTAGGTGCCCAGCCGTCGGAGGAGCTGCTCGTGGTGCTCCTCGTCGGCGCGCCAACCCTCGATGTCCTTGTGCTCGCTGCCCACGAGGCCGGTGACCTTGCACGGCGCGGTGAGGTCCTCGCGTCCGAACATGTGCGTCTTCAGGTCGAAGGCCAGCGCCGCCACGGGCTGCAGCAGCGACTCGAAGATGCGCGGGAACAGCACCGGAACGGGCGAGACGACGACCAGCAGCTCGCGCTCGTCCGTGAACGGGCCCTTCGGCAGCTGGGCGTCGAGAGCACCGCCGAGGAGCTTGGGTGGTGCGTGGCCGGCGCCCTTGTAGGTCCGTCGGGTGCGGGTGTCGAGGACCTGCACCCTGAACTTCGGCCCGGAGACCGCGTAGCTGAACTCCGCCTTCGGGTTGGTCACCGGCTTGTCGAGCCCGAGCAACGCGTCGATCTTGTCCAGCGTCGCGGCGGTCGGGGCGCTGATCGCTCCGACGTGGGAGGTGAGCGCAGCGAGCAGCTTCTCGTTGGCGTGCCACTCGGACTCGGGTGGGTTGCCTTCGTGCCGGAACTTGTCGGGGTCGTTGCCCCAGGCCTGGAAGACGGCATAGGCCATCAGCCCGTTGCGCAGGATCGCCCGGCCGAACGGCGCGGACACGACCCGGCGCCGCCACTTCTCGGAGATGTTCCAGTCGTCGGTGATCTCGTGGTCGTCGAAGATCATGAACGTCGGCACGTTGGCCAACGCCCGCGCGACCTTGGGTACGGCGTCGCGCCACTGCTCGACCTGGGTGCCCTCGTCGTTCACCGCGATGAGCTTCTTCTCCTTCCACTCGTCGGTGGACCCGAAGCACTCCTCGAAGTCGGTCAGGAGGGTCAGCGTCGCGTCGGGGGCCGGCGGGGTGAACAGGCTTCCGGGGTCCCGGAGCGTCCGCCAGACGGTCGGGCTGAAGGCAGCGCAGTACATCGCCGCGAACTCGCCGTACGTCAGCAGGTGGTTGGCGCCGTCCGTCGTCGTCAGGCGGCCGAGCCCGCGCACGACGTTCTGCCGACGCAGTGCGGGGAAGCGCTCGTAGGTCGCCTCCAGGTTCGATCCGCCGACGGGCAGCTGCTCCGTCCCGACCATGTCCTTCGCCAGGTCCGCCAGCATCGGTAGTAGCACCCCGCCGAGGTCGTCGGCGTAGATCTGGTCACCGGTGAGGAACAGCTGCTGTGGCGCCTTGTCGAGATCCGAGAGGCCCTCCTCGATCCGGTCGTCGAGCCACGCCAGCGCATCCGGACCGGGACCGTTGGACTTCCGGCACGAGGAGTGCACGAGGCGCAGGTCCTCGATGTCCGCGGCAGCGGTGACGAAGCCCGGCAGGAAGTCCGGGGCGTAACCCAGCGCGAGTGCCCGCGGCGTGTTCAGCGTCGGCGCGTCCTTCAGCATCTCGAGCGCCTTCAGTCCCTTGGTCTCCCCGCCCGCCTCGACGACCACGTCGTAGGAGTGCCGGGTCAACGGCGGCATCCCCGCAGCGTCGACGTCCACCAGGGCGACGTGGAGGTTCGCGCCGAACGTGCGAGTGGCCCTGGTCTGGGTGCCGATGGAGGGGCCGTCGGCCGTGCCGTTCCCGGTCGACTTCACCCGACCGGTGAAGACGGTGACCGTCACGTTGCCGGGCTTGCTCAGGGCGATCCAGACACAGACCCGGCCACTGTCGACACGACGGAGTACTGGTCCCGCGAGAACGAGCGGAAGCTCAGCCATGGGTGTGCCCTCCCCGCAACCCATCCTCGTGGAAGCCACGGCCCCTGCGAAAGGCCTTGCGGGCCATCGATCTGAGGTCCCAAAGGCCGCGTCGCGCCCGAGATCGGGATGGGCCGGGCGCGGAGGGTCGTGCGCCTGAGGCGTTTTTGAGTCATTCGGGCACTCAGCCCAGGCATCGTCCGCCCCTACCGTTCTTGTGTCAGGGGTCACACAGATCCGCTGCTGACCACGTCTCCCGAGGAGTCCCACGATGACCGAGCTCACCGACGGCCTGCTCGACGGCAAGGTCGTGCTGATCAGCGGCGGCACCCAGGGTCTGGGTGCGGCGGTCGCGACTGCGGCGGCGCGCAACGGCGCCGACGTCGCGGTGACCGGCCGACGCCAGGATGTCGGGGAGAAGTTCGTCGCGGGGCTCGCGGAGGCCGGCGACCCGTGCCCTCTACGTCCCGGCCGACGCCGCTGACGTGGCCCAGTGCGTCGCCGCGGTCGAGGCGACCGTGGAGCACTTCGGCCGGGTCGACTGCCTGGTCAACAGCGCCGGGTTGACGACGCGCGGCACCCTGCTCGACACCACGCCCGAGCTGTTCGACCAGCACATGGCGGTCAATGCCCGGGCGCCGTTCTTCCTGATGCAGGCCGCGGTCAGCGACATGGTCGCGCGGGGCGAGGGCGGGTCGATCGTCAACATCATCACGATGTCCTCCCACGGCGGACAGCCCTACCTCGCGCCGTACGTCGCCTCGAAGTCGGCCCTCGTCGGCCTCACCCGCAACGCTGCGTTCGCGCACCGCTGGGACCGGATC
Source organism: uncultured Actinomycetota bacterium (assembly GCA_963722835.1). Lineage (GTDB taxonomy): Bacteria > Actinomycetota > Actinomycetes > Propionibacteriales > Nocardioidaceae > Marmoricola. The sequence continues at coordinate 26,704 of CAVROK010000004.1, forward strand.
CGCATCAACGGCGTCAACATCGGGTGGACCGAGACCGAGGGCGAGGACGCCATCCAGCGCCAGTTCCACGGCGCCGAGGACGGCTGGCTCGAGAAGGCCGCCGCGTCGCTGCCCATGGGCAAGCTCGGCCAGGTCGACGAGATCGCCGACTTCGTCGTCTTCCTGCTCTCCGACCGCAGCGGCGTCGTGACCGGCTCCGTCATCGACTGGGACCAGATGGTTCCCGGCGCCCACGAGTGACCACCCACCACGCAACGAAGAGGTAGAGACATGCGCATCGGACTCATCGGCGTGGGCCGGATCGGCGCCTTCCACGCGCGCAACCTGGCCGCGCTGCCGGTGGTCGAGGAGCTCGTCGATCAGCGACGCGGTGCCCGCGCTCGCCGAAGCCGTCGGGGCGCGAGATCGGCGCCACCACGGTGGCCGAGCCGGCGGACGTGCTGGCCGCCGGCGTGGACGGCGTGGTGATCGCCTAGCTCGACCGCCACCCACCCCGACCTGATCCGCGCCTGCGTGCGGGCCGGGATCCCCACGTTCTGCGAGAAGCCGGTCGCCCAGACCTGCAAGGACGCCGTCGCCCTGGCCGCGGAGCTCGCCGACAGCGACGTCCCGGTCCAGATCGGCTTCCCGCGTCGCTTCGACCCGGCCTACGTCGCCGCGCGCGACGACCTGCTCGCGGGCCGGCTCGGCTACCTGCACACGGTCCGCTCCACCACGCTCGACCCGGCACCCCCGCCGGAGGCCTACATCCTCGGCTCCGGAGGCATCTTCAACGACTGCGCGATCCACGACTTCGACTCGTCCGGTGGGCGACCGGGCAGGAGGTCGTGGAGGTGTACGCCGTCGGCTCGACCCAGGGGATCGACTACATCGCCGAGGCCGGCGACGCCGAGACCGCGACCTCGGTGCTCACGCTCAGCGGCGGGACGCTCGCGGTGGTCTCCAACACCCGCGCCAACGGTCGCGGCCACGACGTACGTCTCGAGCTGCTCGGCAGCGAGGACTCCGTCGCTGCCGGGCTGGACGAGCGACTGCCGCTGCGTTCGGCCGACGCCGGCGTCGACGTTCCCGGCACACGAGCCCTGGCAGTTCTTCATGGACCGGTTCGCCGACGCCTTCCGCGCCGAGCTCACCGCGTTCACCGAGGTCGTCGCCGGCACCCGGACCTCTCCCTGCACGGTGGCCGACGCGGTCGAGGCATCGCTGATCGCGGAGGCCGCCACCGGTCTCCTTCCGGGAGCACCGGCCCGTTCGGCTCGAGGAGATCCGATGACCCAGGACATCAACGTCGGCATCGTCGGCTTCGGCTGGATGGGGCAGGTCCACGCCAAGGCCATGACCCGGGTGCTCCAGCACTACCCCGACCTCGACGTGGCGCCGAGGCTGGTCGCGGTCGCGGACACCGCGGACGACGGCCGGCTGGACTACGCGCGCAACGTGTTCGGCGTGCCGTTCACGACCGCCGACTGGCGCGAGCTCGTGGCCCGCAGACGACATCGACCTCGTGTGCGTCGCCGGACCGAACTTCACCCATCGCGACGTCGCGGTGGCGGCCGCCCAGCGCAGGCAAGCACGTGTGGGTCGAGAAGCCCGCGGGCCGCAACCTCGCCGAGACCGAGGAGATCGCTGCCGCGATCGAGGAGGCCGGCGTGGCCTCGGCGGTCGGCTTCAACTACCGCAACGCGCCCGCGGTCGAGCTGGCGCGCGACCTCATCGCCTCCGGTCGACTCGGAGAGGTCCGGCACGTGCGGGTGCAGATGTTCGGCGACTACTGCGCCCACCCCGACGGCGCCCTGACGTGGCGCTTCGTCCGTGAGCTGGCCGGCAGCGGTGTGATCGGCGACCTCGCCTCGCACGGGATCGACCTGGTCGAGTACGTCGTGGGCCCGATCGACCGGCTGCTGGCCGAGACCTCGACGTTCATCACCGAGCGGCCGCAGGCCGTCCGGCGGCGCGGCGTCCCACTTCTCCCGCGGCAGTGACGGCCCCCGGCTCCCGGTGGAGAACGAGGACCACGTGCTCGCCCTGCTGCGCTTCGCCTCCGGCGCGCCCGGCACCCTCGAGGCCAGCCGCGCCTCGGTGGGAGAGCAGAACGCCTACAGCCTCGAGATCCACGGCAGCACCGGTGCGCTCTCGTGGGACTTCCGCCGGATGGGCGAGCTGCGCCTGTGCCTCGACCAGGACTACCAGGCCGCGTCGTGGTCGACCCACATCGTCGGCCCGGCCGACGGCGAGTCCGGCGCCTTCCAGCCCGACACCGCGATCCCGCTGAGCTACGACGACCTCAAGGTGATCGAGGCCAAACGCCTGCTCGCCTCGATCGCCTCCGGCAAGTCCGAGGGCGCCACCATCACCGACATGGTCCGGGCCGCACGGCTGGCCGACGCCGCCCTGCGCTCCGCCGCCGACCAGCGCTGGGTGACGCTCTGATGACCGCGACGATGACCGACAGCACGACCGGCCGGCTGCTCATCGGCGGTGCCTGGACCCCGGGGGCGGTCGGGCAGGTCGAGGAGGTGCGCTCGCCGTACGACGGCCGCGTGGTCGGGCACGCAGCGATCGCCGATGCCTCCGACGCGGACAAGGCGCTCGCCGCCGCCGAGCACGGCGCCGCCGTCTGGCGCGAGACCCCGGCCCACGCACGGCTCGACGTGCTGATGCGCGCAGCGGCGCTCGTCGAGGAACGGACCGAGCAGATCGCGACGCTGCTCTCGGCCGAGAACGGCAAGACCATCACCGAGGCGCGTGGCGAGGTCGGACGGGCCGGCGACATGATCCGTCTCGCCGCCTACGAGGGCACCCAGCTGTACGGCGAGACGCTGCCCCTGGACGCCAACCGCGGCACCGGCCTGGACAAGGTCGGGTTCACGCTGCGCCAGCCGTGCGGGGTCGTCGTCGCCATCACGCCGTTCAACTACCCGTCACTGCTGGTCCTGCACAAGGTGGCTCCGGCGCTCGCCGCCGGGAACGCCGTGATCCTCAAGCCGGCACGCACGACCCCGCTCACCGCGCTCGCGCTGGCCGAGGTGTTCGTGGACGCCGGCCTGCCCGCAGGGAGTGCTCTCGGTGCTGACCGGCCCGGCGGTGTGCTCGGCGACGCGCTGGTCTCCGACCCGCGGGTCCGCAAGGTGTCCTTCACCGGGTCCACCGGTGTGGGCGAGCACATCACGCGCACGGCGGGCGTCAAGAAGCTGTCGCTGGAGCTCGGTGCCTCCTGCCCCGTGGTGATCCTGCCCGACGCCGACATCGAGGCCGCGGCCGACGCCGTCGCCGTCGGCGGCTACATCAACGCCGGTCAGGTGTGCATCTCGGTCCAGCGCGTCATCACGCACCCGTCGGTGCACGGCGACTTCGTCGACGCACTCGTGCCGAAGGTCAAGGCGCTCCGGATCGGGACCCCTCGCTGAGCGACACCCGCGTCGGCACCCTGATCACCGAGTCCGAGGCCCGGCGGGTCGAGTCCGCGATCAGCGCCGCCGTCGACGGGGGCGCCCGGCTCCTGACCGGCGGCGAGCGCGAGGGCGCCCTGGTCGCACCTGCCGTGGTCGACGACGTCGACCCGTGGCGCCGCTCAACCAGGAGGAGCTGTTCGGGCCTGCCGTGGCCATCTCGACCGCGGAGGACTGGACAGCGGCGATCGCGCAGGCGAACGCCACCAGCTACGGCCTCGGAGCCGGCGTGTTCACCGGTGACATCGGCGGCGCCGTGCGCGCCATGCGCCAGATCGACGCCGGCGTCATCCACTTCAACTGGACTCCACTCTGGCGGGCCGACCTGATGCCCTACGGCGGGCTCAAGGCCTCCGGCATCGGCAAGGAAGGCCTCCGCGCTGCCGTCTCGGAGATGACCGAGGACGAAGACGATCGTCCTCCACGGCCGCCCATGGTGACCGTGGTGACCACGCAAGGAGACAGACATGACCAGCAACCGCACGCTCCGCCTGACCAGCGCACAGGCACTGGTGCTCTACCTGTCGAAGCAGTACAGCGTGGTCGACGGACACCGACGCCGCCTCGTCCCGGCGGCGATGGGCATCTTCGGCCACGGCAACGTGGCCGGGCTCGGACAGGCGCTCGACCAGTACGCCGCCGAGCTGCCCTTCATCCAGGGCCGGAACGAGCAGGCGCTCGTGCACATCGCCTCGGCGTTCGCGAAGGCCTCGCACCGGCACGCCGTACTCGCCGTCACCGCCTCGATCGGCCCCGGCGCGCTCAACATGGTGACCGGCGCAGGGCTCGCGACGGTGAACCGTCTCCCGGTGCTGCTGCTCCCCGGCGACACCTACGCCACCCGCCGCCAGGGGCCGGTCCTCCAGCAGCTCCAGCACCCGGTCGAGGCGGACGCCACAGTCAACGACGCCTTCCGCGCCGTCTCCCGCTTCTTCGACCGGATCACCCGCCCCGAGCAGCTGCTGACCGCACTGCCGGCGGCGATGCGGGTGCTGGTCGACCCCGTCAACACCGGCGCCGTGGTGCTCTCCCTGCCCCAGGACGTGCAGTCGCACGCCTACGACTACCCGGTCGAGTTCTTCGCCGAGCGCGAGTGGAGCATCCGCCGGCCGCTGCCGGACCCGCTGGAGGTCGCGGCTGTCGCCGACCTGATCAGGGAGGCGCGCAAGCCGCTGATCATCGCCGGCGGTGGGGTGCACTACTCCCAGGCGTCCGCCGAGCTCGAGGCGCTGGCCGAGCAGGTCGGCATACCGGTGGCGGAGACCTTCGCCGGCAAGGGCGCGGTCCGGTCACGCGGGCCTGGTGGCAGCTGGGCGGCATCGGCCTGGAGGGCAACCCTGCGACCAACGAGATCGCCCGGGAGGCAGACCTCGTGGTCACGGTGGGTTCGCGCCTGACCGACTTCGCCACAGCGTCGCAGTCGCTGTTCGCCAACCCCGACGTCCGGTTCGCCAGCGTCAACATCGACCCACGCGACGGTGACCGGCTCGGTGCCGTCTCGGTCCTCGGCGACGCGAAGCTGACCCTGGCGGCGCTGGCCGCCGCCCTGGGCGAAGGGCAGCCCGTCGGCGAGGGCTCTGGCGCGAGCGGGTCGAGACCGCCACGTCGGCCTGGGCTCCGGTCCGCGCCGCGGCCCTCGACGCGCGACGCGGTCGCGGACATCGAGAAGCTGCGCGAGCAGACGTCCGACCTCATCCCCGACACCGACGCGGTCCTCACCCAGGCCCAGCTCATCGGGCTGCTCCAGGAGCACGCCCGGGCCGGCGACACGATCATCGCGGCCGCCGGGGGGCCTCCCGGCGACCTGCTGAAGGTGTGGGACGCCACCGAAGGTCGCGAGTGCCACCTGGAGTTCGGGTTCTCGTGCATGGGCTACGAGATCCCCGCGGCGATCGGCGTACGGATGGCGAAGCCCGATCCCACGGAACGAGTCATCTCGCTTCCTCGGGGACGGCACCTTCCTGATGGCTCCCACCGAGCTGGTCACCGCCGCCCAGGAGAAGCTGCCGCTCACGCTGGTCGTGCCGGAGAACCACGGCTACCAGGTCATCCACCGGCTGCAGATGTTCACGATGGGTCAGGAGTTCGCCAACGAGTTCCGCTACCGCGAGGACGCGCTGGAGCTCGAGGCCGACAAGCCCGCGGGGCTGACCGGCGACTACCTGGACGTCGACCTGGTCCAGGTCGCCGCCGGGCTCGGGCGCACGGGCGATCCGGGCGACCACGTCGGCCGAGGTCCGCTCGGCGCTCGAGGACACCCGCGACGAGCAGCGCCCGGTGGTCATCGTGGTCCCCGTCATCCCCCACGCCGACCTGCCCGTCGGCGGGCTGCTGGTGGGACGTCGCTCCGGCGGAGGTCTCCGACTCCGACACCGTCGCGCAGGTGCGCACGGCGTACGAGACCGGCCTCGAGACGCAGCGGTGGCACGGATGAGCACCCCGGCTACGCCCTGGACCGGGGCAACCTCAAGGCCCGGCTTGCGCAAGGGAGAGACGACGTACGGCACCTTCCTCGGCGCCGGAACAGCCGTCACCGCGGAGGTGTGTGCCGCCGCCGGAGTGGACTGGGTGCTGCTGGACCTCGAGCACGGTGGCGGAGGCGAGGAGCAGGCGAGCGGGGTGGTCCCCGCGGCAGCTTCGTACGGCGTGCCGACCGTGGTCCGCGCCGAGTCGACCGAGCGCATCCGGGCCGGCCGCCTGCTCGACCTCGGTGCCACCGGCGTGATGTTCCCGCGCATCGGTGGGCCCGAGGACGCCGCGAGCGCGATCGCGCCACCTGCGCTACCCGCCGCTCGGCGATCGCGGCGTCGCGACGTACAACCGCATGTGCCACTACGGCCTCGACGCCTCGGCTCTGGACCGCTCCGACGACGAGGTGCTCGGCGTCGTCCAGATCGAGACCGCCGAGGCGCTCGCGACAGTCGAGGAGATCGCCGCGCTCGACGGCGTGGACGTGCTCTTCGTCGGGCCGCGCGACCTGTCACTGGCCCTGGGTGTCCCGGGCGACCTCGCGGCGCCCGTCTACCTCCAGGCACTGGAGCGGGTGCTCGCAGCCGCCCAGGAGCACGGCAAGGCCGCGGGATGCTGGTGGCGAACGGCGCCGCGGCGGCCGCGATGACCGCTGCCGGCTGGCAGTTCCTGGCCATCGGGCTCGGACACCACGATCCTCGCCAACGCGGTGGTCGCCGAGCTGCGCACGGCCGGGCAGCCCGCATGACGACGATCTCCAGGACCGACGTCGTCGTGGCGCTGGGTGAGGTGGCGCCCGAGCTCGTCCACGAGCACCTGCCCCGCAGACGCGACTTTCGTCGCCAGCCCCACAGCCGAGGACCTGCAGCGGGCCACCGGGGCGATTGCCCGCGCCGATGCGCTCGTCGACAGCGACCTGCTCGACCGGATGCCGCTGCTGAAGGTGGTGGCGCGAACCGGCGTGGGCGTGGACCGGGTCGACGTCGCCGGGGCCACCCGCCGTGGCATCGCCGTCGTCGTGACGCCGGGCGCCGGGACCAACGCGGTCGCCGAGGGAGCCCTGGCGATGACCCTGCACCTCGTCAAGCGGCTGGGCGTCGCGACAGCCTGCGTCGCCGAGGGGCGTTGGTCCGAGCGCGGCGGCATCTCGATGGGAGACCTCGAGGGCGCCACGATCGGCATCATCGGCTACGGACGCATCGGCCGCCGGGTCGCCCACCTCGCTCGCGCGTTCGGGATGACGGTGCTCGCCTACGACCCGTACGTCGCCGAGGCCGAGCCGGACGTGGTCACCCTGGAGGAGGTACGACGGCGCGCGAACGTGGTCACCCTGCACCTGCCGATGACCCCCGAGACCCACCACCTCGTCGACACCGAGTTCCTCGCCGGGTCTGCAAGCCGGGAACGGTCCTCGTCAACTGCGGCCGCGGTGGCCTGCTCGATCTCGACGCCGCCCACGCCGCCCTGAGCGCGGGCAGCTGGCCGGACTGGGCCTCGACGTCTTCGAGACCGAGCCGCCGGAGCACCATCCGGTCTTCGACCGCGACGACGTCGTGCTGGCACCCCACCTGATGGGACTCAGTGCCGGCGCCACGCGAGCCACCTTCGCCGCAGCAGCGCAGGGCGTCGCCGACGTCCTGACCGGGCGCCGACCCGCGGCACTGGCCAACGCCGACTGGCACCCCGCACAGGCTGATCAGCACCCGGACCGACAGACACCACGCACAGGAGACACGATGAACGAGCACGCCCGCATCGCCGGAGCGCCCATCAGCTGGGGGGTCTGCGAGGTCCCCGGCTGGGGGTACCAGCTCGCCCGCCGAGCAGGTCCTCTCCCAGATGAGCGAGGTCGGCCTGGCCGCCACCGAGCTCGGGCCGGACGGCTTCCTGCCCGCGCGACCCGACGCGCCCTGGCCGCGACGTCTGGCGACCCATCGCCTCACCGCGGTCGGCGGCTTCACCCCGTTCGTGCTGCACCGGGCCGAGGTCGACCCGATGGTCGAGCTGGAGCGGCTGCTGCCCGGCTTCGTCGCCACGGCGGCCGACGTCATGGTGCTCTCCGCCGACTCGGGCTGGCGGGCTACGACTCCCGTCCCGAGCTGGACGACGCGGGTTGGCAGCGGCTGCTCCGCAACCTCGACCGGGTGGCGGCTCGCGTCGGCGAGCACGGCATCCGGGCGGTGCTGCACCCGCACGTGGGCACGATGGTGGAGACCAGTCCCGACGTGCAGCAGGTGCTCGAGGGTTCCTCGATCTCACTGTGCCTGGACACCGGGCACCTCCTGATCGGTGGCACCGACCCGGCGGAGCTGGCCGGCCAGGTCCCCGACCGCATCGCGCACACGCACTTCAAGGACGTCGACCTGGCCTTCGCCAGGCAGGTCCAGGACGGGCGCCTGACCTACACCGAGGCTGTCCGGGACGGGATGTACCGGCCGCTCGGCAGCGGTGACGTCGACGTCGCCGCCATCGTGAAGCACCTGCGCAGGCCAACGACTACGAGGGCTGGTACACGCTCGAGCAGGACACCATCCTCACCGAGCAGCCGCGCGGCGAGGGACCGGTGGCCGACGTCCGCACCAGCGTGGAGTACCTGCGCGGGCTGCTCGACTGATCAGAGGTCGTCGGACCGCAGCAGGTACGCGGGCTCGTTGTACGGCGTGACCACCTGCACCTGGGACGGGATCGTGCCCGGCCGACCGGGGATGACGCCGCCTGCCTGGAGCAGCAGCCGGCAGGCGCGCCTCATGTCGGCGCGGAGGTCGTGGTGCAGCACGGCCGAGATGCGTCGGGTGCGCAGCAGGGCCCGGTTGTCGCCGTCCAGGTCGTGCGCGACGAACACCGTGGGTGTCATGCCGAGCTCGTCGAACGCGGTGAGGGTGGCCCGGTTGCCCGCCTCCCGCGGAGTACACCGCGTCGATCGCCGGGTGCAGCGCCAGGGCGCCGCGGACCGCCACGAGCATCGTCCGGTCGAGCCCGTCGGTGTCGGTCACCTCGTGGACCTTGCGCTGCGGAGCCAGCTCGGCCAGCGTCTCGCGGAACCCGATCTCGCGCTCCTCCTCCCCGCGGAACGACGAGTGGCTGACCGTCACGAGCACGCCGCCGGTGAGCCCGGCCCACTGGGTGATCAGGTATGCCGCCGTGGCCCCGGCCGCCCGGTTGTCGACCCCGACGTACGCCGCCTTGTGGCTCGAGCGGACGTCGGTGACGAACGTGACGGTGGGGATGCCCGCCTTCGCCAGCCGGTCGACTGCCGCGGCGACCTCGGGTGTGTCGGGGGCCTTGAGGATCACCCCGTCCGACCCGCGACGGGCGATGTCGTCCAGCACCGCTGCTGCTGCCGCCGGGTCGCTGTGCTCGCTCAGCCGCGAGCGGGCGCGCACCACCGCTGGGCGCAGCGCTCTCAGCTCGGTCTCGAGTGCGTCGCGGGCAGCGCTGGCGAACCGGTCGGGGGACTGCATCACCAGGTCGAGGATCAGCGTCCGCGCGGAGAGCTGGACCTGTTCGTGCTGGCGCTCGAGCTCGGCGATGGCCTGGTCGACCTGGGCGACCGTCTCCGGCCGGACCCCCTCGCGGCCGTGCAGCACGCGGTCGACCGTGGCCCGGCTGAGCCCGGACTGCCTCGCGATGTCGACCACCCGATGCTGACGACGTGCTCCCATCCTCGCCTCCCTCCGGACCCGATCGCGCCGCTTCACCGATGAGGCGGTCTTGAGGCAACTTCCGCGATCCTGGTGCCTCAGGGCCCACCTAGTCTGACAGGCACCACCCGTCACCACCGGAGGCAAGTCATGTCCGTATCACCGTTCCTGACCCCCGTCGCGGCGCGGCTGCGGACCGCCGACTGCGACCTCGACGAGTTCGTCCGCATCGTCGCTCAGCGCACCCAGCTGGCCGACTTCCCACTGGCCGCCGACGTCGTGGACAACGTGCTGGTCTACGACGCCGCGCGCCTTCGTGACGAGGTCGGCCGGCGCGACGGTGACGAGGCGGTCGCCGCCGAGCTGGTGCGCGCACTCACCGACGGTCCCGGCGTCGTGGCGATCCGTGGCGCCTTCGCGGACGTCGCACCCGTCGACCGGGCGACCGCTGCCTTCGACGCGATCATCGCCGAGGAGCGCGCCGACGGCGGCCCCGTGGGCGACCACTTCGCCAAGGCCGGCGCGAACGACCGCGTCTGGAACGCGCTGGAGAAGCTGGCCGTGCGCGACCCCGGGACGTTCGTCGACTACTACGCCAACGACATCATCGCGCTGCTGTCCCGGGCCTGGCTCGGGCCGGGCTACCAGGTCACCTCCAGGTCAACGTCGTACGTCCCGGGTGGCCAGGCGCAGGAACCGCACCGCGACTACCACCTGGGGTTCCTCGAGAACGACGTCGTCGAGCGGTACCCGACCCACGTCCACCAGCTGTCGCCCGTGCTGACCCTGCAGGGTGCCGTCGCCCACTCCGACATGCCCGTGGAGAGCGGCCCGACGATGTACCTGCCCTACTCCCACCAGTACCTCCCCGGCTACCTCGCCTGGCGGCTCCCCGAGTTCCGTGAGCACTTCGCGCAGAACCACGTGCAGCTGCCGCTCGCGAAGGGGGACGCGGTCTTCTTCAACCCCGCCCTCTTCCACGGCGCGGGCACCAACGTCTCGACCGACATCCAGCGCGTCGCCAACCTGCTCCAGGTCTCCTCGGCGTTCGGTCGCGCGATGGAGTCGGTGGACCGCGACCTCGTGACCCGCGCGGTGTACCCGGTGCTCCTGGACCGCCAGGCGTCAGGCCTCCCGGAGTCGGCGCTGCACAACGCCCTCGCTGCCGCCGCCGAGGGCTACCCGTTCCCCACCAACCTCGACCTCGACCAGCCCGTCGGCGGACTCACTCCCAGGTCCCAGGCCGAGATCGTCACCGAGGCGCTCGCTTCAGGTGCCGCGCCCGAGGACCTGGCCACGCTGTTGGACAGCTACGCCACTCGTCGTACGACGTCGCGCCAGCACGGGTAGCTCACACCGTGAAGGCGTCCCGGAAGGCCTCGACCGCGGCATCGCTGTCGCCGCTCGCGAACGCCTCCATGCCGACGACACCCTCGTAACCGACGGCATCGAGGGTCCGGGCGATCGCCGGGTAGCTGATCTCCCCGGTCCCGGGCTCACACCGGCCGGGTACGTCGGCCACCTGGATCTCGCCCACCCACGGCAGCGCCCGCCGGACCAGCTCGATCAGGTTCCCCTCGCCGATCTGGGCGTGGTAGAGGTCGAGGTTCATCCGCAGGTGCGGGCTCCCGACCGCCCTGACCAGGGCCAGGGTGTCCTCCGCTCTCGCAAAGGGCGTTCCCGGGTGGTCGACCGTCACGTTGAGGTTCTCCAGCGTGAACACGACGTCGTGCTGCTTGCCGAGGTCGGCGATCCTGCCGAGCGTGTCCCGGGCGGCCAGCCACATCTCACCGGTGACGGCCTCGACGGGCTGGACCGGCAGGCCGTCCCCGTCGAGGCCCGTCCCGTGCAGGTTCAGGTTCGGCTTGCCCAGGACTCGCGACGCCTCGATCGAGAGCTCTGCCGTGTGCACCAAGGCGTCGGCCCCGTCGGGGTCGATCAGGTCGCCCTCGACGTAGCCGGTCATCGAGGTGAAGTGGGCACCGGTCGCGGCCAGCTGGGAGAGGTCCTTCTTCGTCCAGTCCCAGATCTCCACGGCGAAGCCCTGCGCGTGGAGCCGCTCCACCCGCTCCACCAGTGGCAGGTCGCGATGGACCATCTCGGCGCAGACCGCCAGCGTGAACGTCATGGCGTGACCTTCGCGGGTGCGTTCGCCTTGACCGACTCGATGCACGCCAGGGCAACGCCCAGGGCGCGACGGGCATCCTCCCCCGTGACCGAGGGAGCACGGCGCTCGCGGACGGCATCGGTGAACTCCACGAACTCCCCGGTGTAGGCGTCGAGGAAGAGGTCCACGTCCCCGCGCGCCGTCTCGACGTGCCGACCCGTCGAGTCGAAGAGCGACATCGCCGTCCGCGCCGTCGTACCGGCCGTGACCATGCCGCCCGAGCCGAAGACCTCGGCCCGCACGTCATACCCGTACGACGCCGAGAAGCTCGCCTCTGCCACCGCACGCGCACCGTTGTCGAAGGTGATCACGACGACGGCCGTGTCGAGCAGGCCGGACTCCTTGTACTCCGGCGCGACCAGGGCATCGGCCGTCGCGTAGACCTCGACCGGCGAAGCACCGGGGTTCAACCACAACAGCGCGTCGAAGTCGTGGATCAGCGTCTGGGTGAACACCGTCCAGGGAGGTACGCCGCCAGGGTTGGCCAGTCCCGGGTCGCGAGTCACCGAGCGCATCAGCTGCGGTGTCCCGATCGCGCCCGCGACGATGGCTGCGTGGGCCGCCACGAAGTCCGCAGCGAAGCGACGGTTGAAGCCGACCTGGAGCGGGACATCAGCGTCACGCGCTGCTGCGACGGCGCGTTCGGCGTCCGACAGGGTCATCGACATCGGCTTCTCGCAGAAGATCGCCTTGCCTGCGGCCGCGGCACCGACCACCAGCTCGCAGTGCGCGTCGGACGAGGCAGCGATGACGACTGCGTCGATGTCGTCGGCGCCGAAGATGTCCTCGGGAGCGAGCACGCCTCGGGCGCCCAGCGAGGAGCCGAGGGCCTCGGCCACGCCGGGCCTGGGATCGGCCACTGCGACCAAGGAGGCGCCGGGAACGCGGCGGGCGATGATCTCGGCGTGCGACGTGCCGATACGGCCGGCGCCGATGAGGCCGACGTTGATGGTGCGTGGGAGTGCCATGTGGGTGTCCTTCGGGAGTGGGTCAGCGGTGCAGGAGCGCGAGCGTCAGAGCCATCGGAGCTGCTCCTGCTTCGCCTCGTCGTACGACTCGCGGCCGCTGAGGGACGCCGGCACGCCCGTCTCCCACCAGGCGCCGGCCTCGGTCCAGGTGGAGAAGTGGGTGCGGCACACGACGACGGCCGGCCGGCGCTGCTCGCGGGCAGCGTTCCGCGCGCGCTCGTACGCCGCCCGCAGCTCGTCGACTCCGGCACCCTCGGGGACGTCCTCGACGATGCAGCCGAGCGACCGGGCGTGCGCCGCGAAGTCCACGTGCACGCTGCCGTCCGCGCCAGGACCGCGCGAGTCGGCCAGCATGTTGTTGAACCCCTCGGCACCCTGGTTGGTCTGCAACCGATGGATGACCGCGAAGCCGGAGTTGTCGCAGAGGACCGAGACGTAGGGGTGGCCGGAGAACGCCGCGGAGTAGAGCTCGGAGTTGAGCATCAGGTAGGAGCCGTCGCCGTAGAGCGCGGTGACCAGTCCGTCCGGGTGGGTCTGCGCCCGCGCCATCGCGGCGCCCCAGGGCGCGACCACCTCGTAGCCCATGCAGGAGAAGCCGTACTCGAGGTCCATCGTGGCGCCCGAGGTCGAGGACCCGTCGTGCTTGACGATGCCGGTGCGCCAGCCGCCGTGCAGCTCGCCCGGCATGCCGCCGGATGCGGTCAGGACGTAGTCCTCCGGTCCGCTGGCGTCGTTGACCACGCCGACGACCTGGGCGTAGGTGAGCGAGCCGTCAGGGGCGACGCCCTCACGCAGCCGGTCGACGTGGGTGTCCCAGTCGGCCCGCTTGCGCGCCGCTTCGGCGGCCCAGGCCGCGTCTGCCGTCCAGTCGCCCAGCCCCTCGTCCAGCTCGGTCAGGGTCTCGCGGGCGTCGCCCACGACGGCCTGGGCCGAGTGCTTCACCGCGTCGAAGCGAGCCGCGTTGACGGTGACGATGCGGACCCCCGATGCGAACGCGGTCCAGGACGAGGTGGTGAAGTCCTGGAGCCGGGTGCCGACGGCCAGGACGACGTCGGCCTCGGCCGCGAGCTCGTTGGCGGAGGTGGCGCCGATGATGCCGAGCGCACCGCCGTACAGCTGGTGCTCGTGCGGGACCAGGGTGCGGCCGGCGACGGTCTCGACGACGGGACGCCGTGGGCCTCGGCGAAGGCAACCGCCTGGGCGGCGGCGCCGGAGTAGCGGACACCACCGCCGACGACGAGCAGCGGCCGGGCGGCCGCGCGCAGCGTCGCCGACGGCATCGGCGAGGTCGTCGCGGTCCGGTCGCTGGCGGGGCACGCGGTGGACCCGCTCGGCGAACATGGTGAGCGGGAAGTCGTACTCCTCCACCTGGGCGTCCTGGGGCATCGCGAGGACGACCGGCCCGCAGTCGGCCGGGTCGGTCAGCACCCGCGCCACCTGGGGAAGGGTGGAGAGCAGCTGCTCGGGCCGCGTGATGCGGTCGAAGTAGCGCGAGACCGAGCGGAAGGCGTCGTTCACCGACGTCGTGGGGTCGCCGAAGTGCTCGACCTGCTGCAGGACGGGGTCGGGAGCGCGGCCGGCGAAGGTGTCGCCGGGCAGCAGGAGCATCGGGAGCCGGTTGGCGTGCGCCACCCCGGCGGCGGTGACCATGTTGAGGGCGCCCGGACCGACGGACGTGGTCACGGGCATGACCTGGCGACGGTCGGTGGCGCGGGCGAAACCGACGGCGGCGAGGGCCATCCCCTGCTCGTTCTGGCCGCGCCAGGTGGGCAGCTGCGTCGCCCGCCTCGTGCAGCGCGGTGCCGAGGCCGAGGACGTTGCCGTGCCCGAAGATCGCGAAGACGCCCGGGAACAGCGGGACCTCGCTGCCGTCGAGCAGCTCCGAGCGCTGCGCGATCATCCAGCGGACCAGTGCCTGCGCGGTGGTGAGTCGGATGGTTCCGGTCATCGTGCTTCCTCCGAGTCGTCGCCCGCCATCGTCGTACGACGGGGTCAGGCCGTCCGTCCTTCCCTGCGCCGAGGTGACCGGGCACCTCGGGTCGATCTCCACGCCCGACCAGCTGTCGCGGATCCAGGCATGGGTGGGGTCGTCGCAGAACGCCATCGCGCGGTCCTCACCGGGACCGGCCATCACGTTCAGGTAGTACATCGGGTAGCCGGTCGAGGCCATGCACGGACCGTGGTAGCCGTGCGGGATCACCACGACGTCGTGGTCGCGCACCTCGAGGGTCTCGTCGAGAGGGGCGAGACCGACGGCCTCGTGCTCCGGCCCGGTGTAGGTCCGGTGGTAGCCGTGTCCGTCGCGTGACGGCGTGACCTGGTCGGCGCCGGCGATCCGGTAGTAGTAGATCTCCTCGTTCACCACCTCGCACGGCTCGGACGCATCGTGCTTGTGCGGCGGGTAGCTCGACCAGTTGCCGGGCGGCGTGATCAGCTCGACGGCGATCAGCTTCTCGGCGTGGTCCCAGACACCGGGCACGCCGAAGTTGTTGACCTGGCGGCTCGCCTGACCGGCTCCACGCGTCTCGACCGGCACGTCGGCCGCCGCGCCGTAGCGGGCCTCGAGCCGGGTGCTGCAGCGCGCGGACGGTACGGCGACCTCCGCCACCTCGTCGCTGAGCAGCACCACGATGCTGTCGCGGCCCACGTAGGCGAAGTCCGTGACCGCGCTGAACACACTGGCGCGGCCGTCGAGGTCGAACTTCGCCTCGGTCGAGCCCGGCCCGGTCGGCGTGGAACACCTCGACGCCGAGCGACCCGCGCAGCGGCAGCACGAACACCTCGCTGGGTCCGGTCTCCAGCCGCACCGGCTGTCCCGGCGAGAGCCGGACGACGCGAAGGCCGGTCCAGTCCCAGCCGGCGTCCTCCGGCGTGAGCGACACCAGCTCACCCGCAGCTGCGGGTGAGCCGGAGAACGGTCGGTGGATGCTCATGTCAGCCCGCCTGCTTCGCGGCGTCGAGCACCTCCGCGGCAGCGTGCACCGCCGACCCGACGTCGCCACCCGGCGGGTAGAGCAGCGTGCGTCCGACGACGAGACCGCGCACCGCCGGGTGCGACAGCGTCTGGCCCCACGAGGCGAGGTCGGCGGCCGGGTCGGTGCTGGGCACTCCACCGAGCACGACGCACGGCAGCGTCGTCGACCCGAAGACCGTCTCGTAGTCGTCGCAGGCCGGCATCTTCAGCCACGTGTAGGCACTGGTGGTGCCCAGCCCGGACGCGATCGTCACGGCGCGCGCCAGGGCAGGAGCGTCCTTGCGGAGGAACAGCGTGCCGTACTCGTCGCGCTGGTAGGGCAGCGGCTCGACCATCGCGATCAGGCCAGCGGCCGCGAGCTCGCTCACCGCTCGGGCACACGCCTCGATGGTGCTGGCGGTGCCGGCGTCCTCGTCGTCGATGCGCAGCAGC
Organism: uncultured Actinomycetota bacterium; assembly: GCA_963722835.1. Lineage (GTDB taxonomy): Bacteria > Actinomycetota > Actinomycetes > Propionibacteriales > Nocardioidaceae > Marmoricola. The sequence continues at coordinate 42,804 of CAVROK010000004.1, forward strand.
ATCTTGCCGCCCTCGAGACCGCACGCGGCGATGCTCGCGGCGTCGTAGCCGGTGAACCGGTCGTCCATGGTCCAGGTGGCGCCGTCGAGGCCGCCGCGGTTCATCGAGCCGATGACGACCTTGTCCTCGAGCGCACCGAGCAGCAGCAGCTCCTCGACGATGTCGGGCGTGCCGAGCACGCCGTCGACGTCGGGGTGCTGGAGCGCCTCGACGAGCCGGGCGAGCAGCGAGCGCCGGTCGGCCATCGCCATCGGCGTCGCCGCCCGAGGCCAGGGCACCACGGGCCGGGTGGTCGGCGGCGACCAGGAACACCGTGCCGCGGTCGGAGAGGAACCGCGCCGGGCGACGGCGAGCTGCGTAGGCCTTGGCGACCGCGTCGGGGTCGGTGGCGCGCCGCTCGAGGAGCTCGCGCCAGTCGGCGTCGGAGATCGCCGGGGTCTGCGGGTCGCTTGGTGCGGTGCGTCGGCGACAGTCATCGCGGGTCCTCCTTGGGGTTCGGCCAGGGCCCGCAGCTCGTCCAGGGTGGGCATGGCATCGGCGCACGCCAGCCGCGAGGCCACGATCGCGCCGGCAGCATTGGCGTAGCCGGCGATCTTCACGGGGTCCCAGCCGGCGAGCAGGCCGTGGACGAGGGCGCCGCCGAAAGCGTCTCCCGCGCCCAGGCCGCAGACGACGTCCACGGGGTGGGGCGCGACGACCTCGCGGCCGTCCGGCGTGGCGACGAGGACTCCCTCGCCGCCCATCTTCACCAGCGCGAGCTGGACGCCGTGGTCGAGCAGTCGGGTGGCGGCCTCGTGCGGGTCGCTGGTCCCGACGGCCACCTCGACCTCGGCCCGGTTGCCGACGGCCACGGTCACGTGGTCGAGCATCGCGTCGTACTCCGCGCGTGGCCTGCTCGGGCGACGACCAGAACATCGGCCGCCAGTCCAGGTCGAGCACCGTGTGGCGCCCCGACCCCGCTGCGGGGCGGCCGCGGTGCTTGAGCATCGCGAGCTGCGAGGTGCGGGACGGCTCGACGCTCGCTCCGGTCCCGGTCACCCAGAAGACGGGCACGTCGCGGACCAGGTCCCACGGGACGTCGTCGTCGCCGATGGTCAGGTCGGGCGCGATCGGCTGCCGGTAGAACACCAGGCCCGGGTCCTCCGGCGGGTCGAGCTCGCAGAAGACCACCGGGGTCAGCAGACCCTCCGCGGTCCCGACGTACGACGCATCCACGCCGAAGCCCTCGAGGGCCTCGCGCACGAAGTCGCCGAAACCGTCCGGACCGACCTTCGTCAGCACGGCCGTACGACGACCCAGCCGAGCCGCCCCGACCGCGACGTTGGTGGCCGTGCCGCCGAGGTACTTGGCGAACGTCGAGACGTCCTTGAGCGGACCGTTCTGCTGGGGATAGATGTCGACGCCGACCCGGCCGACGGTCAGCAGCTCGAGGCTCTGCTGCCGATCAGGGGCGGCACTCACCAGGACTCCACGTAGGAGTCGATGGTCTTGCGCATGAAGCGGCTGGACTCCTCGGCACGCTCCTCCCACGCGAACACGCAGGAGGTCATGATGTTGCCGTCGCGCTCACCGAAGCCCAGCTTGTTCAGGGTCTCGAAGAACAGGTCCCACTTGACCTCGCCCTGGCCGATGTCGAGGTGCTGGTGCACCCGGATGGCGTTGCCGGGCGGGTTGGTGATGTAGCGCAGGCCCGACGACCCGGTGTGGTCGAAGGAGTCGGCCAGGTGCAGCTGGGTCATCAGGTCCCCGGCGTACTCCATGATCTCGACCATGTTGCCGCCCATGTGGAAGGTGTGCGGGCAGCAGTAGAGGAAGGACACGAGCGGGGAGTTGATGCCGCGGATCATGTCGATCGCGACCAGTCCGTCCTCGACGAAGTCGTCCGGGTGCGGCTCGAGACGCAGCTCGACGCCCTCGCGCTCGAAGACCGGCAGCAGCTCCTCCATCGACTTCCAGAACTGCCCCTCGGAGCGGCTCACCGCCTCGGGCCGGCCGTTGAACTCGGAGTTCATCACGTGGCAGTCGAGGTCGACCGTCATCTGGATCGCGCGCTTCCAGTTGCGCACCGCGGCCTGGCGCTCGTCCTCGTCCGGCCCGGACCAGCGGTAGAGCGGCAGGTGCGAGGCGACCTTGACCCCCGCGCCGTCGAGCGCCTTCTTGAACGCCTTCACGGTCGCGTCGTCGGCCCGGGGGTGCAGGAAGAACGGCGTGAAGTCCTCGCGCGGCGACAGCTCGATGTACTCGTAGCCGAGGTCGGCCACGACACCGGGGAGCTCGAGCAGCGGGGTGCTGCGGAGCATGTACGGGTCGAGCGCGATCTTCATGTCATTCTCCTGCGGACGGTGGGTGGATCAGGTCGGGCGTCGCGACTACTTCGACGTCGGGAAGTGGAAGCTGGCGTCACTGGCGTGCTCGCTGCGCGGCCAGCGGGCGGTGACGACCTTGGCGCGCGTGTAGAAGCTGACGCCCTCGGGACCGTGCACGTGCTTGTCGCCGAAGAGCGAGTCCTTCCAGCCGCCGAAGGAGTAGTAGGCCATCGGCACGGGGACCGGCACGTTGATGCCGATCATCCCGACGTGGACGCCGCGCTGGAAGCGTCGCGCCGCCTCGCCGCTGTTGGTGAAGATCGCCGTCCCGTTGCCGTAGGGGTTGGCGTTGATCAGGGCGATCGCCTCGTCCACGGTGTCGGTGCGTACGACGGAGAGCACCGGGCCGAAGATCTCCTGGGTGTAGACGTCCATCTCGGTCGAGACCTCGTCGATCACCGTGGGACCGACGAAGAAGCCGTCCTCGTGGCCGGGCACGCTGTGGTTGCGGCCGTCGACCGCGATCCGGGCGCCCTGCTCCTCGCCGGTGCCGATCAGCCCGACGATCCGCTGCTGCGCCTCGCGGGTGACGACGGGGCCCATCTCGCTGTCGCTGTCACGGCCGCTGCCGACCTTGACGGCCCTGGCGCGCTCGTTGACCGCCTCGACGAGACGGTCGGCGACGTCGCCGACGGTGACGGCCGCGGAGATCGCCATGCAGCGCTCGCCGGCCGACCCGAAGGCCGCCGCGGCGAGGTGGTCGGCGGCGAACTCCACGTCGGCGTCCGGAAGGATGATGGCGTGGTTCTTGGCTCCACCGAGGGCCTGGACCCGCTTGCCGTTCGCCGTACCCCGCTCGTGGATGTACTTCGCGATCGGGGTCGAGCCGACGAACGAGACGGCCGCGACGTCGGGCGAGTCCAGGATCGTGTCGACGGCGAGCTTGTCGCCGTGCACCACGTTGAAGACGCCGTCGGGGAGGCCGGCCTCCTGCCACATCTCGTGCGATCAGCATCGAGGCGGAGGGGTCCCGCTCGCTGGGCTTGAGCACGAAGGTGTTGCCGCAGGCGATCGCGACCGGGAACATCCACATCGGCACCATCGCCGGGAAGTTGAACGGCGTGATGCCGGCGACGACGCCGAGCGGCTCGCGGAAGGAGTAGGTGTCGACGTCGGTCGAGACCTGGTCGGAGTAGTCACCCTTGAGCAGGCTGGGGATGCCGCAGGCGAACTCCACGACCTCGAGCCCGCGCTGCACCTCCCCCAGCGCGTCGGAGAGCACCTTGCCGTGCTCGTCGGTGATCAGCTCGGCGATCTCGGAGGCGCGGGCGTTGACGATCTCGCGGAAGGCGAAGAGCACCTTCGTCCGCTTGCTGATCGACGTCTGCGACCAGTCCGCGAACGCGTCGCTCGCTGCCGCGATGGCAGCCTCGACGTCGCTGACGTCCGCCAGCAGGACCTCGGCCTGCTGCTCCCCCGTCGCGGGGTTGTAGACGGGAGCGGTCCGGTCGGAGACGCCGGTGGTCGTCTTGCCGGCGATCCAGTGCTCGATGGTCCTCAACGGAACCCTCCTCGTATTTGTCTTTACATACTGACTTTAGCAGTCAGACCCACCTTCAGGCGAGTCCTGCCTGGTCGGCGGCCGCGAGCAGGTTGTCGGCCGCGAACTTCAGGCCCTCGATCTGCCCGAACGTGGCGTCCTCGTGCTCGATGTTGACCGGCATCTCAGGGTCCACCTTGTAGATGGCCGTGAGGAAGCGGGCCCAGAAGTCGACGTCGTGGCCGCGGCCCACCGCGACGAAGGACCAGCCGGGAACCTCGGGCCACTTCGTGACGGTGTAGCGGCCGCCGAGCCCGACCGGGTTCTCCTCGGCGGGGATCCACTCGAACCGGTCGTCGAGCACCCCGTTGACGGCGGCCGTCTCGTGGATCAGCGTGTCCTTGGCGGCGGCGAAGAACACCAGCGGCGCCGAGGTCCTCGACCGCCTTGATGGGGTCGATGTGCTGCCAGAACAGGTGGCTGGGGTCCATCTCGGCACCGACGTGGTTCTTGCCGCCCTCGGGCGTGGTCAGCTCGACGAGCCGCTTCATGGTGGCGGGGTTGAAGACGAGGTTGTGGGGGTGCATCTCGATCGCGACCTGGACGTCGTGCTCGGCGGCGAGCTCCTGGATCTCCTTCCAGAAGGGCAGCGCGACCTCGTTCCACTGGTAGTCGAGGGTCTCCTTGTAGACGCTGTCCCACGGGATGACCGTCCAGGACGGCCGCTTGCCGTCCGGGTCGGTGCCGGGAAGGCCGGACATCGTGATCACGGTCTTGATGCCGAGCAGGCCGGCCAGCTTGATGGACCGCTTGAGGTCCTCGGCGTGGTGCACCTCGGGGTCGGGGTGCAGCGGGTTGCCGTTGCAGTTCAGCGCGGTGAGCTCGATGCCGTACTCGGGGAAGATCGCGAGGTACTTCTCGCGCGCCTCCGCGCTCTCCAGGAGCTCCTCGACCGGGAGGTGCGGCGTGCCGATGAACCCGCCGGAGTTGATCTCCACGCTGTTCAGGCCGAGGTCGCGCAGGATGGTCAGCGCCTCCTCGAGGGACTTGTCGTGCAGGCACGCGGTGTAGGCGCCGAGCTTCATGAGGGTGGTCCTTTCGATCGTGCGGATGGTGGGCGTCAGGCGAGGGAGACGGCCTGGCCGCCGTTGAGTGCGGACTGCGTGACGGCGGCGAGGATCTCCATGTTGTGCAGGCCGTGCCGCAGCGTCGGTACGGCGGGCAGCCGGTCGAGCCCGGCCACCTGGTCGAGGAAGGCGCGGGCCTGCCAGGCGAAGAAGTCGTTCTGCCCGTGGCCGACCGACGGGAAGTCCATCGGCAGGCCACGCTCGAGGTACGGGTGGTCCGGGCCGAGCAGCACCTGGCGAGGGCCGTTGACGATCCCGGCCGGACCCTGGTCGGCGAAGGTGAACTCGCCCGGGCCGGTTCAGGTCGTAGGCCGCCGACCCCTTCTCGGCGAAGACCTCGAAGCCGAGCCCGTTCGGCAGGCCGTGCGCGACCCGCGAGATCGAGAACGTGCCCACGGACCCGTTGGCGAAGGTCGCGGTGAAGGTGGCGATGTCCTCGTTGTCGACCGCCTCCTTCTCGTCGCTGACCTCGCCGCCGGCGTGACCGACGGTCACGCCGACGGGCACGGGGCGCTCGGTCGTGAACGTCTGGAAGACCGCGCCGCTGACGCTGGTCATCGGGTCCGCAGACGTACTCGCCGAGGTCGATCATGTGGCTGCCGATGTCGGCCAGCGCGCCGCTGCCCGGGCCGCCGCGGTAGCGCCAGCTGATCGGGTTGTCCGGGTTCTGCGCGTAGTCGCACCAGTAGTGGCCGTTGAAGTGGCGCACCTCGCCGATCGAGCCCTCCTGGACCTGCTCGCGGATCGCGTTGATCCCCGGCGCCCGGCGGAAGGTGAAGCCGATGCCGGCGTGGGTCGTCGCCGCCTCGGCCGCGGCCACCATGGCCTTGGCGTCCTCGACCGACGGGGCCAGCGGCTTCTCGCAGAGCACGTGCTTGCCGGCGGCCAGCAGGGCCTCGACGACCTCGCGGTGCATCGAGTTGGCGACGGCGACGCTCACGACGTCGATGTCGGGGGCGTCGACGATCGCCTCCCACGACGTCTCGGAGCGCTCGTAGCCGAACCGCTTGGCGGCATCGACCGCGAACGGCTCGTAGGCGTCGGCGATCGCGACGAGTCGCGTGTCCGGGCGGTCGTTGATGTCGAAGAGGCCGGCGGCTGTCCGGTAGCCGGCCGCGTGCGCGCGGCCGACCATGCCGACGCCGATGACGGCGACGCCGAGTGGGTTCTGGGTCATGGTGCAGTCCTTCTGGCTGGTGGCAGGGTTGGTCAGGAGTAGAGGGCGGGCTTGCTGCCGAGCTCGATCTCGACGCGTTCGCCGCTGTAGAGCGCCTTCACGCCGGCGTCGCAGACGGCCTGGGCCGCGTAGCCGTCCCAGGAGCTGGGACCGGTCAGGGCCGTGCCCGTGACGACCTCGTTGATCCACTCCTGGAACTCGACGTCGTAGGCGGCGATGAAGCGTTCGCGCCAGTCCTCCGGGACGCGGACCCCGACGCTGTTCCTGCTCCGCACGACGACCTGGCCGATGTCGGCGAGTGCCGCGGTGCCGTCCTCGCCGACGACCTCGCCACGGATGTCGTAGCCGTAGCGGATGTTGACGGAGGTCTCGACATTGACCAGGACGCCCGACTCCGTCTCGAGAATCATCAGCAGCGGGTCCTGGAGCTCGCCGCCGTGGCTGTTCGGCTTGGCCGCGAGCACCCGGATCGAGCTGAGCTCCTCGCCGAGCAGCCACCGCGTGACGTCGAAGTCGTGCACCGCCGTGTCGACGATCGCCATGTCCTTCGTGTAGTGCTCGGGCACGGACGCGTTGCGGTGCCCCGAGTAGTAGATGAGCGGAGCACCGACAGCGCCCGAGTCGATCGCCTGCTTCAGCGCGCGGTACGGACGCGTCGTACCGACGCATGAAGCCGACCTGGACCAGTCGTCCACCGTGCGCCACCTCGGCCTCCATGATGCGGCGGCACGCGTCGGTGGTCGTCGCCAGCGGCTTCTCGCAGAAGACGTGCTTGCCCGCCTCGACCGAGGCCACGACGTACTGCTCGTGGGTGGGGCCCCAGGAGCAGACGATCACCGCCTCCACGTCCTCGTCGGCGATCAGGTCCTCACCGGTGGCGTGGACCTTCGCGTTGGCGAGTCCGGCGGCCACCTCCTTGGCGGACACCTCGTTGGCGTCGTTGACGGCGACCACCTCGGCGCCCGACACGACCTCGGTCAGCCTGCGGATGTGGTCACGGCCGATCATGCCGGTGCCGATGACTCCGACCTTGAGCGTCATGGCTCGTCTCCCTCGTTCGTGGGTCTGTGGTGATCAGTAGGGCCAGCGGCGCACGGGGCCGAGCCCGCAGCCGACGTAGTAGCCGGCGGTGCGCGCGCCGATGGGCAGGGGGATGTGCGGCTCGACCGGGTAGAGGTCCTGCTCGATCACGGTGTAGATCTCGCGGTCGAGCTTCCCGAGCTCCTCCAGCAGCGGCGGCATGTCCGGCTCGCCGTACGGCGGCTCACACATGATCCCGAGCTTGACCGACTCCGAGAGCGGCATCTTCTCCGCCAGTGCACGGGCGCGGACGACGGGATCGACCGACTTCAGGTGCACGTAGGTGATGCGCTCGGGGAAGGCCTTGATGATCTCGATGTTGTCGCCCTCGCAGTACGAGACGTGACCGGTGTCGAGGCACAGGTTCACCAGCTGCGGGTCGGTGTCGGACAGGAAGCGCTCGATCCGGTCCTGGGTGTCGACATGGGTGTCGGCGTGCGGGTGGAAGACCAGCTTCACGCCGTACTCGCCGTAGAGCACCTTGGCGAGCTCGTCCGTGCCGGTCACGAGGTTCTTCCACTGCTCGGGGTCGAGCTCGCCGGGCTCCGTGGCCGCACCGGTGTGCTGGTCGGTGTACTGCTCGGGCAGGTGCACGAGGTACTCGGCACCGACCGCCGCCAGCAGCCTGGCTTCCTGGCCGAACTCGGCGATCGCCTGGTCCAGCGCGTCCTTGCCCTTGTGCAGGCCGGCGAAGACCGTGCCGCCGCAGACGGTGAGGTTGCGCTTCGCCAGCTCCTCCTTGAGCTGGGCCGGGTCCTGCGGCATGAACCCCTGCGGTCCGAGCTCGGTGTAGACGTAGCCCACGGCCGCGATCTCGTCCAGGTAGACGTCCCACGTCACCTGGTGGGGGTCGCTGGGGAACCAGACGCCCCACGAGTCCGGCGCGGTGCCGAGGCGGAGCTGGGAGAGGTCGGACATGAAGGTCTCCGGTCGGTGTGTGTCGGGTGCGTCTCGGACGAGCAGCGACGCTCGAGGCGGCGTGTGCCGTGCGTCACGCCAGTCAAATCGAGTGGCCGCACCGCTGTCAAGGCTTTGTTCTAACATTCTGTCTGCCTGCCAAATGTCGCCTCCGACATGTTCCTAACCTCAGAATGTTAGAACAAACCCTTGACAAGCCAACTTGCCCTCGGCAAGTCTGTGACGACCGACACAGAGTTGGTTCACGAGCGAATCAGGCACGCGTCAGCGCCAGGGCCACTCGGGGCCCACCAGGAAAGGAACCCCACCATGAAACTGTCCCGAGCTCGAACAGGGGGCCTGCTCATCTCGGCCTCCGCAATCGCAGTCCTCCTGTCCGCCTGCAGCGTGTCCGGCGGCCGCACGGACCTCGAGAGCGACGAGGACGGAGGTGGTGGCGCGGGAGACAACTCCGGCTACACCATCGCCATGGTCACCCACGAGACGCCGGGGGACACCTTCTGGGACAAGATCAAGTCCGGTGCCCAGCAGGCCGCCACGAACTACGGGATCGACCTGAAGTACTCCAACGACCCGGAGGCCTCCAAGCAGGCGACGCTCATCCAGAACGCGGTCGACTCGGACGTCGACGGCATCGCGACCACACTGGCGACCCCGGACGCCCTGGCCGGGGCCGTCGAGGACGCGAACGCGGCCGAGATCCCCGTCGTGGCGTTCAACTCCGGGATCGGTGAGTACCAGGACGTCGGCGCGCTGATGTACTTCGGCTCCGACGAGACCCTGGCCGGCGAGTCCGCAGGTGAGCGGATCGCCGACGCGGGTGGCAAGAAGACGCTCTGCGTGATCCAGGCTGCCGGTTCGGTGGCTCTCGAGGCTCGTTGTGCCGGTGTGAAGGCCACGGCTGGGAGCACCGAGAACATCCAGGTCAACGGCGCCGACGACTCGGCAGTCGTCTCCTCGCTCCAGGCCAAGCTGTCCCAGGACAAGGACATCGACTACATCGTCACGCTGGGCGCCCCGATCGCGCTCGACGCGCTCAAGGCGACCGAAGCCGCCGGCAGTGAGGCGAAGGTCGTCACCTTCGACCTCAACGCCGACGCTGCCCAGAGCATCAAGGACGGCGACATCGAGTTCTCGATCGACCAGCAGCCCTACGTGCAGGGCTACCAGGCCGTGACGGCGCTGTACCTGAAGCTCAAGAACGGCAACGACATCGGCGGCGGTGGCCCGGTCCTGACCGGTCCCTCGTTCGTCGACAAGGACAACATCGACGTCATCCTTCCGTTCGCCCAGAAGGGCACCCGCTGAGGGCGCCCCGCGGAGGGTCGGCCGGCTGAGGCCCGCGGACCCTCCGCACCAACGGAACCACGGAGGTTCTCATGAGTCAGACATCTGAAAAGCCGGCCGTCGATACGCCGGCCGAGGAGTCCAACCGGGTACAGCTCGGGCTCCTCACCCGCATCATCGCCCGACCCGAGGTCGGGGCCCTCGTCGCGGCCATCGTGATCGGCATCTTCTTCCTGATCGTGGCCCCACCCTTCCGGTCCGCCGAGTCCCTGGCGACGGTGCTCTACCAGAGCGCCACCATCGGGATCGTCGCCGTAGCGGTCGGCATGCTGATGATCGGAGGTGAGTTCGACCTCTCCGCCGGCGTGATGGTCGCCAGCGCGGGACTGTTCGCCTCGATGTTCTCCTACCAGTACAACCTCAACCTGTGGATAGGGGCGCTCCTCTCGCTGGTCTTCGCACTGGCCATCGGGTTCGTCAACGGGTATCTGGTGATGAAGACCGGGATCGCCAGCTTCCTGATCACCCTGGGCACGTTCTTCATCCTCCAGGGTGCCAACCTCGGCGTGACCAAGCTGGTGACCGGCTCGGTCTCCACCCCGAACATCAACCAGATGAACGGCTTCTCGACGCTCGAGGCGATCTTCGCCTCGACGTTCAAGATCGGCTCCGTCCGCATCAGCATCATCGTGGTGTGGTGGTTCGTCTTCGTGGCCATCGCCTCCTGGGTGCTGCTGCGCACGAAGATCGGCAACTGGATCTACGCCGTCGGTGGCAACCAGGCCAGCGCCCGTGCGGTCGGTGTCCCGGTGATGCGGGTCAAGATCGGCCTGTTCATGACCGTGAGCTTCCTGGCCTGGTTCATGGGCATGCACACGCTCTACCGGTTCAACACCATCCAGGCCGGCAACGGGGTCGGCAACGAGTTCCTCTACATCATCGCCGCGGTCGTGGGCGGCACTCTGCTGACCGGCGGCTACGGCAACGCCATCGGTGCTGCGATCGGTTCCTTCATCTTCGGCATGACCAGCCTCTGCATCGTGTACGCCGGTTGGGACCCGAACTGGTTCCGGGCGTTCCTCGGCGTGATGCTCCTGCTCGCCGTGCTGGTGAACCTGTACGTGAAGCGAATCTCGACGACACGGAAGGTGGCCTAGCCATGACCGACACCATCAGTGAGCATGCAGACCAGACGCTCCAGGAGGGCGAGGCCCTCGTCCGCCTCGAGGACGTGGGCAAGAGCTACGGCGCCATCCGGGCCCTGCGCGGCATCAACCTCACCGTCCGCGCAGGGGAGGTGACCTGCGTGCTCGGCGACAACGGTGCCGGGAAGTCGACGCTGATCAAGATCATCTCGGGTCTGCACCCCCACAACGAGGGGACGCTCACCGTCGACGGCACCGCCGTGCAGTTCTCCTCCCCACGCGCGGCGCTGGACCACGGCATCGCGACGGTCTACCAGGACCTCGCCGTCGTGGGCCTGATGGAGGTGTGGCGCAACTTCTTCCTCGGCTCCGAGCTCACCTCCAGCCGCATCCCGCTCTCCGGCCTGAAGGTCAAGGAGATGAAGCAGATCGCCGACCAGGAGCTGCGCAAGATGGGGATCGTGGTCAAGAACATCGACCAGCCCATCGGCGAGCTCTCCGGTGGTCAGCGCCAGTGTGTCGCCATCGCGCGAGCGGTGTACTTCGGCGCGCGGGTGCTGATCCTCGACGAGCCGACCGCAGCGCTCGGCGTCAAGCAGTCCGGCGTGGTGCTGAAGTACACGGCCGCTGCGCGCGATGCCGGGCTGGGCGTCGTGTTCATCACCCACAACCCGCACCACGCCTACCTCGTCGGGGACCACTTCGTCATCCTCAAGCTCGGGCAGGCGGTCCTCGACAAGAAGCGCACCGAGGTGGACCTCGACGAGCTGACCCGCCAGATGGCCGGCGGCGACGAGCTCACCGAGCTGTCACACGAGCTGAAGCGATGACCGTCGCGGTCGCGCACCAGGACTCGACGACCGCGCGGTTGGCCCTGGCCCACGCGGTGCAGGAGGCCACGTTCCGGGGCACCGACCTCGCCGTCCTGCACGTCGTGGACTCGGCGCTCGACGCCGATCGCGAGGAGGCCTACCGGCTCGGCGTCTCCGACGAGATCGAGCGGGCGGTCGGGAAGGACGCCGACGTCAGCTGGAAGCTGCACCTGAAGACCGGGAGCGGGGACGTCGGGGACGTCATCGTCAGCCTCGTCGATCGGCTCGGGGTCGACCTCCTGGTCCTCGGCGCCCGGCGACGGTCACCCGTGGGCAAGGCACTCCTGGGCAGCGTCGCGCAGACGATCATCCTGGAGGCGAACGTCCCCGTGCTCGTGGTGAAGGCTCCTCAGCGGCCGGGCAACCGGAGTGGGGGCGGATGAGCTGACCCTCGGCGCCTGGGCCTGGCTCGCAGTCGCCGGGGTGCTGGTGGGGGTCGCCAAGACGGCGATCAACGGGGTGGGCGCGATCGCGGTCGTGATCTTCGCCGCCGTGCTCCCGGCCCGGGAGTCGACCGGGGCACTCCTTCCCCTGCTCCTGTGCGGCGATCTCATCGCCGTGGCGTGGTACCGGCGCCACGCCGAGTGGAGCACGATCTGGCGGCTGCTGCCGGGCGTCCTCCCGGGACTCCTGCTGGGGGCGTGGTTCCTGTCCGTGGTCGACGACACCGTGATGCGTCGGACGATCGCGATCATCCTGCTGGTGATGTGCGCCCTCCAGCTCTGGCAGCTCAGCCACGGGGGCGGGCCCACCGCGACAGGACCCGCTCGTCGTCCGCACGGCGTCACCACGCTCGGCACCGGCGCCGCCGCGGGCTTCGCCACGATGACGGCCAACGCAGCCGGACCGGTGACGACGGTCTACCTGATCCGGTCGGGTCTGCCGATGGTGCAGATGGTCGGGACGGGGGCGTGGTTCTACCTGGTCGTCAACCTCGCCAAGGTGCCGTTCAGCGCCGGGCTCGGCGTGATCACGCCCACGAGCCTCGTCCGGGACGCCTTGCTGGTGCCGGCCCTGCTCCTCGGTGCCGGCCTCGGCATCCTGCTGCTCCGGCGCCTACGGCAGCGGCAGTTCGAGGTGGCGGCCCTCGGGTTCTCGGCCGTGGCGGCCCTGCTGCTGCTCCTGTGACCCTCCTCGGTGACGTTCCCGAGCTCTGCCCACTTTGATAGTTAGTTCTGACATACTGACACCATGTCCGAGCCAGCTCCCCGCGTCGAGACCCTGCCACGGTTCGTGGTCGATCGCAGCAGCCCGGTGCCGCTCTACTTCCAGGTCGCCCAGCACCTCGAGGACGCGATCCACACCGGCGCCATCCCCACCGGCACGCTCTTCCAGAACGAGGTGGACCTCGCGGCGTCGCTGGGCCTGTCACGTCCCACCATGCGTCGGGCCATGCAGCACCTCGTCGACAAGGGGCTGGTCGTCCGCCGACGCGGCATCGGGACCCGCGTGGTGCAGCCGAAGCTGCGGCGACCGCTGGAGCTCACCAGCCTGTACGACGACCTGAACCGGGCCGGCAGGAAACCCACCACCGAGATCCTCTCCTTCGAGAACGTGGAGGCCGCCGACGACGTGGCCGAGCGCCTCGAGGTGCCCGAGGGCACCACGGTCCTCGAGCTGGTCCGTCTGCGCCGGGCCGACGGCGAACCGATCGCCAAGCTGACCAACTACCTGCCCGAGCGGATCGCCACCTTCGCCGAGGACGACCTCGCCGAGCACGGGCTGTACGAGCTGATCCGCCAGCAAGGTGTCACCCTGCACTCCGCGACCCAGACCCTGGGGGCGCGGACGGCCACGGCCGCGGAGGCCAGGCTGCTCGACGAGCCACGCGGCGGGGCGCTGGTCACCGCACAACGAGTGACGTACGACGACCACGGCATCGCGGTCGAGTACGGCAGCCACCTCTACGCCGCGAGCCGCTACACCTTCGAGATCAACCTGCTCACCTGACGCGCGGTCGTCGGGTCAGGCGGAGCGATCCCGCCGACCGAACCAGCGGCTGCGCGTGCGTGGACGGGGTTGGCCGGCCCTGGCGCACACGGCGCAGTCCGGCGACCCGCAGTCCGGTCGCTCGCCGAGCGACATCAGCCGCAGCGCACGGTCCATGTAGTCGTCGGCGAGCTGCCAGACGAGGTCGGGACGGTCCTCCCCGACCGCAGCGTTCACTTCCCAGACATAGGTGTCGTGGAGCGCTTGAAGCTGGAAGCGGTCGGTCATGGTCCCTCCACTGGAAGTGTGCCTCGCGGCGGGTCAACGTGCCATGGGTGGGCTCGTCAGCGATCCTCGAGCCCGGCCATCCCCCAGCGGATCAGCGAGGCGGAGAGGGCTCCGGCGCGTGAGGCCACGACCACGCCCGGTCCGGACAAGGGCAGCCGGAGCCCGCGGCGGGCCCAGTCGGGGAGCAGCGCGACGGCGCCGGCCGCGATCAGCGCGTAGCCGGGTCGCACGACCAGCGGCACCGGCGGGTTGAGCAGCATGAAGCGGGTCGCCTCGCGGGCGGCCTTCGTGGACTCGAGCTCGGGGCGGTAGGCCTCGATCACGTCGTCGAGCTCCGCGACCGTGTGCGGGAGGTCCGTGGCACCGAGCAGCGTGGCGGCGCGGGTGGTCTGGTGCACGAAGAGGTCGGCCTCCGTGTCGTCGAGCGGCGTGGCGGCGTACGCCTGGAACGCGGCGAGGAAGCACGAGATCTCCGCGACGTGCACCCAGCGGAGCAGGTGCGGGTCGTCGGCGGCGTACGGCCTGCCGTGCTCGTCCTTGCCGCGGACGCGGCGATGCACGGAGCGGACGTGCGCGATCGCCTGCTCGGCGTCGGGCACCGTGCCGAACGTCGTCACCGCGAGGTAGTGGCTGGTGCGCTGCAGACGTCCCCACGGGTCGCCCTTGTAGCCGCTGTGCCCGGCCACGCCGGCCATCGCCAGCGGGTGCAGGGACTGGAGCAGCAGCGCCGCGAGCCCGCCGGGGAACATCGACGCGTCGGCGTTCACCCGCCAGATCGGGTCCTCGGAGGTGAACCAGCGCTCGCCCTCGGCGCCCCAGATCCGCTGCGCCCGCACCGGCGCGTCCTCCCCCGCGACGCGCGTGCGCAGGGCGAGCCCGAGCCTTCGTTGGGCGGCGCGGGTCGGCGAGGGGAGCACGTCTGAACCCTAGTCACGCAGGTCACACCCGACCGTCATCAAACCGATACGCGGATGGATCGAAAGGTGGATACATTTTGTCCGTGTTCGCTTCCCTGGGCCGCCTGGTCGCCCGTCACCCCTGGTACGTCATCCTCGGCTGGATCCTCGTCTCGGTCCTCGTCGTCCTCACGGCTCCCAAGCTGTCGGCGACGAGCGACCAGTCGGAGTTCCTGCCCAGCCACTACGAGTCGATCAAGGCCGCGACGCTGCAGCAGAAGGCGTTCCCGCAGCAGACGACCCCGGGCGCGATCCTCGTCTTCGACCGCGAGGACGGCGAGCCGCTCACCGAGGAGGACTCCGCCGACGTCGAGTCCATCGTCGAGTCGCTGGGCAAGGAGCTCGACTCGTCGTTCTCGGGCGCCGTGGCGCAACCGCCGGCCGAGAACAAGCTGGTGCAGATCGCGGCCGTCGGGATGGCCAAGGACCGCAACCCGTACGACGAGAAGGCGATGGACGCGGTCAAGGACCTGCGCGACGACGCCGAGCCGCTCGTCGCCGACACCGACCTGAGGCTCGGCGTGACCGGGCCTGCGGCCCAGGCGCTGGACTCGCAGGAGGCGTCCACCAGCGCCGAGGCCATCGTCGGCCTCGCGACCGTGCTGCTCATCCTGATCCTGCTGAGCATCATCTTCCGCAGCGTCATCATCGCGTTGATGCCGGTCGTCGTGATCGGGCTCGTCTCGGTCGTGGCCACCAGCCTGGTCGCGTGGGCGAACGAGCTGTTCGACCTCAAGACCGACTCGTCGATCCAGGTGATCCTGGTGGTGGTGCTCTACGGCATCGGCACCGACTACATGCTGTTCTTCCTGTTCCGCTACCGCGAACGGCTGCGCGCCGGCGACGACAGCCGTACGGCGGTCGCGAACGCCGTCGAGCGAGCGGGTGAGGCGATCGCCTCGGCCGGTGGAGCCGTGATCGTCGCCTTCATGGCCCTGGTGCTCAGCTCGCTCGGGCTGTTCCGGGCCATCGGGCCCGCGCTCGCCATCGCCGTCTTCGTGACCGTGCTGGCCGCCCTCACGCTCGTCCCGGCCGTGGTCGCACTGATCGGGACCAAGGTGTTCTGGCCCTCGAAGTCGTGGCGCAAGGAGCCGGAGGCCGCACGCTTCGCCGCCGTCGGCCGCTCCCTGGGTCGTCGCCCCGCCGTCTACGCCCTGACCTCCGGACTGGTGCTGGCCGTGCTCGCGCTCTTCGCCATCGGCTTCAACCCCTCCTTCGACCTCAGCGACTCCGGGGCACCGGCCGACGCGGAGTCGAGCGTGGCACTCAAGACGCTCCAGAAGGGACTGCCCGCCGGCGCCACCGACCCGACGCTCGTGCTGCTCAGCAGCGACGACGGCAGCCCGCTGGACAAGCAGGAGCTGGCGACCTTCGGCGAGGACCTCGGCAAGGCCGAGGGGGTCGCGCTGGTCGCGCCGCCGGTGCCGAACGAGAGCGGCGACACCGCCGCGTTCAACGCCGTGCTCGACCAGGACCCCAACTCGGACGCCTCGATCAGGGCCGTCGAGGGCCCCATCCGGACGACCGCCCACGAGGCCGCCCCGGAGGGCACCACCGCGCTCGTCGGCGGGACGACCTCGGTGTTCGTCGACTTCCAGAAGGCGATGACCCGCGACTACAGCGTGGTGTTCCCGGTGGCCGCGCTGGTGATCTTCCTGATCCTCGCGCTGCTGCTGCGCAGCCTGGTCGCGCCGGTCTACCTGATGCTGTCGGTCGGGCTGGGCTTCGGGGCGACGCTCGGCGCTGCCGTGCTGCTGTTCCAGCACGTCCAGGGAGAGTCCGGGCTGATCTTCCTGCTGCCGATCTACATCTACCTGTTCGTCGTGGCCCTCGGCACCGACTACAACATCCTGATGATCGCGCGCCTGCGTGAGGAGTCGCGCGGCCGGCAAGAGCTCGCGCGACGCGGCTGCCGAGGCGGTCAAGCACGCGGGACCGACCGTCGCCGCGGCCGGAGTCATCCTCGCGGGCACGTTCGCCTCGCTGATGCTCGGCGGCAACTCGCTGCTGATCGCGATGGGCTTCTCGCTCTCGTTCGGCATCTTCGTGGCGGCCTTCGTGATGGCGATGTTCTTCACGCCGTCGCTGACCGCGCTGCTCGGGCACGTCGCCTGGTGGCCCGGGCACGGCGACGAGACGCGTCCGGAGGAGGAGCAGGAGCTGGCTACCGCCGACCGGTCTTGAAGATCCCGCGGAAGATCTCGCGCACGGCGGTGCGACCGAGCTGACGGGCCGTCGTGGAGGTGAGGACCTCCTCGACGACCGACTTCTCCTTGCGGGTCGACGTGCGTGACCTCGTTCGGGTGGCGCGCTCGCCCTCGCGGCGCAGCTTGTCCTCGACGGTCGCGGCGTCCTCGGCCTCCTGCTCCGCCTTTGCCCTGGCGGCCCCGGCCTCGAGCTTGGCGGCGAGCTTCTCCCGGGCGGACTCGCGGTCCACCGCCTCGGCGTACTTGCTGTGCAGGGGTGAGGACTCGACGGACTGCTGCATCGCGGCGGCGTCGGCAGGACCCATCAGCGACTGGGGTGCCCGCAGGCGGGTCCACGCGACCGGCGTCGGGGCGCCGCGCTCGTCCATCACCGTCACGACGGCCTCGCCGATGCCCAGCGAGAGGATCACCTTGCCGAGGTCGTCGTACGCCGAGTGCGGGTAGGTGTTGACGGTCTGCTTCAGCGCCTTGGCGTCGTTGGGCGTCGCGGCGCGCAGCTGGTGCTGGACGCGCGAGCCGAGCTGCGCCAGCACGTCGTCGGGTACGTCGGTCGGCGACTGGGTCACGAAGAAGACACCGACGCCCTTGGAGCGGATCAGCCGGACGGTCTGGGCGACGGCGTCGAGGAACGCCTTGGACGCGTCGTTGAACAGCAGGTGCGCCTCGTCGAAGAAGAACACCAGCTTGGGCTTGTCGATGTCGCCGACCTCGGGCAGGTCGTTGAACAGGTCGGCCAGCAACCACATCAGGAACGTGGAGAACAGCGCCGGCCGGCTCTGCAGGTTCGGCAGCTCGACGAGCGAGATGATCCCCTTGCCGTCGGCCGTGGTGCGCAGGAAGTCGAAGGTCTCGAACTCGGGCTCACCGAAGAACACGTCGGCGCCCTGGTCGGAGAACGTGATCAGCTCACGCAGGATCACCCCGGCCGTGGCGCTGGACAGGCCGCCGAGGTCCTTGAGGTCGGCCTTGCCCTCGTCGGAGGTCAGGTACTTCACCACCTCGCGCAGGTCGGCGAGGTCGAGCAGCGGCAGACCGGCCTTGTCGGCGTAGTGGAAGACCAGGCCCAGCGAGGACTCCTGGGTGTCGTTGAGCCCGAGCACCTTCGAGAGCAGCGTGGGACCGAACGCGGTCATGGTGACCCGCAGCGGCGTACCGACACCGTCGCCGCCGAGCGCGAACAGCTCCACCGGGAACCCCTCGGGCTCCCACGCCTGGCCGACCGACGTCGCGCGGTCGCGGACCTTCGGGTTGTCCGCACCCGGGGCCGACAAGCCGGACAAGTCGCCCTTGATGTCGGCGGCGAACACCGGCACCCCGGCTGCGGAGAGCTGCTCGGCCAGCAGCTGGAGGGTCTTGGTCTTGCCGGTTCCGGTGGCGCCGGCGACCAGGCCGTGGCGGTTGAGCATCGGCAGCGGGATCCGGATGGGTACGCCGGTCAGGGTGCTCGCGTCGACCATCAGCCCACCGAGCTCGAGGGCCGGGCCCTCGAAGGCGTACCCCGCGGCGACGGTCGTGCTGATCGGGTCCTGCGCTGGATCCGGGGCTTCGCTCATGCGGGTCAGCGTAGACGCGGCCGTTCTGCGGGGCCTACCTATGATGGCGCCGTGATCTTCAAGCGCGTGGGCGACGGGCGGCCCTATCCGGACCACGACCTGGGTCCCCGGGACTGGGCAGCGCTGCCGCCACGGCCGGTGCGCCTCGACGAGCTGGTGACCACCAAGGACACCCTCCAGCTGGCCGCGCTGCTCGACGAGGACTCGACGTTCTTCGGCGACCTGTTCGCCCACGTGGTCGAGTGGCAGGACGACCTCTACCTCGAGGACGGGCTGCATCGCGCGCTGCGCGCGGCCCTCCAGCAACGCCACGTCCTGCACGCCCGCGTCCACATCGTCCAGGACTGAGCCGTGACCGCTCGCAAGGTGACGACCGGCATCACGCTGCTGGTGCTCGTGCTGGTGCTCGGCGGGATGGCGGTCTACGGCGTCAAGGCGGCACTGGCGCCGTTGCCGGGCGGGTCCTCCGCGGAGCCCGAGTGCTCGGAGACCGAGAAGGAGGTCAAGCAGTTCCTGCGGCGCAACGAGGTGCAGGTGAGCGTCTTCAACGCCGGCAGCCGCGAGGGGCTGGCCGGCAAGACGCTGGAGCAGGTCGAGGAGGCGGGCTTCACGGCCGGGAACAGCGGCAACGCCCCGCGCACGGCCGAGGTGCGGCGCGCGGTCGTGTGGACGACCACCCCCAACGACTCGGGCGCCCGGCTGGTCGCGCTGGCCCTGGGTCGCGGCACGCAGGTCGAGGTGACCGAGACCGACCTCGGTCCCGGCGTCGACGTCCTCGTCGGCAACAAGTTCCGCAGCCTGGCCAGGAAGGCACCGCAGCGGATCCGCCTGCCGCAGGCCGTCGAGACCTGCATCGAGGTCAACTGAGACTCAGCCCGGCGCCTTCTTGTGCAGCCACTGCGCCAGCCGGCCGCCGACCGACACGGCGCGGAGCCGCTGCTCGGTCTTCTCCCGGTCCTTGCGGGGCGTGACCACGAGGATGTCGTCGCCGTGGCGCAGGACCGTACGACGCTCGGGCACCAGCGTCTTGCCGTCCCGGACGATCAACGCCACGGAGGAACCGGCCGGGAGCCGGAGCTCGCCGACCTCGACGCCGTGCATCAGGGACTTCGGCGAGACGGTCATCTGGAGCAGGTCGGCCGCGATCCGATCGAGGGGTGCCGCCTCCACCTCGAGGTCCCGAGGCTCGCTGCGGCGGGCGACCTTGAGCACCTTCGCGACCCACGGCAGCGTCGGGGCGGTGACCAGGGTGTCGATGACGACGAGCACGAAGACGATGGTGAACAGCTGCTGGGCACCGGGGACGTCCTCGGCCAGCGGGATCGTCGCCAGCACGATCGGCACCGCACCACGCAGGCCCGCCCACGACAGGAAGGCCAGCTCACGCAGGGGCACCGGTTGCACCAGCGAGGACACGAACACCGAGATCGGCCGGGCGAGCACGGTGAGCGCGAAGCCGGCCACGATCGCGGTGACGATCGCGGCTCCGTCGATCTGGTCCGGCGAGAGCAGCAGGCCGAGCATCACGAACAGCCCGATCTGCGCCAGCCAGGCGACTCCCTCCGAGAACGACCGCGTGGCCGCACGGTGCGGGAGCTCGGCGTTGCCCAGGATCAGCGCGGCGACGTACACCGCCGCGAAGCCGGAGCCGTGCAGGGCGGCGGTGCCGGCGTAGGCGAAGACGGCGAGCGAGAGCACCGCGAGCGGGTAGAGACCCGAGCTGGGCAGGGCGGAGCGGCGCAGCAGCCAGGCACCGCCGAACCCGACCGCGAGACCGCCCGCGACGCCGAGGCCCAGCTCCCAGACGATCTCGCCCAGGAATCCCCACACGCTGTGGTTGCCTCCGACGCTGACCAGCGTGACCAGCACGACCACGGGAGCGTCGTTCAGGCCCGACTCCGCCTCCAGGGCGCCGGTCAGCCGGCGCGGTAGCGGCACCCGACGCAGCACGGAGAACACGGCGGCTGCGTCGGTGGGCGAGGTGACCGCGCCCAGCAGCACCGCGAGCTCCCAGCTGAAGCCCGAGGACGTAGTGGCAGAACACCGCCATCACCAGGACGCTCGCGGCGACCCCGATCGTGGCCAGCGCCACCCCGAGCCGCATCACGGGTCGGACCTCCGGCCACGGTGTGGTCAGGCCGCCCTCGGCCAGGATCAGGACCAGCGCCGCGAAGCCGAGCGCGTGCGCGACCTCGGCGTTGTCGAACCGGAGGCCGAGACCCGGCCTCCCCCAGCCCCACGCCGATGAGCAGGTAGATCAGGAGTGTCGGGAGGCCGAAGCCCACGCTCACCCGGACCGCGAGGATCGACACCAGCAGCACGGCCGCCCCCACCAGGAGCACCTGGTCGAGCGTGTGCACGTCGAGTGTCATGCCTGGCACCTCGGCGATCGTGGGGCTGGACCCTGATTCTAGTGGTGCGCGGGCGCGCGCCTTGCCCAGCCGACGACAGCGGGACTGACTAGAACTCGTTCTAGTTTCTTCGTAGACTCCCCGCATGACCACGGACCTGCCCGAGCTGCTGCACGCCGACGACGTCGAGACGTGGGGCGACGAGGTCGACGTCGTGGTGGTCGGGTTCGGCATCGCCGGCGCCTGCGCCGCGCTCGAGGCGGCGCGCGCGGGAGCGTCGGTCATCCTGCTGGAGCGGGCAGCGGAGTACGGCGGCACGAGCGCCATGGCCGGCGGGCACTTCTACCTCGGCGGCGGTACGGCGGTGCAGCAGGCGACCGGCATCGAGGACTCCGCCGAGGAGATGTTCAAGTACCTGATGGCCGTCAGCCTCGAGCCCGACGAGGACAAGGTCCGCGCGTTCTGCGACGACAGCGTCGAGCACTTCGACTGGATCGAGGCGCTCGGGATGGAGTTCGAGCGGTCGCTGTTCGAGAAGAAGGCGGTGATCCAGCCCGGCACCGAGGGGCTGATGTTCACCGGCAACGAGAAGGTCCACCCGTTCCGCGACCTGGCGCGACCTGCTCCGCGCGGGCACAAGGTGCCCAAGCCCGGTGACACCGGCGGCGCGAAGATCGTGCTCGACGCGCTCGCCGAGCGGATCGCGGAGACCGACGTCGACGTGCGCTACGAGACCGGCGCCACCAACCTCGTCGTCGAGGTCGGGCCCGAGGGTGGCGGCGGGGTCGTCGGCCTCGGCTGGCGGAAGTACGACGAGCGCGGGTTCATCCGGGCCAGGGCCGTCGTGATCGCCGCGGGGGGCTACGTCGGCAACGACAAGATGATCGCCGAGTACACCCCCCAGCTCGGCTCACGGCTCTTCCCCCTCGCCTCGACCTACGACGACGGGCTGGGCATCCGGCTCGGAGCATCGGCGGGCGCCGAGCTCCGGTACATGAACGAAGCCTTCATCACCGCGCCGTTCTACCCGCCCTCGCAGCTCGTCACCGGGATCGTGGTCAACAAGGAGGGCAAGCGCTTCGTCGCGGAGGACTCCTACCACTCGCGCACGTCGGGCTTCGTGATGGACCAGCCCGACCAGGCGGCGTACCTGATCGTCGACTCCGAGCACATCGAGCACCCCGACTTCCCGCTCTGCCCGTTCATCGACGGCTGGGAGACCGTCGAGGAGATGGAGCAGGCCCTCGGCATCCCGACCGGTGCGCTGGCGGAGACGCTCGCGTCGTACAACCAGAACGCGGAGCGCAAGGAGGACCCCGACTTCCACAAGCACCCCGACTGGCTCGAGCCGCAGGACACCGGCCCGTGGGGCGCCTATGACCTGACGCTCGGCAAGGCGATGTACGCCGGCTTCACCATGGGCGGCATGCGCGTCGCGCTCGACGGGCAGGCGCAGCGCGAGGACGGTTCGGTCATCGCGGGCCTGTACGCCGCCGGCGCCTGCGCGGTCAACATCGCCAAGGACGGCAAGAGCTACGCGTCGGGCACCCAGCTCGCCGAGGGCTCGTACTTCGGCCGTCGGGCCGGTCGCCACGCGGCCTCGGTGTCACGCCAGACTGCTTAATCGCTTGGTGGTGTCACCGCCATCCGATGGAATGGCCCCATGGCCACCCAGAGATCGAAGAAGCGATCGACAGCGCCGCACCTCGTCGAACCCCAGCTGAAGTACATGACCGACGCGACGTTCGCCGAGTTCCACCAGGCGATCGCGCGCGGGTTCCAGGAGCAGCCGCACGCGGAGCTCAAGGAGATGGACCGCAAGATCTTCGACAAGAAGCGGATGTTCGGCTTCAAGGTCGGCCGACGTTGGGTCTCGACGTGCGGTGACCTCGATCGGGAGCTGACCGTGCCCGGAGGCGCCCTCGTCCCGACCGCCGCGGTCACCGTGGTGACGGTGCATCCGCCGTACCGACGCCGCGGGCTGCTCACCAAGATGATGGTCCACCAGCTCGAGCAGGTGGCGAAGCGCGGGGACCCGCTGGCCGCCCTGTGGGCCTCGGAGTCCCTCATCTACGGACGCTTCGGCTACGGCCCCGCGAGCAGCCGCGCCGTGCTCTCCGGGAAGATCCGCAACCTCGCGTTCCTCCCCGCGGTCCGGACCTCGGGGTCGGTCGACGAGGTGACCCGCGAGGAGTTCCTCCCGATCGCGCGTGCCCTGCACGAGTCCATGCGGCCGGAGCGGCCCGGCACGATGGCCAGGGTCAGGACCGGGGACCAGGACGTCTGGGAGTTCGCGATCTTCGACAAGGAGTTCGCCCGGCAGGGCGCCTCCGAGCTGCGCTACGTCCTGCACTACGACGACGCCGGCGACGTCGACGGCTACGCGACGTACCGCTTCAAGGACAACTTCGAGGACCTCGGGCCGGAGGGCGAGGTGCGGGTCAAGGAGGTGTGGGCCGAGGAGACGACGGCGCACGCCAGCCTCTGGCGCTACCTGCTCGACCTCGACCTCGCGCGCGCGTTCAAGCTCTGGAGCGCACCGCTCGACGAGCCACTGCGCCACCTGGTCGCAGATGCACGCTCGGTCGAGACCAGCATCACCGACAACCTCTACGTGCGCGTCGTCGACGTCGAGGCCGCGCTCCGCGCCCGCAAGTACGCCGCCGGCGTCGACCTGGTCATCGAGGTCGACGACCCGATCCTGCCGGCGAACTCGGGCCGCTACCGGCTCGTCACCGACGGCGATCCTTCGGGAGCCCGGGCCGAGGTGACCCGCGTCGACGCGAAGCCCGACATCTCCATGGGCGTGCTCGAGCTCGGCACGATCTACCTCGGCGGGCCTGCCCTGACCCACCTGCACCGTGCAGGTCGCGTCACCGAGCACACCCCCGGCGCCGTCGCGGCCGCCTCGACCGCCTTCGGGTGGCACCGGGCGCCGTACTGCCCCGACATGTTCTGATGCGCCGGTCGGCTACATCGACTGCGCCTCGTAGACACGCACGCTCTCGATGATCGGCATCGACTGGACGAGGCCTTCTGCCTCCTCGAGGCTCTCGGCGTTCAGGATGCAGTAGCCCACCATCGGCGACGGAGACTCGAGGGTGAGCTCGGTCCGGTCCGTCTTCGTGATCTCGGTCCCGCGGCCGAAGGGGCTGCCGGGATCGACCAGGTGTGGCCCCACGGACGCGAACCACGAACCCCAGGCCTGCTGGACCTCTTCGGTCGGTGTGGTGAACCCGTAGGTGAGCACCAGGAACTTCTTCATGACTTCTCCTTGGTTGGTGGTGTCTGGTCGGTGCTGGTCTTCGCGAGGTACGAGGCGTAGTTCTCGTAGGTCGCCTCCTCGTTGCCCCAGTAGGGATGGAACTGACCCAGCCAGCCCTGGAGCTCGCGCAGTGGTGCCGGCATGAGCGTGAGGAAGGTCGTGCGGCCCCGCTTGCGGCGCCGGATCAGCCCTGCCCGCTCGAGGACCTTGAGGTGCTTGTGGATCGCGGGGAGTGAGAGTCCACGCATCTGCGCGAGCTGGTTGATGGCGCACGGCTGCAGGCCGAGGACGTGGACGATCGCGCGCCGGTGCGGGTTCGCCAGGGCCTCCAGCACCCGGTCGAGCGCCGCGTCAGCCGGTTCGTCATCCACTACACTTAACCTCCGAGTTAAGTATTGGCGACATCTCTCCACCCGTCAACGTGCGCAACTACGCTGGCTGCGTGGACGACCACCGGGCGTGGTTGGCGGGTGTCTTCGATCGAGCCGCGCCCACCTACGACCGCGTCGGCGAGGCGTACCACGGACACTTCGCCGGGCGGCTGCTCGACCTGGCTGCCCCACCGCCCGATCCTCACCTGCTCGACATCGCATGCGGACGGGGCGCCGTACTCCTCGCGGCCGCGGCACGAGGGATCGAGCACCTCACCGGGATCGACGTCTCGCCGAGCATGATCGAGCTCGCGGAGGCGGACCTCCGCGCGGCGGGAGTCACCGACGCCGACCTGCGGGTCATGGACGCGGGGGACCTGGAGTTCGCCGACGCCGGCTTCGACGTGCTCACCGCTGCCTTCGTGCTGTTCTTCCTCCCCGACCCCGCGCGCGCCGCCGCCGAGTTCCACCGCGTCCTGCGGCCCCGCGGTCTCGTCGCCGTGTCGACCTGGGGCGAGGAGGACGAGCGGTGGAGCTTCGAGGGCGACCTCCTCGCGGCCGCCGGAACACCGCGAAGTCCGCGCGGTCCAGCAGCCCTTCGACAGCGCCGAGGACGTGACGGCACTGCTCGCCACAGCGGGCTTCACCGATCTACAGGTCCACCAGGAGGAGACCGAGATCCACTTCGCCTCCGAGCAGCAGTGGTGGGACTGGCACTGGTCGTTCAGCATGCGCGGGATCCTGGAGCAGCTGGAGCCGGAGTCGCTGGTCGCCTACCGCGACGCGTGCTTCCAGGAGATGCATGCCCTCCGGACGGCCGACGGCTATCCGCTCCGGCTGACAGCGCTGTTCGTGACCGGCCGGAGGTAGCGCTACCGGCCGAGCAACACCGCCAGCCCGGTGCCGACACCGGTGACGACGAGGGCCACGACGAGGATCAGGGCGACGAGCTTGGTGTTCATC
Organism: uncultured Actinomycetota bacterium; assembly: GCA_963722835.1. Lineage (GTDB taxonomy): Bacteria > Actinomycetota > Actinomycetes > Propionibacteriales > Nocardioidaceae > Marmoricola. Next base: position 68,139 of record CAVROK010000004.1, read on the forward strand.
CACTGCCAACTTTCTGGGGTCGCCGGTCTCGTCCGTGCGGTCAGCGTACGGCGTACTCCCCTACGGCGCCGTGAGCCGCACGGACGCCTGGTGCAGCAGGCGCTTGGCCTCCCGCAGCCCGCTGGTCATCGCGCCGTCTGCGTAGCCGGCGCGCTCGACGGTGGTGTGCTCACCGGCGAAGCAGAGCCGGTCGACAGGCTCGCCGAGGGTGACGAAGTCCGACGCGTGTTCTCCGGGTCGGACGTGCGCATAGGCGCCGTGGGCGTACTCGTCGTGGAGCCAGTGGGTGGTCGCTGACCCTGTCGGCGCCGCAGGAAGCGGTTCGCCGTAGAGCGCCTCGAGCTGCTCGAGCGCCCAGGCCGTCGGGTCGCGCCACATCGTCTCAGCGGCACTGTGCGCGACGAGGAACATCAACGTCGGGGAGAGCCCGAAGTCCCAGGTCCAGGTCGCGGCCTCGCGGCGGTCGGCCGGATAGATGATCGAGTGCTGCAGCCCGGGATCCTTGTCGCGCCAGAACGGTTCGGCGAAAGCCAGGATGACCTTCTCCAGGTTGCCGAAGCCGGTCCGGTCGATGACGGCTTGTCGCTCCGGAGGGAGCGGAGGCACGAACTCGATCGCGCCACTCTTCAACACCCCGAGCGGCACGGTGATCACCACGTGGGTGCCGGACTCCTCCCATCCGTCACCGGTCACGGTCACGCCGTCGCTGCCCTGCTCGATGCGCTGCACCGGACGTCCCAGTCGGATCGTGGTGTCGGCGGCGAGCGGAGCCAGGATCGATCGGAAGCCAGCGACGGGGACGTTGTCGACCACGTCGCCGACGAACATGTCCTCGGTCAGCGCCCAGTGGGCGGAGATGGCGTCGAACGGCCCGGAGCCGTCCTGTTCGACCATCGCTGCCATCAGCTGACGCAGCCGGTCCCGCTCGTCGCTGGGTGGACCGAGCTCGGCGAGGTACTCGTCGACCGCCTCGGCGGCCGACCGGTCGGGCCGACCCGCGGCCTCCTCGGCGAGGACTCGCTGCGTGACCGGTTCGAAGACGCCGTAGCCGACGTCGGCCAGCTCTTCGGACGTCAGCTGTCGCTGTTCGCCGAGGTCGGCGCCGGTGAACCGCGTTCCGGTCGGATCGACGATCCAGGGCACCGAGGCGAAGTCGACCCAGTCGGTGAGGACGTTGCCGTCGGGGTGGTGGATCCACGCGCCCCCGAGGTCCGCCACGTGTCCGTCGACCTCGACGGTGTGCAGCCTGCCGCCGATGCGGTCCCGCGCCTCGACGACGACGCAGTCGACGCCGGACGTCCTGAGCGCGTTGGCCACGGTGAGACCCGCGATCCCTGCGCCGACGACGATCACGCGCTCCGTCTCGCCCGGGAGTGCGGCGGGGATGCTGTCGGAGCCGTCGTCGAAGTCACCGGTGGGCATGGCTGAGGTTCGCACTCCCACGGGTACGTGGCAACACGAGTCGTCGTGCCCGTCGCGATGCTGCTCGGTCAGCGGTCGCCAGGGTCGGGCGTCGGCACCTCGGCCGACCACCGGGCCTGACGCTCCTCGGCTGACTGCTCCCACCAGGGCGTCCCCCGCTCGCCGAGCGCGACCTTGGCGGCCTGCACACCGGCGCGGGCAGTGGCCTCGTCGTCAGTGTCCTTGGTACGGCGGACCTCGCGACGCCAGGCCATCAGGGTCCGGGTGAGCTCGGCTCGACGGTCCTCCGGGATGTCGGGGTCGGTGGCTCGCCAACGTCGGCCGTCGATGACGACGTACCGCCCGTCCGGGGTCACCTCGGGTGTGTCGCCCACACCGTCAACCTAGAGCGGTGAGCTGAGCCTCGCTCGTCGATACTGGGGACCATGTCGCGCAACCGGACCCTCGCGTGCGTGTTCGCGCATCCGGACGACGACGCGTACGGGTCCGCGGGCAGCGTCGCGCTGCACGCCGACGACCCGGACTTCCGGTTCGTCCTGGTGCACGCGACGTACGGCGAGCAGGGGGACATCCGGGAGGGATTCCCCGCCACGCGCGAGACGCTGGGATCCGTTCGCCGGGCCGAGGACGAAGCCGCGTGGCGTGCCCTGGGCCGCGTGCCGGACCGTCACGAGTGGCTGGGTCTGCCTGACGGGGGCGTCGCAGAGGTGCCCTTGTCCCGGACGAACAGATCCGGATCACCGTCGACTGCCGCGAGGCCGCGAGCCGCATCGTCAGCGGGTTGCGCGAGCACAAGAGCCAGCTGCACGTGATGTCCGACGACCCGACGAACATCGCCCAGTGGGAGCGACGTGTCGGGCGGGAGTGGTACGCGCTCGTCTGGCCAGAGACCGATCCCGATGCGCCCATGCTGACCGACCTCTTCGACGGCCTCAGCTGACTGGTAGAACAGGGCATGCCTCACGACGTGTTCGAGCCCCACCCGATCGTGCGCCTGCTCGAGAAGCCGGCAGCCGACTTCACCTGCAGCGACCTTGTCCGGGCAGTCGAGCAGCTGGAGCTGCGCCAGGTGAACCTGCGCTACGTCGGGGGCGATGGACGTCTCAAGACTCGTCGCCTTTCCGATCGACTCGCGTGAACACCTCGTCGAGGTGCTCATGCGTGGCGAGCGGGTGGACGGCTCCAGCATCTTCCCGGGCGCCGAGACTGACGCCAGTGACGTCTACATCGTTCCTCGCCATCGCACAGCCTTCGTGAACCCGTTCGGGGAGCGACCCTCTCTCGACGTGTTGTGCTCCTTCTACGGCGAGGACGGCGAGCCACTGCCGTACGCGCGCGAGCAGGTTCTCCGACGCGCCGCTGAGGTCCTCTCTCCACGAGACGGGAATGGTCCTCGAGGCGTTCGGAGAGCTCGAGTACTACCTCGTCGACGAGGCCGAGCGGATCTACCCGGTGGAGGAGGAGCACGGCTACCAGGAGTCGGCACCCTTCTCCAAGGGCCAGCAGGTGCGCGAGCAGGTCCTGGGTCACCTCTCCGCGATGGGCATCAGGCTGAAGTACGCCCACGGTGAGGTCGGGAACATCCTCGAAGAGGATCGCCAGCTGGTGCAGCACGAGATCGAGCTCTGGCCCGCACCGGCGGAGCACGCCGCCGACGCCCTTGTCATGGCCAAGTGGGTCGTGCGCGAGGTCGCCTACCGCCAAGGCCTGGAGGTGACCTTCGCGCCTTCGGTCAGCAGCGACGGAGCCGGCAACGGCTTGCACGTCCACAGCAGGCTGGTGCGCGACGGAGCGAGCGCGATCATGGGTGAGGAGGGCATCAACGACACCGGACGACGGTTGGTCGCCGGCTACCTGTCGGCGGCCAAGGCTCTGACGGCCTTCGGCAACACCGTGCCGACCTCCTACCTGCGCTTCGCTGACGGCGACGAGTCACCAGAGGGCATCTGCTGGGGCGAGACCGACCGCACCGGTCTGGTCCGGGTGCCCCTCGCCTGGGGTGGCGACGTGCTGCCCGGCATGGTCGCCCACGCCAACCCGGACAGCTCCGAACCGATCCCCGAGCCGGCCATCCATCCCCAGACGGTCGAGCTTCGACTCGGCGACGGTTCGGCCGACGTCCACCTGCTCCTCGCCGGCATGGCCGTGGCGGCCAGACGCGGCCTGAGCGACCCCAAGAGCCTGGAGCTGGCCGCGCGCCTGAGCACCGCCGAGCACGACGACTTCGAGCAGCTGCCGTCCTCGTGCGGCGGCGTCGGCCGACGCCCTGGAGAGCGACCGGGAGCTGTTCGAGGCTGACGGCATCTTCCCCGAGAGCTGACCGACTCCGTGCTCGACCGACTACGCGCTGACGACGATGCCGCGCTCATGAAGAAGGCAGCCAAGAACGACGAGGCACGCGCCGAGCTGATACGCCGGCACTGGCACGTCGGCTGACGCTGCGCGTAGGCCGGCCGCGGGCGGTTTCGCTCCTTCGACGGAACGCCGCGCCTCAGCTGACTCCTCGTCGGCGGGCTTGGAGAAGAACACCCGCTGGAAGCCGTGCTCGGTGCGGCGATGTGTCTCGCGCCATCCGAGCCGTTGGTAGAGCTCGATGTTCTCGGTCATGCCGCTGTGGGTGTAGAGCGTGAGCTCATCCAGACCACGGTCCGACGGCGGTCCGGTCGGCGTGGGCGAGCAGTGCGCGACCCACTCCTCGCCCCTGTGAGGCGGGTCGGACGGCGATGTTCTGCACGAGCAGTGTGTCGCTGTCATCCATGAGGACGATCAGCCCGAGGATCTCCCCGTCGTGCTCGACGACGTCGACCAGTCCGTCACGGAGCTCGGCGACGTAGTCGTCGTCCATCGGGCCGGGTCGCATGCCGATCCGTGCGACGTACGGCGAATAGGCCTCGTCGACGATCGCCCTGACCACGTCGATCTCGTCCGCTCGGGCTCTCCGGACCTCCACCGGGCAAGCGTCCCAGATCCGGCTCCATCGCGTCGGCACGCCGAGGCCGCCTTCGGACTGCTCCGAAGGCGGCCTTCTGATCCTGCTGTCTGCATCAGGTTCAGTGGGCGGCACCGACCTGCGGGACATCGGCGACCGTGTGGCGCGCCCCGGGCGTGATGCCGCCGGAGTTGTTGAACAGCCAGATCGCGAGCCACCCGGCTCCGGCGGCCATGGTGACGAGTCCGAGGTCCAGTGCCGCCTCGGGGACAAAGGCTCGCAGCGCGATCGGCACGGCGCCGACGGCGTACATGACCAACGGCGCAACCGGTACCTCGCGGCTGCGGATCATGGCGGCGGCGTACGCGACGGTGCCGAGCAGGAACGTGATGGATGCCATCGTCAGGGCGACGCCCAGCGTGCCGGCCCGGAGCATCTCGATGGTGTGGTCCGGGAGATCGGCGAAGACGAGGTTGATCACGAACTCCACGCCGACCAGGAGCGCGAGCGAGAACGCGTTCAAGAGGAAGGCGACGAGCCCGAAGGTCGCCGGTCCGACGCCCGAAGGCGAAGTAGAGCGCGGTCACGAACGCCAGCGCCAGGATCTGCGCGAGCGGGGCGACCAGCTGGGTGAACGCGGAGGTCGGGATGACCTCCGCACGCTTGGCGGCGTTGACGAGCAGGATGACGGCGCTTCCGCAGCCGGCGACGGCGCCGATGCGATACAGCGTCGCGGGGAGGGGATGGGACATGGCTTTCTCCAATGATGGTGGTCCTGACAGCTCCGACCAGACGGCCGATGGGCTGGTGGAACGAGCACTCAGTCAGGGGTGTCGACGACCTCCACCGAGATCAAGGTGACGCCGAGGTCGCGGACCTTGGCGAGCAGGCCGTGCAGCTCGGACTGGTCACCCACGACGCCGCACAGGGTGGTGGTGCCGTCGCCGTGGTGGGTCAGGGTGAAACCGTCGAACCAGTCCGACCAACGCTCGTCCAGGTGCGCACCGACCCGCAGCTCGTACGAAGCGGCCGCGTCGGGCGGGTGCCGGTTCATGCCACACCGACCAGCGCTGTCCGGGCGCGCCTGGCGCGACGTGCTGCGGGGCGACGGATGACCCACTCGGCGATGGCGAGGTTGATGGCCCAGGCCGCCGCCATCAGCAGATCGGTGCGGACGACGCCCGCTCCGAGGAGGGCCTCGCCGAACCCGACGGTGAACGCCTGGGTCCCGGCGCCGAGCGCGAGCGCGTACGCACGGGTCATCCAGGCCCGGTGCCGGGCGATGTCGCGGTTGCGGATGGCCACCAGGCCGAGGACGACGGCGGCACCCATCCCCGAGCTGACCAGCAACCGGGTCACCCAGAGGATGTCGCCCGTGCCCTCCTTCTGGGGGTAGGCCAGCGTCATCCAGAGCCCCGTCGACGCCACCGCGAGTCCGAGAACGACGAGGAGTCGTCCGGCTCGACGGTGCCAGCCCGGGTGGCGACGTCGCAGACGCGCGGAGAACTGGAAGGCGCCGAGGACGGCGTAGAGGACTGAGGCCACGATGTGCACGACCAGCACGGCGGGCGACGCAGCGAAGCGAGCGTCGGTCGGCAGGACCTCGGGGCCTCCCAGCACCTCGATGAGGCGCCCGGTGCCGCCCGCGACCGGGATCACGGCCAGCGCGAGCAACGCCGGCGGGACCCACCACCCCGTCCGGCGTCGGTCGCTCACTGCACGCCTGCCGTGTTGGGCACCGGGGCGGCAGCGATGCCGTTGGTCTGGCTCGCGCCGTCGGTCCGGGCGACCCTCCACAGCGAGTAGCCCAGGGCGATCATGGCGATGGCGTTGGGGAAGGCCAGGAAGCGGTAGAAGGCGTCAGGCAGCACGGCGAGAGCGGCGGTGGCGAGGCCGGCGACAGCGAGCAGCGCTGCGGCCCACCGGGGCAGTACGCGGGCCCGGTAGAGCGCGATGCCGAAGAGCAGGCTGCCGACCAGGTAGGCGAACCCGAGCACCTGGAGCACCGGCTGGAGTGCCCCGAGGTCACCCTCGACGGTGCCACGCGCGGTGTTGACAGCGATGACGTCGTTGACGAAACCGGGGTCCGTGGAGGCCACTTCCGGCAGCACGAAGGCGGCGACGAACGACACGCACAAGATGCCGAGGTAGCCGGCGGCGAAGACCAGGTAGCCGATCAGCCCGAGGACCCCGTGCTTGCGGACCTGGTTCAGGTACATGCCAGTGATGCCGACCAGTGCCAGCGCTGCCATCACCACCTTCAGCGAGTCGCGGACCGCCAGCTCGGTGGTCTGGATCGAGGTGGCGCTGAGCTGCGGGTGGTTGATCTGGACGCCGATGAAGATCGCGCCGGCAGCGACGGCCGCTGCGCCGGCCCACCGCGTCAGGGTGCTCGGGGTGATGGTCATGTCGGGCTCCTTGTCAGGTCGGTCCGGGCGGCTGCCGCGGGGATACCTGGAACCTAGGAAGGAGCGGGGTTGGTGCGCGTCACCAGATGATGTGACTGACGATGTGACCTAGATGAGCCCGTGCTCGTGGGCGCTGCGTACGGCGGCCGCGCGGGTGTTGACGTCGAGCTTGGTGAAGATCCGCTTGGTGTGGGTCCGCAAGGTGTTCAGCGAGACGTAGAGCTGGTCGGCGATCTGCGGTCCGGTCAGCTCGGAGTCCAGGAGCCGGAGGACCTCGATCTCACGCTGGCTCAGCGGGTCGACCAGCGACTGCCGGGGCGCTGGACGATCGGTCCTCGAGTCAGCGAGCTCGAGCAACCGCCCGGCCCACGCCTGCACCGTCGCGGACAGGTGGTCACCGCTGGTGGTCCCGGCAGCGTGGCGCAGCAGGTCCAGCATCGGGCGCCCCTCGTCCAGGTACAACCGGACGTGGGCCTCCGGCTCCGGCGTGAGCTCCACCGCCTGGCTCAGCACGTCGAGAGCCGTGTCCCGGTCGCCGGTGGCGTGGTGGGCGAGGGCCTGCAGCAGGCGGATCTCCAGCAGGCTGCCGTCGCGGCCGGTGCCGGCGGCCGCGTCGTGCAGCCGGTCGAGCAGCGTGTGGACGGTGGATGGGGCGGTCGCCAGCAGCAGTCGCGCCAGGGTCAGGTGCTCGTACTCGTGCAGGTAGTCGAGGTCGTCGTCGCCCGGCTCGAGTCCACGGGCCCAGCCGGCGACGGCGTCCACGTCACCCGCGGACAGCTGGACTCGTGCCTTCATGGCCTCGATGGGGCGTACGTCGGGATAGAAGCCGTGACGGTAGAGCGAAGCGGCCTCCTCGAGCAGACGTATCGCCGCGTCGTGGTCGCCGCGGGCGGCATGCAGCTGAGCCATGGCCATCGGCCATCGGTGCCGGTTCTCGGTGATGGAGCTCCGCTCGGCCAGGATCCGCGCCGTCTCCAGGTGCGTCTCGGCGCCGGACAGGTCATCGAGCTCACGGTCGAGCTCGGCCAGACCGACGTGCAGGTCGGCAGTGGCCCGTGGGTACGGTTCGCCGTTCCCGGTGGCCGTTCGAAGCGCCTCCTCGTAGAGCCTGCGGGCGCGGCTGGGTCGTCCGGCGGCCAGCCACATGTCGGCGAGCACGATGGTCGAGTCCAGCTCGTCGACCAGGTTCCCGGCAGCGTGCAGGCTGCGCACCGCCTCGGAGAAGGTGCTGATGGCCTCGTCGATGTTCCCGGCCGCCCAGGCAGCCAGACCGAGGAACCCACCGGCGCCACCCCGCACGAAGTGGTCCTCGGGGCCGGCCAGGTCGAACGCCTCTCGGGCGTGGCTCACCGTTCCGGCGACATCTCCTCGGGCCTGGGCCAGGGAGGCTCGGTAGACCAGGATCGTCGCCCTCGCGGTGCGCAGGTCCTCGGTGTCCGCCCACGTGGCCGCCAGGTCCTCGTCGCGGCTGCCGGCCTCCAGTGCCGCGTCGGCGTCGTCGAGGTGGGCCTCCAGCCCGTCGAGGTCACCGGTCACCATCTGCGCCCACCCGGCCCAGATGCTCAGCACCGGGCTGCGTCGCACCACCGCGTGCGGCAACGCCCTGATCCACGTCAGCATCAGCTGGTCCTGCCGGGCGCGGCGAAGCTCGGGCAGCGCCTCCTCCATCAGGTAGGCGGCACGCGCGGAGTCCTCGGCGAGGAGAGCGTGCCGGATGGCGTCAGCGGTGTGGCCACGCTCGGCGTGCCAGTCGCTGGCGCGGGTGTGCAGCTGCGGGACGAGGTCGGGGTCCTCGCTGAGCAGGCGCGCGTGCAGGACGTCGGCGAACAGGTGGTGGTAGCGGTACCAGGAGCGCTCGGTGTCCAGCGGAACGACGAAGAGGTTGTCGCGCTCCAGGCCGGCGAGCATCGCGGACCCGCCGGACTGTCCGCTGACGGCGTCACACAGAGGACCCGTGAGCCGGTCGAGCACCGCGGTGCGCAGCAGGAAGTCGCGCACCCCGGCCGGTTGGCGCGCCAGGACCTCGTCGGCCAGGTAGTCGATGACGAACCGGTTGCTGCCGGTGAACGCGTCGATGAAGTCGATGACCTCGGGCCTGGTCGGGATGGCCCGCAACGACAGCGCGGCGAGCTGAAGCCCCGCGATCCAGCCCTCGGTGCGCTCCTCGAGGGCATCGATGTCTCCCGCGTCGAGGTCCAGGCCCATGGCCTGGGTGAGGAACTGCTGCGCCTCGTCCGGCGTGAAGCGGAGATCGGCGCCGCGGACCTCGACGAGCTGACCCCGGCTGCGGAGGCGCGCCACGGGCAGGGGCGGGTCGGCGCGGGTGGCGATCATCAGGTGCAGCTGGTCGGGCGCATGGTCGAGCAGGAAGGCCATGGCCTCATGCACCTCGGGAGCCGTGATGACGTGGTAGTCGTCCACGACGAGGACCCAGTGCCCCCCGGGTTCGTGTTCCCCGGCGCGCGCCAGGGCGTTCACCAGCGCCGTCAGCGCCATGGTCACGTCACCGGGCAGCGGGTCGAGGACCGTCGCCGCCTCGAGGTCCACGCCGGCCGTCCCGAGTGACGCGACCAGGTGCGTCAGGAGCCGCGTCAGGTCGTTGTCCGCATCGTCGAGGGACAGCCACGCGGTGTGGGCTGCCGGGTCTCGCTCACCCACCTGGGCGACCCACTCGCTGAGCGCGGTGGTCTTCCCGAACCCGGCAGGCGCCGAGACCAGCGTCAGCCGATGACCCGGCTCGAGGGTGGCATCGAGCTGTTCGGCCAGTCTCGTTCGCGCGACGGCCTGCGAGCGTCGGGCCGGCGCGAACAACTTCGTGGCGAGCACCGCAGTCGACACCCTCGGATCATATGGTCAGTCGCGGCCGATTCCGCATCGACGTCCAGCGCGTCGAGGGCGACCTCCCAGGTCCTGGTGTGGTCAGGGTCCGCCCGGGTGACCAGGCGGACCTCCAGGACACCCGAGCGGAGGTTGAGGTCGGGATGGTGCCCGGCCGCTACGGCCAGACGTCCGATCTCCTGGACCAGCCGCACTCCCGTCGTGGAACTGCTGGGGAGTGATCAGCTCGGTCATGCACGCACCGTAGGTGCGACGCGCCTTGCTGCGCTACTGGCGTCGACTCTTCGCTGCGCACCGGATGCACACCCTTGCCGCCGGCCTGGCCTCGAGCCGTTCCTCGCTGATCGGGTTCCCGCACGCCTCGCAGGTCCCGTACGTGCCCGCGTCCACGTCCCTCATCGCGGTGTCGATCTCGGCGAGGTGGGCTTCGGCTTGCCGGACCAGTGCTTCGAGCTGTGCCCTCTCGAACGCGATCGTCGCCCCCTCGGGGTCGTGCTCGTCATCGGCGTTGGTGTCGCGCGAGGCAGCCACCACCGCGTCGAAGTCGCGTCGCAGGTCCGTGAGTCGCTCCTGCGCCTGCGCGCGCTCGGCCGCGAGACGATCACGCGCACTCCTCATGTCCGTTCTACGCCGACCAGCCCGGGTCGCGGCCGTTGCCCGCGACGACCTCGTCGAGCACGGACGCACCGTCGGGGACCGGCACGGGCGGTCCGAACGCGTCGCCGCGAGCCTCCTCGGAGCCCGGGCCGGACATCATCGAGACGAACTCGCGCGGGGCGGCGAGGCTGTCGTCGGGCAGGTCGATCTCCTGGCCGCTCGCGCGCGCCACGTCCCAGCCGTGCACGACCAGCTCGTTGACAGCGGTCATGCCGACCGCGTCTGCCGGCGCCTCGAACCCGGCGATCCAGGCTGTGCCCTCCCAGGCGGCAGGGTCCGCCCAGGTCTCGACGAGCCGGTCCAGCCACGCGACGGTGTCCTCGCGCCAGGTCTCGTCGAGCTTCGACGCATCGCCCTCGGGCGGCGGTTGGGAACCACCGTCCGGCTGTTCCTTGCGGCCGGACACGGTGAACGCCTCGGCCAGACCACGGACGTGCTGCACGAGGTCGCCCAGCGTGTAGTTCGCGCACGGGGTCGGGTCACCGAGCTGCTCGTCGCGCACCCCCTGCACCAGGGTGGCCAGCTGGCGGGCGGCAGGTCCGAGGTCGTGCATGGTGGCTCCTCACGTCGACGTCATCCTGACTGACTCGGCGACGGGCCGGAACTCATCGCGGCGACAATTCCGTTGAAGCAGCAGCCCTTCCTCGACGAGGCTCGACGCATGGAGTTCTTCTGCTACCACCGTGACCGTCCCGGATCGACGCCGCTGCGGGAACGGATGGTGGAGGAACACTGGTCCTACATGGACCGGTACGCCGCGACGATGATCGCCCGCGGCCCCACCTTCCTCGACGACGAGACGTTGACCGGCAGCGTCCACGTCCTCGACCTGCCCGATCCCGTCTCGGCGCGCGCCTTCGCGTTCGAGGAGCCCTGCTATCAGGCAGGCGCCTACCGCGACGTGCTGCTGCGACGTTGGCACAACGCCCTGGGACGGACGATGTGGGAGCACCAGGGTCGGACCGCGGAGCGCACCCGCTACCTCGTCCTGGGCTTCACCTCGGAACCCACCACCGACGCAACTCCGGCGCCGTCCGGCGACGACCTCATCGCGAGTGGTCTGCTGCTCTCCGACGACGGCGCCGCGGCGCTCGGGGCGGCTGTCCTCCTCGAGGCGACCGATGAGGACAGCGCCCGCCAGATCCTGTCCGCGAACCGCTACACCGGGATCGAGGTCCACCGGTGGGACTTCGGTGGACGCCCGGAGTGAGCGCGGGCGCCTTTCCGGCGCTACGTAGACGAGCACACGTGGACCCATCTACGTAGCGCGGCCGAGACTAGGGCGCGCGCCGCCGGGCCTGCTGGCCGAACTCCTGCTCGAGCAGGCGGATCACCGCGATCGAGTCTTCGGCGCCGTGCCCCGCAATGACCGCACGGTCGTGCAGGTCGCGGGCGGCTGCGCCGACGGCAAGGTCGAGCCCGAGGCTGGTCGCGAGCTGGACGGCGAGGTCGTTGTCCTTGCGGACGAGGTCGAGGGAGAACGTCGGCACGAAGTCACCGTCGACGGCCTTGGGCGCCACCGAGCGGAACAGCCCGCTGACGGTCGCTGCTCCCGACTCGAGCACCGTGTCGACGAACACCCCGGGATCCAGTCCGGCCGCCTGCACGAGCAGCAGCGCCTCGGCAGTCGCGGCGTTGATCACGCTGAACATCAGGTTGTTGGCGACCTTGATCGTCGCGGCCGCACCCAGGTCACCGACGCGTACGACGCGCTGGGCGATCGGACCGAGGACCTCGGCCACGGCGGCATACGCCGACACCGGACCCCGACCGGGACCGTCCACGAGCCGACCATCTCGGGACGTCCCAGGATCGGGGTGTCGAGGTACGTCGACCCAGCGGCCAGCGCGAGCGCCCCGATGCGTCGCGAGTCCTCGGGTCCGATCGTGCTGGTGTCGAGGAGGAGCAGACCCGGCGCCGCCGGGGCGAGCTCGGCGACGACCTCCTCGACGACCCCGGCGGCGGGCAGGGACAGGAGCACCGTGTTGCACGACTGTGCCAGCTCGACGAGCGAGCCGGCGACCGGGATGCCGGCCGACGACGCCCGCGACCTCGGCGCCGCCGCAGCGTCGTAGGCCAGGACCGGCCCGCGGGTGGTCAGCGCGTTGGCGATGGGGAGTCCCATCGCACCGAGGCCGACCACCCCGACGGCGCCATCGGTCACTGGTTGGCCTTCGCCGCCTCGATGAACAGGCTGGTGTCGAAGAACTCCTTGGGGTCGACGAACTTCGGCACGCCACCGAGCTCGACGTACGCCTGCTCGGCATCGCCGACCCACGTGAGAACGTCACCGCTCTCGTAGGCCTGCAGCCACTCCTCGTTGGTGTAGTCCTTCTGGAACTCCACCTGGTGCTGCAGGTCGGTCAGCTTCGCGTCGTCCTTGTAGGCCAGCTCGTGCACCTTCTCCAGCGAACCCTCGGGGTCGGCGCGGAACGCCTCGTTGACCTTCAGCCAGGCGCCGATGATCTTCTTCACGGTCTCCTGGTTGTCGGCGTACCACTCGTTGTTGGCGATCCAGCCGTCACCGACACCCGCGTCGGGGTAGTTGCCCGCGTTGTCGATCTCCTTGGCACCCTTGCCGGCCTCGTTGACCCGCAGGTCGAAGGGCACCCACAGCGCCACAGCCGGGACCGAGCCGCCGATGAACGCGCTGACGGCGTCGGGCATCTTCGCGTTGACCACGGTGACGTCGTCGCGCGTGAGGCCGGCCTTCTCGAGCGCACGGTGCAGGTAGATGTCGGCCGTGGTGCCCTCGGTGGTGATCACCTTCTTGCCCTTGAGGTCGGCGACCGACGAGATGCCGCTGTCACCCTGGACGAACAGGCGAGCGGTGGCGGTCTCGCGTGAGTTGAGCATGAAGATCTTTCCCTGGCCCTGGGCCGGGAAGTTCGAGGTGACGCCGCCCATGATCGCGACATCGATGCTGCCGCCGGTCAGGGCCTGGCTCAGGTCGATGCCGGTGTCGAACTGGGTGGTCTCGATGTCGAGCCCGGCGTCGGCCCACTGGCCCTCGGCCTGGCCCAGCCACAGCTTGTCGTCGACGGCGATGGTGTGCAGGTAGCCGACCTTGACCACGGTCGCGTCGTCCTTCGCCTCGGCCACGCCTTCCTTGTCACCCCCGCCCTCGTCGAGCGCACCGCAGGCCGCCAGGGCGAGGACGAGCGCGGCCACGAGGACCGTGCCGATGAGTCGTCGGCGGGCGTCGAGCGGCGAGCGCCAGCCAGCGGTCAGTCGAGACGTCATGGGGTTCCTTCTCTCATTGGTTGGCGGTGGAGCGGGTGGGGAGGGTGGTCATGGATCTCATGACCTGCTCGAGGTGCTTGCGGAGCTCGATGAACTTCGGGGCGGTGCGGGAGTCCGGCGTACGGGGCCACTCGACGTCGACGTCGACGACCTCGTGGACGTGCGTGGGTCGGTTGGTGAGGACGACGATCCGGTGGGAGAGGAAGATCGCCTCCTCCACGGAGTGGGTGATCAACATCGCCGCCCGCCGGTCGCGCTGGCTGGCCTCGTGGAGCAGCTCCTGCATGAACTCCCGCGTCTGCGCGTCCAGGGCGGCGAACGGCTCGTCGAGCAGCATCACGTCGGGATCGGTCGCGTAGGCGCGGGCGAGGGCCACGCGTTGCCGCATGCCACCGGAGAGCGTCTTGGGCAGCGCCTTCTCGAACCCGTTCAGGCCCATCAGGTCGACGTAGCGCGCCACCACCTCGCGGATCTCCGCCTTGCGGACGACGATTGCTCCGCAGCGTCAGCCCGAACGCGATGTTCTTCTCCACGGTCAGCCACGGGAAGATCGCGTACTGCTGGAAGACGACACCGCGCCGCGCGTCGGGGCGGGTCACCTTCTCGCCGTCGATCTCGACCAGGCCCGAGTCGGGCTTCAGGAAACCCGCCGCGAGGTTGAGGAGCGTGGACTTCCCGCAGCCACTGGGACCGAGCACACTGACGAACTCGCCGGAACGTACGCCGAAGTCGACGCCATCGAGCACCTCGACCCGTTTGCGTCCCGACCCGAAGCCGAGGCGTACGTCGGTGAAGCTGATCCGCTCGAGTGTCTGGTCGGTCATCGCGCCACCCGCTCCTGCCACCGCACCATGCGTGACATGGCGAGCTGCACGAGACGGTCCATCACGAGAGCGGACACGCCGATCAGGATGATGCCGGCGTAGACCTTGTCCATCTGGAAGAAGTTCTGGGCCCGTTGCATCGACCAGCCGATCCCCGCTGGGCCGCGACCAGCTCGGCCGCCACGACCGTCGCCCAGCAGACGCCGAGTGCCACGCGGACGGCGACGAAGATCTGCGGCACGGTGAGCGGGACGACGACCCGGCGGAACAGCTCGAGCTCGGAGGCACCGAGCGCACGGGCGGCCCGCACGTAGACGTCGTCGATCGCCGCGACGCTCTCGTAGATCACAACCACCGCCGAGAAGAAGGCTGCGTAGACGAGCACCGAGAGGCGTGCGGTCTCGCCGACACCGAGCTGGACGATCACGAGCGGGATCAGGGCCAACGGCGGCAGCGCTCTCAGGAAGCTGACGATCGGGTTGAACATGCCGCGCACCACGCTGAACCACGCGAGCGAGAACCCGACCGGCACCGCGAGCGTGCAGCCGATCGCGATGCCGATCAGCACCCGGAGCACGCTCAACCGGGTGTCGAGCAGCAGCCCGTCGCTGGTGGTGAGACCGTCGACCAGGGTGTCGAGGACGGTGCCGGGTGCCGGCGTACGGTCGTCCAGCTCGCTGAACAACCACCACACGCCGAGGGCCAGCGCGACGCCGCACAGAGGCAGCAGCACGCGTCGTACCGTGAGCGTCACCCGAGACTCCCTGATATACAACTGGTCCGCTACACAATAGGGCTCCACCTCGGAAGGAACCTGATGCGACTCGCCATGGAGTACGGCGACGGCCACGTCGACGTCGATCTGCCCGACGACACCCGGGTGATCTCGCCCGACCACGCGGAGCACGAGCCACCGCCGCTGCCCGATCCGGTGGCCGCCACCCGGGAGGCGCTGGCCGACCCGCTCGGCACCGGCCCGATCGGCGACCTCGTCAGCCGCGGCGACACCGTGACGATCGCCTTCCCCGACCGGGTGAAGGGCGGCGCCCACGACACCGCGCACCGCAAGGTGGTGCTGCCGCTGCTGCTCGACGAGCTCGAGGCGGCCGGCGTACGGCTGGAGGACACGCGGCTGGTCTGCGCGATCGGCCTGCACCGAAAGAACCACCGGCACGAGTTCGAGGACTACCTCGGTCGCGAGGTGCTCGACCGGCTCCCCGCCGACAACGTGGTCAACCACGACGCCGAGGACCCCGACGGCATGGTCGACCTCGGGCTCTCGGACCTCGGTGACCCCGTGCAGGTGAACAGCGCCGTCGTCGAGTCGGACCTGACCGTCCTGGTCGGCCACGCCGCAGGCAATCCGTACGGCGGGTTCAGCGGCGGCTACAAGATGCCGGCCACCGGGCCTGACGTCGTGGCGCTCGATCGCCTCGCACCACGCGCCGCGCTCGCTGTACCGCGACGACTTCGTGCCGGTCTCGGCGCGCAGCCGGTTCCGCGACCAGCTGACCTCGATCGGGCGGGCGATGGAGGCGCAGATGCCGCAGCCGTTCTTCAGCGTCGACGCGGTGCTGGACTCGCAGTCACGCCAGCTCGGCGTGCGCGCGGGACGGATCCCGGACGTCGAGCAGGCGACCTGGCCGCTGGCCGGCGGAGCGCACCGACCTCGAGGTCACGGGCGAGCCCGCCGACGTGCTGCTGGTCGGGATCCCGCGCAGCTTCCACTACGGGCCGGGCATGGGCTCCAACCCGATCCTGATGATGCAGGCCGTCGGTTCCTCGCTCATCCGCGCCAAGCGCGCCCTGGTCACACGTCCGATCGTGATCGCGGCGGCGGTCTGCGACGGAGACTTCAACCCGGTCGACTTCCCGCCGTACGAGGCAGCCTTCGAGCTGCTCCAGTCCTGCCAGCACCCGGCCGACATGGTCGAGCACCAGGAGGTCCTGGCCACCGACCCGGTCTGGGTGGACCGCTACCGGCACCACTTCGGCTACCACCCGTTCCACGCGTTCTCGATGATCTACGTCGGCGGCATCGCGCGGGACCACTCGAGCGCGGTCTACGTCGCCGGCGCGAAGCGTCCCGACCTCGCCCGCGCGATGGGTGCCCGCACCACCGCGACGGTCGAGGAGGCGCTGCGGGAGGCGACCGCCTCGCTCGGGCACGAGCCGCGCGTGCTCGCCGTACCCGCCCTGTCGAAGCCGGCCTTCCACCTGGCCACCGCCACGGGTCACACGGTCTGAGCCGCGTCGTCGCTCAGTGCGGCGTGGCCAGCCCAGTGATCCGGGCACGCAGATCAGACGGCATCACTGACGCGACCGGCGCGCCGCCGCGGGCCGCCAGCGCGTGATCGATCTCCACGTCCGGCTCGAAACCTGTGTGCACGAGCAGGTAGCTGCATGTCAGCCCGGGACACGTCTCGGTCAGCACCTGATCGAGCTTCGACGCGTGGTGGGTGACGGCGTCGACCGGTGACGGGTTCTGGTGCGCGGTCAGAAACCGTCCGGGCTGGCACTTGATCATCAACAGCTGGTCGTCGGTCCGGACGAGGACATCGATGGAACCCTGCCCGCCTCGCACCTCGCCGGCCAGCTGGTACTCGACACCTGAGTAGATCTCGAACGGGCGACCGGTCCGGCCCACCACGTCGAGGGCGATCTGGTAGGCGTACGCCGTCAGCCAGTGACCACGGATGAAGTCCTCGTGGTCGGGATGGACCGAACCGCGGAAGACCCGGTACTCGGACACCTCCACGCCCTGCGGGAGCTTGGCGAACTCGATCCAGGTCCTGCGCGAGGACAGCAGCACGCGCCCCATCAGGTCGAACCCGGAGCACACGCCGAGCGCGCTGAGCTCGCGCAGCATGGTGGCCACACTCGCGGCGGCCTCCCGCTTGATGACGAAGTGGTTCGGCGGTGACTCCAGGCGCTCGTCGCGCATGGGCCTCGGTCGAACGAGCTGACGTGCGTACTGGGGGTGGCCGCCGCACGAGGCTCCGATCGCCGCGGCAAGCTCGAGCCTCGCGTCGCTGTGCTTGCGCACCGCCCGGACCTCGATCCCTCCGCGACGAAGCATCGAGAGAGTGGGGGACGCGGAGACGAGGTGACCGACGGCGCCCACGACCACATCGGCTTCGAGGTCGGCCCAGACACCGCTGGCGGCCCCCATGTCCAGGTCGTCGATGGTGACGTCATCCTCCGGGTCGTGGCGCTCCGGGCATGTCGAAGTGCCGCGACTCTAGCGCCTTTGTCAGGGCCGACTTGACGACACCCCCGAGACGCGATCCGGCGGGGCTCCCGCAGAATGGGCCCCGACACCGAGGAGGCCGATGAGCGACCGGATGCAGGTGGCGCAGCGCGCGAACGTCCCGCCCTTCCACGTGATGGACCTGCTGGCCGCGGCGCAGCGCCGCCAGCTCACGCACGGCGACCTGGTGAACTTCGTGGCCGGCCAGCCGTCGACCGGCGCCCCCCAGGCCGTGCGGGCCGAGGCCAAGCGGCTGCTCGACGACGAGGTGCTCGGCTACACCGTCGCCACCGGCGTGCCCGGGCTGCGCGAGGCGGTCGCGGCCCACCACCGGCGTACGTCGGGCATCGACGTCTCGCTCGACGACGTGGTGATCACGACGGGATCGTCGGGCGGCTTCCTGCTCGCGTTCCTCGCGGCCTTCGAGGCCGGCGACCGCGTGGTGATGGCCCGGCCCGGCTATGCCTGCTACCGCAACGTGCTCACCGCCCTCGGCTGCGAGGTCGTCGAGATCGACTGCGGCCCCGAGACCCGGTTCCAGCCGACCGTCGAGCAGCTCTCCGAGATCGGCGGGATGATCCACGGGCTGGTGCTCGCCTCCCCGGCGAACCCCACCGGGACGATGGTCCCGCCCGACGAGATGGCCGCGATCGCGCGCTGGTGCGAGGACAACCTGGTGCGCCTGGTCAGCGACGAGATCTACCACGGCATCACCTACGGCCAGCCGACGTCGAGCGCCTGGCAGACCTCCCGGACCGGCGTCGTGTTCGGCTCCTTCAGCAAGTACTTCTCGATGACCGGCTGGCGACTCGGCTGGATGCTGGTGCCCGAGGACCTGCGCCGGCCCGTCGACGTGCTCACCGGCAACTTCACGATCTGCCCGCCCGTGCTGAGCCAGTACGCCGCCATCGCCGCGTTCACCCCCGAGTCCTACGCCGAGCTCGACGGCCACGTCGCCCGCTACGCGACCAACCGTGCGCTGCTGCTCGACGGTCTCCCCCGGCTCGGCATCGACCGGCTGGCGCCTGCCGACGGCGCCTTCTACGTGTACGCCGACATCGGCCACCTGACCGACGACTCCCACGCCTGGTGCCTGCGCCTGCTCGACGAGACCGGCGTCGCGACCGCCCCCGGCATCGACTTCGACACCCGGCGCGGCAACGAGTTCGTCCGGCTCTCGTTCGCGGGGAGCGCCGAGGAGATCACCGAGGGACTCGACCGGCTCGGCGGCTGGCTCAGCGGCCAGACCGGGCCGTCAGCGCACCGGTGAGCACGTCGACGAGGTGGTCGACGTAGCGCTCGTGCGCCATCCGCTGCCGGTCTCCTGACTCCACCGAACGTGCGCGAGCCGCCAGGGCGCCGGTCAGGAAGGTCACCATCAGCGAGGCACGCTCCCGGGCAAGGGACATCCCGACCCGGTCACCCAGTCGGCGGGTCAGCGCCTCCAGCTGGGTCCCGATCACGGTGCCGCGGAGCGGCGCCGCCGGGTGGCCGCTCCCGACCCCCGACCAGTCGGCGAGCTGCTCGGTGATCCGGAGGAAGTCGCGCCCGTCCTCGGTGGCGAGCAGCTCGGCGGTGGGCCGCACGATGGCGTCGACCAGGGCACGGATGCCGGCCTCGCGCGGTGGCAACGCGCGACGCTCGTCCATGGCGGTGACGTGCTTGGCCACGATCGCGTCGAGCAGCCCCTGCCGCGAGCCGAAGTGGTAACCGACCGCGGAGTCGTTGGCCTGACCCGCGTCCCGGACGACGTCGCTGATCCGTGCTCCGGTGACACCGTCACGGGCGAACCGCTGCTCGCCCGCGCGGAGGAGCCTCGACCGGGTGAGGGTTGCATCGCGCGGCACAACACCGCAGACTAACGGGTATTGTTACTAACGGACTTTGTTAGAGGGGTCATGTCGACAGCCGTGTTCGACCCGCTGGACGCTTCCTTCCTGGCGGACCCCTATCCCGGCTACGCCTGGCTCCGGGACAACGACCCCGTGCACCACCACCCACGAGACCACCGCGCTCCGTCGTTCTGGGCGCTCTCACGCTTCGACGACATCTGGGACGCCGTCCGCCGGCCCGAGGTGTTCTCCTCCGCCTCGGGGCTCACCTTCTTCCCCGACGAGATCGGTCAGCTCGGCCTGCCACCGACGATCGTGATGCTCGACCCTCCGGTGCAGACGCGGCTCCGGGCGCTGATCGGCCGTGGCTTCACTCCGCGCCACGTCACCCGTCTGGAGGACGGGATCCGCGACTTCGTCCGTCGCCGCATCGCCGACATGGCCGGCCGGGCCGCGGACGGTGCCGAGGTCGACCTGCACACCGAGCTCTCCTCGGCCGTCCCGACCTACGTGCTGGCCGAGCTGTTCGGGCTCCCGGAGGCCGACCGCGAGCGGTTCGGGCCCTGGGTGCAGACGCTGACCCGGCTCCAGAACGAGGGGTTCGACGCCAGTGCCCTGGTCGGGGACGACCAGCGCGATCCCCACGCCGTCGCCGGAGCGCAGGTGGTCGGCGAGATGTTCGAGTACTTCACGGCCGCGATCACCACGGCCCGCCAGCGACCCGGGCGACGACCTGCTGGGTCGGCTCGTGGTCGCGGAGATCGACGGGGAGCGGCTCAGCGACTGGGACATCCTCGGCTTCTGCTTCGTGGTCGTCGCCGGCGGAGCGGACACCACCGCCGGGCTCATCTCGCACACCGTGCTGCTCACCGGGCAGCAGATGGACCAGCGCGAGGCGATCCTGGCTGATCCGTCCCTGCTACCGGGCGCCCTGGTGGAGTGCCTGCGTTACGAGTCGTCCGTGCAGGCCCTGGCCCGCACCACGACGGAGGACGTCGAGGTCGACGGTGTGCGGATCCCCGCGGGCGAGAAGGTGCTGATGCTCTACGGATCGGCCAACCGCGACCCCCGGGAGTACGGCGAGACGGCCGACCGGCTCGACGTACGCCGCCAGGTGAGCCGCCACCTCGCGTTCAGCAGCGGCCCGCACTTCTGCATCGGCAACCACCTCGCCCGGCTCCAGGCGAAGGTCGCCGTCGAGGAGCTGTTCGCCGCCCACCCGCACGTGACCGTCGACCCCGAGGCGGGACAGCGACACGAGTCGGCCTTCGTGCGCGGCTGGGTGTCCCTCCCGGCGCACGGCCTCTGTGAGAGGGCTACTTCTTCCGGTTGAGGAACGCCGTCATCGCCTCGCGGGCCTCGTCGGACCCGAACAGCCGGGCGCTGAGCGCCGCCATCTCGTCCGCCTGCGCGTCGATCCGGGCCACGAGGTCGCGGGCCAGGAGCGCCTTGGTCTCGCGCAGGCCCTGCGGGTGCGCCTTCTTCAGCTCGGCGCAGACCTCGGTGACCACGTCGTCGAGCTCGTCGCCGGGGACGGCGCGCGTGACCAGGCCCATCGCCGCCGCCTCGGCGGCGTCGAAGGTGCGACCGGTCAGGAACGTCTCGGCCGCTGCTCGGCTGGTCAGCCGTGGCACCACCGTGAGCGAGATGACCGCGGGCGCGAGCGCCAGTCGGCTCTCGGTGAAGGCGAAGGTGACGTCGTCACTGCACACCACGATGTCGCTGGCCGCCACGATGCCGAGCCCGCCGGCACGGACAGGTCCGGCGAGGCGGGTCACCACGGGCCGGTCGTGCGTGACCAGCCGGCGCTGCAGCGCGACCAGGGCCTTGGTGCCCTCGTCCATCCCGCCGCCGGCCGCCTCGCTCAGGTCGGCGCCCGAGCAGAAGACCCGGTCGGCCGACCGGATCAGCACGACGCGCGCGTCCGGGTCGTCCTCGGCGCGGTCGAGGGCGTCGAACAGCTCGGTGAGGAGCTGGCGCGAGAGCGCGTTGCGGTTGTGCGGTGAGTCGAGGGTGATCGTGGCGACCCCGTCGGTGAGGCCGAAGTGCACCAGCTCGGTCATCAGGCTCCTCTGCTTGCTTCGTAGCGGGCGATGAACTCGTCGACCTCGATCTTGCCGATCGCCTCGCCGAGCACGTCGAGCGGGACGTCGTCGAGCTGCTTGAAGCGCACGCAGGACTTCCCCATGTCGAGCTTCATCCCGCGCTCGGCGTACTGGTCGCGGAACCACTCGAGCTCGGGGCCGTCGGAGTACATCCCCATCAGGTAGACCGCCATGTGCTTCTTCTGCGAGGCGAGCGCGGCATAGCAGAGGGGCTTGCCGTTGTAGGTGTCCGGCTTGGTGTCCAGCGGCACCACCCACGAGACCATGCCCCAGTCCATCTGTTCGACGTAGCCCTCGGGCAGGTGCTCGTTGATCACGTCGCGCATGGTGCTGATGGCGCTGCGGCGATCCTCGGGAAGTGAGTCGAGGTAGTCCTCGACGGAGTCGGCGTCGCTCTGCATGGTGACCTCCTCGGCGAGGTCTTCAGTATGACTTCGGCAGGCCGAGCGAGTGCATCCCCACGAAGTTCAGGATCATCTCCCGGCTGACCGGGGCGATCCGACCCGCGCGGGCCGCGACGAGGAGCCCGGCGACGCCGTACTCCTGGGTGATGCCGTTGCCGCCGTGGGACTGCACGGCGCGGTCGGCGGCGTCGCAGGCGGCCTCGGCGGCGGCGTACTTCGCCATGTTGGCCGCCTCGCCGGCGCCCATGTCGTCGCCCTCCTCGTAGAGGGCCGCGGCCTTCTGGGTCATCAGCCGGGCGAGCTCGATCTCGATCTTCGACTGCGCGAGCGGGTGCGCGATCCCCTGGTGGCTGCCGATCGGGGCGCCGAAGACCTCACGGCCCTTGACGTACTCCGTCGCCCGGTCGAGGGCGTAGCGCGCCAGCCCGGTGGAGAACGACGCCGCCATGATCCGCTCGGGGTTGAGGCCGGCGAACAGCTGGACGAGGCCTGCGTCCTCGTCACCGACCAGCGCGTCCGCGGGCAGCCGGACGTCGTCGATGAACACCTGGAACTGCAGCTCGGGGCTGACGATCTCCATCGGGATCGGGGTGAACGAGAGGCCCGGCGCATCGGTGGGTACGACGAACAGGCACGGCTTGAGCTTGCCGGTCTTGGCGTCCTCGGTGCGGCTGACCACGAGCACGTTCTTCGACTCGTCGACGCCGGAGATGTAGATCTTCTGGCCCTTGAGCAGCCACTCGTCGCCGTCACGCCGCGCGGTCGTGGTGATGTTGTGCGTGTTGGTGCCGGCGTCGGGCTCGGTGATCGCGAAGGCCATCGTCTCGGTGCCGTCGCAGATCCCGGGCAGCCACTTCTGCTTCTGCTCCTCGGTGCCGAAGCGGCTGATCACGGTGCCGCAGATGGCCGGCGAGACGACCATCATCAGCAGCGGGCAGCCCTGCGCGGCGAGCTCCTCGCACACCGCAGCGACGTCGCCGATGCCGCCACCACCGCCGCCGTACTCCTCGGGGATGTTGATGCCGAGGTAGCCCGCCTTGCCGATCGCGAGCCACAGGTCCGTGGTCTTCTCGCCGCTGCGGGCCTGGCGGGTGAAGTACTCCCGGCCGTACGACGAGGCGAGCTTCGTCACCTCCCGGCGCAGGGTCTGCCGCTCCTCGGACTCGGTGAAGCTGCTCATGAGTCGTTCTCCTCGTTGTCGTCGGTTGAGCCTGTCGAAACCACGGCCAGGACCTCCCCGGCCGCCACCTGGGCGCCGGGCTTCACGTCGATCTCCGTGACCGTGCCGCTGGCGGGCGCACTCACGGTGTGCTGCATCTTCATCGCCTCGAGCACGAGCACCGGCTGCCCGGCGGTCACCTCGGCCCCGACCTCGACAGCCACGCTGACCACCGTGCCGGGCATCGGCGCCAGCAGCGATCCGCTGGCCACTGCCTCGGCGGGGTCGACGAAGCGGGGCACCTCGCGCAGACGCGCGGACACAAGTCCGCCGTCGACGTACACAAACCCGGGCGCACCGGGCGCATCCCCGGACTTGTGTCCGCGCGTGTGCGTGATCTCGAAGCGCGTCGTGATGCCGTGCACCTCCAGCACCACCTCGTCGGGGGACGCGGAGAGCACGCGGAGGTCGGGGTCGGTCGAGGAGTACCCGAGGCGTCCGCCGTGCCACTCGACGACGTGCTCCTCACCGGCGAGGTCCGCGAACGTGGTGCGCTGGGGCTGGGAGACCACGTTGCGCCAGGCGACCGGGATGCCCGCCTGCACCCGACGGCCGACGCGGTCGCGCTCGGCGAGGGCCACGGCCGCGGCGAACAGCTGGTACGCCGACGGGGCCGCCGGCGCACTGGACTCGAGCACCGACGTGCGCTCGAAGAAGTCCGTGCTCACCTGCCCGGACAGGAACGTCTCGTCGCGCAGGATCCCGACCAGCAGGTCGCGGTTGGTCACGACCCCGTGCACCTTGGCGCCGGAGAGCGCGGTCGCGAGCATCCGCGCGGCCTCGCGACGGGTGGGTGCCCAGGCGACCACCTTGGCGAGCATCGCGTCGTAGTACGTCGAGACGTCGCTGCCGCTCTCGAAGCCCGCGTCGACCCGGATGCCGTGACGATCGAGCGAGAACTCCCCGACGGAGGCCGGGACCTCGAACGTGGAGAGCCGACCGCTCTGCGGCTGCCAGTCGTGCGCAGGGTCCTCGGCGTAGAGGCGCACCTCGATCGCGTGCCCGCGCGGGGCCGGAGCCTCGAGGTCGAGCGCGGCTCCCTCGGCGACCCGGAGCTGGAGCTCGACGAGGTCGAGGCCCGTCACGGCCTCGGTGACCGGGTGCTCGACCTGGAGGCGGGTGTTCATCTCGAGGAAGAAGAAGCGCTCACGCTCGGCGTCGTACAGGAACTCGACGGTGCCGGCGCCGACGTACCCGATCGCCTCGGCGGCCTTGCGCGCAGCGGTGTGCATCGCCTCGACGACGCTCGCGTCGATGTCGGGAGCGGGCGCCTCCTCGACGACCTTCTGGTGGCGCCGCTGCACCGAGCAGTCGCGCTCGCCGAGGACGAGCACGCCGCCGTGCCGGTCGCCGACGACCTGGACTTCGACGTGCCGTCCGCGCTCGAGGTACGGCTCCACGAAGACGGTGCCGTCGCCGAAGGCCGACGCAGCCTCCGACTCGGCCTTCGCGACCTCGTCGGCCAGCGCGTCGAGCGAGCGGACGACCCGCATGCCGCGGCCACCACCGCCGGCCGACGCCTTGACCAGCAGGGGCAGGTCGTCCTCGGTCGGGTCGCTGGGCGCCTCGAGCACCGGCACCCCGGCGTCGCGCATCAGCTTCTTCGCCTCGATCTTGGAGCCCATCGCGTCGATGGACTCGGGATCGGGCCCCACCCAGGTCAGCCCCGCGTCGACCACGGCCCGCGCGAAGGCGGCGTTCTCGGAGAGGAAGCCGTAGCCGGGGTGGACGGCGTCGGCACCGGTGCGCCTCGCCGCCTCGATCACGAGGTCGGCACGCAGGTAGGTGTCGCCCGGGGCGTCACCGGGGAGCCGCACCGCGGCGTCGGCCTCGCGCACGAACGGCAGCCCGGCGTCGGCGTCGGAGTGCACGGCCACGGTCTCGATGCCGAGCCGGCGGCAGGTGGCGAAGACCCGGCGGGCGATCTCGCCGCGGTTGGCGACGAGCAAGCGACGCACGGTGGTTGAGCCTGTCGAAACCACTGCTCCCCCTACATCCGGAAGACGCCGTAGCCCTCGGCGCCCTTCCACGTCGTGTTGGCGATCACCGAGAGGCAGATGCCCAGGACGGTGCGGGTGTCCCGCGGGTCGATCACGCCGTCGTCGTACAACATCCCGGAGAGGAAGAACGGCAGGCTCTGCTCCTCGACGCTGGCCTCGACGAACTCGCGCATGCCCTTGTCGGCGTCGTCGTCGTACTCCTTGCCCTTGGCCTCGGCCGCCGCCCTGGCGACGATGCTGAGCACGCCGGCGAGCTGGGCCGGCCCCATCACGGCGGACTTCGCGCTGGGCCAGGTGAACAGGAACCGCGGGTCGTAGGCGCGGCCGTTCATGCCGTAGTTCCCCGCGCCGTACGACGCGCCCATGATGACCGAGAGGTGCGGCACGGTGCTGTTGCTGACCGCGTTGATCATCTGGGCGCCGTGCTTGATGATCCCGCCCTGCTCGTACTCCTTGCCGACCATGTAGCCGGTGGTGTTGTGCAGGAACAGGAGGGGTACGTCGACCTGGTTGGCCAGCTGGATGAACTGGGTCGCCTTCTGTGCCTCCTCGGAGAACAGCACGCCCTGGGCGTTGGCGAGGATGCCGATCTGGTGGCCGTGCAGCTTCGCCCAGCCCGTCACGAGCGAGGGGCCGTAGAGCGGCTTGAACTCGTCGAAGACCGCACCGTTGTCCTCCGAGACACCGTCGCAGACCAGCGCGATCACCTCGCGCGGGTCGAACGGCTCCTTGAGGTCGGTCGGGATCAGGTCGAGCAGGTCGTCGACGTCGCCGGCCGGCTCGGCGAACGAAGGCGCGCAGCGCCTGTCTCGACCACCTGAGCCTGGTTCGAGACGCTCGCTGCGCTCGCTCCTCGACGACCGAGGCCTCTGCCGGTTCAGCCGCGCCACGATCCGGCGCCCGATCCGCAGGGCGTCGTGCTCGTCGGCGGCGAGGTAGTCGGCGAGGCCCGAGGTGCGGGCGTGCATCTCGGCACCGCCGAGCGACTCGTCGTCGGACTCCTCACCGGTCGCCATCTTCACCAGCGGAGGGCCGCCGAGGAACACCTTGGCCTGCTCCTTGACCATCACGGTGTAGTCGCTCATGCCGGGGACGTAGGCACCACCGGCGGTGGAGTTGCCGAAGACCAGCGCGATCGTCGGCACCTTCGCGGCGGACGACCGGGTGATGTCGCGGAACAGCTTGCCGCCGGGGATGAAGATCTCCTTCTGCGTCGGCAGGTCCGCACCGCCGGACTCGACGAGCGCGACGGTCGGCAGGCCGTTCTCCTCGGCGATCTGCGAGGCGCGGAAGATCTTCTTGACCGTCCACGGGTTGCTCGCGCCGCCCTTCACCGACGGGTCGTTGGCCGTGATCATGCACTCGACGCCCTCGATCACCCCGATGCCCGTGACCACGCTGGCGCCGACGGTGAAGTCCGAGCCCCAGCCGGCGAGCGGCGAGAGCTCGAGGAACGCGCTGCCCGGGTCGACGAGCAGCTCGATCCGCTCGCGGGGCATCAGCTTGCCGCGGGAGTGGTGCCGCTCGACGTACTTCTCACCCCCACCGGCGACCGCCCTGGCGTGCTCGGTCTCGAGGTCGGCGAGCTTCTCCAGCATGGCTTCGCGGTTGCTCATGACTCCAGCACCGCCTTCATCCGCTCGAGGGTGGTGCGCATGCCGCGCCGGTTGGTGCGACCGCGCAGGTGGCCCAGCAGCAGCCAGTAGACGCGCAGGGGCAGCGCGGGCTCGAGCCGGAAGTACTCCGTGACCTGGGTGCCGGTCCCGTTCCGCTCCATCCGGTAGCCCCAGTTGTTCACGGTCACGTCGTCGGTGCCGACGGCGAACTCGAAGACCTCGTGGGGCACGCACTGCGTGACCTGGCACGGCGACCAGTACGTCGGGCCGACGCCGTTGCGCTTCACGTGGCCCTTGAACGACGCCCCCACCTCCGGCCCGGTCGAGCCGCGGGTCCACCGGGCCTCGAAGGTCTCGGGCGAGAACTCGCCGATCCGGGTCACGTCGCTCACCAGCGCCCAGACGTCCTCGACGGGCGCGTCGATGTGCAGCGAGACCTCGCCGTGCAGGGGCGGGACCAGGTTCATGCGGTGTATCCCAACAGTCGGGCGGACAGGTCGGTGAGCACTTCGGTCGCTCCTCCTCCGATGCCGAGGATCCGGGCGTCGCGGTAGTGCCGCTCCACCTCGGTCCCGTGCATGTAGCCGGTGCCGCCGTGCAGCTGCACGGCCTGGTCGACGACGTGGTCGCACGCCTCGACGGCGGTCTGCTTGGCCAGGCACGCCTCGGCGATCACGTCGTTGCCCTCGACGTGACGAGCCGCGACGTCGCGGGTGTAGACGCGGGCCGCCTCGACCCGGCGGTGCATGTCGACGAGCTTGTGCTGCACGACCTGGTTGGCGATCAGGGGCTTGCCGAAGGTCTCGCGCTCCCGGCAGTACGCCGCCGTCAGTGCCAGCGAGCGGGCCGCGATGCCGTAGGCGTGCACGGCCAGGGCGATCCGCTCGACCACGAACTGCTCGGCGATCAGGTAGAAGCCGCTGTTCTCCTCGCCGACCAGGTTGGCCGCCGGGACCCGCGCGTCGACGAAGGAGAGCTCGGCGGTGTCCGAGCAGTGCCAGCCCATCTTCGACAGCGACCGGTCGACGGTGAACCCGGGCGTGCCCTTCTCCACGACGAGCAGGCTGACCCCGCGATGGCCGGGCCCGCCGGTGCGCACCGCCGTGGTCACGAAGTCCGCACGGACGCCGCTGGTGATGAAGGTCTTGGAGCCGTTGACGACGTAGGAGTCGCCATCGCGTACGGCGGTCGTCCGGATCCCCGCGACGTCGGACCCACCACCGGGCTCGGTGATCGCGAGGGAGCCGATCTTCTCCCCGGCCAGGGTGGGGCGCACGAACGCGTCGACCTGGTCGGGAGTGCCGTGCGCCGCCATGTGCGGCAGCGCGATCCCACCCGTGAACAGCGCGGCCGCCAGCCCCGAGGACCCACCGGCCTCGAAGAACGCCTCCTGCAGTGCGACCGAGTCGAGCAGCGTCCCGCCCTGTCCGCCGACCTCCTCCGGGAACGAGACGCCGAGCAGCCCCGCCTTCGCTGCAGCCAGGTGCAGCGACCGCGGCACCTCGCAGGGCGTCCTCCCACTCCTGGAGGTGCGGCGTGACCTCGCGGCGCACGAACTCGCGCGTCGACTCCTGCAGCGCCTGCTGCTCCGGTGACAGGCTCACAACAGCTCCTCCGGGACGTTGACCAGCCGCGAGCGCAGCCACTCGCCGAGCGCCTTGGCCTGGGGGTCGAACCGGGTGCTGGCCGCGACGCCCTCGCCGAGCAGGCCGTGGACCAGCACGTTCACGCCGTGCAGGTTGGGCAGCTCGAACACCTCGATCTCGAGGTCCTCTGCCTCCGGCATCAGGTGCCGGAGGTGGTCGACGGTCGCCCACTGGCGCAGCCACTGCGACTTCTCGTCACGTCGCTCGCCCTCGCGCACCCACAGCCCCACGTTGGCGTCGCCACCCTTGTCGCCGGACCGGGCGTGCACGAAGGTGCCGAGCGGGACCTGCCGGGTGATCGCGTCGTCGCGCACACCCGGGATGGTGTCGGTGGTCGCAGGTTCGTGCTTGGTGCCGGGGTCGGCAGGCTCTGCGACGGCCGGCTCCGCCACGACCTCGGTGGACCCGTCGGGCAGGTGGACGGTGTGCTGGACGGCGTCGCGGTCGACGTACGCCGGCCGGTAGATCCCGTACGGCGACGCAGCGCCGGGCGGTGCCGTGAGCGTGAAGCCGGGGTACGACGCGAGCGCCAGCTCGACCGCCGCAGCGGTGAACTGCTTGCCGACCACGGCGGCGTCGGTGTCCTTGACCACGCAGCGCAGCAGGGTCGAGGCCCCTTCCTCGGTCTCCGCGTCCGCCTCCGGGACCCGGCCCATCGACCACGTGACCGACGAGGCCGTGAGCCTCGGGTCGAGCTGCGCGCGCAACCAGGCGGCCTTCTCCTCGATGTCGAGGCCGGTGACCACGAACTCCATCTGGTTGCGGTAGCCGCCGAGCTCGTTGACGCACACCTTCAGCTGCGGCGGCGGGGCGAGCCCACGAACCCCGGCGATGCGCACGCGGTCGTCGCCGTCGGACGAGAGCTCGACCGTGGCCAGGTCGACGGTCACGTCGGGGCCGAGGTAGTGCGTCGACTGCACCTCGTACATCAGCTGCGCGGTCACGGTGTCGACCGAGACCAGCCCGCCGGTGCCGTCGTGCTTGGTGATCACGCTGCTGCCGTCGGCAGAGATCTCCGCGATCGGGAAGCCGAGCGGCTCGTCGTCGCGCGGCAGGTCGAGGAAGCCGGAGAAGTTGCCGCCGGTGGCCTGGGTGCCGCACTCGATGACGTGGCCCGCGACCACGGCACCGGCCAGCTCGTCGTACTGCCCGGGAGACCAGCCGAAGTGCCAGATGGCCGGACCCACCACGACCGACGCGTCGGTGACCCGCCCGGTGACGACGATGTCCGCCCCGGCCTCGAGCGCCCGGGCGATGCCGAACGCGCCGAGGTAGGCGTTGGCGGTGAGGGCACCGGTAAAGCCCGAGCTCCTCGGCGCGCGGCGCCAGGTTGTCGCCGTCGACCCAGGCGATCTGCGGTGTGAGCCCCTGCTCGTCGGCCACCTCGCGCAGCTTCTCGACCAGCCCGGCGGGGTTGAGGCCGCCGGCGTTGGCGACGATCTTCACGCCTTTCTCCAGTGCCAGGGCGAGACAGTCGGAGACCTGGGTGACAAAGGTGCGTGCGTAGCCGAGCGACGGGTCCTTGAGCTGGTCCTTGCCCAGGATCAGCATGGTCAGCTCGGCGAGGTAGTCACCGGTGACGACGTCGAGGTCGCCGCCTTCCAGCAGCTCGCGCATGGCGGAGAGCCGGTCGCCGTAGAAGCCGCTGCAGTTGCCGACCCTGAGCGGTCTCGTCATCGGGGACTCCGTCCTTCGCCGGGCGGACCGGCGAAGGCCTGGGCGATGTCGAGCCACTGGTCGGCATCGGGACCAGTTGCGACCAGGTCGAGGTCGTCGCGGTGCCGGCGCTGGGTGACCCGCAGGCAGAAGTCGTACGCCGAGCCGCGCACCGACTGCTCAGCCTCGACCGGACCCCACTCCCAGAGCTCGCCGGAGGGCGACCGCAGCTCGATGCGGAACTCCTCGGCCGGCGGCTCGAGCGACTGCACGCTGTAGGCGTAGTTGCGCGTCCGCACCCCGAGGTGGGCGATGTGGCGGATCCGGTCGGTCGGCGCGGGCGAGACCCCGAGCGCCTCGGCGACGTCGAGCCCGTGCGCCCAGGTCTCCATGAACCGGGCGGTGGCCATCGAGGTGGGGCTCATCGGCGGACCGAACCACGGCATCTTCTCGCCGGCCGGGAAGGTGCGCAGCGTCTCCCGCAGCGTCGCCCGCGCGGCCCGCCACCGATCGAGGATCTCGCTCGGATCGGCCTTCGCTCCGGCGAGCGCCTCGGTGTCGACGAAGCCCTCCGGGTCGCCGATCGCCTGGAGGACGACCTGGTCCCAGGCCGCCTTGTCGATGCCGGCGAACACGGCCACCTCGTCGGTCCACGCGAGGTGCGCGACCTGGGTGGCGATGTCCCAGCCGGCCGCCGGGGTCGGCGTACGCCAGCCGGAGTCGTCCAGCGGAGCGACGAGCTCGTCGAGCGCCGCCCCCTCCGCAGCGAGGTCGGTCAGCACCTGGTCGAGGAGGTCGCTCATCCGTGGCCCAGCTCTCGGTCGAGGGTGTGCGCCCAGGCCGCGAGGATGCGGTTGCGGCGGGCGGCGTCGTCGCTGATCGTGTTCGCCAGCCCGAGACCGCGGACGAGGTCGAGGGTCGCCTGCACCAGCTCGCGCACCCGCGGCTGGGACTCGTCGACGCCGAGGGCCTCGACGGCGATGCGGTGGGCCTCCCGG
This sequence comes from uncultured Actinomycetota bacterium, assembly GCA_963722835.1. Taxonomy (GTDB): domain Bacteria; phylum Actinomycetota; class Actinomycetes; order Propionibacteriales; family Nocardioidaceae; genus Marmoricola. Next base: position 99,186 of record CAVROK010000004.1, read on the forward strand.
CCGACCCGCTGCTCCAGGGGTACGACGGCCGCGTGCAGCGCCTCGTCGGTCCGCGCCGCCACCCACAGCTCGAGAGCGGCGGTGAACACCGGGCCGGTGAAGTGGGCGGCGAACATCTCGAGCACCGCCCGGGTCCGGCGCTTGCCGGTCGGCAGCCGCGTGGCCGCCTCGCGCAGCTCCTGGCCGCGGAGCTCGCTGAGGTGCTCGACGGCCGCGAGGACCAGCGCGTCCTTGGTCGGGAAGTGGTGCAGCTGGGCGCCGCGGCTGACCCCGGCCCGCTGGGAGACCAGCGTGGTCGACGTGCCGCTCCAGCCGTGCTCGACCAGGCACTCGACCGTCGCCTCGAGGAGCCGCTGGCGCATGGCGCGCGTGCGCTCCTCCTGCGGGACCCGGGCCTGGGTCACCTTGGCGCTCGTCACGCCAGCATCGTGGCCGCGTCACCAACAAACAGTCAAGACTGACTTTTTATCCTACCGGGCCGCGTAGCGGTTCGTGACCTTCTGGGCGGTGAGCACCGTCGTGTAGACGGCGACCTCGTCGAGGTCGCCGCGGAAGAACTGGTCGGGCGATGCCGGTCCAGGCGCTGCTCCACTGGGCCTGACCGGCGCGCCAGTGGCCCGAGGCGGTCGCGGTGACGCCGGTGGCGGCCTGCGCGTTGAGAGCCCCGTCGACGTACAGCTGAGCGCGGTTGGTGCCCGAGCTCGCGTTGGTGTAGACGACGTGGTGCCAGGCGCCGTCGTTGAGCGCGGTGGTGCCGGTGACGACCGCGGTGCCGTTGCGACCGAAGCGCACCTTGCCGTCGCTGCCCATGTAGAGGGAGCGCTCCGGGCCGGAGGCCGTGATCGAGCGAGACCAGCCCGCCACCGGTGGTCCGCGTGGTCTTGATCCAGGTCTCCACGGAGAAGCGGCGTTGCTGGACAGCGACGTCGGCTGGTGGACGTAGCCGCCGTCGAGGCCGAGCGCCGTGTTGGCTGCTCTGCTTCGGCAGCGCGCCGGTCCGACCCCAGGTGTAGGCGCCGCTCACCTGGCCGGTGGCGGGTGCTCGCGGCATCGGCCGCGGCGGTGCCGCTGGTCTCGCCGAGGCGCCAGTAGAACTGAGGGGAGTCGGCGAGCACGGTCTGCGAGTAGGAGACGACGAACGGCGCGGCGGCGCGAGAACGTGCGAGACCGGGTTGCTCGTGCGCTGGGTGAGGCAGCTCCGGGGGGCCGCCGATCGGCCGCGAGCCGGCGACGCGAGGCGAGCCCCCGGTGATGGCGGCGAGGGTGCACGGCCGCGGCGATGCGCCGCGGACGTCGGTGCCCGCGTCGTGTCTGTGGTGCGCGAGGGGTGGGACCGCCGGGCCGTCGTCGCCGTCGAGGCGTCGGTCTCGTCCGAGCGGCGCGAGCGTCCGGCAGCCACGGTGACGAGGCACCAGCCGAGGAAGAGTGCGGTGGCGCCCAGGGGCAGCCAGTTGCGCTCCGCCATCCAGTACGCCGGACGACCCACGAAGGGGACGCGGACCACGCCGAGGCCCAGCACGTCGTCGACGGAGACGGGAGTCGAGTCGGCGCTCGTGGTTGGCGTCGCCCTTGAGGACGAGCTGCCGTCGGCCTCCCGGCGCAGCACCCGGTGGGTGCGCGTCTTCTCGGGGTGGTCGGGGTCGGTGACCGTGATGACCTGGCCCTTGGCGAGGTTCTCGGCCGGGACCGTGACGCGTGACGATGATGTCGCCCACGTGGACCCGGGGTTCCATGGAGCCGGAGAGGATCACCCGAGGCGTCCAGCCGGCGAGGAGCGGGAGCAGCGACCAGACCACCAGGGAGAGGACCATCGCGAGCGAGGCGCGGGCCACGGCGACTCGCACCACCCCGCCCCAGCCCGGCTCGGCGACCGGACAGGAGCAGCGGTGGCTGCGACCTCCGACTCGGGCGCCGGGCGCTGGGCTGGGACGTAGATGCTCATCTGCGAAATGAAGTCTTTCCTTGCGAGGGTGGTGGCTCGGTCAGATCAGCCGGATCAGCTGTTCTGGGACTCCCAGGTGAAGCCGACCGCCGCGGTGCCGCCCTGGGCGGAGTCCGGGGTGTTGGCGTTCAGGGTGTAGGTGACCTTGTAGGTCTTGGTGGCGGTGCCGCCGTTGGGGGCCCAGGTGCCGACGCCGCTGGCGAAGTCGGTCTTGGCGCCGAAGGCGGCCGCGGTGCCGGTGAAGACGGTCGAGCCCGCGGTGAAGCCGGTGCAGTTGGCGTTGAACGTGCCGCCGGTGCCCTCCTCGACCTTCAGGTCGAGGTTGTCGGCCGAGCGACTTGGTGGTCGACGTAGTTGGTGGCGTAGAGCTTCACGGTCGAGGCCAGCGAGCCGCTGGAGGTGACCACGATGCACTTGCTGCCGGTCGAGCCGGGCTTGAGGTTGCTGGCGTTGAACATCGCCGCGTTGGTGTCGTCGTCGGCGAGGGCGACCGAGCCGGCGGCCCAGTTGCTGGTCGGGCTGGCCGTGGTGGCCGAGAACGCCGAGTACGACGACTGCCAGACCAGGCCACCGCAGGCCAGGACGGCCACCGGGACCGCCGCGCCGGCGATGAGCTTCTTCGGGGTCAGGTTGAGCTTGAACATGGTGTGAACTTCCTTCGCAGATTCAGTCCCGACCTCCTTGGCGGGCCGGTGATTGAAAGTTCACACGAGGACCGATCCACATGCCAACAAAACGGACTCTTCAGGCCGAAAGCCACTAAATCGGGCTAGACCGGAGCGTGAATCGGCGAAGCGGTCAGGATTTCTTCGTCACACCCCTATCCCTTTTCGCCGTTCTTGTGCTATATGCGGCAATCGCCCCGATGAGCCGCCGCGCCGGCCAGCGAGACCAGGCTCGACACGAGCACCGCCGTGGACCACCCGTCGACGAGCTGCGCCGACCCGGAGCCCCCGCCCGCATGGCTCATCAGCACCGAGAAGACGGTGATCCCGCAGGCGGCGCCGAGGTAGCGCGCGGTGTTGTTGGTGCCGCTCCCCATCGCCGCCCGGTCGGGCGGCACGGTGGCCACGGCCTCCCGTCCGAGGGCGGCGTTCATCACCCCGGTCGCGAGTCCCGCGAGGAGCATCGAGGGCAGCAGCCGCCACGGCGACGAGGAGGGTTGCACCCCGAGCGCGAGCAGCTGGCCGGCGCCGATCACGACGAGAGCCGTCGCCAACAGCTGCGGCCCGGAGAGCGGGATCCGCACGCGGCGTACGAGGAGCGAGGTGAGCACGCTGGTCGCCGACCAGCCCAGGATCAGCCAGGTGGCCACCCACAACGAGCTGCCCAGCCCGGCCTGGACGAGCAGCGGCACGTTGGAGGTCATCCCGATGATGCCCAGGCCGACGACCAGGGCTCCGAGGGTCGCCGCGAGGAAGCCCGGCACCCGCAGCAGCGCCGGGTCCAGCATGGGCTCACGCGAGCGCGACTCGACGAGCCCGAACACGACCAGCAGCGCCACCGCGACGCCGAGCACCGCAAGGACAGGGCCGCTCAAGCCCGGACCGCACCTCGGTCAGCCCGACGACCAGGAGGCTCAGCGACGCGGCCAGGCTCAGCACACCCGGTACGTCGAGCCGGCGCGGGTGCTCGGCCGCCGACTCGCCCAGCAGCCGCGCGCTCGGGACGACCAGCACCAGCGCGACCAGGCCGACGACCACGTACGCCTCGCGCCAGCCGGTCCCGATGTCGAGACCGGCAGCCAGCAGGGCACCTGCCGTGATGCCGAGGCCGACGCTCGCTCCCCAGACCCCGGTGGCCCGCGCCCGCTGCACCGGGTCGACGAAGGTGTGCGCCAGGATCGCCAGTCCGCAGGCGAGGATCGCGGCCCCGCCGATGCCCTCGAGCACCCGGGCGCCGACGAACAGCGCGCTGCCCGGCGACACCGCGCAGATGAGCGAGCCGGCCCCGAGGAGCAGCAGCCCCGCGACGTAGGTCCGACGCCGCCCGACCGCGTCGCCGATCGCGCCGGAGACGAGCAGCGCCGCCGCCAGGCCGACGCTCATCGAGCTGAGGATCCAGGCCCGCGCCCCGGAGCCGGCGCCGAGGTCGAGCGCGGTCTGCGGGACGGTCGCCATCGGGGTGACGTAGGTGACCAGCACCAGTGCCGTGCCCAGCGCGACCAGCACCTGGGGCGCGCGCCCGCCGCGACTCGGAGCCGGGCACCTCGTCGGCGGCAGTCAGTTTGACTTTCGAACTCACACCGGAGAACATAACAGCCGTGTCCAGTCCTCAGCTGTCGCTCGCCGAGCTGCCGGGTCGCCCGTGCCCCATCGCCGCGGGCCTCGAGGTCGTCGGCGAGCGCTGGTCGCTGCTGGTGGTGCGCGAGCTCGCCCTCGGGGCACACCGGTTCACCCAGATCGTCGCCGGCACGGGAGCACCGCGTGACCGGATCGCCGCGCGGCTCAAGGCGCTCGCCGAGGCCGGCGTCGTCGAGCGCCGGCAGTACCAGTCCGGACCGGACCGCTTCGAGTACCACCTCACCGAGTCCGGGCGCGCGCTGCTGCCCGTCCTCGACGCCATGCTCGCCTGGGGTCGCGACTGGGCCGTGTCGCCCGACGACCCCGACCTGACCCGCTACCGCACCGTGCTGCGTCCCCAGGAGGACCGATGACCGACCAGCTGACGACCCCCGACCTCGAGAACGCCGACTGGGGTCCCGAGCGCTCGCGCACGGTCACGTGGCAGGACCCGGCGAAGTCCGCCGAGGCGGGCCTGGGGATGGCGGGCATCGACTACATCCAGGCGATGATCGACGGGCTGATCCCGCCGCCGCCCATCTCGCAGCTGATCCAGATGGAGCTCACCGAGGCCGAGCCGGGTCGGGTCGTGTTCACCTGCACGCCCGACGAGTCGGCGTACAACCCGATCGGGGCGGTCCACGGCGGCCTGGTCTGCACCCTGCTGGACTCCGTCGCCGGCTGCGCGCTGCACAGCACGCTCCCGCAGGGCAAGGGCTACACCTCGGTGGAGATCAAGGTGAACTACCTCAAGGCGGTGCGCGCCACGAGCGGCCGGCTGACCGCGGTCGGCACGCTGGTCAAGGCCGGCTCGCGGGTCGGGTTCACCGAGGGCGTCGTCACCGACGCGTCCGGCGCGGTCGTCGCGACCGCGACGAGCACGCTCCTGGTCTTCGACCTGTAGCCCGCTACGCCGTCCCCGCCCGCTTGCGCGAGGCCTTGCGCTCCTTGGCGAGCTCGGCCCGGTAGGCGTGGAAGTCGACCTCCATGGTGTGCCGCTTCGAGGCGACGAACCGCTTGCGCAGCCCCTCGTCGTACGCCGCGATCTGGGCATCGCATCTCCCGGGCAGGCGGGAGGCTGCCCGTGCCCGGTGACCAGGTCACCGACCCACTCGGCCTGGGCCTCGGCCAGCGGCATGATCGCCCGAGGGGCTGGATCAGGCCGAGGAAGAACAGGCCCGGATGGTCGGGGTGCACGACACGCCGGTAGAGCTCGACGCGGTTGTCCTCGGCCTGCACGACCTCCTCGCCGAGGAACGGGAAGCTCACCTGGTAACCGGTGCAGTAGACGACGACGTCGTACTCCCCCGCGCTGCCGTCGGCGAAGAAGACCTTGGAGCCCTCGAAGCGGTCGATGTTGGGACGCACGGTGATGTCGCCGTGGCCGAGCCGGTTGAGCAGGTCCTGGCTGACCGTCGGGTGCGCGTGCAGGACGGCGTGGTCGGGGCGGGGCAGACCGTAGTCGGTGACCTTGCCCTGGCTCAGCCGCAGCAGCCCCGCCATCACGGTCTGCTGCACCTTCAGGGGCGCGTGCACGAGGGGTGAGTCGGTGAGGCGGTCGGTCGGCACGCCGAACATGTACTTGGGCAGGATGTGCGCACCGCGTCGCATCGCGAGGTCGGTCGAGGCCGCCACCCGGGTCGACTCGACGGCGATGTCGCAGGCCGAGTTGCCGATCCCGAGCACCAGCACGCGTTGGCCGACCAGGGGCTCGGGGGTCCGGTAGTAGTGCGCGTGCAGCTGCTCGCCGGGGAAGGTCTCCGCGCCGGGGAAGGCCGGCTCGGGCCAGCGCGGGTCCCAGTGGTGGCCGTTGGCGACGACCACGTCGCGGTAGCGGCGCGTCTCCGGCTCACCGCCGTCGCGGGAGCGCGTGGTGACCTCCCAACAGCGCTCCGGGCCCACCTCGACCGCCACCACGCGCGTGACCTCGGTGCGGAAGGTGATCCGGTCACGCAGCCCGAAGTGCTCGACGAAGTCGTCGAAGTAGCGGGCGATCTGGCGGTGGTCGGGGTAGTCCGGCAGCGACTCGGGCATCGGGTACGCGGCGTACTCCATCATCTGCCGCGAGGTGTTGATGTGCAGCGACTCGTAGGCCGAGGACATCTCGTTGTCGTTGTCGTAACGCCAGTTGCCGCCGACGTCGCTACCTGCCTCGAAGCAGTCGAAGGCGACGCCCCGGGCCGCGAGGACCTGCGCCACGGTGATGCCGGAGGACCCCGCCCCGACGATGCAGACCTGCGCGTCGTACGGCCCCGGGACGGTCTGCTCCATGGTCCGGGATCCTACGGTCCGTCGGCTGGCGTGTCGGGCGCGCACACCCCGCAGGTAGATTCGCCCGGGTGACGATTCTCGACGACGCCCGTGAGGGCATGAACCCCGACATCCGGATCCAGGACGACCTGTTCGGGCACGTCAACGGCGCCTGGCTGGACACCGCCGAGATCCCGGGCGACCGCTCGTCCTGGGGTCCCTTCGTGATGCTGGCGGACACCGCCGAGCAGCACGTCCGCGAGATCATCGAGGCCTGCGCGGCCGATGACGTCGACGGGCCGGAGGCCAGGAAGATCGGCGACCTCTACGCCAGCTTCATGGACGAGGACCGGGTCGAGGCGCTCGGCCACACGCCGATCCTGCCGCTGCTCGAGCAGATCGACGGCATCACCGACCTGCCCGGCCTGGCGGCGTTCCTCGGGTCCTTCGAGCGACGCGGAGGCGGCGGCCTGTTCGGCTCGTACGTCGACAGCGACGACCGCAACTCCGAGCGCTACGTGGTCAACGTGCTCCAGGGCGGGATCGGGCTGCCGGACGAGACCTACTACCGCGAGGAGAAGTTCGCCGAGATCCGCGAGAAGTACGTCGCCTACCTCGAGCGCATCCTCACCCTGGCCGACCGACCCGACCCGGCCGGCACCGCCGCTCGTGTCGTCGCGCTGGAGACCCGGCTGGCCCAGGGCCACTGGGAGCGGGCCGCGACGCGCGACGTGCTCAAGACCTACAACCTGCAGACGCTCGACCGACCTCCGGTCGACCGCTGCCGAGCTTCGACTTCGACGCCTGGATCACCGCTCTCGGTGGCAGCGAGGAGACGATCGCCGAGCTGGTGGTCCGGCAGCCGTCGTACATGGCGCACCTGGAGACGGTGCTGGCCGACACCCCGATCGAGGACTGGCGCGCGTTCCTGACCGTGCGCGCGATCCGCACCGCGGCGGCGTACCTCTCCGGTGCCTTCGTCGAGGCCAACTTCGACTTCTACGGCCGCACCCTCTCCGGCACCCCCGAGCTGCGGGCCCGCTGGAAGCGCGGGGTCGGTCTGGTCGAGGGTGCGCTCGGCGAGGCGGTCGGCCGGGAGTACGTCGCCCGGCACTTCCCGCCGCGCTCGAAGGAGATGATGGACGAGCTGGTCGCCAACCTGCTCGAGGCCTACCGTCGCTCGATCACCGACCTCGACTGGATGACCGAGGAGACCAAGCAGCGGGCCTTCGAGAAGCTGGACACGTTCGTCCCGAAGATCGGCTACCCGAAGAAGTTCCGCGACTACTCCGCGCTGGAGATCAGCCCCGACGACCTGCTCGGCAACGTGCTGGCCGCGACCGCGTTCGAGACCGACCGCGAGCTGCGCAAGATCGGCTCCCCGGTCGACCGCGACGAGTGGTTCATGCTGCCGCAGACCGTGAACGCCTACTACAACCCCGGCACCAACGAGATCTGCTTCCCGGCCGGGCATCCTGCAGAAGCCGTTCTTCGACGCCGACGCCGACCCGGCCGAGAACTACGGCGGCATCGGTGCGGTGATCGGGCACGAGATCGGCCACGGCTTCGACGACCAGGGTGCGCAGTACGACGGCGCCGGCAACCTCAACGACTGGTGGACCGCCGAGGACAAGGCGGCCTTCGAGGTGAAGTCGAAGTCGCTGATCGACCAGTACGACGGCTTCGAGCCGCGCGAGCTCCCGGGCGAGCACGTCAACGGCGCGCTGACCGTCGGCGAGAACATCGGCGACCTCGGCGGCCTGACGATCGGCCACCGGGCCTACCTGATCTCGATCGAGGGCGAGGAGGTCCCCGAGCGCGACGGCCTCACCGGCCCGCAGCGGCTGTTCCTCAACTGGGCCTACGTCTGGCGCACCAAGCGCCGCAAGGAGCTCGCCCTGCAGTTCCTCACCACCGACCCGCACAGCCCGCCGGAGTTCCGCGCCAACATCGCCCGCAACCTGCACGAGTTCCACGACGCCTTCGACGTCCAGCCCGGCGACGGCCTCTGGCTCGACCCGGAGGACCGCGTCCGCATCTGGTAGGTGCGGCTGGGGGTCCGGTTTCCCAGGTGATGAACCCAAACTGCCTCTTCACACACCTCACGCGGTGTGTGAAGAGGCAGTTTCCTGTGTGAGGTACGCCGAGAGGGGTCGCGAATCTGGCCCGTTCGGTGTCTTGTGGGCGGCCGTTTCGCAGGGCTACGCTGAGGCATCAGTGGTGCGTAGTACGAAACGAGTTGCACGATGCGCAACAAGCTACACAGGAATCGGCAGACCCGGAACCAGGCCATCCAGCGCCTGCTCGAACACGCCCGCTACGAGGTGCTCCCCACCGCCACCACCGAGGAGAAGGTGCTCGCCTCGGTGCCCAAGGACGTCGCGGTCACGGTCACGGCGTCGGCCTCCAAGGGACTCGAGGCCACGCTCACGCTGGCGGAGTCGCTCGCCAAGGCGGGCTACATCGCCGTGCCCCACCTCGCCGCCCGGATGATCCACGACTTCGCCGAGGTCGAGGAGATCCGCGCGCGCCTGGGCGAGGCCGGCATCACCAGCGTCTTCGTGCCCGGCGGGGATGCCGACCCCGTCGGCGTCTACCCCGACTCCTTCAGCCTGCTCGAGGACCTGAACCGGCTCGAGAAGCCGTTCAGCCACGTCGGCATCGCGGGCTATCCCGGAGCCGCACCCGAAGATCCACGACGACCTCACCGTCCAGGCGATGTGGGACAAGCGCCGGCACGCGACCCACATCGTCAGCAACCTCACCTTCGACGCCGGCGCGGTCAAGTCCTGGGTCGAGCGGATGCGGGCCCGCGGCATCACCCAGCCGGTCCTGCTCGGCATGCCCGGCCCGATCGACCGCGCCAAGCTGCTCACGATGGCCACCAAGATCGGCGTCGGCGAGTCCACGCGCTTCCTGTCCAAGAACGCCAGCTTCTTCGCCAAGCTCGCCGCCCCGGGTGGGTGGACCGGCCAGAAGTTCCTCGAGGGGTGCTCCACCGTCGCGATGAAGCCGGAGTCCCTCATCGAGGGCCTGCACATCTTCACCTTCAACCAGATCGCCGCGACCGAGGAGTGGCGCCAGCAGGTGCTCGCCGACCTGCACTGAGCTCGTCGGTTTCGAGACGCTCGCTGGCGCTCGCTCCTCAACGCACCGATCAAGCGTGCGAGCGCCTTCTCCAGCCCCCCACTCCCCGTGGGTACGACGGTCAGCGGCAGGTCGAGCCGGGCAGCCGCGGCCTCGGCGGCCGCCCGCAGCTCGGGGGTCTCCTCCTGGGCGAGCCAGACCACGCGGGTGTAGTGGCGGAAGTACTCGTCGCGCAGCTCCGGCCACCGGTCGAGCCCCAGCTCGGTCTCGACGGTGCGGGCGAACGACTTCACCAGGAAGTCGGTGAGCAGGTAGGTGCCGGGCTGGTCGGCGAAGAACGACTCGATCCGGCTGGCCCCGGCGTACACGTCGTAGCAGTGCAGTCCCTCGAGCCGGCGCAGGCCGAGCCGCTCGCAGACCTCGTCGAGGGCGCCGTAGGTGCCGCAGTCGGCGTACCCCACCACCACCGAGTCGTACGACGTCCGCAGCTCCTCCGCGAGCCGGGACACCTCACCGGCGATCCGCTGGGGCTGGTTGTGCAGCAGGGGAGGGAGCGGGTGCACGTCGACGGACCACCCGTGCTGCTCGACGATCCGGGCAGCGGGCTGGGCGATCGCACCGCAGGCGATCAGGGCCGTCCTAGGGGAAGGCGAGGAGGTCGACGAACCGGTCGTTGAACTCAGGACGGTCGGAGAGCTCGACATACTCCACCTCCTTCAGCAGCGTCGCCGCTCCCGCACGCTCGCGCAGGGACAGCAGGGCCATCTTCGCTCCCTCACCCGCGACGTTGCCGGCGGAGACGATGCGCAGCACCGGCAGCTTGGGCACCAGGCCGATCCGGATCGCCGAGGCCGGCGAGAGGTAGGAGCCGAACGAACCGGCGAGCAGCACCTGCTGGAGGTCGCCCGCCTCGAGGCCGAGCTGCTCGAGCAGCAGCGTCCAGCCGGTGGAGATCGCGGCCTTGGCGAACTGCAGCTCGCGCACGTCGCGCTGGGAGAGGTAGACGGTCTCGCTGACCTCGGTGTCCTCGGTCGGCCGGTAGAGGACGAACACCCGCTCCTCACCGATCTTGGCCAGCCGGTCGGCCAGGCCGGGCACCACGGAGAAAGCCTCCTCGTCGGGGATGAACCGGCCCGAGTGGTCGAGCAGCCCGACCTTGGCCAGCTCGGCGACGACGTCCACCAGGCCCGAGCCGCACAGGCCGCGCGGCTCGACGTCACCGATCACCGAGAGCTCGACCTTGCCCTCGGGGTCGAGCTTGACCACCTCGATCGCGCCGTCGGCGGCACGCATGCCGCACCGGATCGCGCCGCCCTCGAAGGCGGGCCCGGCGGGGGCCGCGGTCGAGACGATCGTGTCGCCGTTGCTCAGCACGATCTCGCAGTTGGTGCCGACGTCGATGAACAGCCGGGTGCGCTTGTCGCGGTCCATGCCGGTGGCCAGCATCCCCGCGACGATGTCGCCGCCGACGTAGGCGCCCAGTGCGGGGAACATCGCCGCACGCGCGCGCGGGTGCAGGTGGAGGCCCATGTCCGCGGCCTGCACGACCGGCGGGTGGGCGGTGGTCATCACGAACGGGGCGACGCCCAGCGGCTCGGGGTCGATCCCGAGCGCCAGCGCGGTCATCGTGGCGTTGCCGGCAACCGCCACCTCGTAGACGCGGGTCGGGTCGACGCCGCCCTCGATGCACACCTGCTGGGCGAGCTCGTCGAGCGTCTCGCCGGCGAGCGACTGCAACCGGCCGAGCGCCTCGGGATCCATCATCGTCGCGCTGATCCGGGTGATCACGTCGCCGCCGAACGGCTGCTGCTTGTTCAACCGCGAGGCGACGGCGACGGGCGTCCCGGTGCCGAGGTCGAGCAGGGTCGCGACCACGGTCGTGGTGCCGAGGTCGAAGGCGATCGCGTAGCGCTGGTCGGTCGTGTCACCGGGCTCGACGTCGATCAGGTCCTCGTCGACGACGACGGCGGTCACCTTGAAGTCGGCCTCGCGCAGCACCTTCGGGAGGATCCGCAGCACCTCGCAGGTCGACGTGCAGCTCGAGGTCGTCGATCGCGTCGGTCAGCCTGGTCAGGTCGGTGCGCTGGTCCTGGAGAGTCGGGTCGGCGAGCTCGACGTACCGCTTCTGCACGGCGGGCCGCAGGATCACCTGACGTCCGACGCCCACGGTCGCGGCCTTGGGCCGGGTGGTCAGCGGCGGCACCTCGACCTTGAGGTCCTGCGTCGCGGTGGCCAGGCACGCCAGCCGCCAGCCGGCGCCGAGCTCGGTGTCGGAGAAGGTACGACGGTCGTGGCGCGAGACCGGCGTGCGTACGTCGAGCCGCACCTTGCACTTGTGACAGGTGCCGTGACCGCCGCACGTGGAGTCGATGGCGATCCCGTTCCACGACGCCGAGTCGAAGACCGTCACGCCGGGCGGGACCCGCACGTCGCGGTCCTGCCCGTCGGCGACGGTGAACGACAGCTGCACGCGGCCGGTGCCGTCGTGCGGCTCGAGCGAGGTGCCCGGAGGTGCGAGCAGTCCCTCCCGGGCGACGTGCCCGAGCGAGGTGGCGAGCTCTTCGGCGGGCTCGGAGTACTCGCCGTGCGTCGAGCTCACGTGACGGCGGCCGCCTGCGCCGCCTGCTCTGCCGCCTCCTGGGCCGCCTTCTGCGCCCGGTGCCGGGAGATCCACTCCATGCCCCAGTCGTCGTGGCCGAGCAGCAGGTCGGTCGCCTTGACCGACGAGACCACCGACGGCGTGCGCGCGTCCATGATCGCGCTGGTGAGGCCGGCGGTCATCGCCATGGACAGGAAGGTGCCGTTGAGCTCGTGGCGACCGGGCATGCCGAAGGAGACGTTGGAGCAGCCACAGGTCATGTTCAGCCCGTAGGTGTCGCGGATCCGGCGCATGGTCTCCAGCGTCGCGAGGCCGTTGGTGACGTCGGCGCCGATCGGCATCGCCAGCGGGTCGATGACGATGTCCTCGAGCGCGATGCCGTACTCGGTCGTCGCGACCCGGACGATCTTCTCCACCAGGAGCGAGCCGCTTGTCGGGCTCCATCGGGATCTCGTCGACGTCGTTGGGCAGCGCGATCACCGCGGCGTCGTACTTCTTGACCAGCGGGAGGATCTGCTCCATCCGCTCGTCCTCGGCGGTGATCGAGTTGACCAGCGCCCGTCCCTGGTACGCCGAGAGCCCGGCCTCGAGCGCCTCGACCACGGAGCTGTCGATGCACAGCGGGAGGTCGGTCAGCTGCTGGATCATCGTGACGGCCTTGGCCAGCAGCTCGGCCTCGTCGACCAGCGGGACGCCCATGTTGACGTCGAGCACGTCGGCGCCGCCCTCGACCTGGGCCTTCACGTCGCGCTCGATCGCCGACATGTCGCCGGCCTTGAGCTGCTCCTGGAAGATGCGGCGGCCGGTCGGGTTGATCCGCTCACCGATGATGCAGAACCGGTGCGAGCCACCGATCACGACCTCCTTGGAGGCCGACCGGATCCGGGTCTCCTGCAGCTCGACGCCCATCAGGCCAGCACCTTCGCACGCTTGGTCTTGAGCAGGTCCTTGGCCTTGCGCACGCAACCCGAGGCGTCGGCGGCGTAGCCGTCGGCGCCGACCGCGTCGGCGTACTCCTGGGTGACGGGGGCACCGCCCACCATCACGATCACGTCGTCGCGCATGCCGGCCTTCTGCAGCGCGTTGATGTTGGCCTTGAACATCGGCATCGTCGTGGTGAGGAACGCCGAGAAGCCGACGATGTCGGGCTGGTGCTCCTCGATCTTGGCCACGAACGTCTCGGGGGCGACCTGCACGCCGAGGTCGATGACCTCGAAGCCGGCGCCCTCGAGCATGATGTTGACGAGGTTCTTGCCGATGTCGTGGACGTCGCCCTTGACCGTCCCCATCAGGAACTTGCCGATCGTCTCGACGCCGGTCTCGGCCAGGAGCGGACGCAGCACCTCCATCGCGCCGGCCATCGCGCGGCCGGCGATCAGCATCTCCGGCACGAAGAAGTCGCCGCGCTCGAACCGCGCACCGACCTCCTCGAGCGAGGGGATCAACGCGTCGAAGAGCAGGCTCTGTGGCTCCATCTGCATGCCGAGTGCCTCGTGCGTGAGGTCCAGCACCTTGGGTGCGTTGCCGACGAGCGTCTCGTCGTACAGCCCCTGGAGGATCTCTTCTGGTGTCATGCCGTGTCCCTTTCTGGACCCCTGCTGTGTGCTTCCGTGTGCGTCCCCCGGCGGAGCAGCGCGGACAGCTCCTCCGTGTGGTCCCTCAGCAGATGGCCGAGCTCCTCGAGCCGGCCGTCGAGCCGAGCCGTGGGGCCGGAGACCCCGACGGCGGCGACCACGTCCTTGTCCGGCCCGAAGACCGGTGTCGCCACTCCGGCGAGCCCGACCTCGAGCTCGTCGCGGGTGATGGCGTACCCGCGGGTGCGGACCTGCGCCAGGTCGACGTCGAGGTCGCCCCGGCTGCGCAGCGTGTGACCGGTGGGCGTCTCGAGACGGCCGCGCGGCCGCGGCATCACGTCCCAGGCGAGGAGCACCTTGCCGAGGGCGGAGCTGTGTGCGGGGATCTCGATGTCGCTCCAGTCGCGGGCACCGAGGAGGTAGGTCGAGTCGATCTGGGAGATGTGGTCGATCCGGCTGCCCGCCGCGACGGCGAGATGCACGTCCTCGCCGGTCAGCTCACCGATCCGCTCGAGCATCGGGTGGGCCAGCCGGGCCAGCTGCGCGTTGCGGTCGTGGCGGGCGGCGTAGAGCACGAACAGCGGGCCGCCGACGTACTCCCCCGCCGCCGCAGCGCTCGATCAGCCGGTTGTTCTCCAGGGCCGCCAGCAGCCGGGAGCTGGTGGAGCGGGCCAGGCCGGCGGCCTCGGTGACCTCCGCGAAGGTCACGGGGTGGTCGGCCTCGACGATGTAGGTGAGCAGGCTGGCAGCGCGGTCGACCGCTTGGGTCCCGCCCTGTGCGCCCGTGGTCTCGACGACCGAACCGCTGCTCACTCTTGACCGCCCTTCCCTGCCAGGTCCAAGGTGTCTGTGAACGACACTCCCACGATGTGGAACATGTTGCCCACATGGTGAGGCTAGGTTTGGATATGGGCCCGGGTCAAGCACCCGAGCCGCACCGTTTTGGAACAGGGAAAGCAGGGAGTCAGAGATGTTCCGCAACCAGATGCCGCGCTACGAGATCCTCTCGGCCGACGCGATGGCCACCCTCGATGCCGGCTGGCGACGACTGGTCTCCGAGCTCGGCGTGGAGTTCATGAGCCAGCGCGCGCTCGACCTGCTCGCCGCAGAGGGGCAGAAGGTCGAGGGCGACAAGGTGTTCTTCGACCCCGAGTGGATCCTCGCGCAGGTCGCGAAGGCCCCGCGCTCCTTCGACGTCCAGGCCCGCAATCCGGAGAACACCATCCACATCGGCGACGACATGATGGCGTTCGGAGCGGTCTACGGCCCGCCGTTCGTGCGCGAGGGCGCCGTACGCCGGGACGCGACGTTCGACGACTACCAGCGCTTCACCAAGCTGGCGCAGGCCTTCCCCATCCTCGACTCCGCGGGCGGCGTCATCTGCGAGCCCAACGACACCCCGCTCGACAGCCGGCACCTCGACATGACCTATGCGCTGGCGACGCTCACCGACAAGGTGTTCATGGGCAACGTGGTCTCGGGGCCCAACGCGAAGGACACCATCGAGCTGGCCTCGATCCTGTTCGGCAACGGCCAGGGCCGCGAGGCCGGGCGGGCCAGCATCGAGCAGACCCCGGCCACGATCTCGCTGATCAACTGCAACTCCCCGCTCCGCTGGGACGACCGGATGCTCGATGCCCTCTTCGAGTACGCCGAGGCCAACCAGGCCGTGGTGCTCACCCCGTTCATCCTGATGGGCGCGATGTCGCCGGTCACGATCCCCGCAGCCCTGGTGCAGCAGATCGCCGAGGCGCTGACCGGCATCGCCCTCGCGCAGACGATCCGCCCGGGCTGCCCGGTGATCTTCGGGTCGTTCCTGTCCAACATCGACATGCAGTCGGGCTCGCCCACGTTCGGCACCCCGGAGTCCGGCATCGGCCTGCTCTGCACCGGCCAGATCGCCCGCCACTTCGGGCTGCCGTTCCGCTCCGGCGGCACGTTGACCTCCTCGCAGGTGCCCGACGCCCAGGCCGGCTACGAGGCGCTGATGACCCTGATGCCGACCTTCCTCGCCGGCGCCAACTGGGTGATGCACTCGGCCGGCTGGCTCGAGGGCGGGCTGGTGGCCGGCTTCGAGAAGTTCATCGTCGACATCGAGCTGCTCCAGATGATGCAGGTGGAGTTCACGCCCCTCGAGATCGACGAGGAGTCCCTGGCCTTCGGTGCCCACGAGGAGGTCGGCTCCGGCGGACACTTCCTCGGCGCGATGCACACCATGGAGCGGTTCCGCACCTGCTTCTACCGCCCGCTGCTGTCGTCGTCGGACAACTACGAGAAGTGGACGCGCACCGGCGCCAACGACGCCGCGGCCCGTGCCACGAAGATCTACCAGGACAAGCTCGAGGCCTACGAGCAGCCGCCCCTCGACGAAGCGATCCGCCAGGAGATGGAGGAGTTCGTCAACCGCCGCCGCAAGGAGCTCGGTGACTGATGACCATCTCTCCCTCGGAGAACGCCGGCTACCCCACCGGTGACTTCGTCCTCGTCCTCGACTGCCCGGACCGCCCGGGCATCGTGCACGCCGTCTCCGGCTTCCTGGTCGAGCGCGGCGGCAACATCCTGGAGAGCCAGCAGTTCTTCGACCGTCTCAACGGCCGGTTCTTCATGCGCATCGACGTCGCGATGCCCGGCACCGGAGCGACCACCGACGCGCTGCGGGCCGCCTTCGACGGAGTCGCGCGGCAGTTCGACATGACCTACGAGATCTGGGAGACGCGGGCGCCGTACCGCACCCTGATCATGGTCAGCAAGCACCTGCACTGCCTCAACGACCTGCTGTTCCGCCACAGTGCCGGCAGCCTGAACGTCGACATCCCCGTCGTGGTCTCCAACCACCTCGACGCCGAGCCGCTGGTGCGCAGCCACGGCATCGAGTTCCGGCACATCCCGGTGACCCCGGAGTCCAAGGCCGACGCCGAGGCGGAGCTGATGAAGCTCCACGACGACCTCGGCATCCACCTCGTCGTGCTCGCGCGCTACATGCAGGTGCTCTCCGACGACCTGTGCCGCCACCTGTCCGGGCAGGCGATCAACATCCACCACTCGTTCCTGCCGAGCTTCAAGGGCGCCCGGCCCTACCACCAGGCCTACGAGCGTGGCGTGAAGCTGATCGGCGCCACGGCGCACTACGTCACGGCGGACCTCGACGAGGGACCGATCATCGAGCAGGACGTCATCCGCGTCGACCACGCCCACAACCAGCAGCACCTCACCGCTGCCGGTCGTGACGTCGAGGCCCAGGTCCTCTCCCGCGCGGTCCGCTGGCACTCGGAGTCCCGCGTGCTGCTCGACGGGAGCCGGACAGTCGTCTTCCGCTAACGGTCGTCCGTCGTACGGCGAGCGGCACGGCGCACACGCGCGGACACAGGTACGCCACCGACGGGCGCAAAGCCGGGCACACCGGACGCGTCTCGGAACTTGTGTCCGCGCGTATGCGCGATCCCGGACACCCACCCAGTCCGGACGAGGGCTCAGCTGTTGAAGAGGGTGCCCTGCTCCTCGCCGTGCCAGACGGGGGCCGGCTGGACCGCCGAGGGGGTGTGGCTGGCCTCGACGGCGAGGCGGTCGACGAGGTCGTTCATCGGGTCGCCCGAGTGGCCCTTGACCCACCGGAAGGTCACGTCGCCGCGCGCCTCGACGAGGTCGACGAGCGGCTCCCACAGGTCGCGGTTGGCGACCGGCTTCCGCGCGCTGTTCAGCCAGCCGCGGGCACGCCAGTTGGTCCACCAGGAGTTCTTGAAGCAGTTCACGACGTACGTCGAGTCGCTGACCACGACCAGCGGACCGGGGAGGGAGCGCACCGCCTCGAGGGCCGCCCGGACCTCCATCCGCTGGTTGGTGGTGGCCGGGTCGTGGCCCGATCCCTGGGCTCCGTCGTGCACCGCCCAGGCCCAGCCACCCGGCCCGGGATTGCCGCGGCAGGCGCCGTCGGTGAACGCCTCGGTGATGCTCGGCATGTAGCAGAACTCCTTCGGGACTGGGCTGTACCACGGGCTAGCCGGGTTGCGCTGTGCAGTCTACGGTTGCGCCATGAGCAACGCCGCGACCGAGACCGGGAACGGCGTCCAGTCGGTCGACCGGGCGTTGCGGATCCTGGAGATCCTCGCCCGATCCGGCGAGAGCGGCGTCACCGAGATCGCCGCGGCGCTCGAGGTCCACAAGAGCACGGCCTTCCGGTTGGTCGCCACCCTGGAGCAGCACGGGCTCGTCGAGCAGGTCGAAGGACGCGGCAAGTACCGCCTCGGCGTCGGCCTGCTCCGCCTCGCCGGCGCGACCAGTGCGCGGCTCGACGTGGTGCAGGAGGCCCGGCCGTTGTGCAAGCAGCTCGCCAGCGCCACCGGCGAGACCGTCAACCTCGCGACGCTGAGCGGCCACAGCGCGCTCTACCTCGACCAGGTCGCCGGACCCTCGGCGCTGCAGCCGCACAACTGGGTCGGCCAGCACATCCCGCTGCACGCGACCAGCAACGGCAAGGTGCTGATGGCGTGGCTCTCCGACCCCGACCTCAAGGACCTGCTCGGCCGGCTGCCGGCGTACACCGGCACGACGATCACCAGCAAGAAGGCGCTGCGCAAGCAGCTCGAGGAGGTGCGCGGCCACGGGTACGCCGTCGCGGTCGACGAGCTCGAGGTGGGGCTCACCGCGATCGCCGCTCCCGTGCGCAACGCCCACGGTGACGTGATCTGCTCGATGAGCGTCTCCGGCCCGACCTTCCGGCTCCCTCCGGAGCGGGTGGACGAGGTGCTGCCGCTGCTGATCGACGCCGCCGACGAGCTCTCGCACCGGCTCGGATGGGGGATGCGCTGATGTCGACGGGACCGGATCAGACCGCAGGTCTCGATCCGGTCGCGAGCCTTGACGCCGGGCATGGGCCTGAGCATTGTGTTTCGCATGACGCGCGCTCGTTGCGAATGACGCAACGGTAGCGGGGACGGACCTGGATGCCCGAGAACTTCATCGGCGGGACGTGGGTGGCCGCGCACGAAGGCGGTCGCCGCGAGATCCGCTGTCCGGCCGACGGCCAGCTCGTCGCCGAGATCGACGAGTCCACGGCGGTCGACACCGAGGCTGCCATCGCGGCGGCCCGCACCGCCTTCGACGAGGGCGACTGGCCGCGCACCAGCGCCCGCGAGCGGGGTGACCTGCTCCTCCGGGTGGCCGACCTCCTCCAGCGCGACAAGGCCGAGATGGCCCGGATGGAGTCCCTCGACACCGGCAAGCGCTTCGTCGAGAGCGAGATCGACATCGACGACGTGACCAGCGTCTTCCGGCACTTCGGCCGGGCGGCCGATGCCGAGGGCGGGCGCGTCGTCGACACCGGCATGCCGAGGGTGGTGAGCCGGGTCGTGCGCGAGCCGGTCGGCGTCTGCGGGCTGATCACGCCGTGGAACTACCCGCTGCTCCAGGTCTCCTGGAAGGTGGCGCCCGCGCTGGCCGCGGGCTGCACGTTCGTGCTCAAGCCGAGCGAGCTCTCGCCGCACACCGCGATCCACCTGATGCGGCTGCTCGACGAGGCGGGGCTCCCCGCCGGGGTCGCCAACCTCGTCCTCGGCGACGGTCCCAACGCGGGGGCACCGCTGAGCGAGGACCCGCGCGTCGACCTCGTCTCGTTCACCGGTGGGCTCGGCACCGGCAAGCGCATCATGGCCGCCGCGTCCGGCACCGTGAAGAAGGTCGCCCTCGAGCTGGGCGGCAAGAACCCCAACATCGTCTTCGCCGACGCCGACCGCGCGACCGCCCTCGACATGGCGATGACCGCGGTGTTCCTGCACTCCGGCCAGGTCTGCTCGGCCGGTGCGCGGCTGGTGGTCGAGGAGTCCATCGCCGAGGAGTTCGTCGCCGAGCTCGTCGAGCGGGCGCGCGACATCCGGCTCGGTGGTCCCTTCGACGAGAAGGCCGAGACCGGTGCGCTGATCTCCCAGCAGCACCTCGACAAGGTCACGGCGTACGTCGAGGCGGGGGTCGCCGAGGGAGCAGAGGTCCTCGTCGGCGGCAAGCGGGCCACCGAGGGCGAGCTGGCCGACGGCTACTTCTTCGAGCCGACCGTGCTCGGCGGCGTACGCAGCGGGATGAGCGTCGTGGAGGACGAGTCCTTCGGTCCCGTGCTCACCGTCGAGACCTTCACCGACGAGGACGACGCGGTCCGGATCGCCAACGACTCGATCTACGGCCTGGCCGGCGCGGTCTGGACCCAGGACGCCGGCAAGGGGCAACGGGTCGCGGCCCGGATGCGCATGGGCACGGTCTGGATCAACGACTACCACCCCTACGTCGCCCAGGCGGAGTGGGGCGGCTACAAGCAGTCCGGCTTCGGCCGCGAGCTCGGAGAGGCGGGTCTCGAGGAGTACCAGGAGACCAAGCACATCTGGCACAACATCGCGCCCGCACCGTCGGGCTGGTTCGGCGCCGACGGACCACGAGCATGAGCAGCCGGAAGCGGGAGCACTGGGACTACGTCATCGTGGGTGGCGGGTCCGCCGGGTGTGCGATCGCCAACCGCATCAGCGCCGACCCCTCGACGAGCGTGCTGGTGCTGGAGGCCGGTCGTTCCGACTTCCGCATCGACCCGTTCATCCACATGCCGGCGGCACTGCCGTTCCCGATCGGCAGCCGCTTCTACGACTGGAAGTACGAGACCGAGCCCGAGCCCGAGATGTACGGCCGCAAGATCTACCACGCGCGCGGCAAGGTGCTCGGTGGGTCGAGCTCCATCAACGGGATGATCTTCCAGCGCGGCAACCCGATGGACTACGAGCGCTGGGCCAAGGACCCCGGGCTCGAGACGTGGGACTACCTGCACTGCCTGCCGTACTTCAAGCGCATGGAGACGCTGATGGTCGACGGCCAGCGGCGTGCCGACACCTGGCGCGGCGGCAGCGGCCCGCTCGTCCTCGAGCGCGGGCCCGCCACCAACCCGCTGTTCGGAGCGTTCTTCGAGGCCGCGCAGCAGGCCGGCTACCCGCTGACCGACGACGTCAACGGCTACCGGCAGGAAGGCTTCGCCCGCTTCGACCGCAACGTGCACGACGGCCGCCGGCTCTCCGCGGCCCGGGCCTACCTGCACCCCGTGATGGACCGGCCCAACCTGCGCGTCGAGACGCTGGCGATGGCCACCAAGATCCGCTTCGACGGCAAGCGCGCGACCGGCGTCGACTACCTTCGCGGCGGCCGCGCACAGCGCTCGGTCAATGCCGGCGAGGTCATCCTCTGCGGCGGTGCGATCAACACGCCGCAGCTGATGCAGCTCTCCGGCGTCGGCGACCCCGGGCCACCTGCAGCCGCTCGGCGTTCCCATGGTCCACGAGCTGCCGCGGGTCGGTGAGAACCTCCAGGACCACCTCGAGGTCTACATCCAGTACGCCTCCAAGCTGCCGGTGTCCATCGCCCCCGGCATGGCCTGGCACCGCCGGCCCGGCATCGGCTACCAGTGGCTGTTCCACCGCCGCGGCCTCGGCGCGACCAACCACTTCGAGGGTGGCGGCTTCGCCCGCAGCAACGACGACGTCGACTGGCCGAACCTGATGTTCCACTTCCTGCCGATCGCGGTGCGCTACGACGGCACCGCGCCCACCGAGGGCCACGGCTACCAGGTGCACATCGGGCCGATGTACGCCGACACCCGCGGCTGGGTCAGGATCACGACCACCGACCCGAAGCAGCACCCGAAGATGCTGTTCAACTACCTCACCACCCCCAACGACCGCCGCGAGTGGGTGGAGGCCGTCCGGGTCGCCCGCGACATCCTCAACCAGCCGGCGTTCGCGCCGTTCAACGACGGCGAGCTCTCGCCGGGCCCCAGCGTGGAGACCGACGCCGAGATCCTCGACTGGGTCCGCAAGGACGCCGAGACCGCGCTGCACCCCTCGTGCACCGCGAAGATGGGCACCGACGAGAAGTCGGTGACCGACCCGACCTCGATGCAGGTCCACGGCCTCGAGGGGATCCGCGTCGTCGACGCCAGCGTCTTCCCCTATGTCACGAACGGCAACATCTACGCCCCCGTGATGATGATGGCCGAGAAGGCCGCCGACCTGATCCTCGGCAACACCCCCTGCCCGCCGAGGAGGTGCCGTACTACCGGCACCGCGACGACTCCCCGCTCTACCCACCCGGCGACAGCCGCAACGTCAGCACGCCGTGAGACAGGAGAACAGTCATGAGTGAGGCGGGCACGCGATCTCGGGCGCAGCAGGCACCCCGACCGGAGGACGACGGACCGGACTCGCGTGTGAACAAGCCGGTCTTCTTCATCGCAGCCGGAGTCACCATCGCCATGACGCTGTGGTGCGTCGTCGCGCCGTCGCGTGCCGAGTCGACGCTCGGGGACGTCGTTGCCTG
>CAVROK010000005.1:0-285271 GCA_963722835.1 uncultured Actinomycetota bacterium
GTGGTGCCGTGGCGGTCGCGGAGGAACTGGTAGCCGTGGGGGCTGGTCCACAGGTAGGTGCCGGGGTCGATGGCGGTGTAGGTCCACGGGGTGTGGGTTTTCAGCCGGTGGTGTCGTCTGCAGACGGGTGCGATGTTGCAGGAGCACGTGGTGCCGCCGTCTTGGTGGGCGGTGACGTGTTCGGAGTCGCAGGCGATGGCGGGGCGGGTGCACCAGGGGAAGACGCAGGTGCCGTCGCGGACCTGGGTTTGCTCGGCGAGTCGTTCGGGGACCTCGTAGGCGGCGACGCCGATGTGCTGGTCGAGGTCGATGACCGGCTTGACGACGACGCTGGGTGTCGGGGTTGGCGCACCAGGTGCGGACCTGCTCGGCGGTCACGGTGCGGTGGTGGTTGTTCACCTGCGCCAGCTCGAACGAACCGGCCTGCCCGGTGATGGCGGCTTCGGAGAGGTGCACGTAGAGCACCACCTGCCGCCGCGCTTGGCGCCCTGCTTCGGTCTCGCAGTCCCCTCGGCACTGCCGGCTTCGTCGAGGGTCCTTGCCGAGGTGGCCTCGGGCGATGCGGCCGGCGGCGATGGCGCGGCGGACGTCGAGGGTCTCGGTGGATCCGGCGAGGCGGAGTGCTTCGGCTTCGTGGGTGATGGCGGTCTCGAGGTCGTGGGCATCGGCGAGGTCGAGCTCGCCGTGGAGGTAGGTGGTGCCCGTGGAGCCGACCTGGTGGTGGAAGAACGTGACGTGGCGTGCTTCGGCGGCCTTGGCGGCGTTCTCGGTCGGCGAGGTCGGGCATGAAGGTGTCGATGGCGTGGGCGACGAGTCGGTCGAGCTGGGTGGTGCCGACCTTGTGCGCGACGGGTGCCACCTGGGCGTCGACGTAGGCGGCGGCTTCGGGTGAGAGGCCGAGGGTGGCGGCCGCGATCCGGCACGCGCGCCAGGGCTCGACGGTTCCGTTCTGGACGCGTGCCCAGTGCTTGGGGAGGCGGTACTTGAGCTCGAGGGCGTGGGCGATCTTGATGCGTCCGGCGATGGTGGGGCGCTCGATGACGGCGGCGAACTCGGCGATGCAGAACTCTGCGACCAGCGGTGCCCCTTCGCCGGCGAGGGGTAGTGGGCAGTCCCCGCCTCGGTCGGCCCAGGTCGCGGCGTCCTCGATCGACTCCGCGGGATGGTGCTCGGCCCAGGTCACTGCGGCGAGGAGCAGGTCGGCCTCGGCCCGCATCGCCGTCGTCCCGGCTGTGCTTCGCGAACGCGAGCACCGCGGTGTCGGTGTCGAGGTCCTCCCGGGTGCTGGTCATGGGTCGATTCAAACACCGGGTACCGACAGTTTCGGGGTCGAGTTTCGCCTGTCCACAAGGAGAATTCTCGACTTTCTTGCTACTGCTTCGAGGGTGGTTTCGACAGGCTCAACCAGCGGTGGTGACGGCACCTTCCGGGGTAGACCAGGGCGCTCGGGTGGTATCTCACGCCTCGCGGGGCGCTCTAGGTTGGCAGGACGAGCACCCGACTGGGCGAAGGGAGCACGTATGTCGCCGACGTTCGCGGAGGGGACGGTGCGTGTCACCACGCCGCCCTCGTACGACGCACAGCCACCCGGCCCGGTCAGGGGCCTGCCCGACCCGGCCGACCTGGCCGATGCCGTGGGCAAGGACATCCTCGTCAGCGCGCTGCAGGATGCCGACCTGGACCTCGTCCAGACCGTCGACCTGACGCCGCGCCGCAGCCGCGACCTGGGCGCGCCGGCGGACGCCACCCCCGGCACCGTGCAGCTCGAGGTGGACGTGCCGCCCGACGAGGACGCGGTCGTGCTGCTGGAGCGCGACGGGGTCTACTCGTGGCACCTGCCCGTCGAGCCCGAGACCAGGACGAGGTCGCTGGACCCTGGTCCACGCACGAGAAGGTTCGAGATCGACGTGCAGCCGGGGCCTGCCGGGCCGCCGCAGGACGACGGCCGACGCGACCGCGGGTTGCTCGGGTCCGTCATCGAGGGAGCGGCGCACGCCCTCGTCTTCAAGTTCGTCGCGCCCGCCATCCTCGAGAAGGCCATCGAGAAGATGGAGGACCAGGTCAAGCCGGGGCTGGTCCACCTGACCGGTCCCGACGTGGCGGACTGGCAGCGGTTCGAGACCCTCGACGAGCTCCACCTGCCGACCGACCGGCCCGTCCGCGTGCTGCTGTTCGTGCACGGCACCTTCTCCTCGACGGTCGGCGGCTTCGGAGCGCTGGCGTCCGCGAAGGACGGCGGCGGGTTCCTGAGCACCCTCGTCTCGGCGTACGACGCCGTCATCGGCTTCGACCACAAGACCCTCAGCGTCGACCCGAAGGAGAACGCGCAAGACCTCCTCGAGCGCTTGAGCACCCACCAGCCTGGCGCCGAGCTCGTCATCGACGTGATCACGCACAGCCGCGGCGGCCTGACGACGCGCTCGTTCGTCGAGCAGGTGCTCCCGCCCTCCGGCTGGCCGGCCCGGGTCGACAACATCGTGTTCGTCGCGTCCACGCACGCCGGCACCAACCTCGCCTCACCGGAGCGGTGGTCCGACCTCGTCGACCTCTACACCAACCTGGCCGCGGTCTCCGCGAAGGCGCTCACCCTCGCGGGAGCCGGTGCCGTCGGCATCGTGGTCGCGGGCGTGGTGAAGGGCATCGGGGCCTTCGTGAAGTACCTCGTCTCGTACGCCGCCACCGGCGACGACGTGCCCGGCCTGAAGGCGATGGTCCCGGGAGGGGCGTTCGTCACCGAGCTCGACAAGCTCCAGCCCGGCCAGCCCGGGCCGGGGACGAGCTGGTTCGTGATCTCCTCGAACTTCCACGTCAGCCTGTTCGACGACAGCCACCACCCGCCGGAGTTCCCGCGCGAGCTGGCGCGCAAGCTCAAGGAGGGCTTCGTCGACCGGCTGTTCAAGGGCGACAACGACCTCGTCGTCGACACCGCCTCGATGTCGGCGATCGGCGGAGCCAAGGGCGGTTTCGTCAGCGACACCTTCGCGCTCGGCGAGAACGACGTGGTCTACCACAACAACTACTTCTCGCAGGTCTCGGTGATGGAGGCGATCTCCGGCTGGCTGCCGCTCGGGCTCGGCGCCGGAGGAGGCGAGGACGCGATGGCGGCCCCGACGACCCGGAGCTTCCCGCCGGAGGCGTTCGAGGAGCAGATGGCGATGTCCGCGCCGCCCGAGGCGGCGCCCGAGGCCGCTGCGATGGCGCCCCCGCCGCCGGCCGTCACCGCCGAGGACGTCGACGCCCACCTCGCCGCCGAGATGCCCGGACACGTGGTCGCGAAGACCGACTTCACCGTCCGGGTCCGGCTCTCCCGCAACGTCATCGCCCCGACCGAGGGCAGCTCCCACGCCGAGGCCGAGGTGCAGGTCGATCCCAACCGTCCGCTCTCGGTGCAGGTCGTCGGGAAGAAGAACGTGACCGTCACCGGCACCGGCGCCGACGTGTTCGCCCTCCCGCCGGGAGGCGGCACGAGCGAGCTCACCTTCACCGCCCAGGCGCGTCGCGCCGGGTGACTGCGTGGTGACGGTCGTGGTGAAGCAGGGCGCCGTGACGGTGGGCAACCTGTCGCTGACGGCGACGGCGGTCTCCGACGCGGAGGCGGGTTCGATGCCGACGGACACGACGTCCGAGGGCGAGATGGGGTCGATGATCGACGCCCCCGAGCTCGAGGACCTGCCGTGCATCGAGATCTACGAGCAGGAGCGCAAGCCCGGGCAGGTCACCTACCTCTACAACGTCCGCCTCGAGCCCGGGAAGCCGGTGCAGCAGTTCGAGTCGCTCCCGATGAGGAACCGCGAGAAGAAGATCGCCACGATCCTCGACGACGTCGCCAAGGTCTGGCGCAACACCAGCGGCGACCCGAAGGAGCGCGAGCGCAAGCTCCAGGACATCGGCGCCAAGATGTTCGACGAGCTGTTCCCGACCGACATGCAGGCGCACCTGTGGAGCAAACGGGCCAAGGTCAAGGACCTCCTGGTGTACGCCGACGAGCCGTTCGTCCCGTGGGAGCTCGTGCACCTCAAGCCCCCGACCGGACCCCGCGAGGAGAAGGCGCGCTTCCTCGCGCAGGGCGGGATGGTCCGCTGGCAGCCCGGCAGCTTCCCACCCCGCGAGATGCACGTACGCCGGGGGAAGGCCCGGTCGCTCGTGCCGGCGTACAAGGACCCGCTGTTCGCGCTGACCGAGCCGGTCTTCGAGGAGCAGTACCTCGCCGACCGGTTCGAGGCGACCAAGGTGACGGCGACGCCCGAACGGCGTACGCACGCTGCTGCGGTCCGGCGCCTTCGACCTGCTCCACTTCTCCGGGCACGGCGCCGCCGACCCGAACGACATCCTCGACGCCAAGGTGCTGCTGCAGGGACTCAAGCGCGC
This sequence comes from uncultured Actinomycetota bacterium, assembly GCA_963722835.1. Taxonomy (GTDB): domain Bacteria; phylum Actinomycetota; class Actinomycetes; order Propionibacteriales; family Nocardioidaceae; genus Marmoricola. The sequence goes on from CAVROK010000005.1 coordinate 4,369, forward strand.
GGGGACCGTCGAGCCGCAGTACCTCGGCGCCACCACCGTCAGCGAGAACGCCAGCTGGACGGCGAAGGGCGCCGTCGGGCCCGGTCGTCGTCCTCAACGCCTGCCAGACCGGCCAGGCCGGAGAGCTGCTCACCACGGTCGGCGGGTTCGCCAAGGCCTTCCTCGACGCCGGCGCCTCGGCGTTCGTCTCCTGCCTGTGGTCGGTGCACGAGCAGCCGTCGCGGGTCTTCGTCGAGAAGCTGTACGACGAGCTGCTGGCCGGCGCACCGATCAGCCAGGCCGCCACGAAGGCCCGCGAGGCCGCCCGCAAGGCCGGTGACGCCACCTGGCTCGCCTTCGTCGTCTACGCCCGCCCCGATGCCGTGCTCGTCACCTCCTGATTCTCCGACCGAAAGGAAAGGCACCATGGCCCGTCGCGCTCTCTGCGTCGGCATCAACGAGTTCAAGTCGCTGCCGATGAGCAGCTGGCTGAGCGGTTGTGTCAACGACGCCAACGACATCTCCAAGACCCTCAAGGGCCTCGGCTTCACCAGCCGCAGCATCACCGTGCTGCGTGACAAGGACGCCACCCGGAAGAAGGTGATGGCCGCGCTCGACAAGCTCGTGGACGGCTCCGCTCCCGGTGACCATCTCGTCTTCACCTTCTCCAGCCACGGCACGCAGGTGCCCAGCGCTGCCGGTGACCCGGACGAGACGGACGGGCTCGACGAGGCCTTCGCCTGCTACGACATCAAGAGCGCAGGCGACGGCTGGGACCGCAAGACCGTCATCGTCGACAACGAGCTGCGCGACCTGTTCGCGCGGGTGCCCGACGGCGTGCTCGTCGAGGTGCTGCTCGACACCTGCCACAGCGGGACGGGACTGAAGGACCTCGACGACATCCAGCAGGCGATGCTGCTGGGCCGTCGGCCCCGGTTCCTGCCGCCGCCGACTCCCAAGGGGCTGCGCCGCGCGCGCGAGATCCGCGACGCGACCCCGCGCGAGGCCGACCGCAAGTCGCTGCTGGAGCTGATCAAGCCCGCACGCGGCACGGCGAAGCCCGTGCTGTTCGCCGCCTGCCGGCCCGACCAGACCGCGTCGGACGCGACCTTCGACAGCCGGCCCAACGGCGCGTTCACCTACCTGTTCCTCAAGGCGCTCGCGGAGGACGGCTCCCGCACCCGCAGCCAGCTGGCGAGCGCGGTGACGAAGGGCCTGAAGAGCGGCGACTTCGAGCAGCGCTCGACCCTCGAGGGGCCGGCGAAGGCCAAGAAGGTGCCGTTCGGTCAGCCGTTCTGACTCAGTCGACGCAGCGCCGGGCGGTCACGATCGCCGCGAGCGCCAGGATCGCGGCCAGCCCGAACCCGGAGAGGTACGACGTGTCCGCGTCGATCAGGAACCAGCGGGCGAACACCGCGCCCACGATCCCGGCGGCGATGCTCTGACCCAGCGAGTCGCTCATCTGGATCGCGGCGCCGCTGTCGCCCTGGCGACCCTCCGGCGCGAGGTCGAGGGCCAGCGTCGACATCAGCGGCGTCGCCAGACCCATCCCGACCGCCATCGTGGAGAAGCCGAGCGTGGCGACGACCCCGGCGGCCAGCGGGGAGTGGTCGACCGGCACCAGTGCGAGCGTGATCACCGATCCGGCCACGAGGACGATGCTCGCGACCTGCAGGATCCGGGAGAACGTGTCGGGGCGGCCGTGCTTCCCGGCGTACGCCGAACCGGCGACCCAGCCGAGCGCGCCGACCATCATCACCAGGCCGCTCACCGTCGGGCTCATCCCCGACTCGCCCTGCAGCACCAGCGGCAGGAACATCTCGACGCAGGCGAAGGAGGCCCCGAACAGCCCGCGCGACGCGATCACCGCCGGGAGCCCCCGGGCCGCACGCGTGGTGCCGCGGGGCAGCAGCGAGCCGGTCACCGAGGCCACGACGAGCAGGCCGGCGACAAGGAGCAGTGCGGAGCGGACCCCGGACCCGTGCCCGGCGACGTGCAGGGCGACGACCCCGACGGCGGCCACGACGGCGTACGCCGGTCGGCGGCCCCACACCAGGGGGGCGTCCCGCACGACGAGGCGCTGGTTCATCGGCGTCCGCACGGCGACGAGGCTCACGGCGGCGAAGGCGGCCACGACCAGGAACACCGACCGCCAGCCGACGAGGTCGACCAGGGCGCCGGCGACGAACGGACCCGCGATGGACGGGACCACCCAGGCGGTCGCGAACAGCGAGAAGATGCGCGTGCGGAGGTGCGCGGGGTACGCGTCGGCGACGGCGACGTACATCGCCGTCAGCGCGGCCCCGCACCCCAGTCCCTGGAGCAACCGTCCCCCGACGAAGAGCTCCATCGACCCGGCGAACCCGGAGACCAGCAGCCCGGCGACGAAGACGGCGCCGCCCACGGTGAGGGGAAGGCTCGCACCGCGGGCATCGCTCCAGATGCCGCCGACCACCATGCCGACGATGGCGGCGGTCAGCAGCCCCACGACGGCGATCGGGTAGAGCGTCTCGCCGTCCAGCTCGCGCGCGACGCTGGGCATCGCCAGGCTCACGGCCACCGCTTCGAACGCGAACATCGTCACCAGCGCCAGGAGCCCGAGGGTCATGGCGCGGTGGTCGCGGTCGAAGGTGCGCTCCTCGATCGGAGCCTGCGCGAGCGTCATGGGCACGATCCAACAACCTCAAGTACGGTTGAGGTCAAATGGATACTTCGCGACTCCTCACACCCGGCGAGCTCTCCGAGCGCTCAGGGGTCGCCGTGTCCGCGCTGCACTTCTACGAGCGCGAGGGCCTGATCGAGAGCGAGCGCACGGCCGGCAACCAGCGTCGCTACGTCCGCGAGACCCTGCGTCGGGTCGCGTTCATCCGTACGTCGCAGCGGGTCGGCGTGCCCCTGTCGGAGATCCGGGACGTCCTCGCGACGCTGCCCCAGGGCCGGACGCCGACCAAGAAGGACTGGAGCCGGCTCTCCCGCCTCTGGCGCGCCGACCTCGACCACCGGATCGCGCAGATGGAGAAGCTGCGGGACACGCTCGACAGCTGCATCGGCTGCGGGTGCCTGTCGCTCCGGGCCTGCGCGCTGCACAACGAGGAGGACCACCTCTCCGAGGAGGGCAGCGGCGCGCGCATCCTCACCGTGGACTGAGGTCGCATCGGTCAGGAATCGAGAAGCGCGGAAGTGGGTGCCGCGCCTAGCCTCGTGGTGATCGCCGGCGCGCGGCCGGCCGCAGAGAGGACGTCCGACATGGCCGACGGGTTCAGCGCGGAGGAGCGTGCCGCGATGAAGGAGCGCGCTGCCGAGCTCCGCGCGGAGGGCAAGAAGGGGTCGAAGAAGGCCGACGGCCTGAAGGCCGTGCTGGACCGGATCGCGGAGATGGCACCCGAGGACCGTGCCCTCGCCGAGCGCGTGCACGTGGTGGTCACCGAGAACGCGCCCGACCTCGCGCCGAGGACCTGGTACGGGATGCCCGCCTACACCAACGCCGACGGGAAGGTCGTCGTGTTCTTCCAGGACGCGGCCAAGTTCAGCTACCGCTACTCGACCCTCGGCTTCCAGGACGCAGCCAACCTCGACGACGGGGACATGTGGCCGGCCTCGTTCGCCCTGAAGGGGTGGAGCCCGGCGGTGGAGAAGAAGGTCGTGGCCCTGGTCAAGGCCGCGGTGTCCTGAGGCTCAGTGGTCGCGCACCCGACCACGGAGTGACTTGACCTGGGAGCGCCGGCGCTTGCCCTCGACGCGGCGTCGCTGCGAGCCCTTGGTCGGCTTGGTCGGCACGCGGGGGAGTGGCGGTGGGGCCAGGGCGGCGCGCAGCTGCTCGCCCAGCCGCTTGCGGGCTGCGACCCGGTTGCGGTGCTGGGAGCGGTGCTCGGAGGCCGTGACGGCGAGCCGGGGACCGAGCTGCCGGATCGCCCGTGCGCGCTGGTCGTCGTCGAGGGCCGCGGTCGCGGTCAGGTCGAGCACCACCTCGACCCGGCTGTCCGTGGTGTTCACCGACTGCCCGCCGGGACCCGACGACTTCGAGAAGCGCTCCTCCAGGTCGCTCTCCGGGACGATCAGCCCGCCGGGCACGCCGGGACCGGGCTTGACCTCGATGCCGTCGGTCACCGCTTGCGCCACTCGATCGCCGGGCAGGTGTCCATCACCATCGGGACGCCCGCCTCCCAGGTGCGCCGGAACGCGTCCTGGTCGATGACGCCGAGCTGGAACCAGACGCCCTTCGCTCCGACTGCCACCGCCTGGTCGGCGAACGGGCCGGCGGCCGACGAGCGACGGAACACGTCGACGACGTCGATCGCGAACGGCACGTCCGCGAGCGTGGCGTAGCCCTGCTCGCCGTGGACGGTCGGCGCATCGGGGTGGATCGGCACGATCTTCTTGCCGCGCTCCTTCAGCAGGGCGGCGATGCGGTACGCCGTACGGCTGGTGTCGCCGGAGAGTCCCACGATGGCCCAGGTGCCGCAGTCGTCGAGCATGAAGTCGACGGCCTTCGGGTCCTGCCAGTCCGGGAGCACGGTACAAACCTAGTTGGGGTCCCGTGGCCCCGGTGAGGAGGACCAGTGCGCACCCGGACCGCACGCGCCACCCCTGACCCGGCCGGGCCGCACGTCGAGCAGGTCGGCTGGGGAGTGGCCCGCCAGGTGGTCCGCGTCCTCCGGGAGCGCGGGGTGTCGGACCCCTCAGGGGTGCTCGACCGGCTGCCGGAAGTGGCCGAGACCGCAGGGTTCCTCGCCTATGCGGTGTTCGAGGGACGTACGGCGACCGCGGCCGCACTCGTCGCCCTGCCCGCCGGCGACGGTGAGGAAGAGACCGCGACCTATCTCGGCGACGTCCTGGTCGCGGACGCGCCGCCAGGCACCCACGAGGCGCTCGTCAGCCGCGCCCTCCACGACGTCGCCAACGCCGGAGTCGCCTGGCTCGAGATGCCCGCCTAGCATCGCCCTCATGAGCGATTTCCCCGTCTACGCCCTCACCGACGAGCACCAGGCCATCCGCGAGGCGGTGCGCGCCGTCGCCGAGGCGAAGATCGCCCCGCACGCCGCTGCCGTCGACGAGGAGGCGCGCTACCCGAGCGAGGCCGAGAAGGCGCTGATCGGCGCGGACTTCCACGCACCGCACGTGCCCGAGGAGTACGGCGGCGCCGGGGCCGACGCGCTGGCCACCGTGCTCGTGATCGAGGAGGTCGCCCGCGTCGACGTCTCGGCGTCGCTGATCCCGGCGGTCAACAAGCTCGGCTCGCTGCCGGTGCAGATCGCCGGCGGCGAGGAGATCAAGAAGAAGTACCTGTCCAGGCTCGCCGCCGGCCAGGGCGGGTTCTCCTACTGCCTCTCCGAGCCCGACGCCGGCTCGGACGCCGGCGGCATGAAGTGCAAGGCGGAGCGCGACGGCGACGACTGGGTGCTCAACGGCGTCAAGCGCTGGATCACCAACGCGGGGGAGTCGGAGTACTACACGGTGATGGCCGTGACCGACGCCGAGAAGAAGACCCGCGGCGGCATCTCGGCCTTCGTGGTGGAGAAGTCCGACGAGGGCGTCTCCTTCGGGGCCCCGGAGAAGAAGCTCGGCATCAAGGGCTCGCCCACCCGGGAGGTCTACCTCGACAACGTCCGCATCCCCGGCGACCGGATCATCGGCGAGGTGGGCACCGGCTTCGCGACCGCGATGAAGACCCTCGACCACACCCGGGTCACCATCGCCGCCCAGGCCGTCGGGGTCGCCCAGGGGGCGCTCGACTACGCGCTGGAGTACGCCAAGGAGCGCCAGCAGTTCGGCAAGGCGATCGCGGAGTTCCAGGGGCTCCAGTTCATGCTCGCCGACATGGGCATGAAGGTGGAGGCCGCCCGCCAGCTGACCTACGCCGCCGCCGGCCGCTCCGAGCGCGGCGACAAGGACCTCACCTTCTTCGGCGCCGCCGCCAAGTGCTTCGCCTCCGACGTGGCGATGGAGGTCACCACCAACGCGGTCCAGGTGCTCGGCGGCTACGGCTACACCCGCGACTACCCGGTCGAGCGGATGATGCGCGACGCCAAGATCACCCAGATCTACGAGGGCACCAACCAGGTCCAGCGCATCGTGATGGCCCGCCAGCTGCTCGCCGGGATCCAGTCACAGCTCTGAGGTCCGCGCCCAGGTTTCGGGATCGGGGGGCGTAGCCGCAGGCCCGGACGGGTACGTTTTCCCGCGTGACGGCAGTCCAGAACGCGCGCCCCAGCCCCGTGTCACACCTGACTCGGGCCGACACCGAGGCCATCGGTCGCGAGCTCGACGTGATCCGCCAGTCCGTGCTCGACGACCGCGGCGCTCGCGATGCGGCGTACATCCGACGCGTGATCGACGTCCAGCGCAAGCTGGAGATGGCTGGCCGGGTGCTGCTCCTCGGGAGCAGGTACAAGTCGGCCTGGGTCGTCGGTACGGCGTGCCTCGCCGTCGCCAAGATCCTGGACAACATGGAGATCGGTCACAACGTCCTGCACGGGCAGTGGGACTGGATGCGCGACCCGAAGATCCACTCGAGCACCTGGGAGTGGGACCACGTGTCGCCGGCGGCGCAGTGGAAGCGCGCCCACAACGTGCAGCACCACACGTTCACCAACATCATCGGCAAGGACAACGACCTCGGCTACGGCATCATGCGGGTCGACGAGGACCAGCCCTGGAAGCCGCGCTACCTCGCGCAGCCGCTGTGGAACTTCGTCAACGCGTGCATCTTCGAGTACGGCATCGCGATGTACGACATCGAGATCGGTGAGCACCTGCGAGAGAAGAAGGGCGTCACCCCCGAGCTGCGGTCGAGGATCCGGCAGACGGTGGCGAAGGCGAGCCGTCAGGTCGCCAAGGACTACGTGCTCTTCCCGGCGTTGTCGGGGCGGTCCTGGCGCCGCACCCTCGCGGCCAACGTGACCGCGAACGTCACCAGGAACGTCTGGTCGCACTCGGTGATCATGTGCGGTCACTTCCCGGAGGGCGTCGAGACCTTCGAGCAGGAGGTGATCGCCGAGGACGAGGCCAAGGGCGAGTGGTACCTCCGCCAGATGCTCGGCTCGGCGAACATCTCCGGCAGCCGCCTGCTGCACCTGATGAGCGGCAACCTCTCGCACCAGATCGAGCACCACCTGTTCCCGGACCTGCCCAGCCGTCGCTACCGCGAGATCGCACCCAGGGTCCGCGAGGTGTTCCACCGCTACGACCTGAAGTACCACTCCGCTCCGCTGGTCAAGCAGGTCGGCAGCGCGTGGCACAAGGTGCTGCGCCTGTCCCTGCCCAACGACTGGTGGCAGGACACGACGCTCGCGAACGTCCCGGGGCAGGTGCGCAAGCTGTTCCGCAGCGAGACGTCGCGCCCTGCCCGGGCGCCGAGGCTGCGCCCGGCGTCGCTGGCCGCCTCGCTCTGACCCGGGCTCCCGGGATCAGGGCCGGGTGCCCGACACCACGAGCATCTCGCAGGGCCCGACGAAGCCGTCGGCCGTGTCGAACTCGCCGAGCGCCTCCTCGATCTCGCGCCACGCGGCCGCTCGCTCCTCGTCGTCGACGCCGGAGAGCATCTGGTGCAGGGCGCCGAAGGACTCCTGCTCGAAGCGCACGCACTCGGCCGCGCTCGGCAGGCGGACGGGCGAGACGACCGGGGTGACGGTCACGTCGACGAGCCCGGCAGCGTCGTACGCCGCCTCGGCGACGCCCGGCCCGCCCAGGCTGAACGGGCCCGGCAGTCCCGGAGCCGGCGCGGGCAGGCCGGCGATCCGGCGGATGATGCCGACCGGGACGGAGAAGAAGCCGTTGCGGTCGGGGGTCGAGTAGACGATCGAGGAGACCCGACCGCCGGGACGCACGACGCGGCAGATCTCGCTCAGCGCCCGCTGCTGGTCGGGGAAGTAGATCAGGCCGACCCGCGAGATCGCCGCGTCGTACGTCGCCGTACCCACCGCCGACATGTCCTCGCCGTCCGCCTCGAGCGTCTCGACGTTGCCGAGCCCGGCCTTGGTGGCGTTCGCGGCGGCGTACTCGAGGATGCCGGGGGAGATGTCGGTCGCCAGCACGTGCCCGGTGGGACCGACCCGGCGGGCGGCAGCGAGGGTCTGGCCACCGGCCCCGGCCGCGACGTCCAGCACGCGCGAACCCTCCTCCAGGTGGCACTCGTCGAGCATCAGACCGGTCGCGTCGCCGAGCCAGTCCTCGATGGCGGGACCCCAGCGGTCCCAGGCCTCGGCGGCCGCCTCCCACTGGGCGCGGGTGGTGCTCTTGAACGTCACGGGGTCGAAGGCGGTGGTCATGGCTTCCTCCTGGAAGGCGTCGAAGCGGATGCCTCGAGCCTCCGCCCGGCCGTCGTGACCCTCCAGAACGAGAACTGGACCTCGGCGGGACAATTTCTGGACCTGCCGATGCCAGCCGAGGTCTCGGCGGCGCACACTGGCCGGGTGAAGGACTACGTGCAGTACTGCCCGGTCGCGCTCGCCAGCTCGGTCATCGCGGAGCGCTGGACACCGCTGATCATCCGTGAGCTGGTGATCGGCGGCCGCCGGTTCAACGAGATCGACCGCGGGCTCCCGGGCATCTCCCGGACCCTGCTCAAGCAGCGCCTGGACTACCTCGAGCGCAAGGGCGTGGTCGACCGGGTCGAGGTCGCGCAGGGCGGCCACGAGTACCACCTCACGCCCGCCGGCCGTGACCTCGAAGGCGTGATCATGGCCGTCGGCGAGTGGGCCGTGCGCTGGATGTTCAGCGAGCCCGAGCCGCGCGAGGTCGACCCCGTGACGCTGACGTGGTGGATGTCGCGCCGGGTGGTCACCGAGGCGCTGCCGCCGGACCGCACGGTGCTGGAGTTCGACTACCGCGGGAGCGACGAGACCAGGATCTGGCTGGTGATCGAGCGTGGGCGAGACCTCGGTGTGCACCGACCCGCCAGGTTTCGAGGTCGACCTCGTCCTGACGACCGAGCCGGTCGACCTGATGCGGGTGTTCTCCGGGATCACCACCTACCCCGAGGCGCTGTCGAACGGGACCCTCGTCGTGGCCGGGCCGCGCCGCCTCACCCGGGCACTGCCGCACTGGTTCGCCTGGAGCCCGTTCGCACCGGCCGTCCGCGAACGGCTCCGCGCCGGCGCGTGAGCGACTGACGACCACGGGCGATCGTCACCGGCGGGAGCCCGAGGACGTGCCCGACGAGGTGGCTGGGTCAGCCGACGTCGACGGGCCGCGGACGCCGCGCGGCTCGTGGGTGCGGCCACCGAGGCCGTCGGCCCCGTGTCGCTCCTGGTCAACAACGCCGGCGTTCAGGTCGAGAGGTCGGTGCGGTGACTCCACGGACGACGACTGGGACTCACGCGGTCCATCGCGGTGGACCACGGTCCCCGCGTGCGCTGCAACACCGTCCAGCCCGGATGGATCCAGACGGAGATGGCGCGCCGCGACGCCGTGGCGCGGATCCGGAGACGGCTCGGCCTGCCTGCCGACATCGCCGGCACCGTGGCCTGGCTGGCCTCGGACGAGGCGAGCTTCGTCACCGGTCCGAGCTTCACGGTCGACGGCGTGGCTCACCGCCGCTACGCCGCTGAACCCGGGGCTGTTCTGACGTCGTCAGCGCCGGGTGAGGCGGACGCGGACCGCTTGGGCTCGGGACAGGCTGACGTTCTTGTTGTACGCATACGCCGCACGACCAGCGGGCCTCGCCTGAGCCCTCGGATCCACGGCTGTCTGCCAACGGCTCGCCCACGGTCACGGGCGGCATGTCGTTGCCGAACAGGTTCTGCGTGGCGGCCGCGGTGCGGAGGCCCGTGCGCCAGCCGTGACTCTCCTGTCGAAGTAGTACCAGCGACCGCGCCGCTTCTGGATCACGCTGGCGAGCACCTCATCGTACGCCGATCTGGGGGTCGACGGCCGTCCCGCGGAGCACGCGCCAGGCGGAGACCCGGTGGCGTTGCCGTGGTCGAGGCTGGCGAGGCGTCACAACGGGGCCGTGTGTCGGTCAAGAGGGTGACGGCCGGCAGGGCGACGATGGTGGTGTGGTCGTCCTCGTCGGTGAGCTCGACGTGGGGCGCGAAGATGCCGGTGCCGTAGAACGGCAGGACGCACGACTCCTCCGGGCAGGTAGGGACTTCCACGGCTCGGGTCGCTCCCGGGACCCGAGAACGAGGTTGATGACGAAGATCAGGCCTCGGGAGGGTCTCGTCGTCGGCGACGTGACCCGCGGTCACCACGATCGCAGGGATGGTGCCGATCTCCACGCCGGTGAGGAGGCGCAGGTAGGCGCTCGTGCGGTTGAGCGTGAACGTCCCGGTCGGGTACGCGGGGTCGGGCTCTGCGGCGGTAGGCGCCGGTGCCCGGACTCGAGCGCCAGCAGGCTACGCCGACCGTGGCGACGGCGAGCACGCGACGGACGGTCATCCTGTGACCTTCGCACAAATTCGGCAGCGGCTGGGCGCGAAAGAAAGTTCCGGGCCGCTGTCGTATCCGGCGTTCCCCGTTCGTGGAGCGGGTGAGAACCTCCCACTGACCCACGAAGGAGCACACCATGCGCACCCTGATCGTCACCGAGTTCATCTCCCTCGACGGCGTCGTCGACTCGCCCGGCGGCGGCGACCACCCGCACGCGGGCTGGACGTTCAAGGACGTCGAGTTCGACGAGGCGGCGTACGAGATCAAGGGCCGGGAGCAGACCGAGGCCGGTGCGATGCTGATCGGCCGGCAGAGCTACGACGAGTTCGCGCCGGTGTGGCCGACGATGGAGGAGTTCGCGGAGTACAACGCGATGCCCAAGTACGTCGTCTCGACGACGCTCTCCGAACCCGGAGTGGAACAACACGACCGTGCTGCGCTCGCTGGACGAGGTCGCCGAGCTCAAGAAGGGCGACGGCGGCACGATCCTGGTCCACGGGAGCGCCACGCTCGCGCAGAACCTGGCTGCCGCCGGTCTGGTCGACCGCTACCACCTGCTCGTGTTCCCGGTGGTCCTCGGCAGCGGCAAGCGGCTCTTCGCCGACGACTCTGCCGACAAGACCCGCCTCGAGCTGGTCGAGCACGCGGCGTACTCCAACGGCATCCAGCTGGCCGTCTACGACGTCAAGCGCTGAGTCGTCACTCGGCCAGCAGGTTGAGGTCCGCCGGCGCGTCGATGCCGGCGACCTCGGCCTGGTCGTCGCGCTGCCACATCCACCAGTCGCCGGCCGGCGGGGTGTCGCCGATGCGGCGTACCCAGAGACGACGGTCGAGGTCGTCGGAGAGCTGGAAGCGGTCCTCGAAGTCGGGGTAGGCGTAGACGACCATCCGCTGGCCGGTGCGTTCCTCGACGACGTCGATGAAGGCCCGGACCTCGCGCAGCAGGTCCTCGCGCGGCGGCGGATCGGCGCAGTTGCCGAGCAGCTCGAGGTCGATCGCCGGCGGCATCGTGCGAGCGGGGGCGGACTCCAGCACCGACACGAAGTGCTCTGCCTGCGGCGTCCCGGGTGAGCAGAGCGTGAAGTAGTGGTACCCGCCCACCCGCAGACCCGCCTGCCGCGCCGCGCGGGCGTTGGAGACGAACCGGGGATCGGTGAAGCTGCTGCCCTCGGTGGCCTTGAGGTAGGCGAAGTCGATCCGGTCCCGGCTGCACCTGCCGCCAGTCGATCTCGCCCTGGTGGTGGGAGACGTCGACGCCGCGCTGCGGCCGCGTGCGGGTCGGCGTGGCCGAGGGTGTGGGCTCGGCGCTGGGTGTCGAGCTCGGTCTCGCGGTCGGGGTGGGAGTGGGGGAGCGCGTGGGCTCCGCGGCGGCCGGCTCGTCGTCGGCTCCGCAGCCGGTCAGCACGCAGGCGAGCACGAGCGCCGACGCGGCGTACCGGAGTCGGTGGTGCGCTGCCATGCACGGGAGACTAGAGCGTCACCGCGCGAGCTCACCCGCGAAGAACTCCAGCGCCGACCGGGTCTTGGTCTGCTGCTCGGCACCGAGGTCGACACCGTGCGAGGTCAGGAACGCCTTGGTCTCGGCGGCGACCGTGAAGGCATCGGCCGGCGCGCACTTGGTGGAGAGCTCCAGGATGCGGGTGCCGTCGGGGTAGAACCACAGCTCGGCGACCATCCGGCGGTCGAGGTCCTTCGGCGACCACTTCAGCTTCAGGATGTTGATCGGCCCCAGGATGCTGAGGTCGTCGAACCCCACCCCGCTCGGGGCGTACGACGAGAGCAGCGCCCGCTGCGCCTTGCTGAAGACGGACCGGATCGGCCGCCCACCCTGCAGCACCTCCTTGACCTTGGCGTCCTCGGCCTCGCCCTTCATCGAGCCGGAGCAGACGAAGCCGCCGGGCATCGCGTCCACCTCGACCGAGAACGCCGGCGCCTCGCGCACGTCCTTCGGGAGCGCATCGGGATCGACCGGGCGGAGCTTGACCACCGAGTCGGCGGGCTTGCGCTGGATCCGCCGGGCGCGGAGCACGACGCCGGCCCGGTCGAGCGCGAGGTCGGGGGTGTCGAAGAAGACGATCTGGCGCAGCTGCGCGTCGAGCGGGTCCATCCCCAGCGCCATCACCGACGGACCGGGTGTGCTCCTCGGGCACGCTCAGCTTCAGCTCGACGCTGTCGACGGACGGGAGCAGGGCGACGAAGTCGACCAGCTGCTCGGGGGACAGGACGGCGGCGGAGGGGGTGGGCATTCCCCGACGATGGCGCGCCCCCGCGCAACGGACTTCATCCTGAACGGGTGAGGCCACCAGGTGTCGCCGGTGGCCTGATGGACGGAGCAGCTCGCTGAGGAGGCTTCGCACATGACCGCATTCACCGCATGGAAGTTCGACACGGCAGACGGCGCCCATCACGCGGCCGACGTGCTCAAGTCGGCGGAGGGCGACGGCCTCGTCAAGGTCATCGACCACGCCGTCGTCGACTGGCCGGTCGGAGCCGAGAAGCCGAAGCTCCACCACACCCGGGACGACACGAAGAAGGGCGCGGGCTGGGGCGCGTTCTGGGGGCTCTTCGTCGGAGCGGTGTTCCTGGTCCCCGTGCTGGGCGCGGTGGCGGGCGCCGCGATCGGTGCCGCGAGCAAGGCGGCGGAAAAGCTCGGCATCACGGAGGAACAGCTGGCGTCGATCCGCGGTGAGGTGACCGAGGGCTCCTCGGTCCTCTTCGCGGTGACCGACGAGGCGAACCTCGACCGGCTCGGCGACCGCTTCCTGGGGATGCGCATGAAGCTCCTCCAGACCAGCCTCACTCAAGCCGAGGAGCAGGAGCTGCTGGAGACGTTCGGCAGCTAGACGGCGCCGCTCTCGGCGAAGAGGAGCCGGGCCAGGGCGGAGCCCCACCACTCCTCGACCTGGTCGGGCGTCCAGCCGCGCTCGCGGGTGAGCACCAGGTAGGCGTCCACGTTGCACAGCGCGAGGCTCTGGTCGACAGCCGCGTCGACGTCGGTGCCTTCGTGCCACACCTCGGCCGGCCAGGACCCGAACAGGTGTCGTCGCATCGTCTCGCCGCGAGCGCGTCCCTTGGAGTAGAGGTCGGCGAGATCCGGGACCGTGCGGCCTGCCTCCCGGATCACCGTGATGGCGTCGGCTCCGTGCTCGAACAGGCGCCGGTCGAAGCCGACCACGGCCCGGAGCTGCGCCCGTGGGTCGCCCGCGGCTGCCTTGACCTCCTGGCCGAGTCGGCGCGGGTCGGCGACTCCCTCGAGCGAGTCGAGCAGGCCCGAGGCGAGCCCGGCCTTGGACCCGTAGACGGCGTACACCGTGGGTTCTGACACGCCGGCCGCAGCGGCGACGTCCCTGACCCGGGTGCCGGACCAACCGCGCTCGATGAACAGCGACCGGGCCGCGTCGGCGATCTGGCGACGCGTCTCCTCCGCCTGCGCGCGCCGGGTCGGGGAGTCGTACTTTCGCCCCTTGCCAGATTCGTTGAGTCGGTCTATATTCATTGAGTCAGTCTATGCCCAACTCGATCAGGGAGCCATCTCATGTCCATCACGTCACAGCGAGCCGGCGGTCTGGCCGGCATCGGATTCGGTCTCATCGTCCTCACGGTCAACATCATCCTCGGTTCTGCCGGACAGCCCTTCTCGGGCGCGCCCAAGCAGGAGGTGCTCGACTTCTTCGCCACCTCGGAGGGGGCGGTGCGCCTGGGTTCGGCGGCCGCCCCGCTGGCCTGGATCTTCCTGGGCGTCTTCGCCGCCGGTGTGGCGGCAGCCGCCCGCCGCGCGTCGGTCGCCCGAGCCGACGGCTGGGCCCTCGTCGGCCTGGTGGGAGCGGCGATGCAGAACTGCCTGTTCGCCGTCGTCGTCGCCTGCCAGCTCGTCCTGGTCAACGGTGACCTCTCCACGGATGTCGCGTGGGGCGTGTGGGAGCTCCACAACGCGGTCTTCCTGCTGAACGCGCTGTCGCTCGCGGTGATCATGCTGTCGCTGTCGATCGCCGGCCTCAAGTCGGGCCTCATCAGCACCTGGCACGGACGCCTCGGCCTCGTGGCCGGCGGCGTGATGACCGTCGCGGCCGTCACCTCCCCGTGGGCGGCCGACGGTGGTGCCCTCGGGATGGTGGGCTTCGCCGGGTTCGCGATGTGGCTGGTCTGGATCATCACGTACGGCGTGACCCTGGTCCGTCGCGAGGAGCCGGTCGTCCAGGAGCCGCAGGTCGTCGCGGCCACGGCCTGAGCTCACAGCACCACCCGCGCAGCGGTCCCGCCTCCGGGCGGGGCCGCTCCGCGTTTCAGCTGCCGATCGGGAAGCGCCAGGACGCGGAGCCGCTCATCTCCAACCAGAGCTCGGAGCGCGTCTGGACGACCCGGGCGAGCAGGTGGTCGCAGCCGGGGCAGCGCAGGACTGCTCCCGGGGCATCGAGGTAGGCGCTCTGCTCGGCGAACGGCGCGGAGGCGCGGCAGCCGGCGCAGGTGACGACCACGTTGGTGACGTCGATGCCGAAGATCTCGCCGAAGGGACCGGCGGCCGCATTGCCGTCGAGGGCACGATCGCTGGTCTCGGTCATGTCAGGCTCCCGTGGGTCCGAACCGCTCGGCGCGGATCGTCTTGTTGGTGTAGCCGAGGGTGAGCAGCACGCCGATGGCGTGCTCGACGAAGCCGGTCGGTCCGCACACGTAGGCACGAGGTGCGGCGCCGGATCGCCAGCTGGCCGACTCGGGGATCGCGAGGTCGGCGGCGGTGACGCGACCCGGCGTACGACGTGAGCCGTCCGGCGCCGTGCGCGTGTGGACGAGGTCGACGATGAGCCCTTCGGTGGCAGCCCGCTCCTCGAGCTCGTCGGCGTACATCACCTGGCCCGGGTCGCGCACGGAGTACACCAGCCGGAACGGCGCGTTGCTGCCGACGCGCTCGCGCTCGCGCACCATCGCCATCAGGGGTACGACGCCCGAGCCGCCGGCGACGAGCAGGATCGGCTGCTCGACCGGTGCCTCGGGGTTGGGGGACCAGACGAACCAGCCGCCGATGGGCCCGCGGATCTCGAGCATGTCGCCGAGCTCCATGCCCTCCACGAGGTACGGCGAGACCTCGCCGTCGGCCACCTCCTGCACGGTGATCGAGAGCCGGTGCCCGTCGACCGGCTCCGCGATGGAGTAGGCGCGCTGGGCGGAGTAGCCGTCCTCGGCGGTCAGCCGCACGTCGACGTGCTGACCGGCGAGATGGCCGGGCCAGCCGGGCACCTCGAAGGTCAACGTCCGCGACGTACGTGTCTCCGAGCGCAGCCCGACCAGCTGGGCCGCCAGCCAGCGCGGCCGAGGACCCCCGAGCAGCCCCCGAGATCGCGACTCAGTCACCGTCATACCGCTCCTCGCGCCAGGGGTCCCCGTAGTTGTGGTAGCCGAAGCCCTCCCAGAACCCGGGCTCGTCGCCGTTCATCAGGGTCAGGCCGTTGAGCCACTTGGCCGACTTCCAGAAGTACAGGTGCGGCACCAGCAGCCGCACCGGCCCGCCGTGCTCGGCGGGCAGCGGGCCGTCGTCGTGCTCGAAGGCCACCCACGCCTTGCCGTCGAGCAGGTCCTCGAGGGGGAGGTTGGTGGTGTAGCCGCCGTAGGAGTGGGCCATCACGTAGTCAGCGGTGCTCTCCACGTCGTCGAGGAACGCCTCGACGGGTACGCCGCGCCAGCGGGTGCGCAGCTTGGACCACCGGGTCACGCAGTGGATGTCGACCTCGACGTCCTCGACCGGCATCGCCATCAGGTCGTCCCACGACCAGGTGGAGCGCTCGTCGGTCTCGGTGGTGATCGTGAGCTGCCAGTCGTCGGTGTCGACGTACTGGGTGGGGCCGGCGGTGAGCACCGGGAAGCCGTCGGTGAGGTATTGACCCGGCGGCAGCTGATCGGCCTCCACGCTGCCGTCGTCCGCCGAAGCCGCGGGTCACGATGCCCATGCTCGAAAAGTAGGAGCGTGCGGAGCGCGTGGTCAAAACGGCGTGTGACTGTCCTACTCCACCTGATCAGTTGTGCGCCGGCCTCGGCGTGCCTAGGGGTTGGGCTCCTTCAGCGGGGGTAGTGGCTGCGGGTTCGAGCGCGACCTGCTCCGCCGCGGACTTGTAGAGGTCACGCGCTGCCTCGTAGAGCTTGTTGCTCTCCGACTCGGTCGCGATGTCCGAGGACATCTCGGCCAGCACGACGGCCGTGAGGATGTCCCGCAGCCACAGAGGCCGCGGCGGATGACCGGGGAGGGGGTGCCGCACCAGTCGTCGATGTTCTGCATCAAGGCGTTCAGGCTCATGCCTCATCCTGTGTCCGACCCGGCACCGGGGTCCATGACCTCGGTCAGGTGGTCCAGCCGCAGCCAGCCGGGCCATGGCTTGGGTGGATCTGGCTGTCACCTGGTGACAGCAGGACTCCTCCTAGCGTCGTACGACGACCAGCGGTGGTCGCGGTCGCACGACGGCCTACGGGGCGAGGCCGGCGACGAGGGTGGCGAGGAGGGGGCGGAGGACGTCTTCGACGGGGTTGTCCGGGGGGAGGTGCAGGCCGGCGAGCTCGAGCATCACGTAGCCGTGCATCGCGGTCCACATCAGCGAGGCGACGCGGGCGGGGTCGTCGCGGCGGAGCTGGCCGGCCTCGATCGCGCGGGCGACGTAGTCGGTCAGGGTGCCGAAGCTGTTCAGCCCGATCTCCATGTCGGCGTCGGTGAGGGTGAAGCCCTTCAGAGAGGTGGCGCCGAACATGACCGCGTAGAGGTGCGGGTTGGCCATCGCGTTCTGGCGGTAGGCCAGGGCGAGCTGGAGCAGGTCGTCGAGCGGGTCGTCGGTGTGCGGGACCCGGGCCTGGTGCTCGTCGAGCCGGGTGAAGCCCTCGGTGACGATCTCCTTGACCAGCGCGGGCATCCCGCCGAAGTGGGTGTAGACGGCCATCGTCGAGGTGCCGGCCTCCTTCGCCAGGCGGCGCGCCGTCAGCGCGTCGGGCCCGTCCTCGTCGATCAGGAGGGCGGCGGTCTCGAGCAGCCGGCGGCGTACGTCGGCGCCCTCGACCGGGTCCTGCGACGGGGAAGTCATGCTTGCCATTCTGGCATAACAGCGTTATACCTAGACGTCATAACACCGTTATGACTCTCCGAAGGACTGGTCGCCATGGCGAACCGCTATCTCCAGGACAACTTCGCTCCCGTGCACGAGGAGCAGACCGTGACCGACCTCGCGGTGACCGGGAAGCTGCCGGAGCACCTCGACGGGCGCTACCTGCGCATCGGCCCGAACCCGATGGGCAACCCCGGCGAGCGCCACCACTGGTTCCTCGGCGACGGGATGGTGCACGGCGTGCGCCTCGTCGACGGCGAGGCGAAGTGGTACCGCAACCGCTACGTGCGCTCCAACGCAGTGTCGCGCCGACTCGGCGAGCAGGCCAGGCACGACGACTGGCCGACCGGCGACTTCGCGGCCAACACCCACGTGATCACCCACGCGGGCCAGACCCTCGCGCTGGTCGAGGCGGGCTCGCCGCCGTACGAGCTGACCGACGAGCTCGACACCGTCGGCCCGACCGACTTCGACGGCACGCTGCGGATGGGCCACCTGCCCGCCGGCTACTCCGCCCACCCGCACGAGGACCCCGAGACCGGGGAGCTGCACGCGGTGTCCTACAACTGGCTGCGCGGCAACCGGGTCGACTACACGGTGCGGGGCACCGACGGCCACATCCGCAAGACGGTGCCGGTGCAGGTCGGGGGCAGCCCGATGATGCACGACTTCGCGCTCACCGAGAACTACGTCGTGCTCTACGACCTGCCGGTGGTCTTCGACAAGCGGCAGGTGCTCGCGTCGATGCCGCGGGCGGCACGGATCCCCGCCCGGCTGATGCTGTCCGCGATCGTCGGGCGCAACCCGCTGCCCGACCCGGTCATCTCCCGGATCGCGCGGGGCGCCGCCCAGGGCGACCTCGACACCCTGCCGTACTCCTGGGACCCGGACTACCCGGCACGCCTCGGCCTGCTGCCCCGCGAGGGCGGGCCCGACGACGTGCGCTGGTTCGAGATCGACCCCTGCTTCGTGTTCCACACCCTGAACGCCTACGAGGACGGCGACACCGTCGTGGTCGACGTGGTGCGGCACGACCGGATGTTCGCGACCGTCCTCAACGGGCCGGACGAGGGGCCCTCGACGATGGCGCGGTTCACGATCGACCTGCTCGCCGACAAGGTGCGCGAGGACCGTTTCGACGACCACTCCCAGGAGTTCCCGCGGATCGACGAGCGGTTCACCGGGCGGCGACACCGCTTCGGCTGGTCCGTCGGCATCGACCACGGAGGTCCCGGCGACGTCGTGCTGCGCCACGACCTGGCCGCCGGGTCGACGCAGGTGCGTCACCTCGGCGCAGGCCGCGAGGCGAGCGAGTTCTGCTTCGTCGAGCACGAGGGGGCGACGGGGGAGTCCGAGGGAGTGCTGATGGGCTACGTCTTCGACCAGGACGCCGGTACGACGGACCTGACCGTGCTCGACGCCGAGACGCTCGAGGACGTCGCTGCCGTCCACCTGCCGGCGCGGGTGCCGGCCGGGTTCCACGGGAGCTGGTCGCCGTCCGCGTCGTGAGACGTCAGGCGAGGGTGAGCGGCATCAGGGCGTGCACCTGGCCGGTCAGGGTGTCGAGCACCTGCTGCTGGTCGCCGGTGAGGTAGCCGAGCAGCGCCTGCTGGAACAGCCCGTCGAGCACGCCGTACGCCGCTGACGGGGTCATCGCGACCTCCGCACCGCTGAGCTCGGCGTAGCGGGACACGACGCGCCAGATCATGTCCTCGAGGGTCTGGTCGATCATCAGCACGGCCTCGCGCAGCGTCTCCTCGAACATGCTCTGCGTGCGCAGGTCGTACCAGAGGCGGTGCATCGGGGCCTCGGCCTGGAGGGTCTCGACCAGCTTCGCCGCGAAGGAGTCGAGGAGCTCCTCGGGGGTGGTGGAGTCGGCGACCACGCCGTCGTAGCGGCGTACGCACTGGGCCTTGTAGTAGCGCACGCAGTAGACGATCAGCTCGGTCTTGTCGGAGAAGTAGTAGTGCACGACGCCGTGGCTGAACTCGGAGTTGTTGGCGATCTCGCGCAGGCTGGTGCGCGCGTAGCCGAGCTCACCGAGCGTCTGCAGGGCCGACTCGGCGAGCTGGTTGCGGCGCTCGTCGTACTTGTCGGCCGGTGCGCGACGCGGCGCCCTGGCAGGCGCCTTCGGGGCGGTGCTCGTGCTGGCCATGCGGCTCACCCTAGTGGAGGAGAGACCCGGTTTCCGGGCATCTTGACAGTTGACCAAAATCTTCTGGACAAATGTCAAGCAGAGTCTTGACAACTGTCAAGGGCTCGCGGCACGTTGTGACCGCGACCACAGCCACCCGCCAGAAGGAGCTCACCATGACCGACCTCGACCTGACCGGGCGCACCGCGCTCGTCAGCGGAGCAGCGCAAGGACTCGGGGAGGGCATGGCGCAGGCGTTGGCCGCCGCCGGAGCCCGTGTCGTCGTCGCCGACCTGCAGGACGAGCTCGGCGAGAAGGTGGCCGACTCCCTCAAGGGCGAGGGCCACGGGTTCGTGCACCTCGACGTGACCAACGAGGCCAGCTGGGAGAACGCCACCACGGCGGCCGCGTCCGACTTCGGCGGGCTCGACATCCTGGTCAACAACGCCGGGGTCGAGATCAGCAGCCTGATCACCGAGGTGGACCCGAAGGACATCCGCACGATGCTCGAGGTCAACATCCTCGGCACGGCGCTCGGCCTCAAGTGGGGCCTGCGGACGATGCGTCCCGACGGCCTGGGCGGCAAGGGCGGCAGCATCATCAACATCTCCTCGGTCGCCGCGACGATCGCGTTCCCGGGCATCCCGATCTACTCGGCGACCAAGTCCGCCGTCGACCGGCTCACCCGGGTCTCCGCGATGGAGGCCGGCAAGCTCGGCTACGGCGTACGCGTGAACTGCATCTACCCGGGCCTGGTGCCCACGGCCATGGGCCAGGGGCTCGCGGTCGACATGGCCGAGCTCGGCCTCTTCGGCTCGCCCGAGGAAGCGGTCGGCGCCGTCGTCGAGCTGACGCCGTCCGGCCGGCTCGGCGAGGTCACCGACATGGCCGACGCCGTGGTGTTCCTGGCCTCCGACGCGTCGCGCTTCGTCAACGGAGTCGGCCTGCCGGTCGACGGCGGAATGGGGATGTGAGCATGAGCGACAAGCCCGTCGTCGTCTACGGCGCCTCCGGCTACACCGGCCGGCTGATCTGCGAGTACCTCCGCGAGTACAACCTGCCCTTCGTCGCCGCCGGCCGCGACGGCGGCAAGCTGAAGACCTCCATGGAGAGCAACGTCGCCGGCATCGAGACCGCCGACTACGAGATCGTCGAGGTGACGCACGACCTCGAGTCCCTGACCGAGCTGTTCAGCGGTGCCTCGGTGGTGCTCAACACCGTCGGGCCGTTCAGCAAGTGGGGACCCGAGGTGGTCGAGGCCTGCCTCGCCGCAGGTGCGCACTACACCGACACCACCGGCGAGCAGGACTGGCTGATCACCTGCGACGAGCAGTACGGCGCCGACTTCGCGGCCGCCGGCCTGCTGCTCGCGCCGGGCATCGCGCAGATGTACACGACCGGTGAGATCGCCGCCGAGCTCGCGCTGGAGACGCCCGGGCTCGACACCCTCGACATCGCGGTGTTCTGGGGCGGCAGCCCGACGATCGCCTCGACGCAGACGATCCTCTTCAACGCCGCGCTGTCCGGCGCGCACTACCTCGAGCAGAAGGCCTACGTGCCGTTCGACCCCGAGGCCGGGCACTACCAGCTCGCGATCCCGGGCCAGCACGAGCTCGCGCTCGCGCTGCCGTGGGGCGGCACGTCGCACCCGGTCTGGTACCGCAAGGACCCGCGGGTCGCGAACTGCAAGGCGCTGGGCGGGGTCTTCAACAAGGCGCTGATGCTCGGGGTGCCCCAGATCGTGGCGGGGGCCATCGAGGCGACCAAGGACATGGACCCCGACGAGAAGTACGCCGCCCTGGCGGCCACCGCGGCGCAGGTGATGAACACGATGCCTCCGCGCGAGAACCCCCGGCTCAACAAGTCGCTCGACTCGGTGCACGCGTCCGGTCCTCTGGGACGGGCCCACTGCGTGATCCACGGCAACCAGAACTACAAGCAGACCGGGCTGATGCAGGCCTACGCGGCGTACTCCCTGCTGATGCAGCCGCCGAAGCGGGTCGGCTTCGCGTCCGGTTGCCAGGCCTTCGGGCACCGCGAGCTGCTCGGCGTGCTCCGCTCGTTCGGGCTGGTCTCGGAGCCGGTCCTGACCGTCCAGGCCTGAGCGTGCGACTGGTCGACTATCTCGACAAGGGGGCCTCGGTCGATCCCGGGGCTCCCTGCCTGACCACGGACGGCACCAGCACGTCGTACGCCGAGGTGCGGGAGCTCAGCTTCCGCATCGCGGCGGCGCTCGTGCGCGTCGGCGTCGCGCCGGGTGACAAGGTGGCGATCCTCTCGGCCAACGACCCGGTCGCGTTCACCTGCGTGTTCGGGATCAGCCGGGCCGGCGCCGTGTGGTGCCCGATCAACCCGCGCAACGAGGCGGCCGAGAACCGCGAGCTGCTCGACCTCTTCGACTGCACCGTGCTGATCCACCAGCAGTCGTTCGCGCCGCTCGTCGACCAGATCCGTGGCGAGCTGCCGAAGCTGACCACGATCGTGTCGCTCGACGGTGAGCCGCTCGAGGGGGCGCTGTCGTGGGAGGACTTCCTGGGCGTCGGGCGACGTCGACCGGATCGACGAGCCTGCCGTGGACGACCTCGCGATGATCGTCGGCACCGGCGGCACCACCGGGCGGCCCAAGGGCGTGATGCTCACCGGGACCAACCTGGAGACGATGACCGCCATCACCCTGATGAGCTATCCGTTCTCGGGGACGGCCGGTCTACCTCGCACTCGCGCCGCTGACCCATGCCGCCGGCGTGCTCTGCTTCCCGGTGATGGCCAAGGGCGGCGAGATCGTCGTCATGCGGAGCCCGGACGTCGAGCGGTTCCTCGGACTGGTCGAGACCCACGGTGTGACGCACACGTTCCTGCCGCCGACGCTGATCTACATGCTGCTCGACCACCCCGGGCTGTCGGTCGTGGACCTCTCGTCGCTGCAGTGCTTCTGGTACGGCGCGGCGCCGATGTCGGTGACCCGGCTGGAGGAGGCGCTGGCCCGCATCGGCCCGGTGATGGCCCAGCTGTTCGGGCAGACCGAGGCGCCGATGATGGTCTCGGCGCTGCCGCCCGCCGACCACTTCCTCCCGGACGGGTCGGTCGCCCACACGCGGCTCGCGTCGGCCGGTCGCCCGACCCCGCTGGTGACCGTCGCGATCATGGACGCCGACGGCGCGCTGCTGGCTCCGGGTGAGCGTGGCGAGATCGTGGTGCGCAGCTCGCTGGTGATGCGCGGCTACTACCGCAACCCGGAGGCCACGGCCGAGGCGTCGGCCCACGGCTGGCACCACACCGGCGACATCGGCTTCCTCGACCCCGACGGGTTCCTGTTCATCGTCGACCGGGCCAAGGACATGGTGATCACCGGCGGCTTCAACGTGTACTCGACCGAGGTCGAGCAGGCGCTGATGGAGCACCCTGCCGTGGCCGACTGCGCGGTGGTCGGGCTGCCGGACGAGAAGTGGGGCGAGCGGGTGACGGCCGTCGTACAGCTGCGGCCGGGGCAGTCGGCGAACGGCGAGGAGCTCTCCTCGTTCGTGAAGCAGCGCATCGGCAGCGTGAAGTCGCCCAAGCAGGTGGAGGTCTGGCCCGACCTCCCGCGGTCGAAGGTCGGCAAGGTACTCAAGACCGACATCAAGGCCACCCTGATCGGCGCCGGTTGAGCGTGTCGCGTCCGCTCAGCCGGCGCTCTATCCGTGGCGCCTGTCAGGGCGCGGGCCGACGCGAGGGTTGGCTGCGCTGGTGGCCGGCCTCCCCGCCCACGCGACCGCCGTACGGGCGCCCGTGGTCGGCGTACTCCTCCCGGGCGAAGACCAGGACGTGGTCGCCGAGCTCGAGGCGCGAGCCGGTGCGCAGCACCTGACGGTCGTGCACCGCGGCGCCGTGGACGCGCACCAGGCTGGGTGGGATTGGTGCGACGACCAGCTCGTCGTCCTCGTTGCGGAGGATGCGGGCGTGCACGTCGGCGAGTCCTGGCAGGACCAAGTCGCAGGCGTCACTCGAGCCGATGGTCCACTCCTGGCCCTCGAGCCGGAGGATCGTTCGACGCTCGCCTGGCCACACGTCCTGCTTGGTCAGGACCAGGCGTGGTGAGCCGGTGCCACGCGCGTCGGTGGCGGTGATGCGGCGCCGGCCACGGAACGTGGGCACCAGCGGCAGCATCGTGGGGGGCGGGAGTGCCTCGGTCCCCGGCAGCACCGGCGCCGGGTTGGCGACGCGGGAGCGCAGCGAGGTCCATGCTCCGCGCCAGCTGCCGACCCGGATGTACGACGAGCCGGTGGCCCGGCGCTGCCAGAACGGAGCCCTCACGGCGCCGATCGTGACGAGATGGACGTCGTCATGGACCACCCGGACCCGGATGCCGCGACCGGCGAGCGTCTCGGCCACTGCCCGGACCATGCCGGCGTCACGGCTGCCGGCGAAGACCTCGGGGTGATCGACGTCGAGGGTAAGTCGGTTGGCCTGGCCGGAAAGACGGCCGCTGACCGTCTCGCCACCTGCCGCGACCAGCTCGACGCGGAGGTCCGCCTCGACCTCGGTGGCGATCACCCCGCGCGCGTTCATCGACTCGCCGACTCGTTGTCGTTCGTGGTCACCTTCAGCGTGCCGTCGATCTTCCAGGTGGCCCGGGGGGCGTCCGCGCCGGTGTCGCGGGGCACCTCGATCGTCATCCGGTCGAAGGTGTAGTTGATCGCCGCTTCGCGACCGGTCAGGAATGTCCACATCCGCGCCCCAAGCTCGCTCCAGTCCACGACCTCGTCCTGGCGTCCCTGCACTTCTCGACTGCTGACCGACATGACTCCTCCTAAATTAAACATTGACCTAAACAACATGTTGAGGTTTAGGATCACAGCATGACCCCGACCCCCCCTGAAGCGCAACCCCCGGGCAGCGAACGCGACGACGGCCTGCTCACCATCGGCGGGCTTTCCCAGCGGACAGGTCTGAGCCCGGCCACCATCCGGATGTGGGAGTCCCGGCACGGATTCCCGCGCCCGCACCGGCTGGAGAGCGGCCACCGCCGGTACACCGACGAGGACGCGCACGCCGTGGAACGGGTGGTCCGGCACAAGGACGCTGGGGTCAGGCTCGAGCTGGCAATCGTGCGAGCCCTGGCGGACGCCCAACCGGCGGCCCCCTCGATCTACGCCCAGCTGCGCCGGCGACACCCCCAGCTCGGTGTCCACACTTTGCGCAAGTCGACGCTGCTGGCGCTCTCGTGGGCGATCGAGGACGAGTTCTGCTCCAAGGCCGACCGGGCAGCGATCTTCGGTGCCTTCCAGCGGGAGTCCTACTTCCGGTCCGCCGAGCCCCGATGGTCCGAGATCGCCCGGGTCTCGAGGTCCGCAACCGTCTTCGCCGACTTCGCGGAGAGCGACGCAGAGTCGTCACCGAAGCGCGTGACCCTGCCGGCCGACGCACCCATGCGACGCGAGTGGGCCGTGGTCTGCGACGCGCCGGACCTCCCCGTCGTGCTCACGGCGTGGGAGCTTCCCGGCCAGACCGACGTGCCCGACCGGTCACGGCTCTTCGAGTCGATGTGGAGCGTCGACGGGGAGGTGGTGCGCGACGCTGCCCGGGTGTGCATGGAGGTGGCCCTCAGCGCAGGGGTCACGGTGCCGGCCGGCGACGCGACGTGGGAGCCGGCCCTGCCCGATCTCCCCGCAGTGACGGGGCTCTTCAACCGAATGGTGGCCTACGTCGACCGCCTCGGTGGGTGACCGATCAGAGGACTACCAGAAAACCGCAGCCGAGAACGCACCCGAGAGGCGCCGGTAGCCTGCTGAGGGACCCACCCACCTCGGAGGAGAAGCGCATGGACAGCAGCAGCGAAGCGACCCCCTCGATCGTGCGACTGACCCGTCTGCTCGAGGACACCGCGGCCCTCGACGCGCCGGTGCACGCCCTGGAGCCACACATCCGCTCGTTGTTCGGGTCCGGTGATCGCGGCGCGCTGCTGCGTGGCGACTGGCTCGGGCACGCCGTCCACCCGGTGCTGACCGACGTCGTGCTCGGCACCTGGACCTCCGCCACGTTGCTCGACCTGGTCGGCGGTCGCGACTCGGCCGCCTCGGCCCAACGACTCATCGGCATCGG
This sequence comes from uncultured Actinomycetota bacterium, assembly GCA_963722835.1. Lineage (GTDB taxonomy): Bacteria > Actinomycetota > Actinomycetes > Propionibacteriales > Nocardioidaceae > Marmoricola. The sequence continues at coordinate 30,007 of CAVROK010000005.1, forward strand.
CCTGCTCGCGTTCGGTCCGACCGCGTGGACCGGCTGGGCGGAGTGGTCGGAGGCTGGTCCGCGCGAGAAGCGGGTGGGTCTCGTCCACGCCGTCGTCAACGGTCTCGCCGTCGGGACCTACGCGTCATCCTGGATCGCCCGGAGGCAGGGACGGCACAGCACCGGGGTCCGGCTGGCACTCACGGGAGCGGCGGTCTCGGGAGTGGCCGCCTACCTCGGCGGTCACCTCGCCGCGGCTCGGAAGGTGGGCAGCCATCACCAGGCGTACGACGACGCGGCGCAGCAGGTCTGAGGTCCGCCTAGGGCTCGAGCAGGGCGTGCAGCTGCGGGTTGTCGATGTCGACTGCCAGGATCGCGGCCGCCGACCGGGCGCCATCATCGCCGAGGGCAGCGGAGTGCAGCAGGGCACGCACGTTCAGCTCCCGCATCCCGGTCCGCGAGGCCAGTCGACCGCATCGAGTCGACCCAGCGCTTCGTGTCGGGATGGCCGTGCCGTCGTCCGAGCGAGCACAACGCGTCCAGGATGTGCGCCTCGAGCCAGACGTAGGGGTCGGCGAGCCGGATGGACCGGGCCCGTGCGTCGAGCAGCGTCGCGAAGGCCGCGTCGATGTCGCCGTTGGCCTCGGCCACCAGGGCCAGCTCGCGCGCGGACGTCCCCTCCCAGCACGGATCGCCGAGCTGGCAGGCGCGGGCGAAGGCCTGTTCCAGGACCTCCGCGGCACCGGTCGGGTCCTGGCGGGCGAGCCGCACCGCGCCCTGGAACGCCTGCGGCCACGGCAGGAACGAGAGCCAGTGATCTCGCTCGGCCACCTCGACGGCTGCGCTGAGGTGCGCGTCGGCCTCGTCGAGCTCTCCGCGCAGCAGGTCGACCCGGCCTCGCATCGACAGCGCGTAGGCCTCGCCCCGTGGGTCTCCGCACCCGCGAGCGAGGTCGCTCGCCTCGTCGAGCAGCGCGATGGCACGCGGGTAGTCGGCGCGGTCGCTGTGCACCGAGCCCAGGTAGGTGGTGGCCTTCGAGGTCACGGCCGGTGAACCCTCGGCGAGGCGCAGGGCATCGGTCAGCCACAGCTCGGCGCGGTCGTAGCGCGCGCGGAGGAAGTCGACGTACCCGAGCTCGGCCCGCGCCTGCGCGGCCGCGACGCCGTCGCCCGCCTCGATCGCGAGCCGGTCTGCCTCGTGCAGGTGGGCCAGGCCCTCCTCGTCGAGCCCGCGCAGGGAGTGGATCAGCGCCTCGCCCAGCACCTGGCGGGCACGGACGCGGAGGGGCGTCGTGCCGGCTGCATCCGCCAGCGCGACGGCGTTGCGGAGCGACGCGACGCCCGGCTCGCGGGCACCGGCGGCGATGGCCGCCGCCCCGGCCTCGATCACGGCGTCGATCGAGGCGTCGGTGGCGACGTGGGCGCGGTCCGGGGGCCGTTCGCGCATGGCCGCCTCGACCACGTCACCGGGAGCGACTCCGAGCTCCGTCTCCAGCAGCCGGCGCCAGGCGGCGTACTGCTGCTCCGCCGCTGCATCGTCACCTGCCAGCCGGTAGAGCCTGATCAGCAACGCCTGGTGGTTCTCGTCCAGCGGGCTCATCGCCGCGGCGCGTACGGCGAAGCCGCGGGCCCGGTCGTGTGCTCCCTGGGCCAGGAGCCCCAACGCCGCCTCGTGCAGGACCGCCTCGGCCGCGGCCGCAACCCGGCGACGCTCCGAGAGCAACCACGACTCGAAGCCAGGTGCGGACTGGAGCGTGACACCGTCGAGCAGCTCGCGGTCGAGGCCGATCACTTCGACCGCCTCGGTCCACGTCTGGTGGACGAGCACGTCGACATCGACGGTCGTCTTCGGCGGGAGTCGCAAGACCACCGGGTCGCCGTCGAGAGAGCCGCCGTCGCCGAGGCTGCGACGGATCTCGGCCAGGCTCCAGCGGAGCGCTCGCAACGGATCGTCGGCCTCGGCGAAGAGCATCCCGGCCAGCTGACGCCGAGTGGGAGGCGCGTCCGCGAGCAGCAGGTAGGCGAGCAGGGCCCAGCTCTTGCGGCTCCGGAGCCGGTAGACGTCCGCGCCGGCACGCTCGATGGTCGGCCGGCCCAGCAGCCGGATGGCGGTCGTGGTCACGCGTCCTCGTCCCGGTCCGCCGACCTCTCGGTCGTGCCGTGGGTCATGTCCTCAGAGTCGCACAGGATCTCGTCCCGGGTGGCCCGCTCGGGGCTGCCGATGACAGCCCCGAGCAACCACTCGATCCCGTGCGTCAGGGAGCTCAGGAGTGCTCCGAGACGCTGTAGATCTCGTCGGCGACGAGACCGTGCGCCTCCCGGTGCACCGTGTGCGCCGTCTCCGCGTCGGGGGCCTCGACGAGGCAGAAGATCTTGCCCGCCTCCTCGTCGACCCAGTAGCGGAGGTAGTCGACGCCGTACTTGCCCTGCGTCTCCAGGTCCGCGGCGTGCGCGCCGGCGACGTCGGCCTCGGTGACCCCGCCCTCGATGGTGTGGGTGTCCATGAACAGTGCCATCTGTGGTTCTCCTTGATCGTCCGGCCGACGCGTCTCGCCGGCCTGATGAGCCACTTCATCGCGTCCGCGTTTGAGGCCCCGTTTGACGATTCGCACGAAGTTGGTCAGTCAGGTCACGGACATCCTCGACTCACCTGAAGGGGATGAGGTGAGCCGACGATTCCGGACGCAGGATGGCGGTCTCTCGTGAAGGAGTCCCGATGAGCAAGGACATCAAGTCGCGTGTGGGCCGGTGGGCCGCCGTCTTCGCCGGCGTCCTCGTGGCGCTCAAGACCGTGGCCTTCGTCGTGTCACGGATCTTCAGGTTCACCAAGAGCGAGGTGAACGCCCGCGGCAGCGACGTGAACTACGTGCTCGGCATGGCCGAGCGTCGCCGGACCGGCGTGTAGCAGGCGCTCACCCGACCGCGGCCGGCAAGCCCTCACCGCTGGGCGCTCGCCCATCGCTGGATTCATCCCGCCCAGTGCGCCCAGGTCCGCGCGTTGCACGCCGCCGCCCGCCGGCGCCGTCAAACGTCCGCACATGCCGATGAGAGTGCGCCTGCGTTGACAAGACGGTTCGTGCGGAGGAGCGTAGAAATACGGGCGCATGCTCAGAAGCCCCGCTTCTCCGCAGCGTCCAGCAACCACACATCGGCAACTTGCCGGTGCGCTTTGCCTACAGGGAAGTGCGTCATGTGGCGACGCCGACGGTTGCTTTGTTTCGATCCTTTTGATCGCTCTTGGTCTGGTGGTCGCGCTGACAACGGCACCAGCGGTGACTGCCAACGACCAGAGGCGCCCAAGTGGGCGGTTGGTCGAACCTTCGAAACGAATCGACGGGCTGATCGGAATCCAGGTGCCCATGTACGCCTGGCATCGCGTCATGACGATGCCTGATGCCGAGGATGACGTGCATCCCCTTGGGACGTCATGGGAAGGTCATGCTTGCCTTCAGTTCCGATTGCACCGTCAAACGAGGCACAGCCGTGTACATCATCGGAATCACCGGCTGGTGCTCAAACCTCGACGAACCCCCGTTCTTCGGCGAGACCTACAGGGAGCAGGTCAAGTGCATCAAGGCCTACTACAGCCGAGGTGAAGGCAAGCCGGAGTCGATGTGGGTCACCGTGAACGGTCGCAAGCTCGCTGACATCCACCAACGCCGATACGAGATGCTCGCGCCAACGCAGTCACACGACCAACTGCCGCCAGACAACATCTTCGGGTTCCCCGCCGAAATGATCCACTACGTGGTTTACGGATGGGGTGCGTGGCTCGTTGATTTACCAGTCGGTACCCATCGGATTAATTCCACGGCGGTATGGGCCGATGGCGAGGAGCATGTCTTTGACCCGGTGATCACGGTTGTGCGCTAAGCCATTGGGCGATTGCCCCTCGAGACCCGGGCGTGTGTGAATGGCCATCGCAGATGGCGGAGTGCACTCTCATGCCGCGATCCGCTCGGTCATGCTGATGTGCGGAGAGCGAATGTGTCGGGCATGGAGAGCCGGAAGGGTAGTGGGCCAACCGCTTGGAGTTCCGGCAGGCGAACATCTGCGGGAGACTCAGGGGGTGCGACGAAGCCATCTGAGTTCTGTGGCCTTGCTGCCGCTCCTGACGGTGGCGTCCGTGGCGGCTCTGGGGGGCTGCAGCCCGGGTGATGACTCGACGGAGTCTTCTGCTACGTCGACTACGAGCGCGCCCAGTGGCGCGACGAAGACCGGCACCATCACCGGACAGGTGAGGCTCGTTGGCGGCCCGGCCATCGGCGCGACCTCCCTGCGCCCGGTGGCGGGGGGAGTGGTGACCTTCGCGGGGTCTGGGCGAACGACGGCTGCCATGTCCGAGCAGGGACGCTTCACCGCCGAGCTGAGGCCGGGCATCTACGTGGTCACCGCCACCACCCCTGACTACCAGTCGGGTCGGGCTGCCTGCGAAGCCCTGCATCCCGTTCGCGTGAGCGCTGGGAAAGTCGCTTCAGTAGAGGTCTCCTGCCAGGTCAGATGAAGGCTCTACCCGAGACCGGCTACGCAGCGGCGCGTCTGAGCCGTCCGATCATGGCGCGATCCGAGCGGTCATGCCGGATGTGCGGTCGCGCTGGAGAGGCCCAATGGGATGGTCCCGCGTCATTCCGCCACCATTGATGCCCAACCCGTGTTGGCTCACGTCCGTCGGTGGAAGCTGATCTTGCCGTCGGGCAGGTGGGTGGTCTGGAAGCGGGGGTCGTGGATGCGGCGGTGGTGGTGGGGGCAGAGCAGGCGGCCGGTGGCGACGTTGGTGTGTCCGCCGTGGGAGTAGGGGAGGTCGTGGTGGGCGTGGCAGAGCCCAGGCGGTGCTTCGCAGCCTTCGGTGGTGCAGCCGCCGTCGCGGATTCCCAGGGCGAGGCGCATGGGTTCGGTGTGGAAGCGGCATTTGCGGCCGACGTCGAGGACCTGGCTCTTGCCGCCGAGGACCATCGGGATGATGCCGGCGCGGCAGGCGAGCTTGCGGGCCTCGGGCGCGGAGATCCGGCCGCCGGTGTCCAGGGTGCAGACCCCGGCCTCGTCGAGGCGACCGAGGAGCTGGTCGAGGGTCATGGTGATCACCACCGTCGCACCGCAACCACCGGTCTTCGGCAGCTGACTGGAGGCGATGGACTCGATCAGCTCGGTGAACGCGACCCCGTCGCGGACCGGGCCCGGCAGGTCGGGATCGATCCCAGAGCGAGTGAACGAGGTGAGCGCGAGGATCATCTTGCGCAGCATCTGTCCGTGCCGGGCCGGGATGCGGAACCGTCCGTGGGTGGTGCCTTCGTCGTCCTCCCACATCGTGAAGGTCGTACGTCGCGCGGCCTTCGCCTCTTCGGCCTCCAGGGCTCGGCCCTCGAACTCCTCCGCCAGGTCGGGGGCGATCACCTCGAGGATCCGTCGGCCCAGGATGCGCAGGGACTTTGCGTCGTACTCGGCCGCGAGGGCGACCAGGTGCTCCTCGGCTTGCCGGCGCTGCTCGTCGCTGACTGCGAACTCACCTGTGCGCGGCAACCGGTCGAGGGATGCGACGATGGCGCGGGCCTGGGCGAGGTTGACCTGCCCGGCAGCCATCGCGGCTGCGAGCAGTTCGTGGCTGTCCAGCTTCATGGCGAGCTTGAGGTCGGAGCGGGCCTCGCGGCGGACCTGCCGGGTCTCGATGGCCAGCCAGTCCGCGGCGGTGGCGGCGCCGGACTCGACGGTGGCCTCGGAGACCTCGGCGTCGGCGAGCAGTCGCAGAGCCAGCGCGTCCAGCTGGGCCTTGCCTTGGGCGATCGTGGTCAGTGCCCGGCGCTTGTCCTGCCGGGGTCATCGAGAGCATCGGTACGTCGACCAGCGAGACGAGCCGATCGACCAGCCGCTCGCCGAAGTCGACCACTGGGTGGAGGTCGGTCGGCTGGCTGCTCATGGGTCAATTCAAGCACCGGCCACTGACAGAAAAGGGCCTCTGACCTGCGGTTTTGTTCATACCATGAGACGGTTACGGGGGTGGTTTCGACCAGCTCAACCAGCGGTGCGTTCTGCGGGTTTCGACGGACTCGGCCAGCGGCCGGGCGGGTGGCTCACGCCGGTGTGGCCACGCGCCACGCGGGGCCAGGTGGCAGCACCCTCAGACCAGCATCTCGACTCGGTCCTGCCCCGAGGCCGGCTCCCGACCAGCGGCTCTCCAACGACCCGCGAACCGCAGGTGCCACACGAACATGAACAACGTGCAGGCCAGGTTGAAGAGGTGCAGGATCCAGATCGGGCCGACCGGCAGGCTGAAGACGTAGAGCGAGTTGACGAGGTTGCCGAAGTTCGCGAGCACGAGCTGACCGCGGCTGTAGGAGTCGAGGTCGCGGGTGCGGATCGCCTTGACCAGCATGGGAAAGGCGCTGCCGACGAAGATGGCGGTCGAGAACGAGCCGGCCAGCGTGGCCACGTCCATCTCGAGTCACCTCCTGTCGACGTCGGCGTCGGCACCTCCGACGCGGTCGGCCCGGGACTTCCGGGCACGAGCACCACGCTAGGAATGGGAGGCGTCGACGACATCGGGAGCGACTACCTGTCTGTGCGGGGTGCGACCCCTAGCTCTCGACGGGAGGCCACCGAGGTGCGCCCCGACGGCGCCCTGACGCTCAGTCCAGCCCGAGCTCGACAGCCTGCAGCTGCACCGCCCGGCGGTTGGGCAGGCCGAGCTTGGCGAGGACCGCGGAGACGTGATGCTCCGCGGTCTTGGCCGAGATGAAGGCCTCGGCCGCGATCTCACTGTTGGTCAGGCCGCGGGCGAGCAGGCGGGCGACCTCGAGCTGGCGGTTGGTCAGCCCACCGGGGTTGGCACGCGTCGCGTCGCTCGGCCGCTGGGGGACGCTGACGACCCCGGCCCGGCGCAGCTCCTGGCGAAGACGGTCGGCGGTGGCGCCGGCGCCGAGCCGGTCGAGCAGGGCCACACCCTGGACCTGGTCCTCAGGATCAGGGGAGTCGGCCAGCGTCATGGCCTCCGCGAAGGTGTTGCCCGCGCGGTGCCACCACGCTGCCGTCTCGGCGTACTGCCCGGACAGGTGAGCGTCGTACGGCGGCGGCAGGTCCACCGGGGCGTCGACCTCGATGCCCAACCGCCGGAACCAGACGAGGAGCTCGCCGAGTGCCCAGCGCGCGTCGGGTGTCGCTCCGAGCGACGACAGGCGATCGACCGCCCACTCGGTGACGCGCGGGTCCGGACGACCGGTCAGCCACATCTGCTCGGCGATGGCGATCAGCATCGGCAGGTAGCGCATCGGTTCGTCGACGGTGAGCGCCACCGACCAGCCACGATCCAGGTGGGGATCGGCGTCCTCGTCGCCGACGACGCAGCGCGACGAGCGCGAGCCCGAGGTGCTGCCAGATCGACCCGTCGAGAGCGCCGCTCGTGACGACCTCCTGCGCGTCCTCCCGCGCAGCGCTCCACCGACCCATCCGGGCTTGGTTGGTCGAGCGGAGTGCCACGTGCCACAGCCGCGCCGTCGGCAGGTCGCGGTCGACGGTGTGCGCGATGGTCTCCTCGATCGCGTGCTGAGCCGAGCGCAGCTCCCCGTGCTCCATGTCCGTGGTGACGGTGATGATGTAGCCGCGCCACGCGAGCTCGTCGAAGCCGCTCTGACGGGCCGCCTCGATCATCTCGACGACGCGAGCACGGGCGCCGGGCACCCCGCGGTAGCAGGCGACACCGTCGATCAGCATCCGGCCGGCGATCACGAACTCGTCGAGACCGCCCTCGGTCCCTGCTGCGAGCGCTCGCTCGCCGCATTCGAGGACGCGGTCAAGGTCGCTGCCGACCAGTGCCAGCATCCCCGCATCGGAGTGCACGCGGCCCACCGTGGCGTGGGCGGCATCCAGCCCGAGAGCGATCTCGCAGGCCTGCGCGGCGTGCCGGTTGCTGGGACCCCTGCGACCGAGCTGGTACTCGATCACGGCCATCGCCGACTGCGCTTCGGCCACCCCCTCGAGGTGACCGGCCTCGTTCCACAGCGGGATGCTGGCGCGGGCGCTGGCGATCGCATCGGCCAGGCGGGCCGTCAGGTAGTGCTGCAGGCTCAGCTGCATGAGCAGCGCCGCCCGCTCGAGAGCCGGCGCACTGGCGGGCAGGTGCTCGAGCGCGACCTCCAGGAACGCCGCCGCCTCGGTGTTCGACGCCGCCGCGACGGCCTCTGCGGCCGCGGCTCGTGCATGGGTCAGGGTGCGTACGCCGTCGCGCGCGGCCAACGCGTGGTGGGTCAGTGCGGCCGGGTCCCGCGGCTCGAGGCCCTCGAGCGACTCGAGCAGTCGCTGGTGCAGGCGCGGTGCACCACCGGGCGGGATCGTGCTCTCCACGGCCTGACGAGCGAGCTCGTGGCGAAACGAGATGCCTTCCTCCGTCCTGGCCAGGAGGGTGGTCTCGTCGAGCCGGCGCAGGACGGGCAGGTCGACGCCGACGAGCGGCAGCACCCGGTCGTCGAGCCGGTCCGGGGAGCACGCGACGAGCTGCAGGATCTCGAGGTCGTCGATCTCGATCTCTGCGATGCGCGCCAGCACGGTGTCCCGCACCGAGGCTGGGCAAGGGCCGCTCCGGCTCGAGCGCCACCTGCGCGACGTAGAAGGGGTTCCCGCCGGTGAGCTCGTGGACGCGTGTGGGGTCCAGGCCGGTGCCCTCGACCGCCTGGGCCACCGCGTCCACCGAGAGGGGCTGCAGCGACAGCGTGCGCAACCCGTCCAGCGTGGCGAAGTCGCCCAGGAGCTGGCGGGCCGGGTGTCGGGGCCCGATCTCGAGGTCGCGGTAGCTGAGCAGGATCGCGAGCGGCGCCGTCTCGACGCGGCGGGCCAGGTAGCGCAGCACGTCCGTCGACGCCGCGTCCGACCAGTGCAGGTCCTCGATCACCAGCACCGTCGGTTCCGAGCCCAGCTCGGTGAGAGCGGCCTCGGCCGTCTCCATCAGCCGCGCCTCCTCGGCGGAGACGAGTGCCGCGAGCCCCGGCAGCCCGAGCTCCCGGAACGGCCCCAGCGGACGCGGCGTCCGCAGCGGGTCGCACTGGCCGCGTACGACGCGTAGACCCTCGGCCTCACGCACCGCAGCGGCGATGGTCGAGGACTTCCCGGCGCCGCTCTCGCCTGCGATGGCGAACCCCGCACCCTGCCCGCCTCGGACCTGCTGCAGGCCTTCGCGAAGCACGTCGAGCTCACGCTCGCGTTCGAGAAGGCGCACGCCGTCAGCGTAGTGCTGGGCCATCAGGGTGGTCATGCTCGCGACGCTAGGGACTAGACGGGTGGTCCGCGTCGGGGACCGCCACCCACGTGCGAAGGCCGCAACCCCTACGCCGACCCGGGTAGGGAAGCCCGGGCGCCGAGCTGGGGGCTCGGCACGTCGAAACATGGGCATCGCCTTCCGATGCCCCACCTACGCGGCGCGACCGAGCCTGATGGCTGTCCGGTCCGAGACCTCGGGCCGTCGTACATCAGGAGGAACACCCATGAGCTACACCACCGAGACCGTCAGCCCCCTCAAGGAGCTGAAGGCCAAGCAGCACCAGATCTGGAGCAACGGCGACTACGGCAAGATCGCGTGGGTCACCGTGCCGCTCGCCGAACGACTCTGCGACGGCGTCGGTCTCCGTCCCGGCAGCAAGGTCCTGGACGTCGCGACCGGGACCGGCCACGTCGCCATCGAGGCCGCCCGCACCTTCTGCGACGTGACCGGCATCGACTACGTCGCGGAGCTGGTCGAGACGGCCCGGCGACGGGCGGCGGCCGAGGACCTGCAGATCGACTTCGAGGTCGCGGACGCCGAGGCGCTGCCCTTCGAGGACGAGTCGTTCGACTTCGTCGTGTCCGCGATCGGCGTCATGTTCACCGCCGACCACGACCAGGCAGCCGCAGAGCTCGTCCGTGTCTGCCGGCCCGGAGGGCGGATCGGCGTCGCGAGCTGGACCGCCGAGGGCTTCATCGGTCGTCTGCTGAAGACGGTCGGCGCTCACGTGGCCCCGCCCGCGGTGGCGCTGCCGCCGACCCGGTGGGGTTCCGAGGAGGTCGTGCGCGACCTGCTCGGTGAGGGCGTCACGGACGTCGCCTCCACCACGCACGCGGTCACCCAGAAGTTCACCTCCGCCGAGGCGTTCGCGGACTTCATGCTGACCTACTACGGCCCGACGTACACCGCTGCGCAGAAGCTGGACGACCAGGCCAGGGCAGCGTTCCGCGACGACGTCGTGGCGCTCGCCCACGACGCCAACGTGGCCACGGACGGCACCTTCGTCGCGGACTGGGAGTACCGCGTCGTCACAGCGGTCAGGGGTGCGGCATGAACCCCGCCGCACACGACCTCGCCCACGCACGGACGGCCGAGCTGATCGCAGACGCCGACCGCGCCCGGGTGATCCGTCGACTGCGCATCGAGCGCCGCGCCGTACGACGGGCGCGCCGCGCCCTGTCGCGTCGAGCTGTCCAGTGACCGCACCTGCGGCCGCCCACTTCGAGCACCAACCACCACAGAAGGAGCCCTCATGAGCACCACCGCACCGAGCCCGACCCGCTCGACACGCACCCGCGTCGCCGTCGCGGTAGCCGTTGTCCTGGTCGCGATCACGATCGCGATCACGACCGCCACCGCAAGCGGACGGGGCATCCCGGCCAGTGACGCCTCGTCCCAGCAGTGCCGGCTGTACGAGAGTGACGCCGCGAGCTGGGGAGAGACCGGCGCCCACCTGCCCCAGGGGTGCACCGACGGCGAATGAACGGCACGCGGCGGCCCCGATCGTCCTCCTCAGGGCGACCGGGGCTGCTCGCACGTTCAGCTCGGCCCGACGGCGCAGGAGCGCGCGTTCGCTCTCGTTCCGGGTGCGCGCGGCCGCCTCGGTGAACGCCTCGCTGGCCGGCGCGTGCAGACCGGCTCGCTCGAGGAGGTCTCCGCGCACGCTGGGGACGAGCGGTGAGTCACCGAGCACGCCTGGGTCCAGCGCCTCCAGCACGGCCAGCCCCGCGTCCGGGCCGAACGCCCGGCCGTGCGCGACGGCCCGGTTCACCTCGACGACCGGTCCCGGCGCGGCGTCGGCCAGGACGTCGTAGAGAGCAGCGATCCGGCGCCAGTCCGTGTCCTCGGCGCGCTCCGCGCGTGCGTGCTGCGCGGCGATCAGGGCCTGCAGGAAGTACTTGCCGACCGGCTTCCCGCGTGCGGCGAGCAGCTCCGCCTGCTGCAGGGCGGCCATCCCGCGCCGGATCAGCAGCTGGTCCCAGCGCTTGTCGGTCCTGCGCCTCCAGCAGCACGGGTGCGCCGTGCTCGTCGTGGCGGGCAGTCATCCGCGAGCCCTGGATCTCCAGCAGCGCCTGCAGCCCGAGCACCTCGGGCTCGTCGGGCGCGAGCGTGGCCAGCATGCGCGCGAGCCGCATCGCCTCGTTCGCCAGGTCGGGGCGCGTCCACTCCTCACCGGCGGTGGCGGTGTAGCCCTCGTTGAAGATCAGGTAGATCACGGCCATGACGTCGTCGAGACGCCTGGTGCGCTCCGAGCCCGTGGGTAGCTCGAACTCTGCGTGAGCGTCGGACAGTGTCTTCTTGGCTCGCGAGATGCGCTGCCCCATGGCGGACTCGGTGGCCAGGAACCCGCGGGCGATCTCGGCAGTGGTGAGTCCTCCGACCAGACGCAGCGTCAGCGCGGCCCGGGACTCGGCGCTCAGCGAGGGGTGGCAGGACAGGAAGATGAGCCGCAGGACGTCGTCCTCGATGTGGTCCACCTGGCCGTCGAGGTCGGGCATCTTCTCCTCCTCTCCCGCGTGGGCGTGCTCGAGCTCCGGGAGCTTGCGGCGCAGACTGTCGGCGCGCCGGAAGTGGTCGATGCCGCGCCGTTTCGCGGTGGTCATCAACCAGGCGGTGGGGTTCTCCGGGACGCCGACCGTGGGCCACTGCTCGAGCGCGGCCACGAGTGCGTCCTGCGCCAGGTCCTCGGCCAGCTCCACGTCACGGGTCATCCGGGTGAGGGCGCCGACGAGGCGGGCCGACTCGGCCCGCCACGCGGCGTGGACAGCCTCGGTCGGGTCATTCGCACGGGTCTCCGCCGGCACCACGCCAGCGTAGTGACCGTCAGCTGGCGGGCTCCTCCGGGCCGGTGGAGATCTGGCGCAGGGTCGAGACCACGGTGACCTCGGGCCAGTGCTCCGCGTGCAGCTCGGCGAACTTCTGCTGATCGGCCACGGCCTCCTCGAGGGAGTCGTACTGCAGGATCGACCAGCCCCCGACGACCTCCTTGGCCTCGGCGTACGGTCCGTCGACCCGGCTGACCTCGCCCTTGCGGACCACGAAGTTCACGGCGTCCTCGGTCCCGTACAGACCGCCGCCGTCGACGAACACACCCTGCGCGGCCCGTTCGCCGATGTAGGTGTCCATCGCCTCGAACAGCGACTGGGGCGGCGTCCCGACGCCCTCTTCCATCCTCACGAATCCCATGAAACGCGGCATCTCCATCACTCCTACTGGTTGCTGGTGGCTTCTTCTCGCACGTACGTCGAACGGCGGCCCGGCTCTTCGACATCACCCTGCGAAGTTTTTCTCGAGATCTGCGGACGGTTCAGCGGTGGCGGTCCAGCCAGCCGACGAGCAGCTCGGACACCTGCTCCGGCTGGTCGGTGCCGAGGAGGTGGTTGGCCATCGGGACGGTGACGAGCTCGGCCCCCGGGATGCGATCGGCGAGGATGCGGCCGTTCGCCGGTGGGACGAGGGCGTCGAGCTCACCGTGGACGACCAGGGTCGGTGCCGTGATGCGACCGAGCCGGTCGTGGCCGTCCCACTGCGCCGTACCGGTGGCCTGGGCGAGGTACCCCGCATTCGTGGCGGCGAGCGGCATCCGCACCGCCCAGTCCTCCTCGATGCGCTCGCGGGGGGTCGACGGCGCGTAGTTGAACGGCACGGACGCCTCCGCGGCCTCTCGAGGCGTCATCTCCCCGCGCTTGCCGAGCATGGCGATCGCCTCGGGATTCATGACGGCATGCGCGATCCCGGGGTGCGTGGCGAGCAGGCACAGCGACCGCACCCGCTCCGGCGCGGTCAGGGCGATCTCCTGGGCCATCAGGCCACCCATGGAGATCCCGACGACATGGGCGGTGGCGACGTCCGCTGCGTCCAGCACGGCGAGGCAGTCTGCCGTCATCGTCTCGACGGAGTACGGCGCTCCCGGCACGTCCCCGGTGTGGCCGGCGCCCCGGTTGTCGAGCCGGATCACGCGATGGCGCTCGGTCAGCGCGGGCAGCTGGCGGAACCACATCGCCGCCGGATAGCCGAGCCCCATGATGAGCAGCACCGCCGGGCCGTCGTCGGGACCAGTGGCCTCCCACCAGATGCGGGCGTTGTCAGGACGATCCAGCAGGGGCATGGGTCGAGCGTAGAGCCACCCTGACTGACCATGAACTGGCCGCCGAGGGTGCCCGGTTCGGGATCCGCGTGAACTGCGTAAGCCCCGGAATGATCGAGAGTCCGGCCACCCGCGGCGACCTGCTTCCGCAGACCATCCCATGAAGCACATCGCTGAATCCATACCTATGTTGCGTATCGGACAGAAGGATGAGACGGATGGAGCTGCTGCCCGGCTATTCCTGGGGCGGGTCCTCGCCGACGACGCCGTCGATCGCCTCGCGGAACAGGTCGGCGTGGCCGACGTGGCGGGCGTACTCGTCGTGCAGGTCGACCATCATCCGCCGCAGGTTCGGGCGGAACTCCCCGAAGCTCAGGGCCGTCGGCCGGTCGAGCCCGCCGTCGGCGAGCGCCTCGGCCAGGGCCGTGCGGGACCGCTCGACGGAGGTGCGCCACATGTCGTAGAGCACCTCGGGCGAGTCGTCCATCGAGGTGCGCCACTCGAAGTCGGGGTCGTCGCCCGGGTCCATGGTGTCCCAGGGCGGGGCCGGCCGCTGACCGGTGATCGCGAAGGCCGTCTGGCGCTCCTCGACGCCGGCCATGTGCTTGACCAGCCCGCCGAGGGTCATCGCGCTCGGCGGATGTGCGCGGTGGAGCGCCTCCGCGTCGAGCCCGCCGACCTTCCAGGCGAACTGTGCTCGCGAGCGGTCCAGGGCGAAGCAGCAGCATCTCGACCTCGTCGGGCGTCAGCGACGGCTCGTCGATGTGCGTGTCCAGGGTCGTGCTCGCGGTGGTGTCGTCAGTCATGGCTGCACGCTAACGTCGGTTCCGGACGATCTGCTTCCGGAATGGAGATTCGATGGGCGAGTCGAGCCCCACGGCCCGGGCACTGCTGGCGCTGGAGCTGATCCAGGGCAGCCCGGGCATCACCGCCGACCGGCTGGCCGACAAGCTCGGCGTCTCCGAGCGCGCGGCCCGGCGCTACGTCGGCATCCTGCGCGAGGCCGAGATCCCGATCGAGTCGGTGCGCGGTCCGTACGGCGGCTACCGGCTCGGCCGTGGGCTGCGTCTCCCGCCGCTGATGTTCCACGCCACCGAGGCGCTCGGCCTGGTGATGGCCGTGCTCGACGGCCACCACGACGCCGCCGACCCGAACGACCCGGTCGGCAGCGCGCTCGGAAAGATCGTGCGGGCGCTGCCGGAGCCCGTGGCCGCGCAGGCCGAGGCGGTGCGGCGTACGACTGCTCCGGCGCCCGACCGGGCGGCCGTGCGACCAGACGCCGGCACCGCGTCCGTGCTCGTGCAGGCGGTCTCGCAGCGCCGCCGCGCACGACTGGAGTACCGGTCGGAGGCGGGCTCGGAGTGGGCGATGGAGGTCGAGCCGTGGGCGGTCGTCGTACGGCACGGGCGGTGGTACCTGCTCTGCTTCGTGCCGGACAAGGACGCCGTACGCACCTACCGCCTCGACCGGGTGCGGAGCGTCGACCTGCTCGGCACGACGTTCACGCCACCCGACGACCTCGACCCGGTCGGGCTGCTGGAGGAGCACCTGGCTGTCGGCTGGGAGTACGCCGCCGAGGTGGTCATCGAGCAACCGATCGAGCAGGTGCAGCGCTACCTCCCGCGAGGGTTGGGTCGCCTCGAGGCGGTCGACGAGCAGACGACGCGACTGGTCGGGAGCACCGGCAACCCCTACTGGTACGCCGAGCGGCTCGCGCTGATCCACGCCCCCTTCCGCGTCGTCGGGGGAGTGGAGCTGCAGCACACGACGCGTGCGCTGGGGGAGCGGCTGCTCGCGGCCGGGACGCACTGACCTGTCGGTGCCGCGTGCCACGCTGCGGTCATGGCGTACGACGAGGACCTGGCCGACCGGATCCGGGGTGCCCTGGGGGCGGTGCCCAGCGTGACCGAGAAGCGGATGTTCGGCGGGCTGGCCTTCCTGGTCAACGGCAACATGGCCGTCGCCGCGAGCGGCCAGGGCGGGCTGATGCTCCGCGTCGAGCCCGAGCAGACCGAGCAGCTGCTGGCCGAGGAGCACACCGGCCCGATGGAGATGCGCGGCCGCGAGCTGGCGGGCTGGATCCGGGTCGACGCCACCGGCATCGAGTCCGACGAAGACCTGCAGCGGTGGGTCGACGTCGGCGTCACCCGGGCCGGGTCGCTGCCACCGAAGTAGGTCGCCTGCCTACTCCCAGACGACGTCGAGCTCGTCGCGCGAGCCGAAGCGCTCGAGGTGCTCCTTGACGACCTGGGCGAAACGGTCGACGTCGCCGTCGTCGGGCACGGAGACCTCGACCTCGAGCGAGCCCTCGACCGGGCGCAGCACGATCACCTGGCCGGTCTCCCAGCGGAGCACGGTCGCGCCGTCCTCCTCGGTGGCGGGGCCGCGCTTGGCCCAGTGGCTGGCGAGCTGCTTGGCGTAGCGCTCGGGGCGGTCGGTGGTCATCTGTCCGTGCTTGGTGGGCAAGCGGATCTCCTGGTGCACGTGGGATCGGGGCCGGAGGCGGACGACCCCCGGGGCGGGAGACAGAAGCTCCACAGCCACCGGGGGCCGCCTGGTTCACCTCAGCGTGGCCATTGTGCTGCGGTGACCCTCCCTCCTGCCACTGCGACGGTCAGTCTCCGGACGTCGGACCCCTTCAGGTGCAGCCCGTAGTCGCCCTCGGGCACCTCCGGGAAGACCAGCGACGGCAGCAGACCTCCCTCGACCGGTCGGTTCACCACGGCCACGTGGGGGTGATGCCCGTGGGGGTGGTGGCCGTGGTGGTGCGCGGGCCCCTGAGGCCTGATCTCGACCTCGACCCCCTCCATCGAGGCGGGCATGTCGACCACGACCGCCCCGACCCCGTCCCCGATGTCGAGCAGGACGGAGCCCTGTCCGGCGTACGGGTTCTCCGCGTGTGCCGCTGCCGGGGCGCTCATGACGCCTTCGTGGTGCCGGGCACCGTCTGGTAGCCGCCGCCGGGAAGACCGAGGTACGGGAAGGTCTTCAGCAGCGGCGCGTTGGTGTTCGTCGTGCCGTCGGTGATGGCGCTGGCTGCGCCGTCCGGGGTGTACGACGGGTCGACGAGCGGGATCGTCGCGCCGGCGATGGCCCGCAGCTCGATCGTCACCACGTCGTCGGAGATGCGCCGACCGTTCGGGAACCCGGCCGCATCGCCGGCCACGAGCCCGCCGTCGTTGGGCTTCTTCGAGGGCGGGACCGCCAGGTTCAGCCGCAGCATGTCCGACTCCACCGGTCCGGTGTAGTTCTGGAACCCGGGCACCACGCCCGTCGGGATGCCGGTCAGCAGGATCGCGTTCAGGTCGGCCCGCGACTTCTTGTAGGCCGCGAGGTTCGGGAACACGCCGGGGTACAGCGCGGGCAGCAGCGACTGCAGCTCGGGCTTGTTGACGTACTTCGCGAAGCCGGAGTCGGCACTCGGCTCCACCCGGTTCCACTTGTCCTTCTCGGCCATCGGCACCAGCACCTCGTTGAACAGCGGGTTGCCGAGGCGGGAGACCTGCTCCCACGGACCGTGGCTGACGTAGCGCCCCTTCTTGGTGTCCCACATCCGCGACTTCTGCCGGCTCGCCGTGGCCCACACACCGATGACCGCGCTCGCCTTCGCCGGGTCCTTCGGGATGTCGCCGTTGCGGCTCAGGTCCGAGATCGGCACCTGCAACGCGATGGTGTGCACGTTGAAGGACTGCACCGAGTTGACCCCGTTCATGTTCGGCATCGAGATCAGGTGCGCCTCGTTGAACGGTCGCAACGCACCGAGGTCGAACACGCTGCCCAGGTCGACGTGGAACGCGTCGGCGCGCTGGCCGGCGAAGACCTTCCGGCTGCCGACCGTGTGCACCGCCTGGTTGGCGAGCTGCGCGTAGTTCGGCGTGCTCCGCTTGCCGACGTTGACCGGCGGGCAGGTGAGGTTCGAGGCGAGCAGCTTGCTGCGCCCACCCTCGTAGCGCGTGATCGAGTAGTACTGCGGACGGTTCCAGCTGGGGGAGTCGATCTTGTCGATCGGCCCGGTGTTGTAGAGGAACGTCTTGGGGTTGCGGATCTTCGTGCTGAACCGGAACCGGTAGACGATGTCCGCCTTGCCCTTGCCGCTGTTGGCGATCTTGATGTCATAGGCGACGTCGTCGCCGAACTCGTAGAAGTTCGGCCCGCCGTCCGGCGTCTGCAGCGGGATGAAGTTGGCGATCAGCGTCACCGTCCCGGGCTTGTCCGGGCTGACGAACGCGTAGGTGTCGGTGCCGTCCGCCACGGGGTCCTTGGAGATCTCGGGTGCTTCGCGGTGCGACGACATCTCACTCGCCTCCCGCTGCGTTGAGGATGCGGGTGACCAGGTCGCGGTCGTGCACGACGACCTCCTGCTCACCCACCAGCAGCCTGACCTCGCTGCCGTGGTGGTCCTCGACGTAGGCGACGACCGTGTCCCTGGCCGCCGTGTCACTGCGCACCGCGCCGTACGCCGGCTTGGCGCTCAGGCCGACGACTCCGGCCGCGGCCCCGGCTCCCGCCGCAGCGAGGAACTTCCTTCGGTTGGTCTCACTCATGGATCTGCCTCCAATGGGGTGACGCCCGCCTGAGTGACGCGCGTCACAGGGCCTTCGACGCTCCGAAACCCCCGGATTGGTCGACCCGCGCGCGCGGACTAGACCTCGCGGGCTCCGGCCGTGCTTGGCTGATCCGATGAGCGTGCGTGTGGGGTTGGTCGGAGCCGGGCCGTGGGCCGGGATCTTCCACGCGCCGATGCTGTCCGCGGACGCGGGGACGACGCTCGCCGCGGTGTGGTCCCGGCGACCCGAGGCGGCCGAGCAGCTCGCCACGGCGCACGGCGCGACCGCGGCCTCGAGCTTCCTCGACCTGCTCAGCCGCTGCGACGCCGTGGCCTTCTCGGTCCCGCCCGACGTGCAGGCCGAGCTGGCGCCGACGGCCGCGCTGGCGGGCAAGCACCTCATCCTCGAGAAGCCGCTCGCGTTCACCGTCGCGCGACGCCGAGCGGATCGTGGCGGCGGTGGAGGAGACGGGCGTGCAGTCCGTGCTGATGCTGCGCAACCGGTTCACCGTCGTCGGCCAGGCGTTCCTGGCGGCGGCGCAGGAGAGTCCGGCCCGCGGCGGCATGGGCAGCTTCATCACGGGGGCCGCCCTGCCCGGCAGCCCCTTCGCGACGCCGTGGCGGGTCCAGCGCGGCGCCGTCCTCGACGTCGGCCCGCACGTGCTCGACCTGATGGACGCGGCGATGGGCCGCATCGTGCGGATCACCGCGACCGGTCACCCGCTGCGCTGGGTGGGCATGACGACCCAGCACGAGACGGGCGCCGTCGGCTCGGTGGCGGTGTCGATCACCACGCCCGGCGTACGCAACGAGGCGCACGCGCGGGTGTTCACCGACGCGGGTCCCGTCGTGTTCGACGGAGGGGAGGCCGACAAGGACGCCGGCGTGAGCGAGGCGATCACGCGCGCCTTCGCCGCAGCGGTCGAGAGCGGGCAGCCACCGCCGGTCGACGTGCACCGCGGGCTGCACCTCCAACGCCTGCTCGCGCAGGTGGAGACCTCCCTGGCCTAGCCGGGCCCGACCAGCCGCTCCCGGATCGCGGCCACCGTCTCGGGGGACAGCCCGAGGCCCTCGGTGACGTACGCCTCGACGCTGCCGTACGTCGTCCGCATCTCGTCGAGGGCGGCGGCGAGATAGCTCTCCTGGACGCCGAGGACCGGCATCAGCAAGGCAGGGTCTCCGCCGGCGGCCTCGAACTGGTCGAGCCAGGGCTGGAGCGCCGGGAGCAGCTCGGTGTTGGTGAGGAGGTACTCCTCCCACATCTGCTCCTCGGGCACGCCGCACAGCAGGAACAGCACGGCGGTCGCCCAGCCGGTGCGGTCCTTGCCGGTCGCGCAGTGGAAGAGCACGGGGGAGTCGGCGGTCGCGATCGCCTCGAAGAGGCTGGCGTAGGCCTCGCGGGCGGACGGGAGCGTGACGAACGCGCGGTAGGCCCTCTCGAAGTACATCTCGGCCTGTCCCTCGCGGAGGTACTCGTTGGCCTTCGACGGGTCCTCGAAGATCCGCTGCAGCTCGGCCGGCGCCGCGTGCTGCGCGTCGGCGAGCACGTCGAGGGTCACGCGGCGAGTGTCCTCGGGGAGGGCGTCGGGCTGGCCGGCCACCTCGGCCGCCGTACGCAGGTCGAAGACGGTGCCGACGTCCAGCTCCACGAACGCCGCCAGGTCCTCCCCGTGCAGGCGGCTCAGCTCGGCCGACCGGTAGACGACACCGGAGCGGGTGTGACGCCCGTCGGCCGTGGGCCAGCCGCCCAGGTCACGCAGGTTGGGGGCGGTCGCGATGGCGATCCGCGTGCGCTGTCCAGGAGACGGTTCAGGGGTCACACGGCACATCACAGCAGATGTGATCCAGCCGACGTTCCGAGCCTCGGCAGTTTCGAGGCAAAACCCGGCAATTCATACCAAATGTGTGTAACGATTCCGGTGGGACAACAGGGTCCCGCTCCGGTCGTGGCGCGCCTGAATTCGGCGTTTTCGCCGCTAGCGTGCTGGACACGGAGCACGGAACTCACTCGGAGGATCGGCGGCCATGCGTCACCCCACTCGTCACCCGGTGCTGATCGCACTGCTGGTGGTCGTCTTCGCGCTGGTGACGGCGGGTTGCGGCGAGAGCGACGTGAGCAAGCTGCCGAAGGCCGAACCCCCGACCACCTCGCCCACCCCGGTCGATCCCCAGGTCGTCATCGACGGCGTCGACTCCAAGGACCTCCAGGTCAGCAGCATGACCGGCTCCGCGCCGGGCGTGAACCTCAGCTTCGCCTCCCCGATCTACACCGTGACGTCCTCGACCGAGCTCACCAGCGCCACCCGGGTCCAGCTGCTGCTCGACAACGCGCTCCCGCGTTCGGTCCCCGTCTTCGTGGTGAGCCGTCCCGAGTCCGGCGACCCGTGGACCTTCCAGCGCGGGTCGCTGATGTCGGACCAGCGCCACGTCGAGTTCACCACCACCCACCTCAGCGACTTCGCGGTCGTGGTGATGGACCTCGAGGGTGCGCTGCAGTCGTTCCGCGACGACATCACGGCCAGGCTCGACTTCACCATCGACAAGAAGGTCAAGAAGCCGGAGTGCGACGAGGCCGTGGAGGCCCGCAAGGACGGCTACGCGGTGACCGCCACGAAGGGTCGCAAGACGGCGTACTGGTGCTTCGGCATGGACGGCGACAAGCGCGTGCTCAAGGTCGTCAACCGCCGGGTCCTGCCGATCCAGGTCGCGCACGCCGACGCACCGGAGGTCCCGCCGGGCGTCCAGCCGTCGAAGGCGTGGCTCCCGTGGGCCGGCGTGTCCGCCGACCAGGCGACCTTCCTGACCCCGGGCAAGACCGTCACCTACGACGTGGACCTCGAGCCGACCAAGCGCGCCCTGGTCACCGCGGCGAGCGACTCGACGGCACAGTCGATGCAGGCGCTCTACGCGACGACGGCGGCCCTGGTCGCCCGGCAGAACGGCTTCGGGGGCAAGCGCTTCAAGACCGTCGACACCGTCGCCTTGCTGGTGGCGCGCCCGCAGTGCGCCAAGACCCTCGGGCAGGGCAGCGACAAGATGCTCGCCGGCTGCTTCTCGCGCAAGAAGGTGATGACCACCTTCGGCACCACGGGCCTGCTGCTCTCGCAGCTGACCACGGCGCCGACGACGAAGACGTTCCTGCGTCAGCAGTTCAAGAACGTGGCGCTCTACGTGCAGAAGAACGTGGGTCAGAACATCCTGGTCCGCCGGGCCAAGCCCGACTTCAGCAAGTTCGCGGGCGCCTTCAACGGCGAGGCCCGGTCGATGGTGGTCAACGCGCAGGGCGTGGTCTTCGAGAGCGTCAACAACATCGCCAAGGACGGCACGCTCACGCGCGTGGCCGACCTGACCTACCAGCTCTCCGAGCCGCGGGTCGAGGACGGCGTGGCCCAGGCCCAGGCCGTGGTCACGAAGGTGAAGATCTACGACCGCAAGGCGTTCAAGGACCGGATCCCGCGGGTCGGCGACACCGGCACGTTCCGCATCGAGAAGGGCCAGGTCAGGTCGCCGTTCGTCAAGCGCGTCTACTGCGGCAAGGGCGCGAAGAAGAACGCCTGCGGCTGAGAGACCTCAGTCCTTCCCGGCCTGCTGGAGGAACTCCGCCAGGCTCATCGGCGGACGTCCGGTCAGTCGGTAGACGTGGTCGGTGACCTCGGCGAGCTCACCGGCGGCGATCGCGGTGTAGGTGCTGACCCACGCGTCGTACTGCCAGTCGGGTGCCTCCCACTGACGGCGTGACTCGTAGGCCTCCTCCACGGTCTCGTCGTGGTAGGAGACCTCGCGTCCCAGCACGCGGCCGATCGTGTCCGCGATCTCGCTGAGCGTGAGCGCCTCCGGCCCGGTCATCACGTACGTCGAGCCGACGTGCGCACCGGGCCGGCTCAGGATCTCGGCGGCAGAGGCGGCGATGTCGTCACGGGCCACCGCGGCGACCGCACCGTCACCGGCAGGGCCGCGGATCACCCCGTCCTCGCCGACGAAGTAGGGGAAGACGTCGATGTAGAAGTTGTCGCGCAGGAAGGTCCAGTCCATCCCCGAGGCCCTGACGCGCTCCTCGGTGGAGTAGTGGTCCCGACCCAGGGTGAAGGTCGAGTCCTCGGCGGCGCTGCTGAACGAGGTGTAGACGAGGTGGCGTACGCCGGCCTCAGCCGCCGCATCGACGAACGCGTGGTGCTGCGCGAGACGGTGCTCGTTCTCGGCCGCCGAGACCATGAACAGCGTGGTCACGCCCTGGAGGGCGGCGACGACGCTGTCGTGGTCCTCGTAGTCCCGGAACGCGACCGGCACCGCGCCGTCGAGGACGGGCGCGCGGGAGGGGTCGCGGACGAGCAGGCGTTGCTCGACGTCGGAGGCGGCCAGGCGGCGCGCGATCCGCCCGCCGAGTCCGCCGGTCGATCCGGTCACGGCCAGGGTGGGGAGTTCGCTCACGATTCGAAGCGTAGGACGTATCAGGGAGCGCGACATCCCCTCCTAGAGCTCAGATAGCAGGACGAAGGGGGCAGGGAATGAGCGAGAGCCGTGGCCACTCGACCACCACTCGGTTGCGCACACTCGACAGCATCGATCTCGACGCACTCGTGCGCCGGGCGAACGAGGTCCACGCGACCTTGGCCGCCCCGCACCTCGGGGACGTCGTCGGCGTGGCCGCGGAGGTGCAGCGCCTCGGCTTCGCCATCGAGCGCGTGCAGCAGCGATGACCAGCGAGATGTACCGCGGGGGGTCGCGACAGCTGGGGTCCAGCGGCCCGTCCGGCAACGCGCTGGACCTGGTGCGCTCGGCTCTCGACGTCGCCGAGCTGCTCGTCCAGCACGTCATCCGGCCCGCGCAGCTCCAGGCCCGACCGCCCGACTTCACCAAGGAGCTGGGCGAGGTGGCGACGCTGCTGCGGCTGGCCGACCGGGTGCTGCTCGGCGAGGCCGACCAGGGTCGGATCGCCGTGCTCGCGTGGCGCGTGAGCAGGATCGCCCGTACCCGGGCCACCCGGGCTGCGGTCGCCGCACGGCCGTCGCGCGCAGCGGCGTACGTGCTCGCCCACGGGTGCCTGCACCAGCTCGGTTGCCGCGACGACGAGTTCGACAGCCTCGCCCGTGCCGCGCTCACGTCCAGTGCCGCCACCGCCTCGGTCGGCGCGACGCGTCCGCTCGAGGTCGCCTGGGTCCGGCACCTGCTGCTCGGTGACGACGAGCTCGACGTGCCCGCGCTGGAGCTCTCGCCGATCGGCGTCGGTGTGGACCTGGTCGGTGCGGGCGCCGAGGACGCCGACGCGTTCAGCCGTGCGCTGCCGCACGCCACCGACTACGGCCGGCGGCCGCTGCCCGACGCGGTCGACACCGCCTGGCTCTCCGGGCTCACCGACGCCCTCGTGCTCAAGGCACTGCACGAGGACGACCTCGACCTGCTCGGCCAGCTGCTGATGGCGCCGGCCCTGCTGCGCCGCGACTGGTCGCCGGTGCAGTGGTTCGGCTGGCGGGTGCTCTGCGACACCTGGGTCCGCTACGGGTTCGTGCCCGGGCCGGAGCTGCCTCCGCCGCTGGAGGGTGAGGACGCCGCCGACACCGTCCGGCGCGTGCTCGGCACCGCCTACCACAGCACCCTCGTCGGGGGGCTGGCCGTCGCGACCCTCGTCTCGGCCGGGCGTCTGCCCGCCGCGACACCACCGGCCGCACCCCGCTTCGCCGCCCCGGAGGTGGACCCGGAGGACGACTCCCGCGCCTGGCTGCGCACCTGGCACGCGCTCTACCTCGACGAGCGCGAGGCGCTCGGCGTCGTCCCCACGGGCATCGCGCTGCACCGCGCCGTCGACGACACCGACGTCGTGGCGATCGTCGAGTTCCTGAACAGCGCGTCGGTCGACGCCCTGCCCGAGCCGCTGGTCACCCAGGCGGCCGAGCTGGTCAACCGGCTCGCCCTGCTGGTGGGGTAGGGGTCGAACCACTCCACGATCCGACCCCCGGTCCCCGGCGCTCGGCGCGGGACCGGCAGGATGGCGGGCGAGCGAAGGAGCTGCCCATGAGCCTGCCCGAGTCCCTGCCTGAATCTTTGGCCGCCACGACCGTCGCCGTTCTCGGTGGCACCGGACCGCAGGGCCGCGGGCTGGCCCGCCGCTTCGCCGCGGCCGGTCTGCCCGTCGTGATCGGGAGCCGCAGCGCCGAGCGCGCCGAGGAGACGGCCGCGACCCTGGCCGAGGCCACCGGCGGCAACGTCACCGGCGCGGACAACGAGGCCGCGGCCTCAGCGGGCGACGTGGTGATCGTCGCGGTCCCGTGGGACGGGCACGGCGACCTGCTCAAGGGCCTGGCCACGGCGCTCGCCGGGAAGATCGTCGTCGACTGCGTGAACCCGCTCGGCTTCGACAAGCGGGGCGCCTTCGTGCTCGAGGTGGAGGAGGGGTCGGCCACCGAGCAGGCCGCCGCGCTGCTGCCCGAGTCGACGGTCATCGGCGCCTTCCACAGCGTGTCCGCGGTCAAGCTCGAGGACCCCGAGGTCGCCGAGGTCGACACCGACGTGCTCGTGCTCGGCGAGGGTGAGAACCGCGAGGCGTGCGACCTGGTCCAGGACCTGGCGGGCGTGATCCCCGGCGTGCGAGGGGTGTACGGCGGCCGGCTGCGCAACGCCCACCAGATCGAGTCGCTCACCGCGAACCTGATCGCGATCAACCGCCGCTACAAGGCCCACGCCGGCATCCGGATCACGGACATCTGATGCCGGCTCCCTCTCTCGGGTCCTCGATGTACGCCGGCTACCCCGCCCCGACCGCGAAGGCGGTCGAGCTCTACGACGAGCTGGTCGACTTCATGCGTACCGAGGTGTTCCCGGGCGAGGCGGCGTACGACTCCTACCGCGAGCAGGTCGGTCCCGAGGACCACAGCGTCCCGCCGGTGATCGAGGAGCTGAAGGCCAAGGCCCGCGAGCGTGGGCTGTGGAACCTCTTCCTGCCCTCGGAGTCGGGGCTCACCCAGCTCGAGTACGCACCGATGGCCGAGCTCAGCGGCTGGAGCAACGAGCTCGCGCCCGAGGCGATGAACTGCCAGGCGCCGGACACCGGCAACATGGAGCTGCTCCACCTGATCGGCACCGAGGAGCAGCAGGCGCTGTGGCTGACGCCGCTGCTGGACGGGGAGATCCGGTCGGCGTTCTGCATGACCGAGCCGGCCGTCGCGAGCTCCGACGCGACCAACATCGCCACCCGGATCACCCGCGACGGCGACGAGTACGTCGTCACCGGCACCAAGTGGTGGTCGAGCGGCGCCGCCGACCCGCGCTGCAAGCTGCTGATCGTGATGGGCAAGACCGATCCCGACGCCGCGACGCACCGGCAGCAGTCGATGATCCTCGTGCCCGCGGACACCCCCGGCGTCACGATCAAGCGCTCCTACCCGGTCTTCGGCCGTCAGGACCAGCACGGCCACTGCGTCGTGGAGTTCGACGACGTCCGGGTGCCCGCGGCCAACATCCTCGGTGAGGAGGGCGGCGGGTTCGCCGCAGCGCAGGCACGTCTCGGTCCCGGCCGGATCCACCACGTGATGCGCGCGCTGGGAGCCGGGGAGCGGGCGCTGGCGATGATGGTCGCGCGCACCCAGGAGCGGGTCGCGTTCGGCAAGCCGCTGTCCGACCAGTCCTCGGTCCGGGAGCGGATCGCGGAGTCCCGCATCGAGCTCGAGCAGGCCCGCGCGCTGTGCCACAAGGCGGCCTACGTCGTGGACAGCGCGGGCAACAAGGAGGCCCGCCACCTGATCGCTGCGGCGAAGGTGGCCGTCCCGCGGGCGGTGAACCACGTGATCGACCGCGCCATCCAGGTGCACGGCGCGGCCGGGATCTCCGACGCGACGCCGCTGGCGATGATGTACGGCTGGCACCGGGCGATGCGGATCTTCGACGGCCCCGACGAGGTGCACCTGACCTCGCTGGCCCGGGCCGAGCTCGGCGCCGAGCCCCTGTTCGACCTGCCCTGAGCCCGACACACTGGGACCCGTGCGCCCCTCCCTCTACGAGTACGCCGGCGGCGATGCGGCCTTCCTGGCACTGGCCCGCGCCCATCACCAACGCTGCATCGACGACCCGGAGCTGAACCACCCGTTCTCGCACCCGGGCCAGCATCCGCAGCACGTCGAGCGGCTGGCGGCCTACTGGGCCGAGGTGATGGGCGGTCCGCCGACGTACTCCCAGGAGTGCGGTGACCAGTCGCAGCTGCTCCACATGCACTCGGGCAACGGGCCGATCGACGACCTCGGTCGCCGGTTCGTGGACTGCTTCGTGCGGGCGGCGGACGACGCCGGTCTGCCGGACGACCCGGAGTTCCGCCAGGCGTTGCAGGACTACATGGTCTGGGCCGTGTCCGACGTGCTCGTGTACTCACCGGTGGGCTCGGAGGTCCCGGCCCGGGTGGCGATGCCGCACTGGTCGTGGGACGGGTTGCAGACCTGAGAGGCTGACCCGACCGAGCTGTTGCGATGAAGGGAACGACATGCCCGACGAGGTCCTGACCGAGACGCGTGACGGCGTCCTGGTCGTCACGATCAACCGGCCGGAGGCGAAGAACGCGGTCAACGCCGCTGTCGCCCACGGGGTGGCCGACGCGCTCGACGAGCTCGATGCGAACGACGAGCTGCGGGTCGGCGTACTCACCGGGGCCGGAGGCACGTTCTGCGCCGGCATGGACCTCAAGGCGTTCCTCAAGGGCGAGGCGCCGATCGTCGAGGGGCGCGGGCTGGCCGGTGTCACGCAGCAGCAGCCGCGCAAGCCACTGATCGCCGCGGTCGAGGGCTGGGCCCTGGCGGGCGGCTTCGAGATCATGCTCGCCTGCGACCTGGCGGTCGCGGCCGAGACGGCGCGGTTCGGCGTACCCGAGGTGAAGCGGGGCCTGGTCGCCGGGGCCGGCGCCGCGCTGCGGCTGCCCGAGCGGGTGCCGATGCCGGTCGCGCTGGAGCTGCTGCTCACCGGCGACCCGATCGACGCGGCCCGCGCGGCCGAGCTCGGGCTGGTCAACCGGGTGACCCCCGAGGGCGAGGCCCTCGACGGGGCGCTGGCCCTCGCCGCGACCATCGCCGCCAACGGACCGCTGGCGGTCGAGGTGACCCGGCAGATCGCGAAGGGCTCCCGGGACTGGTCGGTCGAGGAGGGCTGGCGCAAGCAGGACGAGCTGATGCTGCCGGTGTTCATGTCCGAGGACGCCCAGGAGGGCGCGAAGGCGTTCGCCGAGAAGCGCCCGCCGGTCTGGAAGGGCCGCTAGGCCTCAGGCGCCGGGCCGCGGCGTCAGCGCAGGCTCCACACCACCGACACCCGGACGGTCACCTTCTCGGAGCCGGCGCGCACCGGCAGCTTGGCCAGGCTGCTGCTCAGGGCGGCATCGTTGGCGGCGCGGAACTGGTAGGGCACCGGGCGAGCCGGCGAGGCCGTCACCTCGCTGAGGGTGATCACGTCGCCGAGGTCCTGGTCGGTGGCCTCGGCGTACTGCCGGGCCTTGTCGGTGGCCGTCTCCACGGCCCGGTCGCGTGCCTGCGCCAGGAGCACGTCGCGGTCGCCGATCCGCAGGCTCAGGTCGTTGACGCGCGAGGAGTCCCCACCCGCGGCCACGGCGGCGCTCACGGCCCGGCCCGCATTGCGCAGGGAGCGCACCACGACGCTGACCGACTGCTCCACGCGGTAGCCGGTGAGGACCTCGCGCTGGTTGATGTAGTCGTAGCGCGGCTCGATCGAGAGACCGGTCGTCTTGATGTCGCGCCGTTCGACGCCGGCCTTGCGCAAGGCCTTGGTCGCCTGCGACATCCGCCGGCTCGCCTGGTCCATGGCGGTGGAGACGTCGTCGGCGGTGCTGCCGACGGAGAGGTCGAACGAGAGCTGGTCGGGTACGCCGGTCGCGTCGCCGGATCCCGTCATGGTGATCGAGCGGTTCGGCTTCTCGGTCGAGGGCGCTGCCGTGGCAGCCTCAGCCGTGCCGCCGCCAGCTGCACCGAGCAGGTAGGCGACCAGCACCGCGATGACGAGTCCCAACGTGATCACCAGGCTCCGGACGCTGACGGAAACGGTCGAGCTCATCGGGGACTCCTTCGTCGGTGGCCATCAGGGGTGGGACGGCGGGCAGCCCCGATCGGTTCCCCACGGGGTCGGCCTCCTAGGTTGGAGGGGTGGAGCGCACGCACCGGTGGCAGGACTGGGACCTCGAGACCCTGCTGCGGCGCAAGCAGGAGCGCGGGCTGACCACCTCGCTCGTGGTGCCGGCCCGCAACGAGGCGGCGACGGTCGGTGACGTGGTGGCCCGGGTGCGGTCGGCGCTGATGGAGACGACCGCCCTCCTCGACGAGATCGTGGTGATCGACTCCGACTCGACCGACGAGACCCACTCGGTGGCCACGGCCGCTGGTGCCGTCGTACACCGCTCGCGGGAGATCCGGCCCGACCTCGGCACGCAACCCCGGCAAGGGCGAGGCGATGTGGAAGTCGCTGTTCGTCACGCGCGGCGACCTGCTGGTGTTCATGGACGCCGACCTCGTCGACTGGGACACCCACTTCGTGCCCGGCCTGCTCGGGACCCCTGCTCGCCGAGGACGGGGTCGCGCTGGTGAAGGGGTTCTACCAACGACCGCTCGCCGACGACGCCGGCCACGAGAGCGCGTTCGAGGGCGGCAGGGTGACCGAGCTGGTGGCCCGTCCGCTGATCGCGCTGGAGTGGCCGGCGCTGAGCTGGCTGGTGCAGCCGCTCGCCGGCGAGTGGGCCGTACGCCGTGACCTGTTCGCGCGGCTCTCCGTGCCCACCGGGTACGCCGTCGAGCTGGCCGCCCTGATCGACACCCACCGGCTGCTCGGCGACGACGCGATCGCCCAGGTCGACCTCGGCCGCCGGATGCACCGGCACCAGGCCCTCGGCGACCTCGGCGCGATGGCCACCCAGATCCTCGCCGCCTCCCGCCGCCGATCCATGGGCGTCGCGCCCGACCACGTCGCCCTCGACCAGCACCGCGCCGCCGGGTCCACCGGCACCGCCGAGCTCGAGACCGTCCGCCGCGAGATCCCCCTCCTCGAACGCCCTCCCGCCGCCGGCCTCCTGTAGCTCCGCCGACCGGGCACTCGATGCACGCTCAAACACGCCGACCGGGCACTGGATGCACGCTGAAACGCGCCGAGCGGGCACTGGATGCACGCTGGAAGGCGCCGCATGCTCGGGGTGGCTTCCGCCGCATGTACATCGAGTGCCCGGTCGGCGACATCTGACGTACATCGAGTGCCCGCTCGGCGGCCTACGGCGTGCATCCAGTGCCCGGTCGGCGGGATTGGGGAGGGTGGGAGGATCGGGGCATGACGCTTCGTCTCGGTCGACACTCGTTCGCCGACGACCAGCGGCTGATGATGGCGATCGTCAACCGGACCCCGGACTCGTTCTACGACAAGGGCGCGACGTGGGCCGAGGACAAGGCGCTCGACCGGGTCGCGGAGGTCGTCGAGCAGGGGGCCGAGATCGTCGACATCGGGGGCATCAAGGCTGCTCCGGGCGAGGAGATCGACGTCGACGAGGAGCAGCGGCGCACGGTCGGGTTCGTCGAGCGGGTGCGGGCGGCTCATCCCGACGTGGCGATCAGCGTCGACACCTGGCGGGCGCCGGTCGGGCGGGCGGTGTGCGAGGCCGGGGCCGACGTGCTCAACGACGCGTGGGGCGGGGCGGACCCGGCGCTGGTCGACGTGGCCGCGGAGTACGACGCCGCGATCATCTGCACGCACACCGGGGGAGTCACCCCGAGGACCAGGCCGCACCGGATCGAGTACGCCGACGTGGTGGCCAGCGCGATCACCGACACCACGGCGTACGCCGAGAGAGCGCTGGCTGCCGGTGTGGCCCGGGAGAGCATCGTGATCGACCCGGCCCACGACTTCGGCAAGACCACCCGCGACTCCCTCGACCTGACCCGCCGGCTCGACGAGATGGTGGCCACCGGCTGGCCGGTCCTGGTCAGCCTGTCCAACAAGGACTTCGTGGGGGAGTCGCTCGACCTGCCCGTCGGCGAGCGACTCACCGGCACGCTGGCCGCGAGCGCCATCGCGGCGATGCACGGCGCCCGGATCTTCCGCGTGCACGAGGTCGTCGAGACGCGTCAGGTCGTCGACATGGTCGATGTGATCTACGAGCGCCGGACGCCTGCCCGCGCGATCAGAGGGCTGGCGTGATCGAGACCGTCCTCGTCCTGCCGAGCCCCCGTGCGCTGCTGCCCGGTCTGTCGGCGACCGACCCCGTGCCCGAGCTGCGAGCAGCCTGCACCGCAGCGGTCGGCAAGCTGCTCGCCGACGGACCCGATCGCCTGGTCGTCGTGGCGCCTCCGGTCAGCGAGCTCAACCAGGCCCGCGGCGTCACCGAGCCGCTCGGGCACCGCGTCGCCCGGCACCTGCTCGGCGACACCCCGTTCGAGGCCCAGCCCGCGCTGCCCTGGACCGCGGCCCCGCTGCTCGAGCACGAGCCGGCCGCCCGCACCGCGCTGGTGGTGATCGCCGACGGCAGCGCCTGCCGCAGCGAGAAGGCGCCCGGACACCTCCACCCCGACGCGATCGCCTTCGACGACGCCATCGACCGCGCGCTGCACGACGGTGACGTCGAGGCGCTGGCGGCGCTCGACCCCGACCGGGCCGAGGAGCTGTGGTGCGGGGGCGTCCCGGGCTTCCACGTGCTGGCCGAGGTCGCTCGCGGCCGGCGCATCACCGCCGACGTCAGCTACGCCGACGCGCCGTACGGCGTCGCCTGGTGGGTCGCCCGCTGGGACCTGGCCTGACCGAGCACGAGACGCACCACGAGACGGAGGACACCGTGCACATCATCGAGATCCCGATGCCCGACGGCGGTGTGGCCGAGGCCTACGTGACCCGCCCGCGCGCAGAGAGCGGCGGCGAGCATCCCGGCGTGCTGTTCTGCATGGACGCCTTCGGCCTGCGCCCGCGCATCGAGGAGATGGCGCAACGGATCGCGGACTGGGGCTACGTCGTCCTCGCGCCGAACGTGTTCCACCGCGACGGCCGGATCGACGACCTGGAGCCGCAGGTCGACCTGACCGACCGGGGGCAGCGCGAGGGCTACGTCAAGGAAGCGATGTCACGGGTCGGCGCCCTCACGCCCGACAAGGCCGAGCGCGACCTCCCGACCTACCTGACCGCCCTGCGCGGTCTCCCGGGTGTCGCCGAGGGACCGGTCGGGACCACCGGCTACTGCATGGGCGCCCGGCTCGCCGTCCGCGCCGCCAACCTCGACCCCGTGGTGGCCGCGGTCGGCGGCTTCCACGGCGGTGGCCTGGCCACCGAGGCCGACGACAGTCCGCACCGGGGCCTGGGCAACGCGCGGGCGGAGTTCGTCTTCGGTCACGCCGACCACGACCGGTCGATGCCGGCCGAGGCGGTCGTGGCGCTGGGGGAGGCCCTCCGCGAGGCCGGGCTGACGGCGAGCAACGCGGTCTACGCGGGTGCTGCCCACGGCTACTCGATGGCCGACACGTCGGCGTACGACGAGGCGGCGACCGAGCGGCACTTCGAGGAGCTGCGCGACCTGCTCGACAGAAACCTGGGCTAGAGACCCATCCCGCCAGGGGAGATCGGGTGGCCGTGGGCGCGGGTGCGCTGGCGGACCATGGAGGGGTCTGACGGGACCGGGTTGCGCGGCCAGCTCTTGCCGGGCCGGTAGCTCAGGCCCCTCATGACCGGTGCACCCGCAGGTTGCCGCTCACCGTGTGGGCGGTGATCTCGACGCGCTGCTGTCCGTCGGTGGGAGCGCCGGCCTGGTCGAGCTCCTGGGTCACCCGGCCGGTCAGGGTGGACACGTCGAGCCAGGCGGCGGTGCCCTCCTCGACGCCGATGGTGATGCTGCCGCTGGCGCCGTTGGCCTTGACCGCACCGCTCGCCGCCCGTCGTACGACGAGATCGCCGGAGCCGGACTTCGTGACGAGCGTGCCGTCGAGCCGTCCGACCTCGACGTCGCCGGAGCCGGTCTTGGTCAGCACCTCGCCGGCGACCTCTCCGATCCGGATGTCGCCGGAGCCGACGGTGACCGTCGCGCTGCGACCGCTGTGGTCGACCAGGACGTTGCCCGACCCGGTGGAGACCGCGAGCGCCTTGCCGACACGACCCGCGGAGACCGTGCCGGAGCCGGACTTCAGCTTCGCCGAACCCGTCACGTCACCGACCTGGACCTCGCCGGACCCCGTGGTGACGAGGGCCTCGGCGAAGGTGCCGGTCGCGGTGATGTCGGCCGACTCGGCCTTCACCTCCAGCGTGCTGCCGGTGGGGATCGTGATCGCGATCCCGACCGACGGGTGCGGGCGGAACAGCCCGCCCCGGTGGCGGGGGATGTCGACGACGATGCCGTGCCGCTGCTGCTCGACCCTGGCCTCGGCGACGGCGTCCTCGCCGGCGGCGTTGTGGGGAGTGAGCTCGACGGTCGTCCGGGCCGTGTCCTCGGCGGTGACGCGCACGTCGCCGGCGCCGCTGCGGACCACCAGGGTGGTGGGGCCGGGTGTCTCGAAGGTGTACATGGCGGATGCTTCCTGTGAGTGGTGGGTGGTCCGGGTCAGCTGACCCAGCCCCGGATCTGCTTGCGGCGGACGCCGTCACCGGTGACCGTGATGCGGCTGCTGCCGACCTCGAGGTCGATGCGGCGACCGTCGAGGGCGTCGCGGACGGCGTCGACCAGCCAGGCGTTCAGCGACTGGCCGATCGCGTTGGCGGCCTCCTCGGCGCGCACCTTGACCGACTCGGGCAGACGCAGGGTGATCCGCGACTGGCTGTCGTCCTCGGGCTCGGGAGCGGGGGGCGGCTCCGGGGGAGCGGGCGGCGTCAGCGGCTGGGTGGGCTCGACGTGGGTGATCACGAACTCGGGCTCGCGGCCGCTCATCCGGACGTCGACGGCCTCGCTGTCGAGCTCGCCGGTGATCTCGGCGGCGGCCTGGGAGAGCGCCTCGAGCAGCATCATCCGGGTGGCGGGGTCGAGGGCCAGCGCGAGGCGCTCGGCGGCGGCCTGGGCCTCGGGGCCGCCGGCCGCGGCGGCGTCGGACAGGTCCCGGCGGAGCCGCTCGACGAAGGGCGTGAGTTCCATGACGTCACCTTGACACCAATATGACGTCAGGTCAAGTCATCGTGACGACATTCTGGTGTCACCACGACATCAGAGTGCTGTCAGTGGTGACGCAGCGGGGGGAGTGCTTGGCTGGAAGCGTGACCCGTTCATGAGCGGAGAGATCCCCGGCCTCACCCGCGGGGAGCTCGAGGAGCTCCAGCTCGAGCGGCTGCGGGCGACGCTGCGGTCGGCGTACGAGCACGTCCCGCACTACCGCCACGCCTTCGACGAGGTCGGCGTCACGCCCGACGACCTCGGCACGCTGGCCGACCTCGCCCGGTTCCCGTTCACCGCCAAGGCCGACCTGCGCGCCAACTACCCCTTCGGCATGTTCGCGGTGCCGCGCGAGCAGGTGGTCCGCGTGCACGCCTCGAGCGGTACGACGGGCAAGCCGACCGTCGTGGGCTACACCCGCGAGGACATCGACACGTGGGCCGAGGTGATGGCTCGTTCGATCCGGGCTGCGGGCGGCCGTCCCGGCGACGTGTGCCACGTGGCCTACGGCTACGGGCTGTTCACCGGCGGGCTGGGTGCGCACTACGGCGCCGAGCGGCTCGGCTGCACCGTCGTGCCGGTCAGCGGCGGGATGACCGAGCGGCAGGTGCAGCTGATCCTCGACTTCGAGCCCCGGATCATCATGGTGACGCCGTCGTACTTCCTCGCGATCCTCGACGAGCTCGAGGCGCAGGGCGTCGACCCGCGCAGCACCAGCCTCGAGATCGGCATCTTCGGCGCCGAGCCGTGGACCGACGAGATGCGCCGCGCGGTCGAGGCGCGGGCCGGGATCCGGGCCGTCGACATCTACGGGCTCTCCGAGGTGATGGGGCCGGGCGTCAGCCAGGAGGCGGGCGAGACCCAGGACGGGCTGCACGTCTGGGAGGACCACTTCCTGCCCGAGGTCGTCGACCCGGTCACGATGGAGGTGCTGCCCGACGGCGAGGAGGGCGAGCTGGTGTTCACCTCGCTGACCAAGCAGGCGATGCCGGTGATCCGCTATCGCACCCGCGACCTGACCCGGTTGCTGCCCGGTTCGGCGTACCCCGCCTTCCGGAGGATGCAGAAGGTCACCGGCCGCACCGACGACA
The DNA here is from genome assembly GCA_963722835.1 of uncultured Actinomycetota bacterium. Lineage (GTDB taxonomy): Bacteria > Actinomycetota > Actinomycetes > Propionibacteriales > Nocardioidaceae > Marmoricola. The sequence continues at coordinate 64,023 of CAVROK010000005.1, forward strand.
TGATGATCGTGCGCGGCGTGAACGTCTTCCCCAGCCAGATCGAGGAGCAGATCCTCGCCGATCGAGGGGCTGGCGCCGCACTACCTGTGCGTGCTGACCCGGCCGGGCAACCTCGACGAGCTCACCGTCCAGGTGGAGCACGTGAGCGGCGCCCAGGACCCCGAGGCCCTGGGCGCTGCCTTGCGCGACCGGGTCAAGCAGCGCATCGGGGTGAGCACCCGGGTCGAGGTGCTCACCCCGCACGCGCTCGAGCGGTCGCTGGGGAAGGCGAAGCGGATCAGCGACCAGCGTCAGCGCTGACCGGCTTCACCGGGTGGTTCGAGCGGATCACGTCGCCGGCGTCGTACGCCGACTTCACCTCGCGCAGCCGCTGGAAGGTGTCGAACGAGCCGAACAGGGCCTGGCCGCTCTTGGGCCGCTCGGCGAAGTTCAGGTAGACCCCGCCGGTCGTCCACGGACCCATCGCGTACTGCACCGCGGTGACCGCCGACTCGACGGCCTCGACCGACTCCGGGGTCGGCGTGACCCCCACGGCGAAGAGGGCGAACTGCGCGTCGATGCCGGACACCGCGCCACCGGACATCCGCCCGGGGGTGAGGGCGCCGCCGAGGTGGCGCAGCTCGACCGAGAGCAGCGGTGAGTCGGCCGCGGTGGCGACGCGGGCGAACGACTCGATCGCCTCTGCCGGCAGCTCACCGAGCAGTGCGCCGTCGCCCTTGCCGGGCACCGGACCGGGCGGGTCCATGTGCAGCTCGGCGAGCGCCGGTGACCGGGATGGTCGCGAAGGTGTCGATCGCCGGGCCGAGTGCGCGCAGCGGAGCGAGCAGGTCGGTGGCCTCGTCCTCGCTCAGCTGGCAGGCCGCCTCGACGACGACGTACGACTGCCCGCTGAGGAACGGCGGCAGGTCGGGCAGCGGCGGGAACCGGAGCACCCGGCCGACCGAGGTCACGCCGTCGGGCGCCGAGGGCACCCACTGGCGCCAGGCCTCGAGCACCTCGGCGGTGCGGTCGATCGGGAAGAACAGCACGCCGGCGTACACCTCGGTGATCGGGTAGAGCCGGAACTCGATGGCGGTGACGACACCGAAGCTGCCGCCGCCTCCGCGCAGGGCCCAGAACAGCTCGGCCTCGTGGGTCTCGTCGACGCGACGGAGGACGCCGTCGGCGGTGACCACCTCGATGGCCACGACGCTGTTGGCCGCGAGGCCGTGCGAACGGGCCAGCCAGGAGATGCCGCCGCCCAGCGTGTAGCCGGCGACGCCGACGTCCGGTGCGGATCCCGCCAGCGCAGCCAGGCCGTGCTCGGCCGCAGCCGGGGTGACGTCCATCCACATGGCGCCGGCCTCGACCCGGGCGATGCGTGCCACCGGGTCGATCTGCACCGCCCGCATGGCGGAGGTCTTGAGCAGGACGGTGCCGTCGAGGTCGCCGAGGGGGGCTGCGTTGTGCCCGGTCGACTGCGGGGCGACGCGCAGGCCCTGGTCGCGGGCCACGAGCACGACCATGACCACGTCGCGGACCGTCTCGGCCACGACGACGGCGGTCGGGTGCTGGTCGACGTCGAGGTGCCAGGCGGTCCGGGCCTGGTCCCAGGTCGGGTCCCCGGGACGCACGAGGGCGCCGTCCAGGTCGACGGCGAGGTCGTCCAGGGCGTCGGCGATGCCGCTGCGCACGTGCTGGCGGGGCATCCGGAAGGTGGACTCGGTGCGTCCTGGGATCGGGAGCATGGTGGTCATGGCGGGGGTCCTCTCGGGGCTGTGTGGTCTCCGGGTTTCATGGAGTGCCGTCAGCCTCTGCGAGATACGACGTGTGGCCCATCCCACGAGAACGAGTCCGTTCCGGGCGCTTTCCCCCAGGTCAAGGGGGGTCCATACCAGTGCGGCCCCCTACAGATGAGGGGTTGTCCGGCCCCACGCGGACTGTTGAGAATCAAACTGTTCCCCCGGGCGGGGGACACCCGTGGGAGGGAAGAGTCCGTGAGCGCAGGCGCGGAAGCCACCAGACGCCGCCGGCTGGGCGAGCTGAGCGAGGCGTGTGGCAAGGCCACCAACGACCAGGAGCTCTTCGAGGACGTCTCGACCCGTCTCCGCGAGGTGATCCCCTTCGACGGCGCGGCCTGGTTCGCGACCGACCCGACGACCATCCTCGGCACCAGCCCGGTCCGCATCGAGAACGTCGAGCCCGGCCACTGCGAGAGCTTCTGGGAGCGCGAGTGCCTCGTCGAGGACACGATCCTGTTCCGCGACGTGGCCCGCAGCCCGCTCGGGATCGGCTCGCTCTACGACGCCACCGACGGCCAGCCCGGCCGCAGCGCCCGCTACCGCGAGTTCCTCGCACCGCAGGGGTACGGCGACGAGCTGCGTGCCGCCTTCCGTCTGGGCGAGAGCACCTGGGGCGTGATGGACCTCTACCGCGACCGGGCCCGCGCCGCGTTCAGCGACACCGAGATCGAGCTGGTGCGCACCATCGTGCCTGCGGTCGCCTCGGCGCTGCGCACGTTCGCCGCCCGGTCCGGTGCCACCCCACCGGGAGCCGACGGCCCCGGCACCGCGTTGTTCCAGCCCAACGGGACGCTGCTCTCCCTCGATGACCAGGCCGAGCGCCTGTTCGTCGAGGTCGGCGGGCCCGACTGGGCCACCTTCCCGTTGCCGATGACTCCGGTGTACGCCGTGGTCGCGCGTGCCTCGGCCGTGCTCGAGGGCCGCGACCGTGGCCCGGCCTCGGTCCGGCTGCGATCGGCCTCGGGACGATGGCTGTCCGTGCACGCCTCGTGCCTGCGCGGTGCCGACGGCCAGCCCGGACCCACCGCCCTGACGATCGAGCCGGCCAAGTCCGCCCAGATCGCGCCGATCATCGTCGAGGCCTACGGCCTGACTCCGCGCGAGCAGGAGATCACCCGCGGCGTCTCCCGCGGGCTCTCCAACCAGGAGATCGCCGCCGAGCTGTTCCTCTCGCCGCACACCGTGCGCGACCACCTCAAGGCGATCTTCGCCAAGATCGGAGTCGCCAGTCGCGGGGAGCTGGTCGCCAAGCTGTTCGCGGAGCACTACTACCCGGCGATGCACGCCCCCGGTGCCTACGTGCACGTCGAGGTCTCGGTCTGAGCCCCCTCACCAACCCGCGCCGAAGCTGAGCATCGGCACGACGTCGTCGGCCTCCGCCGTCACCACCGCGAGCGCGTCCGCGGGAGCGGTGCCCGTGGCGACCAGCGTGTGCCAGCGCGCCATCGCGTCGCACGCGACGTCGTCGGCGATCAGCACGGGGGAGGACAGCACCGTGCGCGCGCCGGCGTGCAGCCAGGCCGCCGACATCCCGATGGCCTCCTCGCCCGAGCGCACCGAGACCCGGCCGAGCTCGCAGGCCGAGAGCACCACCGTCGAGGGCGTACGGCGAAGCTCGTCGATGTCGTAGCCGAACCAGGGGCCGTCGACCAGCTCGACGGCGGAGAACAGCGGGTTCTCCCGGGTGTGCCGGCCGTGCCCGGCGATGTGCAGCACGTCGACGTCCTCGGCGAGCTCGGCGACCCGTGCCGCCGTGGCACCGGCTCCCTCCAGCACCCGGGCGTCGGCCCAGGCGGCAGCAGCGCGCGTGACCTCCTCGTGGCCACGGGCCACATCCGGTCCGGCGACGAGGCCGACCCGCTGCGGCCGCGGGGCGCCGCGGAGCTCCAGCCAGCGGGTGGCCGACGGGGGGATCGTGAGCGGCCGGCCGACCAGGCCCGGGAGGAGTGACCACGGCGTACCGGCCAGGCCCCCGGAGGGCGTCAGCACGAGCCGTCGGTCGCCGAGGAGCCGGGCCAGCGGCTCGACGAGCTGCTCGCCGACCGCCCGCAGGCGGGCACCGAGCGCCGCCCGGAGCGGGACTGCCAGCGGACCCTCGCGATGCGCGGCGGCCATCGTCAGGTCGGCGGTGAGCCCGTCGAGGTGATCACGCAGCGGGCCGAGCGGCCCGAGGTCGACCACCGTCGAACGGTCCGGCGTACAGACCAGCGCGGCGACCCGGTCGCCCACGACGAGGTGGGCCACGAGGGCGGCGTCGTCCTCCTTGAGCGCCGGCTCGCAGCTGGTCGAGGTCGGCGGGCTCGGTGACCTCGCCCGGCTCCCTCGGCGTACCACCGCCGCTGGCGCACCCGCGCGCGCAGCTCCTCGACCCGTCGCGCCTCGGGGGTGCGCGGACCGGGCTGCTCGCCCTGCAGCAGCCGCAGCTCGGCCAGGTCGTCGGCCACCTGCTCGTCGGTCGGTGGGCGCACCGGGGCGACCCGGCCGACCAGGGTGCGGGCGCGCTCGGACCACTCGAAGACGAGGTCGCGGGTCTCGCCGTGGTCGAGCGCGAGCTCGAGCCCCTGCGGGCCAGGTCGCGACCGTGCCCGACCAGCGTGCTCTGCAGGTCGAGGCTGCCGAACGAGGACTGCCAGGCGTGCAGGTCGGCCAGCCCCGCGCGGACGTGGTCGCGCGCGTGCCGGCCGTCGCCCGCGTGCCACGCGCCAGCTCGGCGCGCACCTCGCGCCACAGCAGGCGCGTGGTCACCGGCGAGGACATGTCGACTCGCACCCGGCGCAGTCGGGCCTTGGCGTCGTCGAGTCGGCCCGGCGCACGCTGACCCGCGCGCCCTGGAGCTGGAGCATCGTGGCGTCGCGGTGCAGACGCGTGCGCGTGCAGGCGCAGCGGCAACCGCGTCCACGCGGGCGAGCAGCGACGGGCCTGCGACCTCCCGCGGCGATCTCGGCCACCAGCGCGGCTGCGTCGGCGCCCAGCTCCCGGGCCGGGCTCGCCTGACCGCGGAACCGGCGAGCGGCGCGACGGGCGACCACGCGCGCCTTGGCCGGGTCCTCGCGCAGCAGTCGTCCAGGCCAGGGTGAGCTCGCACTCGGCCTGGTAGGTGCGCAGCCGGCGTGAGCCGTAGGCCGCGGCCGCCTGCTCCAGGGCCCGGGTCGCCTCGCGCGGCCGTCCGGCGGCGGTGAGGATCTCGGCCCGGTCCTGCTCGACGGTGGCGCGGTTCACCGCGCGAGAGCGGCGAGAGCACCGGCGCGGCCTCGTCGATCATCTGGATCGCGCCGACGAGGTCGCCGATGAGCAGCCGGGCGTAGCCGAGGTTGTGCTCGGCCTTGGCCTGCTCGACCTCGAGCCCGGGCAGGTCGAGCTCGTCGCGCGCCGCCTGGAAGTCGGCGGCCGCCAGCTCGCGGCTGTCGTCGCTGCAGGTGGACGTTGCCGCGGTTCAGCAGGGCGAAGCCGAGGTCCTCGATGCCCGGAGGGAGCACGGAGACGGCCTGCGCGAAGGCCTCGAGGGCCGCGTCCGACTCGCCGATGCGCATGCGCAGCAGTCCGAGCTGCTGCCAGGCCTTGCCCGCGCGTCTCCCGGCTCAGGTCCTGACGGTCGAGGACCTGCAGGCAGCGCTCGATGCCGCCGACCGGATCGCCCGTCTCGGCCTCGAGGTAGGCGCGGGTGATCTCCACCTGCGCGTGCAGGTCGACGTCGTCGGTGAGTCCTGCCGCCTGCGCCAGGTAGCGGTCGGCACGCGGGTGGTTGCCGATGTTGGCCGCGTGACGAGCGCGATCGAGGAGCTCGTTCGGCGCGCGCCATGCGCTCATCATGGCGTGAGGTCGGTGATCTCCGTCAAGGCGCTCCAGGCCCGCTCGACGGCGGCCGTCCGATCGTCGTGCGCCGGGTCGACCTTGTCGACGAGCTCGGCGGCCACCCGCCCGGCGAACAACGGGGCCGCGAACGACGTACCGCTCCAGACCGCGAAGCCGCCGCCGTAGTCGTCGGGGTCGATCGACTCGCGCATCCGCTGGTAGGCCTCCGTGCGGGCGGCTCGGTTCGAGGCCGCCCTCGAACGTGGGCGGGAGCGTGCTCAGGACGGAGGCGCCGGGGGCGTAGGCGCGGACCCACGGACCGGCGTTGCTGAACAGCGCGTCGGTCCCGTTGGGATTCAGGGCTCCGACCGAGAGCACCGGAACGCAGTCCTCGGTGGCCGGCACGCCGCCCTTGCCGTCTTCCCAGGGCGTGAACGCTGCGGGGAACATCGGCCGCGCGGTGGCGTCGTTCCCGGCGGAGCACACGACGGTGACGCCGCACTCGCCCATCAGCCGCAGGATGTCGTAGAGGGTCGGGTCGAACTGAAGGTCCTCCGGCGTCTCGTGGTAGTAGCCCATCGACAGGCTGAACACGTCGATGGCGAGGCCACCTTCCACGCCGTCACGGTGCCGGCGTGCCAGCTCGGCGATGCCACGCAAGGCGTTGACCATGTCGCTCTCGACCACCGGCCCGTCCGAGCCGACGATGCGCCAGGTGACGATGTCGGCGTCGGGGCAGGCCTGGTGGATGAGGCCGGCGATGAACGTGCCGTGGCCGGCCAGGGCGTCGATGCCGCCGTCGAGTGCACCGACCTGGTCGAACCAGGTCTCGGGGTCGGTCTCGTCGTCGACGTAGCCGATCGGCGTGCTGTCCAGGTCGGGGCCGCGCTTGACGACCTTGTTCAGCCACAGGTGCTTGCCGCAGCCGGTGTCGAGCGTCGCCACGACCGGGCGGCGTCCGGTGATCTCGTCGTTCGCGCGTCGCCGCGGCGCCGGCCCTGCATAGGCGACCGGCTGGCGTCCGCCGCTGCCGGGCACGCCGTAGGACGACACGGCTTCGGAGACGGTCTCGCCGACGCCACTCGGGCGGTGGAAGGGGCTCGGGCGGTGGAACGGGTTCGGGTCGAGCGAGCGCAGCATCACGATGTGGTCCAGCCCGACCCGGCTCATCGCCGGGATGCCGTAGAGCGCCCGCGCGTTCTGGAGCAGGACCCAGCCGTCGGGGGTGATCGTGGCCTTCTCGTCCTTCACCGTGAGGTCGAGCCGGATGACGCCCGGGACCACGTCGCGGGCGTCGGTGATCGCCCGTTCCTTCTCCCGGTCGTCGGCGTGCACCGTCGCCACCCAGCCGAGCGAGTCGGCCACCGTCTGGAGGTTCCTGATCACCTCGGGAGCGTCCGGGGTCTCGGCGACGATCAGCCGCGGTCCGACGTACACCGTGCTCCGCGGTCGGACCCCGTTGACGGCGAGCGCCGTACCCGGATCGAGAAAGCGGCCGGAGACCATGTCGAGCACCTGCCGCGGAGGCACGAACGGCTCTCGTTGGTTCGAGAGCGCCGACTGCCGGATCTCCGGCTGGCTGTAGGGACGATCGGGCTGGGTGGTGCTCATGAGACCTCAGATCCAGAAGGGAGGGGTGACTCTCGGCTTCGACCCGCTGGCCGGGTCGATGAACGTCAGCCGGGACAGCCCCGGCTCCACGGAGGCGAACTCGAAGCGCCCGAACTCGTCGATGTCGCTCTCCTGCACGGCCTCGTTCCCGTCGGCGCGCAGCTGCACGGTCAGGGGCTTGACCGGGACTACCCAGCCGTCGAGACGGGTGCGGTCCTCGATCCGGGTGAGCCGGACGTAGACGCGGACGTCGGGGCCTTCGTACTCCAGCATCCAGGCACCGGCGTCGTCGCGTTCCTCCGGAGCGGCGTGCCGTACGCCGGCCAGGGCGCCGTTCGTCTCCACCAGGGTCAGCAGCTCGAACTCGAGGTCCTCGGCGGCGATCGCCGCGAGCACGCCGTCGACCAGGTCGTCCGGAGGTGGGTCGACCTGCTGCCACACCTGCGCGATCGCCGTGAGCAGGGCCGTGTCGTCGGGTGGACCTGCCGGCCCACCACTGCGCTGTTCCCCGACCATCAGAATCCCCCTGCCGTTGCCATCTCGCGACGGAGCTTGTCGAGGCACCGGCCTCTCGTCGGGCCGATGCTGCCCACCGGCATGTCGAGCTCGGTGGCGATTGCGGTGTAGTCGGGCCGGGCCTCGGCGGCGACGATGCGCAGCAGCCGCTGGCAGCGCTCGTTGAGGCGGCCCAGGCAGGCCCAGAGCCGGGCGTTGTCGTCGTCGAGGACGACCTGCCCCTCGGGTGCGGGTTCGTCGGGCAGCCGGCGGGCGATGGTCTCGTCGTCGACGGGCTGTTGCCGCCCGGACTGCCGGGACACCCGCCAGGCCTCGCGCCGCGCCGTGGTCGTCAGCCACCCCGCGATCGCGCGGGGTTCGCTGATCGAGTCGCCGGAGCGGACCAGCGTCAGCCAGGTCGTCTGCACGACGTCCTCGGCGGTGGTGCGGTCCAGGCGACTGGCTCGCACGACCTGCCAGAGCATCGGGCTCAGCAGGCGAACGAGATCGTCGAGGGCGTCGGACTCACCGGCGCGCCAGCGCTCGAAGAGGCGCGCGGATGCCTCCCACACCGACGGAGTCTCGGTGGGTGCAGGTCTCGGACATGGTCTGCACACCTCCCCATGAGACGGCCCGGGACCGCCTGATACATCCTGCCTTGTCACCGTCTCGAAGTGCGAGACCTTGGCCGCCTCGGCCTGCTCGACAGCTGTCCCAGACCACCCGGGAGGTTTTCCCGGTCAGGGCAGACAGGACGCGGTTCGCCACCCACACTGGCCTCATGAGCCCGCGGTCCCGTGCGCTCGCCGCTCCTGCCGTTGTCCTGTGCCTCGCCCTCCTCGCCGGGTGCGGGTCGGACGACTCCGCCGCCGCCCCGGACGAGGCCGAGCCCTCGAGCTCCGCGGAGAGAGACGTCGTCGAGGGCACCTTCGACGTCGGTGGCCACGAGCTGTTCCTCAAGTGCGAGGGCACCGGTACGCCGACCGTTGTCTACCTGCACGGCTCGATCGAGGCCCGGCAGATCGTCGCGCACAACGGTGGCACCGGTATCCAGGAGCAGCTGTCCGGGAACTACCGGACCTGCGTCTACGACCGGAGGAACGTCGGGGACAGCGACCAGGTGGACGGCCCCAGCTGCCGAGGGACGCCTTGGCCGACATGCGCGGCCTGCTCGGCGCCGCTGACATCGCGCCGCCCTACGTGCTGGTCGGCGCATCCTTCGGGGGGATGCTGGCCTACCTCTACGTCAACGAGCACCCAGAAGAGGTAGTGGGGATGGTGCTGCTCGACGCGATGTTCCCCGACGAGATGGCGCTCGAGCACCTGTTCCCGGCCGACGACACGTATCGGGCCTCGAGCGAGCCCGACGAGGAGTTCGGCGCCGAGCGGATCAGCCACTACAAGGTGATGCAGGCTGCGCAGCGCTTCATCGGCAAGGAGCCGGCGATCCCGGTGACCTACCTGGCCTCGACCGAGGAGGGCTACGAGGACAACGACTTCGGCATCCCCGAGTACGACCGGAAGATCCTTGCGCTGCAGGCTGCGTACGTCGACCGCTTCTCGCCCGGCCGGCGCGTGGAGGTCGACGCGCCGCACTTCATGGAACCGGTGATCCCTGAGCAGATCGCCGAAGAGGTCCGGCGGGTGATCGAGCAGGCTCAGTAGATGCGGGGGAGGTCGCTGGCACGCCCGGTGAACTCCGGGTCGCGCTTCTCCAGGAAGGCCGCGACGCCCTCCTTGCCGTCGCCGGTGCTGGCGTGCCACATGGCCAGGCTGTCGGCCCGGTGCGCCTCGATCGGGTGGTCGACGGAGCCGTTGCGGTAGAGCAGCTGCTTGGCCAGACCGAGCGCGACCGGCGAGCGTCGTACGACGAACGAACGGGCCAGCTCGAGGGCAGCCGGGAGCAGCTCGTCGGGCTCGTGCACGGACCGGACCAGCCGACCCTCGAGGGCCTGCTCGGCCGTGAGGATCTCGGCGGAGTAGACCCACTCCAGCGCCTGCTGGAGCCCGACGATTCGCGGGAGGAACCACGTCGAGGCAGCTTCCGGCACGATGCCGAGTCGTCCGAAGACGAAGCCGATCCGGGCCTTGGTCGACGCCAGCCGGATGTCCATGGCCAGCGTCATCGTGGCGCCGATGCCGACGGCAGCGCCGTTGATGGCCGCGATCACCGGCTTGGGCAGCTCGTGGATCGCGAGGGTCACCTTGCCGCCGGTGTCGCGCACCCCGCTCTGGAAGGGCTCCTCGGTGAGGTGGTCCCGCAAGTCCTCAGGGGTGGGGTTCGCGTCCTCGTCGAGCCCGAAGACGTTGCCCTCGGCGGAGAGGTCCATGCCGGCGCAGAAGGCTCGCCCCGCACCGGTGACCACGACGGCGCGGACCGCGTCGTCGGTCGCGTCGGTCCGGAAGAACCGCTCGAGCTCGGTGGCCATCGTGACCGTGAACGAGTTCAGGGCATCGGGCCGGTCGAGCGTGAGGGTGGCGACGCCGTCGTCGTCGAGCGTCCAGCTGAGGGTCTCGTAGCCGTCGTCGTGCTGGCTCATCTAGTTGTTGACTCCTGGCAGTCCGGTCGGCGTGCAGAGCCGCTTGGGGATGTCGCCGGTCTTGTCGGTCTTGATGAAGCGGAGCAGCGCGAGCGCGCGTTCCCGGTCCCAGTTGATCGCCTGGTCGGCGATGGGCATCGCGCAGGTGAGCCCGTTCTTGCCGTTGACCCGCGTCATCGCGATGCCGAAGTTGGCGAGCGCCAACGGACCGGTGCCCTCGCTGATCCGCAGCGACGACGTGGCGGCGTCGTTGACCCGGAAGTAGCGCACCGGGTTGATGAACGTCCACGGCGACTTCACCTCGTCGCCGATCGCGCTCACGACCTCGCGCTGGTGGCGGGCCCGGTCGAGGTCGCCGTACTGGCTGACGTGGCGGGAGCGCGCGTAGCCGAGAGCCGTGACGCCGTCGACCTCCTGGCAGCCCTTCTTGATGTCGAGGTTCGCGAGCCTGTCCTTCATCCGCTGGGTCGGGCAGATCGTGATGCCGCCGACCGCGTCGACGGAGTTCACGAAGCCGCCGAAGCCGATCTCGACGTAGTGGTCGATCCGGACGCCGGTGTTCTGCTCGACCGTGCGCACCAGCAGCTTCGGTCCGCCGAAGGCGAAGGCCGCGTTGATCTTGGTGTTGCCGCGGCCGGGGATGTCGACGAGCGAGTCGCGCGGGATGGAGAGCAGCATGCTCGGGCCGTCGCCGGTGTGCAGCAGCATGATCGTGTCCGTGCGCTGGCCGACGTCCCCGCCGGTGCCGAGCCGCTTGCGCTCCTCCTTGGAGAGCCCCTTGCGGCTGTCGGAGCCGACCAGGAGGTACGTCGTGCCGGGCTGCTCGTCCGGACGCGCCCCGCTGGGCTCGATGTCGACCTTGTCGATCTGGCTCCACGCCCACAGGGGCACGGCGATCAGGAAGACCAGCCAGGCCACGAGGAGCAGCAGGATGATCTTGCCGATCGGCCGCTTGCGGCGGGTCTTCTTCGGCTTGCCGGGGGAGGGCACGGGCTGGTTCGGCTGCACCGGACGACTCGGCGGAGGGGTCTCCCCGCCGCTCGACGCTGCCGGCCGGTCCACCTTCGGCAGCATCCGCGTGGGCTCGGGGTCCTCCGACCCCGACGACGACCCTGATGAGGGGGGCTGCTGGCCGGACTTCTGGCCGCCGTACAGCCAGCCGTAGTCGGGTCCCTCTCCGGACCCGCCGCTTCTCCCGCTGTCTGGCATGGCGCAGACGCTACCGCGAGGGAGGTCGTCGGCCGGGCACCGCCGGTGTCCCCGGACGTCCGGGGAAACCTGCACCCGCCCCACCCTCGGCGCGCCGCCACGCGAGGGACGCATGTGACTGGTGATACTGGTCGGCACCGGCCAGCCTCGATCCCCAGCATTCGTGAGGTCCTTCCCCATGCCGCCAGTCGTCACCGCCGACCCGCGCCCTGCCTCCTCTGGAGTGATCCACGGGCGACCCACGGCCGGTGCCCACTTCCGTCGTGCGCTGATGCTGATGCTGATGACGCTCGTGCTGCCGGGCTCCGCGCAGCTGGTGGCCGGTCGCAAGCAGGTCGGGCGGATCGCGCTGCGGATCTGGCTCGGGCTGATCGTCACGGTCGTGCTGCTGCTCGGGCTCGGGCATGCTGTCGAGCTCGTTCGTGTTCTGGCTGCTCAGCAACACCTTCGTGCTCGGGCTGGTCCGGATCGTGCTGATCGCGATGGCGGTCGGCTGGGCGCTGCTGTTCATGGACGCCTGGCGGCTGGGCGACCCGCTGGCCCTGCGGCAGAAGCAGCGGCTCGCGATGGTCGGCATCAACGGGGTGCTGTGCTTCAGCGTCGCCGGCACCCTGCTGTTCGCCTCCCACGTCGTCGGCGTGCAGAAGGACTTCCTCAGCGCGATGTTCACCGGTGGCGAGGTCACCGGTGCGACCGACGGCCGCTACAACGTCCTGCTGCTCGGAGGAGACTCCGGCTCGGACCGCTGGGGCCTGCGGCTGGACAGCATGTCGGTGGCGAGCATCGACGCCGAGACCGGCGAGACGGTGCTCTTCGGCCTGCCGCGCAACATGCTGAACTTCCCCTTCGCCAAGGGCTCGATCATGGACGAGCAGTTCCCCGACGGCTACGACTGCGGCAGCGAGTGCGAGCTGAACTCACTGTCCACGTGGGCCGAGGACCACAAGGGACTGTTCAAGGGCGTCGCCGAACCCCGGTGTCGAGGCGACCCGCTCCGCGGTCGAGGGCATCACCGGCCTGAAGATCAACTACTACGCGATGATCAACATGGAGGGCTTCCGCCGGCTGGTCACCGCCGTGGGTGGCGTCGAGCTCAATGTGCGCGACCGGATCCCGATCGGTCGGATCGGCGACATCAAGGGCTACATCGAGCCCGGCAAGCGCAAGCTCAACGGCTTCGAGACGCTCTGGTTCGCCCGCTCGCGCGCCGATGCCGACGACTACTCCCGGATGGCCCGTCAGCGGTGCGTGATGAACGCGATGCTGCAGCAGCTCAGCCCGAAGACGGTCGTCTTCCGCTTCGAGAAGATCGCCAAGGCGAGCGAGTCGATGTTCTCCACCGACCTTCCGGCGAGCGAGGTCGGCCGGTTCATGGACCTCGCCATGAAGGCACGCACCCAGCCCGTCCGCACGGTCTCGTTCGTCCCGCCGATGGTGAACACCTCGGACCCCGACATCGACAAGATCCAGGCGGCTGTGGAGAAGGCCGTCGATCCGCCGGAGAAGTCCGAGAAGGCCAAGAAGAAGAAGGCCAGGGCCGCGCGCAACGACTCGGCCGGCACCACCGGTGGCTCGATCGGCACGCTGCGTGAGGGCTACGCGGCCAACCAGGCCAAGGACCTCTCCTCCGCCTGCTGATCTCCGCCGTCCGCACCGGGCGGCCGGTCGGTAGGGTCACTGCGATGTCCGAGCCGATGACGCCAGCCACGACGGAGCCCAGCAGCGCCGCCCCGCGGATCGTCGCGGTGGTCGTCACCTTCAACCGCGTGGAGCTGGTCACCCGCCTGGTCGCCTCGCTGGATCGCGCCCAGGTGGTGCCCGACGAGATCGTGGTCGTCGACAACGCGTCCACCGACGGTACGGCGGACGCGCTGGCCGCGCTCGAGACGGAGGTACCCCTCCGGGTGCTCACCCTGACGGAGAACACCGGCGGTGCCGGCGGGTTCCACCGGGGGATGGAGACCGCGCTCTCGCGTGACGCCGACCTCATCTGGCTGATGGACGACGACGGCGTGCCCGCGGAGGACTGCCTGCAGCTGCTCCTGGGCCACGTCGCCGGCCACGACTTCCTCGGCCCGGCGGTGGTCGACGCCGATCGTCCCGACCGGCTGTGCTTCCCGATCCGGTTGCCGGGACGGTCGACCGTCGTACGCCACCTCGCCGACGTGGAGCGCGCCGCCCGCGACGGGCTGGTCGACGACGTGGTGATCCCGTTCAACGGGGTGCTGGTCACCCGCGAGCTCGTGGAGCGGATCGGCCTGCCCCGCGAGGAGTTCTTCATCTGGGGCGACGACGTGGAGTACCTCTGGCGTGCCCGCGAGGCCGGCGCCCGGATCGCCACCGTCGTCGAGTCCCGTTTCCTGCACCCCGCCACCGACGACCTCGGCACCCCGCTCGTGTTCGGGCTGACGACCTACAACCACTCGCCGTCGGACCTCAAGCACTACTGCATGTGCCGCAACAACGTCGCCAACCTGCGGGCGTACGCCGGGCTGCTCGGCGTGCTCGCGTTCGTGGCCAAGACCTTCTGGTTCTACCTGTTCACCCGACCCGACCCGCGCCGGCTGTGGATGAGCCTGGGCGCCATGCGCGCCGGGTGGCGAGGCGACTTCACCGGGCACCGGAAGTACCTCCGATGAGCACGGCGACCGAGACCGTCGCGATCGTGGTCGTGACCTACAACCGCGCCGACCTGCTGGCCCGGATGCTGGCCGGCCTCGCCGAGCTGGAGCGGCGGCCCGACGCGGTGATCGTCATCGACAACGCGAGCACCGACCACACCCGCGACGTGCTCGACGCGGCGACCGGCCTGGAGCTGGTGGCCGTCCACCTCGAGGAGAACACCGGGGGAGCGGGCGGGTTCCACCTCGGCACCAGGATGGCCTGGGAGCGCGGCTACGACCGGATCTGGTTGATGGACGACGACGTCGTGCCCGCTCCGGGTTGCCTCACCGTGCTGATGGACACCGACGAGGACTGCCTGATGGCCGTGCGCGAGGACACCGAGGGTCACCTCGTCGAGAAGGCCGCCGTCGACTTCGACCTCGCCAACCCGCTGGCCATCAAGCCCAAGCGGGCCATGGTCGAGAGTCGCTACGCCTCCCGCGAGGCGATGCCCGAGCGGGTCGAGCTGCACAACGTCGCGTTCGAGGGGTTCATGGTCCGTCGTACGGTCGTCGACGCGGTGGGGCTCCCCGACCCGTCGTTCTTCATCTTCTACGACGACGTGGACTTCGCCCTGCGCGCCCGCCGCGCGGGCTACCGGATCTGGGCGGTCCGCGACGCCGTGCTGGTGCGCCAGCTCCCCTTCGACCAGAACCACGCGCTGGACACGTGGAAGGGGTTCTACATGTACCGCAACCTCTTCGTCGTGCACTTCCGCTACGGCGAGAACATGCTCGTCCGGCTCAAGCCCTGGCTGATCGCGCTCGCCGTCGTGATCCTGTCCCCGATCCGCGGGGGAGTCGGCGAGGCGCGCAACGTGATCCGTGCCATCCTCGATGCGCGTGGAATGCGACACATCGCCGTCGCGGCGCGACCGGGCGCCGCTGACCCGTCGGTAGACTGACCAGGCCCCAACCCAGGAGCGTGTGTTGACCCCAGACCTCGTCGTCGTCGGTTCCGGATTCTTCGGCCTGACGATCGCAGAGCGCTGCGCCCGCGAGCTCGACCTGCGGGTGCTGGTGCTGGAGCGACGCCACCACCTCGGCGGCAACGCCTACTCCGAGAAGGAGCCCACCTCCGGCGTGGAGGTGCACAAGTACGGCGCCCACCTGTTCCACACCTCCAACGAGAAGGTGTGGGAGTACGTCAACCGCTTCACGTCGTTCACCGACTACAAGCACCGCGTCTTCGGCAAGTACCAGGGGCAGGTCTACTCGCTGCCGATGAACCTCGGGCTGATCAACCAGTTCTTCGGCAAGTCCCACACCCCTGACGAGGCACGCGCGCTGATCGCGGAGCAGGCCAGCGAGATCTCCACCGAGGAGGCGAGCAACCTCGAGGAGAAGGCGATCAGCCTGATCGGCCGCCCGCTCTACGAGGCGTTCATCAAGGGCTACACCGCCAAGCAGTGGCAGACCGACCCGACCAAGCTGAGCGCCGACATCATCACCCGGCTGCCCGTCCGCTACACCTTCGAGAACCGCTGGTTCAGCGACACCTACGAGGGCCTCCCGGTCGACGGCTACACCGCCTGGCTGACCCGGATGGCCGACCACCCCAACATCGAGGTGCGGCTCGAGACCAACTACTTCGACGTCGCCGACGAGTTCAAGGGCAAGGTCCCGGTCGTCTACACGGGCCCGGTCGACGAGTACTTCGGCAACAGCGAGGGACGGCTGTCGTGGCGCACCGTCGACCTCGAGGAGTCGGTCGAGGACGTCGACGACTTCCAGGGCACCGGGGTGGTCAACTACAACGACCAGGAAGTGCCCTTCACCCGGATCATCGAGTTCAAGCACTTCCACCCCGAGCGCGTGAAGACGCACCTGCCCGGCAAGACGGTGATCGTGCACGAGTACAGCCGCTTCGCCCAGGAGGGCGACGAGCCGTACTACCCGATCAACACCGCCGAGGACCGCGAGAAGCTGCTGAAGTACCGCGAGCTGGCCAAGAAGGAGCCGATGGTGCTCTTCGGTGGCCGCCTCGGCACCTACAAGTACCTCGACATGCACATGGCCATCGGCTCGGCGCTGTCGATGTACGAGAACAAGCTGCGGCCGCACTTCGCCGACGGCGCGACGCTGACCAGCGGGGGTGTCGACGAATGAGCACGACCCGCCTGCTGCAGCGGCAGATCATGCCCGCCGACCGCGACGCCGACGTCCTGGCGCTCTACGTCGACCCCGAGGACGCCAAGCTCGACGCCGACAAGTACCAGATCGGTGGCACCCGCTCGGCCAAGGCGCTCAACGCTGCCGCGATCCGCCAGCCCACGTCCACGGGTCGGCTGCTCCACCCCGACCAGATCGAGTCCCGCACGGCGATGCGGGTCCGGGCCGCCACCCGGCTGTCCTTCGGCACCTACTTCAACGCGTTCCCGGCCAGCTACTGGCGCCGGTGGTCGGTGGTCTCGCAGGTCCGGCTCACGGTCACGCTGCGCGGCGAGGGCGCCAGCCTGATCGTCTACAAGTCGATGGCGCGCGGAAACTCCCAACGCGTCGAGACCGCCTCGACGACCGGTGCCGACTCGGAGTCGTTCAGCTTCGACCTCACCCTGAAGCCGTTCGTCGACGGCGGCTGGTACTGGTACGACGTCGTCGCGGGCGACCACGACGTCGTCGTGGAGTCGGCCGAGTGGACGACCGAGGTCCCCGAGGACCGAGCTGCCCACGGCACCGTCGACATCGCGATCACCACCATGAACCGCCCGGACTTCTGCGCCGAGCTGCTCGTCCAGCTCGGTGAGGACCCTGACCTGTCGCCCTACCTCGACGAGGTCCTCGTCATGGAGCAGGGCACCGACAAGGTCACCGACTCCGAGGTGTTCCCGACCGCCGAGAAGGCGCTGGGATCCCGTCTCCGGGTCATCGAGCAGGGCAACCTCGGCGGCTCCGGCGGCTACGCGCGTGGTCAGCTCGAGTCGGTCCGCAAGGGCACCGCGACGTACACGATGATGATGGACGACGACGTGGTCTGCGAGCCGGAGGGCGTGATCCGCGCGATCACCTTCGGCGACCTCGCGCGGCGACCCACCATCGTCGGCGGCCACATGTTCAACATCTACAGCCGCTCCCGGCTGCACTCCTTCGGCGAGGTCGTCCAGCCGTGGCGGTTCTGGTGGGAGGGCGCGCCCGAGACGTACGGCGACTGGGACTTCGGCGCGCGCAACCTGCGCTCGAGCCGCTGGCTGCACCGCCGGATCGACGTCGACTTCAACGGCTGGTTCATGTGCCTGGTCCCGCGCCAGGTCCTCGAGGAGATCGGCCTCTCGCTCCCGCTCTTCATCAAGTGGGACGACTCCGAGTTCGGCCTGCGCGCCAAGCGCGCCGGCTACCCCACGGTGACCTTCCCCGGCGCCGCGGTCTGGCACGTGCCGTGGACCGACAAGAACGACGCCCTGGACTGGCAGGCCTACTTCCACCACCGCAACCGGTTCGTGGCGGCCTGCTGCACTCGCCGTACCCGCGCGGCGGCCGGTTGATCCGGGAGAGCCTGAACCACCAGATCGCCCACCTCGTCTCGATGCAGTACTCCACCGCCGAGCTCCGGCTCCAGGCCCTCGAGGACGTCTTCGCCGGTCCGGACGGGCTGCACGACATGCTGCCCAACCGGCTCACCGAGGTGAACGCCTTCCGCAAGCAGTTCCCCGACGCCCAGCTCGAGGCCGACCCCGACGCCTTCCCGCCCGTACGCCGCAAGAAGCCGCCCCGCAAGGGCAAAGACCCTGCCGAGATCCCGGGTCGCCTCTCCCAGCTGATCAGCGCGGGCCTCCAGCCGCTCCGCCAGCTCAAGCCCCCGCGTGAGCTGTCGCGGGAGTTCCCCGAGTCCGAGGTGCGCGCGATGGACGCGAAGTGGTACCGCCTCGGCGTCCTCGACTCGGCCATCGTCTCGATGAACGACGGCGCCTCGGCGGCGTTCTACCAGCGTGACCCCGAGCGCTTCCGCGACCTGATGCGGCGCACCCTGGAGATCCACGAGCGCTTCTACCGTGAGTGGCCGCGGCTGGCGCAGGACTACCGCGACAAGCTGCCCGACGTCACCTCGCCCGAGACGTGGGAGAAGACCTTCGCACCCTGGAGCCGGGACTGAGGATGCGATGAGAGCCGCGAACAAGTCCGACGGCGCCGAGCTCGACGAGCAGAAGCGCCGCCGCCGCACCCGCCGGATGCTCCGCAACCAGGCCGACGCCATGCCGGTCGTGGAGGCCGAGGGGGAGAAGGCCGTGCGGGTGGTCGACGCCGAGCTCGTCGAGCCGGCGCCCGCGTGGCGGCCTGCTCGAGGTCTTCCAGCAGCCCTACCTGCTGCGCCTGCTGGTCTCCCGCCAGCTCGCCCAGCAGTACGCCGCCTCGCTGCTCGGCCTCGCGTGGTCCTACGTGCAGCCGGCGATGCGCTTCGCCGTCTACTACTTCGTGATGGGCTTCATCCTCAAGCTCCACGACGACGTCCCCTACTTCGCGCTGCACCTGTTCACCGGCATCGTGGTCGTGCACTACTTCGGCGAGACCTGGAACGGCGGCACCCGCTCGATCTGGGCCAACAAGGGCCTGGTCAAACGCATGCGCATGCCCCGGGAGATCTTCCCGGTGGCCTCGTCGCTCGTGGCGGCGTACCACACGCTGCCGCAGGTGCTCGTGCTCATCCTGTTCTGCCTGCTCTCGGGGTGGCACCTCACGTGGGGAGCCGTCGGTGCGGGTGCGCTCGGGGTGGCGATCCTGGTCACCTTCGCGATGGCGATGGCGCTGTTCTTCTCGGCGCTCAACGTGTTCTTCCGCGACTTCCAGAACATCGTGCAGACGGTGATGCAGTTCATGCACTTCCTGGTGCCGATGATGTACCCGTTCTCGCTCGTCTGGGCCGAGCACGACAGCCACCCGGTGCTCTACGAGATCTACGTCGCCAACCCGGTGACCCAGGCCGTGCTGCTGCTGCAGAAGTTCTTCTGGTACCCGCTGATCGAGGACCCGAGCGACCTGCCCCGGCAGTTCCCGCCCGACCTCTGGGCCCGCGGCTTCATCACCCTGGCCATCTGCCTGGTGCTGCTCTGGCTCGCGCAGCGGTTCTTCTCGCGGGCCGAGGGCAAGTTCCCGGAGCGGCTTTGACATGACTGTCTCGATCCAGGTGGAGAACGTCTCCAAAGAGTTCACGATGCAGTACCACCGCACCCTCAAGCAGATGGCGGTGGCCTCCATCCGACGCCTGCCCCTGCAGGAGAAGTTCCTCGCCGTCAACGACGTGTCCTTCACCGTCGAGCAGGGCGAGTCGGTCGGGCTGATGGGCCTCAACGGCTCGGGCAAGAGCACGCTGCTGAAGCTGATCAACGGCGTGATGCGCCCCGACATGGGCACCATCCGCACCCGGGGCCGGATCGCCGGCCTGATCGCGACGGGTGCCGGCTTCCACCCGCAGCTCACCGGTCGCGAGAACCTCTTCCTCAACGGCGCCATCCTGGGGATGAGCGAGGCCGAGACCAAGCGCAAGTTCGACGCGATCGTCGACTTCGCCGACATCGGCAAGTTCATGGACACCCCGGTCTCGCACTACTCCTCGGGCATGTACGCCCGGCTGGGGTTCTCGATCGCGATCCACGTGGACGCCGACATCTTCCTCGCCGACGAGGTGCTCGCGGTGGGGGACCGGCCGTTCAAGAAGAAGTGCATGGCGAAGATGCAGGAGATCCGCCAGCAGGGCACCACCATCTTCTACGTCAGCCACGCCACCGCCTCGGTGCGCGCGATGTGCGACCGGGTCCTGGTGCTGGAGTCGGGCCACCTGAACTACGACGGCGACGTCAACGAGGGCATTCGCTACCTCCAGTACGACGACCCGGACGACACCGAGGAGAACGAGGCGGACGCCGAGCTCGGCGCCGACGTCTGAGGTAAATCCCTTCGGAATACGGCGAATTACACGTCTGGAATTCGCAAAAATACAGGCTTGTAATTCATTAAATACAGGTTTGTAATTCGGGCAAATCGCTTGCGGTAAACCATGTAACTGGTGTGAAACTTGGTACTCGTGTGAACTCTTCCCCTCTCACATGGAGACCTTTTAATGCGATTCAGCCGTGCCCGCTACGTCACCTTGTGCCAGCAGTCCCTGGTCACGGCTGCCGTTCTCGCTGTCGGTCTTTCGGCCGCCGGCGTCAAGACTCTGGACATCGTTCCGCAGCCGGGAACAGCTGCTGACACACCGGGCAGCGCCCTCGACGCCGCTCCCCACGGGGGTGGCGGAGCCCTGCCCCCGGCACTCGCGCAGACCGACCCGGGGAAGGCCGAGGTCGCCACGGCGCCGGTGACCCCGAAGGTGCGGGAGGTCTCCGTGACCTCACCCCCGAAGCGGGAAGCAGCACGGCAGGCACCGACCCAGAACAAGCAGCAGGCACCGGCCGACCCGGGGTACGCCGAGACGGCGCCGCAGAAGGTCGAGGGGTACGCCACGATCGGCGTGACCTGGAAGCACGGCGTGACCTACGGCGACGACGAGATCTCGATCGAGGTCCGCACCGAGGACAAGGGCGCCTGGTCGAAGTGGATGGACGTCGACTACCACGACGACCACGGCCCGGACGGCGCCACCAGCGAGGAGGAGTCCGCCCGCGAGCGGCCCGGCACCGACGCGCTGGTGATCGGCGACGTCGACCAGGTGCAGATGCGCGCACGGACCACCGACGGCAGCGTGCCGCCGGAGCTGCGGCTCGCGATCATCGACCCCGGCACCGGTGGGCTGACCAAGCAGGCTCCGGCGATCGACACCGCGAAGCTGCCCTCGGGCAAGAAGGCGGACTCCGGTGACGGCGGCCCGCAGGCGTCCGGCACCACCACGCTCGAGGGCGACGGCGTCGAGGACACGGTCACGCTCAGCGCGATGAACCGCCCGGCCAAGCCCTACATCTACTCCCGCGCCCAGTGGGGCGCCAACGAGAAGATGCGCGAGCAGAGCGCCCCGGACTACGGCACCGTGCGGACCGGCTTCGTCCACCACACGGTCAACGCCAACAACTACACCGCGGCGCAGGTGCCGGCGCTGCTGCGCGGCATCTACGCCTACCACACGCAGTCCCGCGGCTGGCGCGACGTCGGCTACAACTACCTCGTCGACCGCTTCGGCCGGATCTGGGAAGGCCGGTGGGGCGGCGTCCAGCGCGCCGTGGTCGGTGCGCACACGCTCGGCTACAACGAGGTGTCCTTCGCGATGTCGGCGATCGGCAACTTCGACATCGCCCGTCCGCCGACGGCGGTGCTGAACGCCTTCGCGCGTCTGTTCGCCTGGAAGCTGGCGCTCTACAACATCCCGGCCAACAGGACCGGCATCGCCGTCAAGGGCCGCACCCTCCGGGCGATCAACGGCCACCGCGACGTCGGTCAGACGGCCTGCCCCGGGCGGTACCTCTATGCCCAGCTGCCCTACATCCGCACCCAGGCCACCAAGATCCAGGGCGCGGCACCGGCCGGCGGCGGAGGCACGACGCCGCCGCCGACGCACCCCCACGCCGGCCCCGGTGTTCACCTCGCCGACCCAGAAGGCGCTGCCGGCGAAGGCCCAGCCCCGGACGGTGCGCTTCCCCCGGACGCTCAACCTGGCCGGCACCCCGGACGCCGACGTCGTGCTCAAGGACTACACCGGCCGGGTCAAGGTGCTCCAGACGGGAGGCCAGGTGGGCTACCGGACCGTCGGCAGCACCCCGGGCTCCTGGCGAAGCATGAGCCTCCTGGCCGCGGTCAACGACGTGACCGGCGACGGCAAGGGCGACGTGCTCGGCCGCATCGGAGGTGGCGCGACCAAGGTCTACCGCGGTGACGGCCGGGGCCGGGTGTCCCGGGTGGGGATCGCGCCGACGACCGTCTTCGCGCGCGCCAACAAGGTGGTCGCGGCGGGTGACTTCAACGGTGACCGTCGCAACGACGTGCTGATGCGCTCGTGGAAGAACGGCGGGCTCTACCTCGTGCGTGGCCTCGGTGGCGGGCGATTCGCCACACCGCGGCTGCTGGCGATGGGCTGGGGGAAGTACAGCTCGATCGCCGTGCCCGGTGACATCACGGGTGACCGCCGTCCCGACGTGGTCGGGGTGAAGGCCGGTCGGCTCTACGTCTTCCCGAACGTCGGCGGTCTCCGCATCGGCCGGGCCAGCCTGCAACAGTCGGTGGGGTCGGGGTACTCCGTCGTCCTCGGTGGCGGCCGGGACATCACCGGCGACGGCGTCGGCGACCTGATCGTGCGCGACCGTGCCTCGGGCAACATCGGCGTCTGCGCCTCGGCCAGCGACGCAGCGCGTTCGGCACCACCCTGGGCTGGTTCGGCGGTGCCCCGCGCTGGACGAAGGTGTCCGCCGGCCAGATGACCGGCACGCGGCAGGCCGACTTCGTCGGTGTCGGCCCCGGCGGGAGCCTGCTCGTCAAGTGCCACAACGGCCTGCGCAACGTGCGTTCGCTCGAGACCACCAACCTCACGCTGCCCAACGCCTCGATGGTGCTCAACGCCGGCGACTGGAACGGCGACCGCAAGGGCGACATCATCGCGCGGGACAGCAACAAGGACCGCCTGGTGCTCTACCCGGGCCTGGGCGGCAACAAGTACGGCGCCGCGCGTCGTGATGAGCACCGGATGGAAGACGTTCGTCAACCTCGCGGTCGTCGGTGACGTGACAGGTGACGGCCGTCCCGACCTGATGGGGCGGGTCGACGGCGGCAAGATGACGATCTTCCCGAGCGCGGGTGGGGCCAAGTTCCGGGCGCCGATCCTGGCGCCGGCCTCGATGCGGACCTTCAACCAGATCGGCTCCGGCGCGTGGCGCACGTCGTCGATGCCTGGCACGAGCTACTCCAGCATCGGCGCGTTCTTCGTGCCGTCGGTGCCGGTCCGGGGCAAGATCCCGAGCCCGTACAACCGCGTCGTCGGGCCCGGCGACGTCGACGGCGACGGTCGGCCGGACCTGATCGCCCGCGACACCGCGGGGATGCTCTGGCTGCTGCCCGGGACCGCGGCCGGCTACGGTGCCCGGCGCTACATCACGGCTGGTTTCCAGGGCTACGAGACGTTCGGCTGAGCCCGAGCCTTCCGCATCTCAGCTCTGCGTCGGCCCGCTCGTCCGCGGCACGGGCGGGCCACGTCGCGTCCGTGGGGTGGCGCAGCAGCACCAGGGAGCCGTTGACGAGCAGCGGTGCCAGGAACGCCGACACCCCACGCCGGGCGGCCGGGTGCTCGTCGGTGAGCAGCCGCACCCCGGGCTGGTAGCCGGCCCCGCTGGCGGCCTCCAGGAGCTCGGCCTGCGTGGTGACGTCCTCGGTCGTCCGCCAGGCCGGGGTGTCCGGCGTCGGTGGGTCCAGTGACACGAAGACGTCGCTCTGGCCGGGCCACAGCACGCCGTAGTCGAGGACCCCGGCGGGCAGCGGCTCGGGGAACCGGACGCCGAAGGGCAGCAGCGCGCAGGCCACCACCTGGTCGGCGCCGTCGTGGCTCGGCCAGCGAGTCCGGGCCGCAGACCACGAGGTCGTGGGCGACGGACGGCTCGGTGGTGACGGCGAGCGACGAGCTCCACGCCGCTCCGAGGAACACCGGGACCAGCCAGTGCGGAGGAAGGTCGAGCAGGACGGTGTCTCCCGCGTCGAGGCCGAGCTCGTCGGTGAGCAGGTTGGCGGTCTTGCTCACCCAGTTGGCGTACGTCGTCACCGACAGCTCGGTGCGCTCGCCGGTGCTCTCGTCGTACGCCGTGACGAGGGGCTGCCCCGGGTCGCCCTGCAGCCGGGCGGCCAGCAGCTCGGGGAAGGTGCGAGGCGGGCGGGCGGCAGCACTCATCCGGGCACGGTAGCGCCGGTGCGGCCGGCGGCCGGGTGGCAGGATGCCCGCCATGACTTCCTCCGACCTGGGGCGGCTGTGGGCCGTGGTCCCCGCCGGGGGCGCCGGCACCCGGCTGTGGCCGCTCTCGCGGGCGCGCTCGCCGAAGTTCCTCCTCGACCTCACCGGCAGCGGCCGGACCCTGATCCAGGCCACGGTCGACCGCCTCGAGCCGCTCGTCGGCGACCGGGTGCTGGTCGTCACCGGCTCGGCCCACGAGCAGGCCGTACGCCGGCAGCTGCCGCACGGGACCCGGGTGATCGCCGAGCCGTCGCCGCGCGACTCGATGGCCGCGATCGGCCTGGCCGCGGCCCAGCTCGAGCGCGAGGATCCCGACGCGTTGCTCGGGTCGTTCGCGGCCGACCACCTGATCACCGACCAGGAGACGTTCGCGGCCAGCGTCCGTGAGGCCGCGGAGGTCGCGGCCCAGGGACACCTCGTGACCATCGGGATCGACCCGACGTCACCGGCCACCGGCTTCGGCTACATCCGGGCGGGCGAGCCGCTGCCCGGGTTCGAGACGGCGCTGACCGTCGCGGAGTTCGTGGAGAAGCCGGACGACGTCCGCGCGCGGGAGTACGTCGCGTCGGGGGAGTACCGCTGGAACGCCGGCATGTTCATCGTGCGCGCCTCGGTGCTGCTCGACCTGCTCGCCGAGCAGCACCCCGACCTGGCCGCGGGCCTGCGGGAGATCGCCGCCGATCCCTCGACGCTGGAGGCGCACTGGCCCGGTCTGACCCGGATCGCCATCGACCACGCCGTGGCCGAGCCGGCCGCAGCCGCGGGTCGGGTGGCCGTGGTGCCCGGCCGGTTCGGGTGGGAGGACGTCGGCGACTTCGCCTCGCTGGCCGCGCTCACGCGCCCGGAGGCGGACGGCATGCGCATCGTGGGCGACGAGTCGCTGGTCGTGACCTCCGACGCGAGCGGTCTCGTGGTGCCGGCCGCCGGGCGGACGGTGGCCGTGGTCGGCCTCGACGACGTGGTCGTCGTCGACACCGGTGACGCGCTGCTCGTCACGTCGTACCAGAAGGCGCAGGGGGTCAAGGCCGTCGTCGACGAGCTGCGCCGCCGCGGCCGGACCGACCTGACCTGATCAGGGGGCGCCGGGCTCCGGCGCGTTGTCGGCGGGGTACTTCTCCATGAAGGAGTTCACCACCGAACCGCTCGGGGCCTCGCAGTACTGCGTGGCGCCCTTCTGGTTCTCCGGGCCGGTCCAGTGCGTCAGCGCGAGGTGCTTGCCCGACGGGAAGGCGCCGCCGTCGGACTCGTTCCAGGGGGCGGCGATGAAGTAGTCGCCGGCCGGGAACTTCTTCGCGATCGCCTGGACGTCCTTGTAGGCGTCGGTGCCGGGCTTCACCGTCTCGTCGTACCAGAGGATGGTGTGGCCGTGCTCGAGGCTGTGCACCAGTCGCTCGATCTCGGGACGGTCGCTCTCGGTGTAGAAGTTCCGGATCTCCGACCCCTGCAGGAAGTTGGGCCAGTGCGAGCCGAACGCCGGCGGCGCCTGGGCGTAGGGGATCTTCGTGCCGGTGTCGATGTGGTCGCCGGACCCCTGCGCGTCCTCGGTCTTGATCGGGTCGCACTTCGCCGCGCTCTCGCTGACCCCGAGGTCCTGCACCGGCGTGCCCTCGGCCTTGGCCTCGGCGCGCTGGTTCTTGATGTAGGGGATGAGGGCGGCGGCGAGCAGGCCGACGACGATGGCGATGCAGACACCGAGGATCAGCAGGCTGCGCTGCCGCTCCTTGCGCTGCTGCTGCTTGCGCAGCTGCTCCGCGACCGCCCGCCGCTGGTTCTCGCGCTCGTTCTTCTTCGCCACTCGTCCGCCTTCTGCTCCGGGTACGACGCGGAGTCTACGGAGGTGCCGGTGACACCGTGATGATGCGTCCGGCCATGTCGCTGTGCGGACGCCACCGGTGGGCGTGGGCGATCAGCCTGACCCGCTCGGCAGCGGCCACCTGGTCACGGTCGGACTCCGGCAGCTCGACGCGCACCGAGATGCCGGCGACGGTCGCGGGCAGCCCGCACCACTCCAGCGCCGCGACGACCTCCTCCGGCGAGGCCGGGCTGCCGAAGCAGTCGGCCTGGTCACCCCGGACCGCGGCGACGACGGCCTCGCGGGCGCCGAGCGCGAACATGTCCTGCTCCCGCGGCCGGTTGAGTACGCCGGCCCCGGGGCCGTGCTCACCGGGAGGCAGCACCCGCTCCGCGAGACCGCGCACCACCGACACGGGTCGACCGCCCAGCTTGCCGGTGACCAGCTCGGCCAGCGAGGCGAGCTCGTCGGCGACCGCGGGGGAGGTGACCGCGAGCTCGTTGCCGTAGCCGTCGACCCGGCCCGCGAACTCCTCCAGCGGCTGCATCCCCGCCACCCCGACCGCGAGGTCGGTCTGCCCGGTGCGCCAGGCACGGCCGGCGGTGTCGGTGACGAGGACGGCCACGTTGCGCCCGGTCTCGTCGTACACCCGCTCCCGGAGGGCCCGGGCCGAGGCGTCGGGGTCCTCGGGCAGCAGCACGACCTGGCCGGGCGACACGTTGGACGCGTCGACGCCGGCCGCGGCCATCACCAGCCCGAGGTGGTTCTCCACGATCGCCGTCGGCCCGCGGCGCGCGACCACGCGCACGGTCTCGTCGCGGATCGCGTCCTCGCGGTCGCCGGTGCGGACCCGGCCCTCGGCCTTGCTGACCACCTTGCTCGTGACCAGGACGATGTCGCCGTCGCGCAGGTCGCGCCCCGACGAGGAACGCCCCGAGGTCGGTGTCGGTGGTGACCTCGCCGAGGCCGTCGACCGACCACGCCTCGAGGCTCATCGGACGCTCATCCGGCAAGGTCGAGCGCCGCCGCGACCATGTCGGCCGTGGCGTCGTGGTCGGTCATCCAGAGCGGCACCGCCCGGCAGCGCAGACCGGTCGCGGTGACCCGCTCGACGAGAGCCGCGTCGCTCGTGTCGACCAGCCAGCCGTCCAGCACCCCGCCGTGCGTGCGGGCGCCGTAGTGCTCGGCGACCCCGGCCGGGGACACCTCCACCCCGATCACCTCGAGCAGCTGCCGGGCCATCCCGCGCACGTGGTCGGCGCCGATGATCCCGGAGACGCCCACCACCGGAGCGGGGGTCTCGCGCAACGCGTCGCGGACGCCGGGCACCCCGAGGATCGTGCCCACCGACACGACCGGGTTGGAGGGCGGGACGAGCACCACGTCGGCCTCGGCGATGGCCTCGAGCACGCCCGGGCCGGGCTTGGCGTCCTCGATGCCGATCGGCACCACCGCGTGGGCGGGCACCGAGGCGTGGTGGCGGATCCAGTACTCCTGGAAGTGCACGGCCCGCCGCTCGCCGGACTCCGGGTCGTCGATCACCACGTGGGTCTCGACCCGGTCGTCGGTCATCGGCAGCAGCTCGACGCCGGCCCCGTGGACGGACTCAGCCAGCGCCGGCACAGCGCCGCGGTCACCGCGCTGAGCGGGTAGCCCGCCTCGAGCATCTGGGTGCGCACCAGGTGGGTGGCGATGTCCCGGTCACCGAGACCGAACCAGGTCGGCTCCACGCCGTACGCCGCGAGCTCGTCCTTGGCGTTCCAGGTCTCGTCGGTGCGGCCCCAGCCCCGCTCGGTGTCGATGCCGTCGCCGAGGGTGTACATCACCGTGTCGAGGTCGGGGCAGACCTTGAGGCCGTGCACCCAGATGTCGTCGGCGGTGTTGGCGATCACGCTCACCCGGGTGTCGGCGCCGGTGCGCTCCACGAGCCGCAGGACCCCCTGGAGGAACCGGGCGCCGCCCACGCCGCCGGACAGGACGGTGAGGTGCGCGGGGGGCGTGCTGAAAGGCTCAATTCGGGCGTCTCAGACATCTCGGAGGGGGCGTCGGACATGGCTGTCAGTGTGGACCAGCGGTCCCCAATACCAGACTTCGGCTTGACTTCTCGGGTACGACAGGCATGTAATCACACCAGTGTGATTAGCAACTCGGTCCGTCAGGATCGAAGGGTCGAAGAGGGGCGAACACTGTGCGCGAACTGTATCTGCTGGATGGAATGGGCGAGGACGACGGCGGATGGGCGGAGCGCGGTCTGTGCGCTCAGACCGACCCCGAAGCCTTCTTCCCCGAGAAGGGTGGCTCCACGCGCGAGGCGAAGAAGGTCTGCCTCACGTGCGACGTACGCCAGGAGTGCCTGGAGTACGCACTGGAGAACGACGAGCGCTTCGGCATCTGGGGCGGGCTCTCCGAGCGGGAGCGCCGCAAGCTGAAGAAGCGCGCGGTCTGACCCTGGCGGTTGCGAGCCTGCCTCGGGACAACGGGGCCGGCTCGCAGTCGTCAGGGCCAGCGCGGTGGCCGACCGTCCTGCTCGTGCCTCACGGCTCGTAGTCGGGGTGGACCTCCTCGGCCGGCACGCCGAGGTAGTCGGCGAGCTGCTCGACCACCACGGTCAGCAGCAGTGCCTCGAGGTCGGCGCGCGTCTCCGAGCGGTGCTCGATGGGCCGGCGGAACAGCACCAGCCGCGGGGGCACCACCTGCGTGGCCGGCACGAACGAGGCCAGCGGCACCCGGGGCGCGACCCAGGTGTGGGGGAGCAGCGGGATGTCCTCCACCGCGAGCTCGACCGCGGCCGAGCTCCTCGGGCCAGCGCGACTCGACGTCGGTCATCACCTCGACCGCGACCTGGTCGAACAGCTCGCGCCCGTTGAGGTGCGCCGGCACCCGGCCACCCGGCGCATCGGGCCCGAACGTCGGGCCGCGCATCCCGCGTCCGCGGCGATCACGGATCGGTCCACTCATGCCGACAGTCACGACCGCGAGCCTACGGCGACCCGGGCTCGCCGCGGGGTAGCGTCCTCGCGTGGGTCTCCTCCGCCGTTGTTCTCGCACCGCCTGCGGGCGTCCTGCGACGACCACGCTCACCTACGTGTACGCCGACATGACCGCCGTCGTCGGGCCTCTCGCGACCTATGCCGAGCCGCACGCCTACGACCTGTGCGACGCCCACAGCGAGCGGCTCTCCGCACCGCGCGGATGGGAGGTGCTCCGGCTGGCGCACGACGACCAGCAGGGCCCGTCCTCCGACGACCTGCTCGCCCTGGCCGACGCCGTCCGCGAGGCCGCCCAGCCGCGTCCGGTCGCGGCGCCGATCGAGCCGGTCACCGGGGTCCAGCGCAGCGTCCCGGGTGTCCGCCGCGGCCACCTGACCTCCGTCCGCACCGAGGACTGACCCACCACTCAGCCTGCTCCGGGCGCCGATAGGGTCGGCGCCATGTCGACCAGCGACGCCGCCGCCCTGGCCGCCACCTTCAAGGCGTACGACGTCCGCGGCACCGTCCCCGACCAGATCGACGAGGACCTGGCGCGCAAGGTGGGCAACGCGTTCGTGGTCGTCACCGGCGCGGACGCCGTCGTCGTGGGTCACGACATGCGCCCCTCCTCGCCGGGGATGTCGCGCGCCTTCGCCGAGGGTGCTGCCGAGGCGGGCGCCGACGTGACCCTGATCGGGCTGGCCTCGACCGACCAGCTCTACTTCGCCTCGGGCCGGCTGGAGCGGCCCGGCGCGATGTTCACCGCCAGCCACAACCCGGCCCGCTACAACGGGATCAAGATGTGCCGCGCGTTCGCCGCGCCGATCGGCATGGAGACCGGCCTGGCCGAGATCCGTGACCGGGTCGCCGGTGGCGAGACCCAGACCGCCGTCGGTCCCCGGGACGATCAGCGAGCAGGACGTGCTGGACGACTATGCGGCGTACCTGCTCGAGCTGGCGCCGGTCACCGGTCGCCACCTCCGGGTGGTCGTCGACGCGGGGAACGGGATGGCCGGGCTGACCGCCCCCGCCGTGCTCGGCCGCGTCGACGTCGACGTCGAGCCGCTGTTCTTCGAGCTCGACGGCACCTTCCCCAACCACGAGGCCAACCCGATCGAGCCCGCCAACCTCGTCGACCTGCAGGCCAAGGTCGTCGAGACCGGCGCCGACATCGGTCTGGCCTTCGACGGCGACGCCGACCGGTGCTTCCTGGTCGACGAGCGCGGCGAGCTGGTCAGCCCGAGCGTCCTGACCGCGCTGATCGCCGCGCGCGAGCTCGCCAAGGAGCCCGGCGCGACCGTGATCCACAACCTGATCACCTCGCGCGCGGTGCCGGAGATCGTCGGGGAGCTCGGCGGGCGTCCCGTGCGCACCCGGGTCGGGCACTCGTTCATCAAGGCGCAGATGGCCGAGACCGGCGCGATCTTCGGCGGCGAGCACTCCGGCCACTTCTACTTCCGCGACTTCTGGCGCGCCGACTCCGGGATGCTCGCGGCGCTGCACGCGCTGGCCGCGCTGGCCGAGTCCGGCCTCCCGCTGTCGGAGGTGCTGGCGCCGTACGTGCGCCACGTCGCCAGCGGCGAGATCAACTCCGAGGTCGCCGACCAGCAGGCGATCCTCGACGAGCTCGAGAAGACCTGGGTCGGACGCGAAGGCGTCGAGGTGGACCACCTCGACGGGCTGACCGTCACCCACGACGAGTGGTGGTTCAATGTTCGCGCGTCCAACACCGAGCCGCTGCTGCGGCTCAACGCGGAGGGCGCAGACGGTGCCACCATGGCCCGCGTCCGTGACGACGTGCTGGCCGTGATCCGAAGGAGCGACCGATGAATCTCGACCGTCACCTGCTCGACGTGATCGTGTGTCCCGCCTGCCGGCAGTCGCTCGCGGCAGACGAGGCAGCGCAGGAGCTGGTCTGCGTCGGGTGCGGGCTCGCCTACCCGGTCCGCGACGACATTCCCGTCCTGCTGGTCGACGAGGCGCGCAAGCCTGCCTGACCGGCAGCCGAACCGATGACCTTCGACGACGGGCTCCTCGACGACGAGACCGCGCTCTCCCGGGCCGACGTACGGCTCCGCTACCTGGCGGAGAGCGGTGCCCGCGTCCGCCGCGAGGCCGTGGCCGCGGAGGAAGCGGTCGTCGAGGCCGTGCAGCGGCTCTCCGACAGCCAG
The DNA here is from genome assembly GCA_963722835.1 of uncultured Actinomycetota bacterium. Taxonomy (GTDB): domain Bacteria; phylum Actinomycetota; class Actinomycetes; order Propionibacteriales; family Nocardioidaceae; genus Marmoricola. The sequence continues at coordinate 94,899 of CAVROK010000005.1, forward strand.
CCCCGCGCCGTGGTCGCGGCGGGACCCGACTCGCGGTTGCTGCGGGCCGTGCTCGAGCCCGTGTGCCCGGTGCCCTTCGTCGCCTGGCCCGGCCCGGGGCTGCCCGGCTGGGCCGGCAGCCTCGACCTCGTCGTCGTGCTCGCCCCGCAGGGGGACGACCACGGCACCGCCGCAGGTGTCGCCGAGGCCGTACGCCGTGGCTGCCAGCTCGTCGTCGCCGCACCCGAGGACTCGTTGGTCGGCCAGCACGCGCAGGGCCGCTACGCCACCCTGCTCCCGACCCAGACCGGTGACCAGCTCGCGATCGCCGTCGTGGTCCTCGACCTGCTCGACCGGGTCCACCTCGGCCCGCAGACCGATCCCAGCGTCGTCGCCGACGCGCTCGACGAGATCGCGGTCTCGTGCAGCCCGCACAAGGACCTCGCGGTCAACCCGGCCAAGATCCTCGCCATCGGCCTCGCCGACTCCAACCCGGTGCTGTGGGGCGGCACCGTGCTGGCCGCCCGCGCCGCACGACGGATCGCCGAGTCCATCCGCCGCGCCACCGGCCGCACCGCGCTCGCGGCCGACGCAGAGCACCTGCTGCCCGTCCTCGAGGCGACCGCCCCCGCCGACGTCTTCGCCGATCCGTTCGCCGACGGGGGTGCGGAGCGCCGGCCCGCCCTCGTGCTCCTCGACGACGGCACCGGCGACCCGGGGATCGCCGAGACCCGGGACCGGCTCGAGGAGGCCGCGCGGGACCACGGCGTACGCGTCGAGACCGTCACCTCCGAGGCCGACGGCGACGTCGCCCGCTACGCGGCGATGCTCTCGACCGGCACCTACGCCGCCGCCTACCTCCAGCTGGGACGTCCCGGCTGAGGGTTGCTCGCTCCCCAGATCCCGATAGTGCGATGCATTCGGACCCTGGTCGAGCCCTCAGAAGGGTCCGTTTGCCTCGAGTATCGAGTCGGCTATCCGGTCCGACGCGACCGTCAGCCAGTCAGTGCGCCGGCGCGTCCTGCTTCTTCTTGGAGCCGTGCCCGAACGGCAGCACGTGCATCACGGCGACCACGACGGCGCCGACGGCCAGGCCGACGACGGCCGAGCACAGCGTGTTGGTGAGCCAGCCGAGGGCAGCGCCGACGGCGTGCCAGGAGTCGTGGGCCGCGTGCTCGAGGTCGTGGACGACGTCGTACGGCGCGTGCCAGCCGAGGTCGTCGACCCCGACGAGCAGGATGTGCCCACCGACCCAGAGCATCGCGACGATGCCGACGGCGGAGATGACCGCGAGCAGGCGCGGCATCGCGGCGACCAGGCCGCGGCCGACCGCCTGGGAGGCCTTGCCGCCGCGCTCGACCAGGGCGAGGCCGACGTCGTCCATCTTCACGATCAGGGCGACCACGCCGTAGACCAGCACCGTGATGGCGATGGCCACCACGACGAGGATGACGGCCCGGGACACGAACGGCTGGTCGGCGACCTCGTTGAGGGCGATCACCATGATCTCGGCGGAGAGGATGAAGTCGGTGCGGATGGCGCCGGAGATCACGGTCTTCTCGTCGGGCCCCTCCGCCTGAGCGGCTTCCTGCTGGGGTGCGTCCCGATGGGCGATCCGCTCCCAGACCTTCTCGGCGCCCTCGTAGCAGAGGTAGGTGCCGCCCACCATCAGGATCGGTGTCAGCAGCCACGGGATGAACTGGCTGAGCAGGAGGGCGGCCGGCAGGATGAACAGCAGCTTGTTGCGCAGCGACCCCTTCGCGATCGTCTTGATGATCGGGAGCTCGCGCTTGGCGGCGACGCCGTGGACGTACTGCGGGGTGACCGCGGTGTCGTCGACGACCACCCCCGCGGCCTTGGCGCTGGCGCGGCCGGCTGCAGCGCCGACGTCGTCCACCGACGCCGCCGCCAGGCGGGCCAGCGCAGCCACGTCGTCGAGTAGTCCGAACAGTCCACCGCTCACGTCGCGAGGATATCGACACGAGCCCGACCCGCCCGGGTCACGGCCGTTGGGAGCGGCTTCCTCCCTTGAGTAGACTGCGGCTGCGCCTTTCGCACGAGATCGTGGTCAGACGCTCGCGCCCCAGCCAGTGACCGGTGCGCGCCACCACGAACACATCCCCTCGCTGAAAAGGAATAGACGCATGGACTTCAAGGTCAACGACCTGAGCCTCGCCGACTACGGTCGCACCGAGATCGCCCTCGCCGAGCACGAGATGCCCGGACTGATGGCGATGCGGGAGCGGTACGGCGCCGACAAGCCCCTCGCCGGGGCCCGGATCGCCGGCTCGCTGCACATGACCATCCAGACCGCCGTGCTCATCGAGACGCTGGTCGCGCTCGGCGCCGAGGTGCGCTGGGCCTCCTGCAACATCTTCTCCACCCAGGACCACGCGGCCGCTGCGGTCGTCGTCGGCCCCGAGGGCACCGCGGAGGACCCGCAGGGTGTCCCGGTCTTCGCCTGGAAGGGCGAGACGCTGGAGGAGTACTGGTGGTGCACCCAGCAGATCCTGGACTGGCCGGCCGACGAGCAGCCCAACATGATCCTGGACGACGGCGGCGACGCCACGATGCTGCTCCACCTCGGCGTCCAGGCCGAGAAGACCGGCGAGGCGCCCGACCCGGCCACGGCCGGCAGCACCGAGCAGCGGATCGTCTTCGAGGTCCTCCAGGCCCAGCTCGCGAAGAGCACCGACCACTGGGGCCCGATCGCCAACTCGATCAAGGGCGTCACCGAGGAGACCACGACGGGCGTGCACCGTCTCTACGAGATGATGCGCGAGGGCACGCTGCTCTTCCCGGCCATCAACGTCAACGACTCGGTGACCAAGTCGAAGTTCGACAACAAGTACGGCTGCCGCCACTCCCTGATCGACGGCATCAACCGGGCCACCGACGTCCTCATCGGCGGCAAGGTCGCCGTGGTCTGCGGCTACGGCGACGTGGGCAAGGGCTGCGCGGAGTCGCTGCGCGGCCAGGGCGCCCGGGTGGTCATCACCGAGATCGACCCGATCTGCGCGCTGCAGGCGGCGATGGACGGCTACCAGGTCGACACCCTCGAGAACGCCCTGCCGGTCGCGGACATCATCATCACCTCGACGGGCAACAAGGACGTCGTCACCGTCGACCAGATGCGCCGGATGAAGCACAACGCGATCGTCGGCAACATCGGTCACTTCGACAACGAGATCGACATGGCCGGCCTCGAGGCCGACGGTGTCGCCCACCGCAAGAACGTGAAGCCGCAGGTCGACCTGTGGACCTTCCCCGAGGGCAACGCGATCATCGTGCTCTCCGAGGGGCGCCTGATGAACCTCGGCAACGCGACCGGCCACCCGTCGTTCGTGATGTCGAACTCGTTCACCAACCAGGTGCTCGCGCAGATCGAGATCTTCACCAAGACCGAGGAGTACCCGACCGGCGTCTACGTGCTGCCCAAGCACCTCGACGAGGAGGTCGCCCGCCTGCACCTCGGCGCGCTCGGCGTGAACCTGACCGAGCTGACCGTCGACCAGGCCTCCTACCTCGGGATCCCGGCCGAGGGTCCGTACAAGTCCGAGCACTACCGGTACTGACGGACTGCTGAGGGAGGTCGCGTGGCGCAGGAGGTGGTGGATCGTCCCCGGGTGCTCGTCGTCGACGACGACGCGGCGCTCGCGGAGATGCTCACCCTCGTCCTGCGCAACGAGGGCTTCCAGAGCGAGATCGTCACGCGCGGTGACGAGGCGATGGCGGTCTTCCGGGCCTTCCGGCCCGACGTGGTGCTGCTCGACCTGATGCTCCCGGGCAAGGACGGCATCGACGTCTGCCGGGAGATCAGGGCCGAGTCCGGCGTACCCATCGTGATGCTGACCGCGCGCAGCGACACCATCGACGTGGTCGTCGGCCTCGAGTCCGGGGCCGACGACTACGTCGCCAAGCCGTTCAAGCCCAAGGAGCTCGTCGCCCGCATCCGCGCGCGCGTACGCCGCTTCGAGGTGCCCACCCCCGAGGACCTCCACATCGGCGACCTCACCATCGACGTCACCGGCCACGAGGTGACCCGCGCGGGCGTGCCGATCGGGCTGACCCCGCTCGAGTTCGACCTGCTGGTCTGCCTCGCGCAGAACCCGCGCAAGGTGTTCACCCGTGAGGTCCTGCTCGAGCAGGTCTGGGGCTACCGCCACGCAGCCGACACCCGGCTGGTCAACGTGCACGTCCAGCGACTGCGCGCCAAGATCGAGGTCGATCCCGAGAACCCCACCATCGTGGTGACCGTTCGCGGCGTGGGCTACAAGGCGGGCAACGCGGATGAGCCCGCGACCGACTGACGCTCTCTCCCAGACCGCGGCCCGGGTCTGGGCCCTGCTGCGTGCGTGGCCGAGCGGCGCCCTGCACCTGTGGCGTCGCTCGCTGCGGCTGCGCGTGGTGACGGCCATCGTCGTGCTGAGCGCCCTCGTCGTCGGCTCCGTCGGCTTCATGGTGATCCGCCAGATCTCCGACGGGCTGGTCAAGAGCCGGGTCGACGCCTCGGTCGCCGAGGCGCGCACCGAGACGGCGACGGCGCGCGAGCGACTCGGCTCCGCGGGGGGCAACGACTTCGACCCCGACTCGCAGCTGCGCCTGCTCGTGGAGAACCTCGTGGCCCGGGGCGAGGTCAAGGGCTTCGAGGTCGTGGTGCTGGGGCCGGTCGGCGACGGCGGCACCACCGGCGGCGTACGCACCACGCCCGACGTCGACTCGGCCAGCGTCCCGGAGTCCCTGCGGTCCAACGTGGAGGACAGCGCGGACGACGGCGGCATCGCCTGGACCTTCACCCGGATCCGCTACACCGGTGACGAAGAGATCACCGGCAACACCGACCAGCCCGGCGTGGCCGTCGGGTCGACGGTGGTGCTGCCCTCCGACGGCGGCACCTACGCGCTGTACTACCTGTTCCCGATGGGCGAGGAGCAGCAGACGCTGCTGCTCCTGCGCCAGGTGCTGCTGCTCGCCGGGGTCGTGCTCCTGCTGCTGATCGCCGGCGTCGCCGCGCTCGTGACCCGGCAGGTGATCACCCCGGTCCGGCTGGCCCGTCGGGTGGCCGAGCGGATCGCGTCCGGCCGGCTCGAGGAGCGGATGCACGTGGCCGGCGAGGACGACATCGCCCGGCTCGCGATGTCGTTCAACCAGATGGCCGAGGCGCTGCAGTCCCAGATCCGCAAGCTGGTCGAGCTCTCCCGGGTGCAACGCACCTTCGTCTCCGACGTCTCCCACGAGCTGCGCACCCCCCTGACCACCGTGCGGATGGCCGGCGACGTGCTGCACGACGCACGGGAGTCCTTCGACCCGGTCACGGCCCGTGCGGCGGAGCTGCTCCAGACCGAGCTCGACCGGTTCGAGAACCTGCTCGGCGACCTGCTGGAGATCAGCCGGTTCGACGCGGGAGCGGCGGTGCTCGACCTCGAGGACACCAACCTCGGCGACGTCGTCCACCGCGTCGTCGGCACCGTGGCACCGGTCGCGCTGCAGCGTGGCGTGCCGGTGACGGTGCTCGACGACGGCGTGTTCATGGCGGAGGTCGACGTACGCCGGGTCGAGCGGATCGTGCGCAACCTGCTGACCAACGCGATCGACCACGCCGAGGGCAGTGCGGTGACCGTCCGGCTCGCCGTCGACGGCGAGGCGACGGCGCTGACCGTGCGCGACCACGGCATCGGCCTCCAGCCGGGTCAGTCGGCGATGGTGTTCAACCGGTTCTGGCGTGCCGACCCCGCCCGCGCGCGGACCACGGGCGGCACCGGCCTGGGCCTGGCGATCGCGCTCGAGGACGCGCGGCTGCACGGCGGTTGGCTGCAGGCGTGGGGGACCCCCGGTGGTGGCGCGCAGTTCCGCCTGACCCTCCCGCGCCGGGCCGGTGACCCGCTCACGCACAGCCCGCTGCCGCTGGTGCCCCGCGACGTCCCTGCCGAGGTCGCGAGCGACGTGACGGAGAGCGTCCAGTGACCGCCCGTCGTGTGCTCGCCGTCGTCGCGGCGCTGCTGACCCTCAGCATGCTGCCCGCGTGCGCGACGCTCCCTGAGTCCGGCCCGGTGCACCGGCAGGCCGCCGACCAGCCCGACCGGCCGCAGGACGCGCCGTACTTCAACCCGCCCGGCCCGGCCGAGGACGGCTCGCCGGCGGCGATCGTCTCGGGCTTCCTGGTCGCGATGCAGGCCAACCCGCTGAGCACCTCGGTGGCGCGGGAGTTCCTCACCGACCGGGCGCAAGGCCGCGTGGAAGCCCAACCGCGGCACGATCGTCTACGAGGCGTTCACGGTGGACCCGAGCTCCGACGGGGCCCAGGTGCGCCTCGCGGACACCCATCGTCTCGACGCCCGCGGCGGCTGGCTGGGCGGGCCTCCCGGTCGCTCCGAGACCCTCGACATCCGGCTGGTCTCGGAGAAGGGGCAGTGGCGCATCGACAACCCGGTCAACGCGCTGGTCGTGCCGACCTCCTTCTTCGACCGCAGCTTCGCCCGGTTCAACCTCTACTTCTACGACCAGACCGGACGCGTCCTGCTGCCCGACCCGGTGTTCATCCCTCGTGGGGAGCAGACCGCGACCAACCTCGTGCGCGGGCTGCTCGCCGGTCCGGGGTCGGCGCTGTCGGAGATCAGCCGCTCGGCACTGCCCTCGCGGACCGACCTGGACCTGTCGGTCATCGTCACCGAGAGCGGGGTCGCGGAGGTGCCGCTCTCGCGTGACGTGCTCCGCGCGACGCCGGCCGAGATCAGCCGGGCCGTCGACCAGCTCGCCTGGACGCTGCGCCAGGTGCCGGGCATCGAGCGGGTCCGGATCACCGTCGGTGGCGCCCCGGTGCCGCTGTCCGGCGGCCGCATCGACGCGCCCGTGACCAGCGGCACCGAGTTCGATGCCGCCGGTCCGCCGGGTGCGGTGCTGTGGGGGATCCGCAGCGGGCGGGTCGTCGACCTCGGGTCGACCGCGGGCACGCCCACGACGGGTCCGCTCGGCCGAGCCGGGTACTCGATGCGCAGCCTCGCGCATCAGCGAGACGCCCAACCGGATCGCTGCTGTCTCCGGGGACGGCACGACGGTGTTCGTGGCTCCCGCGGAGGGTGAGTCGGCTCCCGTCGAACGACCGGTCGCTCGGTGGCACCGACATCCTGCGTCCGTCGTACGACATGTTCGGGGACCTGTGGCTGATCGACCGCACGACGGAGGGCGCGCGGGTGCTGGTCGTCCGCGACGACCTGGTCCGTCGCGTCAACGTGCCCGGAGTGACCGGGGAGGCCGTCGCCGCGTTCTCGGTCGCCCGCGACGGCAGCCGCCTGGCCGTGGCGTACGCCGGGAGCCGCGCCACCTCGGTCCGGGTGACCGACATCCTGCGCACGGACGAGGGCATCGTCTCGGGCGCGGGTCAGTCCCGCACGTTCGCGGCCGGCGGGCGCGACGCGATCCGGTTGGTGGACGTCGGCTGGCGCGACCCCGGGACCCTCGCGGTGCTCTCTCGCGGATCGGCGGAGACCAGCCAGGTCAGCTACATCTCCTCCGACGGCTCGCCGGTCGCCCCCGAGCTGAGTCGAGCCGAGCGTCTTCCGCGGCGCGGCCCAGACGATGGTCGTCGATCCCGAGCGCACGTTGCCGCTGCGGCTGATCACGCCCGACCAGCGGCTCTACACGCTGAGCGGCAACGGCAACTGGCCGCGCACCGACTCGAAGATCGTCGGGGCGGCGTACGTGCGCTGACCTGTCCCCAGGGACCCGACAGGCGTGCGGCGTCCACAGGCAGTGGCCCGCGTGGCTGCGTCGGCACTCGCGCGGCGTCAGGCTGCTCGGGTGCTGGATGCCTGGCTCGACCTGATCCACGGCGGGCGCTGCGTGGGCTGCGGCACGCCGGGCCGACCGCTGTGCCGGGGCTGCGCTGCCACCCTGCCGAGCGACGCGCACGTCGTGCGGCCCACTCCCTGTCCCGACGGCCTGGCGACCTGCCTGGCGGCGGGGGAGTACGACGAGCTGCTGCGCGCGATGGTGCTGGCCCACAAGGAGCACGGCGTCTTCGCGCTGGCCGCCCCGCTCGGGCGGGTGCTCGCCTGCGCGGTGGCACGGGCGCTGGATCCTGGCGCGAGCACTGGCGTGGTCGTCCTCGTCCCGGTGCCCTCCCGCCCCGGTGTCGTCCGTGAGCGTGGGCACGACCCGATGCTGCGGATCACCCGGTCGGCGGCCCGCCGGCTCCGGGTCGCGGATCGACGGGTCCGGGTGCACCGACTGCTCGGCGTGCGCGGTCCGGTGCTCGACCAGGCGGGGCTCGACGCCCGCGAGCGCGCGGCCAACCTGAGCGGCTCGATGGCGGTGCGTCCCGCGGCACGGCAGCGCCTGGCACGCGCGGGCGTCCCGGTCTCGATCGTGGTCTGCGACGACGTGCTCACCACCGGCGCCACGGCGCGCGAGGCCCAGCGGGCGCTCGAGGATGCCGGCCTCCCGGTGCGAGCCGTGGCGACCGTGGCGGCCACCAGGAAGCGGTTCCCGCCCGGAAATGCACCACCTCGTCCGGGCCTACCGCTTTCCGGACAACGCGACTAGCGTCTGCACATGGAGAACCGCCGAGTCCGCCGTGAGGCCGGGATTCGGATGGCCGGTGCCGGATCTCGGCACTTCGGCCCACACCCACGCGTTGTCGAGGTAGTGCTTGCCTGCGCGGACGGGAGTCTTCGGGCAACCAGATAGTCACTCGGTTCGATCGAACAGCACGGGAGGTCTGTGGTGGATGTCGTGGTCAGCAGCCGGCACTGCGAGGTGTCGGAACGGTTCCGGGAGCACGTCGAGGAGAAGCTCCTCAGGTTGGAGAAGCACGATCACCGGATCATCCGGGTGGACGTCCTCCTCGAGAAGGAAGCCCGACCGCGGGAGCCGGAACGCACCGTCCGGGTGGAGCTGACGGCGAAGTCCAAGGGTCCGGTCGTCCGGGCCGAGGCATCGGCCGAGGACAAGATGGCCGCCCTCGACCTGGCGCTCGACAAGATGGCCGCCCAGATGCGACGGGCCGCCGACCGCAAGAAGGTCCACCGCGGGCAGCACAAGCCGGAGTCCCTGGGTCGCGCGATGGCCCGTACGGCGCCCCTGCTGACCGAGTCGGCCGAGGAGGACCACGTCGAGGAGCGCAAGGTCGGACCCGTCACGGTGACCGGAGACGGGCCGCTCGTCGTACGCGAGAAGAGCCATGCCGCGGCGCCGATGACGCTCGAGCAGGCGCTCTACGAGATGGAGCTGGTCGGCCACGACTTCTACCTGTTCGTCGACAAGGAGAGCGAGAAGCCGTCGGTGGTCTACCGCCGTCGTGGTTATGACTACGGCGTGATCTCGCTCGAGATGGGCTGAACGGGCCAGCCTCCGAGGTCCTCCCAGTGACCCGATCGAGCCACCTGCCGGGTGGTCAGGTCGTGTACCAATCGTGTGTTCCTCTGCCATAGTGAGCAAATGGTCGCTGAGGGCGCAGCAACACCAGACGATGCCGTGCGCGTCGTCGTCGTCGATGACCAGGAGCTCTTCCGCCGCGGGCTGACGATGCTGCTCGGCGTCGAGCCCGGCATCGAGGTGGTCGGCGAGGCCGGCGACGGGCTCAGCGCGACCGACCTGATCGTCGCGACGGTCCCGGACGTCGTACTCCTCGACGTGCGGATGCCCAAGCGCTCCGGGCTCCAGGCCTGCATGAAGATCAAGGAGCTCGTGCCGAGCGTCAAGATCATCATGCTGACGGTCAGCGACGAGGAGGGCGACCTCTACGAGTCGGTCAAGAACGGCGCCTCCGGCTACCTGCTCAAGGACTCCTCGATCGACGAGGTGGCCCAGGCAGTCCGCGTCGTCGCCGAGGGGCAGTCGCTGATCAGCCCGTCGATGGCGGTCAAGCTGATCGACGAGTTCAAGGAGATGGCCCGCACCGACCGCGAGCAGGTGCCCACCCCGCGGCTCACCGAGCGCGAGCTCGAGGTGCTCCGCCTCGTCGCCAAGGGCATGAACAACCGCGACGCGGCCCGTGAGCTGTTCATCAGCGAGAACACCGTGAAGAACCACGTGCGCAACATCCTGGAGAAGCTGCAGCTGCACTCGCGCATGGAGGCGGTCATGTACGCCGTCCGCGAGAAGCTGCTCGACATCCCTCAGTAGGCGTGGGGCGTGCGGGGGTGCCCGCGCGGCTCGGGGCGCCAGAACTCTCCGGGATCGCAACCACCCCTACGCTCGTTCCTCGCTCCGGGGGGCCAGTCCCATCCACGCTCACCCCGGAGGCCCTGGCGCCCCTCCGCCCCGCGGCCACGCGACGTGCGACCCGGACCACCGCTGGTTGAGCCTGTCGAAACCACTCCCACAGCAGACCTGTCGGTGGGCGGCGACATACTGGCCCGGTGCCGAACGAGCAGCTGTCCCGGGCGCAGGCCCGCCGCATCGCGCTGGTGGCGCAGGGGTTCCGGGATCCCCGTCACACGGTGCCGACGATGCGCACGTTCTCGCGCACGCTCGAGCGCACCGGGGTGCTCCAGGTCGACTCGGTCAACGTGCTCCAGCGGGCGCACTACATGCCGCTGTTCTCGCGGATGGGGCCCTACGACACCGACATGCTCAAGCGGGCCTCGGAGAAGAAGCCGCGGCGGATGGTCGAATACTGGGCGCACGTGCAGGCGTTCATGCCGGTCGACCTGTGGCCGGTCATGCGGCACCGGATGGAGTCGTTCCGCGAGAGCCCGCGGTGGGGTGCGTGGCTGCAGACCAACCCGGGGCTGGTCGAGAAGGTGCACGCGCAGGTGCGCGACGGTGGTGCCGGCGACGGCCCGCAACCTCGACGACGGCGCGCCGCGCCAGAAGGTCGACTGGGGCTGGAACTGGTCCGAGGCACGCAAGGGGCTCGACTACCTGTTCCTCACCGGCGACCTGGCGATCGCCGGGCGCAACTCGCAGTTCGAGCCCATCTACGACGTGGCCGAGCGGGTGCTGCCGCAGGCGGTGCTGGACGCCCCGGTGCCGGAGAGGTCCGAGGCGACCAAGGAGCTGATCAGGCGAGCCGCCCGCAGCCACGGGGTCGCGACGGTCCGCTGCCTCGCCGACTACTACCGGCTCCAGCTCCAGCGTGGCGAAGGCGCCAAGGTGGCGCAGGTCGCGGTCGACGAGCTCGTCGAGGACGGCGAGCTGCTGCCGGTGCGCGATCGAGGGGTGGAAGCGTCCGGCGTACCTGCACCGCGACGCCGCACTGCCGCGCAAGGTCGACGCCCGCGCGCTGCTCAGCCCGTTCGACCCGGTGGTGTGGGAGCGCGAGCGCACCGAGCAGCTCTTCGACTTCCACTACCGGATCGAGATCTACGTGCCCGAGGCGAAGCGCCAGTACGGCTACTACGTGCTGCCGTTCCTGCTCGGCGACGCGATCGTCGGGCGGGTGGACCTCAAGGCCGACCGGAAGGCCGGGGCACTGCTCGTCAAGGCGGCGTACGCCGAGCCGGGGGCCCCGCCCGAGACGGTCGAGGAGCTGGCCGCCGAGCTGCGCGACCTCGCGTCCTGGCTCGACCTGGACGACATCGTCGTGGCGCCGAAGGGCGACCTGGCGCCCGGACTCTCCGCGGTCGTGCACAGCTGACCGGTGCGATCATGAGCCGGTGCTGATCCGACCCGCCGACCTCGACCGGATCCGCGACGGCGAGGTCGACCTCGCCTTCCGGCGCTGGGAGCGCCCGCGGCTGCTCGTCGGCACCCGGATGCGCACGGCGATCGGGCTGGTCGAGGTGACCTCGGTCGACGAGGTCGACGACATCAGCGACGAGGACGCCACCCGGGCCGGGGCGCCGCGCGAGCAGCTGTTGAAGCTGATGGAGCGCAAGGCGCCGGCTCCGATCTGGCGCGTCGGGCTGCGCTACGCCGGCGAGGACCCGCGGGTGGCACTGCGCAACACCGCCGACCTCACCGCCGAGGAGCGCGCGGACCTGCTCGCCCGGCTCGAGCGCCTCGACCGCGCGTCCCGGAGCGGTCCCTGGACCCGGGCCATGCTCGCGCTCATCGCGGCCAACCCGGCCCGCCGGGCGCCCGACCTGGCCGCCGAGATGGGTCGCGAGACCGCGCCGTTCAAGCGCGACGTGCGCAAGCTCAAGGAGCTCGGGCTCACCGAGTCGCTCGAGATCGGCTACCGGCTGTCGCCGCGCGGTGTCGCGCTGCTCGAGGGGTGGTGACCCCTTGCCGAAGGGACGGGTCGGGGACAGGCTGAGGCGCGTGAGTCCTCGGGTCGTCGTACCGCTCCTGCTCGCCGCGCTCCTCGCCACGGGCTGCGGCGCGGACCCCGAGGCGGCGGAGACACAGGTGCGCCAGGTCGCCCGGACCTCGCCCGTGGTGATGGGCTACGCGCTGGAGGGGTCGGCGACGCCAGCCACCGTCACCCGCGACGGAGACCTGATCGACACGATCGGGGTCGCCGGGGTCGCCCTGACCGCTCGTGGTGGGGTCACCGCCGCTGAGTGCGCAGGCCGCTGCGCTCCGCCGGGCCGCCAACCGCGCCGGCAAGCCGCCGGTGCTGCTGTTCTCCAACTACAACAACCGGCTCGGTGACTTCGACGAGCCGCGGGCGCACCGGATGCTGACCAACCCGCGCAAGCGCCAGGCATGTGCCCGCGCGCTGGTGCGGCGATCGGCCGGGTTCCGGGGCATCCAGATCGACCTCGAGTCGCTGCGGCCGCGCGACACCCGCGGCCTGGTGGCGTTCACCCGGGCCGTTCGCCGGGCGCTTCCGAAGGGCAGGACACTCTCGATGGCGTTCATGGCGAGCAGCAACGCGCGCGGCTACGCCGCCCGCGGCTACGCGCTGGGCCGGCTGGCGAAGGTGCTCGACGTGGCCGCGCTGATGACCTACGACCAGCACGGCCCGTGGTCCGGGCCGGGCCCGATCGGGGCGATGCCCTGGGTCCGCACCGAGCTGCGCTACTTCCTGACCCGGGTGCCGCGGCGCAAGGTCGACCTCGGGGCCGCGGCCTACGGCTATCGGTGGGGCGGTGGCTCGCCGCAGCTCACGGTGCCCCAGGCACGCGCCGCTCGCCGGTGATCGAGCCGTGTGGAGCCCGACGCACGGCGAGTGGCGCGCCACCCTGCGCGAACGGGCGCCGGATCTGGTGGGACGACGCCCGGTCGGTCGAGCTGCGCCGCCAGCTGGCCGCCGATCAGGGTCTGCACGGGCTGGCGATCTGGCAGATCGGGTCGTCAGGCAGGCTGCAGCCATGAGCGACACCAAGGTCAGGCACCCGCTCTTCGCCCGGCTCTACAACCGCGTGCTCGCCCCGGGATTCGCCCGTCAGGGCGGGGACGACCTGCGTCGGCGGCTCCTGGCCGGCCTGAAGGGCACGGTCGTCGAGGTGGGCTGCGGCGACGGTGCCAACTTCGAGCACTACCCCGATGACGGTGTCCCGGATCGTCGCGGTCGAGCCGGAGGCCTACCTGCGCGAGCAGGCGTCCTCGCACACCGACGAGCGGGTCGAGCTCCGCGACGCCGTGGCGAGCCGGCTCCCGGTGGGGGACGGCGAGGCCGACGCGGTGGTGTTCTCGCTGGTGCTGTGCTCGGTCGACCAGGCCGCTGCGCTCGCGGAGGCCCGTCGGGTGCTGCGCCCCGGAGGAGAGGTGCGCTTCCTCGAGCACGTGCGAGCCCACGAGCCCGGGTTCGGACGCCGGGCCCAGCGGGTGCTGGACGCGACCGTGTGGCCGCGCCTGTTCGGTGGCTGCCACACGTCCAGGGACACGGTGGGGGCGATCGAGGCGGCCGGGTTCACCGTCACCGAGCTGGAGCGGTTCAGCATCCCCGACAACGCCCGCGGTCCCTCCTCGGCGGCGGTCCTCGGTCGCGCCGTACGCCCTGACTCGGCGTTGTGAAACTCACCGGTGGTCCCGCCCGTTAACATGGACGGCGGGCCTGTGCGCCCCGTCCCCACCGCAGTCCATCCCCAGGAGTAGCCCGCGTGTCGCTCATCGACAAGGTCCTGCGCATCGGCGAGGGCAAGATCCTCCGCCAGCTCGAAGCCATCGCGAAGGCCGTCAACGCCATCGAGGACGACTTCGTGGCGCATGTCCGACGACGAGCTGCGCGCGATGACCGACGAGTTCAAGGAGCGCCTCGAGAAGGGCGAGACCCTCGACGACATCATGCCGGAGGCGTTCGCGACCGTCCGTGAGGCGGCCAAGCGGGTGCTCGGCCAGCGCCACTTCGACGTGCAGATCATGGGTGGCGCCGCGCTCCACCTCGGCAACATCGCCGAGATGAAGACCGGTGAGGGCAAGACCCTGGTCTCCACGCTGCCGGCGTACCTCAACGCGCTGACCGGCCGCGGCGTCCACGTGGTCACGGTCAACGACTACCTGGCGAAGTACCACGCCGAGTGGATGGGCCGGATCCACCAGTTCCTCGGCCTCAACGTCGGCGTGATCCTGCCCGAGATGCGCCCCGACGAGCGCCGGGTCGCCTACAGCGCCGACATCACCTACGCGACCAACAACGAGCTCGGCTTCGACTACCTGCGCGACAACATGGCGACGGCCCTCGAGAGCTGCGTCCAGCGCACGCCGTACTTCGCCATCGTCGACGAGGTCGACTCGATCCTGATCGACGAGGCCCGGACGCCGCTGATCATCTCCGGCCCCACGCAGGACGAGGTGGAGTGGTACGCCGAGTTCGCGAAGGTCGCCAGCAAGCTGACGAAGGACGCCGACTACGAGGTCGACGAGAAGAAGCGCACGATCTCGATCATGGAGCCCGGCATCACCAAGGTCGAGGACCACCTCGGCATCGAGAACCTCTACGAGTCGGCCAACACCCCGCTGATCTCGTTCCTGAACAACTCGATCAAGGCCAAGGAGCTGTTCCGCAACGACAAGGAGTACGTCGTCATGGACGACGAGGTCCTGATCGTCGACGAGCACACCGGCCGCATCCTGTCCGGGCGCCGCTACAACGACGGCCTGCACCAGGCGATCGAGGCCAAGGAGGGCGTGACCGTCCGCGAGGAGTACCAGACGCTCGCCACGATCACGCTCCAGAACTACTTCCGCCTCTACGAGAAGCTCTCCGGCATGACCGGTACGGCCATGACCGAGGCCTCCGAGTTCGACAAGATCTACCGGCTCGGCGTGGTCCCGATCCCGACCAACATGCCGATGGCCCGCCTCGACCAGAGGGACCTCGTCTACCGCACCGAGGAGGCGAAGTTCGCCGCCGTGGTCGACGACATCGCGACCGCGGCACGAGAACGGCCAGCCGGTCCTGGTCGGCACGACCTCGGTGGAGAAGTCCGAGCTGCTCTCCGGGCTGCTGAAGAAGAAGGGCGTCCCGCACTCGGTGCTGAACGCCAAGCAGCACGCCGACGAGGCGAAGGTCGTCGCGCTCGCCGGTCACAAGGGCGCCGTCACCGTGGCCACCAACATGGCCGGTCGAGGCACCGACATCATGCTCGGTGGCTCCACCGAGTTCCTCGCCGACCAGGAGCTGCGCAAGCAGGGCCTCGACCCGGTCGAGAACGCCGAGGAGTACAACGCCGCCTGGCCGGCGATGCTCGAGCGGATCACCGAGCAGGTGAAGGCCGAGCACGACGAGGTCAAGGACGCCGGCGGGCTCTACGTGCTCGGCACCGAGCGTCACGAGTCGCGCCGCATCGACAACCAGCTGCGTGGTCGTTCCGGTCGTCAGGGCGACCCGGGGGAGTCGCGCTTCTACCTCTCGCTGGGCGACGACCTGATGCGGCTGTTCAAGTCCGACTGGGTCGAGCGCGTGCTGCTCGCCCTCAAGGTCCCCGACGACCAGCCGATCGAGAACAAGTCGGTCACCAAGTCGATCGCAGTCGGCCCAGAGCCAGGTCGAGGCGCTCAACTTCGAGTCCCGCAAGAACGTCCTGAAGTACGACGACGTGATGAGCCGGCAGCGCGAGGTGATCTACGGCGAGCGCCGCGAGGTCCTCGAGGGCGCCGACCTCCAGGCCCAGGTGCACCAGATGATCGACGAGGTCGTGGAGACCTACGTGACCGCCGCCACCGAGGGCTTCCCGGAGGAGTGGGACCTCGACGCGCTGTGGACCGCGCTGAAGACGATCTACCCGGTCGGGCTGCGCCACCAGGACCTCGAGCGCGAGGCCGGTGGCCGCGACGGCCTCGACCGCGACACCCTGCTCGCCGACCTGCAGGCCGACGCGCAGAAGGCGTACGACGCCCGCGAGGCCGAGGTCGGCTCCGAGGTGATCCGCGAGCTCGAGCGTCAGGTCCTGCTCTCCGTGCTCGACCGCAAGTGGCGCGAGCACCTCTACGAGATGGACTACCTGCGCGAGGGCATCGGCCTGCGGGCCTACTCCCAGCGCGACCCGCTGGTGGAGTACCAGCGCGAGGGCTTCGACATGTTCAACGCCATGAAGGAAGGCATCCGCGAGGAGACCGTCGGCTTCCTGTTCAACCTCGAGGTCCAGGTCGAGGAGGACGAGGAGGACGCGGAGATCGACGTCGACCTGCTGGCCGGCGCCGACACCAGTGGTGCCTCCGGTCTCCCGGAGCCCGCCCTCGACCACGCGGGAAACGGCCACGAGCACCACGCGCCGCACATCTTCGCCAAGGGCCTCCAGCCGGCCCGCGCCCCGCAGAACCTCACCTACTCCGCCCCGAGCGAGGACGGCGAGGCCGAGGTGCGCGGCCAGACGGCGAGCAACGCCGACGACCCGTTCGCCGGCGCCTCCCGCAACGCGCTGTGCCCGTGCGGCTCGGGCAAGAAGTACAAGAAGTGCCACGGCGCCCCGGGTGGTCCGACCGACCTGAAGGCGCGCCCCGCCGGTTGAGTCACGCCGGCGCGGTCAGCCGAACTCCAGGGCCGTGCAGCACCAGCGCCCGTCGCGCACCTCGACGCGGGCCGCGATGGCGCGCGACCGCTCGCCGTGGCGCACGTGGATGCTGATCTCTGCGGCCTCGGGGGACGGGCAGAACAGGTGCACGCTCTTCACCTGGCAGCGCAGCCGGCGGAGACGGCGGTCGCCCGGTGTCGTGCGCGCGAGCACGGCCGAGCGGCGTTGCAGCTCGGCATAGACCGACTCGCTGGTCCAGCGGAGCAGCTGGCTCGGGCCGCGGTCGCCGGTGACCACCTCGACGACGGCGCGCGCGAAGCGGTGGGCGAAGGTCTCGAGCTCCGCGCGACCGCCGGCGACCAGGCGTAGCTCGGGGAGGGCACCGCGCGGACCGCTTGGTCGTAGTCGAGGGCGAGGGCGCCCTGGATGCTGGCTGTCGGAACCGGGCGTGCGGTCGGGGTGAGCTGTCGCGTCATGGTGCCTCCGGAGTGGGTGGGTGCTGGCGCTGCTGCGGGATGCGAAGTCGCTGACCCGGATGGATCAGGTCGGGGTCGGGGCCGATCACGCGGCGGTTCGCGCGGTAGGTGCGCTCGACGAGCCGGGCGACGTCCTGGGTCGGCCGCCCGGCGCGCCGCGTGGTGCTGGCAGAGCCGCCACAGGTTGTCGCCGGGCTCGACCACGACGCGCTGCCGCGGCGGGGAGTACGCCGCACCGGTCGGCCTTGCTGGGACGGGTAGCCCCGAGCTGTCGAGTGCGCCACCCCCGGTGCGCGGGGAGAACGGAGCGGGCGCGGCCGCCACGGGGACGACCGCGACCGCTCCGCCGCTGGCCAGCACGACGCCGAGGCCGGCCAGCAGGACCCGCCGGAGCCTGGCGGGACAGCCCAGGCGGGTGGTCAGGGCGAGTCGGCCGTCGGAGACGACCTCGACGACAGCGGCGGCGAGGACGAGCAGGGCCCAGGCCGCACCGAACGCCAGGGCCCACGTCGCCCCGGTGACCAGGAGCTCGTCGAATGCCATCTGCTGATCCTTGCGTTTGCTTGCGTTTGCATCAGACAACGCCCAGAATCATCGGGTGTCAATCAGTTGTCCACAGACGTTTGGCTCGGGAACGGCAGGGGCATGCAACAGGTCATGAGCTGGGAAGAGTCGATGTTCGCGGTCTTCGACGACCTCGAGCAGCAGGCCCAGGGGCTCCACCTGGTCGAGCGCGACGCCGAGGTCGCCGACCTCACCCTCGCGGAGTACTCCCAGGTCGGGCTGGCCTCCCGGCTGCACGCCTCGATCGGCCGAGACCTGCGGGTCCGGCTCCTCGGGGGCCGGCTGGTCAGCGGTCGTCTCGCCCGGGTCGGCGAGGACTGGTTCCTGCTCGCGGACGGCACGTCGGAGTGGGTGGTGCGCCACCAGGGGGTGGCCAGCCTCGAGGGCCTCTCACCCAAGGCGCACAGCGAGGACACCTGGTCGGTCGTCGACCGGCTGACCCTCCGTGCCGTGCTGCGCCGCCTCGCCACGGCGGGCGAGTCCTGCCTGGTGCACTTCTGTGACGAGCAGCAGGTCGAGGGCCGGGTGGGACGCGTCGGTCGCGACTTCTTCGAGCTCGACGCCGGCGAGGCGACCGGTCGCGTGGTGCAGGTGGTGCCGAACGACGCGGTGGCGGCCCTGCAGGGGCGCCGATGACGCGAGCGGCGGTGGGCGTCAGTCCTTGGGAGCCTGCGCACCCTCGACGAAGGGGTGGTCCCGGACGAACTGGTCGGCGTCGGCGTACGCCCGCTGGATGTAGGCCTCGAGCTCGCTGGCCTCCACGCGCCACTGGCCGCGGCCACCGATCTTGATCGCCTTGAGCTCCTGGCGACGCACGAGCGCGTAGACCTGCGCCCCGGAGATGTTGAGCACCTCGGCCACGTCGGCCAGCTGCAGGAACCTCGGCGTCGCGCTCACGAGACCCACTCTGCCACCGGACGCGCGCAGTTACGACTGTTTGGCGCGCGTTGCCTGTGGACACCTACGGCGAAAGGACGTCCCCGATGACTCTCACGGCGCAGCGACCGGAGACCGCGGCCCCCCGCGCCCAGCGCAGCCGCCGACCGGGGTGGCGCAACCCCCGACTGCTGCTGGGCCTCCTCCTGGTGGCCGGTTCCGTCGTCGTCGGCGCCCGCCTGATGGCGGCCGCGGACGACACGGTCGGGGTCTGGGCGCTGGCCAGGGACCTGCCCGCGGGCGCGACCCTCGAGCAGGGTGACGTGGAGCGGCGGGCCATCCGCTTCCCCGACGACGCCACCGCCGACAGCTACCTGGCGGCCGAGGACGCACTGCCGGAGGGTACGACGCTCAACCGCGACGTCGCCGCTGGTGAGCTGCTCCCGCGCGCGGCGATCGCCGAGGAGGCCGGGCCCGAGCTGATCGAGGTGCCGATCAGCGTCTCGGTCGACGACCTGCCGGCCACCGTGCGCCAGGGCTCGGTGGTCGACATCTGGGTCTCGCCCAAGGTCGCAGCGGTGGGCGGCGCCAAGCCGACGGCCGCTCCGGTGCTGACCGACGTCGTGGTGGTCGCCGTCCCGCGCTCCTCGAACACGCTGGCGCCCGAGTCGACCCGTCAGGTCATCGTCGGCGTGCCGGCCGACAGCTCCGACCTCGTCGGCAAGGCGCTCGGGGCGATCTCCGACGGCCGTGTCGTCGTCGCCCGGAGAGGCTGAGGCGTGGCCGACCGCATCGCAGTCCTGCTGGCCGCCGCGGGAGAGGCGTGGGAGGCCCCGGCGCTCCGGATGCTCGACGCCGAGGGTCACGTCGTGCTCAAGCGCTGCGTCGACCTCGCCGACCTGCTCGCGAGCGCGGCGACGGGTCAGGCCGACGTCGCCGTGCTGTCCGGCGAGCTGTCGGGAGTCGACGCCGACGCGGTGATGCAGCTGCTGCGCGAGGACGTGCGCTGCGTCGCGGTCGGCGGACAGGAGGAGGCGCTGCGGCGGATCGGTGTCGTCACCGTCGTACCCGCGCCCGACCTGTCCACGCTGCCCGAGGCCGTGGGCTCCGCCGGCACCCATGCGCTCGTGCTCGACCCCGACCCGGCTCCGGAACCGATCGCGGAGCCGAGCGTCGGTGCCCGGTCGGCTCGTCGCCGTGCACGGTCCTGCCGGCGCCCCGGGACGTACGACGGTCGCGATCGGCCTCGCTGCCGAGCACGCACACCGCGGCCACCCGACCGTGCTCGTGGACGCCGACCCGTACGGCGGCGCGGTCGCCCAGCACCTCGGCGTGCTCGACGAGGTCTCCGGCCTGCTGGCCGCCGCCCGACTCGTCAACTCCGGGTCGCTCGACCGGGAGGCGTTCGCGCGGTGTCGACGCCTGGTCGCCGATCGTCTCGAGGTGCTCACCGGCCTGCCCCGCCCGGACCGCTGGGTCGAGGCGCGGCCCGGTGTCCTCGACGCGGTGCTCGAGCGGGCGAGCGAGGTCGGCGACGTGGTCGTCGACACGGGCTTCAGCCTGGAGGACGACTCCGACCTCGGACGCCCGCTGTCCCGCAACCAGCTGACCATCGACGCCGTGGCGATCGCCGACCACGTGGTCGTCGTCGGCACCGCCGAGCCGACCGGTCTCGCTCGGTTGGCACGCTCGCTGGTCGACATCCGTGACGCGACGTCGGCGCCGGTCACCGTCGTGGTCAACCGGATGCGCGACTCACTGGGCTGGAGCCGTCGCGACATCGTCGGGATGGTCGAGGGCTACATCCGCCCGGCAGGGGTGCACTTCCTGCCGGAGGACCGGCCCACCACGGACAAGGCGCTCGTCGCCGGCCGCTCGGTCGTCGAGCTGGGGGAGTCCCCGCTGCGCAAGGCGCTGGCCGAGGTGCACGAGGCCGTATTCGCGAGCGTCGCTCAGGACCCACCCATCAGCAGGTAGAGCCCGGTCGCGGTGTAGGCGACCATGATCAGCAGCATCCCGATCTGGCCGCTGACGTGGTGGCGCTTCGGGAGCAGCGAGATCGCGCGGTCGTGCGCGGCGATCACGCCGCAGATGTGGCCGGTGACGACCGCGAGCACCTGGATCGTGGCGAGCGTCGAGGGGTGGAACGAGAGCCAGTAGTTCACGTCGAAGTTCGCGGTGCCGAGCAGGTTGTCGCCGCGGACCATCGGGTCGCTGAGCCGGATGATCGTGTTCTGGCCCTCCTCGAAGAGGTAGCTCAGGTAGTGCGCGGTCATGTAGCCCACGACGATCGGGATCACCGAGTGGGCGAGCAGGTTGGGCAGCGCGCTGCGGCGTACGGCGTCGGGCCGGGAGGTGTCCACGCCGGTCGACATCGCGGCCGCCGTGAAGGTGCCACCGACCACCAGGGCGAACGCCAGGAGCGCCACGGTGTTGACGAAGACCTCGTTCAGGCCCAGGTCGTTGACGAACCGCAGCCACGGCAGCGTGTCCTTGTAGCTGTCGAACGCGGTCGTGCCGAACAGCACCGAGACCACCGCCACCAGGCCGGGGCGCGGGGTCACCGTGGCGAGGTTCGCCAGCGGGCTGCGTACGACGAGCTGCGACCCGTCGCGGCCCCAGGCGGAGAGCTTGGCCAGCAGGCTGGAGTACACCTCGAACGGGTCGGCCCGCTCCAGCCACACGTCCCCGAACACCGCGGCACCGATCAGCATGATCGCGAGGTAGCCGGCCAGCCACACCCGCACCGACCCGAGGTAGGCGCTCTGCGGGTTGACCAGCTCCTGCCAGGTGAAGGCGAACAGCCCGGCGGCAGCGGGCCAGTAGCCGAGCCGCGCCGGGTAGGTCCAGAGCCCGGTCGCCGCGTCGCCCCCGGTCACCTTGGCCAGCAGCAGGTTGAGCGTGCGCACCGGGCTGACCGCCTTGACCACGGGCCCGAACAGCAGCGACGCGGGCACGATGCCCACCCAGACCAGCACGTAGAACGTGCCCAGCACCGGGTTGGTGACCAGGTCGGGTCCCCAGATCAGCGCCCAGGTGAGGTAGCCGGCGAAGGCCAGCGCGAGCAGGCGCAGCGTCCACTGGAAGCGCTCGTCCTCGACCAGCCGCTGGACGCGGGGGACCGGGCGACCGGGCCGCGGCCCCTCGTAGCGCGGCGAGCGCCAGGCGAGCGCCAGGACGCAGAAGGAGACGATCAGCGCGGCCGTCGCGCCGGCAACCGCCAGCTCGAACGGGATCGGCAGGTCCTTCGCCCCGCCGATGCCGTGCAGGGGGAGGGGCACTCAGCGCACCTCGAGCTGGACGATCACCTGGTCGAGGTGGTGCGACTCGACGTCGACGACGCCGGGCTGCTCGATCGTCAGGGTCTGGTCGGTGGTGCCGGCGCCGTACTCGAGCTCCTGCTCGGGGGAGCTGTGCACGTGGAGCTCGCCGGGCTCGTCGGCGGTGATGTGCAGCTTCAGCGGCTCGCCCGCCTTGATCTCCGCGGCCACGCCCTGCGGCTTGACGGTGTCGCCCTTGAAGACGATGTCGATGGTCGGCGTACCGGTGCTGTCCTTCTCCACCTGGATCGTCCCGCCCGAGCCGGAGCCGGCCGAGTCACCGGAGTCCCCGGAGTCGCCGGAGTCGTCCGAGCCGCACCCGGCCACGGTCAGCGCCATCACGAGCGACACGAGCACGGCGCCCAGGCGCGCGGAACGGGGCATCGGGACCTCCAGGGGTGGATGTGGCGTACGACGGCGTCACGGCCTCTGTCAGAATCCCATGGGGCTCAAACGCCCCACGAGAGGGGTTCGAGCGAATGAGCGAGCGGTTGCGGGCGAGCGACCTCGCGCTGCTGGCCGAGGAGACGCCGCAGACGCCGATGCACAACGCGACCCTCGAGATCTTCGACCCGGGTGAGTCCGAGCTCGACTACGACACGCTCCTCGCGCACATCGACGACCGGATCGCGTTCGTGCCCCGCTACCGCCAGCACGTACGCCGCGTCCCCGGCCGGCTGGCCAACCCGGTCTGGGTCGACGACGAGGACTTCGACCTCGCCTACCACGTACGCCGCTCCGCACTCCCGCGTCCCGGGACGCTCGACCAGCTCCGCGAGCTGACCGCGCGCATCATGTCGCGCCGGCTCGACCCCGACCGTCCGCTGTGGGAGGTCTACTTCGTCGAGGGGCTCGAGGACGGCCGCGTCGCGCTGCTCTACAAGTCCCACCAGATCCTCGTCGACGGCATCTCGACCGTCGACCTCGGCCAGGTGCTGCTCGACGTCGACCCCGGGCCGCGCCAGCTGGTGCGCGACGACTGGGTCGCCCCGACCGAGCCGACGCCGGCGCGGCTGGCGGCCAGCGCCGTGGCCGAGACCGCGCGCCATCCCCGGGTCGCCGTCGAGCACCCTGCGCAGCAACGCCGAGGCGCTCGGTCGCAGCGTCGGGGGAGCGGCGGCCAAGGCCGGCGCGATCGCCGCCGAGCTCGCCAACCGCCGCTCGACGCCGGAGTCGCCGTTCAACCACGAGCCCTCGGCCCAGCGTCGGGTGGTGCTGGTCCGCACCTCGCTCAAGGACTACCGCAAGGTCCGGCGGGTGCACGGCGGCACCGTCAACGACGTCATCCTCGCGACGCTGTCCGGCGCGATCCGGGCCTGGTTCATGACCCGTGCGGAGTCGGTGGCCGCCGGCCGCCGGCTCCGGGCGCTGGTGCCGATGAGCGTGATCGACGAGGAGCTCGAGCCGACCTCGCTGGGGTCCCAGGTGGTCGGACACCTCGTCGACCTGCCGATCGGCGAGGGGTCGCCCGTCGTACGCCTGCACCAGGTGTCCTACGCCCTGCGCGTGCACAGCGAGACCGGCCGCGCCGTCGCCGCCGACCGGATCGCGGGGGTGGCCGGGTTCGCCCCGACGACGTTCCACGCCCTCGGGTCGCGGGTGGCGGTCAAGGAGGCCAAGGGCAGCGTCAACCTCGTGGTCACCAACGTGCCCGGGCCGCAGTTCCCGATGTACCTCGCCGGCGCCGAGATGGTGGAGACCTACCCGGTGCCGCCGCTGCTCGGCGGCTTCTCGGTGTCGGTCGGCGTCACGTCGTACGACGGCGCGGTCTACTACGGCATCAGTGCCGACCGCGACTCGCTGCCCGACATCGACGTGCTCGGCCAGTGCGTCCGGGAGTCGCTCGACGAGCTCGTCGACAGCGCCAGCGAGAGCCGGCTGCGGGCACCGCGCGGCCGCAAGCGCACCCCGGTGACGCCCGGGACGACCCAGGAGCCGTCCGAATGAGCGTGCGGGTCTACGTCCCCACCACGCTGGCCGGGCTGGCGGGGTTCGTGGCCGACGGCGGCGTCGGGCCCACCCCGGTCCACGGCCGCGCGGTCACCGCGTGGCTGCGCGAGGCGTGGCCGGAGGCCGACGAGGAGGAGTGGGAGTACGCCGCCCTGATGGCCGCCGCCGACGACTCCGCCGCCCTGCTCACCGCCGACGTCCCGCAACGACGGGTGGTGCTCGCCGCCGACGTCGAACCCGTGGTCGAGGCGCGCGACTCGAGCCGGGTGGAGGTCATCTCCGCCTTCCCGCTGCGCCTGGTCAAGGCGGTGCACGCCGACACCGGCGACATCGAGGTGGCGGCCGGCTACGACCCCGAGGCGTGGGGCGACCTGGCCTGGTTCGGGGTCCAGGAGATCGAGGGCCTGCTGCCCTGAGCGGCGCGGGATTGCCCATTTGGGCGATCTGTGGGGGTCTGTCCGCATAGAATTTCGGGCAACAGACTCGGAGACCCCCCACATGACACGACGCTGGACGCTGCTCGTCGGCGCCCTCGCCCTCAGTCTGAGCGTCCCTCAGGCCGCTCTCGCCACCACCCAGCCGACCGCCCGACCGGCCGCTCCGGCGCCCGGCCCGGACGCCGCCGCAGCCGACGCGCTGGCCGAGCTGCGCGACGACGCGCAGGGCCCGGTCCGCGTGCAGCGGGACACCGAGGGTGAGGTCGCGTTCGTCAGCTCCACCGACGGCGAGGCGATGGTCGAGGCCGAGTCGTCCACCCCGCGGCGCGCCGCGCAGGAGCAGCTGGCGACGTACGGCGACGCGTTCGGCATCGACGGCGACACGTCGAAGGCGGTCGTGAGCCAGACCGTCGACTCCGTCGACCGGCGGCTCCGTCGTCCGCACCGAGCAGGTCGTCGACGGCGTCCCCGTGTTCGGCGGGCAGGTCGTGCTGAGCCTCGACGAGGACCAGGGACTGGTCTCGGTCACCTCCGCGACCACCGACGCCGTCCAGGTGCCGGCCGCGCGGATCACCGAGCAGCAGGCGCGGGAGAGCGCCCTGCGGTTCGCCGCGCGCACCCACCGGCGTGGGCACCGACGACCTCGACGTCGGAGTCCGTCGGCCGGCGGCTCTTCGACCCGGCGCTCGCCCAGTCCACCGACCCGCGTGGGCGTGCGGCCGGTCTGGCAGTTCCTGGTGACCAACGGCGCGGACGTCCGGGAGACCGTGCTGGTCGGCACCGAGCGTGGCGAGATCGCCCTGCACTTCAACGAGGCGCCCGGCATCAACCGGCGCATCTGCAACAACAACAACGCCCGGACGGTGCAGGAGAGCCAGCCCGTCCCGGTCTGCAGCAGCGGGACGGCGGCGCGCGTCGAGGGCGGCGTCGCCTCGTCGGTCGCCGACGTCAACGACGCCTACGCCAACCTCGGCGCCACCTCGACCGTCTACGACGACCTCGCCGACATCGACCTGACCGAGACCATCGGCGACGGGGCAGCGCCGGCAGCCGGATGCTGGTCTCCACCGTGCGGTGGTGCTTCGCGGACACCCCGGGCCAGGCGCCCGACCACGCTGCGACTACCCCAACGCGTTCTGGGACGGCACCCAGATGGTCTTCGGCGCCGGGTACGCCGCGGCCGACGACGTGGTGGGGCACGAGCTCACGCACGGCTACGTCGAGCGCACCGCCAACCTCTTCTACCTGCACCAGAGCGGTGCGATCAACGAGTCGCTCGCCGACACGATCGGCGAGGTCGTGGACCACCGCAACCCGGCCAGCACCGACAGTGACGACGACTGGCTGGTCGGCGAGGACCTGCCGGGCGACGACGCGATGCGCAGCATGAAGGACCCGACGCTCGAGGAGCAGCCCGACCAGATGTCGGACTACGTCTCCGCGGAGTTCTGGGACGACAACGGCGCGGTGCACCTCAACGGCGGCATCGGCAACAAGACGGCCTACCTGATCTCCCAGGGCGGCACGTTCAACGGCCAGACCGTGACCGGCATCGACACCGGCGACGCCGGGTCTCGCCAAGACCGGGCTGCTCTACCTCGAGACCATCCCGCGCCTGACCTCGGGCAGCGAGTACGCCGCACCTCGGCCGGACGCTCGCCGCCACCTGCGACGAGCTCGCCGCCGACGGCACGGCGCGGCTTCGTCACGGGGGACTGCGACTCCGTGCGTGCTGCCGTCCTCGCCACCGAGCTGGCCTCCCCGCCCGACGACGCCGCGGCTGCCGCGCCGGAGGCCCAGATCTCCTGCCCGAGCGGGGCCGGCGTGGACACGGTGCTCGCCCGCGACGACGACGGCTTCGACGACTTCGAGTTCAGCTCGACGTCCGGCGCTGTGGGGTCGCGCGGACGGGCGAGGGCGTCCCGTCGTACGCCGTCAGCGGCAGCGAGTCGCTCTTCGGCCTGGACCCCGACCCGTCCCTGGGCGACCCCGCCTCGGGCATCGGCGACCAGCGCAGCCGTTCACGGTGCCGGCGACGGCGGGTGGCACGTTCCTGAACTTCCACCACGCCTACGTCTTCGACTACGACGACACGGCGTTCTACGACGGCGGCCAGGTGGTCGTGCAGCGGCTGGTCAACGGCGCCTGGGCGAACGTGTCCGGGCTGCCGTGGGTCAACGGCCCCAACCGGCACGTCAAGGGCAGCACCCCGCTCGGGTTCACCGGGTTCGGTGGCGACAGCCGCGGCTACGGGTCGAGCCAGGTGGACCTCTCCTCGCTGGCGGGCCAGCGCGTCCGGGTCTCCTTCCGCGTCGAGGGCGACGCCGTACGCGTGGTTCCTCGGCTGGTGGATCGACGACGTGCGGCTGTACGCCTGCGACACCGCAGCGGTGCCCGAGGCCGGCCCGGTCTCGCCCTCGGTGCCCACGACGGCGTCGGTGAAGGCCGCCACGACGAGTGCGGTCGTCTCCTGGCAGCCGCCGGCCGACCGCGGGAGCAGCCCGATCACGTCGTACCGGATCACGCGCTCCGACGGGAAGGTCAACACCGCCTCGGCCGCGGCCCGGTCGCTGACCCTGACCGGACTCCGCGCCAACACCGCCGTGAACGTGTCGGTGGCCGCGGTCAACCAGGACGGCCGGGTCGGCACCGGCCAGGACGGTGCCGGTCTACGGCTCGGCCACCGCGGTGACCTCGTCGGTGGCGAAGGCCGTCAAGAACCGCGCGTTCACCGTGACCGGCAAGGTCACCCGGCGGGGCACGAAGACGGTGCTCGCGGGCATGCCGGTGACGCTGCAGCGGCGCGTCGTGGGCACCTCGGTGTGGCGGGGCGTGAGCAGCGGCACCACCAACGCCAAGGGACATCAGGGCGTGGTCGGTGAAGCAGGCCAAGGGGACGTACTACCGCGTGGTCTCCAAGGGGGTGGGCGCCTACCTCGGCACCACGTCGGCCGCCCGCACGGTGGGGATGCGCTGACCGTCGCCCGGCCCGGAGGTCGGTTGGTCGCGTGGCCCGCTGTCTGGCAGCATCGCGAGCATGGACGCGATCACCACACCTCCCGCTCCGGTCAACGAGCCGAACCTGAACTACGCCCCCGGCAGCACCGAGCGGGCCGCGATCGAGGCCGAGCTGGCCCATCTGGCGGCAGCCGGACCCGTCGACCTGACCGCCACCATCGGTGGCCGCAAGGTCATGGGCGGGGGAGCCGAGATCGAGGTCGTCCAGCCGCACGAGCACAAGTCCGTGCTCGGCGTGCTGAAGAACTCCACGAAGCGCGACGCGCAGGCGGCGGTCAAGGCAGCGGCCGACGCAGCGCCCGCCTGGCGCGCGATGTCGTACGACGACCGCGCCTCGATCATCCTCAAGGCGGCCGACCTGCTCGCCGGACCGTGGCGCTCCACGATCAACGCGGCCACGATGCTCGGCCAGTCCAAGACGGTGTGGCAGGCGGAGATCGACTCGGCCTGCGAGCTGATCGACTTCTGGCGGTTCAACGTCCACTACGGCCGCCAGATCATGGCCGAGCAGCCGATCGCCAACAGCCCCGGCGTCTGGAACCGCACCGACCACCGGCCGCTCGAGGGCTTCGTCTACGCGATCACGCCGTTCAACTTCACCGCGATCGCCGGCAACCTGCCGACGGCTCCCGCGCTGATGGGCAACACGGTGATCTGGAAGCCGTCGCCGACCCAGCAGTTCGCCGCGCACCTCACGATGGCGCTGCTCGAGGAGGCCGGGATGCCTCCGGGCGTCATCAACATGCTCCCCGGTGACGGGCTCGAGGTCTCCGACGTGGTGCTGCACCACCCCGACCTCGCGGGCATCCACTTCACCGGCTCGACGCCGACCTTCCAGAAGCTGTGGGGGACGGTCGGCGAGCAGCTGCCGTCGTACCGCACCTACCCGCGGATCGTCGGCGAGACCGGCGGCAAGGACTTCATCGTCGCGCACCCGTCGGCCGACGTGGACGTGCTGCGCGTGGCGATGATGCGCGGTGCCTTCGAGTTCCAGGGGCAGAAGTGCTCGGCCGCCTCACGCGCCTACGTGCCCGCGTCGGTGTGGAAGAAGATGAAGGACCAGCTGGTCGCCGAGACCGACAACCTCACCATGGGGCCGACGACCGACCTGTCGAACTTCATGGGTGCGGTCATCGACGACCGGGCGTTCGCCAAGCACAAGAAGGCGATCAACCGCGCCAAGCGCTCGAGCAAGCTCGACGTGATCGCCGGCGGGCAGGTCGATGACTCGATCGGCTACTTCGTCCGCCCCACGATCGTGGAGTCGACGGACCCGACCGACGCGATGTTCAAGGACGAGTACTTCGGGCCGATCCTGTCGGTGCACGTCTACGACGACCGCCGGTTCGAGTCCGTGGTCGACCAGATGGAGTCGTTCGCGCCGTACGCCCTGACGGGTGCGGTGATCGCGCAGGACCGTGGGGCCGTGAAGTGGGCCAGCGAGCGGCTCCGGTTCGCGGCCGGCAACTTCTACGTCAACGACAAGCCGACGGGCGCCGTCGTGGGCCAGCAGCCGTTCGGTGGCGCGCGTGCCTCGGGCACCAACGACAAGGCCGGCGCCCCGGGCAACCTGACGCGCTGGATCTCGCCGCGCTCGATCAAGGAGACGTTCGTGCCGCCGAAGGACCACCGCTATCCCCACATGGGCTGAGCGACCTCGGTGATCCTGCTCCACCTGGGCCCGCTGCACCCCGTCGAACGGTTGCTCACGCTGCTGCTCGCGTTCGGTCCGTTCGTGCTGCTCGCGCTGACGATCTGGTTCACCCGGCGACGCAGCTCCGAGGACGGTCCGGCCGACCCCGACGACGGATAGGTTCTCGGGCATGCCGCCGACCAAGCCGCCGCACGCCGCGTCCGAGACCGAGACGCTGATGGCGTTCCTCGACTACCACCGCGACATCCTGCGCCTGAAGACCGAGGGGCTCGACGCCGCTCAGCTCGACCAGCGCCTCGCACCGTCGACGATGACGCTGGGCGGGATGCTCAAGCACCTGGCGTACGTCGAGGACTGGTGGTTCAACCAGGTCTACGCCGACAACCCGCCGCCGGAGCCGTGGGCCTCGGCCGACTGGAAGGCCGACCGCGACTGGGAGTGGAACAGCGCCGCCGCCGACTCCCCGGAGGAGCTCCGCCGGCTGTACGACGACACCGTCGCCATCTCCGACCGCATCGTCCACGAGGCGCTGGCCCATCCCAACGCCGTCGAGTCCCTGTGCCAGCGCCCCCTGCGCGGCGACCCCTCCCGCCGCATCACGCTGCGCTGGATCCTCGTCCACATGGTCGAGGAGTACGCCCGCCACAACGGCCACGCCGACCTCATCCGCGAGTCCATCGACGGCCAGGTCGGCGACTAGCTTCGCCGAGAGGGCATTCCTGGTTGCTGGACGTACGCCGACCGGGCACTCGATGCACGTCGTACGACGCCGACCGGGCACTCGATGCACGCGTCAGAGGACGGAGAACCCGGGCGGCAGCCCGCCCCGACCCGTGGCCGCGAGCAGCAGCGGGCCGGCCGTGCCGTCGCCGATCGCGAGATCCGTGACGATCCCGAGGGCCTGCGCCCCTGCGGTCGGCGGCACCTGGAGGGACTCGCCCAGAGCGGTGGCCAGGTCAGCGGTGTGCACGACGAGCTCGAAGGTGCGCGTCGGCAGGTAGTCCGCGAGCCGCATCCCGCCCGCGATCGTGGTGACGAGCTCGTCGCCGTCGCACGAGTCGACCAACCGGAGCACCCGCTCGCCGATCTCGGCCACGGCGGCGCCCGGATCCGGTCCCAGTGCCTCACCGGCGTCTCGGCCACGCTGTGCCACACCCGGACCTGCGGCGACAACGCGCGTCGCCCGGTAGTAGTCCGCCGTCGACTCGAGATCGACGCCCGCCGCTGGTGTCGCGAGGTACTCCTCGACGGTCAGGAAGGACCGGCTGGTGTGGCCGACGAGTGCCCGCACGTCCCACTCGCCCAGCCCGGGCTCGGCCCAGCGCTCGCCGACGAGGCCGACCGTGCTCACGAACCAGTCCGCGGCTTCGGCGAAGGCTCGGCGTGAGTGGTCCCAGGAGCTCATGGGCCGAGGCTAGACGCGTCGCTGCTGTGCATCGAGTGCCCGGTCGGCGCGAATCGGCGTACATCGAGTGCCCGGTCGGCGTACTTCCAGCAACCAGAACTGCCCGCTCGGCGTACTCACGCCAACCAGGAAAGCCCTCTCGGCGGGACTAGGAGCCAGCAGCCAGCCACTTCACGCCGGTGCGGTGCTCGGCGCGGAGGGCCTTGGAGAGGAGGTCGGCGATGAGGCCCTCGATCTTGCCGCCGACGAGGGGGATGTTGACCTTGACGGTGAGGTTCACGGTCTCGGTGGTGCCGTCGGGGTCCTCGGTGAGGTGGGCGGTGCCGGCCATCTCGCCGGGCTTGCCGGGGATGGCGACGTGGATGTTGCCCTTCTCCGGCGAGGTCCAGTCCTCGGACTGCACGATGTTGATCTCGTCGCCGACGAACTTCTTGGCGAAGCCCGGGATGCCCTGCGCCTCCTGGATCTGGTCGATGGTGACGGTCATGCCCTGGCCGTCGCGCTCGATCTGCACCGTGTGGCGTACGACGCCCTGGGAGTCGCACACCCGTTCCCGGAACGCCGGTGTCGCGAGCATCTCGTGCACCTGCTGGAGCGTGGCCCCGTCGTACCGGAGCTCCTCGCTGACCTTCTTCACGCCCGCTCACCTCGCAGCCACGCCTCGCCGGCACCCTGCTCCTTGTCCATCCCGGCGGCGACCAGGTCGGCCATCAGCTTCTCGAGCTTGCCGCCGATCAGCGGGACCTTGACCTTCACCTCGGCGTCGAGGGTCTCGGTGGTGCGACCGCCGGACTCGCTCAGCGTGAGGGTGCCGTGGATGGAGGTCGGCTTGCCCGGCGTCTCGATCGAGATGGTCCCGCTGGTCGACGAACCCCACTCCTCGGTCTGTACGGCGCGCGTCGTCTCGCCGGCGAACTTCTTCGCGAAGCCGGGCACGCCCTCGGTCGGCTGCACCTGGTCGATGCTCACGGTCATGCCCTCGCCCTTCGGGGTGATCGACACGTCGGCCGAGATCACCCCCATCGCAGCGGCGGAGGCCTGGCGGAAGTCGGGGTCGGCCAGCATCGCGTAGACGTCCGCGAGCGGCGCGTCGTAGCTGATCTCGTGTCGCAGCTTCATGGTGCGCATCATGCTGCACCGGCGACTGCCCCGCAGCACGGACCCGCATATGTTGGCTGCATGGACGACGAGAACTTCGTGAAGTTCGGCGAGGAGGGTGCGCGCGAGGGCACCCAGCTGCTCACCTACGGCAGCTACCTCCGGCTGCCGCAGCTGCTCGACTCCCAGCACCTCGAGTCGGACCCGCCGGCCCACGACGAGCTGCTGTTCATCACCATCCACCAGTCCTACGAGCTGTGGTTCAAGCAGCTGCTGCACGAGGCCGAGACGGTGCGCGACGCCCTCGTGGCCACCCGGGCCGAGAGCGGCGGGCGCGACCTCTGGTTCGCCCGGCACCTGCTCAGCCGGATGCACGTGATCGAGCGCGTGCTCGTCCAGCAGGTCGACGTGCTGGAGACGATGACCCCGCAGGACTTCCTGGAGTTCCGCCAGCGGCTGGCGCCGGCGAGCGGCTTCCAGTCGGTGCAGTTCCGCGAGCTGGAGTTCCTCTCCGGCGCCAAGGACGAGGCCTACGTACGCCGCTTCCGGGGCCTCACCGAGACCGAGCAGCAGCGACTCGCCCGGCGGCTGGACGAGCCGACCCTGTGGGACGGGTTCGTGCACGTGCTCGCGGAGGCCGGGCTGGACACCTCCTCCGACGAGGCGATCAAGGCGCTCCGTCCGGGAGGCCGCCCACAACCGCTCGGACTACGCCGACATCTGGGGGCTCGCCGAGGCGCTGCTCCAGCACGACGAGCTCGCCGCTGCCTGGCGCGGACGGCACGTCGTGATGGTGGAACGGATGATCGGGTCGAAGACCGGGACCGGGGGATCGACCGGGTCGACGTACCTCCGCGGCCGGCTCGACCTGAAGTACTACCCACTCCTCTGGGAACTCCGCTCCGCCCTCTGACCAACCGCCCGTTCGGTCGTCTAGTGTCGAAACCGTGACGGCGCTGGAACAGAGCAAGTCCGAACTACTCACCAGGTTGTGCGCCCACGCCGAGTCCAAGGGTGCCAAGGCGCCCGAAGGCGTGGACCTGCCCGGCATGCTCAAGGCCTTCTACCGCCACGTCGCCCCCGAGGACCTCCTCGAGCGCGACGCCTCCGACCTCTACGGCGCGGTGATGGCCGCGCTGCGGCTCGCCTCCGAGCGCCCCCAGGGCAAGGCGGCCGTCCGGGTGTTCACGCCCAACGTCGGGGTCAACGGCTGGTCGGCCGGCGGGCACACGGTCGTCGAGGTCGTCACCGACGACATGCCGTTCCTCGTCGACTCGGTGTCGATGGCCCTGGCCGAGGAGCAGCACGACATCCATCTCGTGATCCACCCGCAGTTCGTCGTACGACGTGACCTCGGTGGGGAGCTCCAGGAGATCCTCGACGAGCAGGCCCAGACCGACTCCCACGACGTCTCGCGCGAGTCGTGGATGCACATCGAGATCGACCGGGTCTCCGACGACCAGCTCGAGGAGATCCACGACCAGCTGACCAAGGTGCTGATCGACGTCCGCGACGCGGTCGAGGACTGGGACCGGATGCACACCCAGATCGACCGGATCGTCGAGGACCTCGAGGAGAACCCGCCACCGCTGCCCGAGGAGGAGCTCGAGCAGGGCAAGTCGCTGCTGCGCTGGCTGGGCGACAACCACTTCACCTTCCTCGGCTACCGGGAGTACGCCCTCGAGGCCGCCGGCGACCACGAGACCCTGATCGCCAAGCCCGGCACCGGCTTCGGCATCCTGCGCGCCGACCCGCCCGCCCCGCGCGTGCTGCCCGAGGCGGTCGCCTCGCGCGCCCGCGACAAGCACCTGCTGGTGCTGGCCAAGGCCAACTCGCGGGCCACCGTGCACCGGCCGGTGTTCCTCGACTACATCGGCGTGAAGAAGTTCGACGACAACGGCGAGGTCGTCGGCGAGCGCCGCTTCCTCGGGCTGTTCTCCTCGGCCGCCTACACCGAGTCCGTACGCCGCATCCCGGTGCTGCGCGAGAAGGCGACCCAGGTGATCGACACCGTCGGCCTGGACCCGATGAGCCACGCGGGCAAGGCCCTGATGGACGTCCTGGAGACCTACCCCCGCGACGAGCTGTTCCAGACGCCGGTGGAAGACCTCGTGCCGATCGCCGCACAGGTGATGTACACCCGCGAGCGGCGCCAGCTGAAGCTGTTCGTGCGCCGCGACCTCTACGGCCGGTTCCTGTCCTGCCTGGTCTACCTGCCGCGCGACCGCTACAACACCAGCGTCCGCGAGCGGATCTCCTCGATCCTCAAGGAGCAGCTGCACGGCGAGAACATCGAGTACACCGCGCACGTGGGGGAGTCCTTCGCCGCGCGGCTGCACTTCGTCGTACGTCCCGCGGCGGGCCAGCAGATCGGCGAGCCCGACATCCCCGACCTCGAGCACCGGCTGCGCCGAGGCGGCCCGGTCCTGGCGCGACGACTTCACCTCGGCGGTCATCTCGACGTACGGCGAGGAGCAGGGCAGCCGCTACGTCCGCACCTACTCCACGTCCTTCCCCGAGGCCTACAAGGAGGACTACCCGCCCCAGACAGGAGCGGTCGACCTCGGGCGGCTCGAGCAGATCGAGGGCGAGGAAGGGATGACCCTCTCCCTCTACGAGGACGTCGCCGCCCCACCCGGTGAGGCGCGGCTGAAGGTCTACCGGATCGGGCCGCCGCTCTCGCTCTCCGAGGTGCTGCCGATCCTCTCCACGACCGGGGTGGAGGTCGTCGACGAGCGGCCCTACTCGCTGGAGGGACTGCCCCGGGAGTCCTACATCTACGACTTCGGCCTGCGCTACCACCGCTCGATGCCCGACCACGTGCGGGTGCTGTTCCAGGACACGGTCGCCGCCGTCTGGAACGGCTACAACGAGAGCGACGGCTTCAACGCGCTCGTCCTCGCGGCCGGCCTGACCTGGCGGCAGGCGACCCTGCTGCGGGCCTACGCGAAGTACATGCGGCAGGGCGGCACGCCGTTCGCGCAGGACTACATCGAGGACGCGCTGCGCAACAACGTCGACATCACCCGCTACCTGGTGCAGCTGTTCGAGGCGCGCTTCGACCCGGGTCGCAAGGAGGGCCGCAACGGCGCCATCCCGGCCGACAGCGAGGGCCGGATCGCGAAGTGCGCCGACCTCGAGGAGCGCATCGTCCGCGCGCTCGACGAGGTCTCCAGCCTCGACCACGACCGGATCCTGCGCTCCTACCTCACCTTCATCCGCGCGACGCTGCGCACCAGCTACTTCGCGACCGACGCCGACGGCGAGCCGCTCCAGCGGCTGTCGCTGAAGATGGACCCCTCGGCGATCCCCGACCTGCCGGAGCCCCGGCCGAAGTTCGAGATCTTCGTGTACTCACCGCGCGTCGAGGGCGTGCACCTGCGCTTCGGCTCGGTGGCGCGCGGTGGCCTGCGCTGGTCCGACCGACGCGACGACTTCCGCACCGAGATCCTCGGCCTGGTCAAGGCCCAGATGGTCAAGAACACCGTCATCGTCCCGGTCGGCGCGAAGGGCGGGTTCTTCGCCAAGCAGCTGCCCGACCCGAGCGACCGCGAGGCCTGGATGGCCGAGGGCGTCGCCTGCTACACGACGTTCATCTCCGGGCTGCTCGACGTGACCGACAACCTCGTCGACACCGCCGAGGGGCGCACGGTCGTGCCGCCGGCGTCGGTCGTGCGGCACGACGCCGACGACCCCTACCTGGTGGTCGCGGCCGACAAGGGCACGGCGACGTTCAGCGACATCGCCAACAAGATCTCCTCCGACAACGGGTTCTGGCTCGGTGACGCGTTCGCCTCCGGCGGCTCGGTGGGCTACGACCACAAGGCGATGGGCATCACCGCGCGCGGCGCCTGGGTGTCCGTACGCCGGCACTTCCGCGAGATGGGCGTCGACTCACAGAACGAGGACTTCACCGTCGTCGGCATCGGCGACATGTCCGGTGACGTCTTCGGCAACGGCATGCTCTGCTCCGAGCACATCCGGCTGGTCGCGGCGTTCGACCACCGCGACATCTTCATCGACCCGAACCCCGACGCGGCCACGTCGTACGCCGAACGCAAGCGGCTCTTCGACCTGCCCCGCTCGTCCTGGCAGGACTACGACACCTCGCTGATCTCCGAGGGCGGCGGCGTGTTCTCCCGCCACGCGAAGTCGATCGCGATCACGCCGCAGATGCGCGAGGTGCTCGGGCTCGAGGACGGCACCCACCAGCGGATGACGCCCGCCGAGCTGATGAAGGCGATCCTGCTGGCCCCGGTCGACCTGCTCTGGAACGGCGGCATCGGCACCTACGTGAAGGGGCGCTCGGAGACCCACGCCGAGGCCGGCGACAAGGCCAACGACGTGATCCGCGTCGACGGCCGCGACCTGCGGGCCAAGGCGGTCGGCGAGGGCGGCAACCTCGGCCTGACGCAGCGCGGCCGGATCGAGTACGCCGACCGCGGCGGCCGGATGAACACCGACTTCATCGACAACTCCGCCGGCGTGGACACCTCCGACCACGAGGTCAACATCAAGATCCTGCTCGACCGCGTCGTCGCCGACGGTGACCTCACCCAGAAGCAGCGCAACGAGCTGCTCGCCTCGATGACCAACGAGGTGGCCGACCTGGTGCTGGCCGACAACTACGACCAGAACATCGCGCTCGCCAACGCGGTGGCGATCAGCCCGGCGCTGCTGCACGTGCACGAGGACTGGATGCGCACCCTCGAGCGCGGCGGCGTGCTCAACCGCGACCTGGAGGCGCTGCCCACGCGCCGCGAGGTGAGCCGCCTCATCGAGCGTGGCGAGGGGCTCAGCGCGCCCGAGCTCGCCGTGCTGCTCGCCTACACCAAGATCGTGATGGCCGAGGACCTGCTGCGCAGCGACCTGCCCGACGACCCGTTCCTGCGCTCCGAGCTGTTCTCCTACTTCCCGGCCAAGATGCGCCAGGGCTACCGCGCCCAGATGGAGCAGCACCAGCTCCGTCGGGAGATCGTCGTGACCCAGATCGTCAACCAGCTGGTCAACAACGCGGGCATCACCTACTTCCACCGGCTGGCGGGAGAGACCAACGCGACGACGGCGGAGCTGACCAAGGCCAACTTCGTGGCTCGCGAGATCTTCGGCGCCAGCAGCCTGCATCGCCAGATCTCCGCGTTCGACAACCAGCTCGACGCGCAGGTGCAGACGCACATGCGGCTGGAGAGCCGCACCCTCGTCGAGCGAGCGTCGCGCTGGCTGCTGAACTCGCGGCGCATCTCGGAGGACACCGAGTCGGTGGTCGACGCCTTCGAGGTCGTGGTCGAGAAGGTGATGGCCGAGCTGCCCTCGCTGATGGTCGGACGCGAGCTCGAGGCCTTCGAGGAGCGCCGCGACGCCCTGCTCGACGAAGGGCGTCCCGGAGGAGCTGGCCGTCCGGGTGGCGGTGTGCCCGCCGGCGTACATGATCCTCGGCATGGTCGAGACCGCGGCCCGCGACGACCGCGACCCGATGGAGGTCGCGAAGACCCACTTCGAGGTCGGCGAACGGCTCGGGCTGCCCCTGCTGGTCTCCCGGATCCTGGCGCTGCCGCGGGACGACCGCTGGCAGACGATGGCCCGGGCCGCACTGCGCGACGACCTGCACGCCGTGCACGCCCAGCTCACGGCGGCCGAGCTCGCCGGTCACCCGCCGCCCGACAAGGAGGTCGGCCAGGCCGTCCAGACCCTGCAGGACATCTGCTCCGACGAGGACACCGACCTCGCCCGGCTCTCGGTCGCGCTGCGCGTCGTCCGCACGCTCCTCTGAGTCCTGGTCGTTTCGGGTGAGGGATCTGTCATGACGGCTGCGGTGCGCGCGCACGCCCTGGTGAAGTCCTACGGCGACGTCGTCGCTGTCGACGGGGTCTCCTTCGAGGTCCCGGAGGGAGAGGTCTTCGGGATCCTCGGCCCCAACGGCGCCGGCAAGACGACCACGCTGGAGATGGTCGAGGGGCTCCGGAGACCCGACTCCGGCGCCGCGGAGCTGCTCGGTCATCCGTCGTGGCCGCGCGACACCGCGCTGCTGCGCCGGATCGGCGTCCAGCTCCAGGCCTCGGCGTTCTTCGAGCGGCTCACGGCCAGGGAGCAGCTGCACACCTTCGCCGCCCTGTACGACGTGCCGCGGACCCAGGCCGACGAGTGGCTGGAGCGGGTCGGCCTGACCGAGAAGGCGGGCACCCGCACCGAGAACCTCTCGGGCGGACAGAAGCAGCGCCTCGCGCTCGCCTGCTCCCTGGTGCACGACCCCGAGCTGGTGTTCCTCGACGAGCCGACCGCGGCGCTGGACCCCCAGGCCCGGCGCAACCTGTGGGACCTGCTGTCGGGACTCAACGAGTCGGGACGCACCGTCGTGCTGACCACGCACTACCTCGACGAGGCGGAGCAGCTCTGCGACCGGGTCGCGATCATGGACGGCGGCACGATCCTGCAGCTCGACACCCCCGCGGCGCTCCGGGCGGCCCTCGACGCCCGCTCCGGCGAGGGCGCCGCCCCGGCCACCCTCGAGGACGTGTTCCTCGACCTCACCGGCCGCGAGTACCGCGCATGAGCACCACCGCCTTCACCGCCATCGGCACGGCGATGCTCAAGGGCTTCCTGCGCGACCGGTCCTCGGTGTTCTTCGCGCTGATCTTCCCGCTGATGTTCCTGGTGCTCTTCGGCGGGATCTTCGCCGACCCGCAGCAGTCGAAGGTCGAGATGGTGCAGGTCGGGTCGGTGCCCCTGTTCGACGAGATGCCGGCCGAGGGCAAGAAGGCCTTCAAGGAGGCCTTCGCGGTCACGCGCGAGCAGGACCTCGACGCTGCCCTCGCCGAGGTGCGCAAGGGCGACGCCGACGTGGCGGTCGAGATGAAGGGTGACGAGCTGGTCGCGCACTACACCCAGACCGACCAGGTGAGGGCGGCGATCACCCAGGGCACGCTGCGGGCGTTCGTCGACGCCGCCAACGTCGCAGCGACCGGCGAGCCACCGAAGTTCAGGCTCGCGACCGTGCGCGTCGAGGACGACTCACTGAAGTCCATCCAGTTCGTGACCCCGGGACTGCTCGGCTGGGCGGTCGCGATGAGCGCTGCCTTCGGCGCCGCAGCCACGCTCCAGGGCTGGCGCGAGAGCAAGCTGCTGCGCAGGTTGCAGCTGTCGCCCGTCTCCACCGGCACGATCGTCTCCGCGCGCATCGTGGTCACCGTCTCGATCGCGCTGGTGCAGCTGGCTGTCTTCGTCGGCCTCGGGTTCGCGCTCTTCGGCCTCGAGCTCACCGGTGCGTGGTGGATGTCGATCCCGCTGCTGGTCGCCGGCACGCTGTCGTTCATGTCCCTGGGCCTGCTGGCCGGCGCCATCGCCAAGACGACGGAGGGCGCGGTCAACATGGCGAACTTCTTCGTGCTGCCGATGGCGTTCCTGTCGGGCTCGTTCTTCCCGCTGGAGGCAGCCCCCGACTGGCTCCAGACCTTCTCGCAGCTGCTCCCGCTGCGACACCTCAACGACGCGATGCTCGACGTGATGGTGCGGGGTCAGGGTCCCGCCTCCGCACTGGTGCCGATCGCCATCCTGCTGGGCTTCGCTGCGGTGTTCACCCTGCTGGCGGCACGCTTCTTCCGGTGGGAGACGGCCTGAGGCCCCGTCCGGATCCTGACGGTCCCGCTGGCGCTAGCCTCGGCGCATGACGACGGACCCGCACCTCGCCGACCTCTCCGTGGCCGAGCTGGTCCGCCGGACCACCGAGCAGGAGGTCAGCGCGGTCGAGGTCGTCGATGCGTGCCTGGCCCGGATCGGCGAGCGGGATCCCGGGCTGAACGCGTTCTCCGTCGTACTGGCTGAGCAGGCGCGCGCGGAGGCCGCCGAGCTGGACCGCAGCCTGGCGTCGGGTGGCACGACCGGGCCGCTGCACGGCGTACCCGTCGCGATCAAGGAGGAGATCGACGTCGCCGGCTGCGTCACCACGTTCGGTGGCCGGGCGAACTCCACGCCGGCTCCGGCCGACGGCGAGGTGGTGCGACGGCTGCGCGACGCGGGTGCGGTGATCATCGGCAAGACCCGGATGCCGGAGTTCGGCCAGTGGCCCTACACCGAGGGCGTCGACGGCTACACCCGCAACCCCTGGAACCCCGCGCACACGCCGGGTGGCTCGAGTGGCGGCACGGCGGTGGCCGTCGCTGCCGGCATGGTGCCGATCGGCATCGGCGGGGACGGCGGCGGATCGATCCGGATCCCGTCGGCCTGCTGCGGGCTGTTCGGCCTCAAGCCCCAGCGCGGGCGGGTGACGACCGCTCCGATGGAGCACCTCTGGTGGGCGCTGGGCACGGCCGGGCCGCTCGCCCGGTCGGTGCTCGACTCCGCGCTCGTCTACGACGCCATCCGCGGCACCACCGAGGGCGAGCTGTTCTCCGCCGAGGAACCGGCCACCTCCTTCACCGAGGCGGCGCGGTCCGAGCCACCCCGGCTGCGCATCGGCTGGTCGACGAAGCCCGCGATCAAGGGCCTGCGCCCCCACCCGGCCCACGTGGCCGCGGTCCACGAGACGGCCCAGCTGCTCACCGACCTCGGGCACGAGGTCCGTGAGATCGACCCGCACTACCCCGACGCGACGCTGGCCTTCGTGCCGCAGTTCTTCGCCGGCGTGCGCACCGAGAGCGACGCCGTCGAGCACTACGACCGTCTCGAGCGCCGCACCCGCGAGACCTACCGGCTGGGCAGCTGGGTCCGGCCGGGGGTGGTCCAGTGGGCGCTGAAGCAGGGGGAGAAGGTCTCCCACAAGGCCAACCGTGTCTTCGGGGGTGCCGACGGCGTGGATGTCCTGCTGACCCCCGCGATCGCGCACCGCCCGCGCAAGGTCGGAGTGCTCGACAAGGGCGGCACCGTCCGGGCGGCACTGACGGCGCAGCCGATGATCGCCTACGCGGCGCTGTGGAACGTCGCCGGGAACCCGGCGGCCGCGGTCCCGGCCGGGGTGGCCGACGACGGACTGCCGGTGGCCGTGCAGCTCGTCGGCCGGCAGAACGACGAGACCACGCTGCTCAGCCTGTCGGCCCAGATCGAGGCCGCCCGCCCGTGGGCGATGCCGGTGCTGGAGCCGTCGCGGTGAACCTGCTGCTCACCCCGAGGGCGTTCGTACGCCGCCACCTCGTCGCGCCCGTGGCCCGCGCTGCCGGGTCGCCGCTGCCGAGCCCGCTGGTCGGCCGGGTCGTGCTGGTGACGGGCGCGTCCTCCGGCGTGGGAGAGGCCAGCGCCAAGGCGATCGCGGAGCGGGGAGCCACGGTGCTCTGCGTGGCGCGACGGCAGGGCGAGCTCGACCGGGTGGTGGGCGAGATCGAGGCGGCCGGCGGGTCGGCGTACGGCCATGTCTGCGACCTCACCGACCCGGCGGCCACCGACGCCCTGGTCGAACGGCTGCTCGCGGAGCACGGCGCCGTCGACATGCTGGTCAACAACGCGGGCCGCTCGATCCGGCGCTCGCTGGAGTTCTCCTACGACCGGATGCACGACTTCGAGCGCACCATGGCGATCAACTACTTCGGGCCGGTGCGGCTGATCCTCGGCCTGCTCCCGGCGATGCGGCAGCAGCGGTTCGGGCACGTGGTCAACATCGTGACCTGGGGCGTGCAGCTGAAGGCGCCCAAGTTCACCGCCTACATCGCCTCGAAGGCGGCGCTGGACACGTTCTCCCGGATCGCCGGCCGCGAGGCGTACTTCGACAACGTCACCTTCACCAACCTGCGGCTCGATCTCGTCCGCACCGACATGATCGTGGCGACCGACGCCTACCGCCGGGCGCCGGCGAAGTCGCCGGAGCAGGCGGCCGGGCTCGTCGTACGCGCCCTCGAGGACCGGCCGATCACCATCTCGACCGTCGCCGGACGCGTGGGCGAGGTGCTCAACCTGCTCGTGCCGCGGCTGATGGACGCCGGGATGGGGCTGATGGGCGCGCGGATGCCGGACTCCCCGGCTGCCCGGGCGCACGTCGAGGACGACTCCCGGACGGCAGCTAGTCCTTCTTGGCGTCGCGCACCCCGAGCGGTTCGGCGAAGACGATCACGTTGCTCGTGTAGCCGTCGCCGGTCCAGCCGCTGCAGGTGATCAGCACCAGCCGCTCGTCCTCGCGCTCCTGGCTGAACAGGTCGACCGCGCGCTTGGCGAGCTCCTCCTTCGACCAGGTCACGACCTTGGTGGTCTCGTAGACCATCGTGCCCTTGCGGGTGACCACCTTGACCTTCTGGCCCTTGTGCAGCTTCCCGAGGCGGTCCATCACGCCTCCGCCGGTGTGCACGGTGTGTCCGGTGAGGACGGTCTGACCCTGGGCCGCGCCGGGCCGCGCGCTGCGCTTCCACCAACCCACGTCGCGCGGGTTGCGGGGCGGGTCGAGCACCTGGCGGTCGTTGACCTCGATCGCCTTGACGGGCGCGCGGATCTTCAGCGCCGGGATGACGAGACGCAGGGGCTTCGCCGGCGAGGCCATCTCGTGGTAGCCCGCGGGAGTGGTCGAGCCGCTGGGCATCAGGATGCCGACGGCGAGCATGACTCCGCAGATGACCAGCAGGCCGACCACGAAGCCGCCGAGTCGGGTCTCGCCGAAGGTGCTCATTGCCTCAACCCTCCCGTCGTACGTCGCTCAGGCGCGCAGCCAGCGGACGGTCACGACCGCGGTGCCGCCGGCCAGCATGATCGCGAACGCGGCCAGCACGATCCCGTTGTGCGAGTCGTCGCCGGGAGCGTGGGCTCCGGGAGCCGTCGCCAGGCCTGCGGAGACCGCGGTGGGCAGGGCCTGCGGGTCGCCCTCGTCGACGGCGGGTGCCGCTGCCGCGACGCGACCGCTCGGACCGCAGACGACGTTGCCGATCTGCACGCTGGCGAGCGAGGCGTCGAGCTGGGCCTCGGCTGCCGGCACCAGCTGGAGGTCCAGGGCGCTGACGCGGATGGCGTCGTCGCTGGGTCGCTCCTGCTTGTTCAGGGTGATGTCGAGGACGTTCTCCTCGAGCGGGCCGAGCTGGGCCTCCACCTGGGTGACGACGTTGTCGACGATCTGCTCCTGGACCTGGTCCAGGGCGGCGTTCAGCGGTGCCGCCTGGCCGTCGAACGACTCGTTGAGGTTCGTGCGCAGCGCGTCGATCACGGTGGTGAGCACCTGGCTCAGGTCGGTGACCAGGTGGGTGTTCGGCGGCGGGTTGACCGGGAGCGTCGAGCAGGGTGATGTTCTGCCCGCCGCCGCTGACCCGGATGGCGCCGTCGACGATGTTGGCGGACCCGCGAGCGGAGCCGGGGCCGGCGGTGCACTGCCCGGAGATCGCCTTCACGGCGGAGACGAGGCCCATGTCGCCGAACTGGTCCTGCCAGTCTCGGCGAGCGCGCCGTCGATGCGCCGCGGTGCACGGTCGTCGACGGCCGCCGAGCACGGGGGCCAGCGGGCCGGTGAGCTCAGGCAGGCAGCGGGGCCGAGCACGGTGTCGATCAGGGCGCCGGCGTCGAAGGTCGCGAGCGAGCCGGTGATCTGGTCGCCGGGGGAGAGGCACTTGGACTCACCGATGTTGACCACCGAGCCGCCGTCGCCGGCGATGCCGGCGCACGCGGCGGAGCGTCCGGAGCCACCGTCGGCCGAGGCGGTCGCCTCCTGGGCGGCCACGCCGCCGGTGAAGAACCCGCCTCCCGGCGCGGGGATCTGCGGGGCGGTCTCGCCGGTCTTGGTCTCGCTGGTGCCGTCGTGGGTGGCGGTGACGTCGCCGGTGCCCTGCGCGTTGCCGGCGACGGCGACGGTGACGGCGTTGGCGCCGGCCTGGGCGAGTGGTGCGGCGGCGAGGGCCGGGGCGGCGGCGATCAGGCCCACCGTGACGGCTCCCACCACGGATGCGAAGCGCAGGAATGGGCGCATGGAACGGTTTCCTCCCCAGGAACACAACAGGCTCGCCACCACGGCTTGGCCTTGTTGACTCCAACGCCCCGGAGGGCGGGAGGTTACGCCGTGAGGCCCGTCACACGACGGGGCCTCACCGGCGTGCAGGGTCTCAGTCCAGGACGACGCTGAAGCTGAGTGCCCGGTTGGTGCTCGAGTTGGCCGTCGCGGTCAGGCCACCGGTGCTGCCGCTGACGTCGCCGCGCTGTCGGCGAGCAACCCGCCCATGGCCCCGCTCGGGGAGCCGAACCGGCTGCTCCGCGCGGTCTGGCCGCCGGGTGCGGTCCACGAGGTGGTCCCCGAGGACTTGTCGGCCCAGTAGCTGACCAGCCAGGTGCTGCCCGCCGGGGCCTCACGGTCGGTGAGGTGTGCGTGGCCGTGGTGACGTGTGTCCAGCGCGCCGGCACTCGCTGCCACACCTCCGGTGCCGCGGTAGACGCCGAGGGCCAGGTCGGACTTGGCGTAGCCCGACGAGGTCACCCTGACCGTCGGTACCGGCGTCGCCCCGGCTGCGCGACCTTGACGAACGCCCGACCGACGATGCCGCTGCCGTTGAGCGGGGTCGCCGCCTGCGTCCAGCCGGCCGGGTAGGTGTAGGTCGGGGTGGTGGTGTTGGCGGCGAAGAACAGCACCATCGTGTCGCCCGGCTGGGTGGTGGCCGGGACGACCACCGTGTGGTTCACCCGGTTGCCGTTGGTGTGGTTGCCGCCGACGAACTCCACCGGGCTGGCCACGTCGGAGGGGTTGACCTCGGCCGTGTCGGTGGCCGTCTGCCCGGCGCCGTCAGTCACCGTGAGCGTCACCGTCCGCGGACCCGACGTCGGCGTAGGGGTGCGTCGG
Source organism: uncultured Actinomycetota bacterium (assembly GCA_963722835.1). Lineage (GTDB taxonomy): Bacteria > Actinomycetota > Actinomycetes > Propionibacteriales > Nocardioidaceae > Marmoricola. Next base: position 139,181 of record CAVROK010000005.1, read on the forward strand.
GTTGGCCTCGGTCGAGGTCTCCGTGTCGCCGAACTCCCACAGGTAGGTCACCGGCCCCTGCGCGTCACCCGAGCCCGTGGAGCTGAACGAGCAGGTGAGCAGCGAGCAGGTGGCGCTCGCGATGTTGGCGGTGGGCGGCGAGTCGACCGGCGTCTGCGGGTTGATGCTGCGCGTGATCGTGCGTCGACGCACCCTCGTCGTCGGTCACCGTGAGGGTCACCGTCCGCGGTCCGGAGGCACCGTAGGTGTGCGGTGGCGCTCGGCGAGGTCGAGGTGTTGTCGACCGTGTCGCCGAACTGCCACAGCACCGACTGGATCGATGCCGCCGTCGGGGTCGCTGGAGCCCGTCGAGTCGAACGTGCAGCTCAGGCCGGTGCACTCGATGTCGGCGTCGGCGATCGGCGGCGTGGTCGGTCTGCTGGCCCGCGGCCTGGAAGACGAACATCGCGCGGGAATTCCAGGTCTGGCTGTCGATGCCGGGGCCGGAGACCTGGACCGACGTGCCACCGACCGGTCCGTTGCCGGACCACGCGGCGCGGAACAGCCGGCCGGTGGTGTCGGCGTAGTAGAACTGGTTGTTCGCCACGAAGGCGCCGCGCACGTTGGCGAAGTTGATGCCGGAGACGTTGCGCCGTGCTGAACCGCTGCTGGCCGACGACGTCGCTCTCCGGCTCGAAGCCGCGCCGGAAGAGCGACGACTGGCCCGAGCGGGTGAAGAACATCTTGCCGTCGTGGAAGAACAGGCTGGTCATCGTCGGGCACGTCGGTGTTGTGCCAGTCGGTCTGCGGCACCAGCGCGTCGGCGGCGTTGACCAGGCTGGCGGCGCCCGAAGGTCGCTGCCGTTGAAGGTCTGACTGGGCGAACTGGCCGTTGCTGGTCGCCGTGTAGAGGACGCCGTTGCTCATGAAGGCGCCGACGACACTGCCCCAGCCGGGCCCACCGGACGGGCCGGCGCTGACGCGATCCCGGCGTGGTGCCGGTGAACGAACGGCGGTTGAGCGTCGAGCTGCCGGTCGGGATGTTGTAGACCGTGCCGGGCAGGGTCATGTTGACCTCGGGCAGCAGCTCGTCGCCGCCGGACAGCGGCATCAGCGCGATCCGCGCGTGGTACTCGTAGTTGCCGATGCGCTCGGTGTCCGAGCCGACCCAGAGGCCCTGGGGCGTGGCCAGCATGTCCTGGATGCCGACCCCGGGTGCGGGTCGGGTTCCACGAGTACGGCATGCCCGTTGCTGGTGTTCAGGGCGGCGATGCCCTCACGCTCGACGGCGCCCTGGCCGGCCGCGTCGCCCGCGGTGGGGTTGTTCTGCCAGCGCTGGTGCCCACCGGCGTAGACGACGTTGTCGGTGACCTCGACGTTCCAGGTGGTGTCACCGCCGGTGTACGCCGTCCAGGTGGCGCCGGTCGGTGACCGGCGGTTCGGCCGCTCTCCCAGCGGGCGACCACGTCGCAGCCCGGACGTGCCCTGGATGCTGCTGGCTGCCGCCGTAGGCGCCGGTCGTCGAGACGACGAAGAACTGGCCGTTGGGGGAGTACTCGACGTCGGTCATGTAGGTGTCGAACTTGCTCGAGCAGCGCCTGGGTGAACAGGTTGGTGCACCAGGGCGACAGGGTCGCGCTGTTCGCGCCGAGGTTGTACTTCACGATCTGCGAGCGTGCCTGGCCGTCGGCGCTGGTGAAGTTGCCGACCGCGACGAGCTGGGTGTTCGCGGGGTTGCTCGACATCTGCAGCACGTCGGTCACGTCGCCGGCGTACGTCGTGGTCGCGGTGCTAGCCCGGCGAGCACGCCGGTGAAGTAGGTGTCGAAGGCGCCGGTGGTGGCGTTGACGGTGCCGATGCGCCTTCTGGGCGATGCCGCCGAAGTGGGTCATCTTGCCGGCCACGAACAGGTGGTTGCCGACGACCTCGAGGTCGCGGATCGAGCCGTTGGTGCTCGGCGGGCGTGAAGTTGGTGTCGACCTGGCCGTCGGAGACGTGGATCTTGAACAGGTTGCTGGCGGCTGCGCGCCGGCGGCCGTGCTGAAGTTGCCGCCGACGTAGACGTAGCCGGGCTCGGTCGACTGCTGCACCTTGTAGACGGTGCCGTTGGGGCCGGGGTTGAAGTTGTTGTTGATCACGCCGGTGGTGGCGTTGAAGGCGAAGACCCGGTTGCGGGCGATCGTGGTACGTGCTGGTCGACGACCGGACCTGGGTGAAGGAGCCGCCGACGACGATGTAGTCACCGACCTGGACGATCGAGTAGACCGTGCCGTTGAGGATGTGCGGCGTGAAGTTCGCCGGGTCCTCGCTGACGATGCGCCCGGTCTGGGGGTCGACTCAGCCCGACGGTGGCGGCCTGGGCTGGAGGGGCGAGGCCGACGCCGGCGGCGACGCTCGAGAGCACGAGCAGGACAGACAGCATGAACCGACGCACGACAATCACCAGGATCCCCCGTTTACTGCGCAATGGACCTGCCCTCCCCTGGGCATGTTTCGGAGTATGCGCAATCGGTGAGCAACGGACCTAATAGGGCGCGGGAATTGCCGCCTAATCGGACCGAGCGGTCTAGTCAGCGAGCGTGTTCAGCTGGCCTTCTTGTCCGCAGCCTTCTTGCTGGCGCTCTTCTTCGCGGTCTTCTTCGCGGTCTTCGATTTCGAGGACGCGGATTTCTTGGCGGCCTTTTTGCCGCTCTTTTCCGTCTTTCCGGAATCGTCCGAATTGGTGCTTTCTCCGCGGGCCGTCTTGGCGGCGTCCACGCTGCGCTGCAGGGCGGCGAGCAGGTCGACCACCTCGCCCGAGGACTTCTTGGTCTCGGGCGTGCGCTTGACCTCGCCGCCCTCGATCTTCGCCTTCACCAGTGTCTCGACGGCCTCGCGGTAGTCGTCCTCGAACTCGTCGGCGTCGAAGTCGCCGGCCAGGGTGTCCACGAGCATGGTGGCCATCTTGACTTCTGCCGGTTTTGCCTCGCTGGTGTCCACCGAGCCGAAGTCGGGCTTCCGGATCTCGTCGGGCCACATCATCGTCTGCATCACGATCACGTCGTCGCGCACGCGGAGCACCGCCAGCGACATCCGGTTGCGCAGCGAGACGGTCACCAGCGCCATCCGGTCGGCCGCCTCGAGGGCCTCGCGCAGCAGGGCATAGGGCTTGGCGCCGGTCTTCTCGGGCTCGAGGTAGTAGCTCTTCTCGAAGAGCATCGGGTCGATCTGCTCGCTGGGCACGAACTTCTCGACGCTGATCTCGCGGCTGCTCTCCGAGGGCAGGCTGGCCATGTCCTCGTCGGTGAGGATGACCATCTCGCCGTCCTCGGTCTCGTAGCCCTTGGCGATGTCGGCGTACTCCACCTCTTCGCCGTCGATGCTGCAGACCCGCTGGTACTTGATCCGGCCGCCGTCCTTGGCGTGGACCTGGCGGAAGGAGATGTCCTTGCTCTCCGTGGCGGAGTACAGCTTCACCGGGACGCTGACGAGGCCGAAGGAGACGGCACCTTTCCAGATTGCGCGCATGTGAACAGGATGCCCGGTCTCACAAGCGATGCGCCACCCGCCATGCCTCGAAGGCCTCGGCGCTGGTGTACGACGGCACGTAGCCGAAGACGTCCTTCAGGCGGGTGTTGTCGAGCACCGGACGGAACTGCAGGAACTTCGTCTGCTCCGGTCCGTACGCCGTGGCGCCCAGCCGCCTGCCCACGGCGAGGACGCGACGCAGCACCGGCTCGGGAACCGTCATCGTGCCCTTGCCGAGCGCCGCGGCGATCTCGCTGACCGTCATCGCCCCGTCGCCGGCGACGTTGAAGACGCCGGTCACCTCACCGGTCACCGCCCGCTGGATGATCGCGGCGACGTCGGTGTCCCAGATGAACACGAACGGCGACTCCGAGCCGCGGATCTTCAGCAGCCGCGGTCGCTGGAAGAGCGCAGTGATCTGGTTGTCGACGCGCTCGCCGAGGATGGTGCCGATGCGCAGCACCACCTGCTCGAGCTGCGGACGTGTCGCTCGCAGGTCGGCGAGCATCTCCTCGACCAGCCGCTTGTGGTGGGCGTAGGCGAACTCCTCGTTGCCCCGGACCGGCTGGTCCTCGGTGATCCACGCCGGGTTGTCCGGGTGGTAGCCGTAGGCCGCGCCGCTCGAGGAGACCACGACGCGGCGCACGCCGTGCGACAGGCAGGCGTCCAGCACGTAGCGGCGTGCCGTCGACGTCGACCGCACGCTCGAGCTCGCGGGTCGAGCCCTTGCCCGGCGTCACGATCGAGGCGAGGTGGACGACGACCTCGGGCTCCCACTCGTGCACGACCTCGTTGACGCGTCCCGGGTCGCGCACGTCCATCACGACGTGGGTGCCGGGCTGGTGGTCCTCCGGGACGCGCAGGTCCGCGCTGACGACGTCGTGGCCGCCCTCGAGCAGTCCCGCCACGACCGAGGTGCCGAGGAAGCCGCTGCCCCCGGTGACGAGGACCCTCATGCGGCGACCGCTTCCCGTGCCGTCGTACGCCGGCGCCAGACGACCGCCACGGCGAGGCCCGCGATGATGTCCCAGATGCCCCACCACGCCGCGACCAGCGCCATCCCGCCGAGGCCGTCGAAGTAGGTGAACACCAGGAGCAGCCCGAGCCCGGCGTTGCGGACGCCGACCTCGAACGTCATCGCCTTGACGCTCGCGGGAGGCAGCCGGGTGGCGCGGCCGATCGACCAGCCGAGCAGCAGGGCCAGGGCGTCGTGCAGGAACACCACGACCAGGACGATGCCGATGTAGTGCACGAAGACGTCCCAGTTCTTCGCGATGCCGATCACGATGATCGCCGGCGAGCCCGACGAAGGAGACCGGGCCGACGACCTTGTGCGCCGCCGACGCGAACGTCGGGACCAGTCGCGCGAGCGTCAGGCCGAGGACGAACGGCACGCCGATCACGAGCCCGACCTCGACCAGCATCTGCGACGGCGGGAGGTCGATGTCCTCCAGCAGCTTGCTGCCGGTGGGGTGGAGCCCGCCCCAGAAGGCCATGTTCAGCGGCATCAGCACGATCGCCAGCAGGTTGCTCACCGCGGTCATCGACACCGACAGGGCGACGTCGCCTCCCGCCCGGTGGGTCAGGATGTTGGACACGTTGCCCGGTGGGCAGCAGGCCACGAGGATCATGCCGAGCGCCACCGAGCCGCGGACGTCGAGCGCGAGCGTCAGCAGGAACGTGATCGCCGGCAGCAGCAGGAACTGCGCGCCGACGCCGATGGCGATCGTGCCGGGACGCCTCGCGGCGCGCTTGAAGTCCTCCACGTCGGTGTCCAGCGCGATCCCGAACAGGATCAGCCCGATGACGATCTTGAGCGTGGTCAGCGAGGACTCGTTGAAGACGATCTTGATGTCGTCGACGTCGGTCGCCAGCGCGGTCAGGAGCGGGCTCACGGCTGCACCCCGAGTGCCTCGATCTCCCGGCGTACGGCGCCCCGGTAGGCGTCCTTGTTCACGTAGTAGGCCATCCGCTCGATCCCGAGGTAGCGATATCCGCCCGAGAGGTCGGGAGGCGGGCCCTGCAGCCGCTCGTCGAACGCCCGCGCTCGGTCGGGAGCGACCGCCCGTGCCCGGATCGCGCTGGCCACCAGCTCGGCCTGCTCGTAGCGCCCCTGCCAGCCGATGCCGGAGGCCTCGATCATGCCGAGGACGAACAGGTTCGGGTCGCGCCGGCTGAACACGTTCAGGTAGAGGTCCGGCGCCATCCCGGTCCAGTCGAGCAGGGCCGGGTCCACGAACGGGTAGTGCAGCCGGTACCCGGTCGCGAGCACGATCAGGTCGTAGTCGCTGCGGGTCCCGTCGACGAACACGACGCCGCTGCCGTCGAGGCGCTCGACGTCCTTGCGCACCCGGATGTCGCCGTGACCGAGGTGGTGCAGCACCAGGCTGTTCACGATCGGGTGGGACTCGTAGATCTTGTGGTCCGGCTCCGGGAAGCCGAACCGCGTCGGGTCGCCGGTGAACATCCGCAGCACCCGGGAGTCGATCGCCTGCTTGATGCGCGGCGGCAGCGGCTTGCCCTGGTTGAGGGTGTCGGACGGCTTGCCGAACAGGTACTTCGGCACGAAGTGGTAGCCGCGCCGCACGCTGAGGTCGACGGAATCCGCGTGGTGCACCGCGTCGACCGCGATGTCACAGCCCGAGTTGCCGGCGCCGATGACCAGCACCCGCTTGCCGGCGAAGACGGTCGCGCTCTTGTAGTCGCTGGTGTGCATCACCGTCCCGTCGAAGAGCCGGCGAAGGTCGGGACGTTGGGCTCGCTCAGGGTGCCGTTGGCGATGAGCACGCCGGCGTGGGTCGTCGTACGCCCGTTCGCCGTGACCTTCCACGCGCCGTCGACCGGCTCGATCCGCTCCACCTCGGTGCCGAAGGTGAACCCGTCGCGCAGCCCGTAGTGGTCGGCGAAGTCGGTGAAGTAGTCGAGCAGCTCGCGGTGGCTGGGGTAGTCGGCGACCGAGGACTTCATCGGGTACTCGCTGAACTCCGTGGTCGTGCGCGAGGAGATCAGGTGCGCCGACTCGTAGACGGTGCTCCTCGGACCCCTGATGTTCCACAGCCCGCCGACGTCGTCGCCCAGCTCGAAGCCGGTCCACGGGATCCCGAACCGCTGCAGGTTGCGTGCTGCTGCCAGCCCGGACGGCCCGGCGCCGATCACGGCGTACGGCGCTGCGGTGGATTCCACTTGCGTAGTCTGCCCGACGTGCTGCCGATGCTCGCGACCAAGGGGACCCACGTGCCTTCCGGGGCGGACTGGGTGCACGAGGTCAAGTGGGACGGGATGCGCGTGCTGGTGGACCGTACGACGGACCGGCTGCGCGTCTACTCCCGCAACGAGAACGACGTCACCGTCTCGTTCCCGGAGCTGGCCGGCCTGGCCGAGGTCGCCGGGGACTTCCTGCTCGACGGCGAGGTGGTCGCGCTGGGGGAGGGCGTCCCGACGTTCGGCGCACTCCAGGACCGGATGCACGTGCGCGACGCGGCCCGCGCGCGCCGGCTGGCGGAGCGCAACCCGGTGACCCTGATCGCCTTCGACCTGCTGCGCCTCGACGGCGAGGACCTGTGCGACCTGCCCCTCTCCGAGCGTCGCGAACGCCTGCTGGCGCTGGGACTGGACGACGTGGCCTGGCAGGTCCCGCCGACCTACGACGACGGCGAGATGCTGCAGTCCGCGGCCGAGCAGCAGGGGCTCGAGGGCATCGTCAGCAAGCGGCTGTCCTCGCGCTACCGGCCCGGGCTGCGCAGCAAGGACTGGCTGAAGTTCCCGATCCGCCCGACCGGCTCCTTCGTGGTCGGTGGCTACCGGCACGAGGTCGGGTCGGAGAACCGGCTGGGCGCGGTGCTGGTCGGGCAGCCGACGGCCACCGGGCTCTCCTTCCGCGGCCGGGTCGGCAGCGGCATCGCCGGCAAGGCCGGCAAGCTGCTCGGAGACCTGCTCACGCCCCGCGTCGTGCCGGACTCGCCCTTCGACACCGAGCTGCCGCGGCTCGACCGGCTGGGCACGGTCTGGGTCGAGCCGTTCCTCGTCGTCGACGTGCAGTACCTGCGGATCACCAGCGACGGACGGCTGCGCCAACCGGCGTACCGTGGCGTCCGCACGGACCTCACCCCCTCGGACCTGGAGTGACCTGACGTGACCACCCCTCGCCTCGCCACCCTCGTCCCCGCGCTCGTGCTCGTGCTGGCCGCGACGCTCGCGCCCACGGCGCCGGCGGCGGCAGCCACGGTGCGGCTGGACGGCGTGACGGTGTCGCTGGGGGCCGGCACCACCCAGGTGATCACCGTCAACCGCACCCGCTCGTGGCACGCGCGGATCACGTTCTGGCGGAAGACCAGCGGCGGCTGGCAGGCGGTCCGGCAGACCACCAACGGCCGCATCGGGTACGGCGGGCTCGTGGTCGGCACGAAGCGCAAGCAGGGCACCGGCACGACCCCGCTCGGCAGCTACCGGCTGCTCGGATCCTTCGGCACGCACACGCGCGCCGCGGCGTGGGACCTGCCCTACCGGAAGATCCGCGCCGGTGACTACTGGGTGCAGGACAACCAGTCGGACTTCTACAACCGCTACCGCAACAAGGCCCAGGGCGGCTTCCGCTGGTGGCTGAAGTCCGGGCCGAACACCTCCGAGCGGCTGCGCGACTACGCGGACGCCAGTACGAGTACGCCGTGAACACCTCGTTCAACCGGCAGCAGGTGCGCCACCGCGGCGCCGGGATCTTCCTGCACGTCAACGGCAGCGGGGCGACCGCGGGGTGCGTGTCCGTGCCGCGCGCGTTCATGCGCTCCGCGATGGTCCGCCTCGACCCGGCCCGCGTGCCCGTGATCGCGATCGGTCGCTGAGGCGTGCCCAAGGAGTCGCGGACCGAGACGCCGGTCGAGGTCGACGGCCACCACCTGACGCTGGTGAACCTCGAGAAGGTGATGTACCCGCGCACCGGCACCACCAAGGCCGAGGTCCTGAACTACTACGCGCAGGTGGCGCCGGTGATGCTGCCGCACCTCGCCGACCGGGCCGTGACCCGGATCCGGTGGCCCAACGGCACCAGCGAGCAGTCGTTCTTCGAGAAGAACGTCCCCGGCGGGACGCCCCGCTGGGTGCGCACGGTGGCGGTGCCGACGACCGGGTCGCGCTCGGCGTCCGGCGAGGAGGGTGAGCTGACCTTCCCGATCATCGACTCGCTGGCGTCCCTCACCTGGGCGGTCAACCTCGCCGCGCTCGAGCTGCACGTGCACCAGTGGACGGTCAGCAAGCAGGGCAAGGTCCGCAACCCCAACCGGCTGGTGGTCGACCTCGACCCCGGCGAGCCGGCGGGACTGGGGGAGTGCGCCCAGGTCGCGCTGCTGGTCCGCGACCGGCTCGAGCAGGACGGGCTGGAGTGCGTCCCGGTGACGAGCGGCTCCAAGGGGCTGCACCTGTACGCCGGGCTCGACGGGAAGCGCACCTACGAGGAGGTGCGCGACTACGCCAAGGAGGTCGCCGAGGAGCTCCAGTCCGCGCACCCCAAGCTGGTGGTCGCGCAGATGACCAAGGCCCGGCGCAGCGGCAAGGTGTTCCTCGACTGGTCGCAGAACACCGGCGCGAAGACCACCATCTCGCCGTACTCGATGCGCGGGCGGGAGCTCCCCATGGTCGCGGCCCCGCGCACCTGGGCGGAGGTCGAGGAAGGCGCCGACGACGAGCTGGCGCTGGAGCACCTGCGCTTCGAGGAGGTCCTCGAGCGGGTGCAGGACGAGGGCGATCTCTTCACGATCGACGCCTGAGACGCCTGGACGTGAAACGTCCGCCGTTCCCGAGATACGGCGGACGGCGGCGAACCTCGGTGGGGTCCGCCACGGTCAGGTTGCCCGCTCCTGACGCGCTCAAACGTCAAGGTAGCCCTGTCTTGACCCAGCGACACCCTCGTGTCGTGATTGCACGGCCCGTGTCGCGGGAGGAACGTAGGTCCCACACCCTGCGGCGGGAGGGCTGGGATGGCGCTGGACCGGGAGTCCCGGTGGGGCTTCGTCGTCTCCGTGGCGCTGTACGGCCTCGCCGCGCTGGCGGTCCTGTTCACCGGGTCGCAGCGCCACCCGTGGGTGGTGATCGTCGCGGCCGCCCTGCTGCTGGCCGCCGCCGGCGTCGCCAACATGACCGTGCGCCGGGTGCGCCGGCAGCGCCAGCTGCCCGCCTGGCAGCGCATCCTGGTGCCGCTGGCGCTGACCGTCGTCGCGGTGGTCCTGGCGATCAGCTTCTTCCGGGCGGGCGCCACCGACGGCTACGGGCTGTTCTGCATCGTCGGCGCGTTCATCACCCTGGGGCACCTGGTCGGCGAGATGCGCAGCTGGACGCGCCTGCGCCGGCCGATCGGGCTGGTGCTGCTGGTCCTGGTCGGCGTGGCGGTCGTCGGCGGCATCTGGGTGGGGACCACCAACCCCACCGGCCTGTACGTCGCACTCGGGGCCCTGCTCCTCGGGCCGGTGGCCGTGACCCTGCTCTCCGCGGACGTGCTCGCCCGCGAGCGGACTGCGCCCGCGCCTGTTCGCAGGGGCCGGCGTCGTCGTCCTCGCCGCGGGGGCCGTCTGGCTCGCCAGCAGCGGCGATCGACTGGTACTTCGTGTGGATCGGCGTCGCCGTCCTGCTGGTGCTCCTGCTGGCCATCGCCGCCGACGGCCAGGCCGACGTCGTGCTGGTGGCCACGCTCGTGGCCCTGGTGTGGAGCGCCTTCCCGCGCGTCGTCCCGCTGGACGCCGACGTGGTGGGCTCCCCGGTGTCGAGCGCGACCGTGTCGGACGGCGACCGGGTGCTGGTCTCGCTCGGCGACTCCTACATGTCCGGGGAGGGCGCGCAGAGGTTCTACGACGGCACCAACAGCCCCGGTGGGGACGAGCCCAACGAGTGCCGGCGGGCGCCGACGGCGTACGCCCACCTGATCCTCGAGGACCCCGCTGCCGCCGACTTCGGCTCCCGGCTCGCCTTCTTCGCGTGCTCGGGCGCGGTGGGCTCCAACCTCTGGAGCAGGCCGCAGTACGCCGGCGAGCCGCCCGGCGGCAACCCGGCGACGCAGCTGCAGGAGCTCGCCGCGCTGCGCGAGGCCGGCGCGACCGTGCCGCTCGTGCTGGTCAGCATCGGCGGCAACGACGCAGGGTTCGCGGACCTCGCGATCGCGTGCATCGCCCCCGGCAACTGCGTGCAGCGGGGCGAGCAGTGGCTGAGCCGGCTGCAGCAGGTGGCCGACCGGCTCGACACGGCGTACGACGAGATCCGGAGCGCGGTCGGCGACGACGTACCGGTGCTGGTCGTGCCCTACCCGCAGCCGATCAACGCCGTGCGGAAGAACTGCGGCTACTCGCTGCTGGAGTCGCAGGAGCACCGCTTCCTCAACGGGTTCGTGACCCAGCTCGACAACGTCGTGCAGAAGGCCGCCCAGGAGCACGGGTTCTACTACGTGGCCGCGATGAAGACGGTGCTCGAGGACGCGCAGATGCGGATCTGCGACACCGGCTCCAACCAGGACGCGCTGGGCGTCAACTTCCTCGCGATCAGCGACACCGAGGGCCTGATCGACCAGCTCGCCAACCCGATGGGCTGGCTGCACAACAGCCTGCACCCCAACGAGCGCGGCCACCGCGAGATGACGAAGGTGCTCGCGTCGTGGATGGCCGCGCACCCCTCGCCGCGCGGGCTGTCCGACGAGGCGGGCAGCGAGGTCTACGACGTGGCGACCCTGCAGGGCGTGATGGGGGAGTCGTTCACCAGTGCGCACTGCGGGCAGGCCGGGTTCGACACCGACCGCTGCGCGCTCTCCGACGCGGACTGGACGGTCACCGAGGTCTCCCTGTTCCTGCGCAGCGTGCTGCTGCCGGCCGGGCTGATGGTGCTGGGCGCGTGGCTGGTGGCGCTCGGCCTGATCAGGCTCACGCGTCCGTACTCGCGCCGGTTCTTCGGCCGGATCAGCGACCGGCTGTTCGAGGTGCTCGGCCGGATCGGCCCCGACCGGCCCTGACCCTCAGTGCAGCAAGGCCTTGCCGGCCACGATCAGGAGGCCGAAGCTGCCGGCGGCGGCCACCTCGCCGAGCAGCGGCCAGCCGCGTACGCCGGCCTGGTGCGCGCCGAGGTAGCCGATCACGACGAGCAGCGCGACCGAGAAGTACGCCGCGACAGCGGCCGCGTTCGACGCGTCCGCACCGAGCAGCGAGGCCAGCGCGTAGACCACGATCGCCGGCGCCCCGCCCTTGAGCACGCTCGCCTCGTGCCCGGCCGCGTGCTGGAGCCGGCGCGCGAACGGGTTGTGGTCGCCGCGGAACTGGGTCGACAGCGTCTCGATGTAGACGTGGGCCATCCAGTAGACGACCAGGAAGCCGGCGGTCGCGAGGATCACGTGGTCGGTGCCCTCGGCGTGTGCGCTGACCGTCACCAGGACAGCGGCGCTGACGATGGCGCCGTACAGCAGGCCGCCGGGGTCGGCGCGGGTCACCCAGCGGGCGGCCCGGACGCGGTGTTCTGCCACGTCGTCAGCGTAGGGCCTGCGGTCGTCGTACCGGCTCGGTGTTCTTTGGCGGGTTTCCTCACCAAATCGTCGTCTACCGGCACCGGTGCCGAGCGAGCAGGATGAGGGGATGGCACGGACCCGGGTGGATGTCTGGAACGCGACAGACGCCGAGGGCGACTGGCCGGCGGTGCTGCAGGCCTACGAGCGCGCTGTCGCGACGATGCGGGGTCTCGACCCGGCGAGCGGGCCGCCGTTCGACCCGACGTGCTGGCAGTTCCAGGCCGCGATCCACGGGCGCTCCGACGACAACGGCGAACCCGACACCAGCAACCCGCTGTGGTGCAGCTGCCAGCACGGCAGCTGGTTCTTCCTGCCGTGGCACCGGATGTACCTCGCGGCGTTCGAGCGGATCATCCAGTTCCACCTCGAGGACGACCAGTGGGCGCTGCCGTACTGGTACGCCATCGACCCGGACAGCCCGAAGAAGGCTGCGGTGCCGCCGGCGTTCCTGGACCTGACCCTGGCCGACAACAACCTCCAGACCGAGGAGCGCTCGCAGACCGCGAAGGCCGGCCTGCCGTTCTACGGCGACATCGACCCGGTCCAGGTGGGGGAGACGGTGCTCCAGACGCTGGTCGCTCCGGTGTACTCCACCCCGAGCGGCCAGACGACCTTCGGCGGCGGCGAGCGCTCCGACCTCAGCTTCGACGGCGGCGAGCGCGGGCTGCTCGAGAACGTGCCGCACGGCGCGGTGCACTCGCTGGTCGGCAACGACTACGACGAGTTCGGCCAGCTCCTCGACCCCGGCTGGATGGGGTCGTTCTTCACCGCCGGCCTCGACCCGCTCTTCTGGCTGCACCACGCCAACATCGACCGGCTCTGGGAGGTCTGGCTGCGGGCCGACGAGAGCCACCTGAACCCGACCGGCGACCCGGCGTTCCTCGACACCACGTTCACGTTCCCCGGGCCCGAGGGCGCGGAGCTCACCTGGTCGGTCGGTGAGGTGCTGGACACCGAGTTCCTCGACTACGTCTACGAGAGCGTCGAGGCCCCGTCGGTCCTGGCGCCGCCGCCCGGTCCGGAGACCGAGCGCGACCGTGCCCTCACCCCGCAGGAGGAGTCCATGCCACCCCAGCTGCTCGGGGCCACCGACGACGTCTCCCTCGCGAGCGCCGAACCCGTCACCGTCGACACCGAGCGCCCCTCGCGGGACCGGTCGCTCGACTCCGGACCGTCGCCGCGCGCCTACCTGCGGGTGGAGGGCGTCACGGGCAGCAGCGCCGCGCCGCTGTACGGCGTCTACGTCAACGTGCCCGAGGGTGCCGACCCGCGCGACTTCCCCGAGCTGCGCGCGGGCTCGTTCTCCACCTTCGGCCTGGCCGAGACCTCGCAGACCAACGACCAGCACGCGGCCGAGGGGCTCACCGCGGTCTTCGACATCACCGCCCTGCGCGACCGGCTCGCCGAGGACGGACGCTGGGACGACGGACGCGTCGACGTCAGCTTCAGCACCGAGGTCCCGGGCCGACCCGCGCAGGCCGACGCGCCGCGCAGCGAGGTCGAGCCGCTCGAACCCGACCTGCGCGCCCGTCGCGTCGCGATCATGGTCGACTGATGGCGCTCGCCGCCCCGGTCGTCGCGCGTCGTACGCCGGCGCGTCGGTCTCGTTGGCCCGTCGCTCCTTCGCCTGGCACCCCGAGTGGTGGGTGTACGCCGTCGCCGCGGCCGCGTGGCTCGCTCTGGTGTGGGTGAGCCTCCAGCCGATCGCTCATGCGCACGGCTTCGCCGCCACCTGGGCCGACGGCTTCGTGCACTGGCTGCTGATGGTGCCGGCGATGATGCTGCCCGTCGCGGCGCACCACGTCCGCGCCGTCGGCCTGCGCAGCCTCCGGTCGAGGCGGCACCGCTCGATGGTCGTGTTCGTCCTGTCCTACCTGGCGTGTGTGGCTCGCTCGTCGGCGCCGCCCTCGTGGCGGTGCTGGTGGTGCTCGGCGTCGGCCACCACGGCTCGCCCCTCCTGCCGGTGGCACTGCTGCTGGCCGCGGCCTGGCAGGTCTCGGTGCCGCGCCGTCGGCTGGTCCGCCGGTGCGCCCCGCTGCGGCTGGGCGCGGCCTCCGGCTTCGCGGCCGACCTCGACCTGGCCCGCTCCGGGGTCCGGTCCGCCGGCCGCTGCGTCGTCGAGTGCTGGCCGATCATGCTCGCGATGGCGCTGAGCCACTCCCTGGTCCTGATGGTCGGCCTGACCGTCGTACTCCTCAGCGAGCGGGCTCGCGGCGCCGAACCCGCAGCGTCGCGGTGGGCGGCCGCTGGAGGCGTGGGTGCTGGTCGGGTTCGCCGGTCTGTCGCTGCTGGCGTTCGTCTAGGCGCCGGGTCGCTCCCAGATCGCGAAGGCGTTGTCGGTGGCGTCGACGTACGACGCGAGCGCCGGGCAGTGCCGCTTGAGCACGGTGCCCATCGTGTTCTCCTCGACCCAGGCCAGCCCCTCGGGGGTGTAGACCTCCTCGGTGAAGCTGTCGGTGAAGAACCGGTCGCTGTTCAGCCGGCGCGAGGCCATCAGGATGAAGATCCGGAACGCGGTGTCGCTGAACGCGAAGCCCTCGGGCCGGTCCTCGGCGTACATCCCGGAGAGCAGGTCGACGCTGTCGAGGTCGCCGTCGTACACCTCCTCCAGCTCGCGCGCCCACTGCTCGTTGGAGGTGAGGTCGTCGAACGACTCCGGCACCTCCTTGTGCAGCAGCCGCAGGAAGTCGGTGTAGCGCGGCACCCCGAGCTCGCGGCTGCGGACGATGTCGACCGAGGCGAGGTCCATCAGCTGCCCGTCGGGGCGGGTGAAGGTCTGGAGGTAGCGCGGGAAGTTGTGCAGGCAGACCAGGCCGGGGTTCATCGTGCCGAACGTGTAGAGCAGGTCGCCGAGGTCCTGCCCCTTCATCACGTCGACGGCGGCGGGGCCGGTGAGCTCGTCGAACTCGCGCGACCCGAGCGTGGTGCTGTCGTCGGCGGCCGCGCGGAAGTCGAAGCGGTCGGGGAGCAGCGGGTGCATCCGGTAGACCGCGACGAACTCCTCGGTGAGCGCGTACGGGACGCCGTAGTGGTCGGTCTCGGTGCCCGGGGATGCCGGTGAGGATCTCGTCCTGGACGACGCGGTCGAGGAGGTGGCCGAGCTTCTGGCCGGCCAGGCCGTACCAGTTGGCGTGCAGGCCGGCGGCCGCCGTCGGGTGCGCCGTCACGGCCGGGGTCCACTCGATGGTGTGGATCTTGGCCAGCAGCGCGGAGGTGATCACCCGGGCGCGCTGGAAGAGTCGCTCGTCGTCCCAGCCGGGGTAGGCCTCGGCGAGCATCTCGCAGACGCTGTTGTGCTCCTGCACGAAGAGCGTCTGCATCATCCCGAGGCCGAGCCAGAAGCCGGGGACGAGCGTCGGGTTGTGCGCCGGGTCGTCGGGGATCGGCGGCAGGCCGTCGACCAGCCGCAGCCGTCCGCCCTCGTGGGCGCGCAGGAACGCCTGCTCGGCGGCGCTGTTGCCGTAGAGCTGGGAGCCGTCCCACCAGTGCGTGTTGACGTTGACGTACGTCGGCGGCAGGTCGCTGTCCGGCGGCGTGGTCGGGTCGGGCGGGGTCCGGTGCACCAGCAGCGGGGGAGCGGGCCAGTCGTCGTCGGGGTCGAGCTCGAGCGTCCAGGGGTTCTCGGTCGGGCTGGGGCCGTGCTTGAACCAGTCGCGGATCATGAACTGCAGCCAGGCCGCGATCAGCGCGTTGCCCGCGGTCGCGGGCAGCAGCTCGTCGCGGGTCATCAGCCGGCGGCTCACGGTGCGCGGGTTCGGCTCGAGCAGCCGGTCCTCGTCGGGCCAGGTGTGCGCGATCGGGACGTTGCGGCCGAACCTGGTGCCGGCCATCCCCATCGTCGGGTTGTCCAGGTCGTTCCAGCTGCCGTCGACGGTGCGCTGGGTCTCGAACTTCGGGTCCCACTCCGGCGCCTCGACCGCGTCGACGGCCGGTTGGCGCGAGGTGTCGTGCAGGTTGTGCTCGCGCAGGACGTTGCGGATGCCGACGAGGTCGAACAGTCCGAGCAGCTTGGGGAGCCGGTCCCAGCCGAGGGTGTGGTCGACCTCGGTCGCGAAGGCGTCGTACGCCCGCCAGAGGAAGTTGAGCTGGAACGGCTTGTCGGCGGTGCTCATCACTCCTCCTGCCCGAACTGGAGCGAGAAGTTGAGGACCTTGTCCTCGTCCCAGTAGGCGATGCCGAGGTAGAGCCCGCCGCCCACCTCGCGGATCTCGTCGCGGATGTGGCGCGCGAGCACGCCGCTCTCCGCGTAGTCGAGGACGATGGCGGGCCGGTGGTCGAACCAGCTCTCGCCGACGTACACCTTGGCCGGTACGGCGCGATGGCCGAACGGCCCGATCTCGTTGATCAGCTCGCCCTTCGCGGCGTCGAACCGCTTGCCCTTCCACGCGACCACGTGCGCGATCGTCGCCGCCGCGTCGCTGAGGATCGTGCCGGGGGCGATCAGGACCGTGCCCTCACCCTCGCCGTCGGGGATCGGACCCGTGTCGAGGCCGCGCCAGAGGTCGTCGATCGCGTCCTGTTCCATGTCGAGCAGGTCCGGCGCGGTGATGGGCATCGGGGCTCCTCTCCTACACGAGTCAGGAGAGACGTCCGAGGGCGACAGATACCCGTCCGGGGAGCGCGTTCCGAGTGACTCGGGACGAACCCCTTCAGTATGTGAGCGCGGGGTGCACCGCGTCTGCTTGGTACAGACCACGACACCGTCGCTGTGATGCACTCGGGAGATGACTGCTGCTCGCCTCCTGGCCGTCATCCGGATCGTCAACGGCACCCTCGGCCTGGTCGCCCCGCACGTCCTGGTCCGGCGGACCAGCACCGACCCGACGACGACCGAGCCGCTACTACGCCTTCCGGATGTTCGGCGTCCGCACGATCGTCCTCGGCTACGACCTGCTCACCCTCACCGGCGCCGCGCAGGAGCGCGCCCGCACCCAGGCGGTGCTCATCCACGCGACCGACACCGCCGCGGCGCTGCGTACGGCGGTCTGCGCGGCGGACCTGCCGCCCCGGGTGGCGCGCACGACCGTCGCGATCTCCGGGCTGAACACGGTGCTCGCCGTCGTGGCGAAGGTGGCGCGGGCGGTCCTAGGCCGGCGGCCGGATCCTGGGCGAGCGCGTTGGCTGTCCGGTCGGTGCGGTAGGGCGACACCTGACCTCGTACATGTCGCCGCGAGGATCGTGTGCACGTACTGCCGCGCCTCGGCTGAGCTGGGTGTCGCGACCAGTGCGGCGGCCACTAGCAGCGCCGTCACGGTGCGGGCCAGGGGATCTGAGCGCCATGCCGACCACCATCCGGGTAGGGCTCTCACGGTACACCCCTCGAGTCCTACGTAGAGGGGTCCACGTGGCCCCTCTACGTAGGACTCCGACATCGGTGCGCCGCCCGTCATCTCCTGAGACCCCTGTGACGACG
The DNA here is from genome assembly GCA_963722835.1 of uncultured Actinomycetota bacterium. Taxonomy (GTDB): domain Bacteria; phylum Actinomycetota; class Actinomycetes; order Propionibacteriales; family Nocardioidaceae; genus Marmoricola. The sequence goes on from CAVROK010000005.1 coordinate 156,607, forward strand.
TTGTCCACAGGAGCGAGATCCGTGGTTTCGGTCTCGGAAATGTGGGGGTAGAACCGCTTCATGTCCGTGGACGTCTCGGGAACTCCCTCGGTCGAGCTGGTGGCTGACCTCGACCAGCAGGTGCGTTCCGCCGTACGCCGCGAAGGGGTCGACCCGCAGCTCGAGATCACTCGTGTCCGCCGGATCGCCGAGGAGGTCGTCCGCGCGCACGACGAGCGCAGCCTCACCGGCGTCGTGACGCCGGTGCCCGACCCGGTCGGCGTGATCGGTGAGCTGGTCGCACGGGTCTCCGGGTTCGGGCCGCTGCAACCGTTCCTCGACGATCCCGAGGTCGAGGAGATCTGGATCAACGACCCGAGCCGGGTGTTCGTCGCGCGCAACGGTCGGCACGAGCTGACCAACGTCATCCTCGGCAAGGCCGAGGTGCAGGAGCTGGTCGAGCGGATGCTGAAGTCGAGCGGCCGGCGCATCGACCTGTCCCAGCCGTTCGTCGACGCGATGCTCCCGGCGGGACACCGGCTGCACGTCGTGCTGGAAGGCATCAGCCGCGAGTTCGCGGCCGTGAACATCCGCAAGTTCGTGCTCAAGGCCGCGCGACTCGACGACCTCGTCCGCCTCGGCTCGCTGCCCAGCGGAGCGGCGCGCTTCCTCGAGGCAGCCGTCCTGGCGGGGCAGAACATCGTCGTCGCGGGCGGAACTCAAGCAGGCAAGACAACTTTCCTGAACTGCCTGGCCGCGGCGATCCCCGGCGGCGACCGGATCATCTCGGCCGAGGAAGTCTTCGAACTGCGCTTCAGCCATCCCGACTGGGTGGCGATGCAGACGCGCCAGGCCGGGCTGGAGGGCACCGGCGAGGTGTCGCTGCGCGACCTGGTGCGCGAGACGCTGCGGATGCGTCCGACGCGGATCATCGTCGGCGAGGTCCGGGCGGCCGAGTGCCTCGACCTCCTGCTGGCCCTCAACGCCGGGCTCCCGGGTCTCGCGACGCTGCACGCCAACAGCGCGCGGGAGGCGCTGGTGAAGCTCTGCACCCTGCCGCTGCTCGCGGGCGAGAACATCTCTGCGCGCTTCGTGGTCCCGACGGTGGCGAGCTCGGTCGATCTGGTGGTGCACCTCGGCATCGACCATGCCGGCGTACGCCGCGTCAACGAGATCGTCGCCGTTCCCGGACGGGTCGAGAACGACATCGTCGAGACCGAGCCGGTCTTCCTCCGCCAGGGCGGAGACCTGCTGCCCACGGGTGGGATGCCGACCCGGCTGGAGTCCTTCGAGCGAGTCGGCATCGACGTCCACCGGATCCTGCACGAGGCGCGCTGATGGGTGCGGTGCTCGGACTGCTCTTCGGGGTCGGACTGATCCTGATCTGGTCGTCGTTCCGGGCGCCGTCGACGCCGACCAGGCCTCCGGCCACCTCGCGACTGCGTCCGCTGCTCGCGACGGCCGGGCTCGGCGAGGTGAGCGTGGCCGGCTTCCTGCTCGTGTGCGGCGTCTGCGCGTTCACCGCGACGGCCGTCGTCCTCGTGGCCTCGCGCACCGTCCCGGTGGCGCTGGTGTTCGGTGCCATGGGCGGCTACCTCCCGGTCGCGGTCATCAAGGGTCGGGCCCGCCGACGGCAGCGAGAGTTCGCCGAGGTGTGGCCCGAGGCGGTCGACAACCTGGCCAGCGCCGTACGCGCCGGGATGTCGCTGCCCGAAGCGCTCTCCGCCCTCTCGGAGCGTGGTCCTGAGCCGCTGCGCGAGCCGTTCGCCGGGTTCGCGCTCGACTACCAGGTCAGCGGGAAGTTCGGCGACTCGCTCGACCGGCTGAAGGACCGGCTGGCCGACCCGGTGGGCGACCGGGTCGTGGAGAGCCTGCGAGTGGCGCGCGAGGTCGGCGGTGGTGACCTCGGGCGACTGCTCCGCAGCCTCTCCGGCTTCCTGCGCGACGACGCCCGGACGCGCGCCGAGCTGCAGTCCCGGCAGGCCTGGACCGTCAACGGCGCCCGGCTGGCGGTGGCGGCGCCGTGGCTCGTCCTGCTGCTGATGTGCTTCCAGCCGGACGTGATCCAGCGCTACTCCACGGGTGCCGGTGTCGTCGTCCTCGTGGGCGGCGCGGTGCTGTGTGCGTTCGCGTACCGCGTGATGGTGCGCATCGGCCAGCTGCCGACCGAGCGGCGGATCCTCTCGTGAGCCCGTTGGTGGGCGCCCTGCTCGGCGCGATGCTCGGACTCGGCGTGTGGTTGACCGCGACGGCGATCCTCGACGCGCGCCGTACGCCGATCGCGGTGCGCGTCCTGCCCTACGTGCGCGACCTGCCGCGGCCGGACACGCTGCCGGCGCCGGTCTCCTCGTCCAACGCGTTCGCCGGGGTCTTCGGGCCGTGGCTGTCGGCTGCGGGACAGGTCGTCGAGCGCGTGCTCGGCGGCAGTGCATCGGTACGTCGTCGCCTCCAGCGCGCTGGTCTCGAGATGGACGTCGCTCAGTTCCGTGTCGAGCAGGTGGTCTGGGGGCTGGTCGCCTTCGCGATCGTGGCGGTGCCGTCGGCGCTGATCGCCGCCTCGTCGCCCGAGCGCTCGGTGCCGCTGCTGATCTTCTGTGCGATCGCGTTCGTGCTCGGCGTGCTGCTGCGCGAGAACCGGCTCACCGCCCAGGTCACCCATCGCGAACGGCTGATCCTGCAGGAGTTCCCGACCATCGCCGAGCTCCTGGCACTCGCGGTGGCGGCGGGGGAGAGCCCGGTCGCTGCGCTGACCCGCGTCGTACGCCGCACCCAGGGCGAGCTGTCCGCCGAGCTGGCCCGCGTGCTCGCCCAGGTCCGCACCGGCACCCCGATCGCTCGCGCCTTCGACGAGCTCGCCGCGCGCTCCGGACTGGCCGTGGTCTCCCGGTTCGCCGAGGGCGTCGCGATCGCCGTCGAGCGCGGCACGCCGCTGGCCGACGTGCTGCACGCCCAGGCCGGAGACGTCCGCGAGGCCGGTCGCCGGGCGCTGATCGAGTCAGGTGCCCGGCGCGAGGTCCTGATGATGGTGCCGGTCGTCTTCCTCGTGCTGCCCGTGGTCGTCGTGTTCGCGTTCTGGCCCGGCCTGGTCGGCCTGCGGCTGGTCGTTCCCTAGCTTCCCTGCGTCAGTTCCAAGGAGGAGATCGAAATGAGACACCTGTTCCACCGCCGCGTCCGCGGTGAGCACGGCGACGTACCCGGATGGGTGCTGATCACCGTCATGACCGCCGGCCTCGTGGCCGGTCTCTGGGCGATCGCCGGCTCGCAGCTCGGCTCGATGCTGCGTGAAGCGCTGGCCTCGGTCACGGGCTGAGCCCCGACCTCGCGACGAGCACGGGGCGGCGGTCGTCGACTTCGTGCTCGTCAGCATGGTGCTCGTGCCACTCGTGCTCGGCCTGATCCAGGTCGGGCTGGTGATGCACGTGCGCAACACCCTCGCTGCGGCGGCCGACGGAGGGAGCGCGGTACGGCGCGAACATCGACCGCACCCCCGAGGACGGCGCCACCCGCACGCGCACGCAGATCAACGACGCGATCGCCGAGCGGTTCGCCGACGACGTCTCGGCCCGCCGCGAGACGGTCGACGGTGTGCCGACGGTCGCGGTGACCGTCCGCGCGTCGGTCCCGCCCCTGGGTCTGTGGGGTCCCGCGGTCGACCTCTCCGTGACCGGCCACGGCATCCAGGAGACGGCGCCGTGAGCCCACCGTGGTTGAGGTCGAACCACCGCTGGTTTGAGCTTGTCGAAACCAAGGGACGAGTCCGGCACCGCACTGGTCGAGTTCGTCTGGCTGGCGATCCTGCTGATCGTGCCGCTGCTCTACATCGTGCTGGCGGCGTTCGACACCCAGCGCGCGGCGTACGCCGCCTCGGCAGCTGCGAGGTCAGCGGGACGCGCGTTCGTGACGGCTCCGGACCAGCAGACCGGCTACGAGCGCGCCCGCGAGGCGGTCCGGCTGGCCTACCGCGACCAGCGGATCGAGACCACGCCGGACGTGCGGATCAGCTGCCGGCCGGAGCCGCGCAACTGCCTCTCGCCGGGCTCGGTCGTCCGCGCCGAGGTGCACGCGTCGGTGGCACTCCCGCTGATGCCCGCCGCTCTCGGCTCGAACACCCCGAGCATCCGCGTCGACTCCGAGCACGAGGCGCCGTACGGCACCTTCCGCGAGGCCCGACCATGAAGGACGAGCACGGCTCCGTCACCCCGCTGATCATCGGCTTCGCCGTCGTGGTCGCGCTGCTGGTCGCCGTGGTGGTCGATGCCTCGGCGGCGTACCTGCGACGGCAGGGGCTCAACTCCGCCGCCGACGCCGCAGCCCTCGCGGCCACTGACGGCATCCAGGGCGAGCAGGTCTACACGCAGGGGCTCGGGAAGCGGGCCGTGATCGACCCGGCGGCGGCGCGGCGCTACGTGGCGGCGTACTTCGACAGCAGCGGCACCCGACGGCGCTTCCCGGGGCTCGACTACTCGGTCGAGACGACGGCCAACACCGTGGTCGTGCGCATCGTCGCGCCGATGGACCTGCCGCTGCGCGTGCCCGGCGTGGGCACAGACGTGCCCGTCACCGGGACCGCCGCGTCGGTCGTGGTGGTCTCGGACTGATCCATCCCACGCTCCCGCCACGGGCGGCATCTCCCACGCTCCCGCGCGGGCGCTCGTCGCGACCGGCGACAGCACACCGCCGACGGTGACCGGGCGTGCGACCACCAGGCCGAACGGTGCCGGCTGGTACAAGAGCAACGTGCGTGTCGACTGGTCGGCGACCGACCCGTCGGGAGTGAAGACGCATCCACCGGACACCACTGTGACCGTTGAAGGAAACAACGTGACCGCGAAGTCACCTCTGGTCTGCGACAAGGCGACCCCGGCGAACTGCGGTCGCGGCAGCCTCGACCGGCCTGAAGATCGACAAGACCGCGCCGTCGCTGGCGGTGAGAGGGGTGAGCAACGGCGCGACGCACGAGCTCGGGGATGTCCCGACGCCCTCGTGCGTGGCCTCTGATGCCCTGTCCGGTCTCGCCGCACCGTGCCAGCGGCGTGAAGACAGGCGGGAACTCGTCGGGAGTCGGGTCGTTCACCTACGCCGCCACCGTCGCCGATCGCGCCGGGAACGCGCGACTGGTCAGTGCCAGGTACCGGGTCGTGTACCGGTTGAAGGACTCACCCGTACCGGATGACGCGGTTCGCCCGGTTCGGGTCGACTCTGGGGACGTTCGTGCAGGTCCAACGAAAGGGGATCGTCGTGTCCGAAGTAGGCCGTCCGGGCGGGGGCAGCATGGGGTCCCCGATCTCATCGAGCTACCAGAGCGCGCCCATGCAGACGGGGATGTCCGGCTGGGTGGGCTGGATCGTGTTCGCCGGAATCATGATGGTGATGGTGGGAACGTTCCACATCATCGACGGGTTGATCGCCCTGTTCAAGGACGACTACTACCTGGTGACCGACAAGGGCCTGGCCCTCTCGGTCGACTACACCGTGTGGGGCTGGGTGCACCTGATCGCCGGCATCATCGTCGTCGCCGCGGGTGTCGCGCTGTTCGCCGGCAAGACGTGGGCGCGCGTCGTCGCGATCTTCGTCGCGCTGCTCAGCGCGATCGTCAACATCGGCTTCCTCGCCGCCTACCCGATCTGGTCGACGATCATGATCGCCGTCGACATCCTCGTGATCTGGGCGCTCACCGTCCACGGCGGGGAGCTCCGGGAGGACTGACTTCCCTAGGTCGTCGCCGGCGCTTCGTCGCCGGCGACGTCCGGGGGTGGACTCTCGTCCGCGGGCGGATCCTCGTCCTTCTTCGCGCGATCCCCGAGCAGCGGGTTCAGCCACCTGGTGCTCGGGTCGATGTCGACCAGCAGCGCCTTGGCCAGCAGGCTGAGCGGGATGGCGAGCAGGGCGCCGAGAGCGCCCAGCACCCAGGCCCAGAAGACGAGCGACAGGAACGTCAGCGAGGCCGACAGGCCCACGGCGTCGCCGACCACCTTGGGCTGGATGACCGACTGGATCACGACGTTGACGGCGCAGTAGACCGCGATCACGCCGAGCATCAGCCCGACGCCGCCCTCGAGCAGGCCCAGGATCGCGACCGGGATCAGGCCGATGATGAACCCGATGTTGGGGATGTAGTTGGTCAGGAACGCCAGCAGTCCCCACAGCAAGGGCGCAGGGATCCCCATGAAGTACAGCGCGACGGTGTCGATGACGGCCACGATCCCGCCGAAGACCGTGGAGACGATCAGGTAGCTGCGGGTGCCCTTGGCGAAGGACGCCAGGGAGGTGACCAGCGGACGGCGGTCGGTGGAGGTCTTGTCGAGGCTGTCGGGGAACCACGAGGCGTCGACGACCAGGAACAGGATCAGCGTGACGATGAAGAACAGGTTGCCGACGACGTCGAGCAGGCTGCCCAGCACCTCGCCGGCCAGACTCGCCAGCTTGCCGACGTCGAAGGAGCCCGCCACCGCCTCGATCTGCTTCTGGTCCACGCCCATGCTCTTCAGCCAGGCGGTCATGTCGTCGATCGTGGAGTTCATCTCGTCGGCGTACGTCGGCAGCAGGGTCGCGAACCGGGCCGTGGCCACGACCATGGAGATCGCGAAGGCCAGCAGGAACGCATAGACCGTCAGCAGCACCAGGATGGTCGCCAGCCAGCCCGGCAGCCGCTTGCGCACCAGCCAGCCGCGCAGCGGGTGCACCGCGATGGTCAGCGTCAGGGCCAGGAAGGCCGGACCGATCAGGCCGGAGAGCCCGCGCATGCCGGCGATCGTCACCGTGGCGGCGGCGAGGGTGAGCAGCACCATCAGGGCCCGGGGGAGCGACACGGACAGGTTCGTCGTGGGCTCTGTCTCAGCGCGCTCGGTCATGGAAGTCCACCCTCGTCGGGGATGAGCAGCCCGGCAGCCGGCGCTGACGGGGTCACGTCGTCGATCGTAGGACGGGGAGTCGCTGGGGAGAGGGTGCCGCGCTGGCCGACACTGACCAGCATCGAGACCAGGATCTGGTGCAGCTCCTCCGCGCCACAGATCTCCTCGAGGGCGGGGTCGATCAGCTGGGTCGGCGCGATCAGCAGCCCACGGTCCTGCCACCCGCCCAGCCCTCCGTGGGCGCCGACCAGGCTCTCGAAGGCGTTGATCTCGAGCGTGGCGGGGTCCACGGCGCTGTTGACGTAGATGTCGGGTGCGGCGGCCATCCGCAGGGCGTCGAGCAGCACGCGCGGTGCGTGCGCCCCGAAGGGCTCGAGCGGGTCGACCCCCACGACCTCCTGGTCGTCGAGCCGGTGCTCTCCGTGGGCGCCGATCGCGACATGGCCGTGCTCCCTGCTCTGCACGGCGACGAACCCGATGCCCCGGGCCGTGGCCAGGCCCGGCAGCAACCGCGGCCACCGCTGCGCGATGTCCTCGCGCAGCAGCCGTTCCGGGCCACGGACGTAGACGAGGCCGAGGTTCCCCGACCCGAGCACCACGAGGTCACCCTCGTCGGCCTTGCCCTCGTCCGGGCGCGGAGCGGGCCTCGATGCGCGAGGCGGCCTTCGCGGCCGCGCGGCTGCCCTGGGCACCCTCGCCGGCGAGGTCGTCGAAGACCGACTCGACCCGGCCCCAGCTCTCGACGTTCTCCTCCAGCGAGACGACCTCCTCGCTGGTGAGCTCGCTGCACAGGTCGCCCAGCGACGTCCCGGTCAGCTCCTCGAACGGCATGCCCTGCGACTGCCCGTGGTCGGAGAGCACCACGAAGTGGTAGCGGCGCGGCGCTTCCTGCGGCGATCTTCTCCAGCACCCCGAGCACCTGGTCCATCGCCTCGAGCACGCTGAGCGCCTCGATCCGGTTGCCTCCCGCGTGGTGCGCGATCTCGTCGTAGTCGACGAAGTCCACGTAGATGCTGTGCGCGCCGCGCAGCATCTGCCGCCCGACCAGCGCCATGTTCAGGTCGCGCATCACGCCGTTGCTCACCGCCCGGAGGAACGCGAACGTCCACGACCGGTGCACGCGGGGGATCACGTTGCGCGCCTTCTGCTGGCGGGCCTGGAAGCGCTCCCGGAAGGCCTCGTTCGTCGTACGCCCGAGGCTGCGGGCCAGGCCGTCCGGCCGCAGCACGAACCTCGCCACGGCCTTCCGGGTCTCCTTGGACCCGCGGCCGAGCCTGACCCGACTCATCGTGAGCATGCTGGTCGGCGCATCGCCGGAGAACAGGTTGGAGATCGACACCCCGTCGTCGGCGAGCAGGCCGAGCCCGTTGCTGGCGCGGCTCTCGATGATCGCCGCGTCGGCCGGCCGGTTGGCGACGAGCACCCTGCCGAGCTCGCGGTCGTACCAACGGAACGCAGGTACGCCGGCACACGAGCCGTGCAGGATGCCCTGCTGGCTGGCCGGCGTGGTGCACGGCAGCTGCACGGTCCACTCCTGGAGCCGGTGCCCGCCGGAGTCCACCCACCGCCGGAGGTTCGGCATCGTGCCGGACTGCAACGCCCACCGGGCCACCGGGAACGGCACCCCGTCGAGCTGGACGAAGACGACGCCGTCGACCTCGGGGTCCGCGACGCTCGCCTTGCGCTGGCCGAACCGGCGCAGCGCCATCACGAAGGCGTCGTCGGTGCCGGCGGTCGCCAGCCAGGTCAGGAAGGTGCCGACCGTGGCGGCGATCCAGGTCGCTGCGACCAGGGTCCAGAAGGACGACACCTCGACCCCGGGGACGATGCAGCAGAGCCAGGTGCATCACGATCGCCTGCCCGGCGATGGCGAGCGCGGCGACCGCCAGCCAGCCGATGGCGGTGGCGACCGTGATCAGCACGGGCCGGATGATCACGCCGAAGACACCGGTCACGGCGGCGGCCGCGACCAGGCTCCACGGCGAGCTCGCGGTCATGCCGGAGAGCAGCTGGTCCGCCGTGATGAGGGCGAGGGAGCTGATCGCCCAGGCCACCGCCATGCGCACCAGGTCGGAGGAGCGCAGCCTGGCCAGCATGGCGTCAGTGTCTGCCGTGGGCGGCGAGCGCGGCGTCACCCGCGCCGGGTGAGCCATCGTCGTGATCATGCTGTGGACAGCGCCCACACTTTCGATCACCAGTTCGATCTGGTGTGGGACGATGGGTCCCATGCGCGGCGGCTACGGCACGGGGTCACACGGCACCCTGGCCGACCGCGTCGCCGCGACCGGTCGGGCCGAGGAGCGGCCGGCGACGCCGCCCAGCCCTGCGCGGCACTGCTTCGTCGACGGTGAGCCGAGCCTGCTCGTGGAGTGGCGTCGCGCCGACCGCGGCTGGGAGGGCCGGGTGCTCTCCCTCGTCTGGGTGGACGCGGTGGGCTGGGTGACGATCGAGCGGTGGCTCCCGGCCGCCGAGCTCACGCCGACGCGGTTCCCGGTGTAGCGGCCGACGAAGTACTCCGTGGCCCACCAGGCCCGGAACACCTCGGTGCCGAGCATCTCCTCCAGCGCCGCCGTCTGCGACGCGTGCGCGCGCAGCACCTCGTGCTTGAGGTCGAGCAGCTCCTCGTCGCAGCGCAGCTCGAGCGCCAGGTCCGCGGTCTGCGTCACCGGCGGGACCATCCCGTCGAACCAGATGTCGAGCCGGTTGTGCAGCTCCTCCCACTCCGCCTGGAACTCCGGGGTGGTGGTGGCGTACCAGAGCGCCCCGGGCGAGCCCGCCCGCCGCCAGGCCTCGGTGACCCAGGCGCAGACCGTCTGGTGGTCGGGGTGACCGGTCATCCCGTCCGGCCCGAAGGTGACCAGCGTGTCCGGCTGCACCCGGTCGAGCAGGTCGCTGACCTGGGCCACGCCGGTCTCGAACGGTACGTCGGGCAGCGCGCCGTCCGCGTGGCCGAGCCACTCGTGCTCCCGGACGTCGATGTGGGCCAGGCTCTCGAGCAGCTCGCGCTCGCGGACCCGCGCCAGCTCCTCCGGCGGCCAGGTCTCGGGGTCGGGGGTGCCGTGCTCGCCGCGGGTGGCCGTGGCGACGGCGACCCGTCCGCCGGCGCGACGTACCGACGCCATCAGCGCGGACGACAGGTACGCCTCGTCGTCGGGGTGCGCCCAGACGCCGAGCAGCGTGCGGATGTCGGGAAGGGTCGTGGTCATCATCGGCTCCGACATGATTCCTACCCGATCCCGGCGACCAGCGCACCGACCACGACGTACGACGCACAACCGGCTCCGACCGCCAGCAGCACCGAGCGTCCGCGGAACGCGAGCACGAAGCAGACCGTGACCGCGACCAGGGCCACCACCGGGGCGAACGGGATGGAGCTGTCCTCGTGCTGCACCGTCGCGCGCACCGTCATCCCGGCGATGACGGCCATCCCGGCCCAGCCCGCGCCTCGGGCGAGCGGTGCCGGCACCTGCCGGCCGCTGAGCATCGGCACGAGCCGGAAGGCCAGGCTGCCCAGGCCGACCGCGAGGACCGCCAGCACGACGTTCACGACACCCGCTCCCAGGCCATCCCCGCGAGCCCTCCGGCCAGGCCGATCAGCGCCAGCGCGGGCCCGGACGACAGCTCCACGGTCAGCAGGGCACACAGCACCGCCATCGCCATGGCCACTGCGGCCGCGCGCTGGCGCAGCTGGGGCACGATCACCGCGCCCAGCGTCAGCGGCATCAGCAGGCTGGTGAGGGCGACGTCGTCGACCCGTCCGCCCACGAAGACCCCGATGGTGACCAGCACCGGCCAGGCGACCAGCAGCGCGACCGACGCCCCGAAGTAGTAGCTGCGCCGGCCGTGGGTCCGGGCACGGCTGAGGGCCCAGGGCGCATCGGTCAGGATGACCGCCGCGGCGACCCGGCGTCGCAGGCCGGCCGTGCGCCAGTCCGGCACCATCGCCGTCGCGTAGGCAGCCAGCCGCAGGTTCACGAGCACGCCGACGACCGCCGCAGTCACCCACCCGGGCTCCTGCGCCAGCACGTCGAGCACGGCCAGCTGGGCCGCTCCGCCGTAGATGACCCAGGTGCCGAGCCACGCGGCGACCGGGTTGTCGCTCGCCGCGACGTGGCCGCCGACGACGAGGCCGAGCGGCGAGTAGGCAGCGAGGACCGGCAGCATGTCGCGCACGCCGTCGCGGGCATCTCGGCGGGTGCCGACCTCGTCGACGGTGGGCTGTGGGGTCACGGTGGTGCTCATGACGAGCAGACTGTGCGACCCGCCTTCCCGCGGCCTTCCCGCGCGCACGTGGGGAAGGCTCCGGGAAGCCTCCCTCGGCACACTCGGAGGATGACCACACATGTGGGCGCCACCGCGCGCCGAACCAGGACCATCAGCCAGCGCGACATCGAGCTGTTCACCGAGATCAGCGGTGACCGCAACCCGATCCACTACGACCAGGAGCTCGCGGCCAAGTCGCGGTTCGGCCGCGTCGTCGTCCAGGGCGGGGTCACCTCGGGGCTGCTGAACGCGGTCGTGGCCGAGGACCTCCCCGGCCCGGGCAGCGTCTTCCTCGAGGTGAGCTGGAAGTTCCGCGCGCCGGTCGGACCGGGAGACGAGATCACCGCCGAGGTGACCGTGACCAGCGCCCGGGAGGACAAGCCGATCACCACGCTCGCCACCACGATCACCAACCAGGACGGCGTCGTGGTGCTCGACGGCACCGCCGTCGTCTGGCGTGACCCAGCCGTCGCGGAATCAGTGGCTGACGCCCCTTCCTGACCACGGAATCCGCGGGGAAGGTCGCGGGAAGGTCGGGTTTCTAGGTTCCTCCGTATCACCAACGACCGGATCCGACTCATCAGGAGTCGGTCCGGAACACAGGAGGAACACCACCATGAGCGTCACCACCGAGAACCCCAGCATCAACGGCGTCGACGTCGCGACCCTGTTCGCCACCCTCGACGCGGTCAAGGGCCAGAACGAGATCGCGAAGTTCCAGTTCCGCGCGACCAACACCTGGGTCAGCGGCACCCACAGCCGGTCGAAGTTCACCGGCTTCTACGGCGCGATGCAGGAGATGGAGCACAAGCACGAGACCGAGGTCGTCTCCGACCACCCGGCCGTGCTCGTCGGCCAGGACAACGGCCCCACCCCGGTCGAGTACCTGCTCCACGGCATCGCCGCCTGCCTCACCTCCGGCGTCGCCAACATCGCCTCCGCGCGGGGTGTGGAGCTGCGCAGCGTCTCCTCGACCGTCGAGGGCGACATCGACCTGCTCGGCATCCTCGGGCTGTCGGACGGCTCCGTCCGCAACGGCTACCAGGGCATCAAGGTCACCCTCCACATCGACGCGGACGCCGACGAGGAGACCGTGCGCGGTCTGGTGGCGCAGTCCGCCAAGCGCTCGGCCGTGTACGACGCGCTGACCAACCCCACCCCCGTAGAGATCGCCGTGGTCTGCGGCTGAGCCGCACCACGGGAGAGGTCGAGAGGACCATTCCCATGCACACCGTCCACACCGTCGTCATCGGCGCGGGCCACGCCGGCCTGGCCGTCAGCAGGTTGCTCACCGACGCCGGCACCGACCACGTCGTCCTCGATCGAGGACGCGTGGGCGAGCGCTGGCTCAGCGAGCGGTGGGACTCCCTCCACCTGCTCACCCCGAGCTGGATGACGCGACTCCCCGGCTGGAGCTACGAGGGACCCGACCCCGACGGGTACCTCTCGGCACGGGAGTTCGCCACCTACCTCCAGCGGTACGCCGAGTCCTTCGGCGCACCGGTGCAGGGAGGGACGACGGTGCGGACGGTGGGCTTCGCGGGTCACGGCTCCGGACGTGGCGGCGGCAGGTACGTCGTCGCCACGGACCGGGGCACCTGGCGGGCCGAGAACGTCGTCATGGCGACCGGTCCGAACGGCACCCCGAACATCCCCGCCGGCCTGTCCCGCGAGGACGTGATCACCTCGTCCCGCTACCGCAACCCCGGCCAGGTCCCGGACGGCCCCGTCCTCGTGGTCGGTGCCTCGGCCTCGGGCATGCAGATCGCCGACGAGCTCAACCGGGCCGGCCGCGAGGTCGTGCTCGCCGTCGGTCGCCACACCCGGATGCCCCGCCGCTACCGCGGCCTGGACATCTTCTGGTGGCTGGAGAGCTCCGGCCGGCTGGCCCGGACCATCGACACGATGCCCGACCCGCTGGAAGCGCGGCGGGAGCCGTCGCTCCAGCTCGTCGGGCGCAACGACCCCGACCGGGCCGCGCCCGACCTGGACCTCGCCGCACTGCAGTCCCGCGGCGTCCGGCTGGCCGGACGGCTGACGCAGGTCTCGCGCGGCGTGGCGCGCTTCGCCGACGACCTGCGCGTCAACGTGGACGACGCGGAGCGGCGTCTGCGCCACTTCCTGGACCACGTGGACTCCTTCGTGGACCAGGCCGGCCTCGGGGCCGAGGTCTGGCCCGGGATCTGGCCCCGCCCCGTGCGCGTGGAGGACCCCGTCACGAAGCTGGACCTGCGGCGTGAGCGGATCGGCGGCGTCATCGTGGCCGCGGGCTACCGCGCCGCACCACCCGTGGCTGCGGGTCCCCGTCACCACCCCCGACGGGAGCATCCGCCAGTACCGCGGCACGACGGCGGCGCCCGGCCTCTACACCGTGGGCCAGCGCTTCCAGCACCGCCGGGACTCCGCGATGATCGACGGCGCCCGGCACGACGCGCAGCTCGTCGTGGACCACCTGCTCGGGAAGGGCGTCGCCGCCCGGCGCACCGAGGGGTCGTTCGCATGAGCGGCTACGACGTCGTCATCGTCGGCGGCCGGATCGCCGGCGCCTCGACGGCCCTGCTGCTCGCCCGGGCCGGCGTCCGCGTCGCCGTCGTGGAGCGGAGCTCTCGGGGCTCCGACGCCCTCTCCACGCACGGACTGATGCGCGCCGGCGTGCTGCAGCTGTCCCGGTGGGGCCTGCTCGACCGCGTGGTCGCGGCCGGCACCCCGCCGATCGCGCACACGGTCTTCCACTACGCCGACGACGAGTCGGTCCACGTCTCGATCCGGCCCAGCCCCGGGGTCGACGCGCTCTACGCGCCGCGCCGCACCGTCCTCGACCGGATCCTGGTCGACGCGGCCGAGGAGGCCGGCGCGGTGATGCTCCACGACACCGCGGTGACCTCGTTGCTGCGTGGGCCGGACGGCCGCGTCCGTGGCGTCGCGGCACAGGACGCACACGGGTCGAAGCTGATGCTGGAGGCCGCGGTCACGGTGGGTGCCGACGGCATCCGCTCGGCGGTCGCGCAGGAGACCGCGGCTCCGGTGATCCGGCAGGGGCGCACCTCCAGCGCGGTGCTCTACCGCTACGTCCAGGACCTCGACGCGGTGGGCTACGAGTGGGCGTACGGCGACGGCTCGGCTGCCGGTCTGCTGCCCACCAACGCCGGTGAGACCTGCGTGTTCGTCGCGACCACCCCGGAGCGGATGCGCCGGCTGCGCCGGGCGGGTCGGGAGCGCGCCTTCGAGACCCTGCTGGCCTCGTCGGCTCCCACGTTCGTCGAGCGCGTGCGGGACGCGGGGGAGCACAGTCCGATGCGCGGGTGGGGCGGCGTCCCCGGGCACATGCGCCAGTCGTGGGGTCCCGGGTGGGCGCTGGTCGGCGACGCGGGCTACTTCAAGGACCCGATCACGACCCACGGCATGTCCGACGGGCTGCGCGACGCCGAGCTGCTGGCCGACCGCATCCTCGCGATGCTGGGCGGCGTCCCCGAGCCGATCGCCATGTCGGCGTACCAGAACACCCGCGAGCGCCTCTCGACCCGGCTCTTCGACGCCACCGAGGACGTCGCCCGCTACGACTGGGACTGCCTGCGGGTCCGGGAGCTGCTGCGGGCGGTGAGCTCGGCGATGAGCGACGAGGTCGACCACCTCCAGGCGCTGCCGGATCGTCGACCGGTTGATTCGCTGGGCCCCGGTATCGATGCTTTCGTCCCGACTGACAACGCCCATCGTGCTGGCTAGCGTGGGACGCGTCGGAAAGGACCGTACGCCGTGACGATCGAACTGCGGCTGCTCGGGGGCTTCGACGCGGTCGTGGATGGCACCCCGGTCGCGCCCGAGCAGTGGACCCGCCGTCAGGCGGCCTCGCTGGTGAAGGTGCTCGCGCTCGCGCCCGGGCGCCGGCTGCACCGCGAGCAGGTGATCGAGGCGCTCTGGCCGGGCGCCAGCGTCGAGGCCGCCGGACCGCGTCTGCACAAGGCCGCCCACTACGCACGGCGCGCCCTCGGTGACGCCGGCTCCACCGTGGTCCTGCGCAACGACATGGTCCACCTGCTGCCGGACAGCGAGGTCCGCGTCGACGTCGAGGAGTTCCGCGAGGCGGCCAGGGCCGCGCTCGACGCCGGCACCGCCGAGGCGGCGGCCGCCGTGCTCGACGCGCACCCCGGGCGGCTGCTCCCCGACGACGTCTACGAGCCCTGGGTCGAGGAGTCCCGGGACGCCGTCCAGGTGCTCCGGCTCGACCTGCTGCGCCAGGCCGGCCGCTGGGACGACGCTGCTCGAGGAGGAGCCCGACCGACGAGGGGGCCCACCTCGCGCTGATCCGCGAGCACGCCGACCGGGGCGACGCACGCGCGGCGCTGCGGCAGTTCGAGCGCCTCGACCGCGCCCTGCTCCGCGAGCTGGGCACCACGCCGAGCCCGGAGGCGGAGCGGCTGCGGGCCCGGCTGCAGGAGCAGGCCGGGAAGGCCGGGCAGCCCAACCGCGGCGTCCGGCTGGTCGGCCGACGAGCTGTGGGCGACCAGATCCGCGCCGCGATGGACCGCGCCGACAGCGGACGGGGCACCACGTTGCTGCTCTCGGGAGTCCCGGGCGTCGGCAAGACGGCAGTCCTCGGGCTGGCCGAGGCGCTGGCGCGACAGCGGGAGTGGCGCACCGGTCGCGGCACGGCATCGGCGGTCGAGGGCCCGTGGCCCTACGCCCCGGTGCTCGAGGCCTTCGGCGAGCTGTGCCGCAAGCACCCCGCCCTGCTCGACGGTCTCGACGACCGCTACCGGCTCGAGATCGAGCGTGCGCTCTCCGGCCGTGACGTCACCTGGACCGGTGAGTCCAGCCACCAACGGCTCTTCGTCGCCGTGGCCGAGCTGATGCGCCTGGCCGCGACCGGCCACGGGCTGCTGCTCGCTCGTCGACGACCTGCAGGACGCCGACGAGGCCTCGCTGCGCCTGCTGCACTACCTCTCCCGCTGCGCCGTGACCGAGCCCGTCGTGATCGCGGTGGCCCACCGGCCCCGCGTCAGCGAGACCGCGCAGCGCGTGGCCGACAGCCTCGTACGCCGGGGCGCCGGCGCCCGCATCGAGCTCGGACCCCTCGACGAGGCGGCCACCAGCCGCCTGATCGCCGACCGGTTCCCGGACCTGCCCGCCGCGCAGGTGCACGAGGTCAGCCAGCTCAGTGGCGGCCTGCCGTTCTCGGTGCTCGAGCTCGCCGGCAACCCGGCCAACGCCGGGGCCGCCATGCCGACGCCGTTGCCCGCCGACGCGACCGAGACCTTCCAGCGGGCTGCACTCCTGGGCTCGGTGTTCACCACCGACGAGCTGATCGCGCTGTCCGACGCCGACGAGGACGCCGCCTACGGCCAGCTCGAGGCGGCCCTGGGTGCCGGGGTGGTCGAGCCGGCCGAGGCGGGCTACCGGTTCCGCCATGCCCTCGTGCGCGAGCGGTTCGCGGACAGCATCCCGGAGAGCCGCCGCCCGCAGCTCCGGCGCGAGGTCGCCGAGCGGATCAGCCGGCTCGGCGGACCGCCCGCCCGGACCGCGCAGCTCTTCGTCGACGCCGGGCTCCGCTCGCGGGCCGTGCCCTATGCACTGCGGGCCGTGGAGACCGCCGGCGCGCTCGGCGCCTACCGCGACGGCCTGGCGATGCTCGACGCCGTCGTCGACCACGCCGACTCCGACGACCTGCCGCGCCTGCTCGCCCGGCGAGGCGACCTGCTCAACGCCCTCGGCGACCCGAGCGCCGTCTCGGCGTACCAGGACGCGGTCTCGGTGACGACCGGCACCGACCACCGGCTGGTGCGCGCCAGGCTCGCCCGGGCGGCGGTCTTCGCGGGGGAGCGCGACCTCGCGCGCGAGACCCTCGAGGGTCTGGAGGTCGAGGGGGACGCCGCGGACGGGCCGATCCTGCGCGGCCCGCGGGCACATGGCCTACTTCGACGGCGACCTCGACACCGCGTGGGAGATCGCCAACCAGGGCCGCGTCGTTCCTCAGCTCGCCCGAGGACCCCTGGCAGTTCATGGACCTGATCGCGCTGCAGGGCCTGGTGCTGCACAGCCGCGGCGAGTGGTTCGAGCGCTTCCGGATGGAGCTGCGCCGCACGCGTGGCAAGCAACGCCTCGCCACCGCCCTGTTCGACGCGCACCTGTGCGTGGCGGAATACCTGCTCTACGGACCCGTGCCCTACCAGGAGGTCATCGAGGAGGCCGAGGAGCTGCTGCGCCACTCCGACCGGGTCGGTGCCCTGCGCGGTGCGGCGTTCGCCCGCGCGCTGATGGGTGAGGCCGCCCTGCTGATGGGTGACCTCGCCGCGCGCCGAGCGCGAGCTCATGGAGGCGGTCGACCTGCACCGCGACGTCGATGCCCCGGCCGGGGAGGCGCACAGCCTCCAGCGGCTGGCCGAGGTGCGCCTCGAGCAGGGCGACAAGGAGGAGGCTCGGCGGCTGCTCGAACGGGCGCTGCCGCTCGCTCGCTGGTCGGTCATCGCCAAGCACCTGATGCAGCGTGTCTACGGCACGATGATCCTCGCCGCGCCCGACCCGCAGGCCGCCCGGGCCCTCGTCGACCAGGCCGAGGCGACGCTCGGGGAGACCGACCGGTGCAGCTTCTGCGTCGTGATGCTCGCCGTGCCCTCCGCCATCGTCTGCGCCGAGGTCGGCGACCTCGAGGCTGCCCGGCGCTACGCCGAGCTCGCCGAGTACTCCGCCGACCGATGGCCCGGCACCGCCTGGGCCGCGGCGGCCAAGGAGGCGCGCGCACACATCGCCCGCGCCGAGGGTGACGCCCCCGAGGCCGAACGGCTGCTCGTCTCGGCCGCGGCGGGGTTCCGGGCAGCGGGCCAGCCGCGGCGACGCAGCGCGCTGCGCCCGGGCGATCGACGAGCTGTCCCTGATAGCCCGTTCCGGGTGAGGGAGGGCCCTTCCGCCGCGTCCTAGCGTGAGGGTCGCCAGACGGGAGATCCATGAGCGGCACCGTGACGGAGCAGACGTCGCACCAGGCAGCCAAGCTGACCCTGGTCACGATGACCGCGATGGTCGTCGGCGGCATGGTCGGCGCCGGTGTCTTCTCGCTGCCCCGACGGTTCGCCCAGGAGACCGGGGTCCTCGGTGCCCTGATCGCCTGGCTGATCGCCGGCACGGGCATGCTGATGCTCGCGTTCGTCTTCCAGGCGCTGGCCGTGCGCAAGCCGGAGCTCGACGCCGGTGTCTACGCCTACGCCAAGGCCGGGTTCGGGGAGTACCTCGGCTTCTTCTCCGCCTTCGGCTACTGGGCCAGCTCCTGCGTCGGCAACGTGACCTACTGGATCCTGATCATGACCACGGTCGGCGCCGTGTGGCCGGCCCTCGGGGACGGCGACACGTTCCTGTCCATCGTGCTGTCCACGATCGGCATCTGGGTGTTCTACGCACTGATCCGGCGCGGGGTGAAGGACGCCGCGGTGATCAACCGGATCGTGACCGTGGCCAAGATGGTGCCGATCCTGGTCTTCATCCTGCTGGCGCTGTTCGCGCTCGACCCCCAGGTCTTCGCCGACAACATGCGCGGCAACGACGACCTCGGCTCCCTGTTCACCCAGGTCAAGGGCACGATGCTCGTCACCGTGTTCGTGTTCCTCGGCGTCGAGGGCGCCAGCGTCTACTCCCGGCACGCCAAGCGGCGCGAGGACGTCGGCCGGGCCACGGTCCTCGGCTTCCTGATGGTGTTCGCGGTCTTCGCCTCGGTCACGATCGTGTCGTACGGCGTGCTGCCCTACGCGGAGATCGCCGAGCTGCGCCAGCCCTCGGTGGGCGGCGTGCTCGAGGCGGCGTACGGCGAGTGGGGGAAGGCCCTGATCAGCGTCGGCCTGATCGTCTCGGTGCTCGGCGCCTACCTGGCCTGGACGCTGATGGCGGCCGAGGTGCTGCTCGTGGCGGCCAACGACAACGACATGCCGCGGTTCCTGCGCAAGGTCAACCCGGACACCGACGTGCCCACGTCGTCGCTGCTGATGACGACGATCCTGATCCAGATCGTGCTGTTCGTCGCGACGCTCTCCGACGACGCGTTCAACTTCGCGCTCGACCTGACCAGCTCCCTGAGCCTGATCCCGTTCGTGCTCGCCGCCGGCTACGCGCTGAAGCTGTCGGGCTCGGGCGAGACCTACGACGAGCACCCGGAGGGACGTCGGCGCGAGCTGGTCATCGCTGCGGTCGCCACCCTCTACACGCTGTTCCTGCTCGTGGCCGCCGGACCGAAGTTCATCCTCGTGTCCTTCATCATCTACGCACCCGCAACGATCCTGTTCGTGATGAGCCGTCGCGAACAGGGTCGACAGCTGTTCTCGCCGCGTGAGCTGATCATCCTCGCCGTCTCGGTCATCGGCGCGCTGGTCGGCGTCATCGCGCTTGTCGCCGGATGGATCACCCTGTGAAGGAGCCGACATGAACGACACCAACACCCAGCACGGCGTCTACTCCGAGGTGGGCAAGCTGCACAAGGTCGTGGTGTGCGCCCCGGGGCTGGCGCACAGCCGGCTGACGCCGAGCAACTGCGACGACCTGTTGTTCGACGACGTGATGTGGGTCCAGAACGCGCAGCGGGACCACTTCGACTTCATGAGCAAGATGCGCGAGCGCGGGGTGGAGGTGCTCGAGCTGCACAACCTGCTCACCGAGACCCTGGACGTGCCCGACGGGAAGGCGTGGCTGCTGGACCGCAAGATCACCGCCAACGAGGTCGGCCTCGGGCTGGTGGCCGAGACCCGGGCGTTCCTGGAGTCGCTCGACCACCGTGAGCTCGCCCGCTACATGATCGGCGGGCTGGCGGCGCACGACCTGCCGATGGAGTACCAGACGCCGTACATGGGGCTGACCCGGCAGGCGACCGGCATCCGCGACTACCTGATGCCGCCGCTGCCCAACACGCTGTACACCCGCGACACCACGTGCTGGCTGTACGGCGGGGTCACCTTCAACCCGCTCTACTGGCCGGCCCGGCAGGACGAAACCCTGCTGTACAAGGCGATCTACACCTTCCACCCGACCTTCGTCGGCTCCCCGGTGTGGTGGGGCGACCCCGAGAAGGACTGGGGTCTGGCCACCTTCGAGGGCGGCGACGTGATGCCGGTCGGCAACGGCGTCGTCCTGGTCGGGATGAGCGAGCGCACGTCGCGCCAGGCGATCAGCCAGGTGGCGGCCTCGCTCTTCGAGCAGGGCGCCGCGCAGCGCGTCATCGCGGCCGGCATGCCGAAGCTGCGGGCGGCGATGCACCTCGACACGGTGTTCACCTTCGCCGACCGCGACGTCGCGACGGCGTACCTCGACATCGTCGACGGCATCCAGCCGTTCTCGATCTACCCCAGCGACCGCGACCCGGGGGTCGAGGTCGTCGAGGAGAAGTCGTCCTTCGTCGACGTGGTCGCGGAGTCGCTCGGCCTGCCGGAGCTGCGCGTCATCCAGACCGGTGGCGATGCCTACGCGAACGAGCGGCAGCAGTGGGACAGCGGCAACAACCTGGTCGCACTCGAGCCGGGCGTGGTCGTGGCCTACGACCGGAACACCTACACCAACTCGTTGCTGCGCAAGGCGGGCGTCGAGGTGATCACCATCGTGGGCGCCGAGCTGGGCCGGGGCCGGGGAGGCGGGCACTGCATGACGTGCCCGATCGTGCGTGATCCCGTTGCGTTCTGAGCGGCCGCGCTCCGTGCGGCTCCTGGCGGCGCTGCTCGCGACGCTGTGCCTCGCCGGCCTGAGCGCCTGCGGCGGGGACTCGAAGCCGACCCGGGAGGAGGTGCGCGAGAAGCGCATCAACGACCCTGTACGACGCGAGAGCGTCAGCGCCCGCGTCGGGAGCATCCGCCTGCTCGTCGTCCGGATCGAGACACCCGTCGGCTCGCACGAGGAGGGGAGCAACAGCGGGCTGTTCCTGACCATGGCCAACAGCGGACCCGACGACCGGCTGGTCGCGGTCTCCACCGTCGACGCCCGCTCGGTGGTCCAGCGCGACGGGGCCGAGGAGCCGGCCCCGAGCATCGGTATCGACGTGGCGCAGAACGGCACCGTCTCGATGCAGCACGCCGACGGACTCCACCTCGAGCTCGTCGAGCTCAAGCGGGAGGTGCTCGCGCGCACGTTCGTCCCGGTCACCTTCCGGTTCCGCGACGCGGGCCCGGTGAACGTCAAGGTCTTCGTGTCGGGAGTCGACCACCCGGTGGTGTCGCCGCTCCCGAGCGCTGACGCGACGGGGTGACCAGCGAGGTGGCGGCGGCGCCGCTGTGGCGACGATGGGTGCGTCCCGTCGGGCTCCTGCTGCTGTCGCTCGCGTGCGCCTGGATCATCGTCGGCCTGGTGGGCAGGGTCGACTGGGCCCAGGTGTACGACGCGCTCGGCGAGCTCGCGTGGTGGCAGGCACCCCTGCTCGTCGTCGTCCTGATGGTGCGCCAGGTCCTCAACGCCTCACCACTGGTCGTGTTCGTCGAGCGGCTCGGCTGGCGGCGCGCGGTGCAGAACGACCAGGCCGCGACGCTGATGTCGACCATCGCACCGCCGCCCTCGGACACCGTGCTGCGGCTGGCGATGTTCAGCTCGTGGGGGATTCCCGCCGCCAAGGGAGTGGCGGGCGTCTACATGAACATCGTCACCTTCTACTCGACCCGCTTCCTGGTGCCGTCCCTCGGGCTGGTGGTGCTCCTGACCACGCCCGCGGTGCCCTACGAAGCGGTGTACGGCTGGGTGGCCGTCGGTTCGGCCGTGGTCGCAGCCCTGCTGCTGGGCTCGCTCCTCGGCGCCCTCCGCCGGGACGACTTCGCGGTCCGGATCGCCGGCGGAGCGGGCCGGCTCGCCGCCCGGGTGCGCGCGTCGGTCGATCCCGACGCCTGGGTCGCCTGGACGCTGGAGTTCCGTGGCCACGTGGTCCGACGGGCGGCGCGCGGCCTGCCGTTGTCGTTGGGCGCCCTGGTCCTGATGGTCGTCGTCGACGGCCTCCTCGTCGGACTCTGCGTCCGCTTCGTGGGCGTCTCGGCGGCCGACGTCCCGCTGGTGGCGATCGTGGGACTGTTCCTGCTCTTCTACCCGCTCACGCTGTTCCCCCTCGCCGGGCTGGGTGTCCTCGACGCGGTCCTGCTGGCGGGCATGGTGGACATCGGCGGGCTGGCCATCGAGCCGGACGTGGTGGCCGGGCTCGTCGTCTACCGGGTCACCACGTTGATGGTGCCGCCGCTGCTGTTCGGGCTCCCCGCCCTCGCCGCGTGGCGACGTACGAGCGAGCCGAAGGAGACCGACCATGTCAGTGCGTGACGAGCCCGGAGTGGAGCTGCCGTTCCAGAGCAGCACGCCGGAGGTGCCTGCCGAGGTGTCGACCGGGGACCTGCCCCGGCGACAGGCGGTGCGCGAGCTGATCGAGCAGGCGCACCACAGCTACGCCGACGTCGACGACGGTGAGGTCGCGACGTACATCCCGGCGCTGGCGAGTGCCTCGCCGGACCTGTTCGGGATCGCGGTCGTCGGCGTGAGGGGCGAGGTCGTGACCGTCGGGGACGCGACGACGCCGTTCACCATCCAGAGCGTCGCCAAGCCGTTCCAGTTCGCGCTCGTCTGCGAGAACCTCGGCCATCGCGAGGCGCGGGAGCGGCTCGGCGTCAACGCCACCGGTCTGCCGTTCGACTCGGTGATGGCCGTGGAGCTCTCCGAGCACGGCCTGACCAACCCGATGGTCAACTCCGGGGCGATCGCCACCACCAGCCTGGTGCCCGGGCGCACCGCCGACCTGAAGTGGCGCTTCCTGCGCGACGGGCTCTCGCGGTTCGCCGGCCGGGAGCTGGAGCTGGACGAGGCGGCGCTGGAGTCCGAGCGCGCGACCAACGGCCGGAACGAGGCGATGGCGCGGCTGCTGGCCGGGCACGGGCGGATGTACTTCGACCCGGACGAGACGACGGACGTCTACACCCGCCAGGGCGCGCTGCTCGTGACGGCCACCGACCTCGCGGTCATGGCCGCGACGCTGGCCGACGGTGGGGTGAACCCGGTGACCCGGCAGCGCGTGGTCAGCCCCGAGACCTGCCGTCGCACGCTCGCGGTGATGCTCACCGCCGGCCTCTACGAGTTCTCCGGGGAGTGGCTCTACGACGTCGGGCTGCCGGCCAAGAGCGGCGTGAGCGGCGGCATCGTGACGGTCGCACCCGGCAAGGGCGGGATGGCCACGTTCTCGCCGCCGCTGGACGCGGTCGGCAACAGCGTCCGTGGCCAGCTGGCCACGAAGATGCTCTCCACCGCGCTCGGTCTCGACCTGCTGGCCTCGCAGCCGGTGGCGGTCGACGACGACTGAGGGCTACTCGCGGCGCAGCTGGGCGCGCAGCCGGTCGAGCATCTCGGGGGTCCATCCCGCTGGTCGCAGGATCGCGTTCCAGCCGTCGACGTGCTCGCCACTGAAGTTGTGGCCGTGACCGGGCGGCGTCGAGAAGCCGAGCGCCAGGTCGGCGGTGACCTGCCAGAAGGTGACCAGCGGGATCCAGCGCATCGAGTCCGAGCACGTCCGACCCGCGCTCCTCCTCGAGCCAGTCGGGCCGGTTCCAGATCAGGTCGGGGCTCCACCAGGTGATCGGGTCCGAGGGCTGCTGGAGGTAGAGCACGCGGGTGTCGGCCCACGGCTTCCCCTCGGGCGGGATGCTCGCGCTGGCCCGGTTGGCGAAGCGGATGATGCGCCCGTCCCGGTAGACCGGCTCGATCTCGGGGCTCCCGTCGTCCCGGGCGTCGACGATCTCGCGGTACAGCGGGTTGAAGCTGGGCGGCCCGACGAACAGGGCGCCGTCGGTGCGGTTCGCCAGGTCGGCCTCGCCGCTGAACGCGTTCTCGCCGCCGAAGGAGCCGAGGCTCTCCCCGAACACGTAGAGCCGCGGTCGGTCGTCGGCCGGGAGCCGGGACCACCGGTCGTAGACCGCGTCGAACAGGTCGCGGCCCGCGACCCGGGCGGCGGTGTGGTCGACGAGGTAGGACATCCACGACGGCAGGTGGGAGTACTGCATCGCGACGATGGCCGAGTCGCCGCCGGTGAGGTACTCGAAGCTGCTCGCGGCGCTGGGCTCGACCCAGCCGGTGCCGGTGGTCGTGGCGACCAGGAGCGAGCCGCGGGTGAACCCGCCGGCGCGGTAGAGGTCGTCCACCGCGAGCCGCGCCTGCTCCTCGGTGCTGTCGGCCGAGGCGGTGCCGGTGAAGATCCGGATCGGCTCCTCGGCGGGCTCGCCGGTGATCTCCGAGATGTCCTCGGCATCGGGTCCCTCGCCGACGAAGATCCGGCCCTGCCGACCCATCGAGTCCCAGTCGACCAGCGATCCCGGGCCGCCGGAGCGCAGGTCGGTCTCGGGCTGGGAGATCTCGCGGGGTGTGGTCAGGTCACCGACGGCCAGGCTCGAGTCCAGCGCGCTGATGGCCCAGTTCCACAGCACGCCGGTGGCACCCAGCACCAGGGCCGCGGTGAGGACGACGACGCCGGTGGCCCGTGCTGCCCGGGCGCCGATGTGCCGCTCGAGCCAGGTGACGAGCTTGCGGTACCACGTCCGCAGTCCCCGCGCGATCGCGATGAAGGTGACGAACACGAGGAGCCCGACGATCGGGACCAGCAGTGCCGAGACCAGGCTCTCGGGCTCGCTGCCGATCAGCGCCGCGCTCTGCCGTTGCCAGTGCCGGCCGACGAGGATCGCGGCCAGGAGCACGAGCGGTGCGGCGATCGCGAACGCGCGCCGGGTGCGTGCCGTGGAGCGCCGGGTGTCGCGGTCGGCGTACTCGCGCCAGACCCACGCCCCCGCGACTCCCAGCCCGTAGCCGATCGCGGCGTTCGTGCCGCCGACGAAGCCCTGGAAGGCGGCCGGGCGGGGGAGCAGCGACGGGGTGAAGGACAGCACCGCGAACGCCAGTGCCGTCCACAGCCCGGGGAGGGTGTAGCGGAAACGGGGGAGCCTGACGGCCTCGGGCACCCGCTCAGTATGGCGGTCGCGGTGCCGGCTCGGTCAGACCGCGACCTGGCGTGTACGACGGCGCCGGGGGTGCCGCAGGTCGCGGTCCAGGTCGTCCATCCGGGTCTGGGCGACGGCAAAGGTGAGCATGGGGTGAAACATGATGATCTCCTGGGTGGTGGTGGTGACTGCCCGGCCTACGTTGCTCCGCGCACCTTCCGCGCGGCTTCCCGCTGACTTGCACGGCACTGTCACGGCGGCGGGCCGGCGGGAAGGTCCCGGGAAGGCCCCCGGCGGCTCCGGCTTCGCGACGCCCTCACCGGGGACGTAGCCTCTGTCCTTGTGGCAGCCACCGACTTCGACTCCGAGATCAAGCAGCTCCAGGCGACGATGAAGACCATCGGGTCCGTGCTGGACCTCGACGGCATGCGCCGGGAGATCGCGGACCTGGGGGAGCAGGTCGCCGCGCCGGACCTGTGGGACGACCAGGCCAACGCGCAGCGCGTCACGGGACGTCTCTCCGCGCTCCAGCACGACCTCGACCGGTTCACCGAGCTGGAGTCGCGCATCGAGGACCTCGGCGTGATGGTCGAGCTGGCCCAGGAGGAGAGCGACGTCGACGCTGCCGCCGAGACCGAGACCGAGCTGAAGCGTCTGCTCAAGGCCGTGGAGCAGCTCGAGGTCCGCACGCTCCTCTCCGGGGAGTACGACGCGCGCGAGGCGATCATCAGCGTGCGTGCCGGCGCCGGTGGCGTGGATGCCGCTGACTTCACCGAGATGCTGATGCGGATGTACACCCGCTGGGCCGAGCGCAACAAGTACCCCGTCGAGGTCTTCGACACCTCCTACGCCGAGGAGGCGGGCCTGAAGTCCGCGACCTTCGCGGTGCACGCGCCCTACGCCTACGGGACGCTGAGCGTCGAGGCCGGCACCCACCGGCTGGTGCGGATCAGCCCGTTCGACAACCAGGGCCGCCGGCAGACCAGCTTCGCCGCCGTCGAGGTGGTGCCGGTGCTCGAGCAGACCGACGAGATCGAGCTCCCGGAGGAGGACGTCCGCATCGACGTCTACCGGTCGAGCGGTCCGGGTGGTCAGTCGGTGAACACGACCGACTCCGCCGTACGCCTCACGCACATCCCGACCGGCACGGTCGTGTCCTGCCAGAACGAGAAGTCGCAGCTGCAGAACAAGGCCAGCGCGATGGTGATCCTCAAGGCCAAGCTGCTCGCGCTGAAGAAGGCCGAGGAGAAGGCCCAGCTCGACGAGCTGCGGGGCGACGTACAGGCGAGCTGGGGCGACCAGATGCGCAGCTACGTGCTGAACCCGTACCAGATGGTCAAGGACCTGCGCACCGAGTTCGAGGTCGGCAACCCGCAGGCCGTCTTCGACGGCGAGATCGACGGCTTCCTCGAGGCCGGCATCCGGTGGCGGGTCGGCGCCGAGACCGCCACCGCCTGACCCGTCGCTCGACTTATTCGGGCGGGGCGTACTGGCTGGCGGTGAACACCGCTCCCTGCGGGTCGCGCAGCGTCGCCTGACGCGTCCAGTCGGTGTCGTCACTGCTGAGCACGGTCGCCCCGAGCGACTCGGCCAACGCCACCGACTCGTCCCGGTCGGCCACGGTGAAGGTGACGTGCCAGTGCGGGCCGAGGTCGGCGGCCGGACCGATCCCACCGATCACGTCGGCGAAGCCCGGCGGTGCCGTCGCCTGGCGCTCGTGGATGTCGGGATCGACGGTGGCGGCGAGGTGGTCGCCGTAGCCGGGCACCTGGATCATCGTCGCGAACCCCATGTCGACGAACACCCACCCGAACGCCGCGGCGTAGAAGCGCTCGGCGCCTGGCTGGTCGTCGGTCTGGAGGTCGCTGAAGTTCCACGCCCCGGGTGTGTTCGTGAGCTGCGCACCGAGCCGTCGCTTCGCCTGCCACAGCCTGATGGGTACGCCGGACGGGTCGGCGATCGTGGCGTTCCAGCCACCCTCACCGGCCTGCTCGACCGGGTCGACCAGTCGACCGCCCGCCGCCTCGACGGTGCCGATGGCGGCCTCGATGTCGTCGACGGCCACGTAGGTGTTCCACCGCCCCGACGGCGTGCCCGTGGGACTGCCCGGACCACCGAGCCCGGCGACGTCCTGTCCGTCGACCTGTGCGATCACGTAGGTGAACGGCAGCCCCGGCGGCGTCGCCTGCTCGAACGTCCAGCCGAACAGGCCGCCGTAGAACGCCTGCGCCGCCTCGACGTCATCGACCTCGACGTCGATCCAGGAGGTGACGCCGGCCGGATAGGTGCGTGCTTCAGTCATGCGGACCACGCTAGGTGCGAGCGGTGACAAGTCCCGTGGTCTCACTACACTCGTCGCGCTGGCCACACATCGGAGGAGGAGCCCGTGGGCGGACGACTCGACGAGCTCGACTTGTCTCTCTCACTTCCGAAGAAGGAGGCGAAGAAGCGGCTGAAGAAGGAGCAGAAGCGGCTGCTGGCCCTCCGCCTTCGACTGGCTGGTCTTCGCGGGGACGAGATCGGTCCGCCGGTCTGCATCCTCTTCGAGGGCTGGGACGCGTCCGGCAAGGGCGGCGCGATCAAGCGCCTCGTCAAGGAGCTCGACCCCCGGCACGTGCGCGTCCGTTCCTTCTCCGCGCCCACCGACGACGAGCAGCGTCACCACTGGCTGTGGCGCTTCTGGCCGGTCCTGCCGGGCTGGGGAGGCATGGCTGTCTTCGACCGGTCCTGGTACGGCCGCGTGCTCGTCGAGCGGGTCGAGGGCTTCGCCGAGCACGACGCCTGGCAGCGGGCCTACACCGAGATCCGCGAGTTCGAGTCGATGCTCGTCGCTGAGGGCATGATCCTGGTCAAGTTCTGGGTGCACATCTCGGACGAGGAGCAGCTGCGTCGCTTCAAGGCCCGCAAGAAGGACTCGTTGAAGTCGTGGAAGCTCACCGACGAGGACTGGCGCAACCGCGACCAGCGGGACGCGTACACCGAGGCCGTGGAGGACATGCTCGACCGGACCAACACCTCACAGGCGCCGTGGCACCTGATCGAAGGTGACTCGAAGCGATACGCGCGGCTGCGCGTGGTCGAGACGGTCAACCAGGCCATCGAGGCGGCGATCGGCGGCGGCACGAACGCGGCGGGGCGCTGACGCTCAGCGTGCCTTGCGGACGACGAGCCGTTCCTTGTCCGCTGTCACCACCCTCATCTCGCGTGGCACCCCTTGGCTCGCACCCTTGCTCAGCGTGATCGTGTCGTCTTCGAGCGTCCAGCTGCCGGTGGCTTCTTCGGGGACGTCGGTGGCGCCAAGACCGGTCTCCGCGAAGGTGCCGTCTGCGCGAAGCTCGAAGGCAATCCGGCCTCGAGACGGGGGCAGGTCGGTTCCCGCGGGACGGAAGACCATCGCATCCTCAGTGTCCTCCTCCTGGGCATGCACCCAGCGCCCGCTCACCAGGTCTCTCTCCACGGACGCCTAAGCCTTGATGAAGGACTTGCGCGGACCGGCGAGGCAGGCACTCATCCGTGACACCTGTCCCGCGGTGAACATGAACATCGCTGCGTCGTCGGTGTAGTCCATGTAGTTCATGAACATGTCTCCGTTCGGCCCGTTGCTGCAGCTCACCGTGGGAAAGGACGGCTTGCCACCGTTGGGCCCCTCGCAGTTCGGTGTGTCCGCGACCCGGTCGCCGCCACTGCAGTCGAGAGTGTCGCCCCAGATGTGGCGCAGGTTGAGCCAGTGCCCGACCTCGTGGGTCAACGTGCGGCCCAGGTTGAACGGTGCCGCCGCGGTGCCCTCGGTCCCGAAGGCCGTGTTCAGGATCACCACGCCGTCGGTCGCTTTGGGACCGCCGGGGAACTGGGCATAGCCGAGCAGCCCGCCACCAAGCGTGCACACCCAGAGGTTGAGGTACTTGTCGGAGGGCCAGGCGGGCGACCCACCCTGGTTGGCCCGCTTCACCCCATCGCCGGCCCCGAACGAACCGCGGTCGGTCTGCACGCGAAGGATCCCGTTGGTGGCCTTGCCGGAGGGGTCCTTGGTGGCGAGCTGGAACTTGACCTTCGCGTCTGCGACCAGGCCCTTCCACGGTGCAGGCACCTTGGCGATGTCGGGATTCGTGGACCGGAAGTCCTTGTTCAGCGCTGCTATCTGGCTCCGGATCTGGGCGAGGCTGATGTTCTCCTTCGGCTTCTTGTAGACCACATGGACCACGGTGGGGATCGTGATCAGCCTGCGTGCGACCCGGTTGGCCTCGCCCGAAGTGATCGCGCGGGTAGTGAAATCCTCAGCGCGCCGCTGGCTGGCCCGGAAAGACGGCGACTCCTCCAGCAGGCGCTCATACTCCTGCATGGCAGCACACTGACGACGCTTCGGGGCCATAGGACTACACCTCTCCGAACGGTGGACCGCTGCGCCTCCAAGAGGCCCGGTCCCTGAAAGTGACCTTCCTCGCCGGTTCGAGACGTGTCAAGGAATCCGGATCAGTGCGCCGGCTGAGCTTGGCCGACGAGTCCTATGTAGAGGGGGCCACGTGGACCCCGCTACAGTAGCGAACTGCCGACGACGCGTCTGATCGCTGTGTGACCGGGTCCGGCGGCGCACGTGGAGACGAGTCAGCTCGTGAGAGAACAGCCACCAGTCCGAACTGCCTCCGCGGGCGACGCCGGCTCACCCTTCTGCGGCGCATTCTCGAACGGAGATCGGCATGTCCGCGCCTGGATTCGTAGCGGGACATGATCACGCGTCCGGGAAGGTTCCGTCTCCACGAGGCGCAGCGACGTAGCCGTCCAGGTCGTTCACGGAGTAGACCAGCGTCCGCACGGTCGTCAGCCTCCCACCCCGGACGTCCGAGCACGGCGAGGAGTCAGCGCCCGACGGCCTTCTCCAGCTCGGCCTTGCTCATCGACGAGCGGCCCTTGATGTTCTTCTTCTTGGCCTCCTCGTAGAGCTGGTCCTTGGTGCGGCCGCCCGATCCCGAGTGCGAGCGCAGGCCGCCGCGGCGGCCGGAGGAGATGTCGTCCGTGGAGGTCTTGCTCTTCTGCTCGGCCTCACCCGACCGGGCACGCTCCTTGTTCACCGTGCGCGCGGCGATCTCCTCGGCGGTGTCCTCGCTGCGGCCGCGGTCCTCGAGGCCTTCCTTGATGTGCTCGTACTGGCGCTCGCGCTTCTTGTTCCAGGCCTTCTGCGGCATCGATTCCTCCTGTGCTCGACGACGCCCTCGCCGTACCCGAAACCGCGGACTTCAGGCCGACGGCCTGAGCCACCACTCGAAGCGCTTCGTCATCCACGGCAGCAGGCCGTAGGTCATGATCGGCGTCGCCACCAGGGTCGCGATCAGGGTGCGCAGCGCGAGGCCGAGGTCCAGGCCGGTCGCGCGGAGCAGCAGCGCCAGCACCAGGCTGAGCGGGAAGAACGCGAGCCAGATCACGACCGCCTGCTTCCACCTCGCCGGCGCAGGCGCGGAGGGACGCAGGTCCTCGACGTCGCGCGAGGCGGGCTCGTCGAACCACCCCTCGATGCCCGTACGACGCTCCACCCGCGACTCGCCCACGAGACCCTGCGCCGAGCCGAGCCACCAGCCCCGCTGTGGCGACGACTCCCACGCGTCGAGCGATGACTGGTCGGCGAACCGGTAGAGCATGTGCCACTCGTCGGAGCCGGCGGAAGGTCGCACCCAACCCGTGCCGAGGAAGCCGTCGAACCGCTCCGCGAGCGACGACCCCGCCCGCACCCACGCGACCATCTGGGCCGCATGGGCGGGCGCGACGTGCCGCACGATCGAGACGGTGACCGGTCCGCTCACAGCGTGGGATCCGGCGACACCCGGACGAGGAGCTTGCCGAAGTTCGCGCCGGTCAGCAGCCCGCGGAACGCCTCGGGCGCGTTGTCCAGCCCCTCGACGACGTCCTCGCGGTAGCGCACCGACCCGTCCGCGATCCAGCCCGACATGTCCCGCACGAAGTCGCGCATGTGCGTCTTCACGAACTCGTTCTGGATGAAGCCGCGCACCGTGAGGCTCTTGGTCAGCACCAGCTTCATGAAGCCGGGCAGCCGGTCGCGTCCCTCGGGCGCCGAGGTCGCGTTGTAGTCGGCGACCAGCCCGCACACCGGCATCCGCGCGTAGAGGTTCACGTGCCGGAGGACCTGGCGCGTCACCGCACCGCCGACGTTCTCGAAGTACACGTCGACGCCGTCGGGCACGGCTGCGGCGAGGTCGTCGGCGAACGTGGGGGAGCGGTGGTCGAGTGCCGCGTCGAAGCCGAACTCGTCGAGCAGTGCCCGTCGCTTCTGCTCACCGCCGGCGATCCCGACCGCGCGGGCGCCCTTGACCTTGGCGATCTGGCCGACGGCCGACCCGACGGGCCCGGTCGCCGCTGCGACCACGACGGTCTCGCCGGGCTGCGGCTTGCCGAGCTCCAGCAGTCCGGCGTACGCCGTGAACCCGGGCATCCCGAGCACGCCGACCGCCGTCGAGATCGGAGCGCTGGTCGGGTCCAGCCGCCGCACGCGGCGCGCGTCGACGACGTCATGGGTCTGCCAGCCGGAGTAGGAGAGCACCACCTCGCCGACCTCGTACGACGAGTCGCGGGACTCCTCGACGACGCACACGGTGCCGCCGAGGACGACGTCGCCGACCTCCAGCGGGTCGGCGTACGAGGGCGCGTCGCTCATCCGCCCGCGCATGTAGGGGTCGAGCGAGAGGTAGACGACCCGCAGCAGCAGCTGGCCGTCCTCGAGGTCGGGCAGCTCGTGCTCCTCGAAGGAGAACGTGTCGTCCGTGGGCTCGCCCTCGGGACGACGGGCGAGACGGACCTGGCGCGAGCTGGACATGGAGCTCCTCGGGGAGGACGTGCTGGGCGGATCACCCAGCATGCCCTCCCCGAGTCAGCGACAGGTCAGCGGCCCAGCACCGCCTTCTCGGCGTTGATCATGCCGAAGCCGTCGATCGGGGTCCAGCCGTTGCCGAGCCGGTTGGTGAACACCCCGGCGATCTTCTTGCCGTTGCTGAGCGTGGCGACGAACACCATGCCCTGCGGGCTGCCCGTGCCCTGCGGGCAGGAAGATCGCGCCGCCGAGCTCGTCGGCACCGTTGCCCTCGTTGGACCCGCCGTAGCGGCGAGGTGGCGAGGTCGCGGTCGACGCCGAAGCGGAGACCCTGGCCGCGACTTCAGGCCGTTCTTGAAGTTCACCGTCAGGCGCCGGTACTGGCCAGGCCCGGCGTTGCCGCCACCGGGCACCGAGAACGTCGGGGAGACCGAGCTCTTCGACAGGCCACCGAAGACCCCGCCCACCGTGAACGGGAAGCCCTGGTCGGCCCACGGCGAGAGGCCGGTGTACGGCCGCTTGTCGAAGACGATGCCGTCGGACTTGCCGTTCTTGCCGGGCGCCGTCGGGCTGGCCGTCTCCCCGTAGAAGGTCAGCGACTTCACCGACCCCTTGCCGGAGTAGGAGACCCGGAAGAAGTTCGGGTCGTTGATCGAGCCGGGCGTCGTACCGACTGTTCTCCCGGCCCTGGTTGCCCCGGGCGGACACGGTGAGCCCCTTGGCCGACCCACCGGCCGCCATCGGGTCGAGGTCGTGGGCGAACGTCGAGGCCTGGAGCCGCTTGCGCAGCGCCGTGGGGCTCAACGCCTTGCCGCCGCCGGCCTTCTGGAGCACCAGCGCCGCGATGGCCGCGGCGTGCGGTGCCGAGGCGCTGGTCCCACCGAAGTTGGGCAGCGTGTCGGCGTCGCGCAGGTCGTCGGCCGCGAAGAACGTCGTGTTCCCGCGGTCGGAGCTGGCCATCGCCGGCACCTGGCGGATCTGCGGAGACGTTGTAGCCGCTTGCCGGAGGAGTCGAAGTAGACCGGCAGACGGCCACCCGGTGAGGTGTACGGCTCGGGCAGGTAGGACTTGAACGGGTCGTACGCCGCCACGGAGGACGCCCCGGCCGCCATCGTGTGGCCGGTGTGCGCCGGCGACAGCGGGTCGGAGTACTCGGTGAAGTACAGGTCGCCCGACAGCACGTTGCGCAGCTTGGTGGCGCCGACCTTGCCGGTGCCGGACCGGGAGATCACGACCTGGATGTCGCCGATGCCGTCGAGCCCGGCGAGCTCCTGGGGACGCCCGCTCAGCGGGTTGATGTCGGACAGCGGCGCCCAGGAAGGCGCCGTCCGTGTCGAAGAGCAGCACGTTGAAGTCGGTCGACACCCGCGAGGGTGCGAGCACCTCGCGCACCAGCACGGTGAAGGGGCCGGTGGCGCCGTCGAAGCCGCTGATCGTGATCGTGTAGGCGCCGGCCTTGCTGACGGTCGCGGCCAGGACCTCCGGCGAGGAGCCGGTGTCGATCTCGCCGAGGTTGTTGCCGTCGGGGTCGGTCACCTGCAGCACGAGGTCGGTCGTGCCGGAGGGCACGCCGTCGGTGCGGAACTCGACCTGCTTGCCGACCTGCGAGGCCGGTGCGTTCCAGGTGTAGGTCCGCGACGGCTGCCGCGTCGGTCAGGGTGCCGTTGGCGGAGAACAGCGGCGTCGCCGTACGTGGCGCCGTCGATGTCCAGCGGGTCGTCCCACTGCAGGTTGAGCAGGGCCTGGCCGTCGCCGACGTGCACGTTCTGGGCGACGTCGGTGCCGCTGCCGGGGTTCATGTCCTGCAGGCCGCCGTCGTAGAGCGCCGGGTCGACCTCACTGAGGTCGAGGTTGGTGCCCTTGACGCCCTGCTTGGCGGCGATCAGGCGGACGTCGGAGTTCCACGAGTTGTCCTCGCCGTCGTTGCCGGCCGAGGTGAAGTAGTGGACGCCCTTGCGCGGCGACGTCGTCGATCGCGTCGGAGAGGATGCCGTCGGAGAACATCGGCTCGTCGAAGTAGCCGACGTCGTCGACGATCACGTCGGCCTTGCACTTGCCCTTCTTGTCGGCCAGCCTGCGGATGTTGTCGGCGAACCGGAGCTCGCTGATGAACGCGGAGGCGAAGCACAGCTTCGCGCCGGGCGCGACGTCGTGGATGATCTGCAGCCATCCCGCGTCCCTCGTCGCTGGCTGACGGGTCGTCGTAGTCCTCGAGGTTCACCACGGGGGTGGGGTACTTGGCGTTGCCCTTGCCCGGGAGGTCACCGGACTTCACGTCCTGGGCGGCGTGGATCTTCAGCGGCCCGCCGTCGTGGAGGCTCGTGACGGCGGTGTCGTAGGAGTCGGACAGCACGCCGACCGTGATGCCCTTGCCGTTCACGCCCTTGGCCTGCACCTTGTCGACGCGCTGCTGCACGACGCCCTGGCTGGTGGCCTTGCCGATGCGGGTCTGCGGTCGGACCGACTGGGCGATGGTGCCGGTGCCCTTCAGCCCGGCCAGCGACGCCGACCGAGGAGAGCGGGACGAAGCCCTCGAGCATGCCGGTGCTGGCGTCGGCGGCCTTCACCACGAGGCCCTTGGCCTCGGCCTGCTTGCGGAACGCCGCGCGGTCGACGCCCTGCTGGGGCGTCAGCTGGACCATCACCCGGCCCTGGTCGTCACGCACCGTGAGCGCGTCGGGGTCGATGCGGACGCCGTCCTGCGCGAGGCTCTTGCGCTGCGTGCCCACCGCTCGGCTCCGTCAGCCGGCCGAGCCCGTTGCCGAGCGCCGAGCGCACCTGCTTGTCCGGGTCTGGGTTTCGTCGCGGCGGTCGTGGGGGAGGAGGGCAGCATCATCGCGCTTCCCGCCAGAACCAGTACGCCTGCCATGCCCGCGGCCACGCGTCGTTTCGTCATCCGAGCGACTCCTTCACGCCTGCGGCGCCGCTGTGACACCGCCCCCGGGAGGCTAGCCGCAAAAACACCGAACCGACCAGAGGCCTCATAGGAGACTTGCCGGTCTTGACGGAATCGTGACGGCGGCCTTCCGCCACTCGGGGGCTCGCGGAGGCGATCTTTCGCCGTGTGGTCAGCCGCCGGTGTCGAGCGCGGACACGACCTCGACGCACCAGCGGTCGGCCCGCTCCCGGATCGCGCCCACGTCGCCGCCCCGGTCGGCCACCTCGCAGGTCAGCCAGGTCTGGCCGAAGAGTCCCGCGTGGCGGACACGCTGGGTGCCGTCGGGGAGACGGCAGGTCTGGGTGACGCTCGGGTCGCCGTACGACGGCCCGTCACCGACCCGGCAGCCCTCGGTCCGCCGGCTCGAGCCGATCGCCTTCCGCGCGAAGCCGGCGTCGACCGGGCGCGCGAAGATCCAGGCCCGGACCGCGGCGCCGTCGTCGGTGCTCCACGAGCAGCCGATCTCGTGGACGACCTCCTCGCCCTCGCCCGCCACGTCGACCTCGTCGCCGTTGCCGTACGACGAGTCGGCGTCCGGCTTGCCGCCGAGGGCGTCGCGGACGGCGGAGTCGGGGATCAGCTGGCAGAACTCGATCCGCGGGATCTCCATCGCGGTGGTGTTCAGGCTGGCCAGGGGAGTGGGCGACGGCTCGGGTGCCGAGGCCTTCTCCTCGGAGCAACCGGTGAGCAGGAGCGCGGCCGCCAGACCGAGCACGCAGAGGCGACGGGCCGACGTTTCCAGCATGCGCTCAACCGTAGGGGTGCTCACCTATGCTCGCCTAGCGGCCGGACGCGAACGTGTTCGCGTGCATTCCCCATTCCCGACACCGGCCACCCCACCGAGTGATCAGATTCGAGAACGTCACCTCGACCTATCCCGGTCACCAGAAGCCGGCGCTGGTCGACGTGTCCGCCGACATCGACAAGGGCGAGTTCGTCTTCCTGGTCGGTGAGTCCGGCTCCGGCAAGTCGACGTTCCTGCGGCTGGTGCTGCGCGAGACACGCTCCGACAAGGGGCACGTGATGGTCCTCGACAAGGACCTGAACCGCCTGCGCAGCTGGAAGGTCCCGGCCCTGCGTCGACAGATCGGCACCGTGTTCCAGGACTTCCGGCTGCTGCCCAACAAGACGGTCTCGCAGAACGTCGCGTTCGCGCTCCAGGTGATCGGCAAGCCGCGGTCGCACATCAACCAGGTGGTGCCCGAGACCCTCGAGCTCGTGGGGCTCGACGGCAAGGGCCGCCGGATGCCCGACGAGCTGTCCGGCGGCGAGCAGCAGCGCGTCGCGATCGCCCGCGCCTTCGTCAACCGGCCCAAGATCCTGATCGCCGACGAACCGACCGGCAACCTCGACCCCAACACGAGCGTGGGGATCATGAAGCTGCTCGACCGGATCAACCGCACCGGCACGACCGTCCTCATGGCCACCCACGACGCCGGCATCGTCGACCAGATGCGCAAGCGCGTGATCGAGCTCGACGACGGCCGCGTGGTCCGCGACCAGGCCCGCGGCGTCTACGGCTACCAGACCTAGTCGACCCACAGGAGCACTGAACCTTCCCCATGCAGCTGCGATACGTCCTCTCCGAGACCGGCACCGGCCTGCGCCGCAACGTGTCGATGTCGGTCGCCCTGGTCGTGACGATCTTCGTCTCGCTCACCTTGGTGGGCATGGGACTGCTCCTGAACGCCCAGGCGGACAAGGCCGAGAAGTTCTGGGGCGACAAGCTCCAGATCACGGTGTTCATGTGCAACCAGAACAGCAAGGCGGACACCTGCACCGGCGACGTCACCCCCGACCAGAAGGCCGCGATCAGGAGTGTCATCGACGACCACGCCGAGGTGGCGTCGTACTACCACCAGAGCAAGGAAGAGGCGTTCGACACCTGGAAGCGGGTGTACGTCGACCAGGACAAGTCCGAGCAGGAGATCTACTCCACGGTGAAGTCCTCGGACATGCAGGAGTCCTACTGGGTCAAGCTCAAGGACCCCAACAAGTACCGCGGCGTCGAGGGCGCCCTGTCCGAGACCCAGGGCGTCGCCGCGGTCCGTGACCTGCGCCAGGTGCTCAAGCCGATCTACTTCTGGATCACGGTGATGAAGTGGGGGGCGATCGCGGTGGCGGGCTTCCTGCTCGTCGCGGCGATCCTCCAGGTCGGCAACACGATCCGGCTGGCGGCGTACGCGCGGCGCAAGGAGATCGGCATCATGCGGCTGGTCGGCGCCTCCAACCTCTACATCTCGTTGCCGTTCCTGCTGGAGACGCTGGTCGCCGCCCTGGTCGGGATCGGCCTGTCCGCACTGGCCATCGCGTCGTTCATGTACTTCGTCATCTACGGCAAGCTGCGGCCGAGCTCCAACATCGTCGAGTGGGTCGACTGGCGCGACGCCGTCTTCGCGATGGGAGGGATCGCCGCCCTCGGCATCCTGCTCACGTTGATCCCGACACTCGTGATGACGCGCAAATACCTCAAAGTGTGACGAGCGCGGGTTACGGTCAGCCCGTTCACTTCCCCAAAATGAACGGCTTCACTGGTGTTCGCCCTTCCCCCGAACGCCCTGCCTTTTCCGGAGGGAGTCTCCGGCGAGAGTTCCGGATGGTGGTTGCCTGCACGGCGCTCGCCCTCGCCAGCGTGACGGCGACGATGCCGCTCGCCGCTGCCGAGGACAAGCTCAAGAAGAAGCAGCACCAGGCGAAGAGCCAGGTGCGCAACGCGCAGGGCGACCTGCACGAGTCGAGCAAGGCCCTGGTGGCCGCGGCCAAGCGGCTCGACGGCGCCCGCGCGGCACTGACCGGCGCGCAACGACGACTCGCGGCCGCCCAGAAGAACCTCGACGCGGCCGCCCGCCTCGACGCGCAGATGCAGGCGCGACTGCAGGCGGCCGAGCACCGGCTGGCGCTGGCCCGGGTCGCCCTCGACCAGGCCCGCGACCGGGTGACCGAGCAGCGCGCGGCGATCGGACGCCTCGCGGCGAGCAACTACGCCAACGGTGACCCGGCCCTGATGGGGCTCTCGGTGCTGCTGAACTCCCAGGACCCCGCCGAGGTCACCACGCAGATGAACACCGTGACCTCCCTGATGTCGCGCCAGACGACGCTGCTCGAGTCGCTCAAGATCGCCCGTGCCCAGATGAAGGCCGAGGAGGCGAAGGTCGAGACGGCGCGCGCGGCGGTCGCCGTACAGCGCAAGGCCGCGGCCCAGAACCTCGTCCGCAAGCAGGGCCTCGAGCAGTCGGCCGCGGAGGCGCGCGCCGAGGTCGCCACCTTCGTCAAGCGGGCTCGCTACGCGGAGTACGTCGCCACCCGGGCCCGCCGCGCCGACCTCAGTCAGCTGCGCGCCGCGAAGAAGCAGGAGGCGCGCATCCGCGAGCTCATCCTCGAGCGGGCTCTCCGGCAGAAGGGTGGGTACAGCGGCGACACCGGTGGCTTCCTGCTCCGCCCGGTGCCCGGTCCCGTGACCTCGTCGTACGGCTACCGGCGCCACCCGATCTACGGCTACTGGGGCCTGCACGACGGCACCGACTTCAGCGCCCCCTGCGGTACGCCGGAACGGGCCGGCAGCTCGGGCACGGTCATCTCGAAGGTCTGGTCCGACGTCTACGGCAACCGTCTCTACCTCGACATCGGCCGCGTCAACGGCAAGAACATGACCCTCGTCTACAACCACATGAGCTCCTACTCCGCCAACACCGGCGAGCGCGTCCGACGCGGCGAGATCCTCGGCCGCGCAGGCAGCACCGGCTGGTCCACCGGCTGCCACCTGCACTTCACCGTGCTGCTCAACGGCAACCCGGTCGACCCGATGAACTACATCTAGTTCCTCGGTGGTCGAAGAACCCGGTTGCCCCTCCTGAGAGGATGGCGGGCATGCCGAAGGAGCAGGGGCGCAAGCTGGTCGCGCAGAACCGCAAGGCGCGGTACGACTACCACATCGACGACACCGTCGAGGCCGGGCTGGTCCTCGTCGGCACCGAGGTGAAGTCGTTGCGTGCCGGTCGGGCGACCCTCGTCGACGGCTTCGGCGAGATCCACGACGGCGAGGCGTTCCTGCACGGCGTGCACATCCCGGAGTACACCCAGGGCACCTGGACCAACCACGAGCCGCGGCGGGTCCGCAAGCTGCTGATGCACCGCCACGAGATCGACAAGCTGGAGAGCCGGGTCAACGAGCGCGGCTACACGCTGATCCCGATCTCGCTCTACTTCAAGGACGGCCGCGCCAAGGTCGAGCTCGGGCTCGCCCGAGGCAAGAAGACCTACGACAAGCGCCACGCCCTCGCCGAGAAGCAGGCCAACCGGGAGAAGCAGCAGGCGCTGGGCCGTCAGCTCAAGGGCATGGACTGACCTTGGTCGAGACCGAACCCGTCGAGCAGACCCGCGCCTTCTGGCAGGACCTCGACCTCCCCGGTCTCTTCGACGTGCACGTGCACTTCCTGCCGCCGAACATCCAGAAGCGGGTCTGGGAGCAGTTCGACCTGGCCGGTCCGAAGATCGGGCGGGAGTGGCCGATCCGCTACCGCGGCAGTCACGAGGAGCGCGTCGAGCAGCTCCGCTCCTTCGGCGTACGTCGCTTCTCGGCGCTGCCCTACGCGCATCGTCCCGGTGTCGCGGCCTTCCTCAACGAGTGGGCGCGCGGCTTCGCCGCCGAGGTGCCCGAGTGCCTCTGGTCGGCGACGTTCTACCCCGAGCCCGAGTCGTCGGCCTACGTGCCGCGAGCTGATCGAGGCCGGCGTCGAGGTCTTCAAGCTGCACACCCAGGTGGGGGAGTTCCGCCTCGACGACCCGCTGCTCGACGATGCGTTCGGCGCGATCGAGGACGCGGGCACTCCCGGTCGTCATCCACGTCGGCTCCGGGCCGGTCGGCAACGAGTTCACCGGCCCGCAGCACCTCGAGCGCCTGCTGGCCCGCCATCCGCGGCTCACCGCCGTCGTGGCGCACATGGGCGCCCCCGAGTACGCCGAGTTCCTGGCACTCGTGGAGGCCCACCCGAACACCCGGCTCGACACGACGATGGTGTTCACCACCTTCTTCGACGCCGAGGCGCCGTACCCCGACGAGCTGCTGCCGCGCCTCGCTGACCTCGGTGACCGGGTGCTGTTCGGCAGCGACTTCCCGACGATCCCCTACCCCTACCTCGAGCAGCTCGACGGGCTCACCCGACTGGCCGGCCGGCACCCCGGGCTCGGGGAGGAGTGGCTGCAGCGAGTCTGCTGGCACAACGGCGTGGAGCTGTTCGGCCGGCCCGACTGAACTTCAGCACCACTCCCGCACACCACGCGGGCTCAGCGCCCGGTCGCGCAGCACGACGGCCAGCCGGTCGCCGAAGCGGTCGCAGGTCCAGGTGAAGTCGGCGCGCCGGTACTCGATCGAGAGCACCCGGCGACCGAAGTGCGCGACGTAGGCCGCGCACTCGCGGTAGCGGCCGCACTCCTCGGCCACGGCGAAGTCGTAGCCGACGCTGCGGCCGTCGAACCCGGCGAGGTTCTTCTGTCCCGCCGAGAGCCCCGCGTTGTGCGCGGCGCGGACGAGCAGCCGGGCGTAGGCCACCGCGTGGGCCCGCTTGATCAGCCTTCGGCTGCGGGTGAACGAGTCGAGGTTGTCGAACTCGACGGCGACGAAGCCTCTGGTGGCACAGCCCTTCACCCAGGGGCGCATGATCGCGACGAGTCGCTGTCGCTTGCGCGGGGTGCGGAGGTCGAGCAGCCACTCGCCCCACGCGCTGTCGACGACGCGTCGGCCGTTCTTCTTCAGCAGCAGCTTCGGGTGCCGGTTCCAGAAGCGACGCTCGTCGGGCTGGGTCTGGAAGCCGTTGACGTAACAGACGTTGTAGCGACCCGGGGCAGGGCGCGCCTTCCGGTCGCGGACCACGATCCCGACGTCGGTCGGCGAGGTCCGCACCCCGCCGAGCTGGTAGTCGACATCGGTGCCGACGGGGAGCGGCTCGCGTGCGACGGCCGGTGCCGCTGCGGCCAGGAGCAGCAGCGGCACCAGCATCGCGGTCAGCAGGTAGGGACGCCTCACGCGGCCATCAGACCATCTCGCGCGCCTTGCGGGGCAGCAGCCAGCCGATCAGCCAGGCAACCGAGATCAGCCCGATCACCATCAGCAAGGTGTCCTCGGCGGCGACGAGGTGTCGGCCGGCCGTCATCGCGGCCACCGGTCCACCGTCCTCGAGGGCGATCCGGTCGAAGAACAGCGTGCCGAGCACCGCGACCCCGAGCGACGCTCCGAGCTGCTGGAGCGACTCGAGGAGGCCGCTCGCCGAGCCGACCTCGTGGTCGTCGATCTCGCCCATGATGATGCTGAACAGCGGGACGAAGATCATCCCCATGCCGAGCCCGAAGACGAACAGCCCCGGCGCCAGTGTCATCAGCCCGACCTCGCCGTCGACCGCGCGCAGGGACACGTAGAGGATCCCGGCACCGAGGGCCATGATCGCGAGGCCGACGTGCAGGATCGGGCGGCCGACCGCGGTCGCGGCCCAGGCGCCGACGCCGGACCCGACGAACGCGCCGACCGCCATCGCGGCGAGGTAGAGGGCTGCGTGCATCGGGCCGAACCCGAGCCCGAGCTGCAGGAACAGCCCGGTCGTCAGCGAGAACCCCACGATGCTGCCGAAGAAGACCAGCGTGAACACGATGCCCGAGACGTAGGAGCGCTTGCGCAGCACGCTGAACTCCACCAGCGGTGCACGGCCGGCCCGCAGGCGGGCGCGCTGGTGCACGACGAAGGCGCCGAGCATCGGGACGGAGGCGACCAGCAGCGCGAACATCCAGGTCGGCCACCCCTGGGTGCGGCCGTCGACGAGCGGGAAGACGAGCAGGAAGCTCGCGGTGGCGAGCAGCAACGTGCCGACGATGTCGAGGCGGAGGCCGGCGTGCGTGGGCGCGCCGCTCGGCAGCACCTTGGCGCCGAGGACCAGGGCGAAGACGCCGACCGGCAGGTTGATCAGGAACAGCGCGCGCCAGTCGGTGCCGAACAGGTCGGCCTTCATCAGCAGGCCGGCCACGACCGGGCCGAGCACGGTCGAGAGCCCGATCACCGGCCCGAACGCCGCGAACGCCTTGCCGATGTGCTGGGGCGGGAAGACGTCGCGGATCAGTCCGAAGGTCTGCGGCACCATCACGGCGGCCGCGAGCCCCTGGGCGGCGCGTGACGCGACCAGCACGTCGCCGGACCACGCGAACGAGCAGAACGCCGACGAGACGACGAACGCGACCAGCCCGCCCATCAGCATCTTCTTGCGCCCGAACATGTCTCCCAGCCGGGCACCGGCCATCAGGCCGACCGCGAGGGCCAGGGTGTACGCCGCGGCGACCCACTCGAGGGCCGACGTACTCATCGAGAGGTCGGCCTGGATCGACGGTGCCGCGACGTTGACGATCGTGGAGTCGAGGATGTTCAGGATCATCGCGGAGAGGATGACCGAGAACCCGGCCCACATCAGGGGAGGGTTCTCGGACTTGGCGGGAGGGGTGACGACCGGAGGCTCGAGAAGAGTTGTCATGCGTCCACGCTAGGAACCCATCAGGAACGTTTCCTTCCTGATGAGGAACTAATCTGGGCTCCATGTCAGAGACCTCCGGACGGCTGCTGCGGCTGCTCTCCCTGCTCCAGACGCCGCGCGAGTGGCCCGGCCCCGAGCTCGCCCGCCGGCTCGAGGTCAGCCAGCGCACCGTCCGCAACGACGTCGAGCGGCTGCGCCAGCTCGGCTACCCCGTGCTGGCCTCGCGCGGCTCCGTGGGCGGCTACCGCCTCTCCGCGGGTACGGCGATGCCGCCCCTCCTGCTCGACGACGACGAGGCGGTGGCGGTGGCCGTCGCGCTGAGCACCGCCAGCGGCGGGTCGGTCGACGGGCTCGAGGAGACGGCGCTGCGCGCGCTGACCAAGCTCCTGCAGGTGCTGCCCAAGCGGCTCGGCGGTCGCGTCGACGCGCTGCAGGCCCACACCGTCCGGGTCGCCGGTCGTCGTCGTACCCCCGACGTCGAGGGCAGGCTCCTCGCGATGATCGCCGCGGCGGCACGCGACCGCGAGGTGGTCCGGTTCGCCTACTCCGACCACTCGGGGGCCGCGACGGAGCGACGGGTCGAGCCGTACCGCCTGGTCAACTGGGGGATGCGCTGGTACCTCGTCGCCTTCGACCTCGAGCGCGACGACTGGCGCACCTTCCGGTGCGACCGGATGAGCCAGACCCGCTCGGTCGGTCATCGGTTCACGCTGCGTGAGCTCCCGGCCGAGGACGTCGCGGCGTACGTCGCCAGCAAGACCCGCCAGGTGCAGATGAAGGTCACCGGCCGCGTCGTCGTCCATGCGCCGGCGTCCGTCGTCGAGGAGCGGATGGGTCCCTGGACGCAGGGCTCCATCGAGCCGCTCGGCGAGGACCGTTGCCGCGTGCAGATCGGCGCCCGCAGCCCCGAGGACATCGCGTTCTGGCTCGGCGTGCTCGACGCGGACTTCGAGGTGGAGGACTCACCGGACCTGGCGGACGCCGTACGCCGGGTCGCGGAGCGGTACGCCCGCGCCGCTGGCTAGGTGGTCGAGCGTCAGTGGCGCTTGCGCCGGTCGTGGCTCGACTGCGCGCGCCGACGCTTGCGCTCCTTCCGCGCGGAGCTGCCCTTGGGGGTGCGGGACGCACCGGCGGTGCCCGGCAGGCTCGGGGGAGTCGGCTCCACCGCGCTGGCGCGACTGCTGGACGAAGTACGCGACGACGAGCAGGACCGCGATCCCCGCGAAGATCAAGTAGTAGAACATGTGCACACTCCTGGTTACGTGGTCGGGCTTCCGGTGTCCTCGGCGTGGTAGCGCCGCAACAGCTCCTGCTCCGCGTCCCGGTGCGGGAACGCGAAGAAGACCAGCACAGCACCCAGGCCGATCGCGACCAGCCCGGCAGTGTAGGCCCAGTCGTCCCCGTCGAGGAAGGACGCCTTGGCGGCGGCGATGATCTGGTCGGCGTACGTCGGGTACTGCTGCGCGGTCGCCTCGGCCGAGGTGAACGACTTGGTCAGCTCGGACTGCACGTCGGCGGACACCTTGTCGGCCTGCGAGGAGCTGCCGATGGCCGCCGCGAACGACGAGGCGTAGCCCGCCGTCAGCAGGGCACCGAGGATGGACTGCATGATCGCGCCGCCGAGGTCGCGTTGCAGGTCGGCCGTGCCGGACGCCATACCGGCGCGTCGTACGGGCACCGACCCGGTCAGTGAGTGCGACGCCGGGGTTCCGGCGAAGCCGACCCCGATGCCGATCAACGCGTACGCGATCCCGATCCGCCAGTAGCTGCTGTCCTCCTCCCAGAGCACGAGCATCGCGAGGAAGGCCAGGAAGAGGAACACGTAGCCGATCAGCAGCGTCGTCCGGGCGCCTCTGGACTCCACCAGTCCGGCCGAGCGCGGCGCCACCAGCACCATGAAGACGACCGCGGGTAGGAACGCCGCCCCGGCCTCCACGGTGTTGTACCCCAGCACGTTCTGCAGGTACTGCTGGGAGACGAAGGCTGCGCCCATCA
This sequence comes from uncultured Actinomycetota bacterium, assembly GCA_963722835.1. Lineage (GTDB taxonomy): Bacteria > Actinomycetota > Actinomycetes > Propionibacteriales > Nocardioidaceae > Marmoricola. Next base: position 200,856 of record CAVROK010000005.1, read on the forward strand.
GCGAGCCGAAGACGATGATCCCGGCGCAGGCCGCGACCCAGAACGTACGACGGCCCGCGATGTGCAGGTCGTACAACGGGTTCTTCGCCTTCCGCTGCCGCCAGACGAACGCGACCGTCGCTGCCAGTGCGATCAGGGCCAGTCCCAGCACCAGGGTGCCCTTGCCCGGCACCGGCATGAAGTTGATGGCCAGCACAAGACCGCCCACGAGCATGATCGAGAGGATCCCGCCCAGGTTGTCCAGGGGATCGCTGGACTCGTTGGCGTGGGCCGGCACGAACAGCCACGCCATCACCAGCGCAACCCCGGCCAGGGGCAGGGTCACGAGGAAGACCGAACCCCACCAGAAGTGCTCGAGCAGGATTCCGGCGGTGAGGGGCCCGAGCGCCGAGATCCCGCCGCCGAGCGCCGACCACAGCGCGATCGAACGTGTTCTCCCAGGGCCGGACCAGAGGGCGGTGATCAGCGCCAGCGTCGTGGGGTAGGCCATCCCGGCGGACACGCCGCCGAAGATCCGGGCCACCACCAGCACAGTGTCGTTCGGCGCATAGGCCGCCAGGAGGCAGGCGGGCACCGAGAGGGCGATGCCGAGGATCAGCATCAGCTTGCGGCCGTAGCGGTCGCCGACGGCGCCCAGGTAGAGCACGGACGCCGCGAGCCCCAGCGAGTAGCCGACCGCGATCAGGTTGAGCGTCGTCTGCGAGGAGTCGAACGCCTTGCCGATGGACGGCAGCGCGACGTTGGCCACCGAGAGGTTCAGGTTGGCCACGGCGGCGACGATGATCAGTGCCGCCAGCACGAGTGGGCCGCGCGCAGGTGCGTCGCTCCGCTCGATGGTCTCCGGTTCGGGCCTCGACATGGGACCTCCACTGCGTCGGGCAGTTCCTGCGGAGTCTGCTGTTGGCCGTGGCGCCGCGCCTCATCCGTCCCGGGTGAGGTCGGCTGGCTGGAGTGCCCGCGTGGGCCCGGATGGAATGAGGATGAGTGTGGCGGCGTTGCCGGATAGACTGCACGACGTACAACTCAAGAGGGGCTGATTGGTTTCGACTGGGGACGTTAGTCCCAGGAGAAGCGGGTCGAGAAGCCAGCGTCATCTCGTAAACGTTCGCTGGAACCTATAAGTGCCGACTCAAATCGCACTGACTTCGAACTCGCTGCCTGAGCAGTGATCGAAGCGTCAGACCGGGCATCCGCCTCCGTCCCGGACCCTGGCGTCATCAAGGAGGCTTGCTGATCGACTCCTGTCAGGAGGGTTGATCGGGACTAAATCCTGACTGGGCCCGTCGGCGACCTGTTCGTGGGAGCGCCGGGGCCGAGAAAAGCGACAGCACGAACTGCACCCGGAGAAGACCTGGTACGGCGCCACAGGACGCGGGTTCGATTCCCGCCAGCTCCACCACCCATCCGACCGCGACCTGTCGCACTAGCCCAGCGGGGTCGTCGGGCTGTCCAATCAGGTAGCCCGGTCCTACCGTGGGACGATGTGGTGCGGCGTGCTGGGCACGCTCGAGCTCCGTCAGGCGAGCGGAGCGCTGCTCGACGTCCCGGGGGCAAAGGAGCGCCGTCTCCTGTGCGCGCTGGTGGTCGCCTTCCCCGATCCGGTGAGCGTCGATCGTTTGATTGCACAGCTCTGGCAGGGGGCCCCGCCACGCACGGCGCGCAAGTCGTTGCAGGCCCATGTGGTCCGTTTGCGTACCGCGCTCGAGCCCGACCGCCCACCTGGGTCGTCGGGGCGCTACGTCGTACGCCGGCACGCGCGGATACGCACTGGCCGTGCAGCGCGACCAACTCGACACCACGGACTTCGCTGATGTGGTGACCCGCGGCCGGGCGCTGCTTGCCTCCGGCGAGACCGAGGCGGCCCACGCCCTCCTTGAGCGGGCGCTGGCACTGTGGCGGGGCACCCCTTTCCTCGAGTGGCCCGACGACCGTGAGCTCGAGGGGGAGCGACAACGGCTCCAGGGCATCCACGACCACGCCACGGATGCCTACTTGGAGGCTGAGCTGGCGCTGGGTCGGCACGCCGAATCGGTCCCCGAGCTCGAGCGGATGGTCGCTCGAGCAGCCCCTGCACGAGAACCGGTGGGCCATGCTCGCCCTGGCCCACTACCGGTGCGGGCGCCAGGGTGATGCGCTGGATGCGCTGAGGCGATCACGGACCCTGCTCGCCGAGGAGCTGGGCGTGGATCCGGGGAGCCGGCTGCAGGCTCTGGAGCTCGCCATCCTGGCGCAGGACCCGGCCCTCGACGTCCAGACCCGACCCGGGACCAGGCGGCAGCCAGAGCCCTCTCCGCGTCGTTCCGTCGAGGCCTGCCCGTACAAGGGTCTGGCCCGCTACGAGGTCGAGGACGCGGACAGCTTCCGTGGCCGGGACGACCTCGTGCGCACCTTGCTGAGCGCCCTGGTCGCCCAGCCTCTGATCGTGGTGTCCGGGTCCAGCGGGGCCGGGAAGTCCTCGGTGGTACGAGCGGGTCTGCTGCCCGCCCTCGGCGCGGGGGCGGTTCCCGGCAGCGAGCGGTGGCGTCCCCTGGTCGTCGTTCCCGGACCGCGCGCGGTCGATTCGCTGGCCACCGTCGGTGAAGAGGCAGAGAGCAGCCCGGTGGCGCTGGTGTGCGACCAGCTGGAGCAGCTCTGGTCACCGGAGACCTCGCCCGGCGAGCGGGTCGCGTTCCTCGACACCGTGCTGGGGCTGCTGGCGGAAGACGTAGCTGCTCGCGCTGTACTCGTCGTCCGCGGCGACCACCTCGGTCGCCTCGCCGAGCATGCTGACCTCGCCCACCGGATGCTGGGCGGCCTGGTGATGGTGCCGCCGATGACCGAGGTCGAGCTGCGACAGGTCGTGGCGGATCCGGCCGAGGCAGCGGGCCTCGTCGTGGAGCCGGACCTGTGCGACGTGGCGGTGCGTGACGTGCTCGGCAGGTCGGGCGCGCTGCCGCTCCTCTCCACGGCACTGACGCAGACGTGGCTCCACCGGCGCGACGGCGCCCTGACCCTGGCTGGCTATCTGGCCACCGGGGGTGTCACCGGAGCCGTGGGGCGCTCGGCGGAGCTGGTCTTCGGATCGCTGAGCGAGCAGGAGCGAGATCAGGCGCGCCGGATCCTCGTCCGGCTGGCAGAGCAGGACGAGGAAGGGACAGTCCGCTCGCGTCGCCTGCCCGTGGCGGAGCTGAGGAACGAGAACGATCCTGAGCTGACCGAGCGTGTCGTGGAGCGCTTCGCCTCCCACCGCCTGCTGTCGCGGGACGGCGGGCATCTCGAGGTGGCCCACGAGTCGCTCCTGACGGCTTGGCCCCGGCTCTCGACGTGGTTGGACGAGGACGCCGTCGGGCGCGCGGTGAGGCGTCACCTCGCCCCGGCCGCCCTCGAGTGGGCGGAGCACGGTCGGCCCGTCGACGAGCTCTACCGAGGTGCGCGGCTGCAAGCCGCTGCACAGTGGGTCGCGGCCCCGGGCGCTGGCCCCAGCGAGCTCGAGCGCGAGTACGTGGGCGAGGGGCTCGCGCAGGCGGAGGCCGAGCTCACAGCCGCCCGGGACCGCGCCGCGACCGAGGCCGCGGGCCGACGGCGCACGCGGCGATTCGCCATCATGCTCGCCGCCGCGCTCGTCGTGGCCCTGGCCGCGACCGGCATCGCGTGGTACTTCCAGGACCGCGCGGACGAGCGCACCGCGGCGGCGCGGGAGGCCGGCGTCGTCTCGGACGCCAACAGGCTGGCCGCCCTGTCGACGTCCGCGCGCTCCCTGGACCTGTCCCTGTTGCTGGCCGCTGCCGCCGTGCGCACGGAGGACACCCCCGCCACTCGCGACAGCCTGCTGACCGCCCTGATCGAGCACCGCCGGGCAACCGCTGTTCATCAGCTCGCCCTCCATGGCGTCCAGGAGATGGCGTTGAGCGGCGACGGGCGGACGGTGATGGCCGTGGTCGGCGGCGGGGAGCCGCAGGTGCTGGCCTGGCGTCCAGGAAGCGCGGGCAAGCCAGTGGTGCTGGGCGAGTGGTGGCCGGAGAGCATCGCGGTCTCTGAGGACGGGCAGACCCTGTCGGAGCCGGCAGCGTCGACGGCCGGGACGGCGTCTTCGCCTACACGCCCGAGGGTGACCAGCTGTGGTCGATCGATGCGTCCCTCCTGGGCGGCTACCCCGTCGGAGCCGGGTTCAGCGCGAAGGACGAGCTGTTGGTCGTGGCGGCGCGCGACCGGCGGGCAGGCGACGGGTACCAGGGCGTCCTCCTCCTGGCCGACCCCGAGACCGGGACCGCGCGGCGGATCGGGCCTGTCGGCCACACCACCGACGACGAGACCTTCCTCACTGCCTCGTTCAGCGCCGACGGGGACGGCGTGGTGGTCCACGGCGCTGACGGAAGAGCCGCCTGGCGGCGAGACCTCACCGACGGGCGTGTGACACGTCTCGAGCTCGCCAGGCGTGACGCCACCGCTCGTGACTTCGTCGCGCTCCCTCACGGTCGAGTCAGCGCAGCTCTGGTCCGACGGGGCCATCACCCGCTACGCCCCGGACGGTCGCGAGGTCCAGGAGCTCGACGGCCACCGAGCGGCCGTGCGCGACGTCCGCATCCTGCCGGGCGGAGCCACGGCGGCGAGCACGGGAGACGACGGACAGGTCGTGCTGTGGGACGTCGACCGGCAGGGACGCTGGTCGTTCGGGGAGATGCTGGAGGGGCACGTGGGCCGGTGGTGCAGGTGGAGGCCTCGGCCGAGGGCGACTCGTTGCTCACCGCCTCCGCCGACGGACAGGTCGTGACGTGGGACCTGACCGACGGTGCCGGGCTGGGACGGACGTACGCCGGCCTGGCGGGCAAGGGCAGGTATGTCTCCAACCGGGTCGAGGTCGTCGAGCCGGGCCGCCTCGTGGTCGCGCCGACCCGGATCCTGTCGAGAGAACCGCGTGGCTCCACCGAGACCCCGGGCTCCGACACCCTCAGCGTGGCCGCCGTCTTCCTCGACCCGCGAAGTGGCCGGGTCGTCGACGAGGTGGTCGTCGGGGAGACCGTCGAAGGCTCGGTCTTCGGCTCGTCGGTCTCGGTGAGTCCAGACCGCAAGTGGGTGTCGGTGACCACCAGCCACCGCACCACGATCATCGACACGGCGAGACGGGAGGTCGCCGGCCGGGTGCAGCCCCCCGACACCTTCACCAATGACACGAACTGGGGCGCGGAGGGCGACCGACTGCTGGTCGCCACGGAAAGGTACTTCGACGACCGGGAACCGCTGGGTCGGATAGCCGTCGTGAGAGCCGGCACCTGGCAGGTCGAGCGGATGGTGACGCTCGACGTCGGAACTCCGCAAGTCCTGGAGTGGAGCCGCGACGGCCGGACGCTGGCGGTGGGGGTGAACCTCACCGGCACCGTGGCGCTCTACGACCGCCAGCTGCGCAAGCTGCGCACGATCGAGCTCGCCGAGGGCGGCGACGTCTTCGACCTGTCGTTCTCCCCCGACGGTCGGTTCCTGGCCGCGGGCCGCGACGGGGGCGTGCTCACAGTCATCGACACCCGCGACTGGAGGCCTGTGCACGGCCCGGTCGCCCTGCACGCCGAACCGATCAGCGACGTCGAGTGGTTGCCCGACAGCAACACGGTCGTGACGAGCGGCAGGGACGAGATGGTCTCGCTCTACGACGTCGAACGTGACCTGGTGCGCGGTAGCGGCCTGCCGGCAGCCCGGCGCCCCGGCGACGGCTTCACGTTCCTGCTGCCACAACCCGAGGAAGAGGTGGTCGTGTTCAACGAAGGTGGGCCCGGACACGTCTACCCGCTCGATCCCGCCCGCTGGCTGGCCCTGGCCTGCACCATCGCGGGGCGGGACCTGACCCGGGCCGAGTGGGCCAGGTACCTGCCCGGTCGTGCCTACCGTTCGGTCTGCGCCTTCAGCCGCGACCAGCAGTCCTCACCCGGCTGAGGCTTGTGCGCAACACCCTCGCCGATGTGGCACTTGTTCCACGAGTCGTGGACGTGGTCGCCCCAGAACTGGTCGCGGAACCGCTGGTCGGCCGGGTCGCCGAGGTAATTCGGCGCCCGCTCCACGACGGTGTCGGTGGCCGGCCCGGGCGGGGCCTCGCCCCGAGCATCGGAACCGCAGCCCGACAGCACCGAAGCGCCGAGCACGAGGACGAGGACGAGCGACGACATGGTCGTTGATGTGGTGGACATGACTTGCTCCCGCTTCCCGCCGGGAGCTCCCGGCGTCCGAACCAGCACACGTCCGTCCGGTTGCGATCGGGCTTCACAGGGGTTGTGGCCCGGTTGCGATGACCCGCGGCCTGTCCGCGTGTCGCACACCTTCACCGCTTGCACGCGATCGCAGGGTGCCCAGACGACAACGGTCCTCCACACGCACACCCACCAACCAACGGTCACGCCCGGAGCAGCTGGCCGATCAAGGTGTCGGCCAGCCACGTCTCGTAGCGACGGTGGCTCCAGCCCCGCTCGACGACGAGCAGGTGAAAGAGCTCGGGCAGCGTGAGCGCGAGCGTGAGGTCGAGCGCCGAGTCGACGGTGAGGTCCGGGCGGAGTCGCGGGGCGAGGACATCGATCAGCTTGCGGATCTCGCGCTCGCGTGCGGCCAGGACATGTCGCAGGGTCTCGGCCATCTGCGCGTCTGACGCTGCCGCCTCCTGGTAGATCGCGACGACGTCGGAGCCGGCCCGCATCTGTCGCCGGTTGAGCTCGGCGAGCATCCGCAGCTGCTGCGCGGGGTCTGGCTCCTCGAGGTAGGCGGCGGCGCGCGAGGTCGTCTCGGCCTCGCTCATCCAGAGCTCGGTGATCTTCTCGAGGATCTTCGCCTTCGATCCGAAGGCCGAGTAGATCGTCTGGACCGGGATGTCAGCCTCTTCGGAGATGGTGCTGATCGTGGTGCCGGCATAGCCGTGCTCGGCGAACAGCGCCCGCGCGACGCGCGCCACCTCCCGCTTGGTGGCCTCGGCCTGGCGCTGGCGGTGTCCGGCGGATCCCTTGACAGGCACACGCGACGGTATCACTATGGTCGTCATAGTAGTACTATGACGAACGCCGAAGAAGGGGGCACGATGAACGAGCCGGTCGTGTACTACAAGCCGGGATGTCCGTTCGGCCTCAGGCTGAGGATCGCCTTGACCCTGCACCGGGTGCCCCACCGCTCCGTGCGGTTCCGAGACGACGAGGACGGCGCCGCCCGGGTCCGGGAGGTCAACGACGGCAACGAGATCTCACCGACGGTCCACATCGCCGGCCGGTGGCTCACCAATCCCGGCTGGCGCGACGTGCGGGACACGACCAGGACCGTGACCAGGGCGTGGGTCGCGGCCGCCGCCGTACTCGCACTCCTGATGACCGGCTGCGGGACCGAGGACTCCGCGCCGGCGGCGAAGTCGCCGGAGGAGCGAGTCGAGCCGCTCCGCGACCTCGGAGGCTCCAGCCGTGTCACCCCTGGAAGGCAGCTGGCGGGCCGGCCCCATCTCGCTCGAGCAGACCGAGGCCACCGTGCGTCGCCACGGGCTCGGCCGGTGGGTCGCGGACTATCGGGCGAATGCTCCGTTCCGCGGCGACACGGTGCTGAACCTGACCATCGAGGACGGGGCGTGGGACCTCTACGGCACGTCTGGTGACGGGCCGCCCGCGCCGATCGACTACGACGCGGAGTACGAGATCGACGGCGAGACCGTGGTCTTCCATCACTCGGACGGCTCGAACACCTACCGCTGGCAAGTCGACGACAACACGCTGACACTCGAGTTCGTCCAGTCGACGCTGCCCGGCTATCGGGGTATCCCGGACGAGGTGTTCCAGCGTGCGCTCTACATGACCGAGGAATTCACGAGACTGGGCTGACGGTCTCCGGCGGTCCCTCGAGGCACCGGTAGCGCAGCAGCGTGGTCCCTCCGGGGTACGCCTTCGGCGGCTCGGCCAGCTCGAACCGGGAGGCGGTCGTGCCCTCGGGGAAGAGCTTCTTGCCCTGCCCGATCACGACCGGACACATCCACAGGTTCACCTGGTCGACGAGCCCTTCGCGGAACAGCGTCTGCAGCAGGTCCGCGCTGCCCCACGTGTGGATCTGCTGGTGACGCTCGCGCAGGTCGCGGACCTCGGCGGCCGCGTCGGTGAGCTGGGTGCTGTTGTCCCACGACAGGTCCGGCGTGCCGCGCGACGCGACGTACTTGGGGACGCTGTCGAAGGCCAGCCCGATCCCGTCGGTCTTGCCCGGCCAGTAGGCGCGGAAGATGTCGTACGTCGTCCGACCCAGCAGCAGCGCGTCGGAGGCCTGCACGTCCGCAGTGATCTGGTCTCCGGACTCCGCATCACCGTAGGGACGCTCCCAGCCGGCGTACTCGTAGCCCGCGTCCTGCTCGCTGGGGCCGCCGTTGGCCTGGACCACGCCGTCGATCGTGATGTTCATGTTGACGTGCACTTCACCCATCGCCATCTCCTTGCGCTAGGGCGCCTCCGCGGTGGACGCGCGTACGACGAGCTCGGTGGCCAGCTCGACGTGGTTGGAGTCGATCTTCTCGCCGGCGACCAGGCGCAGCACGGTGCGCAGAGCGACCGCACCCATCTCCTGCAGCGGCTGACGGACCGTGGTCAGCGGTGGCGAGGCGATCCGCGCGATCTCGGTGTCGTCGAACCCGACGACGCTGAGGTCGCCAGGCACGGACAAGCCCATCGAGCGGGCAGCCTCGATGGCGCCACGTGCGAGCTCGTCGCTGGCGGCGAAGATCGCGGTCGGCCGTGGCGTGAGCGACAGGAGTCGGGGCGCCCCTCGGAGACCGTCCTCGTAGTGGAAGTCATCCGTGCTGTGCACGTGGTCGGTCGGCAGCCCCAGCCCCGCCGTCTCGAGGGCGGACCGGAGACCGGCCAGACGAGCCTGGCTGCACTCCGCACTCGCCCGGCCGCCCAGGTAGGCGATGTGCCGGTGCCCGAGGTCGACGAGGTGCTGCGCAGCGGCCTGGCCACCCCGGAAGTTGGTCGACCCCACGCTGACGATGTCCCGCGAGGGGACGTTCATCGGGTCGATCACGACGAGTGGCAGCCGCAGCTGGGCGAGCGCCGAGATCTCGTTGGGTCCGAGCTCGTCGGTCACCGCGATCACTGCGCGGCGACCCTGGACGGCGAGGTCGCGGGCCCAGGCGGCGGCCTCGACCTTCGTCGGGTGCTGCTGGTCGACCGACTTCACCCCGATCGTCACCGCCACCCCCAGGTCCGACGCAGCGGAAGCCACGCCCTGCACGATCTCGGCGGAGTAGGCGCCGATCTTGCCGCGGAAGGTCAGCTCGATGGTCGGGTGTCGCTCGATGGTCTTCAGCCGACCGCCGTAGTCGTGCGCGCGGAGCAGCTCCTGCACCCGCGCGCGCGTCGCCGGCGAGACGTCGCGTCGACCGTTGAGCACCTTCGAGACCGTCGCGACCGAGACACCCGCCGACGCAGCCACGATGGCCAGCGTGGTGCGAGGTTCTGTCGTCGACATCTCGGGTGCTCCTCCTGTGCTGACTAGTCTGTCGCGCGGTGCTCGATCCGCACCGGCGTGTCCAGCCGACGATCGTGGCCGACCGTGCGGGTGGCTCCGCTGAGGTGGACGACGACCCGAGCCCGTTCGTCCGCGGCGGAGGTGCCGACGAGGAAGTGCACGTCTCCTGCCTCGACGATCCGGTCCAGACGCGCGTCAGTGTAGGCGGTGCGGTCGGCGTGGATGTCGAAGTCGAGCCGAGCCGAGCACCCCGGTTCGAGGTGGACCCGGGCGAAGCCGATGAGCTGCCGAACGGGCCGGGCGACCTGTGCGACGGGGTCGTGCAGGTACACCTGGACGACCTCGTCACCGGCTCGGTCGCCGGTGTTCGTCACGGTCACGCCGACGTCCACCGACCCGTCGGTGCCGATCTCCTCCGCGCTGGCGCGCACGTCGTCCAGCCGGAAGGAGGTGTAGGAGCCGCCGTACCCGAAGGGGAAGAGCGGGGTGGAGTCGACCGAGGTGATGCCGGCGCTCTCGATGCCGCCCAACGGCGGCTGGAGGTAGGTGCTCGGCTGGCCGCCTGCCCGCCGCGGGACCTGGACCGGCAGCCGGCCTCCGGGGCACAGCCGCCCCGAGAGCACCCCGGCGATGGCGGCCCCACCCTCTTCGCCCGGGAAGAACGACTGCACCAGGCCCGCGACGCGGCCGTGCAGGTCACCCAACGCATAGGGCCGGCCCGAGACGACGACCAGCACCACCGGTGTCCCGGTCGCCAGCAGCTCCTCGACGAGATCGGCCTGCACTCCCGGGAGTCGCAGGTCCTCGGCGTCGCACCCTTCTCCGGAGGACCCCTGGCCGAAGAGCCCGGCGAGGTCGCCGACGAAGGCCACGCAGAGGTCCGCGTCGCGCGCGGCGGCCACGGCGGCCGGGAACCCGCTGCGGTCCTGGCCCAGCACGTCGCATCCGGGGGCGTGCACCACCTCCGCCTCGTCCAGCTCGGCGCGCAAGGCGTCCAGGGCCGTCGGGACCTCGATGCCGAGGCCCTCCCGCGGGTGCCGCGGCAGGACGTGGGTGGGGAACGCGTAGCAACCCATGAACGTCAGGGCATCGTCGGCGCAGGGTCCGACCACGGCCACCTTTCGTGGCACGGGGCGGTGCTCGCTCCTGATCGGCAGCGCCGTGCCGGCGTCGAGCAGGACGACCGAGCGCTCGGCGATCTCGCGCGCCAGCTCCCGGTTGGCCGGGGAGTCGAGGTCGACCTCGGCCGCGTGCGCGACCGACCTCTCGGGCGTCCAGTCGGCGTCGAGCAGCCCGAGCTGCGCCTTGGCCAGCAGTGCCCGTCGGGCGGCTCGGTCGACGAGCGACTCGTCGACGGCACCCGAGCGGACGAGCTCGACCAGTCCGGCGCCGTAGCCGAGCGTGTCCGGGAGCTCGACGTCGATGCCCGCCTCGAGGGCCAGCGCACCGGCAGCGGCGTGGTCGGTCGCGACCCGGTGCATCGAGGCCAGGAACGGAACGGCCCAGTAGTCGGAGACCACCGTGCCCTCGAATCCCCACTCGTCGCGCAGCACCTCCGTGAGCAACCACGGGTTGGCGCCGGCCGGGACGCCGTCGACGTCGGAGTAGGAGTTCATCACCGAGCCCGCTCCGCCGAGCGCGATCGCTGCCTCGAACGAGGGCAGGATGACGTCGCGAAGCTCTCGCGGACCCATCGAGACCGGCCCGTGGTTGCGTGCGGCACGCGAGGCGGAGTAGCCGGCGAAGTGCTTCAGGGTCGCGATCACGCCGGCCGACTGGAGACCCTGCACGTAGGCGGTGCCCAGCGAGGCGACCAGGTAGGGGTCCTCGCCGATCGTCTCCTCGACGCGTCCCCACCGGTAGTCACGCACGACGTCGAGCACGGGGGAGAGGCCCTGGTGCACGCCCAGTGCGGCCATGTCGCGACCGATCGACGCGGCCATGCGGCGCACCAGCTCGGGGTCCCAGGTCGCACCCCACGCGATGGCGGCGGGATAGACGGTGGCGCCGTACGCCGTGAAGCCGGTCAGGCACTCCTCGTGCACGAGGGCAGGGATGCCGAAGCGTGAGGATCCGATGACGATGCGTTGCTGGTGGACCAGCTCGTCGGCGCCCTCGGCCACGGTGACCGGCTCGCTGCCGTAGACCCGGGTGAGGTGCCCGAGACCGTGCCTGCTGGCCTCGGTCAGCGGCACGGTCCCCGAAGCGGCGAAGACGTCCTGCATCGGCGCCACCTGTACGTCGGTGCCCTCGACGCCCGGCTCCCCGCCCACGTTGTTGCCGACCCAGCGGCTGCCCAGCTGACCGACCTTCTCCTCCAGCGTCATCGCCGCGAGGAGCAGCTCGACGCGCTGCGGCAGGGGGAGGGTCTCGTCCTGCCACGCGCTCTCGGACCGGGTGTCGGGTTGCTGGGACACGGGACTCTCCTGACGGTCGGGCGGCCCGTCCGTTCCGAAACAAGTTTCGGTGCGGTCGGGCAGGTGAGGTGCGGCAGGGGCACACTACCGCTCCCGGGGCCACTTGAGAACGGTGCGGCAGGCTCAGAGCTTTCGCGCTCGGATTTCGGAATGAAAACGTTTGCATGTGATGCTTGACACGGTCCGCGCACCGGCCTAGCCTCCCTTCAACCTGACCTGTCGCAGACCGAAACTTCTTTCGGATCTGCGTCCTGGTCGAGTGATCGCTCGCCTCAGTGGCGACGAGTCGCACCTGACGAGCCGCGGTGGTCGTGGCCGTCGTCGTGGAGGTGAACCATGGAACCGATGAACACGTCCCGCCGGAATTTCCTGCGACTCGTCGGGCTCGGCGTCCCGGCGGGCATCGCCCTCGCGGCCTGTGGCGGCGAACCGAGCCAGACCGGCGCGGGAGGCGGTTCTGGCGGCGGCAAGGGCGTCGCGTCGTACTGGACCCTCTCGGGAGCGCCGCAGGAGGACATCCGCAAGGACGTCATCACGCGCTTCAACAAGGCCAACCCGAAGTCCTCGATCGACATCACGCTGTTCGCCAACGACGCCTACAAGCAGAAGGTCAAGACCGCCATCGGCGCGGGCAAGGGTCCGACGCTGATCTGGGGCTGGGGCGGCGGTGGCCTGACGAGCTACGTCGACGCCGACCAGGTGATGGACCTGACCAGCTGGTTCGAGGAGAACCCGGAGCTGAAGGAAGCCCGCTTCCCCTCGACGTTCGGGGCGGCCACGGTCGACGGCAAGCTCTACGCCGTGCCGATCGAGACGGTCACGCCGATCGTCCTGTACTGGAACAAGGCGATCTTCGAGCAGGTCGGCGCCGAGCCCCCGGAGTCGTGGGGCGACATCATGGATCTCGTCCCCCAGTTCAACGCCAAGGGGATCGCCCCCTTCTCCCTCGCCGGGCAGTCGCTCTGGACCAACATGATGTGGCTGGAGTTCCTCTTCGACCGCATCGGCGGAACCGAGGTCTTCCAGAACATCTTCGACGGACAGAAGGGTGCCTGGAGCCAGCCTGCGTCGCTGCAGGCACTCGGCGAGGTGCAGAAGCTGGTCAAGGCCGACGGCTTCCAGAAGGGCTTCCAGTCCACGGTCGCCGACCAGAACGCCGACCAGGCGCTGCTGTTCACCGGCAAGGCCGCGATGATGCTGCACGGTGCGTGGACCTACGGGTCCATGAAGGCCGACGGCGGTGACTTCGTCACCGGTGGCAACCTGGGCTACATGAACTTCCCGGCGGTCGACGGAGGCAAGGGCGACCCCACGGCCACCGTGGGCAACCCCGGGCAGTACGTCTCCATCTCCTCCAAGGCCGACAAGGAGGCACAGGATGCGGCCAAGAAGCTGCTGACCACCACGATGCTCGACGACACCGAGGTCAAGCAGTGGGTCGACAGCGGCAGCGTCCCGGTGGTGAAGAGCGCGGGCGACCTGATCGCGGGCGTCTCCGACGAGAACGACAAGGCCTGGCTGCAGTTCGTCTACGACACCTCGAGCGAGGCGTCGGCCTTCGGCCAGTCGTGGGACCAGGCCCTGCCGCCGGCCCAGGCCACGCCCATGCTGGACAACATCGGCAAGCTCTTCCAGATGAGCATCAGCCCCCAGCAGTTCGCCGACAGCATGAACGAGACCATCGGTACATGACCGTCGACGCTGCCCCTCTCGGGACCCGGCGTCGAGTTGCCCGGGATGTCCGGGCGGGGCAGCACGGACCGGTGGCCTGGATGGCGGTGCCGGCCCTGGCCGTCTTCGTCCTCTTCGCCGTCCTCCCGCTCCTGGGCGTCCTGGCGCTGAGCTTCACCCGCTGGGACGGGCTCGGGCCGATCAACCCGGCCGGGACGGCCAACTGGCGTTCGGTGCTGAGCGACCCGGACCTGCTCCACTCCCTGTGGGTGACGTTCGAGGTGATGCTCTACTCCTGGCTGGTGCAGACCCCGATCAGCCTGCTGCTCGGCGTCTTCATGGCCGGTCGGCACCGCTACCGCGCCGTCCTCGCCGTCTTCTACTTCGTCCCGCTGCTGCTGAGTGCCGCTGCGATCGCGGTCACCTACAAGGCGCTCCTCGACCCGAACTTCGGCCTCGGGCCCGGGCTCGGCTCCGACCTGCTGACGCAGAACTGGCTGGGCGACCCGGTGCTCGCCATGGGCGTGGTCATCTTCATCGTGTCCTGGCAGTTCATCCCGTTCCACGCGCTGATCTACCAGGGCGCCGTACGCCAGATCCCGCAGTCGCTGTTCGAGGCTGCCTCCCTCGACGGGGCCGGGCGGTTGCGCACGTTCTTCAGCATCACCCTGCCCCAGCTGAAGTACACGATCATCACGTCCTCGACGTTGATGGTCGTCGGGTCCCTGACCTTCTTCGACCTGATCTTCGTGCTGACCGCGGGCGGGCCGGGAGACGCCACGCGGGTCCTGGCCCTGGACATGTACCGGCGCGGCTTCGGAGCCAACCAGATGGGCCCGGCCAGCGTGATCGCGGTGATCCTGGTCCTCGTCGGCCTGGCGATCGCGCTCGGACTGCGCAAGCTCGGCGGCGACACGGACGAGAGCCAGCTGGAGGGGATCTGAGATGACCACCCTGCTCGGCCCCGACGTCGACCAGCCGACCGAGCACGCCCCGCGCCCGGTCTCCGGTCGGTCCCGCCGCGGATGGGCGCGACCCAACTGGCTGGCGGGACTGGCCGGCTGGTTCTGGCTGGCACTCGTGCTGGTGCCGCTCTACTGGATCGTGATCACCAGCTTCAAGGCGCAGAGCGACTACTACCAGGAGAACGCGTTCGCGCCGCCGTCCAACCCGACGCTCGACAACTACCGCCTGGTGATCGAGAACGACTTCGTCCGCTACTTCGTCAACAGCATGGTGGTGACGGTCGGCACCACGGTCCCGACGGTCGTGCTGGCCCTGATGGCGGCGTACGCCATCGTGCGCGGAGCGCACAGCCGACTCCTGAAACGCGTCCACGGCCTGTTCCTGATGGGCCTGGCGATCCCGTTGCAGGCCGCGATCATCCCCATCTACCTGGTGATCATCGAGCTGGGCCTCTACGACAGCCTCGCCGCGATCGTGATCCCGTCGGTCGCCTTCGCCATCCCGCTCGCCGTCCTGGTGCTCACGAACTTCCTGCGCGACGTCCCGCGCGACCTGTTCGAGTCGATGCGCGTCGACGGGGCCAGCGAGTGGACCATGCTGTGGAAGCTCGCCTTCCCCCTCACCAGGCCGGCGATGGTGACCGTCGCCGTCTACACCGGCGTCACCGTGTGGAACGGCTTCCTGCTGCCGCTGATCCTCACCCAGAGCCCCGAGCAGCGCACGATGCCCCTGGCCGTGTGGAGCTTCCAGGGCCAGTTCCAGGTCAACGTCCCGGCCGTCCTGGCCTCCGTCGTGCTCAGCACCATCCCCATCCTGGCGCTCTACACGATCGGCCGCCGTCAGCTGGTCAGCGGGCTGAGCGAGGGCTTCAGCAAGTGACCTGCCTCAGCCCAGGCGTGCGGTCGTCCCTCGCGCGATGAGCTGGGTCGGCACGATCGTCTCCACGGGTGGGGGCGGTGCCTCGGACTGCAACGCGTCGAGGAGCACGCGAGCGCCGAGACGGCCGAGCTCGGCGGCGGGCTGGGCGATGGTGCTGAGGTCGAAGTACTCCGAGAGCTCGTGGTTGTCGATGCCGATCACGGAGATGTCGTCAGGGACGCGCAGGCCGGCCTCGCGTACGGCGTGCGAGGCGCCGATGGCCATCTCGTCGGAGCCGGCGAAGATCGCCGTGGGGTGCGGTCCACCCGCGAGCAGCTGACGACACGCGGTGAGGCCGCCGAGCGCGGTGAAGTCGCCCATGACCTCCCATCCCGGCTCGACCTGCAGGCCCGCCTCCTGCATCGCCGTCCGGTAGCCGAGCAGCCGTTCGCCGGGGGTGGAGAAGTCCAGACCGGCGTGCTCGGGGTCGGGTACGCCGCCGAGGTGGGCGATGCGGGTGTGGCCCAGCTCCACCAGATGACGTACGGCGGTCGTGGCCGCCTCGACGTCGTCGATGCGCACGCTCGACCACCCGGGCACCGCACCGCCGACCACGACGGTGGGCGAGCCGGTGCCGTCGAGCGCGGCGACCTCGTCGGGTGTCGGTCGCAGCGCCAGCACCATCACGGCGTCGACCCGCTTGCTGAGCAGGTAGGAGCTGAACAGCCGCTGCCGCGCGGCCGGGTCGCCGGTGACCGTGTAGAGCAGCAGGTCGTAGCCCTCCTCGCGCAGCAGCTCCTCCGCCCCGTGCACGACGGAGCCGAAGAACCACCGCGTCACGTTGGGGACGACGACCCCGATCGTGTGCGTCTGCCCGCTCGCCAGGCTGGCCGCGTGCGGCGAGGCGACGTACCCCATCCGGGTCGCGACCTCGAGCACCCGCTCACGGGTCTCGGGGGAGACCCGAGGCAGGCCGCGCAGGGCGCGCGACACGGTCGCGGTGGAGACGCCGACCTCGCGAGCGACGTCCTTGATCCCGGTCATGGGCAACCACTTTCGACGGCGGGGGACCGGCGCACCATACCGGGCCGGACGGCTCAGGTCCCGCGCCGTCGCACCAGGTCGGCGAACCAGTGGTAGGACCGCTTCGGCGTACGACGCAGCGTGCCGCGGTCCACGCTGACCAGCCCGAAGGTCTTGGTGTAGCCGTGCGACCACTCGAAGTTGTCCATCAGCGTCCACACCAGCCAACCGCGTACGTCGGCTCCCGCGTCACGGGCCGCGTCGATGGCGGCGAGGTGTGACTCGAGGTAGTCGATCCGGTCGGCGTCGTCGACCGAGTCGTCGGGCAGCACCGTCGTGTCGGCGTACGCCGCTCCGTTCTCGGTGACCATCAGCGGCAGACCCGTGCGCTCGTGGGTGTCGACCAGCAGCCGCTCCAGGCTGTCGGCGTCGACCTCCCAGTCGATGTCGGTGCGGGGGTGACGCGGCGCGAACCGGAAGCCCTCGACGCCGGGGAACGCTGCGATGTCGGCGTCACCCCCGGTGTCGATCGGGGCTGGACTCGTCGGTCAGCTCGGCCACCCGCGCCGGGGTGTAGTAGTTGACCCCCAGCCAGTCGGCGGAGCCACGGACCAGGTCCAGGTCGCCGGGTCGCACCAGGTCGGGGTCCTCGAGGACAGGGGCGACGCGCAGGGTGCCGGCGTCGTACGCACCGTCGACGAGCGGCCCCAGCCAGACCCGGTTGCGGATGGCGTCGACGCCGTCCGCCGCCTCGGCGGCCGCGTCGGTCTCGGGCAGCACCGGGGTCAGGTTGAGCACGATGCCGACGCCGTCCGCCCCGCCCTCGTGCAGCCGCGCGGACGCGAGGCCGTGGGCCAGCAGCAGGTGGTGCGTGGCGCGGTGCGCCTCCCCGCCGACCTGCTTGCCGGGGGCGTGCCGTCCCGAGGCGTAGCCGAGGTAGGCCGAGCACCACGGCTCGTTGAGGGTCGCCCAGAGCCGGACGCGGTCACCGAGCCGGTCGTGGACGGCCACCGCGTAGTCGGCGAACCGCTCCGCCGTGTCCCGCGCGAGCCAGCCGCCCCGGTCCTCCAGCGACTGCGGGAGGTCCCAGTGGTAGAGCGTCGCCATCGGCGTGACCGACCGCTCGAGCAGGCCGTCGACCAGCCGCTCGTAGTAGTCCAGCCCGAGCTTGTTCACCTCGCCGCCGTCGGCGACGATCCGCGGCCAGGACACCGAGAAGCGGTACCAGCGGACACCGAGCCCGGCGACGAGGTCGATGTCCGGTCCGGGGTCGGGGTAGGAGCCGCACGCCACGGAGCCGTCGGAGCCGTCGTCGATCGCCCCGGGGACCCGGGTGAGGGTGTCCCAGATCGACGGGGTCCTGCCGTCCGCGGCCGGCGCGCCCTCGATCTGGTACGACGCGGTCGCGACCCCGAACTCGAGACCGGAGCCGTCCGGAAGCGCCTTGCTCATCGGTGCCATCACCCTCAGACATGTAAGCGTTTACGCAAACGTTGCTGAAGAGTAGCAGGTCTTATGGGCGGGGTGCGTTCGTCGAGGCGACCGGCTACCTGGCCGTGGCGCTGACGTTCCCCGTCGGGCTGCTCCAGTTGCCGGAGGCGTCCAAGGCGTAGAGCTTGTAGGTGTACTTCGTCCCTGCGGTGAGCCCGGTGTCGGCGAAGGTCAGTACGTTGCCGAGCTGCCGGTACTTGGAGTTGCCGCGATAGAGGTAGTAGCCCGTCACGCCCGCGTTGTCGGTCGAGGCCTTCCAGGTCAGCGTGATCCGTCTCGTCCCGGCGGCGCCGACGGTGGCCGTGAGCCCGGTGGGCGCGGTTGGCGCCGTCCGGTCCACCGGCAGGGTCGCGCTCACGGCGGCGGAAGGACTGCTCTGGTTGTTGGCCGCGTCGCGCGCCCGCACCGTGTACGTGTACGTCTTCCCCGGTGGCGCGCTGGTGTCGGTGTACGTCGTGGCGGTGGTGGTCGTGCCGATGGCGACACCGCCGCGGAGGACGGTGTAGCCGGTGACGCCGACGTTGTCGGTCGAGGCCTTCCAGGTCAGACGGACGCTGAAGCCGGAGAGCGTCCGGGCGAGGCTGGTGGGCGTGGTGGGCGGGATCGCGTCGACGAACGACCGGACCACCTCGTTGCCCGGCGACCCCTCCAGCCCGGCTGCGTCGCGAGCGGACACGCGGTAGCGGTGGGCCGTGGTCGCGTCGAGGCCGGTGTCGGTGAAGGTGCGTGCCGACGCTGCGAGGGTCCTGAACGGCTGGCCGTCCCGGTGGACGACGTACGCGGTCACTCCCACGTTGTCGGTGGCGGCCGACCACGTGAGCGTCACCGTGCTGCCGTTCGAGCCGGCGGTGAGCGTGCCGGGGGCGGTCGGCGCCGTGAGGTCCGGCGTCGTCACGGTGGACGGAGCGCTCGCGGCACTGGTGTTGCCGGCGGCGTCGAGGGCCGTGACGGTGTAGGTGTAGGCGACGGCATCGTCGAGCGCGCTGTCACGGAGGTGTGTGGCGGCACCGTCGACCGTGCCGACCACGCTGCCGTTGCGGGTGATGCGATATCCGGTGACGCCGGCGTTGTCGCTCGCGGGACTCCAGGTCACGTCGGCGGCGTCCGGACCGGAGAGGGTGACCGACGCCGTGGGGGTGCTGGGTGCCGTGTCGTCACCGGTCTCGACGATGACCGGCTTGCGGGCGCTCTCGTGCCCGGCCGCGTCGACGGCGGTCACCTCGTAGACGAAGGTCTGCAAGTTGACGACCCCGGCGTCGGAGTGCGTACGCGCGGCCGGGCCGAGGTTCGCGATGGGCTGGTCGTCGCGGTACACGCGGTAGCCCGTGACCGCCGCGTCGTCCGTGGCCGCGGACCAGGTCAGCTTCACGTGACTGGGTCGTCCCCAGGTGCCGGTGAGCTCGGCCGGCGCCGTCGGTGGCGCCTCGTCCACGTTCTCGACCGTCACCGTGACCGGGTCGGTGTAGCCGAGGTTGCCGGCTGTGTCCCGGGCGCGCAGTCGCACGACGTGGGTCCCGTTCGCGACCGTGGCGGAGTTCCAGGCGAACGCCACGGACCCGTCCGGCGCCGGTGTCCTCGACGCGACGACGTCGTCGTCCACGACGAGTGAGACCACGTCGAGCCGGACGTCGTCCGATGCGATCCCGGTGACGTCGACGGTCCCGGTGACGGTGCTCCCGTCCTGGATCCCGGCGGACTCCACCTGAGGTGCGGTCTGGTCGAGTCGCGGGGTCTCGCCGGTGCACTCCACCGCCGCCCACTTCACGTACGCCGCCACGCTGTTCGTCATGATCGCGTCGACGCCGAGGTCCCGCAGCGCTCGCCAGGCCGTGGTGTTGTTCGGCACCCACACCCGAGACGCCATGCCCGCCGCGTGCAATTGCGCAATACCGTCAGCCGTCACATAGGTGTATTCCTGGTCCTCGCCAGAAATACCCGTCGGGACGGGAAAGACGGGTGAATAGCCCACCAAGCTGATATTCAGCAGCGGGTTGGCCGACTTGAGCCGCTGGATGTTCGTGAGGCTGCGCGCGAACCCATTGACGTAGACCTGGTCCTCGAGACCGGCCAGCAGGTCGAGCAGGGCCGGTTCCTGCGCGGCACTGATCGTCTTCGCCTCCATCATCAGGCGTCGCGCCGGATTGGCACGCACGAGGTCGAGCGCCTGGGCGAGCGTCGGTGCGCGCTGGCCGTCGTTCAATGTCAGGGCGGTGAACTGCGCTGCGGTGAGGCTGGCGACCGACCCGGTTCCGGTCGTCGTACGGTCCACCGTGGAGTCGTGCATCAGCACGGGAACGTTGTCCTTGGTGAACTGCACGTCGGTCTCGATCCACCGTGCACCAGCGGCAAACGCCGCGTTGAACGCGCCGATGCTGTTCTCCGTGGGGCCGGTCGAGGTGGAGTTGCCGCGGTGGGCGATGACGGCAGGACAGGGGACCGCGGCGCCGACCGGCCCGCTCGGCACCAGCAGGACGCCGAGCAGGAGCACCAGTGCGCAGACGACGGTGAAGGAGCGCCCGCGCGGGGTGCTCACCACCCCCCGTTCGGCGCAAGTGCTCGTCGCCGCACACCTCCCTCAGCCACGTCCCACGCCGTGCTGACGCGGGGCGGTCGTCCTGTGCAGGTCCCCACTGCTGGACGCCTGATGGCTTCCCCCTGGCGTCATTGGATGGCCGAAAGCGCGGGAATGCAAATACCGAACGGGCTTATGTCGAGAACAGGGCAATAAATGCCCTGGTCGGTCCACGGACCGGACGGATGAGCGCTGCTGTGGCCGACCCGTTGTCGGTCGCGCCCCCTACGCTGCGGCCATGGCGCAGGTGCACCAGCTCTCCCGGTCGCGAGGCGCGTCGGATCGCGGTCCGGGCCCAGCTGCTGACGGCCGACCGGCCGACGGACCTGGTCGAGACGGTGCGGCGGCTCTCACTGCTGCAGGTCGAGCCGACGGCAGCGATCGCGCCGAGCGCCGAGCTGGTGCTGTGGAGCCGGTTCGGGTCGGCTTCGAGGTCCAGGACCTGTGGGACGCCGTCGACGAGCAGCGCCTGATCGAGATCAACCAGTCGCTGCGTGTGGCCGACGACCTCGCGCTGTTCCGGGCCGAGATGGCCCACCGGCGCGACGGCGACGACCTGCCGGGGTGGCAGACGGCCGTGAACGAGTGGGTGCTGGCCAACAACGACTGCCGTCGCGACATCCTCGCGCGCCTGCGCGGTGACGGTCCGCTGCCGAGCAGCGAGCTGCCCGACACCTGCGTGGTCCCGTGGAAGTCGAGCGGCTGGAACAACAACCGCAACCAACGGATGATGCTCGACGCACTCGTGGCGCGAGGCGAGGTCGCGGCCGCGGGTGGCACGGGCCGGGACCGGCTGTGGGACCTCGCCGAGCGCATCTACCCCGACGACCCGGTCCCTCCGCTGGAGGAGGCCCGCCGGCTGCGCGACGAGCGGCGCCTGCGGTCGCTGGGGATCGCCCGAGCGAAGTCCACCAAGCTGCCGTTCGAGCCGGTCGACGTCGGCCAGGCCGGCGAGCCCGCCGAGGTCGACGGTGTGCGCGGGCAGTGGCGGGTCGACCCTGCCCAGCTCGACCAGCCGTTCGAGGGCCGGGCGGCGCTGCTGTCGCCGTTCGACCGGTTGCTGGCCGACCGCAAGCGGCTGGTGGAGATCTTCGAGTTCGACTACATCCTCGAGATGTACAAGCCCGTCGCTGCGCGGAGGTGGGGCTACTACGCCCTGCCGATCCTCCACGACGACCGGCTCGTCGGGAAGCTCGACGCCGCCACCGACCGCAGCGCCGGTGTCCTTCGCGTCGCCGCGGTCCACCAGGACGAGCCGTTCACCCGCGCGATGAGCGACGCCGTCGACGAGCAGGTCCAGGACCTCGCTCGGTGGCTCGACGTGGAGCTCGAGCTGCCGAAAGGCTGAGTCCCGCCGGTCTGCGCAAGTCCTCGCCCGGACTGGTCTGCTCCAGTCGGTCGGACCTTGGTGACATATCGGACGCAGAGATTCCCAACGGGGCGTCTCCGGGCATAAAACCGCAGATGCGGGCGTACGGGATTCCGGTTCCCCGCACTGACACCCGGGGGCGACACATGTCGATCGTGCGACGCTGGACACTGCCGGCCTTGATGGCCGGCTCCTTCGGCCTTGCGCTCCTGGCTGCCACACCGGCCGCTGCCGACGTCGACTGTGCCGACCTCACCACCCGCGACGCCGCCCAGACCTACTTCGACGGACGCACGGGCGACGCCGACCGCCTCGACTCCGACGGCGACGGCCGCGCGTGCGAGAGCAACGGCGGTTCGGCGACCAGCACCTGGATCCTGATCGGCTTCGGGGTCCTCCTCGCCGGTGCACTGGCGCGCTACACCCGGTTCGACCGCCCCGAGGTGCCCGTGGAGCGCGTCGAGGAGCCGCTGCCCCTCGAGCACGCCGTGGTCGGGGCGAACGCCATTCCCGAGCAGGCGACCGTCGGTCTCGACGGGCCTGCCGGTCGCCGCACCGAGGTGCTGGCCTCGGCCTCCACCGGCTCGATCGGTGCGCTCGCACGCGGACTGCGGATGGTGCAGTACGCCGACCGGATGCACCTGCTCGAACGGCACGCAGCAGACCAGGGCCGCTCGCCGCAGGAGGTCCTCGACGACCTCGCCGAGCAGACCTCCGACCTCGAGCTCCAGGGCTGGGCCCTGGCCGGCTACGACCCGCCCTGGACGGTCCGCGTCATGCGCTGCTCGTGCGTCGACGGGATGCGCAACTTCCGGCTGCAGAGCGCTCCGGACGGCACCCACTACTGGGCGTGCGCCTCCTGCCACGCCTCCGACCGCAACCTGTCCTGACTCCGGCGTCGCGCCGTGGGCACGGTTGCGGCGATCAGCACGCCGACGAACGCGGCTGCCGCACCGACCAGGAAGCAGAGCTGGAAGGCGTCCCGGGTGGGGAGCTCGAAGGACCCCACCTGCGTCGTCGAGCTGGTCAGCAGCGCTGCCATGACCGCCGCGGCGACGCTGGTGCCGACCGAGCGCATCAGGCCGTTGATGCCGACCGCCGAGGCGGCCTCGTGCGCCGGCACCGAGTTGAGGATGAGGGTCGGCATCGCGGCGTACCCGATCCCGACGCCCGCCGAGGCGACGCAGGAGGCCACCAGCAGCTGCCAGGGCGCGTCCATCAGCTGGTGGGCGACGAGGTAGCCGACGCCGAGCACGCCCGCGCCGATCATCAGCGTCTGCTTCGGGCCGATGCGCGTCATCAGCCGGCTCGAGACCGGGGCGAACACGAGCATCATCAGGCCGCCGGGTGCCATCCAGAGACCGGCCTCGAGCATCGTCTGCCCGAGGCCGTAGCCGGTGGCCGTCGGCATCTGCAGCAGCTGGGGTACGACGACGGCCTGCGCCATCATCCCGAACCCGACGGCGACCGCCGCGAGGTTGGTGAGCAGCACCGGGCGTTGCGCTGACACCCGCAGGTCGCAGAGCGGGTCCTCGCGACGCAGCTCGTAGGCCGCCCACGCCACCAGGACGACCACCCCGCCGGCCATCAGGCCGATCGTGCGGGCGTGGTCCCAGCCCCACTCGTTGCCCTTCGAGACCGCCACCAGGACGGCGACCAGTCCCACCGCCAGGCCGACGGCGCCGCCGACGTCGAAGGTGCCGCCGTGGGCGTCGTGCACGTGGGGGACCAGCACGGCGACCGTGAGGACCATCAGCGAGGCCAGTCCCACCGACATCCAGAACAGCGCGTGCCAGTCGAAGCTCTCCGCGACCCACGCCGACAGCGGCAGTCCGATCGCCCCGCCGACGCCGAGGGTCGCGCTCATCGAGGCGATCGCGGTGTTCGTCATGGACGGCGGCGTCACCTCGCGCATCAGCGAGATGCCGACCGGGATGAATCCCATCGCCAGCCCCTGGAGCACGCGACCGGTGAGCATCGGGAGCAGCGAGTCGGAGAGGGCGCAGATCAACGAGCCGGCGACGAGCAGGCCCGCGCTCGCGACCAGGACGCGCTGCTTGCCGAACATGTCGGCGAGTCGTCCCGCGATCGGCATCGCCACGGCCCCGCCCAGCAGGGTCGCGGTGATCACCCACGAGGCGTTCGCCGGCGTGGTGTGCAGCAGCCGGGGCAGGTCGGTCTGGATCGGGATCATCAGCGTCTGCATCAGGGCAGCGCTCATGCCGCCGAAGCACAGCACCACGACCGTCAGCCAGGCCGAGGCCGGTGCCTGCGTCTCCGAGGTGGGGGAGTCGGTCACGCGCGTCCTTCCGCAATCGTTGATTTCGTCAACGATATGGCCGTCGGTGCGCGAGCGCGACACCTGCGGGCTGTGACGTGCGCCGCACCTGTGCCGCGTGGTTGCGCGCGACGTGGGTACGAGCCGCCCACGGCGTGAGGCGAGCTACCAGGAGGAACCCATGCGCATCGGCTACTTCCTCTCCACCGAGGAGTACGGCCCGGCCGAGCTGGTCGAGCAGGCACAGGCGGCCGAGGCCGCCGGCTTCGAGGGCCTGTGGATCAGTGACCACTTCCACCCGTGGAACAACGAGCAGGGCAACAGCCCGTTGGTGTGGAGCGTGATCGGCGCCATCAGCCAGGTCTGCGACCTGCACGTGACGACTGCCGTGACCTGTCCGATGATCCGCACCCACCCGGCGGTCATCGCCCAGGCCGCGGCCACGAGCGCGGTGATGCTGGACGGGAAGTTCACGCTGGGGGTGGGGTCCGGCGAGGCGCTCAACGAGCACATCCTGGGAACGGTGTGGCCCTCGGCCGACGTGAGGCTGGAGATGCTGGAGGAGGCCGTCGCGCTGATGCGCGAGCTGTGGACCGGCGAGGTCGTCACGACCGAGGGCAGGCACTACGCCGTCGACCACGCGCGGATCTACACGCGCCCCGACACTCCTCCGGACGTGTACGTCTCGGGCTTCGGGCCCAAGGCCACCGAGCTCGCGGCGCGCATCGGCGACGGCTACATCAACACCGCCCCCGACGACGAGCTGCTGAGCGTGTTCAAGGAGAAGTCCGGCGGCAAGCCGGCCCAGGCCGGCGCCAAGGTCGCCTACGCGCCGACCGCGGAGGAGGGTTGGGAGCACGCGCACCGGCTGTGGCCGAACGCCGGGCTGCCCGGCGAGATGGCGCAGGTGCTGCCGACACCCGAGCACTTCGAGCAGGCGAGTCAGCTGGTCACGATGGACTCCACCCGAGAGTCGGTCGTCGCCGGGAACGACCCCGACCAGCACGTCGAGCAGATCAGGAAGTACGCCGACGCGGGGTACGACGAGCTCTACGTGGCCAACATGGGCCCGCACTTCGCCGACATGATCGCCTTCTACGGCGACCAGGTGCTCCCGCAGGTGCGCTGACCGCACGCCGCAGGGAATGGCCCTGAACCAGGGCGGGTACAACGGCTGCATGGCTCACCGACGCAAGTCCCCCCTGGCCGACATCGACGAGAACACCATCGAGGTCGGACGGCCGAAGAAGGCGGCAGCCGGCGTGACGGGCGTGGCGGTGGCGCTGAAGCGTTCCGTGGAGAGCATGGGCCCGGTGCGTACGGCGCGCACCCTGCTCAAGCTCAACCAGACCGACGGGTTCGACTGCCAGGGCTGCGCGTGGCCGGACCCCGACCCCGACCACCGGCACACCGCGGAGTTCTGCGAGAACGGCGCCAAGGCCGTGGCCGAGGAGGCCACCACCGACCACATCGGTCCGGACTTCTTCGCCGAGCACAGCATCGAGGACCTCCAGCAGCACACCGACTACTGGCTCGGTCACCAGGGCCGGCTGGTGCACCCGGTGGTGCGACGCCGCGACGCGACGCACTACGAGCCGGTCTCCTGGGACGACGCGTTCTCGATGATCGGCCAGGCGCTCCGTGGGTTGTCGAGTCCCGACGAGGCGATCTTCTACACCTCCGGCAAGACCTCCAACGAGGCGGCGTACACCTACCAGCTGTTCGCCCGCGCCTTCGGCACCAACAACCTGCCGGACTGCTCGAACATGTGCCACGAGTCGACGTCGGTCGCGCTCGCCGAGGCCATCGGGATCGGCAAGGGCTCGGTGAGCCTGGAGGACGTCTACGACGCCGAGCTGATCGTGATCAGTGGTCAGAACCCCGGCACCAACCACCCGCGGATGCTGAGCGCGCTCGAGAAGGCCAAGAAGAACGGCGCCCGGATCCTGGCCATCAACCCGCTCGCCGAGACGGGCTTCCTGCGGTTCAACAACCCGCAGACCCCGCGCGGTGTCACCGGCATCGGCACCGGCCTCGCCGACCTGCACCTGCCGATCAGGATCAACGGCGACCACGCGCTGTGGAAGGCGATCGGCCTGCTGCTGCTCGAGCGCGACGAGCGGGAGGGCGGGGGCGTGCTCGACCGGGACTTCATCGAGCGGCACACCGTCGGCTTCGAGGAGTGGGCAGCCGACGTGCGCACCCTGGACTGGGCCCAGGTGGAGCGGGCGACCGCGCTCACCCGCCGCCAGATCGAGCAGGCCGCCGACATGCTGGCGGCCTCCGACGCCACCGTGCACTGCTGGGCGATGGGGATCACGCAGCACCGCAACGCGGTGGCCACGATCAAGGAGTTCGTCAACGTCGCCTTCCTCCAGGGCAACATCGGCAAGCCCGGCGGCGGGCTGTGCCCCGTGCGGGGCCACTCGAACGTGCAGGGCGACCGCACGATGGGCATCTGGGAACGCGTGCCCGACCACTTCCTCGACGCGATCGCGGCCGAGTACGGCTTCGAGCCGCCGCGCGAGCACGGCCTCGACACCGTCGAGTCCATCCGGGCGCTGCGCGACGGCAAGGCCCGGTTCTTCATGGGCATGGGCGGCAACTTCGTCTCCGCCGCCCCCGACACGATCCTCACCGAGGAGGCGATGGAGCAGGCCGAGCTCACCGTCCAGGTGTCGACGAAGCTCAACCGGTCGCACGTGCGCTGCGGCCGCGCCGCGCTGATCCTGCCGGCGCTCGGTCGCAGCGAGCGGGACCTCACCGGGGGCACCGACCAGAAGGTCAGCGTCGAGGACTCGATGTCGTCGGTGCACACCTCGCGCGGTCCGCTCAAGCCGGCCAGCGAGCACCTGCGCTCCGAGGTCGACATCGTCTGCAGCATCGCCGAGGCGACGCTCGGCACCGACGGGCCGGTGCCGTGGTCGGAGTACCGCTCGGACTACACCCACATCCGACGCGCCATCTCGCACGTCGTGCCGGGGTGCGCGTCGTACCACGAGAAGGCCAGCCAGCCGGGCGGCTTCGTGCTGCCGCACCCGCCACGCGACTCCCGTGACTTCCCGACCGAGGCAGGCAAGGGCATCTTCACCGCGTCACCGCTGGAGGTCATCGACCTGCCGCCGGGCCGGTTGCTGCTGCAGGGCTTCCGGAGCCACGACCAGTTCAACACCACGATCTACGGGCTCAGCGACCGCTACCGCGGCATCGAGAACGGCCGTCGGGTGATCTTCGTCCACCCTGACGACATCGCGGCGCTGGGCTTCTCCGACGGCGACAACGTCGACATCGTCAGCGAGTGGGAGGACGGGAGCGAGCGTTCGGTGCCGTCGTTCCGCATCGTCTCCTACGAGACGCCGCGCGGATGCGCAGCGGCGTACTACCCCGAGGTGAACCCCCTGGTCCCGCTGGACTCGACGGCGACGGGCAGCAACAGCCCCACCTACAAGTCGATCGTGGTCCGCCTGCAGCCGGAGTCACCCGACGACGTGGCGACGTCCACGTCGAAGGGCGCGCCCATCGGGTCCGACCGCGGCCACAAGTCCGACGTGCAGCCGCACCACCTGAGCTGATCCGGCCCGGGGTGGCGCGGCGTCGCTAGATTGGCCGCGTGCGCAGCGAGGAACCCGTCGATGGCTGACTGCCTGTTCTGTCGCATCGCCGCCGGCGAGGTCGACGCAGCGATCGTGTGGAGCGACGACGACTTCGTCGCCTTCCTCGACATCCGCCCGCTGTTCAAGGGACACACGCTGCTGGTCCCGCGCCGGCACGTGGTGACCCTCCCCGACCTGCCCGCCGGGCTGCGCGACCCGTTCCTCGCGGCGGCCCAGCGGCTCGCCAGCGCGATGGTCGACGCCCTCGGTGCTCAAGGATCGTTCGTGGCGATGAACAACGTGGTCTCGCAGTCGGTGGCGCACCTGCACTGCCACGTGGTCCCGCGCACGAAGGGCGACGGGCTGCGTGGCTTCTTCTGGCCTCGCACGAAGTACGACGACGACGCAGACCGGGACTCGTGGGCGGCCCGTCTCGCGGCAGCGCTAGATTGACCGGCGGCCAGTGAGAGAACTGAGCACCAGATCAACCGCTTGACATCAGCAGAGAGGACGACGACATGGGTCGTTTCGACGGACGGGTAGCCATCGTGACCGGCGCCGCACGAGGCATCGGGGCCGGCATCGCCAAGCGGTTCGCCGAGGAGGGGGCCGCGGTCGCGGTGCTCGACCTCGACGAGCAGCAGGCCGAGGCGAGCGCCAAGGACCTCGGCGGCACGGCTCCGGCCATCGGCGTCGGCTGCAACGTCTCCGACGGTGCCTCGGTCGAGGCAGCGGTCGCCCGCGTCATCGAGGAGCTCGGCGGCGTGCACATCCTCGTCAACAACGCCGGCATCACCCGCGACAACCTGCTGTTCAAGCTCTCCGAGGACGACTGGGACTCGGTGATGGACGTCCACCTCAAGGGTGCGTTCCTGATGAGCAAGGCCGTGCAGAAGACCTTCGTCGACCAGAAGTACGGCAAGATCATCGGCCTCTCCAGCGTCTCGGCCAACGGCAACCGCGGCCAGGCCAACTACTCCGCAGCCAAGGCCGGGGTGCAGGGGTTCACCCGCACGCTCGCGCTCGAGCTCGGCAAGTTCGGCGTCAACGTCAACGCGATCGCGCCGGGCTTCATCGCGACCGAGATGACCGACGACACCGCGCGGCGTCTCGGCATCGAGGTGGAGGAGTTCCGCAAGATGAACGCGGAGGCCAACCCGGTCAAGCGCGTGGGTCATCCCGAGGACATCGCGGCCGCGGTGGCGTTCCTGTGCAGCGACGAGGCGTCGTACATCACCGGGCAGACGCTGTACGTCGACGGCGGCGCGAAGATCTGATAACACACTGAATTACTGGTCAACACGGGCGGGCCCTGCCGAGATCGCGGGGCCCGCTTTGTCATGCTGACCGCATGTCGTCACGCCCCAGACGGTCCACCCGGCTCCTGGCTGCCGCCTCGGCCATCGCGCTGAGCTGCACGCTCGCCTCGTGTGGCGGAGGTGACGAGGGTGACGACAAGCCGGACTCCCAGCCGATCTCCGGCGGGGCCAAGCTGGCCGCCCTGTGGCCCCTGACCGGCGAGCCGGTCACCGGCGCCACTCCGGACCGGCCGGTCATCGTGGCCAAGATCGACAACTCCGGCAACAGCAGCCCGCAGATCGGCCTGAAGAAGGCCGACCTGATCACCGAGGAGCTCGTGGAGGGCGGCATCACCCGCCTGGCGGTCTTCTACTACCGGCACCTGCCGAAGGTGGCGGGCCCGGTCCGGTCCATGCGGGCCTCCGACATCGGGATCGTGAAGCCCGCGCACGCCGTGATCGCGGCCAGCGGCGCGGCCCCGCCCACGATCCGGCGGCTCAACCGGGCGGACATCACCTTCTTCACCGAGGGCGGCCCCGGCTACTTCCGCGAGGGCAGCCGCTCCGCGCCGTACAACCTGATGGTGCGCCTGCCCGAGCTGGCCAAGGCGGTGAAGAAGGAGGCCGTGGTGCCGGCGAGCTACCTGCCGTGGGGCGAGGACTCCGACTTCAACGGCGTCCGGCCGGCCACCAGCATCGATGCGATCTTCAGCCGCGGGCACACCACGTCCTGGCGCTTCCAGGGCGGCAAGTACCGCAACATCAACAGCAACGCGGCCGATGGCGACCAGTTCGTGCCCGACAGCATCCTCGTGGTGCGCGTGAAGCAGACCGACGCGGGCTACCTCGACCCCGCGGGCAACCGCGTCCCCGAGACGATCTACCACGGCACCGGCAAGATGCAGCTCTTCCACAACGGCCAGGTGGTCAACGGCACCTGGAAGAAGAAGTCGAAGAAGTCTCCGATCCAGCTCTCCACCGCGGCGGGTCCGCTGAAGGTTCCTGCGGGTCACGTATGGGTCGAGCTCGTGCCGACAGCCAAGGACGGCGGCAACGTCGTCTTCCGCAAGTGACGGCCTGACTCAGTCGCTGGCGGCGGCCTCTTCGGCGACGGGGTCGGTGAGCGTGATGCCCTGCTCGGCCAGTGACCTGATGCCCTCGAGGATGAACAGGATCGCGGCCTCGATCCGCGCCACCGCCTGCGCGGGGTCGTCGGCGGTCGAGACGCTCTCGCCGGCGGCCGACATCGCACCGAAGAAGATCCGGCTGAAGGTCTGCTTCATCGGCTCGTCGAGCTCGTAGGTCGAGGCCTCCAGCACCGAGCCCACGATGTCCTGGACGATGCCGTAGCTGGAGCGCTCCTCCTGCTCGCGGAAGCGTTCGTAGCCGAGGATCGCGGGGCCGTCCTGGATCACCACCCGCTGGTAGACCGGGTCCTGGACGATCTCGAGGAACTGGCGCAGTCCGGCGCGGGCCTTCTCCCACGGGTCGGACGTGCCGCGCAGCGCTGACTTGATCTTCTTCGACGCGTCGTCCTCCACGCTCGCGAAGACCGCCTCGAAGACACCCTGCTTGCCGCTGAAGTGGTGGTAGAGCGCGCCCTTGGTGACCCGGGCGCCGGCCACGATGGCATCCAGGCTGGTCCCGCCGTACCCGTGCTCGCTGAACTGGGCGGTCGCCACCTCGACCAGCGCGCGCTTGGTGGAGGCGGAGAACTGCTGGCGACGCGAGGTGCCGGGGACCTTGGGGAGGCTGGTGAGCAGCTTCTCGGCGTGGGACCTCGGCATCCCACCACTCTAGGGCGGTGCGAGACCCACTGTGGGTGAGGTCACGCCCCGTGGTGTTGGTGTCTGGCGCGTCGACTACATACTCTGAGTACGTACTAGCGGTATGTGAACCATTCCCGAAAGGTGCAGACCATGAGTTGGACCGCCTTCCACAGTCGTGGGGAGACCCTCCACGCTGTCGTTGACACCGCGAACGCCCGCCGCGACGGCGTCCTGCCGATGCAGGAGCCCGGCGTGGCCGAGAACTTCACCGACGAGATCGACCTGGTGGGTGCGCTGTTGCTGAAGTGGCACGCGCGCCTGTCGGGCAACATCGAGCGCGCCATGCTGCGGGAGCCGATGAACCTGGAAGCAGCCGTCGCCGCCGCCTGGCGCACCACGGCCGAGCAGATGCCGGGTGTCCGGCTGGTCATCGACCGGTGCCAGCTCTGGCCCGAGACCGCCGAGATGGCCACGGCCATGGAGCGTGCCCGTGAGCGCGAGTGGATCCGGCTGGCGATCGCCGCCGGGCTCGCCAACGACCAGGGCCCCGGCGCCGTCGACGCCGGCCGCCGCGTCGAGGAGCTGGCCCGCGAGGGCCTGGCGCCCGAGCTCGCAGGCTCCGGAGGCGCCGACGTCCACGGACGACGACACGCCGAACGAGTCGTTCGTGGCGCGGATCAAGGCGGTTCTCGCCGCCTGACCCCTGACCGACGAACCCCAGGCCTCCAGGGCGTGCGGCCCTCCCTCCGCATCCCTCCCCTCCCACCCGGCCTGGGGTTTCGTCATGTCGTGCAGGGTTACGATGCCTCGGTGAGCAGCCAACAGACAGCGGGGTTCGGGACCCAAGTCCTGGAGGACACCAGCCTCGACGAACGCACCCGGACCACCGACAACGGTGACCACGAGCGCCTCTCCCACTACGTCCCCAAGGACAAGCTGATGGAGGCCATGGTCAACGGAACGCCCGTCGTGGCGTTGTGTGGCAAGGTGTGGATTCCGAGTCGGGACCCGCAGAAGTTCCCGGTCTGCCCCGAGTGCAAGGAGATCTGGGACAACATGCGTGAAGGGGATTCTGAGTGAGGCTGTTCCGGCGAGCCGCATTGTCCGTGCTGGCCCTGGTGGTGGTCGGCCTGCCCGTCGGCTCCGCCGGCCAGGCTGCTGCTTCCTCGGCGAGCGCCACGCTCGGCGCCCGAGGCGCCCTGCCTGTCGAGCCTGGCCGCGCTCGGGGGCTCGTCGGCCCGGCAGACCCCGAAGTCCCGCCACTACCCCGACACCACCGAGGTGACTGCGGAGGACCTGCGCGCCCTGCCGCCGCGCGAGACCCGGCGCAGCTACGTCGACCGCGAGATCCGTCCGGGTCTGGCGGCCCGGATCAACCTCCCGGTCTACGCGCACATCATCCACGGCAAGCACAAGGGCGAACGCTCGGTGACCCGCAAGCAGGTGCGGCGACTGGTCGCGATCCTGAACGGCGGCATGGCCGGGACCCAGAGCCCCGACCGCGCCCCGCTGCGCTACCGCTTCGTGCTGATGGGGACCGACGTCACCAAGAACGACAACTGGTACCACGCGTTCCTGTTCGGCAAGCGTGACGTGGCGGCCAAGCGCGCCCTGCACCGCGGCGGCCCGCGCACGCTCAACCTCTACATCAACCAGGGCGGCCCCAAGCAGAACCCGATCCTCGGCTGGGCCCGGTTCCCGTGGCAGTACGCCGCGACCCCCAAGCTCGACGGCGTCACGGTCAACAAGGTGAGCCTGCCCGGCGGGTCGGCCCGGGGCTACAACCTCGGCGACACCGTGATCCACGAGGTGGGCCACTGGCTCGGGCTCTACCACACCTTCCAGGGCGGCTGCGGCTCGCAGAACGACCTGGTGACGGACACCCCGGCGGAGTCCCAGCCCAGCTTCCGGTGCGCCTACGGGCGGGACACCTGCCCCGACGACGGAGTCGACCCGATCTTCAACTTCATGGACTACTCCTACGACTACTGCATGAAGCGGTTCACCGAGGGTCAGGTCGCGCGAGTCGACGCGGCGATGGCGGAGTGGCGGCTCTGACTGGTGCCTGACGGACACTCCCCGAACCGTCCGCTGCAGACCGACCTCGCTCCACCAGCTCTCGACCTCTCCCCGGCCTACCCCGACAGGGCGGCCTGGGGGACGGCGACGAGCCTGCGAGCGTGGCAGACCGCAGCGCTGACGGCGTACTTCGACCAGAACCCGCGGGACTTCCTCGCCGTGGCGACGCCGGGCGCGGGCAAGACGACCTTCGCGCTCACCGTCGCCGCCGAGCTGCTCGCGCGTCGGGTGGTCGACCGGATCACCGTGGTCGCTCCCACCGAGCACCTCAAGACCCAGTGGGCCGAGGCCGCGGCGAAGGTCGGGATCCCGATCGACCCGAGCTACTCGGCCAAGGGGCGCAGCAGCAGCGACTTCGTCGGGGTCGCGATGACGTACGCCGGCGTGGCCGCCAACCCGCTGGCGCACCGGATCCGCACCGAGCGCTCCAACACCCTGGTGATCCTCGACGAGGTGCACCACGCCGGTGACGCCATGTCCTGGGGCGAGGCGGTCCGGGAGGCCTTCGAGCCCGCCCGTCGCCGGCTCGCCCTCACGGGCACGCCGTTCCGCTCCGACATCAACCCGATCCCGTTCGTCACCTACGCCCCGGACGGTGACGGGGTGCCGCGGTCGGTGGCCGACTACACCTACGGCTACGCCCACGCGCTGGCCGACCACGTCGTACGCCCGGTGCTGTTCATGGCCTACAGCGGCCAGATGCAGTGGCGCACGCGCGCCGGCGACGAGATCGCCGCCCGGCTCGGGGAGCCGCTGACCAAGGACATGACCGCGCAGGCGCTGCGGACGGCGCTCGACCCGAAGGGCTCCTGGGTCCCGTCGGTCCTGGAGGCGGCGGACCGCCGCCTGTCCGAGGTACGCCGGCACGTGCCCGACGCGGGCGGCCTGGTGATCGCCAGCGACCAGGACTCGGCGCGGGCCTACGCCCAGGTGCTGGCCCAGGTCGCGGGGGAGAAGCCGACGGTCGTGCTCTCCGACGAGAAGGCCGCCTCGAGGAAGATCGCGAAGTTCACCGAGGACGGGTCCCGCTGGATGGTGGCCGTCCGGATGGTCTCCGAGGGGGTCGACGTCCCACGGCTGGCGGTCGGGGTCTACGCGACGACGACGTCGACGCCGCTGTTCTTCGCCCAGGCGGTCGGTCGCTTCGTGCGGGCCCGCAAGCGCGGGGAGACCGCGTCGATCTTCGTGCCCTCGGTGCCGCTGCTGCTCGCGCACGCCTCCGAGATGGAGGTGGAGCGCGACCACGTGCTGGGGCGCACGATCACCGACGAGGACGACATCTTCGCGGCCGAGGCGGACCTGCTCGCGCAGGCCCAGGCAGCGGAGGGGGCCAGCGACGAGGAGCTGGGCCGGTTCGAGGCGATGGGCTCGGAGGCCCGGTTCGACCGGGTGCTCTACGACGGCGGCGAGTTCGGCCACGAGGGCGAGGTGCACGTCGGGTCGGAGGAGGAGATGGACTTCCTCGGGATCCCGGGGCTGCTCGAGCCCGACCAGGTCCGCGACCTGCTCCGTCACCGGCAGAGCGAGCGCGCCCGTCGTACGCCGGCCCGGGAGACCGCGCCCGAGCGCACGACCACCACCCACGAGCAGCTGGCGGTGATGCGCCGGGAGCTCAACGGGCTCGTCGCGGCGTGGTACCACCGCACCGGCCAGCCGCACGGCGTCACCCACGCCGCACTGCGCAAGGAGTGCGGGGGACCGGCCGCCGCAGCCGCCACCGCCGCCCAGCTGGAGAAGCGGATCGAGCTGATCCGCGACTGGGCGACCCGCGGCTGACGGCTCAGTCGAAGATGCCGGAGTAGGCGTTCAGGGCGGGCTGGCCGCCGAGGTGGGCGTAGAGCACCGTCGAGTCCCGGCCGATCTCGCCGCTGGTCACCAGGTCGACCAGCCCGGCCATCGACTTCCCCTCGTAGACGGGGTCGATGATCATCGCCTCGAGCCGGCCCGAGAGCCGGATGGCCTCGATCGTCGACTCGACCGGGATGCCGTAGAGGTCGCCGGCCCAGCCCTCGAGGACGGTGATCTCGTCGTCGCGCAGGTCTCGCCCGAGCTCGATCAGCGCGGCGGTGTTGCGGGCGATCCGGGCCACCTGGTCGCGGGTCTTCTCCAGGGTCGCCGAGGCGTCGATGCCCAGCACCCGTCGCGGACGGCCGGTCAGGTCCTCGAGCGCGGCGAAGCCGGCGATCATCCCGGCGTGCGTCGAGCCGGTGACCGTGCAGACGACGATGGTGTCGAAGAAGACGCCGAGCTGCTCCTCCTGTGCCGCGACCTCGAAGGCCCAGTTGGCGAAGCCGAGTCCGCCGAGCGGGTGCTCGGACGCGCCGGCCGGGATGGCGTACGGCGTACCGCCGGCTGCCTCGACCTCGGCGATCGCGTCCTCCCACGAGTGGCGGATGCCGATGTCGAAGCCGCTCTGGTCGAGCCGCACGTCGGCGCCCATGATCCGCGACAGCAGGATGTTGCCGACCTTGTCGTTCACCGGGTCGTCCCAGTCGACCCACTTCTCCTGCACCAGCCGGCACTTCAGGCCGAGGTGCGCCGCGACCGCCGCGACCTGGCGGGTGTGGTTGGACTGGTAGCCGCCGATCGAGACGAGCGTGTCGGCTCCCTTGGCCAGCGCGTCGGGGACGATGTACTCCAGCTTGCGGGTCTTGTTGCCGCCGTACGCCAGGCCGGAGTTGCACGTCCTCGCGCTTCGCCCAGACCGCGGCGCCGCCGAGATGGGCGGTCAGCCGATCCAGCCGGTGGACCGGGCTCGGCCCGAAGGTGAGCGGGTGGCGGGGGAACTCGTGCAGCCTCATGGCCCGAGTCTGGCCCATCGGCTCACGAGCTGACGACGGTGGCCAGCAGCGGCAGCACCCGGTGGGGGACCTGGGTCGCGAGCGCGATCACCGTCGAGCAGCGCACGATGCCGTCGTGCGCGAGCACCCGGTCGATCACGCGCTGGAGGTCGGTGTTGGAGCGGGCGACCACGCGGCACCACATGTCGCCGGGGCCGGTGATGGTGCACGCCTCGAGCAGCTCGGGGATCGTCGCGAGGTGCCGACCGACGTCGTCGTGGCCGCCCTCGGTGCCCTGCCGGATCTCGAGGGTCAGGAACGCGGTGACCGGGTGGTCGAGCGCGGCGGGCTCGAGCTGCGGTCCCCAGCCGGAGACGACGCCGCTGGACTGGAGCCGGTCGAGTCGCGCCTGCACGGTGCCGCGGGCCGCGCCGAGGCGACGGGACGCCTCGAGCACGCCGACCCGGGGCTCGGCGGCGAACAGTTCGAGCAGTCTGCGATCGAGCTGGTCCATCTCGTGCCTCCAGAGTGTGCAATCTGTCCAGTGTGTCGGCCCTGCGTTGCGCACATTGTCTCCTCATCGGGATCCTTGGCGCATGAGCTCCCTGACTCCCGAAGAGATCCGCGCCGACCTGACCCTCGACCAGCTCAAGCAGCTGGTCGGCCTCGTGGAGTACGACGAGGAGCGCGACGTCTTCCCGGTCACCGGCTGGGACGCGATCGTCTTCGTCGTCGGCAACGCCACCCAGACCGCGCACTACTACCAGTCCGCGTGGGGCATGGAGCTGGTCGCCTACTCCGGTCCGGAGAACGGCAACCGCGACCACAAGTCCTTCGTGCTGCGCTCGGGCTCGATCCGGTTCGTGATCAACGGTGCCGTCGACCCCGACAGCGAGCTCGCCGACCACCACCGCCGTCACGGTGACGGTGTCGTCGACATCGCGCTCGAGGTCCCCGATGTCGACCGCTGCATCGCCCAGGCGCGCAAGGCCGGCGCGACCGTCGTACGCGAGGCCGAGGACATCACCGACGAGCACGGCACCATCCGGATCGCCGCCATCGCGACGTACGGCGAGACCCGGCACACGCTGGTCGACCGCTCCCGCTACGACGGCCCCTACCTCCCCGGCTACGTCGCCCGCGAGTCGACCTGGGTCAAGCGCGACGGCGAGCCCAAGCGGCTGTTCCAGGCGCTCGACCACATCGTCGGCAACGTCGAGCTCGGCCACATGGACGAGTGGGTGGAGTTCTACAACAAGGTCATGGGCTTCACGAACATGGCGGAGTTCATCGGCGACGACATCGCGACCGACTACTCGGCGCTGATGAGCAAGGTCGTCGCGAGCGGCAACCACCGGGTGAAGTTCCCGCTCAACGAGCCGGCGATCGCCAAGAAGCGCTCGCAGATCGACGAGTACCTCGACTTCTACCGCGGCGCCGGTGCCCAGCACCTCGCCGTCGCCACCAACGACATCCTCGCCTCGGTCGACGCCCTGCGCGCCAACGGCGTGGAGTTCCTCAACACGCCGGACTCCTACTACGAGGACCCCGAGCTCCGCGCCCGCATCGGCAACGTGCGCGCCCCGATCGAGGAGCTGCAGAAGCGCGGGATCCTGGTCGACCGCGACGAGGACGGCTACCTGCTCCAGATCTTCACCAAGCCGCTCGGCGACCGCCCGACCGTCTTCTTCGAGCTGATCGAGCGCCACGGCTCCCTCGGCTTCGGCAAGGGCAACTTCAAGGCCCTCTTCGAGGCCATCGAGCGCGAGCAGGACGCCCGCGGGAACCTCTGACCAGACCTGTGGGACCCTTCCGGCATGTCCCACCCGCCCGGCTGGTACGCCGACCCGAACACGCCGCCCGGCTACGCGCCGGGTGTCCGCTGGTGGGACGGGCAGCAGTGGAGCGAGCACGCCTACCCCCAGCCCGGCGGGCCGTCCGCGACGCCGGGTCAGCCCGTCACGCCCGACGGGGAGCCGCTGGCCGGCTGGGGCATCCGGCTCGGCGCCTACCTGATCGACGCGGTGCTCGTCTCCATCGTCGCGGGGATCATCGGCTCACCGTTCCTCGCCGAGATCGTCAACGCCTACGGCGACGTGTTCCGCGAGGTCGATCGACGCGGCCGAGACCGGGTCCGCGCGACCGAACCAGCTGGACGTCTACAGCGAGATCTGGCTGCCGCTGCTCGGGTTGGCGCTCGTCTCCATCGTGCTCAACTTCATCTACCAGGTGCGGCTTCCTGCGGTGGCGCGCCGCGACGCCCGGCAAGCTGGTCCTCGGACTGCGGGTGCGGCTGCGCGAGCAGCCGGGGCAGCTCGCGTGGGGCACCATCCTGCGGCGCTGGGTCGCCCAGTTCGGGCCCAACCTGCTGAGCCTGCTGCCGTTCCTCGGCCTGGTCGCCGGCCTGTACCCCTGGGTCGACGGTCTCTGGCCGCTGTGGGACGAACGCCGCCAGGCCCTGCACGACAAGTTCGCGCGGACGAACGTCGTACGGACCCGGCGGCGCTGACCGCGGTCAGGCGGCGTCGCCGACCGCGACCAGCTCGCCCTCGTCGACGCTGTGGCCCGGCGGGGGAGTGGCGGCGCCCTTCGACGAAGCGGCGACCGACGAACAGGATCGCGACGCCGACGAACACGGCGGCGGCGCCCATCCAGAACGGCGCGTGGATCGAGACGTTCTCGCCGAGCTTGCCCGCGGCGTACGGCGCGATGGCGCCGCCGGAGAAGCGCACGAAGGAGTACGCCGCCGACGCGACCGGTCGCTCGACCGGGGCGGCGCCCATCACGGCCTCGGTGATCAGCGGTGTTGTTGATGCCGAGGAAGCGCGCCGGCGACGATGACGCCGATCGACGAGCGCGGTCTTCGAGTCGGTGAAGACGGCCATCGCCGCGAGGTCGAGCGGCGAACAGCGCCAGTGAGACGAGCACCGTCGGTCACGGAGCCGAACGCGGCGCTGCAGCACCGGCGCCACCCACACCGAGGTGATGGCGAGCAGGATGCCCCAGCCGAAGAAGACCCAGCCGACCTGCGAGGCGGTCATGTCCAGCGGGAACGGCGTGAACGCGAGCAGGGTGAAGAAGCCCATGTTGTAGAAGAGCGCGGTCAGGGCGATCGTCAGCAGGCCGCGGATAGCGCAGCGCCCGGAACGGATCCAGCAGGGACGTACGCCGCTCGGCCGGTGGGGTCGACGGCAGGAAGAAGGCCGTCGCGACGAGGGCGATCGACATCAGCACGGCGACGCCGAAGAACGGTGCCCGCCAGGAGATCGAGCCGAGCTGGCCGCCGACGAGCGGGCCCATCGCGATGCCGATGCCCGAGGGCGGCCTCGAACAGGATGATCGCCTGGCGCGACCGAGCCGCTGGCCGACACCACGATGGTCGACAGGCGGTCGCGATGAACAGCGCGTTGCCCAGGCCCCAGCCGGCGCGGAAGCCGACGATGGCACCGACGGTGTCGGAGGCGCCGGCCAGCGCGGAGAAGACGATGATCAGCACCAGCCCGGAGGAGCAGCGTCCGCTTGGCGCCGATGCGGAGGACACCACGCCGGTGATCAGCATCGCGACGCCCATCACCGCCATGTAGCTGGTGAACAGCAGCGAGACCTGGCTGGGGGAGGCGCCGAGCTCGTCGGCGATCGGCTTGAGGATGGGGTCGACGAGGCCGATCCCCATGAACGCGATGACGCACGCGAAGGCGACGGCCCAGACGGCACGTGGTTGCTTGAGCATCAGGCTCCTTCAGGAGTGTCGTGGTGGAGCAGGTCGGAGAGGACGGCCACGGCGGTGGCGAGGTCCTCGGGGGAGCGACCGGACGCCTCGATCCGCTCGGCGACGAGGGCGGCGTTGCGGCGGCGTACGCCCGCGAGCATCTGGCGACCCTCGGCCGTCATCGTGACGATCGCCGAGCGGGCGTCGTCCGGGTGCGGGTCGCGCTGCACCCAGCCCTTCTCGACGAGGCCGTTGACGAGCCCGGTCATGGTCGGCTGGCTGCACCGGTCGGCCTGGGCGAGCGCGCCGACGGTGCTCGGTCCGAGCTCGTCGAGCAGGCTCATCAGCCGGGTGCTGGCCGCCGGGAGGTCCACCGAGTTGCGGCGGATCTCCCGCACCAGGCGGGCGCTGAGCACGACCAGGTCGTTGCTCAGCTGCTGCACGTTTTGGTTGTCCACGTCCACCACATTACATAGGCAACCTATGCAAAGTCGATGTGAGCCAGGTCACGTGTCGTCGGCTACCGTGCACCGAGGGAATGCCGGGGAGTCACCGAGGGAGGGTGGTCGACAGTGCTGTCGGACATCGAGATCGCCAATGCCGCGACGCTGCGCCCGATCAGGGAGGTGGCGGACGAGACGCTCGGGATCGAGGAGCGCCACCTCGTCCCGTACGGCCACTACAAGGCCAAGGTCGACCTGACCTACCTGACCTCGCTCGCCGACCGTCCGCTCGGCCGCCTCGTGCTGGTGACCGCGCTGTCGCCGACACCGCCCGGTGAGGGCAAGACCACGACCACCGTCGGTGTCACCGACGCGCTGCACGGGCTGGGCAAGCGCACGGTCGCCTGCCTGCGCGAGCCGTCGATGGGTCCGGTGTTCGGCATGAAGGGTGGCGCGGCCGGGGGTGGCTACAGCCAGGTGGTGCCGATGACCGACATCAACCTGCACTTCACCGGCGACTTCGCCGCGATCGCTGCCGCCAACAACCTGCTGGCGGCGCTGATCGACAACCACGTCCACCACGGCAACCAGCTCGACATCGACGTCCGCAGCGTCACCTGGAAGCGCGTGCTCGACATGAACGACCGCGCCCTGCGCCAGGTCAACGTCGCCCTGGGTGGCCACGCGAACGGCTTCCCCCGCGAGGACGGCTTCGACATCGTGGTCGCCTCGGAGCTGATGGCGATCTTCTGCCTCACCGAGTCGTGGGCCGACCTGAAGCGCCGCATCGGCGACATCGTCATCGGCTACACCCGGGGCACCCAGCCGGTCACCGCGCGCGACCTCGGTGCCGACGGCGCGATGGCGGCCCTGCTGCGCGACGCCCTCGCGCCCAACCTGGTGCAGACCCTCGAAGGCGCGCCGGCGTTCGTGCACGGCGGACCGTTCGCCAACATCGCGCACGGCTGCAGCTCGGTGATGGCGACTCGCGCCGGCCTGCGTCTGGCCGACATCGTGGTCACCGAGGCCGGCTTCGGGGCCGACCTCGGCGCCGAGAAGTTCGTGGACATCAAGTGCCGCAAGTCGGGGCTGCGTCCCGACGTCGCCGTGGTGGTCGCGACCGTGCGGGCGCTGAAGTACCACGGCGGCGTGCCCCTGGCCGAGCTCGGCACGGAGGACATCGCGGCGGTCGAGGCGGGCATGGTCAACCTGCGACGCCACCTCGACAACATCCGCAACGTCTACGGCATCCCGTGCGTGGTCGCGGTCAACCGGTTCCCGACCGACACCGACGACGAGGTGGCGAAGGTGGTCGAGCTGGTGGCAGCCGAAGGTGTGCGTGCCTACCCGGCGACCCACTTCGTCGACGGGGGAGTCGGGGCGCAGGAGCTGGCGAAGGGTGTGCTGCAGGCGCTCGACGAGCCGTCGCCGTACTCGTTCTCGTTCACCTACCAGGACGAGCTGTCCCTCACCGAGAAGGTGGAGACCATCGCGACCCGGCTCTACGGCGCCGGTCTGGTGACGTGGGACGCGAAGGCCCGGCGGCGGCTGCTCCGCATCGAGCGCGACGGGTACGGCGAGCTGCCGGTGTGCGTGGCGAAGACGCAGTACTCCTTCTCCACGACGCCGACCTCGCTCGGCGCCCCCTCGGGCCACGAGCTGCACGTCCGAGAGGTCCGGCTGTCCGCAGGCGCCGGCTTCGTCGTCGTGGTGTGCGGCGACATGATGACGATGCCCGGGCTGCCGAAGGACCCCTCGGCGTCGCGCATCGACCTCGCCGACGACGGCACCATCCTCGGGCTGTCCTGACCGGCTACCCCTCGACGGGACCTCCGCCGAAGCCGATCTCGTTGCCGTCGGGGTCGCGGAAGATCGCCTTGCGCACCCCGTTGTCGTAGGTCTCGGAGTGGGCGGGCTCGAGCCCGCGGTCCGCGATGTCCGCGAGCAACCGGTCGAAGTCCTCGGTGAACACGGTGAGGAACCCGTGGCCGGCATCGTCGGGCTTCAGCTCGACGTAGAGGTGGCTGTGCTCCGTGACCTCCCACACCGCCTCGGTCGGGTTGGGGATGAAGCTGGGCGGTGCACCCATCAGCTGCTCGTACCAGGCCAGCGCCCGGTCGTAGTCGGAGACGGGCAGTCCGGCGAACAGCTCGAGAGTCACAGACT
Organism: uncultured Actinomycetota bacterium; assembly: GCA_963722835.1. Classification (GTDB taxonomy): domain Bacteria; phylum Actinomycetota; class Actinomycetes; order Propionibacteriales; family Nocardioidaceae; genus Marmoricola. The sequence continues at coordinate 242,779 of CAVROK010000005.1, forward strand.
CAGACTAGAACGGCGGCCGGCCCGTGCCGCTGATCCGGAAGCGTCCCCAGGGGTCGACGTCGGAGAGCCGACCGCTCGGCCTCGCCGTGCGGCGTGGAGAGCGTGACCGTGCTGCCGGAGGTCTGCTCGGCGTCGATCCGCTCGTCGGCTGCCGATCCGGCCCCACCAGTGGAAGCGCCCGTCGATCGGCTCGAAGTGCCCGCGCAGGCGCACCTCCACCGGCGTGCCCGCGACGGTGGCCGGGCCGTCGTACTGCTCCTCGGGCTCGTGGGTCATCGCCCCTCCTTCCCGCTGACGAGGCTGAGCCGCCCCGCCGCGTCGATGCGGACGCCGTGCTCGCGGGCCATCCCCTCGAAGGCGTTCCAGATGAACGAGCTCAGGTGGCGCGAGACGGCCGCCTTGCTCATCGTCCGGCGGTGCAGCCACCACTCGCCGGTGGACAGGCCGAAGCCGAGCAGGCCGTAGGCCCAGGGCTCCGCGCCGGAGGCGTCCACGCCGAGCTCGGAGAGGCCGTCGTGGAGCGTGCGCGCGAACGCGGCGGCGATCATCTCCTTGCCGTCGGCGAACGGGTCCTGGTTGTTGGGGTGCTCGACGAGCAGGAAGAACACGTGCGGGTGCCGGGAGATCAGCGTGAGGTACTGCGAGCACGCCCGCTCGACGCGTTCGCGCAGCGGCCTGTTGTCGGACATCGTCGGCACGATCGCCTGCACGACCTCGTGGGCGCCCCAGTGCCCGACGGCGCGGTAGAGGTCGTCCTTGTCGGAGAAGTAGCGGTAGAGGACCGGCTTGCTGACGCCGGCCGAGGCGGCGATCTGGGCGATGCTCGCCGCGGGTCCGTGCTCGTCGATGGCCGCGACGGCCGCCTCCACGAGCTCGGCGCGGCGGCTCTCCCGGTGGCCGTCCCAGCGCGTGTTCCGGCCGTCGTCCTTCGGGGCGGGGTCCTTGACGAGTCGAGGCATGTGATCCACAGTAGCGGATAGCCGTTACTGAAAGTAACAGTTACTGCCAGTCACTTGTCCGCAGACCTCGACCCCTGGAGGCCACGCCATGACCGCCACCGTGCCGGACACCCAGGCCGTCGCCGAACGACTGTTGAAGTCCTCGGCCAGGCACTCCTACGACCCCGAGGTCGACATCGACTGGGAGGCGCCGGTCGACCCGACCCTGTGGGGGATGCAGCCCGAGCGGATGTCGCTCTACGGCACCGAGCTCTGGGACGGCCTCACCGAGGAGCAGCGGATCACGCTCTCGAACCATGAGGTCGCCTCCATCGCCAGCGTGGGCCTCTGGTTCGAGCTGCTGCTGATGCAGATGATGCTGCGCGACCTGTACGACGACGACCCGACCGGCGCGCACATGCACTACGCCCTGACCGAGGTGGCCGACGAGTGCCGGCACTCGACGATGTTCGGCAAGTCGATCGGGCACTTCGGCGTCCCGGCGTACGGCCCGCCGCAGAAGATCCACCGCCTCGGCCGGCTGTTCAACCACGTGGTCAGGGGGCCCAGCGCCTACGCGTCGATCCTCGTCGCCGAGGAGCTCCTCGACACCTGGCAGCGCGAGCTGATGAAGGACGAGCGCGTCCAGCCGATCACGCGGATGGTCGCCCGCATCCACGTGCTGGAGGAGGCGCGGCACATGACGTTCGCGCGCGAGGAGGTCAAGCACCAGCTCGAGGGCATCTCGCGCACCCAGCTCGTCATCCAGCAGAACCTCACCGCCCAGACCTGCGTGATGGTGGCGCGTTCGCTCGTGAACCCGAAGGTCTACGCCTCCGTCGGCATCGACCCGCGCGAGGGACGGCGAGCGGCCCTGGGCAACCCGCACTACCGCGAGACGATGCGCTGGATGGGGGAGAAGCCGCTCGCGTTCCTCCGCGAGAACGGCCTGCTCCCGAAGAGCCAGGAACGTGCCTGGAGGGCCTCCCTCCTCCTCTGATCCCCGTGGTCTGATGGCCGTGTGGGCAGCTGGCCGGTGCAGGAGTACGTCGACGCGTGGGTCGACGGGTGGACCTACTCGCGGGGGGCGCCGCGACCCGAGCCGGTGGACGGTGGGTGGTACGTCGCGACCCGCAGCGAGCACGAGCACGGCCGGTACGTCCTGAGCGAGCCGACGCCGGAACGGGTCAATGCGATCGTGGCGGCAGGTCAGCCGCCGCAGACTGCGGTGAAGTTCCCTGGCGACCCGGGCGCCTGGCTGCCCGGGTTCGGTGACGGCTGGGTCCTCGACCACCCGGGCTGGTTCATGACGCGGAGGCTCGGTCGGCCGCCTGCCCGTCGAGCCCCGCTGGGCTACGAGGTGGAGGTCGACGCGGCGCCCCGGCGGGTGCTGGTCAGCGTCCTCGCCCCCGAGGGCAACGAGGTGGCCAGCGGCCGGATGGGCCTCGGGACGTCGTACGCCGTGGCGGACCAGATCGTCACCGACGAGCGCCACCGGCGACTCGGCCTCGGCACCGTGGTGATGGCTGCCCTCGAGCAGCACGCGCTGGATGCCGGCCTCGAGCGGGCGGTGCTCGGCGCGACCGGGGACGGCTACGCGCTCTACCAGCGCCTGGGCTGGGACCTCGGCGCGCCGCTGACCGCCGTGTACTACCGGCCTTCCTGAGCCGGGAGGACCGTTCCGGTCACCTCGCCCAGCCTGATCCGGCCGCCCAGTGCTCCGGGTGCGGAGGCGCGCAGGGTGACGGTGTCGCCGTCCTCGAGGAAGGTGCGCCCACTGGTCGTCGGGGTGGCGAACGGCTCCTTCCCGCCCCAGCTCAGCTCGAGGAACGAACCGCGCTGCTCGGGCTCGTCGCCGCTGATCGTGCCGCTCGCGAACAGGTCCCCGGTGCGCAGCGAGGCGCCGTTGACCGTCATGTGCGCGAGCATCTGCGCGGGCGACCAGTACATGGCGGCGTACGGCGGCCGGCTGACCACCTCGCCGTTGAGCACGACCTCGTAGTCGATGTCGTAGCCGGCCGGGTCGTCCACCTGCAGGTACTCCAGCGGCTCCGGGTCCTGGCCGGGGAGGCTCGACGCGGGCCGACTCCAGAGCGGCGAGGGGCGTGACCCACGGGACTGATCGACGTCGCGAACGACTTGCCGAGGAACGGCCCGAGCGGGACGTACTCCCACGCCTGCAGGTCGCGCGCCGACCAGTCGTTGAGCGGCGTCACGCCGAAGACGTGCTCGGCGAACGCCGACGTCGGCACGGACGTCCCGAGCGCGGAAGGAGTGCCCACCACGAAGCCCAGCTCCGCCTCGATGTCGAGCCGACGGCTGGGGCCGAAGGTGGGCACCTCCTCGTGCGGAGCCTTGCGCTGGCCGCTCGGCCGGCGCACGTCGGTGCCGGAGACGACGACGGTGCCCGCGCGGCCGTGGTAGCCGATCGGCAGGTGCTTCCAGTTCGGCGTGAGCGCGTCGCCGTCGGGACGGAAGATCCGGCCGACGTTGGTGGCGTGCTGCTCCGAGGCGTAGAAGTCGACGTAGTCGGCCACCTCGAACGGCAGGTGCAGCGTCACCTCCGACAGCGGCACGGAGGGTGCGTCCTCGACCCGCTCGGTGAGCTGCTCGCGCACCTCGCGCCAGGCGTTCGGTCCGAGCGCGAGGAACGGGTTCAGGGTGGGCCGACCCAGCTCCCGGCGGCCGGTGAGCTGCTCGGCATCGACGACCGTGTCGTGGAGGCGTACGCCGACACGAGGCGACGCCCCGTCGACGGAGTAGACGCCGAACGGCAGGTGGTCGACCCCGAAGCCGGTGTCGGTGCTCACACAGAGCCCCAGCTCGACGAGGTCCTCGTGCGCCTCGAGCACGCTGCACGAGCCGAACGAGGTGAACCAGCGGCGCGTGCGGGTGGCCTCGTCGGGATCGGCGACGACGCGTTCGGCGAGCTTCGTGCCGTCGGTCTCGTCGAGCACCCGCCCCACCTCCTCGCGGCCGCCGCCGTCGAGCGAGGTGCGGGTCGCGAGGAGGATGTTGAGGAAGCCGTGGTGCTCGAACCCGGTCTCCTCGTCCCGGTGGCGCACCGCGTTGTGCAACCCGGCGGTGCACTTGAAGGGCAGCTCGCGGTCGAGGGCCGCCTCGATGCAGACCGCGAGTCGCTCGGCGCTGGGGAAGAGGTCGGACGTCACCCCGCCGGTGCGGAACTTCAGGTGGATCTCGCGGGCCGCGAGCTCGTCCAGCGCCGCGAGCCAGCCGTGCGTCGGCGTGCCCTCGGGCACCGGCGGCTCGGCGAAGACCGTGACGTCGTCGAGCGCGTCGCCCATCGAGTCGACGACCTGGATCAGCCGTTGCGCGTTGTGGGCGAGGTCCTCCTCGTCGCGAAGGGCGAACTCCACGGCGCGGAGCGAGAGGCCCTCGGACCGGGAGACCCAGGTGACCGCCGGCTCGATCGCGCCTGCGCCGCCGGTGACGACCAGGTTGAGATCGAGGCCGGGACCGACGCTGGTTGAGCTCGTCGAAACCACTTCTGCGAGGTCGGCGACCTTGACGTCGCTGACCACGAACCCGCCGACCAGGTCGGCGTACTCCGCGTCGCGGTGGTCCACGTGGTCGGCGACGGCCCGCTCCAGGGGTGCGTTCCCCGGCGGGAAGATCGCGGCGTCGTCGACGAAGCTGTCCAGGTAAGCAGGAATCGACACGGTTGCCACGCTAGAGGAACAGACGAGAAGGTGAAGGGGTGGCTTACTACCGACATGTGGGAGACGTCCCGCGCACCCGGCACACGGCGTTCCGGGACGACCAGGGAAACCTTCGCTACGAGGAGCTGATGGGGGAGGAGGGTTTCTCCTCGGACTCCTCGCTGCTCTACCACCGCGGCGTCCCGTCGGCGGTGGTCGACAGCGCCGTGTGGGACCTGCCCGACCTCGCGACCACCCCGAACCACCCGCTCAAGCCGCGCCACCTCAAGCTCCACGACCTGGCTACCGGAGGCGACCCGGTCACCGGGCGGCGGCTGGTGATGGGCAACGGCGACGTGCGGATCAGCTACGTGATCAGCGACGCGCCCTCGCCGTACTACCGCAACGCCGTCGGCGACGAGTGCGTGTACGTCGAGTCCGGGTCCGGCTCTGTCGAGACGGTCTTCGGCCTGCTGACCTACCGCACCGGTGACTACGTGGTCATCCCGCGGGCGACCACGCACCGCTGGCTCCCCAACGACGTCGATGGCGAGGTGTCCCGGCTCTACGCGATCGAGGCCAACAGCCACATCGCCCCGCCGAAGCGCTACCTGTCCCGCTACGGCCAGCTCCTCGAGCACGCGCCGTACTGCGAGCGCGACCTGCACGGTCCCGCCGAGCCGCTCGTCCTGGAGGGGACCGACGTCGAGGTGCTCGTGAAGCACCGCGGCAACGGACCGTCCGGGCTGGTCGGCACCCGACTGACCTACGCCACCCACCCGCTCGACGTCGTCGGCTGGGACGGGTGCCTCTACCCCTACACGTTCAACGTCGAGGACTTCATGCCGATCACCGGCAAGGTGCACCAGCCGCCGCCCGTGCACCAGGTCTTCGAGGGCTACAACTTCGTGGTCTGCAACTTCTGCCCGCGCAAGGTCGACTACCACGAGCAGTCGATCCCGGTGCCCTACTACCACTCCAACGTCGACTCCGACGAGGTGATGTTCTACGTCGGCGGCGACTACGAGGCGCGCAAGGGATCCGGCATCAACATCGGCTCGATCTCGATCCACCCGGGTGGCCACGCCCACGGTCCGCAGCCCAGCGCGATCGAGGCCTCGATCGGGGTGGAGTACTTCGACGAGCTCGCCGTCATGGTCGACACCTTCCGCCCGCTCGAGCTGGGTGAGGCGGGGCTCGAGGTCGAGGACCCGGCGTACGCCTGGACCTGGGCCGGCCGCGGACCGAACGGCGACGGGCCGGACGACCCGGCCGTGTTCTCCAACTCCTGAGGAGCAGCGTGCCGACCTTCATCGCGTTCCTGCGTGCCGTCAACGTGGGCAAGCGCAAGTACCCCATGGCCGAGCTCCGCGACGCCCTCACCACCGCCGGGTTCGAGGAGGTCGAGACGCACATCCAGACCGGCAACGTGCTCTTCCGCACCAGGCTCCGGTCGCGGCCGAAGGTCATCGCCGCCCTCGAGAAGGCGATGCTCGCGGACCGCGGCTTCGAGGTGCCGGTCGTGCTGATGACGCCCCAGGAGCTCAGCGAGGTGTACGACGAGGCGTGCGACTTCGGGGGAGGCAAGAAGCTCCAGGGGCACTACCTGACGCTGCTCGCCGAGCCACCCACGAAGAAGGGTGCCGAGGCACTCGAAGCGCGGTCAGGTGAGGGCGAGGAGGTGAAGGTGGGCGAGCGCGCGGTGCACCTGATGCTGAGCACGCGGCCCTACCACGAGGCCACCACCGGCAACGCCGAGGTGGAGCGTCACCTGGGTGTGGCCACCACTCGTAACCTGACGGTGATCACGAAGCTGACCGAGAAGTGGGGCGGATGACCGACAGCACAGACCGCATGGTGGCGCGACGCCGTCATCTACCAGATCTACCCGCGTTCCTGGGCGGACGCCGACGGGGACGGGATGGGCGACCTGCCCGGCATCACGGCCCGGCTCCCGCACCTCGCGGAGCTCGGCGTCGACGCCGTCTGGCTCTCGCCGTTCTACACCTCACCCCAGCACGACGCGGGGTACGACGTGGCCGACTACCGCGACATCGATCCACGGTTCGGAACGCTCGCGGACGCCGACGCGATGGTCGCCCGGGCCCACGAGCTCGGGCTCCGGGTGCTGTTCGACATCGTGCCCAACCACTCCTCGAGCGAGCATCCGTGGTTCCAGGAGGCACTCGCCGCCGAGCCCGGGAGCGATGCCCGGGCTCGCTACCTGTTCCGGGACGGGAAGGGCGAAGGACGGCGAGGAGCCCCCGAACGACTGGACGAGCGTGTTCGGCGGACCCGGCTGGACCCGCGTCACCGAGGCCGACGGGTCTCCGGGCCAGTGGTACCTCCACCTCTTCGACGTCACCCAGCCCGACTTCGACTGGACCAACCCCGAGGTCGCCGAGGAGATGGAGTCGGTGCTGCGGTTCTGGCTCGACCGCGGCGTCGACGGCTTCCGGATCGACGTCGCCCACGGCCTGGTCAAGGAGGAAGGGCTGCCCGACGCCGGCGCCGACCACGGCGGGACGCCGCGCACCGGCGACATGCCGATGTGGGACCAGCCCGGCGTCCACGACATCTACCGCCGCTGGCGCAAGGTCACCGACTCCTACGCCGTGGACGGCCAGGACGCCGACCGCATCCTGTGCGCGGAGGCGTGGGTGCTGCCGGTGGACTCGCTGGCGAAGTACGTGCGCAGCGACGAGCTGCACCAGTCGTTCAACTTCGGGTTCCTGATGGCGCCGTGGATCGCGGCGGAGCTGCGCGAGGAGATCACCGGGTCGCTGGCCGCCGTGTCGGCGTACGACGCACCGCAGACGTGGGTCCTGTCCAACCACGACGTGGTCCGGCACGCCTCCCGGCTCGGCTTCGACCCGGAGCCCGGCATGCTCCGGATGCCGGGCATCGGTGCCGACGACCCGCAGCCGGACGCCGAGGTGGGTCTCCGGCGTGCCCGGGCCGCGACCACGGTGATGCTGGCGCTGCCGGGCTCGGCGTACCTCTACCAGGGCGAGGAGCTCGGCCTGCCGGAGGCGACCGAGCTGCCTGACGAGCTGCGCCAGGACCCCGCCTGGGAGCGGTCGGGCCACACCTACCGCGGCAGGGACGGGTGCCGGGTGCCGATCCCCTGGGAGGGCGACGCGCCGTCGTACGGCTTCGGGCCGTCGGACCAGACCTGGCTGCCGCAGCCGGAGGTGTTCGGCGACCTCGCTGTCGACCGGCAGCAGGGAGTGGCCGGATCGACCCTGGAGCTCTACCGGACGCTGCTACGGCTCCGACGCGAGCACCGTCTGGGCCGCGGTGAGCTCGCCTGGCTGGATCGCGGCGAGTCCGTGCTCGCCTTCGAGGTCGGCTCCGAGTCCGGTGGTGCCGTGCGCGTCCTCGCGAACCTCGGCGACGAGCCGTTGCCCCTGGACGACGACGGGGAGGTGCTGGTGTCGAGTGCGGAGCTCGACGACGCAGCCCTGCCCGTCGACGCAGCCGTCTGGGTCAGGATCCCGCCGACCGGGTGAGGTGCACGAGCGTCACGGTCTCGGGCCGGCGGCGCGGCACCCAGAACCCGCGCCGGGACACGGCCGCCCCGCTCACCGTCTCTCCGGCGGTGGGGCCGCCCGCGGCCAGCGGCGAGGACATGCTCACGTGTGCCGGGTCGGCCGGCCCCTCCCAGGCGAGCTGGTAGTGGCTGTCGGGATCGAGCCCCGGCACCCGCACGAACACGCCGCGGTTGTGGGGCGGCTCGTCGAGCTGGACGTGGGCGACGAGGGCCTCGGACCGGTCGGCCGCGACGACCCCGTGGAGCAGCACGGTCGGGTCCGGCGACTCCGGACGCACGACCCGGCCGGAGTGGAGCAGCGGCCGGAACCGCTTGTAGCGCGCCACCCACTCGGCGAGCTGGTCGAGGTCGTCGTGGGTGGCCTCGGTCAGGTCCCACTCGATCCCGAAGGAGCCGAACAGCGCCGTGGCGGCGCGGAAGTCGAGCGTCAGCGTGCGACCTGTCGTGTGGGAGGTGGGGGAGGAGACGTGCGCGCCGACGTACTCCGGCGCGACCAGCTGCGTCGTCCAGCGCTGGATCTGCTGGCGCGCGACCGCGTCGGTCATGTCCGAGGCCCACACCCGCTGCACCCGTTCGAGCACGCCGAGGTCGACCCGGCCGCCGCCGGAGGCACAGGACTCCCAGTCGATGGCCGGGTGCGCCGCCCGCAGGTCGTCGAGCAGCGCGTAGAAGCCCGTGGTCTGCCGGTGCACGGCCGGTGCTCCGCCCAGCGCGCCGCTTCCGGCCTCGAGCAGGTCGCGGTTGTGGTCCCACTTCACCGCGTCGATCGGGTACGCCGAGAGCACCTCGCTGATCTGTCCGAACACGTGCTCGCGCACCTCCGCGCGGGAGAGGTCGAGCACCAGCTGGTTGCGATGCAGCAACGGCATCCGGTCGCCCGCGGAGAGGATCCAGTCGGGGTGCTCGCGATAGAGGTCGGAGTCGGGGTTGACCATCTCGGGCTCGATCCAGAGGCCGAACTGCATGCCGAGCCCGCGCACGTGGTCGACGAGGGGAGTCAGCCCCTCGGGCCACACCGCCGGGTCCACGCGCCAGTCGCCGAGGCCCACGGTGTCGTCGCGGCGCTCCATGAACCAGCCGTCGTCCAGCACGAACCGCTCCACCCCGATGCCGGCAGCCCGGTCGGCGATCGCGGTCAGCCGCGGCAGGTCGTGGTCGAAGAAGACCGCCTCCCAGACGTTCAGCACCACCGGCTGGTGAGGTGGATGTGCCGGGAGGCTGCGCTGGTGGGCGTGCCACACCGCGGCCAGCCCGTCGAGGCCGTCGTCGGCCGCTGCGACGTGGACCCACGGGGAGGTGTAGCTCTCACCCGGTGCGATCCGGCCCTCCCCGGGCAGGAGCAGCTCGCCCCCGCCGATGGTGGTGCCGGTGGCGGGGTCCCGCTCGACGCGCAGCAGCGAGTTGCCGCTCCACGCGACGTGGACGCCGACGACCTCGCCGGCGGCGGTGGAGAAGCCGGGCGTCCCGACCACCGCCATCGTGGCGGAGCCGAGCCCGGGTCGCCCGGTGCGTGACTCGCGCTGCCAGAGCCCGTCGGTCACGACGTGGCGCTGGGGGTTGCGCTCCCGCTCGTGGCGGCCGGTGAAGTCCAGCACCTCGGTGAGGTGGTCGGCCACCGGGAGCACCACCTCGAGGCCCACCAGCTCGTAGTCGTCGGCGCCACGGTTGGTCAGCGTGTGCCGCAGTCGCAGGGCTCCGCCGGGCAACGACTCTGCCTCGGTGACCAGCGCGAGTCCTGCGGTCTTGTCGACCAGCTCGACCCGGAGGCCGGACTCGTCGACCGTGATGTCCTCGCACGAGAACTTCGTCGACCAGTCCCGTCCCTCGGAGCGCTGTCCACGCAGGTGCGGCCGCGTGTAGCGGCCCCGCGCGTGCTCGCCGAGGAGCGGCAGCCCGGGCCCGTGCATGAGCAGGGGGAGGCCGGAGTCATCGGCACCGAGAAGGCCGACCGCGACCACGACGGGGAACCCGTCGTGGTCACGGACCAGCTCGATGCCCGTCGTCGCGGCATGCGACTCTCGGGGAAAGAGCATGGCTCTGGGCTGTCAGCCCTTCACAGCGCCTGCGGTCAGGCCGCGGACGAAGAACCGCTGCAGGGCCAGGAACACGATGATCGGCACGATCATCGAGAGGAAGCCGCCCGCTGAGATGAGGTTCCAGCCGGCTCCCTGCTGGCCCAGCAGGTTGTTCTTCACCGCCACCGTGATGGGGGCGTTGTCGCCGGGCCCGATGAACACCAGCGCCACCAGCAGGTCGTTCCAGACCCAGAGGAACTGGAAGATCGCGAACGACGCCAGCGCCGGGACCGACATCGGCAGCACCAGCCGGAAGAAGGTCTGGAAGTGGCTGGCGCCGTCGATCTTCGCCGACTCGATCACCGTCTTCGGCAAGGTCGCCATGTAGTTGCGCAGGATGTAGATCGCCAGCGACATGCCGAACCCGATGTGGGCGAGCCACACCGTGGGGAAACCGGTGATGCCGAGGCTGCCGTAGAACTTCAGGATCGGCACGAAGGCCACGTAGTTCGGCACGACCAGCAGGCTGACGACCAGCAGGAACAGGAAGTCCCGGCCGGGGAACTCCATGAACGTGAAGGCGTACGCCGCGAACGCCGCCACCAGGATCGGGATGAACGTCGCCGGCAGCGCGATGGCGATGCTGTTGATGAACGCCTCGCCGAGTGCAGCCTGGTTGATCGCCTGGCTGTAGTTGTCGAGGTTGAGGTCACCCCACTGCGACGGGTCGGAGAACAGGGTCCACCAACCGGTGTTGTTGGCGTCGTCGAGCGGACGGAACGACGTCAGGAACAGACCCAACGTCGGCACCACCCACAGGAAGCAGATGATCGTCAGCGTGACGCGGGCGAACCACCCGGCCTTGGCCGGGTTGCCCTCGCCGCGCGGAGGAGCCTTCTTGGCCTTGTGGGGAGCCGGGCCCACAGCGGGTTGCGTTGCGGTCGTCATGCGTCAGCCTCCTCGGCCCTGAACGTCCGGATCTGGTAGATCATGATCGGGATGATCGCGATCATCAGCATCACCACGATGGCCGCTGCTGCACCGTTGTTGAAGTTGGTGAACAGCTGGTTGAAGAACTCGTTGCCGAGCACGTTGGTGTTGAAGTTTCCGTTCGTCATCACGTAGACGATGTCGAAGATCTTCATCGTCGCGATCAGCGTCGTCACGAAGACGGTGATGATCGTCCCGCGGATCTGCGGGATGACGACGCGGAAGAAGATCTGGCGTTCGTTGGCCCCGTCGATGCGGGCCGCCTCCAGGGTGTCGCCCGGCACGCTCTTGATCGCGGCCGAGAGCAGCACCATCGAGAACCCGACCTGCGCCCAGAGCAGCATGACCATCAGCAGCAGGCTGTTGAAGTGGAACTGGCTCTGCTCGAGCCAGGCGACCGGGTTGCCGCCCAGACCGGTGACGATCGCGTTCTGCAGACCGATCTGCTCGCGACCCTCGGGGCGGTAGGCGTAGAGCAGGCGCCAGACCGTGCCGGCACCGACCATGCTGATCGCCATCGGCATGAACACCAGCGTCTTCGCGAGGGCCTCACCGCGTGGGTTGAGCCGGTCGGCGAGGACCGCGACCCCGAGACCCAGGATGACGGTCGCCACCGGCACGACGATCATCCACAGCAAGGTGTTGAACAGGGTGTCCTGGAAGCTGTTGGTCTGCAGCAGGTTGGTGAAGTTGTCGAGCCCGACCCAGCTGGTGCTGCTGGAGTCCTTGAAGCTGTAGACGATCGTCTGCACGGCCGGGTAGACGAGGTAGAGCACGATCCCGGCGTACGCCGGCAGGATGTAGAGGTACGGCTTGACGCTGTGCTCCAGCCTGGCGGGCAGCAGCTCGGCGATCTTGTTGAGGATCCAGTAGAGGACCAGTGCTGCGCCGACACCCAGCAGCACCGTGATGAGGGTGGAGATGATCTTTTCGGTCATCGTCGAGACCTTTCCCGATCAGAGAACCTGGGCAAGCCCGGGGGGCGCGGGGTCAGGACGGGAGCTCCCGTCCTGACCACGCGCCCGCTCGAGTCAGCTGGTGGGCCAGCTTGCGTCGATGTTCTTCAGCGCGGTGTCGAGGTCCTCGTCACCACTGATCCAGGCCGTCATGTCCTTCCAGAACGTGCCCGCCCCGACCGCACCCGGCATCGAGTCGGATCCGTCGAAGAGGAACTCGTCGGTCTGGTAGGCCACGTCCGCGATCGAACGCGTCAGGTCGCTCGGGTAGAGCGTCGTGTCGAAGCCCTTGTGCGGCGAGAGGTAGGAGCTCGTCGGAGCAGCGTCCTTGCCGATCTCGGCCCCGGCCAGGATCTTCATGACCTCCTTGGCGCTGTCGCTGTCGCTCAGCAGGGTCGCCATGTCGCCACCGCCCAGGGTCGGGTTCTCGCCACCGGCCTCGGCGGGCGGGAATCCGAAGACGCCGATGTTCGCGTCGACGTCACTGACGATGTTCTCCGGGATGAAGTCCTTGGAGATGATGAAGTTGCCCTGCTTCAGGAGCATGCAGCCGGGCTTGGCGTCCCACATCGGGTTGTCGGCGTCGCCGAACGCGGTGCTGGCGATCGAGCCACGACCACCGGCGACGTTGCCGTCGGTGAACATGGTGTCCTCGAAGTAGCCTGCGGCCTCGCGCACCTCGTCGGAGTCGAACTTGACCTTGTTGGTCACCCAGTCCTTGTACACGTCAGGACCGCTCTGCTGCATGATCAGGTCCTCGAACCAGTCGGTTGCCGGCCAGCCGGTGGCAGCGTCGGAACCGATCGCGAAGCACCACGGCGGAGTGCCGTCCTTCTTGATCTGGTCGCCCAGTGCCGTCAGCTCGTCGAGCGACGTCGGCGCCTTGTAGCCCGCCTTGTCGAAGGCCTTCTTCGGGTAGAACACGGTGCTCTTGACGTTCATGCTCACGAGCAGGCCGTAGAGCTTGCCGTCGACGGTGCCGGCGTCGAGCGTGCCGGGCACCATGTCGGACTCGAGGGCGCTCATGTCCACGACGTCGTCGAGCGGCTTGGCAGCGTTGCGCTTGACCATGTCGGCCACGACGCCGGGCTGCGGGATCAGGGCGATGTCAGGCGTGTCGTTGGCCTGGATCTTCGTCATGATCAGCTGGTTGATGTTGTCGACCTTCTGGACGTCGGCCGTGATGCCCTTCGCCTTGGCCTCGGACACGATCTGCTTCTTCAACCCGTCGAACACGAGGGGGTCCACGCTCATCCACACGGACACTGTCTTGTCGTCGTCGTCGCCGCTACCGCCACTACCGCACGCAGCGAGCGTCGACGTGACCGCGAGCACTGTCGCGGCCACGAGCGAGGTACGACCTCGCCTTGAGATTCGCATCATCTTCTCCTCGGAGAGTTGATCTTTGGACACCTGGCTGACTCGCGCCGTAGTGTGATCGACACCACATGCTGAATCCATTCAGCACACTAGAGGTTCCCCGCGGAGGCGTGTCAAGCAACGATCGCGTCACGCTCGGCGGTTGGCAAGGGGAGGTGCGTGGGATGCGTCGTCTCAGGAAGGCCACGTTGACCGACGTCGCCCAACGGGCAGGCGTCTCTGTCACAACTGCCTCCTACATCCTCAACGGCCGCTCGTCCCAGATGCGCATCTCCACCGCCACCGAACGACGGGTGCAGGCGGCGATGCACGACCTCGACTACCGCCCCAACTGGAGCGCCAGGACGCTGCGGGGCTCGAGCACCCAGACGATCGGGGTGATCTCCGACTTCGTCGCGAGCGGTGACTTCTCCAGCCGGTTGCTCAGCGGAGCCAACTCGGCCGCCCGGCGCTTCGACCACGTGACGGTCATCGGCGAGACCCTCGGCAACCCCGAGGTCGAACGGCTCCTGGTGGAGGAGATGCTCGACCGGCAGGTGGACGGTGTCCTCTACGCCACCGTGGCCGCGTCCCGGGTCGTGCTCCCCGAGCAGCTCCGCAAGGGCCGCACCGTGCTGCTCAACTGCCTCGACCCCCGCGTCGACCTGCCCGTCGTGATGCCGGACGACCGTGCCGGTGGCCGGATGGCGGCCGAGCACCTGCTCGCAGCAGGTGTCGCGGAGACGGTCTTCGTCGTCGGGGAGGACCCCACCCCCGAGGCCACGGCCGGCCGGGAGCGGATGCAGGGGATCACCGCTGCCCTGAAGGGGGCGGGCGCCAAGGTGGCCGGGGTGGTGCCGTGCACCTGGGACGTCGAGTCGGCGTTCGCGGCCGTGGACGCGTGGCTCTCGACCCTGGCCAGGCCCACCGCGCTGATCTGCATGAACGACCGGGTCGCGATGGGCACCTACCAGGCCCTGGCCCAGCACGGCCTCGGCGTGCCCGACGACGTCTCCGTGGTCTCCTTCGACGGTTCCGACCTCGCCGCGTGGCTACGACCCCGGCTCGCCACCCTCGCCCTGCCGTTCACGGAGATGGGCGCCCGCGCGGTCGAGATCCTGATGGACTCGTCCTGGCGCAGGGCCGGTGTCACGAGGCTGAGCCCGGTGCTCCAGCCGGGCGCCTCCGTATGAGCTTCGACCTCGACGACGCCTTCGTGTGGGACTTCTGGCAGACGTACGACGAACACGCGCAGCGCCATCACCTGTTCTTCCTGCACGCACCGCGCACGCTGGGCGACCCCGACCTCCGCCACCGCGGCGCACGGGTCGGCCACGCCGTGTCCGACGACCTCGAGCGATGGGAGCGATCCGCCGACCCGCTGCCGGAAGCAGGTTCCTACGACGACCTCGCGCAGTGGACCGGGTGCACCGTCCGGGCCGACGACGGCTGGTGGCTGTTCACGACCGGCCTGTCCAGCGCGGATGACGGTCGGGTGCAGCGGATCGGCGCCGCGACGTCCCCCGATCTCGAGCGCTGGTCCCGCACCGACGTGGTCGTGTCGGCTGACCCGAGGTGGTACGAGCTGACTCACCCGGGCTGGCCCGAGGAGGCCTGGCGTGACCCGTGGGTCGTGCGCGACGAGCAGGGGCGCTGGCACATGTACGTCACTGCCCGGGCGGCCGCGGGCGGGCCGGGCTGCGGGGTCGTCGGTCACGCGGTGTCTGACGACCTCGTCACCTGGGAGGTGCGTCCCCCACTGAGCGAGCCGAGCGGTCGGTTCGAGTGGCTCGAGGTGATGCAGGTCGTCCGCGTCGAGGGCAGGTGGGTGATGGTGTTCTCCTGCCTCTCGCCCGAGATGCCCGGGGCGGCCCCGGGTGCAGGTGGCGTCTGGTCCGTGGCCGTCGACGGTCCGGGTGCGCCGGTCGACGTCTCGGCGGCGGTCCGGCTCACCGACGAGCGGCTGTACGTCGGCAAGGTGGTCGAGCACGCCGGGGCGGCGTACCTGATGGCCTTCCGCAACCAGGGGCCGGACGGCTCGTTCCAGGGGGGCCTGATCCCCCCGCTCCCGATCACGTGGCGCACGGACGGACGTGGCCTCGCTGTGCAAGGCGGGACTCAGCCCCTAGTGTGAGCCGGGTCACTTACTACGGATCGTCCGGCACGTTCCTGCCGGTGAGGAGATGAGTCAGACATGGCAACAGTCAGTTTCCAGAAGGCCCAACGCTGGTATCCAGGGATGGATCGACCGGCGGTTCCGGGCATCGACCTCGAGATCGAGGACGGCGAGTTCATGGTTCTCGTCGGACCCTCGGGATGCGGCAAGTCGACCACGTTGCGGATGCTTGCCGGCCTCGAGGAGGTCAACGACGGCAAGATCTTCATCGGCGACAGGGACATCACCAAGCTCCCGCCCAAGGACCGTGACATCGCCATGGTCTTCCAGAACTACGCGCTCTACCCGCACATGACGGTGGCCGACAACATGGCCTTCTCGCTGAAGATGGCCAAGGTGAAGGAGAGCGAGCGCAAGGAGCGGGTCGCCGAGGCGGCGCAGGATCCTGAACCTCACCGAGTACCTCGACCGCAAGCCGAAGGCTCTCTCCGGCGGCCAGCGCCAGCGCGTCGCGATGGGTCGTGCGATCGTCCGCAAGCCGCAGGTCTTCTGCATGGACGAGCCGCTGTCGAACCTCGACGCGAAGATGCGCGTGCAGACCCGCACCGACATCGCCAAGCTCCAGCAGGACCTCGGTGTCACCACCGTCTACGTCACCCACGACCAGGTCGAGGCCATGACGATGGGCGACCGCGTCGCGGTGATGAAGGACGGCCTGCTGATGCAGGTCGACACCCCGCTGAACCTCTACGACCGTCCGGTCAACCTGTTCGTGGCCGGGTTCATCGGCTCACCGCAGATGAACCTGATCTCGGCGACGGCGGTCGAGGGCAAGGCCAAGATCGGCGAGTACCTCGTGCCGGTCGACGAGGTGGCCGCCAAGAAGATGAAGGGCGAGGTCGTCGTCGGCGTACGCCCCGAGGCCTGGCGGGTGGTGTCCTCCGAGGAGGGCGGTCTCCCGGTGACGGTCACCGTGGTCGAGGAGCTCGGTGCGGACGCGTTCGTCTACGGCACCAGCGGCGTGGAAGGCACCCCGAGCAACGTGATCGTGCGCGTCTCGGCCCGCGACGCGGTGCACAAGGGTGACGTCCTGCACGTCACCACCGACCCGCACCACGTGCACGTCTTCGACGCCGAGTCCGGGGACCGGCTCAGCGACTGAGCCGGCCCGAGCACAGCGCAGCTGCGAGCGACGATCGCCCCGCGGGGCGGTCGTCGCTCGTGCGTTGTTTGCAGGGCCCAGGCGTCTTGCGCCCCGTTCGTCCGCGGGTCTAGGTTCAGCGTGACGCGCGTCACAGTCCAGGGCCTCGGAGGGACACAGCGTATGAGCGCACCACTGCGGAAGATCCGACGGTTGACGGCGCTGGTGAGCGCGAGCGTCCTGGCCTGCGGCACCCTGGCGGCGTGCGGCGGTTCCGACGACGGCGTCGTCACGATCAACCTCTACGGCAGTGCCTCCGACGCGGAGTTCGACAAGATCCTCGACCCCTGCAACAAGGCGGCCGAGGGGCGCTACAAGATCGTCGGCAACCTGATCCCGAGCGACGCGGACAGCCAGCGTGAGCAGTTCGTCCGACGCCTGGCTGCGCAGGACGACGGCATGGACATCCTGGGCATGGACGTCACGTGGACGGCCGAGTTCGCCGAGGCGGGCTGGATCCGCGAGCTCACGGGAGAGCAGAAGGCAGCCGCGACCGAGGACGTCCTGCAACCGCCGATCGACACGGCGACCTGGAAGGACAAGCTCTACGGGATCCCGCGCACCACCAACGTGCAGCTGCTCTGGTACCGGAAGTCGCTGGTCCCCGAGGCGCCGAAGACGTGGGACGACGTGCTCGGCGGCCAGCGAGAAGCTGAAGGGCGAGGACAAGCCCTACGTCATCGGCATCACGGCTGCGCAGTACGAGGGCTACGTCGTCGGCTTCAACACCATCCTCGCCTCGCTCGGCGGCACGCTGGTCAACGAGGACAGCACCAAGGTGACGGTCGACGAGAAGACCGTGAAGGCGCTGGAGATCCTGAAGGACCTCGCGACCGGAGGCTTGGTCGAGCAAGTCGCTGTCGAACACGCCAGGAGCCCGAGCTCTTCGCGCAGATGCAGAACGAGCGAGGCAGCGTTCATCATGAACTGGCCCTACGTGCTGCGGCGCCATGCGTGCTGCCAACGAGGACGTGGCCAACGACCTCGGCGTCACGCGGATCCCGGAGTTCCAGCCGGGCACGCCCTCGAGGGCGACGCTCGGCGGCATGAACTACGCGATCAGCACCTACAGCAAGCACCCTGACCTGGCCTACGAGGCGGCGATGTGCCTGCGGAGTCCGGAGAGCCAGCTGAAGGGTGCGCTCAGCCCGGCGGGCAACGTGCCGGTGCATCAAGAGCGTCTACGAGGAGCCGGACTTCGTAGAAGGCCTACCCGATGAAGGACGACATCCTCGACGAGATGGAGACCGCCGTGCCGCGTCCGGTGACGCCGCTCTACCAGAACATCTCCACGATCGTGTCGACGACCTTGTCACCGCCGGCGTCGATCGACCCGGAGAAGACGGCTGACGAGCTCAAGGACAAGATCCAGCAGGCGATCGACGGAAAGGGGATCCTGCCGTGAGCGACCGACCACCTGCGTGGAGGACGAGGGCGTCGAGATCGCGAAGAAGCGTGGCGAGCGAGGGCAAGCGGGCGGAGCAACGGCTGGGCATGATGCTGTGTGCGCCCGGCCGTCATCGTGATGCTGGCGGTCGCCGCCTACCCGATCCTCTACGCGATCTACCTGTCGTTCTTCAAGGCCGACCTGCGCACGCCGGATGCCAACGAGTTCATCTGGCTGAGCAACTACGTCACCGTGCTGAGCAGCTCGATCTGGTGGGACGCGTTCAGCATCACGCATGTTGATCACCGTGGTCAGCACGTTCTTCGAGCTGGTCCTCGGGATGCTGCTCGCGATCGTGATGCACCGGACGATCATCGGACGCGGGCTGGTGCGCACCTCGGCGCTGGTGCCCTACGCGATCGTCACCGTCGTCGCCGCCTTCTCCTGGCGCTTCGCCTGGACCCAGGGCATGGGCTGGCTGGCCGGTGACGCCGCGCCGCTGACCGAGAAGTGGCCGTCCATCGTGGATCATCATCCTGGCCGAGATCTGGAAGACGGTGCCGTTCATGGCGCTGCTGCTGATGGCCGGTCTCGCGCTGGTGCCGGAGGACCTGCTCAAGGCCGCGTCGATGGACGGCGCCACGGCCTGGCAGCGGTTCTGGAAGATCACGGTGCCGCTGATCAAGCCCTCGATCCTCGTCGCGCTGCTGTTCCGCACCCTCGACGCCTTCCGGATCTTCGACAACATCTACGTGCTGACCAGCGGGGCGAACGACACGGCATCGGTGTCGATCGTCGCCTACAACAACCTGATCAGAGGGCTCAACCTGGGCATCGGGTCGACGATGGCCGTGCTGATCTTCCTCACCACCGCGATCATCGCGTTCATCTTCGTCAAGCTCTTCGGCGCGGCTGCGCCGGGACAGGAGTGAGCGCGATGGCTGCCATGACCGAGACCCCGCGCGCCAAGGCGCGGATGGGCCGTAGCGAACATCATCGTGCTGCTCTACGCCTTCATCCCGGTCATCTGGATCATCTCGCTCTCGCTGAAGGGCGACGACACCCTCAACGACGGCAAGTACCTGCCGGCGAACCCGACGAGCGAGGCGTACACGTCGATCTTCAAGAACGACGACTTCGTCCGGGCGCTGATCAACTCGATCGGCATCTGCCTGATCTCGACGTTCATCGCGCTCGTGCTGGGCACGATGGCGGCGTACGCGATCGCCCGGCTGGACTTCCCCGGCAAGCGCACCATCGTCGCGATGTCGCTGCTGGTCTCGATGTTCCCGCAGATCGCGCTGGTGACGCCGCTGTTCAAGATCGAGACCGCGATCGGGATCTTCGACACCTGGCTCGGCCTGATCATCCCCTACATCACCTTCGCGCTGCCGCTGACGATCTACACGTTGTCGGCGTTCTTCCGGGAGATCCCGTGGGAGCTGGAGAAGGCCGCCAAGATGGACGGGGCCACGCCGTACCAGGCCTTCCGCAAGGTGATCACCCCGCTGGCGATGCCGGGTGTCTTCACCACCGCGATCCTGGCGTTCATCGCCTGCTGGAACGACTTCCTGTTCGCGATCTCGCTGACCTCGACCGACCGGCGCGCGCACGGTGCCGGCGGCGATGTCCTACTTCACGGGCGCGACCACGTTCGAGAAGCCGACGGCCGCGATCGCGGCGGCCGCCGTCGTCATCACGATCCCCATCATCATCTTCGTGCTGTTCTTCCAGCGGCGCATCGTCGCTGGCCTCACATCGGGAGCGGTCAAGGGCTGAGGCCCTCGACCATCACAGAAGGAGCACCTCGTGGCAGAAATCGTTTTGGACCACGTCGTCAAGCGCTATCCCGACGGGGCCCTGGCCGTCGACGACTTCAACCTGACGCATCGCCGACGGCGAGTTCATCATCCTGGTCGGCCGTCCGGCTGCGGGAAGTCGACGACTGCTCAACATGGTGGCCGGGCTGGAGGACATCACCAAGGGTGAGCTGAAGATCGACGGCACAGGTGGTCAACGACAAGGCGCCCAAGGACCGTGACATCGCGATGGTGTTCCAGTCCTACGCGCTCTACCCGCACATGACCGTCGGCGAGAACATGGCCTTCCCGCTCGTGCTGGCCGGCGTCGACAAGGGCACCATCAAGACCAAGGTCGACGAGGCCGCGGAGATGCTGGAGCTGACCAAGCACCTCGACCGCAAGCCGGCCAACCTCTCGGGAGGCCAGCGGCAGCGGTCGCGATGGGCCGCGCGATCGTGCGCAGCCCGAAGGCCTTCCTGATGGACGAGCCGCTGTCCAACCTCGACGCCAAGCTGCGCGTGCAGATGCGCACCCAGGTCGCCGCGCATCCAGAAGACCCTGGCCACGACGACGCTCTACGTCACCCACGACCAGACCGAGGCGATGACGCTCGGCGACCGGGTCGTCGTGATGCGCGGTGGCGTCGCTGCAGCAGATCGGCTCGCCGACGGAGCTCTACGAGTCGCCCGGAGAACCTGTTCGTGGCCGGCTTCATCGGCAGCCCGGCGATGAACTTCCTGCCGGCGACCGATCGAGGGCGACAGCCTCAACAGCGGCCTGGGCACGATCCCGATGCCGGACCGACGTCCGGCGGGCCGTCGAGCAGAGCAAGGGCAAGGAGGTCATCGTCGGTCTGCGGCCCGAGCACTTCGAGGACGCCGCCCTCGTCGGGGAGCCCCGGCGCGACCTTCACGGTGCCGATCGACCTGGTGGAGTCGCATGGGTTCCGACATCTACGCCTACTTCACCGTCGGCGTGGCGAGGCGCACTCCGGCGACCTCGACGACCTGCGCCAAGGACATCGGTCAGGACATGCACGGCGAGGGCACCCAGATGACGGCACGGCTCGACTGCCGCGGCCGACGTCGGCCGGGCAGCAGGCGGAGCTGTGGGTGAACACCGAGAAGATGCACGTCTTCGACGTCGCGACCGGGGCCAACCTCACCGCGGGCGAGCGCCGGGTCACGCCTAGCGTCACGCGGTGACGGACCCGCCGGCGGTTGGCCGCCGGCGGGTCCGTGCCTTCTCCCCGACCAGCTGCATCACGTCGCGGTTCCAGTCGTGCTCCCGGATGAGGCGGTAGCGCTCGCCAGCGACGCGGATGTAGGCGTCCGCACCCGTCTCGTCCCGACCTCGTACGCCGGCCTCGTCGATCATCTCCACGACGGGGGTGTACTCCTCGTCGAACCAGCGCTGCGCCATCGTCGCCTGGTCGAAGTAGGCACCCTCGTGGTGCATCAGCCGGCAGGCCCAGGCCTCGACCATCTCCGCGAGCCGGTGGTAGTCGTTCGGGTCGGTGCAGTTGATGGCCGCTCGTCGCTCTCCGGTCAGCGGCACCCGCTTGAGGAAGCGCAGCCCCCAGTTCTTGCCGTCGAGGTCGCGACGTCCGCCGACGCCGTCCGTGGAGACCACCGTGTCGATCTCGGTCACGTGGGCCTCGATCTCGGTGGCTCCCTGCGCGCGGGCGACCGAGACCCGGTGGTGGCCGTCGATGACGAAGTAGAGGTTGCCCAGCTTGTAGACGTCGATGGGCGGGAGGTACTCGCCCAGTCGGCTCTTCTCGGCGAGCCGCTCCCAGCGCTGGCGGCTGCGGTCGGAGGTGGGCCGGAACCGGCGGTCGAAGTCCTTGACCTTGTCGACCGATCCGACGATCTGGTCCAGCGGGATCAGCTGGACCCCGAGCTGGCGCTCACCACGCCGGCCGAGGGCGTCGACCACGTCCGCGAACGACAGCGTCTCGGTGAACTTGTCGGGGTCGCTGCGCATCCAGGTGGCGAGCTTGGACAGGGTCTGGTGCCGCCGGACCCGGGCGAAGTCGTACTCGGCGTCCACACGAGGGGAACCAGTGCTGACCATGGCTCCATTGTCCCCTTCTCGCGTGCGCTACGCGCCCACCGCGGAGAGCTTGGGCGTGATGTCGACCACCATCCACGGGATCACGTTGCGGATGGTGGTGGGACCGACCTGGCGGTCGGGCATGGTCTGGCCGTAGGGGTGGATGTGACCGTGCAGGTGCCACGTGGGCTCGAGCCGCGCGAGCACGCCGTGCAGGGCCTCGATCCCGAGGTGCGCCGGGTCGTCGCCGTCGCCGAGGTGCAGGGGAGGGGCGTGGGTCAGGAGCACGTCGACCTGACCCCCGGCGCGCGCGTTGCGCAGGAGCGCGACGCGCCCGGCCGGCGTACTGGCGCTGGGTGTACTGGTGCGGCCCCCGGCGGTAGCGCACGCAACCGCCGAGCCCGGCGATGCGGAGACCCGCGGCCTCGACGACCCTCTGGTCGGCGTTGATCACGCCGTGGGGACGGGGGTAGTCGCACATCGCGCCCGGCTCGAGGTAGTCGCTGAACCGTCCGCCACGGACCGACTCGATCTCGGGGTCGTGGTTGCCCGGGACGAACACCATCGGGACGTCGACCGAGGAGGCCAGCCACTCGAGGTAGTCCCACGGCAGGTCACCGGCGGCGAGCACGAGGTCAGGGGCGACCTCCCGCAGGGTGCGCTCCTGCAGGTTGGGGGCCACCTCGTCGGCGACCACGAGCACTGTGACCATCTCTCGACACTAACGAACCTCCGGGGATCGTGCACACGACGTTGACAGTAAAACTGTCAACGTCTTGGATGAGGCTATGTTCCCCGGCACCTGGGCCCAGAAGACGCCCGACAAGCCCGCGCTCGTGATCGCCGAGACGGGCGAGACCACTACCTATGCCGAGCTCGACGAGCGCAGCCTGCGACTGGCGCACGTCTTCGCCGATGCCGGGCTGAGGACCGGCGACGTCGTGGCGATGGTCAGCGACAACGCGCCGCAGGCCTACGAGGTCTACTGGGCAGCGCTCCGGTCCGGGCTCTACGTCACCGCGGTCAACCACCACCTGTCCGCGGACGAGGTGGCCTACATCGTCGACGACTGTGGCGCGAAGGCGCTGGTCGTGTCGGCCGCGAAGTCAGATCTGGTGCAGGCGATGGCGGACCTGGTCGACGTGCCGGTGCGGTTGGCCTTCGGTGGGGACGTCCCCGGCTGCTCGTCGTACGACGACGCGCTGGCCGCAGCGAGCACGGAGCCGCTGGCCGACCAGCCCCACGGTGACGACTTCCTGTACTCCTCGGGCACGACCGGCCGGCCCAAGGGCATCAAGCTGCCGCTGCTCCCGATCCAGGTCGACGAGCCGGGCTACCCCTACGTGATGATCTTCGGGGCGCTGTTCTCCTACGGGGAGGACACCGTCTACCTCTCGCCGGCGCCGGTCTACCACGCCGCACCGTTGCGCTACACCGGCGTGATCCAGGCGCTCGGCGGGACCGTCGTGCTGATGCAGCGCTTCGACCCGGAGCAGTTCCTCGCGGCCGTGCAGAAGCACCGCGTGACCGACACCCAGTGCGTGCCGACGATGTTCGTGCGGATGCTCAAGCTGCCCGAGGAGGTGCGTTCGTCGTACGACACCTCGAGCCTGAGGACCGTCGTCCACGCCGCCGCGCCGTGCCCGGTCGAGGTCAAGCAGCAGATGCTGGACTGGCTCGGCCCGATCGTGCACGAGTACTACGCCAGCACCGAGGCCAACGGGGCGACGTACGTCGGGCCGGAGGACTGGCTCGCCCACCCCGGCACCGTCGGCAGGTCGCTGCTCGGCACGCCGCGGATCTGCGGCCCTGACGGCGCCCTGCTGCCGGCGGGTGAGGTCGGCACGATCTACTTCGAGCGCGACGACGAGCCGTTCACCTACCACGGCGACTCGGAGAAGACCGCGTCCACGCGACACCCCGAGCACCCGTTCTGGTCGACGGTCGGTGACCTGGGCTACGTCGACGACGAGGGCTACCTGTTCCTGACCGACCGCAAGGCGTTCATGATCATCAGCGGCGGCGTGAACATCTACCCGCAGGAGATCGAGGACGCGTTCAGCCTGCACCCGTCCGTGCTCGACATCGCGGTGATCGGCGTACCCGACGACGACATGGGGGAGCGGGTGGTGGCCTTCGTCGAGCCGACGGCAGAGGGCGCCGCGTCGCCCGACCTCGCCGCCTCGTTGACCGCCTACGCACGCGAGCACATCGCCCACTTCAAGGTGCCGCGCGAGTTCATCGTCACCGACGACCTGCCACGTACGCCGACCGGCAAGCTGGTCAAGCAGAAGCTCCGCGACCGCTACGCCGGGGGCGTCACCGCATGAACGACGTCGAGGTCAGCCACGAGAGCGGAGCGCTCTGGCTGACGCTGAACCGGCCCGAGCAGTTCAACGCGCTCACGGGCGAGATGGTGATGGTCCTGATCCGCGAGCTGCGTGGCGCGACGTCGCGGGACGACGTACGCGTCGTGGTGCTCACCGGCACCGGCGGCGCCTTCTCCGCCGGCGCCGACCTGGGTGGGGACAACGCGCAGGACAACTACGACTCAAGCTCCGTGGACGGCGCCAACATGTTGATGCGCGCGATCATCGAGCTCGACAAGCCGGTGGTCTGCGGGCTCAACGGCATCGCCGCCGGCGTCGGGATGTCCACGGCCCTGGCGTGCGACCTGGTGGTGGCGACCGAGTCCGCGGCGCTCACCCTCGCCTTCACCAAGATCGGCCTGATGCCCGACGGCGGCGCCACCGCCACCGTCGCCGCGTCCGTCGGCCGCGCCAAGGCGATGCGGCTGGCGCTCCTCTCCGACCTGTTGTCCGCGCGGGAGGCCTACGACGCCGGCCTGGTCTCGCACCTGTTCGCCGACGACGACTACGACGAGCAGCTCGGCAAGATCGTCGGCCGTCTCTCCCGCGGCGCCCCGCTGGCCTTCGCCGCGACCAAGAAGGCCGTGAACGCCGCCACCCTCGGCGGCCTCGACGACGCCTTCCAGCGCGAGCGCGCCGGCCAGTCCCTCCTGCTCCGCACCGAGGACGTGGCGGAGGGCATGAAGGCCTTCGCCGAGAAGCGCCGGGCGGAGTTCAAGGGTCGGTAGCACGGCGCGACCCGAACGCTGGTTGAGCTTGTCGAAACCACCGGGGCCGTGCGGCGGCACCCAGGGTCGTACGACGGACGCGGCCGAAGGTGGTCGAGCAGCGAGCGCCAGCGAGCGATCGTCGAGACCACCGGTAGCCGGCAGCCCGCCGCAACCAAACGCTGGTTGAGGCTGTCGAAACCACCCTCGAAGCAACCTCGAGAATCTCGAGAATCCTCCTTGTGGACAAGGGAAACTCGACCCGGAAACTGTCAGTGCCCGCTGGTTGAATCGACCCATGACAGCGACCCGGGAGGACCTCGAGACCGACACCGCGGTGCTCGCGTTCGCGAAGCACAGCCGGGACGCGGCGATGCGGGCCGAGGCCGACCTGCTCCTCGCCGCGGTGACCTGGGCCGAGCACCATCCCGCGGAGTCGATCGAGGACGCCGCGACCTGGGCCGACCGCGGCGGGGACTGCCCACTACCCCTGGCCGGTGAAGGGGCGCCGCTGGTCGCGGAGTTCTGCATCGCCGAGTTCGCCGCCGTCATCGCCCGCCCCACCATCGCCGGACGCATCAAGATCGCCCACGCCCTCGAGCTGAAGTACCGCCTCCCCCGGCACTGGGCACGCGTCCAGACCGGGACCGTGAGCCGTGGCGCGCGCTGCCGGATCGCGGCCGCCACCCTCGGCCTGTAGCCCGAGGCGGCCGCCTACGTGGATGCCCAGGTGGCGCCGGTCGCGCACAAGGTCGGCACCACCCAGCTCGACCGCCTCGTCGCCCACGCGATCGACACCTTCATGCCCGACCTCGCCGACCGAGAACGCAGCGAAGGCCGCCGAGGCACGGCACTTCACGTTCTTCCACCACCAGGTCGGCTCCACGGGCACCACCTACCTCCACGGCGAGCTCGACCTCGCCGATGCCCACGACCTCGAGACCGCCATCACCGCCGAAGCCGAGGCCCTCCGCCTCGAGGGGTCCACCGAGTCCCTCGACGTCCGCCGCGCCATCGCCGCCGGCCGCATCGCCCGACAGCCACCTCGGCCGCGACCTCGACGAAGCCCGAGCCACCGACGCCGCAGAGGCGTCAGCTGCGCAGCCCGAGCCAAGCGCAGCGAAGACCCGGCAGGTGGTCCTCTACGTGCACCTCTCCGAAGCCGCCATCACCGGCAGCACCACCGGCAGGGTCGGCTGGAGCTGGCGCAGGTGAACAACCACCACCGCACCGTGACCGCCGAGCAGGTCCGCACCTGGTGCGCCAACCCCGACACCCAGGTCATCGTCAAGCCGGTCATCGACCTCGACCAGCACATCGGCGTCGCCGCCTACGAGGTCCCCGAACGCCTCGCCGAGCAGACCCAGGTCCGTGACGGCACCTGCGTCTTCCCCTGGTGCACCCGCCCCGCCATCGCCTGCGACTCCGAACACATCACCGCCCACGCCGACGGCGGCACCACGTGCTCCTGCAACATCGCACCCGTCTGCAGGCGACACCACCGGCTCAAGACCCACACGCCCGTGGACCTACACCGCCATCGACCCCGGCACCTACCTGTGGACCAGCCCCCACGGCTACCAGTTCCTCCGCGACCACCACGGCACCACCGACGTCACCCGCCGTGCAACGGCCACCGCCAGATCGGCCACCCACCCGAAGAGTGATCACCCGCGGGCGAGCGCGCGTACCATCGCTGCATGAGGCCGATAGCCGACGACGCGACGGCCGGCGCCGCTCGCTGTTCTGATGGTGGGAGCTTCGCTGCCTCGCTCCGGCACTGTCGATGAGCTCGTCGCCAGCGGGCGTGACTGCAGCTGGCGGCCGTCGCCGGACGCAACTGCACGTCCTCGGACTCGGCGTCATCAGCCTGACTCTCCGCGCGACCCGGCCCGCCCGGCGACCGATCCGTGATCAACAGGTGCGGTGCTCCCGGGCGTGTCACCGATCCGGTGCACCACCCGCTCCGCCCTCGTGCTCCTGGACTGACCTGACGCTCGCCACCCGGCGAACCACGGTCCAGTCATCCCTTCACCTTCAGGAGCACACGCATGTCCATTCTCGATCCCTTGTCACACGCCCTCGCAGCAGTCCTCGCCGAAGCCCACTCCGCTCTCACGGCGTGGGGAACCGATCCGTCATCCGCTACGACGTGGGTCTGTGCATCGCAGCCTGGTCGTCCTCATCCGCGCTGCACTGCTGCCACTGGTGATCCACGGAGTTCGCCAGGCCCACGCCGCCGCCCGGGCGAGACCGCAGCTGCGCGCGCTCAGCGAGCGCTACCGGGGCCGCAAGGATCCGGAGAGCCTGCGCTCGTTTGCGCGGCAACGCCGTGAGATCGCGGCCGAGCACCGCATGTCGCGGCTCGGGTGCCTGCCGGTGCTGATGCAGGTGCCGATCTGGCTCGCGCTCTACCACCTGGTCGCCGACGTCGCCGTGGGCGCACCGGTCGGTGCAGTCGACTCCGGGCTGGCCGCATCGTTGAGCGCCGCCACGTTGCTCGGCGTACCGCTGGCGGAGCGCGGCTACCTCGGCGCCGGCTGGGCGCACCTGGCGGTGGTGGCAGGGCTGGCGGCCACGGCTGCACTCTTCAGCTTCGTCACCCAGAAGTACCTGATCGCGTCGAACACTGTGCTTCTCGACGTCCCCGACGCGGTGGCCCGAGCGCAGCAGCTGATGCCCGCGATCTCGGCCATCGGGCTGATCGTGGCGGGAGGCCTCGTGCCGGTGGCACTGCTCGTCTACTGGTGTGCAACGCGACCTGGACGCTGGGCCAGTCGGCGATCTGTGGCGATGGTTCCCGTGCGCCGTGATCGCCACCGTCCTGCTCGTGCGGCGGCGCGCGATCTGGGTCGCGGCCTAGAGCTCGTCGTTGGTCAGCCCGCTGATGACGGAGCGGGGGTGGTCCTCCGGGTCCCAGCCCTCGACGGCGTGCTCGTCCTGCTTGTGCAGCAGCAGCCACTGCTCCCGATCACCGGGGGCTGGTGAGGTCCGGACGAGCACGAACTTCCCGCGCAGCTTCTCGCCGTACACCTCCGCGTGCAGCTCGCCCGCCTCGACCTCGCTGGCCGGGTCGTCGGACTTGTAGGGCTCCCAGGTGCCGCGGTCCCAGACGATGACGTCCTTGCCGGGGTCTCCGAGCACGCCCTCGACGTCTGCGTGCTCCATCGCGTGGTCCTCGACGTGGATGGCGAGGCGTCGCACCGCCGGATCGAGCGTCGGCCCCTTGGGCACCGCCCACGAGGCAAGCGCGCCGTCGATCTCGAAGCGGAGGTCGTAGTGCCGGGCCGTTGCCCGGTGGAGCTGGACGACGAAGATGCGTGTCGGCACGAGCCTCAGGCGACCTCGACGCCGGCGTCGCGCATCTCGGCGAGCGCCCGCTCGGTCGTGTCGGGAGACACTCCCGCGCAGAGGTCGAGCAGCACCCGCGTGGCGAAGCCCTTGCCCACGCCGTCGAGCGCGGTGGCCCGCACACAGTGGTCCGTGGCGAGGCCGCACACGTCCACCCGCGTCACCTCGTGCTGGCGCAGCCAGTCGGCCAGCGAGGTTCCGTCGCGGTCGGTGCCCTCGAAGCCGGAGTAGGCGGCGGCGTGTTCGCCCTTGCGGAAGACCGCGTCGAACGGTTGCGGGTCGAGGTTGGGGTGGAAGGCCTCGCCGTCGGTGCCGACCTCGCAGTGCACGGGCCAGGAGTCGACGAAGTCGGGGTCCTGCGACCAGTGGTCACCGGGGTCGATGTGGTGGTCCTTGGTGGCCACCACGACGTCGTACGACGGAGCCTTGGGATCCTGTCGCGTCCAGTGGTGCAACAGCTCGGCGATGTCGCTCGCCACCTGGGCTCCACCGGTGACCGGCAGGGACCCGCCCTCGCAGAAGTCGTTCTGCACGTCGACGACGATCAGCGCCTGCTTCATGTCGTGGAGGCTATCGAGCGGGCGAGGCGCTTGTCAGTGGTCGTATCCCTCGAACCGCGTCTCGATGACCGGCTCGCCCTTGGAGAGCTGGCGCGCCACGAGGGGCAGCTCGGCCCGCGACCGCTGGTGGCGCTCGCGCGCCGTCTCCAGCGCCTCCGTGCCGACCAGCTCGCCCTGGCTGACGAGCGGCACCAGGAGCGAGCGGTCGTCGCCGTCGTTCTCCGCGGGCTGGCCCACGCCGATCACCTCGGCCTGCGCGGTGCCGTCGGGGGAGCGCCGCCGCAGGGCGTACTTGCGCCCGCCGATCGAGATCTTGTCCTTGCTCTTCTTGGCCACGCCGACGACCTCGCCACTGGAGTCCTCGCGCGCGACCAGCTTGTAGACGAACCCGCAGGTGGGGAAGCCGCTGCCGGTCACCAGCTGGGTGCCGACGCCGTACCCGTCGACCGGGGCGGCCGAGAGCCCCGCGATCGCGAACTCGTCGAGGTCGGAGGTCACGATGATGCGGGTCTTGGTGGCGCCGAGCTCGTCCAGCTGCGCCCGGACCCGGTAGGCCAGCACGGCCAGGTCGCCGGAGTCGATCCGGACGGCGCCGAGGTCGGGTCCTGCGATCTCGACCCCGAGCCGCACGGCCTCGGCGATGTCGAAGGTGTCGACGAGCAGGGTGGTGCCCTTGCCGAGGGCGTGCACCTGGGCCCGGAACGCGTCGGTCTCCGAGTCGTGCAGGAGCACGAACGAGTGCGCGCTGGTGCCGCGCGTCGGGATGCCGTAGTCGAAGCCGGCCCTCAGGTTGGAGGTGGCGGAGAAGCCCGCGACGTACGCCGCCCGCGCCGCGGCCACAGCGGCCCACTCATGGGTACGACGCGCGCCCATCTCGATGCACGGCCGCTCGCCGGCAGCCCACGTCATCCGCGACGCGGCCGAGGCGATCGCCGAGTCGTGGTTGTAGATCGACAGCAGCACGGTCTCCAGCAGCACGGCGTCGGCGAAGGTGGACTCGACGACCATCAACGGCGAGTAGGGGAAGTAGGTCTCGCCCTCGGCGTAGCCCCAGATGTCGCCGCCGAACCGGTAGTCGGCCAGGTAGGCCAGCGTCGGCTCGTCGACGATCCGCTGGTCGCGGAGCATGGCCAGCTCCTCGTCGCGGAACCGGAAGGCCTCGATCGCCTCGAGCGCACGGCCCACGCCGGCCACGACGCCGTACCGCCGACCCGGGGGCAGCCGTCGAGGGAACAGCTCGAAGACCGAGCGCCGGTGAGCCGCGCCCGGAGTCGATGGCCGACTGCAGCATCGTCAGCTCGTACTGGTCGGTCAGCAGAGCGGTCGACCGGTCGGCGGTGGGTGTCACGGCCACAGCGTAGTGATATGAGCACAATAGGGCCGTGTCCACATCTCCGGTCGAGCTCGAGGAGCCCGAGGTCGACGACGTCACCTTGCTGGCGCGTCCCTGGGTCACGATCGTGTGGAACGACCCGGTCAACCTGATGTCCTACGTGACGTTCGTCTTCCAGAAGTACTTCGGCTACTCCAAGTCCAAGGCCACCAAGCTGATGATGGAGGTGCACGTGGACGGTCGCTCGGTGGTCTCGACGGGCAGCCGCGAGGAGATGGAGCGCGACGTACAGGCGATGCACGAGTACGGCCTGTGGGCGACCATGCAGAAGGCCGACGCCTAGTCATGGCGGGGTTCAAGCGACACCGGCGCAGCGGGGCCTGCGTCGCCACCTTCACGGCGTTCGAGGCCGACCTGCTGCGCTCGCTCGCGGGCCAGCTGATCGAGCTGCTGCGCAACGAGTCGGCCACCTCGCGGAAGACCGACCCGCTCGAGGACCTGCTCGACTTCTCCGGGCCCGACCACGGCACCGGACGACCCGGTCCTGGCGCGGCTGTTCCCCACGGCCTACCCCGACGACGAGGAGGCGGCCGGCGACTTCCGCCGCTTCACCGAGAGCACCCTGCGCGACGGCAAGGCAGGGGCCGCGGCCGCGGTCATCGACACGCTCGAGGAGGCCGGCCTCCCGCCGGAGCCGGAGGACGGCCTGTTCATCGACGTCGAGCTCGACCCCGCCGCCGCGATGACCTGGATGCGCTCGTTCACCGACATGCGCCTGGCGATCGCCACCCGCCTCGGCGTGGAGGAGGGCGACGAGGACTACTGGGCCGCGCTGCCCGACGACGACCCCCGCGCCCAGGTCCACGACATCTACGACTGGCTCGGCTACCTCCAGGAGACCCTCGTCCAGGCCGCGACCTGACGGTCCGGACGTCGAGGAATTGCGCCGCCGACGGCGACCGTGTCGCATGACGTCCCGCGCAACGTCGTACGACGTGGTTGCAGTACCGACCACTTCGTATGACGCTGAAGGGACCGCCAACTGGCGATTTCGAGCAGGCCCTGGCGGGCCTTCCTCAACCACCGATGGTGGACCGGCGACCGGCGGCGCTCGTCCTCACTAGCCTTGACCCGTGCTCACCATCTCCACCGCGGTCCGGGACGCGATCGTCGCGCACGCCAAGCGGGACCATCCCGACGAGGCGTGCGGGATCGTCGCGGGGCCGGAGGGCAGCGACCGGGCGGAGCGGTTCGTGGAGATGATCAACGCGGCCGGGTCGCCGACGTTCTACGAGTTCGACTCCGAGCGAGCTGCTCGCGGCTCTACAAGGAGATGTGGGCGAGAGCGACGAGGAGCCGGTGGTGATCTACCACTCACACACCGCGACCGAGGCCTACCCGAGCCGCACCGACATCGGTCTGGCCAGCGAGCCCGGAGCGCACTACGTGCTGGTCAGCACACGCGAGCACGGGAATAGTGAGGGGCCGGTGGAGTTCAGGTCCTACAGAATCGTCGACGGCGAGGTGACCGAGGAAGAGGTCACCGTCACGGAAGAGAGTTGAGTCCCATGGCCATCGAGGTCCGTATCCCGACCATCCTGCGCACCTACACCGGAGGCGAGAAGGCCGTCGAGGCATCCGGGTCGACGCTGAGCGAGCTCATCGACGACCTCGAGAACAACCACCCCGGCATCAAGGACCGCCTCATCGAGGCCAAGGACGGGCAGAGCGACCTGCGCCGGTTCGTGAACCTCTACGTCAACGACGAGGACGTCCGCTTCACCGGCGGTCTCGGCACCGAGCTCTCCGACGGCGACCAGGTCGTCGTGCTGCCGGCCGTCGCCGGCGGCGCCTGAGTCGATGACGCGCTACGACAACCTCCTCGACTCGGTCGGCGGCACCCCGCTGGTCGGGCTGCCGAGGCTGTCGCCGTCGCCCGACGTGCGGCTCTGGGCCAAGCTCGAGGACCGCAACCCCACGGGCTCGATCAAGGACCGGCCGGCGCTGAAGATGATCGAGCAGGCGGAGAAGGACGGCGTGCTCCGTCCCGGCTGCACCATCCTCGAGCCCACGAGCGGCAACACCGGCATCTCGCTGGCGATGGCCGCGACGCTCAAGGGCTACCGCCTGGTCTGCGTGATGCCGGAGAACACCTCGGAGGAGCGCCGCCAGCTGCTGCGGATGTGGGGCGCCGAGATCGTCTCCTCGCCCGGCGGCCGGCGGCTCCAACGAGGCCGTACGACGCGCCAAGGAGATCGCCGAGGAGCATCCCGACTGGGTGATGCTCTACCAGTACGGCAACGAGGCCAACGCGCTCTCCCACGAGGAGGGCACCGGCCCGGAGATCCTCGCCGACCTGCCCGAGGTCACCCACTTCGTCGGCGGCCTCGGCACCACCGGCACGCTGATGGGCGTCAGCCGCTTCTTCCGCGCGCACAAGCCCGAGGTGAAGATCGTCGCCGCCGAGCCGCGCTACGGCGAGCTCGTCTACGGCCTGCGCAACCTCGACGAGGGCTTCGTCCCCGAGCTGTACGACGAGTCGCTGATCGACTCCCGCTTCTCGGTCGGTCCGCGTGACGCCGTACGCCGGGTCCGCGAGCTGCTCGAGCAGGAGGGCATCTTCGCCGGCATCTCGACGGGCGCGATCCTGCACGCCGCCCTCGGCCAGGCCGCCAAGGCGGTGAAGGCCGGCGAGCGCGCGGACATCGCGTTCGTGGTCTGCGACGGCGGCTGGAAGTACCTCTCCACCGGCGCCTACGAGGGCACCGTCGACGAGGCGGAGGAACGCCTCGAGGGCCAGCTCTGGGCGTGACCCGGACCCTCGATGACCCCGCTCCAGATCGCGCTCTCCGCGGTGTGCCTGCTCAGCGCCGTGTGGCTGGTCGTGCTGCTCGTCCGGGACCGCACGCCGGACCGCGGGTCCTGCTCAACCTGCTGGCGGTCGAGGAGCTGGCCCTGCTCGTGCACCTGGTGCTCGGCATCGTGCGCGTGACCGGCGACGCCCCCGCCGGCGTCTCCGACGTGGGAGTACATCGGCTACCTGATCGGCGTCGTGCTGGTCGTGCCGGTCGGCGTGGTCTGGTCGTCGGGGGAGAAGAGCCGTGGCGGCACCGCGGTGCTGCTGGTGGCGGTGCTGCTCGTGCCGTTCATGTTCGTCCGGCTGGCCGACATCTGGGCCGCCGGTGGCTGAGCCGAGGCCGACCGGCACCGGGCACGGCTTCGGACGGGTGCTGGTCTTCGTCTACGGCGTCTTCGCCGTCGCGGCCACCGGCCGCTCGACGCCTGCAGCTCGCGACCCGGCGTCGGAGGCGCCGGTGCCCTACGCGCTGAGCGCCTTGGCCGCGGTCGTCTACATCGTCGCCACGTTCGCGCTGGCCACCGACCGTCGGCGGCTGGCGCTGGTCGCCGTCGGCATCGAGCTGGTCGGCGTGCTCGCTCGTGGGGCTCACCAGCGTGCTGCTCGCCGGAGGACTACCCGGACGCGACGGTCTGGTCCGACTTCGGGGCGGGCTACGGCTCGTCCGCTCGTGCTGCCGGTGGGCTGTGGTGGCTGCTGCGCGGGCGTGGCGCGGACCTGTGACGTGACCGGTCGCTTGTCGCCGGCGACGTCTAGCCTGTGGCATTGTGACTGACGCGCCGATCGGGATCTTCGACTCGGGCTTCGGTGGACTGACCGTCGCCCGGGCCGTGATCGACCAGCTGCCCCACGAGTCGGTGGTCTACCTCGGCGACACCGCACGCCAGCCCTACGGCCCCAAGCCGATCGGCGAGGTCCGCGAGTACGCCCTCGAGTGCCTCGACCACCTCGTCGACCAGGGCGTCAAGGCGCTGGTCATCGCCTGCAACTCGGCGAGCGCGGCGATGCTGCGCGACGCCCGGGAGCGCTACGACGTGCCCGTGGTCGAGGTGATCCTGCCCGCCACCCGGCGCGCCGTCGCCGCCAGCCGCAGCGGGCGCATCGGCGTGATCTGCACCCGCGCGACCGCCCAGTCGCTGGCCTACGACGACGCCTTCGCCGCGGCGCCCCACGTCGACCTGACGACGCAGGCCTGCCCGCGCTTCGTCGAGCTCGTCGAGCAGGGCGTCACCAGCGGCCCCGAGCTGCAGGCGGTCGCCCACGAGTACCTCGACCCGCTGACCGCGGCCGGCGTCGACACCCTGATCCTCGGCTGCACGCACTACCCGCTGCTCACCGGCGTGATCTCCTACGTGATGGGCGACGAGGTCACGCTGGTCAGCAGCGCCGAGGAGTGCGCCAAGGACGTCTACCGGATGCTCGTGCAGCACGGCCTGGAGCGCGACGGCCGGCGACCCGCCCGTCGCACCGGTTCCTGACCACCGGCCAGCCCGAGGAGTTCGCGACGCACGGCCGCCGGTTCCTCGGCCCCGAGCTCGAGGCGGTCACGCAGTTCGCCGGCGGAGCCTGGGTGATCTCCGCATGAGGCTCACCGTGATCGGCTGCTCGGGCTCCTACCCCGGCCCCGAGTCCTCGGCCAGCTGCTACCTGCTCGAGGCCGAGCACGAGGGCCGCACCTGGCGGGTGCTGCTCGACCTCGGCAACGGCGCGCTCGGCTCGCTGCAGCGCTTCGCCGACGCGACTGACGATCGACGGCGTCTTCCTCTCCCACCTGCACGCCGACCACTGCCTCGACCTCTGCGGCTACTACGTGATGCGCAAGTACCACCCCGACGGTGCGCTGCCGAGGATCCCGGTCTGGGGACCCGTCGACACCGCGCGGCGGATGGCGAAGGCCTACGACCTCGACGAGGACCCGGGGATGAACGAGGAGTTCGACTTCATCCCCTACGACGGCACCGCCGTCGAGTTCGGGCCGTTCCGGGTCACCGCGCGCGAGGTGGTGCACCCGGTCACGGCGTTCGCGCTGCGCGTCGAGGCCGACGGCCGCGTGCTCGCCTACTCCGGCGACACCGGCGTGTGCCACGGGCTCGAGGACTCCGCGCGCGACGCCGACCTGTTCCTGTGCGAGGCGTCGTTCATGGAGGGCGCGCCCAACCCGCCCGACCTGCACCTCACCGGTGCCGAGGCCGGCCGGACGGCTGCCGGCGCCGGGGCGCGGCGGCTGGTGCTCACCCACATCCCGCCGTGGCACGACCCGGAGAAGGTGCTGGGCGAGGCGGTCGAGGAGTACGACGGCCCGGTCGAGCTCGCGACCCCCGGCACGTCGTACGACATCTGAACCTTCACGCGATCGACGCACGCCGGTCCGCAGAAGCGGTCGGTCCCGTTCGGCATGATGGCCCGGTGATCACGCTCGAGCACGTGACCAAGCGCTACGGCAGTTCACCGCCGTCGACGACGTCTCGTTCGTCGCCCAGTCGGGAAGGTGACCGGCTTCCTCGGGCCCAACGGCGCCGGCAAGTCGACCAGCATGCGCATCATGGTCGGGCTGACGCCGGCGAACGGGGGCGAGGCGCGCATCGGCGGACACCTGCTACTCCGAGATCCCCAACCCGGCTCGCCACGTCGGCGTCCTGCTCGACGCGTCTGCCCAGCACGCCGGCCGCACCGGCCGCGAGGTGCTGCGGCTCAGCGCCGAGACGATGGGCGTCGGGCGCGAGCGGGTCGAGGAGATGCTCGAGCTCGTCGGCCTCAACGGCACCGAGGCCAAGCGCCGGGTGCGCAACTACTCCCTCGGCATGCGCCAGCGCCTCGGCATCGCCAACGCGATGCTCGGCGACCCGTCGATCCTGATCCTCGACGAGCCCGTCAACGGCCTCGACCCGGCCGGCATCCACTGGATGCGCGGGGTGCTGCGCCAGTTCGCCGCCAACGGTGGCACCGTGCTGCTCTCCTCCCACCTGCTCCACGAGGTCGAGATGATCGCCGACGAGCTGATCGTGATCGGCCGCGGCAAGATCGTCGCGCAGGGCACCCGCGCCGAGCTGCTGCAGACGGCCGGCACCTACGTGAAGCCGGCGGACCCCGCCGCGCTGCAGCGGGCGCTGCAGCGGCGCCGGCATCGAGGCCCTCCCTCCGGTGACGGCGGCTTCCGCTGCGAGGTGGAGCCGGTCGACGTCGGCCGCGCCGCTGCGGCGGCCGGGGTCGTGCTGGTCGAGCTGAAGCCCGCCGAGGGCGCCGGGCTCGAGGAGATGTTCCTCCAGCTCACTGCCGACGACGCCCGCGAGCCTGCCACGCCGCCCCCCAGGAGGAGCCCCCGCATGAGCACGACCACCCCGACCGCACCGCGTCCTGGACATCTCGACGACCGCGCCCGTGCCGTTCGCCCGGCTGGTCAAGGTCGAGCTGCGCAAGACCTACGACACCCGCGCGGGCATCTGGCTGCTCGGGATCACGGCGTTCCTGGCGGCGGCGTTCATGGTGGTCGCGCTGATCGTCGTCCTGGTCCAGGACGAGCCGATCAAGCTCGACGACTTCGTCGGCATCGCCAACTTCACCTCCGGCTTCCTGCTGCCGGTGCTCGGCATCATGCTGGTCACCAGCGAGTGGAGCCAGCGCACGGCGATGGTCACCTTCACCCTCGAGGCCCACCGCGGCCGGGTCGTGGCCGCCAAGCTCGTGGCCGGTCTGCTGCTGGCCCTGATCGTCAGCCTGATCGCCACGGTGTCGGCCTTCGTGGTCAACGGCGTCTACGCGTTGGCGAACGGCGGCGGCGACTGGCACCTCGGCTTGCTCGAGCTGCTCGGCTTCCTGCTCGCCCAGGTGATCGCCATGCTGACAGGGTTCGCCTTCGCGACGCTGCTGCTCAACACCCCGGCGGCGATCGTCGTCTACTTCGCCTACAGCTTCCTGGTCCCGACGATCTTCGCCATCGCTGCCGAGTTCCTCGACTGGTTCAAGGACCTGCAGCCCTGGATCGACTTCACGCAGGCGCAGACGCCACTGCTCGACGCCAGCATGACCGGCAAGGACTGGGCCCAGCTGCTGGTCTCGGGGTTCATCTGGCTGGTCATCCCGGTCGCGTTCGGGCTGTGGCGGATCCTGCGCGCCGAGGTGAAGTAGGGCCCGTCACCCGCCGCCGCTAGGGTCGCCGCATGACTTCCCAACGCGCCGACGGCCGCGCCGACGACGAGCTCCGCCCGATCAAGCTCACCCGCCACTGGCAGGACCATCCCGGCCGGCTCGGTGCTGGTCGAGTTCGGCCGCACGCGGGTGCTGTGTGCGGCGTCGGCCTCGAGGGCGTGCCGCGCTGGCGCAAGGGCTCCGGGCTGGGCTGGGTGACCGCGGAGTACGCCATGCTCCCGTCGGCCACCAACACCCGCTCGGACCGCGAGTCGGTCAAGGGCCGCATCGGCGGGCGCACCCACGAGATCTCCCGGCTCATCGGCCGCTCGCTGCGCGCGGTCATCGACTACAAGGCGCTCGGCGAGAACACGATCGTGCTCGACTGCGACGTGCTCCAGGCCGACGGCGGCACCCGCACGGCTGCGATCACCGGCGCGTACGTCGCGCTCGCCGACGCCGTGGCGCACCTGCGCGCCGAGGGCGCGCTCAAGGGTGACCCGCTGACCGGCTCCGTGGCGGCGGTCTCGGTCGGCATCATCGACGGCGCGCCCCGGCTCGACCTGCCCTACGAGGAGGACGTCCGCGCCGAGACCGACATGAACGTCGTGATGACCGGCGACGGCTACTACGTCGAGGTGCAGGGCACCGCCGAGGGCGAGGCCTTCGACCGCGCCGAGCTCGACGCACTGCTCGGCCTCGCCGAGAAGGGCTGCGCCGACCTGACCCGGATCCAGCAGGAGGCGCTCGCCGGTGGCTGAGCCGTCGAGGTCTTCCTCGCCTCCCGCAACGCCAAGAAGATCGAGGAGATGCGCCGGATCCTCGACCTCCACCTGCCCGGCATCCGGGTGCTCGGGCTGGACGACGTGGCGTCGTACGACGAGCCGGTCGAGGACGAGGCCACCTTCGAGGGCAACGCCCTGCTCAAGGCGCGGGCCGGTCTGGCGGCCACCGGGCTGCCCTCGCTGGCCGACGACAGCGGGCTCTGCGTCGACGCGCTCAACGGCATGCCCGGTGTGCTCTCGGCCCGATGGGCGGGCCGCGCGAAGGACGACCACGCCAACAACCTGCTGCTGCTCGACCAGCTGGCCGACGTGCCCGACGAGCGCCGCGGCGCCGCAGTTCCGCTGCGTGGTCGCCTTGTGCCACCCGGACGGCGTGGAGCGGTTCGCGCCGGGCACGATGCGCGGACGGGTGATCCGCGAGCTGCGGGGGAGCGGTGGCTTCGGCTACGACGTGCTGTTCGTCCCCGACGAGCAGGACGGCGAGCTCACCTCGGCGGAGATGACCGCCGAGGCCAAGGACCTGATCTCCCACCGCGGCCAGTCGCTGCGCGCGATCGCGCCGGCGGTCGTGGAGCTGCTGGGCTCCTGACCCCGCACGACATTCCGATCTGCGTGCAGACCGAGACTGGTGCAACGCGATCGGATCATGGCTCCCCTCTGTGTCAAGACGCAGTCGGCAGTGGTGGTTCTAGGCTTGGTGGTGACGGGTCCGGGAAGTGGCTTGTCCGAAGAGCCGGTGTGGGGATGTGAGCCGGTCGCGCTGGAGTCAGAGTCGTTTCCCCGTTGCCCTCCCGGGCCCGTCACCTGCGTGTGCGATGGCGTCGTCGAGCAGGTGGCGGTAGACGATGTCGGAGAGCCGTGCGTTTGAGGCTCGCATGGCTTCCATGGAGGTCTTGCCCTCGGCTTTGCGTCGGTCGTAGTAGGCGCGGCCTTCGGTCGGGGTTGCGGAGCTGGACGGTGGCCATGATGTGCAGGACCCGGTTGATCTGCCGGTTCCCGGCCCGCGAGAGCCGGTGCCGGACCTGGTCGCCGGAGGAGGCGTCGATGGGTGCGGTGCCGTTCCAGGACGCGAAGTGGTCGCGGTTGGGGAACCGGGTGATGTCGCCGACCTCGACCAGCAGCCGGGCTGCGCCGGAGGGTCCGATGCCGGGCAGGTCCATCAGCGTGGTGCCGGTCTCGGCCAGCAGCGCGGTGAGCTCCTTGTTGGCCGCCTTCTTGCGGGCGTAGATCCGTTCCAGGTCGCCGATCAGCTCGGCGGCGACCCGGCGTCGGGTCTTGCCGACCACGTCACGGGGGCGGACCTTGGCGAGCAGCGCCTTGGCCTGGGCGGCGGAGAGGTCCTTCTTCGCCCCGCCCGGGATCAGCTCGAGCAGCAGCTGGTGCAGCTGGGCGACCATCCGGGTGTGGTCCTCACCCAGCGAGCGGCGTCGGTCGACCAGGATCCGCAGCACCGCGAGCTGCTCGTCGTTGACCACCGGTCGCAGCCCGGCCATCCGGGTGCCGACCAGCGCGACCGAGTGCGCGTCGGTGGCGTCGGTCTTGCGGCCCTGCCCGGTGGCGAAGACCCGGGCCCGTGCCGAGAGCTTCGGCGGCACGTCGACGACCTCCTCGCCATCGGCGAGCAGCCGCATCGCGACGTGGTGGCCGATCCCGCTGCAGCCCTCGATCGCCCAGACCCGGTCGGGCCACTGCCTGGCATAGCGCAGCAGCGCCTGGTAGCCGGCACGGTCGGTGGCGAACCGGCCGCCACCGAGCACGGTCTCGTCGCCGGCCATCACCTCGATGGTGACCGACCGCTTGTGCGGGTCCATCCCGATCACGACCCGCGTTGTCGCTGAGCTCATCTGCTTCCTCCGGTTCTCGATCCATCACTGGTTGTCGAGCCGGGAGGGCAACGCTACTTCGAGCTGAGCAAACCCCTCTTGAGCCTCTCCCCGCCCTGGCGGCACCCGGGCTGCGCAGGCCAAATGAGAGCCACACGACCAGCGTGGGCAGCCGATGTGAGAGCGACAGCCCGGGCGCCTAGACCGAGCCTCGCCAGACACCGGTCATGGGGCAATAGAACAAGTAGCCGATGAGCGGACGTTCCTGCGCGGCTCTGAAGGCAGGGTGTTGCGCCGTGAGCAAGATGCTCCGTCGAATTACGGGGTGACGATGTTGAAGTTGGGGTCGAACTCGTCCATCACCGAGCCGTAGGTGCGCAAGGCCGAGGCGTCACCGTCGAGTTGGATCTGGCCCGCTTCAGCGAGTTGGTGTGCCGTTGCGGGTTTGAGGACGACGCCGAGCAGCACGGGCTTCGGTCCGGAGACGGTGAGTTGGGTGTGCGGGGATACGCCGACGCGGGCGTTGAGGACGCCGTGCTGGATCCAGACGGTCCAGGTTTGGTCGATGTCGGTGAAGGCGAAGTCGATCCGCACGTCCACGACGGCAGCCTTTTCACCGATGACGTGTACCCCGGCGAAGTCGAAGGCGATGTCGAGTGGCATCGCTGCCAGGGTGTCGGGTGAGGCTGTGGTGAAGGACGCTTCGAGGACGCCTTCGCGTAGCTCTCGTGCGGCGGTCAGGTAGATGCCGCGCCATTGCGGTGCCTCGGTCTGGTAGCCCATTTGCTCGTAGGCGTCAGCTTGCAGGTTCTTGGCGTCCTGGTTGTCGGGTTGGGCGAAGACGAGGTTGTGCAGGATCTGGGCGGCCCAGCGGTAGTCGCCGTCGCCGAAGGCGCGCTTGCCCTCGTCGAGGATCTTCTCGGCGCCGATGAGGTCGACGTAGCGCTTGGCTGTCTCGACCGGCACGTGCGGGTGGAGTGAGACCGGGTCGCCGTCCCACATGCCGAGTTCCTTGGTGAAGACTCCGCGCACGTCGTGGTGCACCGTGCCGTGGTACTGGCGGTTGTACCACTTGCGCGCCAGGGCGGGCGGCAGTTCGATGACCTCGGCCGCCTCGAGCGGGGTGTAGCCCTTGTTGGCGAGCCGCAGGGCTTGGTCGTGGATGTACTTGTACATGTCGCGTTGGTCTTCGAGGAACCTCACGATGTTCTCGTTGCCCCAGACCGGCCAGGAGTGTGGTCCGAAGTGCACCTCCGCCTGGTCGCCCCAGCGTTCGAGGGTCTCGTCGAGGTAGCGGGCGAAGTTGCGGGCGTCGCGAGTGCGGGCCCCGCGCAAGGTCTGGATGTTGTGCAGGCAGTGGTTGGCGTTCTCCGCGCAGGTCAACGCCTTCAGCTCGGGGATCCAGATGTGCATCTCCTCGGGAGCCTCGGTGTCGGGGGCGTAGAGGAACTCGAAGGTCAGCCCGGCGATGGTGCGGGTCTGTCCCGTCTCGGTGATCGGGTCGGTCGGGGACAGGTAGGAGATGGTCATGCCCTTGCCGTTGCCGATCCCAGCCCCCAGGGTGACGAACTGTTTCGGCTCCCGGTCGAGCAGGTTGCCGAACGCATACATCGCCCGCCTCGACATCGCGTTGCCGGCGATCACGTTCTCCCCGATGGCGAACTTGTCGAACGAGGCGATGGTGCCGGGCGCGATGATCGGCACCTTCCCCGACGCCACGTCGGCAGCGTCGACCACGCCCTTCACGCCACCGTAGTGGTCGACGTGGGTGTGGGTGTAGATCACAGCCGCGACCGGCTTGTCGGTCACGTGCTCTCGGAACAGGGCCAACCCCTGGGCCGCCGCCTCCACGCTG
Source organism: uncultured Actinomycetota bacterium (assembly GCA_963722835.1). GTDB lineage: Bacteria > Actinomycetota > Actinomycetes > Propionibacteriales > Nocardioidaceae > Marmoricola. The sequence continues at coordinate 284,575 of CAVROK010000005.1, forward strand.
GTGGCGCAGTCGATGATGATCAACCCGTCGTCGCCCTCGACGATGGTCAGGTTCGCGATGTCGTTGTTGCGCACCTGGTAGAGGTGATCCACCACCCTGTACAGGCCGCCCTCGTGGATGACCTGCGACGTCCGCCACAAGCTCGCATCGACCGTGTCCGGTCTCGGCGCGTCGTCGGTCAGGTACGCGTAGTCGGCAAGGTCGAAGATCACCTCCCCGTCGGCGTTATGGACCTGTCCGTTCGGGATCGGCGCAACCAGGTCACGGCGGGCGTCCTCGAAGTCGTGACGATCCTCCAACGGATACGACGACTCCCCATCTCGGTTGACCGACGCGGTGGCGGGTGTCGCGTCCTTCGGGCGATACGGCATCCAGTCCTCCAAGATTGCATCCCAAAGCCGCCTTCAACGACGCTCAGCCCGACCTTTCCCCCGGGCCAGGCCCCTCAGCCTCACCCAAGTCAGGTGAACCACACCCATCCGCACATGCTGATCGTTCTTGTGGCCACACTCAGAGTCGCTCGGCCCCCGACGTGAGAACCGCTTCGGCATCGATGGTGCGCGTTCCCCAACTGCTACGTAGACGAGCACATGTGTGCTCGTCTACGTAGCGCTCCCCGGGACGATGTGGCCAAAAGCGTGCTCGCCTGCCGCGATGAGCGCGTGGCAAGACCAGCGGTCACCGCGTGCGGCCCCGG
>CAVROK010000006.1:0-57290 GCA_963722835.1 uncultured Actinomycetota bacterium
CCCGCAAGAACTGGGCGCTGCGCCAGGACCAGCTGCCCAGCACGCACCCGATCGCCGCGGACAACTACGACCTGCACGCCGTCGAGGTCAACTTCGACGGCATCACCTACGCCAAGGGCGCCTCGGTGCTCAAGCAGCTGGTCGCCTGGGTCGGCATCGACAACTTCCTGGTCGGGCTGCGTGACTACTTCCAGAAGCACGCGTTCGGCAACTCGGAGTTCAGCGACCTGCTCAGCGCCCTCGAGAAGTCCTCGGGCCGCGAGCTCGACTCGTGGGCCAAGGAGTGGCTCCAGACCAGCGGCGTCAACACGCTGACCCCGGAGTTCGAGGTCGACGACGAGGGCGGCTACGGGTCGTTCTCGGTGCTGCAGAGCGCCACCGTCGAGCACCCGACCCTGCGTCGGCACCGGGTCGGCATCGGGCTCTACGACCTGGTGGACGGGCACCTGGTCCGTCGTACGCACGTGGAGGTGGACGTCGAGGGCGAGACGACCGAGATCGCCGAGCTGGTCGGCGTACGCCAGCCCGACCTGCTGCTGCTCAACGACGGTGACCTGACCTACGCGAAGATCCGGCTCGACGAGCGCTCGCTGGAGACCGTCGTCACCGGCCTGTCCCGCCTCGACGACTCACTGGCCCGCGCGCTGTGCTGGGGCGCCGCGTGGGACATGACGCGTGACGCCGAGATGCGGGCCACCGACTTCGTCGAGCTCGTGCTCGGCAACATCGCGGCCGAGACCGACGCGTTCGGTTCCTCGCGGATCCCCGGCTACGCCGTCCAGGCGGTCAACCACTTCTCCGACCGAGCCAAGCGCCCGGCGCTTCGGGCGGCGTGGGAACAGGGTGTCCGCCGCCTGCTCGACGAGGCCGAGCCCGGCAGCGACCACCAGCTCACCTTCGCGCGCGCCTTCGCGGTGGCTGCCAACACCGACGCGGGGCTGGACGCCCTCGAGGGCCTGCTCGACGGGTCGCTCGTGATCGACGGCCTGACCATCGACGCCGACCTGCGCTGGACGCTCCTGGGCGGGCTCGCGCGGTCCGGCCGGGCCGACGACGACCGGATCGATGCCGAGCTGAGCCGGGACCACACGATCTCGGGTCGCGAGCGCGCCGCGGCCGCACACGCCGCGCGTCCGACGGCAACGGCCAAGGCCGAGGCCTGGGAGATCGCGATGGTGCGCGACGACGTCCCCAACGAGACCCAGCGAAGCGTGGTCCTCGCCTTCATGCAGCCCGGCCAGGACGAGCTGCTCGAGCCGTACGTCGAGAAGTACCTCGAGGCGGCCGACACGCTCTGGGAGGACAAGGGCACCCAGCGTGCCTCGACCGCCCTGGAGTTCCTGTTCCCCCGCCCGCTGGCCTCGAGCACGCTGCTCGACCGGGCGAACCGGTGGCTCCAGGAGTCCCCGGCCAACCCGGCCGCGAAGCGCTACGTCCACGAGGGCGCCGCCGACGTGGAGCGCTACCTCGCCGGCCAGGCGCGCGACGCGGAGGACTGAGGAGCGGCCTACTCGTGCAGGGTCGCGGGCTGGCGGGCAGCCTCGGCGAGCTGCCCGACGCCGTGCTTGATCCCGCCGACGAGGTCGCCGCCGGAGAAGGCGGACTCCATGCCGGCGACGGCGAGTCGGACGGCGTCGTCACTGAGCGAGCGGCGTACGACGGCCCCGGTCACGACCTCGAGCAGGCGTGAGGCCGGGTCGACCAGGATCAGCACGCTGCGCGCCGGAGCGGCCAGGGCACTGTGCAGCCGCTGGGCGAAGGGCCGGGACTCGCCGGTGGTCGGGCCGACGTAGACGGAGAACTCGAAGCGGCAGGCCGTCTCGGCCGCGCGGATCGCCCGGTCGATCTCGGCCTCCTGGGCCGCGGAGAAGTCACCAACGGCCACTGGTGCCACCGCCACCCTGCGAGCTCTGCTCGATCTGGTCGGGGGTGACGTCGTCGGCCGCCTTGACGCCCTTGGTCGGTCCACCGAACCACTCGGTGTCACCGCGCCACGACTGACCGGGCTCGTAGCCCTTGTCGCCGATGATCGAGGGCAGCACCGCGAGCAGCGCGATGACCGCCGCAGCCCCGAGCGGGATGATCGCGAGGATGAGCAGGTAGCCGAAGGGTGAGGCCTCCGGTGGCGTCTCCCACGTACCTCCCTCGGGCGTGTCGGCCGAGGCCGAGCCGACCACGCCCAGCACGAGCCAGGCGGCTACGGCGAGCAGGATGACCGGGCGGAGACGGCGGCGGAGGGAACGGCGGACCGAGTCGTGAGTGAACACACATGCAGGATAGCGATTCGTGGCTTGGTGAGCCTCCCGGTCCCTCGTAGCCTCCCTCACATGCTTTCGCTGACTTCTGTCCCCTGGGAATTCCTGCCCGGCCTGTTCGACATGCCGGCCAGCTGCACGGACAACGAGAGCTGGACCTGCGCGGCCGTCTACGACTGGACCGGCAACGAGACCCTCGCCAACGGCGCCACCTGGCTGATCGGGAAGCCGCTGGCCATCCTGGTGATCATCGTCGGGGCGGTGCTGGTCCGCTGGCTCGCGTCCAAGGCGATCGACCGCGTCGTACGCCGAGCCGAGAACACTCCCCTCCCCGGCGGCCGGCACGGCTACAACCGTCGCGCCCAGCGGGCCAAGAGCCTCGGCTCGCTGCTGAAGAGCGTCACCACCACCGTGGTCTTCGGCATCGCGTTCGTGATGGTGCTCTCCGAGCTCGGCATCAACGTCGCCCCGATCCTGGCCAGCGCCGGGGTGCTCGGCCTGGCGATCGGCTTCGGTGCCCAGAACCTCGTCAAGGACTTCCTGTCCGGCGTGATGATGATGATCGAGGACCAGTACGGCGTCGGTGACGAGGTCGACCTCGGTGAGGCCATCGGCACGGTGGAGCACGTCGCCCTGCGGGTCACCCGCGTCCGCGACGTCGACGGCACCGTCTGGTACGTCCGCAACGGCGAGATCCTGCGCGTCGGCAACGCCAGCCAGAACTGGGCCCGCACCGTGCTCGACGTCAACGTCGGCTACGACCAGGACCTGCGCCAGGTCCGCGAGGTGCTCCAGGAGGTCGCCCACGGCCTGTGGGACGACGAGGACTTCAAGGACGTGATCCTCGAGGAGCCCGAGGTCTGGGGTGTCCAGGCACTGAACCCCGACTGGGTCACCGTCCGCGTCACGCTGAAGACCGCGCCGCTCAAGCAGTGGGGCGTGGCCCGCGAGATGCGCGAGCGGATCAAGGCCCGCTTCGACCACGAGGGCATCTCGATGCAGGTGCCGCAGCGGCTCTTCTGGCAGCCGGGTCCGGGTCAGACGGCCCCCAACGCTCCCGCAGCTGAGTAGGACTACTCAGCACGAATGAGTCGCGTCGCTGACGCGACGGGTGGCGACCAGGCAGGACGATCGTCGACATGAGCAGACTCGTCGACCCCACCCTGTGCCCGGACTGCCGCGGTCGCCTCGTGACCCGCGACGGCGGCGCCATCTGCACGGACTGCCGGCTCGAGGTCACCGGACCGCTGGCGACCGAGCTCTGGACGCGGATGGTCGCGGCCGACCGGGTCGTCGAGCAGCTCCGGGCGCTCTCGGGACAACCCCGGCCGACCGCCACGGTCCCGGCCACCCCCTCCGTGGGCGCGTTGCCGTCGTTCCCCCGGCCCGCGGCTGCGGCGCCGACACCTCAGCGTCGGCTCCCGGCGGCGTCGGTCCCCGTGGTGCTCCTGTCCCTGGGCGCGTTGTGCCTGCTGGTCGCCGCGGTCGTCTTCGTCGCCGTCGCCTGGGGCTCCCTGGGGCTCACCGGTCGCACGCTCGTCATGCTCGGGGTCACCACGCTGTTCTCGGTCGCAGCCGTCGTCCTGACCCGCAAGGACCTGAGGATCGCCGCCGAGACGTTCTGGCTCCTCGTTGCCGGGATGCTCGTCGTCGACCTGCTCGGCGCCCGCTCCTCCGGCCTGCTCGGACTCGACGTCCTGGACTGGCGCGGGACCGGTGCGCTCGTCGGCACTGCTCTCCTGTCGCTGGGCATCGGCGTCGCGGCCTGGGCCACCCGCCAGCCGGTCCGGACGCTGTACGGCGCTCAGGCTGTCGCGGTCACCGGAGCCCTCGTCCTGACGCTGACCAACGCCTGGCTCGCGGAGGACGTCGCGCTGGCGACGGCGATCTCCGTCCCGATCCTGGTCGCCCTCGCCGCGTTCGTGCGCCCGGTCCTCCCGCCGACGGCCGTCGGCGTCGCCGCCCTGGGCGTGACCTCCTGGGTCGTGCTCGCGGGTCTGGGCGCCACGCGAGCCGTCGACGACTCCACCACCCTGTGGTGGTCCGAGGCCCGCGGCTGGCCCCTGCTCGTGGCGGCGGGGTACGCCGCCGCGCTGGTCCTCGTCCCTCGGGTGCCCGCGCTGGTGCGATCGGCAGCCGCCGCGCTCGCGCTCGCTTCACTCGCCCTGCTGGCCTGCGCCCCGGCGAACACCACGGACCCGACGCTCGCGGCGTTGCTGGTCAGCGGCTCGCTGGTCGTGCTCGCCGTCGTCACCCGGTTCGCACCGGCCGTCTGGGCCCGCGGCGCCGCCGCACTGTCGGTCCTCGGCGCCGTGGCGATGACGCTGCCCCTGCTGGCCGAGGGCTTCTACGCAGTGGTCGACATCTCCCTCGAGGCCCAGGCGCACGCCGACACCCCGCTCGGTGCACCCACCTACGAGGCCGCCCCCTGGACCCAGCTGGTCGCCGCCCTCGCGGTGGCGGCCGCCGTGACCTCCCTGCTGCGCTTCGCCGACGAGCAGGTGCGGCCGGTGCTGCGGGTCGTCGTGCCGGCGCTGCTGGCCCTGGGCGCCGTCGACACCGTCATCGGCTACTCCGTGCCCCTGTGGGCAGGCGTGCTCGCCGGGACGCTCGCGGCGCTGGCCGTCGGAGCCGCCACGTGGTCGGTGCGCGAGCACGTGTCCGCGGCACCGATCGGGTTCGCCGCCGCGGCGTACTTCCTCCTCGGCACGCTGGCCGCCGCCCAGGGTGTGCCGGTGCTCACCGGTCTGGCCGGCACCGCCCTGGCCGTTGCCCTGGCCGTCGGCTTCGCCCTCCGCGACCGCGAGACGGCGTCCATCGGTCCGGCCGTGCTCGGCGCCGGGGCCGTGCTCGTCGGCGCGTGGTCGGTCGACGGCTGGGCGCGCGTCCTCGAGGCGGACGACACCGCCCGCGCACTCGCCGCGGCCGGCTTCGCCGTCGCGGTGGGCCTGCTCGCGGCGCCGGTCTCGCGACACGCGCTGAGCCGCCTGGGCCTCGAAGGTGCCGCCGCCCTGGTCGCCGTCGCCGCAGCGGCCTCCGCGCCGAGCGGCCCCGCGTCCGCGATGGTGCTCACGGTCGTCGGCAGCGGCCTGTGCCTCGTCACCGTGCTCAACCGCGACCGGGCGCACCTCGGATGGGCGTCAGCCCTGGTCCTCGGAGCAGCCACGGTGATCCGGGTCGCCGAGCAGGTCGAGTTCCCGGAGGCGTACACCCTGCCCGCCGCGCTCCTGCTCGTGGCGGTCGGCGCCTGGCGCCTGTCGACCGACGTGCAGTCCAACAGCTTCGCCGCGCTGGGCAGCGGTCTCACGCTGGGACTCCTCCCGAGCCTCCTGCTCGCGCTGGAGGAGCCGGTCTCGCTGCGCGGCGCGCTGGTCGCCGCGGCAGGCGTCGCGGTCCTCGCGATCGGACTGCAGCAGCGGCTCGCGGCACCGTTCGCGATCGGCGCCGTGACCACGGCCGTGCTGGCGGTCCGCCACCTGGAGCCGTACGCCGACGCCGTGCCGCGGTGGATCTCCCTCGGTGCGGTCGGGCTGGCCCTGCTGCTCGTGGGCATCACCTGGGAGTCGCGTCGTCGCAACCTGGAGACCGCGGGTCGCTACCTGGCCGCCCTGCGCTGATCCCCGGTCGGCACAATGGCGGCATGACCACCTCGCCGGGCGAGCCCGACACCTTCTACGACGAGATCGGCGGCAGCCCGACGATCCGCGGGATCGTCAAGCGCTTCTACGAGGGTGTCGCCACCGACGAGGTGCTCCGCCCGCTGTACCCCGAGGAGGACCTGACCGCCGCCGAGGACCGGTTCGCGATGTTCCTCGAGCAGTACTGGGGCGGCCCCACGACGTACTCCGACCAGCGCGGTCACCCGCGCCTGCGGATGCGGCACGCGCCGTTCGCGGTGACCCCCACGGCGCGGGACCACTGGCTGCACCACTTCCGCGCGGCACTCGACGAGGCGGGGCTGACCGACGACCAGGACGCACGCTTCTGGGAGTACGTCACCCACGCAGCGCAGTTCATGATCAACACCCTCGACAACGAGGTCTAGCCGTTCAGCTCCTCCAGGAGCCGCTCGCGCTGCGAGGCCGCCATGTCGCGGGGACGCTGGGTCTCCTTGTCGAAGGTGACCATCACGACCGACGTGCGCGCGAGCACCCGCTCGGCGTCGAGCAGCTCGGCCTGGATCGTGAACGACCGCGTGCCCACGTGGCCGATCCAGGAGCGTACGACGTAGGGCTCCAGCCGGTGCGGGACCGGCTCGACGAAGTCGATGTCGGTGCGCGCGACCACGTGGTGGCTCCACTCCTGGCCGCGGGTGTGCAGGTTCATCACCAGCTGGATGCGCGCCTCCTGGAAGAACTCGAAGAACGAGACGTCGCGGACGAGCCCGTCCTCCCCGATGTCGGCGCGACGGACGGTCAGGTCGTAGGCGGTGCCGCCCGGACGCGACTCGTCCGCGACCGGCCGCCACGTGTGGTCCGGCTCGATGCCGGCCCCGGCCACGTCGTGCGCGAGCGCAGGGAGCTCGACGGCCAGGACGCTCGAGACGCGCAGGTAGACCGTGCGGTCACCGGTGCCGGTCTCCGGCGCGTCGTACACCTCGTGCGCGACCGAGACCGTGTCGTCGGAGACGGCCGTCACCCACGAGTCGACCAGGACCGGGCGGCGGCGGAAGACCAGCGGCGCCGCGAACTCCACCCGGTGCCGCAGGACCCTGGCGGTCTCGGCGCCCGTGCCACGGAACATGGCTTCGCGCGCCTCGGCGACGTAGTCGAGGTAGCGGACGTTGTTGACGTGGCCGAGCATGTCCATGTCGGCCCAGCGCATCGGGCACTCGTAGGTGTGCGGCACGCGCAGATCGTCTCAGCCAGAGGTCCTCGTGAGGCCACGAGGTGGCCAAGAGCACAGGGCGCCTGACGTAGAACGTGTCCTAGGCTGGCAGGTGGCCCACGCGGCGTCGACGACGCCGCTCACCACGACGAGCAGGAGTACCACCCATGCCCGAGGCAGTGATCGTTTCCGCGGCCCGCACCCCGATCGGCCGCGCCAACAAGGGATCGCTCAAGGACTTCCGGCCCGACGACCTGAGCGCCCTGATCATCAAGGCCGCGCTGGACAAGGTCCCCGAGCTCGACCCCACCACGATCAACGACCTGATCCTCGGCTGCGGTCTTCCCGGCGGCGAGGCCGGCAACAACATGGGCCGCGTCGTGGCCACCCTGCTCGGGTACGACGAGATCCCCGGCACCACCATCACCCGCTACTGCTCCTCCTCGGTGCAGACCTCCCGGATGGCCTTCCACGCGATCAAGGCCGGCGAGGGCGACGCGTTCATCTCGGCCGGCGTCGAGACCGTCTCGCGGTTCGCCAAGGGGACCTCGGACCACATCCCCGACACCCGCAACCCGAAGTTCGAGGAGGCCAACGCCCGCACCGGTGAGCTGGCCCAGGGCGGCCAGGACTGGCACGACCCCCGCGACGACGGGAAGCTCCCCGACATCTACATCGCCATGGGCCAGACCGCGGAGAACGTCGCCCGGATGCGGGGTCTCGACCGCAAGGAGCTCGACGAGTTCGGCGTCCGCAGCCAGAACCTCGCCGAGAAGGCGATCAACGACGGCTTCTGGGCCAACGAGATCACCCCGGTCGCGACACCTGACGGCACCATGGTCAGCGCGGACGACGGCCCTCGCGCCGGGGTCACCTACGAGGCGATCTCCGAGCTCAAGCCGGTGTTCCGTCCCGACGGCGTCGTGACCGCCGGCAACTGCTGCGCCCTCAACGACGGGGCTGCGGCCGTGATCATCATGTCCGACACGAAGGCCAAGGAGCTGGGCCTGACCCCGCTCGCGCGCATCGTCTCCACCGGGGTCACCGGCCTCTCCCCCGAGATCATGGGCCTGGGCCCGGTCGAGGCGACGAAGCAGGCGCTGAAGCACGCCGACATGACGATCGACGACATCGACCTGGTCGAGATCAACGAGGCGTTCGCGGCGCAGGTCGTCCCGTCGTACCAGGACCTCGGCATCGACCTCGACCGGCTCAACATCAACGGCGGCTCGATCGCCGTGGGCCACCCGTTCGGCATGACCGGCGCCCGGCTGCAGAACACGATGCTCAACTCGCTGAAGTGGCACGACAAGTCCACCGGGCTGATCACCATGTGCGTCGGCGGCGGCCAGGGCATGGCGATGATCCTGGAGCGCCTCTCCTGATCTCCTGAGTACGCCGCGAGGGCGCATCCGTCTGCCGGATGCGCCCTCGTTGCGTCGTACCGAGTGGGTCAGGCCTGCTCGCGCACGGCCTCGACGGCGAGGTGGATGCTCACCTTGTCGCCGATCAGGAACTTGCCGCCGTCCAGCGGGATGTTGAAGTCGACGCCCCAGTCCTTGCGGTTGATGACGGTGCTGGCCTCGAAGCCCAGGCGCGGGTTGCCCCACGGGTCCACGCCGGACCCGAGGAACTCGACGTCGAGCTCGACGGGCTTGGTGATCCCCTTGATGGTCAGCTCGCCGCCCGCGGTGGCGCCGTCGAACGAGGTCGTGGTGAAGGTCATCTGGCCGGAGTTCTCCACGTCGAAGAAGTCCTTGGACCGCAGGTGGTTGTCGCGCTGCTCGTCGCGGGTGTCGATGGAGGTGAGGTCGATCGTGGCGGTCGCCCGCGTGGTCTCGAGCTCGTCCCCGGTGACCAGCGAGCCCTCGAACGTCGTGAACTGGCCACGGACCTTGCTCATCAGGTGACGGACCGTGAAACCGACCTCGGAGTGGCTCGGGTCGATGGTCCAGGTGCCCGGCGTGATGTCGGTGCCGAAGGTGGTGTCAGCGGTGACGGTCATGCAGATCTCCTACGCTCTGGGTGCGGCGCGCTTCTCGCACCGGCATTAGTACAACCTTCAACTAACGCCTCGGAGACAATATTCCCGCGTCCCGGCATTTTTCGGACAGCGGGTCCTACACTCCCGCCATGGCATCTCGGAACGACGTTCACTGGCTGACCGGTGATCAGCAGAAGGCCTGGCGCGCCTACATCATGGGCACCGAGCTCCTCCAGCACCAGCTCGACCGGGAGCTGCGCGAGGAGCACGACATCTCCTTCAGCGAGTACGAGATCCTCGTCCGCCTGTCCGAGGCCGAGAACGGCCGGATGCGGATGGCGATCCTGGCCGACGCGATGTCGCACTCCCGCAGCCGGGTCACCCACACCATCGCGCGGATGGAGCGGGGCGGCCTGGTCACCCGGGAGGCGTCGCAGGCCGACGGTCGCGGCGTCGAGGCCGTGATGACCGACGAGGGCCGGCGGGTGCTGACCGAGGCCGCACCGACCCACGTCCGCGGGGTGCGGGAGCACCTGGTCGACCTCGCGTCGAAGACCGACTTCGCGGCGCTCGGCCGGATCTTCGACGAGGTCAGCGAGCGGCTGCTGCAGGGGAAGCCGGAAGAGACCGACATCCGCTGACGGCGGTCGCCCCTCTGCGGGTGGTCAGTCGCGGGTGAGGCGGCGGTGCGTGACGCGGTGCGGCCGGGCGGCCTCGGCACCGAGGCGCTCGATCTTGTTCTCCTCGTACGACGCGAAGTTGCCCTCGAACCAGAACCACTTGGCGTCGTCCTGGTCGTCGCCCTCCCACGCCAGGATGTGGGTGACCACGCGGTCGAGGAACCACCGGTCGTGCGAGGTGACCACGGCGCAGCCGGGGTACTCCAGCAGCGCGTCCTCGAGCGAGGACAGCGTCTCGACGTCGAGGTCGTTGGTCGGCTCGTCGAGCAGCAGCAGGTTGCCGCCCATCTTCAGGGTCAGCGCCAGGTTGAGGCGGTTGCGCTCACCGCCGGACAGCACGCCCGCCTTCTTCTGCTGGTCGGGGCCCTTGAAGCCGAACGACGCGACGTAGGCACGCGAGTTCATCTCGAAGTTGGCCACCTTGATGAAGTCGAGCCCGTCGGAGACGACCTCCCACACGTTCTTGGTCGGGTCCAGGCCGCCGCGGCTCTGGTCGACGTAGGAGATCTTCACCGTCTGGCCGACCTTGAGCTCGCCCGCGTCGGGCTTCTCGTCGCCGGTGATCATCCGGAACAGGGTGGTCTTGCCGACGCCGTTGGGACCGATCACGCCGACGATGCCGGCGCGCGGCAGCGTGAACGACAGGTCGTGGATCAGCGTGCGGCCGTCGAAGCCCTTCTCGAGGTCGTGGGCCTCGAGGACCACGTCGCCGAGCCGCGGACCGGCCGGGATGTTGATCTCGGAGGTGTCGATCTTGCGCATCCGGTCGGCCTCGGCCGCCATCTCCTCGTAGCGGGCCAGACGCGACCGGCTCTTGGTCTGCCGCGCCTTGGCGTTGGAGCGCACCCACTCCAGCTCGCGCTCGAGCATCTTGGCCCGCTTGGCGTCCTTCTGGCCCTCGATCTTCAGGCGGTCCTTCTTGGTCTCGAGGTAGGTCGAGTAGTTGCCCTCGTAGGGGTGGCACTTGCCCCGGTCGAGCTCGAGGATCCAGCTCGCCACGTTGTCCAGGAAGTACCGGTCGTGGGTCACGGCCAGCACCGCACCCGGGTAGGACGCCAGGTGGCTCTCCAGCCACTGCACCGACTCGGCGTCGAGGTGGTTGGTGGGCTCGTCGAGGAGGAGCAGGGTGGGCTGCTGGAGGAGCAGCTTGCACAGGGCCACCCGACGGCGCTCACCACCCGAGAGGTTGTCGACCAGCGCGTCCGGCGGCGGGCAGCGCAGCGCGTCCATCGCCTGGTCGAGCCGGCTGTCGAGGTCCCACGCGTTGGCGTGGTCGAGGTCGGTCTGCAGGTCGCCCATCTCGGCGAGCAGGGTGTCGTAGTCGGCGTCCGGGTCGGCCAGCTCCTCGGAGATCGCGTTGTAGCGGTCGAGCTTGCCCTTGATCCCGGACACCGCCTCCTCGACGTTCTCGAGGACCGTCGTGCCCTCGGTCAGCGGCGGCTCCTGCTGGAGCATCCCGACCGTCGCGCCGGGGTCGATGATGGCGTCGCCGTTGTTGGCCTTCTCCAGGCCGGCCATGATCTTGAGCAACGTCGACTTGCCGGTGCCGTTGGGCCCGACGACGCCGATCTTGGCGCCGTGCAGGAAGGACAAGGTCACGTTGTCGAGCACGACCTTGTCGCCGTGGGCCTTGCGGACGTTGCGGAGTGTGTAGACGTAGTCAGCCATGGTCCGGCCACCCTAACGAGGGGGTCGGGTCTCCCCGAAATCGGTCAGGCGGCGGTGGATCCCTGCTCCTCGCGCGCCGGCGCCACCGGCTCGCCGGCGGCGTCGAGCTGCGGGCCGTCGGGCTCGTAGGCGTGCAGCATCGCGCGCACCTCCTCGGTCTCGCGCGGGTCGCGTGACTGCCGGGCCGTCTTGGCGAAGCTGCTCGTGCCGCGGGTGAGGTCGTGGCCGACGAAGGTCGCGTCGATCACCCAGGTCACCGAGCTCGACTTGTCCTCGCGCTCCCAGACGTCGACGCGGACCCGACCGTGCACCACGACCGCGTCACCGCGCTTGACGCTCTCGTGGGTGTTCTTCGCCAGGGCCCGCCAGCAGTTCACGGTGTACCACGAGGTCTGGCCGTCGACCCAGGTGCCGTTGCGGTGGTAGCGGGGCGTCGACCCCACCCGGAACGACGCGCACTGGGTCTCGCCCACGTCGCGGATGTCCACCTCTCCCCCGACCCAGCCCTGCAGCGTCACGTACGACTCGTTCATGTGGGTGCCTCCTCAGCTCGTGTGGAGACCAGTCCACCGGCCCGCGTCGTACGCCGGAAGCGCGTGCTGCCGGTCTGTGGAGGACGCACGCCGTAGGCGCCCTGTGGACGTGAACCGGTCAGGAGCGGGCGGCCCGCAGGCCTTCCCAGGTCGTCCGGTACGCCGCGAGCTCGGCCGCCACCGGATCGACGACGAGCTCCTCGCAGACCACGGAGACCGCCTCGCGCAACGCCTTCTCGGCCCGGCGCGCTCGGGACCGGGCTCCCACGGCGATCAGCACCCGCGACAGCAGCGCGAGGACCACGCCGAGGACCACCCCCGCGCCGAGCAGCAGAGTCGGGACCGGGAACCCGCGGTAGTCAGGGGTCTCCGGCTGCGGCAGCTGCAGGTAGCCCATCACGGCCAGGAGCCCGAGCCAGGCGGCTCCCGCGATCGCGGCGACGAGGAGCACCCACTGGACGCCCCGGACCACCCGGCACCACGCCGGAGTGCCCGAGACACCGAGCTCGGTCGTGGTGACCGCGCGGTCGAGCGCGTCCTCGAGGTCGTCGAAGCGCGAGGTGGAGGCGCGGCGGACGGACCTGACCCAGGGCTGCGCCAGCCCCGAGGACACGTCGTCGCACAGGGTGCGGACCGTCGTCTCCACCCGCGCCTTCTGCACGTAGCTCGCCGCCGGCATCGAGGAGCGTGCCGCCGCGATCACGTCCCTGCCGCTGGTCCCCTTGTCGAGGTGCAGCCGGCGCAGCGGGTCCGGACGCAGCCGCGAGATCCACCTCGTCAGCGGCCACCCGGTCGCCTGCCGCGACCGCATCGTGGTGGCGCGCTGGACGGCGTCGACGACCACCGGGACGCCGGCCGAGTCGGCGAGCGCGTCGACGAGCTCGCGCCTGTCCTTGGCGGTGAGCTCCCGGGGCTGGGCGTCGCCGTTCTGCGCGGACAGCTGTGCGGCCGCGTCGGAGATGTCGCCCGCGAGGCGGTGGCGGGTGGCGGCCTTGTCGGTGACCCGCTTGCCGATCGTCCGGCGCAGCTCGTCGATCCCCTCACCCGTCCGGGCCGACGTGGCGAGCAGTGGCACCCCACCCAGTCCGTCGGCCTTCAGCAGTCGGCGCACGTCGCCGAGCATCGCCTCGCGTCCGTCGGCAGGGACCTCGTCGATGTGGTTGAGCACGACCAGCATGACCTCGGCGTGCGAGGCCAACGGTGCGAGGAAGCGCTGGTGGACGGCCAGGTCGGCGTACTTCTGCGGATCGAGCACCCAGACCATCAGGTCGGTGAGCCCGACCAGGCGCTCCACCTCGAGGTGGTGGCTGACCTCGGTGGAGTCGTGGTCGGGCAGGTCGAGCAGGACCAGGCCGTCGAGGCCCTTGTCCTGGTGGCCGCGGTCGAGCATCGAGTCCCGGAGCACGCGGTGGCGCGGCGGGATCTCCAGCCACTCGAGCAGCTCGGCGGGTGAGGTCTCGCCCCACACGCAGGCGGTCGCGTACGACGTGGTCGGTCGGCGTACTCCGACAGCAGCGAGATCCAGCCCGGCCAGGGCGTTGAAGGTCGAGGACTTGCCGGACCCGGTCGCACCCGCGAGCGCCACCACGGTGTGCTCCGCCGAGAGCCGCAGCCGCGCGCCGGCGCGGTCGACGATCCGGGCGGCTCCGTCGACCACCTCGTCGTCCAGCCGGCCGCGGGCCGCACCGACGGCCCGCTCGAGCCCGTCGAGCCGGGCGTCGAGCGGCGTCTCCCGGCCCAGCAGCTTCCGGGCGCCCGCCACGATCCCGCTCATGACGCGGACTTCGGGGCGAAGCGGAGGTCGTCGACGCGTCGGGCGAGGACACGCAGCTGCTCCGCCGACTCGGTCGGAAGCTCGAGGCCGTCGAGCAGGTCGAGGAACCGCCGCCGCTCCTGGTCCATCAGCACGTCGACCCGGGTGGACAGCTCCTTGCGGGCGTTGAGGGCCAGGCGGCGTACGGCCTGGTCGCCGAAGACGGCCTCCAGCACCTTCTGCCCCACGACGGCGGACCCGCCGGCGATCCCGACCTCCGCGCCGGTCACGCCGCCGGTCGAGGCGAACACGACCACCATCAGCGCCACCGAGAGCCCGTTGACCCCGAACGCGAGGAAGCGCGCGGTGGTGCGCTTGTCGCCACCCTCGGTGCGCACGAGGTCGAGCACCGCCGACTGCCAGTCACGCACCAGCCGCTCGGACCGCTCGCGGAAGTCGCGGGAAGCGCGGGAGAGGTCCGTCCCCGCCGCGTCGAGCACCTGCGCGCCCGCCGCGACCGAGCGCCAGGACGCGTCGGTCCGCTCGGCGGCTGCCTCGGCGTGCTCGATCAGCAGCGTCTGGAGCCCCGACTCGACCGCCACGGTCACCCGCTCGGCCTGCTGGGGCTTGCCCTTCACGACGTTGGTGATCCGGTCGCGCAGCCAGCTCACCTTGGTCTCCAGCGCGCGCAGCAGCTCGCCGGTGCCGACGAACTCCTGCCAGCGGGCCAGCACCTCGCCGCGCAGCAGGGTGCCGTCGGCCGAGCCGGTGTCGATGTCCGCGACGGCCTGGTCGTAGGCGACGTCGACGTCGCGCTTCAGCCGCGTCCGCATGTCGGCCTGCGCCAGGCAGGCGTCGGAGATGTCATAGGTACGACGCCCGATCGACCGCACCGCCCCGTCCAGGGTCTGCCGGACCACCCCGTGGCGTGCCTCCGCGTCGGCGCCCAGCTCGTGGAGCCAGCCGCGGATGTCGTCGACGACCTCGCGCGGCAGCAGGCCCTGGTCGTCCAGCGGCGACTCGGGGACGACGAACAGAGGAGAGTCCTTCAGTCCCCGCGTGGTCAGCATCCGCGCGAGGTGGCCGCTGACCTCGGCGACCGCACCGGGCGGCGTCCGGTCCAGCACGATGGCCACCGCCGCGCTCCGGTCGGCGGCCTGCTTCAGGAAACCCCACGGCACCTGGTCGGCATACCGCGCCGCGGAGGTCACGAACAGCCAGAGGTCGGCCGCGGCCAGCAGCTGCGCGGCGAGGCTGCGGTTGCGCTCGACCACCGAGTCGATGTCAGGGGCGTCGAGCAGGGCCAGACCCTTCGGCATCGACGGGGAGGCCACCAGCTGGAGCGCGTCGGGGTCGGCCGTCGCGCGGGCGGTCCGCTCGAGGTCGGGCAGGATGCGCTGCTGGTCGAACCAGCCGGCGTCGTCGGGGTGGTGCACGAGCACCGGTGACCGCGTGGTGGGACGCAGGACCCCGGGCTCACTCACCCGGGCTCCGACCAGGGAGTTCACCAGCGTCGACTTCCCCGCGCCGGTCGAGCCCCCGACCACCGTGAGCAAGGGAGCGTCGACCTGCACCAGGCGCGGCAGGACGTAGTCCTCGAGCTGGTCGACCATCTCCCCGACCCGGGCCCGGCTCTCTGCGGCTCCCGGGATCTCCAGGGGCAGCCGGACCTGCTTGAGCGCGTCGCGCAGCCCGGTCAGCGTCGTCAGCATCTGGCGCGAGCCCGCGCTCCACTCCGTCCGACCGGGCGGCTCTCCCGACGAGTGCCCGGCGTGCGTCACCGGCCGGCTCCGCTTCCGGGTCCGCCGGGACCAACGCCCTGGCCGGTCCACTGGCCCCCCGACACCGCGGGGAGCTGGGTCGGCGCACGGCCGACCGTCGGCTGTGGCCAGAGCAGTCCCGGCCGCAGCGCCCGCATCCGGTCGACGTGCTCCTGCCCGATCGCGACGAAGTCCGGCGGGGGAACCCCGCGCAGGAAGCGGCTGTGCAGGAAGCCGAGCTCCACGGCCTCGTTCTGGTAGGCGACCATCGTCCGCCGGGCAGGCTGGCCGCCGACCTTCTCGGCGTACCGCCGGGCGAACCTGCGCGCCGGGATGCGCGCCAGCCAGGGGATCTCGGCCGGGTCGAGGAAGCCGCGCTGCGCGCAGTCGCGTGAGCGCGGCGGTGAGCACCGCACCCTCGCGCCGCCGCGACCAGACCGCGAAGCCGATCAGCAGGAAGAACGCCGGGACCATCAGGAAGAAGTACGTCGCGATGGCGTTGCGCCCGTCGTCGAGCATCAGCGACCCGTTCCACGCAGCGTGCGCCAGGACGGCGACGAGGTAGCCGCCCAGCGGGGCCAGGATGCGGACCGACCTGCTGCGCGCGGTGACCGCGATCCCGATGCCGATCCCGGTGAAGGCGGTGAAGAACGGGTGGGCGAACGGGCCCGAAGATGCACCGGACGATGAACAGGCCGACGGCGCCGCCGAGTCCGCCTGCCTGGCCGTCCTCGCCGACGTACGCCGAGGTCAGGTAGAGGATGTTCTCGGTGAACGCGAAGCCGATGCCGACCATGCCGGCGTACACCAGGCCGTCGAGGATGCCGTCCAGCTCGTGTCGTCGGTAGACGAGCAGCAGCACGATGAAGAGCCCCTTCGCCGCCTCCTCGGTGATCGGGGCGACGATGGTCGCGCTCACCACGTCGGTGGTGCTGAAGATGAGGTCGTCGAAGAGCTGGAGCAGCAGCGCCCCGGAGGTGGCGACGAACGCGCCCCAGCCGAGACCGAGGACCAGGAGTGATCGCGGCTCGGGCTCGTAGCGGTCGAGCCAGAGGTAGATCCAGATCAGCGGGCCGACCGGGATCGCGGCCAGGAGCACGCCGACCACCAGTGCTCCGGGGGCTCCGGAGAGCAGCAGCACCAGCCCCATGATCGCGGCGCCGATGAGCATCACCACCGTGACGACGATGGTGAACGCGGCGGAGCTCCGTCGGCTGTGCATGCGCGTAGCGTAACGAGACGCCGCACGTAGAGTGGCGGGGTGAGTGACGCTTTGGACTCCCCCGACGAGCCGGCCGTCGAGAGCCACGACCCGCCGGTGCCCGAGGCCTACGCCGCGTTCATGCGCACGGGCTGGGGCGATCGCGAGCTGGACCTGGCACCGCACCCGATCACGACCTGGGCCCGGGCGCGTCGTGATCGGCTGAGCGAGCAGTTCCCCGGCGAGAGACTGGTCGTCCCGGCCGGCGGGTTCAAGGTCCGCGCCAACGACACCGACTACCGGTTCCGCGCCGAGACCGCGCACACCTACCTCTGCGGCAACCAGACCAGCGACGCCGTGCTCGTCCTCGAGGGCGGCGAGGCCGTCCTCTACGCGCGACCGCGCAGCTCCCGCGACACCGACGAGTTCTTCCGGGACCGCCAGTACGGCGAGCTGTGGGCCGGTCGACGCCCGTCGCTGAAGGAGATCTCCGACTCCCTCGGGATCGAGACCCGCCACCTCGACGACCTCGGGCAGCGGCTGTCCGCGTCCGCCAAGACCCGCGTGCTGCGCGGCGCCGACTCCCGCGTCGACGCGCTGGTCGCCGGCGACGACGGACAGGACCGCGAGCTCGCGCGGGTGCTGTCCGAGGCGCGCCTGGTCAAGGACGAGTGGGAGCTCGGCGAGCTCCAGACGGCCTGCGACATCACGACCCTCGGCTTCGAGGACTCCGTGCGCGAGTGGGACCGCGTCCTGGAGCACGGCGAGCGGTGGATCGAGGGCACCTTCTTCCGGCGTGCCCGCACGATGGGCAACGACATCGGCTACGACTCGATCGTCGGTGGCGGGCGACACGCGACGACCCTGCACTGGATCGAGAACACCGGGGCGATCACGCCCGGTGAGCTGGTGCTGCTCGACATGGGCGCGGAGGCGACCTCGCTCTACACCGCCGACGTCACCCGCACGCTGCCCGTGAACGGCACCTTCTCCTCGCTCCAGCGCGACCTCTACTCCCTCGTGCTGGAGGCCCAGCAGGCAGGCATCGACGCCGTACGTCCCGGGGCCGCGTTCCGCGCGCCCCACGAGGCCGCGATGGCGGTGCTCGTGCGTGGCCTGGACGACCTCGACCTGCTGCCGGTCTCCCAGGAGGAGGCGCTCTCGCCGGAGAGCCGCATCTACGCCCGCTGGACGCTGCACGGCACCAGCCACATGCTCGGCCTCGACGTGCACGACTGCGCCGCGGCCGACACGGGGATCTACCCCGGTGGCGACCTGGCCGAGGGCATGGTGCTCACCGTCGAGCCGGGGCTGTACTTCCAGGAGGACGACCTGCTCGTGCCCGAGGAGCTGCGCGGCATCGGCATCCGGATCGAGGACGACGTGGTGGTCACCGCCGACGGGCGCCCGCAACCTCTCCGAGGCGCTCCCGCGCGACCCCGACGCGGTCGAGGCGTGGATGGCGGAATTACGGTCCTGAAAGCGGCGTTTGCGGTCCGCTAGCGCACTTTTCCCCGTCTGGGGAGAGTTGAAGCATTTGACCCGGAACCGGACTAGATCGGTGCTCTGAGGTGTTCGTCAGGCGTCCGATATTGAACCTACTCTCCCTATATGTCGCAGTCCCCCGCACCTCACCGGATTCGTCCCTTGCGATGGGTCCTGCTCGTGCTGCTGACGCTCGGCCTGACCGTCGCCGGGCTGCCCGCCACCTCCGCGTCGGCGGCCAGCGACGGTGTCGTCAAGGGCACCGTGACCTACCACCAGGCCGGCGCCGACCGGACCCTCCAGGTCTTCGTCGGGGACGGCAACGGCACCTGGGCGGCCGATCCCTCGCGCACGACGAAGGTCGCCTCCAACGGCAGCTACACCGCGCAGGTCCCGGCGGGGGTGCCCGTCAAGCTGCGGGTCAGCTTCGGCGACCCGACCTACTCCTACTTCTTCGGCGACGCCTTCTCCCCTGAGTTCGCCCAGTCGGTCACGGCCGCCTCCGGCGCGACCGTCTCCGGGGTCAACCTCCAGGTCCCCTTCCCGGTCTCCTACTCCGGGCGCCTCGTGGACCGCGGCGGCAACCCCGTCGCCGGCACCGTCACTCCCACCGCCAACACCGACGGCGGCAGCGGCTCCCTGGTGCCCGAGCCGATCGTGGTCGATGCCTCCGGCGAGTACCAGGTCTTCCTCCCGGCCCGCAGCGGCGGCGTCTACGAGGGCGGCGTGATGGGCGCGACGCAGGACGGCGAGATCTGGGCGTGGCTCGGGGGTGGCGACGGCTACGAGCCCGACTACTACCTCAACCCGACCCCGGGCGACTCGTTCACCGGCAAGGACATCAAGCTCGCCGTCGGCACGCCGTCGGTCTCGCCCAGCACCTCCGCGAAGCCGAAGACGCTCCGGGCCACGCGTACGCCGGTCGTCCGCGGCGTGGTCCGCAAGGGTCACCGGCTCTACAGCACCAAGGGTGCCTACAGCGCTCGCCCGACGGTGGTGCGCTTCCAGTGGCTGCGCAACGGCCACGCGATCGGCGGCGCGACGCGCGCGTCGTACAAGCTCCGCAAGGCCGACGTCCGCAAGCACATCAGCGTGCGGGTGACGGCGATCCGGAGCGGCGCGAAGGTCCGCGCCACCTCTGCCCGGACCGCCGCCGTCAAGGCTCGCTGACCGAAGTTCTCCCGCTACCTACGTCCGCTCGGACGGGGTCGGTACGCCGTCGACCGCATCCTTCGTCTCGTGCGCGTCAGCTCCGAGGACGGCGAGTGCGACCGTCTGGTGCTCGGCGATGTCGTGCTCCTGCGCGTGCAGGACCGCTCGGCGCACCCGCGACGGCAGCGTCGACTCGTAGGGCTCGGCCCTCAGCGCCATCATCAGTGAGACGCACATCGCGATGATCACCAGCATGAACGGGCCGGCCACGATGATCACCAGGGTCTGCAGCCCGCTCAGACCACCCGAGAACAGCAGCACCGCCGCGATCGCTCCCTGGGCGACACCCCAGAAGACGATCAGCCAGCGCATCGGCTCCTCCTTGCCGTGCTGGCTGAGCATGCCCATCACGATGGACGCCGAGTCGGCGCCCGTGATGAAGAAGATCGCGATCAGGAAGACAGCGAGGACCACCGTGATCGAGGCCAGGGGGTACTCGCGCAGGGTCTCGAAGAGCACCCGCTCGGTGCCGCCGTCGGAGTTGACGACCGCGCCGAGGTCCACGCCCTTGTTGAGCTGCAGGTCGAAGGCCGAGCCGGCCATGATCGAGAACCAGACGAACGAGACCAGGCTCGGCACCAGGATCACGTAGATCACGAACTGGCGGATCGTGCGGCCCTTCGAGATGCGCGCGATGAACATGCCCACGAAGGGCGTCCAGGAGACCCACCATGCCCAGTAGAAGACGGTCCAGCCGTTCACCCAGTCGGCTCCGCCGAAGGCGCCCGTGCGGAAGGCCATCGTCGGCAGGTGCGTGAGGTAGCCGCCCAGGGACTCGGTGAAGGTCCCCATGATGAACACGGTCGGCCCGACGACGAACAGGAAGAAGACCAGCAGCAGGGCCGCGATCGCGTTGGCGTTGGAGAGGAACTGGACGCCACGTTCGATGCCGGTGACGGCGGAGAGCACGAAGCAGAGCGTCAGCACGGCGATCACACCGACGGTGATCCACCGCGAGTTGCCGCTGCCCATCACGTTGTCGAGCCCCCCGGTGATCTGGAGCGCTCCCAGCCCGAGCGAGGTCGCCGAGCCGAAGAGGGTCGCGAAGATCGCGATCACGTCGATGGCCTTGCCCGGGCCCTCGGTGGCCCGGCGACCGAGCAGCGGCCCGAAGGCGCCGGAGACGAGGTTGCCCTTCCCCTTGCGATAGGCGAAGTAGCCGATCGCGAGCCCGATCACGGCGTACATCGCCCAGGGGTGGAAGCCCCAGTGGAAGAAGGTGTACTCCATCGCGACGCGTGCGGTCTCGCGGGATCCCGCCTCTCCCTTCCCGAGCGGCGGGTTGGTGAGGTGGGTCATCGGCTCCGCGACGCCCCAGAAGATCAGACCGATGCCCATGCCGGTGGCGAACATCATCGACACCCACGAGAACGTCGAGAACTCCGGCTTGGAGTCGTCGGGCCCGAGCCGGATGTTGCCGTAGCGGGTCACGGCCAGGTAGCCCGCGAACACGAGGAACGCCGCGCTGACCAGGACGAACATCCAGCCGAAGTTGTCGGTCACCCAGGCCAGCGCCTTGCCCGTGCCCGTGGTCATGCCGTCCGAGTCGAGAGTTCCCCACACCACGAAGGCCAGCACCAGGCCGGCGGCGACGCCGAAGGTGACCTTGTCCAACGGGTAGTTCTTGTGGTCGTGCTGCGTCGCTTCGTCGGTCGTGGTGTGGTCCATGAGCCCTCCCGGACAGCCTGGGTAGTTGCGCACAGAGCAACACAATGCGCTACGCGCAACCTCAGTGTGTGCCGCGTCATACTCCCGGTCAAGACTCCACACCGGAGATCGCGTCATGGACCCGCGACTGCTCCGTTTCACTGGCAGATCCGGAAGGCGCTCGGCTTCACCGCCGACGACCTCGAGGAGCTCGCCCGTAGCGCGGGGGTGCTATTACGGGCGATCTGCGCGGCGCCATCACCACGGCTGGCGCCGCGCAGACCTCGCTCCTCGGCCCGCGCGCCCTGCGGCATACTTCGCGTCAGTGGGACCGGCCATGATTGCGATCCCCGGCCCCTGTAGCTCAGCTGGATAGAGCAAGAGCCTTCTAATCTCTAGGTCGCAGGTTCGAGTCCTGCCGGGGGCACCACGAAGCCCGTCCGGCTCCTCGCCTGATAGGGCGGTAGCAGGCGCGTACGCTGACACGGCCACTCACTCCTTGGAGGGTGCGCCATGGCATCGCTCGCATCCCAACTGACCAGCACACTGTCATCCCTGATCTTCGCCACCACCGGGGTCATCGTGGCCGTGCCGAGCGCGGCCCAGGCGGCACAGCCCAGACCCTGGCCTGTCGTAGTGTTCGAGGGATCACCCGAGACGGGTTCACAAGTGGTGGTCGCCGGCGCCTACGGCAATCGACAACGCCGCCTCACCTCCGGTCCCAGTGTGGCCATGCAGCCGCGGTGGTCGCCGTCCGGGAAGAGAATCCTCTACCTCCGCCAGAAACCCAACGGCCGGGTCGACCTGATGGTGATGGGAGCCTACGGCCGGAACAAGCACCAAGTGATGTCCGGCAAGAACCGCCATATCAGCGACATGGCCTGGGGACCCGGCGGCGGCCGCGTGGCGCTGGTGATGTCGCCACACCCCACGGCTGACTTCGCTGACGTAGTTGTCTACTCCCTACGTACCCGCAAGCTCACCAATCTCCACGCCGACCACTTCCCCGACCGCGACCCAACGACATTGGACTGGTCGCGAGATGGCAAGACGATCGCCTTCGCCGCCATCGACCGCACCGAAGATGACGCCGCCGACGACAGCGACCTCTACCTCATCCGGCCCAACGGCACCGGGATGCGGCAGATCACCAACACCAATCCCCGAGGCGAGGGGTTCCCACGGCTCTCCCCCAATGGACGACAGCTCGCCTACACCACCGCGTCAGGGTCTGACACAGATTCGATCATGATCGCCGCCGCAGATGGCACCAACCCGCGACGACTGCGGACTGGCCCGGACGCTGCCTACATTGCGAGTTGGTCCCCGAGAGGACGCCAACTGCTGGTGGAAAAGGATGACCGCCAAGGGTCCAAAGTCATCTGGAGAATGAATGCCAACGGATCGCACCGCCGGTATCTCACGCATGGTCGCAACGCCCATTGGCGACCCCGCTAGGCGCACACCAGGTGTGCTGGACGTCGTGACAAACAACGGGCCGCCAGACCCGCACAGGCCATGGATGGCACGGGTACGCGCAGTGCCGAAGGGGGCCCGCGCAGAACTACTCGCGCAGAACTACTCGCCCGGTTGCGGCTGCTCGGATCCCCTGCATGCCATGGTCCAAACGCCCACCGGCGGATTGTTGACTCTGGGCTACGCCACGAGGAGTGTGGATGATCATCTGCGGCAAGCCGCTGGCGTTGGCTGCGCTTCCCGTGTCTTGAGTCGGGAGGCGGACGTGAAAATGGGTTCTCGCTTCCGTGGTGGGCGTTCCCGCGCTCGCTGTGTTGATAGTTCAGGGCACGGCGGGGCAAGCCAGGTCCGGCCGTCTATTTCGGGCTGGGCTGCCTCGGTGAACGGCAGTTGGGGGCGTCCAGCTGGTCGCCGCTGGCCAGTCTTGCTTGTCGAGTTCGTCGTGGCTGTCTCGGTCCTGGTGGCACCTCTGGCAGCTCCGGCTTCGGCGAAGAATGAGCCGAGGATCGTGTTCCAGAGAGAGGTCTACGGGGGTGATTACCGAATCCTCGCGAGTAACAGCAGCGGCGCGTGGACTCGAAGGCTTACCTCCCTCCGATCGGCGAATGCGTTGCCACGGTGGGGGCCGCAGGGGCACCGGATCCTGTACACGCGGACCGCAATGGAGGGGGTGGCGGATCAGGACCTGATGGTGATGGGTGCCCGCGGGCGTCATAAGCGGGTGCTCCTGCCCGGCGGGGGGCGAAACTTCATTGAAGACGTGGCCTGGGGTCCTCGTGCCGGCCGTGTCGCCCTGGCGATGGACCGCTTGGACGGGTCCAGCAACGACGTCTGGATATACACGTTGGCCACGCGCAAACTGAGCAGGCTCCACGTCGGGCATCATCCGGACCGCTACATCAGGTCTGTGGACTGGTCGCGAGACGGAACGATCGTGTTCGCGGCCATGAACTTTGCGGAAGACGAGGACTCAGACCTCTACGCTGTGCGACCAGACGGTTCTGGCTTGCGGCAGCTCACGGACACGCCCAACCGTTCCGAGGAGGGCCCGCGCGTCGCGCCGGGTGGTCGCCGGCTCGTCTACACCGCCTACGTGAACACGGGCGCCCGCTGCAGGTTCGCCGTCGTCTCGCAGTCCGATGGCACAAACCCCCGTCGAGTCGGCGCTGGCTGCAACGTTTGGGGGGCGTCGTGGTCCCCCAACTCGCTTCGGCTGCTCGTGCAGACCCTCAACGGCCGGAAGCTGAGGGACGAGATCTGGGCTATGACAGTCGACGGCTCGAGCAAGCGGTTCATCGTGGCGGGAACTGATGCGAGCTGGAGACCCCGATAGCAGGCATACAGGAGGCGAGCGTCGTGGTCGCCGTGCCGAGTACTCTGCGTTGGCCGCCTCACGTGCTCAGCACGGACGGCGCCGGACGGAGCCGCACGAAGAGGACCCGACTTCTCATCTCTAGGTCGCAGGTTCGAGTCCTGCCGGGGGCACTGAGACGAGGTCGCGGAACTGGCATGCAGAGCCTCTCGACCAACTAGAGTCGGCGACCATGACAGCTCCCGCGGAAGCCACGGATGCGCCCAGCGTGTTCGTGGTGGACGACGAACCGGACGTGCGCCTGCTGGCCACGGCCATCCTCGAGCGAGGTGGGTTCACCGTCCTCGGCGAGGCCGCGGACGGGCCGCAGGCGCTGGAACGCTTCCACGAGCTCGATCCCCCGCGGCAACCCACGATCGTCCTGCTGGACAACCGGATGCCCGGCCTGACCGGGCTCGAGGTCGCCGAGCAGATGCTGTCCCAGCACCCCGACCAGGTGATCGTGCTGTTCTCGGCCCACCTCGACAGCGCCATCAAGGAAGCGGCACGCGCCGCCGGCGTCGCCGCCTGCGTCTCGAAGATGGAGGCGACCCGGCTTCCCCAGATCCTCCGGGAGCTGCTGCCCTCGTCGTGACCTCGAGCCCCGAGGCTCGTTGTCCCATTTGTGCAGTTAGTTCCATTTCTGGGTACTGCACTCTCGGTGAAGCACATCGCCGCGACCTACGCGCATCACGGGGGTACACATGATCTTCGCTTCACCGACCGCGGACATCGACCAGAAGAAGCCGGTCACGACGACCTTCCCGCCCGACGACCCGGACACACCGGCGGGCGTGGCACACGAGGACGACGCGCCCGCAGCCGAGCGCCATCCCGCGCAACGCGGGGCTACGCCACCGCCCAGCTGACGGTTCACTCCGGAGGCAACAGGCCCCAGATGACGTCGGGCAGGCCGATCGCGTCCATCTTCGAGACGCACGCGGCGACTCCGGCCTCGCGGGCTGCTGCCTCGACCGTCCGGTCCAGGTGGGCGGAGAAGAGGACGATCACCTGGTCAGGGTGCTCGGAGAGCATCTGCTCGGCCACCTGCATGCCGGTGAGACCGGGCATCCGGTTGTCCAGGACGACGACCGACGGGACCGGCGGCGGGTTGAGGTCGTGGTAGCGCTCGAGTGCCTGCAGGCCGTCCGAGGCCTCCTCGATGATGTTGAGCCCACCTCGCTCGAGGATGGCCCGGGCGAGCAGACGCATGTCCGGCTCGTCGTCCACGACGAGAACGCTGGGGGTCGGCCTGGTCTGTGCGGTCACCGTCATGGCGGAGGCACTCCTAGTTCGTCACGGGCTGGCAGCCACCACGGATCCTACGCACGACGTTGCCGGACGAGTCGGATTCCGATCACCCGCCCAGCAGCGCGTCTCCCAGCCGACTAGACCGCGGCTTATAGCGGATCGCGCTGCGCTGTCGGCACCGACTCCGATAAATCAGACATTCCGGTCTAGAGCGTGCCGACGCAGCACGGCCATTCCGAGATGGGGGCGTGTCCTATTTGCCACACTTTGTTCACGTGCTCAGCCCGGCACAGCAGACCTGAGGAGCCACACCATGAACTTCATCCGGAACATCACCCGGCGCCGTGACGAGGACGGCGCCTCGGCGGTCGAGTACGGCCTCCTGGTCGCCGGCATCGCCGCCCTGATCGTCGCCATCGTCTTCGTGTTCGGTGGCGTCATCAAGAGTGCGTTCAACAAGACCTGCGGCAAGATCTCCGGCGGCGCCTCGGCCAGCAGCACGGCCACCTGCCAGTAGCTGCGCGCCCTGGACCTGTCGCCCGCGTCGCCTTGGGGGAGGTGGCGCGGGCGGCACTCTGTCCTGGAGCCTCAGCTGCCACGCCTCTGCGCCACGAGTGCGGCCGGCGGGATGTTCTGGTTGCTCCGGAAGACGTTCCTGGTGGTCCCAGACGCGCTTGATCCGCTGGAGGCGCGAGAACTTCGCCGCGCCGTACGCCGCCTCCACCCGGCTCGGGCCCTCGTCGCCGATGAAGTTCACGTAGACCCCACCGGTGGCCCACGGCTTCATCGCGGCGGCCAGCTCGCGCGTGTGCCCGATCTGGACCTCGTCCTCGGCCGGGTCGGACCACAGCGACAGGTAGTGGATGTTGAACGGCGCCTGGCGCTGCCCGCAGGCCGTCGCCTCGTCGGCGATCCGCGCGATCGCTCCACCGCCGGCCATCACGATCACCTGCGACAGCGGTGACGTCGGGCTGGTCGCCAGCGGCACGAGCGTCTCGATGGCCTCCTCGGGCAGTCCCTCGTAGAAGTCGGCCGTCCAGTAGTTGCGGACTCCCTTGGGGTTGCCCTCGTCGATGAGTCGCTGGACCTCGACGTAGGGCATCGGCTGGACCAGGTTGGCCGCAGGCGGTCCGAACTCGAGCAGCGGGGCCATCACCTCCGCGCCCGTCTCCGGATCTCCGGCGTAGCAGGCGACCACACCGACCACCGGCTGGCCGCGCACCGGCTCGGGCACGAAGTCCGCCGGCGGGGCGGTGATGAACGCCACCGCGCTGCCGACCTCGTCGGGCGCGTCCAGCATGTAGTCGCGCCAGAAGCGCAGCACGTCCCCCGCCATCGCTGCGGGATAGAGCAGCAGGCCGCCGAGCACGATCGGCCCGACCGGGTGCAGCGCGAAGGTGAACCCGGTGACGATCCCGAAGTTGCCACCGCCGCCGCGCAGCGCCCAGAACAGGTCGGGATGCTCGGTCTCCGACGCCGTCACGATCCGTCCGTCGGCGGTGACCACCTCGGCACTGACCAGGTTGTCGCAGGTGTAGCCGAACGCCCGCTCGAGCCAGCCGCTGCCCGAGCCGAGGGTGAGCCCTCCGACGCCCGTCGTGGACATCCGGCCGCCCGTGACCGCGAGCCCGTGCCGCTGGGTGGCGGCGTCGACCGCGCCCCAGGTCGCCCCACCGCCGACCCGCGCAGTCCTGGCCTCCGGGTCGACCTCGACGTCGTTGATGCCCCGCAGGTCGATGCACACGCCTCCGTCGATGACGGCGGAGCCGGTGACCCCGTGGCCGCCGCCGTACACCGAGACAGGGAGCTGCTCCCTCCGCGCGATGGCGAGGGCCGCGACCACGTCGGTCGCCGAGTGGCAGCGCATGATCCGGTCGGGGCGACGGTCGAACATGCCGTTGAAGACGCTGCGCGCCTCGTCGTACGCCCGGTCGGACGCGCGCAGCGTCGTCCCCTCGAAGATCGCGGTGGATGAGTGGTAGGTCATGGGAGCCTCCTCGGCACCCTTTCCAAACTTCTCCCCCGGCTCTGCGGGGGCAATAGCGTCAACGGGCCATCACTGCGGGACGTTTGCGGCAGGTTTCGCCTAGTGGTCAGCTCCGCCAGCATCTTCTCCATCAGGGTGGTGAGGCCCTTGAACGGCCGCACCATCACGGTGAACTCGGTCAGCCGGCCCTCGCCGTTCCAGCGCAGCATGTCGATGCCGTGGATCGTGCGGCCGTCGAGCTCGGCCGTGAACTCGAGCACCGCCGAGCCGTCGTCCCACCACTCGTGCTGGTAGCTCAGCGTCGGGCCGAGGACGACCAGCGCGGCGCCGAGGTACGCCGTCGTGAGGCTCTTGCCTTCCTGCGGGGCGTGCACCGCCGGGGAACGGAAGACACAGTCCTCGTCGAGGAGAGCGTCGAGCAGCGCCGCATCACGTGCCTTCGCGACGTCGTGCCACTGCTGCAGGGGTCCGGGGCGCTCGCTCATCCCCCGAGCCTAGGGGTGCACGCGTGTCGGTGCCGGGGAGCGGGCTCCGGGCGTCGTACAAAGGAGGCGGCCCTGGAAGGTATGAGCTTCCAGGGCCTCAGTCGTGCAGCGCCGCGTCGATCTCCGCGACGATCCGGCCCTTGACGTCATCGGGCGCGAACGACTCCCGCACCGCGGTGCGAGCCAGCTCGGCCACCCCCGCCTCGTCGAGGTCGAGCAGCGCCGGCGGCGATCTCGTACTCACGGTTGAGCGTGGTGCCGAACATCGGCGGGTCGTCGCTGTTGATCGTCACCACGACACCGGCGTCCCGGAAGGCCCGGAGCGGGTGGTCCTCGATGGCGGCCACGGCCCGGGTCGCGATGTTGGAGGACGGGCACACCTCCAGCGGGATCCGGTGCTCGGCGAGGTGGGCCAGCAACGCCGGGTCCTGCGCCGAGGAGGTGCCGTGCCCGATCCGCTCGGCGCCCAGGTGCCGCAGCGCGTCCCACACGGTCTCCGGCCCGGTCGTCTCGCCGGCGTGCGGCACGCTGTGCAGGCCGGCGGCCCGGGCGGCACTGAAGTGGGGCTCGAACTGCGGCCGGGGTACGCCGACCTCGGGACCGCCGAGCCCGAAGCCCACCAGCCCGTCGGGCGCGTGGTGGAGCGCGTAGTCGAGGGTGTCGTCGGCGGCCGGCAGCCCGCTCTCGCCGGGGATGTCGTAGATCCAGCGCAGCACGATGCCCAGGTCCCGCTCGGCGGCGACCCGCGCGTCCTCGATCGCCTCGGTGTATCCCTCGATCGGCACTCCCGCGGCCACCGAGGTGAACGGGGTGCAGGTGAGCTCGGCGTACCGGACCTGCTGCTCCTCGGCCATCTCGCGGGCGATCTCGTAGGTGAGCAGCCGCACGTCCTCGGGAGTGCGGATCAGGTCGACCACCGCGAGGTAGACCTCGATGAAGTGGGCGAAGTCGCGGAAGGCGAAGAACTCGGTGAGCGCGTCGGGATCGTTCGGCACCGTGCCGGGGTGCCGGGTCGCGAGCTCGGAGACGATGCGGGGCGAGGCCGACCCGACGTGGTGCACGTGCAGCTCGGCCTTGGGCAGGCGTGCGATGAAGGAGGTGAGGTCGTTCGACATGGGCGTCAGCATGTCAGCGCTCCTCCTCGAGGAGCTCGCGTTGCAGCGTGTCAGCCAGCGCGGTCGGCGAGTCGGCGGACACCTGGGTGCCGTCCCGCAGCACGAGAGGCGGGCGCTGCACCCCGGCCTCACGGGCGGCACCGTTGGCGGCAGTGACGAACTCCTCGCCGGGCGCTGCCATGGCGGCGAACACCCTGTCGCTGCGGACCCCGCTCCCCCGCGCCCACTCGACGAGCTGGGTCGGGGTCGGCGTACCGGTCGTCGGCTGCCGGTCGAAGAGCACGTCGTGGAAGGCGAGCGCCTGCTTCGGCGTACCCGCGCCCAGGACACCGGCCCACGCCTGCAGTGCCTGCGTGGAGTAGCCGTCGTCGGACTGCGCATAGGGGCGGTACTCGACCTGCACCCTCCCCCGCGCCGCCTCGATCCGCAGGAAGTCGCGCGAGGCGATCTCGAACTCCCGGCTCTCCGGACTCGCGTAGTCCTCGTAGACCACGACCTTCGTCGGTGCACTGCTCCGGCCCACGACGACCGACTGGTCGCCCGCTCGCACGGCCGCCGTCGCCTCCGGCTTCTCCGCCGGCCCTCCACCGCTGGAGAAGATCACCAGTGCCGCCACCACGAACGAGATCGCCGCGAGCACACCCACGACGAGCAGCAGGACGGTGTTCCGTTCGCCGCGCGCCACCTCAGCCCTTCCCGAGACGCTGCTCGAGCTGGTCGGCGAGCTCCGCCGGTGATCCCTGGAGCTGGGTGCCGTCGAGGACCACGGTCGGCGTGCCCTGGATGCCGGCCGAGGTCGCGGCTGCGCCGGCGGCGTCCACGAACTCGCTGTTCGGCTGGCGCATCGCGTCGAGCACCGCCGTGTCCGTCACGCCGGCCTCCTTGGCGAGGTCGACCAGGTCGTCGATGCCGGGCTTGTCGGCGGCTGCCTCGTAGGGCTGGTTCTCGAAGAGCAGGTCGTGGAACTTCAGCGCCTGCTGCGGCGTCCCCTTCTCGAGCACGGCGGCCCAGGCGGTGAGCGCCTCGGACGAGTAGTCGTCCTGCAGGAGGTGGAAGGGGCGGTACTCCACCACGGCGTCCCCGCGCGCCGCGGCGTCGCGCAGCGTCGAGCGGGACGCCGCCTCGAACTCCCGGCAGTAGGGGCACAGGAAGTCCTCGTAGACGACCACGGTCGGCGCGTCCGGGTTGGTGCCGAGGACGAGCGCCTGCCCATCCGCCCGGGCGTCGACCTTGGTGCCGGGCGTCGACGGGTCGTCGCCACCCCCGCCGAGCAGGACCCCGATCCCGACGACCAGGGCGAGCACGACCAGGATGCCGCCGGTGATGAGCAGGCGCCTGCGTCGCTCACGGCCCGCCTGCTCGCGGCGTACGGCGGCGGCGCGGGCGGTGCGGTTGGTGTCACGCTGTTTCTTCGACATCGATCCCCTCCGATCGTGGGGCGAGCAAGAGGTTGTCCAGGGCGAACGGCGTGCGCGGCCGCCAGACGAGGTAGAGCGACGCCAGCAGCAGCCCGACGTCGCGCGCGATCTCCCACGGATACCGCCCGATCGCGTCGGGGTCAGGACCGCCGTCGCCGAAGCAGCCACAGTTGATCGAGATGCCGCGCGCCCAGACCGAGGCGATGCCGATGATGAACGCGATCTGCAGCAGGCCGGACACCCCGCCGGCGACGCGCGTCAGGAGCCCGAGGACGAGGCAGGCGCCGAGGACCACCTCGAGCATCGGCAGGACCCGGCCGACTCCGTCGGCGAGGGACGGGGAGAGCAGCTGGTACGCACGGACGGCGGTCACGCTGGCCTCCGGCTCTCCGACCTTGAGCAGCCCGGCCCACAACCACACCCCGCCGAGGACGAGGCGAGCCACCAGCCCCACCCATCGCAGCATGCCCCCAACTGTAGGGCGGCGGCGTACATCCGCCGTGGCGGCGTGCACGGGACCTCGGTCACGTCCGAGTAGGCTCCGTCGTTGTGACCGAGCGACTTGTCTGGATCGACTGCGAGATGACGGGGCTGGACCTCGAGGCCGATGCCCTGATCGAGGTCGCGGCGCTCGTGACCGACTTCGACCTCAACGTGCTGGGCGAGGGCGTCGACATCGTCATCAAGCCGCCGCCCGAGGCGCTCGACCAGATGGTGGAGTTCGTGCAGCACATGCACGAGACCTCCGGGCTGCTCGAGGAGCTCGACAGCGGCACCACGCTCGAGGACGCACAGGCACAGGTGCTCGCCTACGTCCAGGAGCACTGCCCCAGCGGCAGCCGGCCCCCGCTCGCCGGCAACACGGTGGCCACCGACCGGTCGTTCCTGGCCCGTGACATGCCGGAGCTCGAGGAGTTCCTGCACTACCGGATCGTCGACGTCTCCTCGATCAAGGAGCTCTCGCGCCGCTGGTTCCCGCGCGCCTACTACAACGCCCCGGCCAAGGGCGGCAACCACCGTGCCCTCGCCGACATCCGGGAGAGCATCGAGGAGCTGCGCTACTACCGCGACGCCGTCTTCGTCGCGCCCCCCGGCCCCGACTCGACCGAGTCCAAGCGGATCGCCGCGCTCCACCAGGGCTCGCTCACACCGAGCGCCACGGCCGGCGCCGGCTCCGGCAATCCCGGTTCGAAGCATCCCGAATGAGCCGTTAGACTCTCCTGCGGATCTCCCCTCCGAGGGAGCCATGGTGGGTATAGCTCAGCTGGTAGAGCGCCGCCTTGTGGTGGCGGATGTCGCGGGTTCAAGTCCCGTTACTCACCCCAGTCGAAGAACCGCAGGTCTCCGCGCGAGGCCTGCGGTTCTGCTGGTTTCGAGACGCTCGCTGGCGCTCGCTCCTCCACCACCGACGAACGCTGCGGGTCTGTGCAATACACCGACCTGAACCACAGATCTTCTGTACTCAGCCATCGAACGCGACAAGTCTTGCGGCTCATGTGCACTCCACCTCGGGCGTTCTCGGGTTTCGCCATCGAGGTGCACATGCGGGCTCCGGGCGTCGTACCCGACCCCGGTGCCCAGGCGCTGTGCAGATCGCGCGGCGCCGAGCCGAATGGAGGAACAAGATGAAGCGCAGTCGACTCTGTCAGCTGGCGGTGGCCGCCACCTGCGTGCTTGCGGCCGGTGTGGCCGCCACGCCGGCCGGTGCCGCGCCGAGCAGCAACGGCGACCGCTCCGACGTCCCGACCTTCCGCGAGTTCGAGGCGTCCACCTACCGCGACCTCGACCGCCAGTACATCGTCAACGGTGACGAGGCGATCAAGAACCGTCGCGAGCTGAAGAAGTACTACGACCGGATGGTCGGCTCCAAGGACAAGGACGACAAGAGCACCCATCTCGTGGTCAACACCGTCTTCGGGACCGACGACATCTGGAGCTCCTCGCAGGCGCTGAACCTGACCTACTGCGTCAGCACGGCCTTCGGGTCCCAGCAGACCAACGTCATCAACGCGATGAACCAGGGCGCGGCGCTGTGGGAGAACGCCTCCTCCGGCGTCGACTTCACCTACGTGTCGTCCGCCAACTCCAACTGCCGCACCAGCAACAACGCGGTGCTGTTCTCGGTCGAGCCGACCAGCACGACCGAGTACATCGCGCGCGCGTTCTTCCCGAGCAGCTCGGACTCCCAGCGCAACGTGCTCGTCAACGCCTCGTCGCTGATGAGCTCCGGCTCGTGGACGCCGGGCAACATCCTCGGGCACGAGCTCGGCCACGCCCTCGGGTTCCGTCACGAGCACACCCGGCCGGAGGCAGGCACCTGCTTCGAGGACAACAACTGGCGGCCGCTGACGGCGTACGACTCGGCCTCGATCATGCACTACCCGCAGTGCAACGGAACCTCCGACGACCTCAGCTTCACCAGCTCCGACGGCGCCGGCGTGCGCTCGGTGTACGGCGGCTGACCGAGGTCCGACAGACCGCTCCATGCAGGCGGCCCTCTCCGGCAGCGGGGAGGGCCGTCGTCAGTCCTCGGTGGAGGTCAGCGTGGTCGGCGCACCGTGGACGCTGGGGATGGTGCCGAGCCGGCCCTTCTGGAAGTCCTCGAAGGCGGCGATCACCTCGGCCTTGGTGTTCATCACGAACGGACCGGCCCACGCGACGGGCTCGCGGATCGGGCGGCCGCCGAGGACGAGCACGTCGAGCGCCGGCGTCCGGCTGTCCTGGCGCTGCCGAGGCGCGCAGCGTGACGAAGTCACCGGCGCCGAGCACGGCGAGGTTGCCCATCCGCACGGGCACGCCCTCGTCGCCCACGGTGCCCTCGCCGGAGAGGACGTAGACGAGTGCGTTGTACTCGACCTCCCACGGCAGGTCGAGACGCCCGCCGGGCTCGACGGTGGCGTGCACCATCGTCATCGGGGTGTACGTCGAACCGGGACCCTTCGTGGTGCCGAGCTCACCGGCGATCACCCGCACCAGCGCGCCGGCGTCGGCCGAGGTGGCCAGCCCGACCTGGCTGCTGCGGATGTCCTGGTAGGCCGGCGGGTTCCACTTCGCGTCGCGCGGGAGGTTCACCCAGAGCTGGATGCCGTGGAACAGGCCACCCTTCTGCACCATCCACTCCGGCGGCGCCTCGATGTGCAGCAGCCCCGACCCCGCCGTCATCCACTGGGTGTCGCCGTTGGTGATCGTGCCCCCGCCACCGTGGCTGTCCTGGTGGTCGAAGGTGCCGTCGATGATGTAGGTGACGGTCTCGAAGCCGCGGTGCGGGTGCCAGGAGGTGCCCTTCGGCTCGCCGGGTGCGTACTCGACCTCGCCCATCTGGTCCATGTGCACGAACGGGTCGAGGTCGCGCATGTCGACGCCGGCGAAGGCGCGGCGTACCGGGAAGCCCTCGCCCTCGTAGCCCTGGGGTGCGTCGATCAGCTGCTTGACGGGTCGCACGGTGTCGCCCAGCCCGGGCGTCCTCAGTCGGTCCAGGACGGTCAGGTCGTCCACGGTCACAGCGGGCATCGCGCACCTCCGATGGGGTCGAGTATGCCCCTGCAACACTGGTTGAACCTTCAATGTTCCTCGAGCCAATCTCGATTTTCGCGCGGCCCGGACTGACTGCTAAGGTTCCAGTCGCTTCAACGCGCTCGCGCCATTAGCTCAATTGGCAGAGCAGCTGACTCTTAATCAGCGGGTTCGGGGTTCGAGTCCCTGATGGCGCACTGAAGCTTCGCAGCCCAGAGGCCCCCTCCGACCACGTCGGAGGGGGCCTCTGGGATCTGCTGCCGGAGATCATCGCAACGGCAGGAACCCGATCCCGCCATGGGTCTCGAGCGTCCGACCGGCGCAGTCGTCGCGGATCGCGCAACCAGTGAGCGCGCGCCCGGGAAGCGCCGGTCTAGGTCAGTTACCGCCGCTCTGCCCGAAAAGTGCCCGACGGAAGCGCTGCATGACCCAGTCACGGCAGACTGCCCCCATGGCTTCACACACACACGGGGGGGACGCTCCGCAGTTGCGCCTGCGAGCGTTGACCGGCATCTACTACATCCTCGGCGGGCTCGTCCTGGTGGCACTGGTCACCAAGGCCCAGAAGGGCTTCTTGCCCGAGGGCATCGCGACCCAGATCGGACACAACAGCGAGTCGGTGTGCCTCGCGCTCGCCGTGGCCGCAACCATCCAGTTCGCCCGCCCGGCATGGCAGCGCCACGGCGGTCGTAGCACCGCCTGGGGCGTCGTGATCGCAGTGGCCGCGTTCTGGATCCTGCTGGCTGTCGGCGTCTACTACCTCGGTCTGCCCGCGAGCATCAAGACGCTCAACGAGCCGCTGGCGGCGGCCGGTCTGCTGACTCTCTACCTGGGCGCACCTCGTCCCTGGAAGCGAAGCTGGCTGGTCCCGGCACTCGCCGTGCTGGTGGTGCTGGTCGGAATCGACGTGCGGTTCGTTGTCGCCCAGTCGGAGACGGTCATCTCGCTGATCCTCGTTGCAGTCTCGGTCGACCTCGTCCAGCGTTCCGTACTTCGTCGGGAGGTCCGTGACGGTGCCGGCGTCTGGGCATGGTGGGGTTTCCTGCTCCTGTGGCCGGCCCTGATGCAGTTCCTCAACCGGCAAGACACCTTCGCGGGTTACATCGGTGACCTCGTCGACTACCAGGCCCGCGGGGCTGAAGGCTTCTGGGGCACCCTATTGATCTGCCTCTACTTCGCACTGCGTCGCGGCGTCGAGCGCCGTACCCACGAGATCACGCCCTCAGACGAGACGAGCCTGCCGACCCGGTAGCACGCTCAGGGTCTTCACCGAGGGGCGCGCCACGTCCTCACAGCGCCGACGTACGGACGCATGCGCCAGTCGCCGTCACCCTTGTTGGACTCGAACCAGGTCACGAACTGGGTCCTCGCCGACGGTGTCCTCACCCGCAGAGAGCGGGAGAGCTCAGCAACGGTCTCCGCGTGCGTCCTGCCCGGAAGGTTGTAATCCTTGGCGACGGCAGTCTCCGCGATGGCGAAGCCGAGACCATAGGACTGGGAGACGGCCTTGGGACGATTGATGACGTTCTCGATGGTCTTGGTCGTGCCGGTCAGGTAGGAGTCCCAGGCCAGGACATCGAGTCCGCGCGGCACGTAGTCAGAGATCTGCCGGGTCTTCTTGAGCAATGAGAAGCCCATGAGGATCATCGTCGCCCGCAGCGTGGACCGTCGCGGTGCGAGCGTCAGGATGTGCTCCCACGCTGCTCGGTACTGCGCTGCGGTGAAGCGGCCGTCCTCGATATCGTCCTCAGGCTCGTGCCAGTAGCTCCACCAGACCTTGCGGTGGGACGGGATGGAGCGGAACCACGAGCGAAGGTAGTTGTCGTAGGCACCGCTGAGGACCTCGTTGGGGATCGCCTTGAACGACACCACCACGGGCGGTCCGTAATCGGCGTTCGACCCGCGGAAGGACTGCTGGGGCAGGCCGCTGTAGAACATTCGGTACACCTGCGGTGACCCCATGTAGCTGCGAACCCGGGCGAAGTTCTGCCGAGCCGACGTGTTCGCCCCTCGAGTGTCGGTGCCGGCCCAGAAACCGAACAAGGTTCCGCGGCTGGGGATCGGGTGGTGCACCCCGACACTGGCGTGGCGGGGCCTGACGAAACGGATCCGCTTGGACTTCGACCAGGCGCTGACCCGACCTCTCTTCACGGCGCGAACCTGCACGAAGTACCTCTTCTGGCGCTTGAGCTTGCGAGTGGTCATCCGCGCGTACGGCGTATTGACCGCCCGAGCCTTCTTCAGCCGCTTCTTCGAGACAGCGAGGCGAACTTGGTAGTGCGCGCCGGACACCTTGTGCCAGCGAATCTTCAGCTTCGCGGCCTGCCAATCCTGGCCGGCGCGTGCGACGCCGGTGACCCGAGAGACCGACTTCGCCTCGGCGGTGGTCGTGCACAGCCCCAGAAGCAGGACGGTGCAGAGAGCTGTGATCATCAGTGCGGGGAGCCGATGCATGACTGTCTCTTCCGTGCGGGGGTAAACGGACAGAATCGAGCATAAGTGATGAATGTCCGATTTGTCTTTGAAATCCTGTATTGCGACCGGAAGGCAGCCGGGGACGGCAGCGCCGGGACGTGGCGCGCGATGGCTGATGCCCACCGAAGGGGCATCAGCCGTCGCGCGCATTGAGCCTTCGAGCGCCGACTAGGACACCTTCCAGCTGCTCACCGCTCCAGAGAACGGACGCATCCGCCAGTCGCCGTCGTGCTTGTTGGACTCGAACCACGTGACGAACTGCGCCTTGACCTTCGGAGTCCGGGACTTCAGCGCTGCGGCGAGATCAGCCACGGTCTGGGCGTGATCCCGGTTCGGAAGGTTGTACCCCTGGGCCACTGCCGTCTCGCCGATGGCGAAGCCGAGGCCGAAGGAGTCCGAGACCGCCTTGGGCTTCTCGATGACATTCTCGAGTGTCTTCGTCGTGCCGGTCAGGTAGGAGTCCCACGCCGAGAACCTCGAGACCGCGTGACACGTAGTCGCTGATGACCCGCGACTTCTTGAACAGTGAGAAGCCCATCAGGATCAGGGTCGGGTGCAAGGTGGACCGCTTGGGCGCCAGTGCAGTGATGTGCTCCCAGGCAGCGCGATACTGGGCAGCGGTGTAGCGGCCGTCCTCGATGTCGTCCTCGGGCTCGTGCCAGTAGGACCACCACACCTGCCGGGTCGTGGGGATCGAGCTGAACCAGTTCCTGAGGTAGGCGTCGTGCTTGCCGGCGATCACGTCCGCGGGCGCGGCCTTGAAGGAGACGACCACGGGCGGGCCCCAGTCGGCATTCGACCCGACGAAGGACGCCTGCGGGAAGACCCGAGTAGAAC
Source organism: uncultured Actinomycetota bacterium (assembly GCA_963722835.1). GTDB lineage: Bacteria > Actinomycetota > Actinomycetes > Propionibacteriales > Nocardioidaceae > Marmoricola. The sequence continues at coordinate 36,914 of CAVROK010000006.1, forward strand.
ATGCGGTACACCTGCGGCGCGCCCATGTAGCCGCTCACGCGGTCGTAGTTCTCTCGAGCGCCCGTGCCGGAACCGTTCTGGTCAGGGCCGCCCCAGAAGCCGAACAGCGTCTGCCCGGTCGGCGTCGGAGTCGGGGTCGGGGTCGGGGTCGGGGTCGGCGTCGGCGTCGGCGTCGGGGTCGGGGTCGGGGTCGGCGTCGGCGTCGGCGTCGGCGTCGGCGTCGGCGTCGGAGTCGGGGTCGGAGTCGGGGTCGGCAACGGCGGCAGGGGCGGCAGGGGAAGCGACGGCAGCCCAGGGGTGGAGACCTGCGATGTCGGACGCACCAACCGCATCCGGACCGGCTTCGACCAGCGACCCTTCGTGTGGCGCTTGATGGCGCGCACCTGCACGACATAGCTTCGGTAACGCTTCAGTACCCCGGTGCGTACGCGGGTCGACCGCGTCTTCACGACCCGACCCTCACTGAGTCGGGCGCCGCTCATGGCGTAACGCATCTGGTACTTGCGCGCACCCTTGACGGGGTTCCACGCGATCTTGAGTTTGGCGTGCGCCCACTCCTGGCCCACGCGGGAGACGCCGGTGACCCGAGCGGCACCGGCCCCTTCCGCACTTGGGGCGACCAGGATGACGAGAGCGACGGCGATGAGCGCAGCGATGAACTGGCGGGGGTACTCACGCATGTTGAGTTCTCTTTCGAACGGATGGGCATCGGGCTCGCCCAGTTTAGGACAAAATGTCCGTTTTCGTCCGATTCTTACGAGATTGGGCCGATCGCCCCGTGAGCGGCACCCGCAGGTATCAGGCGGCGCCGGTGCCGATCACCGTCGGTCTCCGGGGGGCCAGTGTGGCCCGCAACGGAGTCAGCTCGAGCCCGACGACAGCGCGTCCGGCCAGGGGTGCGGCTCAGCCGCGAGGAGTCACTGCAGCGCGGCGGTCAGGCGCATCACGTTGTCGACGTACGCCGCTCCCCGGCTGCGGCCGCGCCACTCCTCCAGCGTGAGCTCACGCGAGAGCGAGCGGTACTCGTCCTGCACCTCCCGCAGCCGTCGTACGACGGCGGGGCTGGTCAGCATCATCACGACCTCGTAGTTCAGCGCGAACGAGCGGTAGTCCATGTTCGAGGAGCCGATCGCGGCCAGGTCGTCGTCGACGGTGAAGTGCTTGGCGTGCAGGACGAACGGTGAGCGGTAGAGCCAGATGCGCACGCCCGACTCGAGCAGCGCCGCGTAGTAGGAGCGCTGGGCGTGCGCGACCATGAACTGGTCGGCCTCCTCGGAGACGAACAGCTCGACCTCGACGCCGCGCTGCGCGGCCGTGGTCACCGCGTAGAGCAGCGACTCGTCCGGGACGAAGTACGGACTGGTCAGGGAGAGCCGGCGCCGGGCGCGGTAGATCATCGAGTTGAACAGGCGCAGGTTGTTCTCCGTGACGAAGCCCGGGCCGCTGGGCACGACCTGGCAGGCGACGTCGCGAACGGCGTCGGGCCGCGGCGGTGGCGGGGCGACCGGCTCGAGGGTGTCGCTCACGTCGACACCGGTCTCGGCGTACCAGTCGGTCGCGAAGACCAGGTTCAGCTGTCGTACGACGGGCCCGGTGACCCGCGTCATCAGCTCGACCCACTCGCGACCGGCCTTGTGGTTCTTCGGCTTGTCGTACCCGGGCTCGATCATGTTCTGGGAGCCCATGAAACCGACCCGGCCGTCGACCACCAGGATCTTGCGGTGGTTGCGCAGATCGGGTCGCCGCACCTCGCCCTTGAAGGGCGCGATCGGCAGCATCGGGGACCAGTGGATGCGCGTGCCCTCGAGCCGCTTGACGAACTCCTTGTAGCCGGGGATGCCACGGGAGCCGAGGTGGTCGAACAGGAAGCGCACCTCGACACCCCGGTCTGCCGCCACGACCATCGCCTCGAACAGCTCGGCCGTGACCTCGTCCCAGGCGGAGATGTAGAACTCGATGTGCACGAAGTGGCGTGCCTCCACGATCTCCGCACGCATCGCAGCGATCGAGCCGCGGTAGTCCGAGATCAGCTCGACGGTGTTGCCCGACGACAGCGGCAGCGCGCCGAGGTGCTGGTTGAGCCGAGCGAGGTCGTTCACGTCACGTGTCGGGGAGGCGACCCAGGACTCGGCCGCGCCCCCTGACTCCATCGCCGCGAGCACGCGGGCGTTGACCTCGCTCTGCCAGGCGCGCCGCTTGCGACCCACGCTGGTGCTGCCGAAGAGCAGGAAGGCGACGATGCCCAGGTACGGCACCGCGAGGATGAGGATGAGCCAGGCCATCGCGGTCGAGGGCTTGCGGTTGCCGGGGATCACCCCCAGCGCCAGGACGCACACTCCCGCGTGCAGCAGCACCGCCGCCAGGGCCAGGAGCCCGGTGAGCCAGGCAGCACCTTCCGACATCCCGGCTCGTGTCCTCCTCGTGCAGTGCCCGCCACCCCGCCTGTCGGACGCTAGGAGGCGCGGCGTTCGCCAGCGTCACCCAACGCGGGTGAGGTGTCCTGCCGGCGTCAGTCCTCCGGGATGGTGACGATCTCGACGACGGCGATGCCCAGCGAGTTGAGCAGGTGGAGCACTCCCTGGAGCTCCTCCTGGTCGGCCATCTCCCCCACGAGCGTCGTCTGCGCGGGATGCGTCCGCGAGGTCAGGTGCGGGAAGGCGCTGCTGAGTTCGTCGGTGAGCTCACCTTCGACCCGGATCAGCATCTTGGTCATCACACTCGTCGTCCTGCCTCCTTCGCACGCGGAACCGGTTCGGCTCGCTGCGGTTCGGCGACGGTAGGCCGGGCCTCGGCCCGGACGCCTCACGGGAATCGGGTGAGGCCAACGCACACGTCACCCACCGAGGCTGTGGCGTCAGGGCCCGGGACCGATCCGGAGCGACGAGGAGTCGAGATGGCCACACTGACCGTCTGGAGGTTCGACACTCCTGAGGGCGCCGAGCAAGCCTCGAGGACCGTGCAGGACCTGGCGCGCGAAGAGCTCCTCGTGCTCCACGACGCCGCCACCGTCACGTGGGAGCGGGGCTCGAGCAAGCCGAGGACCCGGCACCTGGCGGAGACCACGATCTCGGGTGCGCTGGGCGGTTCCTTCTGGGGTCTGCTGTTCGGGATGATCTTCTTCGTCCCCCTCCTCGGCGCTGCCGTGGGTGCGGCGACCGGTGCCCTGGCCGGGTCCCTGCACGACGTGGGCATCGACGACAGCTTCGTCAACAAGATCCGTGACCAGGTCACGCCCGGTACGTCGGCCCTGTTCGTGCTCACCTCCGATGCCGTCATCGACCGGGTCCACGAGGCCTTCGCCGGGCACGCGCCGGCCGAGCTCCTCTTCACCAACCTCAGCAGCGAGCAGGAAGCCGCGCTGCGAGACGTCTTCGCGGAGTAGCCGACATGACGAGCCTGACGGTGTGGCGGTACGACGCTCCTCTCGGTGCTGATGCCGGGGCACTCCGACTGAAGAACCTCGAGCAGCAGGGTGCGCTGAAGGTGCACGACGCCGTGACCGTCACCTGGCTCGCCCAGGAGGACCAGCCCCGCATCGACCACCTGAAGGGCACGACGGGCTCGTCTGCCGGAAAGGGGTCGGTGCTCGGAGGCCTTCTCGGGCTCGTCGTCCTCGCTCCTGCCGCCGGCGCCGCCGCCGGGGCGGCCATCGCGGCGGCCGCGCACCGGTTGAAGGGAACCGGCATCGACACCCTGCTCCTCGAGCAGGTGCGTGACGCGCTCGTTCCGGGCACCTCCGCGCTGGTCGTGCTCTCCAGCGACGCCGACCTCGACGCGGTGCGGCCCTTCCTCGACCGCAAGGACTCGATCCTGATCCACGCCGAGCTCAGCCCTGACGCGGCGGGCAAGCTCGACAACCTGCAGGGCTGACCCCGCCGGGGAGCGAATTCGTCCGTTCCGGGTGATCCTCGGCCCCTCACGGCCTTCTAGCCTCCGGACCATGAGCGAAACTGCATCTCGGCGGGATTTCGAGAACTCAACCAAGGGCGTGTGGGCGGGCGGGGCGATTGCCTTCGCCGGCGTCATGCTGCTCCTCGTCTCCTTCTTCCAGGTCTTCGAGGGCATCGCCGCCATCGCGGACGACGAGGTCTACGTCCGCGGGGTCAACTACGCCTACGCGATCGACCTGACCACCTGGGGCTGGATCCACCTCGTCCTCGGGCTCATCGGCGTCGCCACCGGCATCGGCCTGCTCGCCAGCCAGACGTGGGCCTACCTCGTCGGCATCGTGATCGCCTTCTTCGGAGCCCTCTCCAGCTTCGCGTTCCTGCCCTACTACCCCTTCTGGGCGATGACCATCATCGCCTTCGACGTCTTCATCATCTGGGCCCTGACCGTCACCATCGCGCACGACCGACGCTGACAAATCCGACAAAACCCGCGCGTCCGGTCACCCTTGACGGGTGACGCGGGAGGGCAAGCGCTTTCGTAGCGTCGTGACCGAGGCGAGCCACCCGGCCCGTCTCGCGGTTGACACAAAGTGACCGGCTCGGCGGCCTTGAATGCGGAGGGGTCCCCAGGGGCTGTCGTGGTTCGGGCACGACGGGAGGACGCTCATGCCCACGAGGCGTGCAGCAAAATCAGGACAAGAAGAAGCTCAGGACCCCTCATCGACAGCACCCAGCGCGCTCCCGCTCCAACGCGGCGGGGTCGGCGAGGCGCCACGCGAGGGCTGGGGCCCCGGCGACAGCGAGTCGACGACGATCCCGCGCCTGCCCAGGGTCTTCGTCCGCCGCGAACGCCTCTGGGCCCGGCTCGAGGAGGTGACGAGCGAAGGGGTCACCCTGGTCGTCGCTCCCGTCGGTGCCGGCAAGACCCTGGGGGTCGCCGGATGGCTTCGCTCCCACGCGCGTGGCGCCCAGGCGCACTGGGTGCACGCCGACGTCACCTGGACGCCCGAACGGATGGCCGAGCTGCTCGCGATTCGTGAGCCGGTCGAAGGTGATGCTGCCGCCGCGCGCACTCCGTTGCTGGTCGTCGATGACGCGCACCGCCTTCCGAGCGCGACGCTCCGCCTGTTCGACGAGCGGCTCAACAACGACCCCGAGTCACTGCGACTGGTGCTGCTCTCCCGCTGGGACCTGCCGCTGACGAGGCTCGTGCCCGAGCTGATGGGGCACCTCTCGATCGTGCGCGGCGACCTCCTCCGGATGGACGACGCCGAGTGCGCGCCCCTGATCGCGGAGCACGCGCGCACCGACCGCCCCGAGGTCGTGCAGACGGTGACCACCCGCACGCGCGGCTGGGCGGCGGCCGTCGTGCTCGCCTCCCGGGCGATCGCCACGGCACCGGACGTGGTGGCCGCCGCGCTCCAGTACGCCGGAGGGCAGACCAGCGTCGCGGACAGCCTCGCCAACGAGGTCTTCGCCGCCCTCCAGCCCCGCGAGCGTCACCTGCTGCTGTGCGTCGCCGGTGAGGAGACCGTGAGCGTCGAGGATGCGGCCCACCTCTCGAACGACGCGACCGCGGGCGAGATCCTGGCGGGGCTCGAAGCGACCGGACTCCTGGTCTCACGGCTGCCGCGCTTCGTGCCGGGCACGGCCGGCGTGCACTCCGCGTCGGAGACCCGCTACCGGATCCACCCGTTGCTGACCGAGGTCGTACGCCGTCGCCTCGTGGCGGGCGGTGTCGACGTCGCCCAGGCGCAGGCGACCATCCGTCGCGCCGTGCGGCTCGACCTGGCCAGAGGTGTCACGGACCACTCGTTCTCCAGGCTGGTGGGAGCCAACCAGCCCGACGAGGCCGCGCGCCTGCTGGCCGAGGAGGGACCCACGATCCTGATGCGCGGGCGTGGTGCCGCGATCGCTGCGTTCGCGCGCGCCCACCCCGACACGGTGGAGGCCGAGCCCGACACCTGGCTCACCCTCGGGCTCGAGCGCTGGCTCGACAACGACGCGACGGGGGCCGGGAACTGGCTGGACCGGGTCGTCGCCGAGGCGCCTGACCCGGAGACGCACGAGACCCTGTGTCCGCGGGTCGCCTGCGCCCGCCTGCTACGGGCCCTGCTCGGCAGCGAGCCGATGGCCGCGGCAGTGGGCCATGCCCGGCGGATCGTGCTGGCCCAGATGCGGACGAGCACTCCGGAGCCCCTGCTTCCCCTGCTCGTCGCCGAGCTCGGTGTCGCACAGAGCTGGCTCGGCGACCTGACCGAGGCCGAGGTCAACCTGAGCACCGCCGTGTCGCTGGGGCGCGCCCGCGGCCTGCACCGGCTGACGGCGGCGGCACTCTCCTACCTGGCCCTCACCGTCTACATGCAGGGTCGCGAGAGTGCCTGCATCGAGATCGCCAACGAGGCTCTCGACGCGGCCGACGAGGTCGCCTGGCGTCCCGACCACACGCGCGCCCGAGCGGTCCTCGCGCGTGACCTGGCCCGGTTGTGCGACCTCCCCTGGCCGGAGTCCGGCACGATCGCGCGCTCGCTGGACACGACCCCTGTCCACGCCGGCGACCCGGTGACGCAGTTCTGGGTCGCCCTGCGCGCTGCCCGGCTCGCGCTGGCCGCCGGTTCGGTGCCGACTGCCCAGCAGAGGCTCGAGACGCCGATGACCTGGATGACGCTGCCCGGAGCACCTCCGGGTGGTCGTCATCCTCGAACGCGGATACCTCGCGAGCCTGTCCGGTGACCACCAGGCGCTCAAGCACCAGGTCACCGAGCTCGAGGCTCTCGGTGCCCGCGGCGAGGCGGCGCTCCTGACCGGTCTGCGACAGGAGCTGGAGAGCGACCGCAAGTCCGCAGCCGCGTCGTACGCCGTCGCCGAGGAGGACGTCACGCACGCCCAGCCGGCCAGCCGGGCGCTCGCGCTCACCTGTGAGGCCCAGCTCCTCGACGCACTGGGGCGGCCGGACGAAGCCGTGCGCCGGCTGCGCGAGGCGGCCACCATCACCGAGGTGCGCCGCAACGCGGTGCCGTTCCTGGGCTGGAGCCGTCTGGGTACGCCGATCGAGCTGCTGCTCCGTCGCCTCGACAGCCAGGTGTCCAACGCCTGGGTCCACGAGCTCGCCGAGTCGGCTGCGGGCAAGCCCGACATCGCCGCGATCTTCGCGCCGATGACCGCGACACCGCGGGAGCGCGAGCGGGTCACCGACCCCGCCGTGCTGCCCTCGTTGAGCGCCCGCGAGCGCGAGGTGCTCAACGAGCTCGCGCGAGGTGCGACGTACGCCGACATCGCCGCCGACCTGTTCGTCTCGGAGAACACCGTGAAGACCCACGTCTCCAGCCTCTACAGCAAGCTGGCGGTGACCCGGCGCAGCGAGGCGCTGGCCGTCGCTCGCAGCCTGCACCTCCTCTGACGAAAGGCGCCCCCATGAGCGAGCAGGTCACGTCCACCCCGAGGAACACCGGTCTCACCGACCTGTGGGGACTCGTCCTCGCCTACGGGCTGCTGACGTTCGGCGTCGGCGTGGTGCTGGCCGTGTGGCCGGGCGAGACCCTCACCGTGCTCACCTGGCTGATCGCCCTCCAGCTCGTGTTCGTCGGCAGCGCGCGGATGTTCCTGTCGATGGCCTCCGCGTCGCTCGAGCGTGGTGAGCGCTGGCTCGTCGGTGGCACCGGCGCGCTCGCGATCGTGGTCGGAGTGCTGTGCCTGACCGACCCGATCCAGACCCTGAAGGCGGTCGGCATCCTGATCGGCGTCTTCTGGATCGTCGCCGGACTGGGCGACCTCGCCTCCGGCTTCATCTCGGGCAGCCGCCGCGAGCGCATCTGGGACATCGTGAAGGGCATCGTCAGCCTCGGAGCCGGCATCTTCCTGGTGGCGAACCCGAAGGTGTCACTGGGCTTCCTCGTCCTCGTGTCCTGCATCTGGCTGCTCGGGTACGGCGCCGTCGTCGTGGTGGAGGCGCTGCGCCTGCGATCCTCGAAGCACGCGCGGACGGCCGGCGTGGCTGCCGCTGCTCACCCGCCGTCGGCACCCGCGACCTGAGCGCGCCGACCGGGCCACCGGAACCGGCGCACCACCGACTGGTAGGTCTCGTCCTCGGTGACGACGCGACCCACGATCGCCGACACGACGATCACACCGGCGAAACCCACCAACCAGGTGGCCAGCGCCAGCACGAGCCCGAGCGTGCCGAACTGGTTGGCGCTGGACGCGACGTACCGCGGCATCACGAGTGTCGAGCTGCCCGTGTAGACGGTCAGCGCGACCGCGGTGACCAGCGCCGGGAGCAGCAGGGCACGCCAGCTGACCCGCTTGAACAGCAGGAACCGCATGGTCCACCACCAGATGAGTGTCGAGACCGCGACCCGCACCGTGAACCAGAGGGGGGCGAGCGCAGGCGCGTCCACCGCTCGGGAGGACACCCCCACCAGGCCCAGCGCCTGGCTGAGCAGGAGCCAGGCGAGCAGCCAGCCCAGGCAGCGCCGCCGACCCACCAGGCCGCCCCGGTGCGGCTGCTCCCACACCCGCTCGTACATCCGCTGGATCGCCCGGGCGAAGCTCGACGCCGAGAACAAGGTGATCAGGATGCCGACGATGCCGGTGGTGGCCCGGACCTGGTCTGCGTCGACCCCCGCCGTGGGATCCACGGCTTCGGCACCGTGCTCGACGAGCTGGCTGCCGTTGTCGCCGATCCCGGTCATCGACTCGAACCGGTCGAGCCCCAGGGCGACCGCCTCCTGCGGGAGGAACGCGACCAGCACGATCATCATCGGGACCAGCGCGAGCAGCCCCTGGGCGCCGATGACCATGGCCCGGTCGACGATCTCGACGCGCACGAGCTCGTCGACGGTGCGGCGCACCGGCGGCACCGTGTCGAGGACCCGGTAGACCAGGGCCCGCGCGCGTGCGACGGCCGCGCGGAGGTCAGCGACGCGCATGTGCCAGCCTCTCCGGCCGCCCGCGGCACAGCGATCACCCGGTGCGGGTGAATCCGCTCGGAGAGCCGGCCCGGCACCGTAGGGTCCGAGAGATGGAGGAGGGCGCGATGACGAGTGTCCGCTGGCTGCGCCTCTCCGGGATCCTGGTGCTCATCCTGGTCGTCTACTTCGTGGCACCCGTCGACGCGAGCGCCCACTGGGCGAACATCGCTCGCGGGATCTTCTCCCTGCTGGTCTTCGTCGGCCTCGCGATCGGCATGGTCTACCAGCTGCGGATGCACATCGACGACACCTCGCGCCGGGTCGACGGCCTGATCGTCGGCATCGTCCTGGTGGTCGTGGTCTTCTCGCACGCGTTCTACGTGATGCAGAAGCAGGACCCCTCGGCGTTCGTCGGGCTGGAGACGCGCCTCGACTCGCTCTACTTCGCCACCACCACCCTGGTCACCGTCGGCACCGGGGACGTCCACGCCGCCGGGCAGACCGCCCGTGCCCTCGTGCTGGTGCAGATGGTGTTCAACGTGGTGTTCGTCGCGTCCACTGCGACCCTGCTGACCTCGCGGATCCGCGACGCCGCCGTGGTCCGGGCGCACCAGAAGCGCCCGGAGCAGCACACCGACGAGTCCTGACCACTGCCCGTTTCGTCCGCACTCCCCCCGGGTACGCCTCTCTGAGGTGGGGGAACAGGCGTCTGTGCAGTGCAGGCGCCGCAACGAGGGAGTGCTCATGAAGTGGATCGTCATCATCCTGATCGTGCTGGCCGTGATCGTCGCGGTGGCGCTGATCGCGTCGGCGATGAAGCGGAAGAAGGACCAGGCCGGCCGCGCGCGGGCCGACGAGCTGCGTACCGACGCTGCGGCGACGGCTGCGACGACCCAGGTGCAGGAGGCACGCGCGCGTGAGGCTCAGGCGGAGGCGGACATGGCCCGGGCCCAGGCCGACAAGCTGGACGCCCACGCCGAGGCCGAGCGCACGTCGTACGACATGACGCGCGCGCAGCAGGAGGACCACCTCCGCGAGGCGGACCGGGTCGACCCCGACGTGGACCACCGGTCCTCGACGTACGAGCCCGGCCTGGACGGTTCCCCGCGCACGAACGGGCGCGAGGCGGGACACGAGGCCGGACACGAGCCCGGCCACGAGCCCGGACACGAGGTGCCGCGCGATCGGCGCGACCTGACCTGAGCCCCGCCCTGCCTCTGGGTGGGCGCCTGCGACACCTCAAAAGGGAATCTTCGGACAATGCCAGCATCCGCAGGTCCCAACTGGTCTAGTGAGAGCCGCATCACCCTGGGATTCCCGTCATGACCGGGTGCAGGCCCGGTCACCCACAGGACGGGTCACAGGACCCTTCCAGAGGCAGGAGGAACGGTGGCGACGACGTCGCGTGCGCGCATCGCGGGACTGATGCTGCTCACCGGTGTGCTCGGTCTGGGCGCCGTGCTCTCCGCGCCCGCCGCGACGCACATCGGCGGCATGTGGCCGGTCGGGCTGGTCTCGGGCCTGCTGGTCTACGTCGGCCGCGGCAAGGTGCAGGTCACCGCCCTCGCCCTGCTGGCCCTGACCTTCGCGACGTTCATCCTCGGCGGCTATCCGCTCGCCGTGTCGATCGGGTACGCCGTGGCGATCGTCGTCGAGGGCCTGGTCACGCTCAAGGTGCTGACCGTGCGCTGGGGCTACGGCCGCCGCCTCAACGACGACCTCGACCTGGCCCGGTTCACCCTGGCCGCGGCCCTCGGCGCCGGCGCCGGGGCCGTGCTGTTCGCCCTCACCGCGGCCGCCACCGACTTCGGGCTCCCCTGGGCCGTGGGTGTGAGCGTCGTGGCCACCCACCTGGCCTCCCAGCTGATCCTGCTGGCCTTCTTCATGGAGGAGTTCCGGCACCCCGGCGAGAGCGGTCGCCGCGAACGCTGGGTGCGGTGGGGCGTCACCATCCTGGTGACGCTGGTGGCCTTCGTGCCCACGCAGACGCCCGGTGCCGTCTTCTTCGTCCTGCCGGTCATCGCCTGGGGTGCGCTGCGGGCGCCGATGCGGGAGGCACTCTGGCAGCTCGTCGCCGTCGCCACGATCGCGAGCGTCGCGATCCAGTTCGACCGCGGCCCGTTCGTGGCCCTCGACGTGCTGCGCAACCGTCCTCCCGAGCTGGACAGCGCCCCGCAGCAGGCCTTCCTGCTCGGCTGCGCCCTCGTCTGCCTGCCGTTCGCGATGGCGGTGGCCAGGTCCCGGCAGAGCGCCGCCGAGGTGGTCAGCGAGCGTGAACGGCTGCGTCGGGTCGTCGCCGGCGCCACGGGGATGGCCATCATCGAGACCGACCGGCAGGGCCGGATCACCTTGTTCAACCCCGGCGCCGAGGCACTGCTCGGCTACACCGAGGAGGAGCTCCTCGGCCGTACCGGGGACATGTTCCACTCCCAGGAGGAGATCGAGAGGCAGGCCGATCGAGCTCGGGGTGCCGGCCACGCTCGCCGATGTGGCGCTGTTCAGCGCCCGGCCCGAGGTGGGCCCGCGGGACTGGCGCTACACCCGCAAGGACGGCCAGGTCCGCACGATGTCGATGACCCTGTCGACGATGACCGACAACAGTGGCGCGATCCTCGGCTACCTGAGCACCGCCGAGGACATCACCGAGCGGGTCCGCGCCCAGGGTGCGCTCGAGACGGCGTTGCAGACCGAACGGCGTGCCGTCGCCCACCTGACCGAGATCGACCGGACCAAGGACGCCTTCGTCTCCAGCGTCAGCCACGAGCTGCGCACCCCGATCACCAACATCGTCGGCTACCTCGAGCTGCTCATCGACGGCGCGTACGGCGAGACGACCGCCGCCCAGCACGAGGCCCTGGGTCGCATCGACTCCAACAGTCACCGCCTGCTCGAGCTGATCGACAACCTGCTGACCCTCTCGAGCCTGGAGTCCCTCGACGTCCAGCTCAGCAAGCAGCCGGTCGACCTGCGCGAGGTGATCCGCCGCTCCGGCCAGAAGGTGCACGTGGACGCGACCGAGCGCGGCCAGCACCTCGACGTGGACGTGCCGGGCAACCCGGTCGTCGTACTCGGCGACGAGGAGCACCTCGAGCGGATGGTCTCCAACCTGGCCACCAACGCGGTGAAGTTCACCCCCGACGGCGGCCGGATCACGCTGCGGGTCCGCGCCGAAGGGCCGCGCGCGGCGATCGAGGTGCAGGACACCGGCGTCGGCTTCCCGGAGGAGGAGCGCACCCTGCTGTTCAACCGCTTCTACCGCACCACGCACGCCCAGACCGAGGCGATCAGCGGCAGCGGCCTGGGCCTCTCGATCGCCCGCAGCATCGCGCACCTGCACGGTGCCCGGATCAGCGCCCAGTCGACCCCCGGGCACGGCTCGACCTTCACGGTCACCTTCGACGAGGAGGGGTACCGCGCCCTCGCCGTGCTCTGACCCCGGAAAAGTGGGTCGCGAACCACCAGTCCGAATTGGGGTATTTCGAGCCCATCGGTCCCGGTATCTGGCTAACGTCAGCAGTGACGGGCCGCCCAAGGGGGGTGGGACGTCAGAAATCGACGGCGAACGACAAGGACGTGTCCAGTGCACGGCTCTCGATCGACCGGCCTTCTGACGGCTGGTCTTGCTGGCTGTGCGCTGGCGGCTGCCGTCTACGCGCTGCGCGAGACGCCTGACGCGGCCCTGGTCGCTCGCTGGTGGCCGGCCACGGCGCTCGCGACGGCGATGCTCATCACGGCCCCGGCCCGGCACGTCCGGCTGCTGGTCCCCCTGGTCCTCCTCCTGTTCCTCGGCGCCGGCCTCGCGGCCGGGCACGATCCGGTGTTCGTGGCGGGCTTCGCCGTGGCCAACACGATCGAGGCCGTCGTCGTGCTCTGGTGGCTCACCGGCTTCGAGGTCAACCGACCCGAGCTCCGCTCCTGGTCGGACTACTTCCGCTGGCTGGTGGCGATCACCCTCGGCGCCTGGGCCGCGGGAGTCGTCACCGCCGGCACGATCGGGCTCAGCGGGGAGCACGACCTGTGGCGGCCGATGCTGTGGGTCGCCGTCACCCACATGGGCGCCCAGGCGGTCGTGCTCCCGCTGTTCATGCGCCAGTCCCGGCACCGGGTCAGGGTGCCGGTCCTCGAGGTGCTGGCGCACCTCGCCCTGCTCGCCCTGGGTGCCGTCGCCTGCGTGGCCGCGGACCCGTCGCAGCCGGTCGCCTTCCTCCTCCTCCCCCTCCTGATGTGGGCCTCGGCGCGCTTCCCCAGCCGCTGGGCGAACATCGAGATGCTCGCCGTCGCGCTGGGGCTCGCGATGCTGCAGAAGTGGGGCAGCGGTCCGTTCGTGGACGTCACCGGTCAGGTCTCCGTCACCGACATCGCCGCCAGCGCGCAGAGCTTCGTGGCGATCAGCGCGATCACCTCGGTGGCGTTCTCCGTCGCGATGATCCACCTGCGCGACTCCCTGCGGAGGATCCGGGACAACGAGGTCCAGCTGGGTCAGCTGCTCGACTCGGCCAGCGGCACGGCCTTCATCGCCACCGACCTCGAGGGAGTCATCACCTGGTTCAGCCCGGGCGCGGAGCAGCTGCTCGGGTACTCCGCCCACGACATCGTCGGACGCACCACCCCGATGCCGTTCCACGAGAGCCGCGAGATCCTGTCGCGGGCGCAACGGCTCCGCATCACCCCGGGCTACGACGTCGTCACGCACCCCGTGGCCCAGGGCGGCGACCAGGACACCCGCGACTGGACCTACGTCCGCAAGGACGGCAGTCGCCTCACCGTGTCGGTCAGCGTCACGGCCGTGCGCGACGACGACGGCCACCCGGTGAGCTACCTCAGCGTCGTGCGCGACGTGACCGATCGCCGTGCCGCCGAGCAGGCCCTGGTCTTCGCCCTGGACAAGGAGCGGGAGACCAACCAGCGGATGCTCGACCTCGACCGGGCGAAGGGCGAGTTCGTCTCGGCGGTCAGCCACGAGCTGCGCACCCCGCTGACCAGCATCGTCGGCTACACCGAGCTGCTCGCCGACGACACCGACGCACTCACCGAGCGAGCAGCAACAGCTCGTGGAGCGGATCGACCGCAACGGCAACCGGCTGCTCACCCTCGTCGAGGACCTCCTGACCCTGGCTCGTGTGGAGGACGGCAACCTGTCCCTCGAACGCGCCGAGACCGACCTGCGCGACGCCGTCCGGGTCGCCACCGACGAGGTCGCCCACTCCGCGCACAAGGGCCGCGTGTCGTTGGAGGTCCACGTGCCGGCCGAGCCGGTCACGCTGGAGGGCGACCCGGCGTACCTCGAACGGCTGGTGCTCAACCTGGTCGGCAACGCGGTGAAGTTCACCGAGGCGGGCGGACACGTGGACGTGCACCTGCGCGTGACCGGCGAGGTGGCCGAGCTGACCGTGCAGGACAGCGGGATGGGCATCCCGCTGGAGGAGCAGGGACGGCTGTTCCAGAAGTTCTTCCGGTCCTCGCTGGCCACCGAGCACGCCATCCAGGGCACCGGGCTGGGGCTGCACATCGTCCGCTCGATCGCCGAGGCGCACCACGGCGAGATCCGGTTCGAGTCCTCCCCGGGAGTCGGTACGACGTTCTGGTTCACCGTCCCGCTGGTGGAGGCTGCCCGCGGCGTACGTTCCGAACAGGCGCCGCCGACCCACCAGGCGCGCCCGGCGCGCCGCTGACCTAGAGGTAGAGCCCGGTCTGGGTGTCGCCGAGCCGGTCGGCCGCGACGGCGTGGATGTCGCGCTCCCGCAGCACCACGTAGAGCTCACCGGTGACCTCGACCTCGGCCTTGTCCTCCGGGTCGAACAGCACCCGGTCGGCGACCTCGATGGTGCGCACGTGCGGGCCGACCGCGACCACCCGGCACCACGACAGGCGACGGCCACCCATGGCAGCCGTGGCGGGGATCAGGATCCCGCCGCTCGAGCGGCGCTCCCCCGGGTCCAGGTCGACGGCCACGAGCACCCGGTCGTGCAGCATCTGGATCGGGGTCTTCTCACCCGTCGGCTCGGTGACCTCCGCGATGCTGCGCTTGCTCACGTGACGATCTTGCGCACGACCACGAAGAGGGCAACGGCACCGACGACACCGCCGGCGGTCTTGAGGATGTTGTCCGCCCGGGGCGATCCGCTCGGGTCCACGAAGAAGCCGCGGATCGAGGCGATCTCGCGTCGCACGATGGTCTTCGGGCTGGCGCGGTAGAGCAGCTGGTCGATCGTGGCACCGAGGTGCTCACGGGTCTGCTCGATCTCACGCTCGAGGGACGACACCTGGTCGGACACTGGCCATGGCTCCTGTCGGGTTCACGTGCACCCGGGACCTACTGCGCAGGACGGGTGGTCAGGTCCCGAAGGCTATCAATGCCCGGGATCGTCGCCGGATCGAACCCGAACGGCAGCTCCAGGCGGTGCCGGCGCATCAGCTCGTGGTCGGTGAGCAGGTCGTACGTCGCACCGTCGGCGACCACCTGCCCGTCATGCAGTACGACGGATCGCGGACACAGCTCGAGGGCGTAGGGCAGGTCGTGCGTGACCATCAGCACGGTGACGTCGAGGGAGCGCAGGATGTCGGCCAGCTCGCGCCGTGAAGCGGGATCGAGGTTCGACGACGGCTCGTCCAGCACCAGGATCTCCGGCTGCATCGCCAGCACCGTGGCCACCGCGACCCTGCGTCGCTGCCCGAACGAGAGGTGGTGCGGTGGTCGGTCGGCGAACTCCGCCATCCCGACCTTCTCGAGCGCGTCCGCGACCCGCGCCTCCAGCTCGGCGCCGCGCAGGCCGAGGTTGGCCGGCCCGAAGGCGACGTCCTCGCGGACGCTGGCCATGAACAGCTGGTCGTCGGGGTCCTGGAACACCACGCCCACGCGGCGGCGGATCTCCTGCAGGTTCGCCTTGGTCACCGGCATCCCCGAGACGGCGACCGTCCCGGCTCCGGCGGTGAGGATCCCGTTGAGGTGCAGCACCAGCGTGGTCTTGCCGGCACCGTTGGGACCGAGCAGGGCCACCCGCTCGCCCCGGTGCACGTGCAGGTCGACCCCGAACAGCGCCTGGTGGCCGTCGGGGTAGGCGTGGGCGAGCCCCTGGACCTCGAGGACGGGAGTGCTCATGAGTGCTGGTGCTCCGATCGGACGAGATCCGGCATCGTCCCGTCGTACCCCCGGGCGAGCATGGCGAGGTGCACGCGCTCCCCGCGCTCGTAGGAGCGGATGAACAGCGCGCCCAGCGATCGGGCGAGCACCGGCCAGTGCCGTGGGGACCGCGGGTCGTAGCCACGCGAGCGCATCGCGGTGGTCATCCGGCCGAGCTCGGCGGTCACGACGTCGAGGTAGCGCAGCATGAAGCCCATGATCTGCACGAGCAGGTCGGGCATCCGCAGCCGGCGCAGGCCGACGAGCACGTCCTGGGGCACGGTCGTCGCTGCGAGGGTCAGCGCGGCGAGCACGCCGAGCGAGCCCTTGACGATCAGTGCCGCGGCCGCGGCGAGGCCGGGTTCGGAGACGGTCACGCCGAGCACCTCGACGCGCGGCCCCTGCGCGACGAACGGGATCAGGATCGCGAACAGCACGAACGGCGTCTCGATGACCATCCGCTTGGCGAGGTACGTCGGTGGCACCCGGCTGAAGCCGATCACGGAGAGGAGCAGCAGCAGGTAGACGACGAACGCCGGCCACCACTGGTGCGGGGTGGCCACGACGACGAGCATGAAGCTGACCAGCGTGACCAGCTTCAGGTGGGCCGGAGCCCGGTGGACCGGGCTGTGCCCGTGGTAGTGCAGCCGGTGTCCGTGCCCGGCGCCCATGTCTAGGCGTCCGTTCGGCGGCGCAGGACCCAGAACAGCCCTCCGCCGATGCCGAGGACCAGCAGGCACCCGGCGACACCGGCGACGCCACCGCTGACGCGGGTGTCGTCGATTCCCTTGGTGGAGTAGTCGGCGAAGGGACCGTCGGCGGTCGGCGAGTCCTTGCCCTGCTCGAGGAACCCGGTCTTGCCGGCGACGAACTCGAGCCCGTCAGGGTGGCTGCTCGCGTAGTAGCTCCCCAGGCCCGCGATCAGCAGGGCGACGAGCAGGAAGCCGGCGAAGAACTTCCGGTTGCTCCGCGTGCGCGTGCTCATGCCAGTCCTCCGCTCGTGGCCGGCTCACGGATCTCGAGCTTCCGGGCGCGCAGGGCCGGCCGTGCGCCGTACACGAGGTCGGGGCGTACGGCGACCACGGAGCCCACCACCAGGAAGGTGATCACCGCCTCGCCGAGACCGATCACGGTGTGCCACCCCACCATCGCGGTGAGGACCGTGCTCGTGGCGACGGGAGCCGTGCCGCCGATCGCGAACAGCAACGTGAACACGGTCGCGGCCACCGGGACACTGACCAGCGCACCGACCGCGGCAGCCGGGGCGACCATGGAGAGCCGCTTGGGCAGCACGGCCCGGACGCCGACGAAGACCAGCCAGCCGACGCCCACGCCGACCAGGCCCATCAGGGTCACGTTGGTGCCGAGTGCGGTGATGCCGCCGTCGGCCATGAACAGCGCCTGCACGAGCAGCACCGTCGTCACGCAGAGCACGCCGGTCCAGGGACCGACGAGGACGGCCGCCATCGCGCCGCCGAGGAGGTGCCCGCTGGTGCCGGCCCCGACCGGGAAGTTCATCATCTGCCCGGCGAAGACGAAGGTGGCGACGAGGCCCGCCATCGGCGCGGTACGGTCGTCGAGTTCGCGACGCGCCCCCCGCAGGGCCACGGCGACTCCGCCCGCAGCGACCACTCCGGTCACGATCGAGGTCGGGGCGTCGAGGAATCCGTCGGGGACGTGCATACGAGACACACTACTTACTGCAAGTTGTTCGCAACAAGCCGGACCAGACAGGAGCCCTCACCCGTGAGCGACCAGCCCGCCCGCCTCTCCCCCGGCGACACCGCCCCCGACTTCACGCTGCCCACCGACACCGGCGACCAGGTCTCGCTCTCCGGCCTGCGCGGGCGCAAGGTGATCGTGTACTTCTACCCGGCCGCCATGACCGCCGGCTGCACCAAGCAGGCCTGCGACTTCACCGACTCCCTCGACTCCCTGCGCGGTGCCGGCTTCGAGGTCATCGGCATCTCCCCCGACAAGCCCGCCAAGCTCGCGAAGTTCCGCGAGCGCGACAGCCTGACCATCACCCTGGCCGCCGACGAGGACCGCACGGTGATGACGTCGTACGGCGCCTTCGGGGAGAAGAAGCTCTACGGCAAGACCGTCGAGGGCGTGATCCGCTCGACGATCGTGGTCGACGAGGACGGCAAGGTCGAGGTGGCGCAGTACAACGTCAAGGCCACCGGCCACGTCGCCAAGCTCCGCCGCGACCTGGGTCTCGACACTGCCGCCTGGCACGAGTCCGCCGACCGGGCGATCTTGGTTGGCTGAACCGTGCTGGAGGGCAGTTCTGGTTGGCAGTGAGGCGCCGATCGAGCGGTTCTGGTTGACGTGCTCAACCGCAGGTGCCCTCGGCGTACGACGGGCAACCGCAAGCGCCCTCTCGGCATACTCCGAGCAACCAGAATTGCCCTCTCGGGTTCTAGACTCGGCCGCGCACCCGTCGGAGTGGTGGAATCGGCAGACACGCAGGTTTTAGGTACCTGTGCCTGGGCGTGGGGGTTCGAGTCCCCCTCCGACACCGATGATCGCTTCCCTGCTCGGGCGTGCGGGTCACTACAGTCCGGTCATGGACTCCGCGCTCACCACCGTCGGGTTGCCCATCGCCCTGGCCATCATCATGTTCGGGCTCGGGCTCGACCTCAGCGTCGCCGACTTCCGGCGGATCGGCCGCCAGCCCCGGGCGGTCGCGGTCGCGCTCGGCTGCCAGCTGATCCTGCTGCCGGCGATCTGCTTCGGCATCGTGGTGCTGCTCGACCTGCCGCCGCTGCTCGGCATCGGGATGCTCCTGCTCGCCGCGTCCCCGGGTGGCACCAGCGCCAACCTGTTCAGCCACCTGTTCCGCGGTGACGTCGCCCTCAACATCACCCTGACGGCGATCAACTCGGCCATCGCGCTGTTCACCCTGCCGCTGGTGACGGGGCTCGCGATCGAGTACTACGACCGCGGCGACGAGGTCTCGCTGCCGTTCTCCGAGGTGGTCTCGGTGTTCGCGATCGTCCTCGTGCCGGTCGCGATCGGGATGCTGGTGCGGTCGCGGTCCCAGGAGTTCGCCGGGCGGATGGACCGACCGGTGCGCATCGGCTCGGCCGTGATCCTGGCGGTGCTGGTGCTCGGCATCCTGGTCGACCAGCGCGAGAACGTCGGCGACTACCTCGCGGACGTCGGCCTCGCCGCGGCGCTGTTCTGCGCGATCAGCCTGGTGCTCGGGTACGTCGTGCCGAAGGCCTTCGGCATCAAGGAGGCGCAGGCGATCGCCTCGTCGATGGAGATCGGTGTGCACAACGCGACGCTGGCCATCTTCGTGGCCGTCGAGGTGCTCGACGAGACCGAGATCTCGGTGCCCGCGGCGGTCTACTCGATCTTCATGTTCGTGTTCGCCACCATCTGGGGCTCGATCATCTCCCGCCGCGTGCGCGCCGCCACGCCCGCCTGACTCACCTCCGCCACACCGGTCGCGGAATACGCATCGACGTGGCGTGTTCGGGCACGTGAAGGACGAACACGCCAACGAGAGGACGACGATGCGCGCAGCGATCTACGACCAGTACGGCGACGCCGGGGTGCTCCAGGTCCGCGAGGTCGACGACCCACCGGTCGGTCCCGACACCGTGCTCGTGCGCGCACGGGCCATGAGCGTCAACCCGGTCGACTGGAAGATCCGCGAGGGCTACCTGCAGGGCGCCTACCCCCACCACCTCCCGATCATCACCGGCTGGGACGTGGCCGGCGTGGTGGAAGCGGTCGGTCCGGCCGTGCGTACCGGCGTGCAGGAGGGCGACGAGGTCTTCGCCTACGTACGCCGCGACGACGTCGCGTTCGGCACCGCGGCCGAGCTGGTGCCCGCTCCCGAGCGAACGGTCGCGCCCAAACCGGCGTCGCTCAGCTTCGAGGAAGCCGCCGCGCTCCCGCTGGCCGGCCTCACGGCCTACCAGTCACTCGTCGAGGCCCTCGAGGTCAAGCCCGGCGAGCGGATCCTGATCCACGCCGCGTCGGGCGGGGTCGGGCACCTCGCGGTGCAGATCGCGAAGTCCCTCGGTGCCCACGTGATCGGGACGGCCGGCGCCGACAACGTCGACTACGTGCGTGAGCTCGGCGCCGACGACGTGCTCGACTACACGGCCGGCCCGATCAGTGAGCAGCTCGCGTCGGTCGGGTGGACCCGTCGACGGCGTGCTCGACCTCATCGGTGGTGACGCGCTCCAGGACGCACCCCACCAGGTCAAGGGCGGCAAGCGGGTCGTCTCGATCATCGAGCCCGACACCGTGCTCGACCTCGGCGGTCGCTACGTCTTCGTCCGCCCCGACCGTGACGGGCTCGCCGCCCTCACCCAGCTCGTCGACGACGGCAACCTGTCGGTGACGATCGCCGAGACCTTCCCCCTCGAGCGGATCGCCGAGGCGCACCGCCTCTCCGAGGAGGGCCACCCGCGCGGCAAGATCGTCGTCACCATCTG